>NZ_LILC01000013.1 GCF_001274935.1 Priestia koreensis | reverse complement strand
GCTCGCCCCGCGGAAAGCGAAGTGATCTGAAACGGAGATCCGAACTAGTCAAAGGTGTTTTATGTGAAATAAACAAATCTCATCAGAATTACTCATTTAGAAAACGCTTTCAAAAACATCGTTGATTTTAATGATGAAATAGCACAGACATGATAAAATGAAAGACGAAGGCTATAATCAGACATCTGTCTGCTAAATCACGAGTATGTAGCGCACAAATCAGCGGAAAATAAACTTTTTTATTTTGCTATTTTACTATATACTTTTCAAAGTGAAATTAATGAACAGAGTGGAAACCGTGAAGGGGAGAAACGATGATGAAGTATAAGTCCGTATTTGATATTATTGGGCCCGTTATGATAGGTCCTTCTAGCTCACACACTGCTGGTGCAGCACGCATCGGACGCGTAGCTAGAATCCTTTTTAATAGAGAACCGAAAAAAGTAGTCGTTTCGTTGTATGGATCATTTGCTGAAACATATAAAGGTCATGGAACAGACGTTGCGCTAATTGGAGGAATCCTAGACTTTGATACATTCGATGAACGCATTCCTCAATCGCTAAAGATGGCAGAGGAACGCGGAATGGACGTAACATTTATCGAAGAAACGGCGATAACGGATCATCCGAATACGGCTCGTTTAAAATTAATAGATGAACAGAGTGAATTAGAAGTAGTTGGAATTTCAATCGGGGGAGGAAAAATTCAAATTACCGAGCTCAACGGATTTGAACTAAAGCTCTCAGGCGTAGATCCAGCTATCTTAATTGTGCACAACGATCGATATGGTGCAATCGCTGGTGTAACGAACGTTCTTATGAAGCACCGTATTAACATCGGACATATGGAAGTATCGCGTAAAGAAAAAGGTCAGGTGGCACTAATGGCCATTGAAGTTGATCACAACATCGAAGAAAGCGTATTGGATGAACTGCGAACGCTACCAAATATTATTCAAGTAACACGTATGGTTGACTAACAAGAACGAGAAAGCGGGGAACAAATATGTTTCGTAATGTGGCTGAGGTTGTAGAATTAGCTGAATCAAAAGGCGTTAAAATAGCGGAGATTATGATTCAGCAGGAAATGGAAGTAACAGGTCGATCACGCGAGGAAATTATTACGCAAATGGATCGCAATTTAACAGTGATGGAAGAAGCGGTAGAACGTGGCTTAAACGGCGTGAAGTCTGTATCAGGACTTACAGGTGGAGACGCTGTACTTATTCAAAACTATATTAAAAGCGGAAAATCGCTTTCTGGTAATTTAATTCTAGATGCGGTAAGTAAAGCTGTAGCAACCAACGAAGTCAATGCAGCAATGGGAACGATTTGTGCAACACCAACGGCTGGATCAGCTGGAGTAGTACCTGGAACGCTGTTTGCGGTAAAGCACAAGTTGAATCCGACGCGCGAAGAAATGATTGAGTTTTTATTCACATCTGGTGCATTTGGTTTTGTGGTGGCAAACAACGCGTCTATTTCTGGAGCAGCAGGTGGCTGTCAGGCTGAAGTAGGATCTGCATCTGGTATGGCTGCGGCTGCAATTGTTGAATTAGCAGGAGGAACGCCGAGTCAAGCTGCTGAAGCGATGGCCATTACGCTTAAAAATATGCTTGGATTAGTGTGTGATCCTGTTGCAGGGCTCGTAGAGGTACCGTGTGTCAAACGTAATGCAATGGGGGCTGCAAACGCCATGATCGCGGCAGATATGGCTCTTGCAGGTGTAACAAGTCGAATTCCATGTGATGAGGTTATTGATGCGATGTATCGAATTGGTCAAACGATGCCGGTTGCTTTAAAAGAAACGGCTAAGGGAGGTTTAGCGGCAACGCCAACAGGTCGTGCGCTAGAAGCGAAGATCTTTGGTATTCCGCTAGCACAAGGTGAGTAATTTAACTCAAATACCCATTACTGAGCTAAAAGGAATCGGGAATGAAACGGCCTTAACACTGCACGAAATGGGAATTCAAAATGTGTATGACTTGTTGGAGCACTTTCCTTATCGATACGAAGATTACAAGCTAAAAGATTTAGCTGACTGCAAGCACGAAGAGAGAGTAACGGTAGAGGGAAAAGTACACGGACTCCCAACTCTTACTTATTTCGGAAAAAAACGTTCTCGCTTAACGTTCCGCCTGCTAGTTGGACGTTACCTTATTACGGTCACGTGCTTTAACCGTCCGTATTACAAGGATAAGCTGAAGCTAGATGAAACGGTGACGGTTTCTGGGAAATGGGATCAACATAGGCAAACTGTTACTCTTCAAGAGCTGCACTTTGGCCCTTTTCAGCGTAAGCAGGAAATTGAGCCTGTGTACTCTGTTAAAGGAAAAGTGACCGTAAAGGCGATGCGCCGTTATATGGCGTCTGCTCTTCACAGCTATATTGATCAGCTTGAGGAGGTACTTCCGCCGTCTCTTCAGGCCCGGTATAAACTTTTGTCTCGACAAGAGGCGCTAAAGGTCATGCATCTACCACCTGATCACGATAGTCTGAAGCAAGCAAGAAGACGTTTCGTATACGAAGAATTTTTATTGTTTCAACTAAAAATGCAGGCGCTTCGTAAAATGGAGCGGGAGCAGGCACCGGGTGTTCAGCAAGCATTTGATTCAAGTAAGCTTGTGGAATTCACGAATATGCTTCCCTTCCCCCTTACAAACGCTCAGAAGCGAGTTGTAAATGAAATTACGTATGACATGAAATCGCCCTATCGAATGAATCGACTGTTGCAAGGGGACGTAGGATCGGGGAAAACGGTCGTCGCTGCCATTTCTCTTTATGCGACCGTTCTTGCTGGTTATCAAGGAGCTTTAATGGTTCCAACTGAAATTCTCGCAGAGCAGCACGTAGATTCGCTACAGGAGATGCTCTCAAAAGTAGGAATTCACGTTGGACTGCTGACAAGCTCTGTTAAAGGAAAAGCACGCCGTGAAATGCTCGAGCGAGTAAAAAACAATGAAATACAAGTTCTTGTAGGAACACATGCGCTCATTCAAGATGAAGTCGTCTTTGAAAAGCTCGGCCTCGTTATTACAGATGAGCAGCATCGCTTCGGCGTTGAGCAACGACGTGTGCTCCGCGAAAAAGGAGAAAGCCCGGACGTTCTTTTCATGACGGCGACCCCTATTCCAAGAACCCTTGCGATTACGGTGTTCGGTGAAATGGATGTCTCCATCATTGACGAAATGCCCGCGGGACGTAAAGTCATTGAAACGTATTGGGTGAAGCATGATATGCTTGAGCGCATTCTGCAATTTATTCATAAAGAGCTTGAAGAGGGACGTCAAGCCTACGTTATTTGTCCGCTGATTGAAGAATCAGATAAGCTGGACGTGCAAAATGCCATTGATGTTCACGCGACATTGACTCACTATTTTACTGGAAAATGCAACGTTGGCCTCATGCACGGTCGTCTTCATTCTGATGAAAAAGACGAGGTGATGAAAGCTTTTAGTGACAATGAAGTACAAATCCTTGTGTCGACAACGGTCGTGGAAGTAGGGGTAAACGTACCGAATGCAACGATCATGCTTATTTACGACGCAGAGCGTTTTGGGTTGTCGCAGCTTCATCAGCTGAGAGGACGCGTTGGTCGTGGAAGTGCACAATCATATTGCGTTTTAATGGCTGATCCAAAGTCAGAGGTTGGGAAAGAGCGCATGAAGGTCATGACTGAAACAAATGATGGGTTTGTATTATCGGAAAAAGATCTTGAGCTTCGTGGGCCAGGAGACTTTTTTGGGAAAAAGCAAAGCGGGATGCCCGAATTCAAAGTAGCTGATATGGTACATGATTACAGAGCGCTAGAGACGGCGCGTGATGACGCAACAAATCTCGTGAACTCCGACGCTTTTTGGCAGAGCGATGAGTATAAGCCTTTACGCTCATATTTAAAGGAAACAGGGGCGTTAAAAGGAGAAAAGCTTGATTAAAGACAATGTAGTCGGTAGGATGTTAAAAGAGTTTCTCTCTTTAACATCCTTTTTAATTTTGCAGAGCAATTCGAGTGGGAAATAGGTAGTAGGAGAGAGCACTATTAGTGATAAAGGTGATGATAAACCCTATTGCAACGCCTTTTCTTCATAGCTATTTCTGATATAATGGTTGCAAAATATTTTTAATGATTATATACTGCTGTTAGTACCTAGTAATAAAAGTCCGGATGGTGAATAATGAAGCGAAATAAAAAAGAACGGCAGCGCTTATTGAAAATCACAATTGATGAAAACCCCTTTATTACAGATGAAGAACTAGCGGATCAATTCGAAGTAAGTATTCAAACGATTCGATTAGATCGTTTGGAACTATCAATACCTGAATTACGTGAACGAATTAAACACGTTGCATCAAAACAGCTTGAGGACGAAGTTCGATCACTGCCGATTGAAGAGGTAATTGGTGAAATTATTGATATTGAACTTGAACATTCAGCTATTTCTATCTTTGATGTTCGCGAAGAACACGTGTTTAAGCGAAATCAAATTGCACGAGGCCATCATCTCTTTGCACAAGCTAATTCGCTTGCAGTTGCACTAATTAACGATGAATTAGCACTAACAGCTGATGCGGCAGTCAAATTTCTGCGCCAAGTGAAGGTGAATGAACGAGTAATTGCCAAAGCAAAGGTAACAGAGATTGAACTCAGTGGCCGTACAACGGTAGAAGTGAACAGCTACGTGGGGCAGGAAATCGTGTTCGCAGGCATGTTCAAAATGTTTCGCTCAAATTATGATAAAAAGGATGAGGAACATCATGAAAATAGCCATTGATGCAATGGGAGGAGACAACGCGCCAAAAGCGGTGGTAGAAGGAGCCGAAAAGGCGATTAGTCATTTCCCGAATTTACATATTACCCTAATGGGAAAAGAAGAAGAAATTAACCAGTACTTAACGAATCGTGAGCGCATTACGATTGTACATACAGATGAAACAATTGACGCGATGGACGAGCCTGTTCGTGCTGTGCGTCGTAAGAAAAATGCTTCGATGGTGTTAGCGGCGAAACAAGTGGCAGACGGTGAGGCCGACGCTTGCATTTCTGCTGGAAATACAGGGGCATTAATGACAGCTGGGCTGTTTGTTGTTGGACGCATTGATGGCATTGAGCGACCAGCGCTTGCACCGACGCTTCCAACGCTTGATGGCAAAGGGTTTTTACTGTTGGATGCGGGAGCTAACGTTGACGCGAAAGCTTCTCATTTGCTGCAATATGCAATTATGGGATCTATTTACGCTGAAAAAGTTCGTAACATTGCATCTCCGCGCGTAGGATTATTGAATGTCGGAACCGAAGATAAAAAGGGAAATGAGCTTACAAAGCAAACGTTCCAATTATTAAAAGAAGCAAATCTTAATTTTATTGGAAATGTGGAATCAAGAGATCTGTTAGAAGGTGTAGCAGACGTTGTTGTGACGGATGGTTTCACGGGAAACATCGCGTTAAAAACGATCGAAGGAACGGCTCTTTCTCTATTCTCTATGCTTAAAACAGAGCTTACAAGCACGTTCAAAAGTAAAATGGCAGCAGCCGTTTTAAAGCCCCAATTAAAAGGCTTAAAATCAAAGATGGATTATGCTGAATATGGTGGAGCTGGATTATTTGGTTTAAAAGCCCCGGTTATTAAAGCACACGGTTCATCAGATGCTACCGCTATTTTCAGTGCTATTAAGCAAGCTTTCACAATGGTCGAGCATGAAGTGAGTTCAACTATTAAAGCAGCGATTGAAGAAGAACAAACCGAAACGAATTAAAAGGAGGAAACTTCTATGGGTAAAATTGCATTTGTTTTTCCAGGGCAAGGTTCACAGGCAATTGGAATGGGAAAGGATTTCTTTGAATCCTATGAACAAGCAAAAAACATCTATCAACAAGCAGATACAGCCTTAGCATTTGATTTATCAGGGCTCATCTTTGAAGGAAATCAAGAGGAGCTAACGCTCACATACAACGCTCAGCCTGCACTTTTAACGACAAGCACGGCGATGTTACGTGTTTTTGAGGAATCGGGTATTTCAGCTGACTACGTAGCAGGACATAGCCTTGGGGAATACAGCGCGCTTGTTGCCGCAAATGCGATGACGTTTGAAGATGCGGTTGTAGCCGTGCGCAAACGCGGTCAGTTTATGGACGAGGCAGTTCCTGCAGGCAAAGGGACGATGGCAGCTGTATTGGGCATGGAAGCCTCACTTTTAGAAGAAGTGACAAATGAAGTAACAGCAGAAGGACATCCTGTTCAATTGGCAAACATCAATTGCCCAGGACAAATTGTTATTTCAGGAACGGTTGAAGGCGTAGAAAAAGCATCTGCTCTAGCAAAAGAAAAGGGAGCAAAACGTGCGATTCCTTTAGTTGTAAGTGGCCCTTTCCATTCAAGCTTAATGAAACCAGCAGCAGAGAAGCTAAATGACACACTACAAACGCTCCAATTAAAAGATGCTTCTATTCCAGTCGTATCAAACGTAGTCGCACAACCGATCACGTCAAAAGAAGAGATTCAGCAAAAGCTTGTTGAACAACTTTATTCACCGGTAAGATGGCACGAATCAGTTGAAACGTTGATTGAAAACGGTGTGGACACATTCATTGAAATTGGACCAGGTAAAGTATTAGCGGGTCTAGTAAAAAAGGTGAACCGTTCGGTAACGATTCATTCTGTTTATGATCTTGAATCAATGGAAACAACTATAAAAGCGATTAAAGGGTGATTGGTATGTTGGAAAATAAAGTAGCGCTTGTAACGGGTGCTTCTCGTGGTATCGGAAAAGCGGTCGCGCTTGAGCTTGCTAAACAAGGTGCAAAAGTTGTTGTCAACTATGCAGGAAGCGAAGCAAAGGCTCTCGAAGTAGTAGATGAAATCAAAGCACTTGGAAGCGAAGCGGTCGCAATTCAAGCGAATGTAGCAGAGGCAGACGCTGTACAATCACTTGTGAAGCAAACGATTGAAACTTTCGGCTCGCTGGATATTTTAATTAATAACGCTGGGATTACGCGCGACAACTTGTTAATGCGTATGAAGGAACAAGAGTGGGATGATGTGATAAACATCAATCTAAAAGGCGTGTTCTTATGTACAAAAGCGGTAACTCGTCAAATGATGAAGCAGCGCCAAGGAAGAATTATTAACATTTCTTCAATCGTTGGTGTGAGTGGAAATCCTGGACAAGCGAACTATGTCGCAGCAAAAGCAGGTGTTATTGGTTTAACCAAAACAACGGCAAAAGAGCTTGCTGCGCGTAATATTACGGTGAATGCCATCGCACCAGGCTTTATTACAACTGATATGACGGATGAGCTTCCTGAAGAGGTAAAAGCAGAAATGCTAAAACAAATTCCACTTTCACGTTTCGGTGAGCCTGAGGACGTCGCGAAAACCGTTGTATTCCTAGCATCTGAATCTAGCCGATACATTACGGGGCAAACGATTCACGTAGATGGCGGAATGGTCATGTAATTAGAAAGATTTCTAGTATTTTTAACTAGAATACTCTATAATACCTTGAGGGGAGGTGAAAGGCAGTGGCAGAAGTAGTAGAACGTGTAACAAAAATCATCGTTGACCGTTTAGGTGTTGACGAGAGCGAAGTTAAATTAGAGTCTTCTTTCAAAGACGATCTAGGTGCAGATTCTTTAGACGTAGTTGAGCTTGTAATGGAGCTTGAAGATGAATTTGATATGGAAATTTCAGATGAAGAAGCTGAAAAAATCGCAACAGTAAATGATGCTGTTACGTACATACAGAGCAAAATCTAATCTGTATTTCCTTTTTGACAAGTCCCGTTCTTTAGCGGGGCTTTTCCTGCTTTTTCGCTTCATTATGAAGAAAAATGAGCGAAATGGTAAAAAAAACGAAAAAGATGTACATTTTTTGAAAAGATACTGTATCTTTTTTTTTATCCCGTTTTATAATGAAGTATGTTATGGTAAAAAATTAGAAAATGTATGTGGTATTATTGGAGGTACCTATGTCTAGACATTATGCAGGAAGAGAAAGACGAATTAGTAGCAAGATGAAGCAAGGATTTCAAGAGTTTCAAGAGATGATTGGCTTTCATTTTGATAATGAATCATTACTGATCCAAGCATTTACCCATTCATCTTATGTCAATGAACATCGTCGTCGTCCTCATGAGGACAATGAGCGACTTGAGTTTTTAGGTGATGCGGTATTGGAATTAACCGTATCTCAATTTTTATTTAAAAAATACCCGATGATGAGTGAGGGTGAGTTGACAAAGCTTAGAGCTGCGATTGTGTGTGAACCTTCTCTTGTAACGTTTGCCAATGAGTTGTCATTTGGGCACCTAGTGTTACTGGGCAAAGGGGAAGAAATGACGGGTGGTCGAACACGCCCTGCATTGCTTGCCGATGTGTTTGAAGCATTCATTGGAGCATTGTACCTTGACCGAGGGATAGAAGCTGTAATGCAGTTTCTCGACAGAATCGTGTTTCCTAAGATTCATGACGGTGCGTTTTCTCATGTGATGGATTTCAAGAGTCAGCTTCAGGAATTAATCCAACGAGACGGACATGGACAATTAGAATACAAGGTCTTACAGGAAAAGGGGCCGGCGCATAATCGGGAGTTTATGTCACGGGTATCGTTGAATGGTGAAGAATTAGGGGTTGGAGTTGGCCGTTCGAAAAAAGAAGCGGAGCAAAAAGCAGCACAAGTAGCGATCACAAAGCTGAAATCCAACTCGAACTTATAAAAGAAGCCTGGCTGCTTTTTCATTATGTGAGGAGGCTTGAGTAGAATCGTATGAATCTACCGAGCTGTCATGGATGAAGAGGTTGATTTATAGGCAACAAATCCCCCTTTTTCATTTAGAGGGGGATTTGCTACGAAATGAGTCAAAAAAGAATACCAGAAAGTGAGGGGATTTCTATGTTTCTCAAACGGTTAGACATTGTAGGGTTCAAATCGTTTGCTGAAAAAATGTCCATCGACTTTGTCCCCGGAGTAACGGCAGTCGTTGGTCCGAACGGCAGCGGGAAAAGTAATATAACAGAAGCTGTACGTTGGGTAATGGGAGAACAATCAGCAAAATCGCTTCGCGGTTCAAAGATGGAGGATATTATCTTTGCCGGTAGTGATACGAGACGAGCGCTGAACCTTGCTGAAGTCACCCTGACCTTAGACAATGAGGATCAGTTTTTACCACTTGATTATAATGAAATTAGTATTACAAGAAGGGTCTACCGTTCTGGAGACAGTGAATTTTTAATTAACAATCAGTCATGTCGTCTAAAGGACATCGTCGATTTGTTTATGGACTCCGGTTTGGGGAGAGAAGCTTTTTCAATTATTGGACAAGGTAAGGTTGAAGAGATCCTGAGCAGCAAAGCAGAAGAACGACGGAAAATCTTTGAAGAAGCTGCGGGCGTCTTAAAATATAAAACGCGTAAACGAAAAGCCGAGCTCCGCCTGATGGAAACACAGGAAAACTTAAATCGTGTGATGGATATTCTTCATGAAATTGAAGGGCAGCTGGAACCGCTTAAAATTCAAGCCTCTGTTGCGCGCGATTACCTTGAAAAGAAAGAAGAGCTTGAAAAGGTAGATGTCGCAGTAACCGCCTTTGAAATTGAGGAGCTTCACGAGCGCTGGGAGAAATTAAAAGCGCTTATTGCTGAACATAAAGGCTTAGAAGAAAAGCTGACGGAAAACATTCAATCTCATGAAGCAAAGATTACAGGTATTCAAGCGCAGGTAGAGGAACTAGACCGAGGCATCGAACAGCTTCATCAATCCCTTCTTACGACAAGCGAAGAGCTTGAAAAACTTGAAGGAAAAAAAGAAGTATTAAAAGAACGTAAAAAAAATGCCAAGCAGAATCAGCAGCAGATGGAGCGACTTGTATTAGAGTATCAGCACAAGCTAGAAGAGCTCTGTCTGGCAAGGGACCAAGAAGTTGGCCATTTGGTTACATACCGAGAAGAAGTAGCACGCATGAAGGAAGAGCTTAAGAAAAAGCAAGAGCTGTTTGCTATTTACAATGAAAATCTCGAAGAAAAACTTGAAGAACTGAAAAGTGAATACTTTGAGGTCGTGAATAACCAAACAACGTTTAAAAATGAACGTACTTTTTTAGAAAATCAGCTCGTACAAAATAGTGACAAACAGCGTCGTTTAGATGAGACGAATGAGCGCTATGTTCGTGAACGAGAAGAACTTGGTGTGCGAAAAGAAGCGGAAGATGAAAAGCTACAAGCATTTTCAAATGATCTTGAGAAAAAGTTACGTGCTCTTAAGGATACACAAGCATCTCTTGAGAAGCTTCGAGAAGACTATCGTAAAAAAGAGTCTACATTATATCAAGCCTATCAATACGTGCAGCAAACAAAGTCCAGAAAAGATATGCTAGAAGAGATGCAAGAAGACTATGCGGGCTATTTTCAAGGTGTAAAAGAAGTGTTAAAAGCACGTGATCAGGAACTTTCTGGTATTGAAGGCGCTGTGGCAGAATTAATCGTTGTGCCAAAGGAATACGAAACAGCGATTGAAATTGCGCTCGGAAGCGCCACTCAGCACGTTGTGATGAAGGATGAACAAAGCGCGCGTACAGCGATCAGTTTTTTAAAGCGCAATGGGCACGGGCGAGCAACGTTCTTACCGATGACCGCAATAAAAGGGAAAGAAGTTTCATCGTATCATGAGCAAACGCTACGCAATCACAGTGCGTTTGTTGGAATTGCGGCAGAGCTTCTTCAGTATGATCGAAAATATCATCATATTTTAACGAATCTTCTAGGAACAATTGTCATTGTGAAAGATTTGAAATCTGCCAATGAGCTAGCTAAGTCTGTACAGCACCGCTATCGTTTTGTCACGCTTGACGGAGACGTAGTAAATCCAGGTGGATCCATGACGGGTGGAGCTGTGAAGCAGAAAACCAATTCGCTTCTTAGCAGACAGCGTGAATTAGAAACGATCACAGCAAAACTTGCTGATATGGAAGAAAAAACGACCATTTTAGAAGAGCAGGTTAAAAAGCTAAAGCAAGCCATCGAGCGTGGAGAAGTGAAAGTAGCGGACGAGCGCACAGAGGCTGAAGCGCTTAAAGAGCAGGAGCAGGAGCTGCGAGCAACGATTCATAAACTTAGCTTAGAAGAAAAAGCACTAAATGATCGACTATCGATTTATGATCAAGATATTGCCAGCTTTGAACAGGATAAGGAAACGATGCATCAGCGCATTTCTGAGCTTAACCAATCGTTAGCTAACCACAAAGAGCAGCTTATGCTACTTGATGAGCAAATTGCTGATGTGACGGCTCGTAAAAATGAACAGAAGTCATCCAAGGAAACGGTTCAAAGTGAGCTAACCGAGATTAAAGTACAGCTTGCAGGGAAAGAACAAATTTTAACGAATCAAGAAGAAAAGCAGGAGCGCTTAACATTTGAGATCGATCAAACAACGAAGCGTCTTCAAGAAGTAAAAGAAGACCTATCTCTCTTAACAACTGAAATGACGTCTAACGACTCAGGTGAGCTCACACTTGAGGATGCGGCAAAGCAGAAGCTAGAAGAGAAAAACGAAGTGGCAAGCCTTCTGCAAAAGCAACAGGATCATCGCCTTGCTTCACAGCGTCAGCTTGATGAGGCTGAGGGTGTGCTGAGGGAGATTGAGCGTCAGTACAAGCAGGTAGCAAATTCTCTAAAAGATGAAGAAGTTCAAGTGAACCGTATGGAAGTGGAGCTTGATAACCGTCTGCATCAGCTCCGAGAGGAATACGGCTTAAGCTTTGAAGCGGCGAAAGAGAAATATCCGCTGACGATGGATATCCTAGAAGCACGTAAAAAAATTAAGCTCATAAAAATGGCACTGTCTGATTTAGGTCCTGTTAATGTGGGGGCAATTGAAGAGTATGACCGTATTCACGAACGCTATACGTTCTTAAATGAACAGCGTGAGGATTTAGACGAAGCGAAGCAAACGCTGTATCAAATCATTGAGGAAATGGACGAAGAAATGAAAAAACGTTTTTCTCAAACGTTCCAAAGTATTCGAGCTGAGTTTGATGCGGTATTTACGAGTTTATTTGGCGGAGGACGAGCTGATTTACGATTAACAAACCCAGATGATTTATTAAACACAGGGGTGGATATCGTTGCACAGCCGCCAGGTAAAAAGCTACAAAACCTAGGTCTTTTATCAGGGGGAGAGCGGTCACTAACCGCAATTGCGCTTTTATTCTCTATTCTAAAAGTACGTCCTGTTCCGTTTTGCGTACTTGATGAGGTGGAAGCAGCGCTTGATGAAGCAAACGTACAACGCTTTGCTACTTACCTGCAAACCTTCAGTGATGAAACGCAGTTTATCGTCATTACACACCGTAAAGGGACGATGGAAGAAGCGGACGTGCTGTATGGGGTGACGATGCAGGAGTCGGGCGTATCAAAACTCGTATCAGTTAAACTTGAAGAAACGAAACAACTCGTGTAAAAAAAGAAAGGAAGTTGATGAATGAGCTTTTTTAAACGTTTAAAAGAAAAAATCACTCAGCAAACGGATTCCGTAACGGAGAAGTTTCGAGATGGATTAACAAAAACAAGAACGGCATTTAGCGGCAAGATGAATGATTTGTTTGCCCGCTATCGCAAAATTGACGAAGATTTCTTTGAAGAGCTTGAAGATATTTTAATTAGCGCGGATGTTGGCGTGAACACGGTCATGGAATTAATTGATGAGCTGAAGATGGAAGTGCGTCGCCGTAATATCCAAGACCCACGTGAAGTACAGGACGTGATTTCAGAAAAGCTTGTTGAAATCTACGAAAAAGGTGAAGAAAATCTTGCAGCGCTTAATATTCAACAAGAAGGTCTAACGGTTCTTCTATTTGTCGGGGTTAATGGCGTAGGGAAAACAACGACGATTGGTAAGATCGCAAATCAGTTCAAGCAACAAGGCAAAAAAGTGGTCATGGCAGCAGGCGATACGTTCCGTGCAGGTGCGATTGAACAGCTTGAAGTATGGGGCGAGCGCGTAGATGTTGATGTCGTGAAGCAGGCGGCCGGTTCAGATCCTGCAGCGGTTATGTTTGATGCGATTCAAGCAGCGAAAGCACGCGGCGCAGACATTCTTCTTTGTGATACGGCAGGCCGTTTGCAAAATAAAGTAAATCTAATGAAAGAACTTGAAAAAGTGAAGCGTGTGATTGAACGTGAAGTTCCAAATGCACCGCATGAAGTACTGCTCGTATTAGATGCAACAACAGGTCAAAATGCTCTTAGTCAGGCAAAAACATTCTCAGAAGCAACGAATGTATCTGGAATCGTACTGACAAAGCTTGATGGTACCGCAAAGGGTGGAATTGTCATTGCAATTCGTAATGAACTAGGATTACCCGTCAAATTTATTGGCCTTGGCGAGAAAGTAGATGATCTGCAAACATTTAATACGGAACAATATATTTACGGTCTGTTTGCGAATCAAGTTGATGACGAAAGCATGGCTGAAGAAGAATAAAATAAGCTGTTAAGAAAAAAACTTGACAACCGTTGTTAGAGTCGATAAAATAGCACATGTAAAGTGATTTCACTTAACAAGGAGGAGTAGTCAGATGCTGGAAAAAACGACGAAAATAAATTTTTTATATGATTTTTATCAATCGTTGTTAACTCCAAAGCAGCGAAACTACATGTCACTCTATTACTTAGATGACTATTCCTTAGGTGAAATAGCTGAAGAGTATAATATTAGTCGTCAAGCAGTGTATGACAATATTAAACGAACAGAACAGATGCTTGAACAATATGAAGAAAAGCTATTACTGTTTCAACGGTTTCAAGAGCGACAACAATTATTCAAAAAAATTGAAGAGAAATTACGCGCTCATCATATTGAAGATGAGGAGCTATATTCTCTTTTAAAATTGCTTGAGAAATTAGATTAGGGGGCGGCGTATATGGCATTTGAAGGATTAGCCGACCGTTTGCAAAGTACCATTCAAAAGTTAAAAGGTAAAGGGAAAGTTAACGAAGCAGACGTAAAAGAAATGATGCGTGAAGTTCGATTAGCTTTACTAGAGGCAGACGTAAACTTTAAAGTAGTTAAAACGTTTGTAAACCGTGTGAGCGAGCGAGCTGTAGGACAAGAAGTGTTGAAAAGTTTAACACCAGGTCAGCAGGTTGTAAAAGTTGTTAAAGAAGAGCTCACAGAACTAATGGGTGGGGAGCAAAGTAAAATTGCGACTGCGTCAAAGCCACCAACTGTTGTAATGATGGTAGGTTTGCAAGGTGCAGGTAAAACAACCACGACAGGTAAACTAGCTAACTTCCTACGCAAAAAGCATAATCGTAAACCTCTTTTAGTTGCAGCGGATGTGTATCGTCCAGCGGCAATTAAACAGTTAGAAACGCTTGGTAAACAGTTAGATATGCCTGTGTTCTCACTTGGAGATCAGGTGAGCCCAGTGGAAATTGCAAAGCAAGCGATTGAGCATGCGAAGCAAGAACATCATGATTATGTCTTGATTGATACTGCTGGTCGACTTCATATTGATGAAAATTTAATGGATGAGTTAACGCAAATCAAGGAACTGTCGAATCCACAGGAAATTTTCCTTGTGGTAGATGCAATGACAGGACAAGACGCTGTAAATGTAGCGGATAGCTTCAACAAACAGCTAGGTCTGACTGGAGTTGTACTTACAAAATTGGACGGTGATACACGTGGTGGTGCGGCCCTATCCATTCGATCTGTAACCGATACACCAATTAAATTCATCGGGATGGGTGAAAAGCTCGATGCTTTAGAAGCATTCCATCCGGAGCGAATGGCTTCTCGTATTTTAGGAATGGGAGATGTGCTGACGCTTATTGAAAAAGCACAGGCTTCTGTTGACGAGGAGAAAGCGAAGGAACTTGAGCAAAAGATGAAGACTATGTCCTTTACGTTTGATGATTTCCTAGATCAGCTAGGTCAAGTTCGTAAAATGGGACCAATCGATGAGCTGTTAGGAATGCTTCCTGGGGCGAATAAGATTAAAGGTCTGAAAAACGTTCAAGTAGATGAAAAACAAATTGGTCACGTTGAAGCGATTATTCAATCAATGACGAAAAAAGAAAAAACAAATCCTGAAATCATCAATGCCGGTCGTCGTAAACGCATTGCAAAAGGAAGCGGTACGTCTGTTCAAGAGGTAAACCGACTGCTCAAGCAATTCGAAGACATGAAAAAGATGATGAAACAAATGTCTGGCATGGCGAAATCAGGTAAGAAAAAAGGGATGAAATTTCCGTTCCTACCGTAATAAAAACGGTGAAATTTGAAACGTGATACTTGCATTTTGGGCCTGTACAACGGCAACGGAACAGAAAAGAAGATTCTGTTAAGAAAAAAACCTTTACAGTGTCCATAATGTTTGCTAATATATTATTCTGTGTGAAACAATTTCGGAGGTGCTTTTAAATGGCAGTAAAAATTCGTTTAAAACGTATGGGAGCAAAAAAGTCTCCTTTTTATCGTATCGTAGTAGCTGATTCTCGTTCACCACGTGATGGACGTTTCATTGAAACTGTTGGAACTTACAATCCTGTAGCTCAACCAGCAGAAGTAAAAATCAACGAAGAATTAGTTCTTAAATGGCTTAAAGATGGTGCAAAACCATCTGATACAGTGCGTAACCTTTTCTCTAAAGAAGGTATCATGGAGAAATTCCATAACGCTAAACTAGGTAAATAAGTAGGACGAAATGAAAAGCCTACTTGAGACGATCGTCAAGCCACTTATTGATAATCCTCATGAACTAAGTGTTCGTGAAGTGTTAGAAGATCATAGTGTTACCTACCTTGTAACGGTTCACCCTGATGATATGGGGAAAGTAATCGGCAAGCAAGGTCGTATTGCCAAAGCGATTCGTACTGTTGCGTATGCAGCAGGATCTCAACTAGATAAGAAAGTGTATGTGAAGTTTGATCAATAAGTTGTCGAGTAAGATAACGTTATGAGGCAACGTATGATTCATTCCTCACAATTCCTCTTCTTTTATGCAAATAAAAATGAGGGGTGTGATAGGGCGACTCACAAGGAGGAATTCTTCCTTTTGGGTCGTCCTATTTTTGTCTCTTAATTGCTTTCTCGATCATTGGATAAAAGGAAAAGGCTTATGCTTGTGTGAGCGAGAAATCGATATCATATAGGTACCAACTGTCTGATGAAGGAGAAAATAGTATATACTTTGTATAGGAAGGGGAATGGTATGGAGATTATTCAAAAAGTAACGGTGAAACAAATTTTAACGGATACTAGCAGGCAGAAGCTGCTCGATCGTTTTAATGAACGAAAAAGCTTTCTTCAGCAGGAGCTCCAGCAATTGTCGTTTCAGCTTAAAAGGTTAGAAAAAAACCAAAAAAGTCATTCTGTGCTCCTTGAGCAGCAGTTTGAAAAAGAGCGTGCGGCAAGAATAGAAAAAATGAAAATACTTGATTTTCAAATTGAGCAGCTTCATACATTGCCGATTGGCAGTGAGTTAATGGAAAAAGAAATAGAGGGACTTGTACCTGTGCACGTTGGAGATGTATGGGAGAGTGTTCAGCAAGAGAAATCTATCATCGTAAAAGATGGGATTATAGTAGAGATTCGATAGAGGTGAGCGAATAATGGAAAATTGGTTTAACGTAGGAAAAATCGTCAATACACATGGTATTCGTGGAGAAGTACGCGTCATTTCCAAAACGGACTTTGCAGATGAGCGCTATGAAGTAGGGAACAAATTGTACATATTTAAACCAAACAGCACAGAGCCAATTGAAGTGACGATTTCAAGTCACCGCGAGCATAAAACTTTTAACTTACTAACATTTGAAGGCTATCATAACGTCAATCAAGTGGAGCAGTTTAAAGATAGTCTTGTGAAGGTTCCTGAGAGTGCGTTAGGTGAGCTTGAGGAAGGCGAATTTTATTTCCATGAAATTATTGACTGTGAGGTCTATACAATGGCTGGGGAGAAAATCGGTAAGATTAAAGAAGTATTAACACCGGGTGCGAACGATGTGTGGGTTGTGCAGCGTCCAAAGGGAAAAGACGCGTTAATTCCTTACATTGAATCAATTGTAAAAGAAGTGGATATTGCAAATAAAACGGTTAAAATTGACGTAATGGAAGGACTTTTAGACTGATGAGAATTGATGTGCTATCACTGTTTCCAGAGATGTTTTCAGGGGTGCTCGGAGAATCAATTGTAAAAAAGGCTCAGGAAAAAGAGGCCGTTGAAATCCATACGGTGAATTTTCGCGAGTATTCCACGAATAAGCATCAAAACGTCGATGATTATCCATATGGTGGTGGTGCAGGAATGGTCTTAACACCGCAGCCTATTTTTGATGCGATCGAAGAAGTAACAAAAGAAGCCGTTAAGCCACGCGTCGTGCTTATGTGTCCACAAGGTGAACGTTACACGCAAAAAAAGGCAGAAGAGCTCGCTAAAGAAGACCATCTTATTTTTATCTGTGGTCATTACGAAGGGTACGATGAGCGAATTCGAGAACATCTAGTAACGGACGAAATCTCCATTGGGGACTACGTGCTAACAGGGGGCGAGCTTGGGGCGATGGTCGTGATTGACAGCGTCGTACGTCTACTTCCTGAAGTGTTAGGGAACGAAGACTCTGCAATGAAGGATTCGCACAGTACAGGGCTCTTAGAGCATCCTCACTATACAAGGCCTTCGGATTTCAGAGGAATGAAAGTTCCGGACGTTTTATTATCAGGCGATCATAAGAAGATTGCCGAGTGGCGGGACAAGGAGTCTATTAGACGAACGTTTGAGCGTCGTCCAGATATGCTTGAAACGCACGAATTGACGCCGGTGCAGCAAAAGTGGCTTGCGGAAATTAAGGCAGAGAGCAACGAAAAGAAATAACGGCCTTTTTTCATGAGAGTCGTTATCCTCAATTTTACAAACCGAACGAAAGCGATGTAAAAGTATGTGATGTTTTTAAAAAATCATGTTGCATCCCATATTTATATATGCTAAGATAGTGCTTGTGGCTTGAGTTCAGAAGAACTTGGCCCTTAAAACGGTGTTCCGCTGCAATGAGCATTTATGCCGGCATGAGCATTTGTTGGAAGGAGTTGAAAGAGACGATGCAAAAACTTATTCAAGAAATTACGAAAGAACAACTAAGATCAGACCTTCCTGAGTTCCGTCCTGGTGACACTGTACGTGTACACGTAAAAGTTGTCGAGGGTACTCGTGAACGTATTCAGGTATTCGAAGGTGTTGTGATTAAGCGTCGTGGTGGTGGAATCAGCGAAACATTTACAGTACGTAAGGTATCTTACGGTGTAGGTGTTGAACGTACATTCCCTGTACACACACCAAAAATCGCGCTAATCGAAGTTATTCGCCGTGGTAAAGTACGCCGTGCGAAACTTTACTATCTACGTAACCTACGTGGTAAAGCAGCGCGTATCAAAGAAATTCGATAATAAAGCGGAAAGGAGCTTGGAGACAAGCTCCTTTTTTTCAAATTTTAATACGATTTTAATGAACATAGAATCTAGAATCCTTTACAATAAAAGAAAAAGCAGTTGGGGGATTTATAGATGGCTCGCAAAAAGAATGAATTATGGGAATGGATTAAAGCGATCGCAATTGCCGTATTGCTGGCGACTGTTATTCGCTATTTTTTGTTTGCCCCGGTTGTTGTAGACGGCTCGTCTATGATGCCTACTCTCCAGGATCAAAACCGCATGATTGTGAATCAGCTTTCGTACAAATTTAGCGAGCCCAAACGATTTGATATTTTAGTTTTTCATGCTCCAGGTGGTCAAAACTACATCAAGCGTGTAATCGGCTTACCAGGAGATCATATTGAATACAAGCGAGATGTGCTTTATGTGAACGGTCATGCTGTACCCGAACCGTACTTAGATACGTATAAAAAACAGGTGATGGATGGACATTTGACGGAAGATTTCACGCTTGAGACAATCATCGGACGCAAAACGGTTCCAAAAGGAGAGCTGTTCGTGATGGGTGATAACCGCCGCTACAGCAAAGATAGCCGTCAAATTGGTACCATTCCTCTTGCGAAAGTAGTAGGGAAAACGGGGGCTGTATATTGGCCAATCCGTGAAGCACGTTTTGTAAAATAGCGCGTAGATGAAAGGCGCAGTGAGGTTATGTGCTTTTTAATACGTCTGAATAGAATGTAAGTAGGTGAAGAATATGACGATTCAATGGTTTCCAGGGCATATGGCAAAGGCCCGTCGTCAAGTAACAGAAAAGTTAAAGCTAATTGATATTGTTTACGAGCTTGTTGATGCACGTATCCCTCAATCTTCACGCAATCCAATGATTGATGAAATTGTGACAAACAAGCCGAGAGTGGTGCTGTTAAATAAAGCAGACAAAGCGGACAAAGCGATTACGAATGAATGGCTTCGTTACTACGAAGAAAAAGGTATTGCAGCAATTGCGATTGATGCACAGTCTGGTAAAGGACTCAATCAAATTTTGACCGTTTCGAAAGAGCTGCTTAAGGAAAAATTTGATCGTATGCGTGCGAAAGGTATTAAAAATCCTCGTGCGATTCGTGCCATGATTGTAGGTATTCCAAACGTAGGGAAATCCACGTTGATTAACCGCTTGGCACACAAAAATATTGCTAAAACAGGCGACCGTCCAGGTGTTACGCAAGCACAGCAATGGATTAAAGTGGGCAAGGAGCTTGAGCTTTTGGATACGCCAGGAATTTTGTGGCCAAAGTTTGAGGACGAACTTGTGGGCTACAAGCTTGCAACCACTGGTGCAATTAAAGACACGATTCTTAACCTTCAGGACGTTGCGGTGTACGCGCTGCGCTTTTTAACAGCAAGCTATCCAAACCGTCTACAGGAGCGCTATGATCTGCCACATATTCCAGAAGAGATTGTGGATCTGTTTGATGAGATTGGAAAGCGAAGAGGCTGTCTATTATCAGGCGGGATCATCGACTATGATAAAACAGCTGAGCTTGTACTGCGCGAAATTCGTGGCGATAGACTAGGCGTCTTAACTTTTGAGAAGCCTTATGAAGAAAAGGTAGAAGCAGAGTAAAAAAGCAGGCGTTCGCGCTTGCTTTTTTCTTTAGAACCAAAAGATAAAAGCCGATATATGTGCTAGAAAGAGTGAGAAGATGTCAAAAACGATTCAAGAAATCAAACAAGAATTAACAGAGGTACGAAGCGAACACGATGCTTTTTATCAAGCATGTTTGAAAGATGAGCGAAAAGGCGTTCAAACGCTTATAAAGCAAAAGCAAAAGGAATTTGCGAAAGAGGCGCAATTAAAACAGCAATTTGATGACATGATGCGCTATGAAAATGACCTATATGCACAAGGTGTAACGCGTATTGCCGGCATTGATGAAGTAGGAAGAGGTCCTTTAGCGGGTCCTGTTGTTGCGGCGGCCGTTATATTGCCAAAAGAATTTTATTTAGCAGGATTAACGGATTCAAAAAAACTGTCCGAAGTAAAGCGTGACGCATATTATAATTATGTCATGGAGCATGCAGTAGCTGTAGGGATAGGCATTCAATCCGCTAGGGTGATTGACGAGGTTAACATTTATGAGGCCACCAAATTAGCAATGCAAGAAGCGATTGCAGAATTAGGTATGGAACCTCAACATCTATTGATTGATGCGATGAAGTTACCCATCGATATTCCGCAGCAATCCATTATCAAAGGTGATGCGACGAGCATTTCGATTGCCGCAAGTTCCGTTGTAGCAAAAGTAACGCGAGATCGCATGATGAAGCAGTTAGCAAACGAATATCCACAGTATGGCTTTGAAAAACATATGGGATATGGGACGAAGCAGCATTTAGATGCAGTGGAACAGCATGGCATTCTGGACGAGCATCGTAAATCGTTTGCGCCGATTAAACATTATGTAACACATGTTTAAACGTGTGAAGGTTTGGGAACGGATTGGTTCTCAAACCTTCATCCTATTTTTTAAAAAAGAGGTGATACGCTATGCAAATATCTGCTTTTCAACAATTGATGAAACAAATAGCGCCTTCAGCCAAAAATTTACCCTTTCATTCTGGGGATTTAGTAAAAGGAACGATTCAAAAATTGTTTCCCAATCAACTCGCTCTTGTGAATATCCATAATGTGACGGTGCTTGCAAAACTAGAAGCCCCGTTAGAAGCGTTTCAGAGCTATTGGTTTGAAGTGCAACCTAAGAACGGGGACAAACCCTACTTGAAACTTTTACAGCCTCAAACAGCCTCTCAAGGCTCACAGGACCTATTTACTCTGACCGGAATGTCTTCTTCTAAGACAAATCGGGCACTGGTGGACTTTTTTCTTGAACAAAAGCTTCCCATACCGAAAAACATTGGAGACGTTTCTGCATGGATAAAAGGAGACGCTCCTACCCCATTAGACAAACAAGTGCTTCAGCTCATTGCGCAGCGCGAGCTTCCTTTTACAAAAACGGTATTTACCTCTCTTGCAGCCGCCTTAAAAGATACCTCCATTTCAGCAGAAGCGAATCAGCTCTCAGCTCTCCTTGCTGAGGGTCCTGACGTGAAAGGAGAGCCTATCCAGCAACTGGCGAGGTTATTAACGACAATAGCTGGAAATGAAAAGGTTTTCTCCTCTGTTGAAGGGTCTCAGTCTTTAAAGGAGCTTAGTCAGCTTATGTTAACTGATATTAAGCAAAGTCGAGTAGCTCCTACATCAATCCTAGCTGATTGGCTATCAAGAGGGAACGCAGAGAGCTTGAAAAGACCGTGGACAGAGATTCTAGCGGCTTTGGAATCAGAAAGCGACCGCTCTATTTTAGAAAATCAATTAAAAACCTTAGATGAAAAAGGTCAAAATCAGGTTTTTAGGGACGTGTTATCCTCCAATAAGCCAGAATTCATAAAAGGACTCACAGAGCTGTTTCTGAATGATGTGAGTAAAAAAAGTGTTCTCTCTGCATCCATGATTTTAGATTGGGCTGAAAGTTTGCAAGGCGAGGAAGGGAAAGCGCTTCTACTTCGTTTTTTAAACGACTCTCATGCAACAGGTGATCTAGAAAAACTACATCAGCTTCAAACGTTTGTGGATCGTAAGGGAAGTTTGATTTCCGCTGATAAGCCTTTGATGGATAATAAAAATCGTACGGCTGATCTCTCGCAAGGCGCAGACACATTGAAGCCGAAAGTTATGCAACTGCTTACTGATTTACTTTCTAGACAGCAAGTGACTGCTAAAGAAATAATGGAGGTCCTAATTGGAGCAAATAAAATGAGCACTCCAAATACTGTATCTTCTCAGGATCAATCAGATGCACAAGACATTGTGAAAAATCTAAAAGCAATCATTCAGTCTCTCGGTATGAGTCATGAGCACGACGTCAAGAATGCTCTCAATATGTCTAGCTCTCCTCACCAGGTCGAGGAACTGCAAACGTTAAAGGCTCTATTAATGAAAAGCGAAGCGCTGATCCCACCTCAAGGGAAAGAAGTAGCGGAAACGCTGCTACAAAAAATTACGGGATTTCAACTCCTATCTCAAGATAACGGTCCTGTAACGTCTTTGTATATGCAACTTCCTCTTCCGCTCGGTGAAACAACAAAAGATGTAACGATTCAATGGAGCGGAAAAAAAACAAAGAACGACCAAATTGACCCGGCGTATTGTCATATTCTCTTTTATCTCCGCCTGGATCATTTAGAGGATACGATTGTCGATGTGCGGGTGCAAAATCGCGTTGTAACGATTGGAGTTATCAACGATCATCCCGCCACAGGAGCTCTCATTGGTGTAAAAAAACCAGAGCTTCAAGAGGCGCTAGCACAGCTAAATTATCGGTTGACAGAGGTAAAAACGGTCCCTAGTCACGGGAGCGCTAAAAAGCAAGGAACGCTGTTTCCGAGCGCTTCATCATCACAAAGCTATACGGGGGTGGATTTTCGAATATGAACGAACGTGATGCGAAAAAACGAAAAAACGCCGTCGCTCTTTCCTATGATACGAACGCGGACGAAGCTCCAAAAGTAGTTGCGACAGGAAAAGGGTTTGTGGCGGAGAAGATTATTGCAGAAGCGGAGAAAAATCACATTCCGATTCAACACGATGCCTCTTTAGTGGAGCTATTAGGACAGTTGAATATTAACGAGAAAATTCCGCAAGAATTATACGGCGTGGTCGCCGAAATTTTTGCTTTTATTTACCGAATCGACCAAGGCGTAACACCACCTAAAAAGGATAAATAGTTTCCTAATCTAATAAATACGGCGACTTTTGGAATAAAAAGGATAAATTATTTTTTCGAAAAAATATGACAAAAAACCCGATATATCGGGTTTTTTTGATAAAAAAATGAGGAATATTCAAATTTTTTTGTAGAATAGTAGACAACAGCATCATTACTCTTATAAAATGAAAGCGCAGTCTATTTTATTTCTTACATACGTTAGGAGGATGGGGAATGAATATTCATGAGTACCAAGGAAAAGAAATCCTCAGAAAATACGGGGTAGCAGTCCCAAATGGTCGAGTAGCATTCACAGTTGAAGAAGCGGTAGAAGCTGCGAAAGAATTGGGATCAAATATTACAGTAGTAAAGGCACAAATCCATGCAGGTGGTCGTGGTAAAGCGGGCGGCGTTAAAGTTGCCAAAAACCTTGATGAAGTGAAAGCGTACGCAGGGGAAATTTTAGGTAAGACGCTTGTAACACATCAAACAGGTCCAGAGGGGAAAGAAGTAAAACGTTTACTAATCGAAGAGGGCTGTGATATTAAAAAAGAATATTACGTAGGCCTTGTATTAGATCGTGCGTCTTCCAAAGTCGTGTTCATGGCTTCTGAAGAAGGCGGAACAGAAATTGAAGAAGTAGCAGAAAAAACGCCTGAAAAAATCTTCAAGGAATATGTTGATCCAGCTATTGGATTACAAGGCTTCCAAGCTAGAAGATTAGCATTTAATATTAACATTCCAAAAGAGCTTGTTGGTCAAGCGGTAAAATTCATGATGGGTCTTTATCAAGTGTTCACTGAAAAAGACTGCTCAATCGCTGAAATTAACCCACTTGTAACAACAGGTGACGGTAAAGTAATGGCACTTGATGCGAAGTTAAACTTCGATTCAAATGCGCTTTATCGCCATAAAGATATTCTAGAATATCGTGATCTTGAGGAAGAAGATGCAAAAGAAATCGAAGCATCTAAATACGACTTAAGCTATATTTCATTAGATGGAAACATTGGCTGTATGGTAAACGGTGCAGGGCTTGCAATGGCTACAATGGACATTATCAAGCATTACGGCGGAGATCCGGCTAACTTCCTTGACGTTGGGGGCGGTGCGACAGCTGAAAAGGTAACAGAAGCATTTAAAATCATATTATCCGACCAAAATGTAAAAGGTATTTTTGTTAACATTTTCGGTGGAATTATGAAATGTGATGTAATCGCTTCAGGTGTTGTAGAAGCAACAAAACAAGTTGGCTTAAATTTACCACTTGTCGTTCGTCTTGAAGGTACAAACGTCGACCTTGGTAAAAAGATTTTACAAGAGTCAGGCCTTAACATTACGGCAGCAGAATCTATGGCAGACGGTGCTGAAAAAATCGTTTCACTAGTGAAATAGAAAGGCAGGGGATAGGAATGAGCGTATTTATTAATAAAAACACAAAAGTCCTTGTACAAGGTATTACAGGTGGAGTAGGCCTTTTCCATACGAAGCAAATGCTTGAGTATGGCACACAAATCGTAGGTGGCGTAACGCCAGGTAAGGGCGGCACTGAAGTTGAAGGGGTTCCTGTATTCAATACGTTAGCAGAAGCAAAAGAAACAACAGGTGCAAACGCTTCAGTTGTTTACGTTCCGCCAGCATTTGCTGCAGATGCAATCATTGAGGCAGTAGATGCAGATCTAGACTTAGTTATTTGTATTACAGAAGGTATTCCAGTGTTAGACATGGTGAAAGTAAAGCGCTATATGGAAGGCAAACGTACTCGCTTAGTAGGACCTAACTGCCCAGGCGTTATTACACCAGAAGAATGTAAAATTGGAATCATGCCTGGTTACATTCACAAAAAAGGTCATGTAGGGGTTGTGTCTCGTTCAGGAACGCTTACATACGAAGCTGTTCATCAATTATCAGAAGCAGGGATCGGTCAATCAACAGCGGTTGGTATTGGTGGAGACCCTGTCAACGGTACAAACTTCATCGATGTATTAAAAGCATTTAATGAAGATGAAGACACGTATGCCGTTATTATGATCGGAGAAATCGGTGGAACGGCTGAAGAAGAAGCAGCTGAGTGGATCAAAGCAAACATGACAAAACCGGTTGTTGGCTTCATCGGTGGCCAAACAGCACCTCCAGGAAAACGTATGGGCCATGCGGGTGCCATCATTTCTGGCGGTAAAGGAACAGCTGCTGAAAAAATTAAAACAATGAACGCATGTGGGATCCAGGTAGCAGAAACACCATCTGTTATGGGTGAAACACTAATCTCTGTTTTAAAAGAAAAAGGTCTATACGAGTCTTGTAAAACGCATTAATAGAAGTAAGAGATGCCTCTGCTCTTGGAGGCATCTTTTCCATATCAATAATTAGGAGGTTTAGCAATGGATGAATACAAACAAAAACTCATTCATTTAACGCACTGTGAGCACGTAGGGCATAAGTCAATCGAACGTATGCTAAAGGTAGATCCTTCTCTTTCTTACCTCTATTCCTTTTCCTCAGCGGAATTGCAACAAATCTTTCAGCTCCCTTCCCAAAAAATAGAACGAATTAAAAATGATTTGCAAACCATTCCTATACAAGATATCCTAGAGAAATACAAAAAACAGGGCATCTCTTGTATAAGTCTGAACGAAAGAGATTATCCTATGTTATTAAAAAACATCTACGATCCGCCGTGGCTCTTATATGCATATGGACACTCAAAATTATTGCATCACGCTAAAATGCTTGGTGTAGTGGGGACACGTCAGCCAACAGAATATGGATACAAAGCTCTGCAGGCCATCTTAGAGCCACTTGTAAAGAAAAAATGGCTCGTAGTCAGCGGCCTGGCCACCGGAATTGATACGGCTGCTCACAGGCTTGCTATTGAGTGCGGAGGTCAGACAGTTGCAGTTTTAGGATCGGGCTTTTATAATATGTATCCTAAGCAGAACCAGGAATTGGCTTCTTACATCGGGAAGCATCACTTACTCCTTTCTGAATATCCACCGCCTCAAAAGCCCCATCCATGGCAATTCCCGTTTCGAAACCGAATCATTAGTGGATTGACGAGAGGGACGATTGTAGTAGAGGCAAAAACGAGAAGCGGTTCTTTTATTACCGCCGATCAGGCCCTTCATCAAGGTCGAGAGGTTTTTGCGGTGCCAGGATCCATTTTAAGTGAGCATTCAAAAGGTACACACTCACTCATTCAGCAGGGAGCGAAGCTCATTACATCTGCTGAGGATGTTGAAGTAGAGTTTTCTATGTAACCATAGGAACACTCATACTTCATACATGCAGGCGGATAAAATTAGAAAATTAGGATAACATTACAAAAAATATTAATTCTTGTTTGACAAAGTGTATATGAATATTTAATAATAATGAAGATTTTATTTTACCTCTTGAGGAGGAACAGTGGAATGTCTGACTACCTAGTTATTGTGGAATCGCCAGCAAAGGCTAAAACCATCGAAAAATACTTAGGAAAAAAATATAAAGTAAAAGCATCAATGGGACATGTTCGAGATTTACCAAGAAGTCAAATGGGTATTGACATCGAACACGAATTTGAGCCCAAATATATTACGATTCGAGGAAAAGGGCCTGTTTTGAAAGATTTAAAAACAGCGGCTAAAAAAGCGAAAAAAGTCTATCTCGCAGCCGATCCGGATCGCGAAGGAGAAGCAATCGCATGGCATTTGGCACACAGCCTTAATATAGATGTCCACTCAGATTGTCGAGTTGTATTTAACGAGATTACAAAGGATGCCATTAAAGAATCTTTTAAGTATCCCCGCCCAATTAACATGGACTTAGTAGATGCACAACAAGCGCGACGGATTCTAGATCGTCTTGTAGGTTATAACATTAGTCCATTATTATGGAAGAAAGTAAAAAAAGGGTTAAGTGCAGGTCGTGTACAATCAGTTGCAGTTCGGCTTATTATCGAGCGTGAAAAAGAAATCAACCGATTTAATCCCGAAGAATACTGGACGGTAAACGCAACGTTCCAAAAAGGCAATGACCAATTTGAAGGTAGCCTGATGGAATACAACGGCAAAAAGCTTGATCTGAAAAGCGAAGAAAATGTAAAAGAAGTACTAGCGCATATTGATGGAAATGAATTTGCCATTACAAAGGTAACGAAAAAAGAGCGCAAACGTAATCCAGCTACACCTTTTACCACGTCTTCTCTTCAACAAGAAGCGGCACGTAAGTTGAATTTCCGTGCAAAGAAAACAATGATGATCGCACAGCAATTATATGAAGGAATTGATTTAGGGAAAGAAGGCACCGTCGGTTTAATTACATATATGCGAACAGATTCAACTCGTATTTCAGATTTGGCGAAGGAAGAAGCGTTTGGATATATTAATGATTCGTATGGTGAGGAATACACGCTGAAAGAAAAGCGCAAAGAAAAGAAAAATGCGAAAGCACAAGATGCGCATGAAGCGATTCGTCCGACATCCGTTCTTCGTAAGCCAGCTGATGTAAAATCCGTATTATCTCGTGATCAGCACCGTTTGTACAAACTCATTTGGGAGCGTTTCGTAGCAAGCCAAATGGCGCCTGCTGTAATGGACACAATGGCGGTTGATTTGGTGAACTCAGGTGTGATGTTCAGAGCAAATGGATCTAAAGTGAAGTTTCCTGGGTTTATGAAGGTATACGTTGAAGGTAACGACGACCAAGTAGAAGAAAAGGAAAATATGCTTCCAGCGCTAGTAGAGGGAGAAAACGCTTTCTCTAAAGACGTAGATTCCAAGCAACATTTCACGCAGCCACCACCACGGTACACGGAGGCACGACTTGTTAAAACTCTTGAAGAGCTCGGTATTGGCCGACCTTCTACGTTTGCACCGACGCTCGATACCATCCAAAAACGCGGCTATGTTTCCTTAGATAACAAGCGATTTGTTCCAACAGAGCTTGGTGAAATCGTTTTAGAATTAATGGTGGAGTTTTTCCCTGAGATTATAAATGTGGAATTTACAGCCAATATGGAAACAAGTCTTGATGAAGTAGAAGACGGTAAAATACAATGGGTAAAGATCATTGATGATTTCTATAGTGATTTCGAACCGCGACTTGATAAGGCGGAAAAAGAAATGAAGGAAGTCGAAATCAAAGATGAGCCTGCTGGTGAAGATTGTGAACTGTGCGGCTCACCAATGGTATTTAAAATGGGCCGATATGGCAAATTTATGGCTTGCTCTAATTTTCCAGAGTGTCGTAACACAAAGCCGATCGTCAAACAAATCGGAGTGAAGTGTCCGAAATGTGAGAAGGGCAATATCGTGGAACGAAAATCAAAGAAAAAGCGCACGTTTTACGGATGTGATCAATTTCCAGAATGTGACTTCCTGTCGTGGGATAAACCAATTGCGCGTAAATGTCCAAAATGTGATAATCTCTTAGTAGAGAAAAAACAGAAAAAAGGAACACAGGTTAGCTGTATCAACTGTGATTACAAAGAAGAAACACAAGAATAAGTCGTTTGAGTGCTCATACAAATTGAGGTTGTGAGATGACATCGCCTGATGGGAATAGATGGTTAACCTATTCCGCGGGCGATGTTTGTCTGTTTGTATCCATATCAAACCAAGAAGCAGATGGAGGAAAAATAATGACTGAAAAATTTATTAATGTAATTGGAGCAGGTCTTGCTGGTAGTGAAGCAGCATGGCAAATTGCGAAACGAGGAATTAAGGTTCATCTATACGAAATGCGTCCTGTTAGACAAACAGCTGCGCATCACACAGATAAGTTTGCGGAGCTAGTTTGCAGTAACTCACTTCGAGGCAACTCGTTAACAAACGCGGTTGGTGTATTAAAAGAAGAAATGCGTCGATTGGATTCTGTTATTATTCGTTCTGCAGATGAATGTGCGGTACCGGCAGGAGGAGCACTTGCGGTTGACCGCCATGAGTTTGCGGCTCTTGTAACGGAAAGTGTTAAAAATCATCCAAACGTAACGGTATTTACAGAAGAAATTACGGAAATTCCAGAAGGACCAACAGTGATCGCAACAGGTCCCCTAACATCAAAAGATCTTTCTGAGCAACTTCGTGTTCTTACTGGCGAAGAATATCTGTATTTCTATGATGCGGCAGCGCCAATCATTGAAAAAGAAAGCATTGATATGGACAAAGTATACTTAAAGTCTCGTTATGACAAAGGAGAAGCAGCCTACCTAAACTGTCCAATGACAGAAGAGGAATTCGATCGCTTTTACGAAGCGCTTACGACAGCTGAAACGGTTCCCCTTAAAGAGTTTGAAAAAGAAATTTACTTTGAAGGCTGCATGCCGATTGAAGTAATGGGGCAGCGCGGGAAGAAAACAATGTTATTTGGCCCGATGAAACCAGTAGGATTAGAAGATCCAAAAACAAATAAGCGACCATATGCAGTTGTGCAACTTCGTCAAGATGATGCTGCAGGAACGCTTTATAATCTTGTTGGTTTCCAAACACATTTAAAATGGGGAGCACAAAAAGAGGTTCTTCGTTTAATCCCAGGCCTTGAGAACGTAGAAATTGTGCGTTACGGCGTTATGCACCGCAATACGTTCATTAATTCACCTAACTTATTAAAACCAACGTATCAGTACCGTGAACGTGAAGATCTATTCTTTGCAGGTCAAATGACAGGCGTTGAAGGGTATGTGGAATCTGCTGCAAGTGGATTAGTAGCAGGAATGAATGCGGCGAAGCAACTTCTTGGGGAGGATCTTGTTGAATTCCCGCAGGAAACAGCAATCGGTAGCATGGCGTATTACATTACCCATACAAACGCAAAAAACTTCCAGCCAATGAATGCCAACTTTGGGATTTTTAAAGAGCTTGAAGTGCGTATTAAGAACAAACAAGAACGGTATGAGGCCTACGCTAACCGAGCATTAGAAACTATTCAGAATTTTATAAAAAAATAAGATTAATTTGTTTGCAAGGGCTACTAAATTGTGATAATATTTAGTAGCCCTTGTGAGGTGATAAGAGTGCAAAATGTTAAAAGTTTTTTAAATTCCTTTCTGGAATATTTACAAATTGAAAAAAACTATTCAAAATATACAATTGTTTCTTACACAAAAGATATTGAGTTTTTTCTAGCGTTTATGGAAGCAGAAGGTATTGAAACATTAAAACAAGTTACATATGCTGATACTCGATTGTTTTTAACGAAACTTCATAAGGAGCAATATTCAAAGCGATCCATTGCTCGAAAAATTTCGAGTTTACGCAGCTTTTACAGATACTTACACCGAGAGCAACTGGTAGAACAAAATCCGTTTGCTCTAGTTTCTTTGCCTAAAAAAGAACAAAAAACACCTCGGTTTCTGTATGAAGAAGAACTACAACAAGTATTTGAAGTGTCTGATTTAACGACACCGCTTGGGCAACGAAATCAAGCCATATTAGAATTGATGTATGCAACCGGTATTCGCGTTAGTGAATGTTCAAATATTCAGCTTCAAGATTTAGAACTTTCTTTTCAGACCGTACTCATTAATGGAAAAGCCAAAAAGCAGCGCTACGTCCCGTTTGGAAAATACGCGCTGCACGCTTTAGAAGCTTATTTGGGCGACGGTCGTCTCACTTTACTTCAAAAAGGTAAAGCTGATACCAAAACACTATTTCTAAATGCAAGGGGAGGACCCCTTACGAATCGCGGCATTCGCTTAATCATCAACAAAGTGATGGAGCAGACCGCTGATCATATTCGTATTAGTCCGCACGTTTTACGTCATACTTTTGCGACGCACATGTTAAATCATGGAGCAGATTTGCGTACGATTCAAGAGCTATTAGGTCACGAAAACCTATCTACAACGCAAATCTATACCCACGTTTCAAAAGAACGATTAAAAAGTGTTTATATGGATGCACATCCCCGGGCATAAAAAGGAGGAGTTATTATGTCAACCTTTCATGCAACAACGATTTTTGCGGTTCAACATAAAGGGAACTGCGCAATGGCTGGTGACGGACAGGTAACGTTCGGTAATGCTGTTGTGATGAAACATACAGCCCGAAAAGTTAGACGACTTTATCAAGGAAAAGTGTTGGCAGGTTTTGCAGGTTCCGTAGCGGACGCATTTACGCTATTTGAAATGTTTGAAGGAAAGCTCGAGGAATACAACGGCAACCTTCAACGTGCAGCGGTAGAACTGGCAAAACAGTGGAGAAGTGATAAAGTTCTTCGGAAATTAGAAGCCATGCTCATTGTAATGAATAAAGACGTTATTCTGTTAATTTCCGGAACGGGTGAAGTCATTGAGCCTGATGACGGTATTTTAGCAATTGGTTCAGGTGGGAACTATGCCCTTTCTGCTGGTCGTGCTCTTAAGCATCATGCAGGAGATCATTTAACAGCACGTGAGATTGCAAAAGCAGCTCTAGACATTGCAAGTGATATTTGTGTTTATACAAATGGAAATATTATCGTAGAAGAGTTGTAGGAAAGGAGAGTTCATAATGAATACTCATTTAACCCCTCGTCAAATTGTTGAAAAGTTGGATCAGTATATTGTCGGTCAAACAAAAGCTAAAAAAGCAGTTGCTGTTGCTCTTCGTAATCGCTATCGTAGAGGCTTATTAGGTGAGCAGCTGCGTGATGAAGTGGTGCCTAAAAACATTCTAATGATTGGCCCAACAGGTGTCGGAAAAACGGAAATTGCGAGAAGACTTGCTAAGCTTGTCGGTGCACCATTTATTAAAGTAGAAGCAACTAAATTTACTGAGGTGGGCTACGTAGGGCGCGATGTCGAATCAATGGTTCGTGATTTAATGGAAACGTCCATCCGTCTTGTAAAAGAAGAGAAAATGGAAGCAGTACAAGAAAAAGCGAAAGAACAAGCAAACAAGCGATTAGTAGAATTACTTGTTCCATCGTTGAAAAAGCAACAGTCTTTTAAAAACCCATTCGAAATGCTCTTCCCTGGCAACAACCCTTCTGAAAGCTCTGAATCGGAGTCAGAAGATGATACAATTCGAACAAAGCGCAAGCAAATTGCCCATCAGCTCGCATTAGGAGAGTTAGAAGATCACTATGTAATGGTTGATGTACAAGAGCAACAGCCGCAAATGTTTGATATGTTGCAAGGAACGGGTATGGAACAGATGGGCATGAATCTTCAAGACGCATTAGGTGGTTTAATGCCGAAGAAGACGAAAAAACGTAAATTGACTGTAAAAGAAGCGCGAAAAGTTTTAACGAGCGAAGAAGCGCAGAAATTAATTGATATGGACGAAGTAACACAAGAGGCCATTCAGCGCGCTGAGCAGTATGGCATCATTTTTATCGATGAAATTGATAAAATTGCAAGCAAAGGTAATGGTAACGGATCAGCGGAAGTTTCACGCGAAGGTGTACAACGCGATATTTTACCAATTGTTGAAGGGTCAACGGTAGTAACAAAGTACGGATCGGTGAAAACAGATCATGTATTATTTGTTGCAGCAGGGGCATTTCACGTCTCAAAACCGTCAGATCTAATTCCTGAATTGCAAGGTCGTTTCCCAATCCGTGTCGAGCTAACAAAGTTGACGGTTGATGACTTTGTTCGCATCCTTGTTGAACCAGATAATGCCCTTTTAAAGCAGTACCAGGCCTTATTAGAAACAGAAGGTATACAAATTGAATTTTCTGACGATGCTATACGTAAGATTGCAGAAGTGGCGTTTCATGTAAACCAAGATACGGATAATATTGGCGCACGCCGTCTGCACACAATTATGGAGCGTCTGTTAGAAGATCTATCGTTTGAAGCGCCGGACGTTACGATGGAAAAAATCACAATTACTCCTCAGTATGTAGAAGAAAAGCTAGGAGAAGTTGCACGTAATAAAGATTTAAGTCAATTTATTTTGTAACATATTTAGAGAGAGATCTTATCAGGAGGCACAATAATGGATTTATTAACAAAAACAAGAAAGATTAACGCAATGCTGCAAAAGGCAGCTGGTAAACCAGTAAACTTTAAAGAAATGGCTGAAACGTTAGGTGAAGTCATCGAGGCAAACACATTTGTAGTGAGCCGTCGTGGTAAGCTATTAGGAATTGCGATTAAACAACAGATCGAAAACCAACGCATGAAAGATATGTTAGAAGAGCGTCGTTTTCCAGAAGAATACACGAAAAACCTTTTCAACATTAACGAAACATCTTCAAACCTTGACGTAGAAAGCGAGTATACGGCTTTCCCTATCGAAAACAAAGAGCTTTTCAAATCAGGTTTGACGACGATCGTACCAATTATTGGCGGAGGAGAACGCCTAGGTACACTTATTTTAGCTCGTTTGGATGAGAAGTTCCATGACGATGATTTGATTCTTGCTGAGTACGGTGCTACAGTGGTAGGAATGGAAATCTTACGTGAAAAAGCAGAAGAAATTGAAGAAGAAGCTAGAAGCAAAGCAGTTGTTCAAATGGCTATCAGCTCATTATCATATAGTGAACTTGAAGCAATTGAGCACATCTTTGAAGAGCTTAACGGCAATGAAGGCCTTCTTGTGGCAAGTAAAATTGCAGATCGTGTCGGAATTACGCGTTCTGTTATCGTAAATGCTCTTCGTAAGCTTGAAAGTGCTGGTGTTATTGAATCTCGTTCTCTAGGAATGAAAGGGACATACATTAAAGTCCTGAATGACAAATTCCTTGTTGAGCTTGCGAAACTAAAATCAAATTAATCCATAAAAAAAGCGCTACTTGTAGCGCTTTTTTTTATGGATTTTCCTCGTACAATAGTCATACATTCTCGCCTAGGAAGTATACTTTTAGAAGTGGTTTTGTGTGATAATTGTCACGATAACAGATTGCTAACATCAAAGAAATTTGTTACAAATGGTCCTCAGATAAGTCTATAATACGTCAAAATATCTTCATAATTTTGTAAAAAAAATAGGTTTAAAGTAGTGAAGTATGTAAAAAAAAACTAAAAAACATAGACATTTCCATTAACCTTCCCTAAAATGTTAGGTAGCAAGGTAAGTCGAATTTTGTCAAAACAATAATACTTTACAAATGAGGGATTTTCGTGAAGTTATTCTCAACGACATTTGATGCTCTAGAACAAGGGCTAAACTATTCTTCACTAAAGCAAAAAACGATTGCTGATAACATTGCAAACGTTGATACACCGAACTACAAAGCGAAAAACGTATCGTTCAAAGGTGAGCTAGACCGTGCCTTACATGAATCGCTAAAAGCTCATCGTACAAACCCTAGACATTTTGAATTTACTCCTTCATCCTCTTTTTCAAACTCTGCAGTTGTAAGCCAGACAAATGATTATCAACAAAATGGCAACAGTGTTGATATGGATTTGGAAATGTCAGAGCTTGCTAAAAATCAAATTTACTATCAGGCCTTGTCTGATCGATTAAGTGGGAAGTTTAGCTCAATGAAAATGGTTATAGGAGGCGGGAGATAATTATGTCGATGTTTGACAGTTTAAATAGTTCATCCTCTGCTTTGACAGCACAGCGCCTTCGAATGGACGTTATTTCATCAAATATGGCAAATGCTGATACAACAAGAGCAAAGCTTGTGAACGGAAAATGGGAGCCATACAAACGGAAAATGGTGGAGGTTCAATCTGGTAGTGATTCCTTTCATTCCGTGTTTAACAAATTTTTAGGTGGGAAGCACAATAGCATAGGCGATGGAGTAATAGCATCAAAGATCGTAGAAGATCAAACTCCGTTCAAGCTTGTCTATGATCCGACCCATCCAGACGCGGATGCCCAGGGGTATGTCAAAATGCCGAACGTAGATCCGTTAAAAGAAACGGTAGATCTGATGAGCTCTACGCGCTCATACGAAGCAAATGTAACGGTTGTAAATGCTACAAAAGGAATGCTGTTAAAAGCTTTGGAAATCGGTAAATAGGGGGAATTTCATTGATTAATTCTGTTGCAGCACAATCGCCTTTTCAGATGTTACCAGCTCAAACGAATACGCCTATAAAAAATAGCGGCAGTGAAAGCTTTGGCACTCTTTTAAAAGACGCGATTGATTCTGTGAATCAATCACAAGTAGTAGCTGATCAAGCCACACAGAAGCTCGTAAACGGAGAAGATATCGATCTACATGAAGTAATGATTACTTCTCAAAAAGCGAGCATTACGCTACAAACGGCTGTAGAAGTTCGTAACAAAATGATTGAAGCTTACCAAGAAGTTATGCGCATGCAAGTATAATGAATGAATTATGCGATTCGCGTTTAACGGTTATTAAGAGATAAGAAGAGAAAGAAATAATAACCGGAGGAGTAGAATGAACGAACGACTGTTGAAATATAGACAAAAAATCACTGAATACTGGACAAACAAATCAAAAAAACAAAAGAGCTTTTTAATAGGTGGTCTTGTTGCACTCATTCTCGCGATTGCCGCCGTTTATATATTTACAACGAGAGTCAACTATGTTCCGCTTTATAGTAATTTGTCGGCACAAGAAACAGGACAAATTAAATCAGAGCTTGACTCGAGAGGCGTGCCTTCTGAAATTTCACAGGATGGTCAGACGATCTCAGTGCCCGGCGATCAGGTTGATACACTAAAAGTGGAGCTTGCTGCACAAGGTATTCCGAAAAGTGGCACAATTGATTATTCATTCTTTAGCCAAAATGCAAGCTTTGGAATGACGGATAACGAGTTCAACGTGTTAAAAGTCGCTTCTATGCAGACGGAGATAGCGAACTTGATTAAGGGAATTAGCGGCGTGAATGATGCGAAGGTTATGATCACTCTTCCACAAGAAAGTGTATTTGCGAGCGATAAGGGAAGCGAAGCGTCAGCATCTGTCGTGCTAAACACAAAACCAGGATATGAGTTCGACGATAAGCAGATAAAAGCACTTTATCATTTAGTATCTAAAAGTGTACCGAACCTTCCTACCGATAATATCGTCATTACGAATCAATATTTTGAGTATTTCGACTTGAAAAAAGACGAAGACTCATCAAGCTATGGAACGTTTATGGCACAAAATGAAATTAAAAAGCAAATTGAACGTGATTTGCAGCGTCAAGTTCAAACGATGCTAGGGACGATGATGGGGAATGACAAAGTGATCGTTTCTGTTTCAACAGACTTGGATTTCACAAAGGAAAATCGTGATGAACAGCTTGTGGAGCCAGTTGATAAAACAAAAATGCAGGGGCTTGCTGTAAGCGCAGAACGCATTACGGAAACGTATACGGGAAAAGGTGCTAAAAATGGTGGAACAGCTGGTACTGGCCAAAGCGACGTATCAAACTACACGTCCACCACGACAAGCGATGATGGGGACTATGAAAAAACGGAAGAGCGACTGAATTATGATGTAAATCGGATTCATAAAAAAATCGTCGAAAGTCCTTATAAAGTAAAGGATATCGGTATACAGGTAATGGTCGAACCACCTAAGCCAAATAATCCATCTTCATTGTCACAGCAGAGTGTTCAAGATATTCAACAAATCCTAGGAACGATTATTCGAACAAGTATCCAGCAGGACCCAGGCACACCTGCTTTAACAACTGCGCAGGTGGACAGTAAAATTGCCCTTTCCGTGCAAAAATTTAATGGGAAACAGGCCACTGTCGCCTCTACTAGCTCAACGATTCCGCTTTGGATGTATATTGTAGGCGGAGCGCTAGTAGTCATTATCCTATTATTACTATTTTTATTGTTTAGAAGAAGAAAAAATAGAGAAGCAGAATATATTGAAAATGAAGAGGAAATCGTTGAAGAGTTTTCTCCAACTCTTGACCGAGTTCTTTCTACAGAACAGCAACGCCGTAAAAAGCTTGAGCAATTAGCCAAGGATAATCCTGAGGAATTTGCGAAATTGTTGCGAACATGGCTCGCTGAGGATTAGGGGGGAAAGCATTGGCTAAATTAGAGAAAAAAGGAGAGCTGACGGGTAGGCAAAAAGCAGCGATTTTACTTATATCGCTAGGTCCTGACGTCTCAGCCTCTGTTTACAAGCACTTAAGCGAAGAAGAAATTGAGCGATTAACGCTTGAGATCTCAAGCATGCGAAAAGTAGAAACCGATGTAAAAGAAGATATTATAGAAGAATTTGAGCAAATAGCCCTAGCGCAGGACTATATTGCTCAAGGTGGAGTGGGGTACGCCAAAACCATTTTAGAGAAGGCACTAGGAGCCGAGCAAGCATCGATGATCTTAAATCGCCTAACTTCTTCTTTACAAGTAAAACCATTTGATTTTGCTAGAAAAGCAGACCCGATGCAAATCTTGAATTTCATTCAAAATGAGCATCCGCAAACGATTGCTCTCGTCTTGTCTTATTTAGATCCTGCGCAGGCGGGGATGATTTTATCATCGCTTCCTCAAGAGCGTCAAGCAGATATTGCAAGACGTATTGCGACGATGAGTAGTACTGCACCAGAAGTCATTAACGAAATTGAGCAAATTCTGGAACGGAAGCTTTCCACAACTGTTACCCAAGATTACACGCAGACAGGTGGAGTTGAAGCGGTCGTTGAAGTGTTAAGCGGAGTGGATCGTACGACAGAAAAGCTTATTTTAGATACGCTTGAAATTCAAGATCCAGAGCTGGCAGAAGAAATCAAGAAGCGGATGTTTGTATTTGAAGACATTGTCACCCTTGACAACAGAGCTATTCAGCGCGTCATTCGTGACATCGAAAATGAAGACCTGCTGCTGAGCCTAAAGGTGGCAAGCGAAGAGGTCAAATCTGTTATTTTCCGCAATATGTCACAGCGTATGGTTCAAACATTCCAAGAAGAAATGGAGTTTATGGGACCGGTACGCTTGAAAGATGTCGAAGAGGCGCAGTCACGTATTGTGGGTGTTATTAGGCGTTTAGAGGACAGCGGGGAAATTATGGTAGCCCGCGGCGGTGGAGATGATATTATTGTCTAACGTAATTAAGCATAATCAAACAAACGAAAATGCAGCAAAAAGAACCATTGAAATTCGTTCGTTTCGTTCCTATCAAGATGTAACGTTAGAAGAAGATGAGCAGAGCGAGCATTCGTCATCAGGAATTATGCTTCAACAAGCGGCTGAACAAGCAGAAATGCTCCGAACACAAGCAGAGGATTACGTGGCTACAAGCCGTCATGCCATTGAGCAAGAGAAGCAACAATGGCTCGAGGAGCGCAGTCGTTTCGTAGAGCAGGCACGAGAAGAAGGCTTTCAGCTAGGTATAGAAGAGGGGAAGCAGGCGGGATTTGAGCAGTATCAACAACTTATTCAACAGGCGAGGGAGATCGTGGACCAAACAAAGGTAGAATATAATCGATATTTGGAATCCTCTGAAGAAGTGATTTTGAATTTAGGCTTTGCACTGGCAGAAAAGATTTTGGCACAGCAGCTTGAATTAAATCCTGATATCTTTTCATCTGTTGTAAAAAAAGCGATTAAAGAGGTTCGTGACCATAAGAATATCCAAGTCTATTTATCACCAGAGTACTATCCACTTTTGCTAGAGCGAAAAGATGAATTAACGGTGCTTTTAGCGGGTGAAGCGAGTCTATTCTTATACCCTAGCGATGATCTTCAGGCAGAGGCTTGCTACATTGAATCTTCTTTCGGGAAAATTGATATTAGTATTGATGTGCAATTGAAGGAGTTAAAGCAGCAGCTGATGGAACTTTTAAAGGATGTTGAAGGAAATGAAGGTTGAACAATTAATCAGTGAAATTCCCTATTTGTCTTCGTTCAAGCGTTACGGAAAAGTCACTAGAGTAGTCGGGCTTATGATTGAATCACGAGGACCAGCCGCATCCATTGGGGATTTGTGCTATATCTATGTCGGTGCAAGAGAGAATAAACAACAGCGTATATCAGCGGAAGTAGTCGGATTTAAGGAAGAATTTGTGTTGCTTATGCCTTACACGTCTGTTCGCGATATTGCTCCCGGCTGTATCGTAGAGGCGACTTCTAAACCTCTTCAGGTAAAAGTAGGACCGGATTTAATTGGCCATGTTTTGGATTCTCTCGGTAATTCGTTAGATGGAAAAGAACTTCCAGTTGGAATGACGCCAGTGTTGACTGATCAGAACCCTCCAAATCCTCTCGAGAGACCACCTATTGATGAACCATTAGAAGTAGGGGTGCGTACAATAGATAGTCTACTAACTGTTGGTAGAGGACAACGGATTGGTATTTTTGCAGGAAGTGGCGTTGGAAAAAGTACGCTTATGGGAATGATCGCACGTAATACGACTGCGGACTTAAATGTCATTGCGCTTATAGGAGAACGCGGACGAGAAGTGCGTGAGTTTATTGAAAGAGATCTAGGGCCTGAAGGATTAAAACGATCTATTGTTATTGTGGCGACTTCTGATCAGCCGGCTCTTTTACGTATTAAAGGCGCCTACACCGCGACAGCAATTGCCGAATATTTTCGCGATCGCGGCCTAAACGTCATGTTCATGATGGATTCTGTTACGAGGGTAGCAATGGCACAACGGGAAGTAGGATTGGCCATCGGAGAGCCTCCTACCACAAAAGGATACACACCTTCTGTCTTTTCTATTCTGCCACGCCTTCTTGAACGTACGGGAACAAATAAGCACGGCTCTATTACTGCCTTTTATACGGTTCTAGTAGATGGGGATGATTTTAATGAACCAATTGCTGATACGGTGAGGGGAATTATCGATGGCCACATTGTGTTGGATAGAGCACTTGCTAATAAAGGACAGTATCCCGCTATTAATGTATTAAAAAGCATTAGTCGGGTGATGAATCAAATCGTTACAACACCTCATAGACAAGGCGCTGATCGTTTGCGAGACTTGCTCGCAACGTATATTAATTCAGAAGATCTTATTAATATAGGAGCGTACAAAAAGGGATCTTCAAGAGAAATTGATGAAGCCATAGATTACTATCCGGCCATTCTGTCTTTTTTAAAACAAGGTACGGATGAACGTATTTCCATTCAGACGAGCGTTGAGCAACTGACTAATATAGCTGGAAAGGGTGAGTAAATATGGTGTATCAGTTTAAGTTTTCTAAAATTATGTCGATTAAAGAAAATGAAAAAGAGCGAATTTTAAACGAATACAATGAAGCAGTAGAACGATTTGAAACGGTCGGACAGCGACTTTACGATGCATTGAAACACAAAGAGCAACAAATAGAGGAATACAATCGCAAAATGATGAACGGCATGTCCATCACCGAACTGAAACAAGTGCAGGCTTTTCTAGATCGAACCGAGCGATTAATCGAAGGGCTCCAAAAAGAAGTTATTTCAGCCCGCCAGTACATGCAAACAAAGCAGTTTTTGCTACAAGAGAAAAATATTGAAATGAAGAAATATGAAAAAATGAAGGCAAACGATTTTCATATTTATCAAGAAATTCAAAAGTCAACAGAAGCAAAGCAAATGGATGAAATATCACTGCAGCAATATATGTTGAAAGAAAAATAGGTGACGAGATGAGCAAGAAAAAATCACAGGTTGTAGAAGAGGAAAACACCAAAACGAGTAAAGTTCAGCTCTTTTTCTTTGTCTTTTTGATCCCTACTATTTTTACGTTAGTTATTATGTATATTATCTTGATCGTTGCGGGTGTGGACGTGAATAAAAAAATTGGAGAAATTGCTCAAAATACTCCGATTTTAAATAAAGTGGTCGATAATAAAGGTGAATCTGCAGCACAGCTTCCGGAAGCAGAGAAACAAAAAGAGTTTGATCGCTTGAAAAAAACGTTAGACAAGCAAAATAAAAAAATGACGGAAGTGCAGCAGGCAAGCGATCAAAAAGATACAACCATCGGGCAACTGAAGGCTCAGATTGAAAAATTGCAGCAAGAGAAAGAAGATGCGGCAAAAGCGGGTCAAAAATCTTCAGCTGATGATCAAAAGCTTTTAAGTACATTTCAAGATATTACACCTAAAAAAGCTGCCCTTATTTTTGCGCAGCTGAATCAGCAGCAGGCGCTGACCCTAATGAAAAAGTTAGACAGCACTCAGCTTGCTTCCATTTTAGAAAAAATGGATCCGGCTGTTGCCGCCAAGTATGTTAATTTATTAGCTTCTTCAACTTCATAATAAGGAGGAGGTGAGTGTATGGAGATTAATGGAACAATGTCCATTTTGACAAATGGACAAATGGGAAGTTCAAACGACACGTCAAAAGCACCTTCTAATCTATTTCAAGGGCTGTTGTTGAATGCCACTTCTTCCGAACAAGATGGAAAAACGGACGCACTGGCCAAAGCAATAAAAGGATTCGTGATTCACTCAGGTCAAGCAGTAGAAGTCCCTTCTCAGGTGTTTAGTGATACCGTCACAGAGGGATTGAATATGGATTCTTTAACGGAAAAGCAACAAGTTGCAAATAGCGGAAAAGATCAGCAAGAGCTCGCTCAGTTTTTAGAGGCATTGAAAAACGAACCCGTGGAAGATGAATCTGTATCACCAACTGATAGTGCAGCCTTATTACAAATGATTAGCGTGCTTTTTTCACAGCCAGAAAGTACAAAAGAAGTATGGTCAAAGGTGGAGCAAAAGCTGAGTTCATTAAATGATAAAGAAGTTATTAAAAACGTATTGAACGTTTTACGAACATTTACAGAATCCAAAGACCCTAAGAAAATGTTAAATATTTTACAGGGAGAAGTTAAGGACTGGGTGAGTGGAAACGGAGATACGCTTTCAACAGATCAAAAGCGAGAAACAATGGCTCTCTATTCCGTTATGAAAATGATTGAAACGCCACAAGAAGCTCAGCAATTGTTAGAGAGAATAACAGCGCAACCGTTTAAACAATCTCCAACCACCGACACTACGGAACAAAGTCAAGGGACACTAAAACAGCTTTACCCGAAAAATTCAGGTTTTAAAACATGGCAAGAACAAGTCTCAAGCGCTATAAAAGTGCTAGAAGAAAAGATTATGCCAAGCAGCCCGGTTAATTCGAGTCAAGTACTACAAAATAAGCTTTTATCTAAGTCGTTTCGTATGCCAACAATTGTGACGAACATGTCAGCCAGTGAGACAAAAAATGATGTAAGCGAAACGCCTATTCTGCAAGGGGACATGAGTAAAGTGCAACAGCTCGTTCTTCACGTTGGAGCAAACGCCACTAAAAGTGAGGGAACAGTTGCGGAGTTCGTAAAAGATTTTGAAGCGATTTTATCTAAAGGTGCGTTAACAACGAATGGACAGTCTTCACGATTATTAATTAAATTGAACCCTGAACATCTTGGTAATTTACAGATTGAGCTGGTGAAGCATAATGATCAGCTAGTTGCACGCATTCTGACATCAACATCTGAAGCAAAAGAGTTAATTGAATCTCAGCTTCAGGCACTAAAGCAAACGTTTCAACATCAGCACCTAGCAGTCGATAAACTAGAAGTACAGCAACAATTCCAGCCTTTTACTTCAGACCAGACATTTAAAGAGGGGCAGAATCCTTCACAGGAAGGCAAGCATCAGCAAAGTGAACCTCAGCAAGAAGAGGAATCGCTTCTAGAAGAGTTCGAAGCGACTTTTCAGGAGGCTCTTTTAAATACGAAAGTGTAGGTGATAAACGTGGCAAATACGATTGATCCAACATCTTATCTATCAAATTACCAAAAACAAACTCCTACGACGGGGAATAGTGCGCTAGGAAAAGATGATTTCTTAAAAATTCTCATTACCCAGCTTCGAAATCAAGACCCAACAAGTCCGATGGAGGATAAAGATTTTATTGCTCAGATGGCGACTTTTTCAACGCTCGAACAGATTACCAACATGAGTAAATCATTTGATAAATTTGCCGAGCAGCAGGATCAAATCGCACTCATTCAATATCAGCAGTTTATTGGCTCAGAAATTGCTTATGAAAAAGTGACGAAAAACGATGATGGAACGACGAATTCGACAAAAGGAACGGGCGTCATCGAGGGTATTCAATATACGAGTAGCGGCGTTGTTTTTCAGCTCATGAACGGAGAGCAAATTAATGGTAATGACATTACACAAATTAATGAAAAAGCCGACGAATCGTATATGATGCAAGCGAGTCAGCTTATTGGGAAAACCGTTACGTGGAAAGACAGCGCTGATGAAGAGCATACCGCTGTCGTAGGGTCTGTATCGTTTCAAGGTGGAAAGGCCTCTTTTCACATAAACGACGGTGCTGATACGACGTTTACGGCCGCTCAAATTATAAAAATTAGTGGATAAGGATGGGTGATGTGGAAGTGGAAAAGCCTTTCATTAGACCGTTTCACACACCGCCTGCATATCTGACAGCTCAGACAAAAAAAGTAGCCACTTCTTTTAAAGAAGAGCTAGAGTCAGTGGTTCAACCAGTAAAAATTAGCAAGCACGCCGATCAGCGCATTCAAGCGCGCAATATTCAAATTCAGCCTGAAGAGTGGCAGCTTCTTGAAAAAAAGATGGCAGAAGCGAAAAAAATGGGCATTACCGATTCATTGGTTTTAATGAAGAACGCAGCGCTCATTGTTAGCACGAAAAATCATGCCGTTATAACGGCGCTGGAACGTAAAGAGGCGTCTTCTCAAATATTTACTAATATTAATGGAACAATTGTCATCGACTAATCGCTGGACCTTGTAGAGGAAAGCACGGACTGCGGACTGACAGAAGCAGTTTACTAAAACATCTATTTTATAAAAGGGGAAATGAAAGAATGTTACGTTCAATGTACTCGGGAATTAGCGGTATGAAAAACTTTCAAACAAAATTAGACGTAATCGGAAACAACATCGCCAACGTAAATACGTACGGATTTAAAAAGGGAAGAACGACGTTTAAAGACTTAGTAAGTCAACAAATCTCTGGTTCTAGTGCTCCGACAGCTACACTTGGGGGAACAAATGCCAAGCAGATCGGTTTAGGTTCACAAATTAGTACAATTGATACGGTGAATACACAAGGAAGTCTGCAAACAACAGGGAGAACGTTAGATTTAGGGATTTCTGGAGATGGATTTTTTACTTTACTAGACGGCAATGGACAAAGATATTATACGCGTTCAGGAAACTTTTATCTCGATAAAGGTGGAGACGTTGTAAATAGCGATGGTCTCCATATTCTCGATACAAATGGAAATAAAATTAATATTGATCCCAATTCCCAAAGTTTTAGTATTGGTGCAGACGGGAGTGTAACAACAGTTCCAGCGAGCACTGCAGCCGTCTCAATTGGTTTGACAAAATTCCCTAATAGTGAAGGCTTAGAAAAAGCTGGTCAAAATTTATATCGTGCTTCTAATAACTCAGGTACCCCTACTACCACTAATCCAGTTAAACCAGGAACAGGCGGAACAGGTTCACTTGTAGCAGGAGCGCTCGAAATGTCGAACGTCGACCTATCTGAGGAATTTACCGATATGATCGTTGCTCAGCGTGGTTTCCAAGCAAATACGCGTATTATTACGACATCTGATCAAATTTTAGAAGAGCTTGTAAACTTAAAACGATAGAGTAAGGAGGGAGGGTACTAAGTAGCGGACAGTTGCTTAGTACCCGCATATTGATGATCCAAGTGACAAGATTAAATGGGAAATTATTTTCATTAAATGCCTTATACATAGAACAAGTAGAGGAGTTCCCAGACACGACCATCACTCTATCAAACGGAGATAAGTTTATTGTAAAAGAAAGTTTGGAAGAAGTCGTAAAACGAATCACCAATTTTTATCGGGAGATTAATATAGTAGCAACACGGAAAGACATGGAGGGATAAGCAGTTGTTCAAAAATAAATTAGTTAATATTATGATCATTATTTTATTGTCTTTAACATTAGTAGGAACGGCAGCCGTGATCATTATTATGAAAATGTCAGGAGATGAGGGTCCAAAAGATCCAAACATTGACGAAATTGTCGATGCATCTGTTGATGTTACTGATATTACAACCAATCTATTAGATGACAGCTTTATTCGCATTTCATTCAAGATTCAAACGGATAGTAGCGATGCGAAAGATGAGCTAGCGAAGCGTGATTTTCAAGTGCGTGATATTATCATTAAAGAATTATCAAATATGAAGTCTGCTCAGTTTCAAGGAAGCCGTGGCGTTGTCCAATTAGAAGATCGTATTAAAGCAAAAGTGAATGAATTAATGCAGGATGGACGCGTGGTAAAAGTTTATACAACCTCCAAAATGTTGCAATAAAATAATGAGAAGGAAAAAAGCAGGAGGTGAACAAAATGGCGGGCGATGTTTTATCGCAAAATGAAATTGATGCTCTTTTATCCGCGCTGTCTACCGGTGAAATGAACGCAGAACAGTTAAAAAGCGAAGAGGCGCAAAAAAAGGTTCGGGTGTACGATTTTAAGAGGGCCCTCCGCTTTTCCAAAGATCAGCTTCGAAGCTTAACGCGTATTCATGAGCATTTTGGACGACTGTTAACAACGTATCTGTCTGCTCAGCTACGGACATATATTCAAATGTCTGTTGCGACAACGGATCAGCTTCCTTACGAGGAATTTATTCGCTCCGTTCCGAAAATGACGATTTTAAACGTTATTGATGTGCCACCACTTGATGGAAAGATTATTATGGAAGTCAATCCAAGTATTGCTTATGCAATGCTCGATCGCATTTTAGGTGGGCAGGGAGAATCTGGTGCGAATGTGAGTAGCTTGACGGAAATTGAAACGAGATTGCTAACGAATCTCTTTGATAAAGCCATTGATAGCTTTCAAGAAGCATGGGAAGAGATTGCTAGCATTGACCCTATCTTATCGGATCTTGAAATTAACCCTCAATTTTTACAGGTTATCTCACCGAATGAGACAGTTGTGGTGATTACGTTAAACGTTCAGATTGGTGATGTGTCAGGAATGATCAATATTTGTATTCCTCATGTCGTCCTAGAGCCAATTATTCCGAAATTATCTGTTCATTATTGGATGCAGTCGGCCAAAAAAGAACCAACTTCTGAGGAAATGGCTACGCTTGAAAAGAAAATTCGTTTCGCAACGCTCCCTCTAGTAGCAGAGCTAGGAAAGACGGATATTTCGATTGACGATTTCCTTCAGCTTGACATAGGGGATGTGATTTCGCTAAATCAAGATATTCAAAAACCGTTAACGATTAAAGTAGGGGAGACACCTAAGTTTATGGGGCAGCCAGGAATGAAGGGGAAAAAATTAGCCGTACAAGTAATAGAAGAATGGAGAAAGGGGGAATCAGATGATGAGTGAGGATAATATGTTAACACAGGATGAAATAGACGCGTTGCTAAACGGATCGGCAAACGATGATAACTCTGAGAACAGTAATGGAGAAGAGGTAAATGTGAACGAATATTTCTCCGATATGGAACTTGATACGTTGGGTGAAATTGGGAATATTTCCTTTGGTAGCTCTGCTACCGCTCTATCAGCATTACTTAATCAAAAGGTCGAGATTACGACACCAAGCGTTGACTTAATCATGCGCACGGGATTAGCTGAAGAGTTTCCCAAACCATATGTAGCTGTTGAAGTCCAGTATACGGAAGGATTCGCTGGATCAAATCTTCTTGTTATCAAGCAAAGCGATGCAGCCATTATCGCTGATTTAATGCTTGGAGGCAACGGTCTTGCCGCAGCAATGGAACTAAATGAGATTCAAATTAGTGCCGTGCAAGAGGCGATGAATCAAATGATGGGATCAGCAGCAACGTCGATGTCATCCATCTTTCAAAAGAAAATTGATATTTCGCCGCCCAATTTAGATTTGCTTAATTTATTAGAAGGAGAAGGCGCTCATATCATTCCACAGGACGATATTTTAGTTCGAATATCGTTTCGATTACGAGTTGGTGAGCTGATCGATTCGTCCATTATGCAACTTTTTTCGCTTCCATTTGCGAAAAGTCTCACAAAAGATTTGTTAAATAATGATGAAAATTCTGTCGAATCTAGTTATAATAATACAGCAGAAAGTTCCAGTTCGACTAGCAATAGCCAAAAAACAGAGCCTGAAGCTTACGTGTCTTCAATGAATGAATCTTATGATGCGCATGCGCCGGTTTCGGCACCAGTGACCTCCTATCAAGAAAAACCAAAAGCTCCACCTCGTGACGTTAGCGCTGCAACATTTTCATCTTTTGAACCAACGATGAATCTACCAGAAAAAGAATCACGTAATTTGGATATGCTGCTTGATATTCCGCTTCAGGTGACAGTAGAGCTTGGGCGAACGAAAAAGACCATTCAGGAAATTTTAGAGCTAGCGCCAGGTTCAATTATTGAATTGGATAAATTAGCGGGGGAACCTGTTGATATCTTAATTAATAACAAGCTAATTGCAAAAGGTGAAGTAGTGGTCATTGAAGAGAATTTTGGTGTTCGTGTAACGGATATTGTCAGTCGCCGCGAGCGAATAAATAAACTACGCTAGTTATAGGGGGAATTCAACATGTCAAAACGTATATTAGTTGTTGACGATGCAGCATTTATGCGCATGATGATTAAAGATATTTTAACGAAAAACGGTTACGAAGTAGTAGCTGAAGCAGCAGACGGTGCACAGGCGATTGAGAAGTATCAAGAGCACAACCCGGATCTAGTGACCATGGATATTACGATGCCAGAAATGGACGGTATCACAGCCCTAAAAGAAATTAAAAAAATGAACCCAAATGCAAAAATCATTATGTGTTCAGCAATGGGCCAACAGGCAATGGTCATTGATGCCATTCAAGCAGGTGCGAAAGACTTTATCGTGAAGCCTTTCCAAGCAGACCGTGTGCTTGAAGCAATTGGAAAAACGTTAAGCTAAGGCCAGAATAAAAGAGGGTGAGACAAGTATGCGTATAAAAAAAATAGTCATACTCATCCTCTCCTGCCTGCTTTTGATTACACCTCGGGTTGCTTTTGCGGAGGGAAATCAAACGGTGAAGGAATGTGTGGAAGCGAAAGATAAATGTCAAGATAAGAAAACTCCCGACAGAGAATCGAACGAAGTCTCATCTAACGAGATGGTCTCTGGTTGGGATTTTTTTAAGATGTTTCTCGCTTTTGCGTTTGTAATCGCGCTGCTGTATTTATTGCTTCGCTTTTTAAACAAACGTCAGCACGGGTTACGATCCAATAAACTCATTCAGAACTTGGGAGGAACGGCTCTTGGAAGCAATCGTTCCATTCAAGTGGTGAAGGTTGGTGAACGCCTTCTTGTGCTAGGTGTAGGAGAGAGTGTCCAACTTCTATCAGAGGTGACGGGCGATGAGAAAGAACAGTTGATAGAGTTACATAGTCAGCTAAATCAACAGACAATAGAGCCAAGTAAAATGTTAGGGCAGTTCAAATGGCCGTTTCTGAAAGAAAAGCCGGAACAAACGCCTAAGTTTAACCAAGTGCTCAAAAAAGAAATGAACGAGATGATCAAAAAGCGTAAGCAAACATTTGAGCATGTAGAAAAGGACGAGAACAAGTATGAATGATGTAATGCAACTTTTTAATGGAAGCGATCCAGGAAACGTATCGACAACAGTTAAGCTGCTGCTACTGCTCACCGTCTTCTCTCTTGCTCCAAGTATTTTAATTTTAATGACGTGCTTTACCCGTATCGTGATTGTTTTATCATTTGTAAGAACGTCCTTAGGGACACAGCAAATGCCGCCTAACCAAGTCATTGTAGGGCTTTCATTGTTTTTAACCTTTTTTGTGATGGCACCAACGCTCTCACAGGTGAATAAGGAGGCACTGCAGCCGTTATTCGATGAAAAAATCACGCTAAATCAGGCCTACGACCGAGCTGCTGTACCGCTCAAGGAATTTATGAGTAAAAATACAAGGCAGAAGGATTTAGCTTTATTTCTTGATTATGCAAAATTAGAGCGACCAAAGTCTGTAGAAGATATTCCGCTTACGGCTCTTGTACCGGCATTTGCGATTAGTGAGTTAAAAACCGCCTTTCAAATTGGTTTTATGATTTTTATTCCGTTTTTAGTCATCGACATGATTGTCGCAAGTGTCCTTATGTCGATGGGGATGATGATGTTACCGCCTGTTATGATTTCATTGCCTTTTAAAATACTTTTATTTGTTTTAGTGGATGGGTGGAACCTCGTAGTGAAATCACTATTACAAAGCTTTTCGTAGGTGAGATAAATGAGTGGAGAATTTGTAATTTCAATTGCCGAAAAGGGCATTTACACTGTGCTAATTGTATGTGGACCGCTATTATTGATCGCGCTTGTAGTAGGTTTGATCGTCAGTATTTTTCAGGCGACCACACAAATTCAAGAACAGACGCTTGCGTTCATTCCGAAAATCGTGGCGGTTATGCTTGGTATTGTGTTATTTGGTCCTTGGATGTTATCAAAAATGATTAGTTTCACACACGACATATTCGCCAATCTGTATCGGTATATAGGGTAGAAAATGGAGCAGATTCTACAGATTATTCCCGTCTTTCTTTTAGTATTGGTTCGAATTACGTCTTTTTTTGTGACGGTACCGCTTTTTTCGTATCGAAACATTCCCACATCGCACAAAATTGGCCTGTCTGTTTCACTATCGTTTATTGTCATTAATGTTGTAAAGCTTCCTAACATTCAGCTCGATGATCTTTTTATCATGCTTGTTGTAAAGGAATGCTTAGTTGGTCTAAGTATTGGCTTAATTGCTTACCTTGTTATGATGGCCATTCAAATTGCTGGGGGTCTTATCGACTTCCAAATGGGATTTACCATTGCCAATGTAATCGATCCTCAAAATGGAACACAGAGCCCGCTTATGGGTCAATATTTATACATCATTGCCCTTCTATTTCTATTATCGGTTAACGGTCATTATTTATTAATAGATGGGATCTATTATAGTTATCAAATGATAAAGGTAGATGAACTAAGTATTCATATAGGAAGTGGCCTTTTTGCGAAGCAATTTATCACTGCTTTTTCAACGATGTTTTTAATTGCTGTTCAGATGTCACTGCCAATTGTCGGATCCATTTTTCTCGTGGACATCGCGCTCGGCATTGTCGCTCGAACGGTACCGCAGCTTAATATCTTTGTTATTGGTTTTCCAATTAAGATCATTGCTTCTTTTGCGCTACTCACAATCGTAATGGGAAGTATGATGATGGTCGTTCAAAAGATTTTCGAGCAAATGCTAACATTCATGCAAGGCTTGATGAGGGTTTTAGGAGGAATGTGACATGAAGCAAATCAAACTTGATTTGCAGTTCTTTGCCGGAGAAAAAACAGAAAAAGCGACACCGAAAAAAAGGCAGGACTCCAGAAAAAAAGGCCAAGTAGCCAAAAGTCAGGATGTTACAACAGCGATCATTCTTCTTCTTTCCTTCCTATATTTTAGTTTTGGTGCAGGGAATCTATTTGAACAATTGCGAATGCTCCTTATTCATAGTTTACAAGAGTATCTTGCAAAAGATGTAACGGAGTCAAATGTCTTTACGATTTTAATGGAGTTGCTTCCAAAGATTGCTCTTGCAGTAGGTCCTATTTTTCTCGTTGTCATTGTAGGAGCTCTCATTGCAAACTTTATGCAAGTAGGATTTTTGATTTCAGCTGAATCGTTGAAACCAAACTTGAATAAAATTAATCCAATTAGCGGTGCCAAACGCATTTTTTCCATGCGCGCTATTGTTGAACTATTAAAGTCATTACTAAAGGTTGGTTTGATAGGTGTTGCAACCTTTTCAATTTTATGGATTAACCATACGGAAATTTTACTTTTATCACAAAAGACGGTAGGAGCAGCGCTTGTGACGATCTCGAAATTAGTGCTTCAAATGGGTTTAACAGGCTCTGCTATTCTATTATTTTTAGCATTTCTTGATTATCTATATCAGAAATTTGACTTTGAAAAAAGTATTAGAATGTCTAAGCAAGACATTAAAGATGAATACAAAAATATCGAAGGAGACCCTCATATAAAGGGGAAAATTAAGCAGAAGCAGCGCGAAATGGCCATGTCAAGAATGATGCAGGAAGTACCGAATGCAGATGTTGTCATTACAAATCCAACTCACTATGCAATTGCACTAAAATATGATGAAGCGAAGATGGATGCTCCTTATGTCATTGCAAGCGGAGTGGACTTTATGGCGCAAAAGATCAAGTCGATTGCTAAAAGTCATGAGGTCGTGATGATTGAAAATCGTCCACTTGCGCGGGCTCTCTATGATCAAACGGATGTTGGCGATGCAGTCCCCGAAGAATTTTTCAAAACGATTGCTGAAATTTTAGCGTATGTTTATCGATTAAAGAATAAAGTATAAAAAACGTTTATAGAAGGATGAATTGAAGTCTAGTGAATGTGTAAGGAGAGAATAACAGATGCAAGCAAGAGATTTTCCCGTTATTTTAGGTGTTGTATTAATCATCATTATGCTCGTCATTCCATTACCGACGTGGTTATTAAGTATTTTAATCATGTTAAATATTTCTCTTGCGCTTTTAGTATTGCTGGTCTCTATGAATATGAAGGAACCGCTTGAACTCTCCGTGTTTCCGTCACTACTATTAGTGTTAACTCTTTTTCGTCTCGGGTTAAATGTCTCTACTACTCGAGCCATTTTAGGGACGGGGGAAGGTGGAGGCGTTGTTGAAACGTTCGGTCACTTCGTTATTGGCGGCAATGCGCTCGTTGGTTTTGTTGTTTTTATCATCTTAATTATCATTCAATTTATTGTTATCACAAAAGGTGCTGAGCGCGTATCGGAAGTAGCAGCGCGCTTTACGTTGGACGCGATGCCTGGGAAACAAATGAGTATTGATGCGGATTTGAACGCTGGCGCCATTTCTGAGCACCAGGCTATTGAGCGACGGGAGAAAATTCAGCGTGAAGCAGACTTTTACGGCTCCATGGACGGAGCGAGTAAGTTTGTAAAAGGGGACGCAATTGCCGGCATCATTATTACCATTATCAACGTCTTATTTGGAATGATAATTGGAATGGTGCAAATGGATATGTCTCTAACTGAAGCTTCGCAAACTTTTACTCTCTTATCGGTAGGGGACGGTCTTGTGAGTCAAATTCCAGCCTTAATGATTTCAACCGCAACAGGAATTATTGTCACACGAGCGGCATCAAATGGAAATCTTGGCCAAGATATTACGAGCCAATTGTTTGCATTTCCAACCATGCTATATGTAACAGGTGCAACCATCATATTATTAGGTCTTGTCACACCGATTAACGATATTATTACGCTACCAATTGGTGGTCTTTTAGCTGTGGGAGGTTATTTTATCTCTAGAGCACGTAAGCCAGCTGATCCTACGGATACGGCAGAAATGGATGAAGAAATTCAAGCTGATGAAATGAAGAGTCCAGAAAGTGTAGTAAACCTCTTGAGTGTTGATCCCATTGAATTTGAATTTGGTTATGGATTAATTCCGTTGGCTGATACGAATCAAGGGGGAGACCTTTTAGACCGGATCGTCATGATTCGTAGGCAGCTCGCTCTTGAAATGGGACTGGTTATTCCGGTTGTCAGAATTCGAGATAACATTCAGCTACAGCCAAATGAATATCGCTTGAAAATTAAAGGAAGTGAGATGGCCACAGGTGAATTGTTGCTCGATCATTATTTAGCCATTAGTCCAGGAAATGATGATGATCTTATCGAGGGAATTCCAACAGTCGAACCAGCGTTTAACATGCCGGCAAAATGGATTACAGAGTCGGTGAAAGAGGAGGCTGAGATGATGGGCTACACGGTTGTCGATCCGCCGTCGGTCGTTTCGACTCATATTACCGAAATTATTAAAGCATACGCACATGAGCTACTTGGTCGTCAAGAAACGAAGCAGCTAATTGATCATATGAAAGAAACGTATCCAATTATTGTTGATGAAGTCACGCCATCGCCTCTATCGGTAGGAGAGGTTCAGCGCGTGTTAGCGAATCTTTTAAAAGAGAAGATATCGATTCGGAATTTACCGGTTATTTTTGAAACGTTAGCTGACTACGGGAAGATGACAAATGACACCGACTTACTAACGGAATATGTACGACAAGGCCTTTCACGCCAAATTACAAATCAGTATATGACAGATGAGCAATCGTTGAAGGTTGTCACACTATCGGGTCGTGCCGAAAAAATACTTGCTGAAGGTGTACAGCAAACGGAGCATGGAAATTATTTATCTCTAGATCCACAGTCGTCACAGGCGCTTCTTGAAAATATTGCGCAACAGGTAGAACAAATGGCTATTCATGCACAAACGCCGATTATTTTATGTTCGCCGGCTGTTCGGATGTACGTAAGACAGTTAATTGAACGGTATTTGCCACACGTGGCTGTTCTATCATATAACGAATTAGAAGCAACAATCGAAGTGCAAAGTGTTGGGGTGGTGAACGTAGCATGAAAATAAAACGATATGTAGCACCGTCTATGCCAGAAGCGATGAGGCTGATTCGTAATGAACTCGGTTCACAAGCCGTTATTCTAAATTCAAAACCCCTTCGTATGGGAGGGATTTTAGGATTATTTGCTAAAAAGCAGGTAGAAGTAGTAGCAGGTGTTGATGTCACACCTGCTTTTCAAAAGAAAGAAGCGATGAAAGCAGAAGTAACGCCATCGCCAATGACAGAGGCTGTGACGTCAGATGAATTAGGTATCATGAAGCAGCTAGATGAACTAAAAAGAAAGCGAGAAGCAGAGGAAGCCGAGCGAAGCAAATCTTCGCGCGCAACACCTGCTTTACAACATTTGCTTCAATCACTTCGAGAACACGAAGTGGCAGCTTCAGTTTTGCAACATCTAGAAAATGATTTAGCAGAAACAAATCCTTCAGAAGTCTATCAAAAAGCAAATGAATGGATTCAGCAGAAAATCGCGCCTTATGTAGAAGAAAGGCGATTATTTCCCAAAAAATATATTATGCTTGTTGGTCCTACAGGAGTGGGGAAAACGACAACGCTCGCTAAAATTGCCTCAAAGTACGTCATCGAGCATCAAAAAAAAATCGCGTTTATTACAACGGATACGTACCGTATTGGCGCTGTTGAACAGCTTCGGACATATGCGTATATTTTAAATGTTCCTGTAGAGGTTTGCTACAATCGCGATGATTTTAAAGAGGCGATCCGCAAATTTCAGGACTACGATTATGTGTTTATTGACACTGCTGGTCGTAACTTTAAAGAAGAAAAATACATCGATCAGTTGAAAGAAATTGTTCATTATGAAAACGAGGTTGAAAAAGTACTCGTCTTAGCGCTAACAGCTAGGTATCGAGATATGGTTCGTGTATACAAACAGTTCCAGACGATTGGCGTGGATTCTATTATTCTCACTAAATCAGAAGAGACGGATATTTTAGGAGCAGCGCTTAATTTTACGTTTCATCATCAACAACCACTTGCCTATATTACAAACGGACAAAACGTGCCGGACGATATTTTTGCACCAAGTGCTTCATACATTGCTAAAACTCTATTAGGAGAAGAGCGAGATGCATGATCAAGCGGAGCAATTAAGAATGCAAATGCAACAAATGAGTGAACGTTCCCCCCTCAAAACAATGGCTGTTGTTAGTGGAAAGGGAGGGGTAGGAAAGTCAAATTTTTTACTCAATTTTGCTTTAGCACAGTGTAAAAAAGGGAAAAAAGTGCTTCTTTTTGATTTAGATATAGGCATGGGTAACATTGACATGCTACTAGGAACCACCTCTTCAAAAACCATCGTTAACATGTTTGAAAACGGAGATCGTCTCGAGGCACTTATTCAAAAGGGACCGCATAACCTCTCGTATGTAGCAGGAGGAACGGGTCTTGTGAATATACTAGAGTTTACGGCTGAAAAAATTCATTACTTGATTCAAGAAATGGAAACAATCGCTCATGACTATGACTATTTTATGTTTGATTTAGGAGCAGGAATGTCAGAGAGTTATGTTCGTTTTTTGAAAGCTGTGAGCAAAATTGTTGTCGTAACAACTCCAGAGCCGACGGCCCTTATGGATGCCTATGCTGCAATTAAGCTTTTTTCAGCGAATAGGGTGACGGGAAAGATTGATATTATCGTCAATCGAGCCGATACAAAGCAAGAGGGCGTTCTTACATTCAACCGATTAGAAACCGTCGTGAACAAGTTTTTGGGTAAGGACATTAAATTATTGGGGATTATCCCCAATGATCGGTCGGTAAGTCAGGCGGTGATGGCTCGTACGCCTTTTATCCTTTCCAGAGTTGCTTCTCCTGCTAGCCGCTCTATTCTGAAGATGGCGTACGAGGAGGATCTACAAAGGGAAGAAGGTCTCGAAATACAGGGGGGCTTTTTAAAACGCTTAAAACAATTTTTCCTAGAAAGGTAGGAAATGATTTTGAAGAAGATTAGGGTGCTTATTGTTGATGACTCAGCATTTATGAGGAAGTTAGTAACGGATTTTTTAAGTGAAGACGAACGTATTGAAGTGGTCGGAACAGCGAGAAACGGAGAAGATGGATTAAAGAAAGTCGCCTCGTTGCACCCTGATGTTGTGACGCTTGATGTCGAGATGCCTGTTATGAATGGACTTCAGATGTTAGAAACGTTAATGAAGCATAGCCCTGTTCCCGTGATTATGCTCTCAAGCACTACATATGAAGGGGCTTATAATACGATTGTTGCGATGCAATACGGAGCGATCGAATTTATTGCCAAACCGTCAGGCTCCATTTCATTAGATCTTCACAAGATAAAAGAGGAGCTCATTTCAAAAGTAATATTGGCGAGTCGGGCGAACATCATTTCAATGAAGCAAACAATTGACCGTACACATAAACAAGATAGTGAGAAAACGGAAATTAATAGTAAAATAGAACTATCTAAAGAGTTAAAAAAGAGTACAATTAGTTTAAAGCCGATTGTGTGTATAGGCTCATCAACAGGAGGACCAAGAGCGCTTCAAGAAGTGCTAACAAAGCTTCCTCAACATTTTCAGGCACCGATTGTAATTGTGCAACATATGCCCGCTGGATTTACGAAGTCACTCGCTAATCGTTTGGATAGCCTATGTCAAATTCACGTAAAAGAAGCGGAAAATGGTGAAATTCTAAAGCCGGGGGTCGCCTATATTGCTCCGGGTGGTTTTCATACAACCGTTAAAAAGATGGGTACGACTCTTGCGATTACAACGGATGAAACCCCACCGCTAAGAGGACATCGTCCAGCTGTGGATGTCTTATTTGAAACCGTCAGCTTGATTCAAGGTTACCAGAAATTAGCGGTTATTTTAACTGGTATGGGATCAGATGGAACAGAAGGAATGAAAAAGCTAAAACAAACAGGCCATACAAAGGTGATAGCTGAGTCAGAAAAAACATCAGTTGTGTACGGCATGCCCAAAGCAGCGGTAGCAACTAATCTTGTTGATGAAATCAAAGATCTCCACGATATTGGAGAGGCAATCGTTCATACTGTCGTACAGTGGAACAGAGGGGGCAATTAAAATGGAGTTAAATCAATATCTAGAGGTATTCATTGAAGAAAGTAAGGAGCATCTGCAAAACGTTAACGATCAACTGCTAGAATTAGAAAAGCAACCCGATAATTTAACGATCGTCAATGAAATTTTCCGTTCCGCTCATACGCTAAAAGGAATGTCCGCAACGATGGGCTTTGAAGATTTAGCGAATTTGACACATAAAATGGAAAATGTATTAGACGCCATTCGAAATCACAAGCTACAGCCGTCATCGCAAATTTTAGACGTGCTGTTTGCTTCTGTGGATGATTTAGAGGCGATGGTGGAATCAATCTCATCAGGAGGCGACGGCAAGCGAGATGTAAGCATAGTAGTGGCTCAGCTTCATGCGATTGAGACGGGAGAGTCGATACCTGCCGCTAGCGCGGAAAGCCTAGAGCAGGAGGCTGTGGTTCAAGAAGGACCGATGACATACGATCCGTTCGAACGTACAGTAATGATGCAGTCAATGGAGCAGGGGTTTGTACCTTATGAAATTGTTGTCCGTCTTAGCGAAGCTTGTTTATTAAAAGCAGCCCGTGTGTACATGGTATTTGACGTACTTGAGCAGGTCGGGGAAGTTATTAAATCGGTTCCTGAGACACAAAAGCTTGAGGAAGAAAAGTTTGGGCATGAATTTACCGTAACGGTTTTAACAAAAGTAGAAAAAGAAGAACTAAAAAAACGAATTTTAAAAGTGTCCGAGGTGGAGGATGTTCGAGTTAACATCGTTCAAATCGAAACAGAAGAATTAACGTTTGTAGAAGAAGTTCAAGAACAGCTACAAGCAATTGAAGTAGAGCCGCAACACGAAGAAGCAGCGAATCCGAAAAAAACATCTGTAGGAAAGCAGCAGGGGCAAAAAACCATTCGTGTAAATATTGAGCGCTTGGATAGCTTAATGAATTTATTCGAAGAGCTCGTCATTGACCGAGGGCGTCTAGAGCAAATTTCAAAGAATCTTAACAATAGCGAACTAAATGAAACGGTTGAACGTATGTCTCGAATTTCAGGCGACCTTCAAAGTATTATTTTAAATATGCGCATGGTTCCGGTTGAAACCGTCTTTAATCGTTTCCCACGTATGGTGAGACAGCTTGCGAAAGATCTAGGCAAAAAAGTAAACCTTGAAATTGTCGGGGCAGAAACAGAGCTTGATCGCACGGTTATTGATGAGATTGGAGACCCGCTCGTCCACTTATTGCGTAACGCTATCGACCATGGGGTAGAAATGCCAGACGTTCGAAAAGAAACTGGAAAACGTGAAGAAGGCACAATTCGCCTGAAAGCCTATCATAGTGGAAATCATGTATTTATTGAAATCGAAGATGATGGTCATGGTATTGATCGTGAAAAAGTATTAAATACGGCGATTCGAAAAGGATTAGTCACCGCTCAAGCAGGAGCAGCGATGACGAACAGCCAGGTATACGATTTGATTTTAGCATCTGGTTTCTCAACGGCTGACAAAATCTCTGATATTTCAGGACGAGGCGTTGGCCTTGATGTGGTAAAAAATACGATTGAGTCGCTTGGCGGGAGCATTACGATTGAATCAACGCTCGGAAAGGGATCGGTTTTCTCTATTCAATTACCGCTTACGTTATCCATTATTTCCGTTCTTCTTGTTGAAATGGGAACAGAAAAATATGCGATTCCATTATCATCGATTATTGAAACGGCCATTGTGAAAAATGACCAAATATTATATGCGCATAATCAAAAGGTGATTGATTTCCGAGGGAAAATTGTCCCTCTCATTGATTTGAAACGAATCTTTGAAGTGCCAAATGTTGAAGAAGATGAGCTGCATTCGGTTGTCATCGTTCGCAAGGGAGATAAAATGGCTGGACTAATGGTGGACTCCTTCATCGGACAGCAAGAGGTTGTGTTGAAGTCACTAGGAGATTACTTGTCTACTGTGTTTGCCATCTCCGGTGCTACGATTTTAGGAGACGGTCAAGTGGCGTTAATTATTGACTGCAATGCACTGATTAAATAATCGCATAGATAGAGAGGAGACGATGACAAAGATGGATATGAAAGTAATTGTGTTTCAGCTTCACAATGAAGAATACGGAATCCCTGTGCAACAGGTCAGAGGAATTGAAAAGATGCAGCACATCACTCGTGTTCCCCGCACGACTTCCTATATAAAAGGAGTTATTAATTTAAGAGGAGTCGTAACGCCTATTATTGACCTTCGCGCACGATTTGACCTAGAAGAAATTCCTTATACGGATCACACGCGCATCATCATTGCAGCCGTAGGTGAAATTGAAGTGGGACTTATTGTGGAAAGTGCGAACGACGTCATTGATATTGATTCAAGTACCATTGAGCCTGCACCAGAAATTGTCGATGGCATTGAAGTGGATTATTTGAACGGCGTAGTAAAAGTTGAGCAACGTCTACTAATCCTACTAAACCTGCACAAGATTTTAGAGATTGACGCTGCAGAAGTGGAAGGATAAGCGTGATGAATTATGGGTCTCTTGAACCTCATCACATTGATTTATTAAAAGAAATTTGTAATATTGGCGCTGGTCATGCTGCAACAGCTTTATCAACGCTTTTAAGTAGACGAATTGATATGCAGGTTCCTCATGTGAAAGTCGTAACGTTTGAGGAAGGAATGAACTTAATGGGGGGCTCTGAGCAAGTTGTCTCAAGCAGTTTTTTGCGGTTTGAAGGCGATGTTTCTGGCGGGATGTTCTTTTTGCTGTCCATTGAAGATGCGACAACATTTGTGCAAGAGCTTCTGCAGGACCAGAAAATTACGTTTCAGCAATTTCCTTACAATGAAATGGCGCTTTCTGCATTAAAGGAAATGGGAAATATTTTAGCGGGTTCGTATTTGTCATCCTTCTCTGATTTTACCAAACTGCGACTTTCTCAGTCTGTTCCAAGTATAAGCATTGATATGGTAGGCGCAATTTTAAGCAACGGTCTATTACAGGCCTCCTATGAAGGCGATATGGCGATCATGATTGATACCGTTTTAACAGACGGCGATAAAAATAACGTACATGAACTGAACGGTCACTTTCTATTAATTCCAGATCCTGAATCTATCCCGAAAATCTTTTCGTCTCTTGGAGTTCAATAGAATGCTATATGACACGAACGTCATCAAAGTAGGAATTTCAGATATGAATATTGTAACCGCGCCTGACCATATTCGAACATCAGGACTAGGTTCATGTGTGGGCGTGGTGATTTATGACCTTCATAACCGAATTGCAGGCTTAGCGCACATCATGTTACCGGATTCTTCATTAGCAAAACTAAATGAGCTAAATGTTGCGAAGTACGCCGATACAGCGGTGAAGGCATTAGTAGAAGAGTTGCTTCGAAAGGGTGCAAGAAAGGCGTTCTTAAAAGCGAAATTAGCAGGAGGAGCGCAAATGTTTCAATTTCACTCCTCAAATGACTTAATGAGAATTGGTCCACGTAATGTCGAAGCGGTGGAAGCGGAGCTGATGAAGTTACATATCCCCATCCAGGCAAAAGACGTGGGCGGGAACAATGGGCGAACAATTGAATTTGACCCTGCAAGCGGAATGCTTCAAATCCGGAAGGTTCATCAAGGAACATTTGAAATTTAATGATTGTACGAATCGCCCAATGTTTATCACATTTCACTTCCTGAAATGAATGAGCAAAGGGCGATTAGTTTGTATATTTTAATTGTGTAAGCTGGTAAAAAACCATGACCAAGCGTATTTTGTCGAAAAACGCCTAGTTCTTTTGGCTCAACTATTGGAAAAAGGCTCCTCGTTTTCATAAAGAAGTTAAAAATTTGTTATAATGCAAGAACAAGCAAGTGATCGAAAGCGTACATTTTAAAGGGGGGATTATGTTGGTTAACAAGGCATCAAATGAAGAACTTATCTACTGGCAGAAATGGATTCATTCACGTGACCCTCATGCAGGTGATGTACTCGTTAAAAAATACATGCCGCTCGTGTACTATCACGTTCAGCGGATTTCCATCACATTACCGAAAAATGTGAACAGAGATGAGCTGATTAGCTTAGGTCTATTAGGTTTGTACGATGCCCTAGAAAAGTTCGACTACGAGCGAGAACTGAAATTTGATACGTACGCGTCCTTCCGAATTAGAGGTGCTATCATAGATGGCCTACGCAAGGAAGACTGGCTGTCTAGAAGTGCCAGGGAGAAATCAAAGAAAATCGAAGCAACGGTTGAAAAGCTTGAGCAAAAATATTTGCGTAACGTAACAGCAAGAGAAATCGCATCAGAACTTGAACTGCCGGAAGAGGAAGTCGTTCAAACGATGAACGAAGGATTCTTTGCGAACGTTCTATCGATGGAAGAACAACCGAAAGATTCCGAGGAAGGGGAATTTCAATCATATACGGTACGCGACGAAAAGGGCCTCTCGCCGGAGGAAGCCATTATTAAGGAAGAAGTCTACCGAGAGCTTGAAACGATGATCGGAGACCTTAATGAAAAAGAGCAGCTTGTTATCTCCCTTTTTTACAAAGAAGAGCTAACGTTTACTGAAATTGGTCAAATCCTAGGTTTATCCACGTCGAGGATTTCCCAAATCCATTCAAAAGCGATCTTTAAATTACGAACAACATTAAGTAAAGTGATGTGACACGTTCATTATGATGAGTTTTGCTCTTATAATTAGTTTTATCTTACATGCTATTACCTTCTTTATTATCGTGATCTTATATTCCCACGTCACGCGGTTAAAAGAGACGGAAATGCGTACAAAGGCGCTAGTCGAAGAAGCCGAATCATTTATGACGAGTGCGCTTGTCGAAATGAAAGAACAAAACGAACTTCTGTTAAAGCAAATAAAAGAAGAGCGTGCCAAAGTGTCACCACGCACAAAGGAAGCTGTGGTTCAGCAACGAAAAGAGATCTCACCGGTAGAACACGACAAGCAACAGAGTGAACCGGTAGAAAAACAGAATCAGCTAGGTAGTAAACAGGAAAAGCAGCAGGAAAGACCGAAAACCATTAACGTGGTCAGTGAACCCACAAAGGAAGATCTGAAGGAATTACTTCGAGTGGAGGAGAACGAATCGTCTCATACGAGAAGTTCGCTTACTCCAAAAGAAGTGGCCAAGCTTTCTGTTGAAGAGGTAGAAGAGGTAGCGATTTCGTTACAAAAGGAAGGTTTAACTTTGGATGAAATTGCTAAATACTTACATAAAGGGAAGACCGAGCTTGAATTATTGTTGAGATTTCGACAAGAAACAAGAAAATAGTCTTGCTTGTAATAGTTGATTATGCTATATTTGTTTTTGGTGTTATCACACACGTTTGTTGATTCAATCATTGGTGCTGCAATTTTGTGGTTTTGGTTGAAGATGAGACGAACGGAGGAAACTAAAAACCATTTATCTAGGAGGAAAAACACATGTCAGTAATTTCTATGAAACAATTACTTGAAGCTGGTGTTCACTTCGGTCACCAAACTCGCCGTTGGAACCCAAAAATGAAACGTTATATCTTTACAGAGCGTAACGGTATCTACATCATCGATCTTCAAAAAACAGTGAAGAAAGTTGAAGAAGCTTACCAATTCGTAAGAGAGCTAGGAGCTAACGGTGGCACAATGCTTTTCGTTGGTACAAAAAAACAAGCTCAAGATTCTGTTAAAGAAGAAGCTGAACGTTCAGGCATGTACTTCATTAACCAACGTTGGTTAGGTGGTACTTTAACAAACTTTGAAACAATCCAAAAACGTATCAAACGTCTTAAAGACATCGAAAAAATGCGTGAAGATGGTACTTTCGAAGTATTACCTAAAAAAGAAGTTGTACAACTTAACAAAGAATTAGCTCGCCTTGAAAAATTCCTAGGCGGAATCAAAGATATGAAACAACTTCCTGATGCTTTATTCATCATCGACCCTCGTAAAGAGCGTATCGCAGTGGCTGAAGCTAGAAAATTACACATCCCTATCGTAGGTATCGTTGATACAAACTGTGATCCGGATGAAATCGACTACGTAATCCCTGCAAATGATGACGCAATTCGCGCAGTTAAACTATTAACTGGTAAAATGGCGGATGCGATTCTTGAAAGCAAACAAGGTGAAGAAAACGCACCTGTTGCTGAAACAGAAACTGAAACAACAACTGCTTAATGAGCGAAAGGTGATAAGAGGGAAAGCCTTTTATCACCTTTTTTAAAAAAACGATATTTATTTTAAATATACATATCTTACTAAGGAGGATATTAACATGGCAATTACTGCTCAAATGGTTAAACAGTTACGTGAAAAAACTGGTGCTGGTATGATGGACTGTAAAAAAGCTTTAACAGAAACTGATGGGGATATGGACAAAGCAATCGACTTCCTACGTGAAAAAGGGATTGCGAAAGCTGCTAAAAAAGCTGACCGTATCGCTGCTGAAGGTTTAGCTGCAATCGAAGTACAAGGGAACGAAGCGGTTATCTTAGAAGTTAACTCTGAAACTGATTTCGTTGCAAAAAACGAAGGTTTCCAAAAGCTTACAAAAGAACTTGGTGCTTATCTTTTAGCTGCAAAACCTGCTAACGTTGAAGAAGCATTAGCTGGTAAAATGGAAAGCGGTGCTTCTGTAGAAGAGCACATCAACTCTGCAATTGCAACAATCGGAGAAAAATTATCTCTACGTCGTTTTGAAGTAGTAAGCAAAACTGATGCTGATGCATTCGGTGCTTACCTACACATGGGCGGACGTATTGGTGTATTAACAGTTGTTGAAGGTACTACTGATGAAGCAGCTGCTAAAGATGTTGCTATGCACATCGCTGCAATCAACCCTAAATACGTTTCACGTGATGCTGTATCTGCAGAAGAAACAGCTCATGAGCGTGAAGTATTAACACAACAAGCGTTAAACGAAGGCAAACCAGCTAACATCGTAGAAAAAATGGTTGAAGGTCGTCTAAGCAAGTTCTTCGAAGATATCTGCTTATTAGATCAAGCATTCGTTAAAAACCCTGACCAAAAAGTACGTCAATTTGTTGAAAGCAAAGGCGGTACTGTAAAAGGCTTCATCCGTTATGAAGTTGGGGAAGGTATTGAAAAACGCGTTGATAACTTTGCTGAAGAAGTTATGAACCAAGTTAAAAAGTAAAACCATGAATGAATAGGGAACACATTGTGTTCCCTATTTTTGAAATAAAGTTCGTAAATGCGATGATGGAGGTTTATCATGAGTAGCGCAAAATATGATCGTATCGTTTTAAAATTAAGTGGAGAAGCATTAGCAGGAGATCAGGGGTTTGGGATTAACCCAAGCGTCATCAAATCAATTGCAGAGCAAGTGAAGGGTATCCATGAGCTAGGGATTGAGATCGCGGTAGTTGTTGGTGGTGGAAACATCTGGCGTGGTAAGATCGGTAGTGAAATGGGTATGGACCGAGCTAATGCAGATTATATGGGAATGTTAGCTACAGTGATGAATTCCCTCGCGCTTCAAGATAGCTTGGAAAACTTAGGCGTAGAGACACGTGTTCAAACATCCATTGAAATGCGTCAAGTAGCAGAGCCATACATAAGACGAAAAGCAATTCGACATCTTGAGAAAAAGCGTGTGGTTATTTTTGCAGCAGGTACAGGAAATCCATATTTCTCTACAGACACAACAGCCGCGTTACGTGCAGCTGAAATTGAAGCTGACGTGATCTTAATGGCGAAAAATAATGTAGATGGCGTATACAGTGCCGACCCTACTAAATTCCCTGATGCGGTGAAGTATGAAACGTTATCTTACATCGATGTATTAAAAGACGGATTAGCTGTGATGGATTCAACAGCATCCTCTTTATGTATGGACAACGATATCCCGCTTATCGTCTTTTCCGTTATGGAAGAAGGCAATATTAAGCGAGTAGTAGAAGGCGAAAATATTGGAACAATTGTGAGGGGGAAATAATATGCCGAAACAAGTTATGCAAAGTACAAAAGAAAAAATGGAAAAAGCTGTACAAGCTTATCAACGTGAACTAGCTACAGTACGTGCAGGCCGCGCTAGTGCATCACTTTTAGACAAAGTAACGGTTGAATACTATGGTGCACCAACACCTGTTAACCAACTAGCACAAATTAGCATTCCAGAAGCTCGTATGCTTGTTATTACACCTTATGATAAGTCACAGTTAGGTGAGGTAGAAAAAGCGATCCTTAGAGCTGATTTAGGTCTTACACCAACAAACGACGGTTCAATCATTCGTCTTAGCATTCCAGCTTTAACAGAAGAACGTCGTCGCGACTTAACAAAAGTTGTTAAAAAATATGCTGAAGAAGCAAAAGTAGCGGTTCGTAACATCCGTCGTGATGGAAACGAAAACCTTAAAAAGCTTGAGAAAAACGGTGAAATCACTGAAGATGACTTAAGAAGCTACGGTGATGATATTCAAAAGTTAACAGATGAGTACATTGCTCGAGTGGAGTCCGTTACAAAAGATAAAGAAAAAGAAATTATGGAAGTATAAGCCTTTTCACTGTAAAATATATTGTAAAAGACCCTCTATGTTTACAGGGGGTTTTTTTGTTAATAATGTCTAGTAACATGGATTACTAAAGGGCACAACGGGGGACCTTTTGATGTTTAAAAAATTTCAACGTTGGAAGAAAGATCAATCTGACGCTGTACGTAACCTTTCAGAAAAAAAACGTGAGCTACTCAAATCCGAAATTCCAGATCATGTGGCCATCATTATGGATGGAAACGGACGCTGGGCTCAAAAGCGTGCCTTACCACGCATCATGGGTCACCATGAGGGAATGAAGGTAGTCCGACACATTACCAAAACAGCGAATGAGCTAGGGATAAAAGTTCTAACCCTGTATGCTTTTTCAACAGAAAATTGGAAAAGACCAAAGCCAGAAGTGGAATTTTTAATGAAGTTACCTGTGGAATTTCTCGGCACGTTTTTACCTGAACTGATTGAAGAAAATGTACAGGTGCGAATTATGGGAGATGCGACTGCTTTACCTCCTCATACATTAAAAGCTGTGAATCAAGCAATTGATGATACAAAGCACAATACCGGTCTCATTTTGAACTTTGCATTAAATTATGGAAGTCGCTATGAGATGATGGAAGCAATGAAAGCAATGATGAAAGATCATCAAGAAGGCCGTGTGAAGGAGCCTTTGTCAGAAGAACTGTTTTCGACCTATCTGATGAGTGGTGGGCTTCCAGATCCAGATTTACTCATTCGAACAAGTGGAGAATTACGCGTAAGCAATTTTATGCTTTGGCAGCTTGCCTACACAGAGTTTTGGTTTACAGATGTTTTATGGCCTGATTTTACAGATGCCCTTTTTGTTCAAGCCGTTGAAGATTATCAAAATAGAGGACGCCGCTTTGGTGGAGTATAAAAGGTGTTGAATTTATGAAACAACGAATTATTACGGCCATAATTGCCATTGCAATCTTTGTGCCAGTAGTATATTTAGGTGGAATACCATTTGCCACTGTTATCTATCTTGCAGGAACAGTCGGTTTATATGAATTATTACGAATGAAAAAAATGAGTATCGTATCAGTGCCAGGACTGCTAAGTTTTCTATTGCTGTGGCTTTTACTGGCGCCGCATACATGGCTCATTCATGCATACAAAATGGAAGGAATTGTAGTCGCTGTACTGCTGTTCCTAACTTATTCGGTTTTAACAAAAAATCGTTTTACGTTCGATGAAGTCGGATTTGCGCTCTTATCGACGGTTTATGTCGGGATGGGCTTTTGCTACATGCTTGAAATTAGAAGCGGTGGCCTCGTCTATTTATTGTTTGCCCTCTTTATTATTTGGGCAACGGACTCAGGCGCTTATTTTGTGGGACGCGCAGTTGGAAAGAAAAAGCTATGGCCGGAAATTAGTCCTAATAAGACGATTGAAGGCGCGGTAGGTGGAGTCGTATGTGCTTTAGTAGTGGCCGCATTGTTTTTCTTCTTTGCGCCGCTCGACCAATCGCTTATCTATTTACTGTTAATCGGATTGGTTATTTCCATTTTTGGACAAATTGGAGATTTAGCTCAGTCAGCCTTTAAACGTCATTACGGGGTAAAGGATTCAGGGAAAATATTACCTGGTCACGGAGGCATTCTCGATCGTTTTGACAGTTTGTTGTTTATTTTACCTATCCTGTATTTCTTAATGATGGCATAATAGAAAGATAGAAGAAACAGGAGGAATTACGATGAAGCATATTTCACTGCTCGGTGCGACAGGTTCCATTGGGATCCAAACACTAGATGTTATTCGAAACAATCCAGAAGATTTTCGTCTTGTTTCAATGTCAGTTGGTTATAATATAGTAGAAGCAAAAAAAATTATTCATGAATTCTCTCCGAAGCTAGTATCAGTCCTAAAAAAAGAGGATTGTGAGGCATTAAAAGTAGAATTCAGCAATATTAGTGTTGTATATGGTATGGAGGGCTTAATTGAGGTAGCGACGCATCCACAAGCAGATGTTGTTGTGACTGCAGTGGTAGGAAGTGTTGGTTTGATGCCAACGCTTGAAGCGATCCGAGCTCGTAAAACCATTGCCCTTGCAAACAAGGAGACGCTCGTAACGGCAGGGCATATCGTCATGAAAGAAGCAGAAAAGTATGGAGTTAGCATTCTACCGGTAGATAGCGAGCATTCGGCGATTTTTCAGAGTCTACAGGGAGAAAAGCGTGAAAGCATTGAACGCTTAATTTTAACAGCCTCTGGTGGTAGTTTCCGTGATAAAACGCGAAGTGAGCTAAGCGGCGTAACGGTGGAGGATGCTCTAAATCATCCAAACTGGTCAATGGGAGCAAAAATTACGATTGACTCAGCAACCATGATGAACAAAGGGCTTGAAGTAATTGAAGCGCACTGGTTGTTTGATCTTCCGTATGAACGAATTGATGTTCTTCTTCATAAAGAGAGCATCATTCACTCTATGGTTGAATATAAGGATACAAGCGTCATTGCTCAGCTCGGTACGCCAGATATGCGTGTACCGATTCAATACGCACTTACTTATCCGAATCGTATTCCGTTAGCTGGTTCCAAGCAGTTAAAGCTGTGGGAAATTGCCACGCTTCATTTTTCACAAATGGATTTTGAGCGCTTCCGTTGTTTAGACCTTGCTTATCATGCTGGAAAAGTCGGGGGTACGATGCCAACGGTCTTAAATGCAGCAAATGAAGAAGCAGTAGGAGCATTTTTGGCAAATAAGCTGTCGTTCCTGCAGATCGAAGACATCATTGAAGAAGCACTATCTTCTCACGATGCTATTCAACATCCAAGTTTGCCGACGATACAAGAAGTAGATTCGTTTACAAGAGATCATGTAAAATCTTTAATTACTAAAAGGGGGTAAGACCCGTTGCATCTGAATACCATTATCGCATTCATTGTTATTTTCGGAGCTTTAGTATTCTTTCACGAGCTTGGTCATCTGGTTTTCGCTAAACGTGCAGGTATCATGTGTCGAGAATTTGCTATTGGATTCGGTCCGAAAATTTTATCCTTCCGCAAAAATGAAACCGTCTATACGATTCGTCTCCTACCATTAGGAGGATTTGTGCGAATGGCGGGTGAAGATCCAGAAATGATCGAAATTAAGCCAGGACAAGTCGTTGGCTTGAAATTTGATCAGGACGGTAAAGTAAACCGCATCATTATAAATAATAAGGATCAGCATCCAGATGCGAAAAGTATTGAAGTAGAGCAATCAGATCTTGAACATCAAATGTTCATTACCGGTTATGAATCGATGATGGATGAACAGTTAGAGCGTTTTGAAATCAGCGAGGAGAGCTACTTCGTAATGGACGGCGAAGAAGTCCAGATTGCTCCGTATAACCGTCAATTTGCTTCTAAGACGCTCGGTCAACGAGCAATGGCGATTTTTGCTGGGCCGCTGATGAACTTTATTTTAGCGTTCGTCATCTTCTTAGTAATTGGGCTAGCGGCTGGCTATTCGATTGACAAACCTATTATGGGAGAACTTACGAAAGATGGCAGTGCGATAAAGTCAGGTCTCCAAACAGGTGATAAAGTTCAAACGATTGATGGCAGTGCGATGAAATCATGGACAGATGTGGTAAAAACCATTCAAAAGCATCCTGAAGAGGAGCTGTCTTTTAAAGTAGAACGCGACGGGAAAACAAAGGATATTTCTGTTACGCCAGAAAGTAAAAAAGTTGGCAATGAAACCATTGGAATTATCGGTGTCTATCAGCCTGTCGAAAAGTCAGTGCTAGGCGCAGTGAAAAATGGTTTTGTTGAGACGTATACGTTCACAAAAGAAATTATTACCGGTTTAGGGAAACTAATAACTGGCCAATTTTCAATTAAAATGCTTTCTGGTCCTGTTGGGATTTATGCATCAACGGATCAGGTCGCTCAATCAGGCATCTATTACTTAGCTAAATGGGCAGCACTTCTTAGCATCAACCTTGGAATTGTGAACTTACTTCCACTTCCAGCCCTTGACGGAGGTCGCCTTGTATTTTTCTTAGTAGAAGCAGTACGTGGCAAGCCTGTCGATCGTCAAAAAGAGGGACTTGTTCACTTTATTGGTTTTGCGTTATTAATGTTGTTAATGCTTGTTGTAACGTGGAATGATATTCAACGTTTCTTTTTACAATAGCGCTAGGTAGTAAAGTTAACAGATGGTACAAAGAAAGTGACGGAGAAGAATTTATTTTCTTTTCCGTCACTTTTCTTTTGATAGTTTTTACGATGAATTTATACTATAATAAAACTTACTGTGATAAAACAAGTACATAAATCATGACTCGTCATGATGATAATAAAGAGGTGCAAAAGAATGAAGCAAAGTGCTGTATTAATTCCAACTTTACGTGAAGTTCCAGCTGATGCGGAAGTGAAAAGTCATCAATTACTTTTACGTGCTGGTTTCATGAGACAAAATGCAAGTGGGATCTATAGCTTTTTACCACTTGGAAAACGCGTATTAAATAACATTGAGAAAATTGTACGTGAAGAAATGGAGCGTGCTGGTTCAGTTGAAATGCTTATGCCCGCTCTTCAACAAGCTGAGCTTTGGCAAGAGTCAGGTCGCTGGTATACATATGGACCTGAGCTTATGCGTATGAAAGATCGTCATAGCCGTGAGTTTGCATTAGGAGCAACACATGAAGAGGTAGTAACAAGTCTTTTACGAGACGAAGTAAAATCGTACAAGCGTCTACCATTAAACGTGTATCAAATTCAAACGAAATTCCGTGACGAAAAGCGTCCTCGCTTTGGTTTACTTCGTGGCCGTGAGTTTGTGATGAAAGATGCTTACTCTTTCCATGCAACAGCAGAAAGCTTAGATGACGTATACCAAAAGATGTATGATGCATACGGTCGTATCTTTGAGAGATGTGGCCTAAACTTCCGTGCTGTTATTGCCGATTCAGGCGCAATGGGTGGGAAGGACACGCATGAATTTATGGTATTATCGGAAATCGGTGAAGATACGATTGCTTATTCAGATACATCTTCTTATGCGGCAAACGTCGAGATGGCACCAGTTGTAGCCACATATGAAAAACCATCTGTTCAAGAGGGCAAACTTGAGAAGGTAGCTACACCAGAGCAAAAAACGATTGAAGAAGTGGCTGCTTTCTTTAACACAGAGGCGTCTCAGTGCATCAAGTCACTTTTATTTAAAGTCGATGACCGCTATGCATTAGTGTTAGCACGCGGCGATCATGAAGTAAACGACATTAAAGTGAAAAACTACTTTGAAGCTTCTACAGCAGAGCTTGCTTCTCCTCAAGAAGTCAAAGAAGTCATGAACTGTGAAGTAGGATCTCTTGGACCAATTCACTTGCCAAATACGATTGAAGTCGTAGCAGATCATGCCGTAAAAGCGGTAGCAAACGGTATTGCGGGTGCAAATGAAGAGGGACACCATTTTACAAACGTAAACCCTGAGCGTGATTTCAACGCAACGTATACAGACCTTCGTTTTATTGAAGTGGGTGATCCATCTCCAGATGGTGAAGGAACAATCAAGTTTGCAAAAGGAATTGAAGTAGGTCATGTCTTCAAACTAGGTACGCGTTATAGTGAAGCAATGGGTGCTACGTTCCTTGATGAAAACGGACGTTCACAGCCAATGATCATGGGCTGTTATGGCATCGGGGTTTCTCGAACAGTTGCTGCAGTAGCAGAACAGTTCAATGATGAAAATGGACTAGTGTGGCCAAAGAATGTTGCACCATATCACATTCACTTAATTCCAGTGAATATGAAAAACGATGACCAAAAAGAAGTAGCTGAAAAGCTGTACGAAACGCTTCTAGATAAAGGCTATCAAGTGCTAATGGACGATCGTCAGGAACGTCCTGGTGTAAAATTTGCCGATTCTGATTTAATTGGTCTTCCTGTCCGTGTAACGGTTGGAAAGCTAGCTGCAGAAGGCATAGTAGAAGTGAAAGTACGTGAAACAGGGGAATCAATGGACGTATCAATTGATGAACTTCAAGATAAATTAGCTGCATTACTCGGCTAATCACAAGCAAGGTACCTCTTTGGTTTGGGGTACCTTGCATTTATGTTACAATCAAAACCGTATTGTTAGAGGGAGGGGGATTACATGGAGCGATTTAGTCATGATCAGAAACATCGATTTCAGCTGCTTTTGCAACAGCTTGAAATGACGGATGATCAATATATGAATTACTTTGAAGGAGCAGCAATTGAAAAGCTGACCATCCGAAAAGAACAAAAGGCGTGGCATTTTCATTTATACATGCCGCGAATTTTGCCGTTTCGTGTATATGAAATCTTGCTCACGCGATTGACGACAACGTTTGCCCATATCGCACAGGTAACATTCTCAATCGAAGCAGGTGACAAGCAGTGCACAGAAGAAGACGCACAGTCTTATTGGCGTCACTGTGTAAGTGAATTGCAGGGGATTTCTCCTATGCTTCTATCACTTTTACAAAATCAGATGCCTACTTTACAAGGTGTGAAGCTACAAGTTCAAGCACGTAATGATGCAGAAGCAACGTCTGTGCGACAAAAATACGGTCAGCTCATTACGGATCAGTATATGCAGTACGGCTTCCAAGCTCTGCAGTTTTTAACCGAAGTTAAGCAATCAGAAGAAGCATATACGAAATTTTTAGAACAGAAAAAGCAAGAAGATGAAGAACGTGCATTTGCAGCCCTAACGGAAATGAAAAACAAAGAAAAAGAAGAAGCGAGTGAACTTCCTTCAGGACCGCTTACGGTTGGATATACGATCAAAGATGACGTTGTACCAATCGAGCAAATTGTGGATGAAGAAAAGCGAATTGCGATTCAAGGGTACATTTTTCATTCCGAAACGAAGGAACTTCGCAGTGGGCGCACGCTACTTACATTTAAAATTACGGACTACACAAATAGCCTTATGATAAAAATGTTTTCTCGTGATAAAGAAGATATTCCATTGCTGCAAGCTGTTAAAAAAGGCATGTGGGTAAAAGTACGAGGAAGCGTTCAAAATGACACGTTTGTTCGTGATCTCGTTATGATTGCCAATGATGTGAATGAAATTAAAGCACAAGAGCGTGTGGACGAAGCACCAGCAGATGAAAAGCGTGTCGAGTTACATCTTCATACGCCGATGAGCCAAATGGACGCCGTATCATCTGTAGCGGCATTGGTTGGTCAAGCGAAGAAGTGGGGACATCCTGCTATTGCTATTACGGATCATGCCGTGGCACAGTCATTTCCAGAGGCGTATAGTGCGGGTCAAAAAAACGGCGTGAAAATTTTATACGGACTTGAAGCGAATCTTGTCGATGACGGCGTGCCGATTGCGTATAATCCAACAGACAGATCGCTTGCGGATGCTACATACGTCGTGTTTGACGTTGAAACGACGGGTCTTTCAGCTGTTTACGATACGATTATTGAGCTTGCTGCCGTAAAAATGCGTGAAGGGGAAATTATTGACCGCTTCGAATCCTTTGCCAATCCACATCACCGATTATCAGCGACAACCATCGAGTTAACGGGTATCACCGATGATATGGTACAAACTGCTCCTGAAATTGGAGAGGTGTTACAGAAGTTCAAAGACTGGATTGGTGACGATATTTTAGTGGCCCACAATGCAAGCTTCGATATGGGGTTCTTGAATATTGGATTCCAAAAAATTGGTTTTGGAAAAGCAGAAAACCCTGTTATTGATACGCTTGAGTTAGGTCGCTTTTTATATCCAGAGATGAAAAATCATCGTTTAAATACGCTCGCGAAAAAGTTCGATATTGAGCTTGTTCAGCATCACCGAGCGATTTATGATGCGGAAGCAACGGGATATTTGCTTGCAAAAATGCTGAAAGATGCAATGGAAAAAGAGATTACCTCTCACAATCAGTTTAACGATTATATGGGGCAAGGAAACGCCTATCAGCGTGCAAGACCGTATCACGTAACGATCCTAGCAAAAAATGAGACAGGACTTAAGAATTTGTTCAAACTAGTGTCCATTTCTCATTTAAATTATTTCTACCGTGTACCGCGCATTCCGCGTTCTAAGTTGCAAAAGTACCGCGAAGGATTGTTAATTGGGACGGCTTGTGATCGGGGAGAAGTATTTGAAAACATGATGCAAAAATCAGCGGAGGAAGCGGAGAAGGTCGCAGAGTTTTATGATTACATCGAAGTCCAACCTCCTGCAAACTATCAGCATCTCATTGAAATGGAGCTTGTTCGTGACCAAGTCGCTCTTCGTGACATCTTAACAAAGATCGTTCAAATGGGAGAGAAGCTTGAAAAGCCTGTCGTTGCAACTGGAAACGTGCACTATTTAAACCCGACTGATAAAATTTATCGTCAGATTTTAGTTAGCTCACAGGGTGGGGCAAATCCGCTTAATCGTCATTCACTTCCAGACGTCCATTTCCGGACAACAAATGAAATGCTCGATTGCTTTGATTTTTTAGGTAAAGAAAAAGCAAAAGAGATTGTTGTAACGAATACACAAGGATTAGCTGATAGCGTTGAAGACGTAAAACCGATTAAGGATGATCTTTATACGCCGCGCATTGAAGGTGCGGATGATGAAATGAGAGCGATGAGCTATGCGAGAGCGCGAAGCATTTACGGTGACGATCTTCCAGAAATCGTCGAAGCGCGTTTGGAGAAAGAGCTAAAAAGTATTATCGGACACGGATTTGCCGTTATTTACTTAATTTCTCATAAGCTTGTAAAAAAATCGCTTGATGACGGCTACCTAGTAGGTTCGCGTGGATCTGTCGGTTCTTCGTTTGTTGCGACGATGACGGAGATTACAGAGGTAAATCCATTGCCGCCTCACTACGTTTGTTCAAAATGTAAGCATTCCGAGTTCTTTGATGACGGCTCGGTCGGCTCAGGATTTGACCTTCCTGATAAAAACTGTCCGAACTGTGATATTAAATATACAAAAGATGGACATGACATTCCGTTCGAGACGTTCCTTGGATTTAAAGGAGATAAAGTTCCCGATATCGATCTGAACTTCTCAGGGGAATATCAGCCCCGTGCCCATAACTATACGAAAGTACTGTTCGGTGAGGACAACGTATACCGTGCAGGAACGATTGGTACCGTAGCGGAGAAAACGGCTTATGGTTATGTGAAGGGATATGCAGGTGATCATAACTTGCATTTAAGAGGTGCAGAAGTTGATCGTCTCGTTTCAGGCTGTACAGGCGTCAAACGGACGACAGGACAGCATCCAGGGGGAATTATCGTAGTTCCAGATTATATGGACATATTTGATTTCTCACCGATTCAATTCCCTGCCGACGATCGTAATTCCGAGTGGAAAACAACGCACTTTGACTTCCATTCTATCCATGATAATCTCTTAAAACTTGATATACTTGGGCACGACGATCCGACGGTTATTCGTATGCTGCAGGATTTAAGCGGAATTGATCCAAAAACAATTCCAACCGATGATCCTGAAGTGATGAAGATTTTTAGCGGAACAGAATCGTTAGGCGTAACGCCTGAACAAATTATGTGTAAAACAGGAACGCTTGGTATCCCAGAGTTTGGTACACGATTTGTTCGTCAAATGCTAGAGGATACGAAGCCGACAACATTTTCAGAGCTCGTTCAGATTTCCGGACTTTCACATGGCACAGACGTATGGCTTGGGAATGCGCAAGAATTGATTCATAATGCGATCTGTACGCTGAGTGAAGTAATTGGTTGTCGTGATGACATTATGGTCTATTTAATTTATCAAGGGCTTGAGCCATCACTAGCGTTTAAAATTATGGAATCGGTACGTAAGGGTAAAGGGTTAACGCCAGAGTTTGAAGAAGAAATGCGTAAAAATGATGTACCGGAATGGTATATCGATTCATGTAAAAAGATTAAATACATGTTCCCAAAAGCCCATGCTGCTGCATATGTATTAATGGCGGTAAGGATCGCTTATTTCAAAGTTCATCATGCACTTATGTACTATGCCGCATACTTCACAGTTCGTGCCGATGATTTTGACATTGACACAATGGTGAAGGGCTCAACAGCTATTCGCGCAAAAATGGAAGAGATCAACGCAAAAGGTCTCGATGCATCACCAAAAGAGAAAAACTTACTAACGGTGCTAGAGCTCTCTCTAGAAATGTGCGAACGTGGATTTGGCTTTAAAAAGGTAGATCTATACCGATCTAGCGCGGATGAGTTCATTATTGATGGCACAGAGTTAATTCCGCCGTTCAACTCCATTCCAGGACTTGGAACAAATGCGGCGATTAACATCGTTAAGGCAAGACAAAACGGTGAATTTTTATCCAAGGAAGATCTTCAGCAGCGTGGGCGAGTTTCCAAAACCATTCTTGAGTATTTAGACAACCACGGATGCTTAGAATCACTGCCAGATCAAAACCAGCTATCGCTATTTTAATTTGCATAAAAAAAATGGTTATGGTATAGTAAATATGGAAACGCTAAGGATAACGGACGGAAAAGAGTGGGGAAACCCGCTCTTTTCTATTGATGGTAGGTTTACTTAGCACGTCTTTTATTTCGTAAAGTTGTAGAACCGATAGTTTTTTAGCTGATCTGACCGACTTTACATAAATACAAGGCAGTAAAGCTAAGCACTCACTTGAACAAACCTTTCCTGAGCCCTGCTAATTTAGCAGGGACTTTTTATCAGGAGAAAAAGTGAAGGTTGTACAGCTTTTATTGATTGAAGCACATGCATCATTCAAAGGACATTAGGGACTGCTATTACGCAAACGGTGAAGGTGTCGAACATGATTGAAGGAGGAATAGGATGGCTAGAAAAGTAACAGAAATCGTCGAAGAACTAGTGACGCCTATTGTAACAGAATTGGAAATTGAACTAGTTGATATTGAATATGTGAAGGAAGGAAAGGATTGGTTCCTGCGCGTATTCATCGACACAGAGAATGGCATTGACATTGAACAATGCGGAATTGTGAGCGAGCGTTTAAGCGAAATAATGGACGAAATTGATCCGATTCCTCACAATTACTTCTTAGAGGTGTCTTCACCAGGTGCGGAACGTCCACTGAAAAAGCCAGAGGATGTTGAAAAAGCAATTGGGAAAAATGTATATATTAAAACGTATGAACAAATCCAAGGTGCAAAAGAGTTTGAAGGTGAACTCGTAGCCTTTGATGGACAAACTATTACAATTACCGTGAAAATTAAAACAAGAAAAAAGGATATCGAGATTCCATACGAAAAAGTAGCGCTTGCAAGATTAGCGGTCGTTTTTTAAGTGATAACTCGTGATTTTTATTAAGGGGGACTTAGGTAGATGAGCAGCGAACTTTTAGATGCTTTGACTCTGTTAGAAAAAGAAAAAGGCATTGGAAAAGATGTAATAATTGAGGCAATTGAAGCTGCCCTTATTTCAGCATATAAACGCAACTTTAACCAAGCACAAAACGTGCGCGTGGATATGAATCTAGGAAAAGGTACAATGCGCGTATTTGCTCGTAAAGATGTGGTTGACGAAGTATACGATCCACGTTTAGAAATTTCGGTAGAAGAGGCACAAAAAGTGAACCCGAACTACCAAATTGAAGATGTGATTGAAATTGAAGTAACACCAAAAGATTTCGGTCGTATTGCGGCACAAACAGCGAAGCAAGTGGTAACACAGCGCGTGCGTGAAGCTGAGCGTGGTATCATTTACTCTGAATTTATTGACCGTGAAGAAGACATCATGACAGGGATTGTTCAGCGTCAAGATGCAAAATTCATCTACGTGAGCTTAGGTAAAATTGAAGCATTGCTTCCACAAAGTGAGCAAATGCCAAATGAACAATACAAGCCACATGATCGTATTAAGGTGTATATTACAAAAGTAGAAAAGACAACAAAAGGCCCTCAAATTTACGTATCACGTACACATCCAGGTCTGTTAAAGCGTCTTTTCGAAAAAGAAGTTCCAGAAATCTTTGATGGAACAGTTGAAGTGAAATCTGTCGCTCGCGAAGCGGGAGATCGTTCTAAAATCTCGGTTCATTCTGAATTCCCTGAAGTGGATCCAGTAGGTTCATGTGTAGGACCAAAAGGTCAGCGCGTTCAAGCAGTCGTGAATGAATTAAAAGGTGAAAAAATTGATATCGTTCGCTGGTCAAAAGATCCAGTTGAGTTTGTTGCCAATGCACTGAGCCCTTCAAAAGTAGTAGAAGTGATGGTGAACGAAGAAGCAAAAGCAACAACGGTAATTGTACCAGACTATCAATTATCACTTGCGATTGGTAAACGTGGTCAAAACGCACGTTTGGCAGCAAAATTAACAGGTTGGAAAATCGATATTAAAAGTCAATCAGAAGCAGAGCAAGAAGGCATCTATACAGGCGAAAAAGAATCATTAATCGACCGTGATGCTTTTGACTTTGATGAAGCTGATAGCGAATAAGAGGTGATACCAGGTGAACAATCAAAGAAAAGTACCGATGCGTAAATGTATCGCGACACAAGAAATGAAACCCAAAAAAGAGCTAGTGCGTGTAGTTCGCTCCAAAGAAGGAGAGGTTTCGATTGATTTAACTGGTAAAAAGTCTGGAAGAGGCGCCTATTTAAATAGAACAAAAGAGGCCATTCTTCTAGCCAAAAAGAAAAACATCTTAGCAAGTCATTTAGAAGTGGCGGTAGACGATCACATCTATGATGAGCTACTTGCACTAGTCGAAGGGGAGACAAAAGCCAATTGATGAAACAAGAAAAATGGTATTCCTTTTTAGGCTTAGCAAATCGAGCACGTAAAGTCATTTCTGGGGAAGAGCTCGTGATTAAGGAAGTGCGTAAGCAAAGCGCTAAACTAGTCATTCTTTCTCAAGATGCATCGGAAAACACCACGAAAAAGGTTCAGGACAAATGCGCTTATTACAAAGTGCCCATCAAATACGTATCGGATCGACACCGCTTAGGGGAAGCAATCGGAAAAGAAGCTCGGGTTGTGATTGCGATCGTTGACGACGGATTTGCGAAAAAGATGTCTACCATGCTCGATTAAATTTTCTTGCGGGTGGAAGTGTTGAGCAAAATTCGTGTATATGAGTATGCTAAGAAACATAATGTTTCAAGTAAAGATGTCATTACGAAATTGAACAATTTGCGTATTGAGGTTTCTAATCACATGACAGCTTAAGAAGAATTAGCTGTGAGATAGTTAGATGAACTGTTTGCGAACGAACAGTCGAAAGAAACAGTACAGGAGAGTGCTTCTTCTGTTCCGAGTAACAAAAATAAGGATTATGAAGAGGATGAATATATTAGCGTGAATAAAGATAAATCGTCAAACAAAAACCAACAAACAAAAAAAAATAATCAGCCAAATAAAAACAAACGTAACAACACTAAGCCAGCGGCTCAAAAACCGCCTGTAGCTCCGAAGAAAAAAGAGCTTCCAGAAAAAATTACGTTTGCAGGTAGCTTAACGGTTACTGAATTAGGGAAAAAATTAGGCAAAGAGCCTTCTGAAATCATTAAAAAATTATTCCTTTTAGGCGTTATGGCAACAATCAACCAAGAGCTTGACAAAGATGCTATCGAGCTAATCGCAGGCGAATATGGCGTAGAGGTTGAAGAAGAAGTCATCATCGACGAAACAGAATTTGAAACTCTTGACGTAGAAGATGATGCAGCGGATTTAGTAGAACGTCCAGCAGTCGTTACAATCATGGGACATGTTGACCATGGTAAAACAACGCTTCTTGACTCAATCCGTAACTCAAAAGTTACAGCAGGCGAAGCTGGTGGGATTACACAGCATATCGGTGCTTATCAAATTGAAGCAAACAACAAGAAAATTACGTTCTTAGACACACCAGGACATGCTGCGTTTACAACAATGCGTGCACGTGGAGCACAAGTAACGGACATTACCATTCTAGTTGTTGCAGCAGATGATGGCGTTATGCCACAAACGATTGAAGCAATTAACCATGCGAAAGCGGCAGAAGTTCCAATCATCGTTGCCGTGAATAAAATGGATAAAGAAGCAGCAAATCCAGATCGCGTGATGCAAGAATTAACAGAATATGGTCTTGTATCTGAAGACTGGGGCGGAGACACAATTTTCTGTTACCTATCTGCATTATCTGGAGATGGAATTGACAACCTATTAGAGATGATTCTACTTGTAAGTGAAGTAGAGGAATATAAAGCAAATCCTTCTCGCCGTGCACTTGGAACAGTTATTGAAGCCGAGCTTGACAAAGGACGCGGTTCTGTAGCGACTCTACTTGTACAAAACGGAACGCTTCGCGTAGGTGATCCAATTGTAGTAGGAAACACATTTGGTCGCGTACGTGCGATGGTCAACGATGTAGGTCGTCGTGTAAAAGAAGCATTGCCGTCAACACCTGTTGAAATTACAGGTCTTAACGAAGTCCCATTAGCGGGTGACCGTTTCATGGTATTTGAAGATGAGAAAAAAGCGCGCCAAGTTGGGGAAGCTCGTGCTCAAAAGCAGCTTGAAGCACAACGTGGGGAAAAAAGCCGCGTAAGCTTAGAAGACTTATTTGAGCAAATCAAACAAGGTGAAGTAAAAGATATCAATATTATCGTAAAAGCAGACGTACAAGGTTCTGTAGAAGCAATGGCTGCTTCTCTTCAAAAAATTGAAGTAGAAGGCGTGAAGGTTAAAATTATTCACACAGGCGTTGGAGCAATCACAGAATCAGATATCATCTTAGCATCTGCTTCTAATGCAATCGTAATTGGGTTCAACGTTCGTCCAGATGTGAACGCAAAACGCGTAGCAGAAGCTGAAAATGTTGATGTCCGCTTACACCGCATCATCTACAAAGCGATCGAAGAAATCGAAGCAGCGATGAAAGGGATGCTAGATCCTGAGTACGAAGAAAAAATCATCGGTCAAATGGAAGTTCGTCAAACGTTCAAAGTATCAAAAGTTGGAACGATTGCCGGAAGCTATGTAACAGATGGTAAAATAACTCGTGACAGTGGCATTCGTCTTATCCGTGACGGCATCGTTATTTTCGAAGGTGAAATCGATGCGCTTAAACGCTTCAAAGATGATGTGAAAGAAGTAGCACAAGGGTACGAATGTGGTGTAACAATTAAAAACTTTAACGATGTAAAAGAAGGTGACGTAATCGAAGCATACGTAATGGAAGAAATCACTCGTCAATGATTGGATACGTCGAATGTGAATGTATCATTTATGACGCACAGTCCTTAAAGGATAAGCGATCTGTCTTACAGCGCATTACGACAAGGGTGAAACAGCGTTATAATGTATCCATTTCGGAGATTGATTTTCAGGATCAATGGCAGCGAACCAAGTTTGGAATTGTTGCCATTTCCTCCAATTCAACGGTCACAGAAAAAGAACTGAACCGTGTTCTCGAAATGATAGATTCCTTTCCAGAAATTGAACGTACGCTTACGTCGTTTGATTGGCTATAGAGAAGAGGTGTTTCAAAGATGAAACTACGTGCAAACCGTGTGGGCGAGCAAATGAAAAAAGAACTAGGCGACATCATTGGCCGCAAAATTAAGGACCCACGCATTGGCTTCGTGACAGTAACAGATGTTCAAGTAACGGGAGACCTGCAGCAGGCAACAGTCTTTATTTCAGTGCTTGGTGATGCAGAACAACGTGAAAATACGTTAAAAGGACTAGCAAAGGCGAAAGGATTTATTCGCTCTGAAATTGGTCAACGTATTCGCTTACGTAAAACTCCAGAAATTACGTTTGAATTTGATGAATCCATTGATTATGGAAATCGAATCGAAACGTTACTGCACGAAATTAAAAAAGACGATCACGAAGAGTAAGCGAGTCTTACTTCGTTGATATAGAAAAGGCATTGCCCCAGTAGAAATGACGATGGTGAAATACCCATTAACAGGGGGAATGCCTTTTTTTGTTGCAAGTGTATTGCCAAAGCAAGATTGAAAGGAAGGAAACAGTACAATGGACGGCATCTTAGTTTTAAATAAACCAAAAGGTCTTACTTCACATGATTGTGTGTTTAAAATTAGAAAAATTTTACGAACGAAAAAAGTAGGTCATACCGGTACGTTAGATCCTGATGTAACAGGTGTGCTACCGATTTGTATCGGTCGTGGAACGAAGGTTGTTGAATATTTGACCAACCATTCCAAAACCTATGAAGGAGAAGTAACGCTAGGCCTCTCGACGACAACCGAAGATGCTTCAGGTGATGCGGTAGAGCAGAAGAAGGTAACGCACACATTCTCTCGTAAGCAGGTATTAGACATGCTCGCATCTCTTACAGGCACAATTCAGCAAACTCCACCGATGTATTCGGCTGTGAAAGTAAACGGGAAAAAGCTCTATGAATACGCACGTGCAGGAATTGAGGTCGAGCGACCAAGTCGTGACATTACAATTCATGAGCTTACGCTTTTAGATGAACGAGAAGAGTTCTCCGGTGAAACGATCTCCTTCCGATTCCGCGTTCATTGCAGCAAAGGGACATACGTTCGAACTCTCGCCGTTATGATGGGTGAACGTCTAGGTTACCCCGCGCATATGTCAGACCTTATCCGTACAGCTTCAGGTGAGTTTACACTGCAGGATTGCTTAACGTTTGAGCAAATTGAGCACTCTATGGAAGAAGGAACGATTCAAGAGCATTTGCTACCAATTGAGAAGGCGCTCAATCATTTGCCGAAATGGGTAATTAGTGATACATTAGCAGAGAAAGTGAAAAATGGCGCTGTTCTTTCAAAGCCAGATGAAATAACAGATGCCGAACAACTGATCCGAGTGATGGATGAAAGAGGACAAGTTCTTGCGATTTATCAAGTTCATCCAACGAAAGAGGATAAAATCAAGCCTGTAAAAGTATTAGCAATTCATACCGAAGATTGACATAGAAAAAGGTGAACGAACTGTGGAAGTAATTGAAATTCAACATCCGCACCATTTTCAGCAAGACGCAATGCCACAAGCCGTAATGGCACTCGGTTATTTTGATGGCGTGCACTTAGGACATCAAGAAGTAATTAAGATGGCGAAGAAAATAGCTGATGAGAAGGGAATCAAAAGTGCGGTCATGACCTTTGACCCGCACCCATCGGTCGTGCTCGGTAAAAATGTTCAGCACGTTGACATGATCACTCCTCTGCAGCAAAAAATAGAAATCATTGAACAGCTTGGAATTGATCGACTGTATTTAGTGCATTTTGATCTTGCTTTTGCTAGCCTGCTTCCGCAGGAGTTTGTCGATCAGTATATTATTGGATTACATATTAAACATGTAGTAGCGGGGTTTGATTATTCGTATGGGAAAATGGGAAAAGGGACGATGGAAACTCTCCCATTTCATTCAAGAAATCAATTCACGCAAACAATTATTGATAAGCTAACGTTAGGCGAAGAGAAAATTAGCTCTACCTTTATTAGGAAGTGTTTAAAAGAAGGGAATGTAGACGCATTGTCGGATTTATTAGGAAGAGAATATTCAATTAAAGGTCATGTTGTCCACGGTGACAAAAGGGGCAGACAAATTGGTTTCCCAACCGCAAACGTAGAGTCAGACGATGCTTACCTGATTCCATCGACAGGCGTGTATGCAGTAGAAGCACATGTTCTAGGGCAATGGTACCAAGGTGTATGCAACGTAGGCTATAAGCCCACGTTCAACAAAGAGTCGGATGGAAAACCTACGATCGAAGTTCATTTATTTCAATTTGATGAGCAAGTATATGATCAGCCAATGGAGGTTCGCTTCTATCAAAAGCTTCGCGGCGAGCAGAAATTCAATGGCATTGAGTCTCTAGTCGCTCAAATTGAAAAGGATAAACAAGAGGCAATTCGCTATTTTAATAAGAAATAATGAAATTTCCTAGAGAAAGACTTGCATTTAGTTGCTAGAAATAGTATTATAACAAATGTATTTAACCATTGCTTGGCGTTGCGCTTCACCAACGTACTGCTAGGTAACTGGGGTTTTTATTAATGAGGAGGTGACTCGGATGGCTATCACACAAGAGCGTAAAAATGAACTAATCGCTGAGTATAAAACTCACGAAAGCGACACTGGTTCTGCAGAGGTACAAATTGCTATCCTTACTGAGCAAATTAACAACCTAAACGAACATTTACGTACACACAAAAAAGATCATCATTCACGTCGTGGTCTTTTAAAGATGGTTGGTAAACGTCGTAACTTACAAACTTATCTTCGTAACAAAGATATCACTCGTTACCGTGAGTTAATCAACAAACTTGGTTTACGTCGATAATCTACAAAAAGCGGGAGCATTCCCGCTTTTTTAGTATGTTAAATTTGATACACAATTAAATTTGTACATATAATTGAAACATATATGTTTTCTTTCGTTTTCGTCTATACTAGAATTAAGTAGGCTAAGCGGGATTTTACATAATAGAGAGGGGTATTAAACTAATGGAACACAACAAACAAGTGTTTTCTATCGAATTAGCTGGTCGTGAGCTAGTTGTCGAAGTTGGGCAGTTAGCAAAGCAAGCGAACGGCGCTGCATTAATTCGTTATGGCGACACAGCAGTATTAAGTACGGCAACAGCTTCTAAAGAGCCAAAAGATGTCGACTTTTTCCCATTAACAGTTAACTATGAAGAGCGTCTATACGCAGTAGGTAAAATTCCAGGAGGATTTATCAAACGTGAGGGGCGTCCGAGTGAACGCGCAATTTTAGCAAGTCGTCTAATTGACCGTCCAATTCGTCCTCTTTTCGCAGACGGTTTCCGTAATGAAGTACAAGTAGTCAGCGTTGTAATGAGCGTAGACCAAAACTGTTCTTCAGAAATGGCTGCTATGTTCGGTTCATCATTAGCACTATCTATTTCTGATGTTCCATTCGAAGGACCAATTGCTGGTGTTACGGTTGGACGTATTGAAGGCAAATTTGTCATTAATCCGACAGTAGAAGAAATGGAAAAGAGCGATATTAACCTTGTTGTAGCAGGAACAAAAGATGCAATTAACATGGTAGAGGCTGGTGCACAAGAAGTACCAGAAGAAATTATGCTTGAAGCGATCATGTTTGGACATGACGAAATTAAGAAACTAATCGCGTTCCAAGAAGAAATTGTAGCTGCAGTTGGAAAAGAAAAAGTAGAAGTTTCTTTATATGATGTGGATGCAGATCTAAAAGCTCGCGTAACGGAAATGGCTGAAGCTGACATGAATCGTGCGGTTCAAGTACAAGAAAAGCATGCGCGTGAAAATGCAATTAGTGAAGTCAAATCTGCGATCGTAGCGAAGTTTGAAGAAGAAGAAACAGATGCTGCAACGCTTAAACAAGTGAACGAAATTTTAGGTAAGCTTGTAAAAGCAGAAGTACGTCGCCTAATTACAGAAGAAAAAGTACGTCCAGACGGTCGTAAAATCGATGAAATTCGTCCACTTTCTTCTGAAGTTGGTCTTTTATCACGTACACACGGATCTGGGTTATTCACACGTGGACAAACTCAGGCGCTAAGCATTTGTACACTAGGAGCTTTAGGCGATGTGCAAATTCTTGATGGATTAGGCGTAGAAGAATCAAAACGCTTTATGCATCATTACAACTTCCCGTCCTTCAGCGTTGGTGAAACAAGACCAATGAGAGGTCCAGGACGTCGTGAAATCGGTCACGGTGCACTAGGAGAGCGTGCTCTTGAGCCAGTTATTCCTTCTGAAAAAGACTTCCCTTATACAGTACGTCTTGTATCAGAAGTACTTGAATCAAATGGTTCTACTTCACAAGCAAGTATCTGTGCAAGTACGCTGGCAATGATGGACGCGGGTGTACCACTTAAAGCACCAGTTGCTGGTATCGCAATGGGTCTTATCAAATCTGGTGAATACTACTCTGTATTAACAGACATTCAAGGAATGGAAGATCACCTTGGAGATATGGACTTTAAAGTAGCAGGGACATCAAAAGGTGTAACGGCACTACAAATGGATATTAAAATTGACGGATTATCACGTGAAATTTTAGAAGAAGCATTAGAGCAAGCGAAAAAAGGCCGTATGCAAATTCTAGAACACATGATGACAACGATCAACCAACCGCGTACAGAGCTTTCACGCTACGCACCTAAGATTCTAACAATGTCTATTAACCCTGATAAAATTCGCGATGTTATTGGGCCAAGCGGTAAGCAAATCAATAAAATCATCGAAGAAACAGGCGTTAAAATTGATATCGAGCAAGATGGTACAATCTTCATCTCTTCTATTGAGAGCGAAATGAACCAAAAAGCGAAGAAAATCATCGAAGACCTTGTTCGTGAAGTAGAAGTTGGTCAAATGTACTTAGGGAAAGTAAAACGCATTGAGAAATTCGGAGCTTTCGTTGAATTATTCAGCGGTAAAGACGGATTAGTACACATCTCAGAACTAGCTGAAGAACGTATTGGCAAAGTAGAAGATGTTGTTTCAATGGGCGATGAGCTTCTTGTAAAAGTAATGGAAATCGACAAACAAGGCCGTGTAAACCTCTCTCGCAAAGCGATCTTAAAAGAACAGCGCGAAGCGGAGCAAAAAGAACAACAACAATAAAGCCAGAGCTGGGATGTCCCAGCTTTTTTTTTAGCCAGTCTTTTGGTTAAATGCGATGAAATGGCTTCTATTAGGGTTCTTCTAAGCTGTACAAAAAGCGTGTGAATGAAGGCTGATTTGTTTAGGGTTTTACGAGTGCCACAAAAAAAGACCGGAACGAAAGATGCGACACTCCTGCAGGATCAACAAGCCAGATGAGACCCCGCAGAAAGCGAAGCGACGAGGAGGCTCATTGCTTGTCCTGCGGAAAGGGAGCAATCTGAAGTGAAGGTCGGTCTCATTCAAGTGCCCACTTGTGCTACGAGGAAAAGACCGAAACGAAAGATGCGACACTCCTACAGGATCAACAAGCCAGATAAGACCCCGCAGAAAGCGAAGCGACGAGGAGGCTCATTGCTTGTCCTGTGGAAAGGGAGCAATCTGAAGTGAAGGTCGGTCTCATTCAAGTGTGCACTTGTGCTACGAGGAAAAGACCGAAACGGAAGATGCGACACTCCTGCAGGAGCAACAAGCCAGATGAGACCCCGCAGAAGCGAAGCGACGAGGAGGCTCATTGCTTGTCCTGCGGAAAGAGAGCAATCTGAAGTGAAGGTCGGTCTCATTCAAGTATCTACTTGTCTCAACATTTCGGTGACTTTAGTCGCAAGGCCAGTTCTACCTTGTCCTCTCTTAACATATTTTTTATGATAAGGGAGGGAATAGAATTGAAGAAATCTACGCTACAACTAATGGCATTCGTTTTTTTATTTATCTTTACATATAAGATGGTCCAAAACCCATTTACGGATGAATACATTCAAGTCATGAAATCGAAGGACACACCACATGATCGGCTTTATGAAGAGATCACTCAAAAAGCACAAAAGTATGAAATTCCACCACAAAATGCTAAAGTAGATACCGTGTGGAAGCTCATACCTGGATATAACGGTTTAAAGGTGGATATTAATGCTTCCTATCAACATATGAAAAAAACGGGTGTCTTTCAGCGTAACAAACTTGTTTATACGCAGGTACCACCAACCGTTCATTTGAATGACTTAAAACCAGCACCTATTTACCGAGGAAATCCAGAGAAGCCGATGGTCTCTCTGCTCATTAACGTTGCCTGGGGAAATGAATATATTCCGTCTATGCTTGAAACGCTCAAAAAGCAGCATGTCAAAGCAACTTTCTTTTTAGAAGGAAGATGGGTAAAAAATAATCCAGAAATGGCTAAAATGATTGTAGATGCAGGTCATGAAGTTGGAAACCACTCCTATACGCACCCTAACATGGCGGTATTAACAGCTGCGAAAATCAAAGAGCAGCTAGAGAGCACAAACCAAATCATCGAATCAACGACAGGTCAAAAGGTGAAGTGGTTTGCGCCACCAAGCGGCAGCTACCGAGATGAGGTCGTAACCATTGCAGCAACGCTTAAGCTACATACGATTATGTGGAGTGTGGATACAATTGATTGGCAAAAACCAAGTCCTGACGTTTTGCTTAACCGAGTGATGGGCAAAGTTCACCCAGGAGCGATGGTTTTGATGCATCCTACAGAATCTACTGCTGGCGCATTAGACCGTTTAATTACGCAAATAAAAGCAAAAGGATATACGCTTGGAAATGTGTCAACATTACTTAATGAAGAACGAGTGATGAAAGATCAATAGGTGATTGACAAAAGAGGAGGCAATAGCTTGATTAACAGATATACTTGCAAAAATGGAGTACGAATTGTATTAGAAAACATTCCAACGGTGCGTTCTGTCGCAATTGGTGTATGGATTGGAACAGGATCACGAAATGAAGATCCTACTATTAACGGTGTGTCTCACTTTTTAGAGCACATGTTTTTCAAAGGAACAAAAACACGCTCAGCGCGCGATATTGCGGAAAGCTTTGATCGTATCGGAGGACAAGTGAATGCGTTCACGTCAAAAGAGTATACGTGCTATTATGCAAAAGTTCTAGACGAGCATGCAGATCAAGCGCTAGATACGCTTGCAGATATGTTCTTTAACTCAACGTTTGATGAAGAAGAGTTAAAGCGCGAGAAAAATGTTGTGTACGAAGAAATTAAAATGTATGAAGATGCGCCAGATGACATTGTTCATGATCTTCTAAGCAAGGCTTCTTTTGGTAACCATCCATTAGGATATCCGATTTTAGGAACAGAAAAGACGCTTGATACATTCAACGGAGATTCAATGCGCGATTATATGAGCAAAACATATATTCCAGAAAACGTTGTGATCTCTGTGGCAGGAAACATCGATGATTCGTTTGTGCAAGAAATCGAAAAGTATTTCGGTGACTATACGTCACCACACAAACCACAGCAGGCAGAAAAGCCAGCGTTCTTTACGGAAAAACTAGCGCGCAAAAAAGATACGGAGCAAGCACATCTATGCTTAGGTTTTGAAGGTCTTGCGATCGGATCAAAAGATGTGTATAGCTTAATCGTGTTAAATAATGTGCTTGGTGGAAGCATGAGTAGCCGTTTGTTCCAGGACGTGCGTGAACAGCGTGGTCTTGCTTATTCGGTCTTCTCTTATCATTCTTCTTACCGCGACAACGGGCTTGTGACGATCTACGGAGGAACAGGAAGCAATCAGCTAGATGTTCTGTATGATACGATTCAAGACACGTTAAATGAGTTAAAAGATAAAGGAATTACCGATAAAGAGCTAAACAACAGTAAAGAACAGCTAAAAGGAAATCTAATGCTGAGCTTAGAGAGCACGAACAGCCGTATGAGCCGTAACGGTAAAAATGAGTTGATGCTTGGTGAGCATCGTTCACTAGATGAAATTATTCAGCTTGTTAGTGATGTAACAAAACCAAGCGTGGATGAATTGGCACGTCGTATTTTTAAAGACGACTTTGCGCTTTCATTAATCAGTCCATCAGGTGATCTTCCAAAAAGCTTACGAAAATAATAGGCATGTTTTTCTTTTCCCCTTTTATATATGATAGTAGAACATTGCGAAGGGGTGGAAAAGATGCGGTTAAGTGAGCTTAGTGGAAAAGAAATTGTGGATATAAAAAAAGCGGAACGCCTCGGCATTTTAGGTCAAACGGATTTGGAAATTAACGAGCAGTCAGGACAAATCAATGCATTGATCATCCCGACTGTAAAATGGTTTGGCTTTAAGCGCCAAGGAAACGAAATTCGAGTTCCGTGGAGTCATATTCAAAAGATCGGTATGGATATGATTATTGTGGATATTGCCGAGTATGAGCTAAGCGAATGAGAAACCTCTCTGACAGTTGTCAGAGAGGTTTTTTTTTATGAAAATAATCCCCTAAACGTTTAATAGGGAGATACATAGTAGATGAAGAAGTTTATATTCTAACTAATAAAACTATGTTCTAAATAATAAATAAGAAAAAAGATACAGTTTCAATAAGAAAGCGAAGAAAGATTCACCCATTACCGCCCTAGAACATAATATGTTGGAGAAAAAGGTCGTTAGGCAAAAGGTATGATTTCAATAGAATTTATGGCAGCCTTTTTTAATACCCCACAAAGCACGCATCTTAGGAAAAGAAGGTGAACTAATAAGATGTTGACTGATTTGCATATCGCTGTCATCGGTGGTGATGCGAGACAGTTGGAAGTTATTCGAAAACTAATTGAATTAGATGCCAAAGTATCATTGATAGGATTTGATCAGCTTGATCACGGGTTTGCAGGTGCAACCAAATATCAAATTACTGAAGTAAACTTTTCAGATGTGGATGCGATTATTCTTCCAGTCCCGGGCACAAACCACGAAGGGCAAGTCGATACCATTTTTTCAAATGAAAAAGTAATACTTACTCAAAAGATGGTCGAACAAACACCATCTCACTGTGTTTTATACTCAGGCATCACCAATGATTATCTAAACACGCTTGTGAAAAACACGAAGCGTCGCTTAGTACAGTTGTTTGAACGCGATGACGTGGCCATCTACAATTCAATTCCGACGGTCGAAGGAACAATCATGATGGCGATTCAGCACACGGATTTCACGATTCATGGCTCAAATATCCTCGTTTTAGGATTAGGGCGAGTCGGAATGAGTGTTGCCCGCTCCTTCGCTTCATTAGGGGCACATGTGAAAGTAGGCGCAAGAAAGTCAGAGCATATCGCTCGTATTACGGAAATGGGGCTGACTCCGTTTCAGTTAGCTGATTTGGCACAGCATGCGACGAACGTTGATATTTGCATTAATACAATTCCGTATCCAATCTTAACGACCGGTGTTATTTCGAAAATGCCGTCTCATGCATTCATTATTGATTTGGCATCCAAACCGGGCGGTACTGATTTTAGATACGCTGAGAAACGCGGTATTAAGGCAATACTCGCACCAGGGCTTCCAGGTATTGTTGCTCCTAAAACAGCGGGGAAAATTTTAGCGAACGTTTTGGCGCAGCTATTAACTGAGGAAGCAAAGAAAAGAGAGGAGAAAAAACCTTGACATCATTTAAAGGAAGACGAATTGGCTTTGGCTTGACTGGTTCTCATTGCACATATGAAGAAGTGATGCCTCAAATTGAAAAGCTCGTCTCGCTAGGTGCAGAAGTGATTCCAGTTGTGTCATATACTGTGCAAACAACGAGCACACGATTCGGAGAGAGTGAAGAATGGATTAAACGCATTGAGGATATTACAGGAAATCCGGTTGTCGATACGATCGTAAAAGCAGAGCCGTTAGGACCGAAGCTTCCACTCGATTGTATGATTATCGCACCGATGACAGGAAACAGCATGAGTAAATTTGCGAATGCAATGAACGAATCACCTGTTTTGATGGCAGCGAAAGCGACCATGCGTAATCATCGTCCAGTCGTACTTGGTATTTCAACAAACGATGCACTTGGATTAAACGGTGTGAATTTAATGAGGCTTATGGCAGCTAAAGACATTTATTTCATCCCATTTGGTCAAGACGATCCGATTGGCAAACCAAGCTCAATGGTCGCTCGGATGGAGCAACTCGTCGATACGGTGTTAGCAGCCTTAAAAGGCGAGCAATTACAGCCGGTTATTGTCGAGAAATTCCGTGATAGCGAAAAATGAGGAAAATTGATAGAATGGGGAAGAGAAGATTTTATAAAATCTTCTCTTCTTTAGCGTAATAGTATGATAAAATAATAGCTATTCATTTATCCCGCATAAGCAGGATGATGACGTCATATCAGACGCCAAAACCCTGTCAAAGCTCGATAAAACATAACAATCCTTACTTAATAATAACAAGTACAAAGATGAAATGGGAATTGTGAACCGAATTTGGAGGGAACGAATATGTCAGAGAATGGATTACACGTAGCAGTAGTTGGAGCAACAGGAGCAGTGGGGCAGCAAATGCTTGCCACACTTGAAAAACGAGATTTTCCAATTGGTAAACTTACACTTCTTTCATCTGCACGTTCAGCAGGTAAAAAAGTTTCTTTTAAAGGGCAAGAATATGAAGTGCAAGAAGCAACTCCTGAAAGCTTTGAAGGCGTTCAAATCGCACTGTTCAGCGCAGGTGGTAGCGTATCAAAGCAATTTGCACCTGAAGCAGTCAAACGTGGTGCAATTGTTGTGGACAACACAAGTGCATACCGCATGGATCCGAACGTACCTTTAGTTGTACCAGAAGTGAATGAAGAAGATATTAAGCTTCACAACGGAATCATTGCAAATCCAAACTGTTCAACGATTCAAATGGTTGTCGCACTAGAACCGATCCGTCAGGCATTTGGCTTAGATAAAGTAGTCGTATCCACTTACCAAGCGGTATCAGGTGCGGGTGCAGCTGCAATCGACGAATTAAAAACACAAGCACAGGCTATTTTAAATGGTGAAGAGTTCACACCTGAAATTCTTCCAGTGGGTGGCGATAAAAAGCATTATCAAATTGCGTTTAATGCGATCCCACAAATCGATAAATTCCAAGACAATGGATTTACGTTTGAAGAGATGAAAATGATCAATGAAACGAAGAAAATTATGCATATGCCTGAACTTTCAGTAGCAGCGACATGTGTTCGTCTTCCAGTTGTCACAGGACACTCTGAATCTGTATATATTGAAATTAACAAGCAAGGTGTTTCAGCGCAAGAAGTAAAATCACTACTTTCAACTGCACCTGGTGTAGTATTACAAGACGATCCAGAAAACCAAGTATATCCAATGCCGGCCGATGCTGTAGGGAAAAATGATACATTTGTCGGACGTATTCGTAAAGATTTAGATAAGGATACAGGTTTCCATCTATGGGTTGTTTCTGATAATCTATTAAAGGGCGCTGCATGGAACTCTGTGCAGATCGCTGAATCTTTACTGAAGCTTGGACTTGTTAAATAACAACACGATCTGAAGCAACGAACGAGGTGGAAGTATGAAGATTATAGTCCAAAAATTTGGAGGTACTTCGGTCCGCGATGAACGCGGACGCACCATGGCTTTAGAACATATCAGACATGCGTTAAACGAAGATTACAAGGTGGTTGTTGTCGTTTCAGCAATGGGACGTAAGGGAGAACCTTACGCTACTGACACACTGTTGTCCTTAGTCGATGCAAACGAAGCGCTTCTAAATAAGCGTGAACTAGATATGCTCATGTCATGCGGAGAATTAATTTCTTCCGTTGTATTTACCAACATGTTAAATACGAATGGAATGAACGCGACAGCACTTAGCGGTGCTCAAGCTGGATTCCAAACGAACAACGATTTTACAAATGCCAAAATCCTTGAGATGAACTGTGACCGCGTGCTACAAGAGCTTGAAGCGCATGATGTAGTCGTAGTTGCAGGGTTCCAGGGGGCTACCATGAGCGGTGATATTACAACACTTGGCCGTGGCGGCAGTGACACGTCTGCTTCAGCACTTGGAGCAGCGCTTGAAGCTGATTTTATTGACATTTTTACCGATGTAGAAGGGGTTATGACTGCAGATCCACGTATTGTGGAAGATGCGCGTCCTCTTTCGGTATTAACGTACAATGAAATTTGCAACATGGCTTATCAGGGAGCAAAAGTCGTTCATCCACGTGCAGTTGAAATTGCCATGCAGGCAAAAATTCCAATGCGCGTTCGCTCTACGTACTCTGAGTCTGAAGGAACACTTGTCACCTCTCTTGGTCATGCAAAAGGCCATGGTAGTGATATTCAAGAGCGTCTCGTAACAGGGATTGCCCATGTTTCAAACGTGACACAAATTAAAGTAAAAGCCAAAGAGGGTCACTATGATCTTCAATCGGAAGTGTTCCGAGCGATGGCGAATGAAGAAATTAGCGTTGATTTTATTAACATTTCTCCAAATGCCGTCGTGTATACAGTTACAAATGAAGCGACAAATCGTGCCATTGAAGTTCTGAATGAACTTGGTCATGATCCAGTCGTAACACGTCATTGTGCGAAAGTATCAACAGTAGGAGCGGGAATTGCCGGAGTACCTGGTGTAACCGCAAAAATTGTGACCGCTTTGTCACAAGAGGGAATTCAAATTCTTCAATCAGCTGATAGCCATACAACGATTTGGGTATTAGTAAAAGAAGAAGATCTAAAACAAGCGGTTAATGCACTTCATAATGCATTTGAGCTTTCAAAAATGAATGTATAAACAAGTATTAGGAGTGAAAGCATGATTGATTTTGGGAAAGTTGCAACTGCAATGGTCACCCCTTTTGATAATAAAGAAAACATTGATTTTGCCAAAACGACCGAACTGATTAATTACTTAATCGATAATGGTTCTGATTCCCTTGTTATAGCAGGGACTACTGGCGAATCACCGACTTTAACAAATGAGGAAAAGCTTGCTCTTTTCCGCCATGTGGTAGAAGTTGTCGATGGACGTGTTCCTGTTATTGCGGGGACAGGAAGCAACAATACGCGTGCATCAATTGAGATGACAAAGAAAGCAGAAGAAATTGGTGTAAATGCAGTAATGCTTGTCGCACCGTATTACAATAAGCCGAGCCAAGAGGGCTTGTATCTTCACTTCAAAACGATCGCAGAAAGCACAAAGCTCCCTGTAATGCTTTATAATGTGCCGGGGCGTTCGATTGTAAGTCTTTCAGTTGAGACGGTTGTGCGTTTGTCACAACTTCCAAATGTGGTCGCAATTAAAGATGCAGGCGGAGATCTCGATACAATGACTGAATTCATTGCCAATACACCGGATGATTTTGCTGTATATAGCGGCGATGACAGCTTAACATTACCTTCTTTAGCTATTGGAGCAAATGGAATTGTATCTGTTGCCTCACACGTAATTGGAAACGAAATGCAGGAAATGGTTCGCTTATTTGAAAGCGGCCATTATCCACAAGCAGCGAAGCAGCATCAGCGCTTAGCACCTGTCATGAAGGGGATGTTCGCAGCACCGAGTCCAACCCCAGTGAAGACAGCTCTTCAATTAAAGGGACTAGATACAGGACCTGTGCGCCTTCCATTAATTCCTTTAACAGAAACTGAGCGTACAACGCTTGTACAACTTCTTGAAACGTTATAAAAAAGGAATCCTATGTCACATCGGCATAGGATTTTTCTCTGTATGAAAAGGATAATGATGAAAGAAGGGGAATATACAATATCAAAAGGGATAGGAAAGAGGGAGGAAAAATGAAAAAGCTGTATACCGATTTCTTTTTGTTTTTTGATATTTCCGTTTTGATTTTATGTTTGGTATCAGGTGTTGTATTTTTAAGCGTACAGGGAATTACATGGTGGCTGTTGTTGCATGTTAGTATCGGACTAATTGTATTTATGTTCAGTGAATATTTCACGCACCGATTTCTGTTTCATTTAAAAGCACCGAAAAATCCTTTTTTTCTAAATATATTAAAGCGCTTACATTATGACCATCATACAAATCCAAATGATTTGCACCTGCTCTTTTTGCCTATTTGGTACAGCATTCCAAACTTTGCGATCTTAAGCAGCATTTATTATGTAGGGGTTGGGAGCTTCACATCAACGATCGCATTTGGAACGGGGCTAATCGCAATGCTTTTGGCGTATGAATGGAAACATTATGTTGCTCATCGTCCTCTTAAACCAAAGACTCGTCTAGGTAAGTGGCTAAAAAAAACCCACATTCTTCATCACTACAAAAATGAAAATTATTGGTTTGGCGTATCAAATCCGTTTATGGATGTTTTGTTTGGAACGTTAGAAAGTGAAAAGAAAGTACAAACGAGTGAAACGGCTAAAAACTTAGAAAATAGCCGCTAAAGAGAGAGCAGGAAAACTTGAAAGAAGTATTTTACGTATAACAAGAGGATGACCTAAAAAGAATTGTTCGCACGTTATTCTGTTGAAAAATGGTTTCCAGTCAAGGAAAATCATTGTACAGCATTTTCTACATCAGTTATAATACTAGTAAGTGACTTTGAGCGGCTTTATATGATGTAGGAGGAACTAGGTTGAATATGAAAAAGACAGAAAATATCAAAATCTTCGCTCTAGGAGGAGTAGGAGAAATAGGCAAAAACATGTATGTAGTAGAATTGGATGACGATATCTATGTAGTAGACGCAGGTCTTATGTCTCCAGAAACGGGAATGTTCGGTATTGATGTCGTCATTCCAGACGTTTCATACTTACTAGAAAACAAGCATCGAGTGAGAGCGATCTTCCTTACTCACGGGCACGATGAAAATATCGGCGGTTTACCATTTATTTTGCGTAAGCTAGATGCGCCAGTTTACGGAACAAAATTCACGATTGCGTTAGCGAAAGAAAAGCTCTCAGAAGTTGGCGTGAACAAAAAGCAATTATTATATGTCATTGATACGGATAAAACGATTCGCCACGAGCGAACAAACGTTACATTCTTCTCCACAAGCCATAGCATTCCAGGCTCAATTGGGATCGCATTTCACACGTCGGAAGGGGCAATCGTCCATACAGGAGATTTTAAATTTGATCAAACACCTGTTGGCAATCAGCGTGCCGATATTGGGAAGATGGCAGCGCTTGGAGAAGATGGCGTACTGTTTTTATTATCAGATAGCACGAATGCTGAGCGACCAGGTTATACGGCCTCTGAAGCTTCTGTAGCAAATGAGATGATGAAATCATTCCGTCAAGCAAAACAGCGAGTAATTGTTGCTACAACTCTCACTCACATGTACCGAATTCAGCAGGTAATTGACGCAGCCATAGAAACAAATCGGAAAGTAGTCGTGTTAGGTCGTACGCTTCAGCGCATGGTTGACATAGCAAGTGACCTCGACCAGTTGTCTGTGCCAGAGGAACTGTTTGTTTCTCCTCAGGAGATGAGCAAATATAGCGATTCAGAGATTGTCGTTTTGACAGCAGGAACGCATCAGGAACCACTTCTACCATTCGTTCGTATGCTACGTCAAAATGATAAATTTGTTGGAGTAAAGCAAACAGATACGATTATTATTTCAGTCGTTTCTGCACCACGAAATGAGCTACCTTTCTCGAAAATTATTGATCAATTGTTCCGTACGGGAGCAAAAGTAATATATGGCCGCCAGCCTGTGACGGTATCAGGAAACGGAAGTCAAGAAGAGCTAAAGTTCATGCTTAATCTTATGAAACCGACCTATTTTATACCGATTCAGGGCGAATATCGCATGCAAATGGCTCATGCAAAGCTCGCAGCAGAAGTAGGACTATCAAAAGACCGCATCTTTATCGTTGATAAAGGGGACGTAATTGATTATAAAAAAGGAACACCGTCTGTTTCCACAAAAGTACCATCTGGAAACACGCTCATTGATGGATTAGGCGTAGGAGACGTAGGAAACATCGTGTTACGTGATCGCCGTCTTCTGTCACAGGACGGAATTCTACTTGTAGTCGTTACCATTGACAAGGCAAATCGAAAAATTGTGACAGGTCCTGAAATTATTTCAAGAGGGTTCGTATATGTTCGAGAGTCTGAGCAGCTATTACGTGAGGCTACAGAACGAGTAGAGCAGCTGCTTGTAGACTCTATTCGTGAACGCACAATCGAATGGTCCTCCCTTAAATTAGGAATGAGAGAGAGCCTCAATCAATTTTTATATGAAAAAACAAAGAGACGCCCAATGATTTTACCAATTATTATGGAAATATAAGCACAACAGCTCAAAGTCAAATAGTCGTAGAAAAGCAAAAGGATGGATTAGTGCCCTCACAGGTTCTAATCCGTTCTTTTTTTTGTGAGAGAAGAATGAAGTTAAAAAAGGAAAGTAAGCATGAAAATGAACAGAGCGCTCATACTAACAATATTCCACTATCGAAAGGAGCGGGAGCGCATTGACAAATGAAAATCAATACCAGTCTGCAGAAGCAGCTCCTCAACAAGACGAACAAAAGCAAAATAAATCAGATCTAGTAAATAAAATCCAACAGCTTGGTCAAACAAATGTTGCTCAGATGACGCCAGATACGAAGATTCACTGTCTAACAATCGTCGGTCAAATTGAAGGGCATATGCAGCTTCCACCACAAAATAAAACGACAAAGTATGAGCACGTTATTCCACAAATCGTAGCAATTGAACAAAACCCAAATATTGAAGGTCTTTTAATTATTCTCAATACAGTCGGTGGAGACGTTGAGGCAGGCCTTGCGATTTCAGAAATGATTGCGTCTCTCTCCAAACCGTCCGTATCGATCGTACTAGGTGGTGGGCATTCCATTGGGGTTCCTATTGCTGTATCAACGGATTATTCGTTTATCGCGGAAACGGCTACGATGACAATTCATCCGGTACGACTAACGGGTCTTGTTATCGGGGTACCGCAAAGCTTTGAATATCTTGATAAAATGCAAGAGCGCGTCATTAATTTTGTAACGAAGCATTCAAATATTCAGGAAGAAAAATTTAAAGAGCTGATGCTTTCAAAAGGAAATTTAACGCGTGATATCGGTACAAATGTGGTCGGAGCAGACGCGGTAGAGTACGGCTTAATTGATGAAGTAGGCGGAATCGGGCAAGCTCTTCGTAAGCTAAATGAGTTGATTGGTCACGAAGATCAGTCCAATGAGGAGCATCTTCTTCAATGATTTTATACACAATGATGCCGCAAGAGCTGATTTTTCCGACTGAATCAGTTACGGAGGCAGAACAAAAGGTTGTAGAATACAACGGAATTCCGTTTGTCGTTACGCAAAATGAGAATGGACAACATCAGATTGTCCGTATGCTAAGCACAAATCCACAAGATTACCTAGATAGTCGCTATCAGCCTGGCGAAACGGTGATGTAAGGCTTAAATTCATTAGCATATCATAGAAACTGAAAGAGAATATGGTATAATAGGATACATCGAAAGCACGTCGAACGTGTTCTTGAGGCATCGCTCCTTGTCTAATTGGCGTGAGAACGCACGATCATAAAAGACAATGGAGAGGTGTCTTTTTGAAGTTTTTAAGGGAACAAGCAGGGGATTGCAAAGAAATGGTGTACTTTTTGTATAGGATCATTTTTACAGCGCAATCTGTGTCGGGTGATTGGAGTGAAAGAATGGCTAAGAAAAAACAACGAAAACGAAGTGAAGCAAAGAAAGAAGAATGGAAGAAAATTTTACAGTATGAATTAATTGGGCTGTTTCTATTTGCACTTGCATGTATTGGAATGGCTGAGCTTGGAGTAGTAGGTGAAACGCTTGTGCTGTTTATCCGATTTTTTACAGGTGAATGGTACATGCTCAACCTCATTGGCTTATTAATTGTTGCTGTGTATATTATCTGGAAGAGACAGCGTCCAAGTTTTGTCTCAAGACCGTTAATTGGTATTTATATTGTTATACTCGCCATCCTGTTATTTAGTCATGTGACCTTATTTCAAAATTTATCACGAGACGGAATGTTTCAAGATCCATCCGTCATTATGAATACGTGGGATTTATTTTGGCTTGAGGCACAAGGCAAGGCGACAGGCAGCGATCTCGGTGGTGGGATGATTGGTGCAGTGATGTTTGCCGCTTCTTATTACTTATTTGATCAGCTTGGAACGGAATTAATGGCCTCTATTTTAATCATTGTGGGAATTATTTTAATTACAGGTCGTTCGTTGCAAGAAACCTTGTTTCGTATCATTAAGCCAATTGGTTCCTTTATCGTAAATGAGGTGCAAGAAGGCATTGAGGATATGAAGGATTGGCTGAATGAAAAGAAGAGTCAGCCAAAACAAGCACGAACACCACGTCCAAAGCGTAAAAAGGTGAAAAATGTGGAGCCTCCACAGGAAGAGGAAACTAATGAGCAGCAAGAGGCACCAGCGCCGATACCAACACCACGAACAGCAGGGGGACCACAAATTATTGCACACTTTGATCAAGAGGAGGAAGACGCGGCGATTTCGGCTACTCCTCCAGTGCTAAAAGTGGAACCGCCTGTGAAAGCTTCAGCTACACCTAAGGAAAAGGCAGAGATAGAAGAGAAGCCGGCACCGATTATGAATTTTGTTGAGCAGGAAAATACATCTTATGAGCTTCCTCCTGTCACGCTTCTTGCTGTACCGAAGAAAAGTAACCAGGCGAAAGAGCATAAAAATATTTATGCAAACGCTGAAAAACTGGAAAAAACGTTTCAAAGCTTTGGCGTAAAAGCAACAGTGGAGAAAGTTCATCTCGGTCCAGCCGTTACGAAGTATGAAGTGCATCCGGATGTCGGAGTGAAGGTAAGTAAAATCGTGAACTTAAGCGATGATTTGGCGCTAGCACTTGCAGCAAAAGATATTCGAATTGAAGCGCCAATTCCTGGGAAATCAGCTGTTGGAATCGAAGTACCGAACGAAGAGGTTGCAATGGTATCAATCCGTGAGGTGCTTGAGACAAAGCAAAATAAACGACCAGACTCAAAACTTTTAGTTGGATTAGGTCGTGATATTTCTGGTGAGGCGGTTCTAGCCGAACTGAATAAAATGCCCCATCTTCTCGTTGCAGGAGCAACGGGTAGTGGGAAAAGTGTTTGTATCAACGGAATTATCGTCAGTATTTTAATGCGTGCAAAGCCTCACGAAGTAAAGCTGATGATGATCGACCCTAAAATGGTTGAGCTGAACGTGTATAATGGAATTCCTCATTTACTCGCTCCCGTTGTAACGGATCCGAAAAAAGCATCACAGGCATTGAAAAAAGTAGTAAGTGAAATGGAGCGCCGCTATGAGTTATTCTCTCATACGGGCACAAGAAATATTGAAGGTTACAATGAATACGTAACGCGACATAATGAAGAAGAAGAAGCAAAGCAGCCGCACTTGCCTTACATTGTGGTGATTGTTGATGAGCTTGCTGATTTGATGATGGTCGCTTCATCAGACGTAGAAGATGCGATCACACGATTAGCGCAGATGGCTCGTGCAGCTGGCATTCATTTAATCATTGCCACGCAGCGTCCGTCTGTTGACGTCATCACTGGGGTCATTAAAGCGAATATCCCTTCACGTATCGCGTTTAGCGTATCGTCCCAAACCGATTCAAGAACCATTTTGGATATGGGGGGAGCAGAGAAGCTACTCGGCCGTGGGGACATGCTCTTTATGCCTGTAGGGGCATCAAAGCCTGTACGTGTTCAAGGTGCATTCTTGTCAGATGATGAAGTAGAAACCGTAGTAGATTTCGTTATCTCGCAACAAAAGGCTCAATATCAGGAAAGCATGATTCCAAGCGATGAGCCTGAGCAAACAGATGACTTTGATGATGATTTATACGACGAAGCTGTGCAGCTTGTCGTTGAAATGCAGACGGCTTCTGTCTCGATGATTCAACGTCGATTCCGCGTGGGCTACAACCGTGCAGCGCGATTGATTGATGCAATGGAGCAACGCGGTGTCGTAGGACCATATGAAGGAAGCAAACCACGAGCTGTTCTCATCTCACAATACGGAAATGAAGAAGTAGGCTCATAATACAGAGAATATACAAAAAAGAAGAGTGAATTCCATTCATTCTTCTTTTTTTATCGATTGGACATGCATATTAAGGAATAAATATTAAAATGTTTGTGAGTAAATAGTAATAGTAATCGTTTACGTTTTAAAACCGATGAAAAAAGAAATGAAAATAAAGGAAACCGACAAGATTTATCTTCTTTTTAAAGTGGAGGATTTCTAGCTACAGATAGTGCAAAATAGGCTATGGAAAAGAGTACAAATAAATAAAGGAAATAAAATAGCTACTAATTTTTTCTATATAGAGATAGAAGAAATTAACTAGGTAAAATGGATTAAAGATATACAAATATAATGTAAAGTTCGGTTATTGTAGCACTTTATTAGAAAATTAATAAATTTTTAAAAGTTTTTTAATAAAATTAATATAACCTATTTATTTATTTGTCGAAAAATGATATATTATTTTCGGTTATGATAGGCGTAAAACATCAGATGTCTGATGACAGATATTTTTGTATGGGGGAACCGATATGTCTATAAAAGTAGATAGTCGACATCTGTATTTGCAAGTAATCGATAACATTAAGCAGAAGATTGCAGAAGGTGTCTACAAAGAAAAAGAGCGTCTTCCATCTGAGTTTGATTTATCGAAACAACTAGGTGTCAGTCGCGCAACGTTGCGTGAGGCTCTTCGAATTCTTGAAGAAGAGAATGTAATTATTAGACGACACGGAGTCGGTACATTTATTAACAGTAGACCGACGTTCAGTTCGGGAATTGAACAGCTAAGCAGTGTCACAGATATGATTAAGCAAGCAGGAATGAAGCCGGGAACAATCTTTTTATCCACTCAAATTCAAGAAGCAACGGAAGAGGATAGAGAGCGATTTCAATGTGAGGAAGGCGATTTAATTTTAATGATTGAGCGCGTTCGTACTGCGGATGGACAGCCCGTTGTGTACTGCGTAGACCGAGTACCGAGGAAATATCTACCAAACTATTTTTCTGGTGAATTAGAATCATTACTAGACGTATTAAACTTGCAGGCTGGGAAAAAAATCTCATATGCGATTGCTCATATAGAGCCGATCGGTTATCATGAAAAAGTGTCACCAGTCCTAGAGTGCAACCCAGAAACAGCACTTTTGACACTAAAACAAATGCACTACGACGTACAAGACGATCCTATTCTTTATTCATTGAACTATTTTAAAGCGGATCAATTCAGCTTCCACGTTTTGAGAAAAAGAACTTAATAGTTTGCGTTAAATTTTCAGAAAATTTTTTATTGGTTTTGGAAACGCTTTTGAGGAGGTGAATGTAAAAAAAGGTAATAAATAGGTTACTTTTTTTAGCATATCCATCATTCTTAGAAAAAAATTGGGGGTCATTTATCAATGAAAAAGGTTAAAGCAGGTTTAGCGTTATCATTAGTGTTAGCGGCAGGAACAATTTTGGGTGCTTGTGGTTCTGACAATGCTGAAAAAGCAGGCGGAGACGGCAAAAAATCAAACTTTAAAGTAGGTATGGTTACAGATACAGGTGGGGTTGATGATAAATCATTTAACCAATCCGCTTGGGAAGGTTTACAAGCATTTGGTAAAAAGCATGGTCTTGAAGAAGGCACAGGCTACAAATATCTTCAATCTACAAAAGCTGACGACTATCAGCCAAACTTAAGCAAATTTGTAGAGGCAAATTATGATTTAACATTCGGAATCGGCTTCTTAATGGAAGATGATATTCAAAAAGCAGCAGAGCAAAATCCGAAATCAAACTTTGCGCTAGTTGACAGCATTTTAACAGATGCAAAAGGAAATCCTGTTACATTAGATAACGTAGCGGCAATTACTTTCAAAGAAAACGTTGGTTCTTTCTTAGTAGGTGTAGCTGCAGCAAACCAGACGAAAACAAACAAAATTGGCTTCATTGGTGGAGTAGACTCTCCGTTAATTAAAAAATTCGAAAGCGGATTTAAAGCGGGTGTAAAATCAGTTAACCCTAAGGCAGAAATAATTGTTCAATACGCTGGTGATTTCAATGCGCCAGAAAAAGGTTCATCAATCGCAGCAACAATGTACGAGCAAGGCGCTGATATTATTTATCATTCAGCTGGTGGTACAGGAAACGGTGTGTTCACTGAAGCGAAAAACCGTAAGAAAAAAGGTCAAGATGTATGGGTAATCGGTGTTGACCGTGACCAACATGAAGAAGGTATGCCTGAGAACGTAACGTTAACTTCAATGATCAAACGTGTAGACGTAGCGGTTCAAGAAGTAACACAAGAAGCAATGGATGGGAAATTCCCTGGTGGTAAAGAAGTAGTATTCGGTCTTGAAGAAGATGGCGTTGGAATCGCCCCAACAAAAGACAATCTTACTGAAGAAACGTTAAAATTAGTAGACGAGTACCAACAAAAGATTCTTAAAGGCGAAATCAAAGTACCAGCAACTGACGATGAGTACAAAGAATTTGAATCAACTTTAAAATAAACGTGAGCATAGGCTCATAAAGTAATGACGTATGTAATGTTTGTATTAGGGTGACTCCTGCTCCTATGGAGTCACCCTCTTTGTGAATAAAGATAACCTTCTAGTTTCATAGAGAACGTACAGGTAGAAGGAGGGTACATTGTGGAATATGTAATTGAAATGCTAAATATCCGAAAAGAATTCCCTGGTATCGTAGCAAACGATAATATTACGCTTCAGGTACAAAAGGGTGAAATACATGCGCTTCTAGGTGAAAATGGAGCGGGGAAATCCACGCTCATGAACGTGCTATTTGGATTATATCAGCCAGAAAAAGGCGAAATTAAAGTCCGTGGTGAAGAAGTAAAGATTACGAACCCGAATGTGGCAAATGGCCTAGGGATCGGGATGGTTCACCAGCATTTTATGTTAGTTGAAAAATTCACGGTAACGGAAAACATCATTTTAGGTAGTGAGCCAACAAAGGCGGGGAAAATTCAAATTAAAGAATCCGCACAAAAAATTGAGGCGCTATCCAAACAGTATGGTTTATCCGTTGATCCTTATGCCAAAATTGAAGACATCTCTGTAGGTATGCAGCAGCGGGTTGAAATCTTAAAAACGCTGTATCGCGGTGCCGATATTTTAATTTTTGATGAGCCGACAGCGGTACTAACACCGCAGGAAATTCAGGAACTCATTCAAATCATGAAAAACTTGATTAAAGAAGGAAAATCCATCATTTTAATTACGCACAAATTAAAAGAGATTATGTCTGTTTGTGATCGCTGTACGGTTATCCGTAAAGGAAAAGGAATCGGTACTGTAACGGTAGCTGACACAAACGCGGACGAGCTTGCTTCTTTAATGGTTGGACGTGAAGTGCATTTTAAAACAACGAAAAAAGATGCCGTTCCACAAGGAATTGTGCTAGATATTCACGACTTAGTCGTGGAGGACTCTCGCGGGGTTTCCGCTGTGAATGGCCTAAATCTTGAAGTGCGTTCCGGCGAGATTGTAGGGATTGCTGGAGTGGAAGGAAACGGACAGACAGAACTTATTGAAGCCATTACAGGACTTCGTAAAGCAAAATCAGGTTCTGTTAAGTTAAAAGACCTTGATCTGACACCGCTTAGCACGAGAAAAATCACGGAAGCGGGAGTAGGACATATTCCTCAGGATCGACACAAGCATGGTCTAGTGCTTGATTATACGATCGGAGCGAATACAGCTCTTCAAACGTATTACAAAAAGCCGTTCTCAAAAGGCGGAATTTTAAACTACAAAAAAATCTACGAAAAAGCTCGAACATTAATTAAAGAATTTGACGTTCGTACACCGAGTGAATATACGCCAGCACGTGCTCTTTCAGGGGGAAATCAGCAAAAGGCGATCATCGCCCGTGAAGTGGATCGGAGCCCTGAATTACTCATTGCGGCACAGCCTACTCGTGGTCTAGATGTGGGGGCTATTGAGTTTATTCATTCTAAGCTAGTCGAAGAGCGTGACAAAGGACGCGGCGTTTTACTCATCTCACTAGAGTTAGATGAAGTGATGAACTTAAGCGATCGTATTGCGGTCATCTATGAAGGAAAAATTGTTGCCGTTGTTGATCCAAAAACAACGAACGAACAAGAGCTTGGCTTATTGATGGCTGGTGGAAAGCAAGAGAAAGTTGGTGCATCATCATGAAGATATTAAGAAATGAGCGTTTTATCAATATTCTCATTCCGATCGTAGCAGCGATCTTAGGGTTGTTAGTGGGTGGTATCATCATGCTAATCGGCGGCTATGATCCAGTGTTTGGCTACCAGTCGCTGTTTGACGGGATGGTCGGAGATCCGAAGGCGCTTGGAGAAACGGTACGTGCGATGACTCCCCTTATCTTAGCTGGGATTGCCGTGGCGTTTGCGTTTAAAACGGGGTTATTCAACATCGGAGTTGAAGGTCAGCTTCTTGTAGGCTGGTTTGCTGCCGTTTTTGTTGGATACAAATTTGATTTACCGGCGGTTATTCATATTCCGCTCTCGCTTTTAGCAGCAGCAGCTGCAGGAGCTCTTTGGGGATTTGTACCAGGCTTCTTAAAAGCACGCTTTCGCGTAAATGAAGTAATCGTTACCATTATGATGAACTACATCGCGCTATATACAACAAGCTTCTTAATTAAGACGTATATTTATGGTGGAAACGAAAAGTCATACAACATTAAAGAATCAGCTTCACTTGCATCACCGTTCTTTGCATCGATTACGGATAATTCTCGTATGCACTACGGAATCTTTGTTGCACTATTAGCTGCAATTGTCATGTGGTTTTTATTATCGAAAACGTCGAAAGGTTATGAACTAAAAGCGGTTGGTTACAACCAGCATGCTTCGCAATATGCAGGGATGAGTGTAAAAGGAAACATTATTCTTTCCATGGTTATTTCGGGTGCGTTTGCAGGTCTTGCCGGTTCAATGGAAGGGTTAGGAACATTCCAATACATGAACAGCTTATCATCCTTTACAGGAACAGGGTTCGATGGAATTGCGGTAGCTCTTTTAGGTGCAAATAGCGCCATCGGTATCGTGCTTGCTTCGTTTTTATTCGGTGGTTTAAAAACAGCGGCACCAGAAATGAACTTTATGGCGAATGTACCATCTGAGCTTGTTGGTATTATTATCGCACTGATCATTTTCTTTGTAGCATCTAGCTACGTTGTTCGCTGGTTTTTAACTCGACTCGGCAAGGAGGGAAAATAAATGAGCTTTCTTGACATTCTTGCGCTAATCACACAGGCTGCGCTTTATTCAGCGGCACCGCTCATTTTTACAGCTCTAGGAGGCGTATTTAGCGAACGATCAGGGGTTGTAAATATTGGATTAGAAGGTCTTATGCTTTTTGGTGCTTTTACAGGTATCGTTACAACACTAACGTTTCAGGATTCACTCGGTGCAGCTGCTCCTTGGTTAGGGATAGGATTAGCGGCACTTGCAAGTATGATTTTTGCACTTATTCACGCCGTTGCCACAATCACATTAAAGGCGGATCAAACCGTCAGCGGTGTGGCACTGAACTTTTTAGCAGCGGGTCTATCTGTCTTCTTAATTAAAAACATTTACGGAAAAGGTCAAACTGATTTTATCCAAGTTCGTATTGATAAAATCGATGTTCCGGTTCTATCCAAAATTCCGGTCATTGGCGATCTATTCTTCAAATCTGTACCAGTTACTTCGTACATTGCGATTGCTCTTGCGTTTTTGGTTTGGTACATCATTTATAAAACGCCGTTCGGTCTTCGTCTTCGCTCAGTTGGGGAACATCCAATGGCAGCAGATACGATGGGGATTAACGTTACGGCTATGCGCTATGTAGGAGTTATGCTTTCTGGTTTGTTTGCAGGAATTGGTGGGGCTGTGTATGCAACATCTATTGCAACAAACTTCTCAGGCACGACAATTGCTGGACAAGGTTTCTTAGCGCTAGCAGCGATGATTTTCGGAAAATGGCATCCGCTAGGAGCACTAGGTGCTGCATTATTCTTCGGTCTTGCACAGTCACTTAGTATCACGGGTGAACAAATTCCATACATTCAAGAAATTCCGAATGTGTTGCTAAAAATCGCGCCATATTTATTAACCATTTTAGCGTTAACTGGATTTGTTGGACGTGCAGATGCACCGAAAGCACTTGGTACACCGTACGAAAAAGGTAAGAGATAAAGTCACAATTTAAGCGGTGTACTCACCGCTTCATGAAAGGAAGTGCCCTTCTTCTTTATAAAAGGTGGAGGACATTTCCTTTTATTTTGTTGACAAAGGGATTTTAACATTACTATAATTAATCTCGTAAGTCGAAAAATTTTGCCAATTACATAAATTTATAGTTACCAAAAATAAAGATGCGAAATCGCTTAAAAGGGAATGTGGTGAAATTCCACAGCTGCCCCCGCAACTGTAAGTGTGGACGAAATGATGGAACCACTGTTGAAAGTAGACGGGAAGGAATCAAAGTAGGCTGATACACGAGTCAGGAGACCTGTCTTTATTTTGAATGTTTCAATTTTTCGGGGATGGAAAGTTCGAGGCGTTGGTGCGGTGAAGAAGTCTATCCTTCTTCCCTTATTAACGATGCTCGGCCAAATTCCTTGGCGGAGTTTTTTTTATGTTCACTACAAATTGAATATTCGTTATGACGGTGTGCAGCTTCAAAAAGGAGCTGCGCTTAAAAGGGAAGATGGTGAAAATCCATCACGGTACCCGCCACTGTAAACGGTGAGTTTTATTGCACAATGCCACTGAATGCTCGGGAAGGCGCAATAAAATGATGAACCAAAGTCAGGAGACCTGCCGTCACAACAACTACTTCGTCTACGGGACTATAGACAGAAGTGCAGGCGTATGCTGATGTAATCTGTCTATTATTCTGCACCTCTATCTATTGATAGAGGTGTTTTTTTGTTTTAAAGCTTCACCAGTTAAAAAATGTGCCAAAAAGAATGGAGTGTTCATATGACAACCTGGAATTTAGAAGGAATGAAAAAACACGTACTAATGTGCAATGGATCAAGCTGTATGCGTAAAGGAGGAGAAGAGGTTACGGTGGCGATCCGCGATGAAATTAAGACGCTTGGCTTGGACGAGCACGTGCATACATCTCGTACAAGATGCAACGGTCGCTGTAAGGATGCGTGTGTAGTCGTTGTCTATCCTGAAGGCGCTTGGTATGAAGGGATGACACCAGACAAAGCTCGTTTGATGGTGCAAAGTCATCTCCGTGATAACGTACCTCTGCAGGATTCTCTCGTCTACCAATTTGAAGAGGGACAGCTTGCTCGTACGAGTCATACAGAAGCCATTAAAGGAATTCAAAAAAATAAGGATGAAAAGAAAGAGTCTGTTAAGTTGTAAAACCTTAGAAAGGAGTGGAATAGGAGATGAGCGGAAAAGTACTGGTTGTAGGATTTGGACCTGGAAGCTTTGAACATATTACGGAGCGTGCAAAAGAAGCCATTCAAGAGAGCGACATGGTCATTGGATACAAAACGTACGTTGAGTTGATAAGCGGCCTGCTTGGGGATCAACAAATCATTAGCACCGGAATGACGGAAGAAGTAAGTCGGGCACAAGAAGCAGTGAAGCAGGCAGAGCAAGGTAAAACAATCGCTGTTATTTCAAGCGGAGATGCGGGCGTATATGGGATGGCTGGACTTGTCTACGAAGTATTAGTTGAAAAAGGCTGGAAACCGACTGATGGAATAAAAGTGGAGGTTGTCCCAGGAATTTCAGCCATTAATTCCTGTGCGTCACTGCTTGGGGCCCCTGTTATGCACGATTCGTGCACGATTAGTTTAAGTGATCACCTCACACCGTGGGAGCTTATTGCAAAACGGCTAGATGCTGCTGCTCAGGCAGATTTTGTCATCGCACTTTACAACCCTAAAAGTGGGAGACGAACACGTCAAATTATGGAGGCGCAGCGAATTCTACTAAACTATCGCTCCCCTGATACGCCAGTAGGACTTGTGAAGAGCGCTTATCGAGATCGTCAGGAAATCGTTAAAACAACGCTAGCTGACATGCTTCAACACGATATCGGGATGCTGACAACGGTTGTCATTGGAAACTCGTCCACGTTTATGTATGAGGACTTAATGATTACACCAAGAGGCTATCAGCGTAAATACACGCTTAATCAAACGACACAGCCATTAAAGCCTCATCAGCGATTAAAAAAAGAAGCGGAGCCGTGGGCACTCGATCAAGAGGTCGAAGTTAAATCTTCTAGAACGTGGGCAGAGGAGGCACTGCAAGCTGCAAGCGGTGAGGCGGCTTCGACCATCGTTCAACAACAGGTGGAAACGATCTTTGAAGTGGCCGTTAGTCCAGGTGTAGTAGAGAAAAAGTTTACTCCAACGCAGCTAGCGACTCTTGCTGCAATTGCGGGAGAAAAAGGAAGCATTGAATATACAACGGACCACTATATGAAGCTATCAATTCCAACTTTATCTCCTCACGAAATAACAGAAGAGCTAGAAGCGAAAGGATTTTTACTTTTTCCGGTTGGCTCGGTTGTCACCGTAAAAGCATGTGACTTTTGCGAAGGAGAAAAGGATTCTTCCATTCCCCAGGTTCAGCAGCTGCAACAGCTTCTCGGTGGGATGGATGTTCCTAAGGAATTGAAAATTGGCTTTAACGGATGTGCGATGGCTTGTTACGGCGCGGTAAACGAAGATATTGGCATTGTGTTCCGAAGAGGGAAGTTTGACTTGTTTTTAGGAGCGAAAACAGTTGGTCGAACGGCACATCCCGGCCAACCTGTTGCAGAAGGTATTTCCCAGGAAGAAATTGTAGAGATGGTGACAGGCATCGTGCACGAATACAAAGAACAAGGACATGCGAATGAGTCCTTTTATAAATTTTTTAAACGTGTCGGCGCAGTCGGAGGATTTATTCATCGTGATGTCACACCAAAAATCAAATTAGAACCTGTTCCATGTGGGGACGATTAAGAGGAGGAAACATAGATGAAGGCAGTTTTATTTATTGGCCACGGTAGTAGAGATTCAGAGGGCAATGAGCAGGTGCTCGTTGTGACAGAGCGTTTGAAGGGAAAAATGGGAGCGGACATTTTGGTTGAAACGTGTTTTTTAGAGTTCCAGCATCCAACTATTACAGAGGGAATTCAGAACTGTATTGAAAAAGGCGCAAGCCATGTTCATCTTATTCCAATCATGCTTCTACCAGCAGGGCACTCGAAAATCCATATTCCAGCTGCCATTGATGAAGCGAAAGAACAGTATCCACATATCGGTTTCACGTACGGACGTCCAATTGGCATTCATGAAGAAACGTTTGAAATTTTAAAAACGCGCCTTCATGAGCTAGGAGAAAGCACGGAATCACCAGCAGACGACACGGCTATTCTGCTTTTAGGAAGAGGTGGAAGTGATCCGGATGCAAATAGTGAACTTTACAAAATTAGCCGTCTTCTATGGGAAAAAACAAATTATAAGATGGTCGAACCTGCTTTTATGGGAGTGACGGATCCGCTTGTCGCACAAGGTATTGAACGATGTGTGAAATTAGGAGCGAAACGAATTATCATTTTACCGTATTTCCTCTTTACAGGGATCTTAATTAAGCGATTAGAGGGAATGGTCGAACAGTTTAATAATCAGTGGAATGGAACGGTGGTGTCACTTGCTGGCTACTTCGGTTTCCATGAAAAACTGGAGACGATCCTTCTTGACCGAGCACACGAGGCGTTAGAGGGAGAAGTGAAAATGAACTGTGATACGTGCGTGTATCGTAAGGAAGCTATGGAGCACATAGATCACCATCATCATCACGACCATGATCACCACCATCATGATCATAGCCACCATCACCATGAGCTTGAAAAGGCAGGGAAATAAGATGATTTTATGCTTAGCTGGTACGAGTGACGCACGTGAATTAGCACGCAAGCTAAAACAAGCCGAGCATTCCGTGCTTGCAACAGTCGTAACTGAGAATGCTGCCATTGAGTTGAAAAACGAGAAAATTCCGGTAAGAGTCGGCCGCTTAACGGCAGAAGAGATGGAGAAAATCATTCAAGACCTCAAGATTACGTTAGTAGTAGATGCGAGTCATCCGTTTGCAGAAGAAGCTTCTAAAAATGCCATTGCAGCGGCCGCCAATACGTCCATTCCGTATATCCGCTATGAGCGCGCGCACCACGTTATTGATGATCCGCTTCTGCAAGTTGTCGAAAGCTATGAAAAGGCGGCAAAGCTTGCAGCGCTTCGTGGAGGGACCGTCATGCTTACAACCGGAAGCAAAACGCTCCAGGTGTTTACAAATGAACTGCTGCATTTGCCAAATGTAAAGCTTATCGCTCGCATGCTTCCTCGTAAAGACAACATGGAAAAGTGTGAGCAGCTCGGTTTGCCACAGAAGCACATTATCGCGATTCAAGGGCCGTTTACAAAAGAATTTGATCAGGCTCTTTATAAGCAGTACGGCGTCACGACGATGATTACAAAAGAAAGCGGGAAAGTCGGATCAGTCGATCAGAAGCTTGAGGCCGCAAAGGATTTAGGGATCCATGTCATTGTCATTAAGCGTCCTGACATTTCATATGGGAACGTGCATCAAACATTTGAGGACGTGCTAACAGCCGTACATCAGTTATCTAAGGGGGAGAAGTAATGGATTTTCGTACAGAGTTTAAACCGTTAACCGTTCAGCCACAGCAAATTGAAGGGAAAAGCTTTGAAATGATTACAGAAGAAATCGGAGAGCATCCCTTTACAGACGAACAATATCGTGTTGTTCAGCGCGTTATTCACGCTTCAGCCGATTTTGAGCTTGGGCGAAGCATGGTGTTTCATCCTGATGCTATCGAAGCAGGGATCAAAGCGATCAGAAGCGGAAAACGAGTTGTGGCAGATGTGCAAATGGTACAGGTTGGCGTAAGTAAACAGCGCATCGAGCAATTTGGCGGCGACATTCGCGTGTATATTTCAGATGAGGATGTAATGGAAGAAGCAAAGAGATTGGATACGACTCGCGCCATTATTTCAATGAGAAAGGCGATAAAGGAAGCAGACGGCGGCATTTTTGCCATTGGAAATGCACCGACGGCTCTTTTAGAGTTAATTCGCCTTATTAAAGAAGGAGAAGCAAGACCAGGACTCGTCATTGGTCTTCCGGTTGGCTTTGTGTCCGCTGCGGAATCAAAAGAGGAGCTCGCAAAGCTTGATATTCCGTTCATCACAAACATCGGTCGAAAAGGTGGTAGTACGGTAACGGTTGCGGCGTTAAACGCGATTTCGCTTTTAGCAACGGCCGTTCAGTGAGATGGAAGCAAAGAAACAAACGGACGGAAAGCCGCTTCGCCAAGGGTATACGACAGGAGCATGTGCGACTGCTGTCACAAAAGCGGCTCTAACAGCGCTTATTACCGGTATCCCTCAAACAGAAGCAACCATCTATTTACCGATCAAGCAATTTGCTACGTTTCAGATGGAAAGCTGTGAATGGCTAGACGGTGCTGTCAAAACCTCGACGATTAAAGACGCTGGGGATGATCCCGATGCCACGCACGGTGCACTCATTGAAGCGACCGTAAGCTTTCAGCCTGAAGGCATTACGCTAGACGGTGGGGTAGGCGTTGGGCGTGTGACGAAGCCTGGACTACCTGTTTCGGTAGGAGAAGCGGCTATCAATCCCGTACCGAGGAAAATGATTTTACAGGTGGTCGAGGATGTACTAACGGAACACGGGATAAAAACGGGCGTTGCAGTCATTATATCGGTTCCAAGAGGAGAGGAAATGGCTGAAAAAACGCTAAACGGTCGCCTCGGTATTATTGGCGGTATATCTATTCTAGGCACAAGAGGAACCGTTGTACCGTTTTCTACTTCTGCTTATATGGCAAGTATCGTTCAAGCGATCAGCGTTGCAAGAGCGTCTAATTGTGAGCACGTTGTCATTACGACAGGTGGGAGAAGCGAAAAGTACGCAATGAAGCAGTATCCACATTTGCCAGAGGAAGCGTTTATTGAAATGGGTGATTTTGTTGGATTTACGCTAAAGCAATGCAAAAAGCAAGGTGTAAAAAAAGTATCAATGGTCGGGATGATGGGGAAATTCTCAAAGGTTGCACAGGGCGTTATGATGGTTCATTCTAAGAGCGCTCCTGTCAGTCTCACATTTTTGTCCGAAGTGGCGTCCCAATCAGGAGCCTCTGATTCACTTGTAGAAGAGATTAAGGAAGCAAATACAGCATCACAGGCAGCCGAAATCATGGCGGGAAACGCATCCTTTTTTACAAAGCTTTGTACATATTGCAATCAATCAGCGTTAAACGAAGTAAAAGGTGATCTAACGATTGAAACGACGCTGTACACGATGAAAGGTGAACAATTAGGAAAGGCGATGGTCGAGAGTGGGGATTAAGGTAATTGGAATAGGAGATAGTGGTGTAGCTAGTATTCTTCCAACCTATCAGCAGTGGATTGATGAAAGCGAACTGCTCGTTGGAGGGGAGCGGATGTTAGACTTCTTCCCAAATTTTCAAGGAGAGAAACGCATCATTACAAGTGGTTTGTCCTCTCTTGTAGAAGAATTAAAAAATGAAACGCGCCAAACGGTCGTATTGGCATCAGGTGATCCGCTTTTCTACGGAATTGGTAGCTACTTATCTAAAAAACTACCAATAGAGCTGTACCCTAGCGTGAGCTCGATTCAGCTTGCTTTCGCTAGAATAGGAGAAGGGTGGCAAGATGCAACGATGATTAGCGTACACGGTCGCTCGATGACGGGACTGGCGCAAAAGATAGATGGACAGAAGAAGGTCGTGCTTCTTACCGATCATGAGAACTCTCCTTCAGTCATTGCCAAATATCTGTTGTCATATGGGATGGACGAATATGAAATGTTTGTTGGGGAAAATCTTGGTGGAGAAGAGGAGCGCACAGGCTGGTGGACGTTAACGGATGCATGCGAACACGCCTTTTCTCCTTTAAATGTGGTCGTGTTAAAACAAGTAAAGAACGGTCCCGTTTGGTCACTTGGTATTGACGATCATGAATTTTACCAGCGTAAGCCTGAAAAGGGTCTCATTACGAAAAAAGAAGTGCGAATATTAAGCGTAAGTGCACTAGAGCTAACGGATACAAGCGTTGTGTGGGATGTTGGAACATGTACAGGCTCAGTAGCGATTGAAGCGGCACGGATTAGCCGTTACGGCAGCGTATATGCGATTGAAAAAAATGAGGGAGACCTTGCCAATTGCTACCTCAATATGCACAAGTTTCGCACCGACTTTACAGCTGTGCTTGGAAAGGCACCTGATCGTCTTCAAGAGTTTCCTGATCCTGATGCCGTATTTATTGGAGGAACCGCAGGAGATATGAACGGAATTTTGGATCAGAGCTGCGAGCGCTTAAAGCCAAACGGTCGTATCGTACTAAACGCGGTGACGATTGAAAATATGATGGACGCAGTGAGAGGATTTAAAGAGCGAGGGTTTGCTGTTGATATTATGCTCATTCAGGCCTCTAGAAGTAAGCCTATTTTAAATCTTACTCGTTTTGACGCACTAAATCCGATTTATATTATTACAGCAAGACGAGAAACGGAGGAAAAAAAATGATTGGAACGTTATACGGTCTTGGTGTTGGTCCTGGAGACCCAGAGCTTATTACCGTGAAAGCCTTCCGAAGATTGAAGGAATCTCACGTAATCGCGTACCCCAAAAAGCGTCAAGGAAGTAAAAGCTATGCCCATAAAATTATTGATGTGTACGTGAACCCGGCAGAAAAGGAGATGCTTGGTCTTGTGTTTCCGATGACAAAAGATCCTGCCATTTTAAACGAGCAGTGGATGCGAACGGTCGAGAAGGTATGGGAGAAGCTTCAGGAAGGGAAAGACGTTGCATTTGTCACTGAAGGTGATCCTCTTTTATACAGTACCTTTATTCATATGATGAAAATGATGCATGAAGAGCATCCAGAAGTAGAGGTACAGGTTGTCCCTGGTATTTCCTCCTTTAACGGTGCTGCATCACGATTAGCTCTTCCACTTGCGGATGGTGATGATCATGTAGCGATCATTCCGGCAACGGGCAATCGAAAAAAGATGAAGCAGGCACTCGAACAGCACGACTGCGTGGTCTTTATCAAAGTAGCAAAGGTGATGGATGTGATGATCGATGTCTTAAATGAGCTTGGGCTTGCAGAGAAAGCATCTGTCATTACGAAGGTTACGTCTGATGAAGAAGTCGTTTGGAACATAAATGAATTACATAACGTTGATCTCGAATATTTAACATTAATGGTGGTGAGAAAATGAAGCTATATATTGTTGGCGCAGGACCAGGAGATCCAGATTTAATTACGGTAAAAGGCTTAACACTCCTACAAGAAGCAGATGTGGTGCTTTATGCAGACTCTCTTGTCAGTGAGGAACTGATTAAAAAAGCGAAGCCGAAGGCAGAAATTCTTAAAACGGCCGGCATGCATTTGCAGGAAATGGTCGACGTAATGGTGCAACATGTAAAAGCGGGCAAAAAGGTCGTTCGTGTTCACACGGGTGACCCTGCTGTATACGGAGCGATTATGGAGCAAATGGCGTTACTTAAAAAAGAAGGCATTGAAACGAAGATTATCCCAGGTGTGAGCTCTGTATTTGCGGCTGCAGCGGCTGTTGGAGCAGAATTAACGATTCCTGACTTAACACAGACCCTTATTTTAACAAGAGCGGAAGGACGAACGCCTGTCCCAGAGTTCGAAAAACTACGTGATCTCGGAAAGCATCAATGTACCATTGCGCTCTTTCTGAGTGCGACGCTGACGAAAAAAGTGATGAAGGAATTTATAGCGGCCGGTTGGAGTAAGGATACTCCGGTTGCTGTCGTCTATAAAGCTTCATGGCCCGATGAAAAAATTGTCCGAACGACCGTTGAACACTTAGATGAAGATATGAGGAAAAATGGGATTCGAAAGCAAGCCATGATTTTAGCAGGCTGGGCACTAGACCCGGATATTCATGACAAAGAGTATCGCTCAAAGTTATATGACCAAGCCTTCACTCATGGGTATCGTAAGGGAGTGTCAACAAGATGATTTCATTGCAAGAGTCGATGATACCGGACGTTCAAGTAGACGGCGATTATGCGCTTGTTGCGATTACAAAGCATGGGGTGGAGCTTGCCAGAAAATTACGTGCCACCTTTCAACATGCCGATCTTTACTACATGAGCAAGTTTGGTAAAGGAGACGAGTCAGAAAAGCAAATTCAATTATTTGAGGGAAGCGTTCGTTTATTGCTTCCTTCTCTTTTTCAACGATATAAAGGGATTATTTTAATTATCTCGTTAGGAGCCGTTGTGCGAATGATTGCTCCCCTTTTAAAAGATAAAAAAGTGGACCCAGCGGTTGTCGTGATCGATGATAAAGGCGAGAACGTGATTAGCGTTCTTTCTGGTCACATTGGAGGAGCGAATGAGCTAACGCGGGAGGTCGCGGCTCTTTTGCAGGCACATCCGGTGATCACAACGGCATCAGACGTTCAGAAAACCATTCCCGTTGACTTATTTGGAAAGCGTTTTGGCTGGGTGTGGGAATCAGCAGAGAACCTGACTCCCGTTAGTGCGTCAGTCGTAAACGAAGAGAGAGTGGTGATTGTACAAGAGTCGGGTGAACGTAGCTGGTGGAACTATGATCATCCATTGCCTGCTCATTTTACTTATACATGCTCAGCTAGAGAAGCACTAAATGAAGATTTTCAAGCGGCACTTGTTGTCACACATCGTATCTTATCCGAAGACGAAGAGGTGCTGCTACATAATGGTGTTCTTTATCGGCCAAAAACAATTGCTCTTGGAATTGGATGTAATAGAGGAACAACGAAGGAAGAAATCGAAGCAGTAATAGAGAAAACGTTAGATGAACTCCGCTTCTCGATTAAAAGCGTCAAAGCGATTTGTACGATTGATTTGAAAAAAGACGAGCAGGGACTCATTGAGCTCGTCAATCAGCACGGATGGGAATTTGTTTATTACACGCCCGAACAGCTGAATGAAGTGGAAATCAACGAACCGTCCGATACGGTTTTTAAATATACGGGTGCTTACGGGGTAAGTGAGCCTGCCGTTCGTTTGTATAGCGGAGCAAAATCTCTTGAAGTAGAGAAAAAGAAGTCAGGAAATGTGACGATCTCTGTTGCAGTAATTCCATTTTCGTAAACGAAAGGAAGATGTTTCATGACAACACGACGTATTGTCATTGCCGGAACAGGAAGCGGCGTTGGAAAAACAACGCTGACGATCGGATTAATGTCCGCTTTTAAACAAAAAGGATACGAGGTTCAAGGATTTAAATGTGGTCCTGATTACATTGATCCGACCTACCATAGCGCAGTGACAGGAAGAAAGGCGCGTAATCTAGATACGTGGATGCTTCCTCATGAAGTCGTAAAAGAGATTGTAGGTAGAGGAAGCGTCGGAGCTGATTTGTCTATTATCGAAGGCGTGATGGGATTTTATGATGGAAAGAATCCGTTAACAGATGAAGGAACAACGGCGGAAATTAGCGTGATTACGGAAACGCCTGTTATTCTAGTGGTCAACGGAGCAAGTATGGCAAGAAGCGCAGCGGCAATCGTAAAAGGATTTCAAATGTTCTCTGATCAGCCGACGATTATCGGGGTTATCGTGAATCAGGTAGGAAGTCAAGGGCACTATGAATTAATTAAAGCGGCAGTTGAGCAGGAATGTAACCTTCCCGTTTTCGGTTATTTGCAAAAAAATGCCGTACCGTCCATTCCTGAGCGACATTTAGGGCTTGTTCCGTCTATTGAGCGCGGAGACTTAGATTCTTTTTTCGAACAGCTTGGAAAAGCGGTAAGCGAAACGGTGGAACTTGATGAAATTTATGCGCGGTCCATTGCCCCTTCGTTATCCTCTACTCAGCCGCTATTCATAAATAAAGGAGAAAACCGGGTGAGGATTGCGGTAGCGAGAGATGCGGCCTTTAATTTTTATTATGAAGAAAACTTGGAATTGTTAGAAGCATACGGAGCGGACTTAGTCTACTTTTCACCGTTAAAAGGAGAAAAGCTTCCACCTGGCGTAGATGGTTTGTACATAGGAGGCGGTTTTCCAGAAGAATTTGCACGCGAGCTTTCACAGCAAACAGAAGTCAAACAATCGATTAAAGAAGCAATTGAAGATGGACTTCCAACGCTTGCTGAATGCGGAGGGTTTATGTATCTGACCGATGCCATCGTCACAAGGGAAGGAACGTCTTATGAGATGTTAGGGCTTATTAACGGCAAAGTGAAAATGCAAGATCGCCTGGCAGCCCTCGGGTATCGTGAAATTCGCGGTGGCGAAGGGAACTACCTGTTAATGGACGGGGATGTGGCGAGAGGACACGAGTTTCACTATTCGACGTTTGAAGCAGTAAATGAACACCCACACGCTTACGAAGTAATTGCCCGCCGGAAAGTGTCCAATGAGGGGACGATTTTGCATAACGTAATTGCTGGCTATACCCATATTCATTTTGCGTCATGTCCAAAATTAATTGAAAACTGGATAAAGCGCTGTGAGGAGCGAAACGATGACTAAATCTCTTCCGTTAATGTTTCAAGGAACACACTCTGATTCTGGTAAAAGTACGCTTGTAACGGCCTTTTGTCGCATTTTCGTACAGGACGGCTATCAAACAGCTCCGTTTAAATCACAAAATATGGCGCTAAATTCGTACATTACATATGACGGCAAGGAAATTGGGCGTGCACAGGGCGTACAGGCAGAAGCAGCAAACGTTCAGGCTACGACGGATATGAACCCGATTTTAATTAAGCCCAATCGTGACAATGAATCGCATGTGATCGTTCACGGAAAATTCTATGCAAACATGCAGGCGAGTAAATATCGCAGTGATTTCTTTTATGAAGGGCTCGCACTCATTGAAAAATCGCTGAACGCATTAAGTGGATCATATGAGCGAATTGTCATCGAAGGAGCCGGAAGTCCTGCAGAGATCAATTTGAACGACCGTGAGCTAGTTAACATGCGCGTAGCGAAGCTTGCAAATGCGCCCGTTATTTTAGTAGGAGATATTGAAAAAGGCGGCGTTTTTGCTAGCTTGGTAGGAACACTTCAGCTTTTGTCAGAAGAAGAGCGTTCAAGAGTCATTGGGGTCATTATTAACAAATTTAGAGGGGACGTCGAACTGTTAAAACCGGGTCTTACTTGGTTTGAAGAGTATACGAACAAGCCTGTTCTTGGCGTTATTCCATATCTAGATCATTTGAATATTGAAGCAGAAGATTCAGTAGTGCTTCAGCAATATAAAAGTGACCATGACGGAGAAAAGGAGATTGATATTGCCGTTATTCAATATCCCCGTATTTCAAATTTTACGGACATAGATCCCTTTTTTGCCGAGCCTGACTGTGACGTACGCTTTGTCAGACAGCTGAAGCAGTTAAAAAATCCAGATGTCATTATTTTACCAGGAAGTAAAAATACGATTGAAGATCTTTTGTTTTTAAAGCAAAGCGGGTTGTATGAACAAATCTCCTCCCTATATAAAAGTGGGGAAGTAACCGTTGTAGGTATTTGCGGGGGCTATCAAATGCTCGGTGAGAACATTCAGGACCCTTACCAAATTGAATCCGAGTACGGGCAAATACAAGGTCTACAGCTTATTCCGATGCAGACGGTAATGAACAAGGAAAAAGTGACAACATGGTCAGAGGGAGAGACAACGGGAGAGAATCTGTCTGTAAAAGGGTACGAGATTCATATGGGCGAGTCCACGTTTTCAACGGAAGAACGACCTTTTATTACATTAAAAGACGGTCGTAATGAAGGGTTCATTTCTGGAAATAATGGTTTGCTAGGAACCTATTTTCACGGTATTTTCCATAACGATGCGCTTCGGGAACGCTTCTTAAATGAGGTCAGAAAAAGAAAACATTTACCGCCTATCACTGGTCGTGTAAACTTTAATGAGATGAGAGAACAGGCCTTTGATCGATTAGCAGATCATGTTCGATCTCATGTTGACGTTCAGTGGATTACGGAACAAATGGAACAGTTTCAAAAAGGAGAGACTTCATATGAGCATACGCATCGAAATACCGGAATTGAATAAAGCAGTGAAACAAGATACGTTAAAATACATAGATACATTAACAAAGCCACCTGGAAGTTTAGGGAAACTTGAAGAGCTTGCAGCCGAGATTGCGGCGATGACAGCCAAGCCATTTCCCATTGTCACGCCACCTGGAGTGCTAATTTTTGCTGGTGATCATGGAATTGTCGAAGAAGGAGTATCAGCGTTTCCGCAGGAAGTGACTGCCCAAATGGTTCAGAACTTTTTGACAGGTGGAGCGGCCATTAGCGTGTTTAGCCGCCAAATCGGAGCGAAGCTTGAGATTGTAGACGTTGGCGTAGCGGCTGAGATTGCATCACATGCAGATCTTCACGTGGAGAAAGTAGGCTTTGGAACACGGAACTTTTTAAAAGAGGATGCAATGACTGGCAGTGAGGCAGAAGCGGCAATTGCTATTGGGATGAACCGCGCGTTCGTCATGATTGATCACGGTGTGAAATGCTTGATTGTCGGTGAGATGGGGATTGGCAACACAACGCCGAGTACGGCTATTTTAGCGTCTCTCAGTGATGCGCCGATTGATAAAATTGTTGGGGCAGGAACAGGTCTTTCTAATGATGCTATTGCTGTAAAAGCTCGCGTTATTGCCGAGGCAATTTCAAAAAGACAGCCAGATCGTCATGATCCTCTAGACGTGCTTTCAAAAGTGGGAGGTTTTGAAATTGCTGCGATGGCCGGGGCAATGATGGCGGCTGCTTCGCGCCGTGTTCCGGTTTTGGTGGACGGATTCATTAGCACAGTCGCAGCACTTGTGGCAACCCGACTAGAGCCAAATTCAAATGATTACATGATTGTTGGACATGCATCGGCAGAACGAGGTCACGAAACGGCCGTTAAAATGCTGAATAAGACGCCTCTTTTACAATTAGGGTTTCGATTAGGAGAGGGAAGTGGCGCAGCCGTTGCCTTTCCAATTGTACAGGCAGCAACGCTCATGCTAAACGAAATGGCCACGTTTGAAACGGCAGGCATTGCAGAGAAAACAGTTAGAAAGGAGGAAGTACGATGACAAAAGGACACGTTTATCTAGTAGGGGCAGGGCCTGGAGATCCGAAGCTCATTACGGTATACGGACTGGAATGCATTCAAAAAGCGGACGTTATTTTATATGACCGCCTCATTAGTCAAGAGCTTTTGATGCATGCAAAAGAAGGGGCAGAGCTTATTTTTTGCGGAAAGCTTCCTGGTAAACACGAATTAATTCAGGAGGAGATCCACGCTCTTCTCGTACAAAAGGCGAATGAAGGAAAAGTGGTCACACGATTAAAGGGCGGTGATCCAGCGGTTTTTGGTCGAGTAGGAGAAGAAGCCGAAGTATTAAAAGACAATGACATTAAATATGAAATCATACCAGGTGTCACATCAGGAATTGCAGCGGCAGCTTATGCAGGAATTCCCGTTACCCATCGTGACTATGGTTCATCGTTTGCGATGGTGACCGGACATGGTCGAGCATCAAAGGGTGCTGATCACCTCAATTGGGATGCGCTCGCAAACGGAATTGATACCATTGCCTTTTATATGGGAGTTGGGAATTTAACGCATATCTGTCAGCAGCTAATTGCTCACGGTCGTTCCGCGCATACACCCGTTGCGGTTATCCACTGGGGAACAACTACAAAGCAGCGCACGGTCACTGGGACGCTTTTAACGATTGAAGAGGAAGTGAAAAAAGCAGCAATTATTCATCCCTCTATCGTATTAGTTGGGGACGTTGTAAATCTGCGTGAAAAGCTTCAGTGGTTTGAAGAAGCACAAACGCCACTTTTGCAGGAAGATTAATATGATCGCTCAGTGTTCAAAAAGCACTGGGCGATTACTGTATATAACACGACTCATGAAGGAAAGAGGAGATTGAGAAATGAAGGACAAAGGACGTCTTCTCGTCTACACAGGCGACGGAAAAGGGAAAACAACGGCCGCGATGGGGCTTGCGATTCGAGCAGCTGGAAGAGAAAAGCGTGTACTCATTATTCAATACATCAAATCCAGAACAACCGGCGAACAGGCCTCGTTAAAAAAACTAGGCATCGATATGTATCAAACAGGAATCGGCTTTACATGGACAAAAACACCCCAAGAGCACCGCGACGCTCTTCAAAAAGCATGGGCACTCACAAAAGATAAAATCATGTCGGGTGGTTATGACGTAGTCATCCTAGACGAACTAAACAACGCCCTTGCCATTGAGCGTTTTCCTATCGATGACGTGCTTTCACTGCAAGAAGTGCTGCACCTAATCAAAAATCGTCCCGAGCACATGCACCTCGTCATCACAGGCCGCTCAGCCAAACAACAACTCATCGACCTAGCAGACCTCGTCACCGAAATGAACCCAATCAAACATTACTATGATGAAGGAGTTCCGGCGATTGTGGGGATTGAGAAGTAATCATTTTAAATTACAAAGTGTAACTTTTATCTGTATGTGAGGGGAGACAATTGCATGAACTTTATTGAATTTTTGAAGAATAGGCATCTGATAATTGAGAACGCTAGAAAATTAAAAGATATTTCTGCAATTCAGTACAATAATAGGCTTGAAAGTATGATGAAGAAAAAGATTTATAATGGCGAACATCAACTAAGTGAACAGATAGAAGAGAAAATTAATGCGATATATGCAAATAAGTCTAATGAGTATGAAAGAACTCTAAAATACTACATTGAGTACAAACAATACTTAGAACAGCAATAAAATGTAATTTAATTTAAAAGAAGCTGTTTAAATAAATATCGAGATCGTCTAATATATGCATTCTAAGTGATGAAGGTTATTAATTCGTCCAATGAACATCGTCTCGAAATGAAAGACACGCTTCTCTTGAACGTTCCCATTCAATGAAAAGAGGTCTGAAGTGGAAGATGCGAGACTCCTACGGGATGAGCGAGACAGGTGAGATCCCACAGGAACGGAGTGACGAGGAAGCTCAGCGCTCGCCCCGTGGAAAGCGAAGCAATCTGAAACGAAATACCGGACTATTTGAAACAGATGATCCAGCTCGACTCAGAATCTTATTTTTCAAGTGAATCAATGAAAGACAGGAAACGGTAGTTATTTTTTATCCAATGAAAAAAAGTCTGAAATGAAAGATGCGAAGATTCCTACGGGACGAGCGAGACAGGTGAGATCCCTTATAAACCGAGTGACGAGGAAGCCAATCGCTCGCTCTAAGTAAAGCGGAGCAATCTGAAATGGAGGTCCCAATCAGTAGAAGGTTTTTCGTTCAATAGTACGTACAAAAGGAGAAATGACGCCATTTCTCCTTTTTCTTTTCTAGGTTAAGCATGCGCTGAATAGAATAAATGAATGAATAAAGTTGCATTTTCTTGAAAATCTTTCCGAACTTTCGATATAGTAGTCTTAAGACTAGAATTTTTGTAAAAGCTAACAATAAGCAGATGAACCTAATTTGAACTGTACATAAAAGGAGGGTATCCATCCCAATGAAATTGCTAAACGAAGAAAAACATTCGCTTAGTGGCGTAACCGTTCATACGATTGAAACAACAAAGTACAAAACGAATACGCTCATTTTAAAAATGACAGCTCCATTGAAAGAAGACACGTTCACACTTCGTGCACTGCTTCCTTACGTGCTTCAAAGCGCAACCGAAACACACCCGAGTGCAACGAAGCTTAGAGCTTATCTTGATGAACTCTACGGAGCTACCCTTCAAGTTGATTTAACAAAAAAGGGTGAAAATCAAGAAATTACGTTCCGTATTGACATCGCCAACGAAAAATATTTAAAAGACTCCACGCCCCTTCTTAAAAAAGCGATCACGCTTTTATCAGAAGTGTTGCTAAAACCGGCGACAGAAAACGGTGCGTTTGTGAAAAGTACCGTTGATAAAGAAAAACGTGCGCTTCGTCAACGAATTCAAGCGGTATTCGACGATAAAATGCGCTACTCAAATCTACGCCTAGTAGAAGAAATGTGTAAGGAAGAACCATACCGTTTGCACGTGAATGGTCGCATTGAAGATATCGAGGGAATTACGCCTGAGAGTCTTCATAACTACTATCAAGAAGCGCTGAACAAAGACGATATTCATCTATACATTATTGGTGACATTGATGTAAGTGACGTTGTCGCAACCGTTAAAAACGAATTTCCACTCAACGAGCGTGAGCGCCTTGCTCATGATCCACTCGTTCACAAGAAAGTATCTGACGTCAATGAAGTGATTGAAGAACAAGATATTAAACAAGGAAAACTTAATATTGGCTACCGAACAAACGTAACGTATAGCGACAAGCAATACTTTGCCCTACAAGTGTTCAATGGCATTTTTGGTGGATTCTCTCATTCGAAGCTTTTCATTAACGTTCGTGAAAAAGCAAGCCTTGCTTACTACGCGGCATCTCGTGTTGAAAGCCATAAAGGACTTTTAATGGTTATGTCAGGAATTGAAGTGAATAAATACGATCAGGCCGTAACGATTATTAAAGAGCAAATGGAAGCGATGAAAAAAGGTGACTTTACGGATGAAGAAGTTGCTCAAACGAAGGCAGTCATTCATAACCAGCTTCTTGAGACAGTTGATACAGCGCGCGGACTTGTTGAAATTATGTATCACAACGAGTTAACGAATCAAGATATTTCAATTGAAGAGTATTTGAAGCGTATTGATGCGGTATCAAAACAAGAAATCATCAAAGTAGCAGAAGGTATTGATCTAGATACCATTTATTTCTTACGTGGAACGGGCGGTGAGTAAGATGGAAAAAATCCCATTTACACAATTAAAAGAAGAGCTCTATCATGAGAAGATGGATAACGGCTTGCGCGTGTATATCTTGCCAAAGCCTGAATTCAATAAAACGTTTGCGACGTTTACAACAAACTACGGGTCCATTGACAATCAGTTTGTGCCACTTATGCAAAACGATATGATTCGCGTGCCGGACGGCGTGGCTCACTTTTTAGAGCACAAGCTGTTTGAAAAAGAAGATGGAGATGTGTTCCAAGATTTCAGTAAGCAAGGTGCTTCTGCTAATGCGTTCACATCTTTCACGCGTACAGCGTACTTGTTCTCATGTACGTCAAACTTTGAACAGAATTTAGACACGCTGATGGACTTCGTACAAACGCCTTATTTCTCTGAAAAAACGGTGGAGAAAGAAAAAGGAATTATCGGACAGGAAATTACGATGTACGATGACAATCCAGACTGGCGCTTGTATTTTGGAACGATTGAAAACATGTACCATAATCATCCAGTGAAAATTGATATTGCAGGTACAATCGACTCCATTTCAAAAATTACAAAAGACGACCTTTATACGTGCTACGACACGTTTTATCATCCGAGCAACATGCTGCTGTTTGTTGTAGGTCCTGTAGATGCTGAAAAGGTCATGAAGCAAATTCGTGACAACCAAACGAAAAAAGACTACAAGCAGCAAGATGATATTAATCGTCATTTTGACGATGAACCAACAAGCGTCGCGAAGAAAAAACAGGTTATTCCGATGACCGTTCAAACATCTAAATGTCTTGTAGGAGTAAAAGCAAAATCACCAAATCGTTCAGGTAAAGACTTACTTACGCACGAACTAGCGATGAACGTCGTACTTGATTATTTATTTGGCCGAAGCTCCGAGTACTATGAAAAATTATATGATGACGGTTTGATTGACGAGACGTTCTCGTACGACTACACGGAAGAAGGCGGATTTGGCTTTGCGATTATCGGCGGTGACACGGACCGTCCTGACGAACTAGCAGAGCGCCTGCAAAAAACGCTTTTAGAAATGAAGAGTGTAACAATGACGGATGAAGAGCTAGATCGCATTCGCAAAAAGAAAATTGGAGCCTTTTTACGCTCATTAAATTCACCTGAGTTTATTGCCAATCAGTTTACGCGCTATGCGTTTAACGATATGGATTTGTTTGGCGTGGTTGGTGCGCTTGAAGAGCTTCGAGTAGCTGATATTCAAAAAGTGGTAGAAGAAGTAATCGATGAAGAAAACTTCACTGTCTGCCAGGTTGTACCAAAAGAACAAAAGGCATAATATGAGCAAAAGCCCTCTATTCGAAACGATAGGGGGCTTTAGATATGAAAAGGAAAGTAGGAGAGCGAGTTGGAACGTTACGTACTCATTACAGGAGCAAGCGGGGGAATAGGACAGGCCGTAGCGCGTGCAATGGCTTCTGAAGGCTATTCACTTGTCCTCCATTACCATCAAAACGAAGAGGCCATTAATCAGCTAAAAACAGAGCTCAACACCCCTATATTGACTGTAAAAGCGAATTTGGCGAGCGATGAGGGAGTAGAGGAACTGATTAGTCAGCTTTCAGTTCCGATCCACACGATCGTCTATATTAGTGGAAATAGCTATGTGGGCCTTGTGACGGATATGACGGACGTTGAAACGAAAGAAATGATGAATCTTCACGTCACGTCTCCGTTTAAGTTATCGCAACGTCTGTTACCGAATATGATCAAAAATCAAAGCGGAAATATTGTAATGATGTCATCTATTTGGGGATTAACGGGAGCATCTTGTGAGGTGCTTTATTCTACCGTTAAGGGGGCGCAAATTTCGTTTGTTAAGGCGCTTGCAAAAGAAGTAGCACCAAGTCATATTCGAGTCAATGCGATTGCACCAGGTGCGATTCAAACCAACATGATGAGCCATTTTACAGAAGAGGACCTGCAAATGATAGCGGAAGAGATTCCGCTTGGGCGTATTGGGGAGCCTGAGGAAGTTGCAGATACCGTCGTTTTCATTACGTCACCGAAAGCCTCGTACATCACCGGACAAGTGATTTCCGTAAACGGCGGCTGGCATACGTAAAAAAGCACAAACATTTTTCCATTATGACGCATAAAACTGTCTGACCTGAACAAAATAAGCTATGAATCAACCTTAAGGAGGGTCATTCATGTCTGTTATTGAAAACTGGGAAAATTGGAAAGGCTTTTTAGGTGATCGTTTACACCATGCGCAAAACCAGGGCATGGATAACGGAGTAGTATCAAATCTTGCATACCAAGTAGGAGACTACTTAGCGAAGCAAGTAGAACCAAAAAACCATCAAGAGCGCGTATTAGCGGATCTTTGGAGTGTTGCATCTCCTGAAGAACAACATGCGATTGCTAACATGATGGTAAAATTGGTTCAAAACAACGGTACTGCACCTAATGGAGCACAACAACAAGCCCCAACAGAAGAAACGAAGTAATAGTGTAAAAAGCATTGTCTTATGCCTGAACCTTGTTTAGGCAGCGGACAGTGCTTTTTTATTGTGCAAAATCCTAAAAGGTATGAGGTGGTTAAAACGACTCCGTTAATATCCTTAAAAAGGAAGAAGAAAACGTATTCATTCTCATTTTTTTGCTTTCTTTTTCAAAACATAGAAATAGTTAGGTTTCAGGGTTTATTAATCCTAGCAAATCCTTTATATTTATTAAGAAGGGGAGTTCCTCTCAACAATAACTGTCTTGATAGGGAGAGGGTTTTATGTCTAAAATTGAGTGGTATCTAGAATATGAGATTCAGAAAAATCGCCCAGGTCTATTAGGAGATATCTCTTCTCTGCTTGGAATGCTATCAATAAATATTGTGACGATAAATGGAGTAGATGATCAACGTAGGGGGCTGTTATTGCGCTGTGATTCGAACGAGCAAATTGAGCGACTGGAATCGATTTTAAAAACGATGGATCATATCAAAGTAACAAAGTTGAGGGAGCCAAAGCTGCGCGATCGTTTAGCGGTAAGGCACGGACGTTATATTCAGCGTGATGCAGACGATAAAAAGACATTTCGGTTTGTGCGCAACGAATTAGGGGTATTAGTAGACTTTCTTGCGGAATTATTTAAGCAAGATGGACACAAGCTAATTGGAATTCGTGGCATGCCTCGTGTAGGAAAAACAGAGTCCATTGTTGCCTCTAGCGTATGTGCGAATAAAAGATGGCTATTTGTTTCGTCCACCCTTTTAAAACAGACGATACGCAGTCAGTTAATTGAGGAAGAATACAACGAAGATAATGTATTTATTATCGACGGCATTGTTTCAACTAGACGAGCTACGGAGAAGCACTGGCAGCTTGTAAGGGAAATTATGCGTGTTCCTGCTACAAAGGTGATTGAGCATCCTGATGTTTTCGTGCAAAACTCCGAATATACGTTAGAAGACTTTGATTACATCATTGAATTGCGAAATGATCCTGATGAAGAAATTACATATGATGCAGTAGATGGTACTCAAATCTTTCAAGACAACGGGTTTTCAATGTTTGATTTTTAAGATAATTGGTAGGTGTTTTCGTTGACAGAGTTAGGCAAACGTTTAAAAGAAGCTAGAGAGCAACAAAATATTTCATTGGAAGATTTACAAAAGTTAACGAAGATCCAAAAGCGTTACTTAACAGGTATTGAAGAAGGAAATTATGATTTAATGCCTGGAAAGTTTTATGTTCGAGCTTTTATTAAGCAGTACTGTGAAGCTGTTGGATTAAATGCAGATGAAATCTTTGAAGAATACAAAGCGGATATCCCTCGTTCTCAAAATGAAGATATCCCAGAGCAATTGTCCCGTGTAAAAACGCGTAAACAGGAAGTGACGGCAAAACAGCCATCATCGTCTAAGCTGTTGGATTTACTTCCTACAATCATTGTTGTGGTTGTTATTATCGGAATCGCAATGCTAGTCTGGTTCTTTTTACAAAATCATGATACAGACAAACAATCCGGTAGCGCCACACCGAAAACAGGTGCTGAAATCGAACAGTCTGATAACGCGAGCAAAGATGCTTCTACAAAGTCTTCTGCTACAAACACAGGCACTGATGATAAGAAAGAAAAAGCAGACAAGTCCGATGATAAGAAAAAGACGGACAAAAAAGATGATAAAAAAGATGAGCAAAAGGACGATGCGAAAAAAGAAGAGCCTGCAAAAGATCAAACGATCACAGAGGTTCAAAAGAGCGGGAAGACGGCTACGCTACAGCTGCAAAACGCAGATGCGTTTAAAGTGGAAATTACCTCTTCAAACGATACATGGCTAGGTGTTCAAAACGCGACAGGAAAGTCTTATTTCAATGCCCTTTTAGCAAAAGGTACGACGCAATCATTTGATTTTTCACAAGAAAAAGAAGTGCGATTTAACATCGGATTTTCTCCTGGCGTACAGTTGAAAGTAAACGGAAAGCCGTTAGCATTACCGTTTGACCCGAGCCAGAAAGTACAACAAAAAATAACCATTCAATATCAGCCTGCAGTAGCTCAATAAGACTGCGAAGGTAGTATATAATAGGGCTTATGCTCTTGTGAAGATGGGTGATTCGAGCGGAGATATGTTTATCTTTGAGAATCGCCCATTTTTCCTGTAAACTATGTAAGAATGGAATGTTATACATACGACACTTAGGGGATACTAATGATATCCTTTTGAGTACATATTAATTGGTTTAATGGAGGAATAAAAGTGAATATACCTAATAGAATAACGATTTCAAGGATTTTTCTTATCCCCGTTTTCCTTATTTTTATGATGGTGCCATTTGGATGGGGAGATTTGCATGCAGGTAAGACTGTTATCCCTGTCGCTCATCTTGTTGGAGCACTTATCTTTATCTTTGCCTCAACAACAGATTGGGTAGATGGTTACTATGCACGAAAATACAACATGGTAACGAATTTAGGGAAGTTTTTAGATCCGCTTGCTGACAAATTACTCGTATCTGCAGCATTAATCGTACTAGTGGAGCTACAAATAGGAGCTGGAATCGGTCTTGCTTCAATTATTATCATTAGTCGTGAGTTTGCCATTACAGGACTACGTCTAGTGTTAGCTGGGGAAGGCGAAGTAGTTGCAGCGAATATGCTTGGAAAAATTAAAACATGGACACAGATTATTGCGATCTCTGCCTTGTTACTACACAACATTCCGTTCTCTTTCATTCCATTCCCGTTTGATGATATTGCCCTGTGGGTATCAGTATTCTTTACCGTACTATCAGGATGGGATTATTTTGCTAAAAACAGCAAAGCATTTGTAAACTCTAAATAAGAACGAAAAGAGATGAGCGCTATGAACGCAGAAATTATTGCCGTTGGATCTGAGCTATTGCTCGGGCAAATTGCTAACACAAACGCCCAGTTCCTTTCCAAGCAGCTAGCTGAAATCGGAATTAACGTTTTCTATCATACAGTAGTAGGAGACAACGAACAGCGTTTAGAAGATACCATCTACCAAGCAAGTAAGCGCGCTGATTTAATTATTTTCACAGGTGGTCTTGGACCAACGAAGGATGATCTGACTAAAGAAACCATTGCAAGAGTATTAGAAAAATCGCTTGTAACAGATGAGCAGGCAATGAGAAGCATTGAGATGTATTTCGAAAAAACAGGACGAACGATGACGCCTAACAATCGCAAGCAGGCGCTTGTACTAGAAGGTGCTGCTGTTTTAACCAATGATTACGGAATGGCACCCGGAATGGCTATTGAAGTGAGTGGTAAACGCTATATGCTGTTTCCCGGACCGCCGAAAGAATTACAGCCAATGTTTTTAAATCATGGTCGTGCGTACTTACTCAACCAGCTAGCGGTTAAGGAGCGCATTGAATCACGTGTGCTTCGCTTCTTTGGAATTGGTGAGTCACAGCTAGAGACAGAAATTGAGGATCTGCTAGAGGCCCAGACGAATCCAACGATTGCTCCTCTTGCGGGGGACGGCGAAGTCACGCTACGGATTACAGCAAAGCACGAGTCACTGACAGAAGTAAACCGTTTAATCAACGAATCGGAAGCAGCGATTATGGCACGCGTGGGCGAATTTTTCTACGGATATAATGAAACAACGCTTCCCTCTGAGCTAGTAAGAGAGCTCGAAGCACAGAAGCTAACCATTGCATCTGCTGAGAGCTTAACGGGAGGTCTTTTCTCCGAACGCTTGACGGAAATCCCAGGAACATCGCAAATTGTAAAAGGAGCGATTATTTCCTATCAAACAGAAGTAAAGAATCAGGTGTTGAACGTTCGCTCAGAGACAATTGAGAAGCACGGCGTTGTAAGTGAGCAATGTGCGATTGAAATGGCTGAGCAGGTGATGAGCAAACTAGATTCCGATATCGGTGTAAGCTTCACTGGGGTTGCAGGACCAGGTACCCAAGATGAGCAACCGGTCGGGACTGTGCATATTGCCATTGCCCGAAAAAATGCGAAAACGAAGGCGTATCTGCTGCAATTATCAGGCGGTCGCCAGGCGATTAGAATGCGTTCTGTTCGCTATGCATGTCAGTATTTACTAAAAGAATTACGCGCATAAAACGAAGACCATACGAGCCTAGGGGATTTCCCTAGGCTCGTATTGTTTTGATTAAAAATGAGAAGAGGCTCATCTTTTTCAAAACAAAAAAAACGAATAAATGTTCGATTTTTTACTTGGCAAACGACTGAAAAAAAGGTATAGTATATATAGAAAGTTAGTAGCAAGTACGCAACTTAAGAACGTTTCGCGAAACGTCTTTGAAGGTATAAATAATTCATACACTTTTATAGAAATAGATAGAGGAGGAAATTGAGTGAACGATCGTCAAGCCGCATTAGATATGGCATTAAAACAAATTGAAAAGCAATTTGGTAAAGGATCAATCATGAAATTAGGTGAGCAAACAGATAGAAAGATTTCCACTGCATCAAGTGGATCTTTAGCTCTTGATATTGCTCTAGGCGTAGGTGGATACCCACGTGGCCGTATTATTGAAATCTATGGTCCAGAAAGCTCTGGTAAAACGACTGTAGCACTACATGCGATTGCTGAGGTTCAGCAAAACGGTGGACAGGCTGCATTTATCGATGCTGAGCATGCACTAGACCCTGATTATGCACAAAAGCTAGGCGTTAACATTGATGAGCTTCTATTATCTCAACCAGATACTGGTGAGCAAGCTCTTGAAATTGCTGAAGCTCTTGTTCGAAGTGGAGCTATTGACATTCTTGTTATTGACTCTGTAGCTGCATTAGTACCAAAAGCAGAGATCGAAGGAGAAATGGGTGATTCACACGTAGGTTTACAAGCCCGCCTAATGTCTCAAGCGCTTCGTAAGCTTTCTGGTGCAATCAACAAATCGAAAACGATTGCTGTCTTCATTAACCAAATTCGTGAAAAAGTTGGGATTATGTTCGGGAACCCTGAAACAACACCAGGCGGCCGTGCGCTTAAATTCTACTCGTCTGTACGTTTAGAAGTAAGACGTGCTGAACAATTGAAGCAAGGTAACGACGTTGTAGGTAATAAAACAAAAATTAAAGTCGTAAAAAATAAAGTAGCACCACCATTCCGTGCTGCTGAAGTAGATATCATGTACGGAGAAGGAATTTCAAAAGAAGGTGAAATTCTAGATATCGGTTCAGATCTTGATATCGTTCAAAAGAGTGGAGCTTGGTACTCTTACAATGATGAACGTTTAGGTCAAGGACGTGAAAACTCTAAGCAGTTCTTAAAAGAGAACAAAGACATTCGTCAAACAATCTCACAGCAAATCCGTGAGCACTATAAGCTTGATGAACCTGTCGATGCACCAGAAGAAGATGACAAAGAAGAGTTTAATCTCTAAGCCGATCTTCATCGAGTGATGTTGATGTTTTACTAGTAAAGGCGAAGCAATTCTCGATTTTTTAGAGTTGCTTCGCCTTTTTATCATGTACATAAAAGAAATGAAACCGACTCTTTTTAAGAATAATGAAGGGAAATATTGGTTTGAAATTCAGCGTTTCTGTGAACAATAGAGATGGACAGCGCAAAGCTGTTGGTTAAAACGTTTGAGAGAAGGACAAAATGCTCTTTTATCTCACTCATAACCCCATTTTTTAGGGTGAGAAATGCTTAATTGTTCGGTAGTTGATAGATATTTCTGTTTCTACAATCTGACAGGCTTGACAATAAAATTTAGCAGCCTTACAATTAGGATGTATATTTTCCCTTTTAAGTGGATTTTAACTTTAAAAGCCTTAGTGTGTATTTAAGATACTAGTATCTATGAATGCATGCCGACATGAAACTTTTACCGCAAGTATATAGCAAGGGGAGGTGAAATAATGGGAACAACTTTAACAATCATCTCCGCTTTGCTCGGCCTAATCGTCGGTGCAGTTGTTGGCTTTTTTGTTCGCAAATCGATTGCAGAGGCTCGTATCGCTGGTGCAAAGTCGATTGCAGATCAAATTGTTGATGAAGCGAAGCGTGAAGCAGAATCTTTGAAAAAAGAAGCCTTGCTAGAAGCGAAGGATGAGATTCACAAGCTTCGTACAGACGCTGAGCATGATATTCGTGATCGTCGAACTGAACTTCAAAAACAAGAGAATCGATTAATGCAAAAAGAAGAGAATCTTGATCGAAAAGATGAGACACTAGATAAGCGAGAAACAATGCTAGAGAAGAAAGAAGATTCTCTCGCTACTAGACAACAGCATATTGAAGAGATGGAAAGCAAAGTGGAAGACATGATACGTGTCCAACAAGCAGAACTTGATCGTATTTCAGGATTAAGTCGTGATGAGGCAAAACAATTTATCCTAGAACGTCTGGAGAATGAGCTTTCCCATGACTTAGCAGTGATGGTGAAGGAAGCAGAAATTCGTGCAAAAGAAGAGGCTGATAAAAAAGCGAAAGAAATTCTCTCTCTTGCAATCCAACGTTGTGCAGCGGATCACGTTGCAGAAACAACCGTTTCTGTCGTGAACCTGCCAAATGATGAAATGAAAGGTCGTATCATTGGTCGTGAAGGTCGTAATATACGTACTTTAGAAACACTAACGGGAATTGACCTCATTATCGATGATACGCCAGAAGCCGTTATTTTATCAGGATTTGATCCGATTCGCCGTGAAACGGCGAGAATCGCGCTTGATAAGCTTGTACAAGATGGACGTATCCATCCGGCTCGTATCGAGGAAATGGTAGAAAAATCTCGTCGTGAAGTAGACGAGTATATCCGCGAAGTTGGTGAACAAACTACTTTTGAAGTAGGTGTACACAGTTTACATCCGGATCTAATTAAAATCTTAGGTCGCCTTAAATTTAGAACAAGCTATGGTCAAAACGTACTGAAGCATTCAATGGAAGTAGCGTTCTTGGCTGGATTGATGGCTGCTGAATTAGGTGAAGATGAAACTATGGCTCGTCGTGCTGGTTTACTACATGATATCGGAAAAGCGATCGATCATGAAGTAGAAGGTAGCCACGTTGAAATCGGTGTTGAGCTTGCGACAAAATACAAAGAACATCCGATTGTTGTGAACGCGATTGCGTCTCACCACGGTGATACAGAACCAACATCGGTAATCGCTGTATTAGTAGCAGCAGCAGATGCCCTTTCAGCAGCGAGACCTGGAGCTCGAAGCGAAACGTTAGAAAACTACATTCGCCGCTTAGAAAAGCTAGAAGAGATTTCTGAATCCTATGAGGGTGTAGAAAAATCATTCGCAATTCAAGCTGGTCGTGAAGTTCGTATCATGGTAAAACCAGATACAATTGATGACTTAGAGGCACACCGTCTAGCTCGCGATATTCGTAAGCGAATTGAAGAAGAGCTGGATTATCCAGGACATATTAAAGTAACAGTTATTCGTGAAACACGAGCGGTAGAATATGCAAAATAAAAAGAAAGCGACGATTTCGTCGCTTTCTTTTTGTTTAAGTGGATGTAAATGACTTTGCTTTTTTTTTGTATTTATGACAAACTTATAAAGAAGTTGATTGTAGAAGGAGTTTGTAAATGAAAATTCTATTTGTTGGAGATATCGTAGGCTCTCCAGGTCGTGACATGGTTCAAGACTATTTGCCTCGACTAAAGCAGAAATATAACCCAGAAACGATAATTGTAAACGGAGAAAATGCAGCGCATGGAAAAGGAATCACAGAAAAGATTTATCGCCAGCTGCTGAATGCGGGAGCAAATGTCGTAACGCTTGGCAACCACGCGTGGGATAAAAAAGAAATCTTTGACTTTATTGATGATGCAAAACAAATGATTCGTCCGGCAAACTTCCCAGAAGGAACGCCTGGTAAAGGGATCACCTATTATACATATGGTAATCAAACCGTAGCAGTGATTAATCTTCAAGGAAGAACATTTTTACCACCTCTTGATTGCCCGTTTGAAAAAGCAGATGAGCTTGTCGAAGAGGCACGTAAGAAAACGTCCATTATCTTTGTTGATTTCCACGGTGAAGCAACAAGTGAAAAGCAAGCGATGGGCTGGTATTTAGATGGACGCGTATCAGCAGTAGTTGGAACGCATACACACGTTCAAACAGCCGATAATCGTGTTCTTCCAAAAGGAACGGCCTACATTTCAGATGTTGGAATGACAGGTCCTTACGATGGCATTTTAGGCACAGACCGTCACGCGGTTATTAAAAAGTTTAAAACATCTTTGCCTGTTCGTTTTGAAGTGGCGGAGGGACGCACACAGCTAAGTGCTGTAGTAGTGGACATTGACGCAAAAACAGGGAACGCAAAGAAGATTGAACGCATCCTTATTAATGACGATCATCCTTATTTTGATATGTAATACGCAATGTGGTAGAGCAAATGATGCTCTACCATTTTTTATTTGTTCATGATTGTGCAGAATTTGGAATATATTTCTGATAAACGGGAATGAGTTACTATACCCTCCGGTTTTGAAAATTTAGATAGACCAAGCAGGAATACCTTTACAAAATCGTGAATATAGTATCAATGAAATGAATTAGGCCATTTTTCTACTGAACTTGAACATACCTTGTAAAAGATAGGGAGGAACTAGATGTGGAAATCTTAAAAGTTTCAGCGAAATCAAATCCTAACTCTGTGGCTGGTGCCCTAGCGGGAGTTTTGCGTGAAAGAGGTGCAGCTGAAATCCAGGCAATTGGGGCTGGTGCCTTAAATCAGGCGGTAAAAGCCGTGGCAATTGCTAGAGGTTTTGTCGCTCCTAGTGGTGTTGACTTAATTTGTATTCCAGCTTTTACAGATATTCAAATAGATGGCGAAGAACGTACAGCGATCAAGCTTATTGTAGAGCCCCGATAAAAAACACCTATAAATGCTTAGTGACCTGTGTGCGACATGCGACAGGTCCTTTTTGTACATGTTGGTCAGTCAGCATGGGAAGGAGAACGTATGACTCGAATTTTTGACATGCACTGCGATGTATTAATGAAGTTATGGTGGAACCCGCACCTATCCTTCAACAACTCCAATGCGCTTCATATCAACTACAAACAGCTAAAAGAAACGGGTGCAAAGGTCCAGCTGTTTGCCATTTACATTCCTGAAGCTGTCAAAGCGTGTGACCGTTTTGACGTGGCGCTTGAAATGGTCGAGCTTTTTCACAGCCATATTTTATCAAACCCTCATATGAAAATGGTAAAAACAAAAAGGGATATAGACATGCTCAAGGCGAACGAAATTGGCGCGATGCTAACTATTGAAGGATGTGACATGATTGGCGATCAAATAGCCCGTTTAAAGACGCTTTTTCGTCTAGGCGTGCGCTCCGTTGGTTTAACATGGAATTACAGCAATGCGGTCGCAGATGGCATTTTAGAGGAACGAGGAGCAGGGCTCTCAAGCTTTGGTAAGAGAGTCGTACAGGCCAACAACGAGGCAAAGGTCTGGACAGACGTTTCGCATCTCTCAGTTAAAGGGTTTTGGGATGTAATCGAGCATGCCCGCTATCCGATTGCCTCGCATTCAAACGTGTATGATCTGTGCAAAAATCCAAGAAATCTAAACCGAGATCAAATTGAGGCGCTTCTTCAGCATGATTCCGTAATTGGCATTACGTTTGTACCAGAATTTTTATCAAAAAATCAGCCATCTATTACGGATGTAATTCGACATGTGGAATACATTTGTATGCTAGGAGGAGAGCGTAATATTGGATTTGGCTCTGACTTTGACGGCATTGATCAAACAACAAGCGGATTGGCCTCATATAAAGGATATGAAGCCCTTATTAACGAACTAGTAAAGTATTATTCTACAGAAGTCGTAGAGGGGTTTTTGTTTGGAAACTTTTATCGTGCATTACCTGTATAAAGAGCACAACACTATGCATAAATAGCGAAAAATAATCGTGAAGGTACCTAGTGATTTAAAACAATAAATGCTAAACTTATAACCGAAACGGTTGTTGATAATCGTGAGATTCGCTATTTATCTATTTAAAGGGGTGTAAGACATGACAAAACAACTTTCATGGAAAGTTGGAGGCCAACAAGGTGAAGGTATTGAAAGTACGGGGGAGATTTTTGCTACGGCCCTAAACCGACTTGGGTATTACCTCTATGGTTATCGCCATTTCTCATCACGTATTAAAGGCGGACACACTAACAATAAAATTCGTGTAAGTACAACAGAAGTACGTGCAGTATCGGATGATCTTGATATTTTAGTAGCATTTGATCAAGAGACAATCGATGTAAATGTGTCAGAACTTCACGATCAAGGAATTGTCATTGCAGATGCAAAGTTCAAACCGACGATGCCTGAAGGATCTGTCGCAAAAATGTATGCGGTCCCATTTACTGAGATTGCGACTGAGCTTGGTACGTCGCTTATGAAAAACATGGTGGCAGTAGGAGCATCTAGTGCGATTATTAACGTCAGCCTAGACGCTTTTCAAAGCGTAGTACAGGAGATATTTGGACGCAAGGGGCAGCAAGTAGTTGATAAGAATATGGAAGCTATGAAACGTGGCTTTGATTATATGCAAGAACAGCTCGGTGGGACAATTGAATCCATGAGCCTCGAGAAAGCAGACGGCAAAAAAAGAATGTTTATGATTGGAAACGATGCAATCGCCCTTGGCGCATTAGCAGGCGGTGCACGCTTCATGCCGGCATATCCGATTACCCCAGCTTCTGAAATTATGGAATATTTAATTAAAAAGCTACCGAACTTTGGTGGAACCGTTATTCAAACCGAAGATGAAATTGCTGCTTGTACGATGGCAATCGGTGCCAACTATGCAGGTGTACGTTCACTAACAGCCTCAGCTGGACCAGGTTTATCACTAATGATGGAATCAATCGGTTTAGCAGGTATTACGGAAACACCTGTTGTAATCGTAGATACACAGCGCGGAGGTCCAAGTACGGGGCTACCAACTAAGCAAGAGCAGTCAGATTTGATGGCGATGATTTACGGAACGCATGGTGAAATTCCGAAAATTGTGATGGCGCCAAGTACAGTGGAAGAAGCGTTCCACGATACGGTTGAGGCCTTTAACTTAGCGGAGGAGTATCAGTGTCCGGTTATCTTATTAACTGATCTTCAGTTATCTCTTGGGAAACAAACGGTTGATCCGCTTGATTATCAAAAAGTAGAAATCCGTCGCGGAAAACTTGCGCTTGGACAAGAGCTTCCTGAGCTTGATAGCAAAGCGTATTTTAAGCGCTATGAAGCAACAGAAGATGGTGTTTCTCCTCGTGTTGTACCAGGGATGGCGAATGGAATTCACCACGTAACAGGAGTCGAGCATGATGAAACGGGAAAACCGTCTGAAGTGGCGTCAAACCGTAAAATCCAAATGGATAAACGTATGAGAAAGTTAAACAAGATTAACTTCGAAAATCCAATACATACAAATGCTCCTCATGAAGAGTCGGATGTATTATTTGTTGGATTTAACTCAACGCGAGGTGTCATTGAGGAAGCAATGGAACGATTTGAAAAAGAGGGTGTAAAAGCCAACCATGCGCATATCCGCTTGCTTCACCCGTTCCCAGCTGATGAGCTTCTACCACTTGTGGAGAATGCCAAAAAAGTGGTTGTGGTGGAGCACAATGCGACGGGCCAACTTGCAAATATTTTAAAAATGAATGTTGGGCATGCAAAGAAAGTGAAAAACCTTCTGAAGTATGATGGAAATCCATTTTTACCACACGAAGTGCATTCCAAAAGCAAGGAGCTGTTATAAATGGCAACGTTCAAAGACTTTCGTAACAATGTAAAACCAAACTGGTGTCCAGGTTGTGGGGACTTTTCTGTGCAAGCAGCCATTCAGCGCGCTGCTGCAAATGTGGGTCTTGAACCAGAAAATTTAGCCGTTATTTCTGGGATCGGCTGTTCTGGACGTATTTCCGGCTATATCAATTCCTATGGATTCCACGGTATTCACGGACGTTCTCTTCCGATCGCTCAAGGCGTTAAAATGGCGAATCGTGATTTAACGGTCATCGCATCTGGTGGTGACGGAGACGGATTTGCGATTGGAATGGGTCACACGGTTCATGCCATTCGTCGTAATATCGACATTACGTATATTGTCATGGACAACCAAATCTACGGATTAACAAAAGGTCAAACGTCGCCTCGAAGCGACGTTGGTTTTAAAACGAAAAGTACGCCTGAAGGATCGATTGAATCAGCGCTTTCTGTGATGGAGCTAGCTCTAACAGCAGGGGCAACGTTTGTCGCTCAAAGCTTCTCAACGGATCTAAAAGAACTAACGTCACTCATTGAGCAAGGGCTTAATCATAAAGGCTTCTCCCTAATCAACGTATTCAGTCCGTGCGTAACATATAATAAAGTGAACACGTATGACTGGTTCAAAGAGAACCTAACGAGCCTATCGACGATCGAAGACTACGACGCAAGCGACCGCTCTCAGGCGATGCAAACGCTAATGTCCCACAATGGTCTTGTAACGGGGCTTATTTACCAAAACAAACAGCAGCCATCTTATCAAGAACTCGTTCACGGCTATCGTCAAGACTCGCTCACAAACGCAGACCTAACGCTAGAAGAAGAACAGTTCACTAAATTAGTATCCGAATTTATGTAAATGCAAACTCCTTTCCTTTAAACGTATGAGGAAAGGAGTTTTTTATTTAAGAGAATGAGGGGTTGTGTGTATAAACCAACCCGCTTGTAAAAGAAATGCATGGCACGAACGCACCTTATTTGGAACACGCATTCAGACAATAAGTCCCATAGTCCCTACTCCAACAACAAGAGGAAGGAAGTGAAAGATGCGGAGACTCCTACGGGTGAGCGAGTCAGGTGAGATCCCGCAGGAGAGAAACGACGAGGAAGCTCAGCGCTCGCCCCGAGGAAAGCGAAGCAATCTGGAGATGGAATCCGACTAAGTAAAGAGTGTTTCATATGGAATGAACATAGCTTATCTGAAATACACATTCCAAAAAGCAGGCTACTAAATAGTCCCTAGTCGAAAAACCAAAGGAAGGAAGTGAAAGATGAGAAGACTCCTACGGAACCAGCGAGTCAGGTGAGATCCCGCAGGAGAGAAACGACGAGGAAGTTCAGCGCTCGCCCCGAGGAAAGCGAAGCAATCTGGAACTGGAATCCGACCAAGTAAAAGGGGTTGCAAGTAGAATGAACAAAGCCAATCGAAATCACTCATTCAGAAAAGAAGGGTAATAAATGCTTCCTAGTCGAAAGACCAAAGGATGGAAGTGAAAGATGAGAAGACTCCTACGGGATGAGCGAGACAGGTGAGATCCCGCAGGAGAGAAACGACGAGGAAGCTCAGCGCTCGCCCCGAGGAAAGCGAAGCAATCTGGAGATGGAATCTGACTAAGTAAAGAGTGTTTCATATGGAATGAACATAGCTTATCTGAAATACATATTCCAAAAAGCAGGCTACTAAATAGTCCCTAGTCGAAAAACCAAAGGAAGGCAGTGAAAGATGAGAAGACTCCTACGGAACCAGCGAGCCAGCTGAGATCCCGCAGGAGAGAAACGACGAGGAAGCTCAGCGCTCGCCCCGAGGAAAGCGAAGCGATCTGGAACTGGAATCCGAACTAGTAAAAGGTGTTTCGTGTGGAATGAACATAGCTTATCTGAAATACACATTCCAAAAGGAAGGCTACTCAATAGTTCCTAGTCGAAAGACCAAAGGAAGGCAGTGAAAGATGCGAAGACTCCTACGGGATGAGCGAGACAGGTGAGATCCCGCAGGAGAGAAACGACGAGGAAGCTCAGCGCTCGCCCCGAGGAAAGCGAAGCGATCTGGAGCTGGAATCCGAACTAGTAAAACACTCCTAACAACTACCTTTACAGAGACATTCTCATCCAATAGCGTTCACATAAAACCACATCCAAAATAAGGTGATCTTGTTGTATTCTTGCTTTTTTCCTTTTATACTGAATAGGGTGCACTCCTTTATGCTGAGTTAAGCTGTACAGCATAAAACGAGTTGAAAGGAGAATGAATAGTATGAACGAAGAGCAACGCTTAGAAAACACGCAGGTAAAGTCAGCGGACAAAAAATCCGAAAAAGACTACAGCAAATATTTTCAAACGGTGTATATGCCACCTTCCTTAAAAGATGCGAAAGCACGTGGAAAAGAAACAGTCGCTTATCATAAAGATTTCGCTATTTCAGAAGAATTCCGTGGAATGGGACAAGGTCGTAAGTTCTACATTCGTACATACGGCTGTCAAATGAACGAACATGATACAGAAGTAATGGCAGGGATTTTTCTTGCGCTTGGCTATGAGCCTACAAATACAGTAGAAGATGCTAATGTGATTCTATTAAACACGTGTGCAATTCGCGAAAACGCGGAAAACAAAGTGTTTGGTGAATTAGGTCACTTAAAGCCGTTAAAACAGCGCAACCCTGACGTCTTAATCGGTGTATGTGGCTGTATGTCGCAAGAAGAATCCGTTGTAAACAAAATTCTTCAAAAACATCACCACGTAGACATGATCTTCGGTACGCACAATATCCACCGTCTGCCAAACATCTTGAACGAAGCATACTTATCAAAAGAAATGGTCATTGAAGTATGGTCAAAAGAAGGGGACGTGATTGAAAACCTTCCAAAAGTTCGTAAAGGTGAAATTAAGGCATGGGTGAACATCATGTACGGATGTGATAAATTCTGTACATACTGTATCGTCCCTTATACGCGCGGAAAAGAGCGCAGCCGTCGTCCTGAAGACATCATTCAAGAAGTTCGTCATTTAGCAGCACAAGGCTACAAAGAAATTACCCTTTTAGGTCAAAACGTGAACGCATACGGAAAAGATTTTGAAGATATAAAATATGGACTTGGCGATTTAATGGATGAAATCCGCAAAGTAGACGTGGCGCGCATTCGCTTCACAACGAGTCATCCACGTGACTTCGATGATCACTTAATTGAAGTACTTGCCAAAGGCGGAAACCTTGTCGACCACATCCATCTTCCTGTACAATCAGGTAGCAGTGACGTCTTAAAGATTATGGCGCGTAAATATACACGTGAGCAATACCTAGAGCTTGTTCGTAAAATTAAAGAAGCCATTCCAACAGCGTCACTCACGACAGATATTATCGTTGGATTCCCGAATGAAACGGAAGAACAGTTTGAAGAAACGATTTCTCTTTACAAAGAAGTTGGTTTCGACAGTGCTTACACGTTCATTTATTCTCCGCGTGAGGGAACACCAGCGGCAAAAATGCAAGATAACGTACCGATGGAAGTAAAGAAAGCTCGCTTACAGCGCTTAAATGCAGTGGTAAACGAATTTTCTGCGCAAAAAATGCAGGAGTATGTAGGGCAGGTTGTCGAAGTATTAGTAGAGGGCGAAAGTAAAAACAATCCTGACGTCCTTGCGGGATATACAGCTAAGAGCAAACTTGTTAACTTCAGAGGTCCGAAGTCCGCAACTGGCCAGCTCGTGAAAGTGAAAATTACAGCAGCGAAAACATGGTCATTAAACGGAGAAATGGTAGAAGAGGCTGCAGAGGTGAAATAATAATGACTGTTTATTCAAAAGATGACATCGTAGCACGAGCTCGTGAGCTTGGTAAAATGATGTCAGACACGGAAGAAGTCGATTTCTTTAAGCGTGCAGAAGCACAGCTTAATGGAAACGAAAAAGTAAAAGATACCATTGCGAGAATTAAAAGCTTACAAAAGCAAGCGGTTAATTTTCAGCACTATGGCAAGCACGAAGCGTTGAAAAAAGTGGAAGCACAGATTGATAAGCTTCAAGAAGAGCTTGATGAGCTTCCAATTATTCAGCAGTTTAAAGAATCACAAGTCGTTGTGAACGACTTATTACAGCTTGTAGCAAGTACGATCTCAAAGCAAGTGACTGATGAAATCATTGAGTCAACGGGCGGAGATTTGCTGCAAGGCGATACAGGCTCTAAGATGAAAGCCGATCAAAATAGTGGTATGGGCTGTCATTAAAGAGAAAAAAGAGTGTGTGATTAGAACTCCTAATCATGCACTCTTTTTACTTTTTTGAATAAATTGAAAGGATAATGGCAAATTCTTGGGCATGCGTGCATACAATGAATCATAGCAGCTTTATGTCAGCTAAGCTGTTTTTCAAGACTCATTCAGATAATATTTAACTTCCCTGTGAAGTGATCCTGGAGGAAAACAGCGGATAGTTTTTACAAATAGTTTGCAAGCGAGTGATACAACCTGCATAGGATTAAATGAAGAGAGTTTGAGGAGGGTTTGCGCGCATGTCACAACAACACTATAGAGAAATTATTACGAAAGCAGTAATAGGAAAAGGGCGTAAATTTACGCAATCGTCTCATACGATTACCCCGCCAAATCGGCCGACAAGCATTTTAGGGTGCTGGGTCATTAACCACGAGTATGATGCCAAAAAGGTAGGCAATACGGTTGAGGTTGACGGCACGTATGATATTAACATTTGGTATTCGTATAACGATAACACGAAAACAGAAGTTGTAACGGAGAAGGTGTCGTATCGAGACATTATCAAGCTTCGTTACAAAGATGATGATGCAACAGGTGAGGATTGTGAAGTGATTGTACGCGTTCTTCAACAGCCAAACTGCTTGGAAGCAACCATTTCACCAAATGGAAACCGCGTCATTGTCCAGGTAGAAAGAGAGCTTTTAGCAGAAGTTATTGGAGAAACAAAAGTATGTGTAGCCGTTAATCCAGAAGGATGCATTGATGAAAACGAGTTTGACTTAGACGTCGACGACGATGAGTTTGAGGATTTGAATCCCGACTTTATCTTAGGAGATGAAGAATAAGAGAGAACTAGGAAGAAATTCTTCCTAGTTTTTTTGCGTAAAAAGGAAAATTGTCAGTCATGAACAAATGCGCAAACAATGTTATAATAGTGAAAACAAAGAATGTGAGGAGGCATCGATGAGGTGCCTCCTTGACTATGTCCTAACCTTTAGACAGATACAGGAAATGAAAAAATAGATATTACATGCAAGATGGAGGATGAACATGGCAGGATATACGCCGATGATGCAGCAATATTTACAAATTAAATCAGACTATCAAGATGCTTTTGTGTTTTTTCGATTAGGGGATTTTTATGAAATGTTTTTTGAGGATGCGCTAAAGGCCTCTCAAGAGCTTGAAATTACGCTTACAGGTCGAGAAGGAGGCGGAAATGAACGCATTCCGATGTGTGGTGTTCCGTATCATTCCGCACAAAACTACATTGATCGTCTTGTGGAAAAAGGCTATAAGGTAGCCATTTGTGAACAAGTCGAAGATCCGCGCACGGCAAAAGGAGTCGTAAAGCGTGAAGTGGTGCAAGTCATTTCACCAGGCACGCTTATGGATCAAACGGGTCTTGAAGAAAAGGAAAACAATTTTATTAGCTCTGTGACGAACTTTGAGGATGGTACATACGGATTAGCGTTTACAGATTTATCAACAGGAGAAAGTCACGTGACGCTGATTTCGTCTTGGCAGGAAGTGATCGCAGAGGTCTATGCACGAGAATCAAAGGAAATTGTGATTGATCCTGATTTTTCACTTGAGAAGCTGAACGAAATGCAAGAACGTAGACCTATTACTGTTTCCCATCAGGTGGGCGCGGAGCTTCACGAGGAATATGAGCTACTTGTACAGGATCTACAGCAGGACAAGCTCATTACAACGTTTGCTAGACTTGCCCACTACTTAGGGGGAACGCAAAAACGTTCCCTTGATCATCTGCAGCCTGTGCAGCTTTATCAAATTAATCAATTTATGAAAATTGATTTGTTTTCAAAGCGCAATCTAGAGCTGACGGAAACGATTCGCTCAAAAGGGCGTAAAGGATCGCTTTTATGGTTACTTGACCAAACGGTGACGGCTATGGGTGGTCGTATGCTGAAACAGTGGATTGACCGACCGCTTTTAAGCAAAGAAGCAATTGAAAGCCGCTTGGACATGGTCATGACGTTCATTAATCAGTTCTTTGAACGCGAAGAGCTTCGTGAATTGTTAAAAGAAGTGTATGATCTTGAGCGTCTAGCGGGTCGAGTGGCGTTTGGAAACGTGAATGCAAGAGATTTAATTCAGCTAAAACGTTCTCTAGAGCGCGTTCCTGGAATCGTTGAGGTGGTGAACCGTTTACACCATCCGTATGCTGAAAAGCTAGTGGACCAGATTGATCCGTGTGAACGATTAACGAACCTTCTAGATCGTGGATTAAAAGAAGAAGCACCGATCTCAATTAAAGAAGGAAACATCATGAAAGATGGCTATCACGAGCAGCTTGATGTGTATCGTGACGCAAGTCGTAACGGAAAAACGTGGATTGCCGCTCTTGAAAAGCAGGAGCGTGAACGAACAGGAATTCGTTCATTAAAAGTCGGCTACAACAAAGTATTCGGCTATTATATTGAAGTAACGAAGGCGAATTTACATCTGTTGCCGGAAGGGATGTATGAGCGCAAGCAAACGCTCACGAACGCCGAACGCTACATTACGCCAGATTTAAAGGAAAAGGAAGCACTCATTTTAGAGGCAGAAGAAAAAATTGTGCAGCTTGAGTATGATTTGTTCATTCAGCTTCGTGAGGAAGTTCGTACGTATATTCCACGCTTACAGGCGCTAGCGAAAATTATTAGTGAGCTTGACGTGCTTCAATGCTTTGCGAAAATTAGTGAAGAGCGCCACTATACGCGCCCAAGCTTTTCGGATCAAGGTGAGATTAAACTTACAAACGGACGTCACCCGGTCGTTGAGAAAGTGATGAATTCACAAGAATACGTGCCGAACGATTGTCGTATGTCAGATGATCGCTCTATTCTTCTTATTACAGGGCCAAATATGTCCGGTAAAAGTACGTACATGCGCCAAGTGGCGTTAACATCCATTCTTGCGCAAATTGGCTGTTTCGTCCCAGCAGACGAAGCAACGCTACCGATTTTTGACCAAGTGTTCACGCGTATTGGCGCAGCGGATGATTTAATCTCTGGTCAAAGTACGTTCATGGTCGAGATGCTTGAAACGAAAAATGCCGTTACCAACGCAACGCAGTCAAGCTTAATTTTACTTGACGAAATTGGTCGCGGAACGTCCACGTATGATGGAATGGCGCTAGCACAGGCAATTATTGAGTACATTCATGAGCATATCGGGGCAAAAACGCTGTTTTCGACCCACTATCACGAGATGACGTCGATGGATCAGCATCTGCCAGGGGTGCACAACGTCCACGTTAGCGCAATTGAACAAAGCGGTAAGCTTGTGTTCCTTCATAAAATTAAAGAAGGAGCAGCAGATAAGAGTTATGGTATTCACGTGGCCGAGCTTGCTGACCTTCCGAAACCACTTATTGAACGAGCGCGTGTGATTTTACACGACTTAGAGCAGCCTGAAGTAGCGAAGCCTGTTCTTGCGGTGAAATATGAAGAAGAGCGTCCCGCTGTTGTAAAAGAAGAGCCTGTGAAGGTAGAACAAACAGAAGAGGTCGCGTCTGTCCCATCTTCTGATGATCAGCAGCTATCGTTCTTTACCGATGCAAAGAAAAATGATGGGCCGCTGAAAGGCAAGGAAAAGCAAATTATCGATAAGCTAAAAGGGCTTGATATTTTAGATATGACGCCGCTTGAAGCATTAAATACATTGTATGAGCTGCAAAAAACAATGAAGAAAAAATCGTAAAGAATGTGAGGTGAGTCGATGGGGAAAATTGTCCAGTTAGCCGATGATTTATCAAACAAAATAGCGGCAGGGGAAGTAGTTGAGAGACCTGCCTCTGTCGTGAAGGAACTTGTGGAAAATGCCATCGACGCAAACAGTACGGTTATTGAAGTAGAAGTAGATGAGGGTGGATTGTCCCGCATTCGCGTGTTAGACAACGGAGACGGCATTGAAAATGACGACTGTCTTACAGCGTTCCGTCGTCACGCGACGAGTAAGATTAAAACGGAAAACGACCTGTTCCGCATTCGTACGCTCGGATTTCGAGGAGAGGCACTTCCGAGTATTGCCTCTGTTTCTGAACTGGAGCTGAAGACGAGTACAGGTGAAGGGCCTGGGACTCACTTAAAGCTTAGGGGCGGCGAAATTCTGATTCATGAATATACGTCGAGCCGAAAAGGGACGGATTTGACGATTGAGAATTTATTTTTTAATACGCCCGCTCGCTTAAAGTATATGAAGACGGTCAATACCGAGCTTGGGAACGTGACTGACGTGATGAACCGCCTAGCGCTTGCTCATCCTGACGTTTCCTTTAAGCTTACACATCAAGGAAGACAGCTTCTATACACAAACGGAAAAGGCGACGTACGACAAGTTATGGCTGCGATCTATGGCATGGCCATCGCGAAAAAAATGATTCCGATTTCCATTGAGTCACTCGATTATGAGGTGACAGGATATATTTCATTGCCTGAAGTCACACGTGCGTCTCGTAACTACATGTCGACGATCATTAACGGTCGCTATGTAAAAAATTATGGCCTCGCAAAAGCTATTCAACAAGGCTATCACACGCTGCTACCGATTGGTCGTTATCCGATCGTACTATTAAACATTCAAATGGACCCACTTCTTGTCGATGTGAACGTTCATCCGGCGAAGCTTGAAGTACGTTTAAGTAAAGAGGCGGAGCTATTTGAACTGGTTGAACAAACGATTAAAGCGTCCTTTAAAAAGCAGCGCTTAATTCCAGAGGTGGAGTCGCCGTCTTATTCAGCACCCCGCGTGAAGCCTGTCGATGAGCAGCAGCAATTTTCATTCGATCATCGAAACGAACCACAGCGCTCAGTGATGACAGAGCGTGAGGAGCCCCCTCAAGATCAACGGCTTTTAAAAGAATCAAATGAACGCTTTCAAGCAGAGCAAAACGCCGTGCTTTTTTCACTCGTTGAAGGGGATGAGCAAAGAGATTGGAACGATCAGCCGTTTTCAGCTCCGTCTGTACAAGAGTCTCCTACGCCTGAGCCCGTTGATCCGATTGAGGATGCGATTCGTGATTTTGAAGAAAAAGAAGTGCCAGAGGGGGAGACGCGTGTACCAGCAATGTATCCCGTTGGTCAAATGCACGGAACGTACATTTTTGCGCAAAATGAAAAAGGGCTTTATATGATTGATCAGCATGCGGCACAGGAGCGCATTAAATATGAGTATTTCCGTGACAAGCTTGCGGAAGTTGAAACGGAGGTACAGGAGCTTTTGCTGCCAATCACGCTTGATTTTTCAACGAACGAATGCTTGCTTATTGAGGAATCACGCGAGGAGCTTGCGAGCGTTGGGGTGTTTTTAGAGCAGTTTGGTCAAAATAGCTACATCGTTCGATCGCATCCGCAGTGGTTCCCAAAAGGAGACGAACAAAAAATCATGGAAGAAATGATTGAGCAGGTGCTAAAGCAAAAGAAAATTAGCATCTTAAAGCTTCGAGAAGAAGCGGCCATTATGATGAGCTGTAAAGCGTCCATTAAAGCCAATCATCATCTGCGCAATGATGAGATATTCGTTCTTTTAGAAACATTACGTAAAACAAGTGATCCTTTTACATGTCCACACGGACGTCCGATCATTATTCACTACTCGACGTACGAGATGGAGAAGATGTTTAAGCGGATTATGTAGAGGTTATAGAACGTACAAAAAAGGGAAAGACACATGTGTCTTTCTCTTTTTTTATGCATACACATCGTTATTTTTCGATCGTTAAGAATTGTTAAGATTATTCCTCATGATCTCTTAAGATTTTCCCCATAATATAAAAACCAACAACTTACCTATAGGTGAAGGGAGTACGGACAATGAGTGCTGCTAAACATACGATATCAACGATTATATCTGTTCTTTTTATGGGAGGAGTCATTACGTTAACAAGTGGATTTATTTACATCCTAAATCTGCTAAAAGAGATAGTTGCTCCGTAAGTAATTCGTAAAATGATTTTCCCTTCGGAAAATTTCGAAAAAGGTAAAGTGAACATTCGTATGATATTTGATATAAATCACAAATAAAAATGAATCGTATTTTACAATGAGAGGACACAACAAGATCTACTGAAGGTGGAGGCAGCCTGACTAAAAAATTTATCAGAGACAAGAAGGTTAGTTTATTTATTTTAATTTTAGGAAACTTCCTGTACTTAATTAGTGAAACCTATCATGGATATGGAATTTAAACCACTAATTTCCATTATACTGTGCTAAAATAAAGCTAGCATGCAAGAATAGGAAGTGAAAAGAGATGAACGAAGCGGCAACACAGTATTGGGACGACTATTGGAAAGTAAGAGGTAAATCCAAACCCTCTAGCGTAAACGCTTGGCAATTTGGAAGCGATCCTAATTACTTGGCTCAGCTTGTCATTGACGGATTAAAAACGGCTACGTGCTCAGGGGTTGTTTTTTATGAGCACGAACAAGAGCCGTTGCCATGCGTGGGAAATTACAACATTGTGTTGAACAGTGAGGACAATCCCGTAGCAATTATTCAAACTGTTGATGTTCAGGTTTTACCTATGAACGAGGTGTCAGAGGAGTTCGCTATTGCGGAAGGAGAGGGCGATCGAACCTATCGTTATTGGTGGGATGAACACGAACGTTTTTTCAAAAAAGAACTCGCACGCCTGAAGCTTCCATACACAGAGGATATGATGCTCGTCTGTGAACGATTTACGTTAATAGATGTAAAATGATAGCCTATGCTTGGACATTGTCTGGGTATAGGTTTTTTCTAGTTTAGAGGTGGGATACTCATTCAAGTAACCGCAAGTATTTATTTGTTTTAATTTTTTGAATATATTTACTATTATGTTAAAATGAAAGCGTATAAAAGAGATGGGGGGATTATGAATGGTTACCTTTAATAAACCAGGCGTTGAACAGTTTTTTCAAACGATTGCAGTGACGAATTTTACGGTAAGTCCAGATGAAAAACAGCTGATTATGAATACAAACTTAAACGGGCAATTTAATCTTTGGGGGATGGATTTACCAAATGCGTTTCCGTATCCGCTAACGTCAAAAAATCAAAGTGCTGAGGCGTTGTCCTACGCAAAAACGGGCGAATTTGTGGTGACGGCATTTGATCATGACGGAGATGAAAATACGCAGCTTTACGCTCTTTCTCCCAGTGGTGGAGAGCTTGTCCCGCTCCGAACTAAGGAAGGAGAACGTTTTTTCTTCAGTCATTTAACGGAAGATGGAAAACGACTTTATTATTCTACAACGGACGGCAACCCTACATATTTGAATAGTTTTGTGTACGATCTTGAAACAGAAGAAGAAACGCTTCTGTTTGAAGGCGCAGGTGCCTCGACTTTTTTAGCAGGAGTGAGCCCTGACGAAGCCTCAATTATTTTACTAAAAAGCTTTGGAAATACCCATTCACTTGCATATGTGCAGCACGGAGGGGAGCGTTTCCTATTAACCCCTGAAACAACGGATCAGCACACGACAACAGACGTTGTGTACACGTCTGAAACAGATATTTACTTTTTAACAAACTATCAATCCGATTTAACGTATCTCGCAAAATTTGATCTAAACACCCAATCATTTCAAAAGGTGTTAGAGGTGGAGAATGAAGATTTCTCAAGCCTTTCTTTCTCAAAGCATGATCATACGCTCTATTTGCTGGGATCGTACGGAGTTGAAGATCGATTGTATCAATATGATTTAGAAAGCGGAGCGCATAAAAATCTCTCTATCCCAACAAGCGTTGTCGAGAAGCTTCTTGTGATGCCAAGTGGTCATCTCTATGCACAAGGCCGATCCGCAACGAAGCCAAATAACATCTTCGTTTCAAAGAACCAAGGGAAATCTTGGGAAGAACTAACGAATTTACGCGTACCGGGCGTTCGTGAAGAAGATCTTGTAGAGCCAGAGGTCGTCACATATCCATCTTATGACGGCTTGAATATTGAAGCACTCTTTTTTAAGGCCAAGCAAGAAAATGATAACGGACATGTCATTTTGTGGCCACATGGTGGGCCGCAGTCGTTAGAGCGTAAATGGTTCCGTTCAATGTTTCAAGTGCTTTTAAACCGAGGCTACTCTATTTTTGCGCCAAACTTCCGCGGTTCTTCCAATTATGGGCTAAAATTTATGAAAATGGTTGAAGGTGATTGGGGACATGGTCCACGCCTTGATAACATTGAAGGCTTAGAATGGATCATTGGAAATGGATACGCAGACCGAGAGAAGATTTTGCTGTTAGGTGGTAGCTATGGTGGGTACATGGCGCTTTTATTACACGGACGTCACGCTGACTATTTCAAAGCAGTCATTGATATTTTCGGCCCAAGCAATCTGTTTTCATTTATCGACTCGGTTCCAGAATTCTGGAAGCCATATATGAACCAGTGGGTAGGTGACCCTGTTAAAGACAAGGAACGCCTAACGAAAGACTCACCGATTACGTATTTAGACGGGATGACAAAGCCGATGGCCGTCGTACAAGGAGCGAACGATCCTCGCGTTGTTAAACAAGAGTCTGATCAAATCGTCGAAGCACTCCGAGCAAAAGGCCGTGACGTTGATTATCTAGTGTTTGAAGACGAAGGGCATGGGTTCTCGAAGAAGGAAAATGAAATTGCAGCCTATAAAAAGCTGATTGAGTTTTTTGATCAAAACCTATAAAAGAACAGCCAGCCTTGCTAACGAGGCTGGCTGTTTTCGAAGGGAGAGCGTGAAATGAAGACAATTGGACTGATTGGAGGCATGAGCTGGGAATCTTCTCTTGCTTATTATCAAACAATAAACGAGGAAGTCAAAAAGCGATTAGGTGGGCTACATTCAGCGAAGTGTATATTGCACAGCGTAGATTTTGCGGAAGTAGAGAGATTTCAAAGAGAAGGAGAGTGGGAGAAAGCGGGTGTGATATTAGGGGAAGTAGCACAGTCGCTTGAAAAGGGCCGAGCAGATTTTATTTTGCTTTGTACGAATACGATGCACAAAGTCATTCATCACATTGAAGACGCTGTTAACATTCCCGTGCTGCACATTGCAGATGCGACGGCTAACGAAATTCGAGGAGAAGGGTTAAGTAAAGTTGGTCTTCTCGGAACCACCTATACGATGGAACAGGATTTTTATAGGAAGCGATTAAATGCTCATGGCATCGATGTAATTGTGCCTCCTTCACCCCAGCGTAAAGCCATTAACCGGATTATTTACGAGGAGCTTTGCTTAGGTGTCATCCAACCTTCATCGAAACAGCAGTATGAGCTTGTTATTCAAGAGCTCGTTGATCAAGGAGCAGAAGGAATCGTATTAGGGTGTACCGAAATTGGCTTGCTCATTAAGCAGGAAGACATAGCAATTCCTCTATTTGATACGGCTTTGATTCATGCCGTTGAGGCAGTAAAAGAAGCGCTAAACGCAAACGAACGGGCATAAAAAATGTGGCTCCTAAAAGAGCCACATTTTTTATATTAATAGCTTCGACGTGAATAACTCGCTTTCGGTTTAGAAGAAGCGGGTTTTCCCATCTTTCGCTTCATGACTTCAAAGAGATAAGGCTGACCAGATGGATTTTTCTTTTGCAATAAATCAAGCGTTGCCTGCACGTCGTCAAGCGCACGATGAGCATGCTCACGGCTAATATTGTGTCCGTCTAATAAAGTCGTTAATTTTTTATTGAAAAATCCGTATTCCTTCCACTTTACAGACCGCATCGAGCAGTGCCAAGGCTTGTCCGCAAGCTCTGGATAGCGCTGAATGAGAAAACTTCTGTCGAACGAAGCGTTGTGAGCGATAATACCTGAAGCGGATCGGAAAATATCTCGTATTTTATCATCATCAAGGTGTTGATTGTGAACCATTTCATTTGTAATACCGGTTAGTCTTGTAATATGTGAGTTGATCGGTGCACTAGGCATCTGAAACCCACAATATTCATCGATAACTTGAAATACTTCTCCTGTGTTTGGGTCGTAGGAGAAGAGGATGGCGGCTAATTCAATGATGTCAGAACTATAAGCGCTTAAGCCGGTGGTTTCTACATCGACAATGGCTGCATATTTTCGGTCATTTGTCACAAAGCAACTCCCTTTCTTTCTCTCTCTAGTGAACTTTCTCCTTATAAAATAACATTCTTTTCAAGCTTACCATAGGTACGATCGAATGCACCACTCTTTCTCATCGACAAAGAGAACATACAATAGTACGAAAACACGTATGAGAGTAGGTTTTTGATTGAAAATTACTGAAAGAAATGATAGGTTTAAACAGGTTACCATTACCCAATAAATTTTTGAATATGACACCGATGAAAATTGCTTCTTTACGAAAAAGCTAGTGTACAGGCAGTTCCTTAAAAAATGTTGTACCCTCTTTTTATCAAAAGCAGCAGCGCATCCTAGAAAGCAGGAGGGGATTAGATGTTTAAAAAGATGCTGCGGTCCTATGATTATGCATTTATAATAGCCGTTTTACTATTATGCTGTTTTGGGCTTGTCATGGTATACAGCTCAAGTATGGTCGTAGCCGTTTCAGTCTATGGAAAGGCAAGTGATTTCTTTTATCAAAAGCAAAAGATTTTTTTAATCCTATCAGTAGTGGTCTTTTTTATCTTTGCTTTTTTTCCATACAAAGTCTATGCACACAAACGATTTCAGATGACCGTTATGCTTGGGGTAATCGGAAGTCTGATCTTAATTCTCATTTTCGGTCACGCTGCCAATAATGCACAGAGTTGGTTCCGTATTGGTCCGATAGCCGTGCAACCCGCTGAGTTCGCGAAACTAGGCGTTATTATGTATATGGCCGCGATGCTTGCGAGAAAGCAGCAGTATATTAATGAAGTGAAAAAGTCCATCACGAAGCCTGTTGGAATGCTCGTCATTATTATCTTTTTGATTATGATGCAGCCAGACTATGGATCGGCGATGATTATTATCGCCATTGCGATGACGATCATTTTTTCATCAGGATTATCGTTTAAAACGATTGCGAAGCTTTCACTGCTAGGGCTGATAATGATAGGGATTATATTAGGAATTCTACAGATTACCGGAAATATGGATCTGTTATTATCAAAAGGTCGATTGTCTCGTTTTACAGGATTTATGCATCCATTTGATGATGTACAGCACTCAGGCTATCAGCTCGTTAACTCCTTCATCGCCATTGCGCAAGGAGGAATGAAAGGGCTAGGTCTTGGTCACAGCATTCAAAAAACGGGTTACCTTCCGGAGCCCCATACTGATTTTATTAGTGCGATTATTTCCGAAGAACTTGGAACTGTAGGGGTATGTATCTTTTTATTCCTTTTATTCTTTATCGTTGCCAAAGGTCTTCGAATTGCTCAGCGCTGTCCAGATGCATTTGGTAGTTTACTAGCGATTGGAATTTCATCAATGATTGGGATTCAGACGGTGATTAATCTAGGAGCCGCTATTGGGTTACTCCCGATTACAGGAGTTACGCTTCCGTTCATTAGTTACGGAGGATCGTCGTTAATCTTACTGATGCTGTCCGTAGGCGTACTTGCTAATATTTCTATGGTTTCAAATATGAAGCGCAAATACGCGGCTGATATTGCGAGCTTGAAGAACAACTAAGTAGCTAACAAACAAGAGTGAATGATAAATCAAAACCATTTTAGATGAATAAATACATAGAAACGGGACAAACTGAGTAGATGTACCGAGCTATGTAAAAGCGAAAGTAGTGTTGAGAAGTGGGAGAGAAACAAAAACTAGTCGTACTAATAGGACCTACAGCAGTAGGGAAAACAAATTTGAGTATCTCGTTAGCAGAAGCGCTGAACGGAGAAATTATTTCGGGCGACTCGATGCAAATTTATCGTCAAATGGATATTGGTACAGCAAAAATTAAACGCGAAGAAATGAAGGGAATTACCCATCATTTATTAGATATTAAAGATCCTGATGAAGCATTCTCCGTGGCTGATTTTCAAACCATTGTAAGAGAGAAAATTAGCGAGATTGCGAGTAGAGGAAAAGTTCCGATGATTGTAGGCGGAACAGGATTGTATATTCAATCAGTGATTTATGACTATCAATTTGCTGAGAAGGAAGAAAATAGGGAAATAAAGCAACGTTTGGAAGCCCTTTTAGATGAAAAAGGAATTGAATATCTGTATAATAAGCTCAAAGAAGTAGATCCAGCTAGCGCCGAGCGTATTCATATCAACAATCATCGTCGCGTGATGCGTGCGCTTGAAGTATATGAAGCGACCGGAAAGCCATTTAGTGATAACGTAAGCGAGCAGTCGTATGAGCTGCTGTATGACGTTACGTTAATCGGCTTAACGATGGACCGCGATAAACTATACGAGCGCATTAACATGCGAGTAGATATGATGGTTGACGAAGGGTTGCTAGATGAGGTGAAGCGTCTTTATGATGGGGGCATCCGAGATGTCCAATCCATTCAAGCGATTGGGTACAAAGAAATCTATGAGTACCTAGATGGCCACGTCACGCTTGAGAAAGCTGTTGAACAGCTAAAGCAGAATTCGCGTCGCTACGCGAAGCGTCAGCTTACGTGGTTCCGCAATAAAATGACCGTTACGTGGTTTGATGTAACAGGTGCATCACAGCGGGAACTGTTCGACGAAATTTTTACATATGTGGCAGGAAAGCTTGAACAAGAAGCGAATAACTAGTACTAGAGAGAAATGAGGAGGCCGAATAATGAAACAATCGATTAACATTCAAGATCAGTTTTTGAACCAACTTCGTAAAGATAACGTATACGTAACGGTATACCTACTAAATGGTTTTCAATTAAGAGGCTTAGTAAAAGGCTTTGATAACTTTACGGTATTAGTTGAATCAGAAGGCAAGCAGCAGCTTATCTACAAGCATGCGATTTCAACGTTCATCCCAAATAAAAACGTGAACGTTGACTTAGAATAGAGTGGTAAAATCCCGTACATGGCGTACGGGATTTTTTTTATGCCTAAGCGAGATGTTTTCGTCTTTTTCTTGAGAAGACAACATACACTTTTATGTATAAGAAGGGTACATTTGTTTCTTATAAAAAGCATCGGATACCGAAAATAGACAAGAGGTGATCGACCTTGGATCAACCCATGACTTTAAAGAACAACGGACAAATCAATATCATACTGAATAATGAGCCCGTAAAACCAAAGCCAAAGAAATTTTCCACCACGATTCCAAACCCGGTTGTACAGCCGAAACCGGTCATTCATCACCAGCCATTAAAGGAAATTGAAGCGGAATTAAAATCGCTCGTTGGGATGGATGATCTCAAGAAAATTATAAAAGAAGTGTATGCATGGCTCTATGTAAATAAAAAACGAGAAGAGCAAGGACTAAAAGCAGGCAAACAGTCGCTGCATATGATGTTTAAAGGAAATCCAGGGACCGGGAAAACAACCGTTGCGCGTCTGATTGGAAAGCTATTTCACAGTATGAACGTATTATCAAAAGGACATCTTATCGAAGCAGAACGAGCGGATTTGGTCGGTGAATATATCGGTCATACCGCACAAAAAACAAGAGATCTGATTAAAAAGGCAATGGGCGGTATTTTGTTCATTGATGAGGCGTATTCTCTCTCAAGAGGGGGAGAAAAGGATTTCGGAAAAGAGGCAATTGATACACTTGTAAATCATATGGAAGCGAAGCGAGAGGATTTCGTGCTGATCTTAGCGGGGTATTCAAAAGAAATGGAGAATTTCCTCACGTTAAATCCAGGTCTTCGCTCACGATTTCCCTTTGTGATTGATTTTCCAGATTATGAGGTGGAGGAGCTACTAGAGATTGCAGAGCAAATGATTGCGGAGCGAGAATACCACTTGAGTAAGGACGCGTATTACAAGCTGAAGGAGCATTTTCTCGATATCAAATACAACCGCTCCTTAAAAGACTTTAGTAACGGTCGATACGTGCGAAATGTCGTTGAGAAATCAGTTCGTGCACAGGCGATGCGGTTATTAATGGAGGATCGCTATCAGCGGGAGGAATTATTGACGCTGACCATGGAAGACATTTCATTTTCATAAGAACGAACTAAGCTCTTCGTTTAGGCGGAGAGTTTTTCTTGTTTTGTTAAAGTACAGTTTAACCCTTGGAGTGCGAAAAAAGGCAACTTAACAGGTAGGTTTAAGTAGAAAAAGAATGGGTAAACATCAATCATGAGCAAAAAGAGATAAGAAAAACCGTATGTTTACAGACTTCCAGAGGAGTAGAAAAAGAAATAAAAATTTCTTTTGAAAAATCCTTGCGTTCAAGTTTACTTGAGGGATTAGTCTATTGGTGTAGCAAATAAATACACGAAAACGACGGAGCAGCTTCCGTTATTTTCGAAAAAGAAAGTAACAATGATGAATATGTCTAATACAAAAGATAAAGTAGTGATTATTACAGGTGCTTCTAGTGGAATTGAAGAAGCAACAGCAAAAAATCTAGCTGAAAAAGGTGCAAAACTTGTTTTAGCAGCACGCCGTGAGGATCGTTTAAAATCCCTGCAAGAAGAAATTACAAAGAATGGTGGACAAGCCATCTACAAAGTAGTAGATGTAACATCACATTCTCAAATGGAAGAGCTGGCGCAAGCGGCACTCGACGAATTTGGCCGTATCGATGTACTAGTAAACAACGCAGGGCTTATGCCATTATCATTACTACGTAACCAAAAAGTAGATGAGTGGAACACAATGATCGACGTAAACATCAAAGGTGTATTATACGGGATCTCTGCTGTTCTTCCAACGATGAGAGAACAAAAATCAGGTCACGTCATTAACCTTTCATCTGTTGCAGGTCATGCAGTTGGTGCTGGAAGTGCGGTATATAGCGCAACTAAATTTGCGGTAAAAGCCATCACTGAAGGTCTTCGTTTAGAAGAATCTGCAGGCGGCAGCAACATCCGTGCGACAAACATCTCACCAGGTGCTATTGCAACTGATTTAAAAGAAACGATTACAGATACAGATTTAAAATCAGGCATCGATGAGTTCTACAAAGGAGCGATCGAGGTAGAAAGCATTGCACGTGCCATTGCGTTTGCAATTGACGAGCCTGGCGATATCGCAGTGAACGAACTAATCGTTCGTCCTGTTCACCAAGAATGGTAAGAAGAACATGACGCATAAAAAGCTGTCCTTTTCAGAAGTCCACTGAAAAACTTTGGATTTTTTAGATGATCAGTAGAACGTAAGACAAAAAAGCTAGATCCATTCCGTTTTTTTGGAATGGATCTAGCTTTTTCTTTATTTTAAAGGAAAAAACAGCCAAGTTCCTTTTGAAATGGAAATTTGGCCCTTACGTCTGATGCAGTCGCTCTAGGTTGTTTGGAACGGAAGGTGCGAGACTCCTGCGGGATTAGCGTGACAGGTGAGACCCCGCAGAGGAGCGAGGAGGCTCACCGCACGCCCCGCGGAAAGCGAAGCGACCTGGAGTGGAGATCAACCGACTCCATTATGAACGCAACCCTCTAAGGACTTTTTCGTTGCCCTCCTTTTCATGGCAGCTTTTTTCTTTTTACAATGATTTAATTGGCAAACGCCAGTGATACATATACGAACAAACGCGTAGCACCACAATTCCGAAGAATAGCGTATAGAGTTCAAGAGGTGAGACGATTACTTTGAAGCCGATTAGAAGACCGGCAACAATTGCCCATACGGCATAGATTTCGTCTTTTAATACGGTTGGCTTTCGTCCTGCAAGGACATCACGGAGCATTCCACCGCCGCTCCCTGTGAGAACAGCTGCGACAATGACAGCGCTGAGCGGATGATCCATTTTGACCGCGTAGAGCGCGCCTTGAATGGCAAACGCGGACAAACCGATAGCATCAAAGAAATTCCCCCAACGCTTCCAGTGACGAAGCAGGTTATGTGGAAACACGAACACCGCCGTCATCGCTAAAAAAGCGATATAGAAGAGAATGCTTTGGTCCCACAGTGCGGATACAGGAACCCCGATTAACAGGTTTCGAATGGCACCACCACCAAACGCCGTGACGATTCCTAATATGTAAACGCCTAAAATATCGTATTTTTCTTCCATTCCAATAATGGCCCCGCTTATCGCAAAGGCAATGGTTCCAATGATGCTTAATACTTCCCATGTCATCGCTGCATTTCCTCTTTCGTCAATAATTTACAATCCTATCCTATTGTAGGAAGGGAGCGGAGAAATTTCAATCCTTTTTTTAAACTTTCACATAAAAGATGAAATGTTGTAAGAAAGCGCTATCTTGCTAGAGATATGAACGGTTTTCTGTTAGAATAAGAATGATTTTTACTAATTTCGTTCGTAAAGGAAGGAACGCTCATTGACCATTGAAATGAAGAATGAACAAGAAAAGGTTATTTTAGTCGGTTGTCAGCTACAAACAGAAGATGATGACCGCTTTCAATATTCCATGGATGAACTCATCTCTCTAACCGAAACGGCCAACGGAAAAGTTGTTGTCTCTCTTACGCAAAAAAGAGATCGCGTTCACTCAGCCACATACATTGGAAAGGGAAAGGTAGAAGAGCTTGTTCAGCTTGAAGAAGAGCTAGAGCCGGATCTTATTATCTTTAACGATGAACTATCCCCGAGCCAAATCCGCAATTTGTCTGCACAGCTAGACGCAAGAGTCATTGACCGCACACAGCTTATTCTAGACATTTTCGCACAGCGTGCACAAACAAAAGAAGGAAAGCTGCAGGTTGAACTAGCGCAGTTAGAATACCTGCTTCCACGACTAGTTGGTCAAGGAGCATCATTATCACGACTCGGCGGAGGAATTGGTACGAGGGGACCGGGTGAGACGAAGCTTGAGAGCGATCGTCGTCATATCCGCCGCAAAATTGACGACATTAAGCAACAGCTAAAAACTGTCGTCGAGCACCGCAACCGCTATCGTGAGCGCCGCAAGCGGAATCAGGCGTTACAAATTGCCATTGTTGGCTATACGAACGCTGGGAAATCCACGTTATTTAACCGTATGACGGAAGCGGGGATCTACGAAGAGAATCAGCTGTTCGCAACGCTTGATCCGACGACAAGACGTCTCGCGTTACCGTCAGGCTTTCAAGCGCTGATCACGGATACGGTAGGATTCATTCAAGACTTGCCGACAACACTCGTTGCATCATTCCGCTCAACGCTTGAAGAGGTACAGGAAGCAGACTTAATTTTACATGTCGTTGATTCCAGTAATCCAGATTACTACAACCACGAGCAAACGGTTCATGACCTGTTAAGAGAACTAGATGTATCAGGCATTCCGATGCTGACGGTTTATAATAAAAAAGATTTACAGCTTTCAGACTTCGTGCCGCACACAAACCGCTCTATGAACGTGAGTGCATTTGTAAAAGAAGACGTAAACGAACTTCTTGAAACGATTGAACGTTACGTAAGAGAAGAGATGAAGTACTACGAGCTGCACGTATCACCGAGTGAAGGAAAGCTTCTTGCCTCGTTGAAGCGCGATACGATTGTTGAAAAAATGACCTTTAACGAAGAAACGGATCTGTATGAATGCGCTGGCTATGCACCACAGCATCATCCAATTCACGTCGAAAAAAATAGTGAGAACGAGTAAGAAAGGAATTACAACATGCTAGAACAATTGCAACACGGACAGAAATTAGCACCACTTGTAGAAGAAGTAGAAAAACAAATCCGACCGATTCACGAACAGATCGATCGTAACATTGAAACGAATCAATATCGCGTATTAGAAAGCTTCCGTAAAAACCGTGTCAGTGATGCGCACTTTATTCCTTCAACAGGATACGGGTACGATGACATGGGAAGAGATACGCTTGAGACCGTATATGCAGATGTATTTGGAACGGAAGCGTGTATCGTTCGTCCGCAAATCATCTCAGGTACTCACGCCATCAGCATTGCTCTGTTCGGGGTACTTCGCCCTGGCGATGAGCTTGTCTATATTACAGGAAAACCATATGATACGCTTGAAGAAATTGTCGGCATTCGCGGTTCTGGCGTCGGATCGCTAAAAGAATTTCACATCGGTTATCAAACCGTCGATTTAACTCCGGAAGGGCAGGTAGACTTTGAAGCGGTCAAATCAACTATTTCAGAGAAAACGAAGATGGTTGGCATTCAGCGTTCAAAGGGCTACGGCGTTCGTCCGTCCTTTACAGTTGCTGAAATTAAGGAAATGATCGACTTTGTAAAAGGAGTTAATCCGGAGATTGTCGTGTTCGTTGATAACTGTTACGGTGAGTTTGTGGAGCTTCAAGAACCGAGTCATGTCGGAGCAGATCTCATTGCAGGGTCACTTATTAAAAACCCTGGTGGTGGTCTTGCGAAAATTGGCGGCTATGTAGCGGGACGTAAGGAACTTGTAGAAGCGTGCTCGTACCGTATGACTACTCCTGGTATTGGAGCAGAAGCAGGAGCATCATTGTACAGCTTGCTTGAAATGTACCAAGGCTTCTTCTTAGCGCCTCATGTTGTGGGTCAAGCGTTAAAAGGAGCGGTCTTTACGTCTGCATTGCTTGAAAAGCTCGGCATGAAAACTGAGCCAAAGTGGAATAGCACAAGAACGGACTTAATTCAGTCTGTGCAGTTTGACGATCCGAAATTAATGGTTGCGTTCTGTCAGGCGATTCAATATGCATCACCAATCAACTCACATGTGACGCCGTACCCAAACTATATGCCAGGTTATGAAGACGATGTAATTATGGCAGCAGGTACCTTTATTCAAGGTGCAAGCTTAGAACTAACGGCAGACGGTCCGATCCGACCACCTTATATCGCTTATGTGCAAGGTGGATTAACGTATTCACACGTCAAAGTTGCCGTATGCTGGGCGATTAATGACCTCATTGAGAAGAACTTTATTACCATTTGATAAATAGTGTGTAGAAGAGGCTTTTATGTCATAATAAAAATAAATTCTCCCCATTTATTTTTCATCCACTTCGCCCCTAAAAGGTGGTTTTAAGAAGGTCGGATGTATGGCATGACGTGCTTTTTTACCAAATGTTGACGTCATTTTGCCTATTTTACCTCGCTCAGTTTGGTATGACAGTAACCCTCAGCTACTGTCATATCAACGGTTTGAGGTCCTATTTTAATTCCATGTAAGAAAAACTAACATTTAGTTGACAGATAAACTAACATAGCATACAATAAAAATGTGTTAAGAAAAGGAGGAGCGAGATATGAGTGACAACATTCGACGTAATACTCCACTGTTTCCAATTAGCATTGTGATGCAGTTAACAGAGTTGTCCGCTCGTCAAATCCGTTATTACGAAGAACATGATCTAGTAACGCCTGCTCGAACAGAAGGAAAAAGACGTCTTTATTCATTCAACGATATTGATAAACTATTAGAAATTCGTGATTTGATTGAACAAGGCGTGAACCTTGCAGGAATTAAAGAACTTTTTAAAGTGAAAGAAAATGAAACAAAGCATGCGCCAAACGAGCCTGTAACCGTAAAAAAACCGGATCTTTCAGACGAAGAGCTGCGTAAAATTCTTCGTACGGAATTGATGCAAGCCGGACGTTTTAATCGTGCAGCACTTAATCAAGGTGACATGTCGCGTTTCTTTCATTAAGAACATTTCGTTTTAGGTATTTGCGTGCTTCACTAAAGAAGTAGCTTATATATACTTTTCTATTTATGTTTAGGGGAGGATTCATGATGGCAAAATTTACAAAAGAAGATATCGTATCAAAAGTACAGGAAGAGAACGTAAAGTATATTCGACTACAGTTTACGGATATTTTAGGGACAATTAAAAACGTTGAAATTCCAGTAAGCCAATTAGAAAAAGCGTTAGACAACAAAATGATGTTTGACGGCTCTTCAATCGAAGGTTTCGTTCGTATCGAAGAATCTGATATGTACTTATATCCAGATCTTGATACATTCGTTATTTTCCCTTGGACGCCAGAAAAAGGAAAAGTAGCTCGTTTCATCTGTGATATTTACAATCCAGACGGAACACCATTTGATGGAGACCCACGCAACAACTTAAAACGTGTTTTAAAAGAGATGGAAGAACTAGGATTCACAGACTTTAACCTTGGGCCTGAGCCAGAATTTTTCTTATTCAAGCTTGATGAAAAAGGTGAACCTACATTAGAACTTAACGACAAAGGTGGTTACTTCGACCTTGCCCCTACTGACCTTGGCGAAAACTGCCGTCGTGACATCGTTCTTGAGCTAGAAGAAATGGGCTTTGAAATTGAAGCATCTCACCATGAGGTAGCTCCTGGTCAACATGAGATCGACTTCAAATATGCAAGTGCTCTAAAAGCTTGTGACGATATTCAAACATTTAAATTAGTGGTTAAAACAATCGCTCGTAAGCATGGTCTTCATGCAACGTTCATGCCAAAACCATTATTCGGTGTAAATGGATCTGGAATGCACTGTAACCTTTCTTTATTTAAAGAAGGCGTTAACGCATTCTACGATACAAAAGGTGAGTTAGAGTTAAGTGAAACGGCACGTCAGTTCATCGCTGGTATCGTGAAAAACGCAACTAGCTTCACAGCTGTTACAAACCCAACAGTTAACTCTTACAAACGTCTAGTACCAGGATACGAAGCTCCTTGTTACGTAGCATGGTCTGCACGTAACCGTAGCCCATTAATCCGTATCCCAGCTTCTCGCGGCGTAAGTACACGTGTTGAAGTACGTAGCGTAGACCCAGCTGCTAACCCTTACTTAGCAATGGCTGTTCTACTTGCTGCTGGTCTTGACGGAATCAAAAACAAATTGGAAGCTCCAAAACCAATTGACCGTAACATCTATGTAATGTCGAAAGAAGAGCGCGAAGCTGAAGGAATCGTTGATTTACCAGCTACACTTGCTCAAGCATTAGTAGAGTTCAAAAAGAACGAAGTAATGGTTGGTGCACTTGGCGAGCACATCACAGAACATTTCTTAGAAGCAAAAGAAATCGAGTGGGATATGTTCCGCACACAAGTTCATCCTTGGGAACGCGACCAATACATGAGCATGTATTAATAGAAATAGCCCTTGACGCTGTAGGCGTTGAGGGCTTTTTTTGTTTAAATTAATAATTATTTCTGTGTAACTCAATAGTTTTTAAGGTTGCCTATAGAATAATTAATTTTTTATTTTTTGTTCATCTTTTTTGAAATTGGATGAAGTTCATTATTGTTGAAAAATAACAAGCATCTTTTTGGAATTATTTTGATAAAACAAAAAGGAGAGTATGAACATAAGTTATTCATTAAAGTCTAAATTGACCGGCATACTTGGCAATATACTTATTTTCTTGGAGAGATCGTTCATATCTACTTACCCAAATCTTTCCCATCCACATTAGTTGAACACCTAACAAAATCAATGAACTCTCATCAGGTATATCTGTAACAAATGAATAAGTACGCCAATCCGTTGTGGCTTTAATACCGTCTTCATGTAAGTTATTAAATGCTATCAGATCAACGTATAAATCATTAACTAGAAGCCATACTTTACACCTTGATATTTACTCTATTTTCAAATATAAAGACACTTTTATTCATCTATTATCTTCTTTCAAGATCAAGTTTAGAGTGGTGATGCAAAAGCGTTTCTTACCCCTATTTTAACAAGTTTTCCCCATGATTTTTTGATCAATCTGGCTAATGTCAAAATCTTTTTTAGAAATGTCTTCGCATACATAGAAATGAAGCCATCAAATTCCTAAACATTATCAGAATTCGATGGCTTCAAAGATATTCAAATGCTTGTCTTAAAAGTAAGGAATAACTCTTACTTTTAAACGTGTTTTATTAAATCTCAATTCTTTGGCTCTTTTTAAGAACGAGTGCAAGAAGTACGATCAGTGTAAAAAAACCTATGGCATACTGCAGAAATGTCAGTGGGTTTGAGCCGACCATAACTGGATAAAAGTATCCTGGAAAGTTTTCAATAACGTTTGAAAGGACTGTGTTATGGCTGCTCTCTAATACATTTCCTAAAATGTTATGGAAGAATAGCAATGACGCTGTTAAAATCCCATAGACGGCACCACTTCTGAAGCCAAATAGTAATAAGATATATCCGAACAAGAAAAACGTTAATACTAGCAGAAAAACGTTAGCAGAAAATCCTAGAATGAAGGAAGGCTTTAATTCTCCAGGAACTCCAAGTTGTTTGGTAATTAAAAGTAGGACAATACCAATGGCTGCATAGATCAAACTGACAACTAGTGCGATGACAACATTGGCTAATACATAGTTTTTTCTATTTTGTTTTGAGTTGTTAATCAATGAGATGGTCTTTGATGAATAATCTCTGTTTACAAAATACAGGGGGTGTAAGACAGCGGTGAGCATTCCTAACATACAGTAAAAGTTTGAGACATGTTTAATGGTAAACTCTGTTTTTCCTGAGAGAATGAAGTAACTAATAAGCAGTGCTGGTCCTAAGGCAGCTATAATTCCTATGAACAAGTAGCCTTTCTTTAACAGTTCACTTAAGTTGTAACTAACATAATTTTTAATATCAATTACCATGATATCCACCTCCAAGTTTACTCATATACACATTACGAAGCGTTCTCTTTTCTGTAGTAAAATCAATTAATTTTATATCCAATTGATTTAAAAATTGAAAAACATCAGCATTTTCTGCCTCTGTTTCAACTTCAACTGTGTTTTCACTAGAATAAATAATTGTTCCGAATTCTTGATGATGGATGAATTTTGCTAATTCGATAGGGGTATTAAAAACTAATTTTAGTATGTGGTGACGTTGATTATTAACTTGTTGTTCGTCAACAATATTGCCTTTTTCTAAAAATAAGACACGATTACAAACGTTTTCGATATCTTCTAGCTTATGACTAGAGATTAAAATGCCTACGTTTCGTTCTCTAGCCATCTTTTTTAATTGCTCCAACACCTCAAGAGATGTTTCAATATCCATACCGTTTGTTGGCTCATCTAACACAACGTAATTGGGGTTATTTAATAAACTAATTACAATCCCCAATTTCTGTTTCATCCCTAAGGAGTATTGCTTTACTTTTTTATTCAATACATCAAATAATTGCAGCCCTTTTAGCAACTGCTCATATTCACTCATTTCAAATTTATTGCCGTAAATCCTAGAGAAATAGGATAAATGCGCTAACCCCGTCTTATTACTAAATAGTTTGGGTTCCTCAATCAAGTATCCGACACGATGATTATCTTTAACAGATCCATCAAATTCCTGAATAGTTTGAGAGATTATTTTCATAAGCGTACTTTTTCCAGCACCGTTATTCCCAATTAAACCCACAATTTCCCCTTGCTTAAAATTAAAAGATAGTTTATTTAAAGCTACAGTTCCTTTGTATTTCTTAGTAATTGAGTTAATTAACATGTTCTAATCCTCCTGAGTAGGGCAGTTGTTTTAGAAGCCCTTTTTATATTGAACAGCTAGATATACTCCAGAAACCAAGAATGCTAAAGAATATTTGAACAAAAGAAAAATTTGCCACATATATCCCTTTGGGAAAATCAAGTCGAATAAAACAAAACCACCTAACATGATAAAGGCACTTTTTAAATATATTGGACTTGTTCTTTCGTCTGTTTCCCCGATCTTGTTTCGAAGCACAAATAGTAGGATTGCTCCTACTAGAAGCAAAACAAAACCACTAACAATAAGCATGTTCCAATTTCCATTTGATTTTTCCGCCCAGATCTTCAAAGGGGAAAAAATAGTATTTGATATTGATTCAGACGTCATGTTGATCAATTCCTTTCACGTAGGTAAAAATATCATTCACATCAACTTTGAAGAAATTGGCAATACGAAAAGCTAATAGCGATGAAGGGACATAATTTCCCTTCTCCATGACCAAAATCGTTTGCTTGGAAACACCAACTTCTTTTGCCAAATCTAGCTGAGTCATTTTGGCAAGAACTCGATATTCGTAAACTTTATTTGATATGGAATCGCCAAAATCCTTCTTCATAACCCTCACCTCACAAGCCGATTATAAATCAAACTTTTCTAAAGGTAAAGTAAACTTTGCATTTTTCTAATATTAGTATCCTTATATTCGGAAAATTCCGTTGACGGGGTGGTTTTGTGAGTGGTAAAAATTAGTAGAGCAATACTTTTGCTACTTTATGGAAAACGAGGGGATCGTAATGAAAAATGAAGTGAGTAAGCAAGAACAAGTTACTTGGTTTGAAGAGGTTGTAGATCAGCAATTTGATGATGACGTATTTGGAGCTTGTACGACAAACACATTTTCTCTTAGTGATTACTGGGGGAATAAGGGTGGCTGGTGTACAGCAACTCATGAATGTATGTCATGGTGTAAATAATTCTTGAAATAGTTTAATTGAATGTAAATGGATTTTAAAAACTTTTATATTGAAGAGGAGAATGGATATGAATAACAAAACGAATGCTCTTAATAAATCAGAAAAAGAATTAGAACTTGGCAAATACTTAGAATCAGATATGATCGCATTAACTGAGGACGATGTTGCTGGAGGAATTACACCAACGATTGTTATTACAGCAGTTACGGGTTACATTTCAACTAATACTTGTCCAACTACTTCTTGTACACGCGCTTGCTAATAAAGGGGAGATAATTTTATGATTACCTACAAAAAACAGTTTTATCCAGAGTTGGAACAGTCAGATTTCGACGAGCATATTGCACCACTTTTACATTATATTGATGAGCTGTCTGTGCATTCTCAAGATAATCTTAGTAATGTGGATACTTTCAAGTCCCAGGAATTTTACCCTTTTCATAACCCTTGTAGGATGATCGCGAAAAATGCCTGGGAGAAAGTATGGGACCCGAAGATAGACCAGTACCTTTTGGATTCTAAATCATTTAAACATGCTATCTGTGAGTTATTCTCACAGGTAGCTTTCTCATACTTAATCAGGTCTTTTGCGGAACATATTAAGACGTTACCTAAGCAGTCTATGAGTTCAAAAGAAATTTATGACTATTATACTCAACAATTAATGACGACCAAATTCAAGGAATTTGCAGACGCTTATTCTATTGGTTGGGGAAGATGCAATCATTTATTAGAGAACAGAGCGTTAGCCGTTAAAAATGCTATTTTATTAACTCAACAGCATCGCTCTGAAATAGAGACAAAACTTAACATTTCGTCCACGAGCCGAATTGTGTCTGTGGAGTCAGGTGGAGATACACATAATAACGGAACGTCAGTAGCAATTATTACGTTTGAACAAGGTGAAAAAATTGTATTCAAGCCACGTTCCGTATCTGGAGAGCTAGGGTACACGAATTTTATTCAAGAAATTAACACATTCATTTCCCCTAAAATGCCTTCTCTGACCGTCATTCACTGCGGAGATTACGGCTTTACAGAATTTGTAGAAATGAACGAAGAAAAGACAGACATGTTTCAGGCAGGAAGACTAGCATGCTTAATGTTTTTGTTAAATGCCACAGACATGCATTACAGCAATATACTGTGGACGGATGAGGGGCCACTTCCAATTGATCTGGAAACTCTATTCCATCCATCTAGGATTAGAAAGGGAATTCTAGAGTCTAAAAAAAGCGCTTATTACGCATTAGAAAAATCCGTATATGGGACAGGCATCCTTCCAATATCATTAGGCACTAAAGCAGGTCAAGGTTCTGTTGATGTTGGATTTACTGGCATTCGAAACGAAAAAAGCGTGAGTCCATTCAAAACTTTTGATATAAAAGATGGTTTCTCCTCGGATATACGGGTGGTTTGGAAGAAGCAAAACATTGATAATACACTATCAAATGACCCAGAATTTGAAGCATATATACATGAAAGATGTGACCAAATTATTGGTGGCTTCTCTGAATTTTTCATGCAAATTCATCCACAAAAGCATCTGTTTATTGAAGCAGCTAGAAAAGCATTCAGCAAGGTCAAATTCCGTTATATACATAATATGACATACAGGTATGAACAAATTTTGCGTATCTTATCTGATGCAGAACCTTCCAGAGATATAAATACCGCACATACTTTATTGTCGCGTACTGGAATTCTTAGTTTGACGAGTGATACAAACTTGGTTCTATCTGAATGCAGCCAACTTTGGAATGGTGACATACCGTATTTTTCCGTTAACTTTCAAGGAACAGAGGTTCTTTCTGGAGATGAGGTCGTTTCTCACATTCCAACAAGTCCTGAATCACAATTTGTGTCTAAGATGGAACAACTTACAGAGAAAGATTTGACTGTACAAACGAACCTAATAAGACTAGCTTTTGTTGCTAAGTTAGCTGATCCGCATGCAGATGGGAAGTTAAATTTGGATGAGTCAGTATTGATTAATGAAGAAACGAACAAGTTTGAGAAGCTGCATACCGTAAAAGATTACGATGATAAAAAACATAAGGAGATCATTTCATGGTTTTCTAAATCCATTAGTGAATCTGTTTTGGATGATCGATATGAACATTTACCAAAGACTTGGGTTGGTCCTGTTGCAAAATTCGGGGGTCAAGGATGGACACCTGGAGTGTTAGGGTACGACTTGTATAATGGACGAGTTGGTCCTGCACTGGCGCTAGCAGTTTCAGGTAAGCTTCTATCAGACCATGATGCGATAACAGCTTCCAATGATATCTTTGAAAAATCATCCAAAATTTTTGAGGATAAAAGTTTTGAACTTAGAAATGTCCTTCTTTCTGGAATTGGTGGATTTTCTGGAGTTTCAGGTCTTCTATGGACGTTATTTGCAGCAGGAAATTACGTTGGGAACGAAAGATGGAAAGAGGTTGCTGCCGATGCGTGGCCACTATTGCACCGTCATCTAGATGCACCGGATCATAATTTTTTCGATATGATTACGGGCAAAAGTAGTTCAATTGTGATGAGATACCGAACGCAAGAAGAGTTTAAAGTAAACGACGACATTATGAGCAGCATTCTGTCGATGGCCTATAAAAAAATGAATGCTAGTGATACTGAAGTAACGTCAGGATTAACTCACGGTTATGGTCAATTACTTTGGTTCTTTGCATTAGTCAATCAAAGACAGAAAACCAGTGAGTTAAAGAGAGTAGTAGAGGACATTGATTTGTTAATTCGCAATAAGTACACAAACAATGATGGAATTATTGAGATCTATAAAGATGGTGGAAATATGAATGTCTCATCATCTTGGTGTAACGGTTTAGCAGGGCTATTAATTGCCTATTACGAAGCATACAAATCAAACATTCTTCCGAAAGAATCTGTTCTAAATGTAATTGATCAGTTAAGAAGAATTCCGGTCTCACGTGTTCCAGTACTTTGCCATGGAAGTTTGGGAATAGTAGAGGCGCTTCAATACGTGAGTGAGTCATTTCCAGAAGAAACTTCTGACATTCTTCTAGGGATGCAAACGACTTTCTGCTCTCCAGAATATATTTTCAGCTACTATAAAAATGGAAAAGGCCGATATCCTCTAAGCCCGGGATTAATGGCAGGGAAAGCTGGAGCACTATTACACCTTTGCAAATCGCTTGATCCTACCATTAAAACTTCTCCTTTAACGTTTGGTAGTTGACGTGAAGGTATGTGAAAAATGAAAAAAATAAAACTCAAGCCAACTTTACAATTAGCACAAGCTGAATGTGGGCTATGTTGTGTCAGAACAATTCTGGAGGCTTATGATTATCAAATATCCATTACAGAACTAAGGCAAATACAAGAGCCAGGACGAGATGGTTTAGGTTTACAGAAGTTAAAAGAGCTATTTTCTCATTTCGGAATGGAAGCGAAAACATACCGAATAAAAGATCCGCAAGCCTTCACAGTAATGGACTTTCCCATCATTGCCTTTTGGAAAGGGTATCACTTCGTTTGTATTGAGTCCTATAGTGAACACGAAGTAATTATTATGGATCCTTCTATAGGTCGTGTAACTATTCCTCACTCAGAGTTTCTAGAAAATCTTGAAGAATATGTATTGGTGGCTAAACCTGGAGTAGATTTTGAAAAACGTAGCACTAGCAAGCTTTCTCAGTGGAAAAAGGAATACATTTGGCCATCTAATATGATAAATCTTTACGTGAAAATTGCTCTGTTAAGCATTTTGTTAGTGGGAATGACATTAGCCATTCCCTTGTTTACACAGCGTTTAATTGATAAGGGACTTAATGATGTTACTTCATTTGCTACTATACTTGGGGCTCTCGTAGCAGCAATGTTTGTTATGATAGCCCTTAATTATCTCAGAACATTTGTCTCAATAAAGATCATTTATCGCTTTAGCTGGCATCTTATTGGCGGTGCATTCACACGTGTTTTATCGCTGGGAGCCAAGTATTTTACTGTAAGGGCTCCTGGGGAAATTATCTATCGACTTAACTCTCTTACAAGAATACAGCATGTTTTAGGATCCACCCTGGTCCAGGCATGCTTGGACTTCATAAGTAGTATAGCCATATTAGGATATATTTTTTGGATATCACCGTTACTTGGGACAATTGTATTTTCATTTATCCTAGCAACTTTTGTTTTTCTAGTAATTGGTCAATCTTATGTAAATGCTGCTACTGACAAGGAATTACATGAGGGGACCAATGCACAGAGCATACAGTTAGATGCTGTGGTTTCCATCAACAGTGTGAAACTAGGTGGGTATGTTCAATCTTATATTAATGACTGGAAAGAGCGCTTTAAAAGATACCTGAATGCTACCAACAATAGAATGCGCATCCAACAAGGAATAATAGGATCAATATTATCTGGAATACAAGTATTTGCACCGCTAATTATTCTTGTTAGCAGTATATATATGGCGGAATTAGGTTTCTTGACTCTTGGTCAAGCAATTGCAGTTCAATCCATTGTATCTTTATTGTTTGTCTATATGAATTCAATCTTCACAACAGCATCAGAAATTATGGTAGCAATGCGGTATATCGTCTTAGCTGAGGACATATTTGAATATCCAACAGAACACTCTGTTGGACACTCACATGAAATGGAATCAGGATCAGTATCTATAAATAACCTTAGCTTTAGTTATACTTCGGATGATGTTCCTGCCATTAAAGATATTAACTTAGATATTTCCGATGGAGAAACGATTGCTCTTGTTGGTTTATCAGGATCTGGTAAAACGACACTCGGTAAAGTGATAAGTAGTTTATTTGAGTCTACTAGCGGTTCGATATATTTCGGAGGAATGGAGTATCATGAATACAACCTTGATATCCTACGAAAATCGATTAGCTATATTCCTCAGGAAGCACATTTGCACAATCGAACAATAATGGAGAATCTTAAACTGGGGTGTCAACGAACAGAAAGAGAAATACGAGAATTTTGTAATTCATTAGGGTTTCTAGATTTCATTGGAAAGTTTCCGATGGGGTATAACACCGTGATTTCAGAAACAGGAGCAAACCTATCTGGAGGACAACGCCAGCGTATTCATATCGCGCGAATTTTGCTCCAAACACCTAAATTGCTCGTGATGGATGAAGCAACTTCATCGCTGGATAATATCTCACAAACCATTGTGTATGAGGCATTATCGAGTATTAACTGTACAAAAGTTGTGATAGCACATCGACTTGCAACGATTCTAAATGCTGATCGCATTGTCGTACTTGAAAATGGATGCATTGTAGAAGTTGGATCTCATGAAGAATTAATAAATCAAGGTGGCTTATATGCAGAACTGTTTAGTGCAGAGCTTAAAAAGGAGAGTTTGGAATGCAGTTAGTAGCGGAGAAACTTGTGTATGCTGTGGAAAATTTATTTGCTGATGAAATAAACCAAACGAAAGATAAAGTAAAAGAACACCTATCTAAACAAAATTGGGTGGCTCATGCAGAAATAGCATCTATGGATTGTTTACATACATTGCTGCAATATCATGTGTGGAGACTATGTCATAAAACGTTTGTATATGAATTTCACAAATATCGAGAAAGCTTGTCTTATCCAGCAGATCCGTCATCTTCAAAGATATTTAATCAATATGTTAGTTCGATCGACAAAGAAATCATAAGTAAGTGGTTCGGAAAATATGATTTTCTGCAAAAAATGATTACACAATCCGTAAAAAATACATGTTCTTTCATTGAAAGCGTATCGAAACACTTTAGCAACGATGCTGCTTTACTCTTGTCAAAAGGTTTGATTAAATCAGGGGAAAAGTTGCAGTCTATAACACCACTTGAATCAGATCCTCATAACGGGTCAAAAGTGAATCTTTGCTTGGAGTTTGAATCATCAATTAAGCTGCTCTATAAGCCTCGCTCTTTAGAGGTGGACGTTTTAATAGATAATTTATTTTCAGAAACGTTAAAATTTGATGCTCTGCAAGGTCATTCTCCGGTTCCTAGAACCATTAATCGAGACAAGTACGGTTGGCAGGAGTTTGTGCAACATACATCGATAAATCATCTAGAGACTAGTGATGCTTATTATAATTTGGGTTTATGTGCGGCCGTGTTTAGCTGCCTTGGAGCAACAGATTTACATGATGAGAATATTATTTTTAATGGTACATTCCCTTATTTTGTTGATTTAGAAACAAGTCTGCAGCCCAAATACCATGATGGTCATGGTCATTCTCTTCCGGAACTAATGCAGGGAAGGATCATGCGCTCGATTGCTAACACATCGATTATTCCAGCTAAACAATTAACACTTCCACATGAAATATTAATCGGTGCAATTAATACACCGTATCCACAAGAAACAAACGAAATGGTTTTTACATTAAAAAATGCAGGTACAGATGCAATAGATATAGCCAAAGAAAAGATTACGGTTAAGCGAACAACTGTCCCGATTACCCTAGTCGGTAATCAGGCGCCTGATCCACTTCCATTTCAAAAAGATTTTCTTAACGGTTACTCAGATGGATATGTAAAGGTAATGGATAAACGAGAACAAATTTGTTCAACATTAACTCATATTGAATGTTTAGTTAGGGTGGTTATTAGACCTACATCTCAGTATTACTTTATGTTGGATGCCTGTTTGTTTCCAGAAAATCTAATTGATGAAACTACAATTAATAAAGTCTTACATTATTTAAAACCGCCTAAGCTAGTTCGAGATTCCGAAATAGCTAAAAAGACCTTGGAGGAAGAAATTCGGTCGATAAAAGCTGGAGATATTCCGCATTTTTCGATAAAAGCAAATGATAAGCGTTTATATTCCATGGACTTTGTTTCAAATGACATATTTGATATGTCACCCGCAAATAACGCAATAACGATGTTACAGGAGCTTTCAGAGGAAAAACTAATACATGATCAGCGCATAATTGCAGAAGGCTATTCTGAAATTAGAATACATGAATCTAAGTACAAAAACATGGAGGACTTAGGCTATCAATCACCGCTTTTTTCAAATGCCTTACAAAAAGTGACCAAAGATAATCCTGATTCTTTAGCAGAGTTAATACAGTCTTTAGCTATTACGACTAGAGGAGATAATGCTGAAACTGGATGGATTGGAGGGGTTTATGGAAATATTCCAATCTCTTATGATTCTATTTCTTTAATATCGCTTCATGACACAGGAGGCATTTTATTTCTTTTAGAGCACATGAAAGAGTACACGCAATCATCCAAAGAGTACATCCAGCTTCTAAATCAGGCTAACAAAGGACTAAGTTCTCTTCGTCACGCATTTTCCGTGCAATTAGAATCTGCGCCAAAGTCTATTATATCAGGTGCAAGTTCGTTGGATTTTGTATTTAGTCATCACTTAAATAGAGCGGAAGAAATAGAAGATGTAGCAACGGAACTTTTATTAGGAGATCCAGCAATTGGAGATGTGTTTATTGGTCTAACAGGTTTCGGGCTTATATTAGCATCCTTTTCTAATACACCAAATGAGATATTAAGAGACTTAGAATCCAAGATCTTTAGAGAAAGCCCCTCTGCAATGTTACCTAATGATGGAATAGCACATGGGAATTTAGGAACGATTTGGTCACAATTTAGGTTATCTTATGCTTTAAGGAACATGGAAAGATGTCATCAATTGTTAGAGCAGGCCCTACAAATATCCTTTCCTAATTCTGCAGGTTGGTGTAACGGAAATGCCGGGTTGTTAATGGTTCTCGCTGAAATGGCAAGTTCATTAAACCAACCAATAGATGTATATGATGTAGCAAAAAGATCCACTCAGCTATCTAAAGATAAACCTGTAGATTTATCAATATGTCACGGGGCTGCAGGAGTACTTCAATCTCTACTGTTTGCCTATCAGGCTCTAGGAGACTCATGGTATCTTTCACTTGCAAATCAGTATTGGGAAGGCGCTTTAAATTTAGCTAAGACAAATGGATTTTATACCGGGGAAAAGAATAGAGATTACCTTTTGGGATACTTCCTTGGGTGGAGTGGAGTAGCTGATTCAGCCCTTATGTTAAAGATGTATAACAACAACGTTTCTACATGGTTCCCACTCAATCTTAGTTCTGTTTCGTATCAACAAAACCATACGCACAAGCTTCATTACCCCAATAGAAATTTGGAGGAAATGTCAAAGTAAAGTATGAAATTATAAAAAAGCTCCTTTGGTACCATGGTTCATTATCGAAGGAGTGTGTATACATATATGCAGGGGATAGACAAATGAACGGATGTTAAAGGGACTTATAAAAAAATTTAGGTGTAGTGGGGAGAAGATCAAATGCGCTCATTAGTAGCAATTAACCCTAATAAAAAGGAATCAATAGAATATACAGAATTAGGAACTGTTAGGTTTGGAGAAGTAAATATACTGTTTGGTGCGATTGACTGTGATCAACCTACTTTTGATACTAAAAGTGACAAAAACAACGAATATGTCTTGGTACGCGTCACAGCATTTTCATGCAATTATCGCGATAAAGCATTATTAGTTGAAAACTACAATTCGATTATTCGATCTGACCGATTATTCGTCCCATTTGGGTCAGAATTTAGCGCAGAAGTTGTTGCTGTTGGTAAGGGTGTAGATGAGTTTGAAATTGGTGATGGTGTAATATCTGATTGTTCATACCCTTATAGCGGAAAAGAAGGGGTTTTACCTGGTGTAGCTACAAATTTTGCATCAATGGGTTGGTTGCGCCTTCATAAGAAAAAGCTCATTAAAAAACCAAATACTTTAACTGAAAGTGAAGGTGCTTGTTTTTCTCTAGGTGCTCAAACTGCAGCAGGAATGATCAGGCGGTCTGGGATTCTTGAGAATGGTGGAAATCCTTTAGTGTTAAGCGCACGTTCAAATACCTCACTCTTTATTATTAAACAATTGCTCTCCTATGGAGTTACTCCACTGTGTTTATCAACATCAGGTTGGAACGAAGAAGAAATACAGGCAATACAACCTAGTCGCGTTATGTCTTTGAGTAGCGCACTTAATAATGAAGGGAATTGTATGAGCGATCAACAAATTACACATGTTTTTGATCCGTTTTTTGATATGAATATTGGCTATGCGTTACATTTCTTACAAACAGGCGGAACCTATATTACTTGTGGGATAAGAGATCAACATCCATTGTTATCGAATGAAACTCCAAAGGATGCCGAGGCTACGGTCAGAGGAGCATTGGAAATGAGCATCGTGAAAAATGTTGCTATTTTGGGAAATTGCCTAGGTTCACGGGAAGATCTAGAAGGGGCCATTCAATTGCAAACTAAGAGTGAAATGGGAATAATTATTGATGAAGAATATAGAATAGAACAAGGTGTAGAATTCATACAGCGTTCTTTTTTTGATTCTGCACGATTTGGAAAATGTGTTCTACTATATTCAAACTAACATTCAGGAGGAGAGAGTTATCATGTCCACAACAAAATGGCTTTTACTAATTTTTTTCTCTGCATTTATTGGTACAATGGCAAATCGAATCACGGAAAGTATAAACATCTGGTTATCTAGAGGTATAGGTTGTCTGGTGGCTGTAATCGTGGCCATTCTTCTATATAGGTACTTTAATAAAAGATAAAGTGAGTCATTTCTGAATAAATACTTCCTGTAAAAATTGATAAGCTAATGAGGTAGACGTGATGGAGTTGAAACGGTGTGCTCATTTTTCTTATATAACCTACATAGATAAAGCTATTTAAAGCAAGTACAAAAAGTTAATGGGTGGAGAAGATAATTCCTTACAGTTTTACGCTACGTATTTTTAAAATAAAAATACGTTTTTTTTTATTACCTCATGTTACCTATAATTATTTCTGCAAAATTAACAGCAATCATTACGATGTAGAAAATGATTGCTGCTATGGGATGATCTCTACCTGTTAAATTGGTGGTTTAATCTTTCACTTAACAATGTGTTGACTTCATGAATTTTATTTGTAATTACCGATAAAAGCTCGTAATCGCTCACCTTTAGTTCAAAAATATCTTGAGACTTTGTTAACCATATTAATGATTCGTTATATTTTTCTAACTTCTCGTAATTTATGCCTATTTGAAAAAACAATTCACCAAGATCAGCAATAGATTCCATGTTTTTACTGTATTTTATCCCTTCTTGACAATATTCAATAGATTCTTCGTAGTAGCCTTGAATAGTAAAAACCTTTGACAGATTGTAATAAACTTTTGGTAACAAAGGTGAAAGGGACACAACATAAGGCGAGAGTTTTTTATTTGTAGCTAAAATGATCTTAAAAGTTTCAACAGATTCTTCTAATAATTTTTCTTGTGCATATAAAATACCTTGGCTATTGAGTATTTTAGCATCTTGATATGAAAAGACAAGATTGCTAGAAGCACTCAACGCTTCTTTTAAAAGGTCCATTGCTAGTACAAAGTTGTTATTTAAATAATACTGACATACACCTTCGGCCCATAAAAAGAACTGCTTGACTTTTCCATTTTTACTAGACACATTTTCTTTTTCATATTCAATCATCTCTAATGCTTGTTTGTAATTATTAGACTCAATAAGCTTTATCAATTTGGATTCAACTTCCACAAAGTGGTCAAACTTAGGGTATTCGGACATAAGTAATAAACCATCTAATGTAATCCCCAATTTCTCGGCTATCTGCTTCAGTAAAATAGAGTTGGGAATATTATTTCCACTCTCTATTTGACTTATTAGGGATTGTGTACATACTCCTTCGGAGAGTTCCTTTTGTGAGATACCTGAAGAAACCCTTAAACCTTTAATAGTACTTCCAATGGCAATATCAACATAGGGATCCATTTTGAACACCTCATATCAAAGACTTTTATGATACACATATTTTACCACACTTCATTTCCATTGATGTGAAATATATGTAAAATATCTATTGTGAAGACGATCGATCATATAAGGATTTTAATATTAATAGTTGGAAGAAATATGGTTAAAATATGGTATATTTTACTTAAGGATTAGCTGCATTGATTAGACACCTTTACGTTAATTAAAACCATAATTATTGAAGGGGCGATATTAATTGAAAAAGCTATTAGTATGTACGAACTTGTTATTGGGATTGGTGATTTTTGGTGTAGTAGACAACAGTTACAGCAAGGCTCATGAAGTAAGCACAGCTTCTACTTTTCATGAGGTAGCGTTAGGAGTAGATTTAAATGGTTCTATAACCTTACTAGGAGACGACGAACTTCCGTTTAAGCATTAATTTGTATTGTGTTTGGATAGATTATCCCCATATTACATAGTAGGAAATTTAGGTGAGATCTTTCCTAAGTACAAACGGGAGTAAGAAAGAAATATTGCTAGATATAACTCAATAGCCTTTGAACGTGAGGTTAAATAATAGATTTCTCAATGAGGCTTTAAGGTATTTTAACTAGCCTTCTGATAATAACCATCTCCCTAATAGGGGAGATGGTTATTTATTGTGAATTCGGTAATGATGCACAGAATAATTCGTCTAATATACCAACAATGATCTACCTACACCCTTGCTACATAGCTATTAACTTCTTGCCAATACTCTTCTTGTGTTTCAGGAACTCTTGCCCAGTCTTTGTCAGGATAATTAACTTGAACATCTAAAAATAGCTGTCTGTTAAGAAAGTGAGGATCAACGGTACAACCTTTTAATTTGTTTAGTGGGGAAAGGAAAAGGTAACCATCAAACAGATCTTTTAAACGAAAATCGGAGTAACCTGTTGAATAATAGCTATCATCTTTTAATTCTCCCATCACTGTATCTATTAGATCAAAGCCCATTGGAACGACGTGATCAAATTCAGTTATTAATTCTTCAATCTGGCCGTTTGCAGGGGATCGATCTTCAATAAGACTTTCTTTATCTGAAAATCGCTGATGCAATAGAATAGAAAAAACATGGCTAGGATATTTTTGATAAATTAAGTTACCTAAAAAGCCATCATTGAAACGAATAAAGTTAGAAGCTGTTTCATCATATTGAGGATAGTGATACCTTGTTAATGCATGTATGGTTCCAGTAAGAATTAATATGCGCTCATTTTTATCCATTATTTCCTTTTCGATGAGGTGAAAGCGATATTTTTCTATATTCCCCTTGTGGAAAATCTTTGAGCAACTTTGTGGTGTGCGAACGCCCGAGAACTCTTTCCAATTGTACTTATAACTTAAATTGAGAATTCGAAATTTCTGAGCACCTTTTCCAACCTTCGAGTTTAGCTCCCATGCAGCGCGGTACAACTCCCAATATTCTTTATAAGGCCATTTTACGTTATAATTAAAAATTAGCTTTTTTGCTAACTCTTCATCAAAGGTTTCCCCCGTTATCAGTTCATCTAACGCATCTTGATCTTCGCTCGCGCCGAATTCCATTCCTAAATGATAAATACCAGCATTATATAATGCTGGAATCATTTTATTTACAAAATCTAAATTCTGCTTCACGGCATGTCTTTCTGCTAATAAGACAATAGGATATTTTTTGCACTTTTTGATTACGTATTTTTCTGGAGATAACAGGTTTTCCTTTAAATGGTTCATTAATTGTGATTTCATTTCCATCCCCCTTGTAATAAGTTATTCTACTCGCGTTTACCAGCAGTTAATATTCTATTTCTTACATGTCTTGAGTCACAGGGTTTCATAAGAACACCCAGAATTGTACTAGAGAATGCAGGTTTAAGTAGACCGAAATTTACTGCTAAAAAAGTCGTTATATTAATCCATTCAAAAGATAAATAGCGGTTCCCCAGATAAAAAGGGCGGAGCATGTATTAAATATCTTCATTAAACCTCCTGTACCATCCATCTTTTTTATGATTATACCTACAAGAGTTAACCCAAAGAACCAAACCTAAGATACTGTGATACATGCGATTGTAAAAATAACGAGACAAGTTCTTTATATCGGTAGCGCATCCAACACGTTGAGACAGGGATTACGGATCGGATGGGTCGTTGTACCTGATCGATTAGCTGATATTAAAATGCAAACAGATTATGATATAGCGCCTTTTCTCAGGAAATCGTTGCATACTGGATATCATTCGGTTTATACGAAAAGCATTTGATCACACTTCGAAAGCAATCAAAATACAATTTACATAACCGAAAATCTATTCAATATTCCCTTCTGTTTCCTCCCTTAACGAAATGCCACTCTACATCTATATTTTCCCTGACGCGTTGAAGAAGTTGAAGGATTATGTCTGCTTCTTCATTTGAGAACCCAGATAGTGCAACTTTATTGGAATACTCACCCTCTCTTTTTAAAAATGAATAAACATTCTCACCCTTTTTAGTTGGAAAAAGCTTTTTTATCTTTTTATTAACATCATCATCTCTTTTTACTATAAAGCCTTGCATTTCAAGTTTTTTAACGGCCCGAGCTGCTGTTGTTCTGTCTACCTTGATCATTTCTGCTAATCTATCCTGTATAATTCCTGGATTTTCAACTATTCGTACTAAATATAAATATTGTCCTTTCGTGAGGTCATATTCTTTGAATTCAATATTACTAATAGAGTCCAATGCTCTTGCTATCATCCCGATTTCCCGTAGAATCTCCAATGATACATCCACCTTTCTTTCTTTTTTTTTGTTGTATTTACAACAAAAAAGATTTAGTTTATAATTTTTAAAAGTTGGTTTAATTATGACTGAATTGTCTACAAAAATAAATCCTAGAAAGGGCTGAAAAAATTGCTGGTAAAGAAAATCACTACTCAAAATGATTTAAGTATAGCGTTTAAAATAAGGACTCAAGTATTCGTGGAAGAGCAAGGCGTACCATTAGAAGATGAATTTGATGAGTTCGATAAGCTAGATACCCAGTGTGAGCACATATTGGTTTATTATAATGAAAAAATAGCTGGAACTGGTAGAATTAGAATTTTAAACGGGGTAGGTAAGTTAGAAAGAATTTGCATATTAAAATCCTATCGAAAATTTGGTTTGGGAAAAGAAATCATCAAATCACTTGAAGAAATTGCAAGAGAAGAGGAAGTAACATATGTGAAGTTACATGGACAAACTCAAGCAGAAGGGTTTTATCAAAAGCTAGGATATCAAGTTTCCTCAGATGTATTCGTGGAAGACGGAATTCCACATATTTTAATGTCAAAAAGCTTAGTTGACAAATGATACAATCATCACGAATCAACCAATATATAATCTATCTTTTAGGAATTGTAATCCTAGCTTTGGGCATTGCTTTAACCATACAATCAGATTTTGGAACTTCTCCATTTGATGCGCTTTTGGTGGGATTGTCTTTGAATGTCGGTCTTACTGTAGGAGCCTGGGAAATTATCATAGCTCTCATAATGATATGCTGCAATGCTTTACTACAGAAAAAAAGGCCTGAAGTTTTCGGCTTATTGACTGCATTTATAACAGGCATTTGTATTGATAGTTGGCTGTTTTTACTTCATAGCTTGGCATTTGAGCTATGGTTTTATAAAATTGGTTGTTTTGGGTGCGGGTTGGTTATAGCGATGTTAGGGACGTCTATTTATCTCCAAACGAACCTTGCACCTATTCCTATTGACCGTTTAATGATAATTTTAAAAAGATTGACTAGAACAAATATATTATTTTCGCGGACGCTCATTAACTTTTTCTTCATTTTTATGGCCCTAGTTTTTAATGGACCTATATCCGTAGGAACTTTAATGACTGTCTGCTTTGGAGGCATTATATTAAATTTCTTTATGCCATATAGTGCAAGACTAGTAACCATATTGAACACAACTAACAAAAGAAAATATAAATTGAATAAAAACCATTCTATTTAGAAGGATTTTACTGTTTATTTAGAAAGTACACTTAATGGAGAGAATAAAGGAGACTAGAGAGTGTATGAGTACGCACGAGTAAAGAAGAGGTGTACGATCGAAGACATACTTTTGATTATCCAATTTCTTGATCAGTTGTTAAATAATCTATATAAAATTACAACTACTATAAAATAAACCTCTCAGCAATATCCTTTAAGGGAAGTACTAGTTCTCCTTAATTATTCCGAATATTAAATCTATTAAGACGTGATCAACAGAAGCTATGATACAATTAGTTTAACTATATTTACTGGAATTTTCGACTTTTATTACTCTCTTCCTCTGTTAAAAATGATGAGAAGGAATATGATTCTCTCTTTTATTGAAGAAAAATTTAAAGTCCTGTGTTTATACAATACAGTAGAGATTAGTTACATATTTCAAAAAGATGGATAGGATGATTTAAAGGTCTGCTGTTTAAAAGGCAGCGATAGCATACAACTCATCTTCTTGGGGAGCAAAAGAATAGATTACTATGATGACCTCAAAAAATCCTCAGTAGCCATAAATGAACTTATAAATAAAAGTTGAATATAATAAAAACGAAAAGTGAAAAAGGCCACCTTATCTGTGTCCTCTTTCACTTTTTTTATGGCTTTCTTTTCATGTCTTTCACTATTTCCCAAACTCTAATGAATAAAGAAGTGTTATTGTTTTTTCTTTTCTAAACAATTCTTGCTTTTTAATCCAAAAGATGGATATTATATTTGTAACAAGAAAAATTTTTACTATCTAATTAAGAGGTGAGTTTGAATGAAAGTAAAGAGTTTTATAGTCGGTTTTGGGTCTTTTACAATATCAACAGCCTTCCTGTACTTGCTTGGTTCTATTTTTACTATTCCGTTATTAATGTTTCAATACGAATACACAAATAATGAAAGGGAATTTTTTCTTTCAGTAGGGGCGCTAACTCCGATCATAATTGGATTAGTAGTAAGTTTTATTGCCGAGAAGATTTATAGACGTAATTACCGACAAAAACTTGGTTGATTTATGCCGAGTTTTTTTATGTTTTTAGATTAATAACAATTGTGTAATGTACTTGCTGACTATCATTCATAAGTATCTTTCACCAATATTTTAGAGGGGCGTACTTGCTCGTTTAATCCGGTAAAGTTGAAAAAATATTTGGGGAGACGGGGAAGGGAAACGTTGGAGTAAAGATTAATTTCTTTCAAACAAGAAGTTACAGGGGGAGATAAGATGACTCAAATTAAACACATTGGGCGTTTTTGTCAGACTGATGATCATGGATTTATTATGAACGACTCAAGTACTGCAAACATTAACAATGAATTTCAACAGGTTGTTGATGCAGTTTTAGAAACATATAGACTTTACTTAGGGAATGAGCTACATAGTGTATATGTTAGAGGATCCATTCCACGTGGATTAGGAATTGTGAATGTTTCAGACATAGACACAATAGCCATCCTCAATAAAAGAGTGGAAGACATTGATTTAGGATGGAGAGACAAGGTTGAACAAGAATTAAACGATAAGTATAAATGTGTCAAAGGAGTAGAACTTAGCTTCTATTACATTGACGATATTTTACAGACCAATCGATTTTCAATTATTCCTTTTATGGTTAAAACGCACAGTATTTGTGTGTATGGAGACGATTTAAGCGTTCGCTTACCTCATTATAAAGTAGATAAAACACTCGGGAACGAACATTTATTTCACCTAAAAGATCAAATCACGCTTGCCAGAAAAGACCTTTATGATAATGAGGATCGTAACGACATTTTAGATTGCTGCGGGTGGATTATGAAAATTATCGTTAGAGCAGGTCTTGCCCTTGTGATAGAAGAAGAAAACAAATATACAAGAGATTTATTCCCAGCATATCAATTGTTCTCTCATTATTATCCCGAGCATGATTCTGAAATGAAACAAGCCGTTCAGTACGCCATTGACCCAATAAGTGATACATATAAAATCATGCGTTTCTTAAATCAATTTGGGGATTGGATGATCAATGAGGCTGAAAAGTGGTTACAGATTCATAATCCTCAAAAAATAGCTAAGATGGAAATCGAAAAAATCGCGCAATAAAAACTCAATTGTATTTTACGTGAAGAATGAATGGAAACATTGAGGGCATTGATCCTTGAACAGGTAGATAAAATAGGGAGTATAGGATGTTAGCGGTGATGCAGCATCTAGTAGTAATTAATGATGAATGTACACAGAAGAAGAACCTTTAATAGCTGATTATTCTAGAGACGCTAAACTGACAGAATCTAACCTATCTGAATGCTAGCTTTTTTTTATTTGTTCCATTTTTAAACGTTGTTGGTAGAGGGATAAGAGAATAGGAAAGAGAGGATCTTCCCACTTGTATCATACCTAATCCATTTCAAACCGTATTTTCGGTGGTATTGCGGTCAAAAATGATTTATTGAATGGTCTTCCTTGGATTGGGGATTCTGCTCTTGGGGCTTCTGTTTTTGTAATTGTTATTGACAACGTTCTAACTAAACTATCGTTTGCTTAACGATGTCGCCTTTTGTCATCATTCCATTATCCTCCGCCTCATGTGTTTTTCAATTCTTCTTTTTACTATTCTGCAACGAACATGAAAAACCTTGATGATCTCTCAAATAAAACGTGATAAAAGGCACCGTGGCTTGAGATCCGATCATCAACACAACAAAAGCGCTCATTCTCCGAAAAGGGAATGAGCGCTTTTGTGCACGACCATAAATGCCGTTAGTCTGATTTTAAGTTCTTTTTAATGTACTTAACAATCTTACGAAGCTCTGTTGTTGAAGGGCGACCGAATGGGCCTGTCTGGCGCTGCTGATATAGTAGTTTTCCTTTTTCATCAACAAGGAAGTAAGCGGGCTCTCCGTGAGCACCGTGATCCTCGTACGGCGCATCTTCACCGTGGTAATACACGTCAAATGAATTAATCGCTTCTAAGCTCTCATCTGATAGCATTGTGAACGATAAGTTTTCTTCTTCTGAAAAGCTCTTTAAGCTGTCTAACTTCTCACTAGAAATCGTAATTAAATGGACGTTTTCGCCTTCAAAGAATCCTTTGCTTTCCTCAAGGTCGTTTAGCTCACTTTTACAAACCGGACACCAAGATCCTCGGAAGAACACGATAAGGTGCCAGCTTTGATGCTTGTCCTGGTGTTCGCTAAAAGAAAACGTTTCTCCTGTTACCGTTGGAAGAGTAAAGGATGGGATTTTGTCGCCTAATTGAAATTTTGTCATGTTTAATTCACTCCTTTGTTTTAGTAGTACCCGTAATTGAACGAGGTGCAAACCATCCGATGTGCTCGAAATGATGTGGAAGACGTTTTAACAATAAGAGGTGGCAGGGAATAGGGATAAAGTTAGGTCGCTTTTAGCCTTTAATGTGCAAAAAGAACGCTTCGAATAAAGAGAGGCCTTTGCGAATGAGAATCTTTTTCAATTAATCATTGACGTCAGACATCTTCTTCTTTATACTTATAAGTGATAATAATTATCAATATCAGTACTGATTTCGTTTCATGATGGATTACGTACAACTATTTTACATACTAATAAACTTACATAAGGACTTAGGAGGACGTAGACATGAAAGTACATACATACGCAAAAAAATGGGCTATTGCAGCTGCATCAGTCGTGTTAGCAGGTGGACTCGCTGCGTGCGGAAATGGCAGTGACCAAAGTTCAGGTGATAAAAAAGAAACACATACGTTAACGATTTATAGCGGTCAGCATAAAGAAGTAACGGATGCGCTAGCGAAAGATTTTACAAAAGAAACGGGCATTAAAGTAAAAGTTCGCGAAGGGTCTAGTAATGAACTTGCTCATCAAGTAGCAGAAGAAGGGAAAAACTCACCTGCGGATATTATTTTTACAGAAGAAACGGCTCCGCTTGTGATGCTGGGTGAACAAAACTTATTAGAAAAAACGGATTCCAAAGCACTGAGTAATGTGGACAAGCAATATGAAGATCCAGACGGGAAATGGGTCGGATTACTCGCACGCTCTCGTGTTGTCGCATACAATCCGAAAGAAGTAAAAGAGAGCGAGCTTCCAAAGTCCGTATTTGATTTTGCGAAACCAGAATGGAAGCAAAAAGTGGCATTCGTTCCGACGAGTGGGGCATTCACAAATCAAATTTCTGCCATGATTAAGCTGTACGGGAAAGATAAAACAAAAGATTGGTTAGAAGGATTACAAACATACGGGAAGCAATACAAAAACAACAAAATGGCGTTAGATGCAGTTGAAAAAGGTGAGGTCGGCGTTGCGCTTATTAACAATTACTACTGGGATAATGAAGCGAAGGAAAAAGGCGCAGACAACATGAATTCCAAGCTGTACTACTTCGGTAATGGAGATATTGGCGATATGATTTCATTATCCGGAGCAGCAATCGTAAAAGCGAGTGATAATAAGAAAGACGCACAAAAATTCATGGAATTCGCGACAGATGTGAAGGGGCAGCAAGCATTAACAGAAGCGAGCTCACAGTATCCGTTAAATGCGAACGTTGATACAAAAGGAATGAAGCCTTTTTCTGAATTGAACCCGCCTAAAAATACGCTAGACTTAGGGAAATATTCTGATGGTGAACAAGCATTAGAACTTCTTCAAGAAGTCGGGTTATTATAATGAAGCTAGTCGAGCTATTTAAGGGAAAGGGGCCGCAGCGAAGAACATCGCTGTTGCTCCTTTTACCTGTTTTTTTATTTATTTTCATTGCTTGTCTACCATTCTTATACATTATCATTCGTGCACGTGAAGCAGGTTGGGAAACCGCGATACACCTTATTTTTCGCCAGCGCGTGTATGATCTCTTAAAAAATACGCTGTTGTTAGATGTTACCGTCACCATTACGTCGATGGTCATTGGCGTAGCCACCGCTTGGTTCATTGAACGCACAAACCTGTGGGGAAAACGAGTCTGGAACGTACTTATTACGCTTCCATTTGCTGTTCCAGCTTTTGTCTCGAGCTATAGCTGGGTGTCACTGAGTCCAATTTTTGAAGGGTTCTTCGGCGCATTCGTCGTCCTCACTCTATACAGTTATCCTCTCGTTCATTTACCAGTCGCAGCGGCACTACGCGGGATGAATCCTTCGTTAGAAGAAGTGGCACATTCGTTAGGATACGGGCCATGGAAAACCTTTTGGCGCGTTACCTTTCCTCAAATGCGACCTGCCTTGTTTGGGGGAGGATTATTAATTGCTCTGCACACGTTAGCGGAATTCGGGGCATTGTCATTACTACGTTTTGATACGTTTACAACCGCTATTTTTGATCAATATACGATGGCCTTTAACGGAGCTTCGGCTGCGATGTTAACGACCGTGTTGCTATTTTTATGCTTATTATTTATTGGTCTTGAGCTCTATATAAGAGGGAAAGCAAAATACACTCCCGTCGGAAGTGGCGTGTCCCGCGAGCAGGAACAGCGATCACTAGGAGCCTGGGCGCCGTTGGTGCTTGTAGGATTTTTGACGCTAACTGTAATTGCCGTAGGAATTCCACTTGGAAGACTAATCTTCTGGCTTTTAAATGGATCTTCTGCTCAATTTCCATTAGTAGAGATGGGACACAATCTGCTCACAACATTATCTTACGGTCTAGGGGGAGCTGTAGTGACAGCGCTAGTAGCCCTGCCTCTTGTGATGCTGTCGCTTCGTTACCGAGGCTCACTGTCCGTCTTGTCAGAACGCGTTCCCTATGTCGTTCATAGCTTGCCTGGTCTTGTTATTGGATTAACGCTTGTCTTTTTTGCTGTAAGATATATGAACCCTATTTATCAAACATCGATTTTACTAGTCGTTGCCTATGTACTGCTGTACGTTCCACTTGCTCAATCATCGATCCGTGCTTCCTATGAGCAGGCACCAGAGCGGATTGAAGAAGTTGCAAGAACGTTAGGGAAACGCCCTATTACGGTCTTTTTCACCGTAACACTGCCGCTCATTCTTCCGGGAATTGGTGCAGGTATGGCGCTCGTTTGCCTAAAAATTATGAATGAGCTTACGGCAACGTTGCTACTGAGACCAACAGGTGTTGATACACTCGCTATCAAGGTGTGGCAACACACATCAAACTCTGAGTTTGCAGCGGCAGCACCGTATGCAGCGCTACTTATTTTAATTTCGAGCTTACCTGTATATGTGTTAACAATGCGCTCGTTTTCAAGTAAAAGGAGAGAAACGTTATGACGGCATTATCAATTAAAAATCTTTCAAAAAGCTTTGATGGCGTAGACGTGATTAAAAACGTAGCGTTTGACTTGCCAAAGGGGAAAATGCTGGCGATTTTAGGGCCATCAGGATGTGGAAAAACAACGTTGCTACGAAGCATCGCAGGATTTGAAATTCCTCATTCAGGAGCAATTAAAATCGGTGACCAAGAAGTGTTTAACGAACGTCGTCATCTCGCAGCGGAGAAACGGAGAATTGGATACGTGCCACAAGAAGGGGCGTTATTTCCGCATTTAACAGTCGCGCAAAACGTCGCGTTCGGGTTACCACGAAACTCAAGACGAAACGAACGAGTACTCGAAATGCTTGCGCTTGTGGGAATGCAAGGGTTTGAGAAGCGCATGCCGCATGAGCTTTCCGGAGGTCAGCAGCAGCGTGTTGCCCTTGCGCGTGCACTCGCACCTGACCCTGCGCTTTTATTACTTGATGAACCGTTTAGCGCCTTGGACACAGGATTACGAGCAAAATTGCGAGAAGATATTAAGTATGCGTTAGAGAAATCGAATGCAACCTCGATTATGGTTACTCATGACCAAGAAGAGGCATTCTCAATGGCAGATATTATTGGGGTAATGAGAGATGGTGACCTTATTCAAATTGCCGAGCCAAACGATATTTATACCAATCCGAAAGACCTGAACGTTGCTACGTTTGTTGGAGATGCTATACTTGTAGACGGACATGCAGAGAATGGCTATGTCGATTGTCCGCTTGGCCGGTTGTCACATCAACAAAAATCAGTGGAAGACGCTCGTGTAACGGTTATGATTAGACCAGAGCAATTAACGATTGAAGAAGGAAGAACAGCCACAGTCCTAAAAACAACCTATTTTGGTCATGACTCCTTAATTGATATGACTATTGGAGAACAGAACGACATGTGTTCGGTTTCTATACGCGTGTTAGGAAAACCTAATGTGCAAAAAGGCGACGAAGTTGGTCTCCGAGTAAACGGTGATGTGGTGATCTACGAACAACAAAACAGCCATTAATGTATATCGAACTTGAATGTGCCTTCTTATCTCACCTGTGGCGACAACGAAGCATTTTTATAAATGGAACGGGTTTAAAAATATAAATTAGTAAAAGAAAAAGGGTTGTCCATAGTAGCTAGGACTACTATGGACAACCCTTTTTTAAAATGCTGTGCATTAGTTTTAAAACTTTATTTGTTGAAGCATTTTAATGAAGTTTGGGTCTCGATGAGAGAAGAACAAACTTTCTTTTGTATCGAGCGTTGCAATGGACTGCATGTCCTCGTGACTTAATTCGAAGTCCATAATGTCAGCATTTTCGATAATTCGTTCTTTGTGAACGGATTTTGGAATGACCACAATCCCTCGTTGATTGAGCCAACGAAGAATGACTTGTGCAACAGATTTTTGATGCTTTTCAGCTATTGAGACAAGCAATTCATTTTCAAAGATATTGTTTTTTCCTTCCGCAAATGGACCCCATGACATAATTTGTACATCGTGCTCCTTCATTACGTCATTGCTTTCGACTTGCTGGCAGAAGGGGTGCGTTTCGACCTGATTTACCGCTGGTACGATTCGATTATGCATAATCAAGTCTACTAGGCGATCTGGGTAGAAGTTGCTTACGCCGATCGCTTTAATTTTGCCCTCGTCATATAACTCTTCCATTGCACGCCAAGAGCCATACACATCTCCGAACGGCTGATGAATTAAATATAAGTCAATATAATCGACTTGTAGTTGCGTTAATGATTTCTGAAACGCTTTTTTTGCTTTTTCATACCCAGCGTCTTGAATCCAAAGCTTTGTGGTAATAAAGATTTCTTCTCGTGGAATTCCACTGCGTCTAATTGCGTTTCCTACCGCTTCCTCATTTCTATAAGCAGCAGCCGTATCAATCAGTCGATACCCAGCCATAAGCGCGTCATAGACGGATTGCTCACATTGTGTGGCATCGTCAATTTGATACACTCCAAATCCTACTGCTGGCATTTTGACGCCGTTGTTTAAAGTAACGTGTTGCATACAAAATTCCTCCTTACTTTCAGTTCCGTTGAGCAGCATCGTATTTTGATGCGCTATAAGAATCCTATCACCTTCGAGTAACACGAAGTCAACACTTTTAGTAAGATTTTATATTGATTGATCAAAAAAACTCTGGATGGCTTTAATAGTTAAATTGTCTGTTTTCGGAAAGTACTTGCTGGATTCATATTATCTGGTGTTACCCCATTTAAAATATCTTCATAATGCTTTACTTTATCGATCATAAAAGTTGCTCGATCCTGTGCTTCTTTTAACTGCTGAAGAACGTTCTCTTTTTGTTCTAATAGGATTTCGTGGCGCTGTGTAATCGTAGATGGTCCTTGTAGGCATAAATCGATATAATTTTTAATCGCTTCAATAGTCATGCCGCTTTCTTTCAGGTATTTGGCTCCTTTTAGCCAACCAATAGATTCTTCATCAAATAATCGAACGTTGTTTTTATCACGCTGTAAACTTGGAACGAGCCCCTGATCTGTATAATAGCGAATGGTGTGTTCAGTAAGATCAAGAAGCTTAGCCACTTCTTTTACGGTATACACAAGAATGCCCTCCTAAAAATAGTTGTTTTTTTTAAACGCTTACTGTATCAATAATTGGTGATTAAGAGATCTATTTACGTTTCCTGTTAAATCATAACAAAGCACATCATGACTTCAACATGATGTGCTTTTATTTAAGCATTATACGAAATAAGCTCTTTGTTTCGACGTCGGTACCACATAAGAATGATACTACCAATTAAGCAAACGGCTGATACGAGCTGCGCAATGCGAATATGTGACGTAAGCATTAGGCTATCCGTTCGCATGCCTTCTACCATAAAGCGGCCAATCGAATACCATGCAAGGTAGGTAAGGAACATCTCGCCGCGTTTCAGATTCGCTTTTCGAAGGGAAAGTAAGATAATAACGCCTACAATGCTCCATAGCGATTCATATAAAAAGGTAGGTTGATAATAGGTTCCGTCAATATACATTTGATTAATAATAAAGTTCGGTAGGTGAAGAGACTCTAAAAAACTTCTGCTTACAGCGTCGCCGTGTGCTTCTTGATTCATAAAATTTCCCCAGCGACCGATTGCTTGTCCTAGAAGGAGGCTTGGTGCTAAGACGTCAGCCATCTTCCAAAACGAAAGATTTTTCTTTCGACAAAATACAATTGCAGTCACAACGGCACCGATAATGCCCCCGTGAATAGCAATTCCTCCGTGCCACACGGCGATAATTTCGCTCGGATGCTGTTTGTAATAGCCCCACTCAAACGATACGTAATAAATACGTGCGGTAATGATAGCAATCGGAAGAGCAAACATAATAAGATCGATAATAGCATCGGGATTAATGCCCCTTTTTTTACCTTCCTTGATTGCAATTATTAATCCTAATAAAGCGCCCATGGCAATGATGACGCCGTACCAATGAATTTCTAAAGGCCCTAAATGAAGAGCAATTGGATTTAACGGTTTAATTTGATCAGACAAGTGAATACTCCTTTCTGTGTTGCAGCCACAATTGTTTCGTTGTGTATGTATTCATTATAATGAATTTTAAATAATAGCGAAACCCAAAACATAACAAGACAATTGTTTTTAGAAATAGTTAAGTATGAGATGCCAACGCTTGTGAAAGGCTCGATTTTATATCAATGCCTTCAAAAGCCATGCCAAGACGAATCGCACCTTTTGCGATTTCTTCTCGAATTCCGCAAAGAATCGTCTCAGTTCCAACTAGTCGGAGAGAATCAATTAATTGAAACAGCTGATGGCCAACTATTCGATTTACAATGACAACGCCGGATAGATCAATATACAGCTTGGAAATTTGTGTTTTTGTACATTGTTCCAATACGTTGTCTAAAATCATTTTAGCGCGTTCATCATCGATTGTTCCAACAAGGGGAAGCAGCGCATTATGCCCCTTCAAATGAATAATGGGGGTGCTTAATTCATTAATAAGTTCTTGCTGTGCCTCTAGTCTTATTTGAGCAGCCTGATGAGATTCTTGTGAGAAGGCAAAAATGATGTCATCAAATGTGGAGGTAATGACGTGCTCCCACACCCGTGCTAGTGGTTCTGTGACGTCTTCTTTATGGTTGGAAATATATTCGTCAAGAAGGGTAAAGTAGAGCTCGCGATTTTTCATGAACTCTCGAACGACGAGATGAAGAGGAGTGTGCTGGTACTTCACATCTTGGGCCACCTTTTTAATCCATGGACGAAACCTCTCGTTAAAATCACGTTGGCTGAGTAGAAACACTTCGCAAAAATGGAGCTGGAATTCATCATGCTGTTCCTTTAACTGCTTGATAACGATAGGATCAGTAGAAGAGTAAATGCCTTCATCACCACATTTGCTTAAGGAATTGTACCATTTGTCTGTGAGCTCTGGGATTTTGTCTACTAAAAAAGTATATAACGTCTGATTTCTGTGCATAGCGCCTCCGTGGTACGTAGTATTTAGTTGCTGTTCCTATTCCATCATATACTTCATGTGATCAAAGCGCCAACCGTAAGTCTTATAGATGTTGAGATAAGAGGGGAAGTTTTTCAGTGAAGATCGTTAAGAGATAAAAGAGCCTCTAGTTTCCTAGGGGCTCTTGGTTTAGTTAATTAATTAATTATAGACGGAGAAGCACTGCGAATTAGTAATTCAAACGGCTGAATGTTTTTGCTGAATGTCGGTACGTTTTGTAATTGTTCCGCTTCTTCCACTAAAGTGACAACTAAGTCATTAAAAGGTGTTTCAATTTCTTTGCCCTGTGCCATTTTTGGAACAACGCCATTAATATATTGCACCTCTGTTTTGCGTTTCTTTTCTAAATCTTGAAGCATGCTTGCTTTTAGTAGTCTAGAAGGTTCCATGACTGCACGAAGTGTTTGAACACGATCGGGGATGTCATTGTCACTTGTCAGTTCGAGTGAAGCGATATCAAATCCATTCATTTTCGCAAACGTCACGTGATTGGCATGTCCTACTTTAATCGTTTCATCTGCAATATGAACGGCACTCACAATACCTGTTTCGCTATCAAGAACATCTCCATATTCACCGTTTAGCGCAGCAGACAATCCGCTAAATGCATTGTTGATCAGAAGTTTTGACCATTTTGTTCCGACCAAGTTGTCTGAGATATGCGTACCGCCCACAAGGTCTAAAGCAGATTTAATACGCTGAATTCTTTCCGTTGTTTCTCCGTTTAACTCGCCGATTTGGAACGCATATTTTTTGAATTGCGTATATTCTGTTGTCAGTCTAGAAACACCTGGCTCGATAAATGTGGCACCAAATTCAACAGAGCCCGCAATGACGCGATCCGCTCCGACAACAGATGCAACGCTTTGCTCAGGTATACCGTTCTGTAGAGAACATACGACACTATCATCATGTAAAAATGGTAGTAGTTCTCTTAAAATCGTTTCGTTGTACAGTTGCTTTGTTAATAGTAATACCAAATCATATGTTCCAGATTTGTTTTCCGGCGTAATCGCTTTTACGTTGGAGTGAAATTCCGTTGTTCCGATCACGTTTGCGCCGCTTGTATTCAACGCTTCTACATGTGCTTCGTAGGTATCAATTAACTCGACGACCATTCCACCATCAGCTAAATACGCACCAACGATTGTTCCTAATGAACCAGCACCTAAAACAGCAATTCTCATTTTGTCTTCCTCCTTATTTTTCCTCTAGATAGTTATAAACAGGTTGTGCAGCATTTAGCGTCAAATCAGTAAGGATATGAGATGCTGAAACAACTTCTAACACGGGTAGATCGGCAAGCGGCGCTAGAGCGTGTTCAAACAGCTGAAGTCTTGCAGGACCCGTCCATGCTTCCTTGATCGTAACGTCAGTGATTTGTGTTCTTACTAAATCACAAATGCTTAAGTTACCAACATAGTCTGTCGTCATTTTGACCATAAAGGTCGGACGACAAATTTCTTTTTTCGCTTGTTCTTTATCTGTTTCAACGTGCTTATAGCCCATCGTTGCATTTGCGATGCGCATCGTTCCGTAATCAAGTGTTCCGACAAGCGTATCAGAATCGATATATAGTTTTGGTGAGCCAAGCTTTTTCGGATAGGCGGTAAGTTCACGTCCGCTCGCAATAGCAGGGAAGTTATCAACATACATTGAATGAATGTAGTCACCTTCTTCACCGTTAAAACGAACGGGAATCACTTGACCGGATTCCGTATAAGCGCCAAGCCCAGACACATCAGGCATCCACATCACTTCGAATTTGACGAGTGGCTCGATTATTTCAAGTGGTTCCGGAACAGCTTCACGAAGCGCTTTTTCATCTGTACGATATGTAATCGTCAAATACTCACGATTAATAAATTTATAGGGTGGCATCGGATAAGCAGGTGCGGTCAACGGTGTAGTTAGATTTTTGGCAATGTTGCTTACATCAATTTTCATGGTAGAACAGGACACCTTTCTCATTTGAATGAATCGTTTAATGTTTGGTAACTCTTCAGAAATAGCATACACCGAATTTTACATTTAATCTAATACATAATAAATTATATATATATTTATTAAAATAAATGAAAAGGTGAAAGCAGTGGAACTACTTCAACTAAAATACTTCCAAACGGTTGCCTACACGGAGCATATTTCAAAAGCCGCCAAACAATTAAATATCGCGCAGCCATCGCTAAGCTTAACAATTAAACGACTTGAAGATGAGCTACAGACGAATTTGTTTGATCGAAAAGGAAGAAACATTCAGTTAAGTTCATCAGGAAAAATTCTCTTAAAGCATGTGAATCGAATTTTTACAGAAATTGAAAATGCGCAAATGGAGATTAAAGCAGAAGAACATGAAAAGCTAAATAGTATTAAAATATCCATCTCTAATTCACGATTTCTCACAGGGCTGATTAGTGGATATATTAATGAGTTTCCACACTCAAAGATTCTTCAAGGGATTGGCATAAGAGATGAAATTATGACGAGCTTGAAAAAAGGGGAAATTGACCTTGGGATTACAGGTCACCCAATTGAAGATGACGAAATTGAGAGCCATGTTCTCATTGACGAAGATATTGTACTTGTCTTGCCTTATGGGCATCGATTAACAGGAAAAGCCGATATTTCACTGCGTCATGTTTCAAATGAGGTCTTTATTACACTTGCCAATAATGAAGAGTACAGCGACTTTACAACGATGCTTTGCGAAAAAGCAGGATTTACACCGACGATTGCCTTTGAGGTCGATTCGAGTCTGCTTGTGGAAATTATCAAGCTTGATCAGGGAGTGGCGCTTCTGCCTATTTCCGTTTGCAAGGCGCTCGGGTTAAATTACATTAAAATTAAGGATAGCGCTGCTACGTACTCAGTGGGGTTATCATGGTTAAAACACAAACGTTTATCTTCTGCGGTCAGCGCATTTCGGGATTTTATCGTTTCATACTACAGCGATCATCATCACTTGTTTAAAGCGTGAAGGTAAGGTGGGGTAGAAACAGATTTTGTATACGTAAACGTAAAAACTCCCTTTTTTGTAAAAGAGGGAGTTAAAGGTTAAAAGCTTCAATGGCCTATTCCACCAGGATTCTCTATCGCTCACAAAACAGAGGAGACAACTAGTTGTTAGGAGAGGTGTGGGGAAGAGGGAAATGTATAAATCGTTCTAACATTAGTTTTGTTGCTTGTTTAATCGCTCTTCTACGTCATGAATCTTTTGTTCAATACGATCTAGCTGTGTTTTTCGCTTCTTATTTGAGCGGAAAAAAGTCACGATGAAGTAGATTACAAATACGAGAAGTGCGAGAAAGACGAGCTGATAGATAGCATCTCCTACGTTAAAAGTACTCAATAATGATTCCTCCTTTTTTTGAATACATTCTTATTTTACTTTAGATAAGAAGGAAGAAAAAGATAATTGAGAAAAGAATGCAAAAAACCAAGCTTAGGAGGATCTGAGCTTGGTTTTTTTGTAGAGCGTTCAGTAGGGAAGTTACATTAACATTGAAGTTACTGGGATAACTCCTCCTATAAGTAATACGAGAACATTGCCTAAAACACCGACAAGTTGCAGCTGGCCTTTTGTGCACTTGAAAGCCAATAACACACCTGAAATTGATAAAAGAATAAGAAGAAAAACAAGCGCTTTTCCGGGTAAAAACTCAACGGTGCGTCCAAATAATGAAGCAATGTAAATGAACACGGAAAGAACGAGGATTAAAACAGAGGTTAATCCGAACTTTTGCACGTTTATCCCACCTTTCTGTTAGTTAGTAATCCAATACCCTAAGACATGGTTTCTAATACTCCTAAATGCTAGATGTGATAGAAGATTAGGTAGTGGGAAACAACAAACGAGCGACAGGAAATTTCTGTCGCTCGTTCTTTTTGGTGAGAAGAGTAGACGCTACATTTATGATGTGGGAGCAGGGTTCTGCCCAATTTTGATGCGGACAAGCGCGTAAGGTTTTTCGCGTAAATCTTTTCCGTAGTGAAATCGCGCCTGACGGTGAAGCTGATTGACGATAACGTATAAATATTGATCAGGTCCAATCGAGAGGGTATCAGGCCATAACAAAGTAGGGGTATGGACAATCGTTTCGATTTCTCCATTAGGACGTATTTTACGAATGGCGTTGTGTTCATAATCACCTGCATAAATATTGCCGCGTGCATCCGTAATCATGCCGTCTGATGCGCCTTTTTCACCCCAGTACTCCACGTGATACAGCAATTCATGATCAAGAATGCGCTGATCTCTTAGCACCTCTGTGGAAATGGCAAAAAGGTGCCTACTTGAAAGGGGACAAAAGAACAGCTTTCGACCATCGGGGGAAATAGCGATACCGTCTGATGCCATTTGCAGCGGCTCCGTCTTCCCGTCCTTGCTACGATCCATTAATAGTACTCCTTCTACTTTTGGAACAAAGTAAGGATCGGGTGAAGTTGATTTAGCTCCGTCTAAGCGGCGAAAAGCGCGCCCGTTCTCTAAATCTACGATAATAATACCCGCTGATCCTGAATCCGTGATGTACGCGTAGCCAGCTTTACCAACACGATAGTCAATACGTACGTCATTTAAATAGGTTTTATCGAGCACAACGTTTGGTTGAAACGTATACGAGCGCTTTATTTTATTTGACTTTAAGTCAATGGCAACGAGTTTTGCCCCACCTTTCATCGGCTTTGAAAAGTTCGGTGAGCCCGTGTCCAATACCCAAAGCGTGCCTCTTCCATCGGCTACAACGCTTTGAACGCTAATAAACGTAGCGGAAGGCTGAACTTTATCATTGCTCGTATTGACCTCGAGATTTGGATAGGCTTTTAGCGTTCCGTTTACAATTTCTCCGACCGTAAACGGAACATCGTCACCCCACTTTGGAAAACAGACGAACATTCTTCCCGTTTCTGATATCGTCACACCCGTTGGCATAGCGCCAGAAAACGTATGAACAACCTCAAGCTGCCCAAAAAACTTCTCGCTTGGCAACATAAAAACTCCTCCTCGATAAATGCAGATATAACTTATATATGTGAGGAGATGGATAGTGGTGCCTGGGCGACAAGATAAGGAAAATGGTTAATAAACGAGAGAAAATGATCGATAGGCAAAAAGAAATGACCGATTGAAACGAAAAAGTGATCGATAGACAAAAAGCAGTAAACGATTAATTCGAAAATATAGCAGGCAACGTTAAAAATGAGATTTAGCAATGAAATCATGTATATGAAAACTTTATCTTGACAATAATTGACGTATTATTTAAAATTTATAAAAATATCTAACAAACGTAGAGAAGGAATAGTAAAATAGTCAATTTCTTTCCAGAGAAGATGCCGTTTGGTGAGAGGCATCTAAGAAACATTATTTGAACCTGCCTTTGAGTTCTATGCAAAAAAAGCATAGCGGTTAAATACCGTTAACATGTGAGAGTGTAAAGCGTTGCTTTAAATTTAGGGTGGTACCACCGTTTTTGGTCCCTATATTAAAGCAGCGCTTTTTTTATTTTTAACTAACCGAGGTGGAAAAGATGAGTGAGAAGCAGTTTGTCAAAAGTATTACGAGTCGAGATGAGGATTTTGCGCAGTGGTATACCGATATCGTCACAAAAGCGGAGCTTGTCGATTACTCAAGCGTTCGCGGCTCAATGATTATTCGCCCATATGGCTATGCGATTTGGGAAAATATTAAAGCAGAACTTGATCATCAAATTAAAGCAACCGGGCACGAAAATGTGTATATGCCGCTTTTAATTCCAGAAAGTTCTCTTCAAATTGAAAAGGATCATATCGAAGGGTTTGCACCAGAAGTGGCATGGGTGACACACGGTGGAGACGAAGAGCTCGCAGAACGTTTGTGTATTCGCCCAACGTCTGAGGTGCTGTTCGGTGAACATTATAAAAATATCATTCACTCTTATCGTGATTTGCCAAAGCTGTATAACCAGTGGGCAAATGTTGTTCGCTGGGAAAAAACGACGCGTCCATTTTTACGCACTCTTGAGTTTCTTTGGCAGGAAGGGCATACGTGTCATGAAACGGAGGCAGATGCTGAAGCTGAGGCGCGAAAAATGCTTGAAGTGTATGCGTCCATTTGCGAAGACTTTTTAGCTATTCCAGTTTTAAAAGGCACAAAAACCGAAAAAGAAAAATTTGCAGGAGCAAAGCATACGTATACGATTGAAAGCCTGATGCCGGACGGAAAGGCGCTTCAGTCCGCTACGTCACACTATCTTGGAGACGGATTTGCGAAAGCGTTCGGCATTCAGTTTAGTGACCGTGAAGGAAAGATGCAGCACGTTCATCAAACATCATGGGGCTTTACGACGCGAATTATCGGGGCCTTAATTATGGTTCACGGAGACGATCGGGGGTTGGTGCTGCCACCAAAGGTTGCACCAACACAGGTGATCATTGTGCCTGTTGCACAGCATAAGGAAGGGGTGCTCGACTTTGCTTATAAGCTAAAGGACCAACTTGGAAGTCAATTCCGTGTCAATCTTGATGCGAGTGATAAAAAGCCAGGGTGGAAATTTAACGAGTATGAGATGAAGGGTGTACCCATTCGTTTAGAAGCTGGACCACGAGATATTGAAGCTGGTCAAGTTGTTCTTGTAAAACGTGATACGGGAGAAAAGATTCAGACGCCGATTGCGTCTGTGGAAGAAAAAATTGGGGAGCTTCTTGAGGATATTCAAGATAACTTAATGAAAAAAGCCACTGCTTATAGAGAAGACCGTACAAAAGTCATTCAAACCTATGCAGAATTCAAACGCTATTACGAAGAGGAAAATGGGTTTGCTCAAGCAATGTGGTGTGGAAAGCGCGAATGTGAAGAAAAAATTAAAGAGGAAACGAGTGTAACCTCGCGCTGTATTCCGTTCAAACAAGAACAGGTGGCTGATACGTGCGTGTATTGCGGTGAGAAAGCCAAACATCTTGTGAACTGGGCGAAAGCTTATTAATAAGGTGAAAGAAAGTGGCAATAGAAGCCTCCTTAATGTGGGGCTTCTATTTATTTAATGATAAAAGTTGCTTTTCATACGAGCGCAGTGTTAATACGATCTTTATTGGAGAAGCTATTGTGTATAAAGAAATGTTTTTGCGTAAAAATGTAGGCATTTCGATTGGAAAAAGGAACGAGACCTAGATTTGGCTCACGTATACATGTTATCCTGTAAACTGTCTGATTTTTGAACGGGCACATTTTAATAAGAGGAGGAGCAAGGCGTGTTAAAAGAGTTTAAGGAATTTGCCTTGAAGGGCAATATTTTTGATTTAGCGGTCGGTGTTGTTATTGGGGCAGCTTTTGGTAAAATCGTGACGTCACTAGTTAATGATGTGATTATGCCATTAGTTGGATTGTTGCTAGGGGGCATCAATTTTTCAGGATTGGAATTTACGGTTGAAAAAGCGACCGTTAAATACGGAGCGTTCATTCAATCGATTGTTGATTTTGTGATCGTCGCGTTTTCGATTTTCTTGTTTATCAAATTAGTAAGCAAGCTGAAACGAAAAGAAGAAGCAAAACCAGAAGAACTCGCTGAACCAACGCTTACAAAAGAAGAGGAGCTGTTGACGGAGATTCGTGATTTACTAAGAGGCGAATCGTTGAAGGAACGGTCGTAATTTTACATAGTAAGTAAATAAGAATAGATCTTCTTGTCTTTAAGAAGAAAAAAGCCGCGCTTCATTTATAGAAAAGCGCGGCTTTTTTATAACCATGTGTTTAGCTCGTACGTTTTTAACTTTCCTTTACAAGATCAGCCGTGGTTACAGAAATAACCTGTTGAAGATCAGATAACGAAAGCTCGACTTGATGCCCGACCTTACCAGCGGAAAAGAAAATGGACGTAAACGTTTCTGCCGATTCATGAATGAACGTTTTGAACGGTTTTTTCATGCCGATCGGAGAGCAGCCTCCGTGTATATAGCCTGTAAGTGGAAGAAGTGCTTTTTGAGGAATCATATCAATCGACTTCTCTTTAGCAGCCTGTGCACCTTTTTTTAAGTCTAACTCTTGATCAATTGGTACCATAAATACATAATGTTCGTTTGACTTTCCAATCGTCACAAGCGTCTTAAATACACGGTGAGGGTCTTCTCCAAGAGAACGAGCCACCTCGGCACCACTTGTAGACTTGCTGTCAAACGAATAATGATTGTAAGCAACGTTCTTTTGGTCCAGCACGCGCATGACGTTTGTTTTTTCTGTTTTTTTGCTCATTTTTATCACCTACCTGTTATAGAAACGAATGAAATGTAACAATGTCTGTTTGAGATCCGATTAGAAAAGTAGCTTCTCTCACGCATAGCTCTATTATAACCACGTTTTTCTGCTTATTGTAAAATGTTTCACTCCTAGAGGGATGCGCGTGATCATCACCGAATAATATAGAAGTATAAAGGCCAATTCGGCTACACAAAATGATAAAATACGGCGCAGAAAAAGAGGGATAAAACATGAATGAGCATACAGTGGCAATTTTAGTAAGAGATACGTTTTCTTCAACAGTAGAGGCATGTCAAAAGTTAAAGGTGCAAGGCTATGTGTTACCAGTCAATGAGCTGTGGAACAGCGTGTTGGTACACGGTGAAGAAGCAGAAATTGAAGCTTGTGCAAAACAAATTTCAAAAAAAATTGATGGTTTTGCCTTTTTTTATTTTCACGCGGAAGACTATGGTTGGTTTTATCAGCTATACAAGGACGGCGAAAAAGAAGCAGAAATGTATCTGAGCTATGATAGCGAGGGAAATGACTGCAAACGAGCAAATTTTTCATTGCTAAGAAGCATTGCGTCATTAAAAGAACCCATTCATACGTTACAAGGACTAGAAATGAAGCAGAATGAAGCGTATGCACTAAACTATTTTAAACAAGGATTTCGCTTTGAAGACGTTCGTTTTCTTTCACATGCCGTAGTGAGCGGTTGGCCTATTGAAGCCCTTGCTCAGGCAAGAGGTCAACTTATCTCGTAACCGATAAAATCCATGAAAAGAGTGTTCCTTTTTTAAAAGTGAAGACTCTTTTTGCGTCTTATCGAATATGTACGATTACGTAGAGAACAACGTTACATAGCCTAGCCCTCTTACATAGGATAACACTATACAAAGATGTAGAAGGGCAGGAAGCTTATGTATTACATTCCATATTACTATCCGTATTACACAGTCCCAACGGGTTATTATGACAGCAGGCAGTATATTCAATACGCATATCCTTATGATCCTAGAAGCAAGCAGGGGGGGCAAGATTATGGACCCTCCCCGTATGTAGTAAATATTAATAAAGCAGCGAAACAAAATCAAAATTACCGTACAACTATATGGACAGGAAATCATTTGCAAGTAACGTTAATGAGTATTAATCCTGGCGAGGACATTGGACTTGAAATTCATCCAACTGTTGACCAGTTTTTACGTATTGAGCAAGGTCAAGGAATTGTGAAAATGGGCAAAGTGAAAAATCAGCTAAACTTCCAGCGCAAGGTGTTTGACGACTCGGCGATTATGGTACCAGCAGGAACGTGGCATAATGTAGTGAATACAGGAAATGAGCCGCTGAAATTATATTCGATTTATGCGCCGCCGCAGCATGCAAAAGGAACCGTTCATAAAACAAAAGCGGATGCGATGAAAGAAGGACATTAAAAAGGAAAGGGATGGTTGGTTCAGTAAGGAGAGCCAATCATCTCTTTTATTCTTTGAGATAGGTATTTCTTGCCTGTGACAAAATACCCATGATATCCTGAGAGAAGGCGATTTACCGTTTATGTGCGTTCTATAATAGATACGACAGAACAAATCACGGTATTTTTCCAAGGAATAATTCAACATAATACAAAATCGACTACTACTTTTCTTGTGAACGAACGTTTTACATATGTCCATTTATAATCTGGTACTATTTGGTGGGATTTATTGTTGAAGTAAATAAAGGTGGAATTCTATTGGTAGCTATTCAATCAGTTAGTACTCAAAAAAGAGTTACGAAAGAAGCATTCGAAGAAGTTAAGCATCAACTATCAGATTCTTCTAAACTTATTTTGTATTTTGCAAGTACCGTGTATGATTTTAACGAATTATCATGCCTTTTTGCTCAGTATTTTCCTCGTACGGAAGTGGTAGGTCTCACGACAGTTGGAGAAATAAACAAAGACGGATTTTCTGAAAATAGTTTATCTGCTCTTTCCTTTTCAGGAAGTGAGTTTAAAGCGCAAGCAGTTTTGATGGATAATATTGAAAAATATCCAATTCTTTATCGAGAGGAACTCATTCAAGCTGCTGAGAGAGTAGGAATCGATCGAAAATCGCGATTGATCGAAAAACAAGGCCTAGGATTGGTGTTTCCGAACGGTTTAATTGCTGCTGAAGAGCGTATGCTTTCTATTGTGAATTCTATTTTTCCACATGAGGGTTTTCCTTTGTTTGGAGGTACAGCAGGGGATGATGCTAAGTTTGTGGAGACAAATGTTTCGGTGAATGGCGAGGTTTCTAGTAAAGCTGGGGCTGTGGTATTTGTCAAAACGACAGACGATATTCAAATCTATAAAGAAAACATATTTCAAAGCACAGGCAAGCAGTTAAAAATCACAAAAGCGAATACGGAAAGTCGTGTTGTGTATGAGTTTAATGGTCGTAAAGCTTCTGATGAATACGCACGTCTATTGGGTATTTCTGAAAGTCAGTTGACTCACTATTTTATGACGAATCCATTAGGGCGTAATATTGACGACCAAATTTGGATCGCTTCACCGTTTCAAGTGAATGGAGACGGTTCTATTCAATTTTATTGTCAGTTGTTTCAAGATTCTATAGTGGAGATATTGGAACCGAAAAAGGTAGTGGAAACAGTAAGGGCATCTATTCGGCACTTTAAGGAGGGATTTGCGCATTTAGAGGGTGTATTGGCTGTTAACTGTATTCTACGCAAGCTACAGTTTCAGAATCAAAAACTAACCACGGACCTAAATCGTGAAATGAGTCAATTGCCTAACCTATCTGGTTTCTCAAGTTATGGTGAGCAATTAAATAAAACGCAATTAAATCAGACAATGATTCTATTAGGCTTTGGAAAACGGAAATAGGAACGGGGAAAGAAATGGATTTACTATCGTTGTTTAAACAGAAAAATGTAGAAGAACAAATAAGAGAATCTGCCAAACGTTTAAATCAAGAGGAATACGAAATGGTTATAAAGGGCGTAGAGGATCTATTAGGGTTGTTAAAGGAGGGAAGTCATAAAAACTCACAAAAAGATAGTCAAATCACAGAATACGTTTCTAAGGTTCAGACAAGCATGGAAGAACAAAGTAAAGAACTTGAAAAAACGGCAGACAATATTCAGCAAATTATAGAAACGACACAAACGATTAATGTCATCACGAGTGAAGTAGGAGAAAAAAGTTTAAGTAATATTATATTGGTTCAAGAAGGATATGAAAGTATTCATTCTCTTACTCAACAAATGGATTACATCAAAAATGTTTTTAAGGAATTTGAGCACACGATTGTTCATTTGCAAAAGGAATCAAAAGAAATTTCTAATTTTGCTAATGTAATAGAAGCTATTGCGGAACAAACGAATCTCTTGGCTTTGAATGCTAGTATTGAAGCAGCGCGTGCGGGTGAGCATGGTCGTGGATTTGCAGTAGTGGCGGACGAAGTTCGTAAATTAGCTGATCAAAGTAAAGGGGCACTCGTTGAGATTAAGGGGAAAGTTCAGACGATTATTTCACAGGTATCCGGTTTGTCTGAGGATGTAAAAGAACGTATGGATGATATTGAGTCAACTAAATCTATGACAGATGACACTAGGAACTATTTTAGTAAAATCTATTCTTCTCAAGAAGAACTAAATGAGAAAATGCAGGAAATCAAAAAATCTACTGTTATGACCCTAGCAGAGATTACAACATATTCTCAAAAGCTAGATGTGGTGTTGGACGGGTTTTTAAGCAACAATTCCCGCATTAAAGAATTACACCTCTTTTCTCAGGATAAGTTTGTGTTCTCCACAGAAACGTTCTCATATATCACTCAATTAACGTTCCTTTTAGAAGCAATAAAAAAAGGAGAGTTATGACGATAAACAAAAAAAAGAACATACTCCAATACGGTTGTCAGAAATGTTCTTTTGCTTCTAATTTTTCGCCACCTATTTTAAAAACACCAAGATTCCTTTGGTGTTTTATTTTTATACGCAGTCATTATCCTCTTAAAACTCTTTCTTCGTAAGTACATTTTATTAATAGGTGGTAGGACTCTCATTTCTTTATTGAGGGAGTGATTTACATAAAAAAGTACACCATTCATCTTTTTTATTGTCTGAGTGGTGTACTACTAGTTGTATTACGTAACACTTTTTTAAGGATGGTGTTCTTTTAGTGGAAGGCTTATTCCACCGTCAAGGCTTGAGAAAGGCTAGCTTTTGTAATGACCTTATCAAAAGAAAGACCTAGCTGAACAGCCGTTTGCGCAATCTCAGCACGAATACCTGACAGAATCGTTTCAACGCCAATCAAGCGCAGCGCATCGATAAGCTGAAACAGTTGGTGAGCGACCATTGTGTCGATAATGATAACACCAGACAGATCAATATATAACCGTGTTACGCGCATTTTCGAACATTGCTCGAGCGTTTTTTCTAAAATCATTTTTGCACGGGCAGTGTCGATATCTCCTACAAGTGGAAGGAGAGCCGTATAATGATCTTTTAAGCTAATAACAGGAGAACTCAGCTCATTAATCATTTCCTGCTGGGCTTCAAGCTTTAAGGAAGCCATGTTATGCGTTTCTTCTGCAAAACGAAGAATCGCTTCGTCAAATGTTTGCGTAATAAGGCGCTCCCATGTTTTGAGCTGATCAGCCGTAACATCAGGATGAAGAGTAGCGAATTCTTCTAAAAAGCCAAAATATTGCTCTCTCGTTCTCATAAACTCGCGAAGAATGAAATGAATAGGCGTACTTTGATGCTCTGGATCTTTCGCTACTTTCTCTATCCACGGCTGAAATTTCTTAAAAAAAGCGTCTTTTTCTAAAATGAATATTTCGCAAAGATGCAAGTGAAATTCAAAGTTTTGCCCCTTTAAATTCTCGATAATGGCAGGGTTTGTTGAAGAATAGACACCTGTTGGGTCGTTTTTGTTTAAAGAAGCATACCATTCTTCCGTTAGCTGTTTGGCTTTACTAAGTAAAAAGGAATGCAAGGTTTTATTACGATGCATGTCGGTCTCCTCCATGAAAAAAACAATAATAGTGCTCATATTATAATTCATTAACAGGACTTTTTCACTACTATTTTTTTGGTAATGTGCCAGAGTCATGTTGTAGCCATTCATCAGGGAGAGAAGTGTGAGATCCCTGACGTGTATACATATAAATTGGGACTTCTTGTAGTGGAATCGTTTCTACTACTTGTAATTGGCGATGTTGAACGGGTAAAAATGCGACACCTTGTCCTTGTTCGACAAGTTCTTCAATGAACGAGTAGGAATCGATTTGTTTTAGTTGGGTGACGGAAATCTTCTCCTTCTGCATGTATTGAAGCGTGTGGTTCCGAAATGGACATTCGGGATCATGACTGACGAAGAAACATTCTTTAGTCACATCCACATGTTGATGTGCAGCTATTAATCCGGTTGTTAAGCTTGTTTGATGAATAATTTCTAGTGATGGATCGGTATACATACTATAGGTGATAACGAGATCAACATCACCATTTGTGAGAAGAGATTTCAGCCGTTGAGTGGGGTGCTCATAAATATCATAGTCGCTCAATTGAGCACGAATACGACTACGCAAATAGGCAGATAAAATGGATGGGGAAGTAGCAATACGGTGGATCTGTTCCTGCTGATGAATTTGATCCTTTGCTTCTTCAACCAACTGTAAAATGCGATTTGCGTACTCTAAGAGTACTTCACCAGGCGGTAAAAGTAAAACCCCTCGATTAGTTCGTTCGAAAAGTGGAGAATGAACGTCTTCTTCAAGGCGCTTAATACGATCTGTAATATGAGGCTGTACATATCCTAGTGCTTTTGCCGCTCTGCTCATCGTTCCGTGAGTGACAACGGCACGAAAAATTTCTAAATCTTGTAGTTCCATTTCATTCGCTCCTTTTATTGCTATCAGTATAAATGATAGCAGTCATCATTTACACCTATTTTATCAAAAAGCGATGCTGCATTATGCTAAAAGAGACCAAAATAGAAAGTGAGTGAATGCAATGATTGCCATGCGATATAAAATCTCTTTACCTGATGAATACGATATGCAAGAGATCGTAAAGCGAGTCGAACATAACGGACATAAAACGGATGGGTTTCCTGGATTAAAGCTGAAAGCCTATTTAACGACTGAAAAAGGAATAGACGGGAGTAAGATGAATTCCTATGCACCTTTTTATCTTTGGGAAGATCATGAAGGAATGAACACGTTTATTTATGAAGGGTTTTACGATAACATTCTAGATTCATTTGGCTGGCAGTCTATCGAGATTGGTGTGCCACTGAAGAGCGACCTGAAGCAAAATATTGCCATGAGCGGATACGTAGTGGAGTATGAAGGGGTTATTAAAGAAAGCACCTCTTTAAAGCAAGCTACATTTCCACTGGTAACCTCGTATGTGAAGAGTGGAGAAAAGGCGCTAGGAGAAATGGTCATCTACAATCCCGACAAGTGGGGGTATAGTCAATTTTGTTTTTACAAGGAAAAACCAGATATCGCTCTATCACAAGGCATAACGATGTATAAAGTGTTACATCTTTCAGACTAACAACAAATCACCCCCTAGTGAAGACTAGGGGGTGTTTCTGCAAGTAAGCATTTCATATCGATAGCGTATTCAGCTTACCAGCGGCCTCTGCGACGTTTATGGTGACAGTCTTTACAACCGTCTGGCTCGCCTGGATCGATAATTTCGTTAATGGTTTCTTCTTCGTATACGTGACGTGGTACGTAGCGAATGTGTTCTCGGTTGATGCGTTTAATAGGGTGAACATAGATAACTTCTTTCTCAGTATACGTATCACACACGATATACTCTGGATCACAATACACGACTTTTTTCTTATCGTTATCATGGCATCTTTTTCGGTTCATTTCTCTTCACCACCTTATACTCTATTAGATGCGCTAACCGTTCTTTTGGTGATAGACGAAGTGATCAATTTAGTAGATTTATCAGCACAGGATAGCTGGTAGGACAAGATATTGAACTAGGAGAAAAATAGTGGGGAAATGAATGATTAAAAAATGTTCATTCAATTTTAATGTAAAATTAGTCATTTGCTTATGGCTTTGTAAGGATAATCATTTACGGTATAAGGGTAAGAAAAGTTGTCGTGAGTAGAAGGTAGGCATAAATAATAGGAAGTGATCAATGAGGAAAGAGAAGTCATTCATTTATCAGAACATTGGTTATGAATTGCAAAAAAAACCATAGAAACGTATAATGACAACTTGAATATAAAAAATAGGTTGTATAAAAAGTGCAACAATGACGTAGGAAGCTACGTTATGACAGAGAGATTTGAAACAGAAAGAAGGCGTTATAAGTGAACTACGAGCTTTACAAATGGATTCATGGTTTTTCGGGTCATTCCGAGCTGCTAGACAACTTTATGATTTTTTGTACAAAAGGTGCCATCGCTATTTTAGCAATCATGCTTTTATTTATCTGGGTTGCAGGTAAAACAAAGCACCGGAAAAGCGTATTATACGCAGGTATAGGCGGAGTGATTGGCATTATTGTGAATATCCTCATTTCTCATATCTACTACGAGCCGCGGCCATTTGTTACCCACAATGTCCAACCGTTAATTTCTCATGCAGCAGATGCTTCATTTCCAAGTGATCATACGACAGGAGCTTTTTCAATCGCATTCATTCTTTGGCTACGCCATCGTCGCATCGGAACAGTCGCGATTATTTTTGCAGCACTTGTCGGACTCTCAAGAGTTTGGGTAGGCGTTCATTACCCATTTGATGTACTTGGCTCAATCATTGTTTCGATTCTTTTAGCGATCGTTGTCATGAAAAGCTCCAAACTGCTTGATCCATTTATTCGAAAAATCGTCTTTATTTATGAGCGAATAGTTGGAGTGAAAAAAGGAACATCACGTCATAATATGTGAAAAAAAGTCCGTAACGATACTAGTTGCGGACTTTTTTATTGAAGAATCATGTTATACAGAACATAATTAATACATATACTATGCGTTTTTGTAATTAAAAGGGGGAGACAAAATGGAATGGGAGCAGTTGGAGTATTTTCAAACGCTTGCACGAATGGAGCATATGACCAAGGCGGCAGATGTATTATCAATTTCACAGCCTGCCTTAAGTAGGTCCATTGCACGATTAGAAAGCCATCTAAACGTGCAGTTGTTTGATCGGCAAGGAAGAGTCATTAAGCTTAATAAGTATGGACAGATGTTTTTAAAAAGAGTAGACGCCATGATCAACGAATACGAAAAAGGAAAGAAGGAAATTCAGCAACTCTTGCAGCCGGATCAAGGGGAGATATCGTTTGGATTTTTACATACGCTGGGCGCTTTTTTTGTACCTGATTTACTGGCTTCTTTTCGACAGCATTATCCCAAGGTTCAGTTTCAGCTTCAGCAAAATCATTCCTATTGGCTTCTCGAAAAACTAAAGACAAATGAGCTTGATTTGTGCGTGTTCGCTGCCATTGAACCGGCTAAAATGATTCACTGGGTTAAATTGTGGAGCGAGGATCTATTTTTATTTGTTCCAAGTGGACATCCACTCGCTGAACGTGATGAGGTAGACCTAAAAGAAATTGCTGAGGAGCCGTTTATTTTGTTGAAAAGCGGCTATGCGCTCCGATTAACCGTCGATGAGCTCCTAGAAAAGGAGAACGTAAAGCCAACGATTATTTTTGAGGGAGAAGAAGTGTCAACGATTGCTGGTTTTGTTGGTGCGGGGTTAGGTGTATCGATTTTACCTGATGTGGAAGGACTTGATCATCAAAAAATAACGAAAGTAAAAATGAAAAACCATACAACACGTGAAATTGGGATGGGATGGCTCCAAGGAAAATATCTTTCACCTGTAGCGGAGAAATTTAAGGAATACATTCTGTCTTACAGCAAGCATCGTAGTGAAAACAAGGAGAAAATCTAAAAGAAAGTGAGGAAATGATCTATGAGCAAACGTCTACTGAGAAGAAGACGTTAAAATGGTATGAGCAGTCGGGGCACATCATTACTTTAGATCAGGAACGTGAGCAAGTACATGAAGAAGTCTATGAATTTTTAGAGGGATTAAAATGAGAAATGTAGGCGTTTTCTTTTGAAAAGTGTACGGATTATGCGATGATAAAGGTATTCATTCAGAGGGAGTGTGGAAACGATGAAAGCAATGGTCATTGAAGAGTTTGGAGATTCGTCTGTATTCGTAGAAAGAGAGATCGAAAAGCCGAAGGTAGAGCCTGGGTGTGTGCTCATTCATGTACAAGCAACGAGCGTAAACCCAATTGACACGAAGATTCGAAGCGGAGCGGTATCAGGGATTGCCCCTCAGTTTCCAGCCGTCCTTCACGGTGACGTAGCAGGAATTGTGGCAGAGGTCGGAGAAGGTGTCACAGCATTTCGAGTCGGTGATGAAGTATTTGGCTGTCCAGGTGGCTTCAAAGGAACAGGTGGAGCACTTGCTGAGTATATGCTGGCAGATGCTCGGCTGCTTGCTCATAAGCCGAAAAGTCTTTCAATGGAAGAGGCAGCGGCTCTACCTCTTGTCACGATTACCGCATGGGAATCGCTGTTTGATCGTGCGAAGCTGAAGAAAGATCAGCATATTTTAATTCACGGTGCAACAGGTGGGGTTGGGCACGTAGCGATTCAGCTCGCAAAATGGACAGGAGCAACCGTGTATACGACGGCATCTTCAACAGAGAAGCTAGAAATAGGTCAAAAGCTAGGTGCTGATGTAGGCATTAATTACCGCGAAGAATCCGTTTCACAGTATATGGATCAATACACAGACGGAAAAGGTTTTGAAGTGATCTTTGATACGGTAGGCGGGAAGAATTTAGACTCGTCCTTTGAAGCCGCAGCGCTGAGTGGAACGGTTGTCACCATCGCCGCTCGTTCAACGCATGACCTAACTCCTCTTCATTCAAAAGGACTATCGTTTCACGTCACGTTTATGCTGCTAAAAGTCATCGATGAAGATCAGCGTCATATTCACGGCGAAATAATTGGACAGATCGCTCAAATCGTCGAAGAAGGTAAGCTGAAGCCACTAGTTGATGCTAAAACGTTCTCCATCACCGAAGTAAGCAAAGCGCATGAACATTTGGAATCAGGAAAGGCGATCGGAAAAATAGTACTAGTGAACAACTGGTGATGAGATAGTGAATTTTATAAATAGCACGATTGATGGCTAAAAACACCTGTCTCTCAAGGGATAAACGACCTTTGGAGGCAGGTGTTTTTTTATGACGAAAGAAATATCTTCACGTATGTAATTTCAACTAAGCAGTGATGATTATTTACTTCTTTTAAATTTTGTTACAACGCTCCCAATGGCACATAGTACAAGAAACGTAAGTATCCATGTCAATACATTATCCATATTCATCCCTCCACAATCAGTACCTACACTTCTCATTTTAAAAAGACTATATGGTAAATACAAGAAAAACTTAACTTTTTATGGAAAATATACTAAAATATATTTGAGTAAAGAGGGAGGATAAACCATTATGAGTATATTAGACGTTTACCTACAACGACACAATAAAAAACGATATGACGTGTTTAAAACAACGGGATTGAGTCAGCAAACGCTATCGATTATGAGTAAAAAAGAAGTGGGCACCTATTCAATTAGGACGATTCAATCCATTGCTAAAACGGTTGGGAAAAGCGAAGGTGAAGTAGTGGATGGACTGTTACAGCTAGAGAAAGAGAACGCCTTTTTTGAAGTATTCACCACGACCGATTTGCTTCTTGCTTTTGAAAATGAAGAATCCTACATTTTGATTAAGAAGGCGTATGTAAAGGAAATGAAAGTTCACGCCGAATCACAGTTAACACCATCTGAGAGGTTAGGGTTCGAGCTAGGATCAGCAGGGATCGTGACAATAGTGGCAAATGGTATTTACAAACTTGCTAACCTATTTAGCAAACAGTCGAGTGAGCAGAAGGTAATTGAAAGCAAATTAAGGCGGTACGTTATTAAACAATATAATGAGGATGAGATTCTCCTCTACTTGCGCGAATTTGATTACTGAGGGATGAGGGGAACCTATGAAGTTCACATAGAAATGTCGGTTAAGCGGATACAAAGTCTTATTTATGAAAATACTCATTGCATAACGATAAAATACTATGCTAAAATTTGACGAGTGTACATGACATATGTACATTCTTTTTTTGTAGGTGAACACTTTTGGATACAACGAAGAGAAATTTAGAGGAGAGGATTCCTTTGCCACAGCAAGATTTAAAGAAAGAAATTGGATTTTTAGCTGCTCTTACAACGGTCATTGGAACCGTCATTGGAGCAGGTGTATTTTTTAAGCCTACCGCTGTATACGGAGTAACGGGTTCAGCGAGCCTTGGACTATTAGCATGGCTGATTGGTGGCGTGTTAACGATATGTGCTGGATTGACAGCAGCAGAGCTGTCTGCAGCTATTCCTGAAACTGGGGGAATGATGGCGTATTTAAAACGCACGTACGGAAACCTTGTGGCATTCCTTTTGGGATGGGCACAGACGGTTATTTACTTTCCAGCAAACATTGCCGCGCTCGCCATTATTTTTGGAACACAAACGATTAGTTTATTTGGGTTAACGGCTGATGATCATCATTCGCTTATCGTCATCGTCGCCGTTGCAACAGCACTATTTTTGACTTTGATGAACTTTTTAGGAGCAAAAGCAGGCGGTGCGATTCAGACCGTTTCTACTGTTTGTAAGCTCATTCCACTTGTTCTTATTATTATTTTTGGAATTTTTCATAAAGGAGATGTTCCGTTTCAGCTGTTTCCAGTCGAAGCAGGACCAGGAAAAGAATTTCTCTCTGCATTAGGATCTGGATTACTGGCAACGATGTTTGCCTACGATGGCTGGATTTTAGTTGGGAATATTGCAGGGGAAATGAAAAATCCGAAAAAAGATCTTCCAAAAGCCATTATTCTAGGCTTATCTGCCGTAATGGTCATTTATTTACTGATTAATATTGCCTTTCTTATGGTAATGTCTGCGTCGTCTCTAGCAGGAACAGACACGCCGGCATCAGAAGCAGCAGAAATTATCTTTGGTGCTTTTGGTGGTAAACTTGTGAGTATTGGTATTTTAATTTCCGTTTTTGGTTCCATTAATGGATATGTTATGACAGGCATGCGTATCCCATATGCAATGGCTACTGAAAACAAGCTCCCGTTTAGCAAATGGTTTAGTCGTCTGTCAAAGAAAAGTAAGGTCCCATACAATTCAGGTCTTTTCATTTTGCTTATTGCGATCATTATGATGATGATTGGCGGCTTTAATACCTTGACGGACATGCTCGTCTTTGTCATTTGGATTTTCTATACGATGACGTTTGCAGCTGTACTCATTTTGAGAAAGCGCGATCCACAGCTAAAGAGACCATACCGGGTGCCGCTGTACCCTGTTTTACCTATTATCTCTATTTTGGGTGGATTGTTCATTGTGATTAATACACTGTTTACACAAACAGCCCTTGCGATGTGGGGAATTGGCATTACAGCACTTGGATTACCGATTTACTTTGCGATGAAAAAAAATCATATCAAAAGTTAAAGGGAAAGAAGCCTCACTGCGAGGCTTCTTTTTGTGTTAAAAACAGAAAGACTACTGTAGTGTGCTATAATAATTCATGCTGAATTTTTGGAATCCTTCCATAATGTTAGGAGGAAAAGAAAATGAATAAAAACAGGCCATGCAGCTTTCTTTCAGCTCTCTTTTGTAGCTACCAAAGTAAGGTGTTTATAGATGAAAATCAACTTTTAGCAAAAAGAAAATAGGTGAACAAGATGGAAAATACACAGGGTAGGAGAGATTCTTCAAAACAAGCAGGCTTCGTGAGCTTGTATCAGTTAATAGAAAGCAGAGTTCCCCTTTTTGTAGGCGTATTTTTAACATGGATTTCTACGGTCATTCTTCAGACCCTCGCACATCCTCTCGTTTTTCAAAGTATTTTATTCACGTGTCTGGTTTCGGTTCATTATGTGTTGTATGCGCTTATTACCGTGCTAAAACGATCACACGTATGGCTATTTGTTGTCGGACAAGGAGCACTCATTCTTCTTTGTGGGTGGCTAATGCCGGATGGTTTTCAAGCAACAGGTATTGGCCTGTATACTATACTTATTGCACAGAGTATAGGTATTTATTATCGAGTAGGCCCTGTACTGCTTACATGTTTTTTTTCGTTTGTTATGGTGTGTAGCGGTACGGCACTTATCGGAAAACCCGAATATTCAATTTTAGAGATGCTCATTGTGATGATTCCCTTTGTCATCTGTGGAGCAGGATATTCCGTTGTTTTTTTCCGAGAAGTACACATGAGGATGAAAATTCAGGTATCTCTGAATGAATTAGAAGTTGCTCATCAACAAGTAGAGGAGTTAACCCTTGCGAATGAAAGGCAACGAATGGCACGCGATTTACATGATACACTTGCACAAGGCGTCGCCGGTATTGCACTACAATTAGAGGCGGTACAAGCTCATTTAGGTAAGGGAAATACGAAAAGGGCACAGGAAATTGTTCAGCAATCAATTGTAAGAGCGAAAGAAGCCTTAGCCGACGCTAGAGGTGTCATTGATGATTTACGTATGAGATCGGAAACGTCGTCCATTGATTTTGTGAAAAACGTTAAAGAAGACGTACAACGCTTTATCACAGCAACAGGTATCCCCTGCTCGTTGGAACTATCATCTCTCCATTCATTTCCTCTACTGGTAGTAGAGCATGGTACGAGAATGATTAGCGAATGCCTAACTAATATAGCCCGTCATTCACATGCCTCTCACGTACGAATTTCTATTCAAGAGACAACAAGTCCATCCGTCGTGTTAATCATTCAGGATAATGGAGTGGGATTTGACTTTCATTCTGTTGGCAATCAGCCAGGTCACTATGGATTACTTGGCATACAGGAGAGAGTGCGAATTTTACACGGAGATTTTAAAATAGAAAGTAAAAAAGATTACGGAACATCCATTGAAATAACAATTCCGCTAAAAGGAGAAGAAGAATGAAGGCGAAAATTTTAATTGTTGACGATCATTTTGTGGTCAGAGAAGGATTAAAACTAATTCTTGAAACAAGTGATACATATGAAGTGATAGGTGAGGCAGAAAATGGTTTTGAGGCGCTCCGTCTAGTGGAATTACAAAAGCCCGACGTCATCTTGATGGACTTGAACATGCCAGATATGAGCGGGTTGGAAACAATTAAAGAATTGAACAAACAAAATTCAAACGTTCCTGTTATTATTTTGACAACTTACAACGAAGATGAATTAATGATTCAGGGATTGTCTTTAGGTGTAAAAGGATACTTGCTAAAAGATACGGGGCGTGAAAACTTATTTCGAACCATTGAATCGGCGCTAAGAGGAGAAACACTCTTACAGTCTGAAATAACAGATCGTATTTTTGATTATAAAAAGCGAACCATGGTGGAACAAACCATTTTATCACAAAAAGAACTAACGGTTTTACAGGGCGTCGCGCAAGGAGATACAAGCAAGAAAATAGCGTTGGATATGCAAATTGCAGAGCGAACGGTGAAGGCGCATCTTACAAATATTTATGGAAAGCTACGTGTTTCATCCCGTTCTCAAGCAGTTGCTGTGGCAATTGAACAAGGAATTTTATTTAATTGATTATCGTTTTACCCGAACGTACGAACGAAATTTGCCCTTATGTACAATTTCTTTTTTAACGGTCATTGATTAAAATATAAGCATACATAATGGAAAGGAGATTTACATGGCGAAGTATTTGTATAGGCTCGGAGGTTGGATCTATCATCACCGCTTTAAAGTAATCGGCAGCTGGTTTGTAATCCTTCTAGCCTTAGGTGTAACATTAGCTAGCTTGGGCTCTTCATTTGATGAAGATATGTCCATTCCTGGCACAAAATCAGAAAAAGCAATGGATGTACTAAATAAAGAGTTTCCGCAAGGAGGAAACGGTGGTAAAATTAAGTTCATTTTTAAAGCGCCAAAAGGAGAAACGCTCGATTCTAAAGAGGTGAAGGCGAAAATTCAAGAAGCGCTGAAGAACGTTCCAAAAGATAAGGAAGTCGCGGCTGTTACGGACCCTTATCAAACGAACACAGTGAACCAAGAGCGAAAAATAGGGTACGCAGATATTACGTATAAAAAAGAAGCTGAAAAAGTAACGGAAGCATCAAAGCATGATGCCGAAAAAATTGCTACATCGCTTCGTAAAGAAGGAATCCAGACAGAGCTTGGTGGCACAGTCGTCTTATCGAAAGTAGAAGTAGGTGGTATTTCAGAAGTGGTAGGGATTATTTTCGCCTACTTTATTCTAGCCTTTACGTTTGCCTCTCTATTAACAGCAGGTCTGCCGATCATTACGTCTGTTATCGGTCTTGCTATTGGCGTATTGTGTATCGTGGTTGGAAGTAATTTCACCGCTATTCAATCCGTCAGCTTATCGCTTGCTGTTATGATTGCTTTGGCTGTTGGAATTGATTATGCACTGTTCATTTTATCAAGACATCGTCAGCACTTGGCTGAGGGGCTATCTATTAAAGAGTCCATTTCAAGAGCGACGGCTACTGCAGGCGGAGCCGTCGTGTTTGCCGGTGTGACGGTTGTAATTGCTTTATGTGGATTATCGATTGTGAACATTCCATTTTTAACGGCAATGGGATTATCAGCAGGACTCACCGTTTTTATTGTCGTGCTAGCAGCCATTACGCTTGTTCCTGCTGTGATCTCCGTCGCAGGTACGCGTGTGAGCCCAGCGAAAGCAAATCGTTTCTTAGGAAAGTTCCATTCCAAAAAAGGGCAAAAAGAGTCAAATGCATGGGGAAGAATGCTTGCTCGTTACCCGCTTCCTATTATTTTGATTTGTCTGATCCTCGGTGGAGTACTGAGTTACCCAGCGCTTCATATTGAGCTTGGTCTTCCTGACAACGGAACGAAATCGACCGATACAACAGAACGACGTGGCTATGACCTAATGGCCGAAGGGTTTGGTGAGGGAATTAACGGGCCGCTTGTTGTTGTATTAGACGCATCAACGAGTGAAAATGCTCAAACCGCCTTTGTTAAAACGGCAGAACAGCTACAGAAATTCAAGAACGTTGCTTTCATGACGCCACCGATGCCAAACCAAGACGGCATGTTTGCGATTGTCAACATTTTACCAAAAACTGGACCGAATGACCTAGAAACAAAAGAGCTCGTAAATAGCATTCGAGACAAAGCAGCTCAGGTGGAAAAAACAAACAATGTAAAAATGATGGTAACAGGCGCGACGGCTGTTAATATTGACATATCTGATAAGCTAGCAGATGCATTACCGAAGTTTGCCTCTGTCATTGTAGCTTTTGCGCTACTGCTGCTTATTATCGTGTTCCGTTCCATTCTTGTTCCGCTTAAAGCAGTGCTAGGTTTTTTATTAACCTTAACCGCAACACTAGGTTTTGTCGTCCTCATTTTGCAAGATGGACACTTCATTCACCTATTTGGTATTCCAAAAGAAGGACCGATTTTAAACTTTATGCCTGTGCTTACAACGGGTATTTTATTCGGGCTTGCGATGGATTACGAAGTATTCCTAGTCAGCCGTATGCGTGAAGATTATTTGCATTCTGGAGATGCGAAAAAATCTGTTTTGACAGGCCTCAAGCATAGCGGACCTGTTGTCACAGCAGCAGCACTCATTATGATTGCCGTATTTGCAAGCTTTATCTTTGCGAAGGACCCAATGATTAAATCAATGGGACTAGCGCTTGCCTTTGGTGTTTTATTTGACGCGTTTGTTGTCAGAATGACGCTGATTCCGGCACTTATGACGTTATTAGGACGCTCTTCCTGGTACTTTCCGAAATGGTTGGACCGAATCATTCCAAACATGGACATTGAAGGAGAAGAATTTTTAAAGGAAGAACAAAAAAAGAAAGCTTCTAAAACGAAGAACGTGCTTCAAAAATAACAAGGAAAAAAGGCGTGCAGCTCGCACGCCTTTTTTAGCGTCTATCCGTAAATAATGTTCACCAATAAAATGTGAAGAAGCAATCCACACAGGATCAGCATAATACCGCTATTTCGATAATAATTTGCAAAGCGACGAGGCTTGAATAGTATCGTCATAAGTAAAATAAACAGTCCGCTAAGCCAAACAATTTGTGCTCGAATGACGCTATGAATAGAATCAATGATTTGCTTCATCTGGTTTAAGCCATGGAAGTTATGAACAAGCATCCCATTTTCTTGGCCGAACCATGTATACTTAATGAGAACGAGATGACTTGAATAATAGGTAGGTTCTGTTTCGAAGTTTTGAAAGCCTAATACAGGTAAATGTTGAAGAGACAAATAGCTAAAAAAAATGGTACAGCATCCCATGAAAAGAACGATCAAAAACAAATAATCATACACACCTTGTTTGGTCATGGCTGCTACGTCCTTTTCTTAAAATTTATTATGTATAATTTTACCATATAGAAGGTTGTACAGGGGAGAGGAAATAAAAAAAGATGAAGCAGAAAGGCAAGGAGGTTTAAAACGTGATCCGTGTACAAAGTATGTCGCTCATGTGCATCGGTTTTAACGTAGGCTCAAATATTTTAACCTTTCTCATGAATGAAACAGGACTTGCAAATGGGGGAATCTTTGAAATGACGACGATTTTATTACTGAGTAATATTGTACTTTCTGTTATGGTCGCCTTTGGTGGAGCGCTATTAGGAATTGAAGCAATGATTTTAAAGGAAAAGCCTGCGGTAAAATCAGTCGTTGCAACTTTAGCGAATATAGTCTATATAATCGGATACTTTTCATTTTGGAAAATGGTATAAAACCAGGTCATTCCACGATTCCAAGCACATAAAAAAACATCGATCAGAAGTGAAGTAACGTTAACGTGAGAACAAAGGCTATATTCTCTCGCTACTTTTTCCCGTATCGATGTTCCTCTAATATAACCTACCTTAAAAGACAGGAATCTTATTTTTCGCTATGTAGCGTAGAAGCAACTTCTGCAATAACAAGCTGACTTCCTAACAGAGGAGACTCTTGTCCTTCTTGTCCACCGCTTGGACGACTGTGCGCTTGCTTGAACGCATCGCTTTCCTTCCAAGCTTGAAAGTCTTCTAGTGTATTCCAATACATGTTCACATTTAGTTCATCATGTTCCTCTAAATTTTGTGTCACAAGCACTTCTACTTTTTCAAAGCCGTTCATTTCTTGTAATGGGCCTGGTTTTGTGAAACGTGGTGCCATTTTTTCAGCAAATCCTTTTTTCACTTTAATTCGGTTTGAGACAACATACATAATTAGAATCCTCCTAGGTTTTCGTCTCTTATAACGTACTCTTTTTTGTGCCTTTTTGGCAAGCGATTTGAATATGGAATTCATCGTATAGGACGAGCGCATAATCAATACATGTAAAACGAAAAGGAGAAAACCATGAACATTAGAAATTTCGTAAAGGCTTAAGGGGTATCTAGTAAACGTTGTGAATGGAGAAAAAGAGTCTATCTATCTCGGAGATGTAAACTAAGCGATTTTATAAAACATAAAAAAACACACTCTACAAAGATAGAGTGTGTTTGCGCATTAATAGCCCCAATTTTTTTGGCAAGGTTTGCATGAATAAGGGGACATTTGCTGAGGGGTTGGTGCGCAAAAATGTTGGTGAGTGGTTTGGTTCACAACAGATTGAGTGTGAGGGAATGAGTGCATATACTTGTAGTTTTGTTGATTAATATGGGTTGTATGGCTCGGATGAACGACAGGAACGACAACATCTTGTTTTGTCACCGACATGTTTTGTTTGACTGGATCGAATTGAGCTGGCATCATTTGTGTCGGCATTTGCTGATAAGGACTTGTTTGAGGATACCCACAAGATCCACTTTGGCAATTCATCTTTCCATACCCCATTGGCTGCTGTTGCTGATTATAATAGTTTCTCATCTTTTTTTATAATCTCCCTTCTTGAAGCTACTTCTATCTTATACAGGACAAGCACCTACGGCTTGGACCTCTACCTATTTTTCGAAAAAATTTAGCTGTAAATAGTAAAATCAGATTATTGTGATAACTTTTTATAAGTTGTATAATGCAACTTATAAATCTTGAAATGAAAATTTTTAATGACTAAAACATCTTGGAAATCAAAAGGAGAGATAAGTGATGAGTGCAGAACGCGTAGTAAATCTAGCTCCAATCATTCCGATGAAAGAATTGAATACGAAGGAGACCTATTTTAATCCGTTTCCTGTGTATGATGTGCTACAAAAGGAATCTCCCGTTCGATTTGATATTGAACGAAATTGCTGGGACGTTTTTTTATATGAAGATGTTGATTATGTTCTTAAAAAGCACGAGTTATTTTCGTCAGAACAAAGACGAATGGTAGAAAGAGAAAATCTACTGCGTATGGACCCACCTCGTCATAAGCAAATGCGTGATCTTGTTAATAAAGCATTTACTCCGAAAGCAATCAATGATTTAGCACCGCGAATAAAGGAAATTACAGCCGAACTGCTAGATGAAGTGGGAGAGAGTGGAGAAATGAACATGATTGCGGACTTTGCTATGCCACTTCCTGTTATCGTGATTGCTGATTTGCTAGGAGTACCGCCTGAAGACCGTGAAAAATTCAAAGTTTGGTCCGATACTCTTGTAAAAGGGGTAGTAGAAAATAAACCAGAAGCGTTTGCTGCAGTAGAAAAAGAGCAGGTTCAGGCACGCGATGAGCTTCGTGATTATCTTGCAGATGTCTTAGAACTGCGACGAAAAGAACCACACGATGATATTATGTCCGCTTTGCTTGCCGCTGAAATTGACGGAACGAAGCTAACGGATTCTGAAATTTTAGAGTTTAGCATGCTCCTTCTTGCCGCTGGAAATGAAACAACGACAAACCTTATTACAAATGGTGTTCGGATTTTGACAGAGATGCCGCATTTACAGAAAGAGGTCGCAAAAAATCTAGCGCTTGTTCCAACAATGGTAGAGGAGGTGCTTCGCTACTATCCGCCTGTGCAAGCACCATCACGTATTGCAAAGGAGGACGTTATTCTTCGTGATCAACTTATTAAAAAAGGTGATGCGGTCGTTGCTTGGGTAGCCGCAGCGAACCGAGATGAAGCGAAATTTAGTGATCCTCATTCCTTTATCGTAAATCGCAAGCCGAATCAGCATCTCACGTTCGGAAAAGGCATTCACTTCTGTTTAGGCGCTCCGCTTGCCAGACTAGAAGCAAAGGTTGCGTTTGAAGAACTTCTTACCCGCTTTCATCATCTAAACGTGAAGAAAGATGCGTTAATTGAGCGCACTCAGGCGCCGCAAATGTATGGTGTTGTTGAATATCCCGTTACATTCAAACAAAGTCTTTGAATAAAAGCATCGGTTTGCCGTCATCTTTTTTCCTGAATCACTAGTTTTATTTGCGATTATTAGCGTGTTTTCAAAAAAATGGGACAGCTGTTACGAAAAAGGCCTTCTCGATCAAAGTGAGTTAATAGAACTGAAGGATTTATTTTTGTAGTTATTGGGATAAAAATTGCTTTCGGTAGTAAATAGGGAAAAGAACGCTTGCTTGATCATTTATATAGGAAGATATATAGTATTCTTATAATGGAAAATTTCGGGGGATTGGGTGTATATAACAATGAAGGAAAATACGTGTAAAAAGTGTGGAAATCAAGAATTTACAGAAGCGACCGATTATATGCCAGTAAAACCGAGTAAATTATCATTAAAGAGCGCAAATAAAATCTTTACATTTTGTCTAAAATGCGGCGAAGTTGCTTCAATTCGTATAGAAGATGTGAGCATTTTTAAAAAATGACGTTATGAAAGAAGTGCTTCAGAACGATGAAGCACTTCTTTCATATTGGTGTGTATAATCCAATTTTAACCGTTTTATTGTAAGCTTGAAATAAACAGCAAAACCCTCTCGAAGCAAATCTCCGAGAGGGTTTTCTTACTCACTATACAAATGACACTTAACGCGATGTGTCGCACTAATCACCGTATCTTCTGGTGTTTCCTTTTTGCAGCGGTCTGTAGCAAACGGACAGCGCTGATGAAAGGCACAGCCAGAAGGTGGGTTAAGTGGAGATGGAATTTCTCCCTTTGCTTCTATTGGTTCACGTGCTTCACTTTCGTGGACCGTTGGCACAGATGACAGGAGAAGCTTTGTGTATGGATGACGGGGATTCGAGAAGATCTCCTCCGTTGTTCCTTCTTCTACTAACCTACCCAAATACATAACGCCTACGCGGTCTGCAATGTGTCTTACAACGCTTAAATCATGCGAGATAAAAAGATAAGATAGCTTCATCTCGTGCTGTAGCTGGCGAAGTAAATTTAGAATTTGCGCCTGAATGGAAACGTCTAGTGCTGAGACAGGCTCGTCGCAGATAATGAGTTTGGGATTCAAAATGAGTGAGCGTGCAATGCCGATCCGCTGACGCTGACCACCTGAGAATTCATGGGGATAACGATTGTAATCTTCTTCGTTAAATCCAAGCTTTTTAAGCAAGTCGATAACAGCCTGTTTCCGTTCGCTTTTCGCGCCGATATTATGAATCGTAAGCGTCTCTTGAATGGAGGCGCCAATTTTTTTACGCGGATTTAATGACGTATGAGGATCTTGAAAGATCATCTGTAAGTCTTTACGCACCGTTTTTAGCTGTGAGGGCTTCATCGTAAAAATGTTTTCACCGTTAAAATAGGCTTCACCACCGGTTGGCTCCACCAATTTTAATAGTGATCGCCCAGCGGTACTTTTCCCACACCCTGATTCGCCTACGAGGCCGTATGTTTTCCCTTCATAAATGGAAAAGGAAACGTCATGAACCGCTTTAATTTGTCCCTTTGTTTTTCCGATTGCGGAGCGAACAGGGAAGTATTTTTGTAGATTGCGAACTTCGAGAAGAGGAGTCGCAGCTTGTTGTGTTGCTTCAGTAGACATGCTCCATCTCTCCTTTTTGAATCGTTTCATAGTGCCAGCAGCGAACGCGATGTGAATCACTTGCGTACGCAAGACTTGGCGCTTCTTTGTGACATTTTTCCGTAGCAAACGGACAGCGCGGTGCAAAGCGACATCCGTCTGGAATGTTTGAAAGTGGTGGAACCGTTCCAGGTATGGACGGAAGATCTTTCGTTTTATCACCATCTAAATGCGGGACGGATTTAATTAATCCCATTGTATACGGATGAAGTGGTTTAGAGAAAAGTGTGTCAACGTCCGTCTCTTCCATTACCTGACCTAAATACATAACCGCAACCTTCGTACAAACCGTACGTACGACGCCTAGGTCATGGGTGATAAATAAAACGCCCATGTTTAAGCGGTCCTTCAGTTCCATCATTAAATTTAGAATTTGTGCCTGAATGGTTACGTCAAGCGCAGTGGTCGGTTCGTCAGCAATTAAAAGCTTCGGCTCACAGGCTAACGCCATCGCAATCATAATCCGTTGTCTCATTCCACCTGAAATTTCATGCGGATATTCTTTTGCTCGCTGCTCTGGAGATGGAATTCCCGTTAAGCGTAACAGTTCAACCACTTTCTTTTGCGCTTCCTTTTTAGAGACACGTTGGTGAAGACGAATCACCTCTGCGATTTGTTTTCCAATGGACATGACCGGATTGAGAGAAGACATCGGGTCTTGAAAAATCATCGAAATATCGTTGCCACGAAGGCGTTGTATTTGTCTCGGTGACATGTCTAATAAATTTTTTCCTTCAAACCATATGTTTCCTTCGTAGGTTGTCAAATCCTCATCTAGTAGCTGTAAAATCGATTCCGACGTGACGCTTTTACCAGAGCCTGATTCACCCACAATTCCTAATACTTCGCCTTTGTTAAGCTGCAGTGAAACGTTATCAACTGCCGTAACGTCTCCGCCGTAGGTCGAAAAGATTACTTTTAAATCTTCAATTGTTAAGAGAGACTCTTGCGTTGCCATCTTTTCTTCCTCCTTCTGTTTAGTACGACATTTTTAGGGTTGAGCCAGTCACGTAGGCCATCACCGAATAGGTTAAGACCGAGTACAAGTAGGATAATAAAGATCCCCGGAAATACCGTCATCCACCACGCTGTGTAGATCGCAAGCTTCCCGTCGTACAGCATATTTCCCAAGCTTGGGATCGGGGCAGGAATACCAGCTCCTAAAAAGCTCAGGGAAGCTTCAGTTAAAATCGTTACGGCAAATACGTACGTTACTTGTACGATTAGAGGGGAGAGAACGTTCGGCGCAATGTGTAAAAAGAGAATGCGGACGGAACTTGCTCCCTGAGCTTTAAGTGCTTCAACGAATGTTTTTTCTTTTACCACAAGTGCCGCTGAGCGAACAATTCGGGCAATTGATGGAATGAAAACAAGGCTAAGTGCGATAATAACATTTATTGTTTTTGGCCCTAAAGCCGACATAATCGCAATGGCTAATAAAATGGACGGAAAGGCAAACAGCCCGTCACATATGCGCATTAAAATATAATCAAGTACTTTATAGTAAGCGGATAAAAGGCCAACAATTAATCCAATAACTGAAGCGATAATCGTTACAGTTGCGCCAATCATAATGGAAATTCTAACTCCGTACATCGTACGACTAAACACATCGCGTCCAAAATTGTCCGTTCCAAACCAATGAAGGGTAGAAGGGGCCGCCAGTCGATGAGCCGGATCTACTTTTAACATATCAAAAGGAGAAATCAGCGGCGCAAAGATCGCAATGATGACAGATAGTAAAATAAGAATAGCGCCTCGAACGAGTAGTCGGTTTGATAACAGCCGTACGATGGTTGGGTTTTTCTTTTTCTTCTCCGTCGTATGTGAAAGAGGCTCTGTTTGTTGTGGTGCATTCATATGTGTTCCCCCCTTTTAATCATGATAAGAATTTCGAACGCGTGGATCGATCACTGCGTAGAGCAAATCGACAACTAAATTGACAATGACGTATACAATTGTAATAAGTAATACGGCTCCTTGAATGAGCGCATAATCTCGTCGCTCAATGGAGGAGACGATGAGCTGTCCAAGTCCCGGAATATTAAATAATGCCTCTGTTACGGCAGCACCTGTCACAAGTCCTCCAAATGATTCCCCAATGACGGTTAAAATGGGTAAAAAGCCAACGCGTAGCGTATGCTTGAGCATAACGGTTCGTTCGCTTAGTCCTTTTGCCTTCGCCGTTTTGACGAAGTTCTCAGAAATCGTATCCAATAAAGAAGAACGCGTCATTCTCGTAATAAGCGCAGCTTGAATGGTACCAAGCGTAATGGCAGGTAAAATCAAATAGCGTAGATGCTCGAAGAGTCCAGCGTTTAGCGGCACATATCCTGAAACAGGGAATATGCGAAGCTGAACGGCAAAGAGTAAGATTAGCAGTGAGCCTAGAAGAAAGCTAGGAATGGAAATACCAAGCAGACTTGCTCCCATAATCGCCTCATCGCGTACTTTTCCTTTATGTTTGGCTGCGTACACCCCAAAAAGCAAAGCGAACGTTACCCCAATCACTTGAGCTAATAGTGCTAGCGAAAATGTAGGGCCAACATTGTCCCAAATGGCTCCTAGAACGGAACGGTTTAAAAAGTAGGAGTAACCAAAATCACCGTGAGCAATGTTGGAGATCCAAATAAAAAATTGTTCCATAACGGGTTTATCTAATCCCATTTTTTTACTAAGTGCGGCAATTTGATCAGCGCTTGCGCCTTGTCCTAAAATGATAGCAGCAGGATTTCCTGGTGTAAGGTGAGTAATTAAAAACACCACAATTGAGACAATTAGTAAAACAGGGATTAAGGAGAGAATTCTCTTGACTGTATAAGCGCCCATATTGAACTCCTTTCTAAAAGCAGAGGGCGTATGCTCTCTGCTTTTATGGTCATACATTATTTAGTTAATGTCATATTATAAAAGATTGGTCCAAGATTATATTGATAGCCCTTTACGTTATCGGAAACAGCGTTAATATTCATCTTGTGTCCGATTAGTGTGAATGGAAGCTCGTCCCACACATATTGCTGAATAGCATCCACTTCATCACGTGCTTCTTCAACAGAAGGAGCTGCTTTAATTTTGTTTAAGTAGTCCATTGATTTTTCTACAGATGTACCTTTTGTTGTCCAAAAACCTTGGAAAATCGTTGAACGTGCATTCCAGTCAACAGGATAGATATCCCACTGACTTGTGTCGCTCATTTTGTCACTGAACGTTGCCCAGTCATAGACTTCTAGCTTCACATTCATGCCAATGCTTTTTAATTCTTGCTGAACAACAACAGCCGTGTTGTACTGATCTTGATAGTCACGAGAAGCCATCAAGCGGATTTCTTCACCGTTATAACCAGATTTCTTCAGGTATTCTTTTGCTTTTTTCTTATCGTGCTGATTGTATTCTTTTTCTCCAGCTGTACTGTAATAGTTCGGATATTCTTTATTCACAATGGAAGAAGAAAGTGTGTAAAACTTTGAACTACCGTAAGAGCTATCTAAAATATCTTTTGAATTTAGTACCGAATTTACCGCTTTACGTGCGTTAATGTCTTTAAAGACACCTTTATCACCGTTGTAGAATAATCCCATAAATCCACCAGGGGACGTTTCTACTTTTGCATTTTGACTGCCTTCAATTTGTTTTGTGTTATCGCTTGAAATCGATAACGCCACATCAAATTGCCCAGTTGTTAAGCCAGAGATACGCGTTGATTCATCACTTACAAAGCTTAACTTGATTTCATCAGCATGAGGTGTTTTTTTCACTTCGCGACCTTTTGCTGAATAATCCTTAAACTTCTCGAGTAAAATGTACTGATTTTTCTTCCATTCTTTTAATTTATACGGACCTGTCCCGATATACTCTTTAATTCCTTCATCTGATGCACCATCAACAATTTCTTTTGGTAGAATAGCTGCGGCGGGAATCGGATCAGCTAATAGTGATAGCGTATTCACGTTCGGAGCTTGTAAAGTAAGCTTCACCGTATCGTTATTTACTTTTGTCATTTCGGCTCCAGCGAAGTTCGTTTTACCGAGGGAAGATAACTTAATCCAGCGATTAATAGAGGCGACAACATCATCTGCCGTCATTTCTTTTCCATTATGGAATTTTACACCTTTACGAAGTTGGAACGTATACGTTTTCTTATCTTCGCTAACATCGACTTTAGAGGCCAAGTCAGGCTGTGGATTTCCTTTGTCATCTAGAATCATGAGACCTTCATAAATGCTTCGTGTTGCGTCTTTTACATCTGAGTCTCCCGTAATTTGAGCATCAAGCGTTGCTGGCTCACTTTGAGACGCGACGTTTAGTGTTCCACCCTCTTTGCCTTCTTTTGCACTTGAAGGCTTGCTGCTATCGTTACTGCATCCTGCTGCAATAAGAATCACGGCAATAAGAGAGATGAAAAGTAAATATGATTTTTTCACTAAAATCACTCCTATTTCATCATGTAATGTGTTAAACCGACTATGTAAGTAAGAATAGTAGGAATGTAAAACATTGTAGCACCACAATACCTTCTTGGCAATAAATATTTTCCAAAAAAGAGGTATGCTATAATAATGATTATTATAACAATAATGGAAGAAATGTGAAGGTTGATTAAAACATGACGGATAATGTTTGAGAGATAGATTCATATAATAGGAAGAGAAAAGGCAAATCATTCTGTTTTTCTTTCTTATTAAAATAGCTGAAATGAATGTGTAGATAAAAAGATGCCTTAGAGGAGGAAGCCATAATGAATTCCTATTCGTGGAATCCTGTTTACAATCTGGTGATGAAAATGAAGCAAGATTATAAACAATTAGTTGGAGAGGTTGACACGTACGATTTTAAAACGTGGCTACAGAAATTAAATCGGAAAGAATATGACGAGGTATTCGCTTGCCTGCATGTGAATCAAAAAGGATCACTCGTTTTATTTCGCTACGATCTTTTTGAGATGAAACGTGAAATGTGGGAGGATCAAGGGTCCATTTACCGTGAATGTCGAAGTGTTGTGGTCGATCTAGAACATGAGGAAGTGGTTCTATCACCGTATCAAAAGTTTTTTAATTTAAATGAGGTAGAAGAAAATAAAGTAGACGCTATACAACAAAAAATGAGGCGTGCAAAGGTAGTAGAGATTGCTGATAAGCTGGACGGTTCGATGCAAAATGCTCGCTGGTACCGTGGAAATGTTTTTATGGCAGGAAGTATGGCGGTCTCAATGCAGGATTCATGGCGCTTAGAAGATGGACATCGCATGCTTAGCAATTCGTATGTAAGGATGTTAAAAGAGCACGATCACTATACGTTTGTATTTGAATATATCTCACAACGAGATGCACATGTCGTGAACTATACTAAAAAAGACGAAGGGGTTTATTTAATTGGTGTTCGAAATACGTATACAGGGGAGCACTTATCCTATTGTGACGTCCTACAATTAGCATCAGCATATGGAGTCAAAGCCGTGTCGCTTGAAAACAAAACGTTAGAGAATTTGCTAGAGGATATGAAGACGTATCGGTCTTATGAAAAAGAAGGATGGGTACTACATATCGATGGTCATTTTATCAAAGTAAAGTGTGATGACTATGTAAGTATGCACGGACTGTTGGACAGAATTTCATCGGTTAACGTCATCATTCAAGCCATTGCAGAAGAAACGTATGATGATATGGTCTCAAAAGTTCCTGATGCTTACCGTGCGAGAGTGGAGGAGACAGCGAGCGAGGTTTTCAAACGCTTAAAGGAAACTAAGTCCCATATTAAGCACTACTACGAGGCGGCGCCTAAAGATGATCGGAAGAAATGTATGATTTGGATCGACCAACACGTCCCAAAGGCGCTAAAATCGTTTGTTCGAAATGAATTTTTAGGAAAACGATATGACCTGTTAAAGAAGGTAGATGGTTCTTATCGTAAGCTACACCAAATTGGGATTGACGATTCGCGTGAGTTGTCATCAGTCACTAAAGAAGGTGAGCCACTTGAGTAAATTCATCATGATGGTTGGTCTTCCGGCATCAGGCAAATCAACGCTTGCACGGCAACTGAGTATGCAAGAGAACGGCGTCGTTCTTTCATCGGATGAGCTGCGTAAAGAGCTTTTTGGTAATGTGAATGATCAGTCTCAAAATGTACGTGTATTCGAAGAAATGAATAAACGTGCCAATATGCATCTTTTGCGTGGCGAGACGGTTATTTATGACGCCACAAATCTCATAAGGAAAAAACGTGTGCATCTAATTAACTACGTGATCAAAGCGAACGAAAAAGTAGCTTATTATATAAATAATCATCTGACGGATATTCAATACCAGGATGAGCATCGTACGCGAAAAGTAGGAAATTCCGTCATTGATAAAATGTATAAAGCCCTTCATATTCCTGTTATGAATGAAGGATGGGACGACGTGATTTATTTTAATGACGGCGTGGGTAGGGCGAGTGAAACAAGAAATGCGCTTGAAGCAGCCGTTACCTCTGGTGCATCTCATGACGAATTAATTCCACAACTTGCGGCGGTTATTCCGGAGTTTATGGATATATTTAATGTGTCACAAGATTCTACGTATCATTCGTTCTCCATTAGTCGCCATATTTACTATGTGTACAAGTATGTGCTAGAGAAATACGAGGGTAAGGATCGTCTCATAATGCTGTGGGCAGCGCTTTTTCATGATCTTGGAAAGGGCTATTGTAAAAGTTTTACGACTCGAAAAGGCGAGGAAACGAGATACGCTCACTTTATTGGCCATGAGTTTGTTTCGTCGCAGCTAGCCGCGTATTGGCTTACACAGCTCGGCTATGAGGACAGTATTGTGCAGCGTGTATCAACGCTCGTTCAGTTTCACATGATTCCGCTCAGTGCGAGTGAGAAAAAGATGAAGGAAATTCATGATCTGCTAGGCGCCGATTTATTTCAAAAACTTCTGTTTCTTCATGAAGCAGATATGGCAGGGAAGTAGTAAAAAGGAACACGCATACACGAGGCCACTGAAAAAGTCCTTAAAGGATTGCTTTCATAACGGAGTCGGTTGATTTCCACTCCAGGTTGCTTCGCTTTCCGCGGGGCGTGCGGTGAGCCTCCTCGCTGCTCTGCGGAGTCTCACCTGTCACGCTAATCCCTCAGGAGTCTCGCACCTTCCGTTCCAAACAACCTAGAGCGACTGCATCAGATGTAATGGCCAAGTTCCCATTTTGAAAGGAACTTGGCCGTTTTTGCTTTATAATGAAGAAAAAGCTGGATCTACTCCAAAGAACGGAATGGATCCAGCTTTTCTGTCTTACATGCTACTGATCATCTAAAAAAGCCGAAGTTTTTCAGTGGCCTCAATCGTAGCCTCTCTCCTTTGTTTACCCCATTATTTTGTTGGGCGGTTTAAAATGCTTTTGAAGTGTGAGAATGTATCAAAGCTTGCTTTACCATGATAAGCACCCATACCACTTTCACCGACACCACCAAATGGTAGATAGTGAGTTGTCATATGTGTGATTGTGTCGTTAATTGAACCGCCACCGAATGAAATGTTGTGTAAGATTTCATTTTGAACGTCTTCGTCTTCAGAGAAGATGTAAAGAGCTAGTGGTTTTGGTCGTTTTGTTACTTCATCAATCACTTCAGAAAGCTCATCATATACGATTACAGGAAGAATAGGTCCGAAGATTTCATCCTGCATAACAGCATCTTCAAAAGAAATGTTGTCTAACACAGTTGGCTCAATGAACAAACGATCACGGTCTGATTGACCACCAACTGCTAAGTCGCCATTGTCTAAGAAGCCGTGTAAGCGATCAAAGTGTCTGTCGCTCACTACGTGAGGGAAGTCAAGGTTTTTCGTTACGTCTTCACCATACGTAGCTGTGATCACTTCTTGTAATTTTTTAATGAGCTCATCTTTTACGCTGCGGTGAGCAAGAACGTAGTCAGGCGCTACGCAAGTTTGACCAGCGTTTGCGAATTTTCCGCGTGCAATGCGTGCAGCCGTTTCATCAAGATTTGCATCTTTATGAACGATTGTGGGACTTTTTCCACCTAGTTCAAGCGTTACAGGTGTTAGGTGTTTAGCAGCTGCTTGAGCAACGATTTTCCCTACGCCTGTGCTTCCTGTAAAGAACACATAGTCAAATTTTTCGTTTAATAGCGCTGTGCTTGTTTCGACTTCACCTTCAACTACGCGTAGATATTCTTCAGGGAAGTTGTCATTAATAAGCGTCGCAAGCAGGCTAGATGTGCGTGGTGTTAGCTCAGATGGTTTTAACACTGCTGTGTTACCAGCTGCAATTGCTCCTACTAATGGGTTCATCGCAAGTTGGAACGGGTAGTTCCAAGGCGCAATCACAAGTGCTGCACCGTATGGCTCTGGTAAAATGAAGCTTTTTGCACCTTCAAGCATTGCAGGTGTTTCCACTTCTTTTGGTTCTGCCCATGCAGCTAGGTTTTCAACCATATAGTCAATTTCACCGATTACAAGACCAACCTCAGCGCGTTTTGCTTCTACTTCTGGCTTGTTAAGGTCTGCTTTTACAGCATCTAATACATCTTGAGCGTGTGTTTGCACTAAGTCTTTTAATTTATTTAACGTATTAATACGAAACTGAACATCTTTTGTTTGTCCGCCTTTAAAGAAGGCATGTTGTTTTTTTAAAAGTTCATGATAGTTTTCCATCGAACATTCTCCTTTGTATGGTCTTGAACCTTTCAAGCTTTGGGGACAAGATTTAGGGATCTAAAAGCTTGAAAGGTCAAACCAGATTGATGGGTGTATAATTGGGATCATTAGCTCAATCTAAAATTACCTTATTTTTCATTGTGGGCAATTGATTGACCTATCAATTAATGTTGCAATGAGTACTATAATACAAAAAAATAAACTTTGCAACACAAAAGATTTGATGACTGAACTAAAGATACTCCTTATTAAAAAAAGGGTCAATTATTTTGTTTCGAAAACCGAAATAAGTAAGAAACTGCCGCCAGATGAGCGTTAGTTTCAAGAAAAGAAAACCCATTTCTAAGTGAAAAGAAATAGGTTTGAAAGGGAGCCTTGTATGTTGTTCCCTGATTACACGAGAACAAACGCAAATTTTTTGTTAGTTTGTTCCAAAATAATAAGAGGGATGTATACTCTTATTTTTCTTCAAAGGATTGGATAAGCGCCCAATCTACATTTCCGAGTTCTACTTCGATTGTCTCAAGTATGTCCAGTAAATGCTGCTGAAATCCTTCATCGGTCCGGTATTGCTCCGTATAGTTCTTCGTAAATAAAAGAACCCATTCGTACTGAGCATATAGTACGTCTTTTAATGTAAAAGAAGAAGTGGAGGTAATGGTATGAGCATGCTGGTGCAATAATAAACAGTAAGTGAGCAGCTTCTTTAGCTCTTTATTGTTAGGCACGGAGACCAATGAGAAATTGATCTTTAAGTCAGCGTCTAACTCTAAGCGTTGCATATCGTTTCCTCGTTTCCGTTCAGAAGTTCTTGTCTAAAAAAGACTGTAATAATATGGTACAATGAACACAAGGATGAAAGGAAGGTTTTTGAGTCGAAATGGGGGGAGAAGGATGGAAAATAAGTACAATGATTTAATTGGCGATATGTTGAAAAATTCAGGTGATCAAGGTCCTCTGAAAGGGCAAGGAAAACCGCTTAGTCAGGATTATTTTAAGCGGGACGTGTTCCAAAATTTTGAGAAAGTTGCGCGTGATGCCGGTTATTTACCACCGTGGCTTCAGCTTCAAAAGGAAATTTCAGCGCTCGTACGCACCTGCCAAACGGATGAAGAGGTCAACGTGATCAATGAAAAAATTAAGAAACATAACGTTCAATGTCCACCTCCAATGCAAAAAGGCTTCATTAGCTTACAAAACCTTGAACGAGCGAAGAAGATTTGGGAAGAGTAAATGCACGTAAATGGGCTTTGGTTCTTAAATGGAACCGAAGCTATTTTTGAGTGGAAGGAAGGAGACTAGAGGATGAAGCAAGAAGAATTAGTAGCGCTCGTAACACAGTTTGCTGCTGAACATCACTATCGTCTAGTAAATGACGCCGTGCCGTGCGAAGAGCTCGCCGTGGCTTCACAGGAATATATCGAAATGATTGGCGAGGCGAACGTATGGTGTGGGGATATTTTTACGATTTTTATGGAATCTGATCATAAAGCGGAAGTGGTATTTAAAACAGGGTTTACAAATAAGCGCGTGTTAAGGAAGCTTTCAACTATGTACAACTTATCATCAATTGACTGGGAATACGATCAACGAACGGCGCCGCACTGGCATATCGGATTTTGCATTGAAACGATTGAAGAGTTTCACAGGCTATTGGCAGATTTTCAAACGCTCGTCAAAAACGACACAGATCATCCGTCTGAAGATCATCCACAAATGATTTTTAGTGTGGAGGAAGCTTGTATTAATGAGGAAATGTGTACAGTTATTAAAGTGATGGAAAAAGAGGATTGGATTCACTTTCGCACTTTTATGAGGGAATTTGATCATGAATCTCGCATGCTTGCTATTTCTGACATCATGCGCCAATTCCACATTCAACAACATTCTTATTACGGATTGTATTCAAAGCTTCCGTTAGAAGAAGTACGTCAGCAGATCGAGTCACATCCTCATTTTACATATGAAGAAGAGTTAAAACATGCATAAAAGGGGGACTATATAACATAAGCGAAGTTTTTAATAGGCTATATAAATCAAGAAGTTCTTCACCGGGGGGATGATGAATGAAAAAAGTAATCATTGGAGCTTTTGCAATAGGAATCATGACTCTTGTTCTGCTGAAATTCGATCATATGCACGTCTCAGCAGAAGAGGCAATCTCTCACGAAAACAATGTGAAAATTATTGAATCAAAGGATATAAAGAATTACGGAAAAATTGTCTTATTTGAGGACGAAACGTTTCGCACGTTTGGTATTAGCCGCTTAGAAAGAAAGTTTGGTTTTTTGTACCAATCTGATGGGGGGACGTTCGGGTATTCGGTTGAAGCAGGAAAACCGTTCAAAGCAACGGGCATGGGAGATCATAGCCGTTTCGTTGTAGCTATTGAAACGGCACCACGCTCAAAAATTAAATACATAGCGCTTGGAAATCATTTAAAAGGAGTATCCCAGACGGCACCATATCACCTTTCATTAAACGATGTGAAATCACATTCAAAGGTGTACCACGTTCAAAAAGTGAAAAATCGATACGCGCTGTTTGTGCTAAATAAATACACGGAGAGCAACTGGAATATTCGTGCGTTTGACAAGAAAGGACGGCTAGTAGCCGATAAGCTGTTTGCAGGAGAGGCTCGATACGTAAACTGGAAGTAATAATAGAGGAAATAACAAAAACGCGTTGCTAATAAGCGACGCGTTTTTTTCAGTAAAGGTAAGGTAAAATGGTTAACGATTATTGCACAGCGTCAAATGTTGTAATTTTCCACTGTGATCCTACTGATGCAAATGTTACGTGACGTTTTACGCTATCTCCGTCTACAGTTGGAACGGTAAACTCAAATGTACGTGTGCTACCTTGTTTCTTAACAAGCTTTGCTGTTGCATGATCCCAATCAAGCATGCTGAAACCATCACCAACTGGGTGAGCAAGCTTTCCGTTGTATGTCATGTAGTCATAATCTTTTAGTCCTTGTTCAATGCTACCGTTTGTGAACGTTTCGTTTAAGTAGTTTGATAGCTTTTCTTTTGTATCAAACTCTTCACAAAGATAGACGTAATCTGCATCTTTATAGTCGAATGTACGAGGTGTACATGAATTGTCTTTTGAACCGTGTAAAGCATTCCAAAAATGTTCGCTGCCATCTGCTGCAAGAGTAATTGCGTTGTTTGTCGATAATGTTTCTGCCGTTGTTTTTGCTGTTGCTTGTGTATGTAATGTAAAAGAAAGTGCCACCACTGATAAAATAAGTCCAAATCGTTTCATGTCTCGTCCACTCCTAATCGTTATATGTCGTTATCTATGTAACAAATATTGTTTTTATATTTCTTTTGTTACATTTATGTTACAACAAAAAGTAACAATTGAAAAGTAGTTTGCCTATATTTTTTAAAAAAAATTGAGATTTTTAAACATAGATTGATATAAAGGTTGATAATAAAGGCTTTTAAAGGGTTGAGATGTAAATGAAATAACAAAATGATTGAAAAGAAGACGGGTAGAAAAGGGGAGTAATATTACAGTAATGTTACAAAGATGATACAAAACGAAAAATAAGTCTGTAATAAAAAAGAAAACGTGTAGTATTCTTCGCTAGATAGGAAGAGGACAATAACAAGAACAATTAAACGTCCGTATCCTCTATGGAATAAACTTAGTTTGCTTTAATAAAGAGAGCAGATAATAAATCTGAGCTTCCGAATAGCTTTTCTCCATCACTTACATCATTCATTGCCCGCGCATCAATTAACTGAAGTTGATTGAATATGTCTATTAAACGTTCTTTTGTATAGCCAAGCCCACCTTGAAGCGTCCGAAGTTCATAGACTTGCCAATCTGAGAGGGTTGAACCTCCAAATTTCCCTTCTGGAACAAAGCACGTAATGCCAAAATGTCCGCCGGTCTTTAACAAACGTGTAACCAATTTAGTGTATGTAATGCGTCTGTGCGGAGCGAGGTAGTGAAAACAGCCAGAATCATAGATGAAATCATATGCGTCTGTACATAGAGCGGTTTCGAACAGGTTCCCATGAACAAAGCGAATGGAAAGCTTTCGCTCATCTGCTCGTTCTTTTGCCCACTGGATAGACGTGGAGGATAAATCAATTGCATCGACTTCAAATCCCTGTGAAGCTAAAAATAGTGCATTTCGGCCAGCACCACATCCAATGTCTAATACTTTTCTTCCTGTTACGTTTAGGCTTTTCATGTAAGAAACGAGTGTTTCATCAGGATAGTCTGTAAAGATCGGAATAGGTTTCGTTCGGTCCGTATAAAAATCTTCCCGAAAAGGCTCAGGGTCTCGTAGCAGTGAATCAAGCATTTCTAGCACGTCGCTATAACAATCAATCGTATTTTTCAAGAAACCTCACTCCTAATAGTTGGTAACTTAATTGTATTAAATAGGAAGAAAGATGTGGTTACAGTTCCTTTACAGTTAGGTGATAGTTGAAGAAACTAGTAAGTGTTTATAGAGGTAAAACATACCGTTTGAGAGGTCTCTTAGGAGTTCCTGACGACAATAAAGGAAAAGGCGAAGCAATGGTTGAGGTGAAATAAATGTGGAAAACATACCTATTTAATTACCTATTACAGCAAATGAAAAATAAGTAGGTGCCTGTTTACATGACGAATGTTACAAAAATATTACATAAAAAGGATTTATAGGTTTAAATTACCTTTTTTATTTTTGGGTATAAATGGATAAAAATAGCCGTGCTATTCTTTAAAGAAATAACACAGCTACTTGGTAGGGTTTTATTTTAAGGTTATTGGCTAACATGATCGCTCTCTACAAACAGTTCAAGTCCAGGGTGAAATTCTTTTTGATAATGAAGCTCGGTGCAAAACTTTACGGTTGTAGCCTGAAGTGCGTTAGATTTTGACGTATTTAATACTTTTTTGCACTTAGGACAACGTTCGCTAAATAGTGATTGAAATAACTTCATCTCTCTCATCCCTTCTGAATTAAATTCTGATTTGATTAATAATTCATATGTGTTTAATAAGGATTATATGCAGATCAACATAAATTGTCAATAAAAAGTAAAAAATCACCTGCTCACAACAGGATTTTAAGAAAGGAGTGAGGAAGAGTTTAATGAAATTAAAGCTTCGTAATGAGGCAGAACGGGTCTGACAGATACAGTGATTTTATCACCTTATTTTGTATGTAGAGTTATGAAATATAACCAAATATAATAGAAGGTACGAATAGTGTGACGAACATCGTGATCTTGTCGCAAAGGTAACGGAAAAGAACGTGAACGCTTATGTGACAAAAGTTGAAACGAAAAGCGGTCGCCCATAGCTTCATTTAGAAGTGACGGGCGACCGTTTTTTATTTCTTATTTAAACTATCTTTCATTTGTTGTTCGATTTGCTGACGGATTTTCTCGGTTTCTTCGCATAAAACAGCTGCCGTATTTCCACCAACATAGACAGTGTCGCCAACAACTAACGTCTTTTTGAAAATATCCATTGGGTATTCAAATGGTTGACCGTTAACATCAACGACGACAAAGCCATCTTTTACAGCACTTACACTACCTTTAATCATTGTCACATAACCTCGATTTCATCATGTAGTAAAGAGAATAGCTATCATTTTAGCTTCTCTAAAGAATAGATTTGGTAAACGAACGTACTTTTAGTATATGTGGAAAAAAATCAGGTGTAACGGTCATTTTCATTAGTAAACATGCGGAATTTAGCAAAGGGTGAAAAGGAGAGAGCGATGACGCTATTATTCGGATTCAAAGAAAAAGACAGACATTATCGGGAGAGAAAAGGTGTATATGGGGTTATCGTCAATAAGGAAAAGAAAGTGTTGACGGTTAAACATAGCGGTCTTTACTTTCTACCTGGTGGTGGGGTAGAAGGAGGTGAAACGAATGAGCAGTGTTTGCAAAGAGAGATGCTTGAGGAGATCGGTTGTGAAGTCATAAGCCGTACATATATTGGACATGCAAAGCGCTATTTCTATTCTCGCAAAGGAGAGCCGCTTCTTAGTGACGGCTACTTTTACAAAACGTGGATCTCTGAAAGAGTGCAGGAGCCGCTAGAGGATGATCATGAGATATGTTGGTTAAACGTTGAGGAAGCAAAGCAATTACTCTTTCATGATCATCATTTCTGGGCGGTGAAGCACGTATTAAATTAACGGTTGACTGTGACTGCGCTCGTTAGGTAAGTAGTAGGATTCTCTATGATGAAGCGGTCTCCTTCTTGACAAAACTGCTGAAGTAAATACAGATGACCAGCCCCGTAAATAACCAATATTCGATCATCGGGATCAGTAGTAAGCCCAACAATTTTTTTGTAAATGAGCATATTTCGGTAATACCAGTAGTGCATAACCCACTTCGCTCCAATAGGTTCTCCGTTGTACTCAAGCAAGGACATATCTATGTATATTTGGTGCATGCTTTTTACGTATGCAGGTTCGTTCATAAAGGTGAGAGAATCACAAACGGTAGAAGAAAGCTTTTGATTGGCCTCTTTTAACCACTTATCAAAAAAATCCTTAATCTTTTCCGCAATGTCAGAGGAATCTTCATCAATAAATGAAAAAATATCGGGAATACCCTCTTCTTCATTCAAATCTCCTGCATAGATTGTGTCATGTCCTAGCATGTCGGCAAGCTTATAGCCGAGCTGATAGATCTCATTTTTTTGGGGCTTCAGCTCTCCTTTTCGATAGGATTCATACGTTTTAGATAATTCTTTTTGAGCTTTAGATGGATATTCCAAGATAATTTTTGTAGGAGCAAATGCGCTTAATTTTTCTAGTACTTCCTGAATTTCATTTTGTTTGGTGTCTGAAAAGATGTCCATTTCTTCCGTAACTTTGTAATCAGACACCGTAGATGTATCAAAATGATAGGTTCCTAACAGCATAATAGTAGGTTTTTTCATATGACCCCTCTTTTCTTTATTTTTCCATTTTAGTATAAAAGAAAAAGTTAGTAATTAAAAGAATAATCAAAAAAGATAGATTTCAAGTGTTAATGTTAAGGATTATCTATCGAAACCGATAAATAGAAATATTTGCTTTTTTAAGAGAGTAAATGTAATTCAGAAAAAAGAAGGTATTCGATATGAGCAGAGAAACAACATCACGATCAAGGAAAGAGAAGCGGCGTGTGTCTCTTCGAACGAAATGGGTTTTATTCATTTGTATGACAACCTTAATTGCCCTTTTAGGAACGGTGTTTTTTACACAAGTCGTCGTCAAAAACATATTAGAAACGGACAATGATAAGGCCAACAAAACGAACGCTCGAAATGTAGGTGGACAAATTGCGCTTACGCTGCAAAACTACAATCGTTCGTTAGATCAACTAGCGGGGTTAATCTCAGGAGAGTTGCAGAAAAAAGAGCCGATTGAAAAGATCGACCGAATTCTTCAATCAACGAACGAACACAATCGAGACATCATTTCGGCCTATTATATGGATGGCAAGACAGGAAAGCTTCACATTGCACCGTACATAGAATTTAAAAAAGATGTAAATGAAACGAGAACGTACAAAACGCTTGTGGAAAACCCAAAGACGACGTGGATGGATATTTATGAAGATCAAACTTCTCATAAAGTCATGACGTCGATCATTACGCCCGTCATGATAAATGGAAAAATGGTCGGGGCGCTTGGGTATGACGTCGATCTAGGAACGATTGATGCCGCCCGAGAAAATGTTGAAAAATATGCCGGGAATCATATTATCGTCTTAGACTCACAGGGGGTTGCCGTTAGCTCGTTCATTCAAAATGCCGACGGGAAAAATATGAACCCAAAAAACAGTGGGAAGGTCGAAGGAGTGCAGGACGTAATCCGCGATTCAGAGAAATTTGATCGTGCGTACAGCTGGGTGTCTACTTTGTTTGATCAGAACGATCAATCTTTGCAAAGAGTGGAAATTGCTGGTAAGGAATATACGGGACAAGTATCGACTATTCCTGATGTAAAGTGGAAAGTAATTTCACTTACGCCAACCGAAGAATTTGCCTCTAAAATGACTACTGTTCGCCTAACAGGCATTGTATCCATTATTATTGGTCTGCTGATTGGCGCGTTATGTGCCATTTATTTGTCAGGAAAACTTAAAAAGATGATTGCGCAGTTTCAGGTGGCGTTGAAAAGAACGTCAGAGGGAGATTTAATGACCGAGCTTACCGTTCATTCAAACGATGAAATTAAAGATTTGGCGACGAATTACAACGACATGATACGAAATATGCGGGAACTTATACATAAAGTGAATGACAATGTTGCTGCGGTTGATAAAACGACAAGCGGTGTTCATACCATTGCCAATGAAAATAGCAAAGCAATTGGTGAAGTAGCACAGTCCATCAGTGAAATCGCTTCAGGTGCGTCCACGCAATCAAATCAAGTCGAAAAAGGATCACTCGCTATCCAAGATTTAAGTGATGAGATTGTTTCGTTAAATGAGCAGTCAAAGGTAATCGAAGAGGAAATGTCAGGTGCTGCCACGCAAGTAAAAGCAGGAGAAGCAAAAGTTGAAGAGCTAACTAATTCCTATGATCGCCTAGAAAAGGGATTTGCGGATGTGACAAAAATGGTTGCAAACTTGAATAGTAAATCTCAGGTTATTGCGAGTGCAACAGATCATATTTCAAGCATTGCGGAGCAAACGAATTTGCTTGCATTAAACGCTTCTATTGAAGCGGCACGGGCAGGGGAACATGGAAAAGGATTTGCGGTCGTAGCAGATGAGGTGCGTCACTTGGCCGATGATTCAAAGCAAGCCACGAGAAATATCAATGAGGTAATTACGAGTATTCTAGAGGAAAACAATAAGCTAGTTGAGTTGATGAAGGAAACCACTCAAGTAAACGTAGAACAAAAAGAAGCGGTTCAAACGGTGAGTGCATCGATGACGCAAATAACGCAATCATTAAACAAAATGGTTCAGTCCATTCTAGCGGAAGCAGCCTCGATTCAAACAATTAATGAGCAGAAGGACTACGTTGTTGCGATGATCCAAGAAATTAGCGCGGTATCAGAGCAAACGACTGCTTCAGCACAGGAAATTGCCTCTATTGTAGAGGAGCAAGCTGCATCCTCTAGTGAATTAGCACGCTACACAGATCATTTATCACAAACGGTGCAAGAGCTAGACAAAGCGGTAGAAGCTTTTCAACTTCATTAATAAAGAAGCCCTGAGTATTTCTCAGGGCTTTTGTGCATGTATCGATAGTGTTTTCGTCTTCGTTTTCTTCATGCCTTTTTCATTTTTAGTAAAGACATTCCATAAAGGTATAGCGATAAGTATCCAAATCATAATGCTAATGATTCCAGATTCGCCTGTGATTAGCTCCCAACCGTCTTTTTTACTGTAAAACAGCTGCTCCAAAAGTGAACGGCTAAAATTAATAGAGGCATGAAAAATCACAAGCGGCCAAATGCTTTTCGTTTGGAGTCGTACCCACCCCATCACAATTGAAAGAGGGACGATCATGAAGCTAAATAGCATAATATTAACAGAGGTAGTGCCAGATTCGTTGTATCCATTTAAATAAAACGGTAGGTGAAATAGTAGCCACAGTAAGCTTGTAAGAAGAACCGTCATTTTGGTACTTACAACTTTCAGCAGCTGTGTGTGCAAGAGACCTCGCCAACCTATTTCTTCTCCAAATGAGAACAGAAGAAGGGAAAGAAGTGAATAAGCACTTAACGAATGTTGCAGTATGAACCAAAAACGACCTTGTTGCCCATGAAGCCAAGTCGGAAAGCGATCAACGGATGGTAGATCAATATATCCGAGTGACCAAGCAATTAAAAAGCTTATAATGATTGGTACACATGCTAGAAAACCATATAGGTAACTTTTTAAGCTACCAAGGCGAAAGATACCTATTTCCTTTATAAAATCTTTTTTCATAGTCCAAAAAATAAAGACAAAAAAAGTTGAAAAAAGTGGAGTTAGTTGACTAATCGTAACTAGGAACGGGGTATGTGTAAGATTTAATAGAGTGGTGCTGCCAAATACGAGTATGCAGTATGTAAGGACAAGCGTAAGTGGTTTTTTCATTGTTAATCTCCTTTTTCATAAATGATCTACGTTTAGTATAAAAGAATAGATTTACGCTTACCGCATGACAATTCTTACAATAAACTTACATAATTGTAAGGAGGAAATAAATGATCATCTCATGGAACTCTTTTATTCTATGTGTAATAAAGTAGTAAGGAATGATGTTATTAATTAGAGGGGGAAAACTCGTGTTTGAAGAAGTGCTATCACATATCCATCCCATTATCGTTCATTTTCCAATTGGGATTATTATCTTAGCAGTTCTTTATGATTTATATCTTATTTTTATTAAGCGGACATTTTCAGCCAAAAAGGGATATGTTTTATGGGTTATTGCGTTCGTTGCGGCTTGGATTGCCGTAGGAACTGGACCAGAAGAAGATGCGCGCGGAAATACCAATGTGTTTCATCTGCATGAAAATTTGGCGCATCTTACAACTATCGTCGCATTTTTAGTTGCAGCACTCCGCTCGTTTTTTATATGGAAGAAAAAAGAAATGACGAAACGATGGCTTGCTGTTTATTTGGTACTTTCCATTGCCGCTGCCGGTGGCATTTTAGGGGTCGGATATTATGGTGGAAAGATGGTGTATGATCAGGGGGTCAGTGTTAAAATTCATGGAAAATACGTGAATCCACCGAAAAAGGTCCCTCACGATTAAAGGAAATAAAAGGATCATAAAATGTCGATGACTTTAAATTGATATAAGAACATTTGTTCGTTATAATCATTTTAAGGAGATGATGACAGATGAAAAAAATCCTTCAACGAGCATTGGAAAGCGACGCGTCTGTTGAGATAATCTACATGGATGGAAACGGCACGATTACACAGAGAACGATTATAATTCATGACATTCATCCCACTTATATAAAAGCGCTTTGTCTCATGCGAAACCAAACGAGGGTCTTCTCTATTTCAAATATATTGGCTGCAAGCATGACGAAAGCGAAAAGAAAGCTTGCTTAACCTGTTTCTACTCATCAAGCCATGTGTTTATGGTTTGATGGTACATAATGAGGATTTACAAAATGAAGTTATACATCTAGATCACCAAAGTATTGTGTTAGGGGATAATAGTTAGAAAATTATATCTTTTTGTCATTTTGAGAAGGAGATTACCGATTTTTGTCGAATGGTTGACGATAATACGTCACATGTATACATCTTAAGAATCGAGGTAGTGAAAAATGGAAGCAGATTTAACGATCCATTTACATACAAAATATTTAGTGAATGATCAATATGAAGAAATAGACGAAGAGAACCTTACGCTTATTCAAGCAGGGTTGACGCATTTTTTAAGTCAGCTAGCTGAAATGGGTCATTTAGTTATTCAATCTCTTAAACAAGTCCACGTGCCAAATAACTTTGAAAAAGAGGTTCAGTTGTTTGGAAGAATAGTGAATATAGATGAAGAGCAGCCGATTCAAGGTATTGAACAAAGTCTTGCTGTGACCGTTTTTTATACAAACGAAGCAGGGGAAGAAGAGCAGGCGTTGTTTTTACGCTATGAGGGACTTGAGGCCTTGTTTTCACCAACCGATGAATATGCCGAAGCGAGTAAACAAGTGAAGTATGCAATTTATCATGAGCTTGCACGTATCGATCAGTATACGACTCAAAAGCTAGCTGACGATGCCAAACGCAATTTGTTGCCATCGCTTTTAGGAAAGCTGTCTCTTCATACCTGGCAGAAATACTATGCCTCACGAAAGGCCGCGTCCATGTTTGCACCAGGAGATTTGGGGATCGAGTCATTGCATGGGGTGCTGAATTGGTTTTACGACCGAACGGTTTATCATAAAAACAACCATCAAGGAAATTATCATCACTTGCTTAGAAGTATTTATGAAGACATGGGGTATGTACTTTTTATCGCCGCAGCCATTCATGGTAATATTGACGGTCTTCAAGCGAGTGAAGAAAACAAAAAAGAGCTTCGTTCCCAAATTCGTTTATTGTTTGAGGAAAGCTATTGGATGACACATTTTGAAGAGCTAGGAAATGAGCTAAGAACGCTTTTTGCTTCATATCCACATTGGCAAAACGGCAGTGAGCTAGAGAAAATAAACGAAATCATTTTACGTACAATGAATGATTTCGGTGTGTTTCCTGAGGATGCCAAGGAGCAGATATTTATCAGAGTTGAATAAAATGATAGGAAGAGCATTCACTAAGGTGAATGCTTTTTTTTGATGCATTTCGGCACTTATAGGAAGATTGTGAAAAAATAAATAGTTTATGAAGTGAATGATTATGCTTGATTGTCGAACAATTTATTACTATAATGACGTTCTTATCCTAAAGAGAACAGCAAATAAACTACATAATAAAACTAGGAGGAAACGACTTATGGAAAATTTTCAGTATAAAAATCCAACGAAACTTATTTTTGGAAAAGACCAAGTTGGAGCTTTAAAAGAAGAACTTCCTCAATATGGCCGTAACGTATTGCTCGTTTACGGTGGTGGAAGCATTAAGCGAAACGGTCTTTACGATCAAATCAACACCATTTTAGCTGAGCTAGACGTTAATGTACACGAACTGGCCGGAGTGGAACCGAACCCTCGCTTAGCAACCGTTAAAAAAGGAATTGAGATTTGTAAAAATGAACAAATCGACGTTCTACTAGCGGTTGGCGGTGGAAGCGTTATTGACTGTACAAAAGCGATTGCAGCAGGAGCGGTGTATGAAGGAGACGTTTGGGATATTATTAACAAACAGGTAGCAGCAACAAAAGCTCTTCCGTTCGGAACAGTGCTAACGCTTGCAGCAACTGGTTCAGAAATGAATCCTGATTCTGTTATTACAAACTGGGAAACTAATGAGAAATACGTATGGGGTAGCCCAGCGACACACCCAGCGTTCTCCATTCTAGATCCAACGAACACGATGTCGGTTCCGAGAGATCAAACGGTGTACGGCATGGTTGACATGATGAGCCACGTATTTGAACAATATTTCCACAACGTAACAAATACGCCTCTTCAAGACCGTATGTGCTATTCTGTTCTTCAAACAGTGATCGAAACAGCACCAAAACTGCTAGAGGATTTACAAAGCTACACGCATCGTGAAACGATTTTATATTCCGGTACGATTGCCCTTAATGGAACATTGCAAATGGGTTACTTTGGTGACTGGGCATCTCACACGATTGAACATGCTGTATCTGCAGTATACGATATTCCGCATGCAGGTGGCCTTGCGATTTTATTCCCGAACTGGATGAGACACGTGGTGGACCAAGATGTAACACGTATGAAGGGTCTAATGATGAGCATGTTTGACCTTGAAACAGAAGGAAAAAGTGATAAGGAAGTTGCATTAGAAGGAATCGATCGATTGAGTGCATTCTGGTCAAGTCTTGGGGCACCTTCACGACTTGCTGATTACGATATTGGTGAAGATCGTCTAGAGGAAATCGCTGAAATTGCGGCAAAAGAAATGAAGCACGGTGGATTTGGTAACTTCCAATCATTAAACAAAGAAGATATTTTATCTATTTTACGCGCTTCTCTATAAGTCTATACATAAGATCCCCGTATCTTTACCGGGGGTCTTTTTTATTGATAAGGCTAAAAGAGGTGAAAAAAAAGCATAGCTTGGTTTTCATAAAGCTACCAACAAGTTAAACTCCTCTACACTATTTCGTGAAAGAATAGACGGAAAAAAACTCGCATACTCTTTACTGATAATTAGGAAGGGGTGTATAAAATGTTTTTTCATATAAAAGAATTGCAGTACGAAGCAAAACCTATGAAGCCAGATCCGGTGTTCGCAGTAAAGTTGCAGGAGGTGTTAGGTGGACAATACGGGGAAATAAGCGTAATGATGCAGTATTTAATGCAGGGATTCAATTGCCGTGCAGATAAGAAATACCGAGACTTGCTGTTTGATATCGGTACAGAAGAAATTGGGCATGTGGAGATGTTAGCAACAATGATTGCAAGATTATTGGATGATGCACCATTTGAAATTCAGCAAAATGCGTACGACATGGACCCAGCGGTTGCAGCTATTTTAGGAGGAACAAACCCTCAGCATGCCATTGTAGGTGGATTAGGAGCGATGGCAGCTGATGCTCAAGGTTATCCTTGGAATGCAAAATATATTATTTCAAGTGGAAACTTATTAGCGGATTTTCGAGCCAATTTAAACGCAGAATCACAGGGAAGATTACAGGTAACACGCTTATATGGTATGACAGATGATCCTGGCGTAAGGGATCTATTATCCTTTTTAATTGCGAGGGATACATATCACCAAAATCAATGGTATGCTGCAATTAAAGAGATAGAAGAACGAGAAAAGGATATTGTCGTTCCATCCACTTTTCCAAGAGAACTTGAGAAACAAGAAGTGTCCCACACCTTATTTAATTTTTCTCGAGGTGAAGAAAGTAAAAAGGGAAGATGGGCTCACGGCCCAAGTTTTGATGGCCACGGAGAGTATAAATATGAACAGCCGTTTGCAGCTGGGGGAGCACCAATATTAAAGCCTGCGCCACCTGAGTACCATGATACCATTGCACACGATCGAAACGATGAAGATTAAGTAAATGCCTAAAAACACACTTTAAATAAAGGTGTGTTTTTTTATGTATAGAAAATGATGTTGTCGATAAACATAATTCATCCATTTGTGTAAAAAAATGCTATAATAAGTACGGTTTTTTGATCATTTACAAGGATAGGGGAATAACGGAATGTTCTTACGGAGAAAAGGAAAAGGGCAAAAGGATCATTCGCAAGAGTTATATAAAGGAACGATTAATCTTCCAGCAGATCATCCGCTTTGGAAACAGCTCAAGATGATTGAATTCACAGTGGAAGATGCAGGTGTCTTGCAAGAAATTAAACCGCTCATAGTGGAACATATAGGAGGGGTTGTGGAGCAGTTTTATCGTAATCTTGACCATGAAAAGCGCTTAAGCACGATTATTCAAACGTATAGTAGCATTGATAAGCTAAAGCAGACCCTTACAGATCATATTATTGAAATGTTCAATGGGCAAATTGACGAGGCGTTTATTAGCACAAGAATGCGCATTGCACACGTACATGTCCATATTGGTCTGGAACCAAAATGGTACTTGGCGGCTTTTCAAGACTTGTTAAGGTCATTTTTGACGATTTATAAAAGCAATACAACAACAATTGATGACTACGATCGCTACGTTGTTGCAACATCAAAAATATTAAACTTCGAACAGCAGTTGGTTCTGGAGGCGTTTGAAAAAGAAACGATTCGCATACGTAAAAAACAAGAAGAAGAAAAATTGAAGTTAGTAAGAAAGATGGAAGACACGTCCAATCATTTAGCGGATATTTCGACAGAAAACAGCGCTTCTGTCCAGCAGCTTGTAGCACAGTCACATCAGGTAGTAGAGTTTTCACAGAAAGCAACAACGTTAGCCGATGAAGTAGAAAAAAAATCACAAAAAGGAATCTCTCAGCTAAAAGAGCAGCAAAAGGAAATGGAACGGGTTCAAACGTTTATGATGACCATTCAAAAGGAAATGAGAGAACTCCATACCATTTCAGGGAAAATCACTACAATCGTTGGACTCGTTACCTCGATAGCCGACCAAACAAATTTGTTAGCACTGAACGCTGCAATTGAAGCTGCACGAGCAGGAGATGCTGGCAAAGGTTTTTCAGTCGTTGCGAGCGAAGTGCGTAAGTTAGCAGAACAAACCAAGCTGTCGGTAAACGACGTGTCTAATTTAATAGAGGATACCAATAAGCAAATCAACGAGGTGTCAGGTTATATTAAAGAAATAGATGAAACCATTAATCAAGATACAAAAAATATCCAGCATCTTCAAACATTCTTTGAAGGGATTCTCTCCACAATGAATGTTAGTAAACAACACAATGCCGTAGTAGAAAAGCAAATCCATGAATTTGATGGGGCCATTCAACAAATCAGCGCTACCGTTGATCGCGTTTCTACAATTGCACAAGAATTGGTTGATATGAGAAAGAAATAAAGGGTACTTTCACAAAAATATTCTACTAATGTTAATAAATGCTATAATAAAACCGATTTAATTATAAAATGGAATAGGGGTCTATCACATGTTTTTTAATAAGAAAGATAAAAGAGAACATTCCATTCATCAAGTGATTGAAGAAGGTACAATCACGATAAATGCAACAGACGAACTTAATCAGCAGCTGAAGCTTATTAATCTGACAACAAAGGATTTAGGGAGATTAAAAGAAATTAAACCACTTGTTCAAGAACATATCGAGTCGTTGGTGGATAAATTTTATGAGGATATTAACCATAACGGGACATTGGACGAGCTAGTTGAGAAAAATGGTGGTCCAGGCAAGCTAAAGCATTATTTAAAAGGGCATATTGAAGAAGTCTTTTCAGGGTGTATTGACAAAGACTTTGTTCAGAAGCGCCTAAACATTGCACGCTTGAATGTACAAGTCGGCTTGAAGCCAAAATGGTATTTATGTGGATTTCAAAACCTTCTCTGGTCTATTGTTCAAACGTATAAAAATCAAGTTTACCATATAGCTGACTATGAGCAATACATGAGCGCAGTGACAAAAATTCTTAGTCTTGAGCAGCAGCTGGTGCTAGAAGCATACGAGGAAGTAAGAGACAGCATGCATGGGGCAGAAAATAAAAAAAGACAACAGCTGCTTAATCAAATGGACCATACGTCTATTAATCTAGTTGATATTTCAACTGAAAATAGTGCAGCCGTGCAGCAGATTGTGTCACAGTCCACCCAAATTGTTACGTTCTCACAAAAAGCAACAGAAATGGCGAGTGAAGTAGAGATTCGATCAAATAAAGGAATGACACAGCTTCAAAAGCAGTCTGAAGAAATGGAGCAAGTGAAGTGTTTAATGAAAACCATTCAAGAGGAAATGAAAGAACTTAAAGACATTTCAACAAAAATCAACAACATTGTTGGTCTCGTCACGTCTATTGCGGATCAAACAAATCTTCTAGCGCTCAATGCGGCGATTGAGGCAGCACGAGCAGGAGAGGCTGGAAAAGGCTTCTCAGTCGTTGCGAGTGAAGTGAAAAAGTTGGCCGAACAGACCAAAATGTCTGTTAGCGATGTATCTGACCTAATCGAAGCGACAAATAAGCAAATTAGCCAAGTATCAAGTTATATTGAAGAAGTAGATGATTCAATTAGTGAGGATGCGAAGCAGCTTCAGCAACTACGAACATTTTTTGAAGAGATTGTGTCGACGATGAAAGAAACAAAAAATCAAAATGCGCTTGTTGAAGAACAGCTCAATGAATTCGATGAAGCCATTCAACAAATCAGCTCCTCTGTAGAACAAGTTTCCACCATTGCGCAGCAGTTAGTCGAAATGAGAAATGGCGAATAAGCAAAAAAACCTTAGACATGAGCTAAGGTTTTTTACTTTAACAAAATGATAACGTTACCATTTAGGCGTCATGGAAATGTGTAAGGATTTTCTATTAAACTTTTGTCAAAACATCCGAAAAATATATTGTTATCTATATAAAGAAAGAAAAAGTTAGATACATAAACAGGACATCTTAGGAGGATTTGCGTTTGAAAAAAAAATCACTAACCACAAAACTTATTACATCCTTTAGCTTAATTTTACTTGTGCCAACCATTTTAATTGGTATATTCTCTTATGAGAGTTCAAAGGGTGAGCTAGAATCACAAATTGAATCCAGCGCTAATGAAAATGTGCAGTTGCTCAGTCACATGCTAGATTCAATTTTACAGTCGAAAATAGAACAGGTGAATTTTTTAGCAAAAGAGCTCGAACCAGATATGTTCGAGGACCCAGACTATAAGGAAATACATAAGAAATTAAAGAATATACAAACTGCTATTCAAGGGCTTGACTCCGCATATATTGGAACGGAAACAGGGGATTTTATTGATGAACCTGTCAGCGATATGCCAGACGGCTACGATGCAAGGGAGCGTCCTTGGTATAAGCAGGCAATGGACAATAAAGGAAAAACAATCACCACTCCTCCTTATGTGGACGCGTCAAACGGAAACTACGTCATAACTGTTACACGTGCTCTTGATGATGGAAGTGCTGTGATAGGCTTTGATATACAGGTGGAGAATATTAAGGAAACTATTTCTTCTGTGAAAATCGGTAAGAAGGGATATCCTTTTATCACAGATGATAATGGGAAAATTGCCTTTCATCCCACGTTAAAACCTGGTCAGTCGTTAAACAACGAAATCACTAATCAGCTGAAGAGTAGCACAGCAGAAGGTGAATTAAGCTATAAACTTAAAGGGGTCGCAAAGCATATGGTATATGCGACAAACCCGACAACAGGCTGGAAAGTCGCAGGAGTGATGGATCAAAGCGAATCAAAGGAAGCGGCCTCAACTATCTTTAACATTACCTTTTGGATAACAGCCATCGTTTTTGTTATCGGAAGCTTTTGTAACTATTTTATTATTCGCTCTATTATTCTTCCTCTAAGAAGAATGATTGCTGTGACGGCAAAAGTATCCAAGGGGGACTTAAGTGAGAAAATAGATGTAACAGTACAAGATGAAATCGGGCGTCTTGCTGGAAGCTTTAATCATATGATCGATTCATTACGAACGCTTTTAACGAAAATTAACGATTCATCACAGCAACTGGCTTCCTCGACAGAGCAGCTGTTGGCAAGCAGTGAGCAAACAGCTCACACGACGGAAGAGGTAACGACCGCTATCCAAGAGGTAGCAACGGGCGCAGAGGCACAAATGACGAGTGCGGAAGAATCGGCGCGAGCGATGGAGGAAATTTCAACCGGTATTCAGCGGATTGCAGAAAGCTCTAGTGTTGTATCTGAGTCATCTCTTGGGGCCACAGAAAATGCCAAAGAGGGTGGCGATGTCATTCAAACAGCGATTGAACAAATGAAACTCATTCAAGCTTCGACACAAGAGGGCGTGTCGATTGTAAAATTACTTGGATCGCACTCAAAAGAAATTGATGGCATCTTAGCGGTTATTACACAAATATCTGATCAAACGAACCTCCTCGCTCTAAATGCAGCCATTGAGGCAGCTCGTGCCGGAGAACACGGAAAAGGCTTTGCGGTTGTAGCAGATGAGGTTCGAAAGCTTGCCGAGCAGTCTAAAACATCGGCTACACAAATTGCAAGCCTTGTATCTACAATTCAAGGGGATACGATAAAAGCAGTAGCTATCATGGAAAAAGGCCAAAAAGAGGCAGAGTTTGGTTTCGAAGCGGTAAATAATGCAGGACAATCGTTCACAAAAATAGTGCACTCGATTGAGGAAGTGACGATTCAATCTGAAAGCGTAGCGGCTATATCTCAGCAAATTTCAGCTGGCTCAGAAGAGATTACGGCCTCAGTAGAAGAGGTGGCAAGCATTGCAAGTGAAGCAGCAGCAACAACAAACGAAGTGGCAGCTTCCGCTGGAGGGCAGTTAGACGCCATTCAAGAGATTACAACTTCTGTTCAAACGTTAAGTTCACTAGCTTCAGAGCTTCAAAAAACAGTAGATGAATTTAAGATGTAACACAAGAAAAGCTCAGGGAAAATTCCCTGAGCTTTTGATTTAGGATGACTTACGTATTTCTGCTTGTGACGTTTCTTTGACTCGTAGTAACAGCCAAGAAACACCAAAGCTGAGCAGGGCTAGAATCATCGTTCCTCCGTAAATCGTGTGCACACCTGCCGATAAAATATCATGAAGCTGTGATAGCTGGTTTTGTGGAACACCGTGAGCTTCAAAGGACGAGTTAAGGTTAAGATCAGCTGACCCAACCTTTTTCGCTTCTGACAGTGTAACCAAATTAAAAATTGTGCCAAATACAGCCGAACCGAGCGTTTGACTAAACGTGTTGGTGAACGTGTTAAGAGCAACAGCAACGCCACGTTTTTTCGCCGTTACAGACGCTTGAATAATGAGCATGAAAATAGGTGTAATAATTCCCATACCGAGACCTAGCACGCCAACAGCCACGTAAATTAAAAAGGCTGGTGAATGGCTAGATACGGAAAATAACACAACGGATGCGATGCTGACAATGGCTGTTCCGAGTGTAATGATCCAGTTGGCTTTTAATCGTCCAACAAGATGACCGGAAATAATGGCACCAAACGTCCAGCAAATTGGCATCGGCATTAGGACGAATCCTGCTGCTGTAGCGCTTTTCCCCATTACGCCCTGGCTCCAAATCGGTAAATACACGGTGATACTAATTACAACAGCACCGACTAGCAAGGTCAGAATATTTACGATGAGCACACTCTTATTCGCAAATAAGTTGAGTGGAATTAATGGCTCTGGTGATTTTTTTTCGATAAAGAAAAAGCCGATATACGTTACAACGGCGACAGCAAAGAGGGCAATAATTAACGGGCTTCCCCAGTTTTGATGCTGACTTCCTGTAAGCAATGCGTATAAAAAGGCGATGGTTCCGATCGAGAATGTAACGGCTCCAATATAATCAATGTAGTGCTTTTCTTTCGTAACTTGCTCTTTGTAATTCGTTGCCAAAATAAAAAAGGCAATGAGTCCAAACGGCACGTTCAAAAAGAAAATATAGCGCCATGTTAAGGAGTCTACTAGAAACCCACCAAGAAGCGGACCAATGACGCCAGAAACTCCCCAGACCGCACTAATCCATCCTTGCGCTTTTGCGCGATCCTTTGCCTCTGAGTAAAGGTCCCCGATAATAGTCATCGTAACAGGCATGACTGCACCTGCACCAATTCCTTGAATAGCGCGGTAAAAAATTAATTGTCCCATTGAAAATGCGAGTCCACATAGAACGGAACCGACTAAGAAAATAATAATACCCGTTAAAATAACTTTTTTACGTCCGAACAAATCGGCAAGCTTTCCGTAAATGGGTGTAGAAACCGCTGTTGCAAGCATATAGATTGCATACACCCAGCTCACTAATTCAATCCCTGATAAGTCGCTTGTGATCCGCGGAACTGCTGTGCTGACAATCGTTCCTTCCATTGCTGCGAGTACCGTTACGAGCAGCAAGGCTCCCATGATTTTTTTTCTCATTGAAATAACTCCCCCTTTAGACCACAACTAGATATGTAGACATGCTCTTTGATCATGAACCATGAAAGGAATGACTCCTCATAGAACCTTGCAATTCACAATCATAGTAGGAGGTAAGCTATTCTGTGTATGTAACGAAGCTTCATCTTCTATTATTATCTGACTTGCAAACGCATGACCAAAAAAACATTTTACCATTAAATGTTTAAAAAAAGTAGAGAGCGTTTTAAAAATGTGAATTTCTATCTATTGTTTAATCATTATTAAATCGACCTGTCCTTTATTGCTTAGCAAAAGAAAGTAACCATTGTATTCAAGAACGTGCTGTGGAGCATGCTTAAGTTTTGTTTGTTGCACCAATTCTCCGTTCTCTATATCGAGCTGAATCAACAAGCCTTTTTCGCCACCAACACATAATCTGTGATTAACGACTGCGAGAGGAGAGGTGAGTCGTTGGTTCATGTCTTTCTCCCATATTATAGTGAACTGATTGGTGACTTGATCGTATGTGACTTTCCTGATGGTACCGTTCTCCGTACTAACGAATAGATCATTTCCGTCTATAATAGGTTCTGTATAAATAGAATCCCCAACGTTTAGAGAACTCACCATCTCCCCATTCTCTGCACCTAATAAATAAAGGACACCTTTTGTATGTTTTCACTTATATTCCTCCTTCATTCTTTTATTGTAGTCGATGAAAGAATTGAAATGTAATAGATAATAAGAAGGGGTTTTGAGAGAAAACCTGTTGGTCCGTGACGGGTGGCGAGCTTCCTTTCTCTACGCGATTCTACGAAAGGAATGGATTAAAAAGGGAAGTCTTGTTGAACGAAAGAACTTCCCTACATGAATTGATTCCCTTTCATCCATCTTGTGAGGAGCTTAATCACGGCTGCGATTCCCATCCCTAGACCAATGAAGATCCCAGAAATGGCGATAAGGAGCGAGATGTACTCAAAAAATGAATAATGAAGCATTCGGTGCCAATGGATACTACCTTTCCAATCATCGATCACCAAGTTCATTCCGTAAATTCCGGAAATGACGGTATAAATCGTCATAATAAATAATAGATAGTTGTGCCGCTTATCAATTAACTTCTCCTGATTTTGGTACAGGCTCAGCAGCGTTTCTTTTACTTCCATATAGATGGAGTCAATATGAAACACTTCTTTGAATTTTTCAGCAAACTCTTGGCCCTCCGTACGAGAGCTAATTTCCGAAAAGAGGTACTTTGCTGAAAACACCGAGATCGAACTAATAAGTCCTTCAATTTCATCTTCATCCTTTTGAAATCGAAGCAATGAATGTTCGTAGGAAAGCTTCAAGAGAACGACTTTGTAATAAAAGTGAAGCAACAGGTTGTAATAATGTTGCCCTAACATTCCGCTTGCGAGCACTTCCTCTTGATCGTCTTTTTCATGTGTGAGACAGCAAAAAACGTGGTCGCTCGTAACGTAATAGGTATGCGGAGCCCAGCGGTCATACACTTGTTTTTTATTTATTTTTTCAATATAAGAAGGGTTCGTTGCAGCGACATGAATCCTTCCTCTCTCATCGTAGCCATTTACATTTCCTACGCGGTACAGATGAACATCATTAATGGATTCAAAATCCTTCACTGAGATGTAGCCGATTACGTACATCCGTTCATCAACGAAGTAGGGAAGGCTACCAAAATACGCAGCGTCTTCTACTTCACGTTCATCAACAAACGATACGAGAAACGGACAGAGATGATAGAAGATCAGCTCTTGAACTTTTTCATACACCTGGTCGTCCACACAAACCTTTGAGCCTTTTTGTTCGGCTAGCTTTGGCTCAAGTACGCGAAAGTGATTCATAAAGTCAAGGGTATCTGTTAAAACCATCTTCTCTTTTGTTTGCTGAACACGGATGTTGATCATTCCAATATGGTAAGGGCAAATAAAAATATCAATCGACAAAATTTCAAACGAAATAGGATCATTGCGTGTTTCAAGAATTCCCGTGCACTGAAGGGGTTTTGAAAAACGGTGGAAGCCATCTGATTCATGAGCAGATGGAAATAAAATTTGTTCTATGTATGGTAAAAAATATTGATCCAAATCAAAATGTGAGACGTGATGATGAGGTCCATAAAATTGTGTTTCTAAATTTTGATCTTTTAGTGAAAAGTGCGTATAATGCTCCTCTTTCAATCGTTCCATGAGGTGTTTCCTACGCTCTTTTTTGAATGAAAAAGGGAAGATAAATTGAGTAATGGATTTTTCAATCTCAATTTCTTTGTTGTAATCCTCCTCATGTACCGGACACATCTTCACTCCCCCTTGCATGGATTTTATCCTTATAGACTACCCAAAGGAAACGAAAAAAAAACAGAAGCCGAGACACCTCGGCTTCTGTTTTAGTGAATAGAGCGATACACGCCAATTACTTTTCCTAAGATGGAAACATTTCGTAAAATAATCGGCTCCATCGTAGAGTTTTCAGGCTGTAAGCGGATGTAGTTTTGTTCTTTAAAGAAACGTTTGACTGTTGCCTCGTTTTCTTCTGTCATCGCAACAACGATGTCTCCGTTGTTAGCGGTTTGCTGCTGACGAACAATGACCATATCGCCATTCAAAATACCAGCTTCAATCATACTGTTCCCCATAATTTCAAGCATGAACACATGCTCATCAGGTGACACATATTTATCTGGTAAAGGGAAGTACTCTTCCACATTTTCAATGGCTGTAATGGGTTGTCCAGCTGTTACTTTACCAATAACGGGAACATTTACAACGTTACTTTGTGGAATTTTTGTTGCTTCATCTAAGTCTAAAATTTCAATTGCGCGCGGTTTGGTTGGATCTCTGCGAATAAGCCCTTTGCTTTCTAATCGTGCAAGGTGTCCGTGTACAGTTGAGCTAGACGCTAGTCCGACAGCTTCACCGATCTCACGCACAGAGGGTGGATAACCTTTTGAACGCACTTCTTCTTTTATAAAATTCAATATGTCCTGCTGACGTTTCGAAAGTTTTGTCAAGCTAAACACCTCTTTTCTACCTCTTATTAGGTAAAATTATATCACGTCATTTCATAATATACAAACATAAGTTCGAAAAAAATCGTTGACTTGAAACGTATGTTCGAATTAAAATAAGAACATATATTCTTGTCGAGGTGATGAATTTGAAGAAACATTTACAATCTATTAAGTTTTATTCATTCTTCTTTATCTTTATAGCTTTATTTACATATACAGTCACGGCTGCTGCGGGTGAGACAAACATAGAAAAATACGCTACAATTACCGTGTCCTCTGGTGATTCTTTATGGGGGTTATCCCGCGAATATAAGGACTATCATAAAATGTCTTCAACAGACTTTATTGAGTGGGTATGTTCAAACAATCAATTAAAGGGCGACACCATTCATCCTGGAGACAAAATACATATTCCGGTGTTGAAAAAGAAAATACCAGCTTCTGTTGTGCTGGCTGAATAAGAACGTCGAAAGTAGTGAGGTATGTGAAAGCTATTATTTATTGCCGCGTCAGTACGGAAAAGCAGGCGCAGGAAACATCATTGCAAAGGCAACAAGAAGAATTGCTACAACTGGCAACCGAATACAATTTTGAGGTCGTAAAAGTTATTCAAGAAAAAGCAAGCGGTTATGACATTGATCGTGAGGGAATCAATGAACTCATTCATTTAATTAGTGAGGAAAAGGTAGAAGTATTACTCGTTCAAGATGAAACGAGAATGGGAAGAGGGCATGCAAAGATTGCTCTTCTTCACTGGCTCTTACAGCAAAATGTGCAGATTTATACAATTAGCCATCAAGGCAAGCTTCAGCTGTCGGAATCCGATTCAATGGTGCTTGAGATCATTAGTATTGTGGAGGAATATCAGCGGAAGATTCATAACATGAAAATTAAGCGTGGAATGAAGCGGGCAGTTGAACGTGGCTATCGACCCGAAAAGAATTTGAAAAATCTACACGTTAACTCAGGAAGAGACAAAATAGAAGTGCCTATCGAGGAGATTGTCAGACTGCGTCAAAACAAATTAACCTTTGCCGATATTGCGGCCACATTAAGAGGGTTTGGTTACGATGTATCAAAGGCAACCGTTCATCGTCGCTATCAAGACTACGTAAATTCTCAGGGCGATGACTTGCCAAAATAATCGCCTCTATAGTAAGATGGCTACACAATCCACATGAAGGAGTAGTCAGTTATGCTTTCACAAGATAAAATTGCCCGCATTAACCTGCTAGCGAATAAGGCTAAAGCTGAAGGGTTAACACCTGCTGAAGCAAAAGAGCAAAAAAAGCTGCGTGAAGAATATATTAAGTCATTCCGTAAGTCGATGACAAACTCACTGCATTCCGTGAAGGTCGTTGATCCAAACGGGAATGATGTAACACCTAAAAAATTAAAAGAGAGTCAAAAGAGACGCAATATGCATTGATTTTGACTAAGAATGAGGATGGTTCCGTAAAAAATACTTTGCTGGAGTCATCCTTATTTGTATAATTTCTTTCTTTTTCACAAAAAATGTGTGAGTGAACTATTGTACAAATTTAAGAAACACGAGTATGATAAGAACTGTATCCTATACATAGCTATTTCGAAAGGAATGAATTACATGTTAGATCGTATCGAAGATTTATCCATTGCTACTATCCGTACTTTATCAATTGATGCAATTGAGAAAGCAAATTCAGGTCACCCTGGCTTACCAATGGGTGCAGCACCAATGACTTACGCACTTTGGACAAAGGTAATGAATCACAGCCCGAAAAATCCAAACTGGTTTAACCGCGACCGCTTTGTTTTATCTGCAGGTCATGGTTCAGCATTACTATATAGCATGCTTCATTTAGCTGGCTACGGCTTACCGATGGAAGAACTTAAGAACTTCCGTCAATGGGGAAGCAAAACTCCAGGACATCCAGAATTCGGTCATACTGCAGGGGTTGAAGCAACAACAGGTCCTTTAGGACAAGGTGTTGCAATGGCTGTTGGTATGGCAATGGCAGAGCGTCATTTAGCAGCAAAATTCAACAAAGATAACTATGATGTAGTAAATCATTTCACATATTCTTTATGTGGAGATGGGGACTTAATGGAAGGGGTTTCTGCAGAAGCAGCGTCTTTAGCAGCGCATCTTAAATTAGGTCGTTTAGTTGTTCTTTATGATTCAAACGATATTTCTCTTGATGGAGATTTAGATCGTTCATTCTCTGAAAGCGTAGAAGGTCGTTTCAAAGCATACGGATGGCAATATGTTCGTGTTGAAAACGGCAATGACGTAGACGAAATTGAAAAAGCTTTAGCGGAAGCAAAAGCAGATCTTGATCGTCCAACAATTATTGAAGTGAAAACTGTGATTGGATTTGGATCTCCAAACCGTGCAGGTACATCTTCTGTACATGGTGCACCACTTGGATCAGAAGAATCTAAATTAACAAAAGACGCTTACAGCTGGACGTTTGAAGAAGATTTCCACGTACCAAACGAAGTGTACGATCATTTCAACAAAGTAATTGTTGAAGCAGGTCAACAAAAAGAGCAAGAATGGAATGACCTATTCGCTCAATATAAAGAAGCTCATCCAGAGCTTGCAAGTGAATTTGAAGCAGCAATCAAAGGCGAGCTTCCAGAAGGTTGGGAAAAACAACTTCCAACTTATGAAGAAGGATCTTCAACAGCGACTCGTGCTTCATCTGGTGAAGTATTAAACGCTGTAGCGAAAGCTGTTCCACAAATCTTTGGTGGTTCTGCTGACTTAGCTGGTTCAAACAAAACGAACCTTAAAGATGCAGGAGACTTCACAGCTGAAGACTTCAGTGGCCGTAACATTTGGTTCGGTGTACGTGAATTCGCAATGGGTGCAGCGATGAATGGTATTGCCCTTCATGGTGGCGCAAAAGTATTTGGTGGTACGTTCTTCGTATTCTCTGATTACCTACGTCCTGCAATCCGCTTAGCTGCTTTAATGCAACTACCTGTAACATATGTATTCACACATGACAGTATTGCGGTTGGGGAAGATGGTCCAACTCATGAACCAATCGAGCAATTACCGTCATTACGTGCAATGCCTGGTTTATCTGTAGTACGTCCTGGTGATGCTAACGAAACAGCAGCTGCTTGGAGATTAGCAGTTGAATCAACTGACCGTCCAACGGCGCTTGTGTTAACTCGTCAAGACTTACCTACACTTCCTGGTACGGATAAAAACGCGTACGAAGGCGTGAAAAAAGGTGCTTATGTTGTATCAAAAGCAAGCAAAGAACAAGCGGATGTATTATTACTTGCATCTGGTTCTGAAGTAAGCTTAGCAGTAAGCGCTCAAAAAGAACTTGAAAAAGACGGCATTGCTGCTGCAGTAGTAAGTATGCCAGCTTGGGATCGTTTCGAAGAGCAATCTGCTGAATACAAAGAGTCCGTTCTTCCAAAATCAGTGAAAAAACGTTTTGCTATGGAAGTAGCAGCACCATTTGGTTGGGAGCGTTATACTGGTGATGAAGGCGAAGTGTTAGGCATTAACCACTTCGGTGCTTCAGCTCCTGGAGACGTAATCATGAAAGAATTTGGCTTCACAACTGAAAATGTAGTAGCTCGCGTAAAAGCTTTATTAAACAAATAAGCAACGCCCGCTCATAAATAAAAGGTGACTGAGAAGATTTCTTCTCGGTCACCTTTTTTATTTCGACAAAATTAGTGGTTATCTGTTCCATAAATAGACAATCATTTTAAGGTTCTCGTTTTATAATGGGTACTAAGAACGTATAAGGGGGCTATATGATGAGAAAATATGATATTTATTTAATCGAAAAAGAAGTAGCGAATCACTACTATCAGCGCGCAGGGCTTATTTTTCAATTGTTCAAAGATTTTCAGCAGCCGTCCCATATACAATATGATGAGCTAAAAAAACAGGTAGAGTATATTACGAAACCTCTTCCAATAGAAGAACTAGAAGACGCAATTGAGTCTGCTTTTTTGCATACAACGGCTTTTTTCAAAGGAGAAAAACAGTACAAGCTATCCATTTTAAAAACACAGAGTCGTGCGAGAATTAAAATGTACGATCGGCTTATTTCTCTTGAGGGCATTGGGGGAGTAGATGCGGAAACCGCTTTTTTTGAAGTGCTACGCAAGTTAAATCCTTATTTTTTGGCCATGGATTTCACAAAAGAACAATATGGCTGGCTCACGCCTATCAAAACAAAAAAATTCATATAAATATTGCAGAAATTAAGAAGTAAATATTGTATAATAACTCTTGGTTTAGTACACTGTAAGGTAGACAACACGAAGGAGGAAATAGTTTTATGTGGTTAGATATTTTAATTGGTGTTCTAGCTCTGCTTGTTGGAATAGCGCTAGGATTCTTCATTGCACGTAAATACATGATGAGCTATTTAAAGAAAAACCCGCCTATTAATGAACAAATGCTAAAAATGATGATGATGCAAATGGGAATGAAACCTTCTCAAAAGAAAATCAATCAAATGATGAAAGCAATGAGCAATCAAATCAAATAAGCGCACTAATGCATCAAGCATTGTAACGATATAACGCCATTATCATTGTTTATAATGGCATATACATATTTGATATTGTGAAGTTTCCATTGTTTACTCGATTCTCTTTCTAAAAAGACCATTTTTTCTGTTACCTAAAAACAGAGAGGATGGTCTTTTTTGCATTTAACGGATTTAGTCGAAGAATATTGTTACCATTGTATGGCTAAAGGATTCACCAAGAAGACAATGATTAATAAACGTCAGGAACTTAAACAGGTTTTAAAATTTCTTCGTGAAAAGAGAGGAATAGAAAAATTAGAGAATGTTACTACACATGACCTAAAGGCATATATCAGACAGAAACAAAGCTCTGGATTACAGGTATCCAGTATTCGCTCTATGCATAAAACAGTGGCAGCATTTTTTAACTGGTGCATGTTAGAGGAATATTCAAACGAAAACTTAATGAAAAAAGTTGAATGTCCGAAGGCTAAAGAGAAGATATTAACGGCTTTTACAGAGGATGAAGTATACAGAATGATTAATTGCTTTTCCTACGAAAATTACATTGAATCACGTAATAAAGCGATAATTGCGATGTTAGCAGATTGCGGACTTCGAGCAATGGAGATACGTACATTGAAAAACTCTGATATTAAAGAAACATCTATACATGTAAGTGGTAAAGGTGGAAAGGAACGAGTTGTATATATCTCACCAGCACTTAAGAAAATTCTTATTAAATACGAGCGTCTAAAAACAAAGTATTTTAAAGATAAAATAATTCACGATCGATACTTTTTATCTTATGCAGGTAGAGAGTTATCGCATGTGGGATTAGATAACCTAGTAAAGTTGGCAGGAAAAAGAGCTAGAGTTAATAAAGAGAGGGTAAGTCCTCACATGTTTAGGCATTTTTTTGCTGTGCAGAGCTTAGCAAGCGGCAATTTAGACGTTTATAGCCTTTCAAGACTATTAGGGCATGCTGATATATCGGTTACACAACGTTACCTACACACGTTAAGTATTGGGAAAATATTAGAAAAAGCAAAAGCATCTTCACCTTTGATGACGATGGGAAGGAAGTGACACCATGAACGAAAAAGAAGAAAAGGTAATTAGATTTTTAAAATTTCACTTTGATGATATGAAATATTTCAGATTCGAATTGCATCCCGATTACTTATTCGGAAGGAAAATCTATGACCCCGATCGTTGGGTAGCTACGGTGTATTTCGATGAAGAAGAAAATAGAGTGAAGATGCTACTGATTAATAAAGAGGGAGAAGTTTACTAAGTAATTAATTGTAAACAAAAAAGAGAAGACGCTGGCTGCAACCAAAGTCTTCTCAGGCATTTAGCATAGAAATATGCCGTTTAATTAAAGGTAAATTAATTATAATTCACTTCCAAAAAAATAACAAGTGGATTAGGTGTATTTCCTATGCTCACAAATAATACCTATGGGGGCATATAGGAATGAAACAAGGGAAAATTGAACAATTTCAACATTTATCTAATTTTAGTTCACTTAAAGACATGAACAATAATATGGAATCCTTTTTGTCTGTACATAAGTCAGCCTTTACAGCATCAGAATTAATATGTTTTAAGGTGTTGTTACGCTTTTCTTGTAAGGTTAAAGGGGTAAGTAACATTTCAGTTAATAAGCTCTTAAAATCGATTTCTGAGACGTGTAAAAAGGTGTCTGAATCAACTTTCCATCGAATGAAACGTAAAGCAATTAAATTAGGTATTTTAGCGGTTATTCCAACTGAACGTTCAAATAAATCTCAATCATCTAATTTGTGGGTATTTCATCGTTTTATAAATAATGACACCCCATATGCGAAAGACAAATCGTTGGTAAATAAACAATCTGAAGATAAGCCAATGACACCCCAAAAAACTGTTAAGCATTCTAAAACTAATAGTCATATTAATACACGTAAGGATAACGTAATTAAGAATGTTCCAGTTGAATTTCAATCTTTAGCCAAATGCTACTACTCAGTAAAAGAAGTATTAGAATTATGGAAATGTGTTAAACACTCAACAAAATATTTAACATATTACACGCAGCAGGATAGAACAGAACTATCCATTCGTGCTTTTAAGCAAATGATATGTAATATTAAATTAGGCTATAAGATCAAGAAATCAATTTTTGCTTATTATCATGGTATCTTGAATGGACTATTGGATCGTGAGTATGAAGAGATTGTTAGTTAACTATAACCATCTCTTACTAATTAGAATATAATTACTAAATTTGAGTTTGCGTTTGTAAAAGGTTAATATAATAATTGGATAATATTTCAATTATGAGGCGGAGATGAAAAGGTATGGCTGAGTTTTCCGATATAATGCGCGAATTAAACAATTCCAGGAGAAATTTGATCTTTGTGTCTTCAATCCATCAGCAATATTTTAAGGCACATAAAAGTATGCAACAAGTAGCAGATGTTTATAGAAAGAATGGTTCAACCAATTTATCTAACATGATAAGACAAGCTCATGAAAGAAATGCCTATTTAACAACTCTTAAACCATGGAACCATGTTAATAGTAATATGGTTGATGCTATTAATAAAATGAGAAGCTTTGATATTCAAACCTTGACTGTTGCGCGACAATTAAGAAGCATAATGACTAATCATGCACATTTGCAGTTCTCACAAATTGCTAAACAGGCAAATAAACTAAGGGAAGCATTATTTGAATCAAAGGATATTATAGCTAAGTTTAAGACTATAATTATTGAATTAGGTTATCCTCCACATAGAGATTTGTCTTACCAAAGGATGGCTACAATTGTAGAAGAATACGAACAATATGGATTAGACCATGTTTCTGAATATATTGATGAGGCTTTGTCTGAAGAATACAATGATAAATATTTGAGAAGTAAATTATTGAAATGGGAAGGAAACCCATTTCTTAAGAACAGAATTGGTATTTTAAGAAATGTGATTAGGTGCCATAATTTAGGAATGTATGAGGCTTCAATTCCTACTCTTATGCCTCAGTTGGAAGGACTAGTAGCTGAGAGTTTTCAGCATATTGGGAGAATGGGAGGGCCTAAATTATTGGAATTTCTTAAAGAATTGTTTAAGCCAAATCCAAATGAACAAGATGTGGAAAATTATCATCAAGCAGCATATCTATATTATCAAACGCAGGTCTTGACGGGTTTTGAACATGGGAAATCTTTGGATTCCGAAATAGGTAGAAATGCAATTCTACATGGTGGAGACGTAGAATATGGTACTAGGGCAAACTCATTAAAGCTTATCTTATTATTTGATTATTTATTGGAAACTATAATAGATTATCATCAGGAAAGCACTTCTGCTTAAAAGAAGTGCTTTCCTATCTTCCCTATTAGTTTTAGTTTTCATTTTCTTCAACAAGCTCAATTAATTCATTCGTATCAGTAATCTCCAAGGATGTAGCAATCTTTTCAAGATGATGAAGACTCACACGTTCTATGTGATTTCTTACCAGTGAACTAATTGCAGCTTCACGAATGCCCGTCATTTCTGCTAATTGTTTTTGTGTTAAGTCACGGGATAGTAGTACTTCTTTTAATTTAATTTTTGCTTTAATTGGCATACTGTAACTCTCCTAATTTAGTACTTAGTTTTATTTTACATTTTTTTAAACTTTTTTCAAATTACGTATTGACGTTATTAAGTAATTTTTGTATTATAAGTTCAAGGAAACAAATTCCATTGGACGAAGGTGAAGGAAATGAGAGAGATACTAAAAAAAGAGTTATTACATAAAGGTTATCAACGAAAGGAAATCGCTGAATCAATTGGCACGACATCAAGCACAATAACTAAATTTCTAGACGGAACTCAAGAAGTATCAATTGATACAGTTCTTCAATTTATACGATACGTAATGCCTCAGAACGAAAAAAGAATGATGATCTACTTTTGCTTAGAAGCAGAAAAACCAGCTAACCTTTCAGCGGCAATGGAATATTGTTCAACCAATCGTTTAATGAAAACTTTAGCTAAGTTAATTGATAAGGCTAAGGAGTCGTCAAATATTGAATTAAAGCAATTAGCAGCTCTATACGAAACTTTACTTAGATGGCAACATGGAATCTACAATTTCGACATTCAAGAAGAGTTAATTGCATTAAGGAAACTCAAAACAGATAGTGAAGAGTGTAAAGTTTTTTCGAAATTATTAGAAGTATGCATGTACTACTACAAAACTCAGTACACAGTAGTAAAGGATTTGACTAATGAGCTGATAAATGATTTAGATCAATTAAAAAGAACTTACTTACAAAAATCTTATAAGGCCAGATTAAATGAAATTATGAGTTATGTATTCTTAAAGTTAAATAATTTAAAACTTGCTAGAGAATACGCTCGAAAAGTTATAAAAGCTAAAATTGGTACTGCCTTCAATGCCTTCGCTTATTTTGTAATTGGTAGTAGCTATATGTTTAGTGAGTATGACAAAACACTTCATTACTTAGAAAAATCACATAAACTTTATTCTAAGTATAGTCCACATAATGCAGATGACATTTTAAACAAGATTGAGTTTACTAATGCATACTGGAATGTACATAACATTAATTACACCAACGAATTGATACTCCATTACTACAAAAAGAAAAATAACCATCACGATATCCCTCAACTAGAAGTTCCTACAAATGATTCATTTCAATTATTTTTAATTGGCAGTATTAATGCTGATAGAACTTTATTAATCAAGACCTTCACAAATTTCATCCATAAGAATGATATTTTTAACGCAACATTGGTAAAGGAAGAATTAGCTCAACTAGATGAAAATTCATACTTACTTGAACAAATGTTGCTTGTTTAAATAGAAATGTATTATCAAAATTTGAAAGGGGGTGATGAAATTTGAAAAAGGTAATCGTAGCATTATTAGCAGTAGTAGTTGTAGTAGGGGCTGGAGTAGTCAAACAAGATAAGCAGCAAGCAGATCCAACGATCGGTGGAATGAAACCGACAGGGACAGTAAAAAAAGGTTAATGGTTATAATTATGGCGTTCTCAGATGTGAGTTTCGCCATTTTATTAAAAGTTTTGCAACTTTAGATTTAAAAAATAGGAAAATAAGGGGAGAAAAACATTGAAAAGAAATTTAGTTAGCGGTTATATCAAAATGCCATTTACTTACGAAGTGGATTCACCATCTTGTGAACAAGCGTTTGGAGAAGAGCAAGGTAAATTTGAAATGCAGGATCTGTTTCTTGCTAACGGAATTGAAAAGTTCCATATTGAATTAGAGGATGGCAGCATACATACTATGAACATCGAGGACTTACTTGTGCAAATCGATAAGGCGGAAGAGATTACAAAAGAAGGAGAAAAATAAACTGGAGGAAAGTATTTACAAAACACAAATAATCACTTAATATAAAGAGACTTAAATAAAACGGAGAGTATGCACAAAACAATCGTTTTATATATGGACAAAGTATTATCTGAATATTTTGTCCTTCTCTTTCATCATGTGATTAAACCAATTTTTATATTTTAATATGATTACGAAAATAAAGTGTCAAGGTATCAATCTTTGTAATTCGCTGAAAAACCTTATACAACAACTTTTTGAATGTAAACTCTTCTATAAAAGTGTACATTGGATGCTATATTGCTAATTATATGTTCATGTCGTGCTAAAGTCAATAATTTAGTTAAATAAAAATTAAACAATTTTAAAGGAGGTGAACTGAAGTGGACAATCCATGGGCTGTTAATTATTTAGAAGTTGAAATCAAGGAAGATACTGCGGAATTAGACGTTTATGAGCAATATTTAATGCAAATTGCTTAAATGAAATTATTAATTAGAAAAGGAGAAAATGAATATGATGACAATGGAAATTACAACATATAAAGGTTGGAGCAATGTTCCAGAGGATTTTAAAACAAAAACACAACTAAAGGAAATTAAGCTGAAACCAGTAGCTGAAGAGTTACCAGATGCTTATGTTAAAGCCCAAACAAAATATGGTTGGAAAGAGTTTAACCTTTACCATATAAAAAACACTCAAGAAATTAAGTCACGGGTCATTAACGTGAGAGAATTTCCGATCACTTTAAAGAATATTGAAAATGCACTATACATTATAAATAAATCAGCTAAAAAGAGTAGAGATACAAAAGTATTAAATTATAGTATCAGAAAACACGGAATTGTATCTGTAGCTAAAAAAAGACAAATGAAATTATATGATTTGAAGAATGATGTGATTGATAAATTAATTAGTGAAAATAAACTTTCTATTAAAGGTTGGCACAAACAAAATTTAAACGGATATGATACACCCTTATTATTAATGCAAATCGTCGATATTACTTTCCATATGCCAATCAGTTTTGAAGAACTAAAAAATTCACTTGAGAAACCCCAATACTTAGGAGAAATAGGTGTAATAAGTGCTCAACCTACTAGAAAAATAGATATGAAATTTTCAGAAGCGGTATCTCTATTAGAGAAATACTTAATTCAATAAACAAAGGAGAGGTAAAAATGACAAACTTATTCGCATTCAAGCAAGAGTTCCAAGATGAATTATACGTAATCGATGCAATTAGAAGGGGGCACGTGGAACTTCAAAGGCAATACAATAAGCAATTGTTGGATCTTATGGGGAAAGTTGCTGACTCAGCTATCCACGTTGCAATTGCACGAGAGGGAATATGTTTAGAAGAAATTAAGGAGATGAACTTTAATGACGCATACGAAAGAATGTCGCAAAGAACCACCAGCAAGTATTCCAAGTACAACACGATTGTCTGGATGAAGCGATTTCTAAAGGCTAGGAAGCTATTTTCTAAAAAACTTTATCATGGTGAATCCTTGTTACGTGAATCTCTTAGTAAATTAAAAATATATAAAACTAGCATTAATGAGTTACCAAAATCGCAGCAATATTATTACCTTAAGGCAATTGAAGAAATGAGGTTGGTAATAGCTGAAACAATTAATAGCAGTTACTTAATGGAAGATAATAACATGATTGCAACAATTGAATGGGTACTTTTTGATGGTCTTGAAAATAGACCTAGAGAAATGATTACTAAAGATGATTTTTTAAGTTTACTAAATGTGAATCACAATGTCGCTGCACAAAAATACATAAATAATTATATTTCAGACGAAATGAACTTTCGAGACTTAGCGAAGGCTTTATTCCTAGAGAAAATTGAAGACGATAATCACAGTTATTTCTCAGATATGTTCGCAGATCACTTCATGAATGTGCTGCATGACAACAAAGATATTAAAGATAAATTACATAAAGATTTGGGTTTGAATCATATTCCTACATACTCAGTTAAGTTTGATGAATTTGGAGACGTAATTAATATCAAACAAAATACATACACCCTAGAGCTTATTGCTGGTGGATTAAATGAAGGGAGGTGAGTAATTTCAACAGAGAAGGATGGTTACCAAATAAAACATTATCAAAAAAAGAAAATAAGGAGCGATTTAATGGAAGACAAAAAAATTAGTGATGCAATTACTAAAAAAGAAATAGAGAACTGGAAGCCAGGAGAGATAATTTTTATTAAGGCAGGTACTGGAAAAGGGAAGAGTTATTTCATTAAAAATCGATTGTATGAGTTTGCTAAGAAAATTAATAAAAAAATACTAATGTTAGTCCATAGAAGGGATTGTGGAACTCAATTTCAAGGTGAGATAGATGCAGGTAATAAAAGTGACTTTATTCATATCAAAACTTATCAATATATAGAATTTCATGCGGAGAAATTTGACTTTTCACAATATCAATACATAGTCTGTGATGAAAGTCACTATTACATATCTGACGCAGCATTTAATAAGACAACTGATATTGGGTTAGAAGCCGTTCTTAAACAAAGAGATAAAGTGAAAATTTTTATGTCAGCAACGGGAGATAAGATTGAAAGATATTTAGCTAATAGAAAAGGGTTGAATCCGAGACATTACCCATCAAAAGAACTTGAAAAAGAATTTTTGAATTTTAACTTTATTAAAACATTGTCATTCTTCAAGAAAGATGAAACTTTAGAGGGGTTTGTACAGACGGCTATTAGAGATAAAATCAAAGCCATTTTCTTTATACATAATGCTGAAAAAGCCTATAAATTGTATTCAAAATATAAAGAGCATTGTCTTTTTAATTGTTCTAAACATAATAAGCGTTATTACCAATATGTTAATGCTGAAAAGATTGATGAAATGCTACATAATGAGCGATTTGATAGTCTAATTCTTATTACAACAACTTGCATGGATGCGGGAGTAAGTATAAAAGATAAAGAGTTAAAAGACATAGTATGTGATGTAAAAGATACGGATACATTAATTCAATGTATTGGGAGAAAAAGAATCTTGGATGAAACAGATAAATTGAATTTATACATAAAAAATATTTCTAATCAGCAGATAGGCGGCACTCAAACAAAGTTGAACAGAAAATTAAAGAAAGCAGATTTTTTTAGAGAATATGGAACAAAAAAATACATAGAAAAGTATGGTCGAGATCCTGATTCACACAGTATTGTCTACGATGAAGTAACAGATGATGAGAATAAAGGAATAAAGAAATTAAACGAATTAATGTATTACAAATGTAAATTGGATGTATTTGAAATAGAAATAATGAAAACACATAAATATTTTCATTATGCTAATTACTTAGCTTACATATTAGGGTTTTACGATAAAGAATTTGATGATTTTTCATACAATTTTATTGAGGACACAAATGACCAGATAGAATTAGAGAGTTACTTGGATTCGATGGTTGGTAGAGTGATGCTTTCGAGGAAAGATCGAACAGAGCTAATTGAGAAAATAAATGTAAGGGATGGTAATAATAATCGGTTGCTTAGAAACATCAATATTCTAAACGGTAAATTACAAGAAACGAAAATGAACTATATAATAGAGCAATTTGAGACAAGTCGAATTATTCATGATAAGAAGAGAAACTTTAAGCAAGCATGGAAAGTTAGAAGGTTATGTGATTATTAATCTTCTACCCCCCAAAAATGTATAAACCTTTATATATAGCTTTATGCAAAATTAGGGGGTAAAACAAGAAACACTACATATTATTTAAGTTTTATTGATTTATACATACATACGAGTAAATAAAAAAGAAAAATTTACCCTTCGTGAAAAGGTGAATTGCTGACGTAAGGAAGCAAGAGGAAAAACTTCGAAGAGGAATCGATCAGGAACTATAGTGGATGAGCGATGTAAGTTTTTCTTTAAAATGTTTTAAAACATATCGATTAATAAAAAAATTAAAATACTAGGAGGAAATGAACTATGGCAATCACTGAAATTAAAGAGGATTTAGTAACTGAACCAGCTAAAATGGAAAAAGGGGATACGGTATATATCAGATCACTTGAGGCAGCAGATATATATTCTTATATCTTTAGAAATAAAGAATTATCTAAGGACTATGTAGGAAGTATTCCTTATAGTTTGGAGAATTTGAAGCTGCGAGATGTAGGCATGAAAGTAAAGAAATTAGACGAATTGAAGATAATTACCGATGATATGATTAATGTTAAATTTAATATAAAAGTGCAGAGTGCTAGTTACATAATAGAAAAATTAGTTAAAATTATGAAGGGGATTTTAACTAAAATAGAAAAGGAAGAAGATGACGAGGTTAAGGAAAAATTAAACAAAAGTTTAAAGAATATTGAGTTGCGTAAAAAAGAATTAGAATCCCAAATACAAAGTGAACAATGGCAAGAGGTAAAGGTAAAAGAACTACGATATAAACTATATAAAGAAGGCTTTATCATTAACAAATATAATAAAAAAACTAAAATGATAACACCTGTACACTATGTTTTATATGGACGTACTGCTTCAAAATCCAGAAAAGGTGAATGTCTCTTCATAAATGCTAAATTGAAAGAGAAAATTGAAAAATGGTCAAATGCTGGTTTGAAATTTGACGAACATAATAAACATGATCTTGCCAGTTTAGCTGCTTATAAAAGCCTTGTATCCTCTAGTTTAGAGGGAACGATAAAAATTCACCCTAGCAACATGTTGATTGTGGATGATAAAGAATCAAGTTTTGAGGAAATCTGTTCAGTTGTTCGCAAAGATGAAAAAGTTATTGAAGATAAAATAATTCATAGTTGGTTAGTGAGGAAGAAAAAGTAACGGTAAGAAACAATTTGTTTGATGGTCAGTCAATGTTAGAGGCCAATCTTTTTCCAGATGGTAAATCCATGCTACTGCTTAGACATCACTTCTTCAAATCAGCTGCATTTGCAACTAATATTCAAAAATTCTTCAAAGATATACATAAAAGAATGATCGATGCTGAAGATTCTATGTACGATAAAGAAGTACCTCTTAACTACAATAAATGGGAAATTAGAGATATGTTTAATAATCCTATACGAGCGTCTAAAGTGAAATTTATTTTTACACCTAGTTCATTGAAAATATTAAAGTTTAGTTACATAAAGGGTAGTCAGAAAAATATGTATCTGCATTGGCAAAAACTTATCTTTGATGAATCGTTTGGCGTATGTAAAACAGAGAAATCAACTAAATTTGCGACAAAAGATAATAGAATTATGCATCAAACTTCTTACCAAATGCTAAACAGTATGCCGTTAACTGTTGCTAATATAGCAAAGCTTGCACAACCTCAAAAAGAATACCTTATGAAATTAAAAGATGATCATGATGGATTTATTGACCACATAAAGCAAAAGGCAAACGAACTAAACGGTAATGAGATGCTTGCTGCATTATATGAGCGAAATCATAATATTGTCTATACTGATTTGTTCAAGAAATTTAGACGGGAAGAAATTAGTAAGCAAAAGAAATACATTCAAAAAGGAAAGATATTGGTAAAAGGTGATTACTTAACGTTATTTGGAAATCCTTTAGAATATCTTTATCATGCAATTGGGAAATTCGATGGTCAATCCATTAGTCTACATAAAAATGAAATATATACTACATTGTTCGATGAAGATAAAGAATACGTTGGTTTCAGAAATCCCCATACAGCTCCATCTAACGTCTTTGTGGGGATTAATAAAAAAGCAGAGAATATTGATACATATTTTAATCTCAGTGACAATATCGTTTGTGTTAATGCGATCGATTACAATTTGCAAAATAAGCTTAGTGGGTGCGATTACGACTCCGATACATTACTTTTGGCTGATTTTGAAGAATCCATAGTAAAGATTGCTAAAGAATTAGATGCTGAATATAAGGTTTGCATTAACCAAATTGACTCTAACCCTAAGATGTATATTCTTGATAAGGACAACAAATCCCATGCTGAAGTTGATAACATACTTTCTTCATCTCAGAGAAATATTGGGAGGGTTGTGAATTTAGCACAATTATATATGAGCTCGTATTGGGATGAAGAATCCAAAGGTAATAAGGGAAACGAAAAGTTATTAAGAGCAATAAATATACTTACTGTGTTATCGGGAATCGCAATTGATATGAGTAAGAAATTATATAAAATTGATCTTCAAAATGAAATCAATATTATGCAAAAACAACTAAAGCTGAAAACTGTTGAAGGTAAGGATTTAAAACCTTTATTTTGGAAAGTGAACGGTAGTAAGTGGGGAGGGAAGAAGTCGGAAGAAGATGATAAAGAAATATACACTAAATATGAAACTGCTATGGACTATCTTTGCGAATACTTCGAGGAAATTCCTAACGCTAAAAAAATGAAAAAGAAAGTGGATTTCAATGAGCTGCTAGTTGATGAAAAGATTGCTGGAGCGGATCGTAAAAAAAGAGCAACTATTCTAAAACAAGTTGAAGAGTTAACTCGACAAATCAATAAAATAAATTCGGGAAATTTAGGTGAAGAAGAGAAGAAAGTAGCGGAAATTGACAAGGTTAGAAAACTAAAATTCAAGATTAATGCAAAAACAAAAATAACAGAAGAGACTATGCTATCAACGATTAAATATGCCGTGAATCCAGAGAATGAATTTAAACAGCCACTTAGATTGTTGAAAGTTTTATATGAAGCAAATAAGGAAACATTTCTAGCTGCGTTTAAAGAAACGAGTGAAAAGGAATGAAAATTGCACAGTTTTGAAGAATCTTAGGCTTATAACCATTGCGGTTGTAGGCTTTTTTCTTTTTGGAATTATTGTCTAAAGGAAAGTATAAATATTTTAATTTAAAATTTTTATACGATACCGTAATTATAATTTAACACTTATGTGAATGAAAAGCAAATATAATTTTTTGACTTAATAAATTAAATAAAAATATGAAGAAGGGAAGGGATGATTATGACAAGGGATGAAATAAATGAGCTGTTTTTTGAAAAGAGAAAAAAGCAAATTAGCAACAAGTATTTGGCGGAACAATTAAACTGCTCTAATGCTTTAATATCTCAATTTTTCAATTTCAAGTGTAGCTTATCAACTGTGAAAGAAGAGCGTCTAAAACAGATTATTAGACAAGCTAAAGAGTACAAATGGATTAAGGTGGAAATTTAATATGTCTTGACCGCATCGCCCAGCCTCCTAGAAGGGTGCCTCGTTACAGCTCGGTCGTTAAAGATAAGCGTAGCAACGATTAATGCCAACGACAAGTTTTTGCCATAGTTGAGATAATACTAACGGAATAGTATTGATTTCCTCTTAGATGCATGAGAGCTAGTGGGAGTACTTGTTACTCCCTGTTCGTGCATGAATAATATTGTTAATTAAAGGATGATAAAAGTGATTAAAATGAATGAAGACAGAGTAATTATTAGTAATGTGAATGAAATTGAAGAAGCAATTTTTAATGCCATAGTTAGAGCAAATAAACACATTCGAAAAGAAAAAGCAGATGAGATCAAAAAAACTACAGAGAGATTTAAGCCGAGCGAGAGTACAGTTAAACTCATAAATCAACCTAACTTCGATATTAAAACATATTTAAGTAATCTCAATATAGATGTAGCAAGTGTCTTTGAAACTGGGAAAAAGGCTATGATAAAGGATCGCCAAGAATGAGGATGTAAGAGATCAATAAAGAGTGTAAGTGCAGAAAGGGAGATGAGGAATTCTATGAACAAAGTTGAGGAAAATGGGGAAATATTGAAGACCGCAGCTTTAATGCAGGATGTGTTTAATATTACGGAAAAACAAGCAAAGAATTTAATTCTATATGGACTGGAAAAGGGAAGTGAAAGAAAAGAATGATTGAATACGGCTTTGTTTCAAAGTATGAAGATGAAGAAGAACATTGGTTAAATGCCAATTCAGAAGAAGAAGCAATTAATAAATTTATAGACATGTATTATGAAAAATACCCGTACATAGAAGATTACATAAATGATATTTGTATTAACGGCTCTGCTGCCGAACGGTTTTATCGAGATGATGAAGGACACATGTTTGAATTTGATGAAACTGCTAAGAAAGTTTTTATTCGCAAGGATATTCGATATAAATACAATAATAATCTTATAATGTGCTATGAATATATTGATGAGGTATTTATTCGAAATGTTAAGGAGTTTTTCAAATATGATGAATTGCTATCTGAGCAGTATTTGATTAAAGGTTTGGAAGATAAGGATTTCGAGTTTAGTGAGCGAATGTACAAATACTTTATTAAGCATTTAATTTTACATGATTATGAGATTGTAAGTGCAGGAGTAATATAATGTATAGTTGCAAGTTATGTGATTTACATATAAGCTTTGATGACCTAATTGATGAAGAATTTTGTTGCGGTAGATGTACCATTGATGATTGGGCGAAGTGGGAAGTAAGTAATGATGAAATTAACAGAGCAGCTAAAAAGTTGGCTCGATATGCAGATATTACATATGAGGAAGCACTTGCTGAGTTAGAGAAAGATCGAGATGAGTTAAGTATTTAATACATAATGAATATTAATTGATTTTATATTGGGGACTTATAGCTCAAAGGTAGAGCGGCCAGTATTATAAAACTGCGCATTTTGTTGGTTCGAGTCCAACTAAGTCCATTAAAAACCTATCTAAAATTAGATAGGTCATTCACTACATATTAGGTCTAGAAATAAATACTAGCGTTTGTCTGTTATAGGCGTAATCATTAATTTTTACGTACTCTTCAGTAAACTCTTGGATAATTCCGGTAGTAAGTACTCCCGTGTCGTTAGTGTACTCTACATCTACAGGAACGTTTAAATGCATATGATTCTGAAACTCTTCATTCGTTTTAAGTATATAGCCATCTTGAGTTATGTGCATTATTACACCTCCTTTTTTTACAATATTCTACATATTGGCTTTAAATACCTTTAATTTACAGTTTCATAGTCTTATTATAAAGAAGAGGAGGAATGATTAAATGAATATTAAGAAAATGGTTACAATAAGTATATTGGGTGAATTATTAGATGGTAAAGAACCTATAACAGACGATTATGAAAAAGGTGGCTTACTTAAGGAAGGGGAATTTATTCAATTAGTTAAAGAAATGCAAGATAAAGGGTTAATTAAAGGAGTAGGCTTTGCACAAGCTGGATCTAGATTAATTATTGCATTTTTTAATACTGCAGAAATAACTGAGTATGGTAAAGGGTATTATGATAGGGAAATTAGTAAGCTTTAATAGTTATTTGAGACACTTAAATTTATAAGTGTCTTTTCTTTATGGAAATAATCGTGTAAAAAAGTGTACGTAACATGTCAATTTGTAAAGAGGTGAGAGTATGGAAATTTTGAATGATAAAAAGATTATGGCTATCCAATTATTAGTTGATGGGGAGCTTAATAAGACTGATATTGCTAAGCGTTGTGAGATAAGTAGGCAGTCGTTATATGATTGGTTGGACAATGAAGAATTTAAGAAAGAATTGGACAGACGTATACAGCAACGAAAAGGTCTTGTTGAGAAGATTATTGATAGTAAATTAGAGGGTGCGGTTGATCAACTGTTCCGTTTAGCTGATACAACAGAGAATGCACGTGTTAAAGCACAGGTTCTCCAGTATATTATCGATCGTGGGTTAGGTAAGCCAACTACAAAGTTAGATGTGGCAGCAGAAATGAAACCTAATCAGTCAGTGACCAAGGATGTGCTGGAAGCAGAGTTTGATGAAGAAGAATAAATTAATGGTGTCATAACTTAAAAGTATTGACACCTATTTGACGACGCAGTATTATCAGTATATATAAAGGTGTCATATCTTAGTGTCATAAATATATACTGATAAGGAGCGTTAATATGATCTATGGATATAGTCGTGTAAGTACAGCATCACAGGAACTAGAAGCACAAGTACAAACTTTGAAGTCTGTTGGATGTGAGATAATCTATTCAGAAAAGTTTACAGGAACTAAAGCAGATCGACCACAATTTAAAGAGTTATTATCTAAATTAAAAGAGGGCGATACACTTGTTGTTACTAAGTTAGACCGTTTTGCTCGTTCTACCAGTGATGCTATAGATACTATTAAAGATTTATTTAAGCGTGGAGTAAAAGTACATGTTCTTAATATGGGACTTGTAGAAGACACACCTACTGGAAGATTAATCTTTAACATAATGAGTTCATTTGCTGAGTTTGAAAGAGATATGATTGTTGAACGTACTCAAGAAGGAAAAGCCATAGCTAGGCAAAGAGATGACTTTAGAGAAGGTAGACCTAACAAATATAGTAAGAAGCAAGTAGAACATGCAATAAAGTTATTAGAAACACATTCTTATAAAGAAGTTGAGAATATGACGGGAATTAGTAAGAGTACATTAATTCGAGCTAAGAAAAAGAATGAAAGTTAAGGCAGTCACATTAATGTGAGTGTCTTTTTATTTTGTACCCCCCCCACCATTCTTTCTGGGAATTTTCGCAAAAACACGTAGCAGGCTACACAATTTTTTATATAATTTTTACAGGTTCGGAGGTGAGTCATATAACAAATATCGATATTATTAATACAAAAGATAACCGCAGTCTTTTACGTAAATATTTAATTAAACTCTATGGAAAAGAAAAAGCAAAACAACTTATGATTAAAAATAAGGACAACTTATTTGATTCGAACGGATTAGCATATGCGTTAGGTAAGAGATCAATCGAGTTTTTCTGTGTATATTTCCTTCAGGATTTCTTCCTTCCTAAGCCAACTAACCAAGCACGTAACTTAGCTCCTGTACATTACGAAGTGTGGGAAGAATTAGAGAAGATGTTCATACATAATCAACACGATAAGCAGGAGTTTATCCTTCCACGTGGCTTAGGAAAAACCTCCATTATCGACGTTGCAGGAAGTTGCTTTTTGCACTGTTATAAATACAGCATGTTTACCATTGTATTAGCAAACCGTGAATTAGACGCTGTTAACTTTGTGGATCAAACTAAAAAAGCTCTCCAAACCTCGTATATTACACATACCTTTGGGAACTTGGTTAATCCTAGAACTCGTGTGGTAAATAAATTGGAACTCGAATTAGATAACGATACAAAAATTCAGGCTTATAGTTCAGGCTCTTCAGTTCGCGGTGCAAGTTATATCAGCGGTAGTGGAATTTTCCGTCCTATGGCTTATATCGCAGATGATTATATTTCTGAAGCTGATATTTTAACTAATGAGAGTAAACAAAAGAAGTACCAGAAATGGCTGAAGGAAGTGGAAGAAGGCGGGGATGAAGCTGTTATTCGTAACGGAAAAATCATAAAACCAGCCACTAAGTTTCTTGTCTTAGGAACACCATTAGCTGCAGGTGATTTTATCGATGAGATTAGAAAGAATCCTGAATATAAGGTATTTCATCGAAGTGTTGTTGATTTCGATGTTGATGAATACTTTGATAATCATACGTACTGGCAACAATTTAGACGGATTTTATTTGATGATAAAATACAAGATCCTTTAATGGACTCAAAGAAATATTATGAAGCTAACAAAGAACACATGGAATTCCCCACTATATGGGAAAAATATAATTGTTACAAGTTAGCACTCAAATATTTCAATAAGCGTTTAGCATTTATGCAAGAATTAATGTGTAATTGTGAAAACATTGGAGACAAATGGTTTCGTTCGAATAGGACGCAGTCTAGAGAAGAGGTTGAAGAGCATACTTTCATTAAGACGATGTTATGCATTGATACAGCAGGAGTAAAAAGTAAGGATAAAAGGCGTTCTGATTACTTTGCATTTACTCTCGGATCTTTATCAGACAATGATTTTAAGTACATACGCAAAGGTGAATTGAGGAAGTTTAATGAATTCGAACATTACATAAATCATGTTATAAAGCTACTCAAAGAGTTTGAAGATGTTACACATGTTTTTGTTGAAAAGAATACATATAACGGTTTGGATGTCGAGCAAATTCAGCAAGCAATTAACAAAGATGAAGAACTCATACATAGAGATATCAATTTTATTAACGAAATGCAGAAGAAAAATAAAGATGAAAAAATATCTACAATTGTTTCAGATGTTGATAATGGAAGAGTTATTTTCTGTGAAGAACGTGTAGAGAAAGATTACTTGGATCAGGTAATGGAATTTAGCGGGCAGCGGTTCAGCCTACATGATGATGCAGTCGATAGCTTAGCAGAATTTGTTAATCGAGTTGATGAAATAGAAATAGTAAAAGAGATTGAGTCAGTTCCTCGTAGCTGGCTTCTTTAAATGAGGTGAAACATGGATCAGGAAAAACTAATTTTGAAATTATTAGATGAGTTGAAACTAACAAGTCCTAAGTATGCTTTATTGAAAAATTATCATGAAGGAAATCATAAAATTCTGAGTGAGAAAAGCAAAGTGGATCAATCTAGAGCCGACATGAGAGTGTATTTTAACTATTGCAGAAAGACTGTACAGAACTTTGTTGGTTATTTATTAGGTAAGCCTTTATCATATAGCTCAAAAACAAATAACAAAGAATTTCTTGAACAAATCGATTATTACTTTGGTAATTGGGAAAAGGAGCACAATATTAACTTAAAGATTGCTTCTGAGGTTTATGGAAGAGCTTATGAAGTGTCTTTTATTAATACTGAGGGTGAATTTCAATGTGCAGTATACGATCCCTTAGAGATGATTGTTCTATACGATGGGTCGATCAATGCGAATATCAGTCTAGCCGTTAGGAAGTATCAGAGACAGTTTGATGATAGTACATACATTGAGGTGTGGGACGAAAAAAATTATATACTTTATAAATCAAGTGGAGACGGTCTAGTGCAACTTGACCTAAAACCGCATCGGTTTTCACGCTGTCCAGTCAGAGAATTGAAGAATAATGACCTTAAAAAGTCAGCTTTTGAGGATATTATTAGAATCGTAGATGTGTATAATTCAATTCATTCAACCTCAGCGAATGAAATTCTCGACCATCGCAATGCTTATTTGGCGATTGAAGATGCAAAGTTAACCAAAGAAAAAGCGCAAGAAATGAAGGAGAATGGGATTCTTCTATTACCAAAAGGCGCAAAAGCCTATTGGATTGTCAAAGACATTAATGCTACGTTCGTAAAAGATATGCTAAAACAGTGGAAAGATGAAATTTATACTCAAACGGGACAAATTGACTTAGTTGATAATCCTCAATCAAACACTTCTGGAATTAGCTTACGGCTAAGAATGCAGGAACTAGAGAACATTTCAGCGATTAAAGAATCTCTATTTGAGAAGACATTAAAGGATCGATTAAAGTTCTTCTGTGAATGGCTTTCGTTGGCATTTAATAAAGACTTTGACTATCGAGATATCAATATTTCCTTTACTCGCAACGTACCAGTCGATGAAGCATCTATTGTGACTATGGTAAGAGATTTACAAGGAATTGTTCCTAATGAAGAATTGATTTCGTGGCTACCACGTATTTCTAATCCTTCAGCTATTGTAGATAAACTCAAACAGGAACAAGACTCGATGAATCTAGATGAAATTGGGAATGACCTAAATGAGCAAATTTGAGGATGATTTTTTAAAGTTCATTGATAGCTTGTATAATTTAACAGATGTTCAACATAAAGAAGTTTTGATTGCATATCGTAATTCCCTTGATAATATACGACAATTAATTGCTCAACTCTATGTGCAATACGCAGTCGATGGAAAGCTTAATATGGTCGAATTAAATAAGTATAATCGTTTAATGGCAATTGAGAAAAAGATAATGGAAGAGGTTAAAAACTTGGGTACAATCGAGCTAAAACAAGTTAATTTAATCTTACCTGAAATCTATAAACAAGCTTATTATCAATCAGCGTATATAATTGAATCGACTGCTCAAACAGCTATTTCCTTTACCTTGTTAAAACCAGAGTTTGTTAAAGAGGCGGTTACATATAATTGGAGTGGCGTTCCTTTTTCAGAAAGAATATGGTCAAACCACGACTCATTGGTTAGATCGCTGAGAACTGAGTTGACCAGGGGAATTATAGAAGGGGAAAGTATTGATAAAGTGGCTAGACGTATGAAGAAAACTTTCGACAGTAAAGCTTATGAATCAAGAAGACTTATCCGAACAGAATCATCAAGAGTCATTTCAGCAGCGCAGGATAAAATTTATAATGATAGTGCAGTTGTAGAAGAATTAATTTTTACAGCAACCCTTGATAGTCAGACTACTTATGGGTGTAGGAAACTAGATGGTAAAAGGTTCAAGAAAGATGATCCAAATAAACCTACGTTGCCTAGACATGTTAATTGTCGCTCTTGTTATATTCCGTATATAGAAGGATTAACTTATACGACTAGAAAAGATAATGAGTCTAAGAAACTCACTACATATAAAAATTACGATGAATGGTACAACAATAAAGTGAAAAAATAGTCAGCTCAGTTATGAGGTGGCTTATTTTTATTGAATAAAAATGATGTACTTAATGGCTGAGTGACATTGAGGACAAAAGGAGATTAAAGAAGAATGAATCTAGAAGAAGTAAAGAAATTTTTAGACGAACAAAAAGAAAATGAAGAAGTAAAAAGCTACTTACAAGGGTTATCTGAAGTGACACTTGATGGAGCAACGAACTTCTTGGAATCAGATGAAGGAAAGAAACTATTGCAACCTAAGTTAGACAGCTATTTTACAAAAGGGTTAGATAGCTGGAAAGCTAATAATTTAGAAAAACTAATTGATGCTGAAGTGAAAAAACGTTTTCCAGAAACTGATCCAAAAGATATTGAATTACAAGAAGTGAAAAATCAGCTTAAACAAATACAGCAGGATAAACTTCGTGAATCACTAAAAAATAAAGCTCTTACAGTTGCAACAGAAAAGAAATTACCAGTTGCGTTAATTGATTATTTAATTGGTGATTCGGAGGAGACGACTCTCGATAATGTAGGACAGTTTGAAGAAGTCTGGAATAGTCAGCTACAGGTTCTGGTAAGTGAAAAGCTAAAAGAAGGTGGGATTACTCCAGAAAAGAAAGAACACACAGCTACGTTTACAATTGATCAAATTAAGAATATGAGTCCTGAAGAGATTAATAAGAACTGGGAAGCAGTTCAACAAGTAATGGCCAGCAATAATTAAAAACATATGTGTCTTGTTTTCGGCTTTTAGACGTTAAAGATGAAAGTACTAATCATAATATCCAATTTTGAAAGGAAACGGTGAATTACATAATGAGTACAGCAAATTTTATCCCTACTATCTGGAGCGCACGTCTATTGGAAAGTTTAAAAAAGACTTTGGTTTACGGTGGCTTAGTTAATACAGATTATGAAGGTGAAATTAAAGGTAAGGGTTCCACAGTTAAGATCAACAGTATTGGAGCAGTAACGATCGGTGATTATACAAAGGAAAATGGTGTAGGTGCGCCTGAAGAGTTAAATTCTACACAAACCACTTTAACCATTGATACTGCAAAGTTCTTTAATTTCCAAGTGCACGATATTGATCAAGCGCAAGCAAACGTAAAGTTAATTGATGGAGCAATGAAAGAAGCATCATACGGTTTATCAAATGCCATGGATCGCTATATTGCTAGTCTGTATACAGGAACCGTGGCTACGAATATGATTGGAAGCGATGCTTCCCCAGTGGTTCCAACAGTAGCAAATGCATACGATTATTTAGTAGATTTAGGTGTTAAATTAGATGAAGCAAATGTTCCTGAAGTAGATCGCTTCGTTGTAGTTCCTGCATGGTTTCACGGACTATTACAGAAAGATCCACGTTATACTAAGGATTCTAATGTAATGGCAACCGGGTACATTGGCAATGTGGACGGAATGACCGTGTTCAAATCTAACAATGTTCCAAATACAGCAGGTACTAAATACAAAATTATTGCAGGTTATAAGGGTGCGATTTCCTTTGCGTCTCAAGTTGACCAAGTTGAAGCGTATCGTCCTGAAGCAGGATTCTCTGATGCTGTTAAGGGATTACAGGTGTATGGTGCGAAATTAGTTCGTCCAGAAGGTTTAGCGGTTTTAACTGTAAACAAAGCATAATATAACTTTTGGAGAGAGAAGATCTGAATGAACTTCTCTCTTTTTTTATAGGTAGGTGATGTAATGTACGGGAAATTTGTCTCATCAAATGGAGTTATGTTTATAGAGAAAAATGAGGTTGAAAAAGTAATTAAATTTACACAGCCTTTATCAGTTTTTTCAATAGGAGTGTCTGAGGATGTACTAATGTATCTGAATGATGACCCTAATGGTATTTATGTTTGTGGAAACAGTGGAGCCAGTCCCTTTGATAATCATTTTAAAGATATTCCAGTATGGAAGATTGGTATAAAACGATATTCAAAGTTTACAGGTTCACTTATTACTACAACGGACAATAAAACTAATCCTGTGATGTACAGTTATTATGGTGTTTATTAGGCGGTGAAAATAAATGTTTTTATTAAATAAAAAGACAGGTGTCCAATGGGATGTTGAAGGTGAGTTAATGGAACGTTTACTCAAGGATGATGATTATGAACTTGTAAAGGAAGAAAAGAAAGCATCAAAGAAAAAAGTTTCATCATCTAAAGAAGGTGAATAGAGATGTCCTCACTTGAAAATGTAAAGTTAATTCTTGATTTGTTTAATTGCAACGAAACAGAAGAACAATTAATTAATTTGTATCTTTCAAGAGCTGCTAATTTCGTCAAAAATTATTGTCAGATCATTGATATTCCTGAAAATTTAACATCTGTAATTGAGGATATTGCAGTAATTAAGTACCAACTTAGAGGTGTAGAGGGAATTAAAAGTGAAGGTAAAGGCTCACTGAGTGAAAGTTATATTGATTCTCTACCGTTGGATATTATTCAACAACTAGATGCGCACAAAGACGATCGAATGGTTGATATTGTATGAGGCTTCCTAAAAAGGTTTATTTTATTGAGAAGGTTGAAGTGGTAATTCAAGATCCCGATTGGGGAGAATCTGTGTATACTGATTGGCAGGTTACGGATGATTATTTTAAAGCTGAAATTGAACCATTTAGTCAGAAACTTGCCTTAGACCGATACGGCATTGCTGTAGATGCTACTAATCGTATTTTCTGTAAACATCATCAAAAATTCGATGGTAACTTAGAAGATATTCAGCTTTCTTATGAGAATAAATGGTACGACCTTAAAGAGATGACGACTTATGATCGACATTGTGAATTGTTAGTAAAGCGAAACTTCAATGAAAGGAGTGATGAAGATTGAATAAATTTGATTTTGCGATGATTCAAATGAGACAGAAGATGGATAGGGCTGCTCAGAAAGTTGGTATGTTTGTAGAAGGTCAAGCCAAGTTAAATGCTCCAGTTGATACAGGGGATCTTCGTAACTCCATTTCACATGAAGTAGAATCAACAGAAACAAATAGCAAGGTTTATGTAGGAAGTAATAAGGAATATGCTGCAACTGTAGAATTTGGATTTTCACCAAAAGGTATTCCAGCTCAACCCTATTTGCGACCTTCAGTTGAAAATAATCTTGACCAGATTGAAGCATTAATTACACGAGAGTTGAAGTTATGAATAGTACTATATCTAGATATTTAAAACGAGATGAGAAATTAAAGCAACTAGTAGGAAATAAAATCGATCCTTTTATTCCTTCAAATGCAAAGACTTATCCATACATAGTATTTGAAACATCACCTTTTCTAAGTGCTGAAGTAACTAATACATATAGATGTGACATACGTGTTCTGACTCAGGGTGGGAAAGAATCTTTACTTCAATGTGAGACTATTTCTAACCGGCTAACTGAGTTATTACATTTCAGAAACAACTTCAAGGTAATGGTTGATGAAACACCTATTTATCATTCAAAGCATGTAGGTGGAGGATTAATTTATGATGATGAATTAAAGATTTATCAACAATTACTAATCTTCAATATAAAAACAAGCATATAAAGGAGAATGAATAATGGCAGTTAAAGAAGATAATTTTTTATTAGGTAGTGGAGATTTATTTATTGGACAGGTAGATGATCCAGCAACTGCAACAGAAGAAGAGATTGTAGAAGCATTAGAAAATGTAGGTGCAATTTCAGGTGGGGCAATCCTAACCTATAAGCCTTCGTTTCAAGAAGTAAAATCAGCTAACAGAGGTACATTATTTACTATGTTAACAGAAGAAGAAATTACATTTAAATCAGGATTGTTAACTTGGGATTTAGCTAACTTAGAGAAGTTGAGTGCAGCTCACTATTCAGAAGATACAACTAAAGGTGAACGTAGAATTGGTCTTGGAGGACTAAAGCAAGTTCCAGTTAACTACCTTCGATTTGTTCATAAGAAAGTAGATGGCAAGAAGTTAACAGTTAATCTATTCCGTGCGCAAAATCAAAGTGGATTTGAATTAACTTTTGACGGTGAAAAGGAAACAGTATTAGATGCAGAGTTTAAGGCTCTAGCTTGTCCAGGGAAAGAGCAAGGTAACGCTGTAGAAATTATTGAAGAAATCTAAATGTGAGGAGGGAGAAATCCCTTCTTTTTTATTTTAGAACAAATTAACTACTAAAGGAGAAATGTTATATGAGTCAAATTATCGATTTAAACTTACTAGTTCCAGAGGATTTACAATTTAAAATTGGAAATGATATTTACAAAATTCCTACTCAACCTAAATATCAGAAGGTTCTTGAGTTTTCAGTCATGCAACAAAAATATGCAAAAACAAGAAATGCACAGGAGTTAGAAAAAGCTTTACCTGAAATGGTTGCATTCATCTTAAATTTAGATGAAGAGAAAAGTAAAATGACGGCAGAGTCTGTAACACAGAACTTAATTCTTCCGCAGATGAAAATTATTATGGAAAAATTCACAGAAGAACTACAAAAAACTGCTAATGACCCAAACTAAAATTGCCGTCTCTCCCTGTAAGTAATAATCAGGATGAGGCGGCTTTTTTTGCGAAAGGAACTGAACTAATGAACGATATTGCATTTTTGAATAGAAAAAGTGGTATGTCTCATCAAGAAATTATGAGTCTACCCTATGGAATTTATCTGTCTTATATAAAACAGAACACGATTGCTGAATTAATGGAAACTCAAGAAGGACGAGAGTATTTAGCAACATGTCAACGTGTACAACAGAAAACACCTGACTTGGCTAAGTTGCGTGGAAACACAGGATATAAAGAAGCAGGTGATAATGAATAATGGGAATTATTGATTTAGGTGTATATAAATATCAAATTGAGTTAGATTCAGCTAAATTTAAACGAGCTATGGAAGATGCACAACGAGGGTTAGCAAATTTCCACGCTAAAACAGCAGGAGTAACTAAAGTTATTGGTGGTGTAGCGGTAGGAGCAGTCGCAGGGTTAGGAGTTGCTCTTGCTGGTGCAGGTGTAGCAGGAGTGAAATCAGCTCTAGATATGGACAATGCCTTTCGTAAGTTACAGGCTTCTACAGGTGCAACAGATAAGGAAATGCAGGGACTAAAAGAGACTGCTACTAATCTCTATAATGCTGGACTAGGTGAGTCAATGGAGGATGTAGCGAATGCCTTGGCTACTGTAAAACAAAATACAGGTCTAACAGGAAAATCCCTAGAATCCTTGACTCAAGATGCTATGAATTTAGGTGAGACATTTGATCTGGATGTAACCGAATCATCTAGAACAGCAAAAGCGATGATGGAACAGTTTGGAATATCCGGTCATGATGCCATGAATTTAGTTGCTCAAGGTGCTCAAAACGGAGCAAATAAGAATGGCGATTTGCTAGATACATTCAATGAATACGCTCCTCAATTTGCTGCAATGGGGTTTTCTGCAAGTGAGTTCACTAATGTATTAATTGATGGTGCTAAGAACGGTCAGTTCTCTATTGATAAGGTTGCTGACGCTATGAAAGAATTAAATATTCGAACTAAAAATGGTTCTAAAGCAAGTATTGATGCATTCAAGTCATTGGGATTTAATGCTAACGAAATGACAAATAACTTTGCCAAAGGTGGAGATACTGCACAACAGTCATTTGGCAAGGTCATTACTGCATTAAATAATGTTAAAGATCCAGTAGAGAAAAATCGAATCGGAGTGGAATTATTCGGAGCTCATTTCGAGGATCTTGAAGCAAAAGGAATAGCAGCCTTTGCGAATATTGGTAACAATGCTAATTTATCGAAAGATGCTATTGGTAAGATAAATGAGATACGCTTCAATTCATTTGGAGAAGCTTTTCAAGTCATTGGGCGAAACATGCAAACGGCTTTCATACAACCTTTGCAACAACATCTTTTACCCTTACTTAGCAATTTTTCTTCCTATATAATTTCGAATATGCCACAGATTAAACAAGCAATTTCTTCAGCTTTTAGTGGAATTGGAAAAATAATTGATACAACTGTCACTGTATTTAGTAGCTTAAAGAAAACTTTTACAGAAACAAATGCTTCTACTTCATCAAACTTCAACAAAGTGAAAAGTACCATCTCCTCAATATTTAATACGATTAAAGGTATCTTCAAGGACTTTACTTCGTTTGCGACTACCATTTGGAAGAAGTACGGTAGTGATCTTGTTAAATATGCTTCAACCTCGTTTAAAGCACTGTCTCAAACAATTTCAGGAGTTTTAAAGGTAGTGCGTGGAGTCATAAAAACAGTTTTATCTCTTATTACTGGAGATTGGAGAGGGGCATGGACAGGGTTAAAAACGCTGACTAGTGGACTATTACAGACCATTACTGGATTAGTGAGAACTGCCGTAAATACCATTAAAGCAGTATTTAAAGCAGGATGGGCTGTTGTAAATAATATTTTCTCAGTTGTTTTAAAAGGACTTGGGGCATTAGTGAAAAGTATCTTTGGTGGTATGGGTACTTCTATTTCTAGTACCATGACGAAAATTGGTTCATCAATCAAGACAGGTTGGAACAATGCCAAAACAGCCGTAAGCACTGCGATTACCAACATGAAGACTTCTGTTTCGACAGGGTTTAATAATATTATAACGTCTGCAAAAACAATATTCTCTAAGGTGAAATCAACTGTTTCGAAGCCTTTTGAAGATGCTAAAACAGCTATTATATCTACTATGAAGAAAATTGATCTAAAATCAATTGGAAAGAATATTGTTCAAGGTTTAATCAATGGTATTTCTGGGATGGTTGGTTCTGTAAAGAAAAAGGCTAAGGAAATTGCTGACTCAGTCAAGAATACAATTAAATCGGCTTTAGATATTCACTCTCCTTCAAGAGACACTAAGAAGTTGGGGGTGTATGCTGGTCAAGGTTTGGCAATTGGTATAGCATCAACTAAAAAGCAAAATGAGAAAGAATCTAAGAAAATAGCGGACTCGGTGAAGAAGAAATTTGATGAGGCTTTTAAGAACGCGGATTACAAATTTGATATGAAGAAAATCAATGCCACACAATACATAGCAGAGCTACAACGAATTGCAAAGGCTTATGCAAAAACAGCCGACCAAAGAAGAAAAGTGAATTTGGAAATTAAGAAAGTTGAAGACCAAATCACTAAGGATAAAGCAAAGAAAGAAAAAGCAGAGGCTGATGCAAAAGCTAAAAAGCAAAAAGAGGCTGAAGAAAAACGAAAAGCTCAGCATGAAAAAGAGAAGAAGATGATCAGTGATAAGAAAGATTTAGGTTTACTAAGCCTCACTCAAGAACTAAAAGCTTGGGAAGCCATCCAAAGAAAATATAAGAAGGGGTCAGAAGAGCGACTAGAAGCTGAAAAGGAAATCCTGCGCATCAAAAAAGAACTTATTCAGGCTCAATTTCAAGCTGAAAAAGATCGAATTGATAAACGTAAGTATTACGATAATCTTTCGCTTCCACAAGAGTTGAAATTACTTGAACAATATGCAAAAGAATACAAGGCAGGTTCAGAGGAGAGAGAATATTATGAACGAGAAGCTTATCGAGTAAAGAAAGAAATTCTCGCTCAATTGGACTCACTAAATGAAAATTACACAAATAAGATTCAAGAGACAAATGATAAATTACGTGAAGATGAAATAAAGGCTGAAGAAGACTATAACAACAAGATTTCCGATATTAAGCAACGATTAATTGACGATGAATTAAAGGCAAAAGAAGACTATGAGAAAGAAGTTCAGTCAATAAATCAAAAATTAATTGATGAAGAAAAACGATTAACTGACGAATATGAAAAGACTGTTGAAGATCGAACTAAATCCATTTATAGCTTTGTAGGCTTATTTGATGAGGTTAAACATAAAGAAGTTACAGGTGAACAATTACTTGCCAACCTAGACGATCAAGTACGTGCTGTAGGTCAATGGAGAGGTAATATCAGAGACTTGAGAGATCGTGGATTGAATGAGGAATTACTTCAAGAGTTGCAAAGTATGGGGCCGCAAGCAGCAGATGAAATAAAAGCATTAACAACTCTGAGTGATAAAGAATTAGATAGATACGTGAATCTATGGCAAGCTAAAAATTCTCAGGCTCGACTAATTGCAAACGTTGAAAACATTGGACTTCGAAAAGATACTCAAAATCAAATTGACCAACTTAGAGAGCAGACATCTCAGCAACTAGATCAAGCTAATCAAGAATACATAAATAAGGTTAATCAGTTACGGACAGATGCTAATAATGAGATGGAAAAACATAAAAATGAATTTGTGGCTACTGTCACACGACTAAGAATTGAAGCTACTGATCAAATTTCCAAGTTGAAAACAGAATGGCAAGCTAAGTTAAAAGAGATTAGCGAGGGTACTAAGCCGCAGTTTGATAATCTTCCTGTAGATATGAATAAAGTAGGGCAAGATACCATTAAAGGTTTAATAGAAGGTATGAAAGCCATGATTCCTACTTTAACGACCACTACTGAGAATATTAGTAAAGTTATTGAAGGAACAGTGAAGAAAGCCTTGAAAATCAAATCTCCTAGCCGTGTCATGAAGGTATTAGGTGGTTATGTAGGAGAAGGTTTTGCATGGGGGATTGAGGATGAGGCTGACAATGTGGAAGGATCTGCAAATCTTTTGATAAGCAAATTGTTAAATATGCAAGACAGTTTATCAAACCTATTTAGTCCGACTTCTTATACATTTGGTGCTTCTAGTGCTCGTATGGCGGTAGCCACAGCAACTCCATCAAACACAGTGACAACCAATAACCATCAGACAATCCATGTCAATCCTACTGTAAACTTTAATGTGAATGGACAATTGACTAAACGTGAAATTGAAGAAGCAGGTAATAAAACAATCAATGCTATTACGAAAAATTTACGAAAACGTGGCATTAGGTAGATAAACACTTACCCCCTAATTTTGCATAAAGCTATATATAAAGGTTTATACATTTTTAGGGGGTAGGATATAAAAAATACAATTAACTTACATTGATTTTCTTCTTGAGAACCAAGAAGCCTTATTGGTTCTATTGTTAAGAGATTTGCTGTATTCTTTCAACATAAGACATAGCTCTTCACGGTCAATTAGCTTCACTTTATTTCTATGAGCACAAATAACTGCGGGCTCTGTAAAATAACTATTCGTTATAATCCATTTTTCGTTACATCCCCAATAACCAGCCCCACCAACGATTTCATTGACTACAGATACTCCAACTTTATTGTTTTCTCCATACCTTTTTGCTTGCACAGCGATTTTTCTTTTACCTTGTTGAAGGATTAAATCAACACCATAATCCCCAGATTTACTTGTAAGCGTACAGTCGAAATCCTTAAAATTAAGCAACTTATGTAGAAATTCTTCAAATTCATGACCAGTCATTAAATCAATCTCGTTAATAGCTTGAGTGTAAGAATGGTTGGGAACTTGTCCAAAAAAAGATTTGATATATAAATATATATTTTGAGTTGTTACAAGCATTGTGTACGCAATTATTAATAATAAGATCACTCCACTTATACCGGCTAAAGGGTAATTATTGAAGAATAAAGAAATACCAGATAATACAATCCATAAGAACAATCCAGTAAACAACTTATCCCTAACGCTCCAATTTTTAAAATTAAGTGTACGGGGAAAGAATGTGTAAATTTTTGAAAATACAATAGCTTCCACAATTACTAATGGTATGAGCCAAGGGAAATGTAAGGCATATGTAAATGTGAACATGAAAATTGCAGCTTTTATTTTGAACTGGTAACTTATTTGTTGCTTCTTTTTTCTTCTACTCATAAAATAACCTCTTTCTGCTTTGTATTTAATTAATATTTGCAGAAAGAGGTTATTTTATATATCAAAGAAATCCTCAGCTTTAACATTGGAATCTAATTTCCTTAACGCCTTCATTAACTTACTCAAAGTTTTCACGGTAGGTGAATAATCAGGATCACTACATGCCTTACTAACAGTCTCTTTATTTACGCCAGCAGCCTTTGCTAACTCCTGTTGTGTTCGTCCGTGCTTATCTAAAAACTTACCTAACTTCGTCCTTTTTTTACCCAAACCCCACACTTTCAAAAACCTCCTAATGCCCGTTATATATCACAAGGATTGTCCTTTTTTACGGAATTTATTCAGAAAATCAAAAATAACCGTAAACATAGACAAACAGCCCATCATATCATTAAACATAACCATTAATACGGAAGTTGGTTCGGTTAATCAGTTCTTTTCAAAGTTCATGTTACAGAACAATAAAACCGAACTTAGATTTCTAGTTATATCAATTCTTTTTCCAACATTCTTTTATTCGTTTTAATAGGGACTATACTACGTATACAAAATGAAACGAGGTGTGTGCAGTGCTTGCTGAAATTGCTACATCATTAACGCTGGCTAGTGTGTACGGATTAGCTCAAATGAAGAAAGATGGAGGTGTGGGGGATGACGTTAAAAAGATTAGACAAATTGCAGATGCAATTGGATTGAAGAAAAATGGTCAATCCATAATTATACGTAGACGAGATCCAGCAGATAAAGAGAAAAACAAATTTTACAGCGAGTACATTTTTCAGATTCCGCTAGGCTTAGCCTTTTCAGATTTTGAGACTAAGTTAAATGTATTTCAAGATGGACTAAATATCAAAAAAACACTATATTCTTTTAGCTTGTCAGATATCAAAAAAATTAACATTAAAAAATTGATGAAGTTAAAATCCTTAAAAGCAAAAATCAATTATATTAAGAAATTTATTAAAGATAAAAATTCAATTAGGAAAAGTATTGAGATGAGCTACGATGGAATGATTCATTTTAAAGTGTACGATCAAGATATTCCTAATCAAGTAGACTTCAATGTTGAAAAATGGGATGAGTGTAACGGTTGGAAGCTGCCACTCGGAGAGAACAGGGAAGGTACAGTGTTTTTAGACTTGGCTTCTGGTCATTTTGTAATTGCAGGGGCTACTACCTTTGGGAAAAGTCAGTTGTTAAAGTTAATGATATCAACGTTACTTACTAACAAACCTAACGAAACAGAAATGACATTGGTTGATTTAAAAGGCGGGCTTGAAATGCAGTATTTTGAAGACTGTAAACAAACTATTAACTTTGCAGATGATATTGAAACTGCTGTTGCCTCTTTGAAACATATTGTAGCTGATATTCAGCAACGTCAGAAAATGTTAAGAGTGAAGAAGGTAAATAATGTTAAGAAAGCAGGAATTAATAAGCGTCACTTTATTATTGTGGATGAAGCAAGTCAATTAGCTCCTTCTCAAGTACCTTCTAAGTACAAGGAGTTGGCAAAAGAAGCACAGGCCTACATGTCTTATATTACTCGTATCGGTCACTCAATGGGTTATACCCTTGTTTATGCAACACAATACCCTGTAGGTGATGTGATGCCCAATCAAATTAAAGCGAATAGTAATACGACCATTTGCTTCAGATTGGAAACAGATACGCAGTCTGAAACTGTGTTGGATCAAAAAGGAGCTGAACAAATCCAATTACAAGGACGATGTATTTTATCTGTACCTAGCGGAAGACAACAAGTTCAGACCTACTTAATTGATGACAAAACTATAAAGACCGTAGTCACTCCTAACATCGTTATTAAGTCTAGAAAGGATGATACCCTTGCAGAAGTACGCAAAGAGGGAACAACGAATAGACGATATACTCTTGAGCTTGAAGAAACTGAAGTACTTAACTAGGTCGCAACTTCAAACGATCCATAATTTAGGCGGAGAACGTAACGCTCAAAAGGTATTAAAGTCTATGGAGGAATACCTAAATTCATTTCGAGAAGGTGAAACAGTTTATTATTTATCGAAGGCTGGGGCTGAACGAGTCGATTTTAAAGGTAACGTTAAGAAAACAACAACAGCTAGACATTACATCATGAGAAACGCTTTATATATTGCATTTAATCAACCTGATACATGGAAAAATGAAGTGAAAATGCGTGTTAAAGAAGTTGCCACAATCATATGCGATGCCACTTTTACAATAGGTAAGCAACGATATATTGTTGAAATTGATCATGAGCAGAAAATGGTTGCCAACAGAAAGAAACTTGAAAAGTACTGTAGATTAGTTGATGCTGGAGTATTTGAGATTCCACCAATATTTTTATGGATGACTACGACTGAATATCGGCAAAAGCAGCTTATCAAAATGCATGAAGGATTAGATTCGCAAATTTTCATTTTGTCAGATTTTCAATAAACTTTAGGAGATGATTAGTATGTTTACATCTAAGAAAGTTCAAACAGTTGGAACGATTAGCGAATTTATGACCAAAACTAAAAAGGAACATAAAGAAATTTCAAAGCCTCTCACTATACCTTCAATATTACCAATCACATTCCCACTATTGGCTACTCCAGTATTTTTTAATACATTTGCTTCATCCACATACGCAGCAACCTCAGAGGGGATTAAACAACATACAACTCAACAAATTATGCACGCTTTCGACCCGATTACATCATTAATACAAGGGTTAGCGTATCCTATCACGTTTCTTTCACTTTCTTATGCTGGTATCTTATGGATCATCAATCGTAAAGAACAGGCATTATTAACTCTGCAAGGAAGTGCTATTGGCTTCATTTTAGTCTCTTTAGCTCCAATGATTATGAAGTTATTAGTATCCGTCACTGCTGGATTCTAAGGAGGGATAACATGTGGGATAAGATTGAGACTGTAGGGACAATAGGACAATTCTTAAAGAACGATAGTAATGTAGGATCAGCAGTTATCTTGCAACCTGTTTTGGATTGGATTGCTCATCCTGTCGAACACATGAAGCAGCTAGGTGGAGAAACCATTTATAATTATACATCTCCTGTATTTGATATACTCTCTGTCCTTGCATATCCAGTAGCTAATATTATTATTTGTGTGGCAGGTTTACTCTACATTCTTAATATGAAAGAAAGAGCTATTACATGGATTACGAAAACATCAATTATTTACATTTTAATCCAACTGCTTCCACTGCTAACTAGAACAGTTATAACGCTGCTGGCTATTTAGTAATTGATAATATTTTATTTAATAAACCGCCTCTAAATTACCTTCTATTAGGTGTTTTAGGGGCTTTTTTTGTCCCAAAAAGCCTTTTTTAATTAAATGAAATTTATATAATTGTGTGTAAAAAGTAAACAATAAAAAATATTTTGACAATTAATCGAAGACAACCTATAATGTAATCTTTGCGACACAAATACATCAAAGAGAGGACATAAGGAATGCCTAAGAAGAGTACTGAAATTAAAAACATCTACATGACATTTGTAGGAAGACCATCTGAAGAAGCAATTGAGAATTTTGTAAAACAAATATTTGAATTAGATGAGATGATTAAAGAAAAAAGGAGACAAAGAGAAAGGGAGAACTCATTAAACAGTAATAAGGGTGATAACAAAAATGCCTAGAAAACCAAAAGAATATAAGGTAAATGTATACGATGAAAAATTAGAAACACAAGAAGAAATCGATAGGCAGTATGAACAACTTAAGGACTGGTTTTATAAAGTTTTATTTACCAAAGAGTATAGAAAATCGTATAAAGGTGAAGAAAATGCCAAGAAAAACTAAGGAATATAAGGTAAATGTGTATGATGAAGAGTTGGAAACGTATGAGGAAAAACTAGAAAAATACGAGAAATTAAAAGAGTGGATTTATAAATTTTTATTTACTGGTGAGTATAGAGTTAGAGAAACCGACAAGGAAAGTAGCACAAGGAGATAACAAATAATGGGTAGAAAATCGACAGCATGGAAATTTACTTGCAGAATCGGCAAGAGCGAAAATAACTACACCAAAGAATATGCGTTAGATGTAAAACGAAAGATTTTCCAAATGTTATTAGATGACATAGATTTACGAAATGCTAGAAAGAAAAATGAAGAGAACGACAAGTAAGGGGCTTATATAAGCCTCTTTTTTTATTTGTATTACAAATTTTGTAATTTTATAGTAAGATTAATAGGTAAAAATTTCTATTTGGAGAGAAGGGGAATATTTGAAAAAGGTTATAATGATTCTAGTTTTAATGTGTATGGTGATACTGCTACCATTGCAATCGTTCGGAGCTTCCAAGTTAAAAGATGTACCTAATAATTACTGGGCTATAAAGGAAATTAATTATGTGATTAGTAAAGGAGTTATGACAAATTTCTCTGATGGAACATTTAAACCAAATGATAAATTAACAAATGCTCAAGCTTCTATCATGTTAACTAAAGCGTTAAGATTAGATACTAAAAAAGCACCTAATTTAACATTTAAAGATGTTCCTAAAAGTCATCCAGCTTATAAATACATATGTACTGTAGTTGGAGCGAATTTAATTTCAAAGAATGCAACTTTTAATCCTGACAAATACATCTCTAGACAAACTCTAGCAAAAGCAATTTCCGTAGGGTTTAAATTGAAATCTAAAAATACAATGACTTTTAAAGATGTTCCAGTTTCATATTGGTCTTACCCATACGTTAACAATGTGTACACAAATCAAATTATAGTAGATTTAAAATCAGGGAATTTTAGAATAGATGAAAACGTGACTCGAGCACAATTTGCAGTTTATATTGCAAGATCAATGAATAAAGATTTTAGACCCAAGACTCCTGTAATTAAAAAGCCCATTGTCGTAAGAAATGTGTATTGGGGAATGAGTTACAGTGATGTTAAGAAAGTGGAAAAGGCTCCTCTTATTTCAGATTTTCCATCATCTAGTGGTAACAGTATGCTAGTTTATTCTTCAAGTAAGTACAGTGTGCCAATGGATATAGTATATAGCTTCAGCAGAAATAAGTTAGATTTTGTTATGTGCAAAATGAACCCTGACAGTCAGGAATACTATAGCTTTAATGAAATGGGATACATTCATGATTATTATTCTCAAAAATTATCACGTGAGTTAGGCAAGACATCTGAATACTTCAATAATGACATAGATAGCCATACTACTATATGGAGATTAAGTAATTTCGATGTCGTTTTGACTACAGACAGTAAAGATATATATACCAAAGTTATTTTTGCATATATGCCTAAAAATTAAAAGAGGTAAGTCACAATTAACTTTTAATAACGAAGGAATATAAATGCTCTATATCTCATAATGTCAATTATTAATTATGAGGAGGAATGACATGAATTATCAAGGAAAACCAGATGTTGATAAATATATTGAACGAATTTTCGATAAATCAGATAGGAATAAATTAATGAGTAAGAATAATCGTGACGTTGATGAATTCCTAGATCAAATTTTCGATAAATCAGTTAAGAATAAAACTCAGGATGAAAACCAGTAATTTTTAAGACGTTCCTTACAATAAAGGAGCGTTTTTATTTATATTAATGCATAAGAAAAATACATTAATTGCTCGTTAAATAATTAACCATGTATTTAAAAGTATCGTAAAAAAACAGTGGATATTCAAATAGAAGAAACACGTCATTTTGTATAGACAAGAAGGAAGATATGGGGTATATTTTTCTTAATAGAAAAAATGGAATTGAGATGTCGATACTTCCTTTCTGCAAAATGATGATGATGCAAATGGGAATGAAACCTTCTCAAAAGAAAATCAATCAAATGATGAAAGCAATGAGCAATCAAATCAAATAAGCGCACTAATGCATTAAGCATTGTAACGATATAACGCCATTATCATTGTTTATAATGGCATATACATATTTGATCAAATCAAGCTTTTGTTATTCATATGATTTTCATACGAAAGAGACTACTACTTCTGTAGATAAAACAGAGAGAGTGGTCTTTTTTGTGTTTCTGTGCGTTTTCAACAAATTTTAACATTATTTGTAAAGAAGATATCGTAGAATATAAAGAGAGAGGTGAATAGTTGAGGAGGAGGAGATGTTTTGAAAAAGCTTTTATATACAGTAGTCTTGGCGTCCGTTCTTGGAGCTTGTTCCTATGAAACAGAGGGAGCAAAAACGGATAAAGTAGAGAGTAAAGTAGAGAAAGAGGAGCATACCCTATCAAAAGAAGAGAGTCGATATGTAGATCTTATTAAAAAGGGTGACTATCAGACGGTTATTGCCGAGTGTGAAAAGTTAAAGGACGAAAATCACCAAACGTTTCGTAATATCGCAGCGGCGTTTAAAACATATAACGAGTTGAAGGATGAACGTTTTAGTGACCATACGGGTGAACTAAATTACAATGCCATTCGAATATACCTGAATAGTGCCACATTCACACCAGCAGAATTAACGGGAGATATGAACGAATTACGCCGAAATGTAAATAAAAAACTTAGCTTTTATGCAACTAATGCAAAGAAAGATACGAACAAGAAAATTGAGATTGGAATGACTAAGAAAGAAGTACTCGATCGTTGGGGAAGGCCAGAGGTTATTCATAATAAGAGTGAGATCAATGGAGAGAGTGAAGCGTGGACCTACATGCAGGGCATTATCTCTTTTAAAGGCGAAACCGTAGAGTCAGTGCAAGAAATTAGAGGGATATAGGTCATGTCTAACTACGAGGAGAGATTGATCTATTCTCGATGCGATGGATCAGTGAACGAAAAAATCGTGACACAAAAAGGAATGTAAAGCATATAGACAAAAAGGAAGATATAGGGTATATTTTTCATGTTAGCAGAGGCTATACGCACGTTTGGCGTTACAAAAGCAGCGTGTACGCTAACCTACATACGGTGCAACGATTAAGGCACTCTTATACTCAGGGGGTGTCTTTTCTTGTAGCGGCAATAAACAGAATATTTTTAAAAGAAAAACAAAAGTGAGGTCACAAAATGAAAATATTCAAGAATTTATGGTGGTTTTTTAAGCAGGAGAGGCGCTCCTATTTGATGGGCATTTTGCTGTTAGGTTTTGTCGCCTTGCTTCAACTTGTCCCACCTAAAATGATCGGGTATGTCGTAGATGACATGCAGCGAGATGTACTTACAGGTAAGCGGCTTGTCGTAATGATGGCGATTCTACTCGTCGTAGCGCTGCTGTGTTATGTAACTCGTTATTTCTGGCGCATTATGATCTTTGGATCATCCATTAAACTAGCGCGTCAGCTTCGTAACAATTTGTACAGTCATTTCACAAAAATGTCGCCGTCCTTTTATCAGCGAAAGCGTATCGGGGACTTAATGGCACACGCCACAAATGATCTTCAAGCGATTCAGCAAACAGCAGGCTCAGGAGTGCTCACACTCGTTGACTCCCTTACGACAGGGGGATTTGTGCTCATCATGATGGCGACAACAATTAGCTGGAAGCTCACGTTAATTAGCTTAATTCCGATGCCGTTTATGGCGCTGTCGACGAGCTATTACGGATCACTTTTACATAAGCGATTTCATAAAGCACAGCAAGCATTCTCAAGCTTAAATGATAAAGTGCAAGAAAGCGTGAGCGGAGTGAAAGTAATCAAAACCTTCGGCGAAGAAAAAGAAGACGTTGAGGAATTCATTCAGTCGTCAAAAGACGTTGTGAAAAAGAACATGGCCGTTGCAAAAATTGATGCGCTCTTTGACCCAACCATTTCGTTAATTGTCGGCTTCTCCTTTATTTTATCGATTGTTTTTGGATCACGTATGGTCATTCATAATGAGTTAACAATTGGAGACCTAGTTGCCTTTACGACTTATTTAGGATTGCTAATTTGGCCAATGCTTGCCTTTGGGTGGCTGTTTAATATTGTGGAAAGAGGAAGCGCATCTTATGACCGAGTCGCTTCGTTACTAAGTGAAAAAGAAGATATTATTGAAGTGAAAGAAGCGCTCACAGAGCCTCCACAGGGAGATTTAGAAGTAAACATTCAGTCGTTTTCATATCCTCAATACGAGAAAAAGGTATTAGCAGATATTCAATTTTCTCTGCGAAAAGGCCAAACGCTGGGGATCGTTGGGAAAACAGGTTCAGGAAAAACAACCCTTTTAAAGCTTTTAATTCGAGAATTTGATCAATACGAAGGAAGCATTCAGTTTGGTAAGGGCGAGTTAAAAAACTATACGCTACACGCTCTGCGCTCTTCCATCGGTTATGTACCGCAAGATCACTTTTTATTCTCGGCAACGGTTGGGGAAAACATTGCGTTTGCTATGCCATATGCAACGCAGGAGGAAATTGAAGAAGCCGCTTCCATTGCGAACGTTCATAGGGATATTCAAGATTTTACGGAAGGCTACCATACGGTTGTAGGGGAGCGAGGGGTTTCACTTTCAGGTGGACAAAAGCAAAGACTCTCGATCGCACGAGCACTCCTATTAAATCCTGAATTGCTTATTTTAGACGATTCGTTATCAGCGGTAGATGCGCGAACAGAAGAAAATATTTTAGCATCGCTTCGTGAAAATCGCCAGTCAAAAACAACGATCATCACAACTCATCGACTGAGTGCCGTAGCACATGCAGACTTAATACTTGTGTTAGAAGAAGGGCGCATTGCACAGATGGGCACACATGAATGGTTAACCAAACAGAAGGGTTGGTACAAAGACATGTACGAACGTCAGCAACTAGAAAGCTTAGTGGAGTTAGGAGGGTAATAATGGACGTAAATCAGCATATGACAGGAAAAGAACAGCGAACGGTTTTAAAGCGTCTTTTGAGCTACACGGTTCCTTATAAAAAGCAGTTCATTCTAACTTTTTTTCTACTATTAATTGTAACAGTGGCGGATATATTAGGGCCCATTATTGTTAAGGTGTTTATCGACGACTATTTAACACCTCGGTACATGCCAACAAATCCCTTACTATTATTAGGAATTGCGTATTTGGGGCTGCATATCATTAAGGTCGTCATTCAATATTTTCAGCTACTTCGATTTCAGGAGCTTGCGTTAAATATTATTCAAAAGCTTCGAATTGACGTTTTTTCAAAGGTTCATAAGCTTGGATTAAAGTATTTCGATCAAACGCCTACCGGAAGCATTGTCTCCCGCATTACCAATGATACGGAATCGATTAAAGATATGTTTGTGGAAGTTATTGTTTCTTTTATTCAAAACGGTGTGATGCTAGTGGGGATTTTTATTGCGATGTTTATTTTAAATGTAAAGCTTGCTGCATTTTGCTTAGTGCTGCTCCCCGCTTTGTATGTGTTGATGAAGACTTATCGCAAGGTTAGCTCCGTTTTTTATCAACAAATGAGAGAAAAGCTCAGTCAGCTGAACGCCTCATTAAATGAATCTCTTCAAGGAATGGCGATTGTGCAAGTATTCCGTCAAGAAGATCGAATGAAAAAAGAGTTTGCTAAAATCAATGAAGAACATTACGAAGCAGGATTAAAGAACATTAAGCTTGATGGTTTGTTGCTTCGACCTGCTGTAGATGTCATTTATATTGTGTCTCTGATGATCGTTCTTAGCTACTTCGGCATCTCATCATTTGGAAATGTTGTTGAAATTGGTGTTTTATATGCATTTATTAATTACCTTGATCGATTTTTTGAACCGATCAACCAGCTAATGATGCGACTTTCATTATTTCAGCAGGCGATCGTTTCCGCTTCACGCGTGTTTGCTCTCCTTGATGACAAAACGTATGCTCCGTCTAGTAGTCATACGGAAACAAACAAGGTGACGGAGGGCGAAATTCGTTTTGAGAACGTAACATTCTCTTATGATGGAAAGCGAGATGTATTAAAAAATATTTCGTTTACCGCCAAGCCAGGCGAAACTGTCGCATTAGTAGGGCACACCGGAAGTGGAAAAAGCTCCATTATTAATCTATTAATGCATTTTTATCACCTCGAAAAAGGCAACATTCTCCTTGATGGAGTGCCCATTCGAGACTATACAAACGATGAGCTGAGAAGCAAAGTAGGGCTTGTCCTTCAAGATCCGTTTTTGTTCGCCAACGATATTAAGCACAATATTGCTCTTCATAATCAACGTATTACGATCGATCAAGTAAAGGAAGCGGCGAAGTTTGTCCAGGCCGATTCATTTATTGAACGATTTGAGGATCAATATGATGAAAAAGTCGTAGAGCGCGGAGCTACTCTTTCAAGCGGTCAGCGCCAGCTAGTGGCCTTTGCAAGAACCATTGTACGCGACCCGAAAGTGTTGGTGTTAGACGAAGCAACGGCGAATATTGATACGGAAACAGAAGAAGCCATCCAATTAGCACTTGAGCGCATGAGAAAGGGACGTACAACCATTGCGATTGCGCATCGTTTATCAACTATTCAAAATGCCGACCTTATTTTAGTTCTTCATAAAGGTGAAACTGTTGAGCGCGGAACGCATCAAGAGTTGTTGAGTTTAAAAGGGCTCTATTACAAGATGTATCTGCTGCAAAACGGATTATCGTACGAAGAAAATAATCAAGAGGGCGCATAATTTTTCATAGAAGAAGATGGAAAATTATGATAAACTAAAAAAGACAACCTCCTTATGAGAGGTTGTTTAATTTGCTTGTATAAGTTTGATCGTATAAGTTCAACAGGTGATCAAGCTCTTGACTATACTGGACAGTTAATGCAGAGGTAAGTCCCTTGATTTTTACAATATGTACTAACTCTTCGCGCTTTTTCTCAATTTGAAGTAGAATGTCTTGTTTGTGCACTGCTACGGTCCTTTCTTCACCTATCTTTTCCCTGATTATACTAGATTATGGAACTTTTTAAAAGCAAAAGGACATGAAATGATTCATTGATAATAAAATGATTATGAAGGGAAGTGCAGATGAGAATGGCAGATTTGAACTTGGTCATTGCAGTAGGCGGAGGCTTTCTATCCTTTATTTCTCCTTGTTGCTTACCGTTATATCCTGCTTTTTTATCCTATATTACGGGCATGAGCGTAAACGATCTAAAAGAAGAGAACGGCATGCTAAAAAGAAAAAGCATGCTTCATACGTTGTTCTTTCTAATTGGCTTTTCCATCATTTTCGTGGCACTCGGTTTTGGAAGCTCTTTTATCGGGAAGATATTTCAAAACTATGACGGCTTAATTCGTCAATTGGGAGCTATTTTAATCATCTTTTTTGGACTTGTCGTAGTTGGTATTTTTAAGCCATCTTTCCTGATGAAAGATCGCAGATTGTCCTTTACGCAACGTCCAAGCGGTTTTTTAGGCTCTATCTTAATTGGCATGGCTTTTGCAGCCGGTTGGATGCCTTGTACAGGCCCCATTCTTGCGTCTGTTATTGCTCTTTCTGCTATTCATCCAGGCTCAGGCATGACCTATATGATTGCCTATGCGCTAGGGTTTGCGATTCCGTTTTTTATCCTATCATTTTTCATTGGTCATTTAAAATGGATTAAACGCAACAGTTCTCTTTTTGTAAAAGGTGGAGGCTATCTTATGGTTGCAATGGGGATTGTTCTTTACTTCGACTGGATGACAAAAATTATTGCGTATTCTTCTAGCTTATTAGGCGGATTTAGAGGTTTTTAAAACAATATAGTAAAATAGCATTGAAAAAAATGTGTAAAATTGGTAAAGTGAAATTTAGTTGAAAAATGAAATAATTCCTAATACAAAATTGGTTATATGGTTTGTTTCAATGAACGGAGGATTTGGAGTGGCGAAGATATTAATAGTAGATGATGCTCGGTTTATGAGAAAAACGCTAACAGCGATCCTAGAAAATTCTCACTATGAAGTAGTAGGTGAGGCTGAAAATGGGCGTCAAGCTGTTGAAATGTATCGGGAATTACAGCCTGCTCTCGTAATGATGGATATTACGATGCCAGAAATGAGCGGGATGGAAGCGCTGCGGATCATAAAAAAAGAATTTTCAGATTCTAAGGTTATTATGTGTTCAGCAATGGGCCAACAGAAGATGGTCGTGGATGCGATTGAAGCAGGAGCAAAGGACTTTATTGTAAAACCGTTCGATGAATCACGGGTAATTGATGCAGTGAGTAGAGTGCTCGCTTAGAGCGGGTAGTTTTAAAAATAGAACAGGGAGAAAAGGAGCTATAAAGTGAATGCTCTTTTTTTTGTTTTCATTTAAAATTCACTCTTTAAACAACGAAATGGTAGTGATAAAATGAAAACATTGTGTAGGGATAAACGGTTACTTGAGTTACAACGTTCTCATCAACTGGTTTGATCTATGCTCGGTTGACCGCTTAGGCGGAAGAAAATCATAAGGGGTGTAAAGAGTGAAGGACATTTTACTAATCTTGCTACTTCAACTTATTTATGTGCCTGTCTTAACTTTACGTACCATTTTCTTAGTGAAAGGCATGAGTACTTATGCGTCACTATTTGGTGTGATTGAGTCCCTCATTTATGTCTTTGGATTGTCCATTGTGTTTTCTGGAGAACAAAGCGTCGTACAAATGGTTGTATACGCAGTAGGATTTGGACTAGGTATCGTTGTAGGAAGCTTTATTGAGCGAAAATTAGCGATCGGATTTACGACATTTATGGTAAATCTCCCTGCTAAAAATGAGAGCTTAATTGCCGATCTCCGTCAAGGAGGTTTCGGAGTAACTGTTTTCCACGGTGAAGGAAGAGATAGCATTCGCTACCAGCTAGAGATTTTAACAAAGAGAAACAGAGAAGATGAGCTGTTTCGAATTATTGAAGATCACGAACCAAGAGCATTCATCATTTCGTATGAACCGCGTAAATTTAAAGGTGGTTTCTTGCTAAAGACGTTAAAAAAAGCAAAGAAAACGTCGTAAACCATTAGAAAACGGTCGTCCATGTTTTCTTTTCTCCTTTTTTGGCTTATAATAGAAATACTGAAGATTATGTAGAAAAGGAAGGATTACCGTGATTGTTGCTTCAACTTTAGTTGCGCTTGCGATGGCAATGCTTGTGTTAATGGTGCGTGTGAAGGCATCGAAAAAGCCGACAAATGCGAAAAAAATTATTTTACCACCGTTCTTTATGAGTACAGGTGCGTTAATGTTCATTTTCCCATATTTTCGCGTAACCGGTACAGAATTCTTGGAAGCGATTCTGTTGGGTATGTTCTTTTCTATCTTTTTAATCAAAACATCAAAGTTCGAGATAAAAGATGATCAAGTATATTTGAAGCGCTCAAAGGCTTTTGTCTTTATTTTAATTGCCTTAGTCGCAATTCGCACAGCACTCAAACTATACTTTAGTCAAACGATTGAGGTAGGAGCGCTTGGTGGGATGTTTTGGATTCTAGCCTTCGGAATGATTGTACCGTGGCGTGTGGCGATGTATATCTCATACAAACGCATTTCAAAGCAAATTCCAACGCGTCCGATCGATCAAACCGTCTAAAAAGAAGCCTGATATCAGGCTTCTTTTTAATTTGCTTCAAGATACGCGATGTTTATTCACGAGCTTTTAAACAAGTGTTGATATGGGGTGACGGAAATTTTCTTTTCTTGTAACGTTTTTAATAAAAATTTGTGGTCGCGCTTTGGTGTTGCTACGATATATCCTCTCACAATTAAATCCTCAGTAATGGCGTTTGCTTGTTCTTGGAGCGCAAGCTCACCAATTTTACCCGCAATTTTTTGTTTGGCTACATCTCGAAAAAGTTCAGGAACCGGCTTGACCAAATCTTCAAGAAGCTGTTTTTGTGGCGAACTCCACAAATGCAATGTTTCGCGAATGTAATGTTCCTCCCAGTCAATAATGGATTTTCCATCCTCTTTAGGAAGCCGCTTTAAAAACTTTCGAAACATAAAGAATCCGCCGATGGCAAACATACTAATAAGGAACACAATCCAAAATAGAATAAACCATAAAAACCATCCAGTTAGCATGAGTTCACCTCAACTTTGTTCATTTATACATTTATTGTAACGAAATGGAAGTGTAATGAAAAGACTGTATTTTTAGAAAACATTATATTGTTTACGATAAGAAAAAGAGTGTAAATAAACAAAAAGGATCTAACGATGGGGAGTGATTGAATGAAACATATTATTTTTTATGATGCGCAGTGTCCGCTTTGCGCCAATGTTAAAAAAGTGTTAATCAAACTCGATTGGTTTCAGAGACTAGAATGGGTTCCTGTACAAAAGGCAGAAGATGAGGCGCAATATCATTATTTGAAAGAGCGAGATGTGTATGATCGCATCCACATGATGTCGGCTTCTGGCAGGCTTTATGCAGGCTTCTACTCGGTTCGCAGAATTTTACGTGCGCTTCCAGCTACTGCTATATTAGGATGGCTATTGTATGTTCCAAAAGTGGATCGTTTAGGCGTACCACTTTATAACTGGATTTCAGCAAATCGTCATGACTGGTTTGGAAGATATGCAGCACCTGTTTACTAAAATATTGAATAATAAAAAGGATCGTTCAATGATGAACGATCCTTTTTTTACTGACGAGAAGCAGGTTTTACCTGTGTGCGGCTAACCATGATTCCTGCAGCGCTAAAGATGATTAAAAATAGGCCAATGAAGCCATATGAAGCACCTTCAAAGCCTCGTATAAATGCGATACTAACATAAAAGAAAACAATTCCTGTTAACATGAGTACGAAGCTAGGTAATAAAAGTAGCCATGTACGTACCCGTCTTTTTCGAAGCCGTATGGACAAAACAATAACGATCAGACCAAGAAGGAGAGATGCGAGCAAAGGCGCAGCTACCATCATATTTCCAACACCTCTTTATCTCTTTTACCTATAAGGTAGCATAATTTCTAATATATGTAAAAAGAAAAAAGGAATGTCTTTTTTTATAAAAATGTTTTAAAACTAACGATAGGGGCTATATACCAAATAAGAAATTGATAGCAAGTTAAATTAGAGGAGGAACTTATAATGGTAGATGTAAAAGTCGTTGAAAATGGTGTACAAGCAAAAGAAATTGTAGAGACGTTAGTACGAAATGGTTTTACAATGGATGAAATTTACTTACTAGCACACGATAAAAACCGCTCCCAGGATTTAGCTGATGCGATCGATACAAACAACATCGGATTAAAAGAGCAAGGGGTAGGAAGTGCGATAGCAAATGTTTTCCGCTCACGTGGAGACGAACTTCGTTCGAAAATGACTTCATTAGGACTATCACAACCAGAAGCTGAGCGATATGAAGAAGAGCTAGACAGAGGAAAAGTACTTGTCATTGCGTCCAAAGTAGCCTAAGCGTTGCGGACATAAAAAAAAGAGACTCCAACTAGAGTCTCTTTTTTTGGGGGGCATACTCATAACAGGCAATCTATCATGAAAAACGCCATTTATCGCTCGTGCAAGGAGTTTTTTTCTACGTGAGGTTGTGCTACTATTAAGAAAAAAGCTTATTTGGAGGCACGACATGTTTGTATACATCACGATGCTAGGATTTTTAGGGCTGCTGATCTACGCTAGCACATTTGCTTATTCGGTTATCAAACGAGATGAGAACCGTAAGCGAAATGGAAAAGGCGCATTAATTAGTTTTATCATTATGATTGTCGGTGTAGTTGGCGCACAGTTTTCATAAATTTTTAGATGAGAAGGCATAGCGCCTTCTTTTTTAATGGATTAATCGAAAGAACGATCACCTCGCCTAATTGTTCGTAACCACAGCAAGTGCATACATCTTTACTCCTATAGCGGGAGCTCATTCCGCTCAAACGCAGCTTGAAACACTTTATACTGATAATAGAACGCTTCAAATGACATCTCATCGATCGCCTCGATTTGTTCTAGAAATGTACGGATCGTTCGACGGTTCATTGTATGATAAAGACCGGAAAGTTCTAAAGGATAAGATAAGTGAAAGGATATCCCATACTCATTAAACAATTCTTCAACTTCAGCTATTTTCATCTTAATCTACCTCTTTTCATTAAAACCTCTTTAACAGTATGGACGAAGGTTCATCAGTTTATAGTAGATCAGCTGAAAAATTCTTTGACACAGTGACAAACTTCACTTATAGTAGAGAGGAACTTTATGGGAACATATGTACTTTAAGGAAGGCAGGAGCAGGTTTGAGATATCAGACACATATTATTACATCCGTTGCGGCGGGAGCCTATTTAACGACTGTCACCGATGCTCCTTTTACGTTTACATTTGTAGGAGGAATCATAGTAGGAAGCCTTATTCCTGATATTGATGAGCCCAATTCGTATATTGGCAGACGTTCGTTTGGAATTGCAAAGCTCATTAAAAAAGCATTTGGTCATCGAGGATTAACCCATTCTCTTCTTGCTTGGATGTGCTTTAGTTTAATTTACTATTTCTACCCTAATCATTTTACATATGGTCTTTGTGCTGGCTATTTGTTTCATATAGCAGGGGACTTTTTCTCAAAACGCGGTGTGCCGTTATTTTCGCCGATTTGGAAAAAGAAGTTCAAATTTCTTATCACTTATGAAACAGGTAAGATCGGTGAAAAGTTAATCATGCTAGCAGCTATTTTCGCTATCGGATATCTTGTGTACACCAATCAGCTTTACACACAGCTTTTTGTACAAGCACCATAAAAAAAAGCCCCAGTACGGGGCTTTTTTATTTTTGCGTCACGATGCCAGAAGCACTAACGGATGCATTGTATGATAGTCGATTAAGCTTAGAGATGATGGTTTTGTTATAAGCTGCATTCATTAACGTTGGTTTTCCGTTTATAATCTTAGCGGGAATAATTTGTGGATAGGTTTTTCCGCCTGTAATCTTTAGCTTTACAATCATGGTTTCGGCCCCTTTTGGACTTTTAGAAGGGGTGAATACAAAGTTTCCTAGACTATAAAAAATAGGGACCTGTTTGTAATACTCCATTCCCATCAACGTGTGACTGTGACTGCCAATGACTGCATCTACACCTTGATCCACGAGCTGTTTTCCTAGCGCGCGCGCATAGCTTTCTGGATAATCCGTACTTTCCTTATTCCAATGAATCATGACGACCGTGTAATCAGAATTTCGTACAGCTTGTTTTACATAGCTCATTAATGTACTTGTTTGATAGGCGCTTGCAATTCCGGGCTTGGTTTTTCCAGAGAACCAGCTAGCGTCAGGAAGGACACGGCTGACCGCCAAAATCGCAATTTTCTTACCTTTTACCGTTTTATAATAAGCTTTAAACGCCTCTTGCTCATTTTTACCGCCGCCGCTGTGCCCAATACCGTAGCGATTTAAGTATGTTATCGTATCGTATAATCCTTGCAGACCATAGTCCATCGTATGATTGTTTGCGATACTCACCATATCAAAGCCGTTATTTTTCAAGCCTTGAAGCGTTGTGGGCTTGGAACGAAACGTAAATTGTTTGGCTTGTGCGCTTCCTCGTGTTGTAACGGCTGTTTCTAAGTTTCCGGCGGTTAAATCGGTGCTTTTTAAAATAGACCCCACGCTTGTGAACGGATAGTTAACACCGTATTTGGTCACTTGTTCGCCTACATTTTTATCCAATAAGATATCTCCAGTAAACGACATCGTAATGGCAGGTGCTGTAGCAGCTTCAATGCTAGGAGTAATCGTGACGAGCGGTATGAACAGAGCGACAGCTATTCCCGCTGTTTTTAAGGCATGTTTGAACATTTTTCTTCCTCCAACCAGTAAAATAACTGCTTTACTAGTAATCTAGTAAAAGCAGCCATTCATATTATAGGCGAGAGTGATGGGAAAGTTAAGAAAAATTTATTAATAATTGTCAATTCTAGAGGACGTTTATTTAATTTCGTCGTAGTGCTCAAGCGCTCGTTCCCGTGCTGATTTATGATCCACAATTGGTTTTGGATAATTCTTTCCAAGTGATACTTCAGCCTTCTTGAGTATTTCATCAGAAGCTTCCCAAGGTTTGTGAATGTATTTTGTTGGGAGCTTCGCCAGTTCAGGTATCCACTTTTTAATATACTCGCCGTCTTCATCAAATCGTTCCGCTTGAGTGGTAGGATTAAATATTCGAAAATAAGGAGCTGCATCAGCACCGCTTCCGGCAACCCATTGCCAGCCCATCGTATTGTTAGCAAGATCTGCATCCACGAGCGTATCCCAAAACCATTCCGAACCCTTTTGCCATGGAAGAAGGAGATGCTTGACTAAAAAGGATGCCGCCACCATTCGTACGCGGTTATGCATGACACCTGTTTCCCACAGTTCTCTCATTCCTGCATCAACAAGAGGATAGCCGGTTTTTCCTTTTGTCCATGCCTTAAAATCTTTCTTGCTTTGCTTCCATTTAAAATGAGTGAACTTTTCATTCAAAGGCTTTCGAACGGTATGTGGGAAGAAGTAAAGCAGGTGATAAGAGAATTCTCTCCACACAAGCTGGCGTAGAAAGGCGGAAATTTGTTTCTCAACGTTCGCTGATTGCAGTGACTCGCTTTTCTCTAACAAGTACTGATAAATATAGCGGCTAGAGATCTGACCGAATGCAAGATAGGGCGATAGATTTGAAATACTTTCTTCAGCAGGCACGTCGCGACCATCCTCGTAATTACGCAGGCGATGTTTGACAAAGTGCTTAAAGGTTTCCCATGCGCCTTTTTCAGACACGTCCCACTTCTTTTCCATTCCGCTTGTCCAATCAATCGTTGGAAGAAGGGAAAGCTCATCAATTTTCAGAGAATCCTTATCCATCTGAAAACTTTTAAGGCTCCGTATTTTTTTAGTCGCTTTCGGCACTTCTTTTTGACGAAAAGATTTATAAAAAGGGGTAAATACTTTGTAGGGATCACCGTTTTCTTTTGTTGTCTCCTGTGGAGGAAGGATTAGGTGACCTTCAAATGTTTGAACGTCGATGCCCAATTCCTTCATTTTTTTTATTAGTTGCTCATCTTGCTCCATTACATGTGGTTCGTAGCGCTTATTGAAGTAAAGAGCGTCAATTTCTTCTGACTGAACCATTTTCTTCAGGATATCAATTGTATTTCCTTTATAAATATGAAGGGGAGCTTCAAGATTTTGCAGACTGTTTGTTAAATCTTCAAGAGCATAGTGAAGCCACCACTTGCTAGCGCCGCCGAGTGACCAGTCGCCGTGCTCATCGTAAATATAAATAGGGGCAACCGTCCCGTCATGATGAGCCTGGGTAAGGGCAGGGTTGTCGGTAATGCGAAAGTCTTTTCGAAACAGAACCATAATTTTTTTCATCATTGGCTCCTTTCCTCTTTTATTTCCTATTAGTATGAGCCTCATGATATGAAAAATAAAAAGGAAAGACAACGTTTAATGTGCTACTGAAGAAAGCGCCTAATTTCGGTTGGACTAATTCCTAATGAAGGACACGGTGAATAGGCTACAGTGTAGTACAGTACTGGAAGGGGTCTAATAATGAGACGTAAAAAAAACAAACAAAATCAAAATCAAATGATGCAGGGAAATCCTTACTACGGATATCCTGATCAGTCGTCTATGTTTCCGGGCTCTTGCTCAACGGGAACATGTCAAACAAATCCGATGGGTGGATATCCAGGCATGATGCCAGGGATGGAACATGGAATGGGCGGACAGCCGATGTCAGGAATGGGTCAAGGAATGGGCGGATACCCAGGCATGATGCCAGGGATGGAACATGGAATGGGCGGATATCCAGGCATGATGCCAGGGATGGAACATGGAATGGGCGGACAGCCGATGATGCCAGGAATGGGTCAAGGAATGGGCGGATACCCAGGTATGATGCCAGGGATGGAACACGGAATGGGCGGATACCCAGGTATGATGCCAGGGATGGAACACGGAATGGGCGGATACCCAGGTATGATGCCAGGGATGGAACATGGAATGGGCGGATACCCAGGTATGATGCCAGGGATGGAACATGGAATGGGCGGATACCCAGGTATGATGCCAGGGATGGAACACGGAATGGGCGGCCAGCCAATGATGCCAGGAATGGGTCAAGGAATGAGCGGCCAGCCAATGATGCCAGGAATGGGTCAAGGAATGAGCGGCCAGCCAATGATGCCAGGAATGGGTCAAGGAATGAGCGGCCAGCCAATGATGCCAGGAATGGGTCAAGGAATGAGCGGCCAGCCAATGATGCCAGGAATGGGTCAAGGAATGAGCGGCCAGCCAATGATGCCAGGAATGGGTCAAGGAATGAGCGGCCAGCCAATGATGCCAGGAATGGGTCAAGGAATGAGCGGCCAGCCAATGATGCCAGGAATGGGTCAAGGAATGAGCGGCCAGCCAATGATGCCAGGAATGGGTCAAGGCATGGGTGGCCAGCCGATGATGCCAGGAATGGATCAGGGAATGAGCGGCCAGCCAATGATGCCAGGAATGGGTCAAGGCATGGGTGGCCAGCCAATGATGCCAGGAATGGGTCAAGGCATGGGTGGCCAGCCAATGATGAATCAAGGAATGCCAAGCGGTTCTACCGGCCAAATGTCCAATTATCCTTCTCAAGGAACGCCGAATACCAATAGATGGTATTAATGCAAACGTCACAAAACAGAACATAATGACGAAAGATATGACCATGAACGTGTTTCAATGTTGAAACACGTTTTTAGTGATCATACATCCTCGAAAATATATGGAGCAATATGTTCGTTTAAAAAACAGAGAGAGAATTAGTTCAAGAAAGGGTGATAGCATGATTTTAGAAATTGGCGCAACAACGTTATTGGATGCCATTTTAGCTGAAGAAAATGGTGCAGATCGCATCGAATTATCATCTGGTATGGTAGATGGAGGGTATACCCCTAGTTACGGATTAATGGAAAAAGTGATGGAACAGGTGAAAATCCCTGTACATATCGTGGTTCGTCCGCACAACCAAACATTTGTATATAATAAAGACGATCTTGATACGATGCGAAGAGATATACAATTGGCGAAAGAGCTCGGAGTAAAGGGAATCATTATCGGGTGTCTAACAGAAGAAAAAGAAATTGATGTTCATGTCCTAAGTCAGCTTCTTTCGGAAGCAGATGGCCTAGACGTAACATTTAGTCACGCATTTGACCAAGTGCGCGATCAAGAAGAAGCCTTAGAAGCGCTTCAGCACTTTCCGCAAATCAAACGAGTAACAACATCAGGATCGGATAAAACGGCGCTAGCGGGAATTCCGCAGATTAAAAAATTATTACGACGACTACAAGGTCAACCGTTGACTCTTGTGGGAAGCAAGGGATTAAAGCCAGAAAACATGAAGCCGTTTTTAGAGGTCACAAAATTAACAGAAGTACGCTTAGGTGCAGGAGTACGCGTGAATTGTCAATATACCCAGCCGATTAACCCTAAAAGTGTACAAGCTGCTAGACAGCTATGTGATAAGCTCAAATAAAAGCACGTGGCCTGCGCGCCACGTGCTTTTATTTAATAAGAGGACAAAACGGCATCCTTCGCCATCATCACTTTTGTATAAAGTGTGTGAACAAGACATAGCTGTGAGATTTGCGTCGTCCATTCTTCATGAACACCTTGATTCCCAACAGGTGACGTAAACAACGAAACAGTGGCGCATTGACTTAAGTTGTTTTTTCCATATTCGGTTATGCTTAAAATTGGCACACGGCGTTCGCGTAAAATGCTGGTAATACTCATTAGCTGGTCGTCAATCGGACCTGCTGAGATAACACAAGCAACGTCCGTTTCCTTTAGCTGAAAGGCAGCTCGGTGCTGTACTTGAAAATCCAAGTAAGCGTTAGAAGAGATTCCCGTATTTAAAAATTTGTGATGCGCGTCAAGTGCAATAACGGATGAAGCGCCATTTCCATAAAACGCAATATGTGTTGAATCTGCTAATAGAGACACGGCTGTTAAAATCTTGTTCTCATCCATCATAGTGAGCGTATTTTGGAGTTGCTGAATACTTGAAGAAAAAATTTGCGTCACTGAGGCATCTTCAGCAATCTGTTCCTCTTCCTGATGAGAGAGTTTGCGAATGTCTGAGGCAAGCGCAATTTTTAATGCTTGATATCCTTTAAAGCCAATATGTTTTGTAAAGCGGGTAATTGTTGCTTCAGATATAAATAGTCGCTCTGCTAGCTGACTAATCGAATCGTGAATCATTTGATCAGGTGCTTGAATTAAATAATTCGCGACCTTTTTTTCCTTTTCACTAAAACCAGGAAACATTACTTTCACTTTTTGAATAACAGACTGCGTATAATCCATGCTCATCCATCCCCCATGAAATCTCTTACTTATAACCATACCATATTTTGAAAGCGTTTTCCTTATTTGGTTTCACGGGGATTTATTGTGAACGAAGCAGGATCATCATTTCCTGTTCAGTTTTTACACTTTCTAGCATCGATAAGGAGAAGAGTGCGACAACACTTTAAGAGGGCATATCGGTTGTGTTCGGTGAAGATTAAGCGTAGGGTTTTAACTAGACGTTTTTATCCCGACGCATAAAGGGGATAGAGTTCAATAAATAACAAATTCTAAACGTAACAATGAAATCGTAAAGGGTTGGTGAGAAGAATGAATCAATATATGATCGGAGTGGATATTGGGACAACCAGTACAAAGGCTGTTCTGTTTACAACAAAAGGGGAAGTGTTGAATGTTCATCACGTCGAGTACCCCATGCATACGCCCACACCACATGTGGCAGAGCAAAATCCAAACGAAATATATGAAGCCGTCATCACATCGATTAATAACGTGATCGATCAATCACAGGTTAATCGAAGCCAGGTAGAGTTGGTTTCTTTCAGTTCCGCGATGCACAGCTTGATTGCTGTGGATCGCCATGGTAAACCGCTCACAAACTGCATCACGTGGGCGGATAACCGAGCTGCTAGTTATGCCGAACAGTTAAAAAGCACAGAGCAAGGACACGGAATTTATATGCGTACAGGAACGCCTATTCACCCTATGTCGCCGCTTTGCAAGCTCATGTGGCTAAAAGAAGAACAGCCTGAATTGCTTCAAAGTGAAAACAAGTTTATTTCGATTAAGGAATACGTGTTTTATCAATTGTTTGGGGAATACGTCATTGATTATTCTATTGCATCAGCTACAGGTATGTTTAATTTAGAACAGCTTGATTGGGATGAAGAAGCTCTTGCAGTAGCAGGAGTGTCTCGTGAACAGCTGTCTAACATTGTCCCGACAACACACTATTTAAAACTCCCAAATGATCCGCACGAATCTCCTCTTAATTTGCTGTCAGGGACACCGGTTGTTGTAGGCGCAAGCGATGGAGTACTATCTAATTTGGGGCTCGCAGCTCTGGATCCTGGTGTCGTTGCTGCGACCATTGGGACGAGCGGAGCGATCCGAACGGTTGTCGACAAGCCAGTTGTTGATCCGAAAGGACGCATGTTTTGCTATGCGCTGACAGATAAAAAATGGGTAATAGGAGGTCCTGTTAATAACGGTGGGATGATTTTACGCTGGGTGATGGAGGAGTTTGCAGCATCAGAAGTCGAAGCAGCCAATCGACTTGGCGTTAGTCCATATGAATTATTAATGGACATTGCTGAAAAAGTACCCGCTGGTTCAGACGGACTAATTTTTCATCCTTATTTATCAGGAGAACGTGCTCCTCTTTGGAACGCGAATGCAAGGGGCTCATTCTTTGGCCTTTCCTTGCATCATAAAAAAGAGCATTTCATTCGAGCTGCGCTAGAAGGAGTCATGTACAATTTGTATAGCGTTCTTCTTGCGCTTAAAGAACTTATTGGCACGCCTGGAGAAATTAAAGCCACAGGAGGATTTGCACGATCAAAATTGTGGCGACAAATTATGGCGGACGTTTTTAATACAAAGGTGGTCATTCCTGAAAGCTTTGAAAGCTCGTGCCTCGGTGCGACAATTTTAGGGTTATACGGATTAGGGAAAGTAGATTCGTTAGATGTAGTGAAAGAGATGGTCGGTCATACAAACGAGCACGTTCCGAACAAAGATAACGTTGATCTCTACCAAGAGCTTATGCCCATCTATATCCGCGTGGCAAGAGCCTTAGAAGACGAGTATACAAATATTACGGCGTTTCAAAAGAAGCATAGCAAAGAAAAAGACTATTAAGAAGCAGGCATTGACCTGTTTCTTTTTTTGGTTGCGATTAGGAACGTTTGTTCTTTTTTTATCATACCAAGGAATAAGGCAAATACCAATGAGTTCTCCCTCAACTTTTAAATGAAAAGGAAAAAAATACAATTCATACTCTTGACATTAACGTCAACGTTAAGTTAGAATAAGTATTATGAAGTTGACGTTAACGTAAAGGTCATTTAAATAGAGGAGGAGTGTGCATGACTCTGATTATGATTGATGAAGTAATGAAGCTAACAGGTTTGACGAAGCGTGCCATTCGTTATTACGAAGAAATTGGACTGATTAAACCACCGCAGCGGACAAAAGGTAACATCCGTCAATATACGGAAGAAGAAGTATCAGCTTTAAAAAAAGTTGTGGAAGCAAAAGAAGTGCTAGGTTTTTCCTTACAGGAGTTACAGCACTTTATGGAACTAAAAGAAACGATTGAACGTGATCAAGCACAAGGTCGTCTAGAGCTAAAAGAGCTTGAGCATTTTGAAGAAGCTGTGGAAGAACAGCTGGATATGATTCATAAGAAAATCAAAAGCATGATGCTATTTCAACAAGAGCTTCAAGAACTTCTCGAGAAAACGAAAAGAGTTAAAACTGAGCAATATTAAGGGGAGGAACTAAAGTGGGAGACATTAGCCCAACAAGTAAACGTGCCAAATGGATTACGGTTTTTGCGACATTTCTAGCTTTTATGGGAATCGGAGTGGTAGACCCTATTTTACCAGAGATCGCAAAGCAAATTGGAGCTACACATTGGCAGGTCGAAATGCTGTTTACGGCCTACATATTTACGATGGCGATTATGATGATACCAGCAGGATTACTTGCAGCTAAGTTTGGGGATAAAAAATTAATGGTGGTCGGATTGGCGATCGTATCAGTGTTCGCTATTTCATGCGGATTATCAAATACGATACCAGAACTATCCATTTTCCGTGCAGGCTGGGGACTTGGAAACTCTTTATTCTTCGCCACTGCGATGACGCTTCTAATTGCGCTTAGTGGGGAAGTGAAATCAGCCGTTGGTTTGTACGAAGCGGCTATTGGTCTTGGAATGGCCGGTGGACCTTTATTAGGAGGCGTACTTGGGGCTCATTCTTGGCGCTTTCCGTTTTTTGCAACAGGCGTTTTAATTGTACTGGCCTTTATTCTTGTGACGGTGTTTGTCAAACAACCGCAGAGTGCTGAAAAACGAAAACCAGCAACGATTAAGGACATGGGTCAACTGTTTAAATACAAGCCCTTCTTATCTGGTGCGCTTTCAGGAATGTTTTATTACTACGGTTTTTTCACAGTGCTTGCGTATTCACCACTTGTGCTACCGTTATCAGCTTATGAAATTGGATTTGTTTTCTTTGCGTGGGGTCTTTGCCTTGCTTACGGCTCGGCTGGATTATCACATCAGCTTGAAAAACGTTTTCAACCGCGTCAATTACTCTATGGAAGCTTACTCATTTTTGGTCTTATTTTAGTTCTCCTATTTGCAATCCATATTGTATGGCTACAGGTTGTGTTAATTGTCGCATCTGGTCTTCTATGCGGATTAAACAATGCGCTATTTACAAGCTATGTAATGGGCATCTCTCCGTATCCACGACCAATCACTTCAGGTGGCTATAATTTCGTCCGCTGGTTAGGGGCAGCGTTTGCACCTTTATTATCAGGGATTATTGGACATAATGCACCACAATTACCGTTTTTAGTAGGCGGTGTAATCGTGGTAGTAGGGATTGTTTTCCTTCTACTACCTGTTAAACATCAAAAGGAATTGTTGCATCAAGCATAAGAAGCGGGGCCATATGGCCTCGCTTTTTTACGTTTTGTCCATTCTAATACGAAAAGTAGTGAATGTTTGTGTATTGCAGGAGGGCCTTCGTTTCGTCAAGATAGAACTATAAACGTAGTGAATGGAGGTAAATGGAATGTTAGTGAACCAAAATCGAATTCAAAATAGACTTGAACAGCTTGCTGTAATTGGGAAAATTGGCGAGACGGGTGTATGCAGGCTTGCCCATTCGAAGGAAGATCGTGAGGCGGTCGATTTATTTCGCACGTGGATGGATGAGGCAGGCTTTGAAACGGAAATTGACTGCTTTGGAAACCTTGTTGGAAAGCTTCAGGGAACGGATCCAAGTGCGCCTCTCCTCGTAATAGGATCGCATCTAGATTCACAGCCGTACGGTGGAAGATTTGACGGGGCGGCAGGGTGTGTGGCAGCCTTAGAAGTTGCTCAAACGTTAAAAGAAAACGATCAGCGCTTGGTTCACGGTTTTCATCTCATTTGCTTTTCTGATGAAGAAGGATCGCGCTTTGCGAAAGGATTATTTGGTTCAAAGGGCTTGCTTGGAATGCTTAAAAAAGATGACTTGGAGCGGCAGGATAAAAACGGTATGACGAGAAGAGAAGCGCTACAAGAGTTTGGGGTTAATCCTTTAGACATTTCGTATGAAGGGGTATATAAAGCACAAGACCTACTCGCCTTTTTAGAGTTACATATTGAACAGGGACCCATTTTAGATAAGTCAAATGAACCGATTGGGATCGTAACAGGAATTTCTGGGCCGCTATGGCTTACCGTTACGTTAGAAGGGAAAGCAGGGCATACGGGTTCCGTTCCGATGTCTCTTCGTCAAGATGCGCTAGTAGGAGCTGCTGAAATCGTCGGAGCTATTCGTGAAACGGTCACACGAGACCCTGAGGCTAAAACGATTGGCTCTGTTGGGAGTCTGAGGGTATTTCCAGACTCACGAAACATCATTCCGGAAAAAGTAACGTTCACGGTGGATTTGCGGGATATTGACCTCGAACGCCGAAATGAGTGTGAAGAAATCATCATGGCAAAAATAAAAGACGTCTGTCAAAAGCATCATCTCACTTATGATGTTTCAGAAGATACGCGCAGCGATCCGAAATATTGTGCCGATTGGATTAAAGATGCAATGCGTGAAGAAGCGAAGAAAATGAACGTGACAGCACCTGAGATTATGAGCGGCCCGTTTCATGATGCGATCACCTTTTCAGAGGTATGTGACTACGGCATGATTTTTATTCGCTGCAAGGACGGTATTAGTCATCATCCAGATGAATTTTCTACCTATGCCGATATTGCCCTTGGAACAGAGCTTTTGTATCATACAGCATTAAAAATCGGCAGCGGTGCGTATAAAAAAGCAGCTGAGACCACGATAAAATAGCGAGCGATAAGCGGCTTACGACTCTTTTTCGTAAAAAACGAAGAAGAGTCGTAAGTCTTTTTGTATTCTTTCGGTTTTTTTGAGCAAATTTGCCCAATCTATACCGCTTTTCTTGTATAATCGCAAGTAGAAGAATGACGAGGAGGATTTTACATGAAACAAATTACAGCAGAATCTGAATTTCGCGAGCAAATCCAAAAGGACGAGCTTAGCGTAGGAATTTTTACAACAACATGGTGCCCAGATTGCAAACGTTTGGACATGTTCATTGACGAAGTGCTAGAAGAAAACAAAGACAAAGCTTGGTTCAAAGTCGATAAGGACGAATTCGAAGCTCTATCAGAGGAAAATCAAGTAATGGGAATTCCATCACTACTTGTGTACCGAAACGGTGAGAAGCTTGCACACCTACACAGTGCAAACGCAAAAACACCTGAAGCAATAAAAGAATTTTTAAATACAGTGAAGTAATCGTGAAAAGCCTGCTTTCTCTTTAAAGAGAAAGCAGGCTTTTTTTATGTTCTAGCGAATTGGGTATGTAAAACGTTGAGAAGAGGTTGAACGGTGAAAAAAGAAATTATCATGACTGCTGAACATCCAGATGATTTTGCGCAGCTTGAAAAATTATATGAAGATTTAGGCTGGAATTCTTTGCATCTGACCGTAGCAGAGCTAGAAGCAATGTGCAAGCAAAGCTGGTATGTCGTCTATGCCTTTGATGAAGGGGTGTTAGTAGGGACAGGTAGAGTCATCTCAGACGGTGTTATTACAGGAACAATCTGTGGAGTAGGAGTCGCACCTGCCTATCAAAAAAGAGGGATTGGTCAAAAGATCATGGAAAAAATCGTTACGTACTGCGAACAACATAGGGTCATTCCGCAACTCTTTTGTGACGAAAAGCTTGAATCCTATTATCAAAAGCATGGTTTTCATACTTTTACTATTGGCATGAAGAAAGATCGATCGTTGTTAGGACTATAAAGTATAGGTGGAAGATTCGTCAACGGATAAGAAAATTGATCGAGTCGAAAAACTCATTCAGAGTAATAAAAAAGATTTAAACAGCGCCATGAACGTGTACAACAATAAAATCGCAAAACAGGAAAAGGTACTAACAGAAGCCAAGAAAGCGCGAGAACAAGCGAAGCAGGTAAGCGATACGACACAATGACAAAATAAAAAAATAGGCCTCTATTTGAACGCTATGGACAAACAGAGACGCTTCATAAGTTGTGGCACCATATATTTGGAAGGGACATATGATGCATTCACTGTATCATACGCTTCTTTTCTTCTCTACTTCTTTGTAAGAAGGGCTGACTTTCTATTTTGGTTGTAATCACATATTCCCATTTTCCTTCATATGAGCTATACTGAGAAAGGAAATTACATACATAGTCGATAAGGTCCTCAATCAAGTTTGAGGTGAAAAGGGAAGCTTGGTGAAATTCCAGCACGGTCCCGCCACTGTAAGCATATATACACTGCAAAAGCCACTGTCCAAAAAGATGGGAAGGCGTAGTGTTGAAATTGTATGCGAGTCAGGAGACCTGCCTTATTGAAATCTGTGTAGCCTTCGAGGAAAGGTGAAGCGGTATTGAGACGTCTTTGTGTTAACCGTAACAAAATAAGATGATGTTTCACGCCGACTTTGCTTTTATTGAAGCAAAGTTTTTTTATGTTGAGGAGGAAACCGAATGTTCAAGAAGTTCAAAGTGTATGCTCTTGCTCTATTCCTCGTCGCGTTTTTAGCGGCATGTGGAAATAGTGGACAAGATGCATCACCGAAGAAAGACAGTGGAGATCAAAAACAGGAGCAAGCCTTTCCACTTACAAAAAAGGATGCTGCTGGAAATGAAATCACGTTAAAGAAGAAGCCGACGAAAATTATATCGCTAATGCCAAGTAATACGGAGATTTTATTTGCTCTTGGTTTAGATAAAGAAGTAGCTGGTGTAACAACAAATGATACATATCCAGAAGCGGCAACAAAGAAAGAAAAAGTAGGGGACATGAACGTCAACGTCGAGAAAATCATTTCTATGCAGCCTGACCTCGTTCTTGCACAAGGTTCTAGCATGGGGATGTCTGGTGAAGCCTACAAGCAGCTTGGGGATGCAGGTGTTCCTGTATTTGTCGTGGAAGAAGCGAAAAGCTTTGATCAAGTGTACGATACAATCGAAACGGTTGGTGAGCTGACAGGGAAAGAAAAAGAAGCAAGTAACATTGTGGATGATATGAAGCAAGATGTGAAGGATGTTAAAGACAAAGCGTCATCGATTAAAAAAGAAGATCGTAAAAAAGTGTGGGTAGAAGTTTCAGGTCCACCTGAAATCTACACAACTGGTAAAGGAACATTCATGGATGAAATGCTGTCTACGATTGGTGCTGATAACGTAGCCGGTGATCAAGAGGGCTGGGTCAAGCTATCCGAAGAAAAAGCCGTTCAGCTTAATCCAGATGCGATTATTACGACTTATGGCGCTAATACAAAAGGGGCAGTTGAGCAGCTGTTGAGTCGTCCGGCATGGAAGAACGTAACGGCTGTTAAAGATAAAGCCGTTACGGATGTAGACGGTGACCTTGTAACGAGACCAGGACCTCGTTTAGCAGAAGGGCTAAAGGAAATTGCGAAAGCCGTCTATCCAGATGTATATAAATGAGATGAATGAACAAAAAGAAACGGCTACAATCCGAAAAGGAGGTAGCCCCTTTTTGTATATAAAGGAAGATGAAGCGGCTTCCTTATTAGTGATGAAAACACCGCACCTCTTCAAAAGCTACAGTTCTGGCGTGCTGGGCGGTGGGATGACGGTAACAGATACGTTTTATAATCGATATGTCGATAAGAAGTACCGCTGTGACGATCCTTCTATTGAATATCAAACATTCTTACAAGAAAATAAGTACAGTTATGATGAAGTGGTCGGGCTTATGACGTCCGTCTTTCTTTGTGACAGAGCTGTTTATACATACAATGATCATGGATTAACCATCACGGCTGTTATAACTGCAGGGGTGGGAAACGCAGTAGATATCGTATCTGGCATGCGGACACCTTACGATGCAGCGCCAGGAACGATTAATATGTTCTTTTATGTAGATGGAAACTTAACAGACTCAGCCTTTTTACACGGCATTCAGGCAGCGACGGAAGCAAAAACAAAAACGCTCGGCGATTTGAGTGTTCTTGATGCGGTTTCAAAAACGAAGGCGACAGGGACGTCTACAGATAGCATTTGTATTGCGGCAAGTCAAACAGGGAAGCACTGTGAATACGGAGGATCATTGACAGCTCTTGGTCAGGGTATCGGAAAGCTTGTGCAAGTGAGCTTACTTGATGCTCTTCAAAAGTACGAGCGAAGAAAGGAAGAGCGTCGATGGATGTAACACAGATTAGTATGTTCATCATTTATCATCTTGTGGCCATGACAGGCGCACTCGTGCTGGATATGATCATCGGAGATCCCGAACATTGGCCGCATCCTGTTCGATGGTTTGGCAATTGGATTGCGTTTCTCGAGAAGCGTTTAAATAGAGGAAACGGTAGGCAAAGAAAAGGATTTGTCGTCGTACTATCGATGCTTGTTTGGACGATTGGGATAGGGGGCATGGTCGTTTATACCGCTTATCATGTTCATCCCTATATCGGAGTTGCAGTGGAGGCGTTGCTTATCGCCCCAACAATTGCAACTAAGTCGTTAGCGGATGCAGCGATTAAGGTATTACGTCCGCTGACAGAGGGAGAAATAGAGCGTGCTAGGTACGAAGTCGGAATGATTGTGGGACGGGATACGGATCAGCTTAACGAAGGTGAAATTGCCCGGGCAACGGTTGAAACAGTTGCTGAAAATACAAGCGATGGGATTACCGCTCCTTTACTGTTTGCCTTGATAGGAGGCGCTCCGCTCGCACTTTTTTACCGAGCCATTAATACGTGTGACTCGATGGTTGGATATAAAAACGATTGTTACGGAGAATTTGGCTATGCAAGCGCAAAAACAGATGATCTTTTAAACTATGTACCTAGTAGACTGACTGCGTTTGCTATGCTAATCGCAAATCGGTCGTATGATCATCTGTCGTTTCGAGCGCTTTGGCAATTAATGAAACGAGATGCAAGAAAACACCCAAGCCCAAATAGCGGCTACGGAGAAAGTGCCATGGCGGCTCTTCTTGGTATTCGTCTTGGTGGCCTAAATATGTATAAAGGCATACCGTCTCATCGTCCAGAAATCGGTGATGCAAAACAGCCGTTAACAAGTGCACACATCAAACAATCGGTAGCTGTGATGAGGAGAACGGTTTTTGCGTATTGGTTTTTATTATGTGTTATAGGAGGCGTCATTATTGTCATTACCTACCCATGGGGCTAATCCTCATTACTTTTTAGAAAAATTAGGCGTTCGTACCGAAAAAGATGTAGTGGACTTTAGCGTGAACACAAATCCGCTTGGAAGTATTTTAGATCAGCATAGCCTTCAGCTTCAGAATCTGATGATGAATTATCCGGATCCAAACGTAACCGCTCTTCGGCAAAAGCTTGGGGAAGCGTATGGCGTTTCGTCCCGTCAAGTCCTCGTTACAAACGGAGCGGCGGAAGCTTTTTTTCTCATCGCCGCGCATTTTGCTGGGAAAAAAGCTTTGCTGCTTCAGCCTACGTTTGTTGAATACCAAGAGGCTTGTGAGGCGTTTCAATGTGAGGTGCACTCTTTGCAGCTAAAAGAAGAGGGAAATTGGACGTGGCCATTTGAGGAATTAATGGATCTGATGCCGTCTATGGACATCGTCTGGATCTGCCACCCTAATAATCCAACCGGAATGCTGTACCCAAACGAGCAGTGGGAGCTTCTGCTTCAAAAAGCCAAGCAACACGACGTTACGGTTGTGATTGACGAAGCGTTTTTTGATTTTACAGAGAGAGCGATGCGCTTTGAGCCTTACGTAAACGATTATCCCGTCATTATTGTTCGCTCCATGACCAAAATGTTTCATATCGCAGGCATTCGCTTAGGCTATATTCTTGCGGCACCTTCTCTTATCACAGCTCTTTCTATGAAACAACCACCGTGGAGCGTAAACGGTGTTGCCCAACAGGTTGGTGAAGTTTGCTTAGAAAATGACGAATTTGTTCGCGAAACCGTCCAATTTGTTGGTCAGGAGCGGGAGTGGGTGCAAAAGGAGCTTCATGCACTAGGCTTGAGAACCTATCCATCGTTCACAAACTATTATTTATGTGAAATTCCAAAAGGATGGAACGGACGGGAGTGGATTTCTTATCTCGCAGCAGCAGGTGTGATTGTTCGTCATACGGAAAACTTTCAAGGGTTAGACGGGCGCTACATGCGTCTGGCTGTCAAAACGAGAAATGAGAATGAGAGATTACTTGCGGTATTTCGCGAAGGGATGGCACAGCGTGATCTTTGTTAGTGGAGGAGTACGCAGCGGAAAGTCCAAAAAAGCGGAAGAACTTGTTCAAAGATCGGAAGGTGAACGACACGTCTATATTGCGACAAGTCGTATAACCGACGGTGAAATGAGAGAGCGTGTTAATCTACATCAAAAAGCGAGAAGGGGTGCAAAACAACCGTGGGTGACAGTTGAACAAGTAAACAACTTTCATACGCTTCTCCCAAAGCTAAAGAAGACGGATGTCGTCTTAGTAGACTGTGCAACGAACTGGATGGCGAATGAGCTGTTTATTGATGCACAAAGCTGGGAGGATCATCAATTATGTCAGTCAATCGTAGAAAAAATGAAGCAGGATCTTCTCGCAATAAAATCGTCTGTAAAAGAGGTGGTGGTTGTTTCGAATGAATTATTTGAAGGAGACGTACCGGACGAAGCGACAGAGGTATACATGAGACTACTAGGTTCCTTTCATCAATTTCTCGTAGAGGAGTCTAGTACAGCAGGGGTGATGGAGTACGGTCTATTTAAGGTAAAAAAAGGGGATGTCGTGCTGTGAGGGAACTAGTAAACGTCATTCGTATTTCACTACAGTTCTTTACGATTCTCCCTGTTGCTAAAACAGTCGAATGGACCGAACGCCGTGTTGCCTCTTCGATTCTCGTCTTTCCATTTATCGGACTTGTAATCGGATTGTGTGAGTACGGTCTTTTCAGAGGAATGAGTGAGCTTTCGATTAGTGTAGCTGTACAGTCGATGCTGCTTGTTCTGTTGCCAATTGCTTTGACGGGTGGTCTCCATTTAGACGGGTGGATGGATGTAAGCGATGCGTATTTTTCAAGACGGCCAAAGGAGAAGCGCTTAGAAATTTTAAGTGACCCAAACATAGGGGCCTTCGCGGTTCTTTCGCTTCTCTTTTTACTGAGCTTGAGGTGGATGGCCATTCATGAACTGCTCCTTATCAAAGAGGTGCCGATCTCTATGTGGATGGTCGTTTCTTCTCTGCCGCGTTTATCTGCTGGATGGGTGCTAAGGGTGTCGCCGCTTGCAAAAGATACGGGGCTTGCTGCGTATTTTAAACAAGGATTTACGAAGCGAATTTCGGTCATATACATCGTTATTACCGTTCTCTTTACTGTGTACGCTTGTGTCGTTCATTTATGGCTGTCAGTCGTTATAACGCTTATTTTATGGACCATTACATTCATCTCCTGGTGCCGTAAGCAGTTTGGGGGGATCACGGGGGATATGATTGGTACGACCGTGGAAGGAGGGGTCACACTCACATGGATCAGCCTATGGTTATTACACTTATTCGTCACGGCTTAACCGAAAATAATCAAAAAAAACAGTACATTGGGTGGTCGGACCCTCCGCTATTAATATCGGAAGAAAAGCGAATTCGTCCCTATACGGAAAAAGTTGACTTGGTAGTTGGGAGCGATCTAACACGCTGCAAAGAGACGTCCAAGCTATTGCTTCCAAACCATTTGTACGTAGCGTCTGAAAAATGGCGCGAAATGAATTTTGGCGCTTGGGAAGAAAAAACGTATAATGAATTAAAAGAGCAAACGGCTTATCAAAACTGGTTGAATGATCCTTTTCACGCACCGGTTGAAGACGGTGAGTTATTTAGCACATTTAGCGAGCGAATTTGGCGCGCCTTTCATGAAAGTGTGGCAAAATTGAAAATGAATGGCGGAAGAAATTTAGTCATCGTTACGCACGGAGGGCCGATTCGCCTCGTTGCCTCAACATGTTCGGGTACCGCATTTTTTGATTGGAATGTCGCTCCCGGTGATGGGATCAGGCTGATTGGACAGGAAACAGATGAAAACACGTTTTCTGTTGAACCGTTTTTTGTACATAGTGAGGAGTGAACGCAGTGCATTTTATTTTAGGTGGAGCATTTAATGGAAAGCATGAATGGGTCAAAAAAGAATATGACCATTTGACCTGGTATTCAGCGTATAAAAAGGATTCGCTACCGGAGAAGCTACCTGGTGACAAAGTCATTGCAATAGAAGGAATTGAACGGTGGATCAGAGAATATATTCTTGAAAACGAACAGATCGACGCCGTGTGCGAACGATTTCAAAAGCGTATTGACACATGGATGGAATGGGAACAGGAAACAAATGGAACCGTTGTCGTCATTGGAACAGAGGTAGGAAAAGGAATCGTTCCAATGAATGAACAAGACCGTTCTTTTCGCGATGCGTGTGGATATATTTATCAATACTTAACAGAAAAAGCGGCGATTGTTGATCAAATCTGGTATGGCATTCCGCAACGATTAAAGGAGGAGTTAACATGAACATTTATACAAAAACAGGTGACAAAGGACAGACGAGCTTAATTGGAGGTCGTGTCTATAAAGATGATGTGCGTGTAGACGCATACGGCTCTATTGATGAATTGAATAGTTTTGTTGGGCAAGCCGTTCAGCAATTAGCAAACCAAAACGAACTAGCGGAGGAACTCTTGAACATTCAGCATGAGCTGTTCGACTGTGGAAGTGATCTCGCTTTTGCAAGAGAAGATCATCCTTACAAAGTAAATGAAGACATGGTAAAAGCATTAGAAAAAAGCATTGATGCTTATATGAAAGAAGCGCCAGAGATTGAACGCTTCATTTTACCTGGAGGGACAGGGGCAGCTGCGTCCTTACATATTTGTCGAACGATTGCGAGACGATGTGAGCGTCTTGTTGTGACGGTTCAAAAAGAGCATAAAATTAATGAGCAGGTTCTTCATTATTTAAATCGCTTATCTGACTATTTCTTTGCAGCGGCACGCGTCGTGAATGCACGAGAAGGCGTAAAAGATGTTGAGTACATTCGCAGTGCGAAAGTGTTTCGTACAGGTAAAAAAGCAGACGCATAACCGAGTGAAATAAATTTTTTAGTCACTTAATAGTTCATGTAAGAAAACATCTTGTGAAGACAAGGTGTTTTCTTGTATGATAAGGGAAGTTCTTAATAGATAGCGAGGAAACAAAATGAAAAAAGGAAGCGATCAAAGCGCTGGAGTAATTTATACAGCCATCGCGTATTTACTATGGGGGATTTTCCCTCTTTATTGGAAGTTGCTTTCAGGTGTGCCTTCTGGAGAAATTTTAGCACACCGTGTTATTTGGTCATTTGTATTCATGATTGTTCTCTTATTGGTGAATCGTAAAGTACGCGCCTTTTTTACAACCTTTAAGCAGTTGTTACATAAACCAAAGCAGTTCGTGATGCTTGTGGTAGCTTCGCTGCTTATTAGCGCTAACTGGGGCATCTACATCTGGGCTGTTAATCAAAATCACATTATTGAAGCGAGTCTTGGCTACTATATCAATCCGCTTATTAGTATTTTACTAGGCATTATTGTGTTAAAAGAGAAGCTGAATTTTTGGCAAGGGGCGGCGGTCCTTGTAGCGGCTGCAGGCGTTGTTTTCCTAACGTTTAACTACGGTCATTTCCCATGGGTTTCACTGGCACTAGCGTTTAGCTTTGGATTGTATGGACTAGCGAAAAAAATGATCTCGTTTGAAGCGGAAATTGGTCTGACGCTAGAAACAATGATGGTGACACCGCTTGCTCTTGTTTATATTGTTGTTTTGAGTGTACAAGGTCACTCAAGCTTTGGAACAACGGATTCCATCGTAACAAGCTTGCTTATGGTAGGAGGAGGAGTAGCGACGGCCATTCCGTTACTTTATTTTGCAAAGGGAGCCAAGCTGATTCCACTTTCGATGATTGGGTTTTTACAGTATATCGCTCCAACGCTTTCCTTGTTGCTAGGTGTTTTTGTTTATCATGAGCATTTCACGTACGTTCATATGATTGCTTTTTCATGCATTTGGATTGGATCGGTGATTTTCTCCTTGTCTCACACGAAGTTTATGGTGAATCATCAGCCTAAGTGGAGCAAACGATCGGTTGGAATGTAAGAAATGGAGGTTCAACATGTTTGTTGAACCCCTTTTTTTATTTTTCTGAAAATTTCTAATGGAATTTTAATCTTTCTTACATGTCGTTTTAACCATTGGTTTGTAGAATGGAGTTACATTCATTCTTGTAAGGAAAGGTCTGAACGAAAAATGGGATATTATGATGATCATTCAAGCAAAAAAAGAAGCGTAGCCAAAAAAATTCTTCCTGCATTTTTAGGGGCATGTTTCGGCGCTGCTTCAGTAGGAGGAACGCTTGTCTATTTATCAAAACCAAACGTTCTATCCGTCAAGGAACACTCCGTATCGGCAGCCACGACGAAGTCTGTAGAAGTTCACGAGTCATCTGATGTGACGAATGCAGTGAACAAAGCAGCTGATGCAGTCGTAGGTGTCTCGAATTATCAAACAGCTGATTTAAGCAATGAGCTTAGTGAGGCAAGTAGCGGTTCCGGCGTCATTTATAAAAAAAGCGGAAGCTATGCATACGTCATCACAAACAATCATGTTGTATCTGGTGCGAAGAAATTAGAGATCAGCTTGCGAAACGGAAAAAAAATTCCCGTCAAGCTGCTAGGAACAGATCCTTTTATGGATTTAGCCGTTCTGAGAGTAGATGGAAGTCAGATTCATAAAGTGGCGGAATTAGGACATTCAGATTCGCTCAAGCTTGGAGAGCCTGTTGTTGCGATCGGAAACCCGCTTGGGGCAGAGTTTTCAGGGTCTGTGACAAAAGGGATCGTAAGCGGGTTGAAACGAACCGTTCCTGTTGATATTAACGGTGATGGTCAAGACGATTGGGAAGCAGATGTGATTCAAACGGATGCGGCGATTAACCCGGGAAACAGTGGTGGTGCGCTCATTAACATCGAGGGTCAGGTAGTTGGGATCAATTCCATGAAAATTGCTCAAGCGGAAGTAGAAGGGATTGGCTTTTCCATTCCCATTTCATCTGCGGTACCGGTTGTTGAGGATTTAGAAAAGTACGGAAAAGTGAAACGCCCATATATTGGGATTGCGTCACGATCGCTCGATGAAATTTCGCTTGATCAAGCGGAGTCGGCCTTAAAACTTCCTGAAAGTGTACGAAAAGGAATCGTCATTGAAACGGTAGAAGACGGATCACCTGCTTCACGTGCAGGACTCAAACCGTATGACGTGGTCACGAAGGTCGATAATGAAGCAATTAGTAGCGTAGCTGATTTACGCAGCTACTTGTATGAACACAAGCAAGTGGGTGAAAAGGCTGAAGTTACTTACTATAGAGATGGACATAAGCATCATACGTACTTGACGTTACAAGAACAGCACTAAACAAAGTACTGATAAGGAGGAGATCAAGATGCTTTTTTGGATTCGGTTAGTACCTGTTGCATTTTTCTCTATTACAGCTCTTTCATTAATTGCGTTCCAGTCAGTCGAAATTGTGCATGCTTTTTTGAACCTATTTTCACATAAACAATAAGGGAAAAAACCGTCACGATCGCTGACGGTTTTCTTTTCGATCTAGAAGGGGAAGATGAAATAGAGTCATATAATCAAAAAAAGTAGATGATATACCTAAAGCTATTGTTCGATGATTTTTATCGCAGTCTGTCGCTCATGTATACGGTATTCCGCTCATTTTGTTTATAATAGAGGAAAGAATCGAATATAGCAGGTGATAAGGATGAAAAAGATTTTAATAATTGAAGATGAAAAAAATTTAGCGCGCTTCATTGAGCTTGAATGTAAATACGAGGGCTATGATGTTTCTGTAGAATACGATGGCAGAACAGGTGTAGAGGTCGCCCTCAATAACGAGTGGGATTTAATTTTACTTGATATTATGCTTCCAGGTTTAAATGGACTTGAAGTTTGTAGACGAGTTCGTGCGTTGAAGGATACGCCCATTATTATGCTAACTGCACGTGATAGCGTGATTGATCGCGTTTCAGGACTAGATAGCGGTGCAGATGACTACTTGGTAAAGCCGTTTGCGATTGAGGAACTGCTCGCACGCATCCGCTCTTTGTTTCGACGATTAGAGCATCAGGATCATGGAAAGAGCGGTCATCGCTATCAGTATAAAGATCTAGTCGTAGAGGAAGATTCGCGGTTAGTGAAGAGAGACGGTGAAATTATCAACGTGACGAAGCGAGAATATGATTTGCTCGTGACGTTTATGGAAAACAAAAACGTTGTGCTCACAAGAGACCTACTGCTTGAACGCGTGTGGGGATACGATACAGAGGTGGAAACAAACGTTGTAGACGTATACGTAAAATATTTACGAAACAAAGTAGATCGAAAAGGTGAGCCAAGTCATATTGAAACGGTGAGAGGAATGGGTTATGTGATGAGAGAATGAACAGATATAAGCAGTTATCATTAAGATGGAAACTTGTCCTCATTTCATCTCTGTTAATTTTTGTCGCCTTCTTTTTGTTTACGATTTCACAGTATCACCTTGTATCAAAGTGGCTTTACCGGGAAGAGCAAGAGTCCATGAGCCACACGTATAAGGAGATTAAAAGCTATTATGCTGCTGGAAAGAAGAAAGATGTTCAAGCTGAAATTACGCGTAATAAAGGTGTTTTGGAGAATTTTAATCAAGAGCATCAGCGCATTCGGATTATGGACGAGGACGGGCGTAAAATTGCTGATGTTAACAATCAGTTTACGCCTGTTATTGAAGTTCCTGCTTCTAGTGAAAAGAAACAAACGTGGCAAAAATACGAAGAAGACAATCGGGAAATTGTGTCACTTAAAGGGCCGATTACGATTGGGGACTTCAGAGGAACAGTTGAAATTACACGCGAATTAAATCGCTTTAATCGAATGACAGAAGCACTGTTCGTGATGATGACGTTTTTTGGCATTGGCGCGATTATTGTTAGTGCGATTTTAGGAATGGTGATTTCAAAGCAACTTTTACAGCCCGTGAAAGAATTATCAGAAACGATGCGGGGGATCAAACAAAAAGGATTTCAGCAGCGGATGAAGCCGGCACGGTCTGGTGACGAGATAACGGAGCTTACGAATATTTTTAACGAAATGATGGACGATATTGAATCATCTTTTACACAGCAAAAGCAGTTTGTTGAGGATGCCTCACACGAGCTTCGAACGCCTATTGCTGTATTAGAAGGGCATTTACGCCTATTAAAGCGATGGGGGAAAAATGATCCTACCATATTAGAAGAGTCACTGGATGCGGCTCTTTCAGAAACAGCTCGTCTGAAACACTTGGTTGTGGAGCTGTTAGAGCTTTCGAGAGCCGAACAAACTCGTACGCCAAAGGAAGAAATGGTGGATATTTTTGAAGTCTCCGAGCAGGTTGTGCAGCGATTTGCGACCATTCATCCGCGATTTTTTATCCATCTTGAGGCGCAAGATCAAGGAACGATTTTTGCCGCAATTTCTGAGCATCACTACACGCAGCTGCTGCTTATCCTGCTTGATAATGCGGTTAAGTACACGAGCGATCATCGTGAAATTGAAGTACATCTCTTTAAAGGAACATACGATGTCCGAGTGGAGGTAAAAGATTACGGAGTTGGAATACCAGCTGATGAGATCGCTCACGTTTTTCAGCGCTTTTACCGTGTCGATAAGGCAAGAAGCAGAGAGCTTGGAGGAAGTGGTCTTGGACTTGCGATCGCAAAACGCTTAATCGAGCGGTATGAGGGCACCATTGAATTAAAAAGTGAAGAAGGTAGGGGAACGACGGTGATTTTGACACTACCTTTACTAATACAATAGCCATGAGGAGAACATTTGTGAAAAAATGTTCTCTTTTTTTGTGGTATAATGAAGGACAATTTCACCATTTCAAAAAAGGGAAATTAGGAGCAAAACGGTAAAATTCTTACATACAAGCTCAAGAAAAGAGGCATACATTTGGAAGCGATTAGTACAATTCTCATCTTACTAGGAATGGTGGGCGGTCTGCTAGGGATTATGGGCGTCATTAAGGGAAACGTCCGGTTATTACGCCTTTCTAGTCGGAAAGCGAGTGCTCTTTCTATTTTAGTTGCGTTCATTATGATGATGATCGGGGCAGCGCTGTCGCCATCAGTCGATCAGCCTTCTTCAACAGAAGGGCATACGAAAGTAAAGGTAGAGAAAAAAGAAGCAAGCGTGAGTAAAACAGAGGATAGCCACAAGGTGGCAGAAAAAGACGCACCCGTGTCGGTTGCGCCTAAATCATCCACGAAAAATAACTTAGAGGTTCATTTTGTAGACGTCGGTCAAGGTGCCGCACAGGTGATTGTTATGCCAAATAAAAAGGTAATGGTCATTGATGGGGGCAATAACGATGTCGAAGAGACGATGGTGGCCTACTTACAAAAGCTCGGTGTGAAAAAAGTGGATGTGGTCATCGGAACACATCCTGATGCCGATCACATTGGCGGAATCGACGCCGTGATTGATTCGTTTGATATTGGGAAGGTGTATATGCCGAAAATTCAAAGCAACACCCAAACGTTTCAATCTGTCTTAACATCCATTAAAAATAAAGGGTTAAAAGTCACCACTGCAAAATCAGGTCTCGCTTTAAGTCTTGATCCGAATATGAAGGTTGATATGATCTCTCCAATGGAAGAGGATTCTCATACGAATGAAATGAGTGCGGTCGTGCACATGCAATACGGCACGAAGTCGTTCCTATTAACGGGTGACGCAGGGATTCCGACTGAGAAAAAGTGGATACAGTCAGGCGTTAATTTAAATTCAACGGTTCTTTTAACGGGGCATCATGGAAGCAATCATTCGACTAGTGAAGAACTGGTAAATGCTGTTCAACCAACATATGCAGTCATTCAGGTCGGGAAAAACTCCTACGGTCATCCAACAAGCGAAGTGCTTGATCGCCTTCATCGCAACGGTGTAAAAATCTATCGCAACGATACGGATGGAACGATTGTGTTTAAAACGGACGGCACAAACATGGAAGTCAACAAGCATGAGTGGGCATATACAGGTAAGAAGGCGGCAGTGGTTGCAGTACCGAAGCTTGCACCGAAAGCACCACCTGTTTCTTCAGTACCTGCATCTTCTTCTCATGCTGAAAAACTAACGGCAACGGCCCGTATTGATGATAATCATCCGCATCAGAATGAAGAGGTAACCGTAACGGTGACCGTTAAAAATGAGACGGGGCAGCCTGTAGGCGGAGCAGATGTAACGCTTAACCTAGCCTACAAATCAACGGATACAACGTATACGGCCGTTACGAACGCACAGGGAGTCGCGATGCTGCCGTTTCGAATCGGAAGAGCAGCCGCTGGATACACCGTTAACGGAGATATTTCGATCGCCGCACAAGGAATCTCCACAACGGCTCATACAGATTTTACGCCTAACTAAAGGAAGTGAACGAGATGAAAGGGATCGTTGATCGTTTTGAAGATGATTTTGTTGTAATTGAAATTCACGGTCAAACAGAGGACGTTTCAAAAGACATCGTTCACGCTGACGTTCGTGTGGGAGATGTGGTTCTCCTTGTGAATGGAAAATGGGTGAGAGATGAGGAAGAGACAAAAAAACGCGAACGTGAGATTCAAACCTTGATGGACGACGTTTGGGAAAAATAATTGTCATAAAAGAAACGCAGCGCCACTGGCACTGCGTTTCTTTTATTTAATCGAGTTAAAATAGTTCGTAATGCCTTCAACAATTCCTTTTGCTGCATTTTGCTGAAAGGAATTCGTTAGGATTTTATCTTCTTCATTTGGATTCGATAAAAATCCTAACTCTAGTAAAGTAGCTGGATCTTGATTTTCACGAATCACGTGAAAATCACCTTTTGCTACGCCTAAATCCTTCATGCCCGTATATTTCACAAGACCTTTTTGAATATAGGTTGCTAGATTTTTATCTTTTGATTCCGTGTAGTAATAGCTTTCAATACCGCTTGCGCTTTTTCCAGCAGAATTATAGTGCATGCTGATGAATGCGTCCGCGTGGTACTTATGACTGATAGCAACGCGATCTGAAAGAGTTGGATATGTATCACCGTCTCTTGTCATCACTACTTTTGCACCAGTGCTTTCAAGGCGTGATTCAACTAGCTTTGCTGTTCGAAGCGCTACTGTCTTCTCGTATGTACCGTCTGCTCCAATGGTGCCTGAATCCTTTCCACCATGTCCAGGATCGAGCACAAGCACTTTTCCTTTTAGGACACTAGGATCGGCAGACAGTGACGTCAACCATGACGCGACCCAAGCGGTTTTACTAGCAGAAAGCTGAATTTTAACCCAGTCATTCTGTTTCGTCACGATTGAATACGTGTCATTCTTTTTCCCTTGCTTTACAATGGGATAATTTGTTCCTGGACCTTGACGTAAATTTGCATTTGCTGTGAGCGTTAACTTAGAAGTTGGCTGGGTGCTTGTATACTGTTTAGCGACCCATCCTGTTTTTCCACTAGGCGTTTTAATTTGCAACCAGGAGCCAGACGTTTTTAAAACGGTTATTGCTTGCCCTTTTTTTAAGGTAGCTACAATGGCGCTGCTCGTGCTAGGTGTGCTACGCACGTTTAATGTTGTAGCGTTCACGTAGGCGTTTGTAGTCGGCGACGCAACTTTTTTTACATAGCGAACGGCAATCCAACCGCTCTTTTGCCCAACCATTACTTTGCCCCATCCGTTTTGTTCTGCAAGCACATTAATTCGCTGATTGTGCTTGAAAGAACCGATAATACTACCCGATGTAGACGGGGTAGAGCGGACGTTTAACGTTGTTGCAGTAACGGTTGCGCTATAAGTAGATGGAGTAGAAGCGTACGTCGAGTGCTGTGTACCAAAAAAACAGGTCACCAATAGGATTCCAATCAAACATTTGGATAAAATCTTGTTTGCCAAAACTTCCCCTCATTTCTAACTTATTCACATAGCTGATTATATCGTCAAAGTTTAGCGCATTCCTATAGTGATTAAAGATCATTTTTAGTAGCGAAACATACGCAATATACGTTAAGGTGCATCAAAGGATATACTTTTTTGAGAAATGAATAAAAAAGAGAGGGAACGTGGGGCGTAAGATCGAATCTTAGATAGGACATCTGATTGAGAAGGTAAGGGAAATTTGAAACGGATGGGAATTAAAGGGGTTATATTATGCATAAAGAGGTTCACTAAAGAAGAGCCGCTTTTTAGTGAACCTAGGTCCTTATGTAGGAAGCAATAGGTCGTTACATAGTGTTAAAGTTTTTGATGAAAATGTGCATTAATTTGACCGCGTATCATTTGATCTCGAACGTCTTTTGCTTTTTTCTCATCTTTTTTCGCAAGCTCGGTTCTGATTTCGTGGGTTTGAACACCTTCTTCAATACGATCTGCAATTTCCATTAACCGTTCAACATCAGAAAATGAATATTTGCGAATGCCTGTATCCGTTCGTTCTGGAAAAAGGAGCTGTCGTTTTTCATAGTAACGGATTTGACGCTCGGATAAACCGGTTAATTCTTTGACAATGCCAATAGACATTACTTTTTTGTCTCGGTAGGAAGATTCATTCGTATTCAAGCTTTTCACCTCTTCAAATTTTAAGTGTGTTGTAGACTGAATGTGTATGGTCTAGGGTGAAGGACGGATTTTTGCTTTGCTAGAACCCGCGTGGTGGCTCATCTTATTCTTCATGTTAAATATTCTAACATGTTTATGTAAGAAAAGAGAATAAATATGTAAGGAAATCTAACATAAATAATGTCACGATTGAAGAAAATACGTATGATGTAGATATCATATACGATAAGGGGCAGAGCGATGGAACCTCAAAAAGTGGATTACTCGAAAGTTGTTGAGCTTGCAAAGCAAATTATTGAACTAGATTTAAAACGAGATGAAAAGTGGGAAGTGCTCACTCAATTAGCTGGAAATCGAGCGTTTGAAGTACTAAGGCGCGTTCAAAATAGTTAAAAAGCCGGTCAAAGCCGGCTTTTCTTATTGTGTTGAGGAAGCTTCAAGCTGTTGAAGCTCTTGCTGTAGTTTTTGATGATCCAGATTTTCACCGATAAAAACAAGGGTAGAAGGAAGCTTCATTAATTCTTTCATATAAATAGGCATCCCGTAGGAATATTGAAACATGTATACTTCATCAGAGTGAGTGAAGCGAAGATAACCCTTAATTCGGTAGATCGTATCAGGCATTTCGCGCAGCCATTGCTCAAACTGATCAACGTCAATTTTACTTGTAAACGTATGAACATACGTTTTTAAATGCAGGTAATCGTGGACATGAGCCTGTTCATGATTTCCTTTTCGCTTGTTTTGACCACTTTGAAGGAATTTTAAATCAACCTTTGAAAACTGTGTAAGAAACGTTTTCGCCGTAGCGTTAATAGATTGAATTTCATATAAAATCGCCGCTTGTTCCGCCTCAGAAAGTTGATCCACTTTGTTAATTAAAATCGTATCCGCGTGATGAACCTGCTCATGAAGCAAACGCTGAAGCTGAATGCTTAAGCTGTCCCTAGAACGCCAGCGGGCAGCGTCAATGGTTGTAATAATTCCTTTAATCGTAATTTGCTCAGCGAATAAGGGAGACATACAGGCATCAAGCACCTCAACAGGGTGAGCAACACCGGTCGTTTCTAGATAAATCGCGTCAAGCTCGTACTCCTGGAGCATGGAATGAAGCTGTGTTTCGAGCTGACCTTGAATTGTGCAACATACGCAGCCGTTTAATAGCTCCTTCAAAGGTGTTTCGCCCGGTACGGCGTTTGAATCAATCGACGTTTCGCCGAGCTCGTTCATAATGACCGCTACTTTACGACCTTTTGACTGTTCTTCTTGTAGAGCTCTTTGTAAAAGCGTCGTTTTTCCGCTTCCTAAAAAGCCTGACAAAATATAAATTTCTACTTTTTTCATTATGCATCTCCAACCTTTGTGCTTTCTTCTATCAAGATTCTGTCTTTCATTATAACAAGTTTTGATGCGTAGAGCTTTATTTCCTTCTTTATTTATGATGTGATAAACTATTAAAGGAATATTCTGAATTTAGGAGGAGAACTATGAGAATTTTAGTAGTGGGAGCAGGAGGGATTGGCGGTTATTTTGGCGGTCGATTGCAAGAGGATGGGCATGACGTAACGTTTTTAGTTCGAAAGAAACGTAGAGCACAACTAGAGAAGACGGGACTCGTCATTGAAAGTTATCACGGAGATGCTCATTTAATTCCAACCCTTTTAGTATCTTGGGAAGAAGCAGAGCCATTTGACATAGTGATGCTTTCGACAAAGGCGTATCATCTTGCTCAAGCGATCGAAGATATTAAGCCCTACATAAGTGAAAATACATATATTTGGCCATTGTTAAATGGATTTCAACACCTAGACGTATTAAAAGAAGCGTTTGGAGCGGAAAAAGTGCTAGGTGGACTGTGCTTTATTGAAACAACGTTAAATGCAGAAGGGCATATTATCCAAACAAGTCCTTCTCACAATGCCCTGTTTGGTGCGTTGCACGACGATCAAGTCCATATTGTCCGTGAAATGTCATCCGCCTTTACGAGCACAAAGGCATCCTTCTTATACAAGGAGAACATTCTACAGGAAATTTGGCATAAGTATTTATTTATTACCGTACTATCAGGCGTCACAACGTTAATGCGAGCACCAGTCGGTCCGATTCTAGAGGTAAAGGGTGGAGACGCGCTGACAAGGCAATTGTTTCAAGAGGTAGAAGGTGTGATGAAGGCGATTGATGCCCCGCTAGCAGATGAGATTATAGATACACAGATGAAGACGATGAAGAGCATGACGTATGAGATGAAATCATCGATGCTACGGGATATGGAGAAAGGGTATGCAACTGAAGTAGAGCATCTGCAGGGCTATCTTCTTACCATCGCAAAGGAAAAGAATCAACATACTCCTCTTCTTGAAGCGGTCTATCACAACGTCAAAACGTATGAACTTATGAATCGTTTAGGATAGGAAATAAAAAAAGAAGTTCCGCTGAACTTCTTTTTTATTTGAGCTCATTCATGAGATAAGGCAGCAGGACAATCGATAATGCACAAATCGAGCTAATAATCTCATGCATTTCAATTACTGCTACGATAAAAAACATAATTGAAATATACAGCTGTAACCCTTTTAATAACCATGGCTTTATCTCAAAGAAAAAATCACTCAGTACAAAAATAACAAAAATAATGCTTGCTGATACAACATTAACGGTTAACGAAACATCTCCGTCTTCAAAATCAAAGAAAATCAGCCCGAATAATAAAATAAGTGCGAAAAGCTTCATAATAAGAATAAGACGTGCTTTTTTCATTTTTACACCTTCAATACAATATGCATGGTTATTTCCTATCCTCTATCATTGTAATAGATTATGTTAAAAAGGCAAATAACTACTAGGAAAACATTAACAAAAAATTAATAATTCACCTGTCGTGACTATTTTTTAGAAACACATCGCCATTTGCGAAAAATCTTTAAATATGTGACGTATTCTGACAACAATGCCTAATAAATAGTACACACTAAACCTCAATTTGTAGCGCTCTGGGGTAAAATGAAGATTTCTATCTATCTCTGCGAAAAATAAAAAGCATCAGGAGAAATTGACGTTAAAAATTAGAAAATGATATAGTGGATAAGCTATTTTGCGCCAATAGAAAAGAGAAAAGATGCAGAACAGAGAGGGATAGATACGATGAACAAATTGTTGTTAATTGATGGATTTAACTTATTAAGCAGGTGCTATTTTGCAACATCCTATGGAAGAGATGAGGAGCAGCTCCGCCGTAATAGCCAAGGGTTATGTATTAGCGCTTTGCCCGTTGTTTTTCGAAAGTTGTTAGATCTCATTCATACATACCGTCCAACTCATTTACTAGTCGCTTGGGACGTCAAGCGCGAGGATACGTCACGAAAGCAGTTGTTTGATGGATACAAAAATACAAGAAATGAGCTTCCGAGTCCTCTCATTGATCAGTACGAGGCCCTTACGCACATCTTCCGTGAAATTGGGGTGGCACAGCTTGCGCTCCCACCTTACGAAGCCGATGACTTACTAGGAGCGCTCGCAACAAAATGGTCGAGGGAACAAAATAGCGACTGTTTTATTTACAGCAATGACAAAGACCTTTTTCAATTAATTGATGAAAACGTCTCTCAAATCATCGCTGTTCCAAAACGTGGCGATAAAGTGTATACAAAAGCAGATTTTGAAGCCGAATATGGCATTTCACCAACTCAGTGGGTGGATGTAAAGTCGCTTCTTGGGGACCGATCTGATAACATCCCAGGTGTTCCGGGTGTGGGAGAAAAAGCGGCGCTTCCGCTCATTCAGGAATATAAGACGCTAGAAGGAATTTATGAGGACGTTGACAAGCTCGATACGCGCTTTAATCGTTACAAAAAGAAGCTAACAGAAGGAAAGGAATTCGCCTTTTTGAGCAGAGAACTCGCACAAATTATTGTGGATATTCCGGAGATCACAGAACGCTCATTTGAAACGCTTTCATTTGAACTTAACCCCACTGCTTGGAATGAGCAGTTAAAAAAAGTCGAGCTAAACATTATCATTCCGTAAAACTTTTTAGTACAATACTCTATAAGTGAACATGGAAGGGAGCTAGTAAGCTTGAAACCGATAGATAAAGTTAAACTACAAGAGCAACTCACGAACTATTTTACTGATGATGTGTACGTGCACTTAGAAACAACAAATGGTGCATATGCGTCACATTTTAACGATAAAGTAATGACAGTTGGTGCTTTTATCCGCAACGGAAAAGTGCAAATCAAACAAGGTAAAATTACAGGTGATCGTCCTTACCGCGTAGGTTTGGAAATGAATGATGGCTGGATTTATGCTGAAGGTCTTACAGATTGGGAAATCGATGAGGAAGGCCGCCTATTAATGGCAGGTCACGACTTCGATGGCCGTCTAGCAATTGCCCTACAGTTAAGTCATACGCCATTCGCGTAAGGAAGGAGAGTATTAACATGGAAGAACGTATTTTAGTTGTATTTCCTCATCCCGATGATGAGGCATTCGGAGCAGCAGGAACAATTGCGCTAGCTAAGCAACGCGGCGCATCAGTGACATATGCATGTATTACACTTGGAGAAATGGGGCGCAATATGGGAAGACCCCTATTTGCAAACCGCGAAACGCTCCCAAAAATCCGTAAGCACGAACTACAAGAAGTAAGCAAGGTGCTTCAATTAGATGAGCTTCGTATGCTTGGCTTACGCGATAAAACGCTAGAATTCCTTGATGAAGATGAATTTTCAGGCAAAATTAAAGCGATTATCGATGAGGTTAAACCAACGCTTATCATTACACACTACCCTGGATATGCGGTTCACCCTGACCATAACGCGACAGGCGCAGCGACGCTTCGCGCTGTTGCAAGTATGAAAGAAGAAGATCGCCCAGTCGTTTGGTGTCATGCATTCTCTCGTGATCGAATTGAGCATATCGGACACCCTGATGTGCGAATTGACGTATCACCGGTAAAAGAAATTAAAATTGAGGCTATTAAAGCACATCGTTCTCAAACAGAAGGAATGATGGGCAACATGGACCTTACGAAAATTGAAACAGATCCGCAAGCCGCTCGTCTGTTGAAAAACGAAGAGTTTTGGACATACAAATTTTCGTGATCACAGGGGAGACAACCATATGAACACACAGCGTATTTTATTCATTGGGGCAGGAAGAATGGCTGAGGCTATTTTTTCTGGCCTCCTTACAATGAGCAAGGAACACATCGAGAGCATTACGGTATCGAATCGGAGCGATGAGGCACGTCTTGACTACTTGAAATCAACGTACGACCTTCAGGTAACGACAGATTGGAAAAGCGCTGTTGCACACGCTAACGTCATTGTGCTTGCGATGCCTCCACAGGCTCATGAGCCGCTTCTCAAAGAATTAGCAGCACTTACAGCAGGACAACTAGTAGTAACGGTCGCTGCAGGAATCGGGCCTTCGTACTTAGAAGCGAATCTTCCTGCCAACACGCCAGCAGCATGGATTATGCCTAATACAGCTGCTACAATTGGTGAGTCAATGTCTTTATATGCGGTCGGACAGCACGTAACTGATGAGCATGAAGAAGTACTTGAGATGATTTTAAAAGGCATGGGTGAAGCACAAAAATGTACGGAAGAAGAAGTACATAACTTAACCGCCGTAACGGGAAGCGCACCAGCTTTTCTTTACTATTTCGCCGAAAGCCTCATTGATGTAACGAAGAAATTCAACATTGATGATGAAACAGCGAAACAATTAGTCGTGCAGATGCTGTACGGATCTGTGGCGATGTTAAAAGGCGGTACAGAACCATCTGACCTTCGCGAGCAGGTGACAACGCCTGGTGGAGCGACGGCAGAAGGGCTGAAGGTGCTTCAGAATCACGATTTTGCTACTATTATCGATGAAGCCATCGCCGCAACGAATAAAAAAGCTAGAGGAAATTAAGGAAAGAGCTTGGACAGGTATTAAACTGTTCAAGCTTTTTTTATGTTCTTACCCCTATTTTCGCTGAAAAACGACATTTTACAAATAAAGGGAAAAGGGATTCCTATCCAAGAGTAGAATTTATAGGATGTTTGAACTACAACAAAAGGGATGGGGAAGATGAGAAAGTTTGGATGGTTGCTTGGAGGAAGTTTGGCCTTGGGGATTATTCTTTCAATGTATTCGATTTATTCGGCAGCGGACATTAGGGTACAGGCGTTGCCAACACCATATAAGTATCGCATTATGTTCATTTCGCCGGAGCTTGGGAACCCTTACTGGAATCCGCTCATTAATGCCGTGAAAAGCGAAGCGAAAAAGGAGCATATTAGCATTGAAATAAGTGGATCGAACCGAATGAACGCAGAGGAGATGCAGGAGGCGATGAACATGGCGATTGCTTCCCGAGTAGAAGGCATTATTTTGCTACCGATCAACGATTCTCATATAACGGAGATGGCTAATAAAGCGACGGTCAGCGGGATTCCCGTTTTTACGGTTATTAATGACATTCCAACAAGCTTACGAAAGTCATATATAGGTACAGATCATATCCAATCAGGCGTGAAGGTAGGGAAAGACATCGCGGCTTATTTAAATGGTAAAGGGAACATTGGGGTCGTAAAGGACAGTAATTTTTTGTCCCTGCAAGAGTTAAGATTAGCCGGGATAAAGCAGGCTTTGAAGGTCTATCAAAATATTCATCTCATTGAACTATCCCAAGATCAGGTGATGAGTCGAAATGCGAGTCAGCAGACCGATCTGTTATTAAATGAACACCCTGACCTGTCCGCTTTTATTGGGTTAGGACAGAACGACAGCTCAGGGATTGTTGCGTCTATTGAACATCGCTCAACGGTTGAAAATTATGCAATTTATTCCTTCGACTATACGGAAGAAGCTGCAAATTTAATGAGAAGACGTGCCATCGTTGAAAGCGTGGAACATGATTTACACCGCATCGGCTTAAAAAGCGTTCAGCAACTGTCCGCCTGGCTCGAAGGAAAACAATTGCCGCTACCAACTCATTCCTACACAAATACGCACGTCATTTCCTCTGGGATAGGAGGAAACTAACATGATGACGATACAGCGCAAAATTATTTTACTTTCGATTACCATTTTGCTGATCATGGGCTCCTTTTGGGCAGTTATTGGCTATTTTAATCAAAAAACGAACGCACAGTATAATGAAATTTTAGAACGATACCTACTTTTACACCAAACGTCTGCAAGAAGTGAACAGTCACTGTTGTACTTAAGTAATGTGCTAAATAATCAAGGTGAAAAATATAATGATGATTACAAAAAAGAACGTCAGCAGCTAACGGGAATGAGAAAAAAGCTCACGTCCTTAAAAAACGCAGATAATCAGGCAGTACTGATGAATTATACGAATATGATTTCGAGTCAGGTAGAAGCAATGGATTTATCTTTGCGAGCGTTCAAGCTCGGGCAGCTTGAGGAAATGACGTATCAGTATAACGAGGCGACGAAAATCTCGCAGTATGTAGCGAACACGACGCTTACACTTATGAAAAAGGAAATTACCTTTCAAAAACAATTTTATTTGTCTGTCATCGATGTAAGTCGGAAGCTTCAGAGTCTAGGCATATGGACGCTCGGAGGAGTGTTCCTCATTTTAATTGGCTTTTCTTATATGTTCTCAAAAGGGATTACCCGCTCAATTAATGAGTTAACAATGGCAGCGAAGGAATTGTCGTCTGGGCTTTTTGACCGGCCCATTCATATTACGTCCAATGACGAAGTGTTCTTTCTTGCTAAAACGTTTGAGCATATGAGGCAAAACATCCGTACCCTGATTGAGGAAATCCGTCAAAAGGCACAGGTGGAAAAAGAATTGCAGGAGTATCAGCTTCTATTAAAAGAAAGCGAACTGAAAAGACTACAGCATCAGATTAATCCTCATTTCTTGTACAATACGCTCAACACGTTAGCGAAAAAAGCGTATTTAGAAGAGTCATATGAAACGAGTGATTTAATTACAACCGTCGCAAATTTACTTCGCTATAACTTAAAAAAGGTGAATACGCCGGTTACGTTAAGAGAAGAAATGGAGCTTATAAACGATTATTTAACGATTTTAAAAGCGCGGTTTACGAATCGAATTACGTTTTTTCTGCAGATTTCACCAGATTGCTTAGACTTTAAAATGCCGCATTTCGTTCTACAGCCCATTGTGGAAAATGCCTTTAATCATGGAATCGAACCGTACGAAAAAGGGGGAACAATCTTTATCGGAGTGAATCGTGTTGAAGAAGGAATTCTCATCCAAGTCAAAGATGACGGAGCAGGTATGAGCAAAGAGCAGGAGCAGCTTTTACAAAACTATGAGTTTGATCGGCCACAAAACGAGAGTTCAACGGGAATTGGGTTGAAAAATGTCGTGAAACGACTGTCTTTATTTTACGGAAAACATGACATTTTCTCTGTTTCTAGTCGAAAAAATGAAGGTACAACGGTTAGTCTTCTATTACCATTTGAACGAAAGGATGAAATCATATGATTACAATTTTAATTGTGGATGATGAAGAGATTGAACGTATTGCGCTTCAGAAAATTATTGAGCGCAACCTTCCAAATACAAGCGTCGTCGCAAGTGCTGAAAACGGTCGGGAAGCAATTGAATTTGCGATGCGCTACAAACCAGACTTAATTTTAATGGATATTAAAATGCCAGGAATTAATGGATTAGAGGCGATTAAAAAGATTAAGCAAGAAGTGAGGAATGCCCGTATAGTCATTGTTTCGTCCTATGACACGTTTGATTATGCGCAAAGTGCCATTCGCTTAGGTGTAAAAGATTATTTGCTGAAACCAAGCAAACCAGACGTAATTGTCGAAACACTTCAAGGAGTGATTGATGAAATTCTTGTCGCCAATCACGCTCAGAAAGAACAAGAAAAAGTATCAAATAAGTTAAAGAAAATGCTTCCGATTATGGAAACGGACCTTGTATCGCAGTTGCTTTTTGACCAAGTTCATGACGTTCACCTAGAGGAAATGCTTGATCTATTGGAAGTTTCAACAACGACCAATGCCTTTGTTTGTTTGCTCACCCTTTCAGAAGATACGTCTGAGGAGCAGTATAAGCTTTACAAAAAGGTAAAAGAAATGTTTTATTTGCATGCAAAAGGGTGGATCGGTGCCCTTTCAAATCGTCAAATTCCGCTCATTATTTTTATTGAGGAAGGAAGCTTTCGCTCGAATGCTCTGGCTGTGACGAAAAAACTCATTGATGGTGTCAAAGGGGATCTATCGGTCGGAATTGGCAACCCGTACGTATCACTTCACGATATTCATCATTCGTATCATGAAGCAATTAGGAGCTCAGTCCGAAATTACCCTTCTAAAAAATATCATTTTTATCAGGACATGAAAGAAGAAGAATCCGTATTTGACGATCTTTATGCCAATATTGAAAAACAGATGTTTGAGAAAATGAAAGATAACCAATGGAGTGATAGCAAGCAGTTAATTGAAGAAGCCATTTCACTTTGTCGAAAACACGCATGCTCAATTTTGGAAACACAGCAGCGCATTTGCAGTACGATGATGGCAATGAAGCGCTATATGACGGAAATCGGCTATCCTTTTACGGCACCAATCGTATTAACTGGAATGAGCTACGAACAAATTGCACGGGAGGCTTCACATTTAATGGATTTACTGACGCAGTCACATCATATTCTGAATCAGCAGCAAGAACACGATATTGCACAGCGAATGAAGAACTATATTCAAGAACATTATTATACGATGATTTCACTTGAAACGATGGCAGATAAGTTTGATCTGACGCCGCATTATTTAAGCAAAATTTTTAAAGACAGCTTTCAGATTAGTTACATCGACTACTTAACGAAGTTTCGAATTGAGAAAGCAAAGGAGCTTATGCGCAAAACGGATCAAAGCGTGAAAGAAATTGCGATTGACATTGGATATACGGACCCCAATTATTTCAGTCGTGTGTTTAAAAAGGTGTGTAAAATGTCGCCTTCTCAATACCGCGAGCAGCTTCTTAAATCACAGCATTGATGTAAGCGCTTTAAAAATGTGCTAGTCATTGTAAAAAAGTGAAGGAGAACGCTTTCAAAAAGATGGCGAGTGTAAGGTACAGTTAAGATGTAGTTAAAATCAGATAGAAAAAAGGGGTTGTAGGAGAAAATGTTGAAAAAATTGGGGATGCTGGGGGCATTATTAGTATTAGTTTTCTCACTTGTTGCGTGTAGCTCAGGTGCAACAAAGCCTGAAGATAGTAGTAAATCAAGCGGTGGGAAAAAGAATGGCAAGTTAGTTATTGGCTTCTCGATGGATACGCTTGAAGAAGAGCGCTGGCAAAAAGACCGTGACCTGTTTGTAGAAAAAGCAGAGTCACTTGGTGCAACGGTAAACGTGCAAGCAGCGAACGGAGACGATGCAAAGCAAATTTCACAGGCAGAAAATTTAATTAGCCAAGGTGTCGATGTATTAGTTGTCGTACCGCATAATGCAGAAGTAGCGGCTTCAATCGTTGAGATGGCGCATAAAGAAGGCATTAAAGTTATTTCGTATGACCGCTTAATTAAAAATTCCGATGTTGATTTATATGTATCCTTCGACAATGAACGCGTAGGAGAGATGCAGGCAAAAGCAATTACAGAGCTTAAACCAAAAGGAAATTATGTATTGATTGAAGGAGCAGACACAGATAACAACGCTCATTTATTTAAACAAGGACAAATGAACGTTCTTCAACCGTTGATTGATAAAGGTGATATTAAAGTGGTGTACGATCAATGGACAGACGAATGGGATCCAGCAAATGCGTTAACAAACATGGAAAATGCGTTAACGGCAAATAAAAACAAAGTAGATGCTGTTGTAGCTGCAAATGATGGAACAGCAGGCGGTGTTATTCAAGCACTAGCAGCACAAAAATTAGACGGAAAAGTACCAGTTTCAGGGCAAGATGCGGAATTAGCAGCAGTTCGCCGTCTTGTAGATGGAACACAAACGATGACCGTGTACAAACCAATTAAATTAATCGCTGAAACGGTAGCAGACGCTGCAGTGAAAATGGCGAAAGATGAAGATGTAACAACGGATGATAAAGTAAATAACGGAAAAATTGATGTTCCGTCTATCTTGCTTGATCCAGTAGCAGTAACGAAGGAAAACCTTGATGACACGATCATTAAAGACGGCTTCCATAAAAAAGAGGACGTATACAAATAAGCGTAGCACAAAGGGCGACTCAGTGGAGGGGATTAAGCCGCCTCTAACGGAGTCGCTTTCTATTTGAACGCTGAAGGGAGAAGACATATGGCTGTTCTTGAGATGGAAGGAATCGTCAAGGAGTTTCCAGGCGTAAAGGCACTCGATAACGTTTCTTTTTCTGTACAAAGAGGAGAAATACACGCGCTGTGTGGAGAAAACGGGGCCGGAAAATCAACGCTTATGAAGGTATTAAGCGGGTTATATGCACACGGATCGTACGAAGGAAAGATTATGATGGAGCAAGGAGAGCAGATGTTTAAAACGATCAAAGATGCCGAGCATGCTGGGATCGCGATTATTTATCAAGAGCTTGCTCTCGTGAAGCATATGACGGTCGCAGAGAATTTAATTTTAGGTAATGAACCTGCTCGTTTTGGCGTTATTAATCGTCATGAAATGTACCGCGAAACTGAAAAATGGCTTAGTCGAGTGGGACTAAAAGGAGTAAGCCCTGAAACCATTACAGGGACACTAGGAATTGGACAACAGCAGTTAATTGAGATCGCAAAAGCACTCTCAAAGAATGCTAAAATTCTCATTTTAGATGAGCCGACCGCTGCTTTAACCGAGCAGGAAGTAGACATTCTTCTAGCGATTTTAAAAGAGTTTCGGAACCAAGGCGTGACGTGTATCTATATCTCGCACAAACTAAATGAAGTATTTGATATCGCAGATAAAATTACGATTTTACGTGATGGAAAGACGATTGGTACGTACCAAACGAGTACGATTACGGAAGATCAGGTGATTGCATACATGGTCGGAAGAGAAATGACCAATCGTTATCCAGACATCCAGTTTAATCCAAAGGAAGTCGTTTTATCGCTAAAAGACTACAGCGTGTATCATCCGGACTTTCATCATAAAAAGGTGATAAACAATGTGTCGCTTGAAGTTCGTAAGGGAGAAATCCTTGGTATTGCGGGCCTCATGGGGTCAGGACGAACGGAGCTTGCGATGAGCTTATTTGGGGCCTATGGTGGAAAAACAGAGGGTGACGTGTACATTGAAGGTGAGTATGCGCGCATTAAAACGACTCAAGGGGCGATTCGAAAAGGGATTGCGCTTGTGTCAGAGGATCGCAAAAAATATGGACTTGTCCTAAATATGGATATTAAAAAGAACGTTACGCTTCCAAGCTTAAAAGCGATTACGTCATTTGGCTCCATCAATCAAAACGAAGAAGTTCGCTACGGAACCGATTATTTACGAAAGCTTCGTATTAAAGCAAAGTCTGTTGAAACGGTTGTTGGAACGCTTAGCGGTGGAAATCAACAGAAGGTTGTCATCGGAAAGTGGCTTATGACAAATCCAAAGGTGCTAATTTTAGATGAACCTACTCGTGGAATTGATATTGGGGCCAAGTTAGAAATCTATCAAATTATGCATGAGCTTTTAAATGAGGGAGTGGCCATTATTATGATTTCCTCGGAGCTTCCTGAAATCTTAGGAATGAGTCACCGTGTGGCCGTCCTCTGTGAGGGAAGACTTGCGGCGACACTGCCGATTAAAGAAGCAACGCAGGAAAATATTATGAAAGCTGCGACAGGAGGAGTATAAAATGGAGGCTGGACGTGTAACAGATCTTGAGGTCAAACCGGGAGCGGGAAAACGAAAAGTAAGCTTTCAATTCGACATGCGTGCTTATTCCATGATTGGAGCACTCATCGTCATTTGGGTCTTCTTTGCCATTATGAATGAAACATTTTTAACGCCAAGGAACTTATCAAATCTATTTTTACAAATGTCGGTTACGTCTGTACTTGCGATTGGGATGGTACTTGTCATCGTATCAGGACAAATTGATCTATCCATTGGTTCTCTTGTTGGACTAACGGGCGGGGTTGCCGCTGTTTTAAATGTATGGTTTCATTGGAGCGCGATTCCCGTTATTATTGCAACGATCATTTTAGGAGCATTAATTGGCCTATGGCAGGGCTGGTGGGTAGCATACCGGGCCGTTCCTGCCTTTATCGTAACGCTTGGTGGAATGCTTATTTTCCGGGGAATCTTAACCGGTATGACGGATAGTCAAACCGTGGCACCGCTAACAGTTGACTTCAAAGCAATTGGTCAAGGATATATCCTTCCTTGGTTCGGGTACGCAATGGCAGCAGTCGGGGTGCTGATTATGGCATTTTTAACGATTCGACAGCGTCAAGCACGGATCAAATATGGCTTTGAAGTGGCGGGAATGGGATTAACGAGTGTGAAGCTTATTGGATATACGGTACTGATCATGGGCTTTGCTTATGTGATGAATCAGTATCAAGGAATTCCGATTCCGATTATTATCGTGATTGTGTTAGCACTAGTGTTTACGTTTATTGCTAAAAACACGGTGTTTGGTCGTCAAGTATATGCCATTGGTGGAAATACAGAAGCGGCGGTCTTATCAGGGATTAATAGTAAAAAACGCATTTTGTTTGTCTTTGTCCTATGTAATACGCTAGCAGCAGTAGCTGGATTAATTTTAACGGCACGCGTAAATGCGGCGACTGTTGGCGCAGGAAACATGTACGAATTGGATGCAATCGCAGCATGTGTAATCGGTGGAACAAGCTTAATGGGCGGGATTGGAACTATTCCTGGAGCACTAATTGGGGGACTTGTAATGGCAAGTCTTGATAACGGAATGAGTATCATGAACATTGATTCCTTCTGGCAGCTGATCGTAAAAGGAAGCATCTTAATTATTGCTGTTTGGTTCGATATTTACAGCAGAAGTCAAAAGAAACTTGGATAGATAAAAAAGGAATGAGGCACTGCTCCTCATTCCTTTTTATATTTGAACAACTATTTTCCTTGCAGTCAATGACTACGAGTGGCTCAGTAGAAGAAGCACGTAAACCATTCGACTGTTTGGTATAATGGATTAGCATCATGTCTTTATGGATACGAAACGTTCTTTAGACCATTAGGATAGACGTGATGTGAAAATAAGAACGGACACCCTACTGTTCAACATTAGTTCAAAAATCGCTTTCGAACATCAGGGGTAGGAATCATGCAGGCATCGCGTTTTCCGAACCACTTGTAGCGATTTTTCGCTATAATGGAGTAGATATAATCACGGATGGGCCTTGGGACAATGATGGCGGCATAAAATAGTTTCCATCCTCCGTCAAGTCGCCGTGCAATTTTCAGGGCGGCAGTTGACTTTACATAGCAGCGATTGTTTTCAATGTATACGAGGCTATCTAAATAATGATCGGGAATAGAAAAGCTTTTGAGGATGCGTTCTCCCGCTTCCGATTGCAAAGGGGCGAATTGAAATATACCTTTTTGGTCATGCTTAATGATAAAATTAATACTGCCGTTGCAAAAATTACATACGCCATCAAATAAAACGAGAGGGCTTGTTTCCATTGTGGTTCACCTCTACTTATTTTCGCTATTTCTATTGTATAAAGATTTCCATTCCGTTGCAAAACAAATGATGAGGATTGAAAATGAAAAAAGACGGGTATGGTTAACAAGTTAGTGAAAAATACCTATTTTGCTGTTTTGGTGATCCATTTTACTATTTCTTCCGTTAGAATAATGACAGCAGTCATCACAGCAAACGGATCAAAAGGAGAATTATATGGAAAAGTTGAACGATGCTGTTCTGTATGACAGGATAAAGCAAGGTGATCAATCCGCGCTCGAACTGTTATACGATCGATACGAAAAGATATTATATTCATTCGCGTTTAAATTGACGAGTAACATAGATGTAGCAGAAGAAGTTGTTCAGGAAGTATTCATCAAGCTATGGAAAGGTGGAGGTGTCTATGATGAGACAAAAGGGAAATTCTCATCGTGGATCCTAACCATTGCTCGAAACACAGCTATCGACTTAATTCGTAAACGAAAAGACCAGCCGTTTCAAGATGCGGAAGTATTAAATCTACTAGCGGACGAAAACACGCATGTCGAAGGAGAAGTAGAGTGGCAGGAGGAACGAGAGCGAATCAAGCGAGCTGTATCACAGCTTTCAACCGAACAACAAGAAGTAATTGATTATGTTTATTTTAAAGGATTCACACAGCAAAAAATTGCGGAATCACGGCAAATTCCGCTCGGAACAGTAAAAGGAAGGATACGATTAGCCTTGAAAAATTTACGACAGTACCTAGTAGCGGACCACGGAAGGAGGGGAGATGCATGAACAACGATTATTGCCACTTAGTGATTGACTACTTTAATGGAGCGTTATCTGATGAGGAACGTATGCAATTTGAACAGCACTTAAAAGAGTGCCACAGCTGTCAAGAAGAGCTTCGGGAGCTTCAAGAAGTGGTCGGTGATCTTGCTTTTTTAGCAGAACCAAAGTCTCCCCCATCTGACATGAAAGCACGTGTACTAGCGAATGTATTTGCAGAGGAGCAAGAGAAACCTGTTCAGCCCGTAGATCGTTCAGAAGTTAAAAAGCCGTCCGTTGTAGAGAAGCCACGACCAAAAAGACGAGGCCAGACGCGGTGGTTAATGCCTCTTTTAGCAGCTGGTTTATTGTTATCACTCATTGGAAATGGATATGCCGTTGTGAACTGGGACAAAGAAAATGAAAGCGCCGAGCCGCTAAGAGCAACGAGCACAGATTCCATCAGTAAAACTCTAAGCTTGCAGGCAGCGTCGACAAAGCCAGCTACTGCCACAGCTTCAATGGTCAACACGACGAATAACAGCACAAACATGGTCATTCAAGCACAGGGTCTTTCATCTCTAAAAGGAAATGAAGTCTATCAAGTTTGGCTGATCAAAGATAATAAACCTCAGCCAGCCGGTTCGTTCGTAACAGATAGCCAAGGAAATGGTGTAATGGTATATACGCTAAAACCACAGGAAGCAAAAAAACAGTGGGATACCATTGCGATTACGCTTGAAAATCAACCAAACCGAAAGCTACCACAGGGCGATATTGTACTGAGCTCGAAATATGATTAACGAAAAGACTCCTTTTGCAGAAGGAGTCTTTTTTTAGGTTGAATAAATGGATTTTCTTTATTATTAAAGCAAAAAACACCCAAGTTCCTTTCGAAATGGAAATTTGGCCCTTGCATATGATGCAGTCGCTCTAGGTTGTTTGGAACGGAAGGTGCGAGACTTCTGCGGGATTAGCGTGACAGGTGAGACCCTGCAGAGCAACGAGGAGGCTCACCGCACGCCCCGCGGAAAGCGAAGCGACCTGGAGTGGAAATCAACCGACTCCGTTATGAACGCAATCCTTTAGGGACTTTTTCAGTGGCCTCAGCAGTTCTGCGTGTTCTTTTATAATGTCATTTCTTTTCTGGAGCCATACTTCCTAAAATCATGGCAAAAAAATGAACGTAGGTGCTTTTTCTAGAAAAGGGCAGTATGACTGGGGTTCGAAAATTAAGGAAATTATTGTAAACTTTTAATATATGCATAGTGTTAAATGAAAGCCATTCGTAACGACTCTCATTTTTATAATAGAGCTACTTTTAGTTTTAGAAAAGGCTTTTAGTATAAAAAGGCTGAAGCGATACTTGTTTTCGATCATCAATACTAGAAATAGATTGTATAAAGGGATAAAATAGACTAAGAGAATATGGAATTAAATGAAAAATAAGTAAAAAAATGCAGAGCGATCTTTCTGGTCATTTTATTGTTTTGTAAACCATTTTTTATTTTTCTCTACTCATTACCTAAAATGACAGGATATGTAGAAGTGGTATGCATCCATCCAATGGCGAATGAAAAATCTATAGTTATCGTTAAAAACCTTTCTCAGTTTAAGAAGGAAATTAGGTAAAATGATTTTTTGAAAAAATTAGAAGAAAACGTACTTTTACAATAAACGTTTTTACTTTGAGAGGAGTACGGCGACTTTTCGTACTCAAATACGATAGATGGGGGAATAAAAATGAATGCAGTTGATATTATACTAGTGAATGCCAAAGAGATTAGGAGACGAAGCGTAAAGGTTTGGGAAGCCATCCCTGAAAATAAGCTTCATTGGAAACCGGACAGTGAAGCGATGAGCGCTTTAGAAATGGTGCGCCATGTATTAGAGTCTGAATATTATTATCACTTGGCGATTGTAAACAGAGGAAGCTTAACGGAATTCCATTCTCCTTTTGAAAATAGACCGTTTCGTTCGGTTCAAGATGAATTAGCATTTGCAGACTCATATCATCAAGAGTTTCTAAATATGATTGGTGGATTTTCTGAAGAGGAGCTAACCACTATTCAAATTGATCGGTCAGATGTAGGTTATGTTCGGTCACTTGGTGATATGTTAATGCGAATTGGTTATCATGAATCTGTACATACGGGGCAACTTTTACAGTATCTACGAAGTATGGACGCTAATCGACCACGAGTTTGGGATTGAATACGAGTTTTAAGGGCTATGTGACTGTGTATAGTCCTTTTTATCACGTAAAAAAAAGACTTCTTCCGAAGAAGGAGTCTTTTCTCTTCTATTAGATGAAAAATAAGCTAGCGATTGCAATGCCCGCGATAAAGCCGATAGCTAAACTGTAAGCACCGCCGTAGAAGTAGCCTCCACCGCCGCCATAGTAACCTCCGCCACCGCCGCAGCCTCCACCGCCGCAGCCTCCACCGCAACCACAGCCACATCCGCCACCGAAGAACCCGTATCCGTAGCCTCTTCTTGATCTTAATGGCTCAATGTAAACCTTCTCACCTGATACTTTTGAAATGCGTCCGACGTGAACTTTTCCGTTACGATCGGTGATTTTAACGGTTTTACCTGTATAACGACGACATAATGAATGATAATCTCTAGTAGACAATAGCACTTACCCCTTTCGTGTTTCTACTATAAGGTATGAAAGATACTAGAAAGGGTTCTGTGCAAATCTCCCAATTTTCTCGTATTAATAGAGAAAGTTAGGAGATTTTCTTATTTAACCGCACGAAAGATTGAAAATGAAAGGTGGGGAGCTAGCTCTTCGTGTCGTGCTAGAATGTCATAGATGGCTTGTGGAATGGGGTGAGTAAGTGAAAAGTCTGTTCCGTTTTCGATTTGTTCTTCAAGGTCCTCTTCATACGAAGGAGGGGTGAGGCTAGATGTTTTACGGAAGCCTGCTATTTGTAGCGCATCAATCCATTCTTGTTCGGTCAGCATACGAGGAAAACGATAAAAGGCTCGAAGTTCCTCAGCCGTTTCATCTGTTAAAGAGGGGTTTTTGGTTGTTTCAATTGCAAGAAGCACCCCTCCAGGCTTTAAAACTCGGTGATATTCAGCAAGCGAATAGTCCGTGCGAGTAAACGTTGAGACGGATTCTGACAGCACGAGATGAAAGGATTCGTCTGGAAAGGAAAGGAGTTCCGCATTCTCAACGGTTGCCTTAAGCGGAAGTCTGTGATGATGGAAACGCTGATTCGCTTTTTTCACCATCATTTCGTTCGCATCACAGGCAGAAAGCTGTGAGGGGAAGTTTGAATAGATATAAGCGGCCGTTTGCCCTGTGCCGCAGCCAATATCTAAGATGGCCGTTTGATCTGTAATCGTTTCCTGTGCTAGTAAATAGGAAGTTAATGAAAGGCCTCCAGGGTGAGCACCGCCAACCCCCATTTGAGCAAGAAAATCTAAATAACCGAATTGTGTCATACATATACTCCTTTATTGTCGAGATGTCTTTGTAGTATATGAAGAGGGGTTGCAAAGGGAGATTTTCTGAATTTTTCTTTTTATATAGGAATGAAATATACGTTTTTTTTCTGAAAGTAAAAGTAAAAAATAATGGTTTTTATATACTGATAAAGTTTACAGAAAACGCGAAATCCTTTTTCTTCTTAATAAAATTAATTTTTCCATGTGAAAAACTTCAAAAAAAGTAATCCAAATGTTATATTAGAAAAGTTATAAAAAACCTCAGGAGGGAAACACATGAAGAAAATGAAATACTTGATAGTAGCTTTGGGACTAATGTTTGCATTAGCTGCTTGTTCAGGAGAGCAAGAAAAAGCATCAGAAAAAAAGACTGATTCAAAGAATGCTGTAAATGTTCATAAAGGACTATTTAACGTTGAGATTACAATTCCTGCCTCAACGTTTGAAGGACAAGATATTAATAAAGTAATAGACGAGGCGAAAAAAGAAGGTATTAAAAAAGTCACTAAAAATTCCGATGGATCGCTTACATACAAAATGACTAAATCTCAGCATGAAAAACTATTGAAGAGTCTAAATACTCACATTGAGAGTTCTCTTGGCGAAATGAAAACGAGTAAGGATTATACATCTATTCATGATGTAACCCACAATCAAAATTATACTGAATTAACGCTTTTGGTAGATAAACAAAAATATGAAAATAGTATGGATGGATTTTCATTAGTAGCTCTTGGAATGAGTGGGATGATGTATCAACTGTATGACGGGAAAAATGACAAGGACATTCAAGTGAAGATTCATGTAAAAGACAAAAATACTAACGATGTATTTAAGACAGTCGTGTACCCTAATGATTTTGATAAAACGGAATAACGAGGAAGTATAAAATAAAAAGACGAGGAGCATTACAAGAATGATACTAAAAAAAACAATAGGATTACTAATAAGTAGTGTTGTTAGTATTGGATTATTAGCTGCGTGTAGCCAAGAGACAGAAAAAGTTTTCGTAAAAGAAGAAGGTACTAAGCAAAAAGAAGAAAAGCAAACGCCAAAACCTGTGGCGAAAAAGGAATCACCGCTTGGAACTAGAAGTAATCCAATCCCCTTTCAAAAAACGGCTACGATAGAAGATGATATTTACGATGACAACGGAGATTCGTATCCGATAAAATTTGATCTTACGATGGAGGAAATTATACGAGGTGAACAAGCATATCAAATGTTGAAAAAAATGAATGAATTTAATGAAGCACCTCCAGAAGGATATGAATATATGATCGTAAAATCAAAAGTGAAATTTGTTGAGTCTGAAACAAAGGATTTGGCTTTTAATATTGATGGGATTGTTAATTTTGCAGTGGTAAGTGAAAGTGGAGACATATATAGTGGAGACATTACGCCATCCACAGAACCTGAATTCAGCTTCGAAATGTATGTTGGGAACGAAAAAGAAGGATACATAGCGGGACTAGTAAAGAAAGATGAAAAAGCACAGCTTCGATATCAAAAAAATCTTGATGGAGAAGTTTTCTTCAACTTACAGTAACACCTATATACAGATCAAAAAAAACGAAGCGCTCTAATGTCGCGCTTCGTTTTTTTCTATCCTCTATGAAACAGTCCTACTACCTCGACCGTTTCAGTAATATTTACAAAAGCCTGTGGGTCGACGTCCTGAATAAGTCCTTTAATGTTTGTCAGCTCGTATCGTGAAATAACCGTCATAAGAATTTTACGCTCGGTTTTTGAGTAGGCACCTTCACCATCCATCACCGTAATGCCTCGGTATACGCTGTCTAGAAGACGCTGTTTCATGTCTTCACCTTTGCTTGTAATAATCATCAGCGTTAGTTTAATGTGACGCGTGTGCACAGCATCGACTACTTTACCAGTTACAAAGATGGACACAAGCGTGTAAAGTGCTGCGTCCCAGCCAAGGAAAAATCCTGAGATGATGACGACAATTCCATTCATTGCACTTAAAATCGTTCCAATTGGCATATCACGCTTCACCGTTAAGAGAAGGCTCACAATATCAAATCCACCTGTACAAGCAGAGCTTCGTAGCACGATTCCTACACCAATACCGGTTAGGACACCGCCGAATACGCTTGAAATAATAACGTCGTGTGCAACAGCCTGAATCGGAATAACATAAAGGGCAACAGAGAGCACCACAACAGACAATATACTATATAAAATGAAGTCTCTTCCTAATTTAATGTAGCCAATAATCAAAAGAGGCAGGTTAAGTAAAAAGTTCATCAGTCCTGTATCAAGAGGAGAGAGAATTCCAATAATCATCGCAATCCCACTAATTCCACTACTTAAAATGTTATGAGGGATTAAAAACCAGTTGTATGCGACTGCAATGATAAGAGACCCTACTGTAACGCTAAAAAATCGAAGCATTTCCATCCATCCTTTACATCAATTTCAAGTGTTGTTTTCGGGAAGTCCTGCTTACATCTTTGTGATATTGTGAGCAATAAGTCCCGATTTTTAAACCATATTTTTTTGTCATCATGACTCTTTTCATACAAAATCGTGTTCGTTTGTCGGATAAATATAATTATATTCGTTTTTATACAAAAACAAGAAAAAAAGATTATTCAGATTTTTTCTGAGATTTTATGAAATAATCTGAATAATAAAAAAGTCGTATAAACCTTGATATGAAAGGGATATTGTTCAACATTTTTAAAAATAAAGAGTGTAGTTTTGAAGGTGAAAATACGAAGAAAACGCCTGAATAAACCTTCCGATAAAAGAATTTAAATGCATTTATTTGGATTTAAATTCACAAGGGCGTAACATAAGGCAGACAGATTAAAGAATTAAGAGAAGGATTCAACAACGCACTGACGAATTTTAAAAAGAGTTTACGACAGGAAGGATGAATTTTGCTCGCACACTGTACTTTCGGTTACGTTTCTACGGAAAAGGGGAAGGCGCACAGTATCAAATTGAGCAACAAATCAATAATTGGTACAACAAAGAGGCCTAAATTTCTAGGCCTCTTTGTCATTTACGCGTGAATGCGAGTGGAAGCGGAATCTGCTTTTTCTACTTCTTTGATTTTGGCTGCTCGTTTTCCCCACCATGTGGCGAGCAGTGGACCGGAGATATTGTGCCATACGCTAAAGATCGCGCTTGGAACGGCGGCGGCCGGTGAGAAATGAGCGAGCGCAAGGGCAGCACCAAGGCCTGAATTTTGCATCCCCACCTCAATCGAGATTGCTTTCTGACTAGGATAATCAAGGCGAAGAAATTTCGCTGCTAAAAAGCCGAGTAATAATCCAAAACCGTTATGTAGGATGACAATCAGCATAATGAGTAACCCTGTTTTGGCGATTTGCGCAGAGTTAAGGGCAACAACAGCGCCTGCAACCGCAACAATTCCGACAACAGATACGAGTGGAAGGACGGTGACGCTCTTTTCCACCTGCTTTTTAAACAGCGCCTTGACTACAAGACCAAGGACAATCGGAACAAGGACAATTTGCAGAATGGATTGAAACATGGAGCTCGTTGAGACCGGCAACCATTTGCTAGCTAAAAGCAACGTTAGAGTCGGGGTTAAAAAAGGCGCAAGCAGTGTCGAAATTGATGTGACGGCAACGGACAGCGCTGTGTTTCCTTTGGCTAAAAAAGTCATCACGTTTGATGCAGTACCTCCAGGACAACAGCCGACTAAAATAACGCCAACGGCAGCTTGAGGCGGCAGGTTAAAAAGATTCGCCAGTGCGTACGCCACGAGCGGCATAATAATAAATTGAGCCAGAACGCCGATCATCACGCTCTTTGGTGTTTTTAGCAGTGCTTTAAAATCAGATAGTGATAGTGTAAGCCCCATGCCAAACATAATGATGCCCAACAAGATGGAGATGTAAGGAGCAATCCATGTAAAAGCACTTGGGACAAAAAAACTGATGGTCGCAACCACTACGACCCAGATCGCAAACGTGTCTCCTGCAAATTTGCTTATTCTCTCTACTGTTTTCATTTCGTATAACTCCTTTAAAAAAGATGATGTTTCTCATTATAATAAAAATTCTAAATATTTCAATAATTATTTAGTCACTAAATCATTTGTTTTGGAACAAATTCACCAAAAATGATGCACTTGAATAGCCTATAAATTAGTACAGGTGCACTAAAAAAAGGGAGGATACTTACATGCCAATATCTTTAATTTTTAACCAAATTAACGTGAACAGCATAGGAGTAACGTCGTCGGTTTCAACTGGTCAAAACAGTCAGTCAGACTGGACAACGCAAGCGAAGAGCAACTTTGGAAACGGGCAAGAGATTGGAATGGTTTACTCGCAGGGCATTGTTAATATTATCAACGACTGCGATGTTGTTGATGGCACAATGGCTCAACCGGAACTATTTAAACCACAGCCGACTATTCAATACTAAACGATGAAAAAAAATAATCGTGTGATTAACATTTGTTTTGACAATATGAACGTTAATTCAGTCATGAACAGCTCGGGTATTTTCACAGGTTCAAACGTCCAGTTATATTGGAAAACCTTTCTAAAAAATAACTTTGGTTTTGGAAACACCATCGGGATCAAAAATGATTCAACGGGTATTATTAATATTGTGAATGATCATGATGTAATCGACGGACCAATGTTTTTAAATAAAACATGTAAATCAGAATAGAAAAAGACGATTGTAGCATCCAGGTAAGGAGGATTCTCACAATCGTCTTTTTGTATTCAACATACCTAGGTACCAGTTGAATCATCATCTTCTGCGAAACGTTCTGCTAGAATGGTTCGTAGCCATTCCGGAACGGCTTGCTCATCTGGGTCATTAATCATGTCAATAATATCTGAGTCGTTTAATAAAGAGCGAAGCCCCTGAATATCATTATGATCACCGCTAATATTTCCGAGCCCTTGATTATGTTTTTTATAGCTCGTGAAGTCTGTTAGCCAGTTGTTTCCAAAATTTACCGATGAGGCTCCTTCTACACTATTAATTCGTATGGAACCAATAAAAAATGTAGGAGTAGGGACGCTCATATTATTCCTCCTTCTTTTTTGGATTAAATGAGACGTTAAACCCTTTCTCATGAGGCTGGACTTGACGTAGCGCCTCGTCGGTATTTTCTTGTTTTTCCTCTTTCTTTTTATTCACGCTCACACCAAAATTGTTGCCCACATTTAAGGCACCGCTCACTTCTTCAATGTCAATTTCGTCTAAATGAAAGGACAGCTCTTTTAAGACAGGTTGATGAATGTCCACATTTTGAATGTGAAAATGGTATTCGACCGGTCTTTTCTCTAACTGCTTTAGAAGCGATTCGAGATTTTCGAGCTTTTGATCGAGTGAGTGCTGCATTTCTTCTAGTTCAATGGACCGCTGTTTTTTTCGACGTCTAAACAAATAGAATCACTCAGTTCTACGTTTTCTTCTTTTGATAGAACTCAATTTGATCATCATCTACGACCATGTGCTTTCCTTTTGTAATCGGATTGTGATTTCCGAGAATGGCACCATATCCTTGATTTACTTTATGAGTGGCCTTGATACCAGTATGAATATTTTCCCCAGAAAAGATGCCGGAGTTGTTCATAACGCTTTCTACTTTAAAGTCGTTGAAGCGAATGTTAACCATTTGTCATCACCTCACATTCTGATGGGGTGTTATAGATGACGAGAGCCGCTCCGTTATTAGAGGACTCTCGTCACCTTATTATCTTTTAATCTAAATCCTCATCTTCTATGTCTGCTTCAAACGAAATCGGGATGGTTTGTTTTTGGGGATCTTTTTGAACGCGAACCTCCAGTAAACCCGCTCTATACTTGGCAGTTACGCTACTTTCTAGATAGTGAAAAGGGAGGCGGATGGAGCGTTCGAATTTCCCTGTGTAGCGTTCTTGCATTGGTAGCTGTTTCTTTGGATAAGGATATGGATACGGAATTTCCCCTTGAATAATCAGGTTATTGGATTCTAAGCGAATTTGAACATCCGTTGAAGACACCAGACCAGGAATTTCCATAACGACAATGCCTTCCGTATCCGTTTGATACAGATCAATATTCGGAAAACGTTTTGGTAAAATATCGTGCAAGTCGTTCCAAAAGTGGCGTCCGAGAATATCCTCTACCTTGTCATTGAGAGAGCTCCAATCAAAGTTTTTATCATTTTTCACAGCTTTACCTCCTTCAAATACACCTTGTTACAGCATATGTATGAGCCCAAGCAGTTTTAACCTAAAAAGAAAGAAAGTTCATGTGGAAGCAAAAGTCTGAATGCATACGTCTTGTCTTTATAGGTGAGTACAAACGGGCAGTTGTCATCCTCAAACAGGAAAGAGAGTGTTGACTATATGTTCAAATTAAAAATAGTTAAAATAAGAATATGTTTATGATTATTTTTTAAGAACAACGGGTAAAGTGGGAAAAAAGGAGTTTTTTCGGGCTTATGGCAGGAGAAATATATGAGAATACAGTATAATTATAGAAAATAATAAATGATTAATTAGAAAAGAAAGGAAGGACATATCAATGGGTGATAAACGAACGTCAAGTGGATTTCTATTAAAACAGCGTGCATTTCTAAAACTTTATATGATTACAATGACAGAGCAGGATAGACTGTATGGATTGAAGCTTTTAGACGCGTTACGCGATGAGTTTCGACCATTTGGCTACAAGCCTAATCATTCCGAAGTGTATAAAGCGCTGCATGATTTAATTGAAGATGGTGTTCTACAGCAGGTAAAGCGTAAGAAAGAAGGAATGAAGCTTCAAGAGGTTGTCTATTATCGCTTCCCTGACGGCGGATACGAAAAAGCACAGCTTTACAAGCGACAGCTAAAAGTAGAACTTGAGCGCTGCGAATCAATGATTAAAAAAGCGATCAGGGACAACTATGGCTATGTAGAAAGCGCCACAAATCCTTAATACATAAATAGCGATGACCGATCTTCATGATGCGCTCGTCTCTTTAAGACGTTTAAACACGCGAGTCATGAAAGATACCAACCGTATGTGTAATATCACGTACGGTTTTTTCTATGTGTGCTGAAAATAATTGTATAATTATCCCATTTTAGATAAAATGAGAAAAGAAGAGTAAGGGGGGATTTTTTTGAAAAGAATTAGCCTGTTTGCTGCTTTATTTGCTGCTACTGGCACTGTTCTGATGGGGATTGCTTACGCTTATCCATATCCGTCATTTTTAGAGCCCGGAATGCTGTTCGGATTTGCGTCTTTAGTACTTGGAGCATGTTTAAGTTTTTGGGCCTTTATCAAAAAAGAACAGGGAACGATGAAGTTGTTTCCTGTTCTCGCACTCGCAGTTGTTGGATTTGCCATTACGTGGTTTGATCCATTCTCCATTTTTCGTATGCTTACGTGGCTAAAAAACTAGCGAACGAGATGAGAAAAGAAGTTCCAGAGAGAATTATCTTTTCTCATCTAACCGTTTGTCATAGCAATAAAAAGGATGGTTCTTTCCGTGAAAGGACATCTCGCCTCTTAGCTCATATCCATTTCGCTCAAAAAACCGCTGCATCCCTTTATTCAGAGAATATGTATCAGCCTTCATGTAAGGAACGTTATGAGAGAGCGCCAATTGCTCAGCGAACGCTAAAAGAGAGGACGCCGTACCTACACGACGCTCTTTCGGATCAACGAGCAGGCGATGAAATACATAAGCTGAATCTTTACTCTGCCAAGCAATCGGCTTGTACTCAGCAGCTTCCTGTTGATCGATTGTAATCGACCCAATCACCTGACCGTTTTTCTCCTCCACGTACAACGCTCCATTTTGGACATCTTGCTCAAATACTTGTTTCTGTGGATATTCGTCTGTCCATTGATCATTATGTTGCTCCTTCATAATGGAGAGGGTTTCTGTGACGATCTTCATTATGCGTTCGAGATCATGCGTGGTTCCTTTGCGAATCATTTGTGTTTCCTCCAATCCATTGTTTTTTTTGTGCCCATCTAAGGCGGTATGAAAGGCCAATCGCTCCAGCCGCCAGACCAGAAATTAAGCCAATCCAATAGCCGAAAGCGGAAAGATCCGTATAGTTAGCAAGTAAATAGCCAGCCGGCAGGCCAATCACCCAGTACGAAATGAGGGCCATAATAAAGGTGAAGTTCACATCTTTATAGCCTCGTAAAATCCCTTGAATTGGAGCCTGAACCGCATCAGAAAGCTGGAAAAATAGGGCGTAAATTAAGAAATGAGCAGTTAACTTCAGCACGCCCCTATCATTTGTATAAATGCCTGCCACCTGCTCTCGGAAGAAAAAGAGAATAAGCGCGCACACGAGTGACATCGTAACAGCAAATGAAATACCTAGCTTGCTATATCTTCTCGCATCTTCTTTACGTTTTGCACCTGTCTCAAATCCGATGACGATCGTTAGTGCCATTGAAATGCTTAGTGGAATCATGTACAGAAACGAAGCAAAATTCATGGCAGCTTGATGAGAGGCAATCGTATTCGTATCATACGCGCTCATAAACAGTGTAACCGCCGCAAAAATGCTCGTTTCAAAAAAGATGGAAAGGCCAATGGGAACGCCAATTTTTAATATTTCCTTCCATGTAGAAAAAGCGATGGAAGAGAATGATCTGAACAGGTGATAATGGGAAAACGGGCTCTTTTTCCAAATAATAAAAGCAGCCAGAGCTAAAATACACCAATAGGTAATAGCTGTTGCGTAACCAGATCCAACGCCGCCTAGCTTTGGAAATCCGAAATTACCGAATATAAGCAAATAGTTCAAAGCAATATTAATAGGCAGCGCAAAAAGCGTAATAAGCATCGTCGTTCTCGTTTGCCCAAGCGCATCAATGAAATTGCGAAGAACCGTGTAAATAAATAATGGGAAAATACCAAATGATAAAGCAATTAAGTACTCTTTGGCGATCCGCTGCACCTCGTGATCAAGCTTCATGCCAGCTAGAATGGGATCGAGTACAAAAAAGCCAATGACCACGATTAGAGCGGCCATCCCAACCGCCACATAGATACCTTGTATCACGGTAAAGGGAACCTTTTTCTTTTCGTTACTTCCTACAAGCTGAGCGATAATAGGCGTGATTCCCATTAAAATACCACTTAATCCTGTAAAAACAGGAATCCATAGACTAGACCCAATAGCAACGCCTGCTAAGTCATGCTTATTAAAGTGCCCAGACATCGTCGTGTCAAAAAAGTTCATCGAGAACATGGCTAGCTGCGTAATTAAAATGGGAATTAAAATCATAAAAAGCTGTTTGATTTTTTGTGCGTTCGAAAACGTTTGCTTCATTGTTATCCCTCAATATGTGTTAGACTTTATAACAAAAGCGATTATACCATGCTAAAATATGAAAAACTTACAAATTCGTTATTTTTTTGTACATAAGGAGCGAGATGAGATGGAATTAGAACTTCAAGGTAAAAGCGTATTAATTACAGGTGGATCAAAAGGGATTGGAAAATCGATTACAGAGAGCTTTTTAGCAGAAGGTGCGAACGTAGGAATTGCGGCACGCGGACAAGAATCGCTCGATGAGATGAAAAAGCAGTATCCAAACATAAAAGCGTATCAAGTCGACGTTTCCAAAAAAGCAGAGCGTGAGCAGCTTATTCAGCAATTTGTGCAAGATTTCGGACGCATTGATGTGCTTGTAAACAACGCAGGCGGAAGTAATGGTAGTACGGCAATGGAAACGGATCTTGATACATTTGTAGAAGCGATGGAGCTGAACTACGTATCAGGCGTTCACCTCAGTCAGCTAGCGGTGAACGAAATGAAAGCTGCAGGAAGCGGAAGTATTATTAATATCACCTCTATTTTTGGTCGTGAGAGCGGCGGGAAAGTGACGTATAACAACGCAAAAGCTGCGATGATTAGCTTCACAAAATCGTTGGCAGATGAAGTGATTAAAGATGGAATTCGTGTCAACGGCGTCGCACCAGGAAGCATTCTTCATCCAACAGGTAACTGGATCAAGCGTGTCGAGGAGAATCCAGAAAAAATGAAGCAATTTGTGGCGGAGCAAATTCCTGCTGGACGTTTTGGCAAGCCAGAAGAAGTGGCAAACGTTGTGACGTTTTTAGCTTCTGACAAGGCGTCTTGGGTAGTAGGCGCTACATTGAACGTTGACGGTGGCCAATCACGCATGAATTTTTAAGACTAAAGGAGCTCGTTAGTAGAGCTTCTTTTTCTGTCACAGTAGGCAATAAGACATTCCGTTTATGCGTATGATAAGGGTGAAAAACAGAAAATTTCCAAAATAGTTTATTTTTTTGCTTTGTGCCAAACTAGGAAATACGAGGGTCTTGGAGTAGTGAGAAGCATAAAGACTATGATATAGTTTGTGTAGCAAGGTGAAAGTGAAAGGAAGGATTTAATTTGATTACGTTAAAAACCGAGCGCGAAATTGCGCTAATGCATGAAGCAGGAAAAGTACTCGCTGCTTGTCACCGTGAAATTGCAAAAATGATTGCACCAGGTGTGACAACAATGGAAATCGAGAAATTTGTGGAGAAATTTTTAAAAGAGCACGGAGCTACGCCTGAACAAAAAGGCTATCAGGGCTACAAATATGCAACTTGTGCATCCATTAATGATGAAGTATGCCACGGATTCCCTCGTAAAAAGCCGTTACAAGAGGGTGACATGGTAACGATCGATATGGTTGTAAACTTAAACGGCGCACTTGCTGATTCGGCATGGACGTATGCGGTTGGAAAGGTTTCAGACGAAACGCAGCGTTTAATGGACGTAACGAAAGAAGCGCTATACAAAGGAATTGAAGCATCTGTAGTTGGAAATCGCGTTGGTGACATTGGTCACGTTATTCAGAAGTATGCTGAAGGTGAAGGCTATTCTGTTGTACGTGATTTTACGGGCCACGGCATTGGCTCCTCTATCCATGAAGATCCATACGTACCTCACTACGGGCTTCCTGGAAAAGGCGCGCGTTTAAAAGAGGGAATGGTCTTTACAATTGAACCGATGATCAACACGGGATCATATAAAAGTAAAATGGACAAAAACGGTTGGACAGCTCGTACTATTGATGGCGGCTGGTCTGCACAGTATGAGCACACGATTGCGATTACAAAAGAAGGTCCAATCATTTTAACAGCGCAATAATCCAAAAAGGCACTGCTTATTTTTTAAGCAGCGCCTTTTTTATTACCCAATATTCTTCTTTACAGTACGCTTGATTCCTGTATCTTCCACAATCGCATCCGCTGTTAGCTGTCCTGATAGTGTAACCATTGGGACACCTCCGCCTGGGTGAGTAGAGCCGCCAACAAAGTACAAGTTGTTCAGTAATTTACTTCTGTTTGCGATGCGGAAACCGCCGTTTTTCTTGCGATCTGCTGCGACACCGTAAATGGAACCACCGTTAGCTCCGTACAAATCTTTGAGCGTATTCGGGGTGAATTGATGCTCAAATTCAATGCTAGACGATAAGTTTGTCACGCCCATTCGCTCAAGCTTCGCTAAAACAAGCTCGCGGTAGCCTTCCGTAAACTGTGACCAGTCCTGTCCTTCTTTTAAAGGTGGAACGTGTGTTAAAACGAATAGATTTTCTTTTCCGACCGGTGAGTGTGTTCCGTCCGATTTTGCCGAAATGCCGATATAAATCGTTGGATCATCCGCGGGTTTTCCTTCGTTAAAGATTTGATGGAACTCGCGCTCTGGATCACGTGAGAAGAAAAAGTTATGGTGAGCCAAATGATCGTAGGTACGATTAACACCAAGTAGTAGCACTAATCCAGAAACAGATGGGATGAATTTTTCCATTTCGTTGACGGTTTTATGTGCACCGACAATTTTGTTTAATAATGTTTTATGTGCAGGAATGGCTTCTAGATTCGATACGATAATATCGGCATGAAGCACATCACCAGACTCTAATACAACGCCTGTTGCTTTTTTCTCTGTGGCTAAAATTTCTTTTACTGGTGTATTCAGACGAACTTCAACTCCAAGCTCATCTAATAATTGGCCAATACCTTCTGCAATCTTGTACATCCCGCCGTCTACATAGTAAATGCCAAGACCAAGCTGTACGTGTGCAAGCTGCGATAAAATTGCTGGCGCATGATATGGTGATGAACCAACATACATTACAAGGAAATTAAACAGCTGGCGAAGGTGCTTGCTTTCAAAGAACTTTCGAGTCGCCATGTCCATTGATTTCGTTGGGTCCATCGCGAGAAGTTCCTTTAAGGAATGCATCGTGCGCAGGTCATTTAGACCGCTAATGCTTTTACTATAAAAGCTCTTCATGCTGTATTCGTACATGCGGCTGCAGTACGCTAAATAATCGAAGAAGCCGTTCGCATCCTTTTCAGAAAGACCGCGAATTTCATCAAGCATGGTCGGGAGATCGCTGCTCACATCAATTACTTTTCCGTCTTCAAAAAACGTTCTCCACTGCGGCTCAATGCGCTCGATCGTCATATAGTTGTTAATGTTTCGTCCCGCACTATCAAACAGCTTTTCTAGTACCCATGGCATCGTTAAAATGGATGGTCCTGTATCAAACGTAAATCCATTTCCTTTGCGGATATTCAATTTCCCGCCAATACGTTCACCTTTTTCTAATACGGTTACATCAAATCCGTCTACGGCAAGACGAACTGCCGTTGACAAACCTCCTAAACCAGCTCCGATAATAATAACTTTCTTTGACATACCATCTCTCCTTATGAAATTCATATTTTTTGACTACACTAGTCCAGAAGACTAACACCGTTAATAGGGAAGGAACCGATGAGCGTGAATAACGATCAAAGTACAGCAGAAATTATGATGAAAAGGGCTCGACAGGCACACACCGGATGGAAAATGTCCACATTAGCTACGCGCTTACGCTATGTAAAAAAACTGCGAGAGCGGCTTTTAAAGGACATTGACGAATGGGTAGAAGCCATACATGAAGCAACGTTTCGTCATAAGGTAGATATTTTAACAGGCGATGTCTTAGCCACAATTGATGCGCTCTCGTATTACGAGAAAAATGCTGAAGCTATGTTAGCACCTAAAAAACGATCTACTCCGCTTACTTTTTGGGGTAATCATTCCTATATTCAATACGATTCCTTAGGCGTAGTCTTACTATTTGCGCCTTGGAATTACCCGCTTCAGCTTTCCATTCTTCCCCTTATTTCAGCTTTCATAACCGGGAATACAATTATTTTAAAGATGAGTGAGCGGCTTCCGAAGATAGCTGAAAAGGTTGCGACGCTTCTTTCTGAGCTAGGTCTTCCAGAAGGAGTGATTCAAGTCACATGGGGTGATAAAGGAATAGGAGAGCAGCTTATTGAGCAGGGACCCAATAAAATCTTTTTTACAGGTAGCGAAGGAGTAGGTAAGGAGATTTTAAAACGAGCGGCTCCGCTGCTCATTCCGTGTGATCTAGAGCTCAGTGGAAAAGATCCAATGATTGTGCTAGCAGATGCCAATATTGAGCGTGCGGCGAGGGCTGCTGTCTGGGGAAGCTTTATGAACAGTGGACAAGTGTGTGTCAGCATTGAGCGTGTGTATGTCCACGAGTCGATTCTTGCGACGTTTGTTGAAAAGGTGAAGACGTATACCGAAGAAATGGAAGAGTTCATGGGAGGAATGACGACGATTGAAGGCTTTAACGAAGCGTTGCGACAGGTGAGGCAAGCGCTTGATCAAGGAGCTAAGCTCGTTTGTGGAACGCTTGATCAGCTGTATCCGCACTGGTCACCCGTTGTTTTAACAAACGCCAATCATACGATGACGATTATGAAAAGTGAAACATTTGCGCCTGTTATGCCGATCATGACGTTCTCAACGGTCGAAGAAGCTATTCGACTAGCGAACGACTCGAAATATGGACTGAATGCTAGCATATTTACTCGAAATATTAAAGCCGCAGAAGACATTGTGTTTGCTCTTGAGACCGGAAATTGTTTCATTAACGACGTGGTCCGTAATATCTCAAACATGCATCTTCCGTTTGGTGGTAGCAAAAAAAGTGGTTTCGGTCGTTATCACGGACCGGAGGGGTTATATACGTTTTGTAATGTAAAAGCCATCATGTCAGGGAAAGGGAGCCGCAACCGAGAAATGAACTGGTATCCCTATAAAAAAGACACGATTTCGATTTTGTCTACCTATATGAAATGGTTTCATCGATAAGGAAGGTGTAAACAGTGAACTGGATTATAAGTGGTTTAGCCGTCGTATTAGGAATGAGCTTGATCTGGAGAATTTCGTACATTAAGCGAACAACTTCCGAGAAAAGGCGAAATCCCGTTTCTGTTATTATTCCCGCACGTAACGAGGAGAAAAACATCGAGCAGCTGCTACAATCGCTCCTTCCTCAGTGGTCAGACGCACTTGAGATCATTGTAATGGATGATCACTCGGATGACAGAACAGCAGAGGTTGCCAATTATTACGGAGCAAGAGTGATATCCGTACCTGATTTACCGGACGGATGGCTTGGGAAGTCATGGGCGTGCTGGAACGGGGCGCTAGCGGCACAGGGAGAACATCTTCTCTTTTTAGACGCAGATATTATCGTCGATGAAGGAGGACTTCAAAAGCTTCTTAACGCCTATTCCACCGAAAAAGGGTGGCTGTCGGTACAGCCCTATCACCGTGTGGAAAAGTGGTATGAATATGGATCAGCGTTTTTTAATTTAATTACGATGATTTCGATGCGTCCAAAATTCATGCCAAACGGGGAGTCGTCGATGGGAGCATTCGGTCAGTGTCTGCTTTGCTCTAAATCTGCCTACTTTTACTATGGTGGTCATAACATCATTAAGCAGGAAATTGTGGAAAACATGGCGCTCGGGCAGCACGTTGTTCGTCACGGCGGGAAAATTCGCTGTATCAGTGGAAAAGGAACCATTTCAATGAGAATGTATCCAGGTGGCCTTCGTACGTTAGTAAACGGGTGGGCGAAGAGCTTTGCTTCTGGCGCAGCGGCGACGAATCCTTATGATTTGTTGTTAATCAGTACGTGGATTACGGGTAGTATGACCATTGCGATTAAGCTGTTTCAAGCATCAGGAGAAGGGCTGTATGTGTTACTGGCACTATACGGATTGCTGTTTCTGCAGTTTCGCTGGTCCCTCAGCAAGATCGGAAGCTTCGGCTGGATCACCGCTTTTTTATTTCCCGTCCACATTCTCTTTTTTACGATCGTTTTTACATACTCGCTGTTTTGTACGACGATTTTAAAAAAGGTCTCGTGGAAGGGGAGAGATATTGCGGTAAAAGGAGGGAAAGATTCTTGATTGAATTCTCCCCGATTTGGAGCATTATCGTCAATGCAGGAACGTGGCTTTTTGTGCACATTGGCATTTCCTATGGGTGTGCAAAGCTTCCGATCCGCTTTTTTATGAGAAACGGGTCGGTATATAAAGAGAGAGGCTGGGAACAAAGTGGTCGCTTATACGACAAGCTACGTATAAAAAAGTGGAAGGATCGTCTTCCAGAAGCAGGTGCCTTATTTAAAGGAGGGAAAGCCAAACGTTCCCTCGGTGATATGGATCGTAACCTACTGCTATTTTTATACGAAACAAGGCGCGCAGAATTCGCTCACCTTCTATGTATCCCACCTAGTTTTCTCTTTTTTCTATGGAATCCAGCTTTTATCGGCATGATGATGGTGGTGTATGCACTGATTGCTAACGTCCCTTTTATTATGGTTCAGCGATACAATCGCATTCGCTTACACCGAATCATTGGAGACAGCGCAACTTCTAGCGAAAAACAGGTGACGCCTCTTATAAGAGTGGACGAATAACGGCGCGAACCGGGCTTCCGTCAGCATCGATAATGTTTAACGGCAGCGCAATCAGCTCATAATCACCAGGCGCCACATGATCAAGCCAGGCATTTTCTAAAATATGTACACCGTTATCAAACAGAGCGTAGTGAACAAGCATCTCTTTGCTCTCTAAATGATCAACGGACGCGGTATCAATTCCTAACAGTACAACGCCCTGCTCCTTCAACCACGGACCAATTCGTGGATCAAGCTCAGTGACGTGATCGGGAAAGCGATTGGGGTCCGTTTGCTGTTTCGTTTTCAGTAAAAGGCGCGGTGGAAGTGGTAGATAGTCAGCTAGCAGCTCTTGTGTCACACAGCTTACTTCTGACACGTCGATCACTTTTGAAGTTCCGATATAAACCGAGACATCGAGCGCTCCGACACGTTTGCCCTCTGAATCAAAATGAAACGGCGCATCAATATGCGTACCCGTATGAATGCTCATTGAAATTTTTCCGACGTTTACCGATCCGCTTTCCTCTTTTGGCCAAACGACCTCGTATGAAAACGGGGTATCACCTGACCACGTGGCCACTTTTTCAGTAAGCGGATGTGAAATATCAATCCATGTCATAACAAATTCCTCCATGTTTTTCTTCATTTTAACATAGCGGATATTTGAAATTTAAAAATAATCAAAAAAATGTTTGCATAATTTTTGAAACACCGTATAATAGTAAAAAAACATAGTGATCGGTGAAGAAGAGAGTAGTACAGGTGACTTTAAAAGCGAGTTGGGGATGGTGAAAGCCCAATGAAAAAATCTTGTACGAAGCGCACTTCTGAGATGTTACCTGAAAAAAGTAGGGCTAACCGGAAAAGATTCCGTTATCAGATGAGTGGTTCAAATATGAACAACTAGAGTGGTACCGCGGAAAAAAAGCATTTCGTCTCTAACGTAGAGATGAAGTGCTTTTTTTATTGATCTCTAGCCAATACACATAAAAAGGATGAGATGAACGTGGATCAATTTGCTGTTGTGGACTATTTATCGAAGGCACTAAACGGAACGGTCGAAAAGGAACAAATAATCAAACTGCTTGAAATACCAAAGCATGCCTCTTTAGGAGATTACGCCTTCCCGTGCTTTCAGTTAGCGAAGGTGCTACGAAAGTCACCTACGCTGATTGCAAAAGATCTAGAAGGAGAACATGAGTCATTTGAACGAATTGAAGCAAACGGTCCGTATGTAAATTTCTTCTTTCAAAAAGAAAAAGCAAGCGGACAAATTATTCAAACCGTGCTAGAAGAAGGATCACAATATGGCAGTCTCGATATTGGAAAGAATGAAACAATCGTGCTCGATATGTCTTCACCCAATATCGCCAAGCCTTTTTCAATGGGGCATTTACGCTCTACCGTTATTGGAAATTCGCTCTCCAACATTGTGGAGAAATGTGGCTACCGAGCGGTGAAGATTAATTACATTGGGGACTGGGGAACACAGTTTGGGAAGCTGATCGTTGCATATAAAAAATGGGGATCAGAAGAAAATGTACGAAAAGCGCCGATACAAGAACTATTTAAGCTGTACGTTCAATTTCATGATGAAGCAGAGAACGATAAATCGCTAAATGAACAAGCGCGGGAGACCTTCTTAAAACTTGAACAAGGAGACGATGAGATAACAGCTCTTTGGAAATGGTTCCGTGAAGAGTCACTCAGCGAGTTTGAAAAAATTTATGACCTGCTTGGCGTGGCGTTTGATTCGTACAACGGAGAGTCTTACTACAACGATAAAATGCAGGCCATCATTACAAAGCTAGAAGAAAAAGAGCTGCTTGTGAAATCAGACGGTGCAGATGTGGTTGAAGTGGACGGCTTACCTCCTTGCCTCATTCGTAAATCAGACGGTGCTACGCTATATGCAACCCGTGATTTAACCGCTGCGCTTGATCGGTACGAAACGTATCACTTTGCAAAAGCCCTTTATGTTGTTGGATACGAGCAAAGCGTCCATTTTACGCAGGTGTTCAACGTGCTCGATCAGCTTGGGTACGAGTGGGCAAAAGAGCTTACGCACGTTCCGTTTGGCTTGATTTTAAAAGACGGCACAAAAATGTCTACACGTAAAGGAAAGGTCGTTTTATTAGAGGAAGTATTGAAGCAATCCATTGAGCTGGCAAAACAAAATATCAATGAGAAAAATCCTGATCTTCCAAATAAAGAAGAGGTTGCAACGCAGGTAGGCGTAGGGGCCATCATTTTTCATGACTTAAAAAATGATCGTAAAAACAGCATTGAATTTTCCTTAGATGACATGCTTCGAATTGAAGGTGAAACAGGACCTTACGTGCAATACACGCATGCTCGTGCCTGCTCATTATTAACGAAAGCTGGAGTTGATGTAACAGCTAGTACGGAACAGGGAGTAGAAGACGAAGAGGGATGGGAAGTGGCCAAACTGATTTCACAATTTCCATCGGTGATCGAACGATCCTTTTCGTACTATGATCCATCACAAATTGGAAAATACGTACTTGATTTGTCACAAGCATTCAACAAATATTACGGTAAAGTGAAAATTTTAGAAGAGAATGAAGGGAAAATCGCTCGTCTTACGCTCGTAAAAGCAGTTACGATCGTATTAAAAGAAGGGTTGCGTCTGCTAGGTGTCCAGGCACCAGAAGCGATGTGAATGTCGTACCTTTTTCTAGGCCTTTGCATATAGTGATTAAAAACCTAGAAGGAGAGAGCGATATGCCAGCGATCGTAGGAGCCGTAACGATTCAAAGTATTGATGCAGGAACAGCAGGAGCACAGTTCGGAGATATTTTTAAATTATCACCAAAGGTTTCAGCTAAAACTCACGCAGGATCAGGGTCCTTTAACACCGGAAACTTTATGGATATTACGACAAAGCGAAGCAATACAAATACGCTTGATATGGATGTAAACGACCAAGGCAATTTCTTAAACGCGTAAAAGGCTGTCCTATTTTAAAGGGACCATGCATAAAGTAAATACAGTCACCGACGAACGAATGTCTTCTTCAACTAGACATTCGTTTTTCTATCGCCTTATTACAAGCGGAGAACATGCGCAAAGCACCGAAGTTTCTCTCGTTCATAGTGCCTAAGGTTTTGTTTTGCTACAGAGAGGGTATTGGGTAAAGGGAAGTAGAAAAGAACCGCTTGAGAAAGTGAACATTTTGTGAAAAGACGTCGCTATTTAAAATAGGTAAATAGTTACATTTTGAAGAGCCGTATACAAAAAAAAGGCAATAAAACACCCGGCGCGCATATACTGCGAAGGTGTCATTCTCTAGGCCTTGCTTGGTCTAGACACTGTATCACAACACGTAAAAATGAGAAGCAATCATCAATCAAACGCCTCACCAGAAAATATTTGACTTTTAATTTTATAGAGTTAAAATGTGAAAGTAACATGTTGATGTGCTTCTCAATCGTAATCATTTGGTTGAGAAGTTTTCTTTATTCAGAGACCATTTAAAACTATATATTCGTTATATTAAGAGGTGAAAACATGAAACAAGTGTCATCAAAAGGCCGAGCTCTGCTTGGTTCAAGCATAGGCTTTTTCATACTTGCAGTTGTGTTATTCTGGATCAAAACGTATACTGCTTATCGAATTGAATTTAACTTAGGTATTGAAAATTTCATGCAGAAGTTTTTACTATTTCTTAATCCACTCAGCTCCGCTATCTTTTTCTTAGCGTTTGCGCTATTAGCAAAAGGAAGAAAGCAGCTTGGATTACTAGTAGGAATTAACTTTGTACTATCATTTGTTCTATATTCAAACATCGTTTATTACCGATTCTTTAATGATTTCATTACCCTGCCGACGTTAACACAAACAGATAACTTCGGTAAAATGGGTGACAGTGTGTTAGCACTGATGCATTTATCTGACGTATTCTACTTCTCAGATACGATTATCTTACTTGCACTTATTTTACTTAAAGTGGCAAAACCGAAAGAGAAAAAACTTAACCGACGTGCCATTGTTACTGTATTTACAACAGCCGTTTTAGTATTCAGCGTTAACCTTGCGTTAGCGGAAACGGATCGTCCACAGTTATTAACACGTACGTTTGACCGTAACTACTTAGTGAAATATCTAGGTGCCTATAACTATACGGTCTATGATGCGATTCAAAGCTCTAAATCGTCTGCACAGCGTGCGCTTGCAGATAGCAGTGATGTGGCTGAAGTGAAGAACTATACGCGTGGTAACTACGCGAAGCCAAACCCTGAGTATTTTGGAAAAGAAAAAGGGAAAAACGTTATTTTTGTATCGTTAGAGTCTCTGCAAAACTTTATGATTAACTATAAGCTGAATGGTCAGGAAGTTACGCCATTCTTAAATTCACTGACAAAAGACAAAAATACGATGTATTTTGATAACTTCTACCATCAAACAGGTCAAGGGAAAACATCTGACGCTGAGTTCATGATGGAAAATTCAATGTTCCCTCTACCACAAGGGTCTGTTTTCTCAACGAAAGGTCAAAATACGTACCAAGCATCACCAGGTATTTTGAAAACAAAGGGATACACATCAGCAGTATTCCACGGGAATTACAAAACATTCTGGAATCGTGACGAAATGTACAAACAATTTGGTTATGACAAGTTCTTTGATGCGAACTATTACGACATGAACTCAAAGGATACGCTGAACTACGGGTTAAAAGATAAGCCGTTCTTTAAAGAGTCAATGCCGTATCTAAAAGATCTGAAGCAGCCGTTCTATACGAAGTTCATTTCGTTATCTAACCATTTCCCATATCCGTTAGATGAAGAAGATAAAACGATTCAACCAGCCAATACAGGCGATACGTCTGTCGATCAGTATTTCCAAACAGCGCGTTATATGGACGAAGCGTTGAAACAGTTCTTCGATGATCTGAAAAAATCTGGTTTATATGACAACAGTGTAATTGTCATGTACGGTGACCATTATGGTATCTCTGAAAACCATAAAAAAGCGATGGCGCAAATCCTAGGCAAAGATAAAATCACGCCTTACGATCAAGCTCAGCTACAAAAAGTACCATTGTTTATCACTGGACCTGGCCTAAAAGGTGGAGTAAACCACACGTATGGTGGTCAAGTAGACGTTCGACCAACGCTCATGCACTTATTAGGTGTTGATACGAAGGATTACATCCAGTTTGGTACAGACTTATTATCAAAAGAACATCAACAAATTGTTCCGTTCCGTAATGGTGATGTAATGACACCAGAAGCTTCAATTATTGGAAGCAAGTACTACAATACAAAAACGGGCGAACAAATTCCTGAGAAGGAAGCAGGTCAATATAAGAAATATGAAAACATTGCGGAGAAGAAATTAAATCTATCAGACAAAGTGGTTTATGGCGATCTACTGCGCTTTTACAAGCCAGACGGATTCAAAAAAATCAACCCATCTGACTATGACTACAATTTCAACAAAGCAGACAAAAAGTAAGGAGGGGGGAGTGATCCCTTCCTTACTTTTTTTGTTGTCTAGAAGGCTAAACAATTATCTTGCATACTATAGGGGGGTATGGTAAATTGAAAACAAGGAGGGCTGCTGCGATGTCAGAGAAACACGAAGAAGTGATGAATGCAGGAGAAAGCTGTCATTCTGCGCGTAAAAGTCATCATTCAGAAGAAACGAAAAAAAATCTTGTGACGCGTTTAAATCGAATTGAAGGACAAATCCGAGGAGTGAAAGGTTTAATTGAGCGAGATACGTACTGTGATGATGTGATCACACAGATCTCAGCCATTCAATCTGCGCTAAACGGAGTATCCAAAATTCTGTTAGAAGGTCATATGAAGAATTGCGTGGTTGAACGTATTCAAGACGGGGAATTAGAAGTTGTAGACGAATTACTTGTCACAATGCAGCGCCTTATGAAAAAATAAAAGAAGCCATCATTTTTGATCATAAAAGGAGAGAGTGAAATGGAAAACGTAACGTTACAAGTACAAGGAATGTCTTGTGGTCATTGTGTAAAAGCTGTAGAAGGTAGTGTAGGAGAGCTAGCAGGCGTGTCGAATGTCACTGTACACCTTGAATCAGGTAAAGTGGATGTAGCATACGACGCAGCAAAAGTGAGTCTTGATACAATCAAAGAAACGATTGATGATCAAGGCTATGATGTAGCATGAATGAAAAGGCGTGCTAACTGGTTAGCACGCTCTCTTTAACGAATAAATATACCCTACATAGGTATGAGGAGGAGAGGTCATGTCACAGACAAAAGAAACTACTTTTCAAGTAACAGGGATGACGTGTGCCGCTTGTTCGAACCGAATTGAACGAGGTCTAAACAAAATGGACGGAGTGGAAGAGGCAAACGTAAATTTAGCTTTAGAAAGATCCACGGTCAAGTATGACCCGTCTGTCACGAACCCAAAAGCTTTCGAGGAAAAAATAGAAAAGCTTGGATATGGTGTAGTAAGAGAGAAAGCTGACTTCGTCATTACGGGTATGACGTGTGCCGCTTGTTCAAACCGAATTGAAAAGGGTCTGAACAAAATGGAAGGCGTATTTAAAGCAAACGTGAACTTAGCGCTAGAATCTGCAACCGTCGAATACAATCCATCCGTTATGAGCGAAGCAGATGTGATTGAGAAGGTAGGTAAGCTTGGTTATGGTGCTTCGACTAAAAGAGAGAAGTCAGAAGTGGACCACCGTGAAAAAGCGATTAAAAAGCAGCAGTGGAAGTTTTTCGTGTCCCTTTTATTGTCACTTCCTCTTTTATGGGCGATGGTTGGTCACTTTTCCTTTACATCGTTCATTTATGTTCCGGAGATTTTTATGAATCCGTGGTTTCAGCTGACGCTTGCTACGCCGGTACAGCTCATCATTGGGATGCAGTTTTATGTAGGAGCATTCAAAGCGCTTCGCAATAAAAGTGCCAACATGGATGTACTCGTAGCACTCGGAACATCCGCCGCTTATTTTTACAGTCTTTATTTATCCTTTCAATCGCTCGGTCATCACGGAGCCACACAGCTTTATTATGAGACGAGTGCTATTTTAATTACGCTTATTTTACTTGGCAAGTTGTTTGAGGCGAAAGCAAAGGGTCGTTCATCCGAAGCGATTAAGAAGCTCATGGGACTTCAAGCAAAAACTGCTCTTGTTGTAAGAAACGGTGAGGAAACGGAAGTACCGATTGAAGAGATTACGCGTGGGGATCTTATCTCTGTGCGTCCAGGTGAAAAGATCCCAGTAGACGGTCGAATTATCGACGGACGTTCCGCGGTTGATGAGTCAATGCTGACAGGTGAAAGTATCCCAGTGGATAAATTCCCTGGTGATGAGGTGATTGGCGCAACGATAAATAAAAACGGCTTTCTAAAAGTGGAAGCAACGAAGGTAGGAAAAGAGACGGCGCTTGCGCAAATTATAAAAGTCGTCGAAGAAGCACAGGGATCAAAAGCGCCAATTCAGCGCATGGCCGACAAAATTTCCGGCATCTTCGTACCCATTGTGGTTGGTCTTGCCGTGTTAACCTTTATCATCTGGTACTTCGTCGTACAGCCAGGTGACTTCGCAGGTGCTCTAGAAAAACTCATCGCGGTTCTCGTTATTGCGTGTCCGTGTGCGCTTGGACTTGCAACACCGACATCCATTATGGCTGGTTCAGGACGAGCGGCTGAGAAGGGGATTCTTTTTAAGGGTGGCGAACATTTAGAAGCTACGCAGGGCATTACGACGATTGTGCTCGATAAAACGGGTACCATTACAAAAGGAGAACCCGAAGTAACGGATATTATCGGAGACAAATCGTTTCTTCCGTATGTACGTGCTGCGGAAAAGCAATCCGAACATCCGCTTGCAGCAGCGATTGTGCGTGGTCTAGAAGTCGACATGGAACTTTCGGTTTCGAACTTTGAAACGATTCCCGGGTACGGAATCAAAGCAGATGTGCAGGGAGAGAACGTGCTTGTTGGGACGGTTCGACTCATGAACGATCATGGAATTGCGATTGAGCCGATTCTAGAAGAAAAAAACAGGCTTGAAGCAGAGGGAAAAACGGTCATGCTTGCGGCAGTCGGGGGTCAATATGCAGGCATGATCGCAGTCGCAGATACGATGAAAGAATCATCAAAAGAAGGCATTCGTCGACTACAGCAGCTAGGTCTTGATGTGTTAATGATTACAGGTGATAACAGGCTTACTGCAGAAGCGATTGCCAAACAAGCTGGCATTAAGCACGTCATTGCGGAAGTTTTACCTGAGCAAAAAGCAAATGAAGTAAAAGCACTGCAAGCACAAGGTAAAAAAGTCGCGATGGTAGGCGATGGCATTAATGATGCTCCTGCTCTTGCCACAGCTGATATTGGCATGGCAATTGGTACAGGAGCAGATGTGGCGATGGAAGCAGCGGATATTACGTTAATGCGCGGTGATTTGAACGGAATTGCTGATGCCGTGCATATGAGTAAGCTAACCATCCGGAACATTAAGCAAAACCTCTTCTGGGCGATGGGGTATAATACGCTTGGTATTCCGATCGCAGCCATTGGTCTTTTAGCACCGTGGGTAGCAGGAGCCGCAATGGCGTTCAGTTCTGTATCGGTTGTACTTAATGCGCTAAGACTACAGCGCGTAAAATAAGTTTGTTAGAAGCACGTCGAGTTTTCGACGTGCTTCTTTTTTGACTTGAGAACCACTATACCGATCAGTATAGTAATTATTTTATGAACGCTTCCATTTTTGAGGAGGAAAATGATCATAAAAAGTCGAAAAAGGGTATAGAGAGAATATAGGCTTCAACTTACATAAGCATTTTGTTTGAATGAGAAGGGTCATAAATGACAAAATACGAGTTGTACCTATTAAAAAATTTATGATGTTAGGTGGGAACCATGATGAAAAACGAACAAATACTTTTAGCAGAACGTCCAAAAGGAATGCCAACAACAGACACATTCAAGTACGAGGAAACAGAAGTAAAAGCACCGAAAGAAGGAGAAGTGCTTCTTCAAACGCTATACCTATCAGTTGATCCGTATATGCGCTCTCGTATGAATGATGCCAAATCATATGTACCACCATTTCAAGTAAACGAACCATTAAACGGTGGCATTGTCGGTCGTGTGGAAGAGTCTACGGTCGATCACTTGCAAAAAGGTGACTATGTAGTGGGATACCTACCATGGAAACGCCACATCACTGTAAAAGCAAAACACCTTCAAAAAATTGATCCAAACGTCGCACCAATTTCTACAGCACTTGGCGTACTAGGAATGCCAGGATTAACAGCTTATTTCGGGCTGTTAGACATCGGTCAGCCTAAAGAGGGGGAAACGGTTGTCGTATCAGGAGCAGCTGGTGCAGTAGGAATGGTCGTAGGACAAATCGCAAAAATCAAAGGTGCTCGCGTTGTCGGAATTGCGGGATCTGAAGAGAAAATTCAATATTTAAAAGAAGAGCTTGGCTTTGATGAAGTCATTAACTACAAAACAACGGAAAACATTCGCGCTGACTTGAAAAAAGCATGTCCAGACGGTGTGGACGTATACTTTGAAAACGTTGGTGGCGAAATTTCAGATGCGGTCGCATCGTTGTTCAACAAAGGTGCACGTATCCCATTATGTGGCCAAATCTCAATGTACAACCTTGAAAAGGTGGACGTAGGACCACGTATCCAAACGCGTCTTCTCATGAACAGTGCCCTAATGAAAGGGTTCATCGTAAATGATTATGCAGAGCATTTCGGAGAAGGCATGAAGCAATTAGGCGAGTGGGTGTCACAAGGGAAAATCAAATACGCAGAGAACATCGTAGACGGATTTGAAAATGTACCGGATGCATTCCTTGGTCTATTTAAAGGCGAAAACCTTGGGAAGCAAATTGTAAAAGTAGCTGAATAAGATTCTTTCCAAAAAAAGGACGTGATGTGCTCACGTTCTTTTTTTGTTTTTCTGAAACCTATTTCTGTTCTATTCGTATAAGTAAGAGGAATACTCACAACCTTTGAGGTTTCATGTGAAGGTGTGATAAAATGGATACAATTAGAAGAAAATGGTTGATAGAATTAGGAGGAACGTGCATATGAAAGTTTCTCAAATGATAAAATGGAGCAGTTCGGCAGGTGGAATCGGGCTTTTATCGATCCCCGCTTTTCACTACGGTTTAGATATGAATATGTGGCTATCGGCCGTTTCAGGTGTAGGCGTGTCAGGAGCACTGATGACGACAACAGGAGGGGCGCTCGTGATTAAGAAATTAACGAAACGAGATCCATATAAAGAAGAAATTGCGTATATCAAACATCAAGTACGTGAAGCAAAGAAGCATTTAAAAATGATTGGCAGCAGTCGTTTTAAAGTACGGTCTGTCACGATGTGGATGCAGCTGACAAAGCTATATAAAGTGGCAAAAAGCATCATTGATATGGTGGATAAAGAGCCTATCCGGTACGTAGATACTCAGCCATTTTTTCAAACGTATTTACCCTCTACCGTGACCGTCATTGAGCGCTACTTATTTTTAGCGACAAAACCAACGAAAAACATAGAAGTACGTGATGCGCTTCGAGACGCCGAAGAGATGATTGATGAAATGGTTAATAAATACGATCGTTTGTTAAAAAAGGCGCTTGAAAGTGATATGGAAAACTTAAATATAGAATTGAAGATTTTAAAAGATGCGTTTGAGGACGAGAAGCGATGGAGACCAACTTCTACAAAAAAGATTGAGTAATAGGACAGGAGGGAATAAGCATGAAGGAATTTGAGTCAAAACACAGCCTTGATGAATTATTGGATGATCCGTTTGCGATGCCGACGATCCAAGAAGAGAAGGAAACCTCTTTACAACAGGAAAAACCGAAGAAGTCGTTTGCTTATTTAACACCTGAGCATCAGGAAAAGGCGAAAAAAATTGCCGAACAAATTGATTATAAAAATCAGCAGGCCATCTTGCAATACGGAACCGCTGCACAGTCAGAGCTTTCTCATTTCTCACAGTCTGTCTTAAAGCACGTGCAAACAAAGGATGCAGGTCCCGTCGGTGATGTCATTACCGAGCTGATGCTGAAAATTAATCAAGTGAACCCAGATGAGTTCGGGATGAAGCGAAAAGGTGTGATCGGCAAACTCTTTTCCGGTGTGTCAAAGCCTGTTCAAAGCATTTTGTCAAAATATCAAAGCATTAACGTAGAGATCGACAAAATTTCCGACAAGCTAGAAGGGTCGCGTCAGCTATTGTACCGCGACATTATGATGTTAGAAAATTTATATGAGAAAAACAAACAATACTATGAAGCGTTAAATATTTATATCGCCGGGGCTGAGTATAAGCTTGAACAGTTGCAGAGCGAAACGCTTCCAGCCTTACAGTCTCAGGCGAAGGACGGCCAAGATTATTTAAAAGTGCAGGAAGTAAACGATTTAAATCAGTTTATGAATCGTCTGGATAAGCGAATTCATGACTTGAAGCTAAGTCGTCAAATTGCAATTCAAAGCGCACCCCAAATTCGTCTCATTCAAGAAGTGAACCAGACGTTAGTAGAGAAAATTCAAAGCTCCATTCTAACAGCGGTGCCGCTGTGGAAAAACCAAATCGTCATCTCGATGACGCTACTGCGTCAAAAGCGAGCGATGGAAGCGCAGCGCCAAGTGTCAAAAACGACAAATGAGCTTCTCACGCGAAATTCGGAAATGTTAAAGCAGAATACGGTCGAAGTTGCAAAAGAGAATGAGCGCGGAGTAGTAGATATTGAAACGTTGAAAAAGACGCAGGAAAACTTGCTAACAACGCTTGAGGAAGTGCTACAAATTCAGCAAGAAGGTCGCTCAAAGCGTCACAGTGCTGAACAAGAGCTTCATCAGATGGAAATCGACTTGAAGCAAAAACTTCTCGATTTAAAATAAAAAAATGCCCCTTCCAAGTGGAAGAGGCATTTTTTTATTATTTACCGTCTTTTAAAACGCGAATAAATTGTTTTGCTAAGCTAATCGTAGACTGTGGATTTTGACCTGTAAGAAGCTTGCCGTCAACTTCAATATGATCTGTCCAGTTATCCTTTGCTACAAACTCTGCACCAAGTTCACGAAGCTTTGTTTCAAGTAAGAAAGGCATATATTTATCAAGCTTCGTATCTGCCTCTTCAGCGTCTGTGAATGACGTAACTTTTTTACCTTTTACGATTGGTTCGCCGTTTGCACGTTTCCCACCAACAAGAGCCGCCGGCCCGTGACATACCGCCGCAATTAGTTTGTCGTCTTCCGCAAACTCTGTTAGGAGACGCTGTAAGTGTGCGTCTTCTGGGAAATCAAACATTGTACCGTGTCCACCTGGGACAAAAATACCTGCGAATTCTTGAGAACTTACGTCAGACAAGCGTTTTGTTTCTTCTAACAGTTTACCTGCCTCTTTATCTTCAGCTGTTACATCATCCGTTAAGCTGTTTGGGTCCACAGGAGACTTGCCGCCTTTTGGACTTGCTACCTCAACTTCATAACCAGCGTTTTTAAATTCTAGATATGCTTCAGAGAACTCAGTTAACCAAATACCAGCAAGCTCTCCGTTTTCCATTGTATGTCCGTTCGTTACAACCATTAAGATTTTTTCGTTTGTACTCATCGTGTTAAGTCATCCTTTCATCTTGTAAATTCTAGATAAAGTGTTCCCTCTGTGAATGAAGTCAAACATGTAACCGGGATTTTTTTAGAGAGGGAATTTTTCCCTCTATTCGTAGAGGGCTTCTGCACGTAAGAATGGAGCTCGTGAAAAAGGAGAAGCGCTCCTCGTTCAAACAAAAATCTTTTATCTTAGTAAACTTATCGGTATAATAAATAAAAAGGAGGGTCGTCCATGGGAATTCCAAAACCGCTTGTTCAGACGAACCAGCTTTTTATCGTTTTAACGACTTTAGCTGGACTTTTGTTTTCATCTTGGATTTTGCTGCTTCCGATTCTGATTGGAGTGACGACGCTAATTAGCAAACGAAATCCGCTTATTGTGGCAGGACGCCGATTGTTACCGAAGCGCTCTTATCAAATGGAGGATGCTGCACAGCAATTATTTAATCAATGGATTGCAACGATTTGCTTAGTTATTTCGTTTCTTTCCTTTCGACTTGATTTATCAGTGCTTGGTTATACATTCGGTATCATGGTCATTCTAGCAGCAGGAGTGGCTTTAATGGGCTACTGTATCGGCTGTACCATTCGTTATAGATATATGATGTGGAAGTATAAGCGCAAGCAGGCAGCATAAAAAAGGCATCTCGAACACGAGACGCCTTTTTTGTTATTGAATTTGAATCGTGCGTGCCATTTCTAAAAATGGCTCAAAGCTTTCGGTTTCGAGAGGAGCAAACATCGTAAGGCGAAGCGCAGGGTGATCTTCTGTTTCTTTCAACAGATAGACAGCGCCTTTTTCTGTTTTACTTTCTCCAGTAAATACGCTGTCAATATCGTTTTTATCGTTTGAGAAATCCGTTACTTCCTTTGCGTTTCCGTATCCTGCTTTTAACGTCTCCAGCGAATTTGCTTTTACATCACTTAAATCTTGGCCCTTTTCTAGCACTTCTACTCTCATCCATAGTTTGTCATTTTCGTCATACGCAATCACATCTTTGCCTGGCTCTTCTTCTGTAAGATCATAGCCATCTATAACATAGAGCGTATAGTTCTGATTTTTGCTTGTCTTTAAGAAGGCTGTCTTTTGCTCTTTCATGCCTTCCATTTCATACGTCAATTTTTTTTCAGGAAGGCGAACTTTGTTATTTTTATCTGGAGTAGACGCATTGTCCTTCGGTGCTTCTGTTTTTTCAGCAGGTTTCTTTTCACTTGTAGGGGCGGATTGAGGGTTAGACTGACTTTCTGTTCCGCAGGCTGCTAATGTTAAAAAAGTGCTTGCTACTAGGAGTAGCGGTATTGATCGTTTCATTTTCATCCCATCTCCTTTTCATTGTTGCTTACTAATTAGACGGGATGGTGATGGAAAAAGTTACATCATATGTGTAAGAAAGCGAATATTTTTAAGAAATAGGAGAATTGGGGCATGATAAAAAAAAGGAGGTGGGTGCGGTGAACAGACGCGAAGAAGAAAGCACGGAAATGACAGAGCTCTTGCAAATCATTAACGCTAAGGGAGACGTAGGAGAGATAGAAGAAATTTTAAAGGAGCATGAACAGAAAAAAGAGGCTGAGTGATCATGTATCACTTAGCCTCTGCAAGGATCTTCTGTTGCGTATAAGAACAAGAAGAGAAAAATATTACCAAGCTTACTGCGTACCTAAGTCCTTTATATTCACAGTAATGACCTTGCTACCTACTTGGATATGAGCGATATCGTTGAAAATCGCTTTGATCATACCTTTTACGCTAATTTCTTTTCCGATTTGAGCTTGCTGATTATTCTGTTGTTCACTCATTCTTATTTCTCCCTTCACAATCAATCGTGTTTTTATCATTATATTATAGAATGCATGGCACTTATAATACTAATTTGTTGCTTGTATACCCAATTCCTCTAAAATGAAAACTTTTTCCAAAAAATCTCCAAAAGACGGGCATGAGAGACGTTTCTCTATACTTTTAGTATAATAAATATGGATGAGAAAGAAAAACAAAAAGGAGCAATAAAATGGAACAAGTTTGGAAGCGACACGGTAAAAAATTGACCGTTATCATAGGTGCTATTTTTATTTTAGCGATTACACTTATTCAGCTAGTCTTTCCATGGCCCACTCTTCCTTTAATGATTGCAGCGATCATCGTCACCGACTATGTGCTGTTTTTAGTGATACGCTGGGCATATCGCGTAATGGACAAAGCTTTTCGTGAAGGAAGCAACTAGATTAAGTGTTTAATTTATGAAATAGAAGCAGCAGGTGGGAATTTTCACGAACTTAAGACCCCTAGAAAAAAGTCTCTTTTCACTTCGTAACAGTTCTTGTACACTGTAACTAATCAAGAAGTTTGCGAATGTCTGAAGGAAAGGGGATTGTGATGACAATGAACGCGCGAAATAAAAGTGTTATTCAAGCACCGTACACCGTTGAACAGCTAATGAGCTTATTAAGTGATGTGTGTGATGGACAAAATATGTTTTCACATCAAGACTTCGTCTACTGGTGCGAAAAGTATACGCTGTTTCACTATAAATACGAGATGGACGAGTCTCAGTGGCTAGCTGATTTAGAAAGTGAAGAACGTGCTCATTTTGCAAAAGCATTTTTGGTTGCAAAAGACGTACCGGCTAAATGGCAGCATTATTTAATGCAACAGTTTTCTTTTCAAGATTTGAAGGATCAGCCCCTACAAGACATTTTAATTCCTCAGGCTTATTTTGTACAATGGCTGACGGAGCTATATTCCTACGATCATGTGAACTAATTAGGATTGCTTTTCCTTTTGAATGAGTTTTCGAACATGCTCTTTTGGATCCCAGCAGGTAAACTGGTAGGTCGGTTTGGTCTCATACTGAAGACGTGTACAGAAATAGTTCATGCCACTGGCGGTTTTTTCTGCTTTAAAATGTTGACAAGTAGCACAGCAATGGTAACGATTCATGATATCTCACCTTACATACAGCATTTTTTAGAACGAGACTAATTAAAGTCTCGTTTTTTATTTTACGCGATTTAAGCCGCTAATGGTAGTTTGAAAATAGCCATATAGTATAATGAATGTAGCTAATAGAAATAAGGTGATAGATTGAAATCCATGTATCCAAAAAACGGGCGCGTGATCTTACATGTTGACGCAAATGCTTTTTATGCCTCTGTCGAAACGGCGCATGATCCATCACTAGAAGGAAAGGCTCTTGCGATTGCCGTAGACCCAAAGGAACGTCGCGGAATCATTGTGACGTGTAACTATCAGGCACGAAGCAGAGGTGTCTATACGACTATGACAGTATGGGAAGCAAAACGAAAGTGCCCAGAGCTCATTGTACGTAAGCCGAACTTTCCGCTTTATCGCGAAGTATCGGCGCAAATGTTTGAGTTTTTATCGACGATTTCTCCGCTGATTGAACCGGCATCAATTGATGAAGGGTATGTTGATATTACGGATTGCTACGAAATGGGCGCTCCGCTTGATATGGCTACTTATATACAAAGAGAACTGTTGGAACAGTATAAAATTCCCGTGTCGATTGGCATCGCGCCAAATAAGTTCTTAGCGAAAACGGCTAGTGACATGAAAAAACCACTCGGGATTACGGTATTACGTAAACGTGATATTCCAAGTCTTCTCTGGGCTCGTCCGGTTTCAGATATGCATGGAATTGGCGAGAAAACGGCAGAAAAATTAAGCGGGATTCATATTTATACGATTGAGGATTTAGCAAAGGCAGACGATGCCGCACTAAAAAGCACGCTTGGTGTGAACGGCATTCGTTTGAAGAATCGAGCCAATGGAATTGATGATCGGCAGGTCGATCCGGAGTCTATTAACCAATTTAAAAGCATTGGAAACTCCACTACGCTACCTGCAGATGTCACGGATGAGCATGCGGCATTAGAAATTATTCAACGATTGTCTGAGACTGTCAGCGCACGCATGAAGCGAAAAGAAGTTGTATCATCAACGATTCAAATTATGCTGAAATATTCGGATCGTAAGCTCATTACGAGGAGCCGTTCACTTCATAATCCAATCGTCGAGTCGAGTGCGATTTTTCAAAGCGCTGCTCAATTGTTTACGAAAAATTGGAACGGTGACCCGCTTCGCCTTATTGGCGTAACCGCTATGAACGTAGAGGTTAGAAACGATGCTTTAAAGCAGTTAGATCTTTTTTCGTTTGAAGAAGAGGCAAAACAAGAGCCGCTTATCCAAACGATGGAGAAACTAAACGAAAAGTATGGGGATAATTTTATTCGCAGGGGATTTGATCGGAACACGAGTCGCTCTAAAGGCATTCGTGACGATATTGAAAATAGATTTAATAAAGGAAAATAATTCGTACAATTGTCGAAAGGGATTCGGTACTCAAAAGGAGAATAAGGAAGAGAGTAAAAGTTGTATACAATATGCATCCAAAGTATGACGGAAAAGCCGATAATAAGATAGGAAGCGTACAAGTCAGAGATAATGGAGGTGTAAATCATGAAGGAATATAACATCGGAGAAAAAATAAAAGAATTAAGGCTGTCTCTAGAAATATCTCAAAACGACTTAGCAAAACAAATATGCGAACCACAAGACCTAGAAAAAATCGAAAAAGGGGACGAATACCCGACGCTTCCACAGCTACATACCCTAGCAAAACGCTTAGGCATCCCCATTACCTATTTTTTCGAAACAAACTGGAATCAAAACATTGATTATATTAATAGCGTGAAGACGCTTATGAGGAACTACGTACGCGATCGTGAATACAAAGCGCTGTATGAAATTGTGAAGCGTGAAGAGGAAAGCGAACTATTTCAAGACAAGCTAAACAAGCAGTTTTTAATGTGGCATGAGGGGATTTGTATTCATTATCTATTTAATAATAAAAATGAAGCTTTAACTTTATTACACGAAGCTATAAACCTCACAAATAGAGACTTGAGGGATTTAAAAGAAGAAGAGATAAAAATCTATTATAGTATAGGTGTTATTCATTACGATAATAAGGAATACGACAAATCTTTAGATATTCATAAGCAAATCTTGTCCTTTCTGCAAGATAAATATGAAATTCAAGATCGAAAGCTTTACTTGAGAGTGCTCTTCGCGTTGGCTCAAACTTTAATTAAGTTAAAAGACTTTGAAAATGCACTAAGATACAGCAATTTAGGAATAGGCGTGTGTATAAGTGAGGATATGCTATATCTCTTTGGAGAGTTTTATTATCAATCAGGTTTGAGTTTGGTAAAGCTTGACTCTTTAGGAGACGGAATGGAGCTTCTCAATAAATCAATGAATATCTTTAGTGCACAAAGAAATAGAAAAATGGAAGAATTGGTAAAAGAAGATACTTTGAAACTTCTAGAACCTACAGATTACTAAAAATCTACCAAAATAGGTCTAAAGTATCGGTAAAATAGTTTAGTTATATGGTAATATATTGTTCAAGTAGTTAAAAAAGGAATAAAGGAGGAATTCTTATGAAAAAGTTTTTATTCTCAGCAATGTACGTAGCTGTTCTAGCTATCGGGGTTGTTTCTACTCTAGACTTACCAAGCATCCATTAATCAAAAAAAAAGAATGGTCCTCGGACCATTCTTTTTTTCACCCCTCAACCGGAAACTCTGTCTCTTTCCCTATGTAGGTCAAACGCTGCTTGTCCGAGTTGATTTTAAGCTGGTAGCGCCATGTTTCAACTTTTTCGATGATTAGTTCTTCGCGCTTAAAGGCGAAAATTAATACAACCTCTTTATTCGTATCTAACAGTAGGTACTGTTCATCCTTTTTCCATAACGTAAGGTGATTGTCAAAAAATAGATTCCATCCGTTTGTTAAACGCTGACCTTGTGCGTTGTTTACGTGATTAATAACCATTACCAATAAACCCTCCTGTGCTGTGTAAAATGACACAGGTATAATTATACCGAATTGCGTGTTTATTTGGAACGGTTCAATAGTTGTATTTTGGGAAATCTTTCTGTTTAAAGAAAAATATGATTGGGAACAACAAACATATAACGCTATGCAGAGGAGGATTTTCTTTGTTTGAAAAACGTACAGGTGAAGTAATCATTAATCAATTACTTGAGTGGGGAGTCGACCATATATACGGACTGCCTGGCGATTCTATCAATGAGTTTATTGAAGATCTGCGCAAAAATCAGAAATACATAAAATTTATTCAAGTACGTCACGAAGAGGTTGCAGCGCTTTCAGCAGCAAGCTATGCAAAGCTTACGGGGAAGATTGGGGTTTGTACAGCGATTGCTGGTCCCGGAGCCATTCATTTATTGAACGGCATGTATGATGCAAAAGAAGACGGTGTTCCGATGCTCGTTATTGCGGGACAAGTACACTCAGAAGAATTAGGTACGGAGTCGTTTCAAGAAATTAATCTGGAGCGTATGTTTGATGATGTGGCCGTGTTTAATAAAACGGTCACATCTGAAACACACTTGCCTGACTTATTAAACCAGGCCATTCGTACCGCTTATGCAGAAAAAGGAGTAGCTGTACTTACAATTCCTGATAACATTGTCGCACGAAAGTACAAAAATAATAAATCAGAGCTCAGTTCGTCTGTTCGCACACACCCTAAAATCTTTCCTGGTGAAACTGACTTAATGGGTGCCCTTGACTTGATTCATGAAGCGAAAAAACCTGTTATTCTAGCTGGAAAGGGAGCGCTTTTTGCACGTGAAGAATTGCTGACGTTTGCGGAGCAAATTGCTGCGCCGATTATTTTAACCCTAGCAGGAAAAGGCGTCATTCCAGACGAACATCCGTACTGCATGGGGCAACTTGGACAAATTGGAACCAAGCCTGCTTATCAGGCGGCACACGAATCAGACTTATTAATTCTTATTGGAACGTCCTTTCCATATCGTCAATACTTGCCAAACAGCGTAAAAGCACTGCAAATTGACATTGATCCGACCAAAATATCGAAGCGTTATCCGATCGATGTGGGGCTAGTAGGAGATACGAAGGAAGTTTTAGGATGGCTAAATCAGCGCGTAAAGCGAAATGAAAACCGCTTTTTACTCGAAAAGAGCCAGGAACGTATGAGTAAATGGTGGCATGATATGAATGAGGATCAGGAAAAGGAAAGCCAACATCTGAAGGGATCACAGGTAGTAGGGGAGCTTCAGAATTTTGTAAAAGATGATGCTATTTTATCCGTTGATATCGGAAACGTGACGGTATGGATGGCGCGCTATTTCCGAATGACTAATCAAAAATTTATCACTTCCTGTTGGCTAGCAACAATGGGCTGTGGGTTACCAGGTGCCATTGCGGCTAAAATGGCATTTCCAGAACGTCAGGCGTTAGCCGTTTGTGGAGACGGTGGGTTTACAATGGTCATGCATGATTTTGTAACGGCCGTTCGTTACAAATTGCCGATTGTCGTGGTGGTACTGAATAATGAAAAACTGGGCATGATCAAGTACGAACAAGAATCGCTGGGGCATCAGGATTATGTGGTAGACCTAGCCGAAATGAATTTTGCCGCATTTGCAGAGGCGTGTGGTGGCGTAGGGTATCGTGTCACAAATCGTGCAGAGCTGCGAGAGGCGCTCGGAAAAGCTGCGCTTGATGAGAAACCGGTTATCATTGACTGCGTGACGGATATTGAACCGCCGCTTCCTGGGAAAATTACGTATCAGCAAGCCGTGCATTATTCCGAGTACTTAATTAAAAGCTTCTTCTCGGAAGGAAAGCTTGAACTACCACCGATTAAAAAAGGAATTAAAGGTCTCTTTTAAGCGAAGAAAAGCCACTCCGATTTGGGGTGGCTTTTTCTCGCGTATTGTTTTCTATATCATTAATCCGGTTTTAAGCGGTAAAGAATTAAGCACGTACAAAACATAACTACGCTCGCAAGATATAAAATTGCAAAAATGACCGCCAGTTGTGACGATCCTCCTACTACGAATAAAAACAGAAGCCCTACTATGAATATACCGATGCCAGCGAAAAACCCTTTTACAGCACCCATCAATCTATTTCCCCTCTCGATTATTATGCATGGAGTTTATTTCCTTTTTAAAGGTATAGTTTTTTTGTAATGTGGCAACAAAGAAAAACATATACCGAGGGAGGAACGAGCATGGAAAAATTAATGAACCCCGTTGATTTTATTGAACATTTAACCTACATACTTCAAGAAAATGAGCATATTCATCTGTCTACCAAATCTCTATATGACATTGAGCAAACGATCAAAGGAGCGGTTATATCCGCAACTTCAGGACAAAAGGAAGTCATTCAGCGAATGAGGCAGCAATATTTTGATCTTAAAAAACAAGCAAACAACTAATGTAGCGGTCGTTTTTAGTGAAATGGTTACGAATATTTCCTAAAAAACGATCGCTTTTTGGTATAAACAAAAATGAGGCGCATAGATTTAATAAAAAGTGGACAGGCACAAGGGAGAGGGAGAAATGAAGGAAATACGTCTAATCGAATGGCTAGAAGAATATCGTAATGTCGTACAGTTTGTCGATATTACATTTACCGGCGCCCGCTTAGATCAGTTTGTGATCACCATCCCAAGAGAGCTTTGGAACAATACGTCAATAAAGGGTGTTGAAGAGAAGGTGAGAACCTCTTATCCGCTATTTGATGATACGTTTTCCCTGCTCACAAAACCGATGAAAAAACACGTGGACAAGCTTCGAGCAGATTATACGCGCTCAGTACCACACTATGGTCGTGTCATCCTTGTCGAGGACAAAAAACGGTTTGAAGAAGAGTATCAGAAAGTAAAAGAATTAATCGAGACGTATAGCAAAGAGCTTGAGGATAAGGTAAAAGAACACATTTTAAAAACGAAAACGGAGCTAATGAATCATTTTGTACCAATTGTGAAAAATAAGCCGCCACAGGAGCTGCAGTCGCTGCTATCGTTAGACGATCAGGTGGTTCATTACGTGGAGTGGATGCTTAGTAAGTCATTGCCCACATCAACGGAAATTATCGAACGCTTGGAGCTTTGCCGCGTGTATAAAGACATTAGTCGAGAAACCATTTTAGATTCAGCGTTTCATCATCATATCGAAAAAGTATACAAAGACCGAAAATCCCACTGGCCGCACCATGGATACAAGCAAGAAGAGCTAGTGTTCATATAAGAAAAAGCCGCAGCTGCGGCTTTTTTTGTAATTTCTTATTGTTGTTCTTCAGCTTCTGACGTACGTTCCTTACAAAACGCGAGCACCATTTGCTCCTCATCTTCTTCTAACGAAAAGTCGATGTATTTGTCTGTGCTGCGATCATAAAAATGGTATTGAACGATTTTTGCTTCCTCGTCCGTAACACTTAAAATAACCTTCAAGCGGAGTCCGTTCTCGTTGTAAAGCTCATCGTCTTCTGGAACGTCTACATCTAAAAAGAATTCATAACGATCTCCGCTTAAAATACCAAACGGATCTTTTAATTTTTCTACTGTATAACTTGTGATTTCTAACATCGTATCCCTCACTTCTTTTGAAAGCATATGTATCCACTTACTCACTAAGCGGAAGCTGTCTTCATTATACTTGAATAACGACCAACATGCTAGAGTAGCGAACAAGGACATAATGAGCAGATGACTGGTTTATACTAACTTCGATTGATATACTCGACAAATCAATTTACATAGAAAAGGATGATAGACAAATGGAATTAAATCTTCAGCAGAAATTAGTCGTAGTAACAGGATCAACAGCAGGAATTGGAAAGGCTGTTGCTGAGCACTTTTTACAAGAAGGGGCACATGTTGTCGTCAATGGTCGTACACAGGAGAAGGTCGATAAAGTAGTGAAAGAGCTTTCTGCTCATGGGACGGTTCACGGTGTGGCAGCAGACCTTTCTAAGCCGGAGCAAAGCAAACAATTCCTTGAGCAGGTTGATGCCATTGGAGAAGTGGACGTGCTTGTGAACAACCTCGCGTTCTTTGAGGTGAAAAGCTTTGAAGAAGTAACAGACGAAGAGTGGATGGAGTATTTTGAAGTGAATGTAATGACGGCTGTACGTACGTCACGTCATTATCTTCCTAAAATGCTGAAACGAAATCAAGGTCGAATTTTAAATCTAGCTAGTGAGGCGGGAGTAAAGCCTCTTCCGCAAATGCTTCCATACTCAGTGACGAAAACATCGCTTATCAGTTTATCAAGAGGAATGGCTGAGATGACGAAAGGAACAAAAGTGACAGTCAATGCGGTCTTACCTGGTCCAACGTGGACAGAAGGTGTAGAAAACTTTATTGAAGGAGCTGCCAAAGCTGAAAATAAAGAGCTAGGCGCCTTTACAAGAGATTACTTTAAAGACAATGAGCCAACATCGCTTATTCAACGCTTTGCAACAGTAGAAGAAGTGGCAAGCACAATTGTCTTTCTTGCGTCTCATAAAGCATCAGCAATTAACGGCGCAACACAGCGCGTTGAAGGTGGAATTATTCGTTCAATTTAACATGAGAGGATCTGCACAAACAGCAGATCCTTTTTTTGTTTCCTAAATAAAGTGTTTAACAATCAGAGAGGCTGGGAATTACATAACCAACAGTAACGATCATACTTATTTAGGAGGAATAATCATGGTACAAACAAACGAAGGTATCCAAACAACAGGTAACATCGGAAGCATCCCAACAGCTCAGCATACAAATTCAACAAACGACTTTCAAATGGATGAGAAAAATAGCAAGCTGCTAAAAGGGATTATCATCGGAGGCGTTGTTGGGGGAGTGTTAACTTTACTAGACTCTACTACTCGCAACCAAGTAAAAGGAAAAGCGGTGGATTTAAAAAATTCATCTGTTGACATGTGGGGGCAAATTCGCGAAAATCCACAGGACGTTAAGAACCAAATGATTCAACAGTTTAAAAGCGCAACAAACTCTTTAAAAGATGCGATCAGCGAGGCACAAGGCTTGTACGAACGTGTAAATGATGAAGTGCTAGGTAAAGTATCTGATACAACAAACGATACGATCTCGACGTTAAAAGACTCCAAAGCAGACTTAAAAAGCATCGGCTCAAAGGTAGCCGAGGCAGGAAGTGAATTGAAAGGAGTAGTTGACTTAGAAGGGACAAACAGCCTAGATAGCTCTGACGATACATCCACATCACGCGTTGGTACGGTTCGAACAGCAGTACCTGAAAACGTAGAACGTCCAACACCAGCACCAGTGATTCAAAACAACGACCATACAAAAGAATAAAACGTTACCCTTAATCAAACACCCCGAAAGCGAATGTTGCTTTTGGGGTGTTTTTACGTAATTAAACACGTAGGATAGGCTTTACACATATCGTAAAGGTAGAGACAACATTTCAAGTAGCAGGGAGGTTTTTTTATGTATGATTGGAGGCAACAATCCAAGTTTCCTTTCTCGGTCGTAATTCCGGGCTTTCCAGGCGGATCGGGCTCATCACCACAAGGAGGGTTTTTCCCAGGTCCACCTCCACAGCAGGGCTTTTTTCCACCCTCACCAAACCAAGGACAGGGTTTCTTTCCACCGCCACCACCACCGGGCCCACCTTCAGGAGGCTGGAATCAAGACGGACCGCCATCTTCACCTCCACCGTCGTTTGTCCCTCAGTTAAATCAGGGCCCGAGCTTAAAAGCTGTCGATCCGGGAGCAATTGCAGGGTGTCGATATAAATATACGTATGTATGGTTAAATAGCGGGCAATCATTTTGGTTTTATCCTACATTTGTAGGGCGTCGTTCAGTATCAGGCTATCGCTGGACAGGATTTAACTGGGTTTACTTTGGGATTGATACGAATCGTATCTCGTCCTTTCAATGCTATTAATCGTTTCTACTCGCTGAAGAGACTCAATCTCTTCAGCTTTTCTTTTAGTGAAAAACGTATTAAGATGGGAAAGACGTTTGCATAAGGAGGAGATGAGTGCATGATTATTGAACATGCCGTTTTTTACATTCACAAAGAAAAACAAAGCGAGTTTGAAATAGCATTTAAAGAAGCGGCAGCACTTATTGCAGCGACAGCGGGCTATCGTTCTCACACGCTAAATAAATCCATCGAAAATGACGGGAAATACTTTATTTTTGTAGAGTGGGATACGGTTGAAAGTCATATGGAGGGCTTCATGCAATCACCAAGGTTTCAGCAATTTGTCGCGCTTATGGACCCGTTTCTTGAAAAAGCAGAGATGGAACATTTGGAGACAAAGCAACGCTCATAAGTACATAGAAAAAGACTGTGCTCACTCGCACAGTCTTTTTTCGTTAAGACGATAAATGATGCGCATTTTTACGAAGCAGCGGATAGAAGATAATCCCGCTTGCTAGGAGCGCAACGCCAAATAAAAATGTTTTTAAATCAGATGTTCCAGCTACAATAACCCACAGTGAGTAAATCGTGGCACCCGCAGCGATCATACCGTCCACAACACGCTGTCTGCTGTGTAAATAAGTTTCACCTGTAATGGTCAACCTCATTTGATACAGAGCTGAAATAAGATAAGGAACCAAGTAGGCGAGAGTAGCAATATAAATCACAAAGTCAAATGCACTTGAGATAGAACTAGAGACCGTCGAAAAAATAAATAGCTGTGCAAGCGCATTTGAAACCCATAGTGAAAAGACAGGCATTGATTGCTTATTTTCCTTTGCAAAGGCTGGTAAGAACAATCCTTGACGAGCCGCTTGGTAAGGGACTTCTGCACTGAGGAGCACCCAGCCGATTGTTGATCCTAGTAAGCTAACAAGCCCGAGACCCGCAATTAAGTAAGCGCCAATCGGACCAACGATTTGCTCTGTTGCATCGACAAGAGGCTTCTCTGAATGAATGAGCTCACTTTGCGAAAGAACGCCCATCGTGAGAAAGCTAATTCCTAGATAAATGGCTAGAGCAATACATAATCCAACAATTGTTGCCCATTTAACGTCCCGCGTTCGTTTGGCTCTTGAAGCAAAAACGACCGCCGACTCAATGCCGATAAACGCCCATAGGGTAGACAGCGCTGCACCGTTTACTTGTGACAGTAGCCCAACCGTATGCCCAGCTGCATCTTCTTTAGGAGCGACAAACGGTAAAATGTTGCTTTTATCAAAAGCAAAAAGCGCTAGGATAATAAATAGGGCAAAACCAATGACTTTTGCGACAGTTGCCACAAAATTGATTTTCCCTGCCCCTTTCATCCCTTTTAAAATGATGAAATGAGCACCCCACAGCATAAGTGTACAAATGATAAATGTTAAAGCATTCCCAACCTTTAGATCAAAGCTTCCAATTGTCCAAATGACGGCTTTGCTATTTAAAATCGGGAAAAAGGTAGAAAGATAGCTTGTGAACGTTGAGATAATTGCAACGTTCCCTGCGAAGTTTCCGATCCAATACCCCCATGAAGACATAAAGCCTGAGAGGAGAGACGCAACGGGCTTTTCTTTTAATAGCTCCTTTGCATAAATCTGAGGACCTCCGCTTAACTCAGGCTTTCGAATAGCCAAATTCCCAAATACAAGAGCTGTCAGCATAACGCCAGCACCAGTTAGTAGCCATGCAAGCGTAACGCCCGCAGGACTAGCAGATTCTGAAAGGGAGCGAGGTAACATGAAGATACCAGAGCCCACCATATTTCCGACTACTAATGCAGTTAATAACCAAAAACCTAATTTTTGTTGAGACATTCTAAACTCCTTTTGACTTTCTAAGTTGTGTAACGTTTATTCAGCAGATAGCGTTCGATCGTTAATGTTCAATGGAGCTAGGCGTGCTAAATAAATTGATATCTATGCGAATATGTTTATAACTATACTATTTTTCGACAAAATTCGTCAATGGGAGTATGTGCATTGTTTATCGCTCGTTTGAAGCTTATGGACCTTATCGAAAGAAAATTTCGACAAGATAAGTTTGTTCACAAAAAATGAAGGGAAATATGGATATTATTCCATCATCTTTTATTGTTTTCCATTAAGGAAGAAGGTAAATCGTTGCATGAGGAGGTGCATCGAGACGGGTCTTTTTAAGTTTCCCCTCGGAAACGAGCTCCCCTAAAGCCGTCTCAATTTCTTGAGCAGTCGTTCCGAACATGTCCGCAAGCTTGACAGCAGATAATGCCGAATATTTTGGTTTTTTTGTTGCAGACGTAATCATACTTACCACGCGCTCGTGCAATAGTTGTTTGTTCATTGTATTTCTTCCTTTCGTTAGTTGAATGAGTTTCATAATAGAATACCCGATATCATCGTAAAACAAGCACTTTTCCATTATTTTAACGAAGAAAATATGATGCTAGCGCCAACAGCTGTATGTACAGAGTACTGTGTTCGTTGCGATCTAGGCGGTAAGGGTAGGCAATTGCTTTTACAGGGGGCTAAACAAAAGGTGTGAATTTATATAAATCCATCATTATGCAAATAGTAAAAGAAAGACTCGACTAGGAGGAATAGAAGATGGCGTTTTATAACTCGAAGCAAATTGCCAAGCTCTCCGTGGAAGCTGGGGTTAGCAAAGTGCACTTACCAATGAGCAGTTTACTCCCGCTCGGATTTTTGGGAGGCGCATTTATTTCGCTAGGTTTCCTGCTTGATATACGGGTAAGCGCTAATTTACCGGCTGACTGGGGAACGTTTGGGGCCTTTTTAGGTGCTTCTGTGTTCCCACTCGGACTCATTCTCATCTTAATTGCAGGTGGAGAACTATTAACTGGCAACATGATGACGATCTCACTTGCTTGCTTTAGCCGAAAAGTTACGTTCGGGCAGCTGGTGAAAAACTGGGTGCTGATTACGCTCAGTAACTTTGTCGGGGCACTGTTCGTTGCTTATTGCTTTGGACATCTAGCGGGCTTAACCGATTCAGGCCCTTTTTTAGCAAAAACCGTCGCAATCGCAAAAGCAAAGTTGGATGAAGGATTTGTTGCCTCCTTCTTCTCAGCTATTGGCTGTAACTGGCTTGTAGGTCTAGCGGTATGGTTGGCATACGGTGCTCAATCCGTGGGAGGAAAGATTTTAGGTATTTGGTTTCCGATTATGGGCTTCGTTGCAATTGGCTTTCAGCACGTGGTTGCCAATATGTTTTTAATTCCCGCAGCTATTTTTTCAGGATACTTCGGATGGGGCGATTACATAATGAATTTTATCCCCGTTTTTTTAGGCAACGCGGTAGGAGGAAGTATTTTTGTCGCAATGATGTATTGGATTGCGTATAAAAATGAGTTAGACACCATTAAGATTACGGAAAAGTAATGAGGAGGAATGGAAAATGAGTGAATCTACTTTTCACATTAATATTAACGGCAAACAGTATCATGCAAAAGAAGGGCAAACAATCCTAGAAGTAGCCAATGAACATAATTACAGCATTCCGAGCATTTGCTATCACCCTGATCTTGGCTCGATTCAAACATGTGACACGTGTTTTGTAGAAGTAAATGGGGAACTCGTTCGTTCCTGTGCGACAAAAGCGGTGCCAAATATGGACGTTAATGCAGTTTCGAAGCAGGTAAAAGACGCTCAGTACGAGGCGATGTCGCGCATCTTAAAAAATCATGAGCTGTACTGTACCGTTTGTGACAACAACAACGGCAACTGCGTGGTGCATAATACAGCTGAATTACTAGAAATTGAGCATCAAAAATATGAATTTAAAGAAAAACCGTATGCAGCTGATAATTCACATCCATTTTATCGCTACGAGCCGGATCAATGTATTCTGTGCGGCCGCTGCGTAGAGGCGTGTCAAGACCTTCAGGTAAACGAAACGCTCACAATTGACTGGGATCGTGAAGCGCCTCGTGTTATTTGGGATAACGACGTCCCGATCGATCAATCTTCCTGCGTAAGCTGTGGTCACTGTGTAACGGTCTGTCCGTGTAACGCCTTAATGGAGAAACCGATGCTCGGTGAAGCTGGATTCTTAACAGGAATCATGCCGAAAACGCTAGATCCGATGATTCACTTAACAAAAGAAGTAGAGCCAGGATACAAAGAAATTTTTGCGATCTCAGAAGTTGAAGCAAGCATGCGTGAGGCGCGTATCAAACGCACGAAAACGGTTTGTACGTACTGTGGGGTAGGCTGTAGTTTTGAAATTTGGACGAAAGACCGAAAAATTTTAAAAGTAGAGCCAAGCGTAGATGCACCAGTGAACGGAATTTCAACGTGTGTAAAAGGAAAATGGGGCTGGGATTACGTTAATAGTGAAGAACGTCTTACAAAGCCGTTGATTCGTCAAGGCGATGAGTTCATTGAAGCAAGCTGGGAAGAGGCGCTTAACGTCATTGCAACAAAACTGACAGAAATTAAAGAGAAGCACGGTCCAGATTCAATTGGGTACATCGCATCTTCTAAATGTTCAAACGAAGAAAACTTTATGTTCCAAAAATTTGCTCGTGCGATTATGGGAACGAACAACGTGGACAACTGCTCACGCTATTGTCAGTCACCGGCAACGGCAGGACTTCTTCGTACGGTCGGAATTGGCGGTGATGCAGGAAGCATTACAGACATCGGAAGCTCTGATTTAGTATTTGTAATCGGTGCAAACCCTGCTGAATCGCATCCTGTACTCGCTACTCGCGTGAAGCGTGCTCACAAGCTTCATGGACAAAAGCTAATCGTAGCGGATTTACGTAAAAACGAACTAGCAGAACGTGCCGATCTTCACATTCATCCGAAGCCAAGTACAGATCTTATCTGGATTTCTGCTGTAACGAAATACATCGTTGACCAAGGCTGGGAAGCTCGTGAGTTTTTAGCAAATCGCGTAAACGGATTAGACGAGTACATTGCTTCTCTTGAGATCTATACGCTTGAGTATGCAGAAGAAATGACGGGTCTTTCAAAAGAAGAGCTTATTCAAGTAGCAACGATGATTCACGAAGCCAAATCGGTTTGTGCACTATGGGCGATGGGCGTCACACAACATATGGATGGGACGGAAACAAGTACGGCTATCTCAAACCTATTGTTAATTACAGGAAACTATGGTCGTCCAGGTACAGGTGCGTATCCACTGCGTGGTCATAACAACGTACAGGGAGCATGTGATTTCGGAACGATGCCAACATGGTTCCCAGGCTATGAAAAAGTAGCAGACGACAGCGTTCGAGCACGCTATGAAAAGGCATGGGGTGTATCGCTTCCTACTTCAACAGGCCTTGATAATCATCAAATGGTCGAAGAGATGAACGAAGGAAACTTAAAAGCACTTTACCTGTTCGGAGAAGATATGGCGATTGTCGATTCCAACTCGAACCATGTGGATACAGGATTTGAAAAGCTAGAATTTATGGTGGTCCAAGACGTATTCTTTACAAAAACAGCTCAATTTGCGGATGTTATTTTACCTGCTGCTCCTAGTCTCGAAAAAGATGGCACGTTTACCAATACAGAACGTCGCATTCAGCGTTTCCACCGTGTATTTGAACCAGTTGGTGATTCAAAGCCAGATTGGCAAATCTTCCAGGAAGTTGCGAACCGTCTAGGTGCGAACTGGAACTATACGCATCCAAGTGAAATTATGGACGAGGCAGCTTCTCTTGCACCGCTATTTGCAGGCGTGACGTATGAACGACTAGAAGGATGGAATAGCTTGCAGTGGCCTGTAGCAGCAGATGGTACAGACACACCGCTTCTATACACAGAGCGTTTCTCATTTGAAGACGGAAAGGCACGACTCGTTATTCCAACATGGTCAGAGCCGTATGAAGCAGGAGAAGAGTATGATCTTCATCTTAATAACGGGCGTCTTCTTGAACATTTCCATGAAGGAAACATGACGTATAAATCAAAAGGTCTTACGCACAAAGTGCCGTATCCTTGGCTTGAGGTATCAAAAGAACTTGCTGCTGAGCGAGGAATTACAGACGGTGCGCTCGTTCGACTATCATCTCCGTACGGTCATGTGAAAGTACAGGCGATGGTAACAGATACGGTTCGCGGAAAAGAACTGTATCTTACAATGAACTCAGCTGAGGATGAAATGGCCGTGAACCGCTTAACAAGCAGCTATCATGACAAAGAGACTCACACGCCTGCTTACAAAGAGATGGGTGTTAAAATGGAGATCATTTCAGAGACAGGGACACCACCACTGCCAAAAGTGAATCATCGCTTCGGAAATCGCGTACCACAGATCAGTGTCCGAGTAGAGGAGAAGTGGAAGCGAGAAGACTTCACCCCAATTGAAAAAATGATCAAAGAGGGAGGTCAATAACATGGCAAAAGCAATTCGTTCCATAAAAAAGCAAGTACCGGATAAGCATCAGGAACAGGCAGACGCATTAGCAGATATCGTGACGGCACTTGCCGATAACCGGGATGCCATTATGACGACGATGGATATTTTAAAAAATCTCCATGAAATGGGGGCGCTCCATGCGATCTCGGCGGCACTTCAGAAACGAAACGATATTGGTTATATTGCCGTTCAACAAATTGATCAGCCAGGTATGCACAACATCATTAAAAACGCGATGAACACGATGAAATTTTTAGGATCTGTCAATGCGGATGAGCTTCAAAAGCTGTTAAATGGGGTTTCCAATGGCTTCACTAATATGAACGAAAGCATTGAGAAGAACGAAGAGCGTAGCCTATGGCAGCTCAGTAAAACGATGCGCACACCGGAGGCGAAAGCTGCTATTGGTAGCATGACAGCCTTTATGCAAGGGTTGGGAGAAGGATTTCTCGATAAAAAGCACAGCGATCATTAAGGAGAGGAGATAAAAGGGATGGTTGAAAATACGTGGATACTACCAGATTTAAAGACCAAAGAGGACGAAGCGAAAATTCTTCAAGCACTCCATCGAATTTGGGGTGTGCGTGATGTGACCGTTCAGGTCGACACAGGAGAAGTATTCGTCAGCTTTGAGGAAGCGGAATCAAGCTCTCAAGATTTTGAACAGGCTCTTATTGAGCTAGGGTATGATGCAAAGGGGAGAACAGAATAAATAAAAAGGCTTCGTACCACGAGTACGAAGCCTTTTGTTATTTTACGAGCAGTACATCTTGAACTAATTCCGTAAACACTTCACCAGCGACGGAATCTTCATCATAAACAGATTCGACAATCGCATCTTCTGGCTGTGCAAATGGGACACGTGCCACGACTTCTGTACTAAGTTGCTCGGCAAGCATATCGCCGCCGCCACGACCGAACATGAATTTACGTTCGCCGTCTTTGTCTTCGTAGTACGCCATATTTTCTACGACACCCAAGATTTCGTGTTTTGTATGACGTGCCATTGCACCTGCACGAGATGCAACATACGATGCCACATTATGCGGAGTTGTAACGATTAGCTCTTTTGCTTGCGGAATCATACTCGCAACGTCAATCGCCACATCGCCTGTTCCAGGAGGCAAGTCTAATAGAAGATAGTCTAACTCGCCCCAATGGGTATTCGCTAAAAAGTTACGAATCCATTTGTTTAACATTGGTCCGCGCCACATAACAGGGTCATTGTTGGGTGCGAAAAAGCCCATCGACATTACCTTTACGCCGTGACTTTCAACCGGAATAGCCGTTTCGTTGATCATCGTTGGTTTTTGTGTGATTTTCATCATCGCTGGGATACTAAATCCATAAATATCCGCATCTATAATGCCAACGCGTTTTCCTGCACGAGCAAGAGCCGTCGCAAGGTTAATCGTTACAGTCGATTTCCCAACGCCACCTTTTCCGCTCGTCACGGTAATAAACGTTACGCCAGAGGCAGGATCTAAAATTTTTGGCATGCCAGAAGTAGTAGATGCTTCTTTCTTTAGAGAAGCAGTCAGTGCTGCACGCTCCTCCTGAGTCATCGTTCCAAAGCGTAGAGCAACAGACAGTGCTCCTGCTTCTTTTAATGCATCTGCGATATCTTGTTCAATTTTTGCTTTAAGGGGACAGCCTTGGATGGTTAAGACAACCTCAAGCTTAACGTGTCCGTCTGTTACCTCGATATTTCGAATCATATTTAATTCCACAAGACTTTTACGAATCTCGGGATCTTCAACGTGTTTAAGCGCTTCAAGCACTTTTTGTGGTGTTAGCATGTTGTCACGTTCCTTTCCGTACATGATGTGTAAAAGCCAATAAGGAAGGGGGCCTTATTGGCTTTTACATTTATTCGTTTAATCCTTTACCTAATCCTTTTAAGAACTGAATGCCAAAGCCGATTGCTCGGTTTACATCAGGGTCTTTTAATACTTTTAAAAGGTCAAGCATACCGATCGTTTTATCAGATTGAAGGTGTTCATTTCCTTGCTGAATACCAGTAGATAAGCTACCGATGAGCTTCGTCATTACTTCAGGGTCCATGTTAGCTAAAAGGCCTGTTGCGCTCATTAAATTGTTAATGATGTTTTTAGCTGGTTCTCTTGATACTTGACCGACTGCAATTTTTGCGATTTTTTCTTTTGCTTTTAGGGCTGAGTGAGCTGCTTCTAAAAGTCCACTTGCATGCAGTTCTTTGATGATATCAATGGTCTGGTTCAGCGCCGCATCATTGTTAGCTAGAAGAGAGGTTAACTCTTCTAGCTTCTGGTTTTTTGCTTCTTCCGGTGTTGGAATATGCTTTTCAATTGTCGTAATAGGTTTTGCCATTGTCTACTTTCCTCCTCAGTCCGTTAAATGAACATACCCAGGGCGATCCCATTTGCGCTCAACTTCAACGCCTGGACGTGGGTTGCGTTTTTTCGTACGTGGATTCGTAGATGGCAATGGAATATCTCCGTCTACATCTAATACTTGCATGCGAACCATCGTTTGTTTGTATGCAGGTGTATGAGTACGATGATCCATCGCAGGACCTGTTAACAAGTTAATCGCACTTTCGTTAGATGTAGAATGCATTGGAATATATAATTCGTTCTTTTTCACGCGATCCGTCACAAGGACACGAACACGAATAGCACCAAATGGTGATTGTAGACGTACAAGTGAACCGTCTTTTACTGCGCGCTCAGCCGCAAGCTCTGGTGATACCTCAACAAACACACCTGGGAGCTTCGCTTGAATTCCTGTTGATTTATTCGTCATATTTCCTTCATGGAAGTGCTCAAGCATACGTCCGTTATTGATGTGAAGGTCATATTCCTCAGGGAATGCCGCTGGCTCCACCCAGTCAGATAGGGCGAAACGAGCTTTTCCATCGTCAAAGTTGAAGCGCTCTGTGTATAGAAGCGGTGTATCAGCACCATCAAAGCTTCCCCAACATAGCGTGTTCCAACCTTCTAAGTTTTCATAAACTGCTTGTCCGTATAAAGGAGACAGGCTTGCGATTTCATCCATGATTTCTTTTGGACTTTCATAGTTCCAGTCAGCGCCCATATGCTGAGCGATTTGCTGGATGATCCACCAGTCTGGCTTCGATTCGCCAAGAGTAGGAAGGACTTGATAGAGGCGTTGAATACGACGCTCTGTATTTGTGAACGTTCCTTCTTTTTCAAGACTTGGTGAAGCAGGGAGAACAACATCTGCATATTGAGCCGTTTTCGTTAAGAAAATATCTTGTACGACGAAGAAATCTAATTTTGATAAAATGTCGTGTACATGGTTTGCATTTGAATCTACAAGCGCCATGTCTTCACCCATTAAGTACATCGCTTTTAGCTCGCCTTTATCGATCGCTTCAAGCATTTGAATGTTATCTTTCCCAGGCGTTGAGCTAATGGAAACACCGTACGCTTTTTCAAACTTCGCACGTGCTGCATCGTCTGTAATGTGTTGATAGCCAGGTAACCATGGCGGCAATGTACCCATATCACACGCACCTTGTACGTTGTTATGTCCGCGAAGAGGGTAAGCACCTGCACCAGGACGACCGTAGTTTCCTGTTGCTAACAGAAGGTTTGAAATGGCAGCAGATGTGTCACTTCCTCCTGTATTTTGCGTAACGCCCATTCCCCAAAGTACACATGTACCGTCTGCTTCGTGAATCATTTTCGCTACGTCAATAAGCGTTGCTTGTGAAATACCCGTTACTTTTTCAGCATATTCAAGCGTGTATTTTCCAAGCACTTCATTAAATTCATCAAAGAAATGAACACGTTCTTGAATAAAGGAATCATCGTGCCAGCCTTGATCAATCATGTATTTTGTGACAGCCATTAGCCATACTTGGTCTGTCCCTTGTTTTGGACTAATAAAGATATCCGAGCGTTCTGCCATTTCGTGCTTACGAAGATCAGCAACGATTAGCTTTTGCCCATGTAATTTATGTGCACGTTTCACGCGTGTTGCAAGTACAGGATGTCCTTCAGTTGGGTTTGCACCTACGATAATAACAAGACCAGCTGCTGCGATATCTTTAATTGTACCAGCGTCACCACCCATACCAACTGTGCGGAATAATCCGTCCGTTGCAGGAGATTGACAGTAGCGTGAGCAGTTGTCAACATTGTTTGTTTCGAATACTTGGCGCGCTAATTTTTGCATCACATAGTTATCTTCGTTTGTAATCTTAGAAGATGAGATGAATCCAAGAGCGTCTCCGCCAAATTCATTTTTAATCGCACCCATTTTGCTTGCGACAAGTGAAAGTGCTTCTTCCCAGCTTGATTCAACAAATGAATCGCCTTTACGAATTAATGGTTTCGTAATCCGTTCTTCGCTGTTTACGAAGTCCCAACCGAATTTTCCTTTTACACAAGTAGAAATTGCATTTACTGGTGCATCAGAAGATGGCTGTACTTTTAAAATTTTGCGGCCTTTTGTCCATACTTCGAACGAACAGCCAACACCACAGAATGTACAAACGGTTTTCGTTTTTTTCGTACGCTCTTCGCGCATTGCTGCTTCTACTTCTGAAATTGCGAAAATTTCTTTGTAGCCAGGCTCTACGTCTTTAATAAGATCAACCATTGGCTCAAGCATATCTTCTTTCATACCTGTCATGAAGCCAGCTTCACCAAGCATTGATTTTTCCATTAACGCGTTACATGGGCATACAGTTACACATTGTCCACATGATACGCAAGAAGAGTTGTTGATTGACACGCCTTCATCCCAAACAACGCGAGGGCGTTCAGCTTCCCAATCCATTGAAAGAGTTTCGTTAACTTGTAGATTTTGACACACCTCTACACATTGTCCACATGCTAGACATTGGTTCGGATCATAGCGATAGAATGGGTGAGACATGTCGACTTCTGATGGATCAACTTTTGGTGTATATGGATATTTTTGATGCTCGATTTCCATCATTTCAGCTGTATTATGTAACGTACAGTTTCCGTTGTTGTTATCACAAACTGTGCAGTACAAGAGATGATTTTCAAGTAAGCGATCCATAGCCTCTGTTTGTGCTTCTTTTGCACGGCTAGAGCTGCGATCGATATTCATGCCGCTCATGGCAACGGTTGAGCAAGAGCGCATTAGTTTTCCGTCTACTTCAACCATACATGTATCACACGTTTGCAGTGGATCCACCTCTGGTACGTAGCATACTTGTGGGTGTTCAAGCCCATTTTCATTGATTACTTCTAAAATTGTAGAACCTGGTTTCACGTCATATTTTTGTCCATCAATCATGACGCTGAGATATTGTTTCTCCATAAAACGGTTCTCCTCCTTAACACGATTTCTCTTTTTAATCACAAAAAAAAACCACCACAAAAGCATAAGACTCATCGTAAAAAGATGGACCTGCTTCTATGGTGGAATAGTTCATTAGCAAACCTTACTAATATACCAATCCATTCGTATAACGTGATCTTTCAATATAAGGCGGAAACTTTACGAAAGCTTCTGGTACTTATGTAGTGAATGAACACCGACCGAATAGGGGTTCACATGATAAAATCATAACAATACACGTGCTATAATTCCATCAAACAAATTATATTATAGCTCTTTCTAAAAAAAGTGACAACAGTTCTTTTTTTAATAGCGTGTTTTAGTAGCTGCAAACGTTGGTAAAATAACAAGGAGGGAACCTTTTATCTCGGTGAAAAAGTCCATTAATAGCTAGTAAAAATAAGTAGAAACTGCTTATTTTGTAAAAAAAGGAGGGGCTGTCACCGATAAGTAAATAGGTGAGAAGGTCCATTCTGTCAATGGAATAGCACGTAAATCCTTTAAGAAGGTGGATTGTGGGACGAGTTTCTTGTTTTAGTGACTAAAATATTTTATGTTTAAAAGTGCGAGTAAAACGGTTATAATTTGACGTTGTTTGCTGAGTGCAATGGATGGGGGATTTGAAGAATGTCGAAAAAAGTGCATGAGTTTAATGATATTTTACGTAAGGTTCGTAAAGAGCTCTTTGGAAAAGGACCTGAAAAGATACATACGGTGTTTGTAGAAAATATGGCGGTATCGACGCTATATGGGAATTTAACACCAACGGAAAAGTTTATCGCAAAATCTCCTGGGGGAGCAGAAGTCGTTCATTCAGCCCGAACGAAAATGATTCAAGAAGTATACGCAACCAATATGCCAGAAGGACTAGAGGAATTAGTAGGTGCAAAGCTTGTTCATCTGTTTTCTGACATTAAAGTAGAAGAGAATATGGCCGTGTCTGTATTTATTTTTGATAAGCCAATCGTATAGGAGATGAGTAAGATGGGGAAATCAGTGCGAGCAGAGCGTGAAATTACACGCTACGAAAAAGGGGAACATAAAAAGGTTCTTGATCATGTAGTAACGGAGCATCCGGTAACCGTTAAAGTGAACGGAGAAGAATTTGTAACGATGGTTTGTTCACCAGAATACATCGAAGACATGGTCATTGGCTTTCTAGCTTCTGAAGGAGTCATTCGAAAGTACGAAGATATTGATGAAGTATGGTATCAGGAAAAAGAAGGATATGTTCATGTGAAAACAAATAAAGTGAACCCTTTTTACCGTAACTTCCAAAGCAAGCGTTACATTACTTCATGCTGCGGTATGAGCAGACAAGGTTTTGTATTCGTGAATGATGCACTAACAGCTAAACAAATGACGGATATTCATGTGCAAATCACACCGGATGACTGCTTCCGACTAATGAAAGATATGCAAGAGTCCGCAACGATTTTCCAAGAAACAGGTGGGGTGCATAATGCATCGCTTTGTGATGTAAACGGAACGGTGCTGAGCCGGATGGATATTGGTCGTCATAATGCGCTTGATAAAATTTACGGATATTGTCTGCAACATAATATTTCCATCGAAGATAAGATCATTGTATTTAGCGGCCGCATATCATCTGAGATTTTATTAAAAGTCGCGAAGATTGGCTGTGAGATCGTCCTATCCAAATCAGCTCCGACTGAATTAGCGCTAGAGCTTGCGGAAGATCTTGGTATTACAACTGTTGGATTTATTCGCAATCAGTCGTTTAACGTGTACACGCATCCTGAGCGTATTGTTGATTTGTGAACATTTTGTGAAAAAATGCATTGTCAACAGAACGAGAAGAAGGTATAATACAAAATGTTCATTGCGCGCGAATAGCGCTGATTGGTGAGCCTGCACGCTCTGTAGGTTTTCCATTCCATATAATTAATGATAATTGATGCGCTGTACTGATAATGCAGCGTCATTAGGCAGCATTCTTATTTCTCTATCGAACGGTAGGGGTATTTGAGTGTTGCCTTTTTTATTCAAAAAGGAGTGAAGGGTATGGCATATAACAAGCCAAACAAAATTATGGATCTTGCTGTTGAAGCAGGAACAAACAAAGCAAACATGTCTTTGCTATCGCTAATCGTACTTGGGTTTCTAGGAGGAGCGTTCATTTCGTTAGGATTTCTTCTAGACATTCGTGTCATCGGAAACTTACCGGCAGAATGGGGCAGTATGGCAAGTTTAATCGGTGGAGCCGTCTTTCCAGTGGGACTTATTTTAATTATTTTAGCTGGCGGTGAGCTGATTACAGGAAACATGATGACACTTTCAATTGCTGCATTCGCAAAGCGTATTTCAGCAGGAAGTCTTGTTCGTAACTGGTTTTGGATCACAGTAAGTAACTTCGTTGGTGCACTGTTTATCGCTTATTTCTTCGGACACGTTGTTGGATTAACAGAAACAGGTCCATTTTTAGAAAAAACAGTGGCAGTTGCTCAAGCAAAAATTGCCGATCCGTTTGGAAAAGCATTTGTTTCCGCTATCGGCTGTAACTGGTTAGTATGTTTAGCAGTATGGATTACGTTTGGTGCAGAAGATGTTGCGGGTAAAATTCTCGGCATTTGGTTCCCAATTATGGCATTCGTTGCAATTGGTTTCCAGCATACGGTAGCCAACATGTTCGTTATTCCAGCAGCGATCTTCGCTGGTGAAGCAACATGGGTAGATTTCTTCCAAAACTTCGTGCCTGTTTTCCTCGGAAACATCGTAGGGGGAGCAATTTTTGTTGGCTTAATCTATTTCCTTGCATATCACAAAAAACAAACAGCAAGTCAATCAATAAAAAAAGCTTCATAAGTGGAAAAGGGCGCAAATTGCGCTCTTTTTTTTGTGCTAATTTATAAGTAGAGCTGTAATGGTAATCGTGACTATAAAAAGCGTGCTAATGTGTGGATCGATTCGCTTTTCTAAGAAGAGAATCTTTCCATCCAGTTTCTTCGAAATGAAATGAAGAAGGAGAGAAAAAGTAAGTACAAGTAGAAATGTGATGACGATATGAACGGAAAAGAGCGGTTGCACCACTAAAAAATAGAAGCTATATAAAAGCAGATAAGAAACGAATTGAACAAGGCTAAAAATACGGATACGACCACCACCTTTCTTTTATAATACCATAAAATGCAAAAAAGGAATTTCGATTTTTAGATCGAAATTCCTTTTTTGTTAGTGCTGATGTGACTGTGCAGACTGCGATACTGTATGACGCGTAATAGAAAAGATTGAGCATAAAAGCGCAATTAGCACAAAAATAGCTCCAAACCATGCGTTATATAAAATGGATGTATGCTCGATTACCATTCCACCAACAAATGATCCAAGCGCAATGCCCAAATGACTTGCTGACGTATTTAAACTTAATAAAATGTCAGAGTTATGAGGAGCCATTTGGATAATGAAGTTATTTTGTGCTGGAGAAATCGCCCAGCTTAGTGCACTCCAAATGATAATAACGGCTGTAAACACATAAATCGGCCAGTCTACGCTAAACGGAATAATCAGCATCATGACTAAGAACGCCGTAATAATCGTTAAAATCGATTTTTTCGAACCGAATTTGTCGGAGCTTAAACCACCAAGACCACCGCCGGCAACAGCTGCAATTCCGAATACAATATACATGATTGTTACCATCGTTGTATTCATGTGAAGCGTCGTGCGTAAAAACGGTGTTAAATACGCATACAACGTTAAGTGCCCGGCTAACATAAAGCCTGATGAGAGCTCTGTTGTGATAATCTTCGGCTCACGTAGGGAACGCAGCTGCTCACGAAGCGGTACAACAGGTGGTGGAGATACTTTTTCTAATAAGAAAAAGACGCCGACCATAATAAGCGCAGTCAAAATCCCAATTAAAATGAACACCGAACGCCACCCGTACGCATTTCCAACTAAAATCCCAATTGGAATACCTAATACAAGAGAAGCACTAATCCCCATAAAGATCGTTCCGATCGCGCGACCTTTGTATTCATCGGCCACCATTCTAGAAGCCATCGTCGTAGAAAGAACGACAAGGAACGAACCACTAATAGCCGCAATAATACGCCCTACAAACAACATTTCGTAGTTTGTGCTTGCTGCTGATAGTACGTTACTAAGTAAAAAGGCAAATAATGTCCATAAGTATGTTTTTTTACGTTCAAATTTCGCCGTCATATTCAGCAAAATAGGGGCTGACAGGGCGAAAAAAACAGAATAAATCGTAATCAAATTTCCAGCTTTACTCACTGAAACTCCTAAGTCATTAGAGATAATATCTAAAATACCGCCAATGATAAGCTCTACCGTTCCAATGACGAAACAGGAGACAGCTAATATATAAATTTTTGGATTCACGTCCAAACCTCCTCTTTAAAAAAAGTTACTACGAGAATAGTAACCTTTTTTAGAGAAGAGTACAAGAGGAAATAGTAAAAAGAAGCAAAACGTCCTGTTGGAACATTTTGCTTCTTTTTAGGTAGGCTTAATAGCGAAGGCGCGTGAGCAGTTTCTTTGTCACTTCATCATCAACAAGCTGATCGTGAAATCGCTCCGTAATGCGTGCTAGCGCCACATCATGATAAAAGAAATCGGTGAAGAATTTTACGAACGGTTGTGACATCGTTTTAATTGCTTTCCACTGATCGTTTTCAATTCCTGCAAACACCGCATCTTCTTCATCAATGACAATTAAATGAGACTTTTCGAGGCGATCATGCTCATCGATTGGGACAAGGATATGAACGTGTTTCAAAGACGTTTCAATCGCTCCAATGGAGAGAATTTCAACTTCAATACCGCTCGCCTCCTTTTCCTCAAGAAGGGGAAGATAAGGAATAAGATTTTCACTCCAAGATGACATAAAGATGGTCGTTTTTGCGTGATGAATCATTTCTTCCGTTTGCGCAAAAATGGTGGAATGTGCTTTTAAACTCCATACACGATCATCTGAAAACGAACGCTCAATTTTTTTCTTTTTTAATTCTTCTACGTTTTGTTCAAATTCATATGTAAGTTTTTTGATCACAGACTCAAGGGGAATGGCATGATAAAGCTTTTTCTTTTCCGATACGGTATTCATGATAAGACCTTTATCAATCATGCGGTTTAATACTTCGTATACTTTCGCCTTTGGAACTTGTGAATGACTGACGATCGACGTTGCGTCCATCGGTTCTGTTCCTGCAAGTAGCGTTTCATATACTTGACTTTCATACTGAGAATAGCCAAATTCCTGTAACATAGTGCCTCCTCAAAAAGGAACGTTAAACGAGTTGTTCCGTGTTATAGTAAGTATTATAGTATCAAATTTAACAGCGGAGTAACAGCGATTCAGTGAAAATCAGCATATACAAGGGGATGAGGAAAATGGGAACGATCCAAAAAGAGCTCGGCATAACCTATCCGATCTTTCAAGCCGGCATGGCAGGAGGAATTACCACACCTGAACTCGTGGCAGCCGTATCCAATTTTGGTGCGTTCGGGCAAATCGGAGCAGGTTATCTGACGGCTGAGGAGCTACGCGATGCCATTCGTGAGGTGAAAAAGCGAACCAATAAACCGTTTGGCGTAAATCTTTTTGTGCCAGAACCCACACAAGACGTTAATAAAAGCGACATTGAGATGATGAACGAACAGCTTTTGCAAATTTCACCGACGATTCAACCCGTTACGGACCCTAGTGGTGACAAACACAATGAAGAATACGTCAAACAAATTGAGGTCGTCGTTGAAGAAGGGGTAACGGCTTGTTCGTTTACGTTCGGATCGCCTCAATTGGATGTGATTCACTGCTTAAAAATAGAGGGAATTAAAGTCATTGGTACGGCGACGACTGTAGAGGAAGGAATGATGCTTGAAGAAAGCGGTGTTCATTATATAGTCGCACAAGGGAGCGAGGCAGGAGGACATCGAGGTACTTTTATAGCAACTAAGGGTGATGCGTTAATTGGAACGATTGCGCTCGTTCCGCAAATGGCTGATCATCTCCACATCCCGGTTATCGCGGCAGGGGGAATAGCGGACAAAAGAGGAATTGAAGCGGCATATATATTAGGAGCGGAGGGTGTCCAATTAGGTTCTGTCTTTTTACCATGCAATGAAAGTGGAGCAAATCCTACCTATAAAAAGACGCTGATCGCGAAAAACGAGAGTGATACGGCTCTCACCAAAGCCTTTTCTGGAAAATGGGCGAGAGGGATTCAAAATGAGTTTATGGAAAAAATGAAAGAAGTAAGCGTACTACCATACCCTCTCCAAAATACATTAACAAAAGCACTGCGCGCCAAAGCGGCCAAAGATCAAAATCCTGAAAAAATGTCCCTTTGGGCAGGGCAAGCACTGCGCCTTGTTACGGATGAATGCTCGGTGGCGGAGGTTCTTACTAAGCTAACCACATAAAAAAGCGTGCAGAAGCTGCACGCTTTTTACTACATCACCCCATCCATCCGTACATGGTTAAGTGTCCCGCAACGATCGCGAATGATTGGATAGGGTGACATGTGTAGTATATGCAGGAACAGGTAAACCTATTCACTGCATGAATTTATCGTAGCATACTCTCATTGCTTCTTCAAACGTCAAGGTTATTCACCAGAAACTTTTTTAGCAAAGCCCTCGTTCATTAAGTCAACAAAAAGCGTTGCGTAATGAGGGTCCCACTGTGTGCCTTTTCCGCTTTCAATGATTTGAAGCGCTTTTCCTGCTGGCATTCCTTTTCGGTAAGGGCGATCGGACGTCATTGCATCGTACGCGTCAGCAACAGCAATTAAACGACCAAAGACGGGAATCGTGTCACCGCTTAAGCCTTCCGGGTATCCTTTGCCATCGTAACGCTCATGATGATATTTAACGCCGGGGAGAAGCTGTTTGATTTCTTCCGTCATAATAACCTGACTTAAAATATGCGCACCAATTACGGGGTGAGCTTTAATTTGGTTGAATTCTTCATCTGTTAGTCGCCCCTCTTTTAATAACACTTCATCCCGAACGCCAATTTTTCCAATATCATGGAGAAGGGCTGATTTTTTCAATAAATCTAGTTCTCCACTGCTAAAGCCAGCTCGTTCACCAATTTGAACAGAGTATGCCGCTACTCTTTCAGAATGTCCAGCTGTATAAGGATCTCGTGCATCAAGGGTGGCAGCAATCGCCGTAAAGAAGCTTTCCATTAGCTGCTGATTTAATTCGTCGCGTACACGTATCGCTTTGATCATGTGATTATAGCCGGTTACTAAGTCTGAAAATTCATCGGAATAGACGTTCTCCATTCGATTTAGCGAGCCTTGACCGACTTCGTATACGCCTTTTTGTAGCTGTTCGATCGGCTGCTTAAAATGCTTAAATAAAAGAAAAGAGCCGCTTAACGCAATAATAACAACCATAGCGAGGATGATTAGGGCCCAGCTCCAATAATCACCTAGCCCATTTTCTTGAATGCTTTGCATCCGGATTTGCGTGGCAAGGCTAAACAGAACGACAGGAAAGATTGCAAAGAACAACGAGCTGATCACCATTTTCTTTTTAATGCTAAAGAAAAACGATTTTTCATGTGCTAAATCCTCGTTGTTTTGTTCAAACCATTTCTCTTGAATGTCGTGAAGAAGCGGTTTGATCGTTTCAAACGTTAAAAAGAATTCAATGAGTCCGTGCATAACAGCAATCAAAAAAGCGCCAATCCAGGCAAGACCAACAAAATAATACGGGATGGCTAGTACGCCATAATGAATACAAAGAATGGCTAGTCCAGATGAAGGGATGCCAATGCCCAAAAAATGCGGTCCGAGAATTCGTTTTAAGGTTAGAAGTGGAAAGGCGTGTAGACGAGCGTGAGCGTCATACAACGACTCCTTCGAAAGAATATCGGATCGGTACACCAAACGAATCGGAGAAACCTGTCGCTTATACGTCCAAAATTCCGCTATGAGCATTGTACAAACGGATATCATTATAATGGCCAGCAAGAAGTAAATTTCACGTTGGCTCAAAGAAAGTGTATGGAAAATGAGCGTGCTCCCAACGCCAAATACCGCAAATGCGGAACTAAACACATAGTTTCGTAACATTCGCTTTTGAAAAGATGAAAAAAGGTTCAAGCAAATGTCCTCCCCTTTTTAGTACCAAAGAAATAGGTACAAATAATTATTTAATGGAAATAATTATATCAAATATAAAAAAATAGAAAACACTTTCTCCTTATTTTTATTATTTAATTAGAAGCATCGTGTCGTTAAAAGGAAGCCGGAACGAAATTTATCACAAGTTGGTTTAGACTTGTCCAAACCGTGTAAATAGTAGATAATTGTTAATTATGGAAACTTAGGAGGCTAAATGCGTTGGAAAAGCTATCACTTACGAAAAACAAGTGGAAGACAGGAGCTCTTATCGGACTTGGAGGAATCGCAGTCAGCGCCATCTATTTTCTCCAACCTTCAGCACGAAAAAAGATTACATCTATTATAAAAAAACGAGCGAATGCTAATGAGCAGGACACTCTACCATTACAAGAAAGAAGAGCACCTAGACCGCCTTATGTTAGAAGGCAGGGATCCGTGAAATTATGAAAAAAGCGTGGACTCGTGTCCACGCTCTTTTTTATTGCTGTTGCAAGGCTTTGTACGTGTTGGCTCCTACAATTCCATCGACAGAAAGATGGTGCGCTTTTTGAAACAGCCGCACAGCGCGGTCTGTTCCGCTTCCGAATATACCATCAATACCGTTGGTTGAGTAACCTTGTGATGTGAGTAACTGCTGAAGCTTTTTCACCTCTGCGCCGCGGCTTCCCTTTTTGAGCGTTGACCCACTCGTGATAACGGCGACAGGTGCCGTTTCTTCACCAGAAACCTTAATACCATTGGAAGCGGCAATGCCACCAAAGCTCTTGTTAGAAGTGGTAATAATAACAGGCGTATTCACCTTAACTTTGCTATATAACCACTGTACTTCCTGATTGTACATGCGAATGCAGCCGCTGCTTACGTATTTTCCAATTGAACTTGTATTATTGTTTCCGTGAATGGCATAGGTCGTTCCCCAAGTTCCACGCGCATTGATCCCCAACCAACGATTGCCGAGGGGATTACGAGAGTCTCCGCCGCGAATATTTCCCTTATAGTAAGGTCTGTTCACAATTTTATTTACAACCTTAAAACGTCCCTCCGGTGTATAAGATGCCTTTTTTCCCGTTGCGACGCTAAACATTTTTACGAGCTTATTATTTTCATAAAACGCCAGCTGGTTTTTAGCTTTGTTAATAATAATAAGCTGATTTCCTGAGGCCGCATTTGATACGGAGCTAATTCCACACATAAAAACAAAGGTGACAATAAAACAAATAAACCATTTTTTAAACAAAAAAAGTTCCCCCCCTAATATCGTAAAACATAATCCGTCTAGTCTATGAGAGAAGGGCTTGTACAGTTTACAAAAACATTACAAAAATGACAAAAAGATGATAAAACTCCTAGATGAAAAGCAGGAGATCTTAAAAAAATTTAATTTATTAAAACGTTAAAAAATAAAGGATTTTTGATTAAAAATTCGAAATATTCAAAAGAGGTTCAAAAATAACTATTCCGAAAAGAACCTATTTCTGCTAGAATATTGTAAAAACACTAAATTTATAGTGTTATAGTAATATTTTCTAGATACATTTAAGGGGGAAATTTTAGGTGAATAAAAAGAAAACAGCTATTACTGCACTTTCCGTTGCGTCTGTTGTCGCAATGTCTACGGCGGCTCATGCGGCACCGGCGGCTGATCATCAAGCAAAGGCACATTCTCTAAAATTAGATGCGAATGGGAAAACGATTGTAAAAGGAAAGGCTTACGGCCAAAACGATAAAGTGCGCGTAATTGTGGAGCTGTCATCAGCACCAGCCATTACATATGCAAAAGCAGAAGGGAAAAAGTACTCTGATTTAAGCAAAACGACGCAAAAAAGCCTTCAACAAAAAGTGTCCGCACAGCAAAAAAGCATTAAAGCGAATATTAAAAAGAATGGCGTAAACGTTCAATACCTTGGTAGCTTTGACACGATTTTTAATGGCTTCAGTGGAAATGTGAAATTCGGCGACATTAAAAAGATTGAGGGACTTGCAGGCGTTGCAAAAGTTCACGTTGTAAATGAGTACAAGCGTCCAACAGAAAAACCGGACATGATTACAAGTAAAGAGCTTGTGCAAGCACAGCAAACGTGGGGCGATTATGGATATAAAGGTGAGGGAATGGTTGTCGGTGTTATTGATACGGGAATTGATCCGTCTCACCACGACATGACCTTGACGACGACAAAAGGGGAAAAACTGACGAAAAGCGTAATTGATGCAGATATCAAAAAAGATCAGCTTAAAGGGAAGTTCTATACCGACAAAGTTCCTTACGGCTATAACTATGCTGATAACAACGATAACATTCTTGACGAAGGTCCTGATGCTAGCATGCACGGAATGCACGTATCTGGAACAGTTGGTGCAAACGGCGATGAGAAAGCTGGAGGCATTAAAGGTGTGGCACCTGAAGCACAGCTTTTAGCGCTTAAGGTGTTCAGTAATGATCCAGGAAACCCGTCAACATACGGAGATATTTACGTAAAAGCAATTGACGATGCGATTAAGCTTGGCGCAGACGTATTAAACATGAGCTTAGGTTCAACGGCTTCATTCGTAGCGGAAGATGATCCAGAGCAACAAGCGATTACAAATGCCGTGAATAACGGTGTATTCATGTCTATTTCTGCTGGAAACTCTGCTTACTTCGGTCACGGTTATCAAACTCCTTACGCGGCGAATCCAGACACTGGAGTTGTAGGAGCACCAGGTTTAACGCCTTCATCTCTACAAGTAGCGTCTCTAGAAAACTCGCATATTCAGCTTGATAGTTTAACAGTGAATGCAGAGGGAGAAGAGCCGTTTAAAATTGGCTGGCAGAAGCAATCCGCACCAAATCCGCTTGATGTGTTCCATCAAGAAGAAAAAGAAGTCGTGTATGTAGGTGACGGGCAGCCTGACAAATACGAAGGAAAAGACGTAAAAGGGAAAATCGTGTTTGTTACTCGTGATGGCAGCTACTTCTACTCAAATATTCAAAAACAGGCGGAAGCAGCTGGTGCAGCGGGAGTTATCGTGCGTGGTACGGTGGCACACGGCGACTATGTAAATATGGCGCTTGATAATCCTAAGTTACCAATGGCAAGCGTTAGTATTAAGGACGGAAATGCATTAAAAGCATTATTTGAAAAAGGGAAAACAGTAAAAGTATCGTTTAACGGTTCTATGATTACAATTCCTAATAATACGGCAAGCCAAATGTCTGATTTTACGTCTTGGGGCGTTACGCCAAACCTTGACTTTAAACCAGAAATTACGGCACCGGGTGGAAAAATCTATTCCACATTTAATGATAACAAATACGGCGTCATGAGCGGTACATCAATGGCAGCACCACACGTTGCGGGGGGAGCAGCGCTAGTACTTGAGCGCGTAGACAAGGAATTTAAGCCAAAGCATAATGCAGATCGCGTATTGCTTGCGAAAAACTTATTAATGAATACGTCTGCACCTGTTGTGGATAAAAGCGCAACAAACGCTGCTCAAAAATGGACAAACTTCTATTCACCACGTCGTGAAGGAGCAGGATTAATGCAACTTCATGCAGCTGTTTCTACTCCAGTTGTTGTAACAGAGAAAACAAGTGGAGTGGGCAAAGTTGCGTTAAAAGAAATTACGAAGGATAAAGTATCATTCACGCTTGTAGCGAAAAACCTTAGCAAACGTGACGTTGAATATGATGTTGCTTCTAGTCTACAAACAGACCTCGTGCTAAAAGGAAAAGATGGCATTAATCATAATGAAATGGAAGCACAGCCACTTCAAGGTGCTACCGTAAAAGTGAATAATGCTGCAACATCAAAAGTGAAGTTAAAAGCGGGTCAGTCGCAAACCGTTAACGTCACAGTTGACTTAACAGGTGCGAAAGTTGCCGATCCAGCAGATTTAACAAAATCATTGCCGGCTGATCAAGTATTCCCGAACGGCTATTTCGTAGATGGATTTGTCCGTTTTGTTAGCACAGCAGGTACAGACGGTGACCCAACACTTACGGTTCCATTTGTAGGCTTCAAAGGCGACTGGAATAAGGCTCCGATCTTAGATGCTAGTATTTATGATGATAACTATTTCTACGGCATGGAGGCACTTATCGATAAGGATGAGAACGTTCTTGGTGCAAGCTTAGCAAAAGAGGACGAGTATCTGAAAGATAAAATTGCCTTCTCACCAAACGGCGACGAATCACAGGATGAGGTGATTCCTCAGTTAACACTTTTACGTAATGCGAAGAAGCTTGAATTCTCTATTACAGATAAGAGCGGGAAAGTACTTCGTATGTTACGTTCAGAAACAGATATTCGGAAAAACTACTACGACGGTGGTTCAGGAGACCCAGCATATGTCTTTAAGCAAGCGATGTGGGATGGGAAATTAAACAACGTAGTTGCAAAAGACGGCGAATATGTTTACCAAGTAAAAGCTTACTTAGATTACGAGAATAAAGCACCGCAAGTATTCAAGTTCCCAGTGAAGATCGACACCAAGATGCCGACAGTAAGTGCGTCATATAATGATGGTGAGCTATCATTTAAAGCGGCAGATGCAGGTGTTGGTGTAAACGCTATTGATATTTTAGTAGACGGAAAATCTGTGTTGAAAACTCCGCTTTCTGGTAATGCAACATCTTATAAATTTGAAACAAAACCGGAAGTTGGACAAACAGTGGAAGTTCTTGCTCTTGATTATGCAGGAAATGCAGCTTCAAGAGAGGTAAGTCTTGTTAAGGATACAGGAAAGCCATCTGTCTTTATCACAGCACCAGGTGCGCTTGATGTAGTAGACAAGTCTCAAGCTATTTTCAGCGGTTATATTCAAGATGAGTCAAAAATCCAATCATTTACGCTAAATGGCCAGCAAGTAGAGCTAAAATGGAATGCTGAGAAAAAGCAATTTGATTTTAGCCACGCGATGACCTTTAAAGACGGTGTACAAGTTGTAAAAGTAGCCGCAGAGGATTTATCTGGAAACGTATCAAAATTTGAACGTTCCATTGTTGTGGATGCTACTGCGCCTAAATTAGAGCTTCAAGGGAAAGTTCCAACATCTGTTGGGAAAAACGTAAAAAGTGCGAAGCTATCTGTGAAACTATCAGATAACTATGATGAAATTCGTTTCCGTGTGAACGGAAGTGAAACATACGCTCACGAGTTCAAAGAGCCGTATGCAATGCGTCCGTTCGCACATACAGAAACAATCAACGTTCCGTTGACTCCAGGGAAAAATACGTTCTTATTAGAAGTAGAAGATCTTGCAGGCCACGTAACGAAGAAAACTGTTTCCATTACAAGAGCATCTAAATAATGATAGAAAGGGCCTTCAACTTAAGTGTTGAAGGTCTTTTTTGAGCTTAAATTTAACGATTATGAAAAGGGTGTGTTAGGGTAAAGATATAAAGATGCTTTATTCAGGCATTTTATGTAGTTCAATTAACGTCTAAAGTGGATGACAGCTCGTACAGGTTTTGAGAGTATGGAGAAAAAGGAGTGCAAAACGATGGAAACGACAAAAAAAGAGATTAAACTGATCGCATTGGATATGGATGGAACGCTTTTAAATAACGAAGGTGAGATTTCAGAAGGAAACCGAAAAGCGATTGCTAAAGCACAGGAAAAAGGCATTTATGTGGTTCTTAGTACCGGAAGATCCATTACAACGTGTCGCCATTTCGCGAAATCATTGAAACTTACTTCTTACATAATTACAGTAAACGGCAGTGAGATTTGGGACAGCAACGATCAACTCATTGAACGAAATACGCTGTCTAGCAATCACATTGAAACGATGCATAACTTAACAAACACGCACAATACGCATTTTTGGGCCGTGACAACGGACAAAGTATGGCGTGGAGAATTTCCAGAAAACATTACCGATCATGAATGGTTAAAATACGGTTTCGACATACAGGATGATGAAATCCGTAAGGTGATTTTAGATGAACTTACACAAAACCCAGAGCTAGAAGTGAGTAATTCTAGTCCTACAAATATTGAAGTCAACGCAGTCGGAATTAACAAAGCGAAGGCGCTTGAAACAATTAGCGAAAAGCTTGGCATTACGCTTGATGATGTAATGGCGATGGGCGACAGCTTAAATGATCTTGCCATGATCAAAGCTGCCGGCGTGGGGGTTGCGATGGGAAATGCCCAAGATCTTGTCAAAGAAGAAGCAAATTGGGTAACCGCAACAAACGTAGAAGACGGAGTAGCAAAAGCAATCGAACACTGGGCGCTGTAAACGTATCACGGAGAAGGAGAAACCCTTCTCTTTTTTATTGTTATAAAATGGGATATGCGATATATTGGTTTTATGAAAACTAATCATATGAAACCAATTCAACGGCGATCACTTCGAGATGAAGTGTACGAAACATTAAAAAAAGCCATAATTACCCTTGAACTCGCTCCAGAACAAAGACTTTACGATCAAGAACTAGCAGAGCAGTTTGCGGTGAGTCGAACTCCTGTGAGAGAAGCGTTAAAGCGCTTAGAAGACGAGGGGCTTGTCGAATCCTTTCCAGGGTCTTATACCCGTGTTACACCATTAAATACAAAGGAGGCAGAGCACGCTTTTACCGTTGTGGCAGCACTACATGCACTCGCAGCCAAGCTCTCATGCCCGAAATTACAGGCGAGTGATGTGGAAAAACTTCAAAGAAAAAATGAGGAGCTCAAACAAGCGATTCAAGAGAAAGATGCCATGCGTGCAATTGAAGTAGATGAGCAATTTCACGGTGTGTTTTTAGAAGCGGCAGGAAATCCAGAAATTAGTCGTGCACTTCAAGCAATCATTCCAAAGGTGCAGCGACTAGAAGTATCACAGTTTTCAGCAGAAGGTGGGAAACAGTCCGTATATCAACATGAGATGATCATAAGCGCGTGCCAAAATGAGGAGTATGAAAAAGTGGTTCAGCTAGTCGAAAACAACTGGCTTAGCTTGGGTAAGTTTATGACAGAAGGGAGATGAAAACGGCAATGAAACCAATCTTTATTGGAGTTGGCGCAGCGTTCTTTTTTGCTTTTACCTTTGTATTAAATCGATCAATGGAACTAGCAGGGGGCAGTTGGATCTGGAGTGCGTCCCTACGCTACATCTTCATGATTCCTTTTCTGCTTGTCATTGTGCTCGTTAGACGGAATTTTGGAGCCCTGTTGGTTGAGATGAAAAGAAATCTTCTTTCTTGGATCATATGGAGCTTTGTCGGATTTGGATTGTTTTATGCACCGCTTTGTTTTGCCGCTGCTTATTCGCCCGGTTGGCTTATTGCTGGTACATGGCAAGTAACCATCATTTCAGGAGCACTGCTTGCGCCGCTCTTTTATGAGCTTCGTTCTTTGGACGACGGAGTAGTGAAAATACGGGGGGGAATTTCCCTTCGAGGGCTTGGTATGTCGCTCATTATTTTGCTAGGGATCGCGATTATGCAAATGGAGCAAGCAAAAGAGTTGTCAGGTGTCGCTCTTTTGCTTGGTGTGCTTCCTGTTTTGGTCGCGTCTTTTGCCTACCCGCTTGGAAACCGAAAAATGATGGAGGTTTGCGAGGGGCGTCTAGACCCGTATCAGCGCGTGCTTGGAATGACGCTTGCGAGTCTTCCTCTTTGGCTACTACTTTCTCTATATGGGTTGATAGTCGAAGGTCCACCTACTGGTCAACAAAGCGTTCAAGCTTTACTAGTAGCGGTATCCTCTGGCGTTATTGCAACGGTTCTATTTTTCCGCGCGACTGATATGGTAAGAGGAAACATGCAGAAGCTTGCAGCTGTTGAAGCTACGCAGTCCATTGAAGTCCTTTTTGCCCTCATTGGAGAAGTATTCGTTCTCTCAGCTCCGCTCCCGTCTCTTCTTTCATGGCTCGGCATGATGCTGGTCATTATAGGGATGGTACTACACAGCTATTTGTCCAATAAGCCCGTAGCTGTTTCAACAAGTACAGGCGTTTCACAATAAAAAAGAGTCGGTTTGCACTGCAACCGGCTCTTTTGGTTAATGATGAAATCGCTCTAACTGGTGAAGCATATTTTCTTTTGACAAAATATCCACCTGTCGATCACCAAGAAGATCAAAATGAGGATATCCCTCCTGATGATGAATATACTTTGCAGGAATATCGTACTTTTTGCCCCACTCAATTAACTTATTGAGATCAGCACAGCCAACCTTTGTCACCGTATGCGCTCCTGGAAATCGATCGTCAATCCAGTAATGGGTGAGAAAAGCAATCTCTCCGCTGCGTACTTTTTTCTTCCACGCCACTAACTCCGCGCGCTTAATTCCAAATGCCATAACCATCATCCCTCTTCTAAAAATAGGATTGTCCTATTGTAGCACGTACGGAAATGCTTTGCCAAAAGGAAGGTATGCGGTGGGGGGAAAGAAGCAGTAAATCACTGATAAAGAGTGGGAATTAGTCGATAGAACGGGGAAATTGATCGATAGAATGGAAAAAGTGATCGATAGGAGTAAGCGTCACACAACGGGAAGCAGCAAATCGCCGATAAAGAGTGGAAATTAGTCGATAGAATAAGAAAAGTGATCGATAGAACGATGAAATTAGTCGATAGAATGGAAAAAGTGATCGATAGGAGTAAGCGTCACACAACGGGAAGCAGCAAATCGCCGATAAAGAGTGGAAATTAGTCGATGGAATAAGAAAAGTGATCGATAGAACGGGGAAATTAGTCGATAGAATGGAAAAAGTGATCGATAGGAGTAAGCGTCACATAAAGGGAAACAGCAAATCGCCGATAAAGAGTGGAAAGTGATCGATAGAACGAGAAAAGTGTTCAATAAAACAGGAAAAGCAGTCAATAGAAGTGTAGCTATCCTGCAATAAGGGAAATTAGATAGCAGGAACACCACCAGACCTGTAGAAAAGCGCGCACAAAACTCGCTGCCCAGCTAAAAAATAGAGGAATCACCTCGTCGCGCTTCGAAGTGTATATGTAGATAAGGAGGAGACATACATATGAATACAGCTACGTTAGCATTTACGCCTGTTAACCATACAGGGTGGGGATCAAGTCAAAGGTTGCTTTCAATTGTGCAAGAGATGGCACCAGCGTCTATACTAGTGGTGACTGATCCTGTTTTAGAAGAGATTGGGCTCGTACACAAAGTGATTGAACCGCTGCTGCAAGCAAACTATCATGTTGAGGTGTATACGGCCATTTCCCCTGAACCACCGCTAGAAGTTGGCGAAAATCTTGTTGCGTTTACGCGCTCGAAACAGGTTGATCTTGTTATTGGAATCGGTGGAGGAAGCGCGCTAGACTTAGCAAAGCTCACTGCTGTTTTATCGGTTCATGAGGGAAAAGTAGAAGATTACCTCAATCTCACAGGAAAGAGAGAAATTACGCAAAAAGGGGTCCCGAAAATTTTAATCCCTACAACATCAGGGACAGGATCTGAAGTGACGAATATATCTGTGCTATCACTCGAGTCGACAAAGGATGTAGTAACGCACTCTCATCTTTTAGCAGACGTCGCGATTGTCGATCCTGAGCTGACGCTGTCCGTACCGGCACGCGTCACAGCCGCAACGGGAGTGGATGCCCTCACACATGCGATTGAAGCGTATTTATCCACACAAGGAAATCCCGTTACAGACGGACTAGCGCTACATGCCATTAAACTCATTAACCGCTCTCTCCGAACGGCTGTAGAGGATGGAAACAATCGTCAAGCAAGAAGTGATATGAGCTACGGAAGCTATCTTGCTGGTCTCGCTTTTTTTAACGCAGGTGTTGGCGGAGTTCATGCGCTCGCATATCCGTTAGGTGGACAATTCCATCTTGCACACGGAGAATCGAATGCTGTTCTACTTCCATATGTAATGGACTATATTCGAAGTCGGGCGACGAAACGATTGGCAGACGTGCTACAAGCCATAGAGCCAGAAGCAGTCGTTCAATCTGAAGAAGAGGCGTCTAGTCAATGTGTGCAGCTTCTAAAGCAGCTTGTTTACGATATTGGAATACCGACTACGCTTCGTGAGTTTCAAATCCCAGAATCAGCGATTGAGCCGCTGACAAATGATGCGACAAAGCAAACGAGATTATTAGCTCGTAGTCCTATGCCGCTTGAAAAAAAGGACATTCAAGCCATTTATACAGCCGCGTTTTACGGAGAATAAAAAAAGGTCGATGAGTTATTCATCGACCTTCTTACTTATGAATGAGAAGCCACTTTTAAAATAAAGTCTTCAACGACTTTGGCTACGCCATCATTCATATTTGTATCTGTTACATAGTTTGCTATTTCTTTAATATCATCCGGCGCGTTGCCCATTGCGACACCAAGACCAGCGAATTCAATCATTGCAAGGTCATTATAGCTATCGCCCATTGCAATCACTTCTTCTTGCTTAATGCCAAGTTCCGTAATGAGCTGGTGAAGGCTTGTACCTTTTGTAACGCCTGCTTCCGTAAATTCAAGGAAAAACGGTTTAGAGCGCATGACGCTAAGCTCACCTTCTAGTTCTTTTTGAAGCGTTTCTTCTACTTTTGCTAGCTTTTCGGCTTCTTCAAGCATTAGAACTTTTACAACAGGCTCTGTTACAGCCTCTGCAAAATGGTCGACAATTTTAACAGGTAATCCGGTTAGATCGCTTTCAATATCACTATAAGGATTTTCAACTTCTGTAAAAATTTCATTTCCAACATACGTATGAATACCAACGTTTTCACGCTGACTTAATTCGTACAGGTGTTTCACTGTTTTAGGAGATAGAGTGCTGCTGAATAGCTCTTCTTTCGTACGGCAGTTAATAATTTTGGCTCCGTTAAACGAAAGAATAAAGCTTCCATACTTCTCAAGCTGTAACTCCTCTGCGACCCATTCCATTCCATAAGTCGGACGGCCAGAAGCTAAAACAACCTTCACACCTGCTTCTTGTGCTTTCATTAACGCTTCCTTAGTACGGGGGGAAACGGTTTGATCATCACGTAATAATGTATCATCAAGATCTAGTACAATCATTTTATATTCCATCGATGACATTTCTCCTCTGTTTGTAATAGTTATGATTGTTAATCCTAACACTGAACCGAGGGCTTGTATAGATGTTCACAGGGAGAATGTTCGACATATGAGGAAAAAAATTACGAAATTAGCTTGTCTTTCAAATGAAAAGATGTTATATTAATCAAGCGATGAGCTAATTCGTGTAAGACGGACGATATTCCTTCGGGATAAACGTGTGAATGTGGTCACACGGTCTCCGCCTCGAACGCATCAAAGACGTCTGTCACGTACAGGCGTCTTTTTATTTGTCTTTTTTCTTATTTTTTTACATAATTTGATAGTATTCGACAAAGCGATTGTGCTATTAGTTAAGTAGCACAATCGCTTTTTTTATGAGGAGAGAAAATGATATGTATTGTCCATTTTGTGGAAATAAAGCTGGGAATGAAGATATATACTGCGGAAATTGTGGAAAAAAGGTTCAAAGTACAGAGGATCCATCAAGACAAACTCGCCACAGACAGGCTCCAAGATCCCGAATCGGCTGGGTTTTATTCGCTATTTTATTAATTGGAGGGGTTATTGGCGGAATTGTTTTTTATCAGTCAAAGAGCACGACACCAATTGTGAAAGAAATCGTTTCAGCATCACCGAAAGAAAATACGATCGTTAAGAAGCAAGAGTTAAAAGACATTATCAATCAAGTTCAAAAGTCCGTTGTGAAAATAGAAGTTCCTTCACAAGGTGTCAGTGGCTCAGGATTTCTTTACAATCATAAGGGGGACATTATTACCAATGCACACGTTGTTGCCGGAGCACAAATGGTCACGGTAAAGTTGAATGATATGAAGGAATACGACGGAGAGGTTATCGGAATTAGTGATGAGACGGATGTAGCAGTTGTTCGGGTGAATGAACTTAGAGACCATAAACCGCTGCAGATCGATCAAACACATTATAGTGAAATGGGGGACAAAATTCTAGCTTTAGGAAGTCCTCTTGGTCTACAAAATACGGTAACAACAGGAATTATTAGCGGAGTGCATCGTGATTTTACGCTTGATCCATACGTGTACGAAGACGCTTATCAAATTTCCGCTCCCATTGCGCATGGAAACAGTGGGGGACCTCTCGTCAAGGAAGAAACGGGAGAGGTAATCGGAATTAACTCCGCTGGTACAGAAGAGGGGAGTATTGGATTTAGCATTCCGCTTGTGAATATTCTAGATCTAGTACAAGGTTGGTCCCAATCTCCTATGACCATTAATGCAGAATCATCACCATCGGACGATTACAGTGGTGAAGATGAGGAAGAGGATGCGGATGCGGACGATGAAGAAACAGAGGATCAATATAGCTTGCAAGAGGTTGCAGAGCAAGTTTTAGCCGATTTTTATTCGCTAGTTGACAGCCGTGATTATGACTTGGCATACGATTATTTAGGTATGAAATGGCAATCTCATACATCCCTTCAACAATTTGCGAATGGATATGAACATACCCTTGCTGTTCGAGTAGATCACTTAGAAACGACAGATGTACAAGGAGAATACGTAGTCATTGACCTTTATATCACCGCCGATGAGGAGAAAGGCGGAAGTGAGCGAACTCGTCAATATCACCTCACCTATAAAGTAGGATTGGAAGATGGAGACGTGAAAATCTTATCAGGCAAGGGAAAAGTGATATAACTTACACCTTGTCTCCCATCTAAAAGTAGTCTATTATTTGAATAGTAAAAAAATTATGAGCGGGGGAGAGACAGATGATTAAAGCGGTTATATTCGACTTAGATGATACGCTCCTTTGGGATCAGAAAAGTGTGCAGGTCGCGTTTGAAGAAACGTGTAAGGTTGCACAGGAAAGGTACGGAGTCGATCCGAATGTGCTAGAAGACGCTGTTCGAAAAGAAGCGCGGGATCTTTACTCGTCTTATGAGACTTACTCGTTTGCACAGCTCATTGGGATCAACCCATTTGAAGGACTATGGGGTGAATTTTCGGATGATCACGAATTGTTTCAAAAAATGAAAGAGCTCGTACCGTCTTATCGAAAGGAAGCGTGGACGAGGGGTCTCCAAGCGATCGGCATTGATGATCCTACGCTTGGTGAGGAGCTAGCAGAGCGCTTTCCAGTAGAGCGCCGTAAGCATCCGTTTGTATATGAGGAAACGTTTGAAGTGTTAAATCAGCTAAAAGGGAATTATCAGCTGTTACTTTTAACAAACGGCTCTCCGCATTTGCAGAATACGAAGCTTACAATTACGCCTGAAATTAGACCTTATTTTGATCATGTCATCATTTCAGGGGACTTTGGTAGAGGGAAACCGGATCCAGCTATTTTTGAACATGCGCTAGAGAAGTTAGGCATTGAGAAAGAAGAAGCACTGATGGTTGGTGATAATTTGATGACGGATATTTTAGGTGCAAACCGCGCGGGAGTACGGTCTGTTTGGATTAATCGCCATCAAAAGGAACGAAACGAAGTGAATCCTACATATGAAATCACCCATTTAGAAGAATTGCTAGGGATACTAGCCTAAATAAAAAAAGTGAGGAGCTCCTCACTTTTTTTTATTGAATAATTTCTTGCACTCGACCAACTTGTCCGTCCTGAAGGCGAACTTTAATTCCGTGTGGATGAAAGCTTGAATTCGTTAAAATGTCCTTAACGACTCCATTTGTTAGCTTCCCCGTACGCTGATCTTGTTTTAAGACAATATTCACTTGAATTCCAGGCTTGATGTTGGCTCTTTGCTGTCCGTTCATTTATACACCCGTACGCTTTCGTTGATTATTGCGCTTTTTCGTTTGCTGACTTTGAAGAGGCTGAGCGGATTTTGTTGCCATTTTATGTCCTTGACCAGCATTTTTCGATTGCTGTTTATCTGCAAGTTTTTGTTTCATCAGCTCTTGTAGGCTGACTTTTTTTGGTTGATCTGTATTTGACATTTGTTTATTCTCCCTATCATGAAATATGATGTTCTCACATCAATTATAATTCAAATTCGTTTGGAATACACCTTTGTTTTCTGTATGAAAAAAACAGACCATCAAAATGACAGCCTGATTTCTTCACTCTTCATCTTTTGGACTGAGCTGTTCTTCCAAATAATCAGCTAAAACTTGCTCACGTTCACGTTCTCGTTCCAATCGTTTTATGTGCCGTTCGTCTACGCTTGGGTCAGACGGCTGTCTGCGAGTCCATTTTAAGACCATTTGAATAGCCTCCTTTCTTTTTCCATCACGTTATTTCTCTATAGCTTTATTATATACTGAAAATTCAATAAAATCTAATGCTTTGCAAGATTTTCTGCCACTTTATTTCTGCTGTTTCTATTAGTATATGTATTTCCTAATGGAAACTCTTCTATTCTTTATCGATTTTATTTGCAGAAAAAAAGTTCCCGGACGTTGCTGGCTACATATGACTCAACTTCGCAAATAGGTTTTCCGAGTAACCGTGAAAGAGTTAAAATACTTTCTTTCAATAATATTGGCGAAGTAGGTCGATTTTTGAAAGGACCGTCAAAAGGCCATGGTCCATCTGTTTCCACTAGAAGCTGTGAAAGAGGAACAATTTTAGCGAGCAGCTGATCACGCTCCCGATAACAAACTTCAGGTGTCACTGAAACATAATAACCAGCTGCTACGATCTGCTTTACGACCGCGGAGCTTGCTTTTAGCCAATGAAAATGAGCGCTTTTCACACCGTGTTTTTGTAAAAGATCAAGAGCAATGGGGGCTCCTGAATGTACGGCGTGTAGGATAATAGGAAGTTCATACGCATTCGCAAGCATCATCATGTCTTCTAAAAAAGGAAGATAGGAAGGAAGGTCGCCAGAAAACGCCGAGTAATAAGGGAGTCCAACTTCACCGATCGCAGAAATAAGAGAACGTTCTTTTAGGAGAAGGCTTTTCCATTCCGTCACATCCTGTACAGAAGGAAGAGCCTCCTCAGGATGAAAGCCGATGGCTGCTGTAATAAAATCAGGGTATTTTTGTTTTAGTAAAAGCGTATCGTAGCTTGAGCGCAAGTTCGTAGAAACTGCAACGACTCCTTTTACGCCCGCTTCCTGCCACTGTGCAATGGAGCGATCAACATCAGGATATTGATCTAAATGAATATGTGCATCATACATACTGAGGCTCCTTACTACCATTTTCTAAAAGCATAGCACAGCAAATGCTTTGTGCCATTTATTTTGCTTCATCCTATAAAGAGAAGTCATTTTCTCCGCGAGTCGGATTCCAGTGATGAAGTAGTGGACCTTCCTTACCGAATATGGGGTCGGTTTTTGGTAGTGGAACCTGCTTAATTTGTCTGAAAATCTTATCTGCTCCTTCGGATTGATCCGTTTTTACATCATAGCTCATACCATCCGGATATGCTCCGGCTACCTTAAATTCATCACTTGATTCAATTAGTTTGTGTCCTGTACCAGCGGGCAAAACGATCACGTCACCGGATGTAAGAGCAACCGTTTTTCCTGATTCTCCACCTAACTGCACCGTCGCATGGCCTTTGATTACTCCTAATACTTCGTGGGCATTACTGTGATAATGATGGTAGTTGAAAATACCGTTTGTCCAGCTATTGAGCCAAGAGCACTGATTAAAAATGCTTTCTACCTCCACGGCCTTTTTTCCAAGCATGTCGCGGTAAATAAGAACAGGCAAGAGAGGGTTATTTGGAATGGTACCATCATCTTTAAAAAATAGCGTTTGTACGTTGTCCATGGGATCACCTCATTAAAAGTTTATCACTCTTTTTCCCTAAAATAAGCCAAAATAAAACGTTCCGATAAAATATCTTTAAATAAAAATATTTTTGTATTGAAATATATGAATTACTTATATATACTTACTTACATAAAGTAAGTTGATCAGTATAAAAATAAAAACCAATAAAAAGGGAGACTGACTTAGAATGAAATTTCAGCGTCCACCTCATACGTATGTAGGTCACACACATTTACTCGTCCAAGATTTACAGCGTTCACTTGCGTTTTATCAAGATATTATCGGTTTCAGTGTCTTAGAGGAACAAACGAACCAAATTACGCTCACAGCAGAAGGTCAAACAGCGCTTTTAACGATTGAACAGCCTGATGAGGTTACAGCAAAAGAGCCGCGTAGAGCAGGGCTTTATCATTTTGCGATTTTATTGCCAACTCGCGCTGACCTAGCTCGTGCTTTGGTTCACCTATTAAAAAGCGGCTATCCGTTACAGGGAGCTTCTGATCATCTTGTAAGTGAAGCGATTTACCTGGCCGATCCAGACGGAAATGGCATTGAGATTTATCGTGATCGAGATGATCATGACTGGCAGTGGCAAGGTGACCAAGTTGAAATGACGACTGCGCCACTTGATGCAGAAGGGTTGCTTACTGAAACAGAAGGTGCGGAATGGAACGGACTTCCAAAGGGCACGGTCATGGGCCACATCCATTTACACGTAGCGAGCTTACAGGAAGCTCAAACCTTTTATTGTGATGGTTTAGGTTTTAATGTCGTTGCTGAATATGGAAGTCAAGCACTGTTCATTTCAACAGGAGGCTATCACCATCATATTGGGCTCAACGTATGGAATGGCATCGGGGCACCCACTCCTTCACAAAACAGTGTGGGCGTGAAATGGTTCCAGCTCGTTTTTCCAACAGAAGAAGCGAGAAGTACAGCGCTAAAAGGGATTGAAGCTGTTGGGGGATCTGTGACAGTAGAAGGAGATACGTTCATCACATCAGATCCCTCTGGCACGCACATTCACTTAGTCGTTCATCATTAATCGAATAGAACAGCCAAGGTTTGAAAAAATAATAAAAAGGTGGTTTTTTAAATGGGTTTTTTCACTAAATTATTTGGAGAAGAACAGCCAAAAACAACAGAAGCAAAGAAAGATTTTTACGAAGTGGTTGAGCAGCGACGCTCTATTTATGGCATCAACAAAGAAAGAGTAGTGTCGGATGAGCGTATTCAAGAGGTCGTTGATTTTGCGGTAAAACATACGCCGTCTGCTTTTAATTCTCAAAGCGCTCGTGTCGTGGTTCTGCTAGGTCAACATCATGATAAGCTGTGGGATCTCACAACGGAAACGCTCCGTACGATCGTACCAGCTGATAACTTTGCTCCGACACAGGAAAAGATGACGGCGTTTGGTAACGGTTATGGGACGGTCTTATTTTTTGAAGATCAACGAGTGGTAGAAGGCCTGCAAGAGCAATTCCCAGCGTATCAAGAGAATTTCCCTGTTTGGTCACAGCAGTCCTCTGGTATGCTTCAGTATGTTGTGTGGACAGCACTCGAAGTAGAAGGATTTGGCGCAACGCTTCAGCACTATAATCCGATCATTGATGATGAAGTAAAAGCAGAGTGGGGGATTCCATTTGAATGGAAGCTCATTGCACAGATGCCTTTTGGAAAGCCGGTCGCACCCGCAGGGGAAAAGACATTTTCGCCTTTAGAAGATCGTGTGAAATACTTTAAATAAGAAAAATGAGCTGATCAATGCCGATCAGCTCATTTTTCTTTTTCTTCGTTGTTTTCTTCTACACGTTCTTGTTTCAACAGTGCTCGTTTATCCATATCATGATCCTCAGCAAATTCGGTTCCATAAGCTAAGTTTGGGCTGAATACAGACGGAGCACTTGTTTCAATACGCTCATCTAATGTGCTATCTGTTAAATAACGGTGAACGAATACTTCAATAGAGGTAACGATTACTGCTGAGATAATGCTTCCCCATGCTACTTGCATGTAGTTATTCAATAAGATACTTCCAAAGATCCACACGCTCATATAAGTAAACGTGAAGTCAACAATGGTCGCAGCCATGCTTCCGAGCTTCGGAAGAATAACACGTTCAACAAGCATATAGGAAAAGAACGTAACAATGAAGGCAAACGTTACGATATCGACAATCGTTGCGCTAAAGAAAAGATCCAACCCAACTGCAAATGCAATCAGTGCAGCAACAAATTTAACTAAAACAGCTGTCATATGTTTCATGTGTACAACCTCCTAATCTGTTACCTATTGTTGGTTAAAAGCGAGAAATTCATACATCTTACTTAGCTAATAATAATGTTTTTTATCCCGACGAAAAGCGGTAATGGACGTCTTTAAGCCAGCATAACTTCCGATTGCCGCGTAACCATAAAAATAGCCCATAAAAATGCCTGAAATGAGGCTATGTGGATGGGCAAATAAGATGGAAAAGAGGAGTCCTAGAAGTAATGCAATTGTTGGAATGATCGGTTTTGGAATCGGTAAAAATAACTTAATGAGCTGCGTGAACACTAATACAAGGGGGATTCCAATGACGGCATCCCAAAAGTTCGTATGGATGATTGGAAAGTTCATGACGTAATCACCTTTTTAAAATAAATTTTTTAATAGGTTATCCGAGAAGACGGAATTTTAAAAGCACGTAATCAAACAGATTGTTTTTACTCTGGTGACGTGTGCTATATGATAAAGGCAGGAGATTAAGGGAAAGAAGGGACCATATGAAAGTTAGTATATTAGATCAATCGCCTGTGGTAGCAAACGGCACTCAAACAGAAGCGTTGCAACAGTCGTTACGTCTTGCGCAGGCAGGCGAACGATGGGGATACGAGCGTTACTGGATTGCTGAGCATCACGATTTAAAGGGCCTTGCTTGCTCAAACCCTGATGTCATGCTTAGCTATATCGGTGCTCAGACATCTACCATTCGTATTGGTGCTGGGGCGGTCCTGCTGCCGCACTACAAACCGTATAAAGTAGCAGAAACCTATAACATGCTTGCAACGCTGTTTTCAAATCGAATCGATGTAGGGATCGGACGAGCACCTGGAGGATCGGCAGAGGCCACGATGGCGCTATCAGATAACTATTTGGAGCAAGTCCGAATGCTTCCTGATAAGGTGAAAGAGCTTCTTCAATTTTTCGATCATGGTTTTCCGAAGGATCATATGTTTTCAAAGGTTGCTCCTTCACCTGTACCGAGCGTGCTTCCGCAGCCATGGATACTTGGAACAAGTGGAAAAAGCGCAAAAATGGCCGCAGAGAACGGGTTGCCCTACACGTTTGGGCATTTTATGAGCGAGAAAGATGGGAAAGAAATTACACAGCAGTACAAACAAAACTTTCAGGCGAAGCGTACGTTGAAAAATCCGCAGATAATTGTCACCGTATCCGTGATCTGTGCCGAAACCACAGAGGAAGCGGAGCAATTAGCGATGAGCAGCTACTTGTGGCAGCTTCAGCAGCAAACAGGGAAATCGACAAGCGGCATTCCGTCTATGGAAGAAGCCCGAAACTATTCTTTTTCGGACAAAGAACAGGAGTCCATTAAAGCCATGAAACAAAAAAGTATTGTAGCAAATCCAAAAGAGGTCGTACGTACGCTAAAGGATCTTCAAAAGGCTTATCAAGCGGATGAAATGATGATCGTGACGATTACACCGACGTATGAAGCACGCCTTCGTTCGTATGAATTGATCGCCAATGAACTTAATAAGCATTAAATTTTGTTGCATCAATAAAAGTTGATATAATAACTTGGTGATAAAAAACAGAAATGAAATATGGATAAAAACGCGAAAGAACTCTCTGTCACATGTAGACAGAAGAAGGGGGATTTCTAATGTCAGAAAAAAAACAAGGAAAGTTAAATGAAGCAAAATGGTCCGTTTTGGATCTTTCACCGATCGTTGTCGGAGGAAGCGTGGGTCAATCGCTACAAAATACGTTAGACCTTGCACAACACGCAGAGAAGTGGGGGTATAACCGTTACTGGCTAGCTGAGCATCATAACATGGCGGGGATTGCAAGCTCTGCAACGGCAGTAGTTATTGGCCACGTTGCAGGCGGAACATCAAAAATCCGCGTCGGGTCTGGTGGAATCATGTTACCAAACCACTCACCGCTCGTTATTGCGGAGCAGTTCGGTACGCTTGAATCTCTTTATCCAGGACGCATTGATCTAGGACTCGGGCGCGCACCAGGAACAGATCAAGTAACGGCACGTGCTCTTCGCCGTGATTTACACAGCACGGGAGAGGATTTCCCAGACCAGCTTGATGAGCTTCGTGAGTATTTTAATCCAACGGAAAAACGTCCTGTTCGTGCCATTCCAGGCGAAGGACTTAATGTACCTATTTGGCTATTAGGTTCAAGCGGCTTTAGCGCTCAGTTAGCGGGACAGCTTGGTCTTCCATTTGCATTTGCTAGTCATTTTTCACCAGACTATACGTTAACGGCACTGCAGCTTTATCGTGACAGTTTCCGACCATCACAAGTACTTGATAAACCGTATGCGATGGTTGGGGCGAACGTAATTGCAGCTGACACAGATGAAAAGGCGAAATTCTTAGCGACATCGATGCAACAACAATTCTTAAACTTAGTACGCGGACGTTCAGGCCCGCTGAATCCTCCTGTTGAAAGTATGGAATACTTATGGAGTGACTATGAAAAAGCAGCGATTCAGCGTCAGTTAGGCGCCTCAATCGTAGGAAGTCCAGAAACAGTAAAAGAGAAGCTTGAAGGTTTCCTAGCAGCTACACAGGCGGACGAGGTGATGGTCAATGCACAAATCTTTGATCATCAGGAACGTCTACGTTCATACGAAATTGTCGCAGAGCTTGCTAAAGGAAAATAAACTCTTTCACAAATGATACTAGGAGATGACGAACATGAACTGTAAAATTAATCGCAATGCAGCAAAGCAGATCAAGAAAATGCTTGAAAGTGAAGAAGCAGAAGGAAAAATGATCCGCGTCATTATTACAGAAATGCACGGAGATCACGCACATTATGATCTTGCGCTTGATACACCCACAGAGCACGATGAAATTGTTAAAACAGACAAAGACATTGATGTGCTTTTAGATACGCGTGAAGAGTTCCTTGATGGCGTTTGGATTCAATATTTCCACGTGCCACAAGAAGGGTTTGTTATTACAAACTCACAAAAAGGACATCATCACCATTAATATAACGGAACGAACTGGAGGAGAAACAATGAACGAAAAATATGCACCGCTATTTCAACCATATACAATTGGCAACGTTGAGGTGAAAAACCGCCTTTCACTTGCACCAATGACAAACTTTTCGTCAAATGAAGATGGAACAGTATCAGATGCAGAAGTAAACTACTACATCCGCCGCTCAAAAGGCGTAGGAATGGTTATTACTGCCTGCACGTATGTAACAGACACAGGTAAAGGGTTTCCTGGAGAATTTGCAGGCCATACGGATGACATGATCCCAAGTCTTCGTCGTCTTGCAACGGCGATCAAAGATCAAGGCGCAAAAGCCGTACTTCAAATTTTCCACGGTGGTCGCTTATGTCCGCCAAACCTTGTACCGAACGGGGAAATTTTAAGTGCAAGTGCTGTACCTGCTGAGAACCCACGCGGTGCAGGAGACCTTCCAACACCACGTGCGCTTACAGAAGAAGAAATTCAATCCATCATCCGTGATTTCGGTGAAACAACTCGACGTGCAATTGAAGCAGGATTTGATGGCGTCGAGCTACACGGAGCAAATGGTTATCTTATTCAACAATTCTTTTCTCCACACTCAAACCGTCGTGAAGACCGTTGGGGTGGCAGCTTAGAAAATCGCATGGCGTTCCCTCTAGCTGTTGTGGAAGAAGTGGAAAAAGTAGTCGCAGAGCATGCAAAAGAACCGTTTATCGTTGGATATCGTTTCTCACCGGAAGAGCCAGAAACACCTGGTATTACGATGAAAGATACGCTTGCGCTTGTTGATGCACTATCTGAAAAGAAACTTGATTACTTACACGTATCATTAATGGAATACTGGTCTGCTCCGCGACGTGGTGTAGAAGATACACGCTCTCGTCTTGAAATTATTCAAGAGCGCGTTGGTAAGAAAGTACCTGTAATGGGCGTTGGATCTATTTATACAGCAGACGATGCGATCAAAGCGTTAGAAAGCGGCGTACCGCTACTTGCAATTGGTCGTGAGTTAATTATTGATCCAGATTGGGTAGAGAAAGTAGAAACAGGAAGAGAGCAAGAGATCGTAACGAAGCTTAGCAGAAACGATCAAGAACGTCTAGTTATTCCTGACCCGCTATGGCAAGCTATTTTAAATGCCCCAGGCTGGTTCCCGATGGCTGACTAATCTCTTTTAAAAAGGAGTGTCATCAATGACAACAGAAGTTCGTTTAAATGACGTAACGATACAGGGTACAGATTTTCACCATGAAACGGTGACGGATTATACGACAAATAAAAGCTTACACAAAGTCCACTTTTCATTTAAAGTGAAAAGCGGGGAAGAGTACCATGATATTACGACGTTACTCTACAAGCAAAATTTTGATGTAGAAGTACCGAAGGAATCATTACAATTTAAAGGAACGATCACCAATTACTCTACGTCCGTGACGAATTTGTACGAAGCAAATAACGTTGGCGACTTTTACGTAGAGCTAACAGAACGAACGTAAGTGAAAGGCACTGCGAGAGCACAGTGCCTTTTCTATTGAAAAGATAAATACGCGCAACGAAATAAAAATCAGAATTTTAAGTTAATTTTCTTTCAAAAGTGATGAGAAGTAGTTTAAAATGAACAATAGAGAGCTATTTTTATCGTTCACAAGGAGTGATGGTGTGAAAGCAAATGAATGTAGGGCATTTATAACAGGTGGTGCTTCGGGTCTTGGTGAGGCAACCATCAAAATGATTATCGAAAATGGTGGAAAAGCAGTCATTGCCGATGTGGCAGAAGAAAAAGGCGAGCGGTTACGTCAGGCGCTTGGGGACCGTTTGTGGTTTGTGAAAACAGATGTCACGAGCGAGAATTCTGTTCAGAAAGCGCTACAGGAAGCAGTGAACCTGATGGGCGGGGTAAATGTAGTTGTGAACTGTGCCGGGATTGCCATTGCTGAAAAAGTTGCAGGCAAGCGTGGTGTACACTCGTTAGAAAGCTTTTCACGAACCATTTCAATCAACTTAATTGGCACGTTTAACGTCATTCGGGTAGCCGCTGAGAAAATGATTGGTAATGAGCCATCAGATCAAGGCGAAAGAGGTCTCATTATTAATACTGCATCCGTTGCGGCATATGAAGGACAAATTGGGCAGGCTGCCTACAGCGCGTCAAAAGGTGGTGTAGTCGGAATGACGCTTCCGATCGCAAGAGAACTAGCGTCTCACGGTATACGCGTTGTTAGCATCGCACCTGGCTTATTTCATACGCCAATGTTTGATGCTCTTCCTGAAGAGGCACGTACTTCGCTTGGGAAGACGGTTCCGTTTCCTTCTCGTCTAGGGCTTCCAGAAGAATATGCGCATTTGGTAAAAAGCATTGTGGAAAACATCATGTTAAACGGCGAAACGATTCGTCTAGACGGAGCAATCCGGATGGCGCCTAAGTGAGGGTAAAATGATAGCGGTTACAAAAAAGATGGGGTGATAATGTTGAGTCACTTATATATTCAAAAAGAACATACGATTTTTAGGAGTGCGCTTCGGAAATTTTTAGACAAAGAGGCGTATCCATACTACGAGCAGTGGGAAGAAGATCGGATGATTCCGAGGTCGTTTTGGCGAAAGCTTGGAGACAATGGCTTCTTGTGTCCAGAAGTAGACGACCAGTACGGAGGAAGCGGCGTTGATTTTGGATTTTCGGTTATCATCAATGAAGAGCTAGAACGAGTAGGCTCGGGCCTTGTTGGGATAAGTCTTCACAACGACATCGTTATTCCGTATATTATCGCCTATGGAACAGACGAGCAAAAAAGACGCTGGCTTCCGAAAAGTGCCACAGGGGAGATCATTACAGCGATTGCTATGACAGAGCCGGGAACGGGATCAGATTTGGCCAACATTCGAACAACGGCTAGGCGTGAAGGCGATCATTATGTGATAAATGGTCAAAAAACGTTTATTACAAATGGTATCCATGGTGATCTGGTTATTGTCGCTTGTAAAACAGATCCAGATGCCGTACCGAAGCACAAAGGAATTAGCCTTATTGTTGTTGAACGAGATGCACAAGGCTTTTCAAGAGGACGAAAGCTACATAAGGCGGGACTACACTGCCAAGATACGGCAGAACTAATCTTTGAAGATTGTATCGTACCGAAAGAAAACCTGCTTGGACAAGAAGGAAAAGGATTTCAATATTTAATGGAAAAGTTGCAGCAGGAGCGGTTGATTGTAGCACTAGCTGCACAAGTGTCATCAGAGACCATGCTAAATCAGACCATTCAGTACATTAAGCAGCGTGAAGCTTTTGGGAAGGCGATTAGCAAGTTTCAAAACACACAGTTTAAAATTGCTGAAATGGCGACAGAAGTCGAGATGGGAAGAACGTTCATTGACCAGCTTATTGTTGATCACATGAATGGAAAGGACATTGTGACGAAAGTATCAATGGCAAAGTGGAAGCTAACAGAAGTAGCACGAAATATTGCGACCGAATGCATGCAACTACACGGCGGATACGGATATATGGAAGAGTACGAGATTGCAAGACGATACCGTGACATTCCAGTTGCAAGCATTTATGCAGGAACCAATGAAATTATGAAAACGATTATTGCCAAAAATTTAGGTTTATAGAAAGGGGATTGCAGGATGAGAGAAGTCGTTATTGTTGAAGGAGTACGAAGTGCAGTCGGTAGACGAAACGGAGTGTTCAAAGATATCCGTCCAGATGATTTAGCAGCAGATGTGTTGAAGGGATTAGTAGAACGTGCCGGGATTGATCCTGCGCTTGTAGAAGACGTCATTTTGGGGTGTGTGACACAGTCAGGGGAACAAGCAGGAGATATTGCTCGGGTGTCAGCACTTATTGCGGGCTTTCCAATTGAAGTTCCTGGGACGACGATCGATCGACAGTGTGGATCAAGTCAACAGGCCGTTCACTTTGCGGCACAGGCCATTTTGGCAGGAGATATGGATGTCGTCATCGCTGGTGGTGTAGAAAGCATGTCTCGTACACCGATGGGCTCTAATTACCAAGGAGCGCCTCTCAGCGAGAAGCTTAAGGAGAAACACCGCATGGTTCATCAAGGTGTATCGGCGGAGCTTATTGCTGAGAAATATGGCTTCACAAGAGAAGAGCTCGATCAATTTTCATTACAAAGTCATCAAAAGGCACTAAAAGCACAGGCTGAAGGACGGTTTGAACGTGAGATTTTACCTCTTCAAGTAACGCTTGAGGACGGAACGATTGAAACAGTTAAGCAAGATTCCGGTCCAAGAAAAGAAACATCGCTAGAAGCGCTCGGAACGTTAAAGACGGTATTCAAAGAAGATGGCGTCATTCACGCTGGAAACGCAAGTCAAATTAGCGACGGTGCAGCTGCACTATTGCTTATGTCCAAAGAAAGAGCAGAATCCCTTGGATTAAAACCACGTTTTCGCGTTCACACACGTGTCGTCGTCGGCTCAGATCCAACGCTCATGCTGACAGGTCCGATCCCAGCAACGCAAAAAGCATTAGAAAAATCAGGCCTTTCACTAGATGAGATAGATATTTTCGAAGTAAACGAAGCGTTTGCTCCTGTTGTAATGGCTTGGCTAAAAGAGACAGGGGCTGACCCGTCAAAATTAAATCCAAACGGAGGAGCCATTTCACTAGGACATCCACTAGGAGCGAGCGGAGCAAGAATTATGATCACTATGATGCACGAGCTAGAACGAACGGGCGGGCGCTTCGGCCTACAAACAATGTGCGAAGGCCACGGAATGGCGAACGCGACGATCATCGAACGTCTAAGTTAAGAAAAATATTTGGTTGTGGGTGTCACGTTCCAAAAGAACGTACACCTCACAACAACCGCCTCAGGAATTCACCCTCAAAGACCTACATAAGCGGATGATATCTTCCCTTTCGGGCTGATATCATCCGCTTATGCTTACCAACTGGCCCCTGACAAGCATTCCGTCAGGGGCCAGTTGGTAAGTGAATACAAATTAAGGGGGAGACCTTATGTCGATGACGATTGGAAAGATGTTTGACCTCACAGTAGCCAAATACCCAAACAAAGAAGCACTCTACGATGTACGTAAAAACGTTCGCTACACATACAAACAATGGAGTGATCAAGTAAACAAACTCGCACGTGCTTTTACGCACGAAGGCGTTAAAAAGGGAGACCGTGTGTCCACCTACTTGTTTAATACGGAAGAACTGGCAACCGTCTTATTCGCCTGTGCGAAAATCGGGGCGATCTTTAACCCGATTAATTTCCGACTGATGTCAGAAGAGGTATCTTACATTATTGACGATGCAAAACCGAAAATCTTTCTCTTTGAGCAAGCACTCTCATCGACGATTTCCCCCATTGCAGATCGATTTCATCAGACGAGCTTTTGGTGCATTGACGACACGTCGATCCCTTATGCAAAGGATTTCTACACCGTTTTGTCTAAGCAAGATTCAGCCCCCGTTACAGCAGAAGTAAGTGAAGATGACGTGTATGCATCATGTACACAAGCGGCACGACTGGAAGACCAAAAGGGGTCCTGCATTGTCACCGAGACATGATCGAGCAAAGTCTTATTGTCTGTCATGCGACTCACTTAAACAAACAGGACCGAGGCCTTGTAACAGCCCCCATGTTTCATTGTGCCGAACTTCATTGTGCGTTTCTACCACGTGTCCACATAGGGGCACACAGCACGATTTTACACCAATTTCATCCTCAAAAAGTGCTCCAACTCATCGAAAGTGAAAAAATCACCAAGCTGTTTGCTGCACCAACCATGTGGAATATGATGATTCAAGAAGATGTAACGCAACATGAATTAAAAAGCTTGAAGCTCGGTTTATACGGGGCAGCTCCAATGGCTCCGGCTCTTGTTCGTGCCTGCGAGAAGAAGCTTGGTGCGAAGTTTGTCCAAGCCTATGGAATGACGGAAATGGGACCTGCCATTACATTTCTCGGTGAAGACGATCAGATTAGTAAGTCAGGATCAGCAGGCCAAGCTTGTCTTAATCATGAGATTCGTATTGTGAAGCCAAATGAACACGGCCCTTCTGAACCCGATGATATTTTACCACCAGGTGAAGTCGGTGAAATACTCGTACAAGGTCCGTGTGTGATGCAGGGGTATTTTAATCTAGAAGAAGCGACTAAAAAAGCCCTATACAAAGGCTGGTATCACTCTGGAGATATTGGTTACCTCGATGAAGATGGCTACTTGTTCGTTCAGGACCGAGTAGACGATATGATCATTAGCGGGGGTGAGAACGTTTATCCGCGTGAAATTGAAGACCTGCTTTTTGAGCATGAAGGAATTTTGGATGTAGCGGTCATAGGAGAACCACATCAGAAGTGGGGCGAATCGGTGACGGCATTTGTCGTTCGTAAAGATCACACGCTCACGGAAGAAGAGCTTGATTTGTTCTGCAAATCAAGTGACAAACTCGCCAATTATAAGAGACCGCGTCGCTACATATTCTGCGAAGCACTCCCGCGTAATGCGAGCGGGAAGATACAAAAATTTGTTCTGCGTAAAGAGATTGAAGAAGCGGTAGAAGGTGTGTGAAAACCGTAAGCATTCACGATAGCGGTACACTTGCTATGTAATATGCTCCGTCCCTTCGAAACATATGGAAATGCTTAAAAGCTTTCCATATGTTTTTTGTTCTGTGAACAAATGACGAACCAGCGTTTCTTTTTTACACGAAACAGCCGCCTAATATTCGCACTCGGTATATTGGTTTTGCTATAATCTTCCTAACAGAGATACATAACCCCTTTTTCAAGGATTCGTTCTCTATCAAATACATAAAAGGAGGTTCAACATTGAGAGGGAAATGGATTCAACTTATTGCTGCTGTATCAGGACTTGCCTGTCTGCTTTGGCTTGTCGGACTTGGCTGGTCCTTATATGAATATCTTCGTGTACCGGCAAATCCCCCTGCAATTGCTTCAAAATCTGTTGAGACGGGTAGCAAAGCGAAAAAAGATGACCGTTTCAACATCATCGCGATCGGTGACTCCTTAACAAGAGGAACAGGTGACTCAACTGGAAAAGGATACGTTGGCAATGTAAAAGATAGCTTGGAAGAAAAAACAGATCGTAAAATATACCTATCAAATCTCGGTATTAAAGGACAACGTTCCAATCAGTTGCTACAGCAGGTCAAGCAGCCAGAAGTACAGCGACAGCTAAAAGATGCTGATGTTATTATGATGACAATTGGTGGAAATGACCTTTTTCAAAGCGGACAAACGCTTGTTGATCTGAACTTGAATAATGTGAAAACCCTGCAAAATCAGTACTTAAAAAATGTAAACAGTATTTTGAGCACGATGCGTGCTGTGAATAAGGACGCAACCATTTTCTTTATTGGGTTATATAATCCGTTCATTAAAATGGATAATGCAAGTCAAACGTCATCGATTGTTCGTGAATGGAATTTTAAAAGCGCTGAGCTGAGCGCGAAATACCAAAAAACGGTTTTTGTACCTACGTTTGATATTTTCGAACTAAAAGTAGACGATTATTTATACTCAGATCATTTTCATCCGAATGCGGAAGGCTACAAGCTCGTGGCTGATCGGGTGGCATCATTGATTACATGGTAAAGGAGGGAGAGGCCGTGAGTAGCGTAACATTGTCTGTTAAAGGATTAAAAAAAAGAATTGGCAAACGCGATATTATTAAAGGCATTGATTTTGAATTGCGAAGCGGAGAGGTGTTTGGGTTTTTAGGACCAAACGGAGCCGGTAAAACAACAACGATTCGAATGCTTGTCGGCTTAATTCGTCCTACGGAAGGAAGCATTCATATTTGCGGGAAAAATGTAGCAACTGATTTTACAGGAGCGATGAGTAATTTAGGATGTATTGTGGAAAATCCCGAGCTTTACCCATTTTTGAGCGGCTGGGAGAATCTACGTCACTTTGCAAGAATGCTTCGCGGTGTCGGGGAAGATCGTATTATGGAGGTCGTGGAGCTTGTCGGTCTAGAGGCAAGAATTCACGATCGGGTAAAAACCTACTCTCTCGGAATGCGTCAGCGTCTTGGAATTGCTCAAGCGATGCTTGGAGATCCGAAAGTGCTTATTTTAGATGAGCCAACAAATGGATTAGATCCGTCTGGGATACGTGAAATGCGTAAATTTATTCGCTCACTAGCAGAGGAGCAAGGTCTGAGCGTGCTTGTTTCGAGTCACTTATTAAGTGAGATTCAGTTAATGTGTGACCGAGTGGCGATTATTTCAAAAGGGCAGGTTCTTCATACGGAATCAGTAAAAACATTATTAGCAAGACAAGAAACGCTCATTTGGAAAGTGTCTCCTTATGAAAAAGGAAAAGAGATTCTCGAAAGGCTTACCGAGTCTGTAAAGGAAGATGGGAATTATTTAATTACTCCTTACGAAGATAATGAAGTAGGGGTATGGAATCAAAAACTAGTGGAAGCGGGCGTAACGGTTCAAGAGATGAATCACAAACTCCCAACGCTAGAAGATCTGTTCCTGGAAATGACGGGAGGAGAGTCTATTGGCTAATTTACTGTATAACGAAATGCTAAAGCTTGTAACGAAAAAGCGCCTGGTTGTTGTCGGGCTAATTATGGCGGTTCTTATCGGGACGTTCACGTACGCACAGTATAAAGAAACCGAGCGTTTGCGTGACAAATTAGGAACAACGGACTGGCGCTCATCTCTACAACAGCAAATCGTGGATACACAAAATCGACTAAGCGGCAGTCAAATTTCAGATGAATGGAAAAAGCAGCTACAAATTCGTGTCACACAACAACAGTATTACTTGGATCATGACATTAATCCAACTGAGCCTGGGGCACCAACGTTTGTAAGAGGGTTTATTGAAAATGCGATTCAGCTTCTGCTTCCGCTTATGGTACTCGTCGTCGCTTCTGATATCGTATCGTCTGAAAATAGTATGGGCACAATCAAGCTTCTGTTAACACGACCTGTGCGGCGGTGGAAGATCTTAATGAGCAAATATATGACCCTGGTGTTAGCGGTGTCGATCATTGTTCTTATGTTTGGTGCTCTTGCGTACCTCATATCAGGAATCGTATTTGGTTTTACGGGCTGGTCCGCACCTGTTCTAACTGGTTTCACCGTTCAATCAGGAGAGCTTAATACAGCGGGAGTACACCTAGTACCACAGTGGCGCTACCTGCTGATGGAATTTGGGCTAGCATGGTTCGTTTCGTTAGTAGTTGGTACGTTTTCTTTTATGTTCTCGGTGCTGATTCGAAGCACAGCGGCTGGTATGGGCGTTATGCTTGCCTGTCTAATTGCGGGTACCATCTTAAGTAACATGGTGTCCTCATGGGAAACGGCAAAATATTTATTCGTTGTAAACCTAGATTTAACAGATTATTTAGCTGGCAGTCCACCACCAATTGAAGGCATGACGTTAGGGTTTTCTTTAATTGTTTTAGCTATTTGGGGCGTGGGGGCATTTATTACGTCATTCCTCGTTTTCACAAAACGTGACGTTTATTAATAAAGAAGATATTTTTAAAAAAACTTCGCAGGTGTTGAAACTTTGCGGAGTTTTTTTGCGTCTATATAGTACAGGGTTGCATAAAATGCTAAAAGCCCTCGTTCGTTTTCTGTTTGTTGATCCCGTCATTTGTACCGTTTCTCCCAAACACAATCATCATATTTAAAAAAATGCAAAAATAAAGATTAAAGAAATAAAAGACGGGTAAACATGAAGTATAAGAAAAAAACAACAACGATTCATTGAAAAATTTTGCAGGACTTAACAAATAAAAGACGAATGAAACTGGTAAAGGAGAGGAATATAAATGAAAAAAACGACACTTGCCCTAGGAACTTTTTTACTTTTAGGTTTCTCAACTGCTAGTACGTTAGCTCCAATTCACGCATCAGATACAGCTCAACCCAAAGTACAAGCCGTACAATCTAGTAGTGAGAAGGAATATGGTACATACTATAAACTTCTAAAACAATATCAGCAGTCAAAGCAACCAGTGACGGACATTGCTGATCTTTATGAAGCGGCACCACCGAAAATAAAAAAAATGATTGATGATAGCTATACAAAAACGGGATCAGACGCAGCTGCCATGAAGAAGCTAGGCATTAAATACCCGGAAGAATAATTATAAAGTGAAGACCCCTTAGAAGAGGGGTCTTTTGTTTGTTGAAAATATTTCCCAACCTTGTATGAATCTTCTTCTTTTCGTACAGTTTGTTTAATGAAAAAAACGCGTTATAATGGTAAAGAAATGCAAATAGGCTTGAAAAATACATAAGAAGCAATGTGAAAATGTGGTTTACGGGGGGAATGACCAATGGATCTTGAATCACTCGGAATTATTGAGCATGAAATTGCACTTCTTGTAAGGCTCACAACGGCCTACAGCCCAAAGCTAGGTACGCTTGACCGGTCAGAATATTTACTTCTAAGTCAATTAGAGCAAAAAAGTCCGCTCGCAATTAATGAAATTGCTGAGCAATTAATGCTTAACCTTTCAACCGCTAGTAGGCAAGTGGCAACGCTAGAAAGTAAAAAACTGATTTCGCGCTATCCGGACCCGAAAAACGGCCGAGTAAGCCTATTAGAAATTACGTCAGAAGGAAAGCATATTTTAACACTTGTGCAAAAAGCGAGACAGAATGCTTATGCTGAAGTGCTTGGTGAATGGACTGAGGAAGAATTAAAGACATTAGAAACCAATTTAAAACGATTGAACCATGATTTTAAGCGATGGGGCAGATAGAGAAGGAAGAGACGAGTGTGTGGTGATGCTGGTCTCTTTTTATGATGTCATAAATTTGTCATAAATTTTCTCTGTAAAAGTGAAGCTAATCTCTTTAACTTGTTGATCGCAAGTTGTATAATACAACTTATGCAATGGAAGTTTAGCTGAGAAAGGATACATGACAGATTTTCTAAAACCGAATTGAAAGCTGAAGTAGTATTAAGTAACATATAAACTTAAGACCTTTTACCATTGATGGACATGTTTGTGAATAATTTCACTTATATAATATCGTGTCCAAACGCAAATATTAAAAACTAAAAAGGAGGAGCTTGTATGAGTCAAACTCAGACCGCACCAGCTGAAAGAAAAAAGTTCAGCATTCCGAAATACTTGGTCATTACGATGTTAACGATTCTCGCCGTTGGACCTCAGTATTTCACAAATTTGGCTTATTCGGTGAACCAAATTGTGGTTCAAGGCGGACTGAATTTAAATGGAAATATAATATTATATCCGTCCATTCTATCAAATTTGGCTTTCGCGCTAGGTGTGCCATTAGGACGAGTGTTGTCTAGAAGATACGGATTGCGTCCTACATATTTAGTTTTGATCTTCGCCTTTCTAGTCGGATCAATTTTAAATACGTTTTCAGCCGATATTGGATTGCTAATTGCAGGACGAAGTATTCAAGGGTTGACTGCTGGTATGCTATTTCTAACCATTATTCCAGCCACGTTAATCTCCTTCCCAGGACACATTCGAAACTTTTTCTTATTCTTTGTTATCAGTGGCTTATTCGGTTCATCAGCGGTTGGTGCATTTTTTGGAGCTTTATCATTGAGCGTTGACGCTTGGCGCTGGTTATTCTCATTAAACATTATAACAGCGGTCATTTGTCTAGTTGTTGGCCTCATTGTGCTACCTAAACCAACTGAGAAAGAATTAGATACACGTCCAATTGATAAGACAGGTGTGTTTTTACTTACAGTCATTACGCTTGTTACAATTTCACCACTGTTAAATCTGCAACAAAAAGGGTTTGATTCCCTATATGTTTGGCCATTTCTTGTTATCGACGTGATCTTATTGGGCTTATTTATTAACGTAGATTCACGCGTATCAAATCCATTGGTTCCTCTGCATTCCCTATGGTCATGGAAAGCGATGTCGGGAGCCACAATGGCTATTGTAGGGCATTTACTGCTAGTCGTAGCAATTGCAGGTATTAACGGGATTCTACGCAATATTTTAGATATTCCATTTAGAAACCTCAGCATTTTTTATCTATGGTTCTTTATTGGAATTGTCGTATCTGCTCTCATTTGTACATTTTTATATGATGTTGTTGGAGCAGGAACGCTTGGAATTATTGGTTCTATTATTATTATTGTGCTTGGTATTGATTGGATTCACGTTGGGTTCTCAACGAGCATTACAACTCTATATGCACAAATTGCCTTTTTAGGAATTGGTATTAGTATGGCGCTGGTATCAGGTGCACTTGGGACAGCCCTTGCAGGCGATCTTCATTATGCATCAGACCGATCCGTTTCTCTCCATTCCGTACGTAACTTCCTAGGTGCACTTATTACACCGGTTGTTGCATGGTTCATCACAACACGTAATGTGGTTCACTACGAGGACATTCGTAATCATGTGATAAATGGAGATCCTGAAGTGACAAATGAGTTAACAAAAATGATTCAATATTTAATGGCACAAGGTCAATCGCTGGCCGATGCAAAAACAAATGCTATGTTTTCAGTCGTCGTAAATGCGAAAAAAGCAGCTATTTTAGAGGCTTATCATAATACATTCGTGTGGATTATCGTGTTAGGAGTTATTATGTTAATCGCTTCAATTGGTAAAGCTGTTACTGGTAAAGGTTTAGGATTACGATCTAAAGAAGAAAAGCCGAAAAAAGAAAAACAAGCTCTTCTTCCATCACCTAAAAACGAACAATAAAAAGGAGAATGAAATATGAGTAGAGGACGTTTAATTTTAACGAACTTCATCGGAATCATTGTGGTACTAGCTCTTATCATTGGTGGAGCTTACTACTACTACCAAAGTCAAAACTACGTAAAAACAGATGAAGCAAAAGTACAGGCTGATATGACACAAGTTGTAGCACCGGCAAACGGAAAGCTAACAGAGTGGAATATTAAAGAAGGCGACGAAGTATCAAAAGACAGTGTTGTAGGTAAAATTGCAGGTGAACAAAGCGGTTCTGTAACAGCTACAAACGAAGGAACAGTTATTCAAAGCAACACACATGCAAATCAACTTGTACAACAAGGTCAAGTTCTAGCTCAAGTAGCAGATCTTAAAAGCATGTACATTACAGCAAACATCGAAGAAACAGATTTAAAAGATATCGATGAAGGCGACAAAGTAGACGTAGTCGTTGACGGAGATTCTGGTACAACGTATGAGGGAAGAGTTGAAAAAATCGGTTACGCAACAAACAGTGCGTTATCTATGATGCCAAGCCAAAGCACGAGCGGTAACTACACAAAAGTAACGCAAAAAGTTGCAGTGAAAATTTCAATTAAAAATCCTTCAGACAAAATCAAACCAGGTATGAATGCTTCAGTGAAAATTTCTTTATAATACGTAAAAAGAGCGATCAGTGCTGATCGCTCTTTTTTATGCCTGATTTTTCGGCGTGTAGTTTAAATCGTTAAATAACTGCTTAAGCTCATCAGGTGTCAAGTCACGCCACTGACCAATTTTGAGTCCTTTTAAATGGATGTTCATGATTCGCGTACGCTGAAGGCGACGAACACCGTAGCCAAGCGCTGAACACATGCGGCGAATTTGACGATTTAGTCCCTGTGTCAGAATAATTTTGAACGTATCACGTGATAGCTGCTCAACTTTACAAGGAAGGGTTTTGGTATCTAAAATTTCCACACCTTCGGACATTTTCTTGATAAAAGAAGAAGTAATAGGGTGGTCTACCGTTACAATGTATTCTTTTTCATGCTTATTTTCGGCTCGTAAAATTTCATTTACGATGTCGCCATCATTTGTGAGAAGAATGAGGCCATCAGAATCTTTATCCAAGCGTCCGATATGAAAGATTCGAAGGGGATGATTCACAAAATCAACGATGTTTCCTTTGATGTGACGTTCCGTAGTGCTCGTAATTCCGACAGGTTTATTTAACGCAATGTAGACGTTCTGCTGTTCAACCGAAATTGGTTTCCCATCTACGCGGACATCGTCACCTGGCTCCACCTGACTGCCCAATTCGGCTGTCTGTCCGTTGATTGTTACTTTACCAGCGAGAATCCACTTATCTGCACCTCGTCTTGATGTAACGCCAGATTCACTAATAAATTTATTAATTCGCAATGTAACTCACACCTTTATTGTCAATATGTAGGTAAAAAAGTAGAGCCCCCCATACGTGTGGGAGGCTATTTCGTCAACTGAATGAACCTTATTCAAGATAACAGAAAAGAAGGGGTATTGCAAGCTAACGCCTTTAGAGAAGGGACTCTGCGCCGTCTATGTACATTTCACTTCCTGTAATATGATTGGATTCCTCAGAAGCTAAAAAGTAGACGAGATGTGCCACTTGCTCAGGTTCGGCTGATTTGTGTTTAAGCGGTTGATTTCCTTCTGGGTACTCCACAGGGATTTGGATCTCCTCTAGCTTCTCTTCATTTCGGAACGTATTTTCTTCGATGTTTGTTTCGATTGCGCCGGGACAAATAATATTGACGCGAATTTTATATTGAGCAAGCTCAAGCGCCGCCATTTTTCCAAACGCCATTTGACCTGCTTTTGATGTGCTGTATGCAGCCATTCCGAAGTTAGAAAATGTGCGGTTTCCATTAATAGAGCTTGTGATGATGATACTTCCACCGTGTTTCTTCATGTGTGGCAAGCAATTTTTAACGGTTAAAAACGTTCCGCGAAGGTTTGTCTGAATGGTTTGATCCCATTCGTCCGCAGAGAGCTCTTCAATGGGAGAGAAGGCGCCGTTAATCCCTGCGTTCGATAAAACAATATGAATGGCTCCAAACTTCTCAGAAATGGAGGAAATTGCTTTCTCCATGCTTTCTGGATTTGAAACATCTGCTTCGACAACAAGACATTCGCCGCCTGCCTGTTGAATTTCTTGTTGGACGGGTAACGCATCTGATTCCTTCAAATCAACAATGGCTACCGTCGCGCCTTCAGCAGCTAGTCGGAGCGCAGAGGCACGTCCAATGCCAGATGCACCTCCTGTCACTACGGCAATTTTGTTCGCTAATCGTTTTTCCATGTCATTTCCTCCCATAAAATATGTTTTATGTACTATATCCGTAAAACAAAAAAAGAAAACATATGGCGCGAAGGAAGAATAAATGTTTAGCATGTTCCAAATCGGTGAATAACACTAATTACAGAAGCATTTACTTTTAAAAAGGTCGGGTGGTTGTGTGCAATATAAGCCAAAGTATGACCAAACATTAATTATCGGAATTGTTAAGGACGGGATATGGTGCTGGTACGTGACAGGCAAGGACATGTGGATCGTTACTTCAGAACAACATGGGGAAGAATACAGTGTTGAATGCATTGGACAGCGAGGAGAGGGGTCGTTTCTTGAAAAAATGAAGCCCTTCTATGTGCAAACTGAAGAACTAGCTGACCTGCTACATGAGAAGAATTACGAAAGCATTCTTGACCTTGTTCCAGCACTGCGCATTGACCTTGATCATAAAACGCTTCAGTCATTGGTTTTGGAATCTTCTACTTTTGAGAAAAACGTACCAAAGGGCTGGATAGGTGAATACAAAGACTTTATTGATGATGTACCAAAGCAAAATCAGTATTGGATGATTAACGGACAAAACGAATTTTTAGATAAAAGCCATCAATAAGAGAACAACCAGCGACGGAAGCTTATCGCTGGTTGTTTTTTGGTTGCCATTTTAATTGACCATTTGGGGGCAAGTAATCCGACATGGAATGAATAAGCTCATGAGGAGTAGCAGATATACTCATTAAGCTCATGTTTGTAGGAGGAGCGAATCCTTCCTTCATGCTATGCTCGACCATTTTTATAAGAAGATCGTAATACCCATCTACGTTCAGTAATCCGATGGGGTGCTGATGGATGCCAATTTGGGACCAGCAAAGAGCTTCAAAAAGCTCCTCGAATGTTCCAAATCCACCTGGCAACGCAATGTATCCGTCTGCTAGGCTGTGCATCATGGCTTTTCGTTCATGCATACTATCGACTTCAATATATTCCGTTAACGCAGTATGAACAATTTCTCCCTTTGCTAATCCGCTTGGCATGATGCCAACAACCTCGCCGCCATGAGCAAGCGCTGCATTTGCGACCTCACCCATTAATCCGGTTTTCGACCCACCGTAAACAAGACGATAGCCGTGAGTCCCCATGTACTCTCCAAGTTGACGCGCTGTCTCTCGATAAGAAGGACGTGCCCCATAGCTAGAGCCTGCGAATACACAAATAGATTTCATTCTTTTCCATCTCTCCTTTTAAAAAAGGTTATTAGTGAATGGTTTTTTTTCGGATGGTTTTTAAGCCGTCAATGGGATGAATATCATCCTGCCACATAAAAACCACCTGATCATACTGCTCGTCCATTTTAATTGTAAAGGACAGACCTTTCACTAATTGTATCATAAGTGTCAAAAAGTCATGTAAGCTTGCCGCAAGAACATACTTCTCATCTTCATCACGCCCAAAATTGATGACTTGCCCGATTACGCCGTTCACATCAGGATCTAAATCAATGCCAATGTGATTGCCACTATAATCATAGGAGAGTGGAATCCACTTTCGGTTGGCGTAGGTTGCTTTAATTTGGTGTTTTGGAATGGAAGTAGAAAACGCACTTAGCTGCTCCATATCAGCCTCAGATTCATTCTCTAGTAGCTCTTTCCAGTTGTTCCAATGACTATGCATCTCTTCCAGCGTCAAAAACGGTAAACCAAGAAATGATCCCATTAAATGATTACTATCTCCGTTATGTAATAAATAGAGCTGAACGAGTTCATCAGGTAGGGTAATGCCCATTTTTTCTTCTGTTTGCTGAATATCAAGCTTTGTAGCAGGACTATTCAAGTAAGTTGAGTATCCAGGAAACTGCTTATCTAATGCAGCAACATATTCAAGCCACAACTCCTGCAATAATGTATTCTTCGTCATCCATCATCACTTCTCCTTTAGGTTGGACAAACTGTGACTATGTACCTAATTACATATTTTAGCAGAGTGATGAAATTCCGTCATGTAAAAACTTCGGGCAATAAGGAGCTAGAGATCATTTTATAATAAAAACAATTCATAAAATGGAAGATATTTCTGTTATAATAAGAAAGGTTTTTACGTCTAAAGGCGGAGAAGGAATTCATTCTTTGTCTGGACGTCGACACAAAGCAGACATTATATAATCATCATACTTGAAGTGCAAATGTGTGAAGAAAGTAAGGGGATGTGAATGAAGACATTACAAAACATTCATCCATTAGGGTGGAACATCATTATAGGAACGATATTTGGTCGAATGGCCACTTCGATGAACATTCCGTTTCTAGCTATTTATTTAACAAAAGTTATGCACGTAACGCCGTCAATGACCGGCATGATTATCGCCGTCAGTTCACTTGTTGGGATTTTTGCTAGCTTCTACGGAGGATACATGTCGGATCGTTTTGGGCGAAAGACAATTCTTCTGCTTTCGGTATTTATGTGGACAGCCGTCTTCATTGGATTCGGATTCAGTCAGCACGTCTGGGCCTTTTTTATAATGAATGCGCTGAACGGACTGTGCAGAGCACTTTTTGAGCCGACGTCACGCGCTATTTTATCCGATATTACAACAAAGGAAAATAAGCTATTCATCTTTAATTTAAGATATGCAGCGATCAATGTAGGGGTTGTATTTGGTCCATTAATCGGAGCGCTTCTTGGAGCATCGGAAAGTACCAGCCTCTTTTTTATCGCGGCAGCCGTGTATGCAGTGTATGGAGTTACGCTTGCCATCACGTTTATGCGTCATCCAATATCGAAGGAAGGAACTGAGCAAACGACTCGTATTTCGATGAGCGAAGCGTTCACCGTGACGAGAAGAGATAAGCTATTTCTTTTAACACTTGCAGGCGTCACGCTATGTTCCTTCGGCTATTCTCATTTCTCTGCGACACTCTCACAGTTCTATTCCCTGTCACCTGACTTTGGAGACGGAGCGAAGATCTTCTCCATTATGCTTTCTCTAAATGCTGTGGTTGTGCTCATTATTCAGTATCCGGTCGTACGATTTGCTAAAAATTACTCCCCATTTTTGTCCCTAATGGGTGGAAATATCCTCGTTTCGCTAAGTTTATTTGGATTTTCGTTTGCTCATCACTTGTCCATGATCATTGTTCTCGTCGTTTTCTTTACGATTGGCGAGGTGCTTCTGTTCACGATGATGGACGTGTTAATTGATGAAATTGCAAAAACTAAGCTTAAAGGCACGTATTTCGGGGCGATGGGCTTTACGCAGTTTGGGAACGTAATGGGACCATGGGCAGGTGGTTTTTTACTGGACTACTTTGGTGTGACACACCCAGCCGCTATTTTCGGAACGCTCTCTTTTGTGACGATTATCGGAATTCCGATCCTATTTTTAGCGTATAAAAAACTGCGAAGTAAAAAACAGAAAATGTCAGCCCCCGTCAGTACAAAAGTGGTGTTATAGTAAAAAAATGAATGAATGTACGAAAAGTCGTGGAAAATAACGTTTTCACGACTTTTTTCGACGAATTTCTCGGTTTCTTACCTTGTAAAAAAACGTTAAAATTATTATGATAGACAAGGGGAAAGACAATTAGAGCATTCACATTACTTCCTGTTAAGAAATGAGAAAATTAGTCGCTCGTTTATTGAATGAGCGTTCAAAGATAGAAGGGAAGAATAAAATGAATCAAAATCAACAGGCGCAAAGTGCGCCGCATCAGAAGCAAAGCAAAGGGAAGGTGCTATGGCAACTTACGCGCCCACATACTTTAACTGCTTCGTTTGTTCCGGTGCTTATCGGAACGGTCTTGTCAATGTACACCGTAGAAGTTAATGTTTGGCTGTTTTTAGCCATGCTTTTTGCCTGTCTATTTATTCAAATTGCCACTAATTTGTTTAATGAATATTATGATTTTAAGAGAGGGTTGGACACAGCCGAATCAGTTGGAATCGGGGGCGCGATCGTTCGTGAAGGAATGAAGCCAAAAACCGTGTTAAATCTTGCTCTCGCTTGTTATGCAATTGCCATTTTATTAGGTGTTTATATTTGTAGCAGCAGCAGCTGGTGGTTAGCATTAATGGGACTAGTTGGAATGGCCATTGGTTACCTTTATACAGGAGGCCCACTTCCAATCGCCTACACACCATTCGGCGAGTTGTTTTCTGGAATATGCATGGGTTCTCTTTTTGTTCTTATTTCCTTTTTCATTCAAACCGGAGAGGTGAGCACAGACAGTATTTTAATCTCTGTCCCAATTGCGATCTTAGTGGGCGCCATTAACCTTTCAAATAATATTCGTGATATTGAAGAAGATACGCGCGGAGGCCGCAAAACTCTGGCGATTTTAATGGGGTCGAAAGGGGCGATTACGCTTCTCGGCGTCCTGTTCGCCGTTTCCTATGCATGGGTAGTTGCACTTATTATTGCCGGTCATGTGAGCGTATGGACGCTTGTTGTCTTTTTAAGCGTTCCGAAGCCTGTTCAGGCAATGAAAGGCTTCTTAGGAGGCAAACGCCCTGCTAACATGATTGTTGCCATGAAATCAACGGCTCAAACGAATACGTTTTACGGATTTTTATTATCTGTCGGCTTATTCATTAGCTACTTAATTTAATTGTCATAGTAAAAGGATGATCCAATAAGGGGTCATCCTTTTTACTTTCTTCCTGTCCTCATATATACACATTTTGCACATACTCTATATACAATAAAGAAAGCAAAACTTTGCATAAAAAGGTGGGACGTAACGATGTCAATGTTATTAATCATTGGGGCAATGAGCGTAATTGTTTCAGGAATCTTAATTGGTGCTTGGGTAAGTGGCAATGGACACCGAGATAATTTTTATTCTGAAACGCCAGAGCACCAACACATTCGCATAAAGGCAGGAATCTATACAGGAATCATAGGTGTCATCTGTCTAATCATTGCCTCATGCTTATACTACATTCGTTAGCCATTTCTTTGCCCTCATATAAAATTCCTCATATCTCCACGCAACAATGGCTTCGTCTTCTCCAAATTTCGCGATCTGATCCTGAAAAAACAAGTCCGCAAGAAAATAACCAATTCGCTGATACCCATAATGGCCACCGCCGCGAATGGAAAACCATTCATAAAACAGCGCGTTTGAACTGAGTTGATTGTAATCAGCTGCAAACTGCCGTTTTAACTCATGCTGATGCTTTTTACAAAAAAGAAGCCAGTCATCACCCGTGTCATCGAAGGAGAAGTAGATGGATTCGTTCAACGCAGGTACTGTTTTCCTAGAAAAGTGAATGGCCGCTCCCTCTTGCAAAAGCCAGATGAGAGGGAACGGAAAGAACCGTTTAGAAAATCGGGAACGGAGTCGATTATGTTCATGAACTATTTCATCCTTTTTATCACTAGTTTATCATATAAAAAAGAGCTTAGAGGATTCTCTAAGCTCTTTTAAACATTATTTTTCTGTTGGCACAACTTGACATTCTTTTAGTGGGATAAGCTTTGATTTTTTTGTGAATTTATAAATCAACCAAACCGCTAAAAAGAGGGGAAGACCAATGTATGAAACCATAACTCCGTTCCAATCTACTGACCCGCCGATAAATGCGCCGTAGTTTTGCCCGAGAATAACGACGGCACAGAGAACAAAGGCAAAGATCGGACCAAATGGGAACCATTTTGCACGATAAGGTAGCTCACTTAGGTCATGACCTTGGGCCACGAATGCACGACGGAAGCGGAAGTGACTGATTGCCACACCAAGCCATGCGATAAATCCAGACATACCAGAAGCATTTAATAACCAAGAATACACTTGACCATCACCAAATAGAGAAGCTAAGAAAGCAAGTGTTCCAACTAATGCGGTGATAATAAGCGCATTGATTGGGACACCACGGTTATCGATTTTCGCTAGGAAACGAGGTGCTTTTCCTTCTTTTGCAAGGTTCCAAAGCATACGTGTTGATGCGTACATTCCTGAGTTACCAGCAGATAAAACAGCCGTTAAAATAACGGCATTCATCGCAGAAGCAGCGAATGCAAAGCCAGCGCGTTCAAAGATCAGTGTAAATGGACTAACACGAACATCATCACTTGCAAGTGAACTTGCTGTGTAAGGAATCAGCATACCGATAACAAAAATGGCTAAAATATAAAAAAGTAAAATACGCCAAAATACTTGACGAACCGCACGAGGAACGGTTTTAGCTGGGTCTTCACTTTCACCGGCTGCTACCCCAAGAAGCTCTGTTCCTTGGAAGGAGAAACCTGCTGCCATAAAGATTCCTAATACCGTAAAGAATCCGCCGTGAATAGGACCACCGTCCATCGTGAAGTTTTTAAATCCAGGTGCATCGCCAGTAAAGATACCGAAAATCATTAACACACCGACAATTAAAAAGATAATAACCGTAATGACTTTAATAAGTGAGAACCAAAATTCAGATTCTCCAAAGCCTTTTACAGATAAATAGTTTAGCCCGAACATAATGAGTAAGAACAGGGCGCTCCATAAAAGAGAAGGCGTGTTTGGAAACCAAAATTTCATAATAAGAGCACTTGCTGATAGCTCAGCCGCAATCGTGATGGCCCAGTTGTACCAGTAGTTCCATCCAAGAGCGAATCCAAGTGAAGGATCGACAAATCGCGTCGCATACGTGCTGAAAGATCCAGCTTCAGGCATGTAAGACGCAAGCTCTGCTAAAGACGTCATTAAAAAGTAAACCATAATCCCAATTACTGTATACGCTAACAGAGCGCCACCGGGTCCTGCGGTATGAATTGCTCCACCGCTTGCGAGAAATAAGCCTGTTCCGATTGCTCCACCGAGTGAAATCATCGTTAAGTGACGAGCTTGTAGTCCTCGTTTTAATTCGTTGTTACTAGTTTGGGCTTTTGCCCCTTGTTTCATTGCATGATCTTGCATACCAAGTTCTCCTTTCGATTGTAGGAAGGAGGCTGAATAACAAAAAAAAGCCGCAAAAAGGAATTTGCTGGCTTTTAACATTAAACCGCATCAACCTTCCATGAAGATAGCACTTCACACGTGTCTGGTAAGGACTCATGTGACAGTTCTGTTCCTATTTGGATACAGCCCCAGCTTATTTCATCAGAGAAGTGAAATAAACTTCGGCGATTTTTCCTTTCAAACGAATTCCTCAATGTTCTCTGCATCTTCTTCGCTTTACTATTAAAAACCGCGACCTCTACCTCATCGGTTAGGATGAGGGTTTGCTTATAAAATTAAGTATGAAACGAATTATAGCAGACGCCTATGACTTTGTCACTAGGAATTCACAAAGAAATAGGCGTCTAAAATGTATTCTTTTTATTCTAATAGTTTGTTATTTTGCGATATTTCGATCGTTATTCGTTGGAACGATCGAAGCAGGCCCTGGTGGATGAAACTCATTCTCAGATTTCGAGATAACGACTGTTGCTACTGCGTTTCCAATAATATTGGTAATTGCTCGTGCTTCGGACATAAAGCGGTCGACGCCAATAATCAAGGCAATTCCAGCGGCCGGAATCATCGGGAATGCGGTAAGAGTCGCTGCTAAGGTGATGAAACCAGATCCCGTTACACCGGCTGCGCCTTTTGACGTGAGCATTAAAATCCCAAGAAGCGTTAACTCCTGTACGAGACTGAGATCTACTCCGTAGGCTTGGGCAATAAAAATCGCTGCCATGGAAAGATAAATAGACGTTCCATCAAGGTTAAACGAATATCCAGTCGGTACGACTAATCCGACAACAGGCTTTGAACATCCATAATTCTCTAGCTTTTTCATCAAACCTGGAAGCGCTGATTCAGATGAAGACGTTCCGAGTACGAGAAGAAGCTCTTCTTTAATATAAGCAAGAAACTTAAAGATATTGAACTTAAAGAACTTGGCAATGAGACCGAGGACGACGACAATGAACAGGAACATCGTCAGATAAACAGATCCCATTAGCTTTCCTAGTGATGCGAGTGTGCCGATACCAAAGGTGCCAATCGTATAAGCCATAGCTCCAAAGGCCGCAATTGGAGATACTTTCATAATTATATTCACAATTCCAAAGAAAATATCCGTCAAGCGTTGAAATAATTGAATCACTGGCTCTGCTTTTGAACCTAGTGCAGCCGTTGAAACCCCAAACAATACGGCGAAAAAGAGAACCGGAAGCAAATCACCAGAAGCCATTGCTCCGATCACGTTATCTGGCACGATGCCCATAATAAAATCCATCACACCATGCCCGGACTCGCTCGCTTGCTTCGTATACTGCTCAACGGCACCAGCACTTGCTCCACTTGTATTAAACCCTTTTCCTGGCTTTAGTACATTAACGACAACAATTCCGATTGCTAGAGCAAAGGTGGTGACTATTTCAAAGTAAATCAGCGCCTTCCCGCCAATTTTTCCGACCTTTTTTAAATCACCCATGCTGCCAATTCCAATGACAACGGTAAAGAAAATAATTGGGGCGATGACCATTTTAATAAGCTTGATGAAAATATCGGCTAGTACTTTCAGCTTCGAGCCGAACTCAGGGAAGAGGTAACCGATTGTAATCCCAAGCAGGATCCCGATGACAACTTGAAATGTTAAATTACGATATAAAGGCTTTTTTTGCTGTACCTGCTGCATGTGTACCCTCCTTGATTTGTATGCGTTTCCACTACGAGTATAATGTTAACAAATAATTCAGAATTTGTCACACAAAGTTCAAATTTATTAACGCTTTAAAGGGATGGGGGACAGACCCCCATCAAAGAGGGAAAAGGAAAAAACCGCGACAGAACAGCTTTTCTTTGCTATAATAGAAAATAGAAATGTCGACCAGTGTCGAACACCCATTAATTTTATACGTATACCACAGGGGGAGCACATGTGCTGAGATGAACTCATTGTTAGTTCGGACCCTTTGAACCTGTTAGTTAATGCTAGCGTAGGGATTGTGGCGTAGATCTTACTACTATCTACCTCCTGTGTGATGAACGTATTCATAACGAACAGGAGGTTTTTTGTAATGAAACAGCTAAGTTTAGTAGCCGTCATTGAAATTGCTATTTTTGCAGCGATTTCGCTGATTCTTGATTTACTCATTTCGTTTAAAATTTCATCTGCTATTTCGATTTCCTTTGCGATGGTTCCCGTCATGTTGATTGCGTTCAGGTGGGGTGTGAAAGGCGGAACCATTGCTGGACTTCTATGGGGAATTTTACAATTAATTATCGAGCCATCTACAATTGGATTCTTCATTCAGCCCGTAATGGAATACATTATCGCGTTTGCTTGTATTGGATTTACAGGCTTGTACGCACGTTCTGTACAAAAGCATGCGAAAGAGGGTAATCGTCCAAAGCTGATTGCTTCCATTGTCGCCGGAGTGTTTATTGGTAGTGTTGCTCGCTATATTTGGCACTTTATTGCAGGGGTCATTTTTTGGGGGAAATACGCACCAAAAGGACAGTCAGCATTTGTCTACTCATTGATTTCAAATGGAGTTTCCATGCTCGGATCATTTGTTTTATGTGCCATCATTCTATCTCTTATTATTCCAACCTCAGCTCGTCTCGTGTTGCGTCGAGCATAACGTATAAAACGACTAATCGCGATTAAATCGGTTAGTCGTTTTTTTACACTGTTTTTCTATAAGAAATGATTATGAGCAAATATAAAAAACCAGTATTTTACTTATCAAATATCTTGTTATACCATTAAAAGGAAATAATAGAGGGCGGGGGAGAAAATATGATTATTGGCTTGCATCATGCACAAATTACGATTCCAACTGGAACAGAAGAAGAAGGGAAAAACTTTTACTGTGGTGTTCTTGGTTTAAAAGAAATCGAAAAGCCTGAGTCCTTAAAGGGCAGAGGTGGTTTTTGGTTTAAGGTGGGTCCTCAAGATGTGCATGTTGGAACAGAAGAAGGGGTTGAACGTTCCAAGACAAAAGCTCATCTTGCTTATCAAGTGGAGGATCTGAATCACTGGCGAACGATTTTAACCAACCACAACATTAAGCTACTAGAAGGGGTTCCAATCCCAGGATACACTCGCTTTGAATTTCGAGATCCGTTCGGAAATCGAGTCGAGATGATTCAAGCTCTTTCTCTCTAGAGAGTAGTGCAACAATAGAAGATCGTTTAAATAATCGTAGCGAGGAGCGCTTAATGGCTCATTTCTAGGGATTAGCTCTTAGAAGAAAGCGGGGCTTATGCTTATAGACTGGTTTTCTCTTTCTCATCGTTTATTATGTTCATATAATATCCACATTTTTTAAGTCAATTTCCTACTTACTAATGGTAACTTCGTTTATAATAATAATGAGAGATCTATACTAAAAGGGTCCTTGTCTTTTACATTATTACAATTATGAACATAAACATGGTGAATGAACAAATAAAAAAGGTGAGGTGAGCATGCTATGAAATCATCTTCGTTATGTCCGAGATTTGAAAAGTGTGCGGAGGTAATTAGCAAACGATGGAACGTGCTAATTATCCACCAGCTATTGGGTGATTCTCAGCGCTTTTGCTCCATTGAGTCAGCTATTCCAATCAGTGGACGGTTACTGTCTGAACGTTTAAAAGAGCTTGAGCAAGAAGGAATTGTGAATCGTGAAGTATATCCTCAAACCCCAGTGAGAATCGAATACTCGCTAACAGAAAAAGGACGAGCACTCGAGCCGATCATCCGTGAAATGGAGCAATGGTCACAGGAATGGATTGAGGTTGAAGCTTAATAGACGCACAGAATGTGGGAGATCTAGCAGAAATGCTGGATCTCTTTAGGTTAGGGAGAACATTTCCAAAGCAGCCTGAGAAGATACTTCGTGCGAAGCCTTAGTTAAATCGAGCCTCTACTAATTCAGTTAATTTATCGTTTATATCATTTGAAACGGTATAGATAGTAGTTATATCTTCCATTTTCATAAACATGCTTCGTTTTTCCCCTTCTCCTATCCATATCAAATTCGGGGCCATCCATATCAACTTTGCCAGGCTCTCTTACTGTACGTGAAAAAATGTCTTGAAAGGCTTTTAAGGACTCTTTGTCATCCAAGGTGATTTCATTAAAAACTTTTGTATTTGAAATGCAAATGCGTTTAAAATCACTTTTGATTGATAATTTTTTATCCTCTTCAAATTAGCAGTAGTTTCAGTCGTGGTATCTTTCGATTGATAAGTAAAGAATACGGAAAAATATACATTTTAAAACAACCAAAAAAATCATTTTTTTCAAGTTGTATTGCCTCCAAAAGTTTTATGGTATGCTTACGGGTACTTTTTATTGGTATACGCCTGTTCAAACAGCGCTTTCTGCATACTTTCGACGACCTCATTATATTCTTCCTTTGATTGGATCGGTTGGACAGCTACTAACCGGTGATCTTCTTCAATTGCTTCCACAATGGACAGTTCACGCTTTTTTGTATTCTCAATGTTTTCGAGAGCAAGAAACTGTTTATCCTTCACAGTGATTTTCACTTGTAAATAACAATCTATTTTCTTTCCAGGAAGCTTTGGGTCTTCTAGCGTAATGATTTGTTTAGGAGAAAAGAGCGGTTCTACATGATCTCTGACTTTGTTCAGACGAAATTCTTCTAAATCCACAACCTGATGAATAGATGATGATTCCATTAACAAGCATCTCCTTCATACATAGTAAATGAGTTTTTATAACAGCTTTACATTTCTATCCAAAACATCGTTTATTGGTTGTTATCTTACCATTTATCTAAAAAACGAAACAAATAAAACGTTTTTATAGACCAAATATAGTAAGCGGGATTAAATTCTTTCTCTAATAATTTTCCCTTCGTATATGTATCATTTTAGAATGAACAACGTTACTTTTTTTATATAAAAAAGAGAACCCCCTTGTTATATGAAGGGTTCTCTAACAAATGCATCGAAATTAACGGTAATTTCGACGACGTTTATGGTGACAGTTGTTTCCTTTACATTCATCAGGTACCCCTGGATCAATCACTTCGTTAAACGTTTCTTCTTCATAGACGTGACGAGGCACATATTGAATATGCTCACGATTAATTCGTTTAATCGGATGAACGTAAATGACCTCTTCTTTTCGATACGTATCACAGTAAATATACTCCGGGTCACAATAAACCACTTTTGGTTTATGACAATTTCGTTTGTCCATACTGGATCACCACCTTACTCTAGTAAATGTCATAAAGAGATAATTGGTGATAGACGCTTTCCTTAATTTTCTTTGTTGTAGTGCTCATAGAGTACAAGTAGGTGTAAAACTAGAAACATTGTCTGATTTTTAAAAGAGAAGAAATGAAGTAAGAACTTTTCGTGTAATGGCATAGCCAACAGAAAGGTCTAGTAGATACTTACAAATAATGACGTTTCGATACTTAGAAAATTTAACGGGGATCGTAACGAGTTTTTGCATTCTATGCAAGGGCTTTTGGCGTTTGGTAAATATGTGTAGTTACGGACTAAAAAAGAGGAAAAAAACGGCGATAAATTTATTTTTTAGCTATATGTGTGCTATAAAATTAGCAAAGTTGCACAGCGATGTTTTCTCATATATGTAAACAGACAGCAGGTCACATGCTGCCTGGTAAAACGGTGCATATAGTTAAGTAACAACGACAGGGGTTTGGCAGTTAGGCATAGTGTAGTGTATGTCAAAGGGGAAAAAGTGTTATTGAAAAGCGGAACTCCTAATGGGTAAGAGAAACACTTTTCATTTTTAGGCATATGCTGAAGGTATCTTATAAAAAGGTGGAGGTGAATGATATGGGAGCACATGGTTGTGAGGATGGGTATGGTGGATACGGATTTGGCAGCGGATTTGCGCTACTAATCGTACTTTTTATTCTGTTAGTAATCATCGGTAGTTCTTGTTTCGGAGGCGGATACGGATCTGGTTGTGGCGTAGGATATGGTGGATGGTAAACAGATTCGTCTCAAAAACAATATAATCATCGCACGATCTCTTATAAAAAAGTTAGCCTGACGCTAGCTTTTTTTTATTTGTCCTCCTACTTGGAGAATTACTTAAATACATACCTTCTTTTTACGATTTCTTCTGCGATGAAGGAAGATATTTATTTTTATAGGGACTTAGTATATGTAGTGGATCAAAATGGGCACCTACTGAATGGATGCAAAAAAGTGGAGAAAAGAGAATAACGGAAAGGAGGAGCATACACCCCTCTTTACATTATCTCACCATGTCGAAATGGTTTTCTTATCTATTCCATCGTTGGGTTGAGGAATATAGGTCCTCCCTTATTTTTGACGAGTTCGTACGCTTCATACATTCGAATTTTCGTACAGGCTTTACACATAAGAGGATTCCGGATAGGTGGTTATGACTCGTTTTATTAAAGTCTATATAGCTGGGGGCTCCTACAATTTAAAAGTTAATTCTACGATCGTTCCCACATCTATTTTACTTTTAATGTCGAGGTTCCTGTTGCATTTCTCCACGATCCTTGTGGCTATTGATAACCCTAGCTCATGACCACCTTTTTTATTGTTTCTTGATGTATCTACTGGATAAAAACGGTTGATTACAAGAGTGGAAAACTGAATATTTCTCGGAGGAAAAGATCCAGCAGAAATGCTGGATCTCTTTTTGCATGATCACTGCTTAGTTGAGAATACTGAACATAAGACTAGTAAAGCAGGTGATGAAGGTGCGCTCCATCTTTTTTATATACATAGGAGATTTAAAGCGAATCGTAACAAACTGGGCGGCGATTATCGTGGTGTTGGCGCTGATGATTCTTCCATCTTTGTACGCATGGTTTAACATTGAGGCTTCGTGGGACCCATATGGAAATACAAAGGGATTAAAAATTGCGGTTGTGAATGAAGACACAGGCGCAACCGTACGAGGGAAATCCGTTAATGTGGGAGATGAGGTCGTAAAATCGCTCCGAAAGAACAAGGCGCTCGGATGGACATTCGTAACGGAAAAGGCTGCCAAAAAGGGCGTTAAGTACGGTGATTATTATGCGAGTATTCATATCCCTAAAAATTTCTCTACGCGTATTGCGAGTATTTTAGAGGATGAACCAAAAAAGCCTGAGATTGTGTATACCGTCAATGAAAAGGTGAATGCGATTGCACCAAAAATTACGTCAAAGGGTGCTTCAAGCGTCGTAGAAGAAATTAGCAAAAATTTTATTAAAACAGCGAACGGTGCGATCTTTCAGGTTTTCAATGAGCTTGGCATTACGCTTGCGCAAGACTTACCAACCATTAAGGATGTAGAAGCACGTATTTTTGAATTGGATAAACGCTTTCCGGAAATTCGTCAAGTTGTCAATGAAGCACTGACAACTACGCAAAAAGCAGACAAGCTTGTCGGAAAGGCAGAGAGCGCGCTACCAACCATTGATAAGCTTGCAAAAGATGGTCAAGAGCTGTCTGGTGGACTAGTGAATTTTCTAAACAAAAGCGATGAGACGTTAGATGCGATCGCACCGAACATAAAGCAAGATTTAGTCGTTCTTCAGCAGACGGCAAATGCCGTTCAAAACGTCACCACCGGTTTGCTAGATGAAAATCCAGATTTAGAAGGGGCCAAGGCTCGGGCTAATCAAGCGATTGAGCGAATTACGATCAGCACAGGCGTCATTGATCGACTGCTGTCTCTATTTGAAAAACTAAACAGCCTTGCGTCTAGTTCACCACTTTCTTCAACGATCGAACGCTTAAACGGTGTGCAGACGCGGTTAAACGAACAAAAAGCCTTGATTGAGAAGCTAAAAACAGCTGTTGAAAACGGGCAAAAACCAGCGGAATCACTGATTAATCAGCTAAACGACTCATCCAAACGGATCAATGATGAACTGTCATCCATCGTAGACCGTTACGACAGTGAGATTGTTCCGGCTGTAAACGATGCGGTTACAAAAGCGAAGAATACCGCGACGACGGCGAACGGACTTTTAACAGAGGCAAATAAAAGCATGCCTGAAGTAAAGGGGGTTCTCTCTAAAGCTGCAGAAGGCGTTAATTTAGGAGAAGAAGAGCTATCAAAGCTACAAAAGGACCTACCGGGTATGGAACAAAAAGTGCATAATATCGCTAAGCGTATTCGTTCATTTCAGCAACAGGCAGACATACAACAAATCATTGACCTATTGCGAAACGATGTAAAACAGGAAAGCGACTTCTTTGCTAACCCTGTTTTACTAAAGGAATACAAACTCTACCCAATTCCGAACTATGGATCTGCGATGTCACCGTTCTTTTCGACGCTATCTCTTTGGGTAGGTGGATTATTGCTCGTATCATTACTTCGAACAGACGTTGAGGATTCGGAGAACGTGCTGAAAAGCCATCATGAATACTTTGGGCGGTTGTTTACATTCGTTACCATTGCATTATGTCAATCGCTCATCGTGACGCTAGGTGACTTATTTATTCTTCATACGCATGTCGTAGATAAAGGGTGGTTTGTGTTATTTGGATTGTTTAACAGTCTTGTATTTATGACGATTATCTACACGCTCGTATCCATATTCGGCAATGCAGGAAAAGCATTGTCTATTGTACTACTCGTTCTTCAACTATCAGGAGCAGGCGGAACGTTCCCAATTCAAGTCGCACCACAATTTTTTCAAAACATTCATCCGTTTCTTCCGTTTACATACTCAATTAGTATGATGCGAGAGGCGGTAGGGGGCATTTTATGGGGAATTGCCAAGAGGGATATTTTAATACTTTTGTGTGTACTAGTGGGAGCGATCTTATTTGGGGTCTTTTTGAAGAAGCCGCTAAGCAAATCGAGCAAGCGACTAACAGAAAAAGCAAAAGAAAGCAAACTAATTCACTAATGGTTTATGTAGAAATTACGAGCAATAGGACTTTCGTTCGGAATTCATTCAGCGATTAAGAATGTATAATATACTTCTTTCTTTTTATTATTTTTTGGATTAAAATGGTAAAAAGAAAGTGGGGGAACGAAGGATGCCGACAATTGAAACAGAGCGATTAGTACTAAGAGAACTAGTAGAACAAGATGCACCTGCACTGTATGACTACTTTTCCGATAAGCACGTGCTCGCCTATTACGGAATGGAGCCGCTCCAATCGTTGCATGAAGCAAAGGCGATGATTGAGAATTTTAACGTGATGGTTGAGAAGAAGCAGGGAATGAGGCTTGCTATTGTTGAAAAAGAAAGCGGGAAAACGATTGGAACATGTGGTTTCCATAACTATGCCCCTCGTCACAAACGAGCAGAAATTGGCTATGAGTTAGCACCATCTCATTGGGGAAAAGGCTTGGCATCAGAAGCGGTTGAGGTACTCGTTACTCATTTATTTGCCACGTATGATCTGAGTCGAATTGGAGCGGTGGTATTTATTGAAAATGTGGCCTCACGGACGCTTCTCAAAAAGATGGGATTTCAAGAAGAAGGCGTGCTACGAGAGTATATGGTTCAATCAGGAGTGGCACATGACGTCATCATGCATGCTGTGTTGAGTAGTGAGTGGGACAAATAAAGCGCCGGGAGTAAAATCCCGACGCTTTTGTTATGCCCGATCCATATGCAGATCTTTTCTTCTGTAAACGCTAAGCGCAATTCCGATGAGAAAACTGTTTAACAGCATCGGGGTTAGTCCGTAGCTAATAAACGGCAATGCTAGTGTAATGATAGGGAAAAATCCTACGATCATACCAAGATTGCTTAACAGCTGAATGGTATAAAGAGCGGCAGCACCTGCGAGAAGTCGTTTTCCGTATGAATCTTGAATGCGCGGCAGCACGTAAAACATCCGAACGGTCAAAAGGATCATTAAGAGGACTAAAATGCCGGCCAAAATCCATCCAAACATGTAGGTGAAGCTAACGAACACAAGATCTGCTTGTGGAGACGAAAGGGCGCTTTTGGAGATTGCATGCCCAAACCAGCCGGCCTCACGAATGAGACGATGCGCCGACAAAAGAGTAGAGTTATCGTAAACGTCTGGATGTAAAAAGGCCAAAAAACGCATTTTTTGATAAATCATGAGCTTTCCCCATAAGATGACGCTGCTCGTTCCGACAAGTACAAACGTCGAGAGCGTGATCATAATCACGCTTTTTTTCGTGAAGGGACTCCACCAAAGCATGATAAAGACGGTTACACTGTACAAATAAATAATCGATAGCGTACTATTTTGAAGAAGTAGGAAAAGAGAGAGTAAAAACAACAAAAGAAATTTCCATATTCGAAACGTTTGAGAGCTAAAAAAGGACGCCCAAGCAAGAAGGAAAAATGGAATAGCCATTGTACTGTCCATCGCAAATGAAGCGATGGATAAATAGGCTCGGCCGTTAATCGTGATGTTGAAAAAGAAGTGAATCACGATTAAAATTCCTGCACCCGCTAGATAAAAAAGCCAGCCGAGATGCCTAATTTTACGGTAATCAATGAACATCATGATCATTGATACACATAAGCCTATAATGACAAAAACCACTGCCTTCGAAAATGAAAATCCACTATAGCCGAAGCGGCTGAGCGTGAAAAGAGATAATAAGCCAAAGGATAAAATCGTAAGCAAGAGACCAATCAGGAGCCAGTCTACTTTCGGACGGTGCAGCTTATTAAGCTTTTTCCCTAGTAGGGTGGGGCTTCCCATTTGTAGCACGGCTTTTGTTTCAGCTTCTCGTTCTTCTAATCCTTTCTCGATCCAGCTCTGCTTTGTACGCAGGAGATGATCATCCAGTTCTGCTTCAATTTTTAATTTTGCTTCTTTGGATGATAGATGAGATTTTACCTCCTGTAAAAATGAACGGCGGTTAATACTCATGTGTACGTCCTACCTTTCTAGTAAAGCCATGAGGTTTAGCGCTTTTGTTGGATGCTCGGCTTTCTTTACGATCTTTTTTCCTTTTGATTGAAGGTAGTATTCTTTTTGCTTATGATCGTTCCACGTCGATCCAACCCAATTTTTTAGTTCAATGGAGTGTAAAAGCGTATATAGAGCTCCTTCGTCTTCCTCAAACTTTTTAATCCCTCGACTTCGTAAGCGCTGTGTAAGTTCAAAACCGGTTTTTGGTTCCGCAAGTAATTGAAGAACGGCAAGTAGAATATCTTCATCACGTTCTTCCGTTTGACGGATTCGATTCATGACGTTTCGTTTGTGATCATTTGTAAAGGTTAATTTACTGTATTCTGAGTGATCGATTGATTTCTTCAATTTTTTTAAACGATTCTCCATCATTATTCCTCCAATTGCTCTTTTAATAGAGCCTTTGCTCGTCTAAGTCTCGTTTTTACGGTATTTGTGCCGATGCCTGTGATTTGAGCAATTTCCTTAATCGATAAATCCTCATAATAAAATAAGTAAATTGCTTCACGATAGAGGAGTGGGAGGGACATAATGGCCTGAATTAATTCCTCATCTTCTTCCTGTTGAATAATGACCTGCTCTGTCGTATGAGTAGGTCGGTCAATCTTTTCTGTTTCTACGGTCACCATATGTTTATAGTGCCAGCTTTTTAAGTAATCCTTGCAATGATTAATCGCAATTCGCCATAGCCAAGTGCGAATTTTTGCTTTACCAGTATAGGTATGAAGGGACTTGTAGCACTTCACAAAGATATCTTGGGTAAGGTCTTCCGCTACTTCTTTATTTCGTACGTATGAATAGACGAGGCGTAAAATATCTTGTCCGTACTGATTCATAATTTCATCTATTAAAAGTTCCTTGTCTTCTGTTTCAAATGCTTCTGATAAAACTTCCTGCACGGGGTGCACCTCCTTGCAATAAATATAGACGACGCTTACGGGAAAAAGTTTTTTAAAATCGTAAAAAGGTAGAAAAGATTACTGTAACGAAAAAATACGGTTGCAATATGTGAAAGGAATGATAAAAATTAGAAGTGAATGGAAGGGTGGGGGATCTAGTAAAAGTAACAATTACATGGGTGCAAGGTGAGAGCGCTCTATGAAGCTGCAGCCGAAGAAATTAAAACAGCAATTTTTTTCTTTGTATATCAAGTTATTTACAGTGAGTGTGTTGCTTCCTGTCACCGTTTACAAACTGGTAAAATAGATCCCAAACGAAAAAGGTGCTTAGAGGCGTATCTCTAAGCACCTTTTTCGTTCACGATGTATGTTGTGGTACTTATTGTACAAGTCTGACAAGCATGTGAGCGAGCGCATGCTGATGCTCTTTGTCTCCTACTTTCCATAATTCATGAAGCAAATTCTCCTCTGCGTTACGAGGTTCTTCGTGTGCCGCTAAATAGTTCGCTACTTTTTCAGTTGCCTTTGCTAGTTGCTCTTCGTTCAAACCGAGTTTTTCACCCTTGTGTACTTTGTCACCTAAATAGCGTTTGAACTCATCAAAATCTTGTAAAATGCGTTCTTTTTTTTCAGAATCCATCTGTGCAACTTTCTGCTCAACATTAGTGTTTGCCACTTTAAAAACCTCCTTAATAGTATGCTTCACAGCATACTTACCCACATGTATAAAAGGAAAACATTTCTAAGTGGAAGATCTAAGCATTAAATTGAATGAGCGCTGGAAAAAGAACCATTCTAAAGAGAAGGGTCACTCTACCATTGACGGCTAGGACATTTTTCTGTATGATTCTCTAGGTGTTTGTGCACGGCGTGGTTCGTAACCATCCCACGTAAAAAAACTAAGGAGAATAACTAGATGAAAATAAAAACTTTAACCGTTAATGGACTATTTGCCGCTATGTATATTGTTGTATCCATGATTATACAGCCCATCGCTTTTTCAAGCATACAGTTTCGCGTGCCGGAAATATTTAACCACCTTGTTGTTTTTAACAAGAAATACATTTATGGCGTTGTACTGGGCGTCTTCTTGTCTAATCTCTTTTTCTCGCCTATGATGCCATATGACATTGTGTTTGGTGTGGCGCAGTCTATCATCGGCCTCGTCATTACCATTTTTACCGCTCGCTTTATTAAGAGTGTATGGAAGCGGATGTGGGTCAATACAATTGTATTCACAGTCACAATGTTTATCATTGCATTTGAGCTGAAGCTTGCGCTCAATTTCCCGTTCTTTTACTCATGGGGAACTGCAGCAGTTGGTGAGTTTGTTGTGATGGCTATTGGTATGCCCATTATGATGGCCATCCATAAAAAGGCACGCCTTGATACATTAATTGAAGAATGAAAAACGCTGGGATGCACCAGCGTTTTTTTATTTGGAGGTTTCCATGGGAGGGCTGTTTTTGGTAGTAGCCTTTTCATCGTGATATGTATGCTGATAGATGTTTGTGGCACAACGATTAACCAAGTAGAGGGGGAATGTTCGTACAGGGAATGATCGGTGAGAAACGGTTTTTCTTGACTAATACCGTTCTTATGAGTTTGATGATTGCGAGTAAACGAATGATTTGCACCTACTAAAAACCAGCAGTTTGTCATCTGAATAAATTCCTCCAATTCACCATAGTTTCCACGTTACACTTTCCATTAAAAAGAATCATTGTAAAAAAACGATGTCATCAGTTAAAATAATTGTAAAGTTTCCATTATTTTGCCATTAATATTTGAGTTTGTGATAAAGTGTAACGTTGTACACTCCAGGAAAAGAATTGGATTTAACGTGCAGGGTATATCGAATTTTTCTTTGGGTCAACGTATGACGCTTATAGGGTTTTACATTTTAAGGAGAGGTTGGTCAGCGCATGACGTTTTTTGGCGCAACACATGAAAACCATACGTTTCACGCATATTCAACGGCACATTGGTTTGCGATTGGTGCTCTTCTGCTGATGATTGTTTTGTTATGGCTCATAAGAGGATATCTAAAACGGTCTTCACATTTAAAAAAGATTGAAATTGCCTTTGCGCTTAGTCTAGCTTCAATGGAAATTCTCTACAATTTGTGGCTCGTACATATTAAGGACTGGAAGCTTGCGCATTCCTTGCCGCTCGAATTATGCAGTATTAGCCTGTGGCTTACTGTTATCTTGCTGTTTACGCGCAGTAAGCTTATTTACGACATTGTGTTTTTTATTGGCATCGGGGGAGCTCTTCAGGCTATTTTAACACCGGAATTATACTATTCGTTCCCGCACTTTCGCTATTTTCATTTCTTTTACACGCACATCATCATTATTACGAGCTCGCTGTATTTTACGTGGGTCCGAGGCTACAGACCGACGTTCCGAGCGCTTGCCAAAACGATGTTATTCTTAAACATTCTGCTTCCGTTTATAATGTATATTAATCATCTGTTTAAAGGCAATTATATGTTCTTGAGCCGAAAGCCAGGGCATGGAAGCCTACTGGATCTTTTAGGTCCGTACCCATGGTACATTTTATCGCTCGAAGGGGTCGCCTTTTTTATTTTTGCGGTGCTGTGGATTTTATTTCGTCAGCGCAGTGCAGCTAAAATTGTCCGTCCTGAACAGGCCTAAAAAAAGAAAGAGACCCGCGCAGAGCAGCGCCGAGGTCTCTTTTTACTTATTCAAAATAACGAAGAGCATCTTTTCGAAGCTTGGATTTGGCTAGGTCAGACTTTGAGTAGTCATAGTCATAGAGTGCGCCTTCCCAATCTCCGTACATTGGATTGGGAAACACAATTAGCTTTTGCCCAAACAGCGCACGCATGGCATCGGCGTTCCAATTTCGCTGGGTAACGCTTTGATGATCAAAACCGCTAAAATCCGACAGGTTATCCCCAAAGTAGAGAAGGATGTCATGATCTTTCATTACTTCTTTACGGCGAGGCTCTTTACCAGGCTGATTTGGTTGCTGAAGTAACACGTGTTCTTTTATAGCCTGAGGTGCACCAACAATTTTTAAGTTTTTAAGCGTTGCGTCCAGCTGATTCGCTGAGCGATTCGAGATGTAGTAAATGTCGACGCCACTTTTATTGGCATGATTTAAAAAGTCGACCGCACCAGGCAGTGCCTTTGCCTCTGCTTGTTGTACCCATTTATCCCAGTTGTATGGAAAAAGCTTTCCCGTTTTAACAGCAGATGCTTGATATGGACTGTTATCTAAGACTGTTTCATCTAAATCTAGTACGACAGCAGGTTTCTTTTTTGTGCCTTTTTTGAGAGCTTCTTCTAATCGAAGCGTTCCGATAGTATACCCTTGGTAATAGAGGGCTCTTGTTTCAGCAGCCGTTTGATACCATGCATCAGCCATGATTTGCTGATTCGTTAATTCATAGTGAGTATCGGGATTTATTTTTTTCGCTTCTGACTGTAGGGTGCATCCGCTCATCACGAGGGAGAGTGCAACAGCTCCTACGGCAGGTACTGCACGTTTAAATAGATTTTGCATTGTATAACCTCCTAAAATCATAAAGTATCTATTAGTAGATTGTTCCTATTTTTGAAATTTATCCAACGTTCTTTGACGAATAGGAAAGGGAATTTGTTTAGAGCTGTCGAATGATATAGAAAAAAGGAGGGATAGAGATGAACAAACGTTGGTCGAATCATTTATCCATTTCAGAAGCATTAAGAACTGATTTAGTGGCTTGGGATTTAGCGTTTCACGATGCGCTCCTTCAAGCAGAAGAGCATAAACGGCGGATACAAGAGAATCCAACTCATTATTTCGATGAAGCAGAAGACAAAGAGACGAAAGAAGCTTATTATCAAACGCTTTCCTTTGAACAAGATGGCCATGAACTATATCAAGCCCTTCATGAGCTAGTCAAAGGAACTCATTTTCATCAAATTCCGTATCACGAGAGCACAAGCAAGCACCTTTACCCATGGGTTGACTTGCAGGAAAACGGTATGCTAAAAAGCATTTATGCCGGAAAAGAGCAAGATCCAGAAGAAGCCATTAAGCATGACTACCAGGTAGCGCTCGAAAAACGAAAGATGGCTGAAACTTACTCCTTTAACGAACTTCCTCCACATACGATTACCGAAATGGAACAAAAGCTAAAATACAACTGCGAGCACGTTGTTCCACAGTCATGGTTTCGAAAGCAAGAACCGATGAAAGGTGATCTTCACCATCTCTTTACATGTGAGCCTCGCTGCAATTCAATGCGCAGCAACCATCCGTATCATGATTTTGCCGAGTACACCCCTGAACGATCCGTAGCAGGCATTCGCGACGCCTGTGGGAAACAAGAAGGCAACTTTTTTGAGCCCGAATACGGAAAGGGAATTGTCGCACGCGCCACTCTTTATTTTTTGATTCGCTATCCTGAGGAAATACAAAACGAATTTTACCATCAAATCGATCGTACGCTTCTGATTCGCTGGCATAACGAATTTCCGGTCTCACGCTATGAGAAACATCGTAATCAGGCGATTTATGTTATTCAAGGAAATCGCAATCCTTTTATTGATTTTCCTGAATTAACAGACAAAATTGAATGGTAAGATGTTTTGACATGGTAGAAGAGGGTAGTTCACTCTATGAGGGTTGCCTTTTTTGCGGCGATCTAATAAACAAATGGGGTGACGGTTAATAAAATGATGTTATCAAGGCAAGATGTGGAGCAGCTAGAGAACAAGGCAAAAAGGGAACAGAAGGAGCACATGAAAGCCAACTGGTATGTTAAATCTATTAAGAGTAACCTGAACATCCAAGAGTTAAAAGATCGTTAACAGAAACCGTGAGAAAACTTCCGTGCAGGAAGTTTTCTTTTTTTGTAATCATCCACCAGTAAAAGAATAAAAAAGAAAAATATGGTATAATGACAAAAAAGGACGTGATGACTTGGAGTTTTTTGCACCAGATGTATGGCTTTATATCCTCTTTGCTGTTACTGCATCGATTTTTTTGCATGCGCTTCTTAAGACATCCGCACTTAAAACGGTGCAAAAGCACGTTCATATTCAGCAAAGAGATGTATATCTTGTACGTAATAAAAGCCTCACGCTTGTTCATCATTTTGTTGCCTGTCTGTACTATAAACATAGATTCGTCTTTACAGTACATAGGCAAGAAGCAATTGGTGAACATGATGACGAGGGACCGTATATTCTCGTATTTTCTTAGAAGAAAGAGAAAATACGGGAGGAATGTACATGTTTACAAATCGAAAAATACTATTGATTATGTTTGCTAGTCTTTTATTGTTAACTGGCTGTGCCCCAGTATCTATTAGCGGGAATTCTAATGGAGGGCTTTGGAGTGAACACATCATTTATCCAATCACTCTACTTATTATTTACATGGGAAATGCGTGGTTTCATCATAGCATTGGATTTTCCATTATGATGTTTACACTTGGTGTTCGAACGCTTCTTTCTCCACTGAATGTTGTTCAGTATAAGAGTCAGCTAAATACAAAAAACATACAGCCCAAAGTGCAGGAACTAAAAGAAAAATATACGCGAACAGATAAAGATAGTCAGCAAAACTATCAGAAAGAGCTGGCTGAACTAATGAAAGAAAACGGCGCCAATCCACTACTCGGATGCTTGCCTCTTCTCGTGCAGCTACCTATTTTCTCGATTGTCTATTATGCCATTCGGGGAGTTGATGAAATAGGTTCATCCTCTTTTCTATGGTTGAACCTTGGTCATGCCGATCCCTATTTTGTTTTCCCATTGCTTGCCGCTGGGTTAACGTTTGTGCAGACGAAAATGATGCAGCATGGTCAAAATGGAAGCAGTATGCCAGCTAGACGGCTTACGCAATTCCTATCACCTGCTATGATCCTCATCTTTGGATCCTTTTCACCTGCGGGATTGGTTCTATACTGGATAACAGGAAATCTATTTATGATTGTTCAGAGTATGATACTAAAAAAATGGTTTGGGAAGCATGCGCTTACCGCCGCTTGAAGAGAAGGATTGCCCCCTATAGAGAGGGCAATCCTTTCTTATGAGAAAGGAGATAATTCTAAAAATGAAGGATTATGTGATGAGCTTAAAAGATGGAAGCACGCTTGCTTATACGATTTACGGTGACTCAGCAGGAGTTCCGCTGTTTTTATTGCACGGCACGCCAGGATCTCGACTCTGGTTCTTAAATAATGAGGCTATTGCCAAACAAATGACTTCTTCTTAAAACATGTCCTTCTTTCTTCTTCATTCACTACATATATTCATCGAAATACGCGATAAAGGTGGATATATAAGACGTGGATGTGAATATAGGGATTCTATTTAGTTCGCTTTGTACAGTCTTAGGTGCGCTACCAGCACTTTTATTTCGCAATGTATCACACCGTTAAAAGATAATCTATTAGCTTATAGTGCCGGAATTATGGTGGCCGCCTCGACGTATGCACTTATTCCATCTACGTTAAAGCTATCTAATATATTTGTGCTGACGTGTGGAATTTTACTAGGAACAGTGGCTCTTACTTTACTGGAAAGCTGCCTGCCGCATGCCGATTTGGATCACAATACCCAATCAGCCATAGCATCAGGACCTCTTCTCGTGATTGCCTCAATGGCCATTCATAACATTCCTGAAGGCATTTCTGTCGGAATTAGCTATTCGAGTCCGTTATCAGAGCTTGGAAATTTAGTTTCCTTTTCCATTGGTCTACAAAATATACCGGAAGGATTTCTAATCTGCTTGTTTTTAGTCATGAACGGAGTCCCAAAGCAAAAAGCAATTGCGCTTAGTGCATTTACGGCAGTTATTGAGCTTGCTTCCTCTTACCTTGGCCTTCAGCTATCAGAACAATTTTTAGGGATCGTACCTTATGGACTAGCGTTTGCGGCGGGCTCAATGCTTTTTGTTGTGTACAAGGAGTTAATCCCTGAAAGTCACGGAGATGGTAACGCTAGATCTGCTACTTTTTCGTTTGTCGGGGGCTTGCTTAGTATGATTATTATGATTGAATGTTTAAAATAGGGAGGGAAATACAATGAACACCACGATTTACTTCGTTAGACATGCTCATTCGACGTACACTCCAGATGAACTAGGGAGACCGCTGTCCGAACAGGGATTAGCTGATGCGCATAAAATTACGGCGTGCTTGGAATACGAAAACATTGATTGTGTGATAGCGAGTCCTTATAAACGAGCGATTCAGACCGTTGAAGGGGTGGCATTTGCGCATCAAAAAGAGATTCAATTAGTGGATGCGTTCCGAGAACGTCTTCTTTCAAGTCGTCCTCTCGTAAACTTTTCAGACGCTGTCCAAAAAGTATGGCGAGATCCATCCTTCTCGTGGGAAGGCGGAGAGTCGAACGATGAAGCGCAAAAACGAGCAGTAGAACAGTTAACAAAACTTCTGCATACCCACGAAGGACAAACGATTGTTATCGGTACTCACGGGAACATCATGATGCTCATGATGAATTACTATGACGCGGCTTATGGATATGAATGCTGGTCACAGCTTCGCATGCCAGATCTATACAAGCTCACCTTTTCTAGACAGAATCTTGTGACGATACAGCGAGTTTCAACACACTAAAGTAAAAGATAAAAATAGGGATTGACAGCAATTTTTAACAGGAGTAATATTACATTCATAATTCAATACAGCCTGAGCGCTGAGTTCTTTTTAGAAACGGGGGACCCATTTTTTGTGAGATTAACACTTGGGGTGAATCCTTTTTTGAGGTAGGGTTACTCTTATGACCCGAATCCGACAGCTAACTCCGTAAGCGTGGTGAGAGAAGGTGACCTTTTTGAAAAAAACAAGGTAATCGCCTTGTTCCTTTTTTAATTATTTACTGGAAAAATATGTAAATGTAGCGAGAGCATGAGCTATTTATCCGTGCAGGACGTTAAAATCATTGAGCAGCTAGCAGCAAAGGATCAGCAAGCACACCAGCTAGCGAATTGGTACACAAAGAAAATGAATATGGCAGGTTTTATAAAAAACAACAATTCTAAATAAAGAAAAACGCTGAATCCATACAGAGCGGGGGACCCATGATTTTGTGTATGTAATACTTGGGGTGAATCCTTTTTTGAGGTAGGGCTACTCTTATGGCCCGAATCCGACAGCTAACTCCGTAAGCGTAGTGAGAGGGAAACCATCACGTTTATTTTGTGATGACTCGAAAACGTATTTGTGGAGGCCTTTTTCTCGTTTCTACGCACTGTATAGACAAGAGGGAGAAACGATGATGGTACACGAAGTATCTTGGATAATGATCTGTATACAAAATCCTGAAAAACTAGAAAGCATTGTGGACTACTTGTTTGATGACTATCATGTAGTGGTTACAAACAATCCAGAGGTCAAACAGCAATTGCATGATATGTGGATGGAAGACGTTATTTTGTTAGAGCATGAGGACACTTATATCCCTCACAATAGACGTATCCGCCAAGTCATCATCATTGATGATGTGGTACTGTCCATTCTAGATACAATTGAGAGGGTAAAAATGAGCGTTCAAGCACCGATTATGCTCATTACCAAGAACAAATACTACCCTTTTAAATTTTACAAACTGATGGGTATTCACTATGTAATGATGACCAACTATAATCAATTTCCATTCCTTCTCAGGCAGCAAGCCTACTCGTAAACACCTTGAGCAGAAGGAAAGGGAATTTGTATATGAAAGAGAATGCGATTAATACGATTATTCGAGCGAGCCTCGTTTGCTTGAATTTATATGGGCTACTGCACAACATTAGCACCGCGTTTCCAACAAGAAAAGGAAGAAGACGTTTCTAATCGGTTCGTTTGGCTAAGTCAATTATCTTATTCAGATCAACTGATAAGCCCGAATGCTTCGCGAAAAGCCTTTCGAAAGGTCGTTCACAAGTACAGCGAACGAAAAACGTGCTGCTTAATTGCGCAAAAAGTGGAGAGAAAAGAAGTTAAGCGCTGTTCACCCATAAAGGTCTATGCTTAACCTATTGTAATTTTATACAAAGGTGTAAAATAATTGAATTTTAAAAATTGTTGTGCTATGATGGGTGTACGAAACCTTAAAGGATTCGTCATTATTCGGTAAGCTATAGTGGGGCACTGAGCAGACGCTCGGTGGTCCATTTTTTTATTTATACGGATCTCTTGACGTTTGGCTCACCGTTTCATATAATTATCTTGAATTAAAAATAATTTATTTAAAGATAATTAACAAATAAAAAGGAGTGGAGAATATGCGTACAGCTGGCATTCACCACATTTCAGCCATTGTCGGTCATCCACAAGAAAATGTTGATTTTTACGCAGGGATATTAGGACTTAGAATGATTAAAAAAACGATTAATTTTGATGATCCAGGCACCTATCATCTTTACTTCGGAGACGAAGCTGGGACACCAGGAACGATCATGACCTTCTTTCCTTGGCCAAAAGCGATTAGCGGTCGAATTGGAACGGGACAAGTAGGGGTCACAACGTTTGTTGTTCCCGCAGGCTCGTTGCCTTTTTGGAAAAAGCGCTTAGAAACATTTGAGGTAGCGGTTAAGGAGGAAGTGCGTTTTAACGAAAACACACTATCTTTTGAAGATCCACATGGTTTGCGCTTAGAGATTGTAGCAAGAGAAGGCGGAGAGAACAGCACGTGGAGCTTTGGTAATGTCACTCCAAACGTTGCAATTAAAGGCTTCGGGGGAGCGACTTTGCTGTCAGCTAAACCAAATGAAACCGCTCATTTATTAGAGCACGTATTAGGTTTAACACGAATCGGGGAAGAGAATGGGATCATTCGCTTTCAGTCAGAAGCAGCGATTGGAAATATCATTGACATTCAAACAGATGAAACCGTTCGTGGTCTTGCAGGTGCGGGTACCGTTCATCACATCGCTTGGCGAGCACAAGATAATGCTGAGCATGAGAAGTGGAGAGAACACGTCACGAATAGCGGCTATCATGTGACTCCAGTAAAAGACAGAAATTACTTCAACGCCATTTACTTTAAAGAGCATGGGAATATTCTGTTTGAAATTGCGACGGATCCTCCTGGATTCTCAATTGATGAACAGGTAGAAAAGCTAGGTGAAAAGCTGATGCTTCCAGAATGGTATGAAGAGCAACGCGAGAAAATTGAGGAAGCGCTCATTCCGATCACAGTTAAAGAATTAGAGAATGAATGAAAAAAGACTGCCTTCTAGCAGTCTTTTTTCATTAGCTGATTTCGCGCTGAATTTTTTTAATCACTTTTCCGAGTTCCCGATTGAGCTGATGTTCACTTACATGCAATAGCGTCCAGCCTTTGCATTGAAAAAAGTGCTTCTTTTTCTTTACCTTCATCATTTCCCACGAAGAGCGAGAAAATGGATTTTCCATGAGGTCGATGGCAATTTTATATTGAGGAATAACGAGACTGATGACGTACGGACCAAACGGCTCATTTGTCCGCACCCGGTAGCCGCTAATAGTTAGAGCCTGTGATAGTTTTTGAGCTAGAGGACGACGAGGTACTGAAAGTGCGATAGGTGCTGTATACGCAGGCCGTTTGCGAAGGGATGGCGGACCGTATAGATAATACATAATTAGCAAGATCGTTAACCAAATAGAACCCATGAATAAAAGGACGAGCATAAGATCATGATCCATGTTTCACACTCACTTTTCGTTTTTTTTGTTACATACGAGAGTAAACGTAGTATGCCCATTTTTTTTGAAAAAGAACAAAAACTTGTGAACATTTTGCGAATGTTTTTTAACAAATATATGAACGATTTTTAAAAACATGATATATCTCTTGACTACTTCTTTCGATAAGACGAAAAGAAATCCTCTTCAACAAGAGGATTTCTTTAAGCGCGGAGCACTAGAATGGAATTATGTATTTAACAAAATCGTAACCGTTACACTTAAGACCACGCCTACACCAATTACACCTATAAGAGCAGGTATTCTTGCCTCTTCCTTGTGAATTAAGCTCAGCAACCATTCTGCTAAAAACTGAAAAAACACGATCATTAATAAAAGCGTTATGTAATAAAAGTTGCTCGGCTTGTAGTAAATATACTTAGAGAAAACGCTAATTCCAATAAAAAATAAACTAAACGATAATAATGCAGATAAACGAATCATCCTTACACCTAACTTCTATAGCTTCATTCTCTACGCTAACGAACATCATTTGGCTTTATCGTTGTTCAGAAGGTAGAATATTCTTTATTTTCACTTCTGATAATACCACATGAGAAACGGTCGTTGCTAGCGGCATTACGTCGTTAATAAACGATTCTAGCATCGATAAGTCCGGTAACTGCAGTTTAAGTACATAACACGCCTGACCGGCGATACGATAGCAAAACTCTGCGTATGGATACTCCGCTATGAATTGTTGAAAGCGAGGGTACTGGCCGTTTTTTATCGTCAATTCCACAATACATGCAACGGGAAGTCCAAGCTTTTTCTTATTTAGTTTGATCGTATATTCTTCAATAATACCTGCTGATTCAAGTCTCTTCACCCGTTCTGTTACGGACGGGGCAGACAAGTTTACTTTCTTAGCCAGTTCACGCATGGAAACACGGGCATCAACCTGTAGCTGCTGTAAAATTAAATGGTCAATATCATCAATTTTCATTTGAATCGTATTCCTCCAAATTTTGTTCTAAATGATAGAAAAATAGAAGAAATGCGTATTGAATGAAATGTGAATTCTCCTATTTTTCTTCTATTATAAAATAGAAAGGAAGGGAAGAAAAGATGCCAAGAATTCAACTACCAGCAAAAGAAGGAACAAATTTTGAAAATGCCCTATCACTCGTACCAAATGTTAAAGAGATGTATGATCAACTCTATGAGGATCTCTGGAGTTCAGCGCTTTTAACAAAGGAAACGAAGGAGAAAGTTCGGGTGTACCTAGCGAATGTGAACGGCTGTGCAACCTGCATGAGCCTTTCATATGTAGATGATTATACGTTAAATGAACAAATTCAATCTGCGATCCAGTCAGGTGACTTCACCTCGTTATCTGCTTTTGATCAGTCGCTGTTTTCGTTTATTCACACCTATCGCACGGCACCGCGTAAAGTAACAGATCAAGAAATAGAGAGCTTAACAGGTACATGGTCTAATGAACAGATTATGGAGCTGCTTGCCGTTATTAACTTATTTGATGGCTTTCATAAAATGATTGTCAGCCTAGACTTGTACGATTTTTGCTCCTTAAGGTAAAACAAAGCATGAAAATAAAGAAAGTCTATAAAAAGACTTAGTTTACAAATAAGCATAGGTGATTATAACTATTTATTTTTCTAAAATAGAGATAAAGTCAGAGTGTCTGACAGGGAAAAAAAAACGATTTGAGAAACTCCCTAGAACTATAGATTTTTCGGTGAAATCGTGGATAATAAAGGTATCTTCAATTTTTACGATATTATGTCCCCCCATAATATATAGAAGAAGTTGGGAAGTACGGTGCGAGATAACTGTGCTTCTATTTTTTTGTCCATTTTTTCCGTTCTTCTTACGCAACGTACGTTCTCCTTTCCTCATCTATTTACAACTCTCTTTTTTTTGTGATATAGTACCAATGATCAAATCATCCTACGTTTAAGGAGAAAAACATGAACTTACATAAAACCAATCGTTTATCACTTGTCGAACAAGTCGTACTGCAAATAGAAGAATTAATTGAGTCTGGAAAGTGGTCCGTCGGAACGAAAATTCCACCTGAACCGGTTTTGATGGAAGAGCTAGGCGTAAGTCGAAATACGCTTCGTGAGGCGATACGTGCGCTCGTTCACGCAGGACTCCTTAAAACTCGTCAAGGGGACGGAACGCATGTCTGCTCATCAAGTGTTCTCGGGGCGGTCTTAATTAAGCGTATTCGTCAATCCACACTTGTCGAAACGCTAGAGGTGCGTCATGCGCTTGAATATCAAGCTGCGCTTTTAGCCGCGCACCGCCGTACAGATGAAGATGTTAAAAACATTTCCTCTCATCTAAACGCCTGTGAAAAAGCCGCCGCCGATGGTGACATGGAAGGGTACGTTCGAGCTGATTTAAACCTTCACCTTGCGATTGCAGAAGCGACTCATAATGGTATTTTAATTGAACTGTACGAAAATATGATGGAGGCGATTCAACTTTCCGTTAACAGCTTAATGGAGATTACGCCTCAGTCAGATATTTATCAAGAAACGCATCATCAAATGGTGGAGGCCATTATTGAAAAGGATGCGGATCAAGCGGTAGAGGCTGTTAATGCGTACATTAAACAGTATATGAAAGAAGTCGAACAAAAATGGGAGGAGCGATCATGAGCGCAGAGAGAAAATTAGACGAACAGCTCTACACCGAGGCAGAGCGTAAGATTGCTCCTAAAGCTGGTACATGGCTCCTTATACTAGGGATTATTTTCATTGCGATGAACTTACGGGCTCCGATTACGTCTGTAGGACCTCTTGTAGGACTCATTCGAGATAATCTCCACATATCGAATACGTTAGCTGGAACGATTACAACCGTTCCGCTACTTGCTTTTGCGCTCGTTTCGCCATTTGCACCAAGGCTTGCAAAGCGTTTTGGGATGGAGGCCGTTCTTTTCGTTTCATTACTCGTTCTTACTGTAGGCGTTATTTTACGCTCATTATCAGGTACGCTCACATTATTTGTCGGAACGGTTATGCTTGGTCTTGCGATTGCAATCGGAAACGTCTTGCTTCCAAGCATTATTAAAAAGGAATTCCCTCACAAAATTGGTTTAATGACAGGCGTGTATTCAGTCGCGATGAATCTATGTGCCGCTGTTGCATCTGGTTTAAGCGTTCCACTTGCGAGCAACCTTGGATGGGGTTGGATCGGGGCACTGGGCTATTGGGTCGTTATTTCATTCGTATCCATTTTAGTATGGATGCCACAAATGAGGAAAAGAGTGAAACCGCAAATTGTCAAAAAATCAGTTAAGTCAGAAGGGAATTTGCTGCGCTCTGGTCTTGCTTGGCAGGTTACGTTCTTTATGGGGCTACAATCGCTGATTTTTTACACGATTGTCGCGTGGCTTCCTGAAATTCTCATTGAACAGGGACTGAGCTCAAGTGCTGCTGGATGGACGCTTTCATTACTACAATTCGCTGTTCTCCCAGTTACGTTTTTAATTCCTGTTTTTGCAGGGAAAATGAAAAGCCAAAGTGGATTAGCTGCTGCAAGCGGAGGATTATTTGTCATTGCCATTCTAGGCTTACTGTACGGTTCAACAAGCTTAACTGTTCTATGGGTGATTCTTCTCGGGGTTGCAGGGGGCTCTGCGTTTAGCCTTAGTATGATGTTTTTCGGAATGCGCACGACGACTGCAGGAGAAGCAGCAAGCTTGTCAGGAATGGCGCAGTCCATCGGGTATCTTCTCGCGGCAGTGGGGCCAACGCTATTTGGTCTTTTACACGATACGACCCACAGCTGGACAGCACCTCTTTATATGCTTGTTGTTGCATCAGCGCTTATTTTACTTTGCGGCATTGGAGCAGGGCGTAATAAAACAATTGAAAGCTAAAAGGCGGTTACAATACCGCCTTTTTATTATGTCTTCCTTGGTTGGAGAAGTGAATGTTCTACCTTTTCGGTTAACTTGTCGATGAGAATGAATGGGCTTTGCCTTTGAGCTGTAGTATGGATCGGTTTCACACCACAATCCATCCCACTTTCTCTTGCTTTATCAATTGAAGCAATTCAGAGGCGGATTTTAACCGTAATTAGTTGGACATCCCCGATAAATATCCGAACATCCCCAGTAATGACAACACCCTTATCTGAAATACGGACAATGTCTTCGCCAAGACTTAAGGTGTGTTACGCCCATCTTCAGTACGACGTCTTTACCACTAACGTGTGCATTTTCAGATGATTTATACAAAAGGGATTTTTTCTTCATCTAGAGAGACAAAGGAGCTATAATGAAAGAAAGGAGGGAAGAAAATTATGGAAATAACCATAATCGCTTTTGTTACGTTTGCTGCCTTTTTGATAGGAAGGGCAGTCAAAAATAAAAAACTTTCCTTTTCGTATACCGTTTACGAACGAGCCGGTATTCGGAGTGACTTAGGATTAGAAGAACTGCTGTCTCGCTTGGAAAATACTATGCCTGAATCATACGCTGCTCATGTGAAAAAAAGAGTGATTGGTGAAGGACAGATCAGGGAGGAAGACTACGATTATTATGAAATGGAGCTAAAGCGATTTTTCTTGCTCAGCGCGATCTTAAAAGAAGTGCCAATGTATAACGAAAAGGTAGACGAAATTTGGCACGCAATGCTGATGTTTACAAGAGAATATGAGCGCTTTTGTGAGGATTACAAAGGAAACATGATTCATCATGCACCATCAGTAGGGAACACGACTGAAGAAAGAGCGTTTTTTGAATGGGTGTATGGGCGCCTATTTTTAACGAATGAAGAAACACATCGTACATATGGACGCTTTTTTCAACAACCTCTATCAAAAAATATTATTGAGAATTTTAATGATCTTAGTCACGATGAATTAAAAGAAACGTATTTTCAAACACATACAAGTGAAGAAGCCGCTAACGTTATTGATCGACTTATTCAGCAGCTACAATATGATATTCAACACGTAAAAAGCGGAAGCTATAAAAAATCGTCCAGTCGCTTGAGAGACGGCACAGATTCCGTTTCGATGATTCCACTAATGATTTTTTACTCTGACACGTGTTCCACCCATGATCAATATTGCGAACGTATGAATGATCATTCGCCCTCTCACACTTCTACCCATCACCATGATCATCATCACTCCTGTAGCGGTCATTCTTGTAGCAGCCACTCCTGTAGCTCTGGAAGCTCGTGTAGCAGCTCTTCATGCGGTTCTTCTTCCTAAACAAAAAGACGCGATTTCGCGTCTTTTTTTATGCTTGCTGATGTTGTGATGGCGTGTAGTGATAGCCTGTCGAATTAGAATCGCTTTTTTGCTCATGCGGAATTCTTGGTGCTGGTGGTCCCATATCACGAGGCCCTTCACCAGGAGCTGCCGGTAATAAGAAGGCAACGAGTGCTACGACAATTGCACCGATTGTAGGGACAATACAAATCATCCAAAACGTTAAATTGCTTGATTTTTGTTCTTGATCTTCTGTTTTCATGTGATGGCGCATAGAACGTTTCTATGCTTCCTCCTCTCGTCACGAAGTACGATGTATATCTTTTGTTTATCAACAGTATCATTGTGGTATAAGGTAATGACTACATATATGATTACAACATATTTATGTCCATAAAAACAAGAAAAAACTCTGCCAAATCAAACCGTTTGCCTGAAGGTTCAATAAACGTTCACAAATCCAAAATGAGGGAAAGAAAAAAGAAGATCTTTCTTATCTCTCTAATTATATACTTTATAGGAGTATATTACATTGAAAAAAGGTCGATTTTTTGGTTTTGTAAACGAACTGTAATCGTGCTATCATTCGCCTGTTATCTTTCCGTGTTAGGGTTGTGTAGTGTTAATAAAACAAACCGAACAAGGAGGAAGACAGGATGAAGAAATTAATCGCAACACTAGCTTTTACAGGCGTGCTCGCTAGTCAACCATTGTTCAGTCATGCAGCTGAGAGCAATGACACGTTGAGGCACGGAGATATTGGACCAGAGGTAAAACAGCTTCAAAAGAAGCTTATTAATAAAGGGTATTACAAAGCAAAACATACAACGAATTTCTACAATGTTGACATAAAAAAATCTGTTATGAAGCTCCAAAAGGACGCTGGATTGAAAAAAGACGGCGTTATGGGTAAACGTACATATCAGGCTTTAACTACTGTTAAAAGTAATAGTAAGGTTGCTGGTATTTCGACATCTACTTCAGCCGATGAATTAATTAGCGAAGCGAAGAAGTATTCCGGCATTTCATATAAATGGGGCGGAGAATCGCCTTCAGGATTCGACTGCAGTGGCTTCTTAGTATACGTGTTCAACAAAGCACTTGGACAAGATCTTCCTCGTACGGTTGCTGACATTCACAAACAAGGTACATCTGTAAGTGAACCACAGCGTGGGGACATCGTATTCTTTGAAACGTACAAAGCAGGTCCTTCACATGCAGGCATCTACTTAGGAGACAACAAATTTATTCACGCATCATCATCAAAAGGGATCTCTGTTGCAGACCTAACGTCTAGCTACTGGAGTCCACGCTACCTAGGTGCGAAGCATATCATTGCGAAATAAAATAAAGATCAAATAGCCGCCTCTATAATAGAGCGGCTATTTTTTATGGATACAATTCCTTCGCATGACTAGAAAGGTTGCTTACGTATCGTAGATGTGCGAGTACGTTTTTCTCTTCCTCCTCGTTGTAGAGAAATGAAAAATGCTCTCCTACCTTTCGGGCGAGTGATGAGAATAGGTCACACATCGTAAAGACGGCTTGCCATGTGCGATCAACCGATGCATCCGAATAGGTTTTGAGCACTTGCTCCCATGTGTCAGGAGCTAGATACTGTTGGAGGTGCTTTCCGCTTTTTCCTGTACTCACTTGGAAATTAGTGTCTATACCTACGTACCAATCCAGCATCAGATGAAGCATATTTCGAAGAGGGTGTTCGAGTATGTTTTTCGCATAGGTTATTTCATTTCGCCATAACCCCTTGGCTACATATGGCATACACCACCAAAATTCATTGCAACATTCTCTAAAATGTGTTTCTGTCGGAGGTTGGACCCAATAGCTTTTGTTTGATGGGGGTAGAAGTGGTGAAAGTTGTGTATCTTTATCAAGCAAAACAACGGACAGGCTATCAGTGTAAATGACTTCTCGCTTTGTCACTGAAAGTAGCGTAAGATCAATTCGATTCCCATCTGTGAACTGCATTAAATACGCAAAGCGATCATACGTGAGCGCACCAGTATCGTCAGGAAGTTGCATAATCATCCGCTCTCCAAACACATCCACCCAGCTATGATCCTGTATGAATAAGTCCAGATCTTTCACGATGTAAATAATGTCATAATCTTGAAAAGGGTCTTTTCTTACAGCTGAATTCACGCGGGATCCATTCATGATGACCGCTCGTATACGTTCATCTCTTTGAGCGACCGTTACAATAAGGTGAAGCATGTCATTTTCTGATCTCATTTTCATTCCTCCGTTTTCTTTTCCTTTTTGACGTTGATCCATTATATCAAAAGTTAATAAATGGATAATATCACTTAATTTTTCCTATCATAGCACGGGGAAGGCAATAAAGAGAAACAATGTTAAAATTTCTGTCCTTATTCTTATAAAGTAGGATTGATTATGCCTTGAGAAGGGTACTATGAAAACCGTATGGATTTCTACATAACTAACCTTTCCTTGGAGACAGACTAATGAAAACACTCGAAAAACGCCGAATTGAATTTATATTTGTAGTTCTCATTATTGCATCACTTTATATGATTTTCTTTACGCAAGTCGACTTTTGGTGGAAGGTAGGATTTTGGGCTGTATACGTTATCATTATGGCTACGACGATCTTCTCGCTCATGCTAGAAAATCGAACCTCTCACCATACGCTGCTGTGGATGTATGTGCTTATTTTCATCCCCGTTCTTGGCTATATCTTTTATCTATACTCTGGGCAGCTGTATTTGAAGGGTTATCTGTTTCAAAATAAGCGAAAACACGATCGTGAAGCGCTTGAAAAGATGTCGAAGAAGACTCATCATCCGTCCTTATCTAACTTAAATCATCATCAACAGCAGTTTTCGGACTATGCACAACGGGCGGCTCTAACAACGATGAATACGTGCACCAAGACCCGTATTCTCAAAAACGGTGACGAAACGTTTGGTGAAATCAAAAAGCAGCTAAAAGCAGCAAAGACTTATATTCATATGGAGTATTACACGTTCCGATCGGACGAACTTGGAACGTCCATTATTGACCTATTAATCGAAAAGGCACAGGAAGGCGTGCAGGTCCGGTTCATTTTTGATGCCGGTGGAAGCATAACACTAGCAGGAGCGGACGTCGAACGTATGAAAGAAGCCGGCATTAACGTTTATCCATTTCTACCAATGAAGTACGGCTTCTTCAATCAAAAGTTTAATTTTCGAAATCACCGTAAAATTATTGTCATTGACGGAGAAATAGGTTTTGTTGGTGGTCTCAACGTTGGTGACGAATATTTAGGGCGAAGTGAAAAATTCGGCTTTTGGCGTGATACGCATATGATGTTAGAGGGAGAAGCTGTCCAAACACTGCATGCGGTATTCCTTCTCGACTGGGCGTATGTGAGCGAAGAATTTCTTTTAGAAGATAAAAACTTCACAAAAAACTGCGAGGTGGATGAAAAGGGATTTGTTCATATCGTGGCTAGTGGCCCAGATACACAAGAAGATATCATTAGTGACCTCTACTACACCATGATGTCCTGTGCTACAAAATCTATTTGGATTGCTACTCCTTACTTTGTACCTGATACGGTTATTCGAACGGCTCTTCGGGTGGCAGCTAAAAAAGGCGTTCAGGTTCGTCTAATGGTACCAGAAATTAACGATGGATTTTTAACGCAGTACGGAACCCGCTCCTACTTCCCTGAGCTTTTACGCTATGGGGTTGAAATTTATTGCTATCAAAAAGGATTTACGCACCAAAAAGTAATGATTATTGACGGGGATATTGCTTCCGTTGGTACAGCTAATATGGATATCCGAAGCTTTCATCTGAATTTTGAAGTGAATGCTTTCCTTATGGAAACTGATTCGATTAAAGACTTAATTCAGCATTATGAAGATGATCTAAAAGATAGCGTTCGAGTTAGTCCTGTCCAATTTTATAAAAGAAGCGTGTTCGAACGGGCAAAAGAATCGTTCGCGCGACTATTTTCAGGCATTCTCTAAACCAGGATCAAAAATGATCCTGGTTTTTATTTTAAAAAGAATTGACCTTTACGCTCCGGCAAGGTGTAGGGTAGTAGTTGAGGAGGGGATGAGATGGAGTATACGATTCAAAAGATGGCCCGTTTGGCTGGTATTAGTACTCGAACGCTTCGCTATTACGATGAAATTGGATTGTTAAAGCCGGCGCGAGTCAATTCGGCAGGTTATCGGATTTATGGATCAAAGGAAGTGAATCTCTTACAGCAAGTATTATTTTATCGAGAATTAGACTTTAACCTAGAAGAAATCAAACACATTATTTATTCACCGCAGTTTGATCATGAAGCCGCACTGAACGATCACCACCAGAAACTGCTTGAAAGGCGAGAACAGCTTAATCAATTAATTCGTAACGTGGAGCAAACCATTCTACAAGTAAAAGGAGAGAAGAGTATGACGGACCAAGAAAAGTTTGAAGGCTTTAAAAAAGAGATAATAGAGAAAAATGAACGTGCATACGGAGCTGAAGTTCGCGACAAGTATGGGGAGGATGAGGTAGAGGCCGCCAATCAAAAGTTCCAAGAAATGACGAAAAAAGAATATGATGAAGCGACTTTGTTAGAACAACAGCTTCTGCAGCGTTTAAAAGAAGTCCTCGCAACAAACGACCCTACAAGTGATCAAGGTCAGCATCTGGCAGAAATGCATAAAAAATGGCTGAGCTACTATTGGGGGCATTATTCAAAACAAGCTCATGCTGGTCTTGCTAACATGTATGTCCAAGATGAACGCTTCAAATCATATTATGATCAGCACGGAGAAGGAGCAGCGCAGTTTCTCCGGGATGCGATTGTTCACTATACAAGATAATCTGTAAAAACGAGCATTGATTTATTTCAATGCTTTTTTAGTTGTTGAAAAACCCCGTTGAGCTTTCTCATATATAGAGCTATCACGATGATTGGAGACATAGTGGGGACACCTATCACTTTATTCGTAATGCTGACTATAAACAGACTAATCACCGTAATTTGTCAGCATTGCAAAAATAAAAAAGGAAAAAAACGGATGGAAACCGAATATATCCTATGTCTAGAAACTGAAGGTGAGTCAATAAATGCGTCTGTTCATGTCGTTCGCTTAGGAGTGATTGAGTTTGTATGATGTGATTATCGTTGGAACTAATACAGTAAGCTTGGCTATTGCTTTATCCATTTATAAAAAAAATCCGCACGCAAAAATTGCTATTTTAGAGCGCGATTCTATGCTCTCGTCCTTGTATTCACAGCAGGATCTGATCATTCACTCTGTAGAAAGTGATGAAAATGCTTACTATAAGTTGCTAATGAATGACGGCTATCACATGCTACTGGAGTATTGCAATCATCACAAGATTGAATACAACATTTATGAGCAAATGGTTGTGGCTTCTCAACACAATGGAAATGACGTTCAAAGCAAGAAGAAGCTCTCGGGATTAATAGGTGATCATTGGGAAACAAAAAAAGTAAACATCGCCGTTCTCAGTCTTCAACATCTGTACGAAAAAATGCTGAACGAAATTAAAGAATATGGGGGAGATGTATATTTTCAATCCCCAATTTTATATATTAAGGAACGTAAAAAAAATGTGGAAGTTGTGACGAGTACAAATATATTCGAAGGCAGCTATTTGATCAATTGTGCTGGCTTTTACGCGGACCGAGTGGCTAGACTATCGGGCTATAACTTCAACCTTCAAAAACGAACAACACACTCAGAATATTATCGGTTAGGAATGATTGAATCTGTTAATCAATTTATCACTTCGTTACGAACAAGATCTACACAGCATCTGCAGTTTCAAATGTTCAAAGGAGCTGATGCAGACTCAATTATTCGTATTTATCGCGAAGAAACAATTGAGAATCCTTTATTACGAAAATGCCTACGAGCGTTTAAGAATCAGCACTCCGACAAACAACAAAATCTCTTAATGCTTGCGAAGTTCTACGTGAATGAAGGAATTGAAGATGTGACGAAAGCCTTTTCTAAGAGAAAGATCGTGGATGAAGTTCAGCGATTCATTCCACATTTTTCGACTGCACACCTTCAATCTAAGAAAGCTACCGTCGTAAACTACCATTACAGCAATTATTCTAGTGAAGATGAATTTCATCTTTTTTACGAGAAGTATTCAGCGCATCTTTGTATCTCTTCTCTCATCGCAGGTAATATGTCCTTTGCGATCGGAAGCGAAATTGCTAAAAAAGTAGAATTTAGTCAGATGTTTTCAGTACGCTAATGAACGATGTTAAATCCTCTCTGTAGATCAATGATTAAATGAACGTTGTCCGTATAAAAGGATTGAGGAGATGCTAAATGGAAAATGTAAAATCATTTCTAAACGAACCGTTATCAATTACAGGCTTCTCTTTTTGCTATTATCAGCAGGTCAATCTACAAGAAGAAATTAAGCGCCACATTTATAAACAACTATACGTAAAATCTTCAGAGAGTACTAGTTCATCACCTACTGTAAAAATTAGTTATCATGCTTGGATACGCTGGAATGAATGCATCGGTCCAACAATAGGATGGGACGAATTGAAGCGGCTATGCGGACAACTCGCAATGCTGCCAAAGCGAATACAGCTGTTCAAAAATTATGGATTAATTGATGAAGATATTTGTTTTCTTTACACACTCTGTGATGATACGGTCGAAATTACTACATTCTATGGCCGACTTTGCTTATATCCAGAACTAACCCGTTTGTTAAAGGACGAAGAGGTACTATTAAAGGACAATCCGATTTCATTCTCACCGTCTATTTTGAAGAGACAGACAGCTCCAATTGTTCCTGTTGAGTTGATCACGTATGAAAGTGATGATGGTGTGTATCAGCTTGAAAAGTATCAGGTAATGACCCAGCACGGAACCGTTAAATCAATTTTCTTTCTGCTGAACGTAACGACTAAAACGGTTATAAGCTTTGATCCGAAGCAGCTTCATCTATCAATGCTTTCAAAAGTTACCTTATATGTACTGTGGATAATGGGGTATGAAAAACTGGTGGTTGATCATATGAATGTGTACTATTCCAAAAAACAACATGCGGATCTGCGCCTTGCCTGTAAGGTATAAGTGAAACAAAATATGTGAAAGCTTTCCCAATTTGTGATAGTTTATTACATAGAGGTCTTTTTCACCTTGTCGTTTTGACTTTAAAATGAAACACTATTAACCATTTTGTAAAAATACTGTTTATTTGGACCATTTTCTTTGTTAGAATGAACGTGTTATTCAAATATCAATTAATCAAAGCCCTTCATTTAAAAGAAAAATACTTCCTAAATGTCGGGCTTGTTATATAAACGTGAGGTGTAACGAAACTCTAGATACAAGGAAAAGGAGGAAGAGAGATGAAAGACGTTATTGAACTTCTATTAACACTTGGGATCGTTGCGACTGTTGTGCATGCACTTGACCTTTTCCCATCTAAAAAATAAGCAGCTAGTTTAAAAGATAGATGTTTTTAAAGAGAAGAAGGATTTTTCCGCCTATCCTTTGAATACACTACATATAACGACTGGTAGTGAAAACTAGGGAGGCTAAATAATGGAGAATGTCTATTTCTTTACCGGATTTCCTGGCTTTATTGCATCTCGCTTAGTAGAATGTTTGATTAAACAACACGATGCATCACATATTTACTTATTGGTTCAGCCAAGCTTCGTGACAAAGGCTGAGCTAGAAGTCCGTCGGCTCGTCGCCAATAGTACGACCTCATTTCATCAGTACACCATTATACCTGGTGATATTACGAAACCTCACCTAAACATGCCTCATCATATTCAACAAGAAATCACGCAGCAAATTACCCACGTCTTTCATCTTGCGGCCGTTTATGATTTAGCCGTTCCCGAGAACATTGCATACGAGATCAACGTCAACGGGACAAAACATGTGAATCAGTTTGTTTCCACACTTCCTCATTTACAGCGCTACACGTACTTCAGCACCGCATATGTGTCAGGTACGCGAGAAGGAACGATACTCGAAACAGAGCTTGAGATGAATCAGCGCTTTAAAAATCATTACGAATCCACCAAGTTTCAGGCTGAAAAACTCGTTCAGTCTATTTCCATCGATTCTCCCACTACCATTATTCGTCCCGGCATCGTCAGAGGAGATTCCCAAACAGGTGAAACCATTAAGTTTGACGGTATTTACTTTTTGCTGAACCTTTTTGATAAAATACGATCCTTTCCTATCATTCCGTATTTAGGAAGAGGAGATGCACAAGGTAATTTCGTCCCGGTTGATTATATTTTACAAGCCACGCTCTATCTTTCACATGTCGACAGTGGAATAGGAAAAACGTATCATTTAACAGACCCAAATCCGTATACGATGAAAGAAATTTATGCGGTAATGATGCAGGAGTATTTGAATCGCCGACCAACGGGTGTCCTTCCACTTGCTTTAGCAAAGACGGGGCTTTCACTTAGCACCGTTCGAAAATGGCTTCGCGTTGAAAAAGAAGCGCTCGATTATTTTACATGTAAGGCCGAGTATGATTGCACACAGGCAACGGAGGATTTAAAAGGCTCTCACATTCGTTGTCCGGACTTTAAGGAAACCATTGCTTCGATGCTGCCATTCTATGAACAATACAAACATGACCCGACAAAACATCTAACAATTCAATAATAAATAGAAATAGGAGAAATGATCAAAACTTGTCTGCATATATATATAGAAATCCACACTCAACCAAAAAAACTCAAAAACGATACGGATGGTTTATATACACATGCCTGTAGGCTCCTTTATTTAGCAGAATGACGCATTATATGTCACTTGATATGTAGAAATAGAGGTTCTGGTACAAGGGAGGACAATCATGATTGAATCCTATTATTCGCCATTTGTCGGAACGGATGGCAGAAAGAAAACGATTTATGAATTAACCTTTGATGACCTCCATCAAATTCAAAAAAATGAGATTGAAGAAGGATATCAGATCGAGTATAAAAGGGAGATTAGCCCCACTGTACGTAGAAAAATCCCGAATATCATCGCTTCATTCGCAAATGAAATAGGGGGATGGCTGTTTTTTGGAATTGATGAGGAAGATCGGTCCATCAATTTAATTGAAAAGAAAAGCTATGAACTGCTTATTAACAATATGCTGAAGGATGCGACAAACCCTATTCCACGCATTGTAGCACGATTTTTAACACCGCCAAATGAAGCGAATCACGGCGTATTTGTTATTTGGATTCCGGAGGGGAATAACCCTCCTTATATTTCGTACGGAAAGATTTATAGAAGAATTGGAAGCAGCTCGTCTCCTGTGAAAGAAATTGAAGATCGCTATCATCTTGACCGGTTATATCAGAAGTCAGAAGAAAGAATGAGGAAGATGGAGGAGTTTTGCACGAAGGAATTAACGATCTACAACAGAAAGTGGCCTGTCCACGGTAAGTCTTATGTCCACTTTGGAATGTGCAACATGTACTTAATTCCTACATATGATTTAAAACTAACGTCGCGTTTGGAGCCCGAGGAGCTAAAACAATATATTTTGAAGAAGTCGATGCAAAAAAAGACATATACAATCAAGCAAAACGCACTTGTATCAATGAATCTGCCTTTTTTAAAAGCGTCCTATTCAGCTGAATCCATCGTTTTTCGAAATTCGGATTTAATGGATGCCTATGATCGGACGATTGCCTGGGAGCAATTTTTTAACGGATCAGCCAAATTTCACATTCCGATACCGTACCAGCCGTCTCCTGAATCCGTCATTCATGAAATTCAAAAAAATGCGTCAAACTACGTGGATGAAGAAATGTTTTTTCAGTTTCAATATGTCGATGCAAAGCAATTTTTATCAGCTGTACTGGGCTGCTTTATTGAATATTTTGAATGTATGAAGAATCTCAGCAATGAACTAGACGAAATGATTATTGTCATTGATTTGGACAATATTCGTAACGATGTTTTATACTTCGATACGACTTCGTTCCGTGAGTTCGTGCGAAGAGAAGGAATTGTGTTTTCAGACAAAAACAAATATCGGTTTAACAAATCATATCTTACAACCAAACTAGTATCCTACGATTTGATGGGACTTCTTCAATATTTCGACCAAGTAATTAATGCATTTGGATTGTCCAAATTAACCGGCATGGAGTTGTTTTTGGATTCCATGCAGTAAAACGAGCGCAGTGATCTGCGCTCGTTTTTTATCCTATAGGAGTTAGTCCTCTTTCCCAGACTGAAACGCTAAGTTGCGTTTTACCATTCCGATTGAGGGCTGAAATCCAAGCTCCTCACAAAATTGTTTTACGGTTTCATCACCGACTACATCAATCATATAAAGATGGTCAAGTTCTTCTAACATTTCTTTTAAAAGATCCTTTCCAATACCTTGTCCACGATATTGGGGTAATACTTCTAGAAATGAAATAGAAGCTGACAATAATCCGTCACTGATGGCTGTAATGAAACCTACCACTTCGTTTTTCTCTTCATCAATTGCTACAACTACCTTATAGCTTCGTTCTAATAAGTGAAGGTGAGTAGCAGGTGTAGGGGCATTTTCCCAATCGTTGAAAAATCCTTCTAGCATATGCTCGGTAATATCCTGTAAAGAAGTAGTATAAATCATAAAATCTGGCTCCTTACCAACTAAAATAATTTTTTGTCCGCATTATACGATATTCCCTAAAAATTGCTGTTCAATGCCTGTATGAAGAGAGGAAACAGAAAAATTTTCAGAGCTTGTTCACATTTTTCGAAAAATAACGATAATATAAATAGATCTACTTCCGTATTTGTAGGCTATCAAAGGTTTAAGGAAACGCTTGGATCGATACAAAGCGATCCGGCTAAGAAAAATAGAATTAGCTTGTATTGTTAGCAATTGTTAAACACATATATCACGATCATACTAGGTGGAGGAATCGGTTATGGGACTTTTACAACGTTTTAAGCGTGAAACAGCAAAAGAGCTACAGGCAGCAGCTGTAGAAGAAATGAGCACGTTATCTAATCAAGAGCTTCAAGAAGTAACGAGTGAAATGGAACAGCTCTTACAGCTTCTACACAGAAAAAATACAGAAGCTATTCAACAGGAGCAAACAACTTCTGCAGCATGCATTACTATAAAGCAGGAGGCAACAAATCACGCACAGATTTTAACGGATTCTGCTACATCTATTCAGCATATTCTTGAGCAGGCAGATGAGATCGAGCGATTGGTGAAGAAAATTTCAAAGCAAACGTCTGATAATTTACATATCGTCAACGATGGAAATGAACGAATCGATTCGCTAGTACAGCAAATGAATCATGTAAAAAAGGTGTTTGAAGAGTTTCAAAGCATCATTTACGCTCTTCAACAGGACTCTCAGGAAATTTCAAACTTTGCGAATACGATTGAAAGCATTGCTTCTCAAACAAATCTGTTGGCATTGAACGCATCGATTGAAGCTGCACGTGCTGGGGAAGCAGGAAAAGGGTTTGCTGTCGTAGCAGATGAGGTTCGAAAGCTTGCCGATCAAAGTAAAAGTGCGCTCACAGAAATAAAAGGGAACGTGGAGAAAATTATTGAACGTGTCCAGAGCTTGTCCGTGCGAGTAACGGAACGAACGACGGATATTACGGATACAATCACGATGACACAGTCGACTAAAAAATACTTTAACGATATTCACGATTCAGAGGTGGTAATGAATGAAGAGGTAACGATCATTCAACAGTCCACCTCAACCGTCAATGGAGAACTTTCGAATGTTTCACAACTTCTAGATGGTCTTCTTCAAAACCTGATGGATGACGAAGAATTCAGTAAGGACCGAGGGGATGCTTCACACAGCAAACAAGTACTTTTAGACGAAGTAAACACAGCCTTGAATCGAATGGACGAACTAGTTCAAGGACTAAAACTTCTATGATGCGGTTGGAATTGTGCACGAGGATGGCCAAAAAGCCATTCTCGTGCACTTTTTATGTTGAACAAAATTCTGCATTTCCACATGCTCTGAATAGCTGAAATGTACTTATTATGAAAAAATGCTTTATTATTTACGTTCTCCTCCCCCCATTTTTCCAGAACCACATACATAGAGAGTGAAAAGGAGGTGAGATAAAATGGCAGCGAAATATTTAGTAGAACGTCAAATTCGCCTTGTGTTTGATCAAGGTGTGAACGCAGAAGGAAAGCCTGTTTATAAAAGTAAGACGATTCGTAATATCGCATCTGATGCTACACCAGAACAAATGGTAAGCGTCGCTCAAGCATTAGAGAGCTTACAAAGCTTACCGCTAAACCGCATTGAAAGCCCAGAGAATTACCAAATCTCTGTAAACTAAGGCTTGGAAATCTTAAAAAAGAAAGGAGAATGAACAAATGGCCAAAACACTTATGCTGGACTTTACAACAGAAGGAAATAAGACGGCAAGTTTATCGCTTGAATACCCAAAGGATTCACTAAATCCTGCAGTCGTTACAGCAGCAATGAATCAAATTATCGCTGCGAACATCATTCGTACTGCAAGCGGAGACCTTGTGGGGATTAAAGGAGCACGCGTAGTAGACCGCAACGTCTCGACAGTATTAGCTTAAAATAGAGGGAGGTCCTTCTCATCCATGATGGGGAGGATCTTTTTAGGAGGAGGGAAGATCATGGAACAAATGCTACCGTTTATCTCAGAGGTCGGCTTTCCAATTGTTGTGACGCTCTATTTGTTATATCGAATCGAGTCAAAACTTGATGCGCTGATTACGACGATTCAAAAGCTACCTGATGAAATGAACCGGTAATAAAAATGGGATTAATTTCAACGTTGTAACCAATCCTTTGCATGCTATACTGAAGGCACTAATTTCTCTGTGAGGTGAAGGAAGATGCTTGAAGGATATGATTATGCAAAGGAATATGGTCAGGACTTAATTTCCTGTGAAGATAAAATTGAAGCAAAAGTGTATTACTATCAGCTTCGTGAACGCGTGATGAAGAAATTACGTAACGTGAGTGAATACGTAGATGAACTTCAAATTGATTATTCGCCCGGCAGCTTACTCGTATTAGAACTGCTCTACTTCGACTTGTACGAAACAAATCGATTTGATGTGCTAGACATCACTCGTCAAGAAATGGAGGAGTGCTTAGCCGTTTATTTAGGTGAAGTGACGACAGCCCAAGTAAGCGACGTCGATTGGGTCGTTGAAGAATATCCGTTCATTGAAGGGAAATATATCATGGGCATTCGCCAAGGCACTTACACGCTGTATGTCGGTACTTCCTTTTTAGATCACTACAAGTCTCACTCTAACCAAACGCTCTATTATCACTTTCGATCATTCCAAAAGCGTGCTTCCTAAAAATAGTGCCCCTCTTGAACCAGTCAGGAGGGGTTTGTTGTATAGAAAAAATCTTTTGCCGTTGCTTAACGAAGAGCTTTTCTTTCGTCAAAACGATGGCATTCATCCAGTCAACCTATTCTTGAACGTAGTAATCTTTCGCAATAAGGCCGGTTGGGAGCTCACACGTATCGCTTCGTAAATTTCCGTAAGGCGTTTTATAAATATAGCGTGACTTTAGCATTTTCCATTTTTTTATTTTTGTCGACTCCTAACGTTTTCTTACAGTATAATAGAAAATGGTAAAATAAGGAACTTTTTATTTACTATAAAGGGAGGGAACGCTTTGTTTCAGCGTACGGTGCAAGAGATTAGTACGATGTTAAAGCAGACGGGAAATTTGCAGGTATCATATGAGTATTCAAGGGTATTGCTCAAAGGATCAAGAAGATTGAAAATGGAAGAAGTAGTAGAGAAGCTGATGGAGGAAACAAATCAATGAAACTTGGTTCTCCGATCGCTACTGGAAACACGGCTATATTGTATTCATACGGGGAATACGTTTGCAAAGTATTTCGCGACCACACTTCAAAGGATGAAGCGGCACGCGAAGCAAATAAACAGCATCAGGTGTACGAAGGAGGGCTACCCGTTCCAAAAATTATTGATGTGACGCAGATAGATGGAAGACAGGCGATCATCATGGAAAGAGTAAAGGGAAAAACGCTCGGATCTCTATTGTTAGAAGATAAAAGTCGGGCGCAGGACTATCTCTCACTGTCCGTAGACGTGCAGCTACAAATTCACGAAAAAAAGATTCCCTCCTTCGAACGAATGACAGAAAAGTTAGAGCATCAAATTCTCCGCGCAGCGCAGGTAGATACTCAGCAGAAGAAACAGCTTGTAGAGACGTTAAAATCAATAAGTAATGAAGAATATCTTTGTCACGGAGACTATCATCTATTTAATTTACTTCTAACCGATCATGGAGTCACGATTATTGATTGGGTGGATGCGAGCATAGGCAATCGAATGGCCGATGTTTATCGTACCTACTTACTTTACTCGCAAATTTCCCATGAGATTGCAGAGCTATACGTTCACCTCTATTGCCAAAAACGTGGATGTAATCAAGCGGAACTTTTTAAGTGGGCACCCATTGTTGCAGCGGCACGTTTATCTGAGAACGTTTCGACCGAAAACCCTGAACGTCTTCTGAGGATTGTAAAGAAAGCTAGCGAAGAGAAGTAATCCCTCTCCGCTAGCTTTTTAGCTGTTCTTTTCTATTCATTAATTCATTCTCTAAGCACATTCGTCGCTTCTTTATCAGGGCTTCTTCTTGTTTTAGAACCGTTACTTGCGTGCTAGCGAGTGTATTACTTGTCAGTGATCATCGTTTAGTTTTCGGTCTGCTGATTTTGCTGTTCATGATGCACATTCAAGCAGTTATGAACGGTTATCAACTTTATAAAAAAATTCACCTTACGCACCATCTTCTACGACTTATAATTACTATTAGTCTGCTTCTTCTTGTTTTTAAAGGGATGAAATCATAAGATCAAATTTTTTTGTTGACAAGGGCTGTTAAAACACGTTTTAATAAAATTGTCGAATGATGAAATATTGTTTACATATGCCTTTACGGAATTAACATCATCTTAATAATGATTAACCTGATGAAGTTCTTAGAATCGGAAGAGTGAAGGGGTTTTAGTATGTACAAAGCGATCCGTATTTTTATGCTGTTATGTGCTGCTTATGTCTCATACGTCTTTCATCCTCAGCGAGTTTTGCAAAATGAATTTACGATTTTCACTGTTTTTGTTTATTTGCCAGCTGTAGCGGTAGGGGCAGGCACTCTTTTGCATTTACTATTAGACTTTGTGCGCCATCGTTTGATCTGCTACAGTTTAAGTGTGATCGCTTGTATCTTTTATGTCACCATCATGTTTCAAACGCTTCACGGAATATTTTCGTTATTTTCCACGATTTGCTTTACCCTTGGAACAACAGGACTGGCAACCGTTCACGTGCAAGTTTTACATCACCTCAGAAAACGCTATTGGATGAACAACAATATATCGATGTAGGCAGTCATTTAGATAAAGCCAAACGTAAAATCTGTTACTAAGATCGTACTTACGATCTTTTTTTTATGGTTTTTGATCATTTAGAAAACGTGACTAGTTCTAATCCGTCAGGCATATAAAAACGGCGTACTTCCTGGAAGCCGCTTTTTTCATATAATCTTACAGCAGGAGTGTTTGCAACACCTGTCGTAACGACGAGAGTAGTAGAATAGCGTTCTTGAATGAAGTTTAAAAGCTCTTGTGCAATACCTTGGCGATGGAAGTGAGGGTTTACGGCGACGCGACAGATGATATAGACACCTTCGTTTTCTTCTATTGAAATAACCCCCGCAAGCTCGTTGTCTTTCACATACCCATAAAACGTTTCATTCGTGTTTTGAAGAGTGTAAACAGAATCTTTTAACGGAGGTAAATCAGGATAATTTAAGAGGGCTGCCTCTAACGCATAAGCGCGTAATTGAATCGCCAGAACTTGTTCTGCTACTATGTTTTCATGCATTGATAAACGTTGAATCATTTTTATTCACTCCATACATCTCTACGCATTTTTCATGCTCGATCACCATTTTTTCTCGTACCATTCCTATTTTTTGTGCAACACGAATAGAGGCAGCATGATCTGGTGAGATGAGGGACACAATGCGATTAAATTTTAATACATCAAATCCGTACTTTAGGCAAGCACCCGCAGCTTCTGTTGCAAGTCCTTGATTCCAATAGCTTCTTTTTAACAAGTACCCGATCTCGATCTCCACTTGCCCATCTATTTTATGTGGAATAAGTCCGCATAACCCGATAAAATTCCCTTCTTGCTTATCTTCTACTACCCATAGTCCAGTTTGAAATACTTGATAATTTTGTTTGGTCCATTTAATCCACTGAAGCGCTTCTTGTTCTGTTTTTGTGTCTTGGTAGTACGTCATAGCAATTGGATCAGAAAAAATAGTCATTAAATTTGGCAGATCAGATGATTTCATTTCCCGAAATCCCATTCTTTCACTCGTAAGAAAGTAAGTATGCATCTGTTTCACCCTCTCTGTCCCTATCATACAAGTGGTTTCTTTCCCTTATCGTATTCGGTTTTTCCAAAACATTCAAGTTTATTCTGAAACGAAAAGTGTAGTGAAAAGGAAAAATATTCTGTTTATTGATAAAAAAGCAGGGAAAGGAAGTTTATAGGGAAGGTAGTGACGACGTTTCTGTGATTTAAAAGCTACTTCTCATACAGACGAAAAGGGGGAGGACATGATTGATGAAGCGAGTGATAGGAGTGCTTCTTTTAGGAGTCGCGGTCATCTTAACAGGTTGCGCCCAAAAAGATGAGCTAGCGGACGGGACAAAGTTAATTCATAAAAACGAATTTATCTTTGCCGCATCAGGAGAATTTAAGCCGTTTAGCTACGTTCGAAATAAAGATTTAACCATGACCGGATTTGACGTTGCCGTTGGTGAAGCGATCGCACACGAATTGGGACTAGAACCTGTGCAAAAACGAATTAAATTTAAAGGCATCGTAGAAGGAATTAAAACAGGACGCGCTGATGCAGCAGTGGCCAGTCATACTATTAACCCTGGTCGAAGCAAACAGGTGCTATTTTCAACACCTTACTATTATTCAGGACCGCAAGTCTTTACGAGACCTGACAGTGATATTAAAACCGTCGAAGACTTGAAAGGAAAAGAGGTTGCGGTTGCGAAGGGTTCTACATATGCGGCTACAGCCGCCAGATATACAAATAATATTAAGCAATACGATAGTGACATAACCGCCTTGAAGGCATTAAGCATTGGTCGACATGATGCTGTTATAACCGACTTTGTAACGGGTCGAAGTGCAAAAAAAGAGGGGTTTAAAATCGTTCCTAAACAGCTGATTGAACGAAGTGAGCAGGCTGTTGTTATGCCAAAAGATAACCCACAGCTAGTGAAGCGTGTAAACGAAGCACTTGAGAGGCTTCGTAAAAATGGAACGTTAAAGAAAATTAGCATTGAATATTTCGGAGAAGACATTACTGAAAAACCAGAGAAATAGCGAGGGGGATGAGAAACGTGCCAAGTTTTTCACATTTATTTTCCACACTAATTGAAAGCAAAGGGGTTTTTCTCGATGCGATGCTTATTACGTTAGAATTAACGGTCGTATCGATTATATTTGGAATTATCATCGGTCTCTTTTTCGCGTTACTGAAAATCTCAAACATTAAAATACTAGCGTGGATTTCCGATGCATACGTGTATTTAGTGAGGGGAACACCGCTAATCGTTCAAATTTTTATTTTATATTTTGGTATAAGCGGATTATTTTTGCTACCTGATTTTTGGGCAGCATCTCTTGCGCTAGCATTTCATAACGGAGCGTATATCGCTGAGATTTTCCGTGGGTCCATTCAAGCCGTCAACAAAGGACAAATGGAGGCAGGGCGTTCGCTTGGAATGTCTGCTAGCTTAACCATGCGCCGCATCATTTTACCTCAAGCCTTTCGCCGTGCTCTTCCACCGCTTGGAAATCAATTTATTATTGGCTTGAAGGATTCTTCTCTTGCCGCCTTTATATCCATGAATGAGCTGTTTAACGTTTCCACGACGCTTGGCTCCAATAATTTTGATGAAATGACCTATTTATTAATTGTCGCCATCTATTACCTCGTGTTAGTCGCCATTTTAACGATTGTCGTGAACATAATCGAGAAGAAACTTGCCGTAAGTGATTAAAGAGGGGGAAGAACCATGACGGAAGCAAAAGAGATGATTAAAGTAGAAAAGCTAAATAAATCATTCGGTGATCTTCATGTGTTAAAAGACGTGGATTTAACCGTGTTTGAAAGTGATGTTGTTTGCTTAATCGGAGCTAGTGGATCGGGAAAAAGTACGCTGCTTCGATGTCTGAATTTTTTAGAAAAGAAGGATAATGGAACGATTATGATTGAAAATGAAGAAGTGGATTTATCTCGCAACGATGTGAACAAAATTAGGGAGCGAGTAGGTATGGTGTTTCAGCACTTTAATCTTTTTCCACATAAAACGGTGTTAGAGAACGTTATTGAGGCACCGATTCATGTAAAGAAAATGGGGAAAAGAGAGGCTACTGAAGAAGGAAAAGCGCTTCTTGAAAAAGTAGGATTAGCGGATAAAGCGAACGTCTATCCTAGCAAGCTATCAGGGGGACAGAAACAGCGTGTCGCGATTGCCCGAGCACTAGCGATGAAACCAGATATTATGCTGTTTGATGAGCCCACCTCAGCCCTTGATCCTGAGCTTGTGGGAGAGGTGTTAACGACGATGAAGGAGCTTGCAAAAGAGGGAATGACGATGGTAGTCGTGACGCATGAAATGGGCTTTGCTAGAGAAGTCGCCGACTGGGTGGTATATATGAACGACGGAAAAATCATTGAAGTCGGACATCCAGATGAGCTGTTTGATCAACCAAAGGAAGCGCGGACAAAGGAATTTTTACAAACCACCATGTTGAAGTGAAAAAAGCGAGTATGGAGGATGCCATACTCGCTTTTTTTCTAGCTACAAACCGCTGATTTTTTCACTTCTAGTTAAAAAGTCGTGACCTTCTAGTTCTTTTTTCATATACTACATCATTCTACTATCGCTTTTAACTAGAAGGGGTGGTGTATATGACAACGAAAAAGCTCGTTTTGCTTACGGGTATTCATACGTTATTTTTCTTCTTTCTAACGCTTGATCTAACGGTTTTAAATCATTCTATTAACGGACTATTATAAAAAGGACAAGCTGTATGAATGAAAGGAAGAGTTTGCAGTGAAACTCTTCCTTTTTGTAAACTTTGTCGATATACAAGATAGGTAATGTCATGATCGGTTTTGTCGTCTACACAGCTAATCTCAGTAGATTGAGATTAGGGGAAAATGAAACAAACGTTTATCGTAAAGGTGGCGGCGATTCCTTTTGTATTTTCGTGGGGTCAATATCGGAGAGGTTCTTTCCTGTAAGCCCATTAAATAGCTCTGTGGAAAAGATCATTTTCAAAAATGTATTGAAATAAAAGAAGGAAAACGTACGTTCGTGTGGAATCTTACATAAGACGAAATTTAAAAGGAGGGCTTCTCATGAAGCAAACGTTACCTGTAAAAAATCAAATGAACGGGGTCTTTATTCACGTTACGAATCTGCGGGCATCTGCTGAGTGGTATGGAAACTTGCTAGGATTGGACATTCAGCTCGATCAAGTATCATCGCCCGTTTACAATCTGCCTGTCGTTGGGAGCACGTCACTTACGCTAGACGACCACACCTTTGATCCACATTTCATCCATACACCGTCATCTAACCCTATTTTTAACTTCTATGCGCCTGATATCGATGAGGCATACAGTTATATTAAACAGCATAATATCATCGTTACGAGAGAAATTGAGCGCGTAGAAGAAACAGCTTGGTTCAATATTCAAGACCCTGATGGCAATGTAATGATGATCTGTAATTGCTAATGGAAAAGAAAAAGCATCCAGAGCAATTGCTCTGAATGCTTTTTACCTATTCTTCCTCCATGCCTTGTAATACGGCTAACCCCTGCTGCATTTTCATTATATAATCCACGTCGTGAGTCGAGCACATGAACTTAATGTGACCAGTTCCTTCTGTGTTAAGTATGCTCTGCGCAGACAGCACGTGTTTCAACTGCTTAACTGTTCCAGCACTGCCATCAACGAGCTGGATGTGTGGTGGCAGGAAACGTCTTAATACAGACTTAAAATAAGGAAAATGTGTGCAGCCAAGAACGATCGTTCCGTACTGACTTAAATCAAAGTGTGCAAGCTTCTTTTGAAAGAACGCCGTTAGTTCATCTTGATCAAAATTCAATTGCTCACAAAACTCCACGAGCTCAGGAAGCGGAAGGGAGTCAACGATTGAATCGTGATCAATCTCCGTAATAAGCTCTGCATACTTCGTTTGCTTCAATGTGAGCTCTGTGGCAAACACGAGCACGCGTTTCCCTAAAGGTTGACTAATTTGGATCGCCGGCTTTGCTGCTGGCTCCATGCCAATAATCGGAATATCGTATGTACGTCGAAGCTCGTTTGCCGCGATGCTCGTAGCTGTGTTACAAGCAATAACCAGAGCTTTGATGTTCTCATCTACCATCATTTGAACAGAGTGCTTAACACCTTCAAGTACTTCTTCCTTTGATTTAGGGCCGTAGGGAACGTGAAGCGTATCGGCAAAGTATAAAAAGTCTTCTCCTTTACATTGCTTTATTGCTTCATTCAAGACCGTTAAACCACCAATTCCTGAATCAAAAAAACCAATTCTCATTTTTTTCACCTGATGTTTGTTAATTTAGTTATTAATCATTCTCCATGTTTATTATATAGAAGGATATCCTTTTATGGCAAACCTTCTTTGGACAGGGGTGGGTTTTAGTTCATTAGACCTTGTTCATACGCATAGCTAGTGAGCTGGACGCGATTTTCTAAATGAAGCTTTCCTAAAATGTTCTTTAGATGGCTTTTTACCGTATGCTCAGATATATATAGATGGGTTGAAATATCCCGGTTTGACATGCCCTTTGCTACAAGCTGTAAAACCTCTAGTTCTCGTACAGAAAGCGGCGTCTCCTGAGTAGCTTTCTTTTGCGGAAACTCATTTAAAATCCGAAACGCAATTTCCTTTGACATTGGCACCTCGTCTAAAGCAAAGGCACGTAAGTATTCAATCCACTCGTCAGATTGAATGTTTTTTAATAAATAACCCTGTGCGCCTTTTTTCAAAGCATCAAATAAATCCGTAATATCATCAGATACGGTCATCATGACAATTTTAACAGCTGGGAATTGTCTCTTAATGACCTTAGTAGCTTCAAGACCGTCCATAACGGGCATTTTAATATCCATTAAAATAAGATCTGGCAACCATTCCTGAGCAAATTGAATTGCTTCTTTACCATTTTTAGCTTCGCCAATAATAATAAACTCTTCGTGCTCGGCTAAAATGTCTCGGATTGCTTCTCGTGCATGGGGATGGTCATCTACAACAAGCAGACGAAACGTATCCATTTACGTGTCCTCCTTTTGAATTCGAACGATTGTTTGTTGTTCTTTTTGAACCGTCAGAACCCAGTTCATTTCAGCTGCGCGACTTTGTAGAATTTGCAGACCAAACCCGTGCGCTTTTGTCGTTTCCTTTGCGAATCCAATGCCCTCGTCACGCACCTCACAGAGCCAACCAGACGATGTTTCACGAGCCAAAATCCAAATTTTATCCGTTTTTGCATGCTTCACCACGTTAATTGTGGCTTCTTTTATGCAAGCAAACAACTCCACTTTCTCTTTCGTCGTCAGTCGCTCTTCCGAAAGGTGCCACTGAAAATCAACCTCCATTTGATAATTAGTCTGTAGCTCATCTAAATAACGAGAAATGGTGTTTCTGCACTTAAATTCTTCGCTATCTGGAATCTCTTTTAAATTGGTAATGGATTGGCGAATATCTTCATGTACGTGCTGAATGGTCTGCTTCATTTTTTGAAAGTCTTCTTTTAATTCCAAGTCATACTGACGACCGAACTTATTGACTTTTACAGAGAGAAGGAAAAGCGACTGAGCAATGCCATCATGAAGTTCACGTGCCAGCTTTTCCCGTTCTAATAACGCTACCTTTTTCGCGCGTTCACGGCGTAGCTCCTCCTGCATTTTCTCTAACAGGGAGAACAAGCGAAGCAAAAAGATAATAGTTACCGTAAAAACAATAACGGGAGATAAAAAGTTTCCAACCTCCATTGACAAGTAGGGAAGCAAAAATGCGTGTCGACTATATTCCCAGACGCCAATTGTAATGGTAGGGAGAATTAAAATAAGCCATTTTATTTGTTTGTAGCTCACATGTTCACCTTCTTCTAGTCTCACTTTACAGTAAAGCTGTTCCATGTGTATAAAATCGTCTTTAGTTTATCACTTGTCCACGTTTTCGTCATAGTTTTTCACGAAAATCACTCATTCGAGTTATTGTCGATGCTCTATTTCGAATTTTATAATGAACATACATAAATCGAAACGACTAAAAATTTAAGAATGGAGTGAGAAGAACCATGCTTAAAACGAAATATCTCACCTATCTAAAAGAAAAGGGATGTAACTGTACGCCACAGCGAACGATGATCTTATCGTATTTAAATGATTACGGAGATACGTTTATTTCGCTCAGAACCATGATGAAAAATATAAAAAAACAGAACCCTCACATTACCTACCGTACCGTTCAGCGAAATATTTACTTGTTTGTTGAGATCGGATTACTCACTACCATGATAATAAATGGGCAAGAAGGTTTTCGCTTAAATCTTTGACCTTTTAACGCTAATCCTCCTATATAATGGTAGATAGGGAGGAGAGAACATGTACATACCTAAGTATTTCAAAATGAACGAAGAAAAAGAGCTTTTTCAATTTATGAATGAATACAGCTTTGCAACCGTCATTTCTATGCACGACGGGGTGCCCACTGCAACGCAATTGCCACTTGTAATTGATGCAGAAAATAGACAGCTGTATGGTCATTTCGCTCGAGCGAATGGACAGTGGAAGGATGCAGAAAATCAAGAGGTGCTGGTGCTTTTTCAGGGGCCGCACGCCTACATATCACCTTCGTGGTATGAGTCCACACAGGCGGTTCCGACGTGGAACTATGTAGCCGTTCATGTGTATGGAACGTTAAAGATGATGGAAGATGCTAATGACGTAGCTTCAGCTCTAGCTGACATGGTGTCAGTGTATGAAGGTCCGACAAGTACATATCGACTTGAAGAGGCAGGAAAAGACTATTTGCGTGGTCTTCAAAAAGGAATTGTTGGGTTTCAAATTTCCATCCAACGAATTGAAGGAAAGGAAAAGCTTAGCCAAAACCACTCTGTCGAACGACAAAAACGAATTGTCGAGGTATTAGAAAAACAACCTTATGCAGACAGCCATAAAATTGCGGAACGGATGAAGCGAAACATTCAGTATAACGAATCAAAAAACAGAGAGCGCTAGGCGTTCTCTGTTTTTTGATTTTATGAAAGAAGAGGTACGATAAGCCAGTTGGACAGCATAACCGATCCGATTGCACCTGCGATTACAAAAATGATATGTACATTCAACAAACCAAGTAAAATTGCTACAATACCACCAATGATGCCAACGAGCTGATGATCCGTGTTGACGGACATAATGCCAGGAAAGATGAGCGCACCTAAAGCAGCGTAGGGAATCGTCTCTAGCCACTTTTTCATCCACGTTGGAAATGCAATTTTGTTCATTAACACAGCGGGTAATAGGCGTGGAATTAACGTAGCAATAGACATGCCGATAATGACGATCCAAATCATTCAGTTTCCCTCCTTGTTAGAAGCATGCCGACGGCTCCTCCAAGGATTGTTGCCAAAACAATTGACCAACCGCTGCTTAACCATATGGAAAATAAGAGGTTGAGTAGCATGCTACAAATCGCAATGACACCGTAGCGCCATTCTTTTTTTACGGACGGAACAAGTAGTCCAATGAACATGGCATACAGCGCAATTCCCATGCTATCACTTAAGCTTTTCGGAAAGAAATCGGCTGCTAGACTGCCGATGACCGACCCCAACACCCAAGAAGCACAGGACGCGGTCATGATTCCAGCGAAAAAATAATAACTTCGTTTTTTTGAGGCCTGCTCCTGATGAAGTGCTGCCATCGCAAAGGTTTCATCCGTTAGCAGAGCAGATAACCCTAACTTCCAGTGAAACGGCGTTTTCTCGAGTATGTTCATCAAGGATAAATTCATAATAAAATGGCGGAAATTCAAAATGAACGTTGCAAATATAATTTCAAACGCGCCTGTTCCAATGGAAAGCATATTGACCGCCATAAACTGGCTAGCTCCAGCAAAGACGAGTAAACTCATCATGCCCGTTTCAAAAACCGGGATGCCCGCTTGCTTCGCTAAAAGACCAAAAGTGAGCGCAATAGGAATATAACCGATCACGATGGGAAGAGCGGTTGCGACACCTTTTCGATACATGGATAGAGAGGATGAAGTTACTGGTGGTGCTAGTTTAGCCGTAGGCTGCATTTTATCACGCTCTTTCCTGTGTTTTTACACGTTCATCCCATTCACGTGCTAAAATACCATACACCACCAAATCATGAAAATGATCATAGAGATATTCACCGTCACGAATAATTCCTTCTTGGACAAGACCTAATCGTTCAGGAATCGCACGACTTTTATGGTTGTGAACGCCACAGCGAATTTCAACACGGTTCAATCCATACTCTTCAAACGCATAGCGAAGCATGCCGCTCACTACTCGAGTCATGATGCCCTTTCCTTGAAAGCCTTCACCAAGCCAGTACCCAATCGTTGTTTTATGGTTTTGCCAGTCAAGCGCATGAAAGCCGGCTAGCCCAACAATCTGCCCGTTATAGCTAATCGCTGCTTGAAATCCATCATTATTCGTAAACTGATCAAGCCAGATAGCAATAATTCCGTGGTAGTCTTCAGGGCACGTCATATTATCTACCCAAGGCAGCCACTCGCGCAGATAATCCCTTGAACGATTCATGAGATTAAATAGTTCTTCCGCATCCTCTTTTTGAACAAGTCGCAGTGAAATTTCGTTGGTAATGACATAATTAAACATTTCCTTTGAACCTCTTTTCTTTTCTTTGATTTGTTTATCAATTATAATTATTTTGAAGATTAAGGAAAAGACTTTTTTTCGTTGAATGACATTTACTTTTATGAATGGACGAAAGCCAACCTTTATTGTTATACATAATAGAGGGAGGAAAGCTTTTCTTACTTGAGAAGGCGAACGGCCTTTACATACTGTTTTAGCTTTACTACATAGAGGGGGACTTACGGATGACAAAACAGGTAGAACTAGTAGTGGACGCGCATGCAACGTTAGGAGAGGGACCGTGCTGGGACGAAAAAACGCAGCAGCTTTATTGGGTCGATATTGAGGAGAAAAAGCTGAACTTGTATACTCCGTCAACAGGAGAAAATAAAACGTATCCTGTTGGAGAATTGATTGGAGCAGTTGTAACGAGAGAAAAAGGCGGGGTTGTACTAGCAATGCAAAACGGCCTTCATTTTTTTGATATAGAAACAGGGGAATTTACTTTTTTACATGACCCAGAATCACATATCGAAAACAATCGCTTTAATGACGGGAAATGTGACCCTGCAGGGCGCTTTTGGATCGGGACAATGGATATTAATGATACAGAAGGAAAAGGCAGTCTATACTGTTTGGATGAGAATCAAGAACTGACAAAGAAGCTCGGCAATGTGAGTATTTCAAACGGACTAGCATGGTCTCCAGATCAAAAAACGCTTTACTATATTGATACGCCTACTCAGCACATCTTCCAATTTGATTACGATGTGGAATTAGGCGAGATTAGTAACCGTAAGGCGATTATTGATTTTACAAATATTGAAGGGTCACCTGATGGCATGACGATTGATGCTGAAGGAATGCTTTGGGTTGCTCATTGGGGAGGTTCACGTGTATCAAGATGGAATCCTCATACAGCTACTCTGTTAGAAGAGATTGCAGTACCATCTTTAAACGTAACCGCTTGTACATTTGGCGGGGAGAATTTAGACGAGCTTTACATTACCACCGCACGAATCGGCACAGAAGAGGATGTACTATCTACGTTCCCTCATGCAGGTGGACTTTATAAAGTAAAGCCTGGTGTCAAAGGGATGTCACCGTTTACGTATAGAGGATAATAATGATCGAAGAGCCAGAATTTTTTTCTGGCTTCTTTCGATTGTCTTTTTACCCTCATTACATATTTATGACCACAAGCGTACACGTTAATAGGGTAGAGGTGGTTAAAATGAAACACACGCGTTTGTTTTTAATCTGTGCTTTGATTCTCCCTTGGCTAACGCTTCCTTTGCTTGGGAAAAGTGCATTTAAAAAATACCTTCCCGCGACTATTCTGATTAGTATCGTAACAAAATGGCTAAACATCTATGGAAAGAAAAGAAGGTGGTGGGCTTTTTTTGAAAGCTTTCCGAAAAAAACGAGCGGCGAAGATCTTTGGATTATCGGACCTTACTTTTTCACATCGCTATGGGTATTGAAAAAAACTGCTCACAGCTTTCCGTTATTTATAGCGGTCAACTTGTGCATTCATTTGTTCTTCACGTACACATTTGATCCGCTTCTTCGAAAGCTGGGAATTTTTTCGTTAGTTCGCCTTAAACGGGTACAATATATATGGATGCTAATGGGCCGAGCTCTTTTGCTATATGCCTTTCAGTTCTGCATTGACCGCGTTAAGAAACCGACTGTAAACGAAACGATCAGGTAAATTGCTTGTGAAAAGCAATTTACCTTTTTGTGTTTTCATCTTCATGAAAATGGTAGAAATATGGTACGATACTAGAAAGCGCAACATCTTAGGAGGTGGAGGGAATGGTAGCAAGAAATTGTGTACCTGATACTCAAACAACTCATGCAAAGCCTATACGAAAAGGCGATACTTTGCATGGGGTGAATCTTAACGAATTTATCGCCCAATACATGTAACGTCTCATTTCTACTAGGCTTTGCCCCTTATTTCATTCGCAATACAAAATAAGGAGCTGGCAGAAATGAAACATGTAAAAGCAGCTACGGTGCTGCCTGAGGAGTTAATTTTAGAAATTCAACAATATATTCAAGGTGAGACCATTTATATTCCAAAGCTAGAAAAAGTACGGGAGAAATGGGGGTCTCGTTCAGGTGAACGTCAGCGGATCGACGAACGGAACGAGGCGATTAGAGAAGCCTTTCAAAATGGAGAGAAAATTTCTCGGTTGGCAGATGACTATTTTCTTTCCGTTGAAACCATCAAAAAAATTGTTTATACGAAGACGTAGTCATCGAGGCAGGGAGAAATCTCTGCCTCTTCGTGTTAGGTACTCTTCTTTTATAAAATGTTCTCGGTATATACGAAATAAAACAAGCGGGATAAAATAAAAATGAAAAGAACGTCAGGGAGTGAAGCATATGGACCCATTTATCCGCAGTGATCAATTTCATTTTATAAAAAGACAAGCACAGATCTTAATTAACGGTCACAGTAGCGTGAATGATCGAAACGTATTACAGGCATTGAAGGGGTTATCTAGTGACAAAACGTACGGACAATTCGAAGAGCTTACAGATGAACAGAGAGCGTTATTAGAGCCGATTGCATCAGTACATGACAAGACGAGCGCGGAGCTGTTTTTAGAACATATAAAAGCGTTTGTGATTCCATTTAAAACGGTGACCCAAGATCAGATAAAACGACTTTTTCCCAAGGTGAAAAAACTAAAAGTACCTTCCTTACATGAAACGGATTTAAGAGAATTAACGTATTTGAGCTGGGAAGACAAGGGAACAAATCGAAAATACATCGTAACGGAGCGAAACGGAAAACTAAGCGGCGTTTACGGAACGTTTACACCGATTCACCAAAAGGGAATTTGCGCGATTTGCAACGGCCTTGAAGAAGTAGGAATGTTCCTTTCTGAAACAAAGGGAGCTGTACAGGGAACGTTTACGAAACGAGGCAATTATATATGCCAGGATGCTGATATTTGTAATCAGAACCTCGTGGATTACACAGAACTTCATGATTTTATCGATCATATTCAAAAAAAGTAGTGCTCATTCGAACGGATGAGCTTTTTCTTTTTTCCCCTTCTCTCCTCGCGTGCTAGAATAAAAGCAATAGATAGAGAGGAGATTCACCATGAAGAATGTCTTAATCGTTGATGATGAACCAAAAATTCGAGAAGTCGTTTCATCTTATTTGCAAAAAGAAGGGTTTCAAACGCTAGAAGCAGAAACAGGAAAAGAGGCAATTAGCAAAAGTAATCAAGCAGACTTTATTATTTTAGACCTCATGTTACCTGATCTTTCAGGAGAAAACGTTTGTCAGACGATTCGACGTCAGTCTTCTGTTCCGATTCTCATGCTAACGGCCAAAGTAATGGAAAATGAGCGTATTGAGGGTCTAACGGTCGGAGCGGATGATTATATGATAAAGCCTTTTAGTCCAAGGGAATTGGTAATGCGCGTTAAAACGATTTTACGCCGTTCAACTGAAGGCGATCTTCTAGCAGAAACATTGTCATATGAGGGTGGGCTTACGATACATACAGGGAAAAAAGAAGCGTATATTGAAAAGGAACGAGCAGGGCTTACGCCAAACGAGTATAAGCTCCTTGTATTCATGGCACGAAATCCGGAACGGACATTTTCACGAGATGAATTAATCGAGAGAGTGCTTGGAATAGATTTTGAAGGTGACAGCCGAACGATTGATCAGCACATTAAAAATTTACGTCATAAAATTGAGCAAAATCCAAAAGAGCCCGTATATATTTTAACAACGTATGGAATCGGCTATCGATTTTCTGGAGGGAAGATAGGTTGAGCGGCCTACACCTACGTATGACAAAATATTTTGTCATAAGCGCTTTTTGTATCCTTTTTCTTGCAAGTGCAATTATTGCTACCGAGATTCATTACCACCTTGCTATGTTTCAAAATGAATCCGCTCACAGTCAAGCAACGAATCCTCTTAGCCATCATTTAGAGAGAGCGCTGCTATCATCGCTTCTCTATACGGTCATCGGGGTGTTTCTTCTTGTGATGATCGTCAGCTACTTTGTCGCGAAAAAAATGTCTACTCCTCTCGTTCGAATGAGATATGCGGCTGAGGAGATGGCGAATGGAAATTGGGAAGTTCGAACGGACATGAAGGGACATGACGAAGTCAGTGAGTTAGGGAAATCACTCAACCAACTAGCAGAGCAGCTTCAAGCACAAGAATCGGTAAGGAAACAAATGACGTCTGATATCGCCCATGAACTGCGAACGCCGCTTTCAACTCTTAAAAGTCACATGGAGGCATTTGAAGATGGGGTGTGGGAGCCTACTACTGAAAGACTCCGTTCTTGTACAGAAGAAATCAATCGTTTGATTCATCTGATTGAAGACTTTGACCGGCTGAACGATGTGGAGGCGCCACAATTCACGTTGAAGAAGGAGTACGTTGATATAAGCGGTATTATGATGCAGGCTATAGAAGCCGTTCAGGCTGCTGCTATTCAAAAAAATATCAAGATCCAAACGAAACTACATCCGTGTTTCCTAGCAGCTGATCGCGAACGAATGATTCAAGTGTTATTAAATATCCTTACCAATGCTCTGGCCTATACGCCAAGAGGTGGAGAAATAGAAGTGGCAGTAGAAGAAAAAAGTGGGTATGCTCTGCTTTCCATCCGAGATAACGGAGAAGGCATGAGCAAAGAAGGTGTTCAGCGGGCATTTGAGCGCTTGTATCGCGATGATCCGTCTAGAAACCGGCGCTCAGGTGGAAGTGGACTTGGTCTTTCTATCGTAAAGCGTTTAGTAAAAGCACATAGCGGAGAGGTATGGATTGAAAGCAGGAAGGGTGAAGGAACGGCTGTTTTTATCACTCTCCCCCTCGGTAAATGTTAAAACGGAAAGGAAGAATGCGAAATGGATTCTGTCGAGTTCGTTCATAGCTACAAACACGATCAAGCGCTAAGAGATAGTTTTAATGCATTGGCCACAAAAACGTTTGGACTCAATTTTGAAGCCTACTATCAGCACGGCTACTGGTCTGAACGATACAATCCGTATTCATTGGTCAATGAAAGTGGAGAAATAGTTGCGAATGTTTCAGTGAACATGCTAAGTCTTCTTATACATAATAAAGAAACACAAGCGATTCAAATCGGCACAGTCATGACAGATGAACGATATCGGTACAAAGGCTATTCAACTTGGCTCATGAAAAAAGTGATGGAAGATTTTGCTCATGTGGACGTTATGTATTTGTATGCAAATCAAAGCGTATTAGACTTTTATCCGAAGTTTGGCTTCCTTCCGAAACAAGAAACGCTGTATACGTATCCTGTTGTAAAAAGAGAGGTCGAATCGAGTGCGCCTAAAAAACTAAGCGGTCACAGTACAGCAGATCGGTATTTTATTTACCAAAAAGCGCAAAACCGCTCAGCTATTTCAACATGCTTCAGCACCGTTTATGCAGCTGAACTAGTCATGTTTTATTGTCTCTACGTTTTTCCAGATCACCTCTATTACGTAGAGAAAGAGAACGCCATTGTCATTGCACAGCATGAAGGGGCTGTGTTACATCTGTTTGATGTGATTTCAGAACAGAAAGTTGATCTAGAAACGGTAATTCATAGCCTAGTATTAGAGAATACGACCAAGGTTATTTTGCATTTTACACCAAGTGATGATCTAGCCTGTGAAAAGGAAGTATACGAAGATTCAAACGTTCTATTTGTCCGTCAAGAGGGTGAACTATTTCCCAAGGAATTCAAGCACCCAATGACATCACAGGCCTAACGAATAAATTATTTTATGCCCCTATCCATTTCTTTTAACGAATAGTAAAATAATGGTAAAGGAGTGAGGGGTATGCTTTTTCGTTATTTTATCGGAAGCTCTATTTGCTTTCTCGCATTTGTATTTTTGTTGCAGGTATCGAGTTTGTTTGATTTTACTATTATAGTGATCTATTCTCTACCAATGGTTTATTTGACGACATTTCTTACAGCTTCTATTTACGTTTTGGTCAGGGATTATGTGAAGCAGTGGAACTACGTGTGGCACTGCACTCTTTTTGGTATCGTGTTTTCTGTTCTCTTCGGGCGCTTTTTCTTTGAACATCCACTCAAATATTGGTTTGTCGAGCCGATTGCTTATTATATTATTATGGCGGCGGTGGTTTTCTCACTAGGAAAGTATATACCGTATCGAAAGGCCTTGATCCCCGTTTTGTTTCTACCTTTGGTAATCGGAATAGGGACAGTTCTTTCACAAATGTTTGTAGGATAAAATAGGAGGATGTATGGATACTTTTTACGATGAGTTTGAACATTCAGAATGTAAGAACGTAGATCAATTCAAAAAGCATCACACGAGAGAAGCTGTTCGAGCAGCGATCTTGCACAACGGTCAAATCTTAATGGTTCATTCAACGTTTGGAGATTATAAATTTCCTGGCGGTGGGCGCGATGAAGGGGAAGAGAAGGAAGAGGCACTGCGCAGAGAAATGGAGGAAGAGACGGGATACAATGATTGCCGTATTCAACGCTATGTGGGAACGATCATTGAGCGAAATCCCGATGATTATGCAGTGGATGCGCTATTTGAAATGACCTCTCATTATTATTTGTGTGAATTGTTGACAGAAAAGATGGGGTCTCAACAATTGGATGACTATGAGGCAGAGCAAGGATATACGCCTAAATGGGTCACGTTAGACGAAGCGATTGAGCAAAACGAACGTCTACAGACTCAACATGACTGGATAAAACGAGAAACGTTCGTTTTAAAGAAGCTAAAAGAAGCGTTTCCTCACTATTAAACAAAGAGCCTCGCAGTTATACGAGGCTCTTTGTGTCTGTTTTCTTATGCGACTTCATGTCCTAGTGAACTTGTCCAAATGTCAAACCACTGTTCGCGCGTTAAGTTAATATTTAATGCTTCTACAGCACTCTTCACGCGCTCAATTTTACCTGAGCCAACGATTGGCATAATGTTCGCTGGGTGACGAAGCAACCATGCATACATGACTTGATCGATGCTCGCGGCACCAACTTCACCGGCGATTTTTTCAAGCGTTTGACGAACGCGTGTAGATTTTTCGTCATCACCGCTGAAAATACGACCACCAGCAAGAGGAGACCATGCCATTGGTGCAATGCGTTTTTCTAAGCACTTATCAATTGATCCGTTGTGGAATTCTTCTAAGTGCGTAACCGAAATTTCAATTTGGTTTGTCACAAGCGGCTCATCTAAATAAGAGCTCAGCATATCAAACTGTGAAGGAAGGAAGTTGGACACGCCAAAGTGTTTTACTTTTCCTTCTTGTTTCAGCTGGCGAAACGCTTCTGCTACTTCAGCAGGGTCCATTAATGGATCAGGACGGTGAATTAAAAGAACGTCAATGTTGTCCACACCTAATTTTTTAAGTGAGTTTTCTGCTGACCAAATAATATGTTTTTTACTTGTATCGTAATGTTTAATTCCATGCTCTGGACGTTGATCAGAAAGTAATTTAATATCACATTTCGTCACAAGCTCCATTTTCTCACGAAGCTCTGGTTTAAGCGCTAATGCTTTTCCAAATAGCTCCTCACATGAATAATCACCGTAAATATCTGCATTATCAAACGTCGTAATTCCTAGCTCTAGGCACTGTTCAAGTAGTGCTAGCGTCTCTTGATCAGATTGTTTCCAATCCGCTAGACGCCATAGACCGTGAATAATTCGTGAAAATTGCAAATCCTCTTTTAATTGTACGCGTTCCATTGTTCATTCCTCCTTAGACTTTACAACCGTTTGTGTTCGAATCATAATAGATGTAGTCATTTACTAATGAATCATCATACGAACGTTTCCAACGACTAGTATAGTATAAGTAGATCGCGATGAAAATAACTGAAAATTTTTTAAGCTAGTTACCAAAACGTAACTGGCCCCTATGTAGGAGGAAAAAGCGTGGCTGCTGATCTAAATCATTACCCTATTTTAACCGTAGAAGAGGAGCAGGATATTTCTTGCTCAGTTGAAGAAGTCATCAATGTATTAGGAGGGAAATGGTCCTTTCATGTATTAAAAGAATTATTCGATGGAACGAGACGATTCGGAGAAATTCGCAAATCCATTAAAGGAATTAGCCCGAAAGCGCTCACAGATACGCTTCGCCACTTTGAGGAGAATGGGATTGTTGAAAGAGAAATTCACGCAACGGTTCCTGTAACGGTAGAGTATTCGTTAACGGATAAAGGTGCTTCGCTGAATTTGGTTCTTAGAGAGATGAAAATATGGGGATCAAAATGGAGCGTAAAATAAAAACAAAATTTATGGTTTTAATTCCAAAAAGGCGGGAAAGAAACTACTAGCATACTGAAACACTCCGCACACACTTGACCCCCCTCACTTGTTGCGGATCACCTTCCTGTCGTACCTGGTGCATGATGAGCACCGGGTACTTTTTTTTTGCTTTCACAATTACTTCACAAAACGTTAACAATGATTAAACAGTTTGAAGTTGCAAATGGGTTTTATATCCCTTATATTTATCACAGGTGACCAATCGGTCGATAAATACGACCAACCGATCGGTCGGAAAAATAAAATGTAGGTACAGAGGAGGACAAAATGAATTTTTTAACACGCTTTAGTTTAAAAAATGCGGTGGCCGTGTTTATCATTTCATTTTTACTCATATTAGGTGGTTTATATTCCTTTTCAAAACTGAAGGTGGATTTACTTCCGAATATTGAGTTTCCACAGTTATCTGTAGAAGTGACATATCCTGGTGCTTCTCCAGAAGATATTAATGAACAGGTGACTTCGAAATTAGAGGACAAATTTAAGGGAATTGAAGGCGTTAAGAAAGTCCAGAGCTCATCCTATGAGAGTGTGGCGATTATTAATTTAGAATTCCCATTCAATACAGACATGGATGAGGTTGAACAACAGGTTAATAGCAACATTGATGATTCATCCTTGCCTGATCAAGTAAAGGCGAAAGTAAACCGATTCTCATTTGGTGCGCTGCCTATTTACAACATTTCGCTATTTGCTAAAGGTGATACAGATCTTCAAAAGGTGATTGAAGATGACTTAACACCAGAACTAAATAAAATTGAAGGTATTAATAGCGTTTCAACGGGTGGATTAAAAGAGCAAATGCTTCAAATCACCGTTGATAAAGACAAAGCAGCAAAAGCTGGGCTATCTTTAAACGATATTAAAGATCAGCTAAAAAGCAAAGACTTATCATTCCCAGCGGGGAAAGTTCAAGAAACAGAAACAGAAATTCCAATTCGTGTACAAGAGAAAGTAGACGAAGTGGCGAAGCTCAAGGAATTAACGTTTAAATCAGCTGTTATTCCAAACGCACCGCCAGTGAAACTTTCTGATATTGCTAAAATTGAGGAAGTAAGTGATCAATCACAATTGACTCGCTACAACGAAAAAGATTCCTTCTCAATGGCAATCACGAAAAAACAAGATGCTAACAGTGTGCAAGTAGCAGACGAAGTAGTGAAAGTATTAAACAAGTACGATAACAAACTGGATTACAAAATTGGGTTTGATTCTGCACAGGGGATTAAAGACTCTGTTGAAACATTAGTACGTGAAGGATTGCTTGGTGCAGTCTTCGCATCACTTGCGGTACTACTGTTCTTACGTAACATCCGCGCAACGATTATTGCGATTATTTCGATTCCACTTTCATTGCTTGTGTCATCGATCTTCTTGCAACAGCTTGATATCTCACTAAACATTATGACGCTCGGAGGGATGGCGGTTGCGGTCGGACGCGTTGTAGATGACAGTATCGTAGTAATTGAGAACATCTTTAGACGCGTTCGTCGTGCCGAAACAACCATTAATAATGAGATTGTCCTAGAGTCAACAAAAGAAATTTTGAAGGCCATTACGTCCTCAACGATTACAACCGTTGTTGTATTCTTACCGCTTGGATTCGTTGGTGGAATTACGAGTGAGTTCTTCCTACCGTTTGCCCTAACGATTGTATTCTCGCTTATTACATCGTTACTTGTAGCGGTAACCATTGTTCCAATTTTAGCGAAGTTCTCATTTAAGAAAGTGCCTGCTGAAGAAAAAGAAGGCGCACTACAACGAGGTTATGCCAAAGTAATCAAATGGTCATTAGGTCACAAGTGGATCGTTCTATTAGTCTCTATTCTTCTCCTAGTTGGATCATTTGCGTTTGTTCCAAAGCTTGGATTCACGTTTATTCCAAATGAAGAACAAAAAACGCTTGTGGCATCCGTTGAGCTACCTGGTTCAACACCGCTAGAAAAAACAAACAACGTGTCTCTTAAACTAGAAGAGATGTTTGGAAAAGAAAAAAATATTAAAGAAGTAACAGCAGACGTTGGTGGCCGTAACTTCATGACGGGCTTACAGCGCCAAAATCAAGCAAACTATTTCATTACGTTAAAAGACAACGTCGATACTGGTAAGTACGTGGAACAATTACAGAAGAAAATGGACGACATCGCATCCGCAGAGTCCAAAAAAGCGCTTGTAGGCGTTCAGGAACAATCTTCTGGTGGACCACCTACAAACGATAACGTCGATATTAATCTGTATTCTTCTAACTTAGATTCTCTTCAAAAAGCATCGAAAAAAGTAGAAGATTACATGAATGAAAACAAAGAATTGAAAAATATCTCCAATAACTTCTCAGATAAACAGCGCCAGGTGGTTATTGATATTGATCCACAAAAAGCGGATCAGTACGGCGTATCAGGCATGCAGATTCTTGGTACGATTGCCGATCAAACACAGCCTGCAGATGTAGGGAAATTAACATTAGACGGAAAAGAACGTCAAGTACAGCTTTCATACAGCAAAGACGTAACGTCTGTTGATCAGCTGAAAGATACGCAGCTATTTACAGCAAAAGGTCCAATTCCTATAAGTGAAGTAGCGGATATCCAAGAAAAGGATACGTTTACCGCGATTCAAAAATTAGATGGAAAAGTATTTGCTCAAGTATCTGCTCAAGTAACAACGGATAACGTTCGTCAAACAACCAATGATGTTGTTGAAGGCGTAAAAAAATTAGATCTACCAAAAGATGTATCACTTGAAGGTGGTGGCGGTAGTGAAGAAACCGTTAATACGTTCAAAGACCTTGGTCTTGCGATGATTGTCGCTATTGGTCTTGTATACATCACAATGTTAATTACGTTCGGTAAAGCACGTATACCGTTTATTATCTTATCATCACTCGTTTTCGTACCGATCGGGGCACTGCTATTCCTAGTGATCGTTGGAGAGCCATTATCGATTAGCGTTATGATTGGATTCCTGATGCTAATAGGAATTGTAACAACGAATGCTATTGTATTAGTAGACCGCGTTAGTCAAAACCGTGAAGAAAAAGGCATGACCATTGACGATGCGTTAATTGAAGCTGGTAAAACTCGCTTACGTCCAATTTTAATGACGGCTTTTGCGACGATTACTGCGCTTATTCCATTAGCACTTTCTACGTCATCTGGTACGCTTATTTCCAAAGGATTAGCGATTACGGTTATTGGTGGATTAATATCCTCAACGATTCTAACCTTGATTATTATTCCGGTTATGTACGAAATTTTCTTCCGCAGACAAGTGAAGAAAGAACGTCGTATGTTAAAACGACAATAATGTAAACTATGAACGAGGAGCTGACTTAAAAGGCATACGATCTTTTGGGTTGGCTCCTTTCTCTCTAAAGAATTGAGGTGTAACCATGAGCCGGAAAATCCAAATTTTAGAGGAGGCCATGAAGCTGTTTGCTGAAAAAGGCTATCACGCCGCAAGCATGCAAGAAATTGCGGAACGCAGCGGGATTGCAAAAGCCTCCATCTATAATTATTTTAAATCGAAAGAGGAAATGGCGATTTCCATCTTTCGCTATCACTACGAAGTATTATTTAAGAAAATATCTGAAATTGGCGAAGATGAAGACTTAACGCCTCGTGAGCGTTTCATTCGACAACTAACGGTCCAACTTCAGGAATTTAATCGACACAAGCATTTTGTTCGTATGAGAATGGGAGAACAGGCGCTTCGAGTAAATGAAGAGCTCAGCAAAGTTGTCGCAAATATCCGCTCTGAAACGATGAAGTGGTACTGTAGCCAGCTTTTAGAGATATACGGTGAGTCTCACAAGCAGTACGTGCTGGACTGTGCGACAATGCTGAACGGAATGATGAAGGAATACCTATTTTACATTTTTATGGATGATAAAAAGCTCTCTTTAGAGCGTATTCCATCTTTTATGCTAGACCGGTTAGACTCCGTTATGCATGGATTTAAAGAAGAGGACGAGCCACTTTTAAGCTTTGAGCTAATGAAAAGTTTTTTTGAAGAGGAGCAAAAGCCTCCTACACCGTTTCATCAGATGCTTCAAATAGTCGCAGACTTTGAACAATTTCTCGTCAATCAACCCGACTATAGTGAGGGAATTGAACGAGTGTACGTTTCCCTTCGTGCTCTAAGGGAGGAGCTTCAGAAAAAAGAACCGAAAAAAGTTATTATCGAAGCGCTTGTAAGCTTATTATCTAGCTATGATGTAAAAGGAATCCAAACGTATATACAATTACTTCACAAGCAGATTTCCACCTTATAATCACTGAAAATAGCCGAAAAGGGCTATTTTTTTTACCCTCGCGTTTCTTTTTTAATATTTTTCATACATTCGACTTAATTTTTATTAACTTTCCAAAAAAAATGACGAAAAAAAAGGAGTAAGGTCTATTTTTGTGGAAATAGTTTCTAGGTCTTACGGATAAAAAATGGTAAAAAGGAACAGGGAAAGGAAGTTACATATGAAAAAGAGAACGGCAGGAGTTCTTCCCGTTGTTTTTGCTTTAATGCTTGGAACATTCTCCAATCTAACTGTTAAAGCCGAAACAACGTTTGTGGATGTCCCAAACAACCATCGAGCAGCAAAAGAAGTGAATTTTTTAGCTGAAGGGGGCATTTTGAATACGTCAAGTAACCGTTTGAACCCTGATGAAACCATCACGAGAGCAGAAGCAGTGTCTATTATTGGCAGAGCAACACAGCTTGACGGCACACAGCGTCAAACAAAATTTTCTGACGTGCAGGCAAGTGCAAAGGAAGCAGGTTATATCCAGTCGGCATATGAGAAGCACTATCTGAGCGGCTATGCAGACGGAACGTTTAAGCCGGAGCAGAAGGTATCACGTGGTGAAATGGCGCTGCTCATTTCACGTGCGTTTAATTACGGCGCAACAAATACCGGAAGTGCAAACCAAGCGTTGCTTTCAAAAAAGATCTCCACAGGACTTGGCAACGGCCAGTTTGGTGGAAATGAGCTAATTAAGCGTGCTGACTATGCGGTCTTTATTGCCCGCGCCATTAATTCATCATTCCGATCAGGATACACAAAAGCATTCCCGCAGCAGGGGAAAGTAACGGCAAGTGCCTTAACCGTTCGTACAGGTCCTTCCACTCAGTACGGGAAAATTGCGTCTGTCGGAAACGGAAAAATGCTCAAAATCGATCATTTCGTTGGAACGTGGGCAGAAGTAGTTGATGATAAAAATTCATTTTTTGGTTTCGTGTCATCTTCTTATTTAGCGATCACACCGACAAACGGCGGAGGAGCAACGGATACGAATCAGCCTGATCCGAATCCGACAACGCCTACGACTCCTAGCCCTGTGTTAAATCCACTGGCGAATAAAAAAATCATTATTGATCCAGGTCATGGTGGAAAAGATACGGGAGCAATTGGAAATGGGATGAATGAAAAAGACATCGTGTTAGATGTTGGACTAAAGGTACAGCAAGTGCTTAATCGCATGTCTGTTCCAAGCTATTTAACGAGAAGCACGAATGTGTTTATTGAGCTAAAAGATCGACCGATCATTGCGAAGCAGCAAAAGGGAGATATTTTTGTCAGCATTCACATTAACTCCAGTGCAAAACCCGAGTCAGGAACTGGGATTGAAACGCATTACTATGCAGGGGCAACAAATCCGTATAATGCCCAAAGCAAGCTGCTTGCACAGTGTATTCAAAAGCGCTTAGTAGAAGAGTGGAAATTAGCTGATCGTGGAATACATCCGACGAATTTGTATGTAAATAAATACAATTCAATGCCTGCCGTATTAGCAGAGCTTGGCTTTATTAACAATTCAACGGATGCGGCGAAGCTAAAGTCTGACTACTGGCGTCAAAAAGACGCAGAAGCGATCGTACTTGGCATTCTAGACTACTACAAAGCAAATAAAATTGACGTATCTTCTTTATATCCACTTGTTCGTCAATAACGTAAAAACCTGAGATGATTCCATCTCGGGTTTTTTATTGTGTTAAATAATCAGAAAATAAAAATATTTTTTAATTCATCGTTGACAGGTAGGAATTGTGGGTTTAAGATAGAGAAAAGATAAAACAGAGCGAAAAGGAATATTTTTCAAGGGAGATGAAAGCATGACGACTTACTCAATTATTCAAGGTGCTGAGCCAATTTTTATAAATGGTAATGAAACGGGTGTTTTAGTGATTCATGGATTTATGGGCACACCACAAAGCGTTGAGTTTCTAGCGCAGTCGTTCGGAGAGAAGGGATATACGGTATATGCACCGCGGCTAAGCGGTCACGGGACGCATTACAAAGATTTAGAGACGTATTCGTTCCAAGATTGGATCGGGGATGTTACACAGGCGTATCGTCATTTGAAAAAGCAGTGCGCACGCGTATTTGTCGTCGGGCAATCCATGGGCGGAGCGCTTACGTCTTATTTGGCAAGTAAGTTTTCATCTATTTCAGGAATTATGCTTATTAATCCGGCCATTTCTTCTATTCCATGCATGGAGGGATATACAACGGAGACGTGCGAGCGCTATATACTGGAAGGGGCACCTGATATTAAAAAACCAGACGTTTATGAAATTACGTACGATTATGCGCCTACCGCTTCTATTAAACAATTATTCTCCTTAATGAAGTTTGTGAGGTCTTCATTATCGCAGATTACGTGTCCAGTCATTTCATTTGCATCCCTTGAGGATCACGTTGTTCCTGCGACAAATACGGATTATCTGCTTGAACAAACGCGCGCCGTCCAAAAAACGAAAGTAACGCTTCGCAATTCGTACCACGTGGCATCAATGGACTATGAAAAAGAATTGATTGCTGCGCGATGTATAAGCTTTATTCGTACCATATGTCGAAGTGAAGCGCTTGTCTTCCCAACATCGATCGCCCAGTAATGAATCTTACGAGAGGGCTTACCTCTTAAAAAGGAGTTCCATTCATGGGTAAAATTTTTCAGGAAGCCGTTGAAATGAGCCGGAAATGCCTCATTCAAAAACTTTTATTTTTAGGAGTATACCGACCAGATGATCCACTCATCTACTCCCAAACGCTCAGTGACTTGGAGCGTGATTACAAAATTGCCTTAGAAAAAAAAGGATCTACAAACCAACCTATCTTATAGACAGTTACAGATCAGAAAGAGATTTGAAGACTGCTCATCTAACGTGCAGTCTTTTTTTCTATAAAAACAACTAACATTGGGGGAATTCGAATGAGACGAAGACAGACAAAATGGCTGAAATTTGCTTCTATTATGGCTCTAAGCACGGTGTTACTATCTGCATGTGGAAGCAGTGAGTCCTCGTCAGGTTCTAAAAATGATTCTAAAAAACCTGTGGAGCTATTAAACGTTTCCTATGATCCAACGCGAGAATTATACCAAGACTTCAATAAAGAATTTACTGAATATTGGAAAAATAAAACTGATCAGACCGTAACGGTGAAGCAATCTCACGGTGGGTCAGGAAGTCAGGGGAGAGCTGTAATCGACGGCTTACAGGCAGACGTGGTCACCTTAGCGCTTGCGTATGACATCGATGAAATTGCGAAAACGCGTCACATTCTCCCTGAGAATTGGCAAACGAAATTAAAAGATAATTCGACGCCGTACACATCTACAATTGTTTTTTTAGTACGAAAAGGGAATCCAAAAGGAATTAAAGATTGGGACGATTTAACGAAAAAAGGCGTCTCAGTCATCACACCAAATCCAAAAACGTCAGGGGGAGCTAGATGGAACTATTTAGCTGCTTGGGCGTATGCAGATAAACAAGACGGAGGCAAGGAGAAAGAAACAAAAGCCTTTATGAAAAAGCTCTATCAAAATGTAGAAGTATTGGATTCAGGTGCTCGTGGTGCTACCACTACTTTCGTAGAGCGTGGTATCGGAGATGTATTAATTGCATGGGAGAATGAAGCACTGCTCACTCAACAAGAGCTTGGAAAAGATAAGTTTGATATCGTTGTTCCATCCCTCAGCATTCTAGCGGAACCTCCCGTTGCGGTTGTAGACAAAAATGCCGAGAAAAAAGGAACGAAAAAAGTAGCAAATGCTTATTTAAACTATCTCTATACAGAGAAAGGGCAAGAAATTGCGGCAAAGCATTTTTATCGCCCGCGAAACGAGAAAGTCCTTGCCAAATATAGTGATGTATTCCCGAAAGTTGATCTCGTTACGGTAGATAAAGAATTTGGAGGTTGGAAAAAGGCGCAGGCGAAACATTTTGATGATGGTGGCACGTTCGATGACATTTATCAACCGAAATAAGCTTACACAAAATAGGAGGAAGGGAGAAAGGATGCTTTCTTTCCTTTCTTTTCTACATAACGAGGTGACGATATGAAACAAACGCAGCCAAAGGTTTATAAATTACCGGGATTTGGCCTTTCAATGGGATATACGGTTTTATATATTAGTCTCATTGTCATTTTGCCTCTTACGATGGTGTTTTATCACACTGCCCAAATGGGATGGACGGATTTTTGGCAAGTTGTGAGCAATCCAAGAGTAGTAGCTTCCTATCGATTGAGCTTCGGAACAGCGTTTATTGGTGCCTGTATAAACGCTATATTCGGCGTTCTGATTGCATGGGTTCTCGTACGCTATTCGTTTCCAGGAAAGAAATTAATTGATGGATTAGTTGATTTGCCTTTTGCTCTTCCTACGGCAGTGGCAGGTATTACGCTCACAACCCTTTATTCACCGCACGGCTGGCTAGGACAGCTATTCGGATTTAAAATTGCTTTTACGCCTATCGGAATTGTCATTGCGCTTACCTTTATTGGGCTTCCATTTGTCGTACGTACGGTTCAGCCTATTTTAGAAGGGCTCGAACAAGAAGTAGAAGAAGCATCACAAAGCTTGGGCGCAACCAATTTCCAAACGTTTGCAAGGGTCATATTTCCTCCTCTTATACCAGCCATCTTAACCGGGTTCTCGCTTGCCTTCGCACGCGCAATTGGTGAGTACGGATCCGTTGTTTTTATTGCGGGGAATATGCCGATGAAAACAGAAATTACGCCGCTAATCATTATGACAAAGCTTGAGCAGTATGATTACACAGGGGCTACCGCTATTGCGACCGTTATGCTGCTTATTTCATTTCTGCTTTTATTAGTCATTAATCTTATTCAGCGCTGGACGCACAAACGTTACGGAGGTGCAGCATAGTGGCAGGTCACGTACCTTTATCTCATACGACAAATACAGCAACAATAAAAACAAAGAAAAAAGCAAATCCTGTGCAATGGCTGCTTATTACGATCGCCTTATTATTCTTGGCACTGTTTCTTATTGTGCCACTTGTAGCCATCTTCACAAAAGCACTGGAAAAAGGCTGGGGAGTATATCTAGAAGCGATTACGAACCCTGATGCGCTTTCTGCCATTAAGTTGACACTCCTAGTAGCATTAATTTCAATTCCGCTCAACGCCTTGTTTGGAATTGCAGCAGCATGGGCGATTACAAAATTTCAGTTCAAAGGGAAAAATATCTTACTGACGCTTATTGACCTTCCAGTAGCCATTTCGCCTGTTATTGCGGGATTAATTTTCGTTCTTCTATTCGGTGCACAAGGTCTTTTTGGCGAATACCTCCTAGATCATAACATTCAAATTATATTCGCTGTGCCAGGCATCTTACTTGCGACGTTATTCGTCACATTTCCATTTGTGGCGCGTGAACTAATTCCACTTATGCAAGCACAGGGAACGTCTGAAGAAGAAGCGTCTACCATTTTAGGAGCAAGTGGATGGAGAACGTTTTGGCATGTGACGCTTCCTAATATTAAATGGGGATTGCTGTATGGATTAATTTTAGCAAATGCGCGTGCTATTGGAGAATTTGGGGCCGTATCGGTTGTATCTGGTCATATTCGTGGAGAAACAAACACGATGCCACTTCATATTGAAGTCCTCTACAATGAGTATCAGTTTTCAGCAGCTTTTGCCGTTGCCTCGCTCATGTCGATCATCGCCATCTTGACTCTGATCGCTAAAAATATAATCGAATGGAAAACAAAACGAGTTGTTGCTTATGACGAAGGGGAGAGCGAAAGATGAGTATTCAAATACGAAACATTTCAAAAAACTTCGGATCTTTCAAAGCGTTACAAAATATAGACTTAACGATTAAAAGGGGTGAATTGGTTGCATTATTAGGTCCGTCAGGTTCAGGGAAAACATCGCTTCTTCGAATTATCGCAGGTCTAGAATCAGCAGATGAGGGCACGATTTTATTTGATGACCGCCCAACCCACTCATTAGACGCGAACGAACGGCAAGTGGGGTTTGTATTTCAGCACTATGCCTTGTTCCGTCATATGACTGTATTTGATAATGTCGCGTACGGATTAAAGGTTCGACCACGAAACGTCCGTCCCTCAAAAGCAGAAATAAAAGCAAAAGTTGAAGAGCTCTTATCGCTTGTTAAGCTTGATCATTTGGCTAGCCGCTATCCAGATCAATTATCCGGCGGCCAAAAGCAGCGGGTTGCGCTTGCACGAGCGCTTGCGGTCGAGCCAAAGGTTCTTCTATTGGATGAACCGTTTGGTGCATTGGATGCGAAGGTGCGAAAGGAGCTTCGTAGATGGCTTCGTAAGCTTCATGATGACTTTCATATTACGAGTATTTTTGTGACCCACGATCAAGAGGAAGCATTAGACGTAGCAGATCGAATTGTAGTGATGAATGAGGGGGCGATTGAGCAAATTGGTTCTCCAGAAGAAGTGTATGATCATCCACAAACACCATTCGTCTACAACTTTTTAGGAAACGTAAACCTCTTTCACGGACGTTTGGAAAAGGGACGACTTCATCACGGGTCTATCCAAACCACTCTGTCAGATAATCACCTTGAAACGTCCGGAGATGCGACTGGATATGTGCGACCTCACGATTTAAAAATCACCCGCAATAACGAACATACAGAGCGAATTTTAGCACGTGTCTTTCATGTTCATGCGATTGGTTCAGTCGTGCGAGTGGAGTTAAATCGCCTAGACAATAATGAATTTTTAGAAGCAGAACTAACAAAGAATGAAGCAAGGGAATTGAACCTATCAGTTGGAGAAGAGGTGTATGTTCTTCCAAAACAATTAAAAGTGTTTGTACCAGAAGACTTTTCGATTTAATGATGCGGTCTTCTTCTGCATAAAGGAATCTTTACTAGATTCCTTTTTTTGTATACGAAGGAAGAATGTTAAAAGAAGAAATAGTTGAAATGATCAATACGTGGATTGTACAGTAGAGAAATCGGGAAAAGAATCGTAGGAGGTTTCCCATGAAAAAATTCATTCCGATTCTCGCCTTGATCAGCTTGTGGTCCATCGCTTGGATAACAGCCGATCGATATCATATAACGATAAATGATGTTCAACATTGGATTCGCCATCAGCACGATTACGCATATCTATTGTTCGTCCTCGCGTTCTCATTTCGAATTTTATTATTTATTCCTAGCTCCCTATTTATTATTATGGGAGGAATGCTGTTTTCTCCTGTTGAAACGATTATTATGACCATCATCAGTATGGGCATTACAGAAAGCATCATTTATCTACTTGGCAACCATTACGCAAGAACAGAAGTGTTTGTACGTTTAAAGCGCAAGTACCCCAAGCTTTTTCAAAAACTGAAGGGGAAACATTGGCCGTTATTTTTTATTATGTCGAGCCCGGGAGCGCCGACTGATGCAGCCTGTTTTCTAGCTGCTTCTCTTCAAATGCGATATCCCTCGTACATTTTAATGGTTGGTCTTGCAAGCATACCGATGGCCACCCTGTACTATTACTTTGGTCGCTTGCTGTTAAAGTTTCCGCTCGTTACATTTTCTGCTTCGGCGCTTGTTTTTCTTTTCGTGGTCTTTTTTCTTTGGATCAGACGAAGAGTGGCTCAGCAGCGGACGCTTTTGCATCACTCCAAATAAAATAGCCGAATCCCCATAGGTGAGGGGACTACGGCTATTTAGTATGTATCCACTAGAAAGAATTTCGTTAATTCAAGGCTTTGGCTCTTTTAAAAGGAAGTTGAAATAAGGAAGTAATTTGTGAGCGAGGCTTGGTAAAACCAATTTTGATTCCTTGCTTTTTAAGTTTTTGAACAAATTCCTGTTTGTGAGTTTTGTGTGAGGAAGAAGCCATCTGTATCGCCTCCTATAGGATATTGATATACGCTCATGGCTACGAGGTATGCTTTAATGATAGCGTACTCATTCACAATATACAACATCTAAAAACAAACGTTCGTAAAAACGTCAAAATTAAAAAATGGGCTCAATAAATGTAAAAAAAGAGCATTTCATTTTGCTTTTCAATACCCCTTCACGTATAATAAAAGACACTTAAAAATTCATAATCTAGTTTAGCGGAGGAATATATGACAATATTAGTCATTGGAATCGCGATGGTGTTGCTGGTTATTGCGCTATTTTATCAGCGCTATGTTCCCGTTCAGGGAGTAAGAAAAGTAGACAGCGTGGACTGCGAGCAATCTGGAATTTCGCTCGTAGATGTTCGTCATTTTAACGAAATAACAAAGCAACCTTGTCCTTCTGCCATTCATATACCACTCGCCTATTTAGAACGTCATCACAGTGACATACCTTTACGTGAAGTAGTGGTTATTGTGAACGACCGAATCTCTCGTAATTTGAGCGTGAGACGCTTGAAAAAGTTAGGCTTTGACGTTCGTGGCTACATGTGCACGTGTGAGTAGTAGGTGAAGACAGAAAATCATTTTGAGTAAAAGAAGGGATAGAAAATGAAGTATACCGATCAAACAAAAAATCGTCTAAAACGTGCAGAAGGTCAGGTGCGAGGCGTTCTGCGCATGATGGAAGAACAAAAAGATTGCAAAGATGTTGTAACACAGCTTTCTGCGATCCGAAGTGCCGTTGATCGCACGATTGCTCAAATCGTCGCAACCAACTTAGAGCACTGCATTACAGAAGCTCAAGAAGAGGGCGGAGACACCTCAAAAGTGGTAGAAGAAGCGATTTCCCTATTGATTAAAAGTCGTTAAAAAGCGAGCAGAAACGATCCTGCTCGCTTTTTTTATGCTTTCTGTGCATGAGCAACAAGTTCGATATGTGAAAGGTGATGTCGCCCATGCCAGGAGTATAAGCCAAGATTTGTATACAATGGCTGTGGATCTGCGTATTCCGGATGATTCATTGTGCGGTGAAAGTCCGTTTCATCCATCTCTTTGATTAAGGCATACCAGCGTTCATGAATCCCTTCAACCATTTTCAGAGATGCTTCGATAGGAAGACTACAATCAGAAAGAGTTGCCCATTTTTTCTCATCATATGTTTTAATGAGTGGAAAATCTTCTGTTAGAGCTAGCTTAAAACGAATAAACGCGTTCATATGAGAATCAGCTACGTGATGAACGACTTGACGAACGGTCCATCCGTTTTTACGGTAAGGAGTATCAAGCTGATTGGTAGATAGCTGATGCGTAATCTGTTTTAAAAGGCGCGGAAAGCTTCGGATATCCTCTATCCACTGTTTTACTTCCTCTAAACTATATGAGCTTGGCTTTACGAATGGACCAATCGGATACTGTGCATTCATCTTTTTTCCTCCTTACATAATAAAGAACTAATAATCCTCTTGCTGATCCTGAATAGTTGGATTTAATCTACCGTTTTTTCCGAAAGAAGGTTGTTTCACCGTTTTCCATACATGATAAGCAAGCGCACCAAACATTGCTCCTGCTGTGTTCAATAACACATCTGAACTGTCAGGACTTCTTCTTATGCCTAGCTGCCACACCATATCCACAGCCGTTTCAACTAATTGTATAACTTCAATGACAAAAGAAAGAAAAAAGCCATACATAATCGTTCTCTTTGTGCTATTGACCCATGAAAAATAGCGCATGACAAAGGCAAAGGGAGAAAGCATGAGCAAATTGCCGACAATTTGAAATGTAGCGTTTGGATTATTCCTTACAATGTCGAGAATACCCCTTATCGGATGAACGTTCACCGTTTGTACGATAAAGGAGAGATTCGACCAGTCAGATGAATGAAGATCGGGAAAGGCAACCACTTCCACTGTGATATGAAAAAGAAAACAAAAATAAATTGAAAAACATGTCGCTATCGTCCAGTCCAGCATGGTTGATAAAGTGGTTCGTTTCAGTAGCAACACCATAAACCCTGTCAAAACAGAAATGCTCGCAAAAACTTGGAGACAAAAAAAGAGATCTCCCCAGTAAACCAACAGCTGTCTTCCATAAAAGAAAAAAGGAATGAGTAACAAAAGATATTTCTTCATTATAAACTCCTGCATGTGTTCATTCTTCTCTATCCATTATAGTCAATAGTTCCTGATGAAAGAAATAATTTTTGATTTTTCTCACTATAACAAAAATTTTTAGTTAAACCAAGCACAACGAATAAAAAAGGCTTTAATTGGAGATACTGTATAGAAAAATATAGCGATTAAAGAAAGAGGAGGAAAATTGATGAGGTATCATCGTCCAGATTGTGAAGAGTGTCTTGACCGTGGTTATTATGTCGATTCAAGCAAATCACTGCTTTTTTGTCAGTGTGATGAAGCGTACAAGAAAAAGCACATGCTTACATTTGAAGAGCTAACAGCAGAAGACGATCTTGAGATTTTTCTTGAGTGGTGTGAGCAGCGTTACGGCATGTCGACAGAGGATTTTCGCGCGTTTTATGAAGGGACAGCAGAAGAGGAGTTAGAGCATTTTACGATGCATGCGTGGTATAACCTTTCTTCTTATAAATTAGCATAATTAAATTACTTGTCATCTGAAACATAAAAAAGCGTAGAGGTCATTCCCTCTACGCTTTTTTATGATCAGTCATATACATGAATGAACGGCTCGTCTTCATTCGGATCAAATAAAATGAAACTGCGAATTTTATCAAGCGCCGTAATTTTCACTTCGATAATGGAGTGATTTGGTAGCGCGCCCTCTGTTAGCATATTCGCTACAAATTGACTTAACGAAATGATTTCGGTTTTACTCATAGACGCAACCGGAATTTCGACGGAGAGCTTTTGAAGATTTTTATCTACGAATAGCCCTTTTGCTACAACAGGCATGGTGCGACTTTTTCCGTAGTATTTGTTGAGCTCATCTTGAAATAACCCGATTTGACCCGCTACTTCCTTTTGGTCCTTATCAGCAGCAGTAGAAGGGAAGAGATAATATTTACGATTCAAATCATCCCAGCCGCCTAATTTGTCTCCGCTGCCTTTAATATAGTTGGATGAAACGAATTGTCCTGGTAAAATATCACCCTTATTTGATTCTTGGAACAGCGTAAAGTAGATTGGTAGATCTTTCGTATCCTTCTTTTTACGAAGCTGATCCACGATTTTTTGTGCTACTTTTTTGCCGTATTCCTGTGCTTTTTGTGTACTTAATTTTTTAGAACCATTGTAAATCAGGCCCTGAGAATCGGTTGTTTTAAAATAATACGTTGAGTGAAGAACGAGACCAAGTGACATTCCCGCCACATTTCCGTCCTTGTCTAAGTAATCTTGTTCCAGAACATAGGCCAAATACTTTGGATTATCTTCCTCCGCTTTTAGCTTGTCATCCACACTTGCATCCTTCTTTGTTTTGATCGGTGGATTTAGCCCTTTATCTGTTGTAGATGAACGCTTTAACCAATCATCAAGTTCATCATTGTCAATCAATTGACCTTCTTGATATATGTAGTCATCCGTATCGTATTCGTCCTGTGACAATTCCATTAAGCCTAATTCTACTTCATCAATATCAAGCTTTGAATGAAGATAAGAAGTAATTTGGCCTCTGTTTACGCCCTCTTTAAATGGCGTAGCAGAAGGATAGTACTGAACAGGAGACGAGATTTTTGTAATAGGAGTTGATTTTTGTTCTTTTTTGCCCTTATCGGAGTGATTCGGAAGCAAAGAACAGCCCGCAAGCATAAATGTAATCGACGTCGCGGCTAAAAATTTCGAATATGTTTTCAATCTTTACACCTCAGTTTTTTCTAATGCCAATCAAGCCTTATTATACTATAAACGATTATTAGAACAAGGGGAAGAAGTAGTGAAATTATGCGGTTTCTTCTTACTTATCTAATGTGAACCAGTTTCATTATACAAAAGGTTGAGAAGAAGAACAATTTTAATCCCATTTGAATAGGAAAGAGCAGATAAATGGAAAAAAACACTAAAAAAGAAAGGGATTATCTTGTATAATAGAAAGATAATCCGTTAAAGAGGTGAAAACATGTAGGTCGTGATCAATCTTTCAAGCATATCGACAACTTCATAAGATGAAAGGTGAGATCATGATGAATAAATCGTTTTTTACTCTCGTTTTAGGGCAGTCGTGCGCCAATTTAGCGGATGTTTGGTACGTTGTTGCACTCGTTACGTTTATTTACAATCAAACGGGGAGCGCGACAGCGACAGCGCTTATTCCGTTTCTTGTGAATATCGCCATGTTTGCAGGGGGCATTTTTGCACCTGCTTTGATAGATCGCGTGTCGCTTAAACAAGGACTTGCATGGTCACAGTTAGGGAAGACATTATTATTAGTAGGGTTAATTGGATTTATTCACATCTTTACGGGACCCGTTTGGGTAATTTTACTGCTTATGATGTGCATCTCCTTGCTCGATAGCATTGCAAATCCCATTCGAAATACCTGTGTACCTATTTTGGTAGGTGATGAGCAGCTTCGTAGAGCGAATAGCTTAATTGCAAGTATTGATCAGATGGTTCGTCTTGGCGCTTGGCCTTTGGGCGGCATTTTAATTGCTGCATTTCACTCTACGACGCTTCTTTTCATTTGTCTCTTTTTTTATACGCTGGCAACGGTTTTTATGTTTGTATTAAACGTCGAAACGCCAACACGTTCGCGCCTAGAGGCTCCTCCTATGCTTACGTCCATTCGAGAAGGATGGCAGTTAACCTTTAAAAGTAGTGTTTTAAAGGGCTTAACGTGGGTTTCCTTTTTAGAAGGATTAGCGACAGGGGTCTGGATTGCTGCTATTTTATACGTGTATGTGGAGCAACAGCTTCATCTTTCTCAAGCGTGGTGGGGCTATATTAACGCAGTCTTTTTCGGCGGAATGATCATTGGCTCGCTCCTATCCGCCAAGTATTCATCGAGCTTTCAACCAGCACATTACGGCATGATTATTTTTTACAGCTCTTTGTTTCTCGCGCTCATGACGGTTGGTTTTGGTCATACTACCGTTGGATGGATCGCACTCCTCTTATCAGGTTTGTACGGAGTAGGGGAACAAATGAAAGTGATCATTATTCAAACAACTCTTCAAAAATCAGCATCTCTAGACGCGTTGCCGAAAATTTTTTCCGTTCAAAACGTCATTGCGACCGTTTCTTTCGGGGCATCAACCTTGCTACTAAGCGCTATTACGGACTATTTTGGTGTGATAAGAGCATTTGATGTTTCAGCGCTCTTGTTATGCTGTAGCGCATTCGCGATTTTTAGAGTTCGTCACCATTTTACCTCTAGTGGGGCGACCAAGTACGAAACAACGATTTCATAAGTCAATGAAGCGGCTAGCTTATAGCCGCTTTTCATTTGCAAGAAAGGAGAACAGTATTCATGAACAGAATTGAGCGTATTTCTCTTACTATCTGGCGTATTCAGTCCTTTATCAGTTTTTTGATTGCGATTGCGATCGGAATAGGGGCGTGGGCATTGTTTCATTATCACGTTATCCATTATTGGCATCCGCTCCTAAAGATTAGTTGGTATGGGTATCTTATTGTCATCAGTTTGTACTGGCTACTAAAAAATGCCGTGCTGCTACCGCTTCGTTATCGTCATGCACGCTATGAATTTGATAAATCCACTATTTTACTAGTAAACGGAGGGTGGAGTGTAGAAGAGGTGTTGATTCCAACGATTAACGTTCAGCATGTCAACATTCAACAAGGTGTACTAGCACGTAAAAAACATGTTTGCGCCATTGTCCTTTATACAGCAGGTAGCCTTCATCGATTTGAATATATTTCAAAAGAAAACGCTGAAGAAATAAAGAGAATCGTAATGAACGTCGTGAAGAAAAAGGAAGTGATGCAAGATGAAGATGAGAAACCACTGGATTGAATTCGTCTATCAAAACGTCCAAACGATCCGCAATTTCTTTGTGCCGTTTGTGGGCGTGACGATTTTTAATCCAACCTCCCTACAGTGGCCTGTTATTGTCGGAATCTTTGCCGTTTTAACCGTGCTTTGGTCTTTTGTATCATGGTTCAACCATACGTTTTCACTCACAGAAAATAGCATTGTGATCGAACGAGGTGTGCTATCAAAATCTGTGAATACCATTCCGCTTGAGAGCGTTCGGTCTGTGCATACAAGTGATTCATTAATAAAGCGGTGGCTAAAAATCGAAAACGTTAAGGTTGAGACCATTGGAGGAGATGAGGTTCTGTTCGTATTGAAACATGCGGTGGTACAACGTCTAGAGAAAGAAATTTTCAAGCAACCACTTTCAACAAAACCATCAAACAACACGTGGCGATTAGGAATTAAAAACCTCGTCATCTTATCACTCGATGTCCGTATTCTTCTACCTGCTATCTCATTTGGTTTTTGGCTGTTTGGGAAAGCAACGGATTGGCTTAAAGACGACCTTCCAAAAGGAAGTTTTTTAAAGAGCGATGCAAAAAACGTGTTGCACCTATCGTTCTGGCTAGAACATGGATGGGTAATTTTTCTAAGTGCTGTAGGACTGTTGCTTTTGATTTGGGTGGCTAGCGGCATTCGAACGTTTTTGAAGTATGGTCGTTATGTACTTTCGCGTGAGTCAGAGGAGCTCATCGTTTCATACGGGGTGTTAAATCGAAAAACGTACCGAATTCCCGTTCACTATATTCGGTCGATCGTGCTAGAAGAGCCGCTTCGTTTTCTGATGACGGGATCAGTGCGCGTAAAAGTAGAAAATGTTGGAATAGGATCAGGTGAAGAAGCAACGATTGAGCTTTTTCCTATTGTTCAAAAACAAAGATTACAAACCTATTTAAACGCTTATTTGCCCGAGTTCACGTATGAAAAGCCACGCACAAAGTCACCGACACAAGGCTATATTCTGTATGCACTTCATAACTTATTTAGTGGATTTTCTCTTTTTATTTATGTGCTCCTTGGTTTTCTTATCTATTACACATCACTTTCAATCTACAGCTATGCAGGATGGTTGATCATAGTGTGGCTTCACTCTTATATACAGTGGAAAAACAATGCAGTGGGGTATAAGCAGAAGGGTTTTATAACCGTTCAGCGATGGAGAAGAGGTAAAAGAGAAACAACCGTGTTTCTCTCGCACTATTTGCAGTCAGTAAAGTGCATTCAAACAGGGATTGATAGGGCGTGTCGTGTTCAAACGTATACGCTATACGTCTATTCAGAGGCTTTAATTGAAGAGTACACCATTCGCCATATTGAAATGTCACTGAAGCAAAATTTCTACAAAATTTTACAAAAAAAAGGTTTAAAATTTCACTATTAGGGTTTTATTTTAAGAAATAACTTGCTATAGTGTACATAACAAGCGAAACGGTTAACTACGGTAATCACTTAATGATTGAGTATAAGTGCCGCTGCCCTGACAAAGGGGACAATTTTTTTTGAACAGCGGCAACTTTCGATCTAGCTTCCCAACTCCATTACAAACTTTGCAAATTTCAACGATTTTCAAGATGACACCTCCAGTTTTTTAGACATCACGTATTTACATTTTTTCATTTCTCATTTGTTTTATTCATTTTTACATAGCAGAATTTTTGGCGAGATAAAAATTCTAAATATTCAATCTATTATATTCGTATTCTGTGCTAATGGCCTTTATCTTTTTACATATAGATAAAGAAAATTAACTATGAGGGGGATGTTGGATGAAGTTATCAACAAAGATTATTATTGCCCTGCTTCTAGGGGCAGTAGTAGGGCTTGTTCTAAACATTGCTTCACCAGACGTTTTTGAAAAAGTAAACACTTTTTTATTTACACCGCTAGGAAAAATCTTTTTAGGACTTATTAATATGCTAGTGGTCCCAATTGTGTTTTTCTCCATTACACTTGGAACAGCTGGACTTGGCGATCCTAAGAAGTTAGGACGTATCGGTGCTAAAACCATCTCATACTTTTTGGTCACGACAACAGTAGCCATCGTTATCGGTTTGGTATTAGCTTTTGCTCTGCAACCAGGAAACGTAGGGGAATTTGATAAAACAGGGGCAACATTCGATGCGAAGGAAGCACCTCCAATCAGCGAAACGCTTCTTAACATTATTCCAACGAATCCAATACGAGCAATGGTAGAAGGAAACATGCTTCAAATTATCGTTTTCTCCATCTTCGTTGGTCTTGGTCTTGCGATCTTAAACAATAAAACAAAGGCCGTGTACAATGTGATTGAACAAGGAAACGAACTCATGATGTACCTTGTGAACCTTGTCATGAAATTCGCGCCATACGGGACGTTTGGATTAATCGCAACAGCGGTAGGAAGTCAAGGAATTGATGCAATTAAAGCGATGGGTCTATATATGATTGTCGTGCTAGCAGGCCTTCTAATCCACACGGCGCTTACATATGGATCAACAATTATGCTCCTAGCCAAGCGAAGCCCAATTGAATTCTTTAAAGGATTTGCACCTGCTATGGCAGTCGCTTTTAGTACATCAAGTAGTAACGCGACGCTTCCGGTCTCAATGTCAACGGCACAAAAGAATTTGCGTGTGCCAGAATCCATTAGTAGCTTCGTTCAGCCGTTAGGCGCAACAATTAATATGGATGGGACAGCGATTATGCAAGGGGTAGCAACAATCTTTATCGCCCAAGTATACGATATTAATCTCTCATTTATTCAAATCATCACCGTGGTTCTAACGGCAGTTTTAGCAAGTATTGGGACAGCTGGAGTACCAGGAGTAGGGCTCATTATGCTTGCGATGGTCTTAAACTCTGTTAATCTTCCGGTAGAAGGAATTGCTCTCATTATCGGGATCGATCGCCTTCTTGACATGACGCGTACAGCCGTTAACATTACGGGTGACGCAGCATGTGCGGTCATCGTTGCAGAATCAGAAAAGAAACGCGCAGAAAAATTATCTTCTGCATCATAAAAGGGAAAGAGGATGGGGCCTTTGGCTCCATCCTCTTTTTAAAATCGTCCAGTCATTTGGAAGAATAAAATAAGGCCTCCTAACCCCCACACATACACAGCAAACAGCTTTAAAGAATGATTTTTTAAATACCCAATCATCCATTTTACCGCCACATAGCCAAAAAGAGCAGAGGAAAGGGTACCTACAAACAGTGAAAAAAGAGAAATCGATTCGACTTTACCGCCCATCACATCGCTCAGCTGTAAAATCATCGCGCCAACGATCGCAGGTGTGGAAAGAAGAAAAGAGAAATAGGCCGCCGTTTCACGATCAAGCTTTCTGATAAGCGCTGCCACAATCGTAAGTCCAGAACGTGAAATAGCTGGAAAAATGGCCGCTGCTTGAAACGTTCCAATAACAAACGCATCTGTATAGGTAATGTCATCCATTTTTTTTCGTCCGTTTTTGATGGAATCTGCGAACCATAAAAATAGGCCCGTCACTAAAAACTCCCATCCTATCGTAACCCCCGTCTTCGATATGGTTTCAAAGTAATCTTTAAAAAGTAAGCCTACCACTACTGCAGGGATCGTTCCGACAATAAGGAGAAAGGTTAGTTTGCTAAACGGTTTTTTAATCATATGTACGAATTCGTCTTTGTAAAAAACAAATACGGCTAGTACCGTTCCGATATGAAGCATCGTATCGAGAAATAAGCCTGCCTCGTCTAATCCAAATAAATGCCTACCTAAATAGAGATGACCTGTACTGCTAATCGGTAAAAACTCCGTAAGACCTTGAATAATACCTAAAATAAGTGATTCAAACCACGACATACACACACCCTCCGTTCCGTAGACAACCTCTTTTTAACTATATGAATGCTGTCCCGAAATAGTACGTAATCGTGACATTAGGAGAGATTTTAAGAAAACATCAAAACCGTTGGTAAAATCATCAAAAAAGGGGGAACATATAAGCAAGAAGAGGGGTGGATGATACATGTGGCTCCCACGACCAATTTCAGGGATGATTCGACTGAAATTATGTTTAAATCAGCAGACGTGTGTCAGGAAGGGAGAGCATAATGAGGAAGTTAATTGTATTTGCGCTTATTTTATCTGCGATTCGCTACCTTTATATCAGTACAGCTGGATTAAGGGAAGCAGCGCCTATGATGCTGCTGCGATATGAGTGGAGCAACGAAGCCTACTATGCTGGGTTGACGTTCGGTTTGCTTTTACTTGGCTCTGCGATTGGTTATCTGGTGAACAATCCGTTTTTCAAGCATTTAACGATTGGTCTATTAATTGTAGAAGCGGTTTATTTATTCGTAACGGCTATTATCCTTTTCTTAAATGGTGAACCGGTGATGGGGTTTTCACTGTTGACAAATGGGGTCATCAATATTCTCGTAATCGGATTTATGCGCTATGCCGAGAAAAAATAAAACAGCACTCTGCATTTGTACGGAGTGCTGATTAATACGCGAGGAATGTTTAAAGGTATTCACTCATGAAGGTAATCATATCTAGGCTGGATGAATGGTTTGAGGGAGTTTTGGGAAAGTGGTGTTTTGGAATGAACCAGTGTCCTCCTACTTGAATGCAATCTGCATATGCATGGTGTTCACAAAGCTCCACTACTTCCTGGTGATGCAGGTTTAATAATGCTCCTACTTCCTGTGTGCTATAGTACAGTGCATTTCCTGGCATTTAATCACCCCTTTTGTCGAAAAAATGGATCTTTATTCCACTATATCATGAGATCAGACAAAAGTAGATAGGAGAAAAGCACTTAAATTTGAATAATCAAACTATTGGAACGAATTAGTGATAAAAAAATAGCGAGAATTTCTAGAGAGAACGTGATAAAGTTAGGAGTCGGTGAACATCTTCCTGAATGCTTTTTCACCGCAAACGGAATTTGCAGGAATACGACTAGTAAAATAGAAGGAATTGCACGCTAATTTTTGTAGAATTGGTGTATAAACTTTCTATTATTATACTTATTTTGTATACTAGTGTAGATGAATGTTTAAAAGGGTAGGAGACGTAGTACATGAAAAAGACGAACAAAGCAAAAAAGAAGAAAAAAACACACATTCCTCTTCGAATGAATTTACTGTTTTTTGTCGTATTTTTACTTTTTTCTGTTCTCATTTTGAGACTAGGATTTGTTCAAATTGTAAGTGGTGAAAACTACAAACGTGAAGTCGAAAAAACGGAGGACGTAACGGTAGACAACCCCGTACCACGTGGGAAAATCATTGATCGATACAACCGAGTTGTAGTGGATAATGAGCCGCTCAATTCTGTTACATACACACGTTTGAGCACAACTAAAGCACAAGACAAGCTAGAAGTGGCTGAAAAGTTGTCAAAAATGATCAAATTCAGCGACAAAGATCTTAAAAAAGTGACAGAACGTGACAAAAAAGATTTCTGGATTTTGAAGCATCCAGAAGAAGCTCAAAAGAAAGTATCGGCAGTAGAAATAAAAAAATTATCCAACGCTGAAGTCTATAAGCTGCAGCTTGAGCGCGTGACAGATAAAGAAATTAAAAGCGTCGAAAAAGATCTACCGCTTATTTTAATTTATAGCCGCATGAACGCTGGCTATGCGATGACACAGCAGAGTGTTAAAAACCAAAACGTGTCTAATTCTGAATACGCAGTGGTGAGTGAACACCTTGATGAACTTCCTGGTGTTGAAACGACGACGTATTGGCAACGTAAAAACTTATATGGTCAAACACTACGTTCTATTTTAGGAGACGTGACGAGCCCATCAGAAGGTTTGCCAAGAGAACAGCTTGATTATTTCCTTTCACATGGATATAGCCGGAATGACCAAGTAGGAAAAAGTTATATTGAGCAGCAATATGAAAGCATGTTGATTGGTCAAAAAGCAAAAGTGAAAAACGTTACCGATAAATCTGGACAGGTGAAGGAAACGAAAACCGTCTTTGACGGTGAGCGTGGACATGACATCGTACTAACCGTTGATATCCAACTTCAAAAGGTGTTAGATGATGTTGTAACACAAAAGCTTATCGAATATAAAACAGCCAAAGCAGGAACACAATATCTTGACCGTGCGTTTATCGTCTTAATGGACCCCAATACAGGAGACATTTTAGCGATGGTCGGGAAGAAGTACAATAAGAAAACGGGGAAAATTGATGACTATGCGCTAGGGAATATTAACTCGGCGTACGAGATGGGATCTGCCGTTAAGGGGGCTACGTCCCTTGCAGGATTAGACTCTGGTGCGATTAGCCAGTACACACGTTTCCCAGATACAGCGCTGAAGTTCAGAGGAACGCCGCCTAAAAAATCTTCTCATTCACCGTACTCAGCACCAAATGTACGAGAAGCATTAGAAGTATCGTCAAACGTATTTATGTGGAGAACGGTCATTGCGATCGGAAACGGCCACTACGGATACGATCAGCCGCTTCATATTGATTCAAACATTTTATCGACGATGCGCAATTATTACAGTCAATTCGGTTTAGGGGTTAAAACAGGAATTGATCTGCCAAATGAAACAATCGGTTACCGAGCAAACAAACCACCTCTTGGTAACGTAATTGATATTGGGATTGGTCAGCTTGACACGTATACACCGCTTCAAATGGCACAGTATATTTCGACAATTGCCAACAATGGCTATCGTATGCAGCCGCACATCGTGAAGGAAATTCGCACGCCAAGCGATAATCCTGATGAACAAGGTGAGCTTGTGTACGCAAGTCAACCAACAGTGCTGAACCGTATTGTTATGTCACAGAAAAATATTGACGTAATAAAAGAAGGGATGCGCCGAGTTGTTGTTGGAACACACGGAACATCAGCTAAATATTACACAGGTCAATACAGCCGTTACAGCGGTCTTCGTAACATCGTTGCGGCGAAAACAGGTACAGCTGAGACATTCGTTTATGGAACGGGAAAAGCGAATCCTCCTGAAGTACGTAACTCAACGTACGTAGGATTTGCACCATACAACAACCCGCAAATCGCGTTTGCAGCCGTAGCACCAGCAGCTTATACGCCTGGTTATGACAACGGACTAAGTAAAGAAATTGCCAATGAGGCACTCTATCAATACTTCAAGCTACGCTCAGAAGGTCAGCAAAAGCTTGAGGATGCAAATTCAAATCCAGGCAATGAGCTCGATTCAAAGCCTGACCCAGCTGGCACGACTAGTACGGATACAGCAGGTAATTAATTCAAAAGCATGAAGCCTCTCGCTTCATGCTTTTTTTTTGTAAAAAGTAATCATAAGACCACTCCTGCGCCGATACCCTGTGATAAAGGTGTTTTAAGGGGGAGAACAATGGTTACGTTACGCTATTTTACAAAAAGTGATTTTCAGCAGTTGATCAAATGGGTTTACACTGAAGAGGTATTGTTACAGATTGCCGGTGGAGCGTTTACGTACCCACTTACGCCAAGACAGCTAAAGGCATACATAAAAGGCGCAAACGAAGAAGGGAGCTCCTCTTATATCTTTACCGCACTGGAAAATGGAACGGGACGTGTGATAGGACATATCGCGATCGGAAGAATCGATTATGAAAACGGTTCAGGAAGAATCGCAAAAGTTCTCATCGGAAATCCAGATGGTCGAAAACAAGGCCTCGGTACAAGCATGGTAGAAGAGGTGCTGAAATTTGGCTTTGAACAACTTGGACTTCATCGCATATCACTAGGCGTTTTTCACTCCAACATCACTGCGCTACGCGTGTATGAGAGAATTGGTTTTCGACAAGAAGGGGTGCTACGTGATATAAAGAAAGTAGGAGAGAATTATTGGAGTTTAATTGAAATGAGTATGCTTGAGCATGAATGGCGAGAACGAGCGAATTTAATTGAGACAAAGGGGATAATAAGATGACAATATCAATGGCTCACATGAAGGAATTAAGAACGCAGGAAGAGTTTCTACGCGCGTACCCAATTATGAGACAGCTTCGCACCGAGCTATCAGAAGGTGAGTATCTAGGTCTCTTAAAAAACATGGTAACAGAAGGCTACCAGCTTTTAGCTCTTTGGCTAGAAGACGAGATTGTGGCACTTGCTGGCTGCAAAATTCAAACGAATTTTTACTATGGGAAACATGTATACGTCTTTGATCTAATCACGGATGAAGCAAGTCGTTCCAAAACCTATGGAAAACAGCTTCTTGAGTCAGTAGAGCAATGGGCACGAGCTGAAGGCTGTACAAACATAGCACTTGCATCAGCTACTCACCGCGTAGGGGCGCATCGTTTTTATGAAGAAAAGATGCATTTCACAAAACCAAGCTATGAATTTGTGAAGAAGCTGTAACTTTTAGTATGATAGATAGCATGTATAAAAAGGAGGTGAACGTATGGGAAGTATGTATTTTGCTCTTGCAGTAGTTATTGCCGTTTTAGGGCTTACGTTTATTTATAAAAGAACCTATGAAAAAATCGGGGTCATTGTCCAGGAAAATAGTAAGGATATACATAAAAAGATTTCCAAAGCACAAAACATCATGTTTCTTCAAAGTGCGGTATTTGAGATCATTCCAATTTTATTAATCGTGATTGGATTTATTGATTTACCATCTGAAACTCTTTCGCCCAAAACAGTCGTCACGTTACTTATCTCTATTGGTGGCTGGGTTGTTGGAGTAATGGCAGCTAGACGTATGAAAAAAGTAGCACAGGAGCGTTTACCAAACGGAGTCGGTCAGCTACTATCAGGCCTGCTTTTAATTCAAATCATGACCATGAGCGCTTTTCCAGTCATTTCGATTATCTGTCACCTGCTGATCTTTAATCGCGCATAAAAATGCATCTTTTGTGATTGGAAAATATATGGTATACTAAAAGTAATATTTAAACGAGAGGAATGATGGGTGGACGATGATTAACTAATCTTATTTTTTATCAATTGAAATTAAATATTTCAACTTGTACAAAAGATAGGATTAGTCTGCCCATTTTTCAATGTTCGGTATTTCATATAATGCACGCGCTACGACTCGTAGCTTTTTTCCGCATGCATTGTATAAGACTAGTCCTTCCAATTGACTTTGGGAGGATTTTTTTATTCTCCCTTTAATGGAAAGGGACGTGTTCGTATGAAAGAACTACTAAAACTGCAGCAACTTAGCTATGAAATAAATGATCTTGTCATTTTTGAAAAAGCAAACGCCACCGTTCAGCAGGGAGACGTGATTGGACTGATTGGTAAAAACGGAGCTGGGAAGTCAACATTATTACAGCTTCTGCTTGGGACGATTCGTCCATCCGGTGGGGAAATACACGATTTTCACACAGCATTTACGATGGAAATGATCCAGCAAGAGACAGAGTCACATCCAGAACAGGAAAAAAATGTTCTAGAAGCAAAACTACTAGAGATGTGGAGGGTACCATCTAATCCATTTGAACAACTAAGCGGTGGTGAAAAATTGAAATCACGTCTCGCTAGAGGATTTTCGAAAGAAGCCGATCTTCTGCTGTTAGATGAGCCGACAAATCACCTTGATCAAGAAAGTATGGAAATGCTCGCTGCTTATCTAACATCATACCCGGGAACGATCATCGTTGTTTCTCATGATCGCCTGTTTTTAGATAAAGTCACAACAAAGATTTGGTCCATTGAGCAAAAAAAGCTCATTGAACATAGAGGAAACTACTCGAGCTATATGGAAGCGCGAAAACAAAGGCGACTGAGTCAGCAACGAGAATATGAGAAGCAGCAAAAGATGGTTGAGCGCATTGAGACCCAACTAGATCAGCTCTCATCCTGGTCTGAGAAAGCCCACAGTCAGTCGACGAAAAAAGAAGGTTTTAAGGAATATCATAGGGTAAAGGCGAAACGAACAGACTCTCAAATTAAATCAAAACAGAAGCGACTTCAAAAAGAATTAGATCGAATTGATGCAAAGCCCGTTGAAGAAGAGTATGACGTTCATTTTTCGATGACAGCCAATCAAAAGGTTGGAAAACGCTTTTTAGAAGTGAAAAACTTAACGAAATCGTATGGAGAACGAATCCTATTTCAAGATGCTTATTTTACGATTCAGCACGGCGAAAAAATAGCGCTAACAGGACCCAATGGAGCAGGGAAAACGACCTTATTAAATATACTATTAGGAAGAGAAGAAGCAGTGGGAGACGTATGGATTTCTCCTTCTGCTCAGGTTGGATACTTAACACAGGAAGTATTTGATCTCCCACTTCATCAAACGCCTGAGGAGCTGTTTTACCGAGACAACTTTGCGGACAGAGGGAAAGTTCAAAACTTGATGAAGCATTTAGGCTTCATCCCTTCACAGTGGAAGGAGCCGATTGAGTTGATGAGTATGGGGGAGCGTATTAAATGTAAGTTGATGATGTACATTCTAGAGGAAAGAGACGTACTTGTATTAGACGAACCGACCAACCACTTAGATCTGCCGTCGCGTGAGCAGCTCGAGGAAACGCTCGCTCATTACAAGGGTACGCTCGTAATTGTCTCACATGATGGGTATTTCATTGAAAAAACGACTACGGAGAAGCTTGTCATTGCTGATCAGCGAATCTACAAAGTCACTGACCGGCTTCCAACCGCTCAGCGTGAGGATAAAGAAGAGTTAACACTAAAGCTTGAGACCGAGCGTCAAGAAGTGTTAGGAAAGCTAAGCTTCATTAGCATGAATGATCCGCTATACAAAGATCTTGATCGCAAGTTTAACGAGCTAACAAAAGACATTCAAGAACTTAAAAACCAAAATCGTTTCGCTTAGAAACAAAGCCACGGCATAAGTAAGAGCCGTGGCTTTTCTGTATTATAAACGATCATCTCGCCATTCATTTCGTAAAATGGAATAAAGCTTTAAATCCTGATGCTGCTCTTTCACATAAAGCGCTCTTCGTATCGTACCTTCGTAAGACATTCCTGCCTTCTCCATGACACGTGCAGACGCCACGTTATCAACCATACAGCGCGCTTGAATTCGCTCTAGTTCCATATTGTGAAAACCAAAGTCGATGAGAGCTTCGGCGGCTTCACTTGTGTAGCCCTTGTTCCAAAAACTACGCCCGATGGTATAGCCGATTTCAGCGGTATAGTGCTGTGGCTGCCAGGCAACAAAATCGATGGTACCTATAAAATCATCCGTTTCTTTTACAACCATTCCCCAAGGCGCAATATCATGCTTGCGATACTGTTCAATTACAAATTGAACAAATGCCTGAGTGGCACCGATTGTCGTATGAACAGGCCAGGTCACATACCTTGCGACTTCAGGGTCAGATGCATACGCATAGATCGCTTTTGTATCCTTTGCTTTGACTTTGCGTAGCAGTAGACGTTCTGTTTCAATTGTTGGTAGATCTCGGTATATATCTGCGATTTTCATTATTCCACTCCCCATCTACCTCCTAGTATACCAAAGGGCGAAGGAGAGAAGTTGAAAAATTCTGTTTGTTAGGTCAATTCTTTTCGATACACCATGTACGAATGGACAGTTGGAACAATGACCAGTATGACAATAATAGGAATGATGATCCAATTAAGAAGGGAAGCGGGTAAAAATACAAGTAGAAAAAAGATAACTCCAGATACAAAATAGAGCTTTGAGGTGAAACGGTGAGTCTTACGCCAAACGCTATCATTGCTCAATGCCCACGGTGTACGAATGCCCACGAAAAAGTTCGGTCGTACTTTCGGCATAAAGTTTCCAATGACTAAAAAGATAATTCCCAGAACAATGGGTGCAATACGAGTCATAGGAATATCATAACCCGCATTCCATAGTACGACAAAGATATTTACGCCTGACAGAACGAGCATAATGACACTCGTCATAATCCCATAGCTAGATGAAAAGGCTTTGTAATTATTCTTTTTTGGATCCATTCGCGGGGCAAAAATAAGCAGCACATATAGTAGAACCAAAATGCCATTTAGCATCAGAAAAGTAGAGAGCTTTGAGCTATAACCATTTACTTCTCCAGATCCAATTGACCAATGATTAGCCATTTGAGCCGGCAATGTACTGTAAAAAAATACCCAAACGCCCAAACTTGCGATAATCGCCAACAGCGGTAAGATGTGTTTTTTCATGAGTAAGTCTCCCTTAATCATTTTTTTTCGCGAAGCCAAGAGCCCAGCTCATAATATCTTGAAAAACGGTGGTGTTGAGTGAATACAACACATATTGCCCTTGTTTTTCATCATGAACGAGGTCCGCCTGCTTTAAAATCTTCAAATGCTGAGAAATACTTGGTTTAGACATGTTGAAATGATCGGATATTTCCCCAGCAGTCAAATCCTTTTCTTTTAGAAGGTCAAGAATTTTTCTTCTAGTCGGATCAGAGAGGGCTTTAAAGGTATCATTCACCACATGACCTCCTTAATTAGTTATTTAAGTAATTACTTAATTAATTAAATTATATGTCAAACAGTAAAGGTTGGCAAGTGACGAATGCCTAAAAATGGAACAAAATGCAAATAAGCGAAATTACCCCCTCATCCAAATAGCCAGGTAACTTCGCTTATTGTTAGTAATACGTGCAACTGTTTCTCTTTACTTACTTCCTTTTGCATGATGCGCGCGCTCCACTTTAATCGTAAAGTATGTCACGAGAAAAGCTGTGACAGCAGCGAGCAAAGAGAAAAGGGTTTTTACCTTCTTCAAGGTCAACCCTCCTTTTCATCGTTCATAGTCTATATTTGGAATAAAAACTGTCCTTACTGATCATACCCTATTTCCCTTATTTTTTGAAATACTTTGTAGAGGAAGAAGATGAAGTAACTTTTTTCTGAATAATCGTACAATTTTGTTTTAAAATGTGCTATGCTATTAAACAACTTTATTTTTTTGAGGTGAACATGATGGAAATTACAGTGACTTCATACAATCAAGGGTGGCCGTTACTTTTTCAATCTGAACAAGAGCAACTAGATCAACTTTTAAAAGATGTACATCCCACAATCGAGCATATCGGCAGCACGTCTATTCCCGGACTGTTAGCCAAACCTATTATTGATATGATGATTGGCTTAAAGCGCCCTGAAGAAATGGAGCTTGCAACAGAAGCATTGGTGCAGGCTGGATACATTTACGTTGAATCATTCAATGCTATTATTCCCGAACGACGCTTTTTTATCGCTTTAAAAGACGGGGTGTTTCGTGAGGATTATCCAAACATTATCACAAAAGACCCAGACATCCATATTCCAAGCCATACACACCGATTCGCTCACATTCATTTGACTCTCATGGACTCGCCATTTTGGACGGATCATCTTGCATTCCGAAATTATTTGCGAACGAATGAGGAAGCACGACATGATTACGCTGCTTTGAAGGAAGAGCTCTCAGCAAAACAGTGGAAGAACGGAAATGAATATGCAAAAGCGAAAGGCGCTTTTATTGCAGATATTATTCAAAAAGCCAAAAGTGCCGAAAGCATGACGCCACATGTCAGCTGATTACAATCGCCGTTTAGGCGTATATGCCATTTGTGAAAAGGATGGAAAACTACTGGTCGTTGATAAACGAACAGGACCGTATAGAGGACGAATTGATCTTCCTGGTGGCGGAGTTGAATCATTTGAAACGATTGAAGAAGCGTTAAAGAGAGAAATTCGAGAAGAAACAGGACTGAATGTCATTGAATCTGTGCGACTTGGAATGAGCGATTTCTTACTTCCATTTTCGGCGGAGGAAACGGGTTATCACATGGCCATTATGTACCATCTTTTATCTTGGGAGGGGAGTGTAACACCGGTTGCCAACCAATTTTCTGGTCAGGATGCTGATGGTGCAAGGTGGGTGCACCCTGATGATATCAAAGTAGAAACAGCTTCTCCTCTTGTAATTGAAGCGATGAAGTGGCTTAAAACCGGGTCTCTTACAGATCATACGACCGTTTTTGATCATTGGACAATTCATTCAAAAACAACTCAGCACGATACGTTTTAACGAAAAGCGCAAACGGCTCTTTAACGCCTGAGCACTTTTTTTGTTGGGATTTTATTCGATGAAAAAACTTGTCTCTTGTTGCAGGTACAATGCTTAGCGAATATATAGGTAAGGATTGCATCCAACAGCAACAAATATTCAAACGGGCAATAACGTCTGCTGCACAAATGCTTGTAGGCCTTTCTGAAAAGCTCCAACTTATGCTTATAAAATTCAAATTGTAAACACAACAAAGGACAGCCGACAGGCTGTCCTTCTTATTCTTTCTCCCATTTGTTCAGTATTACGGCGTTTGCCGCATTTCCAACAACGTTCAGCATCGTACGGAATCCTTCTGTAATCCGGTCTACGCCGGCTACTAATGCAATCCCTTCGAGTGGTAAATGAGCGGCTGTTAGGACCGTTGTCATCATGATAATACCAGCACCGGGAACACCTGCTGTACTGAATGAAACCAAAATGGCACTAATAAAGATTGCTCCGATGACTGCAGGTGATAAATCTACATGAAATAGCTGAGCAACGAAGATCGCATTAAATCCTTGTAGGATACCCGCTCCGTCGCGTTTTAGTGCCGTTCCGAATGGAATCGCGAACCCAGCAATGTCTGATTTTAAGCCATATCCTTGCTTGGCATTGTCAAGCGCTACTGGAAGAGCCGCATTTGAGCTTGCTGTTCCGAAAGCGATGCTAAAAGCGGGCCAGAAGCTTTTGAAAAAGCGAGATGGTGATTCCTTGATGAACAAGATGATTAATGCATAAATCAACATCATCACTAAGATCGCAACTAAAAGACCAATAATGTAAAGTGCCAGCTTTTTTACTAAATCAAAACCTTGTGTGGCAATGACAGAACTAATTAATGCAAATACGCCTATTGGCGCCACGCGTAGAATAACACCAATGATTTTTTCTAAAATTGCATGTAAGCTTTCTGAAAAAGCGATGAACGGCTTCGCCTTATCACCGACCAAGCGAATGCCGATGATGATTAGAACGGCTGAAATAATCACCTGTAGCAAATTCGCTTCTGCAAATGCTTGAAACGGGTTAGTCGGTATAATTGATACGAGCCAATCGATTAAATTTTGTCCTTTTTCTGTCTTAGGCGCTTCTAATCCGCCTGCTCCACTTACACCTTGTCCTGGCTTCAAGACAAAAGCAGTAAGTAGGCCGATCGCAAGTGATACGGCACTAGTGACGATGTACAGCAGAAGCAGCTTTGTCGTATAAGAACCAACTTTGCTTGAATCACGTAGCCCTGTAAAACCGATGAGTAATGACGTGAACACAAGAGGTACGACAACAAATTGGATGAGATGTAAAAATGCCTGCCCAATAGGCGTTAAAATATATTTGTCTAAAAACCCAACGTGACCAGGGAGGAAACCGTTCAACAAGGCACCCACAATGATCCCTAAAATAAGCCCTAACGTAATTTTAGTGGAAAGTTTCATCATCTTTCTCCTTTTAATTCATAGTATATCGATAAGAATTGTATTATTACTAACAAGGGTTTATCATACAATAGTATTCAAAAAAAATCCACTATTCTTTTTATGGTTTAGCTTGCCCGATAAAAGGGAAGATAACAGGTGCAGTCAGGATCTTTTTGCCAGTTTTAAAAGGGAATTCGCCTTTTTTTATCGAATACATAGGTGTAGGAATAGAAGCAAAATGACTGTTGTAACAGGGGGATATAAAAGTTTGACAGGGTAAATCAACATGTGTAATATAACGAAGGATAATATGAAAACAATAGCGCTCAATCCGAATAGGAGCGGGGGAACCACGACAAGTACTTCATGTACTAGGGGTGAATTCTAGGCATAGCGAGGCATTTCAGCAGAAATTATCTTCGCCTTTTTCCATGCCGCCATTTTTGCATGTTCATACAAAAATGAAGAAAGGGCGACTCTCACTAGCCCTAACCCGACAGCTAACCTCGTCAGCGTAATGAGAGAATCGGTGAACACGCCATTCATTCATTGCAAACAACCAATCAAAAACCGTTCGTTCAGATGGTTTTTGGATAGACTAAGAAGGATCGAGACAAAAGGAGACTGGGAAACAATGAATGTTGCATTTTTTTTAATTCCAAAAATTGAAGTCGTAACCGTAAACATTCATTCATCAATGCGTCAAGCGCTTGAAAAAATGGAGTATCATCGTTATGCAGCGGTTCCACTTATTGATAATGAGGGGAAATACGTTGGAACATTGACTGAAGGGGACATTTTATGGAAAATCAAATCCCTTGAAAATTTTAATATGTTCGAGCTTGAAGATATTCCAATTTCAGATGTGGCGCGCAGACAAGATAACAAACCTATTTCAATTAATGATGAAATGACAAGTATTATTTCACAGGCAGCAGAACAAAACTTTGTGCCGGTTGTCGATGATAACGGTGTATTTATCGGGATTATCCGTCGACGTGAAATTATCGAACTATACGCAAGTGAGCTATTACAAAAACAAAATGGATAACGAATAGATTGCACAATATTTTCCAATGTGCTATGATCAGAGAAATTACGATCGAACCGCGATGAGGAAGAGGAGTAATCATTTAGTCGAGACTACAGAGAGCTGGTGGGTAGTGTGAACCAGCGTCGAGCGAATGATGAATGGGCTTCTGAGCAGCAAACCGAACCTTTGTAGTAGGCTTTGCCGTGAACGTCCACACGTTACAATGGATACCGTATCATGTCGTACGGGTGATAAGTGATTTTAAAGCGCGCTTTAAAATAATAAGGGTGGTACCACGGTCCATTCGTCCCTTTTCGTAGGGACGGATGGGCTTTTTTGTGTTTTCAAACTAACTCCTCCGTCCAGAAGTAGATCGTAATTATTGACCAAGAGAGAGGAAGAGAAACATGAAAACAGTTTTTTCAGGCATTCAGCCGAGTGGAGTTATTACGATCGGCAATTATTTAGGCGCAATGAAGCAGTTTGTTCCCTTACAGGAAGATCATGAAAGTTATTTTTGTATTGTCAACCAACATGCGATTACCGTTCCACAGCCACCGACGGAGCTACGAACGAATACACGTCGCTTAGCGGCTTTATATTTAGCAGTCGGACTCGACCCGGAAAAGGCGACCATTTTTATTCAATCTGAAGTACCCGAGCACGCAAGACTTGGATGGATTGTCCAATGCTTAGCTCATATGGGAGAACTCGAGCGAATGACTCAATACAAAGAAAAGTCCCAATCACGGACAGAAGCTATTCCAGCAGGACTTCTTGCTTATCCAACGTTGATGGCAGCTGATATTTTATTATACGGAGCAACGGTGATTCCTGTAGGTGACGACCAATCTCAGCACATCGAGCTCACACGTTTGTTAGCACGACGATTTAATCATCTTTACGGAGACTTATTTACCCTTCCAGAAGGATATAACTCTCCGTTTACTGCTCGCATTCGCTCGTTACAAGATCCTGAAAAGAAAATGAGCAAATCCGACCCGAACCCTCAGAGCTATATCTCGGTCTTAGACACGCCGGAAATCATTCGAAAAAAGGTAAAACGAGCCCAAACCGATTCAGAGGGAATGATTCACTTTGATATGGAGAAAAAACCAGGGGTATCAAATCTCCTTAGTTTGTACAGTGCCTTTAAGAGAATTTCTCTTCAGGAGGCAGAGACCCATTTTAATGGCAGGGGATACGGCGCCTTAAAAGAAGAGGTAGCGGATGCCATTATTGAGGACCTTTCACCAATTCAAGAGAGATTTCAGGATATTTATGCGTCCAACGAACTTGACGATATTTTGACTCAGGGGGCGAAAAAGGCTTCAGCGAAAGCTCGTATCGTGCTTGAGGAAGTCGAGAAACGAATTGGCTTTACCCGCTGAATTTAAGTGGTCAGTATGCGAAAGTTCCCTCATATATATAGGACAGGAAGCGCTGCATTTAGTATAAGGGGGAGCGATAGCATGCAAAAATTAAATCTGAAACAAGCGGCGAAAATGGCGGCCAAACGACAGCACGACGTTCCATATGAATTATTTTCAGCTATGTCAAAGCGTGGCATTTCGCTTACAAATAAAGTAGCAGTGGATATGGGATGCGGAAGCGGAGCATTGACGAGAGAGCTCTCAAACCGAGGAGCGCTCGCCATCGGCATTGATTCAGCAAGAAGTGCCCTAGAAGAGGCAAAATCATTTCCATCTTCTGAGCGCATTCAATATATACAAGCGAGCGCAGAGAAAACAGGTCTTCAAACGTCGAGTATCGATGTAATTACGATCATGAGAGCATGGCAGGAGTTCAATCGCTCAAGAGCGATTAAGGAAATCAACCGAATTTTAACTTCACGTGGCTACGTCATCATTATGGACGGTGGGTTTTTGCCGCGTGATCCGCTAATTAAAGAAACGTTTCACCTCATTCAGCCATATATGCCAACGAATCTATTTCGAAAAGAGCTGTCAAAAAACGAATTAAAATCAGCAACCGATTTGCTTCCTATCGAGTGGTACAAAGAGTGGCAGGAGAGTGGTCTTCACGTCATTGATACAAGTCGAATCGAATACAGCGTTTCTTACTCAACGGAAGAGTGGTGCGGTCGGGTATACTCGTTATCATGGCTTCAACACCTGCCTGAAGCGATTCGCGATCAGCTGTTAGAAGAGCTTTATCTTACACTTCATACACAGGACCCACACGCTAATCACCGCGTTCTGCATGGATGTAACATGGTGATTTTGCAAAAAAGTTCGTGATGAAGAGGATTCTAGCAATTAGCAACGAATCATTTCAAAAGTAAATCTGTAGAGATGAGGGACACATGTTGCTAAAATTCTTTGACTATAACTGGCAAGTACGAGACGAGTGGTTTGACTGGTGCAAGCAACTTGATGAAGAAGAATTGTTCAAGAAGCGAAGTGGAGGCGTAGGCAGCATTTTATATACGCTGTTTCATATCGTTGACGTTGAATATAGTTGGATTCGTGGTATTGGGCAAAAAGAAGACGTGTTGCTTGAATTTGAATCACATCGCTCAATTCAGCAGATTAAGCATTTTTCTGATCGCTGTCGAGAGGAAATAACCGAATTTCTTTTGAACTGGGACGGTAATAAAGAAAAAATGGTGACCGTTCCATGGGATGATACTCCTTATATGGTTGAAGATATTATTCAACATGTGATTGCCCACGAAATTCATCATACTGGTCAGCTATCCGTGTGGGCACGAGAATTACATTTGGAACCAGTCAGCGCCAATGTAGTTGGACGTTCATTTCAATCCTTTAAAAAAGAAGGGTCTCGCCGGTGAGACCCTTCTTTTTTATGTTAATTAGGGCTACCAGGTGGAAGGTACGGAGGGGGAATCCGTAACCACCCGCGCTTTTTCATTAAATTTTTTAAAGGAGCCGCAAATTTCATTAAATGTACTTGAATATCAAAAAACATAATACCTACATCGCTCCGCACGGTTTTAGACATAGCCTGGGCACAATAAATAATAGAAGCAGCAACTTTAACAGAAATTAAATTAGCAAGCTCGTCGTCTGTCAGCTTGGCTCCTTCAGGTATACTGTTTGCTCTTGAGACGGGTTTATTTGCATTCACAAGAGGTAACGGAACTCCTTCATGCAACAAAAACTCTTCAATCATCTTTGTATCTTTTCGACTCGTTTCAAGCGCTTGCTCGAGTACATGAATCAAATCTTGATCAGTCGTGCAATTAATTCCGACTTGATAGAGGGAGTGTGCTTCATGAAACGCGGTGTATGATGTCCATAAATCCATCACCTCTCCAACATGCAGAGGTGGCTTCGGTTCTTCATCTATAAAATTTTTTAGAAGTGATGCGAGTGCTTCAATTCCTTTTGTCATTCGTTACCTCACCCTAGCTTTCTGACGTTTTTTCTCATTATCTCCAGTACAAGTAGAAGTATTCAGGGACTTCTTAAGGAGAAGTTTCTTGTTTGAAGAAAGAAGGTGTTGGCAAAGCTTTTAATAGGTTTTGTTTAGATAGGAGGAGTTTGTAAACATGACAGAAGAACCTAAAAATCATCTTGAGCCTTATTGGAGAGCAGAGATTGACCTTCCACGCTACGAAGCGCTAAAAGAAGACATAGCGGTGGACGTATGTATTGTAGGAGGGGGCATAGCAGGGATTACGACAGCCTACTTATTGAGCAAAGAGGGAGTGAAGGTTGCTTTATTAGAAGCTGACCGAATTGTGAACGGAACGACTGGTCATACGACGGCAAAAGTGACCGCCCAGCACGGGTTAATCTATGACGAACTGATTGAGCATATTGGAGAAGAAAAAACAAAGCTTTATTACGAAATCAATAATGAAGCCAAAAACTTTATTGCTTCTGAAAGCAAGAAGCTTGGCCTTGACTGTGATTTTGTAAGTGAAGCTGCCTGTATTTATGCGACAACCGATTCTTATATGAAGAAGATTGAGAACGAATATGAAGCTTACCAACGTTTAAATATCCCAAGCCTTTTTATCGATGATATTCCGCTACCTTTTGATATTAAAGGCGCCGTTGTGATGAAGGATCAAGCGCAATTTCACCCGGTAAAGTACATCACGAAGTTAGCAGAAGAAATTGTGAAAAATGGTGGGCAGCTATTTGAAGGTACGGTAGCTATTGACGTGGAGAATGAGGAACAGACAAAAGTCGTGACGAAGAATGGACCAAAAGTAACGTGTACATATGTCGTAGCGTGCTCTCACTTTCCGTTTTTTGACGGCAATGGGTTTTACTTTACAAGAATGTATGCAGAGCGTTCCTACGTATTAGCAGTAAAACCTAAAATTGTCTATCCCGGCGGCATGTATTATAGCGCCGAGACACCGACACGCTCTCTTCGATATACGCCTTATCAAGGAGATAAGCTCATTTTAGTGAGTGGTGAAGGACATAAAACAGGACAAGGATCTTCAACGAGCGCTCACTATAAAGCGCTTGAGGAATTTAGCCAACAAACGATTGGCGTTGAAAGCATTCCTTTTCGATGGTCAGCACAGGATCTGATTACGTTAGATAAGGTCCCGTACGTAGGACCGATCACAGATGATAAGCGAAACATTTTAGTTGCGACAGGGTTTCGAAAGTGGGGCATGACAAACGGCACAGCCGCGGCATTTTTGCTGAGAGATATCATCCTGAAACGAGATAATCCGTGCAAAGAAGTCTACAACCCATCCCGTTTCTCCATCGATCCAAGCCTTAAAATGTTTTTCAAAAACAATTTAGACGTAGCAGGTCACCTTTTAGCTGGTAAGCTTCAAAGGCCTGATAAAAAAGCAGAGCACTTGAAAAAGGATGAGGGAGCCGTTGTCTCCGTGAATGGAAAACGCTGCGGGGCCTATCGTGACAAAGAGGGGACGCTCCATTTTGTTGATACAACGTGTACACATCTCGGCTGTGAAGTGGAATGGAATGATGGGGATCGTACTTGGGATTGCCCTTGCCACGGTTCGCGTTTCTCTACTAGTGGAGATGTGATCGAAGGACCAGCGAAAAAACCCCTGGGAAAAATCGACTAAAGATGATTTCTGGAAAAAGATGAAACCAAACGTTTTTTTACCCATATAATACAGCATCACATCAAAAGCAATATGTCTAAACCGCATATTGCTTTTTAGTTTACGTAGGGGATAAGGAGAGAGTATATGAACAGGTGTATGAACCTAATTCTATCCGTCACATTCATAGTAGCACTTTGTAGCGGCTGTATGGATTATAAGTCCATCACAACGATTGACAGCGTTAAGGAGTCCTTCCTTCCTTCATATATTGGAACAAATAGTGACGAGATTTCAAACGTAAGCGCACTAATCAAACAGCTGCCTGGAGGGGAAACGTTTAAAAAGATCAATGTACAGGGTGAGTACGTCCGTATTACGTATGGATACAGCCAAGGGGCTATTCCCGATGGGCAAATTGATAACTATTGGTTTGGAAAACCGTCGACATTGTCTGAAACATTTTTATATAATGCCATTTATGAAGCGATTCTCATTCCCAATGCAAAAGCCTATGAGGTTATAGTGGATAATCGTAGGTTTGAGGTGTCCAAAGAAGAGATGCAGGCGTGGCTTCAGCAACATTTCCCAGACTTCCCAGAGAACCTTTACAACGGAAAAGAGGTTAACCACTTTTTAATGAAACATCAGCAAGACATTCAACAGCTCGTTCAAACACCGTCGGTACGAAAAGCGTTCTTTTCTCGCCATCCAATCACAAAATTTTAACAAAAAAACACGCCCTCACTGTTAAATGACAGAAAGCGTGTTTCAACTTATATACAAAACCTTCGGCAATCTATTGTGCTCGCTGTGTTTGCCTTAATGCATATTGAATTCCTTTATTCAAATTGGCAAAGGTTAACACATTTAGCGTTACGCCTAAATTTACGAGGGTTTGTGCGATTTCGGGACGAATGCCAACGATAATGCACGTAGACCCTAGCATATTAGCAGCTTGGGTAGCCTGCATTAAGTAATTTGAAACGTACGTATCAACTACTGGCACACCTGTAATATCAATCAAGACGTATTCACTGCGTGTTGAAATGATGCCGTTAAGCAGATTTTCCTTAATGGTTTCTGCGCGCTCACTATCAATTACGCCAATTAGCGGAAGAACGCAAATTTTTTCAAACACAGGGATAATTGGCGCCGTCAGCTCTTGAACCGTTTGTTTTTGCTCTTCAAAACGTGTCCGCCAGCTTTCTGAACAATCATTAACAAGGTGCATTAAAATAGGATCAAACCAGCCGTCGATTTCTTCATAGAATGTCATAATGTTCTCACGTGGAATGTCCTGTTTTAACATCATATACAGCGCGCTGCGCCTAAATTGTTGAAAAGCAGCCGTCAAATAATTGAGCGACCATTCTTTTGTAAACAGCTTGTTATAAAAAGCGCGTAGCTCAGAAAAATCTTCTGTTTCGTACTCTTTAAGGCTGTTTATGATCAATGAAAATGCTTCTTCATTCAAAGAATGATTGCCTTTAAATTCTTCTATATGAGGATCTGTAATAGAGTTAAGATGCTCCTTCCAATCGCTGTACAGTGAATCTTTATTCGCTTCTAACAAGCTCACAATGGATGCGTTCACATTTGCTGCCTCCTCCCCAAATAATCATTATTAGTGTTCCCTTGCACGTAAGGTTGTAAACAGGCCGACTCTACGTTATTTGTTTAACGAGAAGATAAATGGCTAACTCTAAGGAAATTATCTACCCAAAAAAGCATATAACGCTGCTTAACTTATGGAAGAGGATCTGGCTAATAATTTTATGTATTAATGAGAAGAAGCCCGCTGTGTTGTTGATGAAGTGGGCTTCTTCATTATAATATTAAGAACGACGGGATCTACGAGAACGACCAGATCTGCCACGAGAGCGGCGGGATCTGCGAGAACGACCAGATCTGCCACGAGAACGACGGGATCTGCGAGAACGACGGGATCTGCCTCCAGAACGACGGGATCTACGGGAACGACCAGATCTGCCTCCAGAACGGCGGGATCTACGAGAACGACCAGATCTACCTCCAGAACGGCGGGATCTACGAGAGCGACCAGATCTACCTCTGGACAAAGGACCAGGGCACATAGAAACAGGTTCTTGGTATAAAAATTCTTCCATTCCGTTTTCAATCATTGCTTCTACAGCTAAGGAAAGGTCTTGTTCAGTGTAAGTTTGCATAGTATACATACCTCCTTAAAAGAAAGCTACGCTACATCCTTTCAGATGCAACACTATATTCTATGCATCTAGCAATCTAGTGGGAAGGAAAAATACGCATTTTAGGCGAAAAAAGAGCACACATTTTAAATGAATTCATTCATTTAAGAATATAATGGAAATATATAAAAGAAGGAGGATGAGAGTTAATGTACCAAAGACCAAAAGAAAGTGAGTATAGCCCGTTTTACCATACGTATGTAAAGCACGTTCCAGAAGGAGACATTGTACCTCTCTTGAAAGATCAGCTACAGCACACAATTAAACTAGTAAAAAACCTTACAGACGAGCAAGCGCATTTTCGCTATAGAGAAGATAAGTGGTCAATAAAAGAAGTAATTGGTCATATGATTGATACGGAACGCATTATGAGTTATCGGCTTCTTTGCATCGCACGAGGAGATCAAGCGTCCCTTCCAGGGTTTGATGAACAGAGCTACGCGAAACATGCTAATTTTAATGAACAAGAAATCGGAGTGCTAATCCAACAGTTTGAGCAGCTTCGTCAGTCTACTATTTACTTACTGAAAAGCCTTGCAGATCACGTATGGAAAATGGAAGGAACGGTTAGTGATCATCCAATCACAGTGCAAGCACTAGCTGCTATTATTTCCGGACACGAACTGCACCATCGACATATTCTCATTGAACGCTACGGATTAAACGGATAAAGAATAAGGAAGGAAACGAAAAAGCCGAACGAAGGAAATAGCTCCTTTGTTCGGCTTTTTCATTAAAATCTAGTATTTTTCTAGATTATGAAACGACTTTCTTTTCTTCGTGTACGTGTGTAATGGCAGCAGATTTTGTTACTAAGCTGACGATCACCAGCACAACAATATTAATGACAAGGGCAACAACCCCGACATTTAAATCCTTCACTACTTGTGGAAGGGAAGGGAACATCGTAGCGATGGTCGAGCTAGAAATTGTGACATATGCTACGAATGCAATACCTGCTAAAATACCAGAAGCGGCACCATATACCGTTACAAATGGTTTTTTCGCAAGGCTTAATACAAGAGCAGGGAAGAGCTGCGTCACAATGCTATAGCCCATTAAGAGAAGTGCACCGATCGTATCTCCGCCTTGAAGCGTAAAGAATACAGCAATTAGCGCAACAACTGGAACGGTCGCCTTGGCAGTGAACGTAACCTGTTTATCTGTTACAGACGGGGCAAGCGTTTTGTACATATTTTTTGCGGCAAGCGTTGCGGCACCCATTAAAAGCATTGATCCAGGAACTAACGCTGTTAACAGTCCAGCGCCACCAATGACCCCAATAAACCAAGGATCAAATGTCTGAAGCGCAAGACGGAACAATGATAAATCCGCATCTGCACCTTCAAGACCAGGAACTTTTAAAATGGCAGCGAATCCTGCAAAGAAAACAAACAGTAGAACGAGAGAATATAACGGCATAATCGTCGCATTTTTTCTAAATACCTTTGCATTTTTTGCTGAGAAAGAAGAGGCAAAAGTATGCGGCCACATGTAAAATCCGAGCGCCGTTAACACAATGGTGGAAATAAACCAGGAAATGCTCATGCCCGTTTTCGGAAGGGCGATAAATCCAGGTTTGGCTGCCTCGATTTGCTGAAACATCTCCTTAAAGCTTCCATAGTAATGAATAGGTAAATAAATTCCTAAAAATAGAACGATGCCAAGGATTAATACATCCTTCAGTGCCGCTGTCCAAGCAGATCCGTGAATACCTGAGATCATCACGTACACCGTAATAGTAGCAGCACCAATCCAGACGGAAACCGTTGGAGAAATACGGCCATAAGATGCTTCCGATACAATAATTCCAAGTCCTTTAAGCTGTAGAACGAGATAAGGAATGATTGCGACAATCCCAACGACTGCTACCATGAATCCGAGCGCATTGCTTTTGTATTTGGCAGCAAAGAAGTCTGGCTGTGAAACGAGCGAATGTTCTTTCGCGTACTTCCAAATTGCCGGAAGTAAGAAATAAGAAATGACATAGGCTAGCGCACCGTACGCTAAAATATAGAAGGTAGGGCCACCTTTTCCGTATGCCCAGCCGCTTCCTCCTAAAAACGTAAACGTTGTATAAATTTCACCAGCCATTAAAAGGAATACGAATACCGATCCAAAGCCACGTCCACCAACTGACCACTGCTCAAGATCCATGTCTTTTCCTTTTTGTGCACGAATACCTAAAAATAGTGATAGAAGTAAAAATGCTGCTAAGATGATTAATGCTATCATGAGTCCATTTCCTCCTTATTTTTAGGGTCAAGTACATATAGAACCGTCATGCAGACAGAAGTGAGCAAAACGGCGATTAAAATATAAAACAGTAAAAACGGCATTCCGAGAACATAAGGCTCGACGCTATTAGCGAAAACGGGACCTACTACTAATAACAGAATGGGAATGAGGCCAATTAGGCGAACTTTATTCATGTTAAACAACCTCCTCTTTTAAAAGATCAATAGCGGCTTGTACAAATAAATTCTTTCCGATGGACAGTGCTGCTTCGTCAATAGTGAAGCGAGGGTGGTGATGTGGGTAAGTACTTTCCTCTGTTTCATTACGTACGCCGACAAAGAAGAAGCAACCAGGCGCATGTTCAAGATATGCAGAGAAGTCCTCACCGGCCATAGTTGGCTGTGTACGAACGACGCGCTCTTCACCGAACAATTCTTTTGCCGTATGTTCAATTTTCGCCGTAACCGAATCCGTGTTAACAACAGGACGATAGCCGTATTCAAATTCAAACGAATAGGTCGCTCCGTGTGCACCCGTAATTCCTTTTACAATTTGCTCGATGCGATTAGCCGTATCCTCGCGAAGTTCATGCTGCATGCTGCGGACTGTACCAGCGATTGTGGCGCTATCTGGAATGACGTTGTCAGCTGTACCAGCATGAAACTGTGTAACGGATACGACAAGAGGGCTGAAAGGGTCCGTTGTCCGCGCGACGATATGCTGAAGATTTGCAACAACTTGAGCCCCGATCGCGATGCTATCAACGGTTTCATTTGGCATACCGCCGTGTCCGCCTTTACCTGAAATGGTAATACGGAATACGTCTGGTGAAGCCATCGCACCACCATACACAATGCCGATTTTCCCAACTTCAAGCGGAGACCAAAGGTGAGCACCAATCACATAATCCACGCCTTCCATGACGCCAGCATCAATCATTTCCTGCGCCCCACCTGGGAACACTTCCTCTGCGTGCTGAAAGAAGAAGCGCACTTCGCCTTGAATAGAGTCACGGCGATCTGATAGCTCTTTGGCCGTTCCTAGCAAAATCGCTGTATGACCATCATGTCCACACGCATGCATCACGCCAGGATTCTGAGAGACGAATGAAAACGAATTTTCCTCTTGAATCGCAAGAGCGTCCATATCTGCGCGAATCGCAAGCACTTTACCAGGCTTCGTCCCAACTAATCTAGCCATCACGCTATACTTCGTTGGACGCGTCACATCTAAATTCGGAATTTGTGTAAGCGTGTCGTAAATAAACTGTGACGTTTTTTCCTCATGAAAGGAGAGTTCTGGATTCATATGTAGATGTCGTCTCCATTCTACAAGCTGTTCCTGTGATACAATCTGTTTTTGGGTCGTTTCCATACTTGTCATCCTTTCAATTTGTTTTTCGATCGGCAAAGGTGAGTGTAAGATTTATGTCACTCACCAAAAGAACGCTTGATGCAATATGTACTAAAAACTCATAATTTATGTGAAATTATACAATATTAAGACTATTTAATCAATATCGTTTAGTAGATAAATGTTTTAGTGGAAAAATAGTTTAAACCACAAAAAAGCCCTCCAAGGTGAGAGGGCTTTAAAAACATGCTCGTACTGCAGAAGATGAGGTTGTTCACCTCGATACATGTCTGTTCCGTTTTGGCTAATCTGTTGAAAGGACAGCTTTGTAAGCATTTTTTGTGCGCGTGTATTTGTTGCATTCGTTTCTGCACAAAGACAGCGAATGGCCAGCTGTTCCTTGGCATAGGGAAGGAGGGCCTGTACTGCTTTTACGCCCCAACCGTTCGCCACACAGAATTCCACGTCTTTTCTCCATTTTAAAATAGAAGGAAAATCGTCCATTGTAATGGGTCTCAGCATCAGATTTTCCATGTTAACGGTCCTTGGCGAACAATTCAGGATCTAATTTCTGTAAAGAGGACGGTATATTTTGAAGGAACGGATATTGAGCCGTTGCATCTAATAATAATGCGATAACGCTACTAATCATTACATAACCTTCTCTCGATGTTGTTTACTTCGTGTGATAAAGCTTTAAGAATCGTTCAATGATGGGGCGCTCAGGAGGACTAATCTCTGATGGAAGCTCGTCAAGGGAGAAAAACCTCAAATCCTTTACTTCAACCGGATCAGGATTCAACTCTCCCTCATAGTCCCGGCAAATGTACGTAGAGACTACGTTATACACTTGATCGCCGTTTGGATACTCATAATAAAACTCTTTCCCTGAAAACGTGTGGAAGAGGGTAAGCTCATTCACTACAAGCCCTGTCTCCTCATAAACCTCCCGCTTTGCTGCTTCCTCAAGTGTTTCATCAATTTCCAATGATCCACCTGAGAGTGCCCAGCAGTTATTGTCTGTTCGAAGCTGTAGCAAAAGACGATTCTCTGAATCTAGTAAAATGACGTTCGCCGCAACCATGAGTAGAGGACGACTTCCAACTACCTTTCGAAGATCCATTATGTAGCCGATGTTGATCACCTTTTCTGTATAGAAGTATATAGAATAAACCTCAAGATAAGTTTAACTAATTTGGGAATAAGAGTAAAATATTTTGAGGTTTGTAGCGTTCAAATAACAACAAAAAAGACGCATGCCATCATGCGTCTTTACACTATTAATCTATAAATCCACCGTCTGAATGAATAATTTGTCCGGTAATCCATCTAGCGTCGTCACTCACTAAAAATCCAACAAGTCGGGCTGCATCGTCAGGCGTACCGATTCGGCCCGTTGGAAACTTTGGCTGTAAAAAGTTCTTGATTTCCTGAGTCATCCACCCAGAATCGGTCGGACCTGGGTCAACGGCGTTTACCGTAATATGATAAGGAGCGAGCTCTAGCGCAAGGGTTTTCGTGAAAGCTGAAATGGCTCCTTTTGTTGTCACATATGCGAGATTTCCAAGCTCCGGACTTTTATCCTGACCGGAAACGAAGTTCACAATTCGCCCGAATCCAACCGTCTCAATCCGCTTGGCAAATTCTGCTGAAAGAACGGTAGGACCCGTAATATTCACGGCACAGTGCTTTGCGATAATGTCAGTTGTAAGTTCCTTGTAGCTTACTTCCTCACAATGTGTAGCGTTGTTAATAAGAATGTTCGGCGTGCCGAGCGTATGCTCAACTTCATCTAGAAGAAGAGTAGGGGCATTTGTAGTCGACAAATCAATTTCCATGCTCCCGACACGAATGCCATATTGCGATAGTTCCTTCGTAAAGATCTCGGCCCAGTCATGCTGAACATCTTCATAACCAGTTTGAACATCGTAGTGGGGAAGATACGTAAAGAAAATATGAATTCCCTTTCTTGCAAGTTCCCGGCACAGTGCCGCACCAATTCCGTTCGGCCTGCTGGCCCCCGTAACAATCGCTATTTTAGATAAATGATTCATGAATTTATTCCTCCTTCAATAATGAAGGAACGCTTTTGGCAACAAAAGAGATGTAAAACTAAAAAAAGCCATATACACATCGGTATCGGCTTTGCTTCTCACTTCTATGCGAGACGAAAAAGCACACCATGCGTTCCTTTGAATGAACATGATTAAGACACACGTCTCCCTTGGCCTAGCAGCACAGAAAAAAAGGCGTGTACTGTTTCAACTCATTACAAAGTGATCCACATCGTTTTGCTTCAATCTCCTTTCGGTACATCTCTTTGTGATTATTATAAGAGCGTTCTCATTTTTTGACAAGAGACTTGGAATGAAGAGACAAAAAAATATTGAGTCTTCAAGACTCAATATTTTCCCTAAATAACCTTTCAATCTCTTGTTCAACTCCACCAAGCTTCTCCAACGTTTCACCAACCATCCGCCAATCTTCATAAGAGGCATACGTATAGCACTCACCGAAGATCTCAGCCTGTGCTTTTTTTAGCGAAGAAAAAGTAGGAGAGGATTGTTGAAAAAACTGAGAAAAATCAAGTGCTCGTCGTGCTCCGACAGGGAAGGCGAAGTGTCTGAGGTGCTCTTTTTCAGCCATGGATACGAGGTCTCTCTGCATATCTGTTGCTTTTTGATAAATAATTGCACTACCTGATTGATACTCGTTTTGATGACGACGATATATTTTTTCATAAAAAGATAGAAGGCGCTGAGCGAGCACTCCATCAGACGCATTTTCCATTCGTTTCGGTGACGTCCAATAGCGATAAGCACCGCTGCTCCACTCAATGCTTTTGGCTCTCCACGCATTTTCTAGCTGTGCAATAGGAAACCAAACGTACGGATAGCCGGCAGGATCGTGAAGGAGAAGGCGATCACCTTCTATTTTGATAGCGAGTACATAGTGATCACACCCATGAAGAAAGGGGTGATTGGGCAAATAGGTCAGCATGCCCATATCAAGAGGACCTAAGAGAGCGGGTCCGTTTTTTAATGCTTCAGTTAGTTCGTCAATGGGCATAGACGCATCGTTTCCTTTAACGTTCTCCGTAACTTGAAATCCTAAATGATGAAAAGCATGATTTAACGCTTGATCTGGACTACTCATAGCTTGATCAAAATGAAGAAGGTCATGCCGTACCAAGCTCGCACCAAGTGAGAATCCGCTTGCCACCTCGAGAAGAGAAGGAGATACGGTTTCGCCAATAGAAGCTAAAAGCATAGACCCTCCGTTTGCATAGCAATAAGCGCCGTTTCCTTGATAATTCGTCATTTGACAGGGATCCAAATTTCAGAGTACAGATTAGGACTCGTTGGATCTTCATCCGTATACACTTCAAGTTCTGGTGTACCAGCATGGCGGTAGCTGTTTGATGGGAACCATTCCTGAATAATTTTCTTCCACGTATTTTGCATCGCATCAGGCATTGGTCCACGCACCTCAAAGATGGCCCATTTGGATGCCGGGATTTCGAGAGATTCAAACGAATTTGGTGCTTCGCCCTCATGAGCAGTAGCGATCCAATAATCCATGAGAGGGGAGTCTTCCTTCGTGTCGCAAACGCCAAGTACGCCCTTTACCACCCCATCATTTAACTGAAATAACGTTGCATCCGTTTTATTTCCATTCACTTCATTCCAAAAGGCTGGAATTCCACTTAGGTTTTCTCCATTTTTCACTGAAAACGGACGACGTAATCCAACAACTTGAAAGCTTTCTTTTTCCACGATTTTATAATTCATCGGTTCGGCTCCTTTTATGCTTACTTGAATCGTTAAGCGATTATATGATTTTAAGTTTCTAGCATTTTTTCTTGCTTCACTTGGTTTAATGCCGTGCTGCTTTTTAAAGGCTTTTGAGAACGATTCGGGCGTATCGTACCCATACTTAAGCGCAAGGTCAATGATTTTGATATCGCTTCCTGTTAAGTCCTCTGCGGCAAGGGTTAAGCGTCGCCTTCTCATATATTCTCCAACCGAGATATCGGTAAGAAGAGAAAATGTGCGCTGAAAGTGGAAAGCAGAAGAGTGGGCTTCTCTTGCAATTTCCTCTATCGACACCTCCTCAAGTAAATGGCCTTCCATGTATGCAATTGCTCGTTGTATTCCTTCAACCCATCCCATATTTCTCCACCTCTTAAACGTATCTTAGCAATTTTTTCTATGTATGATCGGTCATTTTCTGCTCTCTTTAGACCGCTTTACGAAAACTTTTCAATTAAAAATTGGATGATCCCAATGACAACAAGAGAAACCGCAATGCATTCAATGATTTTCAATAGCAATTTCATCGTAAATCCTCCTTTAGAAAGTATCTTCTAGCATTATATCAAAAATTTGGAATTATATAGGATAGAAACTGTAAAGACAAAAAAACGCTTGGAATCCTATCCAAGCGTTTTTAAGAGGGTGGCCGCAGTCTTACTGGTCAACGCCGTCTTTAAAGTTTTTGTCCCAATATTTATCACCTTGATGCTCGAAGTCTTGTGTGGTTTTCACAAGAACATCAATAATCGTACGCTTTGTTTCATTCACAAAATCAAGATAGAGCTTTTCCGTTTTTCCGTCCGGATTAATACCTGCTAACGCATTGGAAGCCGTTAGTAAACGATGCTCTTCAACTTTATGATCTAATTCTTCAAAAATGTGCTGTGCAAATTTAGCAATATCCTGATGCTCTTTTTTCACACGACTTTGTAGTTCTTCTAATGTTTTGTTCATCGTCTGTTCTCCTGTTCCTTGTGTCTTAAAAACCCATCCCCATTAGTTTATCATAATGCTGGGTTTTTAAGAAAATATACCCTGTTTTTCATGGTGATGAAACGATGCTTTGACGCCTCTGCTCTAAAAAACGTCATTATCCGATGATATCGACACAAAAAGACATTTTTTCTAATAACGAGAAAAAAAGAAGGGTTTACTTCTGTTTACAGAGAATCAGTTTATCTTACTTAAAAATGGAGGGACCAAAATGATGAGTCATTTTTCAGACTACTACGCAGTGATTTTCACCTCTACTCGCACGCCCATGCAAAAAGGATACGAGGAAATGGCGATTAAAATGGTGGAACTTGCGGAGCAGCAAAAAGGCTTTTTAGGGATTGAAAGTGCACAGGATTCCTCGCTTGGCATTACCATATCCTATTGGGAATCATTAGAAGATATTAATCAATGGAGAAATCATGCAGCTCACAAAGTGGCACAAGAAAAAGGGAAAAGTGAATGGTACGAATCGTTTTCACTACGCGTATGTAAGATAGAGCGTGAACATCATTTTAAGAGAGAGAGGCTAGAGTAGATATGACAACGAAAAGCAAAGGCTTGTTGCTAGAGCATGCTGAGATTGATTGTTTAACATCGCGCCTAACAGTGATGGAACAACTCCCAGGAAACCCGATGAATGTGGAGATAAAGCACTTTGGACGTGCAACTGCTTTTTCTGTTCAAAACATTCCAGGTCCAAGCTTTAATACCGTAAAAGGTTTACAAGACGGGGATGAATCGTATGTAGAAGATATTCTTGCTTTTTATAAAGAAAAGGGGATACCCGTTCGCTTTGAACTAACGCCTGCACATGTCTCGTCTAATTTATTGACCTATTTGGCTAAAAAAGGCTTTTATCAGCATGATTTTCATACCTCTTTTTATAAGCCGCTCATAAAAGAAGAAGCACAAATGAATGCGTCTGTTTCCGTTCGAGAATTAAGAGAAGATGAATTTTCTCTCTTTGGTGAATTGTATACAAAAGGCTTTTCTATGCCGCCTTTTTTAGCAAGTGGGGTAGCTTCAAACAATCAAATCCTATTTGGAAAAGAAGGATGGTCGTTTTATGTTGCGGAGATAAACGGGAAACCAGCTGGAATTGGCGTCTTATTTTTAAAAGATGGAATGGCGACGATGGCTGCTGCTGCAACAATTCCTGAACAGCGTAGAAAAGGCGTGCAAACAGCCTTACTACAAAAGCGATTAGTAGAAGCACTTAATCAAGAGTGTTACTTAGCCGTTAGCCAAGCAAGGTTTGGTTCAGTAAGTCATGCCAATATGGAACGGATCGGTTTTCAGATTGGGTATACGAAAACGATTTGGATTCAAGAGTAATACATAATAAATATGAGTCTACACAAGCGATTTGATCGAGGTTTACCCTGCTCCTAAATGGGCTACATACATAGTAAACACATTTCGAGTAGAAGACACGCATCATGAACAGTCACCGTACTACTCTTAGGAGGAATTCTGATGGAGCAATACAAGCTTGAAATGGTAGACGGAAAAGACGAAGAGATGAAGGTTAAAAACGACCCCGAACACTTAGATAAGAAGCGATTAGTAAACCAGCCCGAGAGTGATCTGACGGTCGATCATATTCCAGAAGAGGAATTGAAGCTTGACATAAAGGGCGAAAGGAACAAAAAAAGCACGCGCGATGAGTCAATCAGTGACTAAGTACGGGAAAGAGTGCTCTCTGGCACTCTTTTTTTCTGTTTACAGTGCGCTTCTTTTTCGCTACAATGATCAAAACATAAGAAGGGATGACAGCAATGAGTATTGTGACAATCAACACAAGTGAACAACTAAAGGATGCCTTCTCCATTCGCAAAGCCGTCTTTATTGACGAACAGCACGTACCAGAAGCGGAAGAGTTTGATGGATTTGATCAGCTTGATGGCTCATGTGACCACATTTTAGTGTACTATGATCGCCAACCGGTAGGAACAGGCCGTGTACGCATGATCGGTGATGTAGGAAAGCTTGAACGTATTTGCATATTAGAGCCTTATCGCAAATTCGGTTTAGGAAAAGGCATTATTGTGGCGTTAGAGGAGCTAGCGAAAAGAAGACAAGCAAACTCTGTGAAACTGCACGGACAAACGCAGGCAGAAGGCTTTTACCACAAGCTTGGCTATGAAACCGTATCAGAGCCGTTCATTGAAGCGGATATTCCACACGTTTGTATGACCAAGAACTTTATTTAATACATAGAAGAAACAAAAAGCTTCAGAATCATTTGAAGCTTTTTGTTTCTTTTTTTGTCACGATTTTTAACCCGTCATGCGATACATTGACCGTAAAAGTTGGTAAAATAGAATCATACTTTCGGTTCGGAAAGAAAGAGGAAAGATGATAGACTCGATGTATTAGGAGCGTGTAATTATGAAACGAATCGTAATTATAGGAGGAGGCATTACAGGCCTTACGACTATGTACGACTTACAACGATTAAAAAATCAGCAAAATCTTGATATAGAAATTGTATTAGTTGAAAAAAATGACCATTTAGGTGGGAAAATTCACACCGTAGAGCAAGACGACTTTTTGATGGAAACCGGGGCAGACTCCATTGTCACACGAAATGAGAGCGTTGCGCCGCTTGTAAACGATCTAGAACTAGAGGACGAAGTCGTCTACAATGCGACAGGGTCTTCTTACCTTTATTCACACGGAGCACTGCACAAAATTCCAGAGGATACGATTTTCGGTATTCCAACGAATGTAGACTCTCTTTTTAGCAGCACGCTCGTTTCGCAGGAAGGAAAGGAGAGAGCGCTGCAAGATTTAGAATCAGAAAACAGTGCGTTCACGGTTGATAGTCCAATTGGCCCATTTTTAAAAACGTTTCTCGGCGATGAGCTTGTTGAAAACCAAATTGCCCCCGTCTTATCAGGCGTGTACTCTGGTGATTTGGATAAGCTAACCCTTGCGACGACGCTTCCTTACTTAGTCGACTATAAAAATCGATATGGCAGCATCATTAAAGGGCTCGGGGCAAACAAAGAGCGCTTTCAAAAGTCTGGAAACAAAAAGTTCCTCTCCTTTCGAAATGGTCTATCAACGATTATTGATCGACTAGAAGAAAAGGTCAGCGAGTCGACAATTTTAAAAGGAACAACGACAACCTCTATTCAAAAGATGGATGAAAAATATATGATTTCATTCGATAATCACGAAGAATTGGAAGCAGATTATGTGGTGCTTGCAACGCCCCATGATGTCGCCCAAGCTATTATAAAGGATAGTACACTTGATCAACATTTCAATCAGATGAAAAACTCGTCGCTGACAAGCGTCTACATTGGCTTTGACGTACCAGATGAGGAACTTCCTGCGAACGGAACGGGTTTTATCGTATCAAATGGGAGCGATCTTTCTTGTAATGCATGTACATGGTCCAGTAGAAAGTGGACGCATACGTCTAAAAAGCGACGCTTGCTTGTGCGCTTGTTTTATAAAAGTACCAATCCTGCCTACGAGCGCTTAATTAAGTTGCCAAAAGAAGCGTTTATTGAAGAAGCGCTGAGCGACGTGAAGAGAAGTCTCGGAATTGAAACAAGTCCAGCTTCAGTTGAAGTGACATATTGGAACAATCTCATGCCGAACTATACGCTTGATCATAAGCAAGCTCTTCAATCGCTGACGGAGGAGATGAAGAAGCGTTTTCCAAATATCCTGTTAGCCGGCTGTTCCTATTACGGCGTAGGAATTGGAGCATGTATTCAAAATGGTCGCGACACGGCAAAAGACATTCATGATTCGTTAACACGTTTATAGAAGAAATTGCCCCGTTCTTTTAAAGAATGGGGGTCTTTTATGTAAAAAAGGCTACGCACCAATGTAGCAGGAAGTAAAATTTTAGTAGCTAAATAATATGAAAAAACATAATTTGTCCCGAACGTAAATAATTTTAAGAAATCAAAACAAAAAACGAAACTTTTCGACTACTTCATTCGTATACATTTTTAACCAGTTTTTTTGATAGGGAGGAGTAGTCATCATGGGGAAATTTTTTCTTGTCATTCTTATTGTCTTATTAAGCGCTACAATTTTATGCTTTGCATTTAATATTCAGCCAGCAGGCTACGTGGTTGGCTTTTTCTTCATAAGTATTGCAATGGGCGTTAGCCGCGTCTATTCAGCCAGTGATGAACGACAGAAGCCGTCTAATCTATAAGTAGAGAAAAACAAGCGGTGCGCACCGCTTGTTTTTTTGTGCGCCATTCCTTCATAAAAATAGATTCTTTACCATCATTTTGAAACCTTCTATAGAACTAAATCGTATTACCTAGTAGTAACCCAAGAAAAGGAGATTTCCATGAAGAAAAAGAAACAAAAGCAAAGCGCCTCCTCAATTTTAATTAGTTTAGTCCTTGGAGGAGTTTTAGGGTTTGTTGGAGTTTTATTGTTAATAAATACAAATGATGAGTGGATAATGAGCTTACCCCTTTGGAGTATACTAGTCTTTTTTGTGCTCTCTTATTATGTTCAAATTTTAATTCATGAGCTAGGTCATTTACTAGCAGGTCTTACTCAGCGCTTCCACTTCCACTCATTAAACGTAGCTGGATTGACCGTTGATCGAGAAGGAGAGCAGTTCAAATTTAGCTGGAATCGTGCACAGGGCTTAGGTGGCTTTTGCATTATGCTTCCGACTGAGAAAAAGTCATCGGAAATGAACTTTGGTATCTTTTTATCTGGAGGAATTGTCATGAATGGGCTTTCGGCACTTCTAGGAGCCTATCTACTTCTCGCTACATCCATTACGCAATCTGCGCCTTATTTTTCTTTATTTCTTTTAATGAACACGATTTTTGGTGCCTTTTCTGCCGTCACGAATTTGCTTCCTTTTCGAGCAGGCGGATTCAAGTCTGATGGTGCAAATCTTTTAAGTCTGATTCGTAAATCGCCAAAAGACAAAGCAGAAATTCAGATTGTAATGATGACGTACGAAGTGAGCGGTGGTGTAAATCCACTAGCGATGGATGAGGAAGTATTTACGGAAAGCGGATATTTTTTGGATCATGACGTGTACGGAATGACGCTGAATAATTACCGCATGTTTCGTGCCTATGTTAATAGTGATCTAGAGCGTGCTGGGAATTACGCAAAGAGAATAGAAGAAAACCTTCACGGCTACCCAAGCGTATTTCGTTATAAAATGGTTTATCAACTTCTTTTTTATTACGCATGCATTGAAAAAAATGAAGAGATGTTTGCGAAGAATTTCCAAGAGGTGGAAAAGCCGTTAAAGCGAGACTCTTCTATTGAAGGGGAACGTGTTCGAATGCTAAATTCCTACATGAAAGGTGATGCGGAAGAGATGAACGCACATTTTCAACGTATGAAGCACTTAGCTCACAGCGCAAAAATAAAAGGGGACGCAAAAATGGAGCTGCAAGTAGCGAAACAATTCCTTTCTAGGGTGGCATAGCAACAATCAGGGAGGGAAAGTCCCTGATTAGCTATATGGTTTAATGATCGAGAACAGAATAAATAGCATAACCGCAAACAAAGCACCTTGGAGCACATAATTCTTTTTATTCGTTTTCATAAAAAAGCGCGATAAAATAGTAAAAAGCACCCCAGCAATGATGGATGCAACGATGGTTTTGACTAGCATAGACGAGCTCCTTTCATTGGTTATCAGACCCCTTCACCCTAACATAACATGTAAAATTCATCAAGGGTTGTTAAGGTTTGGATAACATGTTAGCGTATAGGAGAAGGTGGTGTGCAGTATGAAAAACTCACTTTTTTGGAAGAAGCGAATGATTCCCGTCTATTTTTTAGTCGCCATCCTTGATTTTTGCTTTTACCAATTCTACTTAAAAACAAATGTAATGATGACCCTTAACATAACGCTTCCGCTGATTGTGCTAGGATTTATTTCAATCGGCTACAACTACAGATGGAAAAAAGAACAGGACGAACATGAAAGAAAGCTTAATAGTGGGAATAGGAACAAAAACGGTGCATAAACTTTTAATAGAGGCACAATGACCGACACAAAAGCATGAGCTACGGATACTCATGCTTTTTTCTATTAAAAAGGGGGAGCTTCAAATGGTGGGGTTTGCCGTCGTTTGGTTTATTATTCTACTACTTGTCTGTTTTTTTGTTTTCTCACTACTAAAAGATAAAACAAAAAAAACAAAGCGTGTGATTTGGGGATTAATGACGATGTTTGTAATTGCGCCACTTCTCTCCGGAACAGGTGGCATGATTCTAGCAGCATCTTCAGATAATGGCATCGGTGGAGGAGCGCTGATGATGCTATTATTTCCGCTTCTTTTTTTAATTGGACTTCTATTATTAGGAGTAGGACTTCTCAAAAAATAGGAGTCTAGCGAATAACTATACACTCTTTTAAGGCTTGCTGTAATCGCTCACTGTTTGTGATGCTTAGCTGCCTAAGGTTAATAGAAACTTCATGTTCATTTCTTAGAATTAATACCATCTGCTGATCCATAATGCGGCCTTCCTTCACATCCACCAACTTAATCTTTTGTCTAGGACGAACAGGACCTTTATGAATGGAGATGATTTGATCATCTATTCGTACATAGTCCGTTTGCTGAACGCGAAAGCTAAAAAAAGCGGCCATTAAACACAAAATCATCGTTACAACAGAAAAAAGGGGCAAGATCCAGGTGAAATTCGTCGCACTGTCACCAAATGAGACATACATGACGCCCAAATCAGCTAGTAACACAAACAACCAGATGCCACCCGCTACTTTCCAGAGAGGGTGGTTTTTATATTTTAATTCCATATTATTTCTCCTTTTGTTTTATTGTAACATAGTTTGAAAGATTGGTTTGAAAAGGATCGTCTTCCATTTATAATCATTGTATCAATACGTACAAGCGAACAGCGACGAACTTATTATACAAGTAGAAAGAACTAAGAGAAGCACGAGAAGGTAAACGTAATTAAAATCCGTTCCTCCTTTCAAACCGTACAAAACGAAGGACGACATATTGTTCGCTGTATAACGTCTCCTTTCAACAAAACGTCTATTGCCTATCATACAAAGTTAGGTTTTGGGGTTGAAGAAGGTAACATGACTATAGACGGGGTATCTGTGCATCAGAATTACGATGGGGAAGGAAAAGAACGTGTCCTGTTTGTGAAGAATTTGAAAGCGTAACAATAAAAATGTATGAGTATACACACCCCATTCCAACAGAAAAAATTTCCAAAATTTCACGAAAATGAAGTATGATAGTGATAGAAAAAGATAACGCATGAAATTGGGGATTAGACATGAATTTATATATATTTGATTATGTGGTAATCATCTGTATATCAGGGGTTATTACGTTTTTGCTTGGAATATTAGCGTACGTAAAGCGAAGCACGTTTTCGGGAAGTACGACATTTATTCTCATTTGCATCACCTCTTGCATCTATATTTTTGGTCATGCACTGGAGTTGACTGGAAGTACGTTTACAGAAATTGATGGAATGATTAAGCTGCAGTATTTAGGCTTACCATTTATTCCACCTCTAAATGTAGTGCTTGCGATGCAATTTTTAGGATTTGACCGCTACTTAACAAAACGAAATTTGGTTTTGTTATTTGTTGTTCCGCTCATCAGCGTCACAGCTGTCTTAACCAATAATTCACACCACTTATTTTACAAAGCGATTATTTTAAAAAACGTTGGGTCATGGGTGCTAGCTGATCTTGAAATTGGGCCTTTTTATGTCATCCACGGAAGCTATACGTTCGGCTCACTGTTTGCGTGTATTTGCATTCTGTTTGCATACGGAAAGAAGGTCAAGTCTTCTTATCGTCTACAGCTCGGGGCGATGATTGTCGCCTCACTGCTTCCGATGATCGCTTCGTTTCTTTATTTAATGGGACAAGCTCCTTATAACATGGACCCTGTTCCCGCTGTTATGTGCATCACATCTACGCTGTATGTCATTGCCATTTTATCTTCAGACATGCTTGTCATCGCACCAATCGCGAAAGAATATGTGTTTGAACATATGCGAGACGGTGTTCTTGTGCTCGATCCCTCTAACCATATTGTTGATTACAACGAAGTAGCGAGCTGTATGCTAGGAGGATTAAACCGCTTTTCAATCGGACAGCATATAGAGCATGTATGGCAAACACAAATGGCTGAGACGGATCTTCCAAACTGGCAGCTAAACAAAGATGAAGAGATTAAAAGAGAACTAGAATGGATCACAGCAAATGGAAGGGAATTTGTCCTCTTTCATGTTTACCCTCTCTATAAAAAGAACGGCGTGCTAGCAGGTAGAACAATTCTGCTTAGTAACATTACAAGTGAACGGTTGCTGCGAGAAGATTTGGAAACACGGGCGTATAAGGATGGACTTACAAATAGCTTTAACCGATCATATTTAGTAGAAAAAGGTGAGGCGTATATACGTAGTTATCGCGAGGATCAGCGAGCGCTATCGCTCATTATCTTTGATATTGATTACTTTAAATCGATTAACGACACCTATGGTCATGAAGCGGGTGATGAGACGATTAAATACGTGGTGAATAAAGCTCAATCGCTACTTGACGAGCATGTCATTCTAGCTCGATACGGAGGAGAGGAGTTCGTTATACTGCTCCCTGACGTCATGCTACATGAAGCTGTACATGTTGCAGAAGACATTCGCAAGAAACTTGAACAGCGTCCCATTCAATATGAAACAAACTCTATTGCAGTTACAGCAAGCTTCGGTGTCGCGCAGTTCTATGATCATGAAAATCTTAATGAACTGATTAAAGAGGCAGATAAAGCGTTGTATTACGCCAAAAATAATGGACGAAATCGAGTAGAGACCTTTGGTGATCTATCATAGGGTGAAGTCGTTAGTTAGTAGGACAAGAATAAATATTTCAAAAGGGGGAGTCATATGAGAGCCATTCGGTGGATGCTTCTTGGCATCAGCATGATTTTAATGGGGGGATTTATTCTGGCAGATTCAGCGACGAGTCTAGCAGGTATTGAACTATTGGTCATGATTATTGGCTTTTGCCTTGTTTTATATGGATTTACGATTAAAGAAGAAAACAAAAAGTAGGTGGACGTTTCTAACTTTATTACTTATCGAAGAAAAAAGAGAGATGATTATGATGAGAGAGTACGCGTTTCATTTACGTAAAAACTGGCTAGACGAGGATTTTTTCGAAGCAACCCTCTCACTGCAAAGTCATGACGCAGCAGTTAATCTTGATATCTACACTGATACCGAAGAGCTAGATGACTTGGCACGGCAGTTAGAGAAGATGATTAGTGGCGAAGCGATAGAAGCTCTTGGACTATAAAACGAAGAAAAACGCAGCAGGCGGAACGACGAGAACTTCTATAATGACGAACTCATCATACCACCCTGAAGTAAATGTACAATTGATACAGTGCAGGAGCTAATAGCGCCGCACCGATACATGTAACAGCAGCAAGCTTAAGCTGTTTGGTCACCCGCACGTCTTCCTCTTTTAACGCTTGAAGAAAGCTGAGCGTAAAATAAAACCCAATGACCAAAAGAACCGCGGACGCGACATTAATCCAGCTGTTTACTCCTAACAAGGAAACCGAAGACATATTTTCACCACCTAAAATGAACCAGTTATCGTCTATGTATATTGTTAGAGAATTCGACAGCGAATGGGCTAGTTCCTGTTTATTGGAATGTAAATTGAAACGAAACATCAAGAGAAATAGCGATCCTTCTTTTTACTAAACGTGAGTTTTATTTTAGCTGGTGTGGGCTATAAAGTTGCTTATTGATAAGGTCATGGATGTATACATACCCAATAAAAAGGAGAGACGCTGAGTCTCTCCTTTTCTTATGCACGCTGTTTTTCCTTGTACATGTGCTCCTTAATTAACGCTAAAAAGCGGAACGTCTCAAGCGCTAGCAGGCCACCGCTTACAAGCACGGCACTAAATAAGTAGCTAATGGCTATATCGCTTGGTAAGAAGCGGAATAAATAAATGCCGCTGATCGCATATAGGCCGAGAACGACGATGTATAAAACAAAAGACGTGACACCAAGGGCTACGTTACCGTGATGACGGGCAACCATTAGAAAGAAAAAGCTGAACACCGATAAAAATAGCATCGTACGAACGTCTGGAACCGTAGGACTAATCATGCTTCCATCAATGAAGTAATGAAGAAGCCAATGAATACCCGTTGATGATAGGAAAGTCAGCAGAACCGTCGCAGCAAAGAAGATCATCTCCATCCAGCGGTGCTTTCGATTGAAGAAAATAAGCACAAGCGTAATGAACGATGCAATTCCTAGCACCCACCAAGACGAGAGATTCGACATAACTTGCATCAACGTGACATATTTCCCTCCAAATACTGATAAAATAATAGCTCCTATAATCGCATCAAAGTTACCAAATTCATTGCTAATCAAGTTCTCAAGTGCGATGACCATTAAGGTAATAAACGCAATAAACAAAAGCAGAAAACTCAGAACGATGAACTTAATCTTCAACAAGCTATGGTAGCGTTGGAAAATATACTCAAATAACAGAACCGCTGATTCTTTAATAAAGGATAAGTTCGTTTTAATGACGAAATACAGAATCCCTACAATTGCCACAATAATACTTGCGACAACAAGCCATTTTTTGATTTCGCCTTCGTATTCATGCCATTTTGGACCCAAAATATTTCCGAGCACCATGAACGTGCTGACCCAAATAAAAACGCCTATGTAAGCAAAGATCGAAAAAATTCGAAAGGGAAGATGAATGACACCGGAAAAAATGCTCGCCACGTGTCTCACACCTGGAATGAAATACGAAAACATCACCAACACACGCCCATATTTTTCATACCATTTTTCCATTTTTTCAAGTTTATCTGGTCCCATATGCACATAATGACCGTATTTACGAAAGAACGGCGCGCCAAGCTTATAGCCAATCCAATAAGATACGCTCACCCCGGCAACTCCACCAAGTCCTGCGGACAAAATGGATAAATAAATGTTCATATCCCCCTGATAACAAAGAACACCGACATAACTCATTAGCGCTTCGTTTGGAATTGGGACAATAATTAGCTCAAGCATTAACGAAATAAACAACACGATGTACCCGTATTGATTTAATAAATGTACAATTTCGTTCATCGCTTCACCTCCTGAAGACAAAATCATATGTAAGAAGCGGGTGCTTGTACAAACTCGCTATACTAATTTTACCATCTTTCAAGCATTTTACCCAGTTCAAATGCCGTCTAGAACGATATTCTTCAGGATACGGGTGAACGATTAAAAATGGATTAAAAAAGGGGGAAAGCATCCTTTACGAATGCTTTCGTGTGCTCATACCTCTTCAGCAAATCGTTTAATAAGCTCATCGATGCTCGCGATGCCCATATTTCCTTCTTTATGCTTGCGAAGGGCGACACTTCCTTTCACTATTTCTTGATCGCCAATGACCGCCATGTACGGCACCTTTTGCATTTCAGCTTCGCGAATTTTTAAGCCGACTTTCTCGCGTCTCTCATCAACTTCCACGCGGTATCCGTAAGCTAAGAGCTTCTTCTTCACTTCGTAGGCGTAAGCTACGTGTGCATCTGCAATAGGCAAGAGCTTTAGCTGTACAGGAGCAAGCCATAGCGGAAATTCACCTGCATAATGCTCAATTAAGATCGCCATAAAGCGTTCAACGGCGCCGTAAATCGCACGGTGAATCATAACGGGGTGGTGAGGCTGATTGTCTTCTCCAATATATGTGCACCCGAATTTCTCTGGCATTTGAAAATCAAGCTGTACAGTTCCGCATTGCCAGCTGCGTCCTAGAGAATCTAGAAGGTGAAAGTCAATTTTAGGTCCGTAAAACGCGCCATCGCCTTCGTTAACTTGATAATCTAAGCCCTTTTCATCAAGCACCGATTGTAGCGCGGCCTCGGCTTTATCCCATATTTCCACAGCTCCCATAAAGTTTTCTGGACGAGTGGAAAGCTCAACTTTGTATTTGAAACCAAAATGCGCATAAAATTGATCGATCATTGACAATACGCTGCTAATTTCCTCTTTTACTTGGTGCATCTGTGCAAAGATGTGGGCATCATCTTGTGTAAAAGAGCGTACGCGTAGTAATCCGTTTAACGATCCAGACAGTTCATGACGATGGACAAGGCCAAGTTCTGCATAGCGGACAGGAAGCTCGCGATAGCTTCTTCGCTTATGGTTAAATACTAAAATGGCGCCGGGACAGTTCATGGGTTTAATGGCATAATTTTGTTCATCTACGTTTGAGAAGTACATATTTTCATGATAGTGATCCCAGTGACCTGACTGCTCCCAAAGCTCCTGTTTCATCATAATTGGCGTCTTAATTTCCTGGTAGCCTTCTTTTTGGTGCTGCTGTTTCCAATAATTTTCGAGTTCGTTGCGAAGAATCATTCCGTTTGGTAAAAAGAAAGGCATTCCCGGTGCTTCTTCCATTGATGTAAAAAGCTCTAACTCCTGACCTAATTTTCTGTGATTGCCTTTTTCTGCTTCTACGTGATTTGACATGTTCATTCCTCCTAAAATTTTAAAATGTGCAAATAAAAAACCGCACTCATCTCTATGACAGGGACGAGTGCGGTCGTGGTACCACCCTAAAGTTCCGCAGGCAAAAAGCACCTGCGCTCTAGAACGATAACGGATTTCCCGGTTGAAGTTAATCTGCATGACGCATTTCCCCTCAACAGCTCAAAGGTGGTAAATGACGCTGCTTTCTTCAGGGCTCTCAGCCAATGACCCCGTTCTCTGGAAAGAAAGGAAAGCGTAATTCGTGTCCTTCTCAATGCTACTATTCAAATGTTGACTACAAAAATGCAAAAAACCGCACTCGTCTCTATGATAGGGACGAGTGCGGTCGTGGTACCACCCTGAATTCCGCAGGCGAAAAATGCCTGCGCTCTAAAAAGATAACGGATTTCCCGGTTGAAGTTAATCTGCATGACGCATTTCCCCTCAACAGCTCAAAGGTGGTAAATCATTTTCCTTTCTTCAGGGCTCTCAGCCAGTGACCCTGTTCTCTGAGAAGAAAGACCAAAAATGATTCGTGTCCTTTTCAACGCCAGCCGTGCTTTTGTAGTTGATAGTTGCGATTATAGTGTATATTTTTTACAAATGTCAAGGGGTATTTTGGAAAAAATCGTATCCTTATGTTTCTCCCAAGATGGTTGTTATAGATGTTATTTGTTATTTTTTAATAATTATTCCTAGCCAATCAAAAAGATCATTTACTCTCTATATAACGGTTATGGATTTTACGACTCATTGTAGCCACTGGGATAAAATGAGCCATTTATTATGTGTGAATGAGACGAGGAAGGATTTATATTTAAAGATGAGACAACACCGTTTTTATGTAAGGAGCTAATAGCTTATAGTGATTCATGATCTGCCTCTCTGTATGAGACTCAGCAACTGAACTCATCGACAGCTGGGCGGTGGAAATAACTTTATTAGGATAATTTTTAGTTAATTCTTGCATGGCATTAAAAATTGTTCTCTCATAGTCAGATTTTTTTCCATCCATGAGCAGTTCAAAGGCGTTTGGAATGAGGTAGGGCTGTACATCGATCGTTTGTTGATGTTTCTTTGCATAATTCTCTAATCCTTTTATCGTTCCATCAACCGTACTTGGATTTGTGAACAAGAGCAAATATGAGTGATGATTGTTACTAATCCATTGAAACAACGGCTCGTCTATTTTGATAATCGGAACAGGATACGCCCACTGGTCGTCCAAGTGGGCTGTAAAAAACGTGCACGTGATTAAAATAGCATCCACGTGCACGGAAGCAATCCAGTCGAGCGTTGCATTAACTCGAGACTGAACAACGTCTACCGTTGTGTGAGGATCATTTTTGATCCGATCAAGACCTGGATCAACGAAATGAATCAGTTCTACTTCTAGGTCCGTTAATGCATTGTCAATTACCGCTATATTCGAATGATGTGCGTGAAAACATCCTAGTCTTTTTATCATTTCAGCAGCTCCTTATAGGTGGATAGAACGTGATTGACATGTAGCTGTTTTTTAGTAAACCACGTGGAACATAATGTAGAAAGGAATCGTACGAGTAGTCCCAAAAAACAGTGTTCTCTTGACTAAACTCTATTATTTTTCCTACCTTCGACAATATTCTAGCTGTTTCCTCTTTTATCAAGGATTTTAGGACCCGCTAAGCGAATTAAGAGAGAATCATTTGAAAAGAGGGTGACCATTATAAAAGAATCGATCTTACAATCTATTGTTAACTGCATGGCAGTTAGTCACACACACCGAGAGATTCAGCTCATTCAAACCAATCATCGACTGAAGCTAGCGGGGACGTGGGGAATTAAAAAAGGTGACCGGTTACTAGAAGTAGGATGTGGTCAAGGAGATACGACCGCTGTACTAGCGCATTTAGTAGGTGGTGAGGGGCTTGTGCACGGTGTCGATATCGCATCTCCTGACTATGGCAGCCCCATTACAGTGGGTGATTCCATGGCACATTTAAAAAATTCTCCGCTTGGAAAGCAAATTCGGGTTTCATTTGAAACAGATATTTTATCTGAGTCGGTGGATTTTGCAGAAAACGAATTTGATGCTGTGGTCTTATCACATTGCTTGTGGTACTTTCAGTCTCCTGATCAATTACTGCGCGTCCTTCAAAAAGTCCGAACGTGGGGGAAGAAGTTATACATAGCGGAATGGGATATACGAACAACAAGTACAGAACAGCTCGCTCATTTTTTAGCCGTGCACGTTCAGGCACAGTACGAGGCGTTTAAAGACAATAGCTTTTCAAATGTACGAACGCTCTTCACCAGAGCAGATATAGAAGAAACGATGAAAAAAGCTGGATGGACAGTGTACGGTTCAGAAACCATTTCGTCTCCTGATTTACAAGACGGGGAATGGGAAGTTCATTACGTTTTGTCAGAATACGACTTGGAGCTAAACGCCCTTTCACATTTACCAGCTAAATTTATGGAGCTTTTACGATCTCAGGTGTACGTACTTAGAGAAGCCGTAAACATGCATGGGGTGAAGCCGCTCAATACGTTTACAGTAGTGGGGGAGAAACAAGCTGAGTGGAAGTAGTAGGAATGGGGTTACTTTAGAGATGTAGACCAATAGAATACCGTAGAGAAGGACTTAAATATACACGAAAAAAGGCGGGAGTTTAAGCTTCTCTTGGGAATAAAAAGTGGCTAAAATTACAAGCATGGTCTGTAGTACGACGCATGCTTGTGATTTTTTATGTCTAACGTATGCCACAAACAAAATAAGACTATCATTGCACATTATTTTGTTAACGTAACCTCTTCTTCAAGTCGATTCAGCCATTCATGAACAAGTGCGTTAATCACATTTATTTGCTCATACTGTAGATTATGCCCTGCTATATCAAGCACAGTAAAAGTAGCTCTTGGGTATTCCTCAATTAGTTGCCATGTGTCTTGATAACCAACGATATTATCCTGACGACCTGTAATGATGAGGGCGGGATGATGGAGAGTAGTGGATATATCAAAACTAAAACCGTACCCATTTTCCTGAATATGAGTCAAAAACGCCTCATCTGCTTGTTTTGCAGGAATTAAAACGTCATGTTGAAATCTTTCCCATTCATGTTCTCCTTGTGAAACTCCCATTGAGCCGAATTCTGTGGCTTCTTCCGGTGATAAACGGGCTAATAGATTTTTATCACGTCTTAACACGGCATGGTCAGGTAAAATACGCTCATTAAAAGCTGGAACGACCACTGGGGCTAAAAGAAATGCACCGTGAACTTGATTCGGGCGAGCGTGAATAATTCCTCTAGCCATATATCCTCCATACGAATATCCACAAACAATAAAAGGTTCGTTAGGTATGATCTGATCTAAAAGGTTCAATACAGCTTCTAGCATTTGGTCTGAATTTTGAATGGAAGGTGAGGATGCTGATTGTCCCATTCCAGGTAAATCAATATAGATACGCTTCCACCCGACACGGTTCTCAAATAAAGGCTCTAGCGTATGTAGCATGATATGATGATCAAGGCTCCATCCGTGTAACATGACAACGGGATAGCCTTCTCCGATTACTTTATAGTAAATTGACATAGAAAAATCCTCCTTCATTTTTAATCTATTACTCTCTTACACCAGTACCTCTAGGTAATAGCTCATCACAACAAGCTCTCCCTTTTTCCCCATCGTGCGAACCCCTTCGTCAAGAAAACAACATGATTTGTAGAGATGCTGAGCAGCCGTGTTTCGAACATTAACGGCTAGTACAATTTCATTTATATGAGGAAAGTGCTCTCGAACAAAGGAAGGAAGCAAGATCAGGCTTTGCTTGGCAAATCCCTTTCCTTGGTGGTGATAGTCTGTTGAAAAAGCGCGTACTAGTAGCGCATGAGGATTTTGTGAATAAGGTTTTGGACCGTCTTGTTCGTGAAGGACAAAAAAGGTGACAAGCCGGTTGTCTTCAATTGCTAAAATAGAGTGTCGATCACGATCTGTAGCAGACAACTGAATGGCATCTCTCGGCGTTCCGGTGAACTGAAGCTGTTGTTCGGATAACGTGTACGTATCAATAAATGGTTCGAGTTTTACATCATATTTTGCTAAATACATTTGACCATCCCCTGGAATTTTTTTCTTACTCCCTATTATAGAACAATTGTTCTCTTTTTTCAATAAAAATAGAGATTGTCTCCATATTGAAAAAAATGTAAAATTTCATTACAAAGATTGTTTATGAAAAAGGAGTGAAAGAAATGTTTACTGAACTGGTAGGAAAACGAGCTCGGATTATTCCGATGGAGCGTGAACATATACAAGGATTGTATGAGGCAGGTAACGATCCACAGGTGTGGAGTCATTTATCAAAAGACATACATACGGTAGAGGAAATGGCGACATTGGTTGAGGAGGCGCTTTTGAAGAAAGCAAATCGTGAGGAAATGCCTTTTGTTATTTTGGACCGTGACACGAATAAAGTAGTTGGCTCAACGAGGTTTTTAGCACTTTCTGAGGCGACTAAAAGTCTAGAAATCGGCTGGACATGGTACAACCCATCTGTATGGGGAACAGATTTTAATACCGAATGTAAATACCTTCTCTTACGCTACTGTTTTGAGACGCTGGGCCTCATCCGAGTACAGTTTAAAACAGATAACCAAAACATTCGGTCACAAAAAGCGATTGAGAAAATTGGCGGGATTAAAGAAGGCGTCTTACGCAATCATATGATTCGTAAAGATGGTACGTATCGTGACTCTGTATTTTTTAGCATTATTGATCGTGACTGGGAAGGCGTAAAGGAAAAGTTAGAGGCGCGATTAACGAGTGGTCAAGACAGCTCACAGTAAAGAAAATGCATGAAAAGGGAAACGCCTTTGATACAGGCGTTTCCCTAAATGGCTATGCTTGCTATTACGCTGCGATCCTTTTTAAATATATAGCACTGTTAAAAATCATAAAAATGGCTTGAGACAGTGTTCTTTCTCAGCTAACACCCATTATGACAAATAAAATTGATCGTTCCAACGATAGGCGGGTTCATTCAATAGTGAGAAGGAAAAGTATGAATTTAAAAGAACTATTCTACATAGAGGACGAATTAAAAGGAGAGAAGGCGATGAGTAAATCATTTATTGAGCACGTACATTATATTCGAATTCCTGTAAAAGATTTAGAGCGGTCTGCACGATGGTATACAGATGTATTGGGGCTTCAGTTAGTAAATCATACAGAGGAAATGGCCATTTTAAAAGTAAATGAAGGTCCCTTTCTACTGATCTTAGTTCCGACCGAAGATGAAACATTTTCCCATTTTACAATCAATCATCAACCAGAATTCAGCATTGGCTTTGCTATTCCGGAATTATCAAAATTTCATCAACACTTACTTAACAATGAAGTCAAGGCTGAGAGGATAAAAGAAGACAATGGCCATGCCTTTTTTCACTTTTATGATCCAAATGGTAATAAGCTTCAGGCACACTGGTAAGCAGCTGCAAGGGGACGAATAGAAAATAGGGGGAACGTCTAAATTGAACGCTGCCCTATTTTTGACCAAAAACTAACTGGATGTTTGTTTATTAAATCGTACTAGCTACCATACGTGATGAGAATGCCAAGACCCTTGAAGTTTTCTTAACACGATAATCTGTCCAACGTGATAAGCGTTGTGTGTCGTTACATTTCCTATTATCTGCCACCAGTGGACATCCTCTGAAAACCCTTGAACGCTATCTTGAAGCTGCGACTCTGTCAAAAGTTCTTGCCAATTTAGAAGAGTAGAAAGCAAGGTAGCCTTCATTTCCTTAAAGGGCAGGGCATCTCCTAGCTCAAAGCTTTTGTTGTTGTCTCCAATAGACGGCACAGCATGAATATCGTTCGCTATGTATCTCATTTGCCATGTCTTATTCCAATACAGCAAATGCTGCACAATTTCGGCAATGCTGTTTACTTCATGAGTTGGTTTCCAGTGAGCTTGTTCTTCTGAAAGCTGTGCAACGACCACAGAAAAGGGCTCATACCAACTCCGATCGTTCGCGTTTGCTAAAAGCTGATCTGACAATAGATCTTTCACGTAGGTCACGCTCCTTTTACTAATACATTCGATATCTTTTTTTGGATTCCTTTTGTAAAAATCTGTGATCAACAATTCGGATGGTAGTTGAATGAAAATGAACGGTTGTTCTGTGATCTAACAAAAAGAACGAAAGCGTGTTGCTACAACTCATATTGAAGAAGAGTTCAAAAGTTAGGCATAACCGACTTGTAAATCTTAATTTCTATCAGCATAGGGGAGGGATGTTTTGTGGGGAAAGAAACCATTTATAAAAGTGAAGGGAAAAGACTTATTACGCACCATTACGATAATTATCTCAAGTCGTTTGATTTTGATATCGAGCAAATCTATGTTGATACAAGCTATGGTAAAACACATATTCTTGTAGCAGGACCACCAGAAGGAAAACCCATTTTTATCTTTCAGGGTGGTAATTGTATAAATCCAATGACGCTGTCTTGGTTTTTGCCACTTGTAGATCAATATAGAGTTTATGCACCAGATACAATTGGTCACCCAGGATACAGTGATGAAAATAGAATGTCGGCGAAGGACGATAGTTTTGCGCAGTGGATAAAGGAACTAATGGATTACTTTAATATAAACAGTAGTGCATTTGTTGGTCCTTCCTATGGTGCAGGTATTATTTTAAGATTAGCTACATTTATGCCCGACAAAATTGACTGTTCTGTATTAGTATCACCAGCAGGAATAAGATTAGGATCTAAGATGAGAATGATAAAAGATATCTTACTTCCCTTAGTCTTATTTAAAGCTACTTCATCACCGAAATATCTTCATAAAATAACGGCTACGATGTCAGATAATAGTATGGGGAAAATGGATAAAAAAATTATTGGAGATGTATTTCAATATGTTCGACTTGAACAAGAAATGCCTAAATTGACTACGAAGGAAGAATTATCACATTATAGTTCACCCACTTTAATCATGGCAGGAAGAAAAGATATCTTTTTTCCTGAAAGTAAATTAAATAAAGTTGCTAGAGAAATCATTCCAAATTTAATCGCATTTAAGACTTATGATATGGGACATTTCCCATCTGAAGAACATTTGATTAAAATTAACGGTGATATTGTAGAGTTTTTAACGGATCATTACTAACTCGTACTTTTTAAAAATTTATGAATATTTAATTCAACGATGGAGCTTCAAACTAATATGAGGTTCTTAATAAGGGTTAGAGATCCACTCTATTTATTAACTCAGGGGACACGGCATAAAAAAACCGCTTGGATCGCCTCCAAGCGGGGTTTTTTTATCTTATAAAAACATTCCGATCAATGAGTACACAATAACCGTTGAGAAAAGCGCGGTCATGTGAATGAGTGAGAAAATAAATAATGTTTTTGCCCATTTTTTTGTATCGGCTTTATTGTAAATACGTAAGCTTAGTATCAACCAAATAACACCTAAGATCAGGGCAACAATTGTTAATCCCCAGCTTAGTGGAGCCATTAAGAAGCTTGATGCAATGAGTAGTACAAGATAAATATTTGTTTGCAGGTATGTTCGCTTCATGCCTTTAACAACTGGTAGCATTGGTACGTTTGCTGCTTTGTACTCATCATATTTACGTAGTGCAATAGCATAGAAGTGAGGCATTTGCCAAATGAGCATAATGAAGAATAATCCCCAAATTGCCGGATGGCTAAGGTCTGGTTTAATAGCTGTCCAACCAATTAGTGTTGGAATAGCTCCAGAGATACTGCCGACTTCTGTGTTGTAGATCGTGCGACGCTTTGTCCACATTGTGTATGGGACCACATAGAAAAACATTCCTAAAAAGCCCATTAATGAGGACAGAGGAGATGCAAAATAAAGCGCTCCTAGTCCAACGATCGTCATAATAATGGCCAGCCACATAACCGTTGCTGGCTTAATCGAACCTGTTACGGTAGGGCGATTTTTCGTACGTTCCATAACGGCATCAATGTCGCGGTCATATAGATTGTTGTATGCACATGCTGCACCAATAACGAGTGCCGAACCGATAAATGCTAGAATGATGTTCGGAAGTTTTGGGAGCAAGCTGTAATGATACGTATATAAGGCCAGTGTGAGACCTGCGAGCATTGGAATTAAATTTGATTTAATGATTCCAACCTTCACGGTTTGAGAAAGAATACTGAGCCAGCTTTCTTTTTCCGCTGTAGGCGAATCCTCTACGTTTGTATAAATGTTTGCATTACTTTGCATTAGTACGATATTCCTTTCTCTACTTACAAGATTATCAAACCTTACTATCAGTATACCGAAAATGGGCCGATAATAACACATTCCCTGCTTAAAACTACGTAAGGCATGAAACACTAATTAATTTGCCTATCTAAATAATAACAATTTTAAACGTCATTGCTCACCCATTGAAGCTTATGTTCACAAAAAATACATTTTTGAAGAAAAATTTTCTAGTAAAAAGGGAGTTATTAGGACAATGAACACTTATAATTGCGAGCTTGTTGATTGTAACATAGGAAAAAGTCATCGTCAGTGCAATTTTGAAGAAAAATGTGACGAATTATCATAGGAAAGAGTTTCGTATGTATAAGAGAAAATGCTTGAACAGCTTGAAGAAGCTGTTCAAGCAAGGACAACCTCCTGTTATTTGTTACTTATAAAATCTCCAAAAAGAATGAGAAATAATCACGTGTAGGTGACTCATACAGCGCTTTTTACTTGCAAGTTCTATCTTTTTGGACAAGTAATGAAGGTAGGGAAACAAATTTAGATAAACTTTATTTTTGAAAGGGTTTAGAAGTGTCGTCTTTTTGCTCTTCATAACTCGGTTAATACCATGCGCAACGCATGATTGATGCTTGAATATATGCAACCTAGCATCTTTTTACTAAGTAAAAAGAATCATTCTTCACGTAAACAAAAATAGGAGGATATTCACCGTTTTTAACATATTGGCTTTACATCTGTAACAAGCGTGTAAAATTTATCCTCGTTTTTTTGGTGTACATATTCCTTAAAAAACACCTTCATAACAAGGATTGTTTCCGTTTTCGGTTTTTAAAATGAAAGCGTTATATGACTTTTTTGAAAATCGGGGACTTTGAGCGCAGGAAAGGAACACTGTTGGGGGACTTTTCAAACAGATCTAGTTCATTTGATTGAATTGACGTTCTTGTGTCGAACAAGTAATGTTATGGTGTGTTAAGCGGATTACCCCCGTCACAATATCGGGACAAGCCGTTTGGATGCTACACGTACCATTTGTGTTTCCGTCTTTTTATCCTCTTTTTTTGAGGCGAAATAGAACCGGTTCCAAAAAGAGCGTGAAGACCGATCGGTAAGGTTTTCTCTACACATACTTACTATATTGTTTGAAAAGGAGAACAAGATCAGATGAAAGCAAACTCAACGAAAGCAACACCATGGAACGTTCTAAGAAAAGCTACGGCTGTAACCTTTACAACGGCATTATTAGTAGGTGGAGGTCTTCAAGCTTCTGCTGCAGGAGCAGGGCATGATGCGAAAGATCACAATGATAGCTACGGCGTTTCACATATTACGCGTTATGATATGAAAAAAATTCCTCAGCAACAGCAAAGCGATCAATTTAAGGTGCCTCAGTTTGATGAGTCAAAGATTAAAAACATCGCTTCTGCACAAGGAAAAGATAAAGACGGAAACACAATTGACTTAGACGTATGGGACAGCTGGCCGTTGCAAAATGCAGACGGAACAGTGGCTGAATACAAAGGATATGAAATTGTATTCGCACTAGCTGGAGATCCAAAAGATGCGGATGATACGTCTGTTTATATGTTCTATAAGAAAAAAGGCGACAACAACATCGATAATTGGAAAAACGCAGGCCGCGTGTTCAAAGATAGCGATAAATTCGCAAATCCGAAGGACCCATTCTTAAAAGATCAAACACAAGAATGGTCTGGTTCGGCAACATTAACGAATGACGGGAAAGTACGTTTATTCTACACAGACTATTCTGGTAAAAACTACGGAAAACAAACGCTCACAACAGCACAAGTGAACGTTACACAGCCTGATAACAGCACGCTAAAAATTACGGGTGTTGATGATCATAAATCCATCTTTGACGGTGACGGGAAGATCTATCAAAACGTTCAGCAGTATATTGACCAAGGCGCGTATGATTCTGGTGATAACCACACGCTGCGTGACCCACACTATGTAGAAGATAACGGCCACAAATACCTTGTATTTGAAGCCAACACTGGAACAGAAGACGGGTACCAAGGAGAAGAATCACTGTACAACCGTGCATATTACGGTGGAAACAATCCATTCTTCCAATCAGAGAAGAAAAGCCTATTAGAAGGTCCTAACAAGGCAAAAGCGGAAAAAGCAAACGGTGCACTAGGAATTATCGAGCTTAATGATGATTACTCACTGAAAAAAGTCATGAAGCCGCTTATTACGTCAAATACGGTGACAGATGAAATTGAACGTGCAAACATCTTCAAAAAAGACGGAAAATGGTATTTATTCACGGATTCTCGTGGAGCAAAAATGACGATTGACGGCGTTGATGAAAAAGACGTATATATGCTTGGATATGTATCAAATTCATTAACTGGTAAGTATAAGCCGTTAAACGGAACAGGTCTTGTATTAAACATGAACCTAGATCCAAACGACAAAACGTTCACATATTCACACTTTGCGATTCCACAAGCAAATAGTGACAACTTAGTCGTAACAAGCTACATGACAAACCGTGGGTTCTTTAAAGACAACAAATCAACATTTGCACCAAGTTTCTTAGTGAAACTTGATGGTGACAAAACGTCTGTTGTGAAAAACAGCATTCTTGAACAAGGTCAGTTAACGGAAGATAAGTAAGAGTTTCAAACAGAGAAAATGGTGAAGAAGTTCACCATTTTCTTTTTATCTAGAGCTAGAAAGAGGTGAACAAAATGACGAAGAAAGTGCTGATTACGCTTCTTATTGTCGTCGCGATCATCGCTGTTGTAACGATTTCCATTGCGAATAAGGGAGAAAAATCACACTCTAAACCAGCAGATCACCCGAAACAGTTTAAAGAGGAAATATCATCAAGCTTTCGACCAAACTATCATTTCAGTACGCCGAAAGAATGGAAGAATGATCCGCAAAAGCCGATTTATTTTGACGGTAAATATCATTATTACTATTTATATAATGGTGACTACTCGAAAAAGGGTGGAGGAACGGAATGGCGACACGCGACATCTGAAGATTTAGTCACATGGAAAGATGAAGGCGTGGCGATTCCGAAGTTCACGAATGATAACGGTGATATTTGGTCAGGTTCGGTTGTGGAGGATAAGGAAAATACGGCTGGGTTTGGTAAAGGCACCATTATTGCGCTTGTTACGCAACCGTCAGCAGACAGCGGGAAGCAGGAGCAATACTTATGGTACAGCACAGACCGCGGAAAAACGTTTAAAGCCTATGAGAAGCCCGTGCTTCCGAACCCAGGCGTTGAGGACTTCCGTGATCCGAAGGTTGTCTGGGACGACCAGCATAATAAATGGGTGATGCTCATGTCAGAAGGAGCCAAAATTGGCTTTTATGAGTCCGACAACTTAAAGTACTGGACATATACAGGTGGATTCCAAACGAACGATATTGGGATTACAGAATGTCCGGATCTGTTCCGCATGCGCGGTGATGATGGTACGGAAAAATGGGTACTCGGTGCGAGCGCGAACGGAAAGGAATCCGGTCAGCCAAATACGTACGCTTACTGGACAGGAGATTTCGATGGGAAGGAATTTACGCCTGATAACGATGATCCGAAATGGCTTGATCATGGTCTTGACTGGTATGGCGGAGTCACATTTGATGACGGTGAACAAGACGATAAGCTTGAGAAACGCTATGCCCTTGCGTGGATGAATAATTGGGACTATCCAGATAACACGCCGACCGTAAAAGAAGGCTTTAACGGCGTTGATTCCATTGTTCGGGAACTTCGTCTTAAAAAGCAGGATGACCAATACGTGATCACATCGAGTCCGATTGAAAAGCTGCAGGATTTTGTGTCATCGAAAAACGACATAGGAGATGTAGAGGTAGACGGCTCCAAAACGCTCGATGTAAAAGGAGACTCCTATCAAATCCAAGCGGACATTTCATTTGAGGAAGCGAAAAACGTTGGACTGTGCCTACGAGAATCAGATGATCAAAAACGTCATCTGGATGTGGGCGTTTCAAAAGAAGGCAACTATTCCTACGTGAACCGTGGTCAAACCGACCAGCCTGATGATGCGAAAAAGTATGTAGAAAGTCAGGCTCCGTTCCCAAAAGATAAAAAAGACGTTCATCTCAACATCTTTGTCGATAAAACGAGCGTCGAAGTGTTTGTCGATGACGGTAAGATCGTTCATTCACAGGAAGTATTTCCACCTCTAAACGATCAAAACATTACCTTGTTTTCAGACGGTGGTGCAGCAACGTTTAAAAACGTAACCATTCATCATTTTAAAAACGTAAATGACGAAAAGACAGGGAAAGGTGAGTGATCATCTTTCCCTGTCTTACGTCCAAAGACGGATAAAAATTCCAACTGTAAGCTGAGGTTGTTCGTGCAAAAATCCCGTATTCTAGAAATAGAAAAGGGGATGAGGAAATGATTAAAGGAATATACGAAGCACATTTACCAATAAAGGATTTAACGAGATCGATGGCATTTTATGAAAAGCTCGGACTAAAATTTGCTTGGAGAGATGATGAGACGGCATTCTTCTGGATTGAAGAAGGCAAGAGCTGGTTAGGACTATGGGAGGGCGAAGAACATAAAATTTCGTACCACCCATCACTACAGCACATCGCATTTCAAGTCGATTATGAAGACATGAAAAACTCACTAAACTGGCTCGAAAGCCTTGATATTGAAGCCGTTCCTTTTGGAAGCAGAACGTCTGTTGAACCATTTGTACGCCCTCATCAAGGAAATGCGTCCATCTACTTCAAAGACCCAGATGGCAACAGCTTAGAGCTCATGAGCTTTGTGGATGTGCCGGAGAAATGGAAAAGCGTATCCGATAAAAAATCCATTGAAGAATGGGATGAAATCATAGCTAATCAATACCCGTAATTTTATAAACGAACTAGTAGAGGCCGTCATTCACAGAGAATGACGGCCTCTTTTTGTCTCATAAATGATTTTATGGATTTACGATACGAGTTCCGACATAAGCATATACAGTACAAGAGTGTAGAGTGCTAAAAAAGTGTAAGGGTGAACGTATCATTAGAGAAGGAGGGGAATGAAAATCAGTTTTCTCTCTGTAGCTTCAATCATTGTGACCGTCATCTTTGTATCGATCGCGTGTTTTCACGTATTACTTTCGTTTGGTTGCCCCTTTGGTGAGTTTGCAATGGGTGGTTCTTATAAGATTTTACCTAAAAATCGACGTGTTTTAAGTGTTGGTAATGCTTTGATTCTCTTGTTCATGAGCGTTGTTTTTTTACAACACGCTTATGTTATAAAAGGTTTGAGCTTCTTACCAACCAACCCATTGGTATGGGTAATTACCATCTTCCTCGGTTTAAATACGATTGCAAATTTGCTATCTCGGAGTAAAAAAGAAAGATATACCATGACGCCTATATCGGGTATTGCGTTTATATTATGTTTGTTTATCGCTTTATTATAAGTGTCGTTTCTTTCAATAATAGACCATTTTCTTTTCGTGGGTACATGTAAGAACTACGAGCGCTCGATTTTAATGTAAACAAGTTGAGTTGGCGATTAATTAAGCTATAGAAGGAGCACCAAAACTCTCGGGGCCATTGTGCTTCGAGATTTGTAAAGCATTACTTTGTTGAACGTTAACATCCGCAAGTTAAGTACTCTATTATTCATTATTCGTACCTGCTTCCTGCGTACAATATTTTTGCAAAAGTACTCCATGTAGCTTCTTCCGTTAGTAAGTCCGTATCATTTGTCCAAGCTTCCATCCCATCTAGGAATGTATCTATACTTGTATTTTCCCACTCCTGTTCATTTTCTAAATAGTTCACCTTTAATAATTTTATGAATTGTAATAAATCTTCTTTAGAATGGACTTTCGCTTCAATTTCATCAAATTTCACCTTTAAATAACCTCATTTCATTTCAATCTTTCATATATAAACATACAGTAGGTTTTTACGCTTGAAAACAATATCCATTCGCTTTTTTCTGAACGCTTGTGTTTGTGCTACACTACTGCATATATTGCTGTGGTGACTCGTTAATCGAACCAAATCATATTCCATGTGGTTTTATATAAAGATTTATTTTCCCTCTTATCATCACGTATAATGAAAGATAAATAAACAAAAAGGAGGGGGTTTTACGTGAGCAAAAAAGCAAACGTACGTTACCGAGAAATTCAGCGTCCTAGAACGCTTTTATTATGGGTGCCGATGCTCGCGGTTGCCTTGTTGATGTGGTATGCCTTTATTCAGCAAGTCTTTTTTGGAAATAAAGTTGGCACAAATCCCGCTTCTAATGGCACGTTGATCGTCCTGTGGGTTGTTTTTGGAATTATCTTTCCCGTTGTTTTTCTTGGCCTGTTGAAGTTGGTCACTGAAGTTCGTGATGATGGTCTTTATATACGATACGTTCCGTTTCACATTCATTATAAAGTTTTTCTCTTTTCAGAGATCACGTCCTATAAGCCCATTACATACAGCCCGTTAAAACGATTTGGTGGATGGGGCATTCGATTTAATCTTCAGAACGAAATAGCCTATAATATGAGCGGGAACAGCGGAATGGAAATACAATTTCAGCAACATACGATCGTGATCGGCACAAGGCGTCCAGACGAGCTGAAAAAAGCGATTGACGCTGCATATCAGGAAAAGTAGCCTCGAGGCTGGAGAAAAGTCAGCTACAATGAAGAAGAAAAGCGCATGAATGTGTTAAAGAGATTTGAAATGAGGGATATAGTTATCCATGATTACATCTAGAGAGCGCTTAGAAAATAATCAAATTTGGGTTTACGGTGTTGCACTAATTATTGGAGCCATTATGGGACTCTCCAGCAAGCCATTCGGTGAAAGCCTGCATTGGACGATTTCACCGCTCATTGCCACTTTAATGTACGGCATGTTTGCGCAAATACCGTTTTTAAAACTGCGTGAGGCAATGTCAAACGTAAAATTTATTGTGGCTTTGCTCATTGGAAACTTCATATTTGTTCCAATTGTCGTGTGGGTGTTAACAAGCATCTTCCCGCAATCTACGCCTGTTTTATTGGGCATATGCCTCGTGCTACTCACTCCGTGTATTGACTACGTCATCGTCTTTACTCAGCTTGGAAAAGGAAATGAGAAATTAATGCTTGCCTCAACGCCTATTTTATTTGTTGTTCAAATGCTTTTATTGCCCGTTTATTTATGGTTGTTTATTGGCGAGAAAATGGTCGGCATTGTTCATGTGGCACCCTTTGTGGAAGCATTTCTTGTTTTAATTGTGCTCCCGCTTGCGGTAGCCGTTCTTACGCAGCTATGGGCGAAAAAGGCGACCGCAGGGAATAAGTTTTTAGACTTTACTGCATGGCTCCCGGTACCATTTATGGCACTCGTATTAATCGCCGTTGTGGCTTCACAAATTCATAAAGTATATAGTGACTTTCACATCATCGTTCACGTCATACCCATTTATGTGTTGTTTTTAGTAATCATGCCTTTTTTATCGCGATTTCTTGTGTGGATATTCAAATTAGACGTAGGTGAAGGTCGGGCATTAATTTTTAGTACCGCAACGAGAAACTCACTTGTTGTACTACCGCTCGCACTAGCACTACCAGACAAATGGTCGACAATAGCTGGAGCAGTCATCGTGACGCAAACGATCGTCGAGCTTGTCGGTGAACTCGTCTACATTGGGATTGTTCCTAGATTTGTGATGAAAGATCGCCGTTGAATGAAAAGAGGATAAAGATGAGAGAAAAGAAAATGCGGGGCATAAACCGCAAAACAACTAGACTGCTAGAGAGAATTAAGGCGTATACAGAGGTATTTCCGACAGATTTTTATCATGGGTATTGGCACTTACACCTTCCTGTTTCACAAGGATTTATTGATTCTCCTAAAACCCCCCAAAAAGCAAAGAGAGCGTGCATACAAGGGCTAGTAGATCAAGCGGAGCACTTGGTTGGACTGAAGCCATCAGATGATTACCGAGTGGTGGCACTGATTACAAGTCCTGAATTATGGGGTTCGCAAATCATTGTTTTTAAAGGTCAGGATTATTTTACGCGGTTTTTTGACCGAAACAGCGACGATCAAAAATGGGTGCCTCTACCTAAAAGCAGAAACCTTCAAACAGAGAAAAACCTACTCATCCCGAGCCATTTTAACGTATCGGGCGTGACGGAAATGATAATAGATGAGGACGGCACAGAGGAAAATGAAATTTGGTTTGTCGGAGAATTAGAGTAAGAAAGAAACAGATTCCTTTTGATAAGGAGTCTGTTTTTTTATTTTCATCTAAAATGCTATACTATCAATATGGTAAAAAATTCAATTTGAAAGAGGCGTTAAATAGATGAAGCGAATTATGTTAATTGGATCAGGTGGTTCTGGAAAGTCTACGCTCGCGAGGGAGCTTGGAGAAAAATTAAACAATCCCGTTTATCATCTCGACGTGCTCTTTTGGAAGCCGAATTGGGTTGGAGTGGAGAAGGACGAGCAGCAAAAAGTGCAGAAATCATTAGTGCAAAAGTCAGCATGGATTATTGATGGAAATTATAGCGGAACGATGGACATTCGCCTTGAGGCTGCGGATACAATTATTTTCCTAGACATTCCGCCCACGGTTTGTACATATCGTGCGCTAAAACGAATGATTACCTATCGTAACCGAAGGAGACCTGATATGGGTGAAGGGTGCGAAGAACACTTTGATATAGGATTTTTAAAATGGGTATGGTCGTATCCAAAAGAAAAACGTCCCGGTATTTTGAAGAAGCTTCAGCAACTTCAGCACAAGCAGATCATCCAGTTACGATCTCCAAAACAGGTGAAAACATTTTTAGAAACGATGTAGGGATGATGGGGAAAATCTATTATTATCTAGCCGATTTTCTGCAAGTGGAAGAGAACAAATAAGAGCGATCCGGTGCTTTTTTGCCTAAAATATGAAATTACGTGACCATTCCGGTGCAAAATAATGTGAAATATCGTACAATATAGAAAAATAACAACGGAGGGGTAGTATGATTATTAGACCTTTAACAGCAGAAGAACCATCACCTATGAATTTACTTTTACTAGCTGATCCTTCTGAAAAGATCGTTCGAGAATACTTGGAGCTTGGAAAATGCTTTGTTGGGGAATACGAGGGAGAAGTAGTAGGAGTGTACGTACTACTACCAACAAGACCTGAAACGGTTGAACTTGTGAATGTCGCCGTTGCGCGCGATCATCAAAGCAAAGGATTTGGCGCACAGCTTGTGAAGCATGCGATTGAAACGGCAAAAGTAGATAACTATAAACGAATGGAAATTGGCACAGGCAACTCTAGTATCGGTCAGCTTGCGCTTTATCAAAAATGCGGCTTCCGTATAACAGGGATTGATCGGGATTTTTATTTACGTCATTACGACCAAGAAATTTTCGAAGATGGCATTCAGTGCTGTGATATGATCCGCTTATCGCAAAACTTGTAAGCGCTCTATCTAGTAGTCTTGTAGCCATGCAAATTATACATATGAACTGAGCGATCGATCAGAAATGGTGTAGCGGTTGGTTTCTCATACACAACAGAAATAAGAACACGGGCATATTCGTTTAGGAGTATGTCCGTATTTTTCTATGTGCTTGTTAAAGAAAAAGTTTTACCTAAAGAGAGAGGAATGAGCGAATGGATAATTGGATTCCCTTCACTGAACAGGAGCAGGATGTCGTTTGGGAAGTCATTGATAAAATGCTGAAATTTAGTCCTAGTATACGTCGATTTCCAGGCTTGAAGGTACCCCGTCCTTTTATAACATATGATGTTTCAGGCTATTTTGAAGGAACGATGGGGGAAGGAGCTTATGAAGATTTAGAAGAGAAATCACTAAGCGTCTTTCAGAAGCTAACAGATCCTGACGAATATATATATGCCTTAGATTGGCAGCATGAGTGCTATTGGTTAAATTCCCATCTACCCCTTGAACGAGATGAATGGGGAGAGTGGATAGTTCCCATCTTTCCGAACGGCGACTATTATTTCTTCATCGAAAAAGATTTTAAGTGGGGATTTTTAGGTCATCCGTGGGAACGAAGTATTACCATATTTGGTGAAGAGGTTTTGCGTTGTTTTGAAAAGAACAAGCCGATCATGTTCCAAAAAATTTTGCGCCAGTCTCCTAGTAAAGTCAATAAGAAAAAGAGGTGAGTCAATATGAACTGGTTTTTAGACAATGCACGAGAAGCAAATAAAAAAGCACCGTATACCTTTTACATTCCGAGTGAAGAGGTAATTCGACAACTCAGCGTAGGAGATCTTGTGAAATTAATTTTCGTTGCCAAAGAACCAAGCGAAGATGGGATGCGAGCAGAACGGATGTGGGTTGAAATTACATCAATCGAAGGAACCCATTTTATTGGTAGGCTTGATAACGAACCATATCATGTAGACATCGCACCGAATACTGTTATTACGTTTAACCGAGAGCATATTTGCAGCACAGAGCACGATGACCCCGCAAATGAAAAATGGGACTTTTATTTTGATACGCTTGTCACGGTAAGTAACGACGTACTAGATCGAAGAGAAGTAAACTTTATGCTTCGGGATGAGCCTCACGAAGAAGGGGATTCAGGATGGTCTCTTTTAAGCGGCTATGAGGAGGATGATTACCTAGCTGATCATACTAATTTCCAAATCGTCTCACTCGGGGTTGTACTCAATATGGATGATACCATATTGGATTTTTTTCATGATCCGCCGCTTTGCGCCTATGAACGGGATGAGCAAGGCAACTTTTATAAAATAAAGGACTATGACTGGGATCAGTACTTAAATAACTAGCAAAAACCACGCCTTCGTAAGCGTGGTTTTTGCATATTTTAGACGTTTTCTTTATTTTTGAACTTCATAATGCAACTCAACAAATTGGTTGAAGTTTCTCATGGTCTTTAACGAGAGGTTTAATTGATAATCTCCCTCTTTGAATAATGGAATACCTTTTCCGAGTATAGCTGGAGCAACTGTAATAATAAGTTCGTCCACTAAGTTTTCTTTTAGAAAGAAATGAAGTAATTCTCCTCCGCCAACAATCCATATATTTTCCCCATCTTGCCTTTTTAGTTTGTCTGTAAAAATAGTAAGATCTTCATTTACAAACGTTACATTTTTGGTATTTTCCGTAGAAGACCTTGTAAACACATAACATGCTTTGTTTTCGTATGGAAACTCCTTGAAGTCTTGATTCATGATCCAGTCATACGTTTTTTTACCCATTACAACCGTATCTACGGTACTATAAAATTCTGAATAGCCGTTATCTCCCTCTCCTTCGACATCATAAAGCCAGTCTAGAGACTCATCTTTTGTCGCAATATACCCGTCTAAACTCGAAGCAATAAATAATACCACATTTCGTTTTTTACTCATATCGTCACATTCTCCTCAATCGAATAAATGTTCTACTAGTTTATTTTTATCATAATTGAAGGTAAACCCCAAAAAAATATGGACTAAAATCCTTCCCACATTATCCATGCCATCCTTATTGTCTATTAAACATTGATGATCCCACAAAATTTTTCTAGAAAATGCAATAATAACTCCTTTGAAACGGGTAACCTGTATATAGAAACAACTAGTCATTATTCTAATTCAGTACAGTCGAAAGGGGAATGCAACGATGAGCAATAGAGAATTAACAGATATGTTAAATGACGCCTACCATAATCCGATTAAAGAGGACGACGGCTTTGACATCTATAAAGAGCTTGAAAAAGTACTAGCGGATGTCGGGTTATCTCCAGAGGATGCTGGAGGAAACATTTCCTTTTACGGAAAAGATCCGATTGCACCTAGTACGCTTCGCCTTGCGTCAGCAGCAGGAATTGCCTTAGTGGCCAAATCCGTTGCGGTGGCTAAGCTGTGGAGAGGAAAAGGTGGAAAGGGACAAGACATTCATATGGACCTACGTAAAGCGCTTCGACGCCTATCACCTTTCTATGATAAGAAGTGGGAGAGGTTGAATGGCTATGCGCCAGGAAAAGCGAATGATCCATATAATCCGCTAAACTTTACCTTCTATAAAACGCGGGACGGAAAGTGGGTTATGCCACTAAATCCATATCCTCGATCTAAAAACGGAGCGTTAAAACTGTTAAACTGCACGGAGGATAAATCAGCCGTGGCTCATGCTATTATGCAATGGGACTCAGCTGAACTTGAAAAAGCAGCTTCCGAGCGCGGAGTTATTATGCCTGTGGTTCGCACATTAGAAGAATTTATGAAAGAGCCTGTGTATGACGTCATTTCAAAACTTCCGCTCATTCAGATTGAAAAAATTGGAGAAAGCGATCCTGAGCCGATTCCAGATGGTGCAGAATCTCCGCTTGATGGAATCCGTGCTTTAGGTCTTGGACATGTTATTGCAGGCGCTGGAATGGGTCGAGCGCTTGCGTTGCACGGTGCAGATGTATTGAACGTATGGAGACCGACCGATTGGGAGCATGACATGGTATATTACACGTCGAATGTCGGAATGCGCTCAACAACTCTCGATCTTAATAACGGTGAAGGAAAGCAAAAAATGAACGATTTGCTTGCTGATGCAGACATTTTCTTTGCCAATCGACGCTACGGTTTTCTGGAACAATACAGCCTAACAGCTGAGGACGCGGCGCAAATTCGACCAGGCATCATTCACTGTACGGTTAATCTCCACGGAACAGAAGGGCCGTGGGCAAATCGAAATGGATTTGATCAAACGGCAGGGTGTGTGACAGGGGTGATGGCATTAGAAGGTTCTTCCGATAATCCGAAGTTACCACCAATCTCTATCGTGAATGATTATGCGATTTCGTGGTTGCTCGAAGTAGGCGCACTCGTTGCGCTTGAGCGACGTGCTCGAGAAGGTGGAAGCTATCGTGTGAGCATCTCATTGGATCGAGTTTCATTATGGATTATGTCGATGGGGATTTTTGATAAACAGTATGTAGCACAAACATCAGGTAAAACAGAAGAGCATGAATTTGTTGCGCCAGATCTGTTTACAGCTGAAACCCCGTGTGGCATTTACCGAGGGGTAACAGACCAAGTTCAAATGTCTGAAACACCTGGTGAATATAAAACGGTTCTTGTTCCAAGAGGGTCGTGTCGTCCAGAATGGCTGTCTTAAGCAAAGGAGTGGCTTATTATGACGAGCGAGGATCGCTTCTAAAACGATCCTCGCTCGTTTTATGTCAATTTTGGTTTTAAATAAACTAACTGAAGGGATGGTAGCTGTACGATCTTCGTAACGTCTTTTAATCATACGATCTCCTCCAAACTATGTATAAAATAACGCCCTTCGTTTTACCATATAATTCAAGTTTAATTGAACGGGTTTTTCGTCGATAGTATAATAGAAGAACGTGGATTAGAAGGGGGAGTAACGGATATGAGTGCTACTACGGAAGAACTCGAGCGGCTAAGACAAACGTTTCAAACATTGGCAGATGCAGAGTGTGAAGGATCAAGTGCACTTTATCAAACGCCTTCTCTTGAAATTGCCAAAGACGATGATTTACTACAGCTTGCCTCCTACTGTAGGTCAGGACAGCCCATCCCGAACCTTTTTCTGGGCGCTGTACATTACTTGCTGTTGCGGGGAATCGATCATCCGCTAAAAGCAATGTATCCAAGTCTTATACACGACGTTGCTAACACACGAGAAGCGTTTTCATTATTTAAGAGCTTTTGTAAGTGTTATGAGACAGATATTACATACATTCTCCAAACAGAAGGTCATGGGCGGTGGTTTGAGTGGAAATTATGAACAGGTGGGATACAATGAAAATAACCATTCAACCGACAGAAGACGTGTTACAATCGTGGATAAAAAACTATGTACCGACGGTCGATTTGTTTTTTATTTATCAAGATGACTTAACCTTATTTCAAGACTACTTGCGGTCTGTGCTTGTATTACCGAAAAAGGAATTTCAGCAGCACTCTTCCTATCAAAATATCCAATTAGTGAACAGCTATGAGTATTGGAGCATTAAAGATGACTATGAGTATGTCATTGTTGCCCAACCAGAGTGGGTCACTAAGCTGACGAATCAAAAGAAAAAGCAGCTGTTTGCAAGGCAATACGAATTGCAGCGTGGGCTAATTTTTCCCCTCGCTAGTTTTCCAAATAAAGAGGAGGTACCCATTCATTATCTAGCAGGGATTGAATCAAAGGTTGTCGTCGTTCAAGCCTATATGTGGCAAGAACTATCAACAGAAACAAGAAAAGAAGTACTGCGTTTATATGCAAAAGAATGGGAGAGCGACAGCAGTCAGCTAGCTCCTGACACTATTCATCCATCTCTAGGAAAATACGTGAATACATTCCCAGCAGACAGTGGGAGTAACTGCTTATCAACCGTTCTATTTGCCGTTACCAAGCAAGAATGGATCTTAACGGAGTGGGTTCATCAAGAAACGTTACGATGCGGCCTACAGATGGCAGGCTACGAACAAATACATACAGAAACGTTTCAAGAAGGAGACATCATTACTTTTTTAGATGATCATGGAACGATTCAGCATGCTTCTTATTGCTTGGGAAATCAGTTGTTTTTTAACAAAAATGGCCAAACAATTTTTAATCCCTGGAAAGTCGTTCATTTGGACGAGCTATCTAAAGACTGGGGACGATATAAAATGGTCATTTATCGTGTAACGGAGGAGAGTTTTAATGCTAAAAACGAGGCAGGACATTACGAATCTTATTAAAGAGGACGAGTGGATGATGGAGATTCTACGGGGAGCTGCGGCATTAAATCTTCCTGACTGGTGGGTGTGCGCTGGTTTCATCCGCTCCAAAGTGTGGGATACGTTGCATGATTACGAGGAGCGAACACCCATGCCAGACGTTGATGTCGTGTATTTTGACCCAGAAGAAATTGACGAAGCATTTGAAAAAGAGCTCGAACAGCGTTTGCGAGAAATCAATCCCTCTATACCATGGTCTGTGAAAAACGAAGCACGAATGCATACGGTGAATGGTCTTGCGCCTTACACATCGACTGTAGATGCCATTTCAAAATTTCCTGAAACCGCTACGGCTTTTGGCGTAACGTTAGATGAGGCAGGGGAGATTAAGCTTGCGGCACCGTGTGGAGTGGAAGACCTTTTGACGATGACGCTTGCACCTACTTCTTACTTTAAAAAAGATAAAAACAGGCTACAGCTTTATGAAAACCGAGTTAAACAGAAGAATTGGCAGGAAATTTGGCCGAAAGTAACCATTTTAGCTGGGCTGTGAGGAATTCCTCAGGATAACCGCAGATCAGAAGGTATTTAAAATGACAATGAAGGAAAAAGGCTATTGACGGTTAACATCAGAAGCCTTTTTTTCTTTACATGCTTTCTATAAATCTACTTAATCATTCCTTCAAAAAACGTCGCATCTAGATCATGTCCGTCTACCCATTCGCGGAACGAAAAGGATGTCACTTCTCCACGTGCAAGTGCTGTGATGATTTGCTGATCACGGAATGAATAACCAAATGTATGCATCGTACCAAATAATTGCTCATAATCTGTGTAAAACAAAGGTGAATCATCATCGCTAAATGCGTGAAATAATTCTTTAAACGATTGGTTATTTCCTAAACTATGAATATAGTCGTTTCGTTTTGTTGATCCTTGCGTAGCTTGACGATTTTTACTGCTCATCTCTTCTTGCTGAAAGTGATTTACACAGGAAAGAAGCGGTACTCCTTCGCGCGCCATGACGAGGGAAGGGCTTGCCTCAACGGCAGCCGTATGCCCATTTTGATCCCCGACAGAAAAATTGTAGCACGTGGCATGAGGTATTTCTTTTAGTAGCGTAATAGCCTCATCTGTTGAACGGCATTGTTCTAGGACCATTCTTACACTCGTCCACGCCGCTATTCCTTGCTGTGTTTCCTTATTGTTTACGAAATGAAGACCAATGGCTAATCCGTGTTCGTTTACTCCTTCATGTCGACCAATCAGCTGAAGGTTATAGCCACATGATGCGTAACCTTGGTCTGGTTGGATCAGGGAAAAAATTCCGTCGTATATTTGGGGTGAAAAATCGTAATTTCGCATATAATAGAGGCTGTTTACGAATGCAGAGCAGCCCATTTCAGGAAGAGTCGGAACGTCATAACCACTAAAAAGCGAGGCCGCTTTCTCATATGGGATCTCGAGGCCGTCCGCTATTCCTTTTAGCTCATCAATGAGTTGAGGAGAGAAGCTTTTAAAGACGGATTCCATTTCTGATAGAGTAACAGCAGATTTTGTGACGGAGGCAAACGTCGCAAGAAGCGGTGAATTTTTAATGGTTTTCCCAAGCGTGACGCCTATCTCATAAGAACTTGCTCGTTGTTGAACGACATTTACGATAAATTTTGACATTGTCTGTACACCTTTCATTCCAAAATAAAAAGCCAACTTATGGTTAATTTTAACACAAGTTGGCTTTCATCTTTGGTCGTAGACGTATTAAAAATCAGGGTTTTTCGATAAAAAGTTGTTCCACGCCGTTTTCATTCCTTGTTCTGTCTCGTCTTTTGAAGCATGAAGACGTTCTTCCGTTCCGCCGTAGCCTATTTCTAGTTTCTGTGCTTCGAGCCCTGCAAAAATTCCTTTTGTAAAATCATCGAGCGGGGCTCCGAACGTATGAAGACCAACACCACCCAAGTCCGTGTTTACGGCAGGGGGAAGGACTTCAATCACTTCCACACTCGTTTCTGCCAACTGCTCACGAAGTGTTAGAGAGAAGGAGTGTATCGCTGCTTTTGTGGCGCTATAGATAGGTACCCAAACGCCTGGTTGAATCGCTAAACCTGACGTGACGTTCATAATTACTGCATGTTCTTTTTCTTTAAAATAAGGCACGCAAAGCATGGACAAATGCATCGGTCCTTCAATATTAATAGCTAGTTCTTTTTGATAGTAGGACCAATCGTTTTTAGCACGTAGAAGATTTACGCGCTGTTGAATACCTGCATTGTTCACAAGGACATTAAGACCTGGAAATTCCTCTGTCACAGAGCGGATTAGTTCTATTCGCTCTGCCTCTTTGGAAACATCGGCAACACGTGTGTGAAGAGAAGGTAATTTCTCTTTCGCTTCTGCCAGTTTTTCTGCACGTCTTCCGACGATAATAACCGTATTGTCACGTGTTAGAAACTGCTCTGCGAATGCAAGGCCAATCCCTGAGGCACCGCCCGTAATTAAAATCGTATTTCCTGATAACTTCATGTTTACACAACCTTTCACTTTTACTTCCATAGCGTACACCATTCATCATCTTGCCATGTACAAATACGATGCTATTTTCCCTTTTTCATCCATTCATGAAACTTCTATCCTGTCTATTCGTATAAACTAGAGGAGAGATCATTCAGTTTTTTTTTAACGGAGGGCCTTAACGATGGATATTAAGCTAAAATCAATTACGAGACAAAATTGGGAAGACGCAATTGCACTTCAAGTAGAGAAGGGGCAGCAACACTTCGTTCCTAGCGTCGCCGTCTCTCTTGCAAAAACATATGTAAAGCCTGACGGTGATCACATCACTTACGTTCCATTTGCGATTTACAATAAAGAGAAAATGGTAGGGTTTGTGATGCATGCCTATGAACTAGGTAGTACAAACATGTATTGGATTAACGGGTTTTTGATTGACTCCGCTTACCAAGGAAAAGGATACGGAAAGGCAGCTATCTTAGCGCTTATCGAATGGATACGAACTAGCTTTCCACTGTGCGAAGAAATTCGTTTAACGGTGTATGATGAGAATCAAAAAGCGACGCGTCTTTATAAATCCATCGGCTTTCAAGAAACAGAGCACTATTACGTTGATGAACGGGTATGGTTTTATAGAGTTACTTAAATAAGGAGTGGGAAAATATGCAAAAATGCACGTGCTGTGGACAATCATTTTCGTGGAAAGAAGTATGGAAAGCTAACGCATTTTTATATTCACCCTTAACGTGTAAAAATTGTGGAACTGAACATACGGTTACATTTTGGACTCGATTAATAATGGGGGTATTCATTGCTACACTCCTCACAATGATCAATGTTTTCCTTAATCGCTATCACCTCGCAGTTCGCTACCAGATTATTTTTGTTTGTGTTTATCTTGTACTTATGATTGTGCTCTTTCCGTATCTTGCTCGCTATAAACGCTCTAAAAATAATACGAACGAACATTCGTGAATAAAGAGGATTTATCAAACATCTCCCGAAATAGTTGTTATATACGAATGAAGGAGACAACGAAATGAACGATAACTTAATTAATACGTATGAAGAGGCAAAGCAAGTAGTAAGCGAACTCGGTTTCTTACCGCTTGCTCCACTTTTTCCAGAGTTTCCGTCCTTACAAAGCATAACAAATCGAGAGTGTTGGTACACGGATGAACCAAATGATCCGTGGACGTGGAGAACGAAATTTGCAGCAGACGGGGTTGCCGCCTACGGAAAGTTTGTGAAAAAGAAATCCATTCTTATTTCAAAAGAGCTATTTCCACTCGTTCAAGTCCTTCTTGGAAGCGAAGATTCACTAAAAGAGCGTTATGAGAATGGAAATCTCTCAAAAGAAGCACTTCAGCTTTTTGACATTATTGAAGCTAATGAAGGCATTGACACAAGGTTGCTTCGCACACAAGCGGAAATGAGAGAAAAAGAGAAGAAGAAACGGTTTGATCAAGCTTTAGTGGAACTTCAAGGAAACATGGATATTGTCGTTTCAGGTATTAAAGAAAAACACAATGAGTTAGGGGAAAAGAAGAGCTGGAGTAGCACGTCATTTGAAACAATGACACACTGGGTGCAAAAAAACAGAGTAGAAACGTTTCGTGGTACAAAAAAAGAAGCAAAAGAGCTTTTATATAAACACTTTTCAGCTGTCACTACACCGCCAGCCTTTGCAAAATTTAAAAAGCTTTTTGCTTTATAAAAAATAATTATCTGAGTATTTAGACATATTTTTTATATTGGTTCACATGCCTTATGACACATAAATTCCTCTTCCTTCCAATTTATTAATAGGTCTTCTATCGAATATATTTCGACTATCGAATCGCTTACAATAAAAATAGGAAGATTACTAGAATAGAAGATTCCGTTAAGGAAGAGGGGGATTTTGTTATGAAGCGTTCTACTGTTATTTCATCAGCTTTATCATTATCACTGCTATTTTCAGGTGCGGTAACCGTGTCAGCATCAGGTACATCGGTTGTCGCATCGAAAGATCATCATCCAAACCATGGTAAGCAAGTGAGGTATCCCACTTTGAAAAAGACAAATCATCCTGAAGACGTTGGGTTTTCATCCGAAAAACTAAAAAAAGTTGATCAGCTTATTGAGGAAGACGTAAAAAATGGGTTTCCTGGTGCTGTTCTTCTTATTGTAAAAGACGGCAAAATCGTCAAAAACACCGCCTATGGCTACGCCAAAAAATATGACGGCTTAACACCGCTGAAGCACCCTCAAAAAATGAAAACCGATACGATGTTTGACCTTGCGTCCAATACGAAAATGTATGCGGTCAATTTTGCCCTTCAAAAGCTTGTAAGTGAGAAAAAGATTAATCTAAATGCTCGTGTACAAGACTACATTCCGGAATTTCATGACCAGCCTGGTGACCAAATTAAAGGAAAAGATACGCTTCGTATTATTGATATCCTTCATCACAGCGCAGGTTTCCCACCAGATCCTCAATATTTTAAACCAACTGCAGGTGGAGGGGCACTTTATTCCCAGGAACGTGCCAAAACGCTTCAACTGATCTCCAAAACACCGCTTCAATATGAACCTGGAACGAAAAACATCTATAGTGACGTCGATTATATGCTGCTTGGCTATATTATTGAGAACATTACGGGTGAACAGCTTGATCGGTACGTAGAAAATCATATCTATAAGCCGCTAGGGCTGAAGCATACGATGTTTAACCCTCTTCAAAAGGGATTTAAGCCTCGTGACTTTGCCGCAACGGAATTAATGGGGAATACCCGTGATGGAGTCATTAACTTTCCGAACGTTCGTACATATACTCTACAAGGAGAAGTTCATGATGAAAAAGCCTTTTACTCGATGGGCGGGGTGTCTGGTCACGCAGGATTATTTTCAAATACAAACGACTTAGCCGTTCTCCTGCAAGTTATGCTGAATAACGGTGGATATGGAAACGTAAAGCTGTTTGACAAAGCGACAATTGATGAATTTGTTCAGCCATCAGAACTAAATCCTACGTACGGATTAGGCTGGAGACGAAATGGAGACGCGAGCATGGAGTGGATGTTTGGTCCATATGCGAGTGAGAACGTCGTTGGTCATACAGGCTGGGTTGGAACGCTGACCGTTATCGACCGCGAGGAAAATCTCGGGATTGTGCTACTTACCAATAAAAAGCATTCTCCACTTGTTGATCCGAAGGTGGATTCGAACAAATTTGCCGGAGATGCGTTTGGAACCGGGAAATATGGTAGCGTCGTGACGGCTGTTTATGAGGCGCTGCAAAAATAAGTTCTACGGAGATAGAGGACATTTCCTCTATCTTTTTCTTTTGAAGAAAAATTGGTGTTAATTTTTTTGGTTTTTTACGGAGAGGAGTTTGGTATGATGACGATAATAGAAGATTAGAAAAAAGTGTAGGAGGACCACCGTATGATTCGTGACCAAAAAGAAGTGGATACGTTTTATCAAATGCTTATCGAGCGCAATTCAAGCTACGAGGGAACATTTTTTGTCGGTGTGAGGACAACCGGCATCTTTTGCCGACCAACATGTCCTGCGAAAAAGCCGAAACAAGAAAACTGCGAATTTTTCCGAACAGCGAAGGAGGCGGCTCTTGCCTCTTACAGACCTTGTAAGAGATGTCAGCCGCTGAATACACCGAGCACCTTATCATCTGAAGTGAAAAAACTAGTAGAGGCCATTGAAGAAAACCCGCAGCGAAAATGGAGCGATAAGGACTTTGATGATCTAGCTATTAGCGCTAATACAGCGAGACGCCAATTTAAAAAGCAATTTGGCATGACGTTTATTGAGTATGCAAGAGCAAGGCGTCTCGGCACAGCCTTTCAGCACATCCGAAACGGTAAGCCGCTTATCTATACGCAAATGGACAGTGGCTTTGAATCAAGCAACGGATTTCGCGATGCTTTTACGCGAATTATGGGCGATGTCCCGAAAAAAAACAAAAACATTACGCTGTTAACAGCCAAATGGATGGAAACAACGTTAGGTTCAATGCTTGCGATTGGGGATGAGCATGAGCTTTATTTATTGGAATTTGTGGATCGAAGAGGACTTGAAAAAGAAATTGAACGAATGCGTGTCAAATTGTCTGTCGCAATCGTTCCAGGTACAAATGAACTTCTTGAAGATCTTGAACAGCAGCTTGGGGAATATTTTGAAGGGGACCGCTCTTCCTTTGACATTCCGCTTACTGATAAAATTGGATCAAGCTTTCAGAAAAACGTTTGGCGACTACTAGGCGAAATTCCCCCTGGCAAAACGATTAGCTACAAGGAACTGGCCATTCAAGCGGGTAATCCAAAAGCATACCGTGCCGTAGCACGCGCAAACGGAGCGAATCAAATTGCTATTCTCATTCCTTGTCATAGAGTCATTACTTCAAACGGTGAACTTGGTGGATATGCAGGGGGTCTGCAGCGAAAAGCGTGGCTACTCGAACTTGAAAAAATGAAGGCAGGTTGTCACGAAAACTTAACCGTATACTAGGTGCAAAAGGTGCTTTAAAAGCACCTTTTTGTGATAGTCTCTATGTCAACCGATAGGTGATCCAAGTCGGACTTGGCGCAAATGGGAAATGCTTTAATACGTTCATTGCATAGGTGCTTGTCGTATCAAACTCTCCCGTAATTAACTCTATTCCATTGTTGAGCGAATCTAAAATTTGTTGCTGTATGATTGGGAGAATGAGAGCCTCGTTATCTGACGCACCAAACCACCCTAATTCCACGAAGTTTTCCTGCGAGCCTTCATGGAGAAACGAATACGCCGCGATATGATGTTCGTTTTGATCGACTAGAACATAACTTCCGTTTTTAATCACATCGTCAGCAAAAATTATGTCTTTCCATTCACTTACTGAAAAGTGAGCAACCGGATTGTCAAGGTGTGTCTCTTCATAATTGCGCTTCACAAGACCCGCTAATTCATCTGTTAAATGCTTATTTGCTGCTAGATCAGCAAGGGTTTTTAGCTCAACATTTTCAGGACGACCAAAAGGATGTTCCACTACATGAGCGACCTTTAACGTCGTCATGTACGTTCGTCTAATTTCTTTGAATCCTTTTTTCGTATACAGCTCTTTCAAGTTAACAGACGTTTCCCAAATCGACGTCTGAAGGGGAAGTGAGTCTTTTCGATTGTCTAGAGCCTTCTCTACTAATTTCTCCTCTACCTGTAAATGTCGATAACAGGGGTGACATAACATTCGTATGTATGTGCAAAATGGGTGAAAGCTATTTGACCATGAGAATACAATTCCGGCGAGCTCTGTACCGACCATAGCTGCGTACACATCATGCGCACGATTCATCAGACCACGTACACTTTTTTCCTCAAAGCATGCCTGTAGCAATTCCATCAACTGATCTTCGTTTCTCCCATGATATTTTTTAATTTTTACAACCATATGTATTTCCTCCAATGACACTATCCACTATGTTTTTTACTAATTTTACCACAGGAGGAACGGATGTTTAGAAAAATAGTACAAACTTGTACACGAACAAGTTTGTATTAACAAATAATGGATCTTATGGTAAGTTGGGTGAAAGTAGTGATGGAAGTGAATTTCTTCTACACGTAGTGGAGGGCAACAAAAATGGCAAACATTCATTTTAAATCAATTGATGACACAAACAAATCCCTTGTTCGAAACATAAAAATTAAGCGCGAGCAGGAACCCTTTATCGAAACGGTCGATCAGTGTCTGCAAGAAGCCAATACATACTCTGAGTGGAAACCGGTCGCTATTTATAATGATGACATCATCATTGGATTTGCTATGTACGGTTCCTTTGGTGATTCTTGTGACACGTGGATTGATCGCATTATGATTGATGAAAAATACCAGGGAAAAGGATACGGGAAGACAGCCATGAAACAACTCATTGACCATGTGTCAAAAGAGTACGGGGTTAACGTTGTTTACTTAAGCATTATTGAAGAAAATAGACAGGCCTATCACTTGTACACCAAGATCGGTTTTACGTTTATCAACGAACGTGATCCAAACGGTGAGCTCATATTTAAATACACCATTGCTTAGCTACTAAAAAGAGGAGGTTTTGCAATGCTACAATTTATTGATGATTTGGCAGGGGCAATTCGTGATTGGTTTTTCTTTATTATTCGGTCGCTTAGCTATTTAATAGCAGGGGGGCTCATCGTCGCTGTGCCAATGTATGCGATTGTTTGGATTGTTGAGTGGTTGAATTAACGCATATGTAAAAGACCTTACTATAGAACTAGTTAATTTGCTATTTATGGCTCATTCCATTTGTGGTGAGCACTGATATACTAGTAGATGGCTATAAATTGAAAGTTCATCATACCAATTACATAAGCGAGGTTCTCATCATGAAGAAAATGTTATTATCAACAGCAATGAGCGTAGCTCTATTAGTCGGTGGTGTTTCTGCTACTGGTCTTGCAACTCCAAGTAAAGCAGAAGCAGCAGGTTTTGAAGTTCAATTAACTCGAAGTGGATATTTCACGAACTATGTAACATCTAAAGCTTATGGAGATAAGTATGATTCTAGAGTCAAAACATTTAGCTTAACAAACGGTTACATTAAGTCAAATAGTTCTGTGAGCGGCTCTTATAAAGTTTACATTCAAACTCGTAAAAACAGCAAATACAGCTGGAAAACGGTCAAAACTGTAACGGCTACAAAAAATGGAACAACTCATTTTACGTCACCAAAAATTCCGAATGGCTACTCGTATCGATTTTATACGGTGAATACAGGCACGAAGAAAAAAGTGAATTTCTATATGTCATGGATTCCATTTGCAAACTAATCACAAACAGCGAACGTCACTCTTCATAGGGGAGTGACGTTCGTTTTTTATCGATATAAAAATCAGTTGACTGATCATTGAATAGCTAATAGAGCTTTTCGTCAGCTATTTTTTGGTTATACCACTATTTCCGAAATCGCCCATGGATATTATTATGCTTGTACGTGCCTGCTTCACTGAATTCGATCAGCTCTAACGAGAGGGCTAAATAGCGTCGTTCGTACATTTCAGCAAAATGCTCCTTTATGACGGCAAACAGCTCCTCACATACGTTTTTTTTATCAGCTTCTGAACGCCCCGCGCCAATTTTTAACGTTGCATGAACGAACGCATCGTCTTCCTTTCCATCAGCAACGCGATAGTCGTGAAGTTCAATTGCCCGCGAGCGAATGCCACCGACAGGGAAAAGGGGAGACTTTGAAATTAGTAGATCATTCACCTTTTCTAAAAGTAGTGATATGCGCGCTTCCTGCTTAATATTATCGGTATATTCCAAAGTGAAATGAGGCATGGCTATTCCTCCTATTCGCTAACAATCCAATTCGTTAGTCGACCAATTCCTTCGATTTCAACCGTTACTTCATCTCCAATCTTCGTGTCCACTAAACCTTCCGGAGTGCCTGTTAAAATAATATCGTGCTCGTTTAGGGTCATGAAGCTGCTTAAATATTCGATGAGCGTTGGGATATCAAAAATCATGTCTCGGGTGTTGCCTTCCTGCGTCACGTTTCCATTTACAACCGTACGCAAGCTTAAATTCATCGGATCTCCTACGTCTGATGCATCAACAAGCCACGGGCCGATCGGAGTACACGTATCACGGTTTTTTACTTTTAGGTTCGGGCGATAGTAATTTTCAAGGTAATCTCGAACAGCATAGTCATTTGCAACGGTATAGCCCGCAACATAATCATAGGCCTCTTCTTTTTTAATATGTTTTCCTGATCGACCGATGACGACCGCAAGCTCACATTCATAGTGCATATTCGTCGCATCAAGAGGACGAACCGTTTTCGATCTGTGCCCAACAAATGTGTTTGGTCCTTTTAAAAACACAAGCGGCTCGGTCGGCGCATTAAAGGACAGCTCCTTCGCATGATCTGCGTAGTTTAATCCGAGCGCAAACACGGTTTTAGGTTGAACAGGAGGAAGGAAAATGACGTCATTTTCTTCGACGATTTGGCCGCTTGGAAGCTGCAATCCTTCTTCTACTCCAACAGCGTTATGAATCGTTCCATTATAAGCAACGCGCGCTTTTTTCATCCTTTTACCTCCTCAAGCTGAACGACGTTTTCTAAATACCCAATGCCCTCTAGTTCAATGCGCACAACATCACCGTTTTGAACAAGCGGTTTATTCTCTGGAACCCCGATCAGTAAAACATCGCCTTTGTAAAAGGTCATAAATGATGAGACATCAGAAATAAGCTTGGAAACAGAGCGAATAAGATTTGCGGTTGTGTTTTCCTGCTTTAATTCGCCGTTTACGAAAACTCGAACTGTAAGATGATCTGGGTCTTTGACATGCTCTTTCAGGATAATGTAAGGACCGATGGGGCAAAATCCGTCTCGTGCTTTTTGCTTAATCGCCGGACGGAAATACATATCGTGCGGAATACTCACATCATTAGCGATCGTATAACCTAACACGTAATCTAGCGCTTTTTGCTCCGTAACGTTTGATGCAGTTTCGTTAAAAACGACAGCCAAAGCTGCCCCAACAGAAAGATGAGTGGCATCAGCAGGTAGTGGAATAGAGTGATGCATACCAGATAAGGTATTCACAGGCTTAATGTATAAAACCGGTGCCACAGGTGGCTTTTGATACGGCGCATTATGTACCTGATCACCTAATGCTTCAAGCTCTCCCTTATAATTTAAAAGCGTGCCGTATACCGTTCCATGAACGGGCGGATCGCAGATGAGATTTTCGAGCTGAATGGTCTGTGTTGAAAGGGTAATGGAATGGAAATCTTGGTGAATAGAAGCTTCTTTTAGAGTGGGTGAACCAGTAAGTTTAATTCGTATATTCTTCATCGACTTCACTCCTAAACGCTCTATAAAAAAGAGGTGAGATATTGAAAGGGTTTTCGTTAACAGCATATATGAAGACTCGTAAACTTTCAAACAATTATTTTATGACGTCTTGTTGAAACAATTCTAAAAAGTGCTGAGCGCTCTTTGACAAATAGCGATCCTTCAGCCAAATAACGGCTGACTCTGAGACAATTTCGGAATCCTCAATCGAAAGCGCGACCGTATTTAGCTGGGGAATAGCGGAAAGCGTCGACTTTGGAACGATTGTTGCCCCAACTTCTGACTCGACGAGCGATAAAATCATGGACGCATCTGGGCATTCCAAAATCACGTTCGGCTTAAACCCGTGACGCTTGCATTCATTCACAATCATCTCAAACTGCCCCTTGCCATTAATACGATGAAGCAACAAAAGCGGAAAATCTTGTATCTCCTTCATCTGAACAGACGTCTTCTTTGAAACCAACTGCCACCACGATTGCGGAATCACGAACACATAGGACTCCTTTGGAAGAGGAATCATAGAAAACTCATGGTCGCTGCTTTCAAGAGGGAGCCTCGTTACGGCAAGATCAATCGCACGCGTCTTTAACAGCTCGCTAATATGAAACGTATCACCCTCACGGAGCTGAAATGTTACAAGCGGATACGTTTCACGAAACGCTTTAATACGCGCTGGCAAATACGAAAAACAAGACTTGCTCGCTCCAACGGCAACAACACCCTTTAACCCTTCATCCGTACTCTTTACCTCCACAACCGTCTCATCCAAATCAGCTAAAATCTTTTTTGCCTTTGTATACAACACAAGCCCACACTCCGTCACTTCCATAAGACGACCGTTTCGCTCAAAAAGCGTCACCTCAAGTTCGGACTCAAGCTGCTTCAACTGCTGACTCAAAGGCGGCTGCGCCATATGAAGCTTTTTCGCAGCTCGCGTAATCTGCTTCTCCTCCACGATCGTACAAAAATAACGAAGCTGCTTAATATCCATTTCACAAGCCTCCTAAATAAAATCGCCTCTAATGCCAAAAAGGACACAAACCCACCCGCAGCGCAGGGTGATAGCCAACACTAGTAATCCCAGCAGAACCAAAATAACCTCTCCGCCAAGCCAAAAAGGACACACACTCATCCGCAACGCAGGGTGATAGCCAACACTAGTAATCCCAGCAGAACCAAAATAACCTCTCCGCCAAGCCAAAAAGGACACACACTCACCCGCAACGCAGGGTGATACGCTCTACTATTGATCTAGCAGAACCAAACATAATTAGGGACTATCACTACACAACATAAAATCCACCAAACCAACCGCCATACCAGACTCCCCGAACCAACCCACAAAGATCTACCATGAGCGGATGACGTTAACCCGCAAGGGAGGACGGCATCCGCTTATGCTCCGCCACTGAGCCCTAACAGCCCCTCCGTTAGGGCTCAGTGGCGGAGTGAATCAAACATGCATATTTTTTTCGTATGGAAAACCAACTTTATCAATATTTCTCATATAACATACCACATGTTAAGGTATTTTATGAAAGGGTTTTCATTTATTTTTTAGATTCCAAGATCCATAAGGAGTGATAAATAGATGTCTAGATACGCAGAAGCAAAGAAAAAACTAAGAGGGTCGATTGCCCCCGTCATTACCCCATTTAACGACGACTATTCCATTGATTTTCCGTCCTTTGAAAAACTCATTAACTGGCATATTGAAAAAGGAACGCACGCTATTTCAGTAACGGGCACGACAGGTGAACCAAGCTCTCTAACGGTAGAAGAGCGTGTCCAAGTGATGCAAGCCGCCTCAAAAGCCATTAATGGACGAGTCCCATTTGTTCCAGGTACAGGCTCAACGAACCATGATGAAACGCTGTACTTAACAAAAAAAGCAGAAGAAATGGGTGCTGATGCAGCGCTTGTCATCGTTCCTTATTACAACAAACCTTCACAGCACGCTTTATACAAACACTTTAAGGCCGTTGCTGATTCTGTTTCCATCCCCATCATCGTCTATAACATCCCAGGAAGAACCGCAACAAACCTTCAGCCAGAGACGCTCGCAAAGCTTAGCCAAGACTGTCCAAACATTATCGGCGTGAAAGAATCCAATAAAGATTTTGAACACGTGAATCGCGTGTTGCTTCACTGTGGTCGTGACTTTTTACTGTATTCAGGCATTGAACTGCTTTGTTATCCGATGCTTGCAATTGGTGGAGCAGGGCACATTAGCGCAACGGCCAACATTTTGCCTAATAAGGTCGCAGAAATTTATGACGCCTGGAATGAAGGCGATGTTAAACGCGCGCAAGACCTGCATTTTGATTTAATGGAGCTTAATGATGTGCTCTTTAAAGACACGAATCCTGCTCCGCTAAAAGCCGCAATGGGCATGATGGGAAGCATTAAACCAGTCCTACGTCTCCCAATGGATTTGCCGACACAGGCTCTTCAAGACGAAATTCGTCACGTGCTATCGAAGTACGTCACGTTACCAGATCATATCTCAACGAACTAAAATGAGGTGAAAATATGACACATAAAACGACGGATCAAAGTTCAACAGAAGCAAAAAAATTTGTTCATGATGTTCAGCTCTATATTAACGGAGAATTTCTTCATGCAAAGGGAAATGGTACCTTTCAAAATAAAAGTCCGTTTACAAACGAAGTGCTAAATGAGGTTGCCGAAGGCCGAAAAGAAGATATTAAAGAAGCGGTCGAAGCAGCGAAACATGCCTTTGAGAACACGTGGAGCAAGCTGAAGCTAGCTGAGCGAATGACGTATATAAACAAAATTGCCGATGTGATTGATGAAGAAGTTGAAGAGATTGCGATTTTAGAAGCGATTGATACAGGGCTACCGATTAGTCAAACGAGAAAAATGGTTTCGCGTGCTGCAACGAACTTCCGCTTTTACGCCAAAATGGTAGAAGCAAAGCTGTACGGTGAAGCGTATCAGCAGGACGACGAATTTATGAATTACACCATCTACAAGCCGCTTGGCGTAGTCGGTCTCATTACCCCGTGGAACGCGCCGTTTATGCTTGAAACATGGAAGGTTGCACCAGCTCTTGCAACTGGTAACACGGTTGTACTAAAACCAGCGGAGCTTTCACCTCTTACGGCTAACAAGCTAGCAGAAGTGATCCATAAAGCAGGGGTTCCAAAAGGTGTTTTTAACGTTGTTCATGGCTTTGGTGAAACAGCAGGAGCGGCGCTTGTCGAGCATCCCGACGTAAAAGCGATTTCCTTTACGGGCGAAACCGTGACGGGAAGCACGATTATTCGAAACGCGGCCGACACGTTAAAGAAAACCTCCATGGAGCTTGGCGGGAAGTCACCGCTTATCGTCTTTGAAGATGCCGATTTAGAGCGAGCTCTTGATGCAGCGGTATGGGGCATCTTCTCTTTTAACGGGGAGCGCTGTACGGCAAATTCCCGCGTCTTTTTGCACAAATCAATCAAAGACTCATTCGTAGAAGCGCTGAAAGAACGCGTCTTCAATATTAAAATGGGTGACCCGATGGACCCAAGCACACAGCTTGGACCACTTATTGAAACAGAACATTATAACAAGGTCAATCACTACATTCAGCTTGCAAAAGAAGAGGGGTGTGACGTCATTCAAGGGAAAATTCCTGAAGAGCTAAAGGCAGGAAATTTTGTCCCCGCAACGCTCCTTTTAAACGCGACAAACGATATGAGCGTGTGTCAGGAGGAAATTTTCGGTCCTGTTATGGCGGTGATTGAATTCCAATCCGAAGAAGAGGTAATTGCCGCTGCAAACGATGTTAAGTATGGTCTGGCTGGCTATGTATGGACAAATGATATTAAACGAGGTCATCGCGTCGCACAGGCGGTTGAGGCGGGCATGATTTGGATTAATTCACAAAATACGCGTGACCTCCGCATTCCATTTGGAGGCACAAAAGCAAGTGGAATTGGACGCGAAGGGGGCCATTACGCGATGTTTGAATTTTATACAGAGCCGAAGGTCATCCACGTTGCGCTAGGGGATCATCACATTCCGCAGTTCGGTAAAAAGAAATAGAGGGGGGACAAAATCATGGGAGCAAAGACAGGGAAGGACTATATCGAGCGGTTAAAAAAAGCGAACAATAATGTGTACATTCACGGTGAGCGTGTCAAAGACGTAACGGAACACCCCGCGCTAAAAGGAGTCATTCATTCAATGGCACACCTGTATGACCTTCAGTTCGATCAGCCGAAAAAGATGCTGTATACGTCACCAACGACGGGTCATCAAGTCGGGATGACGTTTCTTCAGCCGACGACCGTTGAAGATCTAATCAAACGACGTGAAGCGATTCAGGAATGGGCGTTAACATCTGGGGGAATGATGGGGCGATCCCCTGATTACTTAAACGCAGAAGTAATGGCGATGGGCGTTTCAAATGAGCTGTTTGCAGAGGCTGATCCGATGTTTGCCGAAAATGCTCGGAAGTACTACGAATATGCGCGTGAAAATGATATTAGCTTAACTCACACGCTCATTCATCCACAGGTCAATCGCGCAAAAGCACAGTACGAGCAAAAAGACGCCAACGTTGCGCTTCATTTAGTGGAGAAAAATGAAGCTGGAATTATCGTTGACGGGATTCGTCTTCTTGCTACACAAGGTGGGATTACGGATGAAATTCTCGTGTTCCCGTCTACGGTGAAAAAAGCAGGAGAGCTTGACGATCCGTACTCATTGGCTTTTGCGATTCCAAACAACACGCCAGGACTTAAGTTTATTAGCCGCGAGTCATTCGATTATGGAAAAAACGCGTATGATCACCCGCTTTCTTCACGCTTTGAAGAAGGAGATGCGATCGTGTCATTTGATCACGTCTTTGTTCCGTGGGAGCGCGTCTTTGTTTGTGGAAATTCATCTATCTGTAACCGAACGTTCCGGGAAACAAATGCGGTCGTTCATATGGCGCACCAGGTTGTAGCCAAAAACGTCATTAAGACGGAATTTGTCCTCGGCGTTGCGCTATCCGTTATGGATGCGATTGGGATTGACCAATTTCAGCATGTAAAAGACAAAGGAACGGAAATCATGCTTACGATTGAAGCGATGAAGTCACATCTTTATCGTGCCGAGCACAATGCAAAGCTTGATAAATGGGGAACGATGACGCCAGATTACGAAGCGCTAGACGCTGCGCGCAACTGGTTTCCACGTATTTATCCGCGTCTTGTGGAAATTCTTCGCGTTCTTGGTGCATCAGGTCTTATGGGTATTCCAACACACGCTGATTTTCATAACGAAGAAATTGGCTCGATTATCAACCGAGGGCTTCAAGGAAAAAATCTTGAGGGATACGAGCGCGTTCAGCTATTCCGCTTGGCATGGGATTTGACGATGAGCGCATTCGGAAGCAGGCAAATGCACTACGAGTACTATTTCTTCGGTGATCCGGTTCGGATGGGCATGACGTACTTTGATAACTACGGTGCAAAAGAGGAGCTAAAAGAACGCGTCTCACAGTTTCTTAGCAAAGGAACGGATGCAAAAGCTAGCTTTCTGAACGTGTAAAAAGGGGGGAAGAACATGACATTTGATATTATCCGATCGGCAAGAGCGATTCTTCACGTCACAGATTTAGAGAAATCACGTGATTTTTATATTCGCGGTCTTGGATTTATTGAAACGGAGGAGAAGGACGGGGCGCTCTATTTACGTGGACTTGAAGAGCACGTCCATCATAGCCTCGTCCTGAAAAAAGCAGAAGCGCCAGTTGTTGAAGTAATGAGCTACAAAGTGCGTTCGAACGAAGATTTAGACTCATTGGCTGGTTTTTACGAGCAAAATGGCTACAGAGTGAAGTGGCTTGAAGAGGGAAGTCAGCATGCGGTAGGACGCGCTTTTCGTGTTCAGGACGTGGCAGGACTCCCACTTGAGTACTTTGCGAAAATGGAGACGGTAGAGCGGATGCTGCAGCGCTATGATTTGTATCAAGGCGCAAAAGTCCAGCGCATCGATCACTTTAACAATATGGTGTCAGATGTTGAGAAAACACATGATTTCTATATGAAGGAACTTGGTTTTTCGTGTTCCGAATATACGGCGTCAGAAGAAGAAAAAGTATGGGCATCATGGCTTCACCGCAAGCCTAGCGTTCATGACGTTGCATTCATGAACGGAATCGGCCCTCGTCTTCATCATATTGGCTTTTGGCTAAGTGATCCGATGAGTCTTATTCATGGCTGTGATGTTTTAGCAGCACTCGGTTATTCAAGCAGCATTGAACGTGGTCCTGCACGACATGGGTTATCAAATGCGTTTTTCTTGTATGTGAGAGATCCAGACGGTCACCGCATTGAACTGTATAACGGGGACTACTTAACGAGTGATCCTGATTTCAAGCCGATTCGCTGGGATTTAAACGATAAGCGCAGACAAACGTTTTGGGGAGCCGAAGCACCGGACTGCTGGTTTAACGAAGCGTCTACCGTGCTTGATGTTCATACGAACAAACCTGTCCCAACAGCACCGGCAAAATTAAAACAGCATAAGCCCACATTTGTGATCTAAAAAAACGCGTCGTTTTCGAAACGACGCGCTTTTTTTATGAGGTGATTGGTTTGGAGAAAAAACCAACCCTAATTACAATTATAAAAACGATTCATTCATCGTAGTTTACTCATACTTATTCGCCGTTGCGCCTAGTACTGCTCCCCGAACGGCTGAAGTTTTCATGTATGCTTTAAGCTCACTTGGCTTTCCTGTTACCACAACGCCAATAATTTTTAGCGAGTCAGGGGTTAGCTTTCTTTTCTTGTTAGTTGTTAAATCATTATAAAGATTCGAAGCTTCTCTTTCGTATTTCCCGTCCTTCTTCAACATGTTTAATGTAGAAATGAACGGAAGGGACGGATCAGTATCCGGACGAGGACTGTTTGGGAAGCCGTATACATCGAACCCATTAATAATAGCGGTCTCTTCCATGTTTTTATCCCTTGCTTGGTTACTCATTTCTTTTACATCTTTCTTCGTAAATGTATCGACCCAATACCACGCGACATGATCTGGAAATAATTTTTGAACCTCTTGAATGGAATATGCTTGATCAAAAGAGAATGCCATCTCCGCAACGGTCGTCTCGTTCATTTTACTTAGCGTGGATCGATCATCATAAACCTTTACGTATTGAACGTCAGGATGATAAAATTCCATCACGCGCTGCCCTTCATAGTAGAAAGGAAGTCGCTCATCATCAATACTGCCCATTTTAGATGGACCGCTCATAGACAAGCTTTCACGCTTTGATGTACCAAACATCGTGTAAACGTCATGACGCTCTCCCCACGGTATTAATACTCCCTCAACGTTCTTCACAAATTCCGTCGTTCCTGTTGCTGAAAACGGAGTATAGTTGAACTGTGTTCCCATACTTTCAACATTGGCCCCTTGCAGAGAGCTCCAGCCCATCTCAGCATTTGTTTCTTTTTCGATCGTTTGCTGCAGGACATAGCTTCCGAGAAGATATAATCCGCCAAGTACGACTACACTGCTAATAACGGAGATGATAATCATTTTAAGCAACGTTTTTCGGCGCGCTTTTTTTACTAATCCCTCAAACTCGTAGTCTCTTGGTAAAAATTCATTTTCATCGCTCATCGTTAGACCTCCTGTACACATCAATAAATTGTTTTCGTGCGCGGTGAAGAATCGTTTTAATTGATCCTTCTTTCATCCCATAGAGCTGGGCAATTTCTGTGATTTTTAACCCGGTGCTATATTTCAAAAGAAGCAATTCCCGGTACTGCGTTTTCAACTGACCTAATAACATATGAATATCCTGCTGCAACTCCTTATGTAAAACCGCTTGCTCCGGCGTATCCTCGTCTAGTAGTTCGTTAAAATCAAACGCCAGCAAAATATCTTTCCGGCGCGTTCGCTTACGTGTTAAGTCATAATAGCCGTTAATGGCTACCCGAAATAGCCAACTTTGAATTTGACTTGGTCCAATCGAATCCATGTAGCGTAAAAATTTGTAGGCCGTATCTTGAATAATGTCTTCTGCGTCTTCCTTTTTCGCGCCCATCTTCACTAAATATGCGAAGACAAACTGCAGCTTTTCATGTAACTTTTCGCCTAATAAAGCATCTTTCATGTCCAACCTCCCGCCTCTAAAACGTTTCACGAAGAAAAAGGTTAACAAATTTTTCTTTAAAGTAGAAATTCATCCAGTCTATGAGAGTTTTCGCTTCCCGAGAATATATTGACCAATGACAAACAGCACTCCTGCGATCAGCGTATTTTTGATCGCTAGCGTCTTTAAAAGGGGTGAAGCCTGTAAATCAACCGAGAACGACATAATGTTATAAAGGGGAAAAATCATGCTTCCTTTCGTAAAAAATTTAATGGCCACATATGACCCAATGATGGACAGGGGGAAAGCAGGGTGACGTGATCCGATCATAAGTACAAAGCCGAGCGCACTGTACACAAGCGCCTGTGGGATCATTAAAAGCAGTAATTGAAAAAGGGAGACCTCCTTTAACGTCACAGACAGCAGTCCTATCGAAATCCCTAGCGCTGTTGCATACAAAATGAAAAAGGCGCAGACTCTTAGTAAGCCGTGTGCCATCATCGGAAGGGGATAGGTAAATAAAAGCTCCGCTGCTTCGTCCTCGTAATAACTTATAAATAGATACACAGACCACATGGAAGCACATGGACATACGAGAAATTCCAGCAGATGAGCCACGTTCATGATATGGTCTGGACCTGAACTTGCATATGTATATGTAACGGTTAAAGTCATGAGGAGAAAAGGAATATAAAAAGAAATCCCCATTAACCGACTATCAAAAGGGAGGTGAAGTCTCTTGACAATATTCATCCGTTCTCACCGTTTCGTGTGAGAAATAAGTAGGCGTCTTGAATGGTTGGCGTGACCGTATGTATTCCATGTTCATCGAGGTAACGAACGAGATAATACTCACCTTGTTCTGTGATAGAGATGATCCGATCCCTCATCGCGTCTACTTCTTCGTAGGAAGCAACTTTCTCTGTCACTTTTCCTTTTACAATGTCCTTTAGTTCGTCCTTGCTTCCTGTAAACAGCATGACCCCATCCTTTAAAATACCAATATGATCACACGTCTCTTCAACATCCTCCACGATATGAGTAGAAATAAGCACAATTCGGTTTTTTCCTACTTGTCGTAAAAGCTGCCGAAAACGCACGCGCTCATCAATATCTAACCCCACGGTTGGCTCATCGACAATGAGAATAGGAGGGTCCCCAAGCAAGGCTTGTGCAATGCCGATGCGGCGAAGCATACCGCCTGATAGATGCTTCATTTTCGTTTTTTCTTGCCCGACTAGATTTACGTCATGCAGTAATTTTTCAATCTCCGCTCGGGCCTGCTTTTTCGGAATTCCTTTTAGCACGGCGAGGTGAAACAGGCACTCCATGACGGTCGCCTGCTTATACAAGGAAAAGTGCTGCGGAAGATAGCCGATCATTTGACGAATTCTGCTGGAATTTTCCCATGACACCTCGTCATTGAAACGAATATCACCATGATCAGGCTTAATCAATGTGGCTAAGATTCTCATTAGCGTCGTTTTGCCTGCTCCGTTCGGTCCTAAAAGCCCAAATGTTCCTTGAATGGTACAGGTGACGTTGCGAAGCGCTTTTTTTCGTTTGTATGTTTTTTGAATACCGTTTATCTCAATGATGTTCATCGTTCGTTCCTTCTTTCTCTTTCAAAATGTCTTTTAGCTTCGTCCATTTATTCGGCGTATCATCCTTCGTTAGCTTGTACCATGATTGATACAGGGGAGAACGAGTATCATACGCCTTAGGCTGCTTCATCCACTGAAGAAGCAGACGCTTAACGGCTAATTTCCCTCCGTCATCTCCAACGACAGAAGAGAGGAGAAAGTCTAAATTGTCCTTTGCTTCTTCGTTTGATAAGTGAAGCTGTGCGTTAATAGCCTGGGCATACGCACTCGCAAACAGGACGTTAAATTCATAGTCATATGAACTACTATTCATAGTTTTTGTACGAGCGAGCACCAGACGATAGGTGAAATCTGACATGTTCTCCTTTGTAAAATAATTCATTCCGTTTCGGTCGTAATAGCGAAATCCGAATATAAGGTCTGTGTTGTTCCACCACGTACCTTCACCGGAAAATCCGTCACCAATGTTTTCGTTCGGCAAAAAATAGAGACTTTTGGGAAGGTGAACTTGATCATGAAGCTGGTTCTGCAAAATAGCCGTAACTGCTTTTACATAGCGATGAAGTACCGTCGTATCGGCAAATTCTGATTCCCAATCGTTCGGATAAACGAGGGTGAAATCGCTCAGCTTCTTTGACGTGAGCTGTCCGGAGATGATCGATACTCCTTCATCAGTCGTTCCGCTCCAATGTTGCTCACTTTTTAATGGAAGGTTGGAGTAAATTTCCTTCCCGCTGTTCACATACAGATCATAGCTTTTTTGAGCGTGAGCGAGACGCGGCAGACGGTGAATTTGCCTCTGCTTTGATACAAGCTGGAATGCAGGAGTTAGGTCTTCACTAGGCAACCAAGATAAGTAGTTTGGTAAATAAATCGCACGGGTGTTAGCAAAATACAAATTTGAGTGCAGTCCAGTGTATGTAAACTCAAGCGTTTTTTCCGTATGAGGAGCCCAGCCTCCAGAAGAAAAATGAATGTTAACGAAGTCCTGCTTTTGCTCAAATGAAACGGTTTTTCCGTCAAGCTTAATTTGCTGTATATGAAGCTCATGATAGAGTGCCACTTTCATTGACTGCACGATTTGGTTACTCGTATTCTCCGCTTTGATTTTTACGAAAGCATTTAACTGACCCTTTGGCTGTAGATGGATATCATAATGAGAAAAGACGATAGGTGAATTCATCTCAGCTGCATTCGCACGGTGCGTATCGTAATAGTTTCGAATAACAAGATCATCATCATTAAACGTTTGATGAGGAGAAATGATGTACGTAAACGTTATACCAGTAATAAGGAGAAAACAAAACAAAGTGCGTTTGAATCCATTTGAAAACCATGCATGCCGTTTTTTTAGGATGAAGATTGTGAACAAACATAATAGTGCCATGCAAAACAAGCTTTTCATCCAGCGAATGGGCTCTAGTGCGAAGCCGTAAAAGCTGTTGTAGCTTCTCGTCATGTTCGGCTCGCCAAAATTTAATAAGCGATCAAGCCGGATGCTATAGGCCTTTGTCGGATCATATGGGAATATAGCCGCGTTCATCGGACTTAAGAGGACAAACATCATAAGAATGAGTGGATAAATGAGCTTGTTTCGAATAACGAGCGTAAGCACGCTTCCTAGTAAAAACATGACAAACGGCGTGAGGCCATAGTATAAAAGCATGTAAATCCCTACGTGTAGAAAGAAGCGCAGGCTATGAAAGTCACTTGTCACGTACAAAACCAAATAGGACAAATAAAGTACAAGAAGTGAGAGGATAATGGCACTCAGAGCGACGAATGATTTGGCCAGGGTTTTACAAGCAATGCTGTTCTCGACTACGCCAAACGTTTCCGCAATAGAAGCTGTTTCATCAAGCTTTGTTACATAAACTCCAAAAAATAAGTAAGTAAGGATAAGCGAAAAAATTCCATAGCTTCCCACTAAAGGTGACGCCGGATCGATTCCGCCAAGATCTGCATTATCTACATAATGACTGTATAAATAAAGCGGATATAAAATAAGCCCAATGTTTCCTACTAGCAGGAGTGGCATGACCCACGTCCGGCACGTCAGCTTTACATAAAATAAATACGAATTCCATACTTTCAATGTGTTCATCCTTTCTCTATGATGTGAAATCGTGTCGTGTCGCTTCTATAACGAGTGAGGAGAAAAAAGGTTAACAGATTTTTAGTATAGAAGATGGGGGGAGGACGGAAAAAGGTTTAGAGATCGATTGAAACTTAACATGAAATCATTACAAAAAGCATTGAATGAACTTTCAATGCTTTTTTATGAGATGGTTCTTTAACACTTATTTTCTCATCTTAATTATGTATGAGCTGATCTTCACTTCTTAAACGTCGCATCAATCTCTGCACGGTCATAGTCTAAAATCCAAGACTGGTCGTTTTCGTAGAGGGGGCGAATAGCTTCTGTTGAAGCGGCAACAACGTCACATCCGCGGTCATCGTAGACATGAAAAATGGTGTGGTTCTTTTGGTGAATAAAGAAGACATCATGCTTCATAGAGGGACGAATTCCTAGATCCTGGCGACAAATGGCTTTAATTAGCTTTTGATAACGAATATCCTTTGTTTTACATGAAAGAATGAACCGATGCGTTTTATGCTCTGTCTCCTCATCTTTCTCTGTAAAAACGTCCCGAATTTGGGTATGCTTTAACTGATATAAAACTTTACGACTTTTGATAAAAGATGCAAAAAGTCTAAGATTTCTTTTAAAAGCTCGATAATCATAGATATTCACAACCAATACTAAATTTTCTTCCTGCGGATGAAGCGTTTCAAATAGAGTAATAGCGCGGTGATCTACTTCCTTCAAATAAGTACTACCTTCTCTGCAGTTTGATGATTCATCATTTACCCCTAGTTCAAATCGAATACCAATATCGCCGTTGTAAAAAAGCGGAGGCACTAATTCGAGACCGGGAAAATGAGTGTTCATATATTAATCTAAGCTTTTCATAGATTTTGCGCTTCCAATCTATCCATTTCCTTTTGACGCTTTTTCGTTACTCTTTCTCTTCCGTCTGCCCACATTCCAAGCAAGATGACTGTCCCAAGTATTCCGATAAATAACAAACCTTTCTCACCAGGCTTTATCGTAAATAGATTCGTAGCCTTCCCATAAATTAAAAAGCCAACATAAAGAACCGGAAGAATGGCTCCCCAGAAGGATTGTCTTCGTGTTGATAAGAAATACTGAACGCCTAGAATAATAACAGCGGGTAAAAAATTAAGAATGAAATCCATTAACGATCCGCCCTTTCCTTTTTGTATTGATCAATCAGCAGCTTTGCAACATCTAGACTAATCCGCTCATCAATCACCAAATTCTTAATCATCGTTACAAATTCAACACCTTCTTCTGTACTTGATAACTCGACCTTTTTAATTAACTGATCAAGCTTTGCTCGGACAGTAGGGTAGGAAACACTGTATTCTTTTGCCATCTCTTTTAACGATCCTGAATGTAAAATGAACCGGCGGATAAATTCAACGTTCTCTTTATCTAGCGCCAATATCCAGGAAGGGACTTCATTTTTATCCATAATTATCCTCCTTTTTTAATAATATTAATCTTTATTTTAATTTTATTCAAGTTTTTTTAAATTTTATTTATTAAATCTTAAAAAGAACATTTTGTGAATTATGGTATAATTAGTTAAAAAGATTGATATATCAAAGGAGTTACCATGAAAAAAACAGGAAAAGTAGTACTCGTTACAGTAACGGCCATTGTATCCATTCTTCTCATCGCGCTCTTTTTTCCAACGTGGACGTCATCCATTGCAGGAGATCATAGCATTAGTACAATACAGCAGGTAAAAATAAACGGGACAAATCAAGAGATCATGATACGCGGACAGGACAAAAGAAATCCAGTTCTTCTCTTTGTACACGGAGGACCTGGAAACTCAGAGATTCCATATGCGAAAAAATATCAGCACCTGCTCGAAAAAAACTTTACCGTTGTGAACTATGACCAGCGTGGCACAGGGAAATCGTATCATTTTAATGAAGCTCACCCGAACATATCAAGTGATCTGCTAGCGGATGATTTAATAGCAATTACGGACTATTTGAATAAGAACGTAACCAACAAAAAAGTCATTTTAGTTGGACATTCGTATGGTACATATGTTGCCACTCAAGCAGCCGCAAAAGCACCTGAAAAATACGAGTCGTATGTAGGAATCAGTCAAATGAGTAACACGGTCGAAAGTGAGATGGACAGCCTCGATTACGTGCTGAAGCAAGCTACAAAAGCGGAGAATAAAGAAGATATTGGAGCGATTAAAAAGGTACAAAGCAAAGTGGAAAACGGCGAAGCTTTTACACCGCGTGATTTGGTGATGAAATACGGGGGAGGAGCTCGCCAAATTGACAATCCTGAAAAAAATCTATTTTAACTGGCATTAACGACTGAATATAACCTTCTAGATGCAATTGGGTATCTACGTGGAATTGGATTCTATCAATTTCCGCTTGTTCAGGAAGCGCTGAAGAATCCCCTGACAGAAAAAGTAACCGCGCTTGATCTTCCCGTTTATTTTGTGATGGGAAAATACGATTACATGACGTCGGCGAAAGCGGCGAAGCACTATTTTGATTCACTCGACGCGAGTCAAAAAGAGTTCCTTACGTTCAAAAAGTCTGCACACTATCCACAGTTTGAGGAACCGAAGAAGTTTTCGGACTGGATGGTGAAGACATTTAAGTAAGCTCTTTACTCATTCCGCAGTTTGTACACACAAAACGAATGGAAGTTCGAGGGACGTAAGGTGAGGGATCGCCTAAAGAAATCACTTTTGAATAATGATTGCAGCTTGGACAAGTGACAAGAAATTCATATCCGAAGCTCTCTAGCATGCGATGCTGATTTCGAAACGTTTTTTTCATCATCTTTTGCATCCTCCTGTTCAACGTAAATAACCTTAGTCTATCATAGTAGTGACAAATATTAGAGAAAGTTCATCTGTATTTTTCATTCACTAAATAATTCACAGAGATAAATATTTGAATTCTGTATGAAAATCGGACAAACTAGTAGGAGAGGTATTGAAAGAGGAGGATTTATGTATGACAAAAACAAACCCAGCATTGCTTGTGATGGATATTCAAAATGGAATTGTATCGCGCTATGCGGAGAAACCAGAAGCACTAGCGCCTTTTCAAAAATCAGTTGAAGCAGCACGTAAGGCAGGAATTCCTGTCGTATTCGTTCGCGTTGCATTCCGAGACGGCTTTCCAGAGGTTAGCTCAGCGAATAAAATGTTCTCGGCGATCAAAAATCAAGGTGGCATGACAGAGGCTGAATGGGCAACACAAATTCACGAATCTGTTGCGCCACGTGAAAATGAGCCGCTTGTGACAAAACGTCGCGTCAGTGCGTTTACAGGAAGTGACCTTGAGGTTGTCCTTCGCGCCCGTGGGATTAACGAACTTATTTTAACGGGTGTTGCAACAAGCGGTGTGGTACTTTCCACGCTTCGAGAAGCGGCAGATAAGGACTATCACTTAAAAGTACTATCTGATGCTTGTATGGACGGCGATGCAGAAGTACATCGTGTTCTGACAGAAAAAGTGTTCCCTCGTCAGGCAGACGTTATGACAGTGGATGAGTGGATTTCTTCTGTAAATGAATGAAAAGGCTTGGAGAATAATTTCTCCAAGCCTTTTTTAATAGCGATTATTTCGATTCCTTCACTTCATAACGAGCCTGCTTAAACGTTGTCATATCGTTTTCTTCATTATCATCCTTATATTGAAACAGCTGAACCTTCGGCTTATAGTCTGTTCGGTGAGCGTTCTTAATGTCTTTAATGCTAATTTTATACGATTGCTTATTTTTTATCTTTTGAGCCCATACTTTTTGATTGGCTACATAAATATAGGTTATTTTGTCTTCATCAATACCATCTGTTTCAAATTTGAGCTGATTTTCGTCCGTCGTAATGGTAGGGGTTAACAACTTCAACGATCCCTTGCCCGTATTTTGTGACGTGGCCACCTCAATGGCAGCCGCATCTTCCTCGTCAACAAGGGATTTTAACTCTTCTGAACACGCTGATAAGAGTAATACTCCCAGTAGTATTGTGATTAAATAGGTCACTTTTTTCATTTTGTACACCTCAAATGTATGGATTCGTAAGTTTAGTAGTAATTGTTGAAACGTACTGATAAACCTTTTTAGAATTAATAATGTTATGCTAACTCCTCGGCTGATAGAATATCCTTTCCAACCATATCAACCGCATACCAGGTAGATACGTCATCTTCAGGTTGCCCATCATGTTTTTTCCATGCGATGACAAAATGAACCTGACAGATTTCATTCTTAGGTAGAGAGGGAATCGGGACCACAAGAGCGTCATTGACATACTGAACAATTTCTTGCTGAGCTAGTTCGTCATATGTATAAAAACAGTTTGGCATTCGGTCGTTTTTCTTTCCGCGATGAGTAAGCATTGGTCCATCCTCAGTTCCTATTGTGAGCATGTGCGTGTTTGTATACCATGTCAGAGCATCTAGACCTTCACCACTATTTGCGCCACCTTCCAGTAATTTTTGTGTGCGTAGCGTAGCCGAATATTTAACCGAGAGTTGATCAACTAGCGGCTTTACACGCCAAACGGCTCCACATATGCCGTCTATGCTCATGTGAGGCGCAAGGGAGGAAGGGGGCTTACAAAAGACTAACTCGGCGATAAGTGCTGGGGTTACATACGAATAAAGAATCCCACCGTGATGTAAATCAAATGATTTCGTTTCCACTATAGCAAAATGTGAGAGCGGTTTTTCGTTTATATAAAGCTCCATATGCACCTCACCAAGCGGCGTCGAAATGAAGGATTTTGGAGATGAACGAGAAGGAACTATTTTTTCAGACGTAAATAAGTACATATGTGTTCACTCCTTCATCAAAAGATCTCATTACTACTATTCACTTCACCAAAGCTTGATCCAATATTTCCTGATAAAGATCATGCCAGTCTTCGTAATAAGCGTCGACTTCGGTAGGAGAAATGAACGTACGCGTTACTGATTCGTGCTTTCCTTCAAACGGCAGCAGCTCCAAAATATCCATCTTATAAAATACTTGAAACCCGACTTTTGGATAGGGGCTGTCTTCTGACCACGCAGGATTTTCATTATGATCAATCACCATGTACCCAAGCAGCTCACATGTTCCTTTTACATACGCTTCTTCTAGCGCTTCACGGGCAAAGCAATGTTCAGGGGTTTCATCTCCCTCAATATGTCCTCCTGGAAAGTCCCATCCTCTGTCTAACTCCACCATTAAGAGGTTTCCGTCTTGAAAGCAGAAACCATGAACGCTTGTAATAAGCGAACGGTCAGGAAGCTCACGCGATGGTTGCCATGTTAATTTCACTCTAGATTCGCCCCATGTTACATATGTTGTCGTCAATCTATTCACTCCTAAGAAAAATGGTGGGGTGATCGAACAATCGTAATCTACCATTTTCCAATATTTATGATAACCTTATATAAGGTTATCATTTCCAAGAAGGGATGGGAAGTGTATGAATCATGAACTAACGGAATGCCCAAAATGCGGAGAACGGGAGCTTGGAATTGGAAAGCATTATGATTATGGAGTTATATATCCAAAGGGCAAAATGAGCTTAGGCTCTGAGGTCGAGTATTTACTTTTCACAGAATGTGGTTTTATTATTGAAGGCTACGTCAAAAAGCCTGAGAAATTTAAAGGCACAATGAAGGAATAATTGACACTTAACACGACGAGGAGGTTGTTCATGATGGAGGAACGAGAAAGCGTATTAGAGCTTACTTTATCAAACGGGGAGAAGACCATTTCCATCTTCTCATATGGCTCTATGTACCCAAACGATGAGGAAAGCTATCTGCGTGATCTACAGTCAAATTTGCTATCCGTCAAATCAAACAATTTTACCTATCACTATCGTTCGCCCATCTTTTTGGAAAGTGAGCTTCTTACCTTTCAGCACGATCTTGAGCTCCTTCTTCAAGGAGAGGGAAAAACGGCTTCTTTAGATAGTACAGAAGAAGAGATTGGGTTACACATTAAACGAAAACGAGCCTTCTATGTGGTCGATTTTTCATTTTCTCAGATTGGGTTTAAAAAAGAAAAATGGCAGCATGAGCTTTCGTTTCAAATGGAACAACAGCAAATCGAACAATCTCTACATACGATGAAACGCTAGATCCATCTAACCGCCACATGCGAAATCATGTGGCTTTTTGTTGTTCAAATCTTCGACACAAAATAGACAGAAAATTCTTGTTTTCCAAGTGTTTTATTTGAACGTTACATAATACTATGTAATAGTATGATTATGTAACATTAATTAAGGAGACTTGTTTATGGAATATGTAGAAGCATTTCGAGACATCAAACAGATTAACGCGATGAAGAGGTATTTGAAAAAGCACTCAGAGAGGGATTACGTGCTGTTTGTTTTTGGCATTAATACGGGGATGAAAATTACCGAAATGCTGGACATTCGAGTAGGAGAGCTAATGGAGGACGGGGAGCACATTAAAACGTTTTATGAGTATCTGCACCACGAGCAGCCGAAAGAAGTGTACCTCAATCAGAAAATCAAGCAGGCGGTGCTTCACTATATCCAGCACCGTGCGTTAACAGCAGAAGATTATCTATTCAAATCAGCTCGCACCAATAACCCCATCACTCGCCAACAGGCGTACCGCATTGTCCATCAGGCAGCTGAAGCCATCGGATTTACAGGGAAGATCGGAACAAATTCTATGCGAAAAACGTTTGGTTATCATGCGTATAAGCGGGGCGTTGCGATTTCCCTGTTACAAAAGATTTTTAATCACTCCACCCGTGCTGAAACGCTCAAATACATCGGAATCTCTAAAACCGAACATATTCGCACAGAAATTGACGTTAACCTGTGAGCTTCTTAATTAGTGTCACATTACTTTAAAACTCAAGGAGGAAACGAGGATGAAAATTCGAGAAATCGAGCTTCCCGGCATTGGGAAAAAGTATGAGATTATTACTAAAAATGAAGAAAAGGTGGTCGTCATTATTCACGATGATGGCCGACGAGATTTGTATCACTTTGAACAAGATCAGTTTGATGAGGCCATCTCAAGTCTGTCACTCGAAGATGAAGAAGCAAGACAGCTTGCAGGTATTATCGGTGGAATGACGTATGCACCAAAAGCGCTAGAGACGATTGAGCTTGCGTTTGATGACTTAGTGATTGAATGGTTTAAAGTGCAAAGAGGGGCCGAAGCTGCAAATCACACGATAGGTGAGCTGAATATCAGACAGTCCTATGAGGTGAATATTGTTGCGATCATTAAAAAAAACTTAAAGAAAATCCACACGCCTGGACCTGAGACGCGTCTTGAAGTAGGGGACACGGTCATTGTGTCTGGACAGCGCGATCAAGTAAAACGAATTGTAAAAGACATCTTATCTGGAAGGAGCGGATAATTTATGACAAATCATCTCGTTTTTGAAGTTGGCGTCGCGCTTGTATTAATTGCCCTTACAGCAGTTCTTGCTGGAAAATTAAAATTCTCCATTATCCCCTTTCTCATCCTAGTCGGGATGGCCGTTGGTCCTCATGCCCCCAAAATTGGCATTATTGATTTAACTTTTATTAAAAGCACTGAAATTATTGAGTTTTTCGGTCGGGTAGGGGTTCTATTCTTACTCTTTTACCTTGGACTCGAGTTTTCAGTCGGAAAATTGATTCGCTCCGGAAAATCAATTGTCGTTGGCGGCTCCATTTATGTTTCATTGAACTTTGTGTTAGGCCTTCTATACGGCTATCTTGTCGGATTCCCAACGATGGAAACGCTCATTATTGCCGGACTTTTAAGCGTATCGTCTAGTGCAATTGTCGCCAAAGTATTAGTTGATTTAAAACGAACGGCAAATTCCGAAACAGAATTAATTTTAGGGATTATTCTGTTTGATGATATCTTTTTAGCGCTCTTCCTCTCCGTCATGTCGGGGCTGTTACTAGGTGGTTCAACGACCATTTTAGGTACGATCACCGCCGTTCTCATTTCATTGGGTTACATGCTTCTGTTCTTCATCATCGCACGAAAAGGAGCACCCATCCTCAACAAATTATTAAATATCAAATCAAATGAAATATTTATTCTCGTCATCTTTGCTGCGCTATTTTTAGTGGCTGGATTTTCAGAGAAATTGCACGTGGCAGAAGCAATCGGTGCATTGTTATTAGGGCTTGTGTTCTCTGAAACGGAGCATCGAAAGCGCATTGAGCACTTAGTTATTCCGTTCCGGGATTTCTTTGGCGCCCTGTTTTTCTTTAGCTTTGGACTCAGCATTGATCCGCTGAGTTTAGGAGGTGCCATTTGGCTAGCCGTTGGTGCTGTGATCCTCACCATCCTTAGTAACTTTATAGCGGGAATGATCGCCGGAAGAAAGGCTGGATTATCACACAAGGCCGCTTCAAATATCGGCTTAACGATCGTTTCTAGAGGGGAATTTTCCATTATCGTTGCTAATCTTGGATTGATGGGTGGACTTATGCCAATCCTCAAACCGTTTACCGCCGTATATGTGCTTATGCTCGCGATTATTGGGCCATTGTTAACGAAAAACTCAAAAAATGTGTACGTACAGCTCAACAAATGGTTCAAATGGGAAACAAAAAAAGAACGAAAAACAAAGCCTATGAATCATCAGTCCCACCATATGGATTAAAAAGTAGCCGCATCGCTTTGCCACTTTCGGCAAGGTGATGCGGATCAACCAAATCCAGTAAAAGGAGGGAAGGATTATGGCAATGGAATTAGCCGTTGTCGGACTGACCTACATCACGCTTTTAGTTACCGCATATGTCATAGTCACGTACACACAAGATGAACGAAATGCCCCCATTTTAACAAAAGCCTATCAAAACGCATACTCCATATTGGCGTTTAACTTTTTGATTGTCATTGCCCTCATTGAGCTGCCTCATCTCACCTTAAATCAACACATCACAAGCTATCTTCTCTTAATGAGTAAGCTCATTTCCGTCTTAACCTTAGCAGGAACGATCTTTTTGCTAACACGATATAAATGAACCATCATCCTCCATTACACCTGTGTTAATGGGGGATTTTTCTATACATAGGAAAAGGAAGAATGATCCATACTCTAGTTACTTGCTCTTATTTGATTTATTTGGTAATATAACTGACGAACGTTCGTTAATTTGTGAGGTGATAAAGATGAAAAGAAACGAAATTAAAGAGGCGGCCCTAAAGTACTTTACGATTCATGGCTATGAGGGGGCGTCTCTATCACAAATAGCAGAAGAAGTCGGGATGAAAAAGCAGTCGATTTATTCGCATTTCAAAGGGAAGGACGATCTTTTTCTACACGTGCTTCGCGATGCAAAGGAAACGGAGCTATCAACAAAGCTTCATTATTTTAGTACGGTCGATGACCAAAATCCTTACGATCATCTATCTGGATTTTTAAAACTCGTCGTGGATTTATTTCAACAAAATGAGCAACTGAAATTTTGGCTTCGCATGTCGTTTTTTCCACCGGCACACCTTGAAGGAGCGATTCAAGACGAGGTAATTGATTTAGAACGAAAGGTGGAGGCGGTTCTAACCGAAAAGTTTCAGGCGTGGCTTGAAGCAGACGAGATCGTGGCAGATCACGCAAAAACGCCAACGCTCGCATTTTTCGGCGTAGTCGACTCCATTTTGCTAGAGCTTGTCTATGTGAACGATGAACAGCGCCTACGAGATAAGCTAAAAGCCTCTTGGAGCGTATTTTGGAGAGGAATTTCACCACGAACAACGGAATGAATGGAGGTGCTTCATAGTGCACAAAACGCTAAAAGAACAAAAAGCAGTATTACTCATTCTTTTAAGTAACATTTTTATTGCCTTTCTCGGCATTGGACTCATCATTCCCGTTATGCCTTCATTTATGAACATGATGCATCTATCAGGACAAACGATGGGGTATCTCGTTGCGGCATTCGCGTTCGCACAGCTCGTCATGTCACCCGCGTCAGGGCGGTGGGTAGACCGTTATGGTCGTAAAAAAATGATTATAATTGGGCTTTTCTTGTTTGGCGTGTCAGAGATTATTTTTGGGATTGGAACACATGTCTGGATGCTTTATATTTCTCGCATACTTGGAGGTTTTAGCGCTGCTTTTATTATGCCTGGTGTGACGGCATACGTCGCAGACATTACGTCTCCACAGGAACGCCCAACGGCAATGGGATATATTTCAGCTGCCATTAGCACAGGATTCATTATTGGTCCTGGTATTGGCGGGTTTATTGCGGAATATGGCATTCGTACACCGTTCTTTTTTGCAGGAGGAATTGCCTTTTTAGCCTGTATTTCCTCTGTCTTTATGCTAAAAGAAACGCTTACAAAAGAGCAGATGAACGCAAACATCTCAAAGGGAAAAGAAACGAACTTTTTCAGTGATTTTAAGCGATCCTTTAAGCCGCTGTATTTCATTGCCTTTGTCATTGTGTTTGTCTTAGCACTTGGGCTTTCATCATATGAAACCGTCTTTAGCTTATTCTCAAACCGAAAGTTCGGCTTCACACCGCGAGACATTGCGATCATTATTACGGTAAGCTCCATTTTCGGCGTTATTTTTCAGGTCTTTCTTTTCGGAAAAATGGTCGAAAAAATGGGGGAGAAGAAGCTCATTCAACTCTGCCTCCTTATTGGCGTCGTACTCGCCGTTGCGTCAACGATTTTCTCAGGATTTTTCGTGATTTTAGCGATTACGTGCGTGATTTTCTTAGCTTTCGATATACTCCGACCTGCGCTTACGTCCTTTTTATCCAAATCAGCAGGGGAGGAGCAAGGATTCATAGCCGGAATGAACTCAACTTACACAAGTCTCGGGAACATTATCGGACCTGCGATCGGCGGTATTTTGTTTGATGTAAACTTAAACTATCCGTACCTTTTTGCCTCCGTCATCATGGCAATGGGGTTTGTGATTACGTTGATGTGGAAGGAACAAAAGCTAGGGAAAGAGCGGGCTTACTAGACAGGTCATAGGAATAATCCTATGACTGTTTTCATTTGCCGGGTACTATTATTCAAGAAAAAGAGAGGAGACAAAAAATGATTTTACGGAACGTGAGACCAACAGATTTAGAGCAGCTGATGATCATTGAACAGGAAGGGTTTTCGCCAGAAGAGGCGGCAACAAAAGAAGCGATGACAGAAAGAATTCAGTTTATAGGGGATACCTTCCTTGTAGCCGAACAGGATAATATTATTCTTGGCTATATTAATGGTCCGATCATTCATAAACCATATATCACAGATGATCTGTTTGAAAAAATACAGAAAAACCCGCAGAGCGGAGGATATCAAAGCATCTTAGGATTAGCCGTTTCAAAAAGCGCTAGAAATCAAGGAGTAGCAAAGGTTTTACTACATAAAATGGACGAGCTTGTGCAAAAAAATGAACGAGAAGGCATCACGTTGACGTGTAAAAAAGAGCTGGTACCTTTTTATGAAAAATGCGGATTTCGTAACCACGGCGTATCCGATTCAGCGCATGGTGGGGTAACTTGGTATAATATGGTGAAGCTAAGAGAAGCGTAAAGCGTGTTCACAAGGCAAATGGTAAAAAGCAAGCGTCAGATCAATAATGGAGAAGATCCACCCTTTAAAAACATCTCATAAGCCCAAGAACGGCTATGTTCTTGGGCTCATTCGCGAACAAATTTATGAAAGTTTTTACTTATTGTCACATCGTTTTGCCCTTTGTCGTCTTGAGTTATGAATGAACTTTAGGGGGTTATCTTATGACTCAAAATTGGGATGTTGTTATCGTTGGTGGTGGATTAGCAGGCTATGTGGCAGCAAATTATTTGACAGAAGCCAATTTATCCATATTAGTGATAGAAAAAGGGAAAGTTGTTGGTGGTAGGGCTAGAACAAATAAGGTGAAACAACAGTATTTAAATCTAGGACCGCATGCGCTTTTAAAAAAAGGAAAAGCCACGTCGATCCTTAAAGAGTTAGGTATTAGTCTTAGTGGAAAGTCACCCAAATTAGGCGGTATATTAGTTGAAAACAATATGGAATATGTTGCTCCGTTTTCTCCTCTGGGACTTTTTACAACACGTCTTTTGAATAACAAAGAGCGTATCGAATGGATTGCGGCTTTATGGAAAGTAATGACGATTGATCCAGAAAATTTAGCAGAGCAAACATTTCAACAATGGGTTATACAGATAAGTAACTCTGAAAAAATTAAATCACTACTATATATGCTTGCAAGACTTGCAACATATTGTCATGCTCCTGAGATGGTCAGTGCGAAAGTAACCATATTGAATATAAAAAATGCTATGGCTGGCGTTATTTATCTAGATGGTGGCTGGCAAACGATTATTGACCAACTTCATAATACAGCAATTACCTCAGGTATTCAGCTTCGAACACATACGCTTGTTAAAGAGATTCATCCTGCACAACAGAATCAATTTAAATTAATTCTGTCTAATGAAGAAGAAATTTACGCAAAATATGTCATTTGTACAACGGGGCCTCATGAACTCAACGACATGCTAAACAAACATGTTCAATACCAGCAAAACAGCTTTTTTACCGAGATGATAGCTGTAAAAGGGGCGACATTAGATGTTGCTTTAACACAGCTTCCTAACCCGAGGCGATTATTCGCTATGAACATTACAGATCCCTTTTATTATTCTGTGCATTCAAATTATGCACGGCTTTCTGATGACGGGAAAAGCGCCGTTCTTCATGTATTTAAATACCATCATCCTAATGATTGCATTGATGGAACAAGTAGTAAAAACGAGCTTGAAAAATTCTTAGATAGACTGCAGCCAGGCTGGCAAAAATATGTGATTAAAAGCCGATTTATTCCTACCATTACAGTGAATCAGCGCCTACCCCAAATAGGAGATGAGCACATGCTGCTGCGTTCTAAAACAGAAATTCTGGGATTATATATAGCAGGAGACTGGACGTCCCCCAACGCTATTTTAGCAGAGGGAGCAATCAGCAGTGGCAAACAAGCGGCTGAAGATATCCTTTTAAAAGAGGAGGAGGAAAACAGTGCAAATTACAAAAGAAGAATATGAACTTTTTAAACCATTGTTGTTTTCAATAGGTTATCGGATGTTAGGTTCAGTAGTAGAAGCAGAAGATATTGCCCAAGAAACGTTTCTAAAAGCGTACCAAGTAAAGGAAGAACATATAAGGGTTAAGAAAGCCTATTTGTGTAAAATCATGACAAACCTTTGTCTCGATGTATTAAAGTCTGCACCGTACAGGAGAGAACAATATGTGGGACAATGGAATCCTGAGCCTTTACTGCTAGAAAAATTACAGACCTTCGATCCATCTGAAACGCTGATACAAAAAGAGGGTTTAAGTATTGCTTACTTACGAATGATGGAGCATTTAAAAGCAGATGAACGAGCGATTCTGCTTTTAAGAGAGGTATTTAATTTCCCATACTCAGAGATTGCTAGCATAGTTGAAAAGAAAGAAGAAAACTGCAGGAAAATTTTTAGTAGGGCGAAGCAAAAAATATCGAGTGTAGAAGGTGAAAGCCTAAACTACGAGGAAAATACGTTAATCATTAATCGCTTTATAGAAGCATTTCAAACGCAAAAGATCGATGTCTTATTAGAGCTTGTATCAGAAGATGTCACGCTATTTTCTGATGGCGGTGGAAAAGTTACAGCTGCTATACGCCCAATTGTATCCTTCTCTAATGTAACATCTCTATTATATGGAATTATAAAAAAGGCGCCTGAGGACTTTTATTTCGAAGTAAAAAATGTAAATTACCAACCAGCAATTGTGATATACATGAATGGGAAGATTCAAAGTATCCTTAGTTTTTATATTAGTAATGAAAAAATAGTGGAAATGTATATAACAATGAACCCAGATAAACTACCTGTTCATTAAAGCTGTAGAGAAGGGAGAATGCGTGCAGAAGTTCTAAGTTCAGGAATTCTAATCTATAAGTTAATGTGGGGTAGAACGCATCAACATGTTCGTTTTAGAAATCATTAGAAGGTTATCTTTATTCTCAAAAAAATTATCTAAAGTTGAACTGCAAAGCTTACGCCCTACAATTAGTAACTTACCTCAGACAAGAAGCATTTGAAGTACTAAATTGTTTTTCTACGCTTCTCCTCACCTTATTCAGCTTCATCATTTGAGGATTCCCTAACACTAGCAGCACTTCTTAAGACGTCGGTGAAAAAATACGTCTCAAAGGTTTTACATGCTGTATAGAGATTGTGATGAATTTTCCGGCGACCAGAAAAATTTTAAAAAGTGGTTTTAAGAAATGGCATCAACACAACTAGATATTTTAGAATGTAAGGGTAATGAACAGAAAATAATACTGCGGATGAGGAGGTATTTAAAGCGTCTCTACAAACAAAACTGTTCTTAAATAAAGGAATAATTAACATTACCCAAACAACAAATGTTAAAAAAGATCATAGGAATCACCCTATGATCTTTCACTCAATACTGCTTTTGTCTTAACATTTGAACGTGAATGCTTGCGTTTGGCGTAAAGAACGAAAATCCAGTCAACGAGTTTGACCGTTCCGTAACCGAGCAATAAGCCACCTAGCATGTCAATAATCCAGTGAATTTCAAGGTAAAGGGTGGAGAAGATGACGAGCGTACAGTAAGACACCATCGTCCATTTAAAAATGGGACCCTTTTCACGAAGGGCAAGAAGCAAGATCGCAAACGAAACAGACGTATGCATGCTTGGGAAGCAGTTTTGCACCGTTGTTAACAGATCATTACCCGTCAGTCCTCTGGCCATGCCATCTGGATGACCCTTCACGTACCAAACTTCCTGCAATAAAAACATAACGTAAAAGGGTGTGATGATCGGCAACTGAAGCAGGTGACTTGATAGCGTATAGCGCACCATTTTCCCTACATTTTTTGTGAAGAAGCTGCGTGTAACCGCTGCTGCCCAGCTTAAGACAAAGCCGTAGTGGTAGATCCATCTCATAAAAATAGTAAGAGCTTCTGGCTGATACAATCGGAAAATCGCTCCGTCATTGAACGGAATCGAATTAAAGAGCGCATTTAAATTCCAAATATGCGAGTTATTTAAAAAGGACTGCAAAACCCAATCCCAAAATGCCGAACCATTTAGAAAACAAATCCCTAAAATGACGATTAGCCCAATTCCCATTGGAAGGAATTTTCGCCACTCCATCTCAGTTTGATCTTTTTTATAATCGATTAATAAAATAATCATTAATCCAAACGTTAAGCTAATGTTCAACATCCAATTTCCCATCCAGAAAAATCCCCCTCTCTAGATGTCATTCTCTATGTATTTATTAGGTAAAAGGATTGTTTCAGACCACTATAATCATAAGAGCCTGCTTTACATAAATTAGCACCATCTTACATAGTAGTCCTTATTGGGAAAAAGCACAACTGATAGGTGTGGTAAAAAGGATTTTTCCTTTTTACGATCATTCAAGCAGAAGCTGCAAATCTTTTTTTTAGTCGAATGCCACCGAAAATCAGCAAAAGAAGTGTGATCATCACCATAATTCCATAAATTTCGAGCTTTCTAATGTAAAAAAACAAGTTTGAAATGCTGAAGTTGTCTTTGATGTGAATGCTGTAAGGAGAGCCTTTCGGATAATGTACCGTAACATGGTCTTGATGACTGCGATAGATGTTAGGCGTTACTTCTTTGGTGAGATAGACAGGAGCACCATTTTCATCTGTAAAGGAAAGCGCCAAGTAATAGTAGTCGATTTCATATTTTCTTCTGCCGACGTCCTCATAACGATCAACAATGGTCGCTTCCGCTGCTTGCTGATCTCCACTATGGGCACTAATTGTGTGAAAGAGTGATTTCCCAAGCGATACATACCCAATGGCAAATAGTACGGATGCGATCGCAATCCCAATCGTGGCGAAAATTCTCAGCACCCACCGATCATGCTTTGTCGCCCACTCATTAAAGGCTGGAATACGAAGCAGCTGATAAAACACGTAAAACAGGGGGTAGACGAGAAAAATACCGAGAAAAATAAGGTGTTCATAGATCAAACTTTTTGCATCTTCATCGCTAAATATGGAAACCGTTTTGTTTCCCGTTATTTCCTCTCCTTTTTTTAATCCCTGAAATTGATCTTTCGGCACTTCTGTTAGCCCATCTGCATTACCGTCGAACGTTAACTTTTCTTCCGCTCCAGCCTTTAGTACCGCAAAATACGTATTCTTGTTAAATAAATCACGGAACACCACTTTTTCTTGAACAACCACCGTTGTCTTTTCATCCTTTTGGTGTTTATATATATCATATAATTCAGTAGCTTGGTCTGTGCTTAGCGAGCTAAGTACAATAAATGCAACAAACCCGAGCAGGTGCTTTCCTATTTTTTTTAGCGTGTCGATGTTTCATCCCTTCTTTCTAGGAAATTAGATAATGGCAAAAGCATGCTTATTGACAAAATTATCTGTTACTATTAGAATAACAAACTATCCGAACATCAAAAAACGTTTTACAAAAAAATGTATAGTTAGAAGGCTATGATTGCTATGGATCATCCTATAGCAGGAGCAGCTTCTGGAGAGACCGCATTGTTTTGCGGCGCCGAAGGGTTCATTATCTCAGGCAAAAGGACAGAAAGGTATCGAATATTTATTTGTTGTACTTATAAAAGCAGCACGACAAACTTTATTTGTTATTCTTAATGCCCGCGAGATTGGACCATTCCAATCTCGCTTTTTTTATTCATCTCCATTTTTTGCTCATCATTTCACATTCGGAAATTTAAGCAGTAGTAGGAGGAAATAATTTTGGCACAACAAGAATTAAAGAGGGAGCTATCCAATCGCCACGTTCAGCTTATAGCCATCGGTGGTACCATTGGAACCGGCTTGTTTTTAGGGTCAGGTAAGGCGATTCAAACGGCAGGTCCCTCGATCATCTTTGCGTATTTAATCGTTGGCATCGCGCTTTTTTTCGTTATGCGAGCGCTTGGAGAGCTTCTGTTATCAAAAACCGGCTATCAGTCTTTAACTGATATTGCCGAAGAATACCTAGGCCCATGGGCTTCGTTCGTTACGGGATGGACGTACTGGTTTTGCTGGATTATGACGGCTATGGCAGACGTGATCGCCATTGGAGTGTACGTAAAATATTGGTTTAATGTCCCGCAGTGGATTCCAGCTCTCATCGCATTAGTCGTGTTATTAGGATTAAATCTCCTAACGGTAAAGCTGTTTGGAGAGCTTGAATTTTGGTTTGCACTCATTAAAATCATTACGATTCTTGCCCTGATCGTGCTTGGGGTTGTTCTGCTTGTCATGGGCTTTAAAACGAGCTCAGGTCAGGTAACGCTTCAAAATCTTTGGTCACACGGTGGGCTCATGCCAAACGGAATGTCAGGCTTTTTACTTTCCTTTCAAATGGTCGTATTCGCTTACGTAGGGGTCGAACTAGTAGGCGTGTCCGCATCTGAAACGTCTAGTCCCGAAAAAAACATTCCGTCTGCGATTAATAAAATTCCGCTTCGAATTTTGTTTTTCTACATCGGCTCACTCGTTGTATTACTATTCATTAATCCGTGGACAGGTCTTGATGCGAGTCAAAGTCCGTTTGTTAAAACGTTCCGCCTCGTGGGTATTCCGCTTGCTGCAGGGATCATTAACTTTGTCGTGCTAACGTCAGCGGCTTCAGCCTGCAATAGCGGTTTGTTCTCGACAAGTCGCATTCTGTACAACTTAGGGAAAAATAATCAAGGCCCGAAATCGTTTAGCAAATTAAACAAAAACCACGTACCAAGCAATGCGCTGCTCGTATCGACGATTGTTTTATCAATAGGAGCGTTATTAAGTAAACTGATTCCTGATCAAGCCTTTAGTATTGTCACGACTATTAGTGCCATTTGTTTCATTTGGGTGTGGGGCGTGATCCTTGTCTGTCACATTCGCTATAAAAAAATGCGTCCGAAGCTTCATCAACAATCAACGTTTAAAGCTCCGTTTACACCGTTTATTAACTACGCGGTGCTTACCTTTTTTGTCGGTGTTCTTGTGATCATGCTATTCTCAAATGAAACGCGTCTGGCTCTTTTACTTACGCCAGTATGGTTTATCATCCTGCTCGTCATTTATTGGAGTAGAGGAAAAAAAACAACTCACTTAAAAAGAAGGTAGGAGGGACAGGCTCATCTACGACTGGTGGGTCTATCTTTTTGTGAGAAGGTCGTTCATTATTTAAATAAGTAGAAGAAATCGATATAAATGTTTGATGAGACAAGTAAAATAAATAGAGAAAAAAACAAAAATATTTATTTGGTTGCTATTAATTCTACTCTATGTTACACTACAGTTAACTTATTTTTGTTCGGTATATTGAGAAAAGAAAAAACTAGCTAGTTTTTTCTTGAAATAGTATGTTTGGGCAAGATTGGTAATACATTTGTGGATCATACCACAGCAGGAGGAAATATTATGACACAAGGTACAGTAAAATGGTTTAACGCAGACAAAGGTTTCGGTTTCATCGAAGTTGAAGGCGGAGACGATGTATTCGTACATTTCAGCGCTATCCAAGGTGAAGGTTTCAAATCATTAGAAGAAGGTCAAAAAGTTACTTTTGACATCGAGCAAGGTCAACGCGGAGCACAAGCTGCTAACGTTAACAAAGCATAATAAAACAAAAAAGACTCCTTTATAGGAGTCTTTTTTTTGTTTTGTGATGGAAATTCAGTATAAAGATCGTTGATTAGCTGAGATATTCATGATTCGGTAGGTTAATTAATAGAATGAAGAGGCTTTCCTTTGTAAAAGGGGGAAGCCTCTTCATAATTCGATTCAATTCCTAATATATTTCTTATAATGAACGACTGTGAATATAAGGAAAGCTGGTGTGCATCATGACTCATTCACGTGAGAAAAAACAGATGAATGTCATTTACATCGTACTTGATGACGTAGGGTATTCAGCGCTAGGGTGCTACGGATCAGAAATTAAAACACCACACATCGATTCGCTTGCATCTAATGGGCTTCGCTACAATAACTTCACCGTAACACCTCTTTGTTCACCGACTCGTGCTTGTTTGCTAACTGGCCGCAACTGTCATTCAGTTGGAGTTGGCGTCATTACGGAAATCGATTGGGGACCAGAATACCCAAATAAACGGGGGAAAATCTCCGATTCTGCCGCTACGCTTGCACAAATCTTACAAATGAATGGTTATGCCACGTATATGGCCGGGAAATGGCATCTCGTCCCAGGTCATGAGTCTGCTTCGAGTGGTCCATTTGATAACTGGCCGCTTGCGAAGGGCTTTGACCGTTATTATGGCTTTTTACTCGGTATGACTGATCAATACTCACCAGACTTAGTATATGATAATCACCGCGTTGAAAAGCCAAAAGAAGAAAACTACCACTTATCAGAGGATCTTGTCGATCATTCCATTCATTTTTTAACCGATCACTTGTCCGTTACCCCGAATCGCCCATTTTTCCTTTATTTAGCTTTCGGCGCTCAGCATGAGCCACATCAAGTACCAAAGCCATACATTGACTGTTATGACGGAATCTATGATAAAGGATGGGATGAACTACGTAAGGAGCGGTTCGCGCGTCAGCAAAAGCTTGGGATCGTACCACCAACCACGGAGCTTGTCGATCGTAACCCTGGTATTAAAGCGTGGGATACGCTGACCGACGATGAAAAGAAGCTGTTTGTGAAGTTTCAGCAGACGTACGCTGGATTTCTTACTCATACGGATGAGCAAATTGGACGCTTGTTGACTTTTTTGAACGATCACAACCAACTTGAGAATACGATGATTGTGCTCATTTCAGATAATGGAGGAAGTCAAGAAGGGAATTGGAACGGCTCCATCAATGATACGGCGTACTTTAACGGAATAGAAGAGAGCGTTGCGGAAATGCTGCCACATATCGATGAAATTGGTGGACCTTACAGTAGCGCGAACTATCCAAAAGGGTGGGCACAGGTAGCGAACACGCCGTTTAAATTTTATAAGCAGGATACGTTCTACGGTGGGACACACGTGCCCCTTATTATTCAGTGTCCTCCGGCTATTTCTGACCCAGGAACAGTCCGCTCACAGTTTTACCATGCGATTGACATTACACCAACTGTTTTGGATCTTCTAAGCATTCAAGCACCTCCGATGGTGGCCGGCGTGCTACAGATGCCATTTCACGGTGTCAGCATGCGGAATACGTTCACGAAACCAACCGTTCCATCTAATCGACACGTGCAGTATTTTGAAATGCTCGGACATCGTGCCATTTGGCAGGAGGGATGGGTGGCCGTCACGTATCACACCGACGGGACACCGTTTGACCAAGATCAGTGGGAGCTTTATCATGTGGAGCATGATTTTTCGCAAAAATACAATGTCGCAAAAGAATACCCTGAAAAACTGCAGGAGCTGATTGCGCTTTGGTGGGAGCAGGCGAAGAAATATGACGTACTTCCGCTTGATGATCACCCGTATCGAAAAGGATATGAAGGGCTTCAAGAAGGGCGAACAATGTTTACTTTTTACCCAGGAATGGCTCATTTGCCAACGGCTGCCGCACCGAAAATTACGCTAGCCTCATACTCGATTACGATTCCGATTTTCCGTTCAACAAGCGCAGATCAAGGGGTTCTTCTCGCACACGGTAACTTCTCAAGCGGCTACACGATCTATATAAAGGATAACTACGTGTTTTATGAATACGATTACGTTGGAACCGTCTATCAGTTAAAATCCAGCAAACCTGTTCCTGTCGGTGCGTCTGTTGTTTCGTTTGAGTTTCGCCGCGAGCTTCTCATGAAGGGACGGGGCAAGCTATATGTGAATGACGATGTGGTCGGCACAATTTTTATGCCGCGAACGCTGCCGTTTACAATTTCCGTAGAAGGAATGGACGTTGGGCAAGACCGACTCACTCCTGTCAGCAAACATTACCCGACTCATCACTTTCCGTTTACCGGCAAAATTGAAAAAGCCGTGATCAAAATTTTGGAAGCGCCGTTTTCCAAGACACCACCAGCGCGAAGTATTCGCATTCAAGTTAATGAGACCGTGTTTTATGTCTAAAAGGAGGGACGTTTATCCATACTTTTCATCTGCTTGCTAAACCGACAGGGCCTATTTGTAATCTGAACTGTGAGTATTGCTATTACACGAAAAAAGAAAGCGATTATCCGAGGGGACACGTCTTTAAAATGACGGATTCTGTACTAGAGTCCTATATTCAGCAGTACATTTCTTCACAGCCTACAGGAGAGGTGACATTTGCCTGGCAGGGAGGAGAGCCGACGTTAATCGGTCTGCCTTTTTTTCAGCGAGCAGTCGCTCTCCAGAAAAAATATGCAAACGGAAAAAGAATCGTTAACACCTTGCAAACGAACGGCACGCTTCTAAACGAGGCGTGGTGTGAATTTTTTTCAGCGCATCAGTTTCTCGTAGGCCTGAGCCTTGACGGACCTGAGCACATTCACGACCAATACCGGCTTGACCACGGGGGACAACCCACGTTCAGGAAAGTTATGAACGCCCTCCAGTTACTGAAACAACATGAGGTAGATGTTAATATTTTAACGTGCGTAACGAGGACATCTGCTTATCAGGGGAAGGAAATCTATCATTTTCTACAAGAACAAGAGATTGAGTTTGTTCAGTTTATTCCAGTGGTGGATCGTGTAGGAGGAGAGTCTGTAACGGATTGGTCGGTGGAGCCTCACATGTACGGAGAGTTTTTAATCAACGTGTTTAACGAATGGATCAAACATGATGTTGGCAAACGGTTTGTCATGAACGTTGAATGGGCACTTGCTTCCTGGATGGGGATGGCCTCACCTATTTGCATTTTTTCCGAAACATGTGGAAATGCCGTTGTGATGGAACATAACGGAAACCTTTATTCGTGTGATCACTTCGTTGAAAAAGAGCACTGTTTAGGTAACATTCAGCATGGATTAGCAGAAGCGGTATCGTCAACAAAGCAAAAACAATTTGGAAACCACAAGGCAGCGCTTCCGACAGCCTGCCAAAAATGCGAGGTTCGCTTTGCCTGTCACGGAGAGTGCCCAAAGAACCGATTTGTTCAAAGCGAAGGAGATGAACCCTACCTCAACTATCTTTGTCCGTCGTATAAGGCCTATTTTACGTATATTGATCCTTATATGAGAGATATGAGAGACTTGATTAAAAGTGGAAAACCCGTTCATCACATAAACAAAACCCGCACCTCTCCTTAACGAGATGCGGGTTTTGTTTATTTTTTATAGCTGTATGTTTCACGCGTGCTTCTCGTTTGAAAGATCTTTGTTTTACGAGCAGGTGTCAGAACCGTTACGCCGACTAAAACGACAAGGCCGGTGACTAGACCATAGATAATCGGCCACGTAGACGAAATGCCATAAATACCAAACGTCGCAAAAATAATGATGGTACTACTAATAATCGCGTAAAAGGCTGCTTCACTCGTCACGCGCTTCCAGTACAACCCAACGACAAGCGGTACGAAAATGGCGCCTGATAAAATCGCATACGCCATATCAAGCGCAACGAGAATGTTTTGAATCCATAATGAAAAGATAACGGAGAGTATCCCAAGTACAATTGTTACGATACGAGACGTCTTAATGACGGAGCGACCATCCATATCCTTTTTAATATACACCTTAATAATGTCGTTTGTAATCAGCGTTGCAGAAGCAAAGATCGCTCCTGATGCATTCGACATGAGCGCTGAACACACGCTCGCAAGCACAAGACCAAGAAGACCAGGTGGTAAAATCGTAAGTGCGAGACTTGTAAAAGCAGACTGTGAGTTATCAAGATTCGGTAGTAAAATGAGTGCACACATGCCAACTAGACTAAGAGCCACTGCATAAAATACGCTATATAAACCAGCAGAAACCGCGCTCTGCTTCATAACCTTTTGACTTTTAGCGGTGAACACACGCTGCCAAATGTTTTTAGTCGCTTCGTCACGCATTGCAAAAAATAAAAGCTTTGCTGATATCGTGAGCTCGTATCCGTTCATCTCGTATAACGATGATTGCAGCTTTAGCGCGATTAGCCACCATTACTTTCAAACACGTAACATAGAACCACAGTCTACTATTACCGACGGTGGAAGCGATGATATGATTAAACAAGCGGTACTAAACAACGTTGGCTATGCTATTTTAGGAGCGGATATTTTAAAAAATGAACTGAGAGAAGAAGCCATTACGATTCTTGAGAAAGTGAATGAACCCATTGTGACGTCCGCTATTCACTTAAAGGTACGGGCAGACGAAACTAATATTCGAACGTTTACAGCCTTTCTACAAAAAGAGTGGCTAACTGCCCAAGAGAAGCTTTTTGTTTAAGAAAAAACGAGCCAGCGCGATTAGCTAAGCGCTTGACTCGTTTTTTTTGCCTGTTCAACGTGGTTCATAAAGAGTTTAAATAAATGAAGCATCGATTCATGCTCCTTTGCCATCATTTCTGGATGCCACTGTACGCCCACTACAAAGGATTCTCCCTGTTTTTCAATGGCCTCAATGACACCGTCCTTTGCCCATGCTGAAGCCACAAATCCAGGAGCTACGTCTTTGATCGCCTGATGATGAAACGAGTTAATCAGCGTTTCAGAACCAAAGAGAGTATGTAAATGGCTTTCTTCTAAAATTGTAATAGAGTGAGAGGGGTCACTTGTGTTTTTGTATTGATCATGTTTCACAAATGAGCCTTCCATATCTGATAAATCTTGATACAGTGTGCCACCATAAGCCACATTCAGAATTTGTAAGCCGCGGCAAATGGCCAATACAGGCTTGCCTTGTTGGATGACGTGCTTTAGCAAAAGCTCCTCAGATCGATCTCTTGCCAAGAATGGTGATCCTGTTTTAGTCGTTGGTTCTTCGCCATATAAGAGAGGATTAACATCTTGGCCTCCTGATAAGATTAGACCATCAATCTGATCGGCCTGTGCTTTAATCATGTTTTCGTTCTCTAACACCGGCAAAATAACGGGTACACCTCCGCTTAATGCCGCTGATTCAATGTAATCATTGTTTACGTACGCCCGCTTATAGCCAGGAAAGCGGCCTCCCTCGTCAACAATAATACTTCCTGATATCCCTATTAAAACGCTCATCGTATTCAATCTCCCTTTCTGCTTGCTGTTTGATTCCTGTGTAGGAGAGGTTTAAAACAAACCATTCTTCTAATTATAGTCGGATTTGGGTATTTGACAAGGGAAGGGCGTATAAAAAAGAAGCTGAGCGAAACCAGAACGGTTCGACTCAGCTTCTTTTTTTGAGTATGTATGCCTAGGTAATTCTGCTACCAGAATACCTAGCACGAGTTAAAAATTAATGAAATGTACCGCCGCCAAGCTGTTGCTCAGCCATTCTGATAAGGCGTTTTGTGATTTCTCCACCAACTGAACCGTTAGCGCGAGAAGTTGTATCTGGACCTAATTGAACGCCAAACTCTTGAGCGATCTCCCACTTCATTTGTTCGATTGCTGCTGCGTGTGCTCCGCCTGGAACGACTAAGTCGTTACCGTTTGAGCGATTGCGTTGTAATGCCATAGGTATTCACCTCCTCAGTTGTTACATCTAGTATTTGAAGCGAATTCAGCTTTTATTCAATTAATGGAAAAAAATATATTTTTTTTCTTTTTCTGCTACTTTTTCCTTAACTTAAAAATAATTTTCCATTAAAATGGAAAAAGAGCATTTCATGATAAGGGGGAAGGAACATGTTTTTTGTAAACGTACAAGCTGCCATTTATGAAAATCACAAGTGGCTCCTGATTAAACGAAGTGAGCAAGAGGAACATGCCGCAGGGCAGCTAGCATTAGTAGGGGGGACGGTAGACCAAGAATTACGTGCAGAAAAAACGCTTGAAGCAACGCTAAAGCGTGAGGTTGATGAGGAAATCGGAATTGAAATTGATAACCTTCGCTATGTAAACAGTAGCTCGTTCACGACTGACAGCGGTGAAGCCGTCATTAATGTTGTTTTTCTTTGTGAACGCCGATCTGGTATTCCTTATATGAAGAGTGTTGATGAAGTAGATGCAATTCTGTGGCAAAGTACAGAGGAGATTTTACGAAACCCTAACATTCCGCTTTATTTGAAGAAAGATATTACCGAAGCTCGGAAATTAATCAAAGAGGAGAAGGTAATTTGACCGCGCACTACGTGCAAAAAGTGGGGAAAGGGGAGCACCCCCTTATTTTCCTACCTAGTACCGGGTGGTCAGCAACCATTGGAACACCGATTGCAGAAAAATTACACGAGCGATTTACGACCCATCTTATCGATCTTCCTGGCATTGGGAAAAGCGACGGTTTGGATGGAGTGAAGCTACAGGTAGATAATGAGCCGCTGAACGAATTGACCAAAAAAATAAAGAGAGAATCCAATTAAAAGAATGCCTGCAGAAACGGAGATCCACTTCATGTAAGAAGGTTTGAGTACCTTCCTCGTTCCAGCAACAATCGTCATTAGTCCGAGATCATGAATGAGAATCCCTGATAGAATCCCAATTGCCGCAAGCAAAAAATGCATCGAGTCTGCTTTTTGAAAAGAAGTGGTCAGCACGGTTCCAAACACGCTGAGCCAAAAAAATAAATTTCCGGGTGAGATGGCGACAAGAAAGCCGCTGATATAAGAGGAAAGGAGCGACTTTTTGACCGGTTTCCCGTCGGAATTCACATCATGCGCTGCTTCCTTCATGCTGCTAAAACCTATGTAAAGAAGGAAAATGGCCCCTACAAGCCACATCACGAGCTGAACAGCAGGAGTAGATAATACAGACGCCAGGCCGGAATATAAAAGGATAATAAACAGCAAATCAACGGTCATACCACCAAGACCCACCACCCAGCCATGCACGAATCCATTTTTCAATCCCTGTTTCGTCATTTCAATTGTGACGGTTCCAACCGGGAGCGCAATGGATAAGCCGAGTAGCATATTTGCTAGCAAAATGGTCATCAAAAGAGAAAAACCTCCTTCATTAGAGCGTTACCTTAAACTATTTTGGTGCAAAGATATATATTCCTTTTAGTGGAGGAGAACGATTATGTGGGAGAAAGGCGAAGTACATACTGAACGAGGCACGTTTGAATATTTTAAGAAGGGCGAAGGGATGCCACTGTGTGTCACGCATTTATACAGTGAATATGATGAGCGAGGTCATTATTTAGCTAATCTTCTGTCAGAACAGTTTGCAGCTTAGCTTAAGAAGGCGTCTTATTATTTCCCTATAAAGAAGTTAGATCGTAATATGGTATAATAATAAAAATATTCTGTTATTTAAAAATAGAATCTTAAATTAGTGATGAAATAGGAGTGTTTTAATGAGTAACAAAAATCTTTTAATGGTTAAGCACAGTCAGATGGAAAGTGAGCGTATCACATTACGTCCGGTTTTACTTAGTGATGCTGATGATATGTATGAGTATACATCTGATGAACAAACTACACGTTATATTTATGACCCCCATACAGATTTAAACCAAACGAAGAAAATGATAGCAAACTATTATATGAAACAGCCAATCGGTATGTATGCAATCGTGTTAAAAGAGAGCAACAAAATGATCGGAACAATTGAGTTTAGAATACACGAAGGGAATAATAGTGGAGAGCTAGGCTTTACATTGAATAGTCATTTTTGGGGTAAGGGATACATGACGGAAGCAGGGAAAGTAATACTCGAACTAGCCTTTCATACACTAGGTTTAGACCGAGTGTATGCGGGACATGATGCAAGGAATGTGGCTTCTGGAAAAGTATTGAGCCGTTTAGGTATGACATATGAAGGCACTCTTCGTAGAGACCAAATGGTAAAAGGTGTTCTAACAGATAGCCGACATTACTCCATATTAAAAGAAGAATATTTAAATTCCACGAAATAAAAAGGGTAGAACATATTAGTCATATAAAATATGTTCTATCCTTTGGTTTATTAATTTTTTTCAATTTAGGTCTTGATAAAGACTTCTCCTCTCCTTTTATTTCCTGCGCATTTTTACGATGCCCACAACAGGCGCCACAAGGGTTGTAAAGAAAAAGAACACCGTCAAAAGAAAACTACTTATGGCAAGGGAAGACGTTTCATCCATCGTCATTGATTTCTCAGCAAGGCTTCCACTTACTTGCCACGCAGCGAAACTTATGACAAATAAAGCAAGTGAAGCAATCACGTACCAATATTTTTTCATCGTTTATCCACCTCATTTAGTAAAATACGAATTGATCCTTATAAATCCCTCCTTTATTGATTGAATTTTTAGAACAAACATAAGGAAAAATATGTTATTATAAAACTATTAATCGAAAGGTGGCGGTGCACATGACATACATAACAAGTATTTCACATTTAATAGAGGGATTCACTAACTAGGGAACAGCTTCATAATGATGAATGCTGCTCGTCCTAGTCAAAACAAGGAGGCATTCATGCTAAGTAAACAAGGGTTCGACTTATGGGCAAATGAATATAATCAAACGGTACAGGAGACGGAAGAACAAAATCAGTATCCGTTTGCAGGATATAAAACGATTTTATCCACTATTTTTAATGAAGTGATGCAGCGACCACACGCAAAAGTGCTAGACATTGGTTTTGGCACAGGGGTCTTAACGAAGCGATTGTATGAAGAAGGTCATGAAATACACGGACTTGATTTCTCACCTAACATGATTCAAATCGCAAAAGAAGAAATGCCTAATGCACACCTAATTGAATGGGATATTAATCAAGGAGTACCAATCAAACAGTTATCGGAGCAATACGAGGCGATCATTAGCACCTATACACTTCACCATTTAACAGATGAGGCAAAAGTAGCGTTCATTCACCAGCTGCTTCCACTATTATCAGATGGTGGACGAGTCTTTATCGGTGACATTTCCTTTCCGACACAGCGTGAATTAGATGAATGTCGGGAAGTAAGCCGTAGCTACTGGGATGATGATGAATTTTATTTTGTAGCAGAAGATTTCAAAGGGGCTCTGAAGGATATTTGCACGTGTGAATTCTATCCGATTTCACATTGCGGTGGTGTTTTCATTTTATCCAAATAAACAGCCAAGAACCTCCCACTTAAGGAGGTTCTTATTTCTATGAGGTGACAAGCATGTGATAAACAAAATTCATATTATCGGCTCCGTCGGCAGTGGAAAAACAACGCTCGCAAGGCGGTTATCCAAAGAGCTTAACATTCCGTTTTATGAGCTTGATAACGTTGTATGGGAGCGAGGAGAACGAGAGGACAGAAGGCGTAGTCCTGAAGAAAGGGATGAGCTTCTATTAACAATCATTCGTTCTGAGCAGTGGATTATTGAAGGCGTTCACCTTGATTGGGTAGGGGACAGCTTTCAGCAAGCGGACCTCATCATTTTAGTCGATCCACCGTACCGCACGAGGCAGAGGCAAATTATTAAACGGTTCTTCAAGCAAAGAATGAAATTAGAGGCATCTCACTACAAACCAACCTTCTCTATTTTTCGTAAAATGATCGAATGGAACAAGATCTACGAAACGAAAAACCGACAGGAGATTCTAGAAGCGCTTGCTCCGTACAAAGATAAGCTGCTTCATATATTCAATAGCAACGACGTAATGCTAAGAAAGGAGGAGTAGCATGTTTAATCGATTTTTTGTCATTGGCTTGATTCTGTTTATGGCCGGAATCTACGTAACGCAGTGGACACCTATTTTAGGAACAATCGCGGGCATTAGCGGTGGAGTGCTGATGGGGGTTAGCACGGCTCAGCGAGTAAAAAGGTGAGGGGTTGAATGATGGGTCTCTACTCTTTCTATTTTGTTAAAATGAGGTGGTGTCATTCATAAAGTCTATGTATATATTTTAGGAATTATTGTGTTAAAATGGATGAAAAACCCGAACTGGATGCTCCTTTTAAGCGTATTATTTTTTCTATCAGGCATTGGGATTTCCCTTCTCTGCTTGGCTCAGCACAGCGGGATGATTTGTTTAGGTATGTTTTTATTCGACGGCGCGCTGTCGATGGGATTTGTTATTCAGGCTGCCGTACACCAAGCAGCTACACCCGATGCTTTGCTGTCGTGCGTACGCAGCGTGACATATGTATTGGGCGGGATAAGCGGAGCGCTCGGAACCTTTCTTGCTGGCTGGCTCTCACAGCACTATTCCACAGCTTTTGCGCTGTGGACGGGTGTGATTGTTCTTGTCACGGTAGCCACAATCATGGCTACTAATCTTGGTCGGAGCGCTCGAATAAAGGAAATTTGTCCGCCTGACGGAGTAGGTTTATAGAAAAGGAGTTTAAAATGACGACGTACGATGTAACATCACTTAATATTGGGAAAATTGAAACCTTAACATATGGTACTAAAACCTTTGAATCTGCTATTCGAAAGGGCGCTGTTACAGAACCAATCTTTTTGAGTGAAATTGGGCTACAGGGCGATGAACAAGCGTATAAACATCATGGTGGTGTAGAAAAGGCTCTTTGTTTATACCCGCATGAACACTACGCTCACTGGCGACCAATTTTATCAAACATGGTGGAGACGGCTTTGTTTGGCGAAAACATTACGACCGTTGGATTAACGGAAGAAAACACGTACATAGGGGATACATTTTCTTACGGTGAAGCAATTATTCAAGTTACAGAACCACGAAATCCTTGTGCAAAGCTAGCTGCAAAATATGACGTCTCTGATTTGGTTCTTCAAGTAAGAGATAGCGGCTACACCGGGTTTTTATTCCGTGTTTTAAAAGAAGGAATGGTCTCACCTCAGGATAAGCTCGTTCTTTTAAAACCCGATCCGCACGCGGTTAGTGTAGCACTTGTGAACGATGTGAAATTCTTTGACAAGAAAAACAAAGAAAAACTGCAAAAAGTCCTCGCTGTCGAAGGGCTTGCTGAAAGCCTGCGTGCGACGCTTGAAAAACAGTACCAGTCTGCTCTGTAAAGCGAACAGAGAAAGAGGGTCCTCTTTCTCTGTTTTTTACGCTACACACATCAGAAAATGTATATTTTTCCCTCATTTCTTATAAAAAAACATTTTTTCGAATAAAAAAGTTGACTTTTCCTACCGAAAAGGATTACATTTCAAAATAAGCAGAATATTAAAAAAATAACAGGGAATTGATAGGTGAGGGACATTATGGAAAGTGTAGGACAGCGAATTAAAGAGAGAAGAAAAATGATTGGATTAACGCAGAGCGAGATTTCTGGACCGAATTTAAGCGTCGGAATGATTAGTTTAATTGAACGTAATTTAACGAATCCGTCCTTAAAAACGCTTGAACAAATTGCAGCCCGCCTTGGGGTGAGCGTTCAATCATTGCTTGAAAACAAAAGTGGAAAAGGGACAATAGCAGAAAACAAACAAGAAACGATTACGTTACTTCAAGGGTTAATGAAGGCGAAACGCTATAAAGAAGTAAAAGAAATTCTAGGACATTTAAAAGAAAAAGACCTTGATCTTTCCGTGCGTGGGGCAGTGGCAAAAATTGATGGAGACCTCGCTCTTCAAAGTGACCAATACGACGAGGCACTCATTTATTTTAACGATGCGCTTATCTATTTACCTCCTTACGAGCTCGAACAGCTCATTAGCATTTACATTTCGCTATCAAAGGCTTATTTTAAAACTCGCGACTACCATAAAAGTATTGAAGCATCGATTAAAGGGCTTCTATTATTAGAATCAAACTATGCGCCGGAAAACACATTGCTATACTTGAACCTCTACTTTACGCAAGCTTACAGCTACTGCCGCATTCAAGAATTTGAAAAAGCACTTACGATTATGTCACAGGCTTTTCAACTCATGAAGGAGCAGAATTGTTACTTTAAAGCAGGATCTTTTTATATGCTGCATGGCGTTGTGTACTTGTATTTAAAAGAGTTTGAAAAGGGAATTGTGGAAACGGAAAAAGCGATTCGTCTCCTAAAAGAAAACGAAGAGTGGGGCGAAGTTGCCGGGTGTTTAACGAATTTAGGCATTTTGTATCGTGAAACGGGAGAATTTGATAAGAGCCTAAACTATTTACAAGAATGTTTGGAGCTTGCGATTAGTCATCAAAAGCAAAAACACGTGTTAAACAGCTATTATGAAATGGCGCTTACGTACTACAAAGCTGGAAACCTTTCAGAAGCAGAGAAACTTTGTAAAGAACATCGTGATCATGTCGGTGGTGACAAAGAACTTAAAGCGACGATTAATTTTCTGCTGTCTCATGTAGCATTTAAACAAAACGCCAGCAGCTTGTCTCTGCTATACATTGAGGAGGCCTATGAGGACGCATCCTTGATTGCAGACAACTCTCTCATGACGCGATGTCTACAATTCAAATCTACAATTTTACATACAGAAGGTCGTCTAGAAGAAGCCTATCAGTGTCTTCTTTGTGCCACTCAAATGTTCGAGCACCAAACGCGAAAATACTATGAAAGCTTCCCAGAAACGAGGATGGAAATTAGCGGAGTTTTCTGATTTTTAACGTTTCGAGACACCTAATATATGGTATTATATGAATAACCATATCGTATAAAGGAGTCGCCTTTGTGGACGAGAAAAATAAGAAACCCGTTCGTATCGCCACTTATAGTATGGCGTTACTACTTACGTTAATTATTATTATTGTAATTACATTTGTTAAAACTGCTCCTACCGCAGAGTCTGTACGCGCAGAAAAGTTAACAAAGAAAGATCAATTACGGCTTGAAACATTTTTATCTGCTTATGATGTAAAACCAAGAGTTCAGCGAAAGCTCATTCGAAAGATTAATAGCGGAAAGACGATGGACTCCCTACAAGACGTAGCGAAACCGGTAAAAATTACGATGGACAATACAGCTAAAAAACAGCAACAGGTTGAAACATTTGCCGATGGTTCGATTGCGGTAACGACCGTTACACTAAATGATACCGTTACAAAACAGAACACAACGAGCTACAAAAATACCAAAGTGGCTTGGAACACAGGAATCGCACGGGCAGAATTCTTTGCTGATTTTACGATTAATGGAGACGGAAGCGATGATATCACAAACGTCGATCACTATACCATTGAGTCCATGATTGGGACCTATCAGTCGGACACGCTTCAGCTAAAAAAGAAACGAGAAAGCCTAGATGGAAAAGCAGAGGCAACGCTCAATTTTAAAATTGTCTCCACTAGGAGCGAAAGCAAGCATTGGGTGAAGCTCGTTGTAGGAGAAGATTCCTTTTTGAGCACGCATAATTAAGAAGGTCAGCGGCACTTAGGCGCTGACCTTTTTAATCTCTGCAGCATGGCTAGGTACAACAAACCTAGTAAAAGAGACGTATGGGAGAAACATTCGTCTAAAAACAACCATTCCTCACACCAAGGATCGTAGCGAAAGATGCGACACTCCTGCAGGATTAGCAGACCAGATGAGATCCCGCAGGAAGCAAAGCGACGAGGAAGCTCAGCGGCTGCTCTGCGGAAAGGGAGCAATCTGTAGCGAAGAGCCGAACTCATCGTTTGACTAAATACTCCTACAAAAAGAGAGATGAATGGAGGCACATTCGTTAAAGAAGAACCATTCCTCACACCAAGTTGTAGCGGAGGATGCGACACTCCTGCAGGATTAGCAGGCCAGATGAGATCCCGCAGGAAGCAAAGCGACGAGGAAGCTCAGCGGCTGCCCTGCGGAAAGGGAGCAATCTGTAGCGAAGATCCGAACTCATCGTTCTATCAAACGTTCCCCAATCTAGCAAAATACTTTTACCAGATTCCTAGTTGTCTGAAACTTATGTGTAAACGAAACCGCTAGGACTATTTGTAAGAATTTAATCCGTACATGTCATTCAAATTGAACAAACGGATGGAGAGATGTGAACATGATTAAAGCAGTCCTTACTTTCCATACGCATCTTACAAATAACCAGCTTGGAAGCAATGTTCCAAGCTGGTTATCCGGCTTCAAACGTTTAGCGTATACGGCTTGTAGAAATCACTTTGAAGAGCAGAATGATGGAGATTCTCTGGTGAACTTTTTGTGTTTCTGCGCTTTGATACGGCGTCAATGCTAACACCTATTAAGAGTACAACGCCAACTAACACGATCGGTAGAACATACGTTGTATTCCTTCTCTCCATATACACTTTTCCACAAAATGTATATGGAGAGGTTTTCTATTGCCAATGCCTTGGCGTAGATAAGTTTGAAGGAAGCTTTGCTTTATGATCACCATGACAGGCATTGACCTGTGCCTGAGTTAAAAAAAGCGTGCTCGTCAAGTCAGCCCCACTAATGTTTGCATCACGAAAGTCTGCGCCGATGACATCCGCACAGCGTAAGTCCGCTCCTTGTAAATTCGCGGCCATCAGCCATGCGCCCCGCAAGCTTTCTCCCCGAAGATCTGCTCTTTGTAGATTTGCACCGAGAAGATCTAATCCTTGCTTTTTCTTTTTCGGTTTTTGGCACGTTTTTTTAGCAGGAGGACTCGACTGACGAACAAGACGACTTGCCTCGGTTAGCCACTGATTGACCTCATGACGATGAAGGGGAATGTCGATTTGAAGAAGCTGCTTTCCTGAAAGAAGCGTTAACTTCTCTGTTTTTTCGTACATGTCGCTTAACTGTAGATGAATCGAAACAACTTCTTCTCTCATTCTCGCCTCGTTTAAATAGTAAAGCATTTCATGAAGCTGCTGCATAACTGGAAATGCATCAAACATCTCTTCGCGGTGTGACGCATCACCAGTTCGCCAATCAACACCCTCATATGTCAATTGGGATATTTTTTGACCTGCTCCAAAGCACTCATATACAGTGCATCCTTTAAAGCCGTTCTCTCGAAGCGTATCGTGAGTCGCACACTGATAGTCAGCTCTTAAGTGCTGACAAGGAACGCCACTATCCTTATCGTTTGGAAAGTCTGAAGATTTTATATAAGGTAAGGCGACACAGCACAGTCCAAAGCACTGTTCACACTGAGAGGATAGTGCTGTCGTATCTGCTTCTTTTAACATGGTGACACACCCTTTTTCGTTTTCTACGGGACGAAACGGAATGAATTCCTATCGGTAGAATTTTGTTTAAGTAGTACCCAGTAGGGATTCGCAACAGTCGCAATTTTCTCTCTCTATTATAATAAACAAGAGAAAGTTATGAAAGAAAAAACAGGAAATTTGTTCCTGAAAGGAGGGGGTAATGGTAAAATAAGGACATATAGAGGAGGGAAAAGAGATGAAAAAAATGGTGACGTTTTTTCTTATACTAGCCATTGTAATAGGAGGACTCGTCTTTATAAATCGTCAACAGTCTTTTGCTGATGTGATTCCTAAGGAGGAGATGAAAAAAATTCATGAGATTACGCTTAAGCAAATGGTAGCAGATGAGCAAACGCGTGGCGTACGGATTGAGGATGAAAAAACGCAGCAACAGCTATTGGATGCGATCTCCGCTATGAAGTTGAAAAAAGTAGACAACCCATCAAAGAAAACCCTCTATGAACTCCGCACGTACCCTGAGAGTACGTTTGGCATTGCCTTTTTGACATCAAACTACGTCTGGATTACTAAAAATGAAAAAAGTGACTACTATAAAATCGTTAATGATGCAGCTCCCGTAAAAGTGATTGAAGAAGCGGGATTTGACTGGAAGCTGGAGGAGAAATAGGTGAGCGATTACTACGGAGAGCTATGTACCCGAATGTATGAACGTGACAAATCACTGGCACAAGGAGAAGAACTCCGCTTCTTCCTTTCGTTTGTGGCGAACAAAGAGATGAATGTGCTTGAGCCAATGTGTGGGAACGGACGTATGCTCATTCCATTTATGCAAGAGGGGATTGATATTGAAGGGTTTGATCTATCGGTTGATATGCTAGAACGCTGCCGAGAAAAGTGTGTAGATCTTAATCTTATTCCGACTATTTATCATGATAAAATAGAGGAATTTTCCACAGATAAAAAATATGATTTGATTATGATTCCGTTTGGTTCGTTTTCATTGTTGCCCGATCACTTAGTAGCCAAAAGCTTAGAAAATTTATCTTCGTTGTTAAAGGAAAACGGGAAATTACTCTTGACGATTATGACAACGAGCAACACGTCGGAAGAAATTCCGAATTGGGCTCAAACAAATCGTGTGGAATTTACAGACGACACGATTATTGAGTGGAAAAAAGTTCATTACGATGAGCACGAAAACACATTACACACCACGATAAAATATGTGCTGATGCGTGATCAAACAGTGATTAAAACGGAAACAATGAATTTCCGGGTCCGTCTTTATGAGGAGAATGAATTTGATACGATTTTAAGCCGGAATGGATTTCCGAATGTTACGATTCATGAGGTGAAGGATGGATACGGATTCGGTCGTTCATTTGATGTGTATGAATGCATGACAGAAAAAGCGCTCTGAGCTCAGAGCGCTTTTTTTGTTACCACAAGTGTTCTTCTTCATTTGTTAATTCGTACAAGTTTGGCATGTACAAAGAGAACATTCCTAACAGGAGAAATTCAACAAAGACAATGGATTTGGCGGCAAATCCAAATGCAATTAATGGAACAAGTACAAGGGGAATAATCGTGGAAATTAAGCTGATCTTAAAGCGCGCGTCCTTTGAAACGTACTGCACTACTTGGCAATTTGGGCAGGTTAACGTTCGTTTGAATGTCCAGATTTTTTTAAAAGTAGTCCCCCAGCTCCACTGATGTCCACAATTTTGACAGCATGGCATGTAGACCACTCCTTTCTCTACTTGTATATACGAATTATAATTGTAAAAGTTTCGTTTTTTATGCAATTTATGGTGAAATGCTTACGATAAAAATTTACGCAAACAAAGATCTCTAATAGAAAAAGCCCGTCCCTAGAGTAAAAAAGGGATGGGCTTTGTTACTTTTTCGTACACTTCATAATGAACGTCGTTGGAATAAGCTTTGCTTGATCATACGAGTACCACTGATTCTCGTGACGCTCTCGATCTTCTTCTGTCAGCGAAACGTCTTCAATTAATTGTTCAATACGAAAACCTGTTTCTATTAGTAGATTAATATAAGTGCTGATGCGGTATTGCTGCATGTAGGCAGGCTCATTCCATGCAGGATGCTTGTATGAACCTTCCTCATGATAGGACTTTGCTACGGTGAACGTATCATGATCACGTCTGATTCGGTTATGAAGAGGATGCTCCCAGCTAAAAATAAAAACGCCGTCTTTTTTTAGGTATGTATGGATATGCTGAAGCGTTTGTTTCATGTTGGTCGTCCATCCAAGCGCGTATATGGAATAGACGATATCGAAGTAGTCACGTGGAAGTCCAGGATTCTCTTCCATCGGGGATTCAAATAAATGAAAGGGAACATTGCTTTTTTCCAAAACCTTTTGTGCAGCTGTAATTTGCACCGTTGATAAATCAAGACCCCATAGCTCATTTGCTCCGTGATCATTCATATATTTAAGGGAATGACCGCTCCCACAGCCAACATCTAATACGCGAAGCCCAGACACGTCTCCGAATAAATTCAGCTCTTCTTCACTCGGTGCAAGTGGACCATACTCCGGTAGGGGATTTCGACCGAAAAAGCGTGTTGCCGCCTCATCCCAGCTATGTTTATTAATGGTTAGCGACGTTTTGTCCAATGTAAAACCTCCTCTAAAATGACCAATTATATAGAAATTCTCTAAAGGCATCGTTTCTCCTTCACAGAAGTACGCCTTCTGAAGTGATTACCGTACATTATGTATAAATATGGTAAAATTTAAAAGAGAGGAGGACTAACGATGAAATTACAATACGCTTTATTTTTTTATCTAGTCGTTGCAGTTGGCATCGTTCATATCGGTCGAGAAGCAATGGGGAATGAATTTCTTCCTATTTTCCTATCCATTAACGCGCTGTTTATGATTATTTGTGCGAATGGGAAAAGACATACGTTAACTAAAAAGTGAGGAATCGCAAATGGACACAGCGAGCATTTTGAACAAAGTACCAGATTTTTTGCAATTTTATCAACGTGCAAATCACGAGCACGTTACGACTGACAAGCGGTGGGAGCTGTGGCAAAAGCATTACGGATTTGCCGCAGTCCCGCCTACCGATGAAGGAAATGCATTAGCTAGAACGTTAGTCGAGAATGCATGGGGTGCGTATCACACTCATATTGAATCCATACGCAGCTGGGCTCCTCATGACGACCTCTTGAAAAAACATTTAAGTAACGTAAAAAGTTTACTAGGATACGAGGAGCCTCTTCAGGTCGTCATTTTGTACTTCGTAGGTGGGTTTGAGCACAATCCGTTTGTAACCATAACTGAAGATGGAGACGCCGTGCTGTGCTTACCAATTGAAACGAGAGCGGACACGGACGATATTTTACTTACTCACGAGCTCACTCACGTCGTACATATGAAAACCGCTGAATTAACCGGAGCATGGGAGCGCTCTGTCGCTTCAACTGTCATTCAAGAAGGCCTTGCGACACAAATTAGCAAGCATTTCGTTCCTGGTCATCCTGACGCAGCGTATATCGAGCATAAAGAAGGCTGGTTTGCTTCCTGTCAAAAGCATGAAGAGGAAATTTTAGCGGGCATTCGTCCTTATTTGCGAGATGAGAGCTCGTCTGCGCTTACAAAGTTTACATTTGGTGAGGGAACAACTGGTCACGATCGAGAAGTGTACTATACAGGCTGGGTCGTTGTGAATCGATTACATAAAAAGGGCATGACGTTTCAAGAAATTGCGCAAGTACCAGAACATAAGCTTCCTAACTTAGTTGAATACGCACTGAAGTAGAAAGGACAACGCGCGGAATGAATGAACACAAGAAAAGAGGGACCTCATTGGAACAAGTATTTAATGAAATCGTTCATATTATGCGCAACGACTATGCGGGCTGTTATGACAAAATAGGGTGTGACCGCCCTGATGAATACATCCACGAGATTCGTAGATTGCAAGCCGAGCAACTATTAACGGATGAAGCGGTTGTCGATCTTGTGCAAGATTATTTAATGGATTGGAATGACCCACATCTGTTTTTTAATGCTATTCAAAATAAATCGGTGAAAAAACGTCATCGAGGGTTTGACGTGCGGCGCTTTGAAGATAAGCTTTATGTAACGTCCGCACAGCAGGAGTCACAGCTCCAAAAAGGAATGTATTTTACGTCATTAGGGGACATACCTGTCCTAGAGTTAAAAGAAATTCACCACCGCTATGTAAACGAACGTACGGCAGAGCGCGAAAAGTGGACAAAGATTTTAGCTCTTTATGATAAAGGTGAAGTCGTAACAGAAGCTGGAAGTCGCCAAACGATAAATTTGCGGTGGTTTGATTATCCGAAATGGATTCCTACATACAGCGTTCAAGAACAAACGCCAGATACTGTTATGTTTAAAATAACCGATTTTGCAAACCCTGATGCCATTGTGAATCTTATCAGGAACAATGAGCAGCTGTTGAGTAAAGCTAAACATTGGATTGTAGACGTTCGCGTGAATAAAGGAGGAAGCGATTCAAGCTTTTTCCCATTGCTTCCTTATTTGTTGCCACCAGAAGGAACGGAGCTATACGATCCCACGGAGAAAATGCTGTTTCATAACACCACATCAAATGCAGAACGTGCCGTTTATGAAATTGAACGACAGTTAACATTCATTGACGACAAACAGTCGCGCTTCTCCGTCGAGTTATTTTTACGTGAATGGAAAAAACATAAGGGGAAGGGCTTTGTTGAGTTTGATTTTCGTGAGCTTCTTCCCGAGAACACGTTTGTAAAAGGATTTCCCCAGCCCCAGAAAGTCGTTGTGTTAACAGACTATACGTGTGCAAGCTCAGGAGATTCTTTTATTGAAATGTGTAAAAAATCGAGCAAAGTGACGGTAATCGGTAGACCAACTGCAGGGGTGAATGACTATGCGAACCTACTGTCTCAAACGTGGAACGATACCTTCGAGCTTTCCTATCCGACGTCACGATTATCACGAATTGACGAGGGAAGGGGCATGACGCGAAAAGGGATAGAGCCCCACGTATATATTCCATGGACACCCGAGCATTTAAAACGGGATGTTGACATGGAGAAAGCTTTTGAATTATTACGTACAACCACGACAGCAATATAAGTGAATGTAAAAACGTCACGTACCTCAAGTTTAAGGGGCGTGACGTTTCTAAAAAAGCTCCGCTTACTCTGCTGTAGCAATTTCTTCTTCTACGCTATGACTCTCTAGATCTGCTTCTAAAAACTCGTTCGTTTCAAGGAGAGTTAAATCTAACTTTGTTTTTTGGCAAATCTTGATCGTGATGTTCTCTATCGTCAGATCCTGAACATGACCGCCTTCCTTACGTGCTTCATCGATAAAATGCAGGTGATAACCCGGAACACCAATTCCTGTCGCATAGTTAGGGGTGAAAAATCCAGCAATCGTTCCCGTAACGTTCGTTGATGTGAACGTAGGCTGATTTTCTGCTGCTTCCACCATAGAAGGATAAGGCTTTTCTTGCTTGGCAACGGTTCTCGTTTTCACTTCACGAAACGTCCCGTCAATGCGAATCGCATAAAAAATATTTTTACTCTGCAAGCGTTTATTTAGCCATTCTTCTAGCTGCTCTAGGCTCATTTCCTCTTCGATTTTATAGGAAACCTCTTCTTGAAACGTCGTCATAATAGCAAAAGGCGTTTTCGCACTTTCCTCAACCGGAATCGCTTTTCCATGCGTAATTTGATAAAATTCTCCGTCAATCGCGATCATTTCACCGTCTAGCTTATTAAACGTTCCAAGGCCAAAGTCACCTTGCTTTGCTAGATCTTTATACGTAACGACTCCGTCAAACACACCATCTAAAAGGGCAATCATTGTGGAGGTTTGATAAATGGTTTTCTGGTTCTCTTTTGTCATCTTTACTCATTCCTTTTTAGTTTAATTGATCTGGTAATAGCTGTGTATTTAGCTTCTCGTTATCTTTATAATCAACGGGAACATCAATGACGACAGGTCCGTCGGTCTGAAACGCTTCTTTCAATACCGATGCAAGTTCCTCTTTTGTGTGTACTCTAAATCCTTTTGCACCGAAGCTTTCCGCAAATTTCACAAAGTCAACGTTTCCGAATTCTACCGCTGATTTTCGGTTGTACTTCACTTGCTGCTGAAAGCCAACCATGTCATAGGTTTGATCATTCCAAATAATATGGACGATGGGGAGGTTCAGGCGAACGGCTGTTTCAAGCTCCATCGCTGAGAACAGAAAGCCACCGTCTCCAGACATGGACAAGACTTTTTCATGAGGTCGAACGAGCGATGCCGCAATCCCCCACGGAAGCGCCACACCAAGCGTTTGCATTCCGTTTGTAAATAACAAATGTTGTGGTGTGTAGGAGCGGAAATAGCGAGCCATCCAGATATACAACGAGCCAATATCACACGTGACCGTTGTATCATCATCAATCGTCTGCTGAAGAACGTCAATAATTTGAAGGGGATGCAGCTGTTTAGTGTCTTCATTGAATTCGTAGTCTTCCTCTGACTGTTGAAGTGTACTCTTAATGGTTGTTAGGCGAGCAGTAATCTCATCTGAATACGTGATAGAGGGCCACTCACTTACAAGAGCTTCAACCGTACTCGAAATATCTCCCCATAACTCCACTGTTGGCTGATAGTCATAGTCTGCTTGTGCAGGAACGGCGTCTACATGAACAATCTGTCGCTCACCTTCTTTGTTCCAAAGAGAAGGAGGATATTCGATTGGATCATACCCAATCGTTACGACCACATCAGCATGCTTCAGCAACACATCTCCTGGTTGATTACGAAATAGCCCTACTCGTCCAAAAAAGTTGGATTCAAGGTCACGTGAAAGGGCTCCAGCTCCTTGAAACGTCTCTACGACAGGAATCGCATGCTGCGAAAGAAGCGTGCGTATTGCCCTTACTGCCTGTGGCTGGCTAGCACGCATTCCTAGCAGAAGCACGGGCAATTTGGCTGTGCGAATTGTTTGAACGGCGTCTGTTAATGCATCTTTATTTGCAGCTCCAAGCTTTGAGGCTTTTAAAGGTGAAAGAACGGGAAGTGACGTTTCACTCGCCATTACGTCTTGTGGCAAGCTGACAAACGCTGCGCCAGAAGGAGAAGAGGTCGCTTTACGAAAAGCATCTGCGATGACTTCTGAAACGTTCGCTGCATCTTCTACTTCGACGCTGAACTTTGTAATGGATTTAAAAAGGCCTTCATTATCCATTGATTGGTGACGATTTTTTGCTCGATCTCCTCTAGGAACAGCTCCAGCTAGTGCAACGATTGGGTCACCTTCTGCTGTCGCTGTCACAAGCCCGGTCGCTAAATTAGCTGCTCCTGGTCCTGATGTTACGAGGCATACACCTGGCTTACCAGTGAGTCTTCCGACCGCTGCGGCCATAAAGGCTGCGTTTTGCTCATGACGGCATAAAATGACCTCTGGACCACGGTCTTTTAATACGTCAAATACGCCATCAATTTTTGCTCCAGGAATGCCGAATATGTAAGGAACATTATGCTTCTCTAAACTTTCAACTAATAAATCAGCACCTGTTTTAGCATTGTTTTTATCTGATTTACTCATGCTGTCATCTCTCCTTTAACTAAGAACGTGATGTACTTCACATATGTAGTACCCTATCAAAATAAAAAGTAACCAATGTATGGAATGTCATGTAATAAGCCGCTGACATGTGTGGCAGGTTTGTCTTATAATAATAAAAATAGCTTTCATACATACTTTGAAAAAGAAGGTGCCGCAACAATGACATGGTATATTAGGAGATTTGAAGAAATGTCGACAAATGAGCTGTACAGCGTGCTGAAAGAACGGGTAGACGTGTTTGTCGTCGAACAAAACTGTCCGTATCCTGAACTAGATGGAAAGGATCTTCTGAGCTATCACTTGTTTAAAGAAGTAGAGGGGGAAATTGCCGCATACTCTCGCCTTCTTCCACCAGGGGTGTCTTATGAGGAGGCTTCCATCGGACGCGTTCTTGTCAAAAAAGCCTATCGCAAGCAAAAGCTAGGGGAAGAGCTGCTGAAGCGAGCGCTCGATTTTTTAACAAATGAGCTTAACGAATCACGCATTAAAATTCAAGCCCAGGATTACCTGCGAAAGTTCTACGGGTCGTTCGGATTTGAAGTAATATCAGATGTTTACTTGGAGGACGGAATTCCTCATGTGGATATGATTCTGTCTAAAAAGAGCTAACATAATTTTTAAAAAGCAAGATTGGGCAAGGGGAGTGGGGTGGGGGAGTTAAAATTACACGGCGATTTCACAAAGAGAGACTGGTTAGATGATTTTGGTGTAGAAGAGCACCAAATCCCTCTATCATTTGTTCTTCACGGTGAGTGACCACGAAGAACATTTACCCCATTTCACCTCAAAAAGCAAAGGGTAATTCACAACAATAATCACATAAGAAAACGCTGTTGATTTTTACTATCAGCAGCGTTTTTTCTTTCATTAGCTCAGATTTTCGTGTCATTATACTTCTTTTAATGAAAATAACAGGTCTAACGCGTCTGAGAGTATTTCCTTTTTTCGTTCTATTTCATCTAATTCTTTCTTTACCTTAATGATACATTTTAGTATTACATCATCAGATAGATCAGAATGAATGTTTTCCTCAATTAGTTGATATGCTTCCATTTGCACCTCAAAGTTTCCAGATAAAAGATGATAGATTAGCGTCTCTAAGTGTGAAGAACAATCAAAAGGTTTCAAGGCAAAAAGCAATGAACCTCTAAACCCTAAAGTCTTTGGGTCATTTATCATTTCAATCAATGGTTCTACTGCTATTTCATTTTCAATATCACTAAGAGTAAGTGCAATAGAATTTCTTAGTCGATGATTATCTGTGCTTTTTAAAAACTCAATGAGAAGCGGGATGGCGGGTTCGTACTTATTTGTCCCTACTTCCTCTAAAATACCTTCTGCTTCATCAATTTTTTCCTCTTTTAATGCTTTTTTTAGCTTTTCTAAGTTCATTTCTCCAAACTCCTTTGCTTATCAACGTTCTATCTTTATTTTAAATAAATTATATCTTTCCTAGTAAGTACCTTATCTGTTAGCCCAATTCTCAGGCAATTTCACAACCATTTTCGCACATAGGTTTCATAGGTACAATAAGTATTGTCCATATAAAGAAAATCTCTGCGAACGACTAGGGGGATTTTTGATAAAAGTACAACGAACGTTAATTGATCAATAAAAATAAAGGCGTGAATTCACTGGTGAATTCACGCCAAAAACTATTGTAATTTTAACTTTTGCACCCCGAATGGGAACCTGTTACCTTCGAGGACAAGACCTTTTTCTTTTGATCGTTTAGCTGTGAGTTAGCTATTATTCTCGTTCGTTTTTTTATGTTCTACTTTAAAACTGAACGACTTATAAGTCCAGCACTGCTTTTTTACGATACTTCCTTCACATTCACACGCTTAATGAATAGAGATCCTAAAAATCCAATGATTGCGACCGTTAAGATAAACACGAAGGCGTGCTGTGTCCCAGCTGTGATCGAAGCAGAAATAACAGACGGGTCCGCAGGATTTTTTACGGTTGCCATGTAATCCTTTTGACCAGATGCCATAATACTTGCGGCTACGGCTGTTCCGATTGCACCGGCAATTTGCTGTAGCGTGTTCATAACGGCCGTTCCATCAGGGTAGAACTGCTTCGGTAGCTGATTCAAGCCGTTTGTTTGAGCTGGCATCATGACCATTGCAACCCCAATCATTAGACACGTATGAAGCACAATGATAAAGGCTGTCGTTGAAGCGGTATTAATGGTCGTGAAGAACCAAAGGACAACAGATATGATAATAAAGCCTGGAATCACGAGCCATTTGGGACCATACTTATCAAATAATCGACCCATCACAGGCGAGATAAGTCCATTTACGACCCCACCAGGAAGAAGCAACAGTCCTGCTACAAATCCGGTTAAAACAAGACCACCTTGCAAATAAATCGGTAATAATAGCATTGATGACAAGATCACCATCATACAAATGAAGATCATCACAAGACCAATCGTGAACATTGGATATTTAAACACTTTTAAGTTAATCATTGGCTGATCCATCGATACTTGACGGAGGCTAAATAGAATTAAAAACAACACACCAATTCCAATTGAAATAAGAACCTTTGGCTCTAGCCACCCAGCATCTCCTTCACCAGCGCTACTGAAGCCAAAGACGATTCCCCCAAAACCAATGGTTGATAACACAATGGAGAGGGCGTCCAGCTTAATCGTTTTCGTTTCAGACACATTTTGCATATAAATGATCCCGAAAATCAGTGAGAACACTAGAACAGGAAGTGAAATCCAGAAAATCCAGTGCCATGTTAAATGCTCAATGATTAACCCTGAAATCGTTGGGCCAACGGCTGGAGCAAACATAATAACAAGACCAATCATTCCCATCGCAGCTCCGCGCTTTTCAGGAGGGAAGATTAACAGAATCGTATTGAACATTAACGGTAATAGAAGACCTGTACCAATTGCTTGAATGACGCGAGCCCCCATTAAGAAGGTAAACGTCGGTGAAAGAGCCGCTACAAGCGTTCCGACAACCGAGAAGGAGAGAGCAGCGATAAAGAGCTGTCTCGTCGTAAAACGTTGTAATAATAGACCTGATACCGGAACTAAAATGCCAAGCACAAGCAGGTATCCTGTCGTTAACCACTGAACGGTCGTTTCTCTAATTTCAAATTCCCTCATTAAATCAGCTAGCGCCATATTAAGCGCTGTTTCACTAAAAAGCCCGATAAAACCGCTCATTAAAAAGGCAATCATAATCGGTAAAACTTTTATCTGTGTTTGGCTGTGCTGAGTAGCACTCGCATCCATTTTATTTCCCCCTTTTAATCAAACCATCTCATGTATATTCGTTACAGCTTGAACATTAGACCAGTCACTATAATTTTTATGTAAATGAACAACGTCTATGTTTGTTTTAACAGCTGTGGAATTTGTGCCGCTGCAATGCGAAGCGGTTTACTGCTTTTATTGGCAAGAGCGCGCAAAATGCTGCCTTCGATTAAGGAATTAATCACAATTGCCATATCCTGTGCGCTCCCTTCGTCCCAACCGTTTGCAGTAAGCTTCTTGTAGTATCCGCCTTCCCAAGCCTCAAATGCCTGCTGACATGCTTGTTGTAGCAACTCACTTGTGGAAGCCGTTTCTGCTGCAAGTAATCCTACTGGAAAACCAGGGGCGTGATCATCTTTCTCAAAATGATCTGCTACGTCAAGAATGATGCGCTGAATAGCCTCAACGGCATCTTCATAGTTCTCAAGAATTTCTTCATTTTTTTCCTGAACAAACTCTTTCATATACTTAATCGCTTCAACAGCCAGCTGCTCTTTTCCTTGTGGAAAGTGATAATACATCGAACCCTTTGGCGTAGCGCTTTGCTCAAGAATTTGAGTAAGACCTGTTGCATGATAGCCCTGTAACTGAAACAAGCTAGAAGCCGTTTGAATAATTTTATCGCGCGTATTCATAATCCATTACCCCCTCTCTAATTCATTTCGCCTATAGACCGATCAGTCTAATATAAAGAGAAAAGGAACAAAAGTCAATCAATTTATGTAAAAGAGGACTTCTCTCTATTCTCACGAATCATGTATTGAACACGTTTAAGAAGGAGGAATAAACAATAAATACCGAACGTTTAAAACAAATAGAGAATATCATTGGAGAAGTAATTAACATTGAACTTCTAAATGAGCAGGGATGGACATCAAAAGTCAGTAGGGTACAAACTGAAACACATACTTATTTACTGAAAAGCGCGTTCACCAAAAGATACCGCTCATGGCTAGTACGTGAGGCATATGTGCTAGAAACCCTTCAATCTACTTTTCTTCCCGTACCAACATATTACGGTTTTTTTGAAGATGAAGAAGGAAGCCACTTGATTATGTCCTTTGAGGAAGGAATGACATTAAGAAAAGCCTTTAGTCTGGCTAAAACTGAGCAGGAAAAATGCAAGCTTATGAACTCGTTTGGTGAACTTATAAGGAAGCTCCATGAGTTGCCTTTGAACGAACCTCTCAGAAAATCCGTTCCCTGGCTAGATGGACAGCTTAAACAAGCGGAGATTAATTTGCATGAAGGGGGAACGGATGGAAATGATGTACTCCTGGAAAAGTTACATGCAGAAAAGCCAGCGCCCATTTTAGAGACGATGATTCACGGAGATTGCACGATGGAGAATGTTCTAGTGAGGGATGGAAAAGTAGAGACATTTATTGATGTAGCAGATCTAACCATTGGAGATCCGCGCTATGATGTGGCATTAGCCGTGCGACGATTCACCAATCATCCCCAATATATAGACGCTTTTTACGATGGATATCAACGACTTGCTATCTCAAAAGAAGAATACGCTTATTTTGATCAAGGTCTATATGAATTTTTTTAGTCTTTTGCGTGCAGGTTGTTACTACGATAATAAGAGGATATATTTACTTTTTATGGTACTATTGTGAAGGAGATATCAAGTTAAAGAGCAGGGTATCAAGATTTCTAATCGAGTAAACGAGGTGCATGTTTCATGGAATTTAAGATAGAAAAATTAAGGGGGGTTAGCGCCCAAATTGGTCACCTTGTCTCACAAATGAACTATGCTAGAAAAACAACTTTAGAAGCCGTACATGGTTTGACTACTTCCGAATTAGACTATTTAATGAGCGAGGAAAGTAATAGTATCGGGTCTCTTTTATTACATATGGCTGCTGTTGAAAAAGGGTTTCAAATAGAGATTTTTGACGGTAGAAAACCCAATGAACAAGAAATGAAGGAATGGGGTGCACCATACAGTCTTGGTGATATGGGCAGAACACATATCAAAGGTCATTCCTTAGAGTTTTATATCTCCAAACTAGAAGAAGTGAGAAGTAGAACGTTAAAAGAATTTGCTACTCTAGATGATGATTGGTTGTATGAAAATAGACTGTGGGATAACAATCCGTCTAATAACTATTTCATCTGGTTTCACGTATTCGAAGATGAAATTAACCACAGAGGTCAAATAAGAGTGATTAGAAAAATACTGTCTCAAAATTCGACCTTAATTTAATGACAATTGCATCCGTTCCTTAAAAGAATGGGTTTTTATATCTATCTCAAGTAATTCAATCCTGTACCTCCCGGGCATAAAAGGAGAGTTGTTCCTTTTCTAAAGCATTCCATATTTGTTTAATGTGCTGTTCAGTACGAGTATTAAACCGAGCAAGTACCCCAAACATATTATTTCACCCTTTCTAGTAACATTATATTATCACAAATATTCGGAATAATTTATAATAGAGGCATAGAAAAGGAGGGTTGCTTCATGATTCAGCGCTTAGAGCCTATGGATGCAGCAAAACAATTTGTTATGAGACACTTCCCGCTATGTGGCGGGGCCGTTTTGGCAGGGAGTGTTGTTCGAGGAGAGGCAACCGAGACATCGGATTTAGATATCGTCGTCTTCGATGAGAATTTACCGGCTTCCTACCGGGAATCGGTCATTGAGCTTGGCTGGTGCATTGAAGTATTTGCGCACAATTTTACTTCCTACCAGGCCTTTTTTGAGCAAGATTGTAAACGAGCGAGGCCTTCATTGCCACGCATGGTAGCGGAGGGATTTGTCCTCGTGGATCACGGGAAAGTAGAAGACATTAAACGAGAAGCGCAAAGGCTTCTTGATCAAGGTCCTGAGGCATGGACAGACGAGACGATTCAATTAAAGCGATATTTTCTAACCGACGCGCTTGATGATTTAATTGGTTGCACAAATAAAGCAGAAGAGCTATTTGTCGCCAACACGCTTGCAAATCTTACCCACGAATTTATCCTTAGGACGAATCGCCATTGGGTCGGTGACTCGAAGTGGATTGTTCGAGAGCTTTGCCGATACGATGAAGAATTTGCGGAGCGATTTATTGACGCATTTCATACGTTTTATAAGCTTGGTTACAAAGAGCGCATCGTTCAAATAGTGGATGAAGTACTCGCTCCTTTTGGGGGGCGTCTTTTCGAAGGATTCTCGCTAGGAAAAGAACAGGGCGCATAATGTGAAGGCGGTATTCATTGATCGAGATTTTGTTGGGGATATGCTTGTTGAAGCAGTAGAGAGGATTGGTTAAACGAAAGCTGATAAATTACCAGCTTTCGTTTTTTTAGTACATCTAAGATATCTATGAAGCTATTTTCTTTTCCACGTGCGCACACGAACAGGCAGTACCACATACAACACTACAAAAGCACATCTACAAGAACCAACATGAGCAACAGCACATCCGAAAAAGCATCCTCGCCCATGACCACCCTCATTGCCAACTACAACTTCTTTTCCAAAAAACCTTTTAAATTTAGTATACTAGATCTATTCAATAATATGGAAAAAGGGGTGGTTTTATTATGATACCAACGGTCAACCTACGGGAGCTTCAACTAAAGGATGCCGAGGACCGCTATACGTGGTGCCTAGACAAGGAGGTAACGAAGCATTTAAATATGCCGGAAAAATACCCTCCGTTTACAAAAGAAGAAACGGCTTCATGGATTCAGATGTGTATTGATAAAACAAACGGCTACGAGCAAAAAGCAATCGTCACTGAAGAAGGTGTACATATTGGCTGGGTGGATTTTAAAAATATGGACCCCTTAAATCATCATGCTGAATTGGGCATCGCGATTGGGGACAAACGCTACTGGAGAAAGGGGTACGGAATAGCCGCTATGAACAAAATGCTGTCATTTGGATTTCGTGAGCTTAACTTAAATAAAATTTGGCTACGAGTAGAAGTGGACAACGAAAAAGCCATTAAATCCTATAAGCGTATTGGCTATGTTGAAGAAGGGATTTTACGACAGGATCGCCTCCGTGAAGGGATGTACGTTGATCGTCTACGAATGAGCATACTGAAAAGTGAGTTTTTACATAGTGCCGGGTCCAAATGATGAGTGGAAGCTGCTGTTCATGGTTGGATACATATTTTAAATGAGACATCACGCAAGAATAATCTTTGCATGTTTTATGATGTCATGGAGCTTATAATTTTCCATCTCTCATCCATTTCCAGATTCGGTAGCTGCCGAAAATGGAAACGGCCAAAAGGAGCATAGAAAAGAAAACCCAAATCTCTAATCGATTCTCTGAATATAATCCCTCAGCGTTGGCGGTAATAAAAACAATTAGACCAATGACCATGAGGTAGCAAAATACATTTGGAATGATCCAAATAACCCGGCGTACTTTATCTGTCATTCTACCAGATCCTTTTTCGTAGTGTATGAGAAACCATAAACAAAAAGAGCACCTAAAGTGCTCTTTTTATCGTGTGTTTAACTATGCTTATCCGCTTCCTCGACCATCGAATCCGTCGCGTCTAACACGCTTTGTCCGCTGAACATGTCACGCTCTGCCACTTGTGTACCCGTATTTACCCATGAATAATAATTCATCGTCCATCTATTTTCCCATGGACGTGGACTATTTTTTTGCAGATCTTGCCACTGTATCTGTCGAATGACCTTTCCGGCATCATATTCAATGGGTGCTTGCTGTTGATTGACCGGCTGAGAAGGAAGGGAGTCTTGTTCTTCTAGCTGTGCAAATAGTGGGTGTGCGTACCCTGAAATGTATGTAAAAAGACCTCCCGCAACGACAATCATTGCCACTAGTTTCTTCATTTTTTTCACTCCCTATGACATTAGACGGGGAAAAAAGGGGAAAAGTTTCGCCATTTTTTAAAATATCTATAAAACTCTTTGCATTTCTATTAAAACATGATAGGATGAAAATATCAATTGATAATGATTATCATTACTAACGAGAAAGGAGGGCAAAAACAGCTTGAAACTGCGCTATTTACTCGGTTTGCTCGTTCTATTTGCTGTTGCTTCGTTATTTATTGGCGTTCAGAACCTGTCCATAATGGACCTCTTACACCTTAGTGGTGAAGAAGAGAGGACGCTCATATTCAGCCGCATACCGAGACTAGCTAGTATTTTACTAGCAGGAATGAGCCTTAGCATTTGTGGTTTAATTATGCAACAAATAACACGAAATAGATTTGTTTCTCCTACTACGGCAGGAACAATGGATTGGGCAAGGTTAGGTGTTCTCATTTCTCTTTTGCTTTTTACTTCCGCAAGTCCTCTGATGAAGATGACGATTGCATTTATTTTCTCTCTAGCAGGAAACTTCTTGTTTATGAAAATTCTTAGCAGAATAAAGTTCAATGACACGATTTACATACCGCTCGTCGGGTTAATGCTCGGGAGCATCGTTAGTTCCATCGCAACATTCATTGCCTACAAATATGATTTTATTCAAAGTCTTTCCTCATGGCTTCAAGGTGATTTTTCTCTTGTCGTTAAAGGGCGATATGAACTGCTATACCTGAGTATACCTCTGTTAATAATTGCATATCTATTTGCTGATAAGTTTACTGTAGCAGGAATGGGAGAGAGCTTTTCTATTAATCTCGGACTTAACTACAAGAGGGTTGTAAACATCGGATTAGTCATCGTGTCATTCATCACATCCGTGACCATTTTAACCGTAGGAATGCTTCCTTTTCTAGGACTCATCATCCCTAATATCGTTTCGATGTATAAAGGAGACAATTTGCGAAGTAGCCTTCCACATACCGCAATACTCGGAGCATTGTTTGTACTTGCCTGTGACATGCTGGGGAGAGTCATCATTTTTCCGTATGAAATATCTATTGGATTAATGGTCGGTGTAATTGGAAGTGCAATCTTTCTGTTTATGCTCGTAAGGAGAGGTCGATATGCATAACAACAATCGAAAAATGATTGCGATCAGCATGGTGGCAATCGTTTTTATCGCTCTTTTCCTTAGCTACGACTTGGGATACTGGCCTTATACGCTGCCAAGGCGCATAGAGAAGGTGTCAGCCATGGTATTGACAGGAGGAGCCATTGCGTTTTCCACCGTTATTTTTCAAACGATTACAAATAACCGAATTCTTACGCCGAGTATTCTTGGACTTGATTCACTCTACTTATTTTTACAAACGGTTATTATTTATCTATTTGGTTCAACAAATCTATTGATAACCAGTAAACCTGTTAATTTTGTTCTATGCGTTCTTTTAATGATTGGCTTTTCAATCATTCTTTATCATTTTATGTTTAAGCGGGCGAGTAAAAATGTCTTTTTTATCTTGCTTGTCGGAATTATTTTCGGAACGCTATTCAAGAGTATGTCATCGTTTATTGAAATGCTCATTGATCCCAATGAATTTCAAATTGTCCAAGATAAATCATTTGCAAGCTTCAACAATGTAAATACGGATTTGCTATATATAGCAGCCGTTATCTTTATTGGATTAGGTGTTTACGTTTGGCGGTTCACCTCCATTTTTGATGTGCTGTCACTCGGTAAGGAACAGGCGATAAATCTTGGCATTGATTACGACAAGCTTGTTCGAAAAATGCTGATTGTCATTGCGATTCTTATTTCAGTTGCCACAGCGCTAGTAGGACCAATCACATTTCTAGGTCTACTCGCTGTGAATCTTGCGCGTGAATTATTTAAAACTTATCGCCACACGTACCTATTGCTTGGATCATTTCTGCTAAGTATCACCGCACTCGTTGGAGGAGAGTTTATCGTTGAAAAAATATTTACCTTCAATACGACATTAAGCGTCATTATTGATTTTGTTGGGGGTGTATATTTTATTTACTTGCTGTTAAAGGAGAATAAATCATGGTAGAAGTAAAAGGTGTTTGTAAAGCATACGGAGAAAAGGTCGTGCTTGCTGAAACGTCCGTTTCCATTCCAAAAAGGACTATTACGTCATTTATTGGCGCAAACGGAGCAGGAAAAAGCACGCTTCTCTCCATTATGAGTCGCCTTGTCTCCCCTGATTCTGGCTCTATCGAGATTGAGGGCAAGGACATGGCGGCATTTGAGAGTAATGAACTTGCTAAAAAAATAAGTATTTTAAAGCAGTCGAATCAGCTGAGCATTCGTTTAACGATCCGTGAGCTGGCGAACTTTGGACGCTTTCCTTATTCGAAAGGGCGTTTAACAAAGGAAGACAAGGAATTTGTAGATAAAGCGCTGTCTTACATGAAGCTTGAAGATATTCAAGATAAATATTTAGATGAGCTGAGCGGTGGGCAATGTCAGCGCGCATTTATTGCCATGGTCATCGCACAAGATACGGATTATATTTTTTTAGATGAACCCCTTAATAATCTAGATATGAAGCATTCCGTAGAAATTATGAAGCTGCTTCGTCAGCTCGTAGAGGAGCTTGGAAAAACAATCGTCATTGTCATTCATGATATTAACTTTGCCTCTGCCTATTCGGATTATATAGTGGCTTTAAAAGGTGGACAGATTGTTCAAAAAGGAAAAACAGAGGACATCATTCAAACACCTGTTTTACAGGACATTTACGACATGCATATTCCAATTGAAATGGTAAATGGAAAACGAATTTGTTTATATTTTTCTTAAAAAATCAATGAGGTGATACAGATGAAAAAATGGTTAGTAGCAATGTTAACAGTTCTAACGATGGCGGTAGTCGCTGCTTGCGGAAACGGAGAAACGAAGGAAGCATCAGGAACGAAAGAACAGATCATCACTATTACGGATCAGTACAATAAAAAAGGAATTGACGTGAAAAAGAATCCCAAAAAAGTAGCTGTATTCAGCATGGGAGCGCTGGACACGCTTGATAAATTAGGCGTTCAAGTAGCCGGGTTACCGAAACAAGCAGTTCCTGACTACTTATCTCAATACAACGATGAGCGATATGAAAACCTTGGCGGCTTAAAAGAGCCTGATTTTGAAAAAGTAGCCGAAATGAAGCCAGATTTAATTATTATCCAACACCGTCAGGCAGAATTATTTAATGAGTTTTCAAAAATTGCTCCAACTATTTACATTGATACAGACAACAAGCATTATATGAAATCATTTAAATCAGACACTAACAAATTAGCGAAAATTTTTGGGAAAGAACGTGAAGCGAAAGAAGCACTTGCAAGCATTGATCAGCAAATTGAGGAGCTGCAAAAACAAGCAAAAAAGCTGAACAAAAATGCATTAGTCATGATGGCAAACGATAGTAAAATGACAGCCTTTGGGCCAGGATCTAAATATGGATTAGTTCATGATGTCTTTGGTATTCAGCCAGCAGATGAGAAACTTGATCCAAACGCAAGTCATGGACAAAGCATATCATACGAATATTTAGTAAAGAAAAATCCTGACTATCTACTTGTGGTTGACCGTGGGGCGGCGATTGGACAAACATCCTCTGTAAAGCAAATTGTCGAAAATGACTATGTAAAAAACATCAATGCCATAAAAAACAAACACGTCGTATATTTAAATCCAGGTCTTTGGTACTTATCTGGTGGGGGGTTAGAATCTGTCGAAGGCATGATAAAAGAAATAAAAGAGGGCATTCAATAAAAAAAGAAAGGCAAAGCTAAGCTTAGCTTAGCTTAGTATTGAGAATGATGATCAATATCAAAGAAAGGAAGATCCATATGTTTGTACAAGTGAACTACCCGCCACTTAGCACCCTTACGGGTTGCTTGAAGTGGGGGCTTCCAAGATCGTAAGACCTTTTCTTTT
>NZ_LILC01000026.1 GCF_001274935.1 Priestia koreensis | reverse complement strand
TTTGACTTGCTCATTTGTTGTCTTACTTTTAAAACGTTGACGTTTTGCTTGTTTTGTTCAGTTTTCAAAGTTCATCTTGTTGCCGTTAAAGCAACTTTATTAATATACCATTTCTTTCACTTGGTGTCAAACACTTTTCTGAAAAACTTTTAAAGTTTTCATCGAGCAACGTTTGTTTCGCGTTGTTCCCTGTCGACTTAGACTATATTACATGTATTTGTCGGATGGGTCAATACTTTTTCTTAAAAAGTTTACTTTTTTCTATTCTTTCCTAATCTGCCTCTATTAATAGAAAAAAGCAGCAGAACTCCGAGGAGGTCTCTGCTGCTTTTTATTATCTATTTATATAGTTTGTTATTTTGCTAGGAAAACAAAATAGAGAACGAAGATCACGAACAGTCCGTACATAATCGGATGAACTTCTTTTGATCTTCCTTTTACGACCATCGTAATTGGATAGAAAATGAATCCAAGCGCAATACCAGTTGCAATGCTGTATGTTAGTGGCATCATGATGACGGTTAAGAAAGCCGGTACTGCCGTTTCAAACTCGTTCCATTTAATATTAGATAGCGATGCCGCCATTAGAACTCCTACAATAATCAACGCCGGTGCTGTCACGGCTGGAGTTACAATCGATAACAGTGGAGAGAAGAATAATACGATTAGGAATAAGGTCGCTGTTACGACGGATGCAAATCCACTCTTTCCTCCTGCTGCTACCCCTGCTGAAGATTCAATGTAAGCTGTTGTTGTTGACGTTCCTAAAAGCGCTCCGATTGTTGTAGCTGTTGAATCAGCTAGTAAAGCTTTCCCAGCTCGTGGAAGCTTGTTATCTTTCATTAAACCTGCTTGGTTTGCTACTGCTACTAGCGTACCCGCCGTATCAAAGAAATCTACAAATAAGAACGTTAAGATCACCACAAGCATTTTAATCGTAAAAATATCACCAAAGTGTTGAATCGCTACACCAAACGTTGGCGCAAGACTCGGCGCTGCTCCAACTACTTGATGAGGCGTATTAATTAATCCGAAGATCATTCCTGCTACCGCAGTGATAACCATTCCGATAAATACCGCTCCATTAATTTTACGTACCATTAGAATGATCGTAATGATGATTCCAAAAATCGCAAGAAGCGTATTTCCATTAGATAAATCACCTAGTCCAACTAGTACACTCTTATCAGCAACAATGATACCTGATCCTTTTAGACCTACAAACGCGATAAAAAGACCAATACCTGCTCCTACTGCCATTTTTAATTCGTAAGGAATTGAGTTAATAATTGTTTCACGCAAACCACTTAGAGATAGAAGAATAAAAATAATACCTGACGTTAAAACACCTGATAAAGCCGTTTGCCACGGAATACCCATTGTTAACACAACTGTATAAGCAAAAAATGCATTCAGTCCCATACCCGGCGCTAGTGCGATTGGATATCTGGCTAGTACTCCCATAATCAATGATCCTATCGCCGCTGCAATGGCTGTTGCCGCAAACACCGCGTGAGGATCCATGCGCATGCTGTCCGGTAAATTCGGTACATCGCTTAACGAAAGTACGCTAGGGTTAATAAATAAGATGTAAGCCATGGATAGAAAAGTAGTCAGACCTGCTAGAGATTCAGTACGATAGTTCGTTCCTAGCTCGTCAAAACGGAAATACTTCTTCATGTTGATCCTCCCTATGATCAATACGCCGTTCTTCTCCTAACCCCATAAAAAAACACCTCAACCTAAAAACAGGTGAAGCGTTGACTAGTGATATATATAGATAGAACGTGCGCAGAACACATAGAGTCCCCACGATTCTAACCAAATATCTCGTAGTCAAGCTATTTACGGCAGCTCGGTAGAAACTTTTGGGCCATATCCCCAATATTATACGACATATAGTAATTTCTATTGATTTATAGTCTTATTGTACCATCCACATTATAGTCGGTCAATATAAAAGACGAACATTTTTTTTGGAAATGTTCGTCTTTGTTCGTTTTTATTCCCACTCGATTGTTGCAGGTGGCTTAGATGTAATGTCATACACTACTCGGTTAATGTGTTTGACTTCATTTACGATACGAGTAGAGATTTTTTCTAGTACGTCCCACGGGATACGTGCCCAGTCAGATGTCATTCCATCAATCGATGTTACCGCACGAATACCGATTGTGTAGTCATACGTACGAGCATCACCCATTACACCAACGCTGCGGATGTCAGGAAGTACAGTGAAATACTGCCAAATATCACGAGTTAAGTCTGCTTTACGGATCTCTTCGCGTAAAATTGCATCTGACTCACGAACGATCTCAAGCTTTTCTTCTGTAATCGCACCTAGGACACGAATACCTAATCCTGGTCCTGGGAACGGCTGACGCCACACAATTTCATCAGGAATCCCTAGCTCTGTTCCTAACGCACGAACTTCGTCTTTAAATAACGTATTTAAAGGCTCGATTAGTTGGAATGCCATATCTTCTGGTAATCCACCTACGTTATGATGGGATTTGATTGTTTGAGCAGTCGCTGTACCACTCTCGATAATATCGGTATAAAGAGTTCCTTGCGCTAAATATTTAATACCTTTTAACTTAGTCGCTTCGTCATCGAATACATAGATAAATTCATTTCCGATGATTTTACGCTTCTTCTCAGGATCAGATACCCCTTCAAGCTTTTGTAAGAAACGATCTTTCGCATCTACTTTAATAACATTCATATTGAAACCTTCACTGAACGTTTTCATTACGCTATCAGCTTCGCCTTTACGAAGAAGACCGTGATCAACGAAAATACATGTTAATTGGTCGCCAATAGCCTTATGAATAAGAACGGCAACAACAGAAGAATCTACCCCGCCGCTAAGTGCGCATAGTACGTTCTTATCGCCTACTGTTTGACGGATCTTGTCCATTTCCATTTCAATAAAGTTTTCCATGGACCAATCAGCCGTACAGTTTGAAATTTCAAATACGAAATTCTTTAATAGTTCATTTCCGTATACAGAGTGTCTTACCTCTGGGTGGAATTGAACGCCGTACAAGTTCTTTTCTTTGTTGCTCATCCCTGCAATTGGGCATGATAAGCTTGTTGCATCTACTTCAAATCCTTCAGGCGTTTGAACAACAAGGTCACTATGGCTCATCCATACAACCTGTTCTTTTGGAAGCTCATGATATAGAAGTGAGTCATTTTGAATATTAATTGTTGCTTTTCCGTATTCACGATGAGAAGCACCTTCTACTTTTCCACCAAAATGATGTGTCATTAACTGCATACCGTAGCAAATTCCCAGCACAGGAATCCCTAAATCAAAAATACGTTCGTCACAACGGAATGAATTTTCTCCGTATACGCTGTTTGGACCACCAGAAAGGATAATTCCGTTTGGATTCATCTTCTGGATCTCTTCTGCCGTAATTGTATGAGGGTGCAATTCACTATACACACCAAACTCACGAATGCGTCGAGTAATCAGCTGATTATACTGACTACCGAAGTCTAATACTACGATCATACCTTCCATTTACGCCACCTCTTTAGATATATAATAATTGCCTTTAGTGTGCCCAAAGCTATAAAAAAAACTAGAATCCTGCCCTCGATAAAAAAACAAAGGCAGGATTCTAGTCGTATAACTTCACGCACATAGAATCATCTGCCTTCATAGTCAGGTTATTAATGGTAACCCGGTAGAGACTCTCGAACCATATTATCGAGGATATACGAAGGATGATAAATAATTTTCAATTTAGCATTATTCTATCAACCCAACAAAATATGGTCAAGAACTCGTCTTTTTAATTAAATTTTCCCATAATTCAATCGATTTTTCCCATTCTGCGTTTTGGGCGTCTTTTCGGTACACATTGTACTCATAACGCTCCGTCAAACGACTCATTTCATTCGTCCCAAATGACTGGTCAACAAGCTTCGCATACTCTCTTAGCGTCTGATCCGGCTTTCTTTTTAGGCCATATTTCTCTAATTGCTTCAGCAAAGCGAGATAAGCATTTGACATTGAATTTTTACTGCGTTTACGGCGATATTTTCGAATTAAAAATAGCGGTAGCCATCTTCTTCTCTTCAAATAAATAACGATACTAGCCACAAGGACCATGATCATTCCTAGAATGACGTAAAAAATTGTTTTCTTATTCCATGTATTCGACTCATCAGTTTGCGGAGTAGCTGATGCTTCTTTAGCCAACTTACTTTCTTGCTTCTTTTGTTTGTTTAGGGCAGCTAGATTTCGCTGTGCAGGCGTATCGTTCTGCTCGGCACCTGTTGTCGTAGTTAAATTATACGAAAATTCTTCTGGTGCTGAGAAGCTTTTCGTTGGTTCAAACGGAATCCAGCCTGTGCCAGGAAAGTATACTTCAACCCACGAATGTGCGTTATTTTGCGTGACTTGATACAGGGTTCTGTCCCCTTCCTCCCCTACTACATCACCTGCCGTATAACCTTTCACCCATCTTGCTGGGATACCTAAAGAACGTAAAAGAACAATCGTCGAGGTCGAAAAATTATCGCAATACCCACGTTTTGTATCAAATAAAAACTGATCCACATAATCTTGATTTTTACCTGGAATTCCTACGTCTTGCGTATCGTAAGAGTAGGGATTATATTCAAAATACTGCTTAATTTTATTTACTTGATCATAACGATTTGTTTCTCCAGCTGTAATTTCCTTCGCCAGATCACGCACTCTTTTCGGTAGTGATTTTGGGAGCTGCGTATAGCGCTTCATGAATTCATCATTATTCTCATTTTGATCTTTTACTATCGGTTTTTGTAACTCTTCTACCGGAAACTTAGGCAGTTTATAGCGGATCGTATAAGCACTAGCACCTGTTTGTTGACTTCCCTCATAGTTATAGATCTTTTGAGAAACAGCATTGATTTTCAAGTTTGTATACATCTCGTCTCGAGGCATAATACTCATGGTAGAAGGTGCGTACATGTAAAAAGGGTTTTGAATTGCTGGTATCACATCATCCTCTAATACTTTTTCCGTTACTTTGTCAGGATACTGCGAAAGCATAGAACGCACATCATAGTGCGCCTCCCTCCCCCCGTTAGCATCCTGTTCAGATTGTAGAGTCTGTTCGATTGGCTGAAGCCCTACAATCTCTGACTGTACCCAGCCCTTTCCTGTGTACGTATCCTTCGTTTCAATTCGCCAATAGTGCTTCTCTGAAACAGATGCACCAAAAACTACGCTATCATCCCCAACAAATGATCCACCTAGGCGAGAGTCATCTGTTCCATACCCGATTTTACGTATACTACCCGAGCCTGTACCTTCGCCTTCGTTTCCTTGGGCATAGCTTTTTAAAAACGGAACCGGATCTGGCCACTGCGGTTTCGCTTTTGGCAACGCATAGGCAATAGTAGTAGATACCAGTAAAACAAGAATAAAAGGCAGGATAAACACAAATTTTCGAGCAGGCGCTTTTGAGCTAAACTCCAATTTCCCTATTCTTTCAATTCGAAGAATACCTACAAACAATAACCCAATTAACACCATAGTGATAATCGCGCTTTTTCCGTCATAGGTTGTGAACGTATCTAAAACCGCAATATAGACAACGCTTAGAACAATAAACGTAAAAATTCGCTTTTGGTAAAAGACCCAATAAATGAGCAGGTAGCTTACAAGCCACAGCAAAATAAAAAATAAGATGCTGCGGAATTCGTTAGAAATACTACTAATATTAAAGCTTCCAATAAGCGAAAAATCATTCCCCATCGTCTGAAACAAATCCCCTACCCACGTAAAATCAAAAAGAGGACTGTCAAAGTACCAGTAGTGCAACGAATAAAAAATGTAGAGCCATTTTATAATGAAGCTCACCCACACATTGACACGTAAAAAAGAAAGAAAGCAGTTTAAGATAATAAACACAGTAAACAGCATCGCGCTTGCCGTACTCGTGACCTCAGATATTGGCTTAATCCACGTATAAAGCAAAACAAAAATGCCCATGTACATCACAACGGTAAGGAGTGGATTTCTTCTTTCGAATGGAATTTTAAACATCATTTCCCCACCTCTAAAAATCCTTTTGATAGCTCTTCAGGATAAATGACTTTTACGACACAATTGCGCTTTTCAAGTGAATAAATTGCGCTAACTTCCTCGGCTTCTAATCGTTCAGATCCTTCCTTTACTACTAGTACCCATACGTGCATAGAAGGACGAAGCATCGTCTGAATAAGTCTAGACAATGTCTGGTCAACCGAATACGTCACCACCATAAAAATCGGAACGTCCCGATAACGTAAAAAGGCTGCCGACAGCTCGTTCACAAACGTTTTACTCGGATCAGGCTGTACCTTAGCCAAATGATAAAGCACGTTGTACAAATCATGATCGCTTTGAATACTCCGAACCGCTTCGTCCTGATAGCCGATCGATACAAAGCCAATCTGTGAATTCTCTTTCCGATACGCATTCATAAGAGAAGCAGCTGTAATCACACGATTTTCGAACCCGCCCTCTCGAATGCCATCAAATACAACAACCATCTGATTTGACTGCTGGGAATCATATTCCTTTGAAATGAGCGTATTCTTCTTCGCTGACGATTTCCAATCAATCCACGAAACGCGGTCCCCAGGCTCGTACTCTCTCGTTCCAGACACCAACGCATTTTCCCTGTGAACGCGAAAAGGAGTAGAAAGTCCACCTGTTTCAAAGTCCATCATCAGCGAGTGATTACGCACTTTAACCATATGAGGATACACGAGGAACTGCGTACGCCCTGAAAAATAGGCTTCTTTATTCAATAAACCTAGTAAATCACTCGTATAGATACGCACCTCTGAAAAACTGTGTTCTCCTCTAGGGAGATGCTCAAGCGTATATTCAATGGAGATCTCACGTTTAAACAACGGATACACCATTCGTTTGGAGATATGCTGTTCATAACGATTAGACAAATGTGCAGGCAGAATATCCTCCACAATGAGAAAGAAGAGCGGAAACCTCGTTCTTCTGCGCAGCGTGATTGTGCAATGAAGCGAATCCCCTGCTTGATAACTCGTTTGATTCATATGCCTCGTCACTTCAAATCCAGACAGTGGATAAATGAATAATCCGAGAACATATAGTAAAAAGGGCAAAAAGCTATAAAACAAAAACCAGCTCACAAATCCCCCTTGAAACATCGCATAAGAAAAGGTGGCAACAAATGCCACGCCAACCAAGAAAGCTACAAACACCACTTTAAAAGATTGAAAGATTTTCTTCATGCCTATCATTACCTTTTAATTGGAACGTACACTTTCTCAATAATCTCTCGGATAACATCCTCAGCTACTTTTCCTTCGTAACGCGCTTCTGGCTTCAGCATAATACGATGCGACAGGACGTATAGAGCCAAATACTGCACGTCATCAGGGATACAAAAATCACGGCCTTGGATGAGCGCAAGTGCTTGAGAAGCCCGCATAAGCGCGACGGAACCACGAGGACTAGCGCCTAAGTAGATTAAGTCATGCTTTCTTGTTCGGTTTACGATCTCCACGATATACTGCTTAATCGTATCGTCTACGTATACCTCTTTTACGCGATCCTGAAGCTCAATTAGCGTGGACACATCCATAACAGGTTCCAGATTCGCAATTGGTGATTGGTTGGCTTGTCTCGATAACATTTCTATTTCTTCACGCATACTTGGGTAGCCCATTTTGAGCTTAAAAAGGAAGCGATCAAGCTGAGCTTCTGGCAGCTGATACGTTCCGTCAAATTCGATTGGGTTTTGTGTTGCCATCACGAAGAAAGGACGTGGAAGTGGACGGGTAACCCCATCGGTTGTAACATTTCCTTCTTCCATTGCTTCAAGTAGAGCAGATTGTGTTTTAGGTGATGTGCGGTTGATTTCATCCGCTAATACGATATGACTCATAACGGGGCCTGGACGATAAATAAAATCCATTTCTTTTGGGTTGTATATGGATACGCCGGTAACATCAGAAGGTAGCAAATCGGGTGTAAACTGAATTCGTTTAAAATCAGCGCTAATCGACTTCGATAACGCACGAACCATCATCGTCTTCCCTACACCTGGTACATCCTCAAGCAATATATGCCCTTCGGCTAAAAGCGCAACTAAACTAAGCGTTGCAACCTCTCTCTTTCCAATAATCACTTTTTCGATGTTTTCTACAACTTTTTCAAAGTTTTCTTGTAGTTTCATTACCGTTGTCAAGCTCATTCCTCCCTGGTGATTAAATATGTATAAAGCAAAGCATCATCTTAATACATTCAACACCTAGGAAAAAATTCCTTTTTCTCGCATAAAAAAAGACTACTTTAAAAATCAAGTAGCCTACTTTCCCTATCATAAGACCTAGAAGGAACAGAAAAGATATGTATTAATAATTGGATACGTTAGGCGCATGCTTAAACGACTTCACAAAATCTGATAAGCAGTCCTCACACAGATCAAATGACCATTTCTCCTCATCGTGGCTGCTGCCATAGCCGAAAAATGCATCGAATGAATGAAACAAATTAGATATGTATGATCTATCTGCCTTTTCTCCAATCACTCTCTCCGTTCTTCCGCACTTGTTGCATGTGATTGATCCGACTACTTCTTTTGTGATGGTTTGTGTTTCGTAGTTTTTCATTGGTGTGTCTCCTTTTGGGTGGGTGGTTTTATTTTAGCATTGTTTTGGGATGGAGTTGTAAATCTTACTGTGAAACAAGCAAAAAGGGACTTCTCTTTTTACAGAGAAGTCCCTTTTTACGAAGGGGGCGTTATTACATCATGCCGCCCATTCCACCCATACCGCCCATTCCGGACATGTCAGGCATGCCAGAAGCGCCAGCTGGTTCTGGTTTGTCAGCTACTACAGCTTCTGTAGTTAGGAACATTGCTGCTACAGATGCTGCGTTTTGAAGAGCTGAGCGAGTTACTTTTGTTGGGTCAACGATTCCTGTTTCGATCATGTTTACCCATTTGCCAGAAGCTGCGTTGAAGCCTACGCCAACTGCTTCGTTTTTCAAGCGCTCGATGATTACAGATCCTTCAAGACCTGCGTTGTGAGCGATTTGACGAACTGGTTCTTCGATCGCACGTAGTACGATGTTGATACCAGTAGCTTCGTCACCTTCCGCTTCAACTCCAGCTACTTTATTGTAGATATTTACTAACGCAGTACCACCACCAGCTACGATACCTTCTTCAACCGCAGCACGAGTAGAGTTTAATGCGTCTTCGATACGTAATTTACGTTCTTTAAGTTCTGTTTCAGTTGCAGCACCAACTTTGATTACTGCTACTCCACCAGCTAATTTAGCTAGGCGCTCTTGTAATTTTTCACGGTCAAATTCAGAAGTTGTTTCTTCTAATTGAGCGCGGATTTGTTTTACGCGAGCATCGATTTCAGCTGGGTTACCAGCACCGCTAACGATTGTTGTGTGTTCTTTTGTAACAACAACTTTCGCTGCGCGACCTAATTGGTCAATTGTAGATGATTTAAGATCTAAACCGATCTCTTCAGTGATTACTTCTCCACCAGTTAATGTAGAGATGTCTTCTAGCATTGCTTTACGACGGTCACCGAATCCAGGCGCTTTAACAGCTACTGCATTGAATGTACCACGTAGTTTGTTCACTACTAATGTAGCTAATGCTTCACCTTCAACATCTTCAGCGATTAGTAATAGTGGTTTACCTTGTTGTACCACTTGCTCTAATACCGGTAAAATTTCTTGAATGTTAGAGATCTTTTTATCTGTGATTAAGATATAAGGATTTTCTAACACAGCTTCCATTTTATCAGAATCAGTTACCATGTAAGGAGATGCATATCCACGGTCGAATTGCATACCTTCTACCACTTCAAGTTCAGTCGTGAACCCTTTAGACTCTTCTAATGTGATAACGCCGTCGTTACCTACGCGCTCCATAGCTTCTGCGATTAATTGACCTACTTCATCATCAGCAGCAGAGATTGCCGCAACTTGAGCGATTGATTCTTTACCTTCGATTGGTTTTGAAATAGCTTTTAGCTCTTCAACAGCTACAGCTACAGCTTTTTCAATCCCTTTACGTAGTCCAACTGGGTTCGCACCAGCCGTTACGTTTTTAAGACCTTCACGAATTAGCGCTTGTGCTAATACTGTTGCAGTTGTTGTACCGTCTCCAGCAACATCATTTGTTTTGCTTGCAACTTCAGCTACAAGTTTTGCACCCATGTTTTCGAATGCATCTTCTAATTCGATTTCTTTTGCGATTGTAACACCGTCATTTGTAATTAAAGGAGAACCAAATTTCTTCTCTAGAACTACGTTACGACCTTTTGGTCCAAGCGTTACTTTTACTGCGTCCGCTAATTTATCTACACCACGTAACATGGAACGACGTGCGTCTTCGCTAAACTTCATATCTTTTGCCATTGTTTCTAGACCTCCTCGAATTTTTCCAAATGGTTTATAATTTCTTTTATATCGTGCGTTCGTTAAGTATTAAGTTAATTAGCCGATTACAGCTAAAATATCTGATTCACGTAAGATTAAGTATTCTGCACCTTCGTATTTGATTTCAGTGCCTGAATATTTTGAGAAGATAATGCGATCGCCTTCAGCAACTTCTAAAGATACACGCTCTCCATTGTCTAACACGCGACCTGTTCCTACAGATACAACTTTACCTTCTTGCGGTTTCTCTTTTGCAGTATCAGGTAGTACGATACCGCTAGCAGTTTTTTCTTCTGCTTTTAAAAGTTCAATAACTACGCGATCTCCTAATGGCTTTAACAAGTGAAACGACCTCCTCAAATAATTAAAATAAAATGTTGGTTATTTATTAGCACTCATTACACTTGAGTGCTAACACAGTTATTATATTAAATAATGTGCTTTTCTTTTGCAAGTAAAAACCTCAAATTTTTTTACAATTTTTTAAAGCGCTTTAATTTCCGTCACATTTATTTTTTTATTCGCTCCATTTGAGTCATTCTTTCCTTAGTTTTGTCTTATACTATGTTACAATACGAAAGAACATCAGTGGTTATATTCGACTTATACATAGATAAATCCTCTAGCAAAGGAGTTTTATGGATTGAAAAAGCAGTATTGGTACATTATTGTAGCTTATGTAATCATGCAACTTACGCTTGGCTTAGGCGCAAAGCTTCTGGCAACAACAGGCTTATTTGAACGCTATGGGCGATTAGAAATCGCTTATGCCGGAACGACGTGGACTATTATCGCATTCGCCATCGTCCTCATCCTCACCCTCTTCTGGCTTCGATCTGATATGAGAAGCCGCGGGAAAGCCAATATTTCTAGTCTTGTGTTTTGGTCTATTATTGGGATTTTCATGGCGCTGGCTGCACAAGCCGTTGCGGCGTTAATTGAAACAAACCTCTTTAAAATTGAAGCGGGGTCTGAAAATACAGAGTCTCTCATTAAACTGATTAAGTTAATGCCAGCTTTTATTTTCGTGACGTCCGTCATCGGGCCTATTTTAGAAGAAATTATTTTCCGAAAAATTATATTCGGCTCTCTTCATAAACATTTTAACTTTTTAATTTCAGCCATCATAAGTGCGCTGATCTTTGCAGTTGTCCACATGGACTTCTCTCATATCCTTGTGTATACGGCGATGGGATTAGTATTCGCTTATCTCTATTCGAAAACGAAGCATATTATTGTATCGATATTTGCTCACGTTATGATGAATACTATTGTTGTGGTGACTCAAACGTTATTTGCTGATGATCTAGAACGTATTAGACAGCAAAGTGAGCAATTGCAGTTTATTTTTGGAGGCTTTTTATCATGAGAAGAACCCCCTTATTTATGGGCTTAGTGTATACGCTCATGGGGATCGTCTTTACTTATTTTGCAATCCGTAGTGCTAATCACGGACTGTGGAATTTTACAACGATTCTCCTGATGCTCGTGGCAACCTTTGATTTTGGTGTCGCGATTCGCGTATTTACTTTGCATCGACGAATTAAACACATCCAAAAAAATAAGGATCAGAACAAGAAATAAAAAAAGGCACCGTGAATTCGGTGCCTTTTCTATGCGGTCATAGCGCTTTTTCCTGTTCTTCTTGCATTTCTTCTAGCTGACGTGCTTCCAGTACTTTTTTATGCGCACTGCGCGAGATGATAATGCTGATCTCATATAGAATAACAAGCGGAATCATCACGATGATCTGCGAGATCACATCTGGTGGTGAGATAATACCAGCTAGCACGAGCAGAATGAAATACGCATAGCGTCGAAACTTTGATAAAAACGTGGGCGTTACGATACCTAGTCTTGTTAAAAACATAATAATAACAGGTAGCTGAAATAAGAGACCAAACGGTAGTGTAAGCTTAATCAAGAAATCAAAGTATTCGTTGATACCAATTACTTGTGTTACGTTTAAGTTTTCAGCCAAGCTCGCACTGAAATTTAAGACATATGGAAGTAATACAAAATAGCTGAATGCTACTCCGGCTAGGAAAAGAAAAAGAGAAAGAGGAATGTAGCCAAGTGTGACTTTTCTTTCACGCTCATATAAACCAGGGCTAATAAATGCCCACAGCTGATAGAGAGCAAGAGGAGCCGTTAAAACGCAGCCTATTACAAAAGAAAATTGAAAATAGATTTTGATAGGGTCTGTTAATCGAAACGCATTCATCGTTAGATCCTTTGCCCGATCGGCTTGTTGAAGGTACCGAATAATCGGCTCTGCAAAAAACAATCCAGCAACGGTTGTAACTAAAAACACGACTGCAACTAGAATAACTCGCTTACGTAACTCTCCTATGTGGTCATATACGGACATCTCTTTTTCGCTCATACTAAAACCATCCTTAATTAAATTACCTGAAGCATGTAATTATCTTATATTGAGGAGTAATTCTTTAAGAAATAAGCAAGTGACTGTAGTTCTACGGCCAAATCAATATGGTGAACTCGAACTTCCTCAGGAACGGATAATCGTGCTGGTGTAAAGTTCAGGATTCCTTTGATTCCACAGCCAATTAGACGATCTGTAATAGGCTGTGCCACCTGAGCTGGCACGGTTAAAATCGCTACTGGGATATCGGATGTGATTTCCTTTTCTAGATCATCTAGATGAGATACACGCACTCCGCCTACCGTTTCCCCTATTTTATCATCAGCCACATCAAATGCCATCTCTATTTTTGTATTATTGTTTTTTGTGAAGTTATAATGAAGAAAGGCTGTCCCTAAATTCCCCACTCCAATTAATGCTACCTTTGTAATTTCATCCTGATCCAACGTCTTGCGGAAGAAGGATAAAAGATAGTTCACGTTGTAACCATACCCCTTTTTACCTAAAGCCCCAAAATAGGAAAAATCTCGTCTAATCGTAGCAGAGTCTACCTTTACCGCTTCACTTAATTCCGCAGAGGAAACCCGTTGTTTCCCCGAAGAATGCAGGTTCTTTAAGAAACGGTAATAAAGAGGCAGCCTCTTCGCTGTTGCTTGTGGTATTTTCGCTTGATCTGTTTGCATACCTATACCCCCTTAACGTTCGGTGTGCGTTGTCCCTTGTCGAATAAAATCTCCACTTTTCCCACCTGTTTTTTGCTTTAAATATGTTGGTCCAATGACCATTCCCTTGTCGAACGCCTTACACATATCATAGACTGTCAAGGCACATACTGAAGCAGAAGTTAGCGCTTCCATTTCTACTCCCGTACTCCCTTTTGTCTTTACCTCTACTTGAATATGAAGGAGACAATAATCTTGTTTTACTTCCCACTCAAAAGAAATGTCTACTCCTTTAAGTGCTAACGGATGACACATTGGAATAATATCTGCTGTTTTTTTCGCAGCCATAATTCCTGCGACTTGTGAAACAGCGAGCACATCACCCTTTGCAACGCCCTGGTTGATGATTGTTTCATATAATTCTTTGCTTACCTCTACGCTAGAAAGCGCAATAGCTGTACGCAAAGTATCTGACTTATCTGTGATGTCGACCATCTTGGCGCGACCTTGTTCATTAAAATGGGTAAAACTCATAACTAACTTCCTCCTTCACTTATGACTATACACTATTTTCATGCTCATGTCTCTTACAGTCGTATGAACATACACGTATCGACAAGATCTATCAGCAGAAATAGAAGAAATCCTATCCTAGGAGTTGCTCATCCCAAATACAGTAAGATACACTAGATGTATACTAACAGAGGTGAAAACAATGATTATCTTACAATTAAATGGCATCACCAAATATTATGGTGCTGATCCTATTTTAACGAATATAAAACTAGAAGTTCAATCTAAAGACCGCATTGCCCTAGTCGGTCGAAATGGGGCGGGTAAATCAACGCTTCTTAAAATTATCGCCGGAGAACTCTCTCACGACGGTGGTGAGATTATTAAGCCAAAAGACATTACGATTGATTACATGGGACAAGATACGGTTCTTAATTCTAGTCTCTCTATTTGGGATGAAATGATGACCGTTTTTGAACCAATTCGTAAGATGGAACGAGAACTTCGAGATCTAGAACATAAAATGGGCGATCCGGATGTTTTTAATAACGCGGATCAATATCAAAAGCTTTTATCGGCTTATGACGCTCTTCAGGTGAAGTTCAAAGATCAAGGCGGCTATCAATACGAAGCTGACACTCGTTCTATTTTACACGGTTTCCGCTTTGGAGACTATGATTATAAAACGCCTATTTCTTCACTAAGCGGTGGACAAAAAACGCGACTCTCTCTTGCTAAGCTATTATTAACGAAACCAGACCTTCTTATTTTGGATGAGCCGACCAACCATCTTGATATCGATACGCTAAGCTGGTTAGAACAATATCTACAGGGCTATGAAGGGGCCATTTTAATCGTATCCCATGACCGTTATTTCCTTGATAAAGTCGTCAATCAAGTATATGAAGTATCACGTACAACAACAAACAAATACATCGGAAACTACTCTCACTACCTGCAAGAGAAAGCTGCGCGCTACGAACAGGAAATGAGACAGTTTGAGAAGCAGCAGGATGAAATTGCGAAGCTTAATGATTTTATTCAGCGGAACATTGCCCGTGCTTCGACAACAAAGAGGGCACAAAGTAGACGTAAGCAATTAGATCGCATTACGCCACTTGCAAAGCCTTCTGATGGCGAGAAATCGGCGACATTTTCCTTTGATATCGAAAAGCAAAGTGGAAATGAAGTGTTAAAGGTAGAGGACGTATCCATTTCCTATGATGGGACAAACCCTGTCATCGGAAACGTCAATATACGTATTACACGTGGAGAAAGCATTGCGCTTGTTGGACCAAACGGAATCGGGAAATCAACATTGCTGAAGGCCATCATTGACCGTATTCCTCGAATGAAAGGGAACATCCATTTCGGGTCCAATGTAACGGTCGGTTACTATGACCAAGAACAAGCGAATCTCTCATCGAATAAAACTGTACTAGGTGAACTATGGGACGAGTACCCAACAACACCTGAAAAAGACATTCGATCGATTTTAGGTAGCTTCCTGTTTACAGGTGATGACGTGCTGAAAATTGTCTCAACGTTAAGCGGTGGAGAAAAGGCTCGACTTGCTCTTTCAAAACTCATGATGCAAAAAGCCAATGTCTTAATTCTCGATGAGCCGACCAACCACCTGGATTTAGATAGTAAACAGGTGCTAGAGAATGCGTTAGTCGATTATCCGGGCACGCTACTATTTGTTTCCCATGACCGCTACTTCATCAACCGTATTGCAACAAAAGTTGCAGAGCTATCGAAGGAACAGCTAACAGAGTTCTTAGGTGACTACGATTATTACGTAGAGAAAAAAGAAGAACAGCTTGAAATCAAACGATTAGAAGAGCAAACAGCGGTAGCAAAACAAACAGAGTCTGCTGAAAAGCCCTCTTATGCACAAGATAAAGAAACGAAAAAACTCTTACGCCAACGAAAGCGTCGCATTGAAGAAATTGAAGTTGAAATTAGCCAAATAGAAGAAGCGACTGAAAAGAATGAAGAATTACTTTGTGACCCAGTTGTCTATCAAAATCACGAAGAGGTGCAGCGTATTAATGCTGAAAATGAAGTGCATAATGAAAAGCTTGCGTCACTCATGGAAGAATGGGAAGAGTTACAGCTATTAATTGAAGAAATGGCATAAAAAAAGAACGGCGATCTCACATCGCCGTTCTTTTTTATACGCTTTGATCTTCTAAATCCAGACCCGGATACGCATTAAGAGCCATATCTGCATATTTATCATGATCAAACAGTACGCTTGCTGCAGCTCCAATCATCGCCGCATTATCCGTACATAGAGATAGCGGTGGAATCACAAGTTCTACGTCTGGAATTTCACTAAAGGCCGAAACTAGTGCCGCACGTAATCCTTTGTTCGCCGCTACTCCTCCAGCTAGCAATACTTGTTTAACGCCATATTCTTTTGTTGCTCTAATCGTTTTAGTCACTAACACATCTACTACGCTTGCTTGAAAGCTTGCCGCTAAATTTTCAGGAACAATTTCCTCGCCCTTTTGCGTTGCATTGTGAACTGTATTAATAACCGCCGATTTTAAGCCGCTAAAGCTGAAATCATACGATCCTTCTTCAAGCCATGCGCGAGGAAGATTATAAGAAGGTGTCCCCTCATGTGCAAGTCGATCGATATGAGGACCTCCTGGATAAGGAAGGTTTAACACACGAGCTACCTTATCATATGCTTCACCCGCTGCATCATCACGAGTCTCCCCGATCACTTCGAACTTACCGTGCTCTTTCATTAGGACAAGTTCCGTATGCCCACCTGAAACAACAAGTGAAAGCAGCGGGAACGTCATTTCTTTTTCTAAGCGGTTGGCATAAATATGCCCGGCAATGTGATGCACTCCGATTAAAGGCTTATTATGTGCAAAAGCTAACGCCTTCGCTGCATTTACACCAATTAGTAGAGCCCCTACTAAACCAGGACCTTCCGTTACCGCTACAGCATCAATATCATCCATGGTCATGTTCGCTTGCTCAAGCGTTTCTTGCAGAACGATTGTTACTTGTTCTACGTGATGACGAGAAGCAATTTCAGGAACGACTCCTCCAAATCGTTTATGGCTATCAATTTGTGATGCCACAACGTTTGATACAATTTCATTTCCGTTTCGAATAATGGAAGCTGCTGTTTCGTCACAGCTTGTTTCAATTGCTAAAATTAGTTGATCATTATTTTTCATAGTTTCACCCACATTACTAAAGCATCTTCTTGACTATCTGTATAATAATTTCGACGAAGCCCACCAGCTTCAAAACCTAATTTCTTATATAATGATTGCGCAACATGATTAGAGACTCTTACTTCTAACGTGAGAGTCCTCGCACCGAATTCCATCGAAAGCTCCATCACTTTTCTCATGAGCTTCTCTCCTAATCCTTGCCCTCTGTGAGAAGGTAGGATCGCAACGTTCGTAATATGTCCCTCATCAATAATAACCCAGAGACCACAGTATCCGATAATCACATCGTTCTCTTCCATCACAACGTATTTGGAGAATTGATTTTGCGTAAGCTCATTGACAAAGGCTTCCTTGCTCCAAGGCGTCGAAAAAGAAAGTTGTTCAATTCCAACTACTTGATCAATATCATTTACATCCATCATACGGAACGTGACCGTTGTATTCACTTTTCATCTCTCCTTATGATTTGGTACGTTGAGATGCTAACCAGTTCGCCTCAGCCTCTGCCATTCGAATATAGTTCGGAACAAATGTATGAAGATCTACTGGGAGCTTTGTCATTCCGATAAAAGCAAGCTCACTAGGTCTTGGGTTCAGCAAAGTTGGAGAGCCAAATACAGCCAGTTCTCCTATTTCACCTGCTAATACCTCTCGGTGTAAATCAGCATCATTGCCGATAAACAAAACAGGTTTCTCTAAGCTGCGTAAATACTTCGCCCAATCATTATTCATGACAAGCTGGTCTTCTACTACTGTTTCGATCGTTTCATTATATTGATAGAGTCCTGTATAAATTTGACCTCTTCGTGCATCGAATAAGGGCGCAATGTAACCATTAAAATAACGGCCGTTTGCTGCAAGTACCTCTAAGCTCGATACTCCAACGAGGGGAATTTGTAATGTCCAAGCTAGCGTTTTGGCAATGGTCACACCGATACGCACACCCGTATAAGATCCCGGTCCTTGTGCCACAACAATTCGCTCTAGATCAGATGGCGCCCATCCACAATCCTTTAACAAAGCTTGAATTGCCGGCATCACTCGCACAGAATGATTCTTTTTAATATTTGTGATGACTTCTCCTACGACTTGTTGATCATCGACCAAGGCCAGTCCCATCACAAAGTTAGACGTATCAATTGCTAAAGTTTTCATGAATTAAAAAGCTCCTTACATATATCAATATAGAGAGAACCTACTGCCTCAATTTCAATTTTCCGTTCATTCTCTGCTTGATGGAAAATATTAATTTCTAGTCGTTCCTCTGGTAACTGTTCTTTGATCAGGTGGGCCCATTCTACAACGGTCACACCATCTCCATCAAAGTACTCATCAAACCCCAGATCTTCAAACTCATCTTCTACGCGATATACATCCATATGATAAAGTGGCAATCTTCCATTTCGATATTCTTTAATAATCGTAAAGGTTGGACTGTTGACGTTTCGCTCGATTCCTAGTCCCTTTGCTAATCCCTTTGTAAACGTTGTCTTCCCTGCCCCGAGATCTCCCTCAAGCAGCAGGACAGAACCAGGAGTTAATCGCTCACTTAGCTGAATGGCAACACGCATCGTTTCCTCAGAAGAATGTGTCGTTAAAGAAAAAGATTGTCGTTCTTTCATAACTAAATCCTCATTTCACTTCTTAAAATTTCCTCTACTATCTTCTATTAGTATAAGGCTATTATAGCGAAATCACACCTCTCACACAGCATAACTTTGCTAAGTTTCAATAAAAGAGATGTCCTCCGTATAAAAAAAACCCTAGGAGGTAAATTCCTAAGGATATGATTGTATATATAAAATAAAGTGTTAGACATAAAAAAGCACGAAACATATTGTTTCGTTCATGTAAATAATGGCGGTCCCGACCGGGATCGAACCGGCGATCTCCTGCGTGACAGGCAGGCATGTTAACCGCTACACCACGGGACCATCATTCATATTTTCATAGTTTTTCAACTAAAAAATAATTGGTTGCGGGGACAGGATTTGAACCTGCGACCTTCGGGTTATGAGCCCGACGAGCTACCAGACTGCTCCACCCCGCGATAATATAAAAGCCTGGCGATGTCCTACTCTCACAGGGGGAAACCCCCAACTACCATCGGCGCTCGAGAGCTTAACTTCCGTGTTCG
>NZ_LILC01000036.1 GCF_001274935.1 Priestia koreensis | reverse complement strand
ACCCGCGTTTTCTGCGAAAATGGGAGAAAAAACTTCAAGATGCCCAACGAATCTTATCACGACGAACCATCGGTTCAACCAATTGGCGTAAACAAAAACAAAAAGTAGCCCGAATTCACGAAAAAATCACGAATACTCGAACGGATTTTCTACATAAGCTCACGACCAACCTCATCAAAAACCACGATGTGTTGGCAATTGAAGACTTACAAATCCAATCCTTGTTGAAGAATCATCAAAATGCAAAAGGAATTAGTGAGGTATCGTGGTATGAATTTCGCACAATGCTCGAATACAAAGCTGCGTGGTATGGCCGAACAGTTATTGCCGTCGGGAAAACGTTTGCGTCATCTCAACTTTGTTCCACGTGTGGAACGAAAAATAAAGAAGTGAAACAACTGAATCTCCGCAAATGGACGTGTGTTTCGTGTCACACCCATCACGACCGAGATTTTAATGCCAGTCTTAATATTCTTACCGAAGGTAAAAGACTCTTGCTTCTTGGTTCTTCTGCCTCCTAAATAGAAGAACCCAACCGTCGGTACGACGGGGCTAGCCTGATAATGTTTACTCCAACAGGAGTAATGACCCAGGAATCCCCCACTTCAAGCGACCCGTAAGGGTGGTAAGTGGTGGGTAGTTCAATTTGTCGATTATAAAGTTGCAATAATCGTTCAAGTACATTAGCCATATGTTCTTTTCCTTTCTAGTATCTAGTTGTGCAATAAATAAGAGAAGATTCCTGTAACTTACTTTCCTGCTTTATATTACCATCTTGTGGGTAGTTGTACCTTATCTGTTAAAGAAGAAGTTCATAGAATATGTTGTTGTCTAAGGTCATTAAAAATAATTATTAAAAACACAAAGTACGAATTGCAACATTTATCTTTGTGAAACGGTATAATGAAAGTAGGAAGAACATGAATCGGCTTAGCGAAGAAGGAGAGAGAAGACCTATGTACGTAAACAAAAAATACCGTCTCCGTACGGATATTAAAATTCCCATGCGTTATATTGAGTGGCGTTTTTTGCTTGAGGGGAAAAGCGCGGATGAAACGAAACAAGCCTTTAATCAAATGGTCGAGGACGGCATCGCTTATATTAAAAATCGAAAAGTGGAAATTGATAATGATACGGATACCGAATCCATTAGTTATCCAGTCGAAACGGAGACCTATGAACGTTTGCTACGTGCGAAGAAAGAGACAGGGTTCTATTTAAGCCGCGTAATTGAGGTATCTATCTACTTATTCTGCAAGCACTATTTTAGTGAAGAAGAGTGGATTAAGAACCGTATGGATCAATGGAAAGTAACGGGTGTGAGATAAGGGAATATAGGAAGTCATCCAAATAAGAAGAGCGTTAGGGACACTTATTTGGATGGCATTTTGTTGTTTACTTTAAAGGATTTAAATAGCATTTTTAAACGATTTAATGAATAGAAAAAATTTGCATTAACATTATTATTTTAGTTAATCTTAAATATCGGCTCATAGCGAAGGTTATTTTGGGTTGTATATTTGCTATCAACCCTTTATAAAGTAATTACACGAAAAATAACGGAAACCAACACTAATTCAACCATTCCTATAGTAAACTGAAAATAACGTAAATATAGAATCGTCAACATAAAAATGCTAAATAAAAAGGGGGACAAATGAAATGTCAAATCGTAAAAATGTATATTTTTTGGAAGATGCAAAGAAAAATACAAGTGTAAAGAAAATAACAAAAATAAATAAGTCATGGTTTTTGTTGGATGACAATATAGTTCGTGAAATTGTCCATATTGGTCATGAAATTAAAACAGTTAATGAAACGATGGAGAACTTTAAAATTATTACCTTAGCAGCTGATTCTCGAGAGTATGAGTTTGATTCTCCTGACGTACAATTAAGCCAAATGACCAAAGAAAAACTTTTAAAGGTAGGCGTCGCTACGAGCGAAGTAATCTTGGATAAGTATATGGAAAGATCTGTGTTAGATCTGCATGAGAATAATGAATTAGAAGATCAAATCTTTCAAATTAATGGCTTGTAATATATGGCTGAAAATCATGTCAATGACTGCTTAAAATAATATTTAATACACTAAACTATTCTACACTCAATACCACTATCGCTTCTTGAGATAGTGGTATTGAGTGTAAGGTGATAAAGTTCAAATCTTATAATATATCAATATTTTTGAAAAAAAGAGATATTTTGGTTGATTAAAAATAATCTATATACTACAATAAATAAGTATTCTATTATTTCTTATTTTTTGCAACCTTTAACGGTTAGCGGTGTAATTATCAAACGTAATGCGATCTTTGGGTCGAGTCTAATTCATTATTCTTTTATTTAAGGGAGAATAGTGTCTATTTGGGCTTTCCAAAGGTCGCTTTTTTGCGTTCCAAAACTTATGGAAAGGGTGTTTTATGTTTAATGATGAAAAAAGCAGCTGGAGAAAATTTAGCATATTCCATGAAAGAGATTAGCAATACGCTATTAACAAAAAAGAAGTTAACAGCTGAAATTCGATTAGCTGATGGAAGTAAGAAAATCTATCGTGCTGAGGAAAAAGATTATAAAAAAGCCTTAATGGAGATTGTCTATTATATAAAATCTCTTGAAATTGGCACAGAAGAAAAAGTGTTATGGCGCCTACATGGAGAGAAATTATACCGTATGGGTGCTACAGTAGAAAAACCGAAAGTACAAGGTCGATTCAAGAAGTTTCTTCAGTATCTTTTTGAATTAGACTAAGTCATTTTAGGTAGAGGGGTAAGACAGGAGATCATTCTTCTGTCTTTTTTTATTGAATATCAAACATTAGAAGGGATGATTTATATGCAACAGCATTATGGAGTGTCACGTGAAAACATAGCTATTTATGGAGTAGATAATTGCAGTTTACAGGAAATGTTGGCCGTATTAATTGGTCCTAAAGCTAACCCATCTATTACAGGTGAATTAGCTTCTATAGGCGTTCAAGGATTAGCTGAAATGTCTGTTCAACAATTAATGTGTTATGAGGGAATAGGGCTACAAATTGCTAACCGTATAGTTTCAGCATTTGGCCTAAGTAATTTAATGAGGAAATATGGATGTGTGAACACTTCTCGTGTTGCATCGCCTAAAGAAGCTGCATCTCTGTTTATGGATCTTGTGGGGCAACAACAAGAAAAGTTTGTAGTCGCATACTTAAATACGAAAAATGTAGTAATAAAGAAGAAAACAATTTTTGTTGGTAGCTTAAATAGTAGCATCGTACATCCGAGGGAAGTCTTTCGTGAAGCTGTGAATGTTTCAGCAGCGAGTATTATTTGTGCTCATCAACATCCAAGTTTTGATCCAACACCTTCAAGAGAAGATATCGAAGTAACAAAACGAATTAATGAAGCTGGTTTGTTAATAGGTATACACCTTTTAGACCACATCATTATAGGTACCGAGAATAAATGGACTTCACTAAAAGAAAAGGGATATCTCTAAGTGGCACCTGTATCATTCTCCACTTTGATTATGCTAATAGGTCCGTTAAAGTGGAGGATTTCTGAATTGTACTATAGAGTCTATTCGTAAATGAACTTCTGCAAGAGAATTTTATAGCAAATATTGTTCAGTGAGAAATGTGCGGCAGAAAATGATTATTAACGATGCTCTGCACATGCCTTGATGTACAATTGAAAATTAAAAAAGATGTAACAAAAGATTTAATGTATTTTAAACGATGCTTATCATTATTTGTCTAAAGGAAGAGAGTCGAGATGATAACAATTTATTTAGTGGATTTATTTAAATTAGCGCTAGTGGGCATTCACCTACTAGCTGATTGGCATTGCACAAAGCGTATTCTAGAACTTCTCATGAGTTATGAAAATATTGAATTTGAAGGCCTTTTAGGTGCTCAGCAACTCAATATTAAAGCCTTAGCACAGACCGTCATTGAAGAAAAGAAAAGAGAGAAGGAAAATGAAGTAGCAGTCAACCCTGTTTATTCTTCAATCGAAGGAACGGAAATGATCGCATTTTTTAATGAGTTGTACCAGGAAGTAAATGGCTCAAAGGAACATCCAACAATAATTTCGGATTACCCATCATTCAGTGACAATGATATTCCAATAATAGACGGAGAAGTTACTTATGACGCCATATTTGTTGAACAAAATCAAAGCTATTATGTAAACACTTCACAGGATGAAATGCTTACAATGAATGATTATGTAGAACCTAGACAGCCAGTTTCCATTAATAAAGGTCTGCAAAGCCTATCCGGTCAAGTCATTGGAATGGAGCAAAATTTCATTCATCTACGCACTAGCCAATCAAGAGAATGGATTAATATAGGAGAAAATATCCGCCAAATTTCTATGCATGATTACATCGTTTTAGAGGTTGTCCGTCATAACCAATCGGATATTGAAATTAAAACTATTAATAAAATGGAACAAGAAGTCACATTAGACTATGGGATTCCAGATGAAATGTTAGCTTAAAAGAAAGAAAGTACGACCTTATGTCGTCCTTTCCTCTATGTCCATACGTAGCTTATGAATGTAGAGGAAAGGAATTTTATAATCTAATAGTCATGTTAATTGAAATATAATTTCGAAAAAATAGTACTTTTTTATCAAAAAAATATCCCGAAATGCCACTGTTAGAAAAATAGTTTGTTAAGATCATGTTAGTAAAGAATATTTTAGTGAAGAAACAGAAATTCAAAGGGGAGATACATATATGACAATTACCATCAAAAAATTAGATGAATACATTGAACGATTAGTAGCAGGGAATGCCTTCGTAGAACATGTTACAATCAAGGTAAATCGAAGCCAAACAGGCTACCATTTACCTAATAATAGCAAAGTGCATTTAAACTTAGAATTCGAAACATCAGCAAATGTTCCTCAAGATGCTGAGTATTACGAAAACATTAAAGAAAGCCTTTACTACATTGAGAATCGGGTCATACAGCCACTATATGATATTTTTGGCGAAAATTACATCGTTAAGATCCAGTTTGATTGTGACGGTGAGCTTATTCAAGAAGGTATGGAGATTGTCTCACATATACACTTTGGAAGAGACACACCACTACATATAATGTTAAGAAAAATTGAAGGAAGGCTATCTCCTTATGTAAAAATGGCTAAGTCTGTTCAAAATGTAACGTTGAAAGGCCACAATTATCAGTTGAGTCTAATTAACTTTAATATTATATGCAACGTTAAAGACATTACGGCTATGTTAAAAGAACCTGTAAATACGTCAGTTAAAGCTCAATGGTACAGTAAAATCCACTTGCTTGTTGAAGAATGGAATAACACAAAAGATTATAAGTACGAATATAGTTTGCCGGTTACAAGCGGAAGGTTAATGGTTGATATCTCAAAGCAAATATTCACATTTAGAGAAGAGAAGAGAGTAAGTGAAAAGTGAAGAAAATCCTACAAAATGTTGTGTTGTCTTCGTTAATGGTTTTGGTGTTCATGTTTTCAAGTCAGACACATGTTTTTGCATCTAGTGATATTCCAGATTTTGTACCGAAACAAGGGGACATGAAAATCGAAGCAAAGAGAATTGATAGTGGGACAAGCTTTATGTCGGATACATTAAATGGCTTGTTACCTAAGGTAATGGATGTGGGGATCAAAGTCATTACTATCATGTTTGTCGCAGCTGTTATCGTCATGGCTTTTGCCCTTTTGATGAAGAATGGCCAATGGACGAAAATCGGAACAGGTGTGATGATGGGTTCCTTTGTTGCAATTATCTTGTTACGTGTCGTTCCCATTTTTATGTTAACATCCGATAAGATGAATATTACATTGTTTGTTAATGCTACGTTAAACTTATTAAAGCATATTAGTTTTGTGGCTGCTATAGGAATGGTCATTATCGGATTATTTATTCGGTTCTTACATCAACTCCTCAATCATCCCGATTACTTCAGGTGGAGCAAGCGGTTGTACATAGGAGCCATAATCTTAACAATTCTCTCAACCTTCATTCCAGTATTGTTCACCTCCGTTTAACAAACAAGGGTTTGATCATGTTGAAATTCGACAGTGATAATTAAAAAGAAGATTGCATTGTTAATGTTTCGCAGGTGTAGTTTATACGATCCATCCTCCAATGGGGGTGGAATTTGGTAAGAAGGGGATATAACGATCCGTTCTAGGTGTATAGGTGGAAAGAATGCGTTGCAAAGGATCTGGATGATTCTACTTATTCACCTTAGAAGACTCATATAGTTTAATTGAGCAAGAGAAGAAATTTCTATATTTTAAATAAAAAGGGAAAAACCCTCAAAAACACTTATTTAATAAGTGTTTTTGAGGGTTCTTTTCGTTAAGGAATAAGAAATGAAAATGAGGTGTAACTGAGTGAAAAAGGTCTTAATTATAGAAAAAGATATGATTTTTAGAGAAGGTTTAGTTCAAGTATTAAAAAAGGAGTACAGCGATGTTGAAATAGACATCTTTCAACCAAGTCGTTATCTCTCAGATCGTTACCATTTGTGCCTAGTAGATGTATGGAGCTACGAGGAACATTATACGGTTATTAATCAGTTGCAGATGTTAGGTGTAAAGGTCATTGTATTTTTAAACTCTTTTAATGCAGAAAAAGACAAATTAGTAAATGGAGCATTGATCAGTGCAGAGGGAATTCTGCTAAAAACAATGAAGATAGCCGAAGTCATTAAAGCTCTCAATACCATTTCCCAAGATATTCAATACTATCATCCATTAGTCGCGCAGTTAATTATAAAACAGTTAAAGAAGAGTAATAAAAAAAGTATTGAGTTACAGCGTAGCAGTCTATATGACAGCTTCCTAACACAACGGGAACTTGATATCCTACAACTTATTGCCAAAGGTTTAAACAACAACCAAATTGCGGAGAAACTAACGCTTTCCCCTCTAACTATTAATTCTCATATGAGAAGGATTTTTCGGAAATTTGATGTCGATAACCGGGTTTCAGCGCTAGTTTATGCCCTAAAAAATAAATTTATCAAAATAAACTAAAATGCTTATTTTCAAAAAATGTTAAAGTAAGAGATCGATTAATTCAAATTTGATTCAGTAAAATGGTCATTGATCTGAGTTTATGCGAAAAGGAGAGAATCAGACTGTGGTATCAGTGGATAAAGTAACAATGGAACTCTAAAGAATGCCTAATACTGAAAAAATGAAGTTGTGTTTTAGTATCTTCTCAGTAAATTAAGATTTAAATGGTCTTGTGTGAAAACCAGACGTCTCTAAATGGTAGAGCGGTGGTGGAAGTTTATCTTAAATCAACTGAATTTAACGTGATTATTCAACAATTACGTAATTACGTTGACGTATTGCAGATACAATGCAGAAGATTGGATGAAGAAGTACTTCAAGTGATTAGATCTGCTTTCTAAGCAAATGAAGCACGAGGCGGTATTAAAACGGATTAAGGAGTTAGAAGATCAGATAGCTGCTAGCGCTAATCTATAAGGAGTGTAAATGAGTATTTTATAGGGAGGTAAAATATAGCCATCCTTATAACTCAGGATGGCAACAGGGATGATTATTTACCTTTTAGTGACTCTAATTGATTTAATAGAATTTCAATTCCCTTAGGGCTCAGAATGATATTGCCGTTACCAAATTTTCTGTTTTGAGGAGTATATTCACCCGTTACCGCACAAACGCCTCGTGAGTGATACTTTTGAAGAATAATTTGATCTTGATCGACAAATATCTCTAACGGTTCTTTATGCTTAATATCAAACGCTTTCCGAAGTTCTTTTGGGAGAACCACACGTCCTAATTCATCTACTTTACGTACAATACCGATTGATTGCAAATTAATCACCCTTTCTACTAGTGTTAATAGGTATTTTATCATAGGTACTAAATCCTGTCTTTGGTTTTGCAATACAGTTTAACAGTTTGAGAAATGACGGCCATTTGTAATGAAAATCATACAGGAAGAAGTCACTTAAGAAAGGACGGGATATACATAATTTTCTGTGAACATTGCGGAAAGGAACGTGAAACGTGGGATTTTAGTGGGGAGTTAGAAGATGAGGTGAAGAATAAGCAGATTGGAAGCTGTCCACTATGTCAAAAAGATATGATCGATAAAGGGAAGTTCTATGGGTGTAGTGGCTATTTAAGCATTGGATGTGAATTTACGTTACCAAAACCTATCTAGCAAAAACCATCACGGTAAAGCAAGTGCAGAACATGCTAGATAAAGGATAAACGCCCCAACTCGGAATTAAAGCCAGTCGATGGGTACCGGCAATATGATAAAGAAAAAAAGAAGTCAAGGATAATGAAACAACATAATCTAAAATAACTATGTTCTAAATGATAAGTCAAAAGTTTAAAATACACTCATCTAAGGAGAAACGAAAAAATGACAGTATTATTCATTGGAGTGCCTCTTTTTGCAGGATTATGTGTCGTACAAGTAGATGCTCTATTCACCGAATATAAGCTATTTAGAAAAGATGTGCGAATTGAAGAGCTAGAAGCGTAGCTTGCTTTGACCAGATCAATGATAGAAGAACATAAGGGGAAGTGACATGTTTAAATTCATCATTATTTTAGTCGTATTAATTTTTTTCTCAGAGCATGTTCTATATTATGGAGGCAAAATCTTAAGAAAAGTCGGAGACTTGGCTCTGTGGGGACTAAGATGGCTTATCAATTCCTTGCAAAGAAAACTTTAAGGGATTGTAGAATTATGATTCAAGCTTGCATTATATTGAACACCCAAAACGCTTAGTTATACCAAGTGTTTTACTATTAGTTAGGACTTACTGCCACCTTTTCTATCACCATTAAAAGTCACACACTTAGATGGATATCTTTCCTATCTTTAGTGTGTTATGGTTGGGGAACTAAATAAATTATTTGGTTTCTTTGTACCTAAAAGTTTCCTCATAATGGGAAGGGGTACACAAAGCTATGAGCATAACCAAAGCAGAAATTTTTGAAAAGCTTAGTACGTTAATTGAATATGAAAGTACTGATATTACCCATACGATACCTAACCTAGTAAAATTGGAATATTCTCAAGAAGATCAAAGTTTCCAAGTAACTTCACTCACTAACGGTAGCGCTCGGTCTTATTACGATACAAAGAGTGCCTCAGAAGCCATATATACAATTTTAACTACTTTAGGAGAGAACCTTTAATTATCCTCTTACTTATATAAAACCAAGTTACCATAACTTTATTATGGTAACTTGGTTTTTGTGTTTTATATTACATGAATAGAAAAGTAATTGTACTCATGTGATCTATTATTTTCCTAAATTGTATCTTTCTATATACTTTACATATAAACCATACAAATATGTATGAAAGGCACGGAATGAAAAAGTTCGTATAAGAAGACAGATACCTAGTTACTGCTCGTTCTTAAAAATGCCTATGTAACCGTTATATTGGTAAAGGACTTGAAATTAAGGTTCATGTGATCGCGTTGGATCAAAATTCTATTATCATTCAGGATAAAAGAAAAAAATTCAACTGATCTTTAAGCAAACCATTGACACACTCTTAGCAGATCGACGCTTAGTAGTGGACAGTACAGTGGTCAAAGAAAGACAAGCCAAGAAGGCTATAGCAGCCACGAAAGCAAAAGTAAAAAACTAATTGGGGTGATTTTGGATGAAAAATCACAAAGTAATGAATGATCAAATTCTCCAAACAAATAAGCGCTTTTCTCACTTAAAAGGTAGTCAAAAAGAACGGATCGCTACGGAATTTTATCGGCTTTATCACGAGAAGATGATTGAAAGACGTACGACTAGAAAACTTCCTCCAAAACAACGTGAAACAGTCATAGAAGCTCTGTCTGAAGCTATTCAAGGACGAGACATATGGATATCTTACATCGAAGTCGGGAAATACGCATACAGCAAGATTACAAAGGCGGTAAACGCCTTTCCAAAGCGCTACCCAGAGATGTCTAAGAACTTTGAAGAAGAGCATATAGAACGAAAAAGAGAATCTATTATAATAACAAATAAAAAGGGTAGATGACTTTAAAATGGCATTTACCCTTTCTTTGTACAGAACTTAAAGAAGATTATTTTTTTACTAATTTGAATTGAGCTGCTACCTTAAATGGCTTTCGTTGATCAGCAAAACCATAAACAATTCGGTACTTACCAGGTTTTAAATCTGAAGTTGCATTTTTCAAGCTAAAATTTGCGGTTTCATTACCCTTTGGCTTAATAATGTGACTTATAGCGCTAATTTGTTTATTTTCATCTTTTTTCATAGGGATAGTGTACCAAACTCCGTCAATATATTGTTCTAAAGAACCGGGATCGTTGAAATCAATTATTTTAGAATTAGAGTTTTTAATGTTGAAAGAAAAACTATCACTAGAGAGTAGGTATTCAGATTGTCGACTAGTTACTGATACACCATGTTTTGAGGCGGAAAGTTCTTGTGTTTTTGCTGAATCTTTTAACTCTTCTTGGGCATTTGCTGATTGACATGCCGTTAGTAAAAGAGCACATATGATTCCATTAGCAAACATTTTAGATTTTTTCATGCATTCACCTCTCAAAGTATTAGTGGACTAAAATTACTCATTCATTTTTATACGAATGTGATTTGTACAAATGTCTTTTTAGTACTTCTACAAAAGATAGTCATTACCTCTCATTTAATTCCTATATCTAATCTCAGAATAAACCACCTCTGAAAAATATGTATGAACTTATGTAATTAGATGTAATCCACTCAGGCTATGCTATTATATTGGTAGTTGCATATAGACCTTGGAACGGCTACATCAGAACAGGATATCCTAAGCTTAGATACTATAGGTTTTAAAATTATGGAGGTTAACAATGAGTTTTAAATTCAAAATTAAATTAGAAGAATTCCCATTAAATACAGTTGAGGAAATTCAAACAGGTGAAGTGTATTATTCAATGTTTGGAGAAATTATTTTTTTAATAAATGATAGAAATTTTTTTGAGAATGCTAGCGGAATACCTTGGGATAAAATGGGTACATCTTCTATGTCTAATAGAGGTTTAACAATTCCTATTTATGGATTTATAACTCAATTTATAAACCTTATGGATAATCTCGATGAAAATAAGTTAATAAAAATATATGAAGATCAAATTGATAAAGAGATAATTATGGAGCCATCTGTAGAAAATGTAACACTTGCCATTAGATACTGTTTATCACAATACTGGTACGATGGAGAAGGTGTTAAGGAGTCTATACAAATCCCTATTTCCAACTATAACACTATTCCTATAAATACATTTAAAGAAGGAATGCTTCAAGGAATAAGAGAATATTTACAGAAACTACTTGATCAATTCCCAGCATTGAAAAGCATTGATGAGTTTATGTCCTTATACCAAAAGGTAAACAAGTAATTTTAAAAGATCCTCCTCATTAGTTTAAATGAAGGGGATCTTTTATGTGGTTAATTCTAATTAGGATAAAAATGTAAAAATAACAAGTAATTTCATTACTCGTCATTTATAATTAAGTTTGTACAAGTAGACAACAAGTATACTTGTAAATTAAACAGCTTAACTATATAAATGGGGGTTCTAAAATGAAAAAAGGATTAAAGTTTTTAATAAGTCTTGTGCTTATAATTGGCCTCTTGAGTGGATTAACTTTTCACACATCTTCTCATGCAGCCACTACAAAGAAAATGTCTGTACACTATATTAATGTAGGGCAAGGCGACAGTACGCTAATACGTGCGCCGTACGGTGAAAACATCTTAATTGATGGCGGAAATATTAACGGTAGTAACCTTGTCTCATACCTAAAAAAGCAGGGGATTAAAACAATCGATGTAATGGTCTCTACTCATCCTGATGCCGATCATATTGGTGGATTAGATGATGTACTCAAATCATTTGATGTGAAATCTGTTTATGCCCCTAAAGTAAACCACACAACGCAAGCCTATGTAGACTTCTTAAAAGCCGTAAAAGCTGAAAAACTAACGATTAAAACAGCACAAAAGGGCGTTAAAGTACCAGTTAAAGGGGTTACCGCTACGTTTGTTGCACCCGTAAAAACGTATGATAAGGATCTCAATGACTGGAGCGCTGTTCTACGCGTGGTCTATAACAAGAAGTCATTCTTGTTCACAGGAGACGCAGAATTCAAATCTGAAACAGATATGCTAAATTCAAAGCAAACCTTAAAAGCAGACGTGCTAAAGGTAGGACATCACGGTGCCAAAACATCGACTAGTCAAGCGTTCTTAAATGCTGTTAAACCATCTGTAGCTGTGATTTCAGTAGGGAAAGGGAACCGTTATGGTCATCCAACGACTGAAACACTTAACCGCTTAAAAGCTTCAAAAATTGCCATCTATCGTACCGATCTGCAGGGGCACATTATCATCACAACTGATGGAAATACCTTAACCTATAATACAAAAGCAGCTGTACCTGGAGGTGCTGTCCCTGCACCAGCTCCAAGCACGTATAAGTTAGTCGCTACATTGGACAATGCGAAACCCAAACAAAATGGAACGGTGAATCTTACCGTTAAAGGCCTTCCTAGTGGATCGTACAAAGCCGTATTCCATTATAAAAGTACGAACACAACGTATACGGGTACAATTGGAAAGGCATTACCTGTAAAAATTGGTCGCGCCGCTAAAGGTTACAAAGTAGTGGTCGATATTTCAAGTGCGTACAAAGGGAAAAGCTACAAAACTCAAACGTCCTTTGTGCCACAATAAGGGAGTACTCATATGAAAGGTATTGTGGATCAACTTGAAGGGCCATTTGCTGTTATTGAAATAGACGGAGAAACGCAGGATTTTGATCGAAATATTTTTAATGAAGAAATTGAAGTTGGAGATGTCGTTGAAATCGTTGAAGGTAAAGGCATTGTATTGAAAGATGAAACGGAAAAACGTAGAGCTGACGTTCAAAAGTTGATGGATGAATTATTTGAATTCTAATGAGATGAAAAGCGTCTTTCACGAGGCGCTTTCTTCTATTAATAATGGATGAGAGTTCTTAAATGAGGTGATTAATTGAAGGCTATATATCCAGGGAGCTTTGATCCTGTTACAAATGGACATATTGATATTGTAAAAAGAGCGAGTGAATTTTTTGATGAAATTATAGTAGCCGTTATGATTAACTCTAAGAAGCAATACTTGTTTTCACTTAAAGAACGAAGAAAACTTATTGAAGATTCATTTGAAAACAATAAAAAAGTCAAAGTTGATACATTTGAAGGATTGCTTGTAGATTATATGAGAGAGCACAATTACAGAGCCATTATAAAAGGTTTGAGAACTGTTACTGATTTTGGGTATGAAGCTCAGATGGCTTTAACAAATAAAAATCTATATAAAGAGTCTGAAACTTTTTTCATTCATTCTCAAGAAAAATATTCCTTCCTTAGTTCAAGTATAGTAAAAGAAGTCTATCTTAATGATGGAAAGCTATCAAATTATATACCTGATCATGTTGAAAAGGCACTTTTAGAAAAAATTCAAACTACAAAAAATGATTAATGTAGAAGGGTGTTTTTTACTTCTTTTGAAAGGGCATTATGAAAAATGCACTTAACCAAATAGGGGCGTTAGTTAAATAATGAGACAGGAAAAAAACTGTTTTATTATTTAAAGTTATTAGAAGTAATTCTTGCAAGCAGAGCAAATATTATTCATATATTTCAACCTCTAAAAGAGATCTTCATACGTTATTATTCGCCTTGTTAAATTAGCACAATTAAACTCGAAAGGAAGGTGGGCAACATGGCTAAAAGAAGACGGAAGAAAGAAGATCCAATTGCTCAGTTGTTTATTGGACTCAGCTTTTTCATATTCTTTTTAATGTATGTCTGGACGGATTCTATATTTCTAAGTATCTCTACTATCTTTCTACTTATCGCTCTATTTGTCTTTACAGGAATTTATCGTGCAGCCAAACAACGTCAACGTTTAAGACGATCTGGTATTAATGAGATTGATCAAATGAAAGGACATCGCTTTGAACACTATCTGAAAGAATTATTTGATGGTCAAGGATATAAATCAGAAGTAACGAAGGCTTCTGGAGATTTCGGAGCGGACCTTGTGTTAGTTAAAGATGGTCAAAAAATTATTGTACAAGCCAAGCGCTATAGTAAAAAAGTCGGAGTAAAAGCGATTCAAGAAATTAAAACAGCACAGTCCTATTACAAGGCTGACTTTGTTTGGGTTGTTACCAATAATTACTTCACAAATCCTGCTATTGAATTAGCTAGAGCAAATGATGTAAAGCTTATTAACCGTGATTTACTAATTGATTATATATTAAGCCTTAAGGAATCGGCAGCAAAATAACGATACCGGTGTACAAAACTGAAAAGAAGTATTCTTTTATTATTAATAAATGTATATTGTAATGACGGGTTCAGTTATCTGTCACAAAGGTACGTCATATAAGGGAAATAGACCAACAAATTGTATTTTAATTTGTTGGTCTATTTTCAGTGATATAGGAGCATCGATATTATCATTATCTTATTTTTTTGTTATAGAATTGCATATTTAATTGAAGACCTTCCTCAATTAAAAAACAAAAAAGGTTATAAGAAACAGAACTATTGTCCATATGTAAGAAGTAAGTATGGTTTTGGTAATATGATGATTATTTCTTTGTTTCTTGTGCTCAATTGAAAAAATGAAGAGAAATATTAAAAATAAAAAGTAAATAAGAAAAAAGTATAAGAGCGAACGCCAATGTTCCACCCAAGTCATAATTGGCCCTAAAGTACCTCCTACTAAAAACAGAATCATAGATAAACTACCAAAAGAGATGGTGATTTTGGGCATCATATTCCAAAAGGAACGTTGAAAAATACTTTTATCTTTTTTTGCCTCAAATAAAAAAATTAAACAGAAGAAAGATAAAATTACTAATACGATAAAAAATGTGATGTAAATATTGTTTACTGGAGTCCAATTTGCAGTAGATCCAACAATTCTATTCGATTCATTTAATTCTAATACTCCCATTAATATCACTATTAAACCTAAAGTCAGGATTTGAAGAAAAAATAATTTCACGGAACAAGCACCTCCAACTATATTACGAACAAAAAAGATAAAAGTTCCCAATAATTGCACTTATTCGATATATGAATTGCATGGAAGTGACGGAAGGTATGTGTAGCCACATTCGTACCATGATGCTGTAAAAAGGATAGCTTGGTCCGACGTACCAGCTTTGATACATAGATCATGATAAGGTGCTTATAATTGTACACTTTATTATGTGAGGGGTTCTAAGTAATAATTTTTAAAAATTTTTTAATAAAATGCGGGAATATAATGGTTAATTTTGGTTCTATTTTATTATATTACCAAAAAAAATAGTTATTTTAGTTTATATCTTATTTCACCCAAATATTATAATATTTTCCTTGTGAATTTTTTCATAAGGAGGATATTTTAGTGAGTAATTTTAAGGGGAAGAAATATTTAAAACGATCTGCAAGCTCTTTAGTAGCATGTGGATTAATTTTAAGTATGATTCCAGCAAGTTATGCAGCAAACGATGTACCAGATCAAAGTTTGGAATCAAGTGACACTAATTCAAATTCTAAACCAGAAGAAGTAGTCTCTCTGAGGACTGCTTACTCAAAAACATATGATAACAACAACGGGACATATACTTCTGAGATGAGTCCTACTCCTATCCATTATAATGATGATGGAGAATGGAAAGATATTAAAAATGACTTAACAGTTAATGAGCAAAAAGGAACAATAAAAAATCAGGATAACTCATTTGATGTTCAACTATCTACTGAAAAGAGTTCAAATCAACCCCTTCTTAAGGTAGCAGATAACAAATACGAAGTCTCAATGGATCCTATCTCTAGTTCAAAAGAAAATACATCAGATAATACTACTAGTTCTGAAGCAAAAGTATCAGATAACCGAGTTACATATAATGGTTATTTCACAAACACTGATATACAGTATGTTCTTCAGAATGATCGTGTAAAGGAGAACATTTTACTTGATAAGAAACCTGATGTAAAACCAGTGTATACCTATAAAGTTAATTTAGAGAACTTGACCTATAAAAAAGGTGAAGACGGTCTTATCTATTTAATGGATGCTTCTACTAATAAAGCTAAATTCTATATTGATCGCCCATTTATGCATGACTCTTATGTCCCGGATGGTTTTAAAGCTCAACCAGGTATTACAAGTATTCCTGAAGAAGCGATGTCTTATGATGTTGAGATGAACCCTCGCCAAGAAGGAAGTACATTATATATTGATATAGTTCCCAACTATGAATGGTTACAAGACTCAACAAGGGTTTATCCTGTAACTGTTGATCCTACTATTGTTAACATTCAAGACGGTAGTAAAGTTGAGGATACAAATCTGCGAAGTGGATTACCCACTACAACTGGGGGAAATGATTTAGATTTAGGAACAGGCCTCTATAATACAAATATTATACGTTCACTTCTAAAATTCGATTTATCATCCATACCTAATTCTACTACTATTTTATCTGCACAATTAAATACGTGGATGTCAGTGGCAAGCAATGACACACCTATAAGCATTGGGCTATACCAAGCAACAACAGACTGGATTGAAAATCAAGCATCTTGGAATTACGCAAAACAAGTTCCGTCAACAGGGTGGAACACAAAAGGTGGAGACTTTAACACGACGGCTTTATCTATTGTTCGAAACATTGGACCTCTACAAAGTCTAGATCACAGCATAAAATGGGATGTACCAACTGAGGTTATCACAAATTGGCGAGACAATCCTTCTCAGAACTTTGGATTTATGCTGAAAAGTTTAAATGAAGGGACAAATACGTATAAAAAGTTTATCTCAAGCGAAGGGACAAACGGAGATCAATATCATCCATTGTTATCTGTGACTTATAAAACTAACGCGCGTATGGGATTAGAAGATTACTGGACATACGAAACTTATAGCATTGCAAATGGTACTGGTAATGTTAATATTGGAACCGGTAATGCAGTTTTACAGTTTAAAGATATTGAAGAAAAGACAACATCCAAATTAGATTTGTCCTTTGAAAGAACATTTAATAGTAAATCTATTGATAAATCCCCATTGGGATATGGATGGTCTTTTAGAGGAGATAGCAGTTTAATAGATTTTAAAAGTTATGTAATTTATACAGATGAGGACGGTACAAATCATAATTTTACGTATGATAACTCTACATCTAGTTACACTAGTCCTCTTGGAGACTATTTAAATTTAAAAAAACTACCAGATAGTAGTTTTGAATTACGTAATAAATACGGAGTTATTAAAAAATTTAAGATCGTAAAAGTTGATAAAGGTACTAACTTAGAAATTTACAAAGTAGTAACAGAGACAAATCCATATGGAAGTAGTATTACCTACAATTATGACACTGCTGGTAATATTATTAAGATGAGTGATAAACAAAATAAAGAAATTAATTTTCAATATAATAACCAGGGGCAAATAAATAGCATTATGTCCGATAGTAAACGCGTAACATATTTGTACGACCAATATGGGTATTTAAGCGAAGTGAGATACTATAAAAATTCAACACAAGATTCCTCTGTTAAATTCTCTTATGATTCTTCTCATCAACTAACATCTGTGGTGGATGGGGATGAAAGAGAAACAACCTTATCTTACAAAAATGGTAATATTGAAAACATAACACAACCTGATATCGATGATAGTACAGCAGTTAACCAATATAAATTTGATCTACCTAACCATAAATCGACAGTTTATGATCCTAATAAAGATGCTACTACTACCTACTATTTGAACGAAGAATATGTTGCATCTAAAGTAGAGGATACAAATGGAATAAATATTAACTATAAGTTCGATAAAAACTATAATCCTATTGAAGAAGTGGACAAGGATTCGAATGGTAATAGTACTACTATAGTTTATACTTATGATAATCAAGGAAATATGAAGAAGCGATCAGATGGTAGTGGTGACATTTTATTTGATTATGATGAATATAGTAATATCATTACTCAAACCAATAATGAAGGAATAACTAAATTTTATTATGATAGTCAAGGTAATAAATTTTCTACAACTTATCCTGATGGTACAAACCAAGAAGAAAAGATAGATATTTATAAAAACTTAATAAAGACTATAACAGATCCTTTAGGAAATCAAGAAGTTTCTATATTAAACTCAGCAGGAGATTTGATTAGTTTCAGAGATGGAAATGGCAATTTAACTCAATATGAACACGATGATTATCACCATATTACAAAAGTAATTGATGCACAAGAGAATGAGAACAATTATTTTTATGATAAAAAGGGCAATAAAACCAAGATAATTGATGCTAATGGAAATAGTACTTCTTTAACCTATAATGATGATGCAAATATTATTTCAAAGAAAAGCGCATTAGGTAACGTTACGCTCTATGATTATAATGATCAAGGCGTTGTGTCTAAAACAATTACACCAAAGAAAGATACATTTGAATATGCATACAGTGATGAAGGACAACTAACAAGGTCATCGGTAAATAATAATATTAGATGGGATTATACGTATAATTCTAGTGGTAATTTAGAAACGGTTAAAGATTATAAAAACACCAACAACTCAAAAACTTATAAGTATTACAACAATAATTTAATTCAAAATATTAGCACTCAAGATGAATCTCTAGATTATAGTTACGATGGAAATGGTAATATAAGCTCCCTTATTTCAAGTGCTAATGGGAATGAAAATATCACAAGCTATAAATACAATAATTACAATCAAATCCTTTCATTATCTAATAGTGATGGTTTGCTAAGTACGTACAATTATAATTCTAAAAATGTTTTGGACAATATTGTTCTTAAAGACAATACTGTTCACAGTTATCAATATGACCTTTCAGGAAATATAACATCTTTGAAAATTAAAAGAAATGACAAAAGTTTGTTTGACTTCACTTACGCATATGACAAATTTAAAAATGTAATTTTAGAACAAACTTTGGACGGTACAAAACGCTTTACCTATGATAGCTTAAACCGCTTAGTGTCAGCAGAAAATCCAGATGGCACGACTATAACCTATAGTTATGATAAAAACGGAAACAGAATTTCAGAGGTCGTTAAAACCCCTGAAGCAGATTTCACTAAAAAGTATTTTTATAATGAAGATAATGAACTAATTTCAATTAATGATAAACCTTATTCTTATGATGAAAATGGTAATTTAATTCAGGATGAAAATTATTTATATACTTATGATTCATACAATCAATTAATTGAAGTAAGAGACACCAACAATACACTAGTGGTTAAGTACGATTATGATGAGCTTGGTAGAAGAATTAGCTCTGATAACAATAAAGGTAAAACATACTACCATTATGATGGTAATAATTTATTGTACGAGACAGATGCTAAAAATAACGTTATAATTTCCTATATATGGGAAGGATCTCTCTCACCTGTAGCTATGAAGACTGGAAATAAAACATATTTTTATCAAAAAGATAAATATGGAAATATTATAGGACTAACAGATGAAAATGGGGTTTTTGTAGCAAAATATCAGTACGATACTTTTGGAAACATTATTACACAGTCGGGTGAATTAGCATCAATCAACCCATTTAGATATTCTGGATATAGATATGATGAAAATACAGGACTATATTACCTAAATGCTAGGTATTATCAACCAAAATGGGGACGTTTTATTACCAGTGATACTTTCAAGGGAGAAGAATTTGATCCAACTACTCAAAATTCATATATTTACGCTAACAATAATCCTAACACTTATTTAGACTTAGATGGGCACAAGAGTATAAAGAGAAGATTCACTGAAGAGCTTAAAGCTTATTGCAGAAGACAACTTCGGGCGGCTTCTTATGGTATGCAGGCAATTGGTTGGACAATTGGAGGTCAATTACTTCGACATTCTTTAGTTGATCATCCGAGTGAGGTTTATTACTATTCTGGTAGTACTGCAGTATCAAAAATAAAAAAATCGTCTGATTACAAAAATAAAATAAAATCTTTAATGAAAAATAATAATAAAAAAGGATCATTTAATTATAATGGGGTATTAAATTTCAATACCAATAAGGATTTAATGGTAGCGTTCCATGGTACAGAAGCTTTGATAAGTGGAGCTAAGTTTGGTAATACTTGGTATATAAGTACTCATATTTTTGATACTTATGATTTTAAATATGAAGTATCAAGGTTCGGTACGTTAGTCAGATGGGGCAATAATGCTGCAGCTATATCTCAAGCAGTAAAATACATAGTCCCTTTTAATATTTATGTTTATTTCACTCAAATAATAGAATAAATGAAGAGGATAAAACAATGAAAAAATTTGGTTTTTTACTACTAATAACCTTACTTGCAACCTCATTAGTAGCTTGTCAAAAAGGTAAGGATTACCCTGAAGGAAAAGATACAGTTGAGTCTTATCAGAATGGTAGATATCAAATATTAAAGGTTACTGACACGGTGACCCAAAGTCTAGGTTTGGTTGATCTAAAAACATCTGAAACAATTACTTTTCCTATTTCTTCATATTTAAAAGAAAAGTCAATTGTATTAGTGAAAGGTCCAAATGAATTTGTTATTATTGATATTAAAACCAACAAACTTAAAAAATATAGTACTCCGAATAAAATTCCTGAAAAATATCAAAGCATTTTCAAAAAAATGAAGTAGTTATTTTAAAAGCCTCCATTAGTGGAGGCTTTTTTATGTATTTATAATCTTAAAATTCATCCTGCTTCCATAATAAAGAAGCATTGTTCTTCTTCTTCAAGTACCGATCCACATAAATCTCCGTTGTTTTGGAAGATTCATGACCTAGCGTCTGCTGAACCCTAAATAAGTCGGCCCCTTTTTCTAGAGAATGAATAGCATAGAAGTGACGAAAAGTATGAGCGGTCACATTCGTATCATGATACTGTAAAAAAGATAGATTGGTCCGACGTACCAGCTTGGATACATAGTGAGAAAGATAGGTGTAATTATACGCCTTATTGGTGTAAGTCGTGACCAGGGGACTTTCATCTTGAGCGCTTAATGTCGTGGACAATCCTCTAATCTTTCGAAACGTGCAAAGCGCTTCAAAGACATACCCAAACAGGTAAATATCTCGCTCTTTTCGCCCTTTCCCAATGATGTGCAGCCAGTACTCCCCATTCTCGTATTTTAAATCCTTCCATTTAGCCGTGGCCAATTCTTGTACACGCATCCCAGTGGTTGCTAAGAGTAACAGCAACGTATAGTTAATGGGGTGTTCTTTATAATGATCAATAATTTGCTGAGTCTCATTGTACGAGAGATCACGGTTCGGAAGGTCATCTCTTCGGATCGATGCCGACAGCAGCGCATCTTGTAATCGGTGGGTACAGTACCCGCTTTTATGTAGAAACTGCAAAAACGATTTTAAGATAATCGTCTTCTTCGCAATCGTTGTAATCTTGTAAGGTTGTCCATTGCGGCCTAGTGGAGCGGTCGACAACCACTTTTGATATTCCTTCACATGTCGAGGACGAATGTTTTTCAGAATCGATCCTTCTTGATAATCGGGCACATCATTTTTAAGGGTTTCTTCGTACGTGTGTAATTGCTTATAGAAGCTCACTAACGTACTAGCGTACTCCTTCTTGGTCTTTTCTCGCCGATTTTTTTCCTCTTTTATATCCCTTTCTTGATGCAAAAAGTAGTAAATCATCTCCATATCAGTAAATTGAGCGAATGGTTCATCACAAAATTGTTCCGTTTCGTACTTTTTTAACTCCATATTTTCACGATATGAAGGGTCGATTAAGTGTGTAACGATCCCTTTTGGGGCTATTTTCTCCATGTCGTTCATTTTTATTTGAGGTAATCTATTTTCCATTTTTATGCACCTCCATTTTTAGTTTTAATTCACACTTTACCCATTTGTTAATAAGACATATATAATCCTTTCAGTCATTATCTATTACGTTCATTATATCATAAAATAACGGGCTATTATTTGAGTATATTGAACTATATATATATTATTTTGTTTTCAATATAATATATATTAACAACAAGCATATCATCTGGTTTTTTTTTCATATATAAATAACTAATAAGTCTAAATTTTACCAATGAAAGACGGTGATTTTTTCCTCTAGTATAGATTTTGTGGAATGTTTCTTACGTTGACCAATACCACTACATTTTTTCCTAGTACATTTGTATGAATTGCTGACTACCTCTTTAAGTACGACATAAGGTGAGCCGATAAAAATATACTTTGACTTCTAAATTATTAATGTAGGTGAGAGAGTTGAAAAAGAAAATATTACGTAACATTCCCGATTTAGCTACAGAACGTTATGAGGAGGGGGATTTCTTTCCACACACCAATAAGAGATGGCATGAATCAGACCTTGAATACATTGCGAAATTCTATGATTTTGATGGAATTGAGTCCGTATCCATGGCTCTAGGTAGAAGTGAAGAGTCCGTTAAATCACGCTTCTATCGATTACAACGGGCAGGAAAGATAGATTCCTATCGCAAATTTGGACGCTTTTGGATAAAATAAGAGTAAACACAGTAGCAAGGAGTTTTCATTATGGACCACAGTGGTCAAGATAAGGAATTGCTAGATACACAGGAAGCAGCCGATTTATTAGGGGTTGAAAGAGCCAGTATCTATCGATATGTAAGAGAAAAGAAACTCATACCTGTTCATCACTTTAAATCTAAAATTTATCATCGCAACCATTTTAGACGAGAAGACGTGCTCTCCTTACAGAAAGCTCAGGATAAGCCAGGACTAACAACCGGTGAAGTAAGTAAGCGACTAAGTATACATCCAACAACTGTTGCGAAGTACATACGCGAAGGAAAGCTACACGCAACAAAGCACTATTATAATGGAAGAAACCTGAACTTTATTTCAGAAGAAGAGCTCGAGCGCTTTTCAAACGAAGAAACCATTCATGTTAAACGGTTTATTACTAAAGATCGTTCCTACGCTCTTTATCAACCATTTATTCATCCTCAAACACGTGAATTTGGACGAATAGTTGCAATAGAAGACGAAGAGGTAGAACTTAAAACGAGTCATGACCGCGTCCTAACAAGAAATGAGCTAGAGAATGAACAATTTGAGCCTCTCTATACATTTTCAACGATCCCTTATATAGCGAGACGAGGTACGATTTCCTTTTCTTTCCCAAGACCACGTCATCTATCGGATATTGTCTGTCAGGTTTTAGATCGATTTTACAAAGAAATTGGCATTGCGAATATGATGTTGGTTGAAAAAGAGGAAGAGATCCTTTTGGATGTAAAACCGTGTTCATTGGCATTCTCAAAGCAAGACCAATCTGTGGATTTAATTCATGAAGAATTACTCTTATTGCAAGAGTGTGTAATTGAAGGCGAAGTAACCTTACAACATGAAGAAATTAGATTGGTCTCCGACATTACACCAGTCGCTCTTTATTTACCTTCCAAGTTGAAAGAAACATTACGAACAGTAGCAGCAAAGGATGAAAAAACCATGGAAGAGTGGATTTTGGAGAAAATTTATCCATATTTAGAAGAAAAATGATGAAATAGAAGTCAAAGTACCGTATACTAATAGAGTAACTATTTTTATCTTTTTTTTGCAACCATTTTTGGTTAGCGGTTTACCTAACAAACACAGCGATCTTTGGATCGAATTTTATTACACACTACCCGTGTGTCTAAAATTCCTCCAAAGATCGCTTTTTTTGTGTTTGCACAAATTTAGAGAAAGGGGGAAGGCGTATGCTACAAACAATCATTTATGCGGCTATTATTGGGGGAATAACAGGTTTTGTTTCGCATATCATGCGTAATAACAAGTCCATTATTTTTCCTAGAAGAAAGAAGAATCCAAAAAGTTTTTTCTTAGGGTTTTTAGCTGATATTTTGGCTGGATCAACAGCGGCTGTATTTGCTGTTACTTATTTAGTTCCTGAGACAACTAGTCTTCGAACATTAATGGGGATCTCAATCTTAGCTGGATTATCCGCTGAAACAGTGTTATTAAATCGCCAGTTATCGCTTGAGCAATTAAAAGCCGATAGCAAAGAGAAATTAGATGACCGAAATCAACAGATTCGTCGTCGATAATAACAAAAGAGAAGAGGATCTAATTCCTTCTCTCTTTTGCAAGTTTATCCTACATGCTATAATGGGAATAACAGGATGTATAGGAGGTATGAAAATGCCAATGAGTCCAGAGGATGAAAAGAAATACCTTGAGCTTCGTGATAACGTAAAATTCGCGGATACTGCTGAAGAAGTATTGTATCATAAGACCATTTTTAATGACTTTAAACAAGAGTTAAAAGAAAAAGGTCATCTTACACTTACTGATCTTTTCACTGATGAAGAGAAAAAACAGTACGACGAATTATACGAAGAACTAACCTATGCAACTTCCAGAGGAGAAGTTCTTTATTACACGAATGAAATTGAGAAATTATTTGATCAAGTGTCCGCTAGGGAAGAAGTTCGTCTCGCTAAAGATGAAAACTCTGCTACGGAAGAGATTCGTCTTACTAAGGATGAAAACTCTACTACGGAAACTTATGCATACTAGAATAACTACATATGTAGAGTGATTAGAGTCATTAACAAACCATTGTTAATGACTTTTTTTGTATTTAAGATTAAATAACAACCAAACCATTAGGAGGAATTATGATGTTGAATACAATCTTTTTTTCTGTGATCTTTTTTGTGCTAGGAATGCTTATTCGTCAACGTATATTAAAGGGCAAAATGAATGGTGACATTGAACGAGCGGTGCTCGATAGCCATTGTAAGCAAGAGTTACTGACTCTTTGGGAACGAAATTTACGTGTAAGCGGTGCTAATCAACAATTCTACAAAACATTCATTCAAAACGTTCGAAATACGGAATCATTGTATCTGACAATCAATGAGAACCAAGCGTTTCAAGTGGTTGCAAAGGAAATGGAATCTCACGGGGTTCTTTCTCTTAGCGCTCAGTTAAGTGATTATGAACGTGCGGAATATGAAAAAGTGGAGAAAAAAATTATTTGCGCTCAATCTGTGGGGGAAATGAAGTATTTTGTCTCTCAAGCCAACCAATTATTAGATGCAGCTGAGTCTAGACTCGAAGAGGATCATACCTCATCGCAACGCAATCAAAAGGTCATTGATTTCAAAAAAATCGATGCAGAAGTCAATGAATTAATGGGCTTTGATAAGCGCCTTGCGAAATAAGATCATCATGACCTAAATGAATCCTATTAACTAGGAAGTGGCTCAAGCCGATAATGAATGATTCATTATCGGCTTTTTTATGTAAAAAAACGAAGAGGAGAATCACATATGATCCAAACATATAAGGGGCGTACCATCGAAATTGGTGCTACAGTAGATGTATACAGAAATCTTAATCAAAACGGACTTTACTCCGTTCGAGATAGCAAGACAGGGTTAGTATGCTGTCATAGTAGTAGTGTACGTTTATCAAATGTCACATTCAAAGTATCCGAGAGTGGCCGTCAAAAAACCGTAAGCGAAAAACGGAAGCGCGTGCATGCCTTTGTACGTGGGACATTGGAAGAATTAGAAGGGAATTGTCCAAACGGCTTTGAGCCTGTTTACTACAATCCCTATGTCACGTCCTTATTCGTAAGAGAACAAAGTAACCTTCCGATCCATGCAGCCGAGAGCGCATTTTTTGAAGGAAAGTATGCGTATGCACCTTGTGAGAACGACGAATACGACCTATTTTCCTTTAGTGAAATGGAGGAAGTAAAATGATTAAACTAATGAATGAGTATCTATCAAACTGGTTTCAGACCTATTTCCGAGAAAAACAATTAGGGGAAGAAACGTGGACTTTTTACATTGATGGAGAGAGCCATAAGCTGTCCACTTCATCGATTCAAGCGTTCATCTGTAGCAATCTAGACGTTCGGTTGCAGATGGAGATCAAGAAACAACTGGTGTATTTAGACTACTATAACCAGGACATTCAAGACTATTTGCGCTATTTGGCCAAGAGTATTCTGGATATAAAGTTACATCATATAACGGAAGTAGGAAATAAACGATGAGTGGAAAAGTATCTATTTCAACGAGTGGTTTTGCGACGTCTTTCTCCTGTTGTGGCCGTTGGCAACAATGGGATATAGTCCAGTATCAGTGATGCTGTAACGAGGGGAAAATTAATAGTTAATGAAGGTAGAGCTCTGGAATCCAGAGCTTTTTTATATGCTAAGATTTTATAAAATTTTCTTAATAAGTATCATAAATTGAGAAATTGGATTTTTTTATTACTCAATAAATGCGGCCTTTAATGGAATAATTGAATGGATTCCATTAGCTAGTTTAGTTGAACAAGGATTATTAAATCTATTATAACTTCTGAACCCATATATTAATTATTTTTTAATTGATTAACATATGAGAAAACCATAGGTGAAGTTCTAGTATGCCAAAGTTCATTCTTACCGTTATCGCATCCTTATTTCAGAGCATCATAGTGCAAGCACATGCCTTGGGCCAGAGACACTGGAAGAAATTCCATGGCTAACACAAGGTCAGACCCTAATTAAGATTTTTTAAATCTGGCTCCCGTTACAACCGATACAATAATAATTTCTTTTTTATTTAACGTTATGTTGTCACAATAATAACTGGTTGAACTAACGTACATAGTTACTAATATTAACTCAAAATTAGAAATTTTATTACAGGCCTCTTACACATAATTGATGTTCTTCTAATTGTAGGAAACAATCCATTTTAACAAGAAGAAATACCTCGTCCATGTTGTAGTATTGGTTTACATTAAGCTTGTGAAAAAATCATATTCATGTATAATACAATTGATGTATGATACATTAGTTGTAGGAGGATGGCCTTTTTGAAAAGAGAAGATGCCTTAAAACTAAGAACAGATATTAAGAAAATGATTATAATAACTGGGGTTTTTGAATCTCAAAATTTGCCCAATGGACCATTTGAAAAACCTTTACCGACTTCTCAAATGATGGCGTTAGAGGAGCTAGAGGTAGAAAAATTAACTGTTTGGCAACTAGCCAATAAACTTAAATTAGAGACTTCAACTGTAAGTAGATTGGTAGATAAGTTAGTAAAGAAGGGACTTATTTATCGTGAAGTAAATGAAAAAAACAGAAGAGAACTTTTTTTGCACCTCACAGAAAAAGGTCACACAACTGTTAATTGCTTAAGAGAGCAATCTATTACTTTTTATCAGAGTATTCTCAAAAATTTATCAGAATCAGAACAAAAAATAGTTATGGATGGTTTTGAATTATTTAATGACTCTATTTCTAAGACTTTTGATTAGATTGAGGTAAATCATAACATTTGGAGGATAAAATGGGTTTGGATTTTGAATATCCTATTATTGAATTAAAAGAGAAAATTGATGAATTAAAGAAATTTATGAAAGAGAATAATGTTGAGTTATCATCAGAAATTCATGTATTAGAAAAACGTTTAAATAAAATGCAAGATAAAATTTATTCTAATATTACACCTTTTCAAAGAGTTCAAATTGCTAGGCTACGTAACCGGCCCACGACATTGGACTATATACCTTTGTTGTTTACAAATTTTCTAGAACTCCATGGTGATCGATTATATGGTGATGATAAAGCAATGATAGGTGGTATTGCAAAATTTAAAGGGATGCCCGTTACGGTTATTGGTCAACAAAGAGGTAGAAATACAAAGGAAAGTATAGAAAGAAATTTTGGAATGGCACATCCAGAAGGTTATAGAAAAGCGCTAAGACTTATGAAACAAGCTAATAAATTTAATCGTCCTATTATTACATTCATTGATACAATAGGCGCCTATCCAGGGAAAGGGTCTGAAGAACGTGGAATTTCCGAAGCGATAGCTCAAAACCTATTTGAAATGGCTACACTTAAAGTACCAATTGTTTGTATTGTAATTGGAGAGGCATCAAGTGGTGGAGCTCTTGGCATTAGTGTCGGTAACCATATCCATATGTTAGAGAATTCATGGTATTCAGTAATCTCACCTGAAGGAGCAGCATCTATCCTATGGAAAGACGCTAAGTATGCTCCAGAAGCTGCTGAACATATGAAAATTTCAGCCAAAGATTTAAAACAGTTAGGAATTATTGATGAAATCATTCCTGAAATTAAAGGGGGAGCACAAAATGATATAAAATTACAGGCAAAAATGATTGAATCTGTAATTGAATCATCTCTAAAAAAATTGATACTATTATCCCCCGAAGAGCTTACACAACAGAGATATGAAAAGTATAGACAAATAGGTGAACTTTAATATACATACTCAGGTTATGTAGAAAAACAGTTATTGGCTACTTCCCCCTGGTTACAGCAACGCTGCTGGTACTGAGCCATATGGGAAGACGAGATTGTGTTTACAGTGATCCAATTGTCTCTACCTATTTCCCGTGCCTATCAGCTTCATTATGGCAAAGAACCGCGAAAAATAACTGCTCTTGAACCAGAAAGAGAGATCCACATGACCGATTCATTAGAACAATTGAGTTTATTTTGAATTCTAGTAAATTTAGTCTTGCTGCCTTTTTAAGGTTCTATCATAGTAGAGGCAGGTAAATATTCGAAAAAGGAGAAACCCGTGAAACATAACCAACTGCAGTTAGCTATTGTTTCACGGGCTTTTTTCGTTTTCTTTCCACCTATTAATGAATTGAAAAGGAGAATAGGGAATGGAAAAACGATGATTTAAATTGTACTATTCCGTAGGATGTTACTATCTCTAATGGTTAAAAGCGGAAGAAACCTTTTCCAAATACAAATTTACTTTTTAGATGTTGTTAATATATTGGAAACAGGATATTGTTTAGTTTGCATAACAGAATAAACCGCTGAAAAAAGTGCTAAAGTAACCATGATACCTGCAACCCGTATATTTGTCGTAACAGGATAATGGTTGATTATTATGCCCCCAAATCCAGAACCTAAAGCCACTCCAAGATGTAAAAATGAAGTATTTAAACCGATCTGAATATCGGAAGATTCAGGTGCTTCTTTAGTGAGATAGTTCTGTACTGCTGGGCTAAGTGCCCAAACTAACGCTCCATATAATATAACTACAATTAGTAGACTAATTATTGATCCTGTGGCGTAGGGTAATACGAATAAAGAAACTACAAATAGTAAGAGAGATATTAAAATAGTTCTAGCTCCTCCAAATTTATCGGAAGACCAGCCACCAATCCATCCTCCTGCTATTCCAGCTACACCAAAAATTAATAAAACAACACTAATCATGTTTGTAGATAATCCCATCGTAGATTGAAGAAATGGTGTAAAGTAAGTATAAACAGTAAAATGTCCTGTTAATTCTAAAACTGATATAAGATGTATTGAAACAATTTTTTTACTTTTCAATGTAGCGATTTGTTTAAGTAAGGATACCGTAGGCTGTGGGGGAACCTTCGGTAGAAACTTAATAATTCCTAACATGGATATAATACTAAGTACTGCAACTAATAAAAATGTCATTCTCCAACCAAAATTTTCACCAATTATTGTGCCTAGTGGTACACCTAACACGAGTGAGGCACTTAATCCCATGAAAATAATTCCTATAGCACGGCCTCTTAATTCAGTAGAGACTGTATTAGCAGCCAATGTAACGGAGACAACAACTACGATAGAACAACTAGCTGCAAGAATAATTCTAGCGATTAATAAGGTGGTGAAATTCGAACTGAATATAGATAAGATATTTCCTCCTAAGAAAGTAAGCATAGCTATAAGCAACAATTTACGTCGCTCAATTCTAGAAGTTAAGGCAATAAGTATAGGTGCTCCAAATGCAAAAACAAAAGAAAAAATCGAAACCAACTGACCCACTGTTCCTACAGAAACATGTAAATCTTCAGCAATCATTCCTAATATACCTGCGATTACTAATTCCACTGTACCGGCAACAAATGTTGTAACGGCTAAAATAAAAATTCCTTTATTCATTGTAAGTCCTCCTGAAATATAAATGAATATGAATACAAATTAAAGAATACGCCTTATAGCGCCCTCTAAAGCAAGGTGTATTTTAGGAATTTCAGAATTTTTTTGTCGGATACGTACTTAAACATATAAGCAGAAAAATAATGGCATTTTAGAAAAAAATATTTAGCAACATTCATGCGTTTAAAACTAAGTTTATTTTAAAGTATAATTTTTTCTTGCTACATTTTCCTTTCTTCACTATAATAGAGACAGGTAAATATTAGAAAAGGGATAAGCCCATAAATCATAGCTAACTGCGGTTAGTTATGTTTTGTGGGCTTTTTTCATTTTCTTTCCACCTAAAAATGAATGAAAAAGGAGATTAGGGAATGGAAAAAACGATGAATTTAACAGGTGCTGTTACGTATCAAGCAAAGCGAGCGAAGGTAAAGGTGATGTCTTGGTTACTAAACACACGCTCAAATGAAACAAGTGATAAAGGGGCTTGGATCTTCTGGTCACTCGTTATCGGACTAGTCGTAGCGCTTATTTTTAAGACAGGGGCTATTACCGCTTTTGGAAATGTGGTATCACGATTTGTAGGAGCTACAACAGGAAGCACCGATGTACCGTCTGGCTGGGGGCAGTAAGCATCAATCCATTACACACGAGGGCTTTTCAAGCCCTCACCTATTTTTAGAAGGAGGGCTAAGCGCATGTTTTTACTGGGTATGTTGATTGCCATAGTTGGTTTCTCATCGAACTTTTTTGTGGTTGATGAACCCAACACTCAATCCACACGATTCAAAGCCCTCTCCTATCTAAATTATGTGCTCAATATACTCGCCGTTGTCGGCGTTATTCTATGTCTCAAAAGTTTGTGGTCATTTTAACGAAAAGGAGAGTGGTTCTATGCTCAATTTAGCGATTTTCGCACTTTTAGTTGGTTCCGCAGCCATGGTGTTGCACCGAATGGTCAATAAGAAGCCTAATCGAACACTGTATGTCTTGTTAGGTTGTATTGCCTTCGGAATCGGTTCATTTTTCTATTTCTATGAGAAAAATTCCTTCGAGCTTATTCTAGCTTCCATCTAATTTTTACTCGAATAGAAACACTAAGTATTTCGCGCTAAATAAATATTTAACGCAATTTATTGAATGAATAGACCACATGTTATAAACTGTATGTATTGGATATTATTGAAAAATACGATCGTACAGAGAAGGGACATGTGAATCAAATGGACCAACGTCAAAAACAAATACAAACCGACCTAAAAAATCTAATGCCTTATCCACTCGTCGTACCTATCGCCACTCCTTTTTTTGTCGGAGCTGTTTTAGGTATTTCTTTTTTATTCTCACTCTTTTTGTACCCACTACTAGGATCATTGATCCTATGCATCGGGGCAGCCTTTGCATTGGGATGGTTTAGTGACAAAGAGTTTCAAGGAGAACTGTACCTGACGATGTTATCGAAAGCTCAAGCAACCAAGAATATTTTCGCAATGGATGGGGAAATCGATCAAATTCGAAAAAAGTATACGATATCCCATATCATCCAAAGCTTAATTATCGTCATTGGGTTCAGTTACAGTTACTCTCTCACAAATGGATACGCGACGCTCTTTGTCTTAACGATTAGCTCGTTGCTACTGGGTATCCGTATCTACCATGGCTTAATGGGAGCTCATACCGCAAAGTTCTTGAAGGCAGCCTTGCATGAAATTGTCAGGGAACAAACTGAAAAAGGAATGTGATTGGACCATGGCCATTTGTAATTACAAGTACCAAGATAAAGTGAACTATGTATTAGCAATCCATACAACCCTTGTTTATACTGTAATCTTAGCTTTATTAATCTAGGGGAAAAAAGCATGTTTAATATCTTCACTTGCATGTTTAGTACAAGCAGGAATAATATAATAATTTCAAAAGGCCGCAAATAAAAAAACAGACATGCTGACTTAAGAACATGGCTGTTTTTTTATTTTGCAGATCTTTAACTTAAAAAGCACTTATTAAAAGGTTATTCTGAACCTCTTTTTTATCTATCACTGATCTTTGAAATTTATATGTCTTCCAAAGATCAGTTAATAGTTTAAGAGCATATCTCAAATCATAAATCATTTTGATTATGTATGTTCTTTATAAAGATTAACCTACTGAACCATCGGCATTACAATAGAACTCCAAGGAAAGTTGATGACTAGATGAAATGCCGTTTAACGTATATTTACCACCTATAGTAATAGCATATGTACGCCCGCTATCAACTAACTCTTTAGTAGTTCCAGATACTGACCAACTACCTGTTCCTTCTAATTTTGTAGTAATTGAATTACACGAAATAAAAAAGTTTCGGCGTCTATCTTGATCATATGAAGTATTAAAATTACCTGTCACATTAATAGATCTAGAAACACCGTGGGAGCTAATAGTTTTTGATTTAGTTTTTGTAACGGAAGACATAGAGTAAGTTTTATTACTTCCTTTTGATACAGAAAGTTTCATATTTACTCGCTCAGTGGCAATTTTTTTAAATTGTTCAGGTGTTACCCAATCTTCTTGTTTAAATTGCTTAAATGGAACAAGAGTTAATTCTTTTCCTGGATTTGCTGCATTTACTGCTTTAATTATTTCAGCATATTTCTTGTAGTAACCTTCTTTTTGCTTTTGAGTTAATTCATGCTTTTGAGTGACTGCTGTTTTTGGTGCTGTAGAAGCTGAAGCAGCTCCTGCTCCTAGTGCTCCAATTGTTATTGCTGTAGCAGATATTGCGAATAATCCTTTTTTTAATGCACCGATTTTTTTCATGTAAATTCCCCTAATTCTTAGTGCTTTACTTGCACATTTTTATGTTACTTCAATATAATAAACCCATTAAATGTAAAAGTGAACATTTTTTACACAAAATATTACTTTTTATTACTAAAATTATATTATTTTACATTTTTATTAAGATATGTTAATAGAGATTTGACTAGTAATGCAAAAAAAAGAGAATTATCTCTCTAAAATACTCTACTTTGTAGACAAACCAAACATGAAATATTCTTAGCATAAAATAGGAGAAGAACATTACAATACATAAAATTTAATCAAATACAATCTCATTTAAAATATCTTTAAACGATAACTGATGGGTGTATAAATGGCCTAAGAAAGGTATATATAGGAATTTTAAACGTATTGGTATTGCTGGCATCAAAAAGCTTTAAAGGCTTCATTAGCAGTTCCATGGTTGTGCATCAAGTACCAGGCTTACCAACAACTATTAAGATTTACCGCAAAAGCCTAAATGAAAGTAAAAAAACAAAAGAAGGGAAGGCAAGAAGAAAATTAAACAACTCGAAATTGCAAAAGGAGAGGTTATAGAAATAAGTAAATCATCAGAAGGTCAACAGTAGCAGAAGGCAGAAGAAATAAGAAGTGCTCAAGTGTCCGTTCCCATGGAGAATCCTGTCACGCATCCTGTTACTCAACCCGTTACTCCATCTATTCCAAAACCTAATCCGACACAGGTAACTTCACCAGCAGAGCAAATTCCCACCACACCAGTCACGAGTCATTCAAGCGTCCTAGAAGCGGGATCAACCCTCATCGGACGCACTGTGTACAAAATCGGTGGTGGACGCACAAAAACAGATATTAACAATGGCTTATTTGACTGTAGTAGCTTTGTTCATTGGGCCTATGCACAAATAGTAGTAGATTTAGGAAACCGTGGTTGGGTGAGTACGGAAACGCTCAAAAACAAAGGACGCGCTGTAGCTGTGAGTGATATGCAACCAGGGGACTTAGTATTCTTTGATACCTACACATGTGGGCATTTACGCAGGTAACGGGAAGTTTTTAGGGTGTCAAGGTAAGTCAGGGGTTGCTTACGCAGACATGACCAAAGGATACTTTAAGAAGAAGTTTAATGGGCGTGTACGTTGCATTTAGTGAAAAATAAAATTTTAACTATTTTAAGAGCTACAAAACTTAGTGTAGCTCTTAAAGACTATAAAATATTTATTTTCTTTAAAAAACTTACCCGAACAGTTCGTTTTTCTTAAATTTTCATTCAGAACTAACCTTGCGACTTCTTACTATTACTGAGAATCTACGTAATTCCCCCTTACTATATTGCTCTCTCAAAAAGCTATATTATCATATTTACTAAATTAAAGATCAAAATTTAAGTATAACATCCTTATAAAAATTGAAGGTTTTTCCATATAAATATCTAATTATTAACGTTACATATATAAATTAAAGGAGATACAAATATGAGAAAAGTAATTATAATATTCTTATTCATCGTTGCAAGCTTCTCAATTTCTTTTAAGACAGATATAACTGCTCTGGCTGCTGGGGAAGGTGCTTGTAAATCAGATAAGACTGGGTTTGCGGAATTTGATGGTTTATCTAATTTAGATCTAATGGCAAGATTAATATACTCAGAGGCTCAAGGAGAACCTATGGACGGTAAAAAAGCCATTGCGAAACTAGTTATAAACCGAGCTAATCAACACTCATCGGAGTTTGGAGGAGACACAGTAAGAGAAGTAATATTGAATCCAGTAGGCGGCTTTTTGGGCATGAAAACCTCTTATGCTAGATGTCCCGATACATCTAATGCCGCCTGGAAAAATAGCTTAAGTGCAGCTACTGACCCTACATCTGTTTATATTGGAACATGCTTATGGTTCAATACTAATGACGTATTCAAACAGCAACTAAGTTCGGATGGAACTAAATACAAATTTCCTGGAACTTCTACTTATAAAAAGGTTACGGAAAAATACGTGATAGGACAACATACATTTTTCAACGTAGCAAAATAATAAAAGAATTTAAGCATTGATAGCTTAAAAATACTAAAAATGGAAACATCAGAAGTGCCGATTAAACTGCATTTCTGATGTTTCATTTTTTAGATAACGTCAAAAAAATTAGTTTAGGCATCCATTTTCATTTTATTATTGTTGGTGTAAATTTAATTTTTCCTGCTTGATAAGTTCCTCTTTTGAGTTTGTATAAAATAGAAATATCTCCAATATAACCTCCGTCTGGTGCAACAGTAGCACTAACTTCAGCTACAAGTGAATGGTTCAAAACTTTATATTGGGTTATACTCCCAAAAGCTACATTTTCAAATTTGCGTTGAGGATCAAAAGGGAATTTACTAATATCTATGTTAATATCCTTATCACCTATTATTATAGATGCCGTTGAGTTTGTTAGATTTGTTTTTACATTATCTTTGACTATTTCTAAAGCGTCTTCTACTTTCACCTCATCAAATAAGCCTTCTTTATTCTCATTAAACACATGAACTTCTTGAAATAAAACACCACTTCCATAACCTGTTGTCAATATCACAATAACTTCTTTAAGCCCATCGTTATTTATATCTTCTGAAAGAAGCTGAGGAGAATATGTTGGATTGGATACATTTTTCCAGGTTGGGAAAGATAGTTTTTTATTTCCTTTTTTTAGAATAAAATCCATCAATCTACCGTTATTTTCATAAGCAGATAACTCAACATTATTTTTAGTAATAACAATGTTTTTAGACGTTTTTCCGAATGAGATTGTCTGCTGGCAAACCGTTGATATAATCAATATTAAGGTCACTAGCACTAATAATAATTTATGCTTTAATTTCCTGTTCATAATAATCTCCTTTTTAGGTTATTATGACTTGAAAATCCATAAATTATGCTTATGTCATAGCTCCAATAAATGAAGTTATGAAGTCAAATATTGATGAGCAATCAAAAAATAGCACATAATAAGGTGATGGTCATCAATGCCTGCAGTTTCTTCGCAAACGTCGCCTGCCTCACGCAGCTCGGTACGCCACATGATCCTCTTATAATAAAATTAGCGGTTGTTTCTGATTTATCGAGAGAGTAGTCGGTGGTGCTTGAGGAGTCCCTGGCGCTCAAGAAAGAGTTCCCACATATTGAGGCAGGATCAAGGTATGGAGAGATTCCAAAACGAAAGGATATTCACATCGTGGAAAGCGCCATGAGTACCTATATTAAGTACTCCAATATGGTGACAAACGTATTGTTAGACTACGTAGCACCGCAAGACTTATACGCCTATAGCGTCGATGAGAACTTCATCCAATTAAAAGCATACGCGAACTATTTTAAGATGGATCTCACGACGCTGGCGCAGCGCATTCAAGCGGATATACGCACACGAACGGGAATTCCTGTCACGATCGGCATTGGACCAAATCCACTAATCGCCAAGCTTTGTTTAGACTTAAAAGCCAAACATTCGCCAACAGGGATTGAGCAATGGCACTATGAAGACCTACCAACTAAACTATGGCCGTTGCGTACATTAAGCGATATGTGGGGGATTGCCAAGAAAACCGAAGCAAAACTGCATCAATTAGGAATTTACAGCGTGGGCGCATTAGCAAAATATCCGAAGAAGTACTTGATTCAGCATTTTGGGAAAGTCAAAGGGGAAGAATTGCACCTACACGCCTGGGGGATTGATTTCAGTCGCTTGGACGAACGGTATGTTCCGCACTCCACGTCGATCTCAGAAAGCCAAATCCTCATGCGTGACTATACGAAGATCGAGGAGATTCAAACCATTCTCTTGGAACAATGTGAGAACCTAGCGTTTCGCGCTTTGAGAACGAAAAAAGTCGCTCGCACCATCCATCTCACCATTCAGTACAGTCATTCAGGCTACGGAAATGGATTCTCACGACAGATGCAACTGGACACGGAAACAAACTTCACAAAAGAGATCTATGAGGCTTGTGTAGACCTATTTCATCGTTATTATACGGGTGAGCCTGTCCGGGTCATTGGCGTTTCGCTCAAGAATTTAGTTTCTGATGATGAACGACAGCTGGATCTATTTGAAGATGAGGCAGAACGGGAGAAGCGGTATCGATTAGCCACCGTCATTGATCAAATCCGTCAGAAGCATGGAAAGAATAGTTTGCTTCGAGGATCGAGTTATTTTCAACATGCGACGGCTAGAGAACGTAATGGAAAACTTGGCGGTCATAAAGCCTAAGCGTAATGAAAAAGGAGGAAAAGAGGATGAAAAAGCAAATGGGAAGAACGATGGTGAAGTGGCAGCCGTTCGCCTCTCTGCCTACTCAATATGAAGGAATCCGTGATTTGATCGAAGAAAAGAACAAGTTGCCGCGACCTATACTCTCTGATTATCAGAAAGAGGAGATTAGTCGTGTGCTTCAGGAAGCGCTTGAAACGCAAAAAACGGTTCATTTCACCTACTATAAGAATGGGATGGATCTCAATGAAATGGGCGAAATTTCTAAGATAGATTTACATACTAACACGATTGTATTCATTGATGTTTTTAGTTATCAAAACATACATAAGGTTGAAGACATAATTGATGTTCGCTTTGCTTAGATAACATACTATCTTTTTGAACTCCACTTTGGATACAGTTACTGTCTATATAATGAAAAGGGGAGTTCAAAAGATCTAAGCTAAAATAAATAAGAATCTTTTACAATAACAGGAGAAGTTTTATTTTTTTGTTGACCATTTAAATCTAATATGTGATTTATTGACTCTTTTTTTGTTTACTTACTCCTATTAAACTAACAATCATACCTATGAAACCAGCGGAAAAACCAATACGCAACACAAAAACAGCATATTCGGAAAAAGATTTATGATAGGTTGATGTTACTCCGTTTCCCTCATTGGTTACGACCGTCAAAGGTGTAAAAATAACCGCTAACCCTAGGCCTACAATAAATCCTAAAAAGAAGTATGAGAGCACTTTTTTTATGTTCATTTACAATCCCCTTTTTGAAAATATTATACCATAAAATGGAATTATCATTACTCATCTACTTAACAACTGTATCTAAATCAGTCAATTCAAAGTAGGTATCTTTATTTATTATCTGTCGTCTGTTAATAGTATCGTGCACACTAGAATACAATTTTTCTTATGGATATATTTGGTATAACAATCTATAGTGAGCATAATTATAGATTGTTATACCAATTGGATTATCGAATTTAACGAACTCCCGAAAGAAGTCGCCCTCTTCAAGCGTGTGAAGGTGCGACAGCACCAACGGTAAGGAGGAGATGAATTTCGGTTGGGCGACAGCCCAAAGGCTTTTGTTTTTGAATGCTATATGGTATCATCAGTCTTATATCGAATAAGGATTGATATATCAATGAAATTAGATAGTAATAACCATTCAGTGTTCTTAATGCATTATCATCTTGTTTTGGTCGTAAAATACAGAAGAAACGTAATCGACGACACGATTTCAGACTATGCGAAAGATAAATTTGTCTCATTGAGCAAAAACTATAATATTGAATTGGTAGAGTGGAACCACGACATCGACCACGTTCATATCCTCTTCAAAGCTCACCCAAATACAGAATTATCCAAGTTTATCAACGCTTACAAAAGTGCCAGTTCAAGGCTTATCAAAAAAGAATTTCCTCTTGTCCAAAAGAAATTATGGAAAGAGATGTTTTGGTCGAGAAGTTTTTGTTTGTTGACTACTGGTGGCTCACCTATTGAAGTCGTAAAAAAATATATTGAAAACCAAGGAATGAAGTGAAGTGAGGTGATTTGATCTGGCTAAACAAAACAAAGCGTATAAGTTCCGTTTGTACCCAACAGATGAACAAGCATTCATTATCCGAAAAACCTTCGGTTGCGTTCGTTTTGTCTACAACAAAATGCTAGCAGAACGAAAAGCGATGTATGAGTTGCTGAAAGAAAATAAAGAAGCATTGAAAAAAGTAAAACACCCGACTCCTGCTAAGTACAAGAGTGAGTTTGAGTGGTTGAAAGAAGTGGACTCATTATCGTTAGCAAACGCTCAACTAAACTTAGATAAAGCATATAAAGCCTTTTTCAAAGGCAATGCCAAATTTCCGAAGTTCAAAAGCAAACGACACAAACAAAGCTATACAACCAATGTCGTGAATGGAAACATTCAACTGTTGGACGGTCATATCAAATTACCAAAGCTCAAAATGGTGAAAATCAACCAACATCGAGCCATTTCTTCGGAATATACAATCAAGTCTTGCACACTATCAATGACTGCATCAGGAAAATACTACATTTCCATTCTGACAGAG
>NZ_LILC01000025.1 GCF_001274935.1 Priestia koreensis | reverse complement strand
AACACGGAAGTTAAGCTCTCGAGCGCCGATGGTAGTTGGGGGTTTCCCCCTGTGAGAGTAGGACATCGCCAGGCACATTAAAAAAAGACTAGTCATTTGACTAGTCTTTTTTGTATTTTTATTAACATGGCATTAGCCTAGTGCGTATGATATAAAAAGTAAATCATCTTCTAACTGAATAAATTTCTGAAAACTGTTTATAACTGTTTAATGGAGGTGGAGAAACTTGTTAACGACTCAAGAAACGACGTGTATTGTATGTGAAGAATTGAAAGAAGAGGGAATCCATATCTTTTCCAATTTTATATGTGTAGAATGTGAACAAAAAATGGTAAGTACTGAAACGGATGATGTTCAGTATCAATACTTTATACATCAACTAAAACATATAAGTTTATCCTATAGTGAATAACCAAAGCCTACGAGAATAGGCTTTTTCTTTTTTCTGCAGGTTACTGTTCTTATTGTTATAATAGAAATAGTTTAAGCAAAATGAAAGGTTTTAAAAATAATGTTACATAAACAGCAAACTTGCCCATTATATAATCAATTAAGAAGTCATGCTTTAAAGAGTCCTATCTCTTATCACGTGCCAGGACATAAAAATGGAGCTGTTTTTTCTCGTAAAGAAGATCATTTTTTTAAATCGATCTTGCCGATAGACGTGACGGAATTAACAGGATTAGACGATCTTCATGATCCTTCTGAATCTATTAAAGAGGCAGAAGATCTTGCTGCTTCGCTTTATGAAGTGAAGCACACTTTTTTTCTAGTAAACGGTTCTACAGTAGGAAACTTAGCTGCTATTTTAGCTACTTGTAGTGAGGGTGACAAAGTATTGGTTCAGCGAGATTCACACAAATCCATTATAAATGGATTAAAATTATCTGATGCTGATCCTATCTTTTTAGCACCAGCAGTAGATGAAGATCTTTCGCTAACGTTAGGAGTTCCAAGTGAAACTGTTTGTAGAGCAATCAAGCAATATCCCAATGCGAAGGCGTTAATTTTAACAAATCCTAATTATTATGGAGTAAGTCGAGATCTAAGTGAAGTCGTCCGGGTGGCCCATAATTATAATATTCCTGTCATTGTAGATGAAGCACATGGTGCCCATTTTGCCATAGGACATCCTTTTCCGATATCTGCAATTCAAGCTGGAGCTGATATTGTTATTCACTCTGCACATAAAACGTTGCCTGCTATGACAATGGGGTCTTATTTACATATTCAAGGTGATTTGATTTCTAAAGAGCAAGTAGGCAAATACCTTTCTATCCTACAATCTAGTAGCCCATCTTATCCCATTATGGCTTCTCTAGATATTGCACGCGCTTATTTATATGAAATGGCTCAAAATGATCGCAAAGCGTTATTAGTAAAGCAAATTTCAAACTTTAGAGAACAAATATCTAAAATAGATGGTCTAACGGTAGTGGAATATAAAGATAAACGTGTTGAAATCGATCTTTTAAAAGTAACGATCATGCCATCTTTCTGTACGGGCTATGAGTTACAGCAAAAATTAGAGGAAGTGGGCATCTATACAGAGTTAGCTACTACTCAGCATGTTCTATTTGTTTTGCCATTGGCAGCGGAATTTAGGTGGGAAGAAACGATTGAAAAGATAGAAAAAATTGTTAGTCCATATCAAGAACTGCCTCATGACTTTTCAAGCGCTCCACTATCATTTAAGTTTTCTAATAGCCAATTAGGGATATCTTATAAGAAACAGAGTATTTTTACAAAAACCAGTCTTCCATTAACAATGACAGTGGGGAGAATAGCAGCTGAATCTGTTATTCCATATCCACCCGGTATTCCTGTATTAATGGAAGGTGAAATCATTACGAATGATCACATCGAATATATAGAAGAAATTTTAAGCACAGAAGTAAAACTACAAGGCAGTGCGACTTCATTAGAGAGACGTTTAATTAGTGTATTTGAAGACGAAAGGGAGTTAACACCATGAGAGGTAAATTCATTACGTTTGAAGGTCCAGAAGGGGCTGGTAAAACAACCATTATGGAAATGGTTTATAACTATTATAAACAGAAAGAGGTACAGATTTTATCTACTAGAGAGCCTGGAGGAATCCATATTGCGGAGGAGATCCGAAAAGTGATCCTAAATCCCGATCACACAACAATGGATGGAAGAACAGAGGCTTTACTGTATGCAGCAGCACGTAGGCAGCATCTTGTTGAAAAAGTCGTGCCTGCATTAGAAAACGGGACAACCGTATTTTGTGATCGATTTATCGACAGTTCACTTGCTTATCAAGGCTTCGCACGAGAGTTAGGTATTGAAGAAGTGTTCCAAATTAACCAATTCGCAATTGGTCATACGATGCCTGACCTTACGATTTATTTTGATCTTGATCCTGAAGTAGGTCTACAGAGAATCAATGAAACACAGGGAAGAGAAATTAACCGTTTGGATCTAGAAAAGTTAGATTTTCATCGAAAGGTTAGAGAAGGTTACTTACTATTGGTAGAAAAATTTCCTAGTAGGATTATGAAAATCAATGCAGATCAATCTATTGAAAATGTGTATAAAGACGTGATAAATCAATTGGAAGCATTATTGTCTTAAATAGTCATTCATCAGTAGGTTTGTGTTTTTAAATTGGTATAATGAGGACAATAAATATGAGACGAAAGAGGCGATTAAGTGATGAAAATGATTATGGTTGTTGTTCAAGATTCAGATAGTACAAAGCTTATTAATGCTCTAGTAGAAGAGGGATTTCGTTCCACAAAACTATCTAGTTCAGGTGGATTCTTAAAGTCTGGGAATACAACAATTATGATAGGAACTGAAGATCATCGTGTCGAATTAGCATTAGAGGTTATAAAAGACACTTGTCAGAATAGACGTCAGCTTATTTCACCTGTTTCTCCAATGGGAGGAAATGCAGATTCTTATATTCCTTATCCAGTAGAGGTTGAAGTAGGAGGAGCTACTGTATTCGTTCTTCCTGTGGAAGGATTCCATCAATTTTAAATTATAGTTAGAGAGTGATTAAACATGAATAAAACGTGGGCACAGCTTGAAGAATTGCAGCCACAGGTTTTAAAGATTTTAAACAACGCGTTAGTGAAAGATAGAGTTGCCCACGCCTACATATTTGAAGGTAATAGGGGAACTGGGAAAAAAGAAGTAAGCGTTTTGTTTGCGAAGTCATTGTTATGTCAAGATAATCGTGGAGTCTACCCATGTAATGAATGCATTAATTGCAAGAGAATTGATTCTGGCAATCACCCCGATATGCACGTTGTTGAACCTGATGGCAATTCAATTAAAAAGGAACAAATTCAGCAATTGCAAAGTGAATTTGTGAAAGCAGGGGTAGAGTCGAACCGGAAAATTTATGTGATTGAGCACGTAGACCGAATGACAGTGAATGCTGCCAACAGTTTGCTGAAATTCTTAGAAGAACCCAACAGTGAGACATATGCTATCTTATTGACGGAAAACCCTCAGAAATTATTGAATACCATTATTTCAAGATGTCAGGTACTATCATTTAGAACTCTCCCTCCCATACACTTGCAAACTCGCTTAATTAATGAAGGCGTAGATGAATCTAGTGCTATCATACTTTCGAATTTGACGAATAGTATGGAAGAAGCGTTACAATTAAATAACGATGAATGGTTTGGACTTGGAAGAAAGTTAGTGATACAATTATATGAAGTACTAATGAATAGACCTCACCAAGCTTTGTTATTCATCCATGAGAATTGGGTAAAGCATTTTACAGATAAAGCCCAAAACGAGGTTGGATTAAATCTATTACTCCTTTTATATAGAGACATCCTTCATATTCAAATAGATCAGGAAGAAAAAGTGGTGTTTTCTTACAAGAAAGAAGAGCTTAAGAAAGACGCTCTTCAGCAGAGTCAGAAAAAAACCGTTCGATCTTTAGAACTTATTTTAGAGGCCAAAAATAAATTAAACTCCAATATGAATTTACAACTTTTAATGGAGCAGCTGGTGTTGGATTTGCAGGAGGGATAAAGGCTTGTACGATGTAGTGGGAGTCCGTTTTAAAAAAGCTGGTAAAATTTATTATTTCGATCCCGGCGAGTTAACTATTGCTGATGGTGAATACGTTATTGTTGAAACCATTCGTGGAATAGAGTTTGGGAAAGTAGTTATCAATAAAAAACAGGTCAGTGAGAATGATGTTGTCTTGCCTTTGAAGAAGGTAATTCGAGTTGCTGATCCGAAAGATAGACTGATCGTAGAAGAGAATAAAAACGCGGCTAAAGAGGCATATGATGTATGTGTAGAGAAAGTTCTTGCACATAGCTTAGATATGAAGTTAGTTGACGTGGAATATACATTTGATCGTAACAAGGTCATTTTCTATTTTACAGCAGACGGGAGAATTGATTTCAGAGAGCTTGTAAAAGACCTGGCAGCGATTTTTCGTACGCGCATTGAGCTTCGTCAAATTGGTGTAAGAGATGAAGCAAAATTGCTAGGAGGTATTGGACCTTGCGGAAGAATGCTATGCTGTTCAACCTTCTTAGGTGATTTTGAGCCTGTATCGATTAAGATGGCGAAGGATCAGAATTTATCATTAAACCCAACAAAGATTTCCGGTCTATGTGGCCGTTTAATGTGCTGTCTAAAATATGAAAATGATGAGTATGAAACGGCAAAAGAGCAATTGCCAGATGTAGGCGAAGTAATTGCGACGCCAAACGGCCAAGGACGCGTAATTGGTCTAAACATTCTTGAGCGTATTCTGCAAATTGAACTTGTAGGTAAAGAGCAAATTGTAGAATTTACGTTAGATGAACTGACGAAAGAAGGCGCTGTTTCATTTCAGTCCACGGAGTAATGAGGTGGGTATAAGTGGATAAGAAAGATATTTTTGATTCTGTAACGAATATGGAGGAGCAGATCGGCCACCTGTACAAGCAGCTAGGTGAATTAAAAGAGCATTTAGCTGATTTAATTGAGGAAAATCATCATATGCAAATAGAGAATGAGCATTTGCGTCGTCGTCTTGAACAGAATGATAAAGAGCTAAGACAAAAAAGTCAGCGAAAACGTTCTAATCGAAACAGCCGTGATGAGAAACAGGCCGATGTTGGGGAAGGTTACGATAACCTTGCCCGCCTCTATCAAGAAGGATTCCATATATGTAATATTCATTATGGTAGTGTGCGCAAAGATGGAGATTGCCTATTTTGTTTATCTTTTTTGAATAAGAAGTAACGAAGCCTTTCCATTAGGAGAGGCTATTTTTATGATGAAGATGTAAGAAAGGGAAACATAAGTTATGGTATATTTATACGAAGATGAGCGTTTAGACTATTTGTTAGCAGAAGAAAACTTGAGGATTATTCAAAGTCCATCCGTATTTTCTTTTTCATTAGATGCTGTATTATTGGCACGCTTTGCCTATGTACCGGTTCGAAAAGGAACCATAGTGGATTTATGTACAGGAAACGGTGTTGTTCCCTTGTTTCTTTCTACTCGAAGTAAAGCCGCTATCACGGGGGTAGAAATACAGGAAAGACTTTGGGGGATGGCAACACGCAGCGTAGCTTATAATGGATTAGAGAATCAGCTTACAATGATACACGACGACTTAAAAAATGCTCCTGAAAGGCTAGGATACGGAAAATTTGATGTTGTTACATGTAATCCACCTTATTTCCCAACGCCTAAAAAAGAAGAGCAAAACTTGAATGAACATTATGCGATCGCTCGACACGAAATTCATTGTACGCTAGAAGACGTTGTACGCGTTAGCAGCCAGCTTGTTAAACAAGGTGGTAAGGTAGCACTCGTTCATCGACCTGGTCGCTTATTAGATATTGTTACTTTGATGCGAAAGTATCGCATCGAACCAAAGCGTTTGCAGTTTATTTATCCAAAAGAAAACAAGGAAGCAAACACCATTTTGATTGAAGGAATTAAAGATGGACAGCCTGATCTTAAGGTACTTCCACCACTTGTTGTATACAATGAGAATAATGAATATACAAAAGAGGTTAAACAGATTTTATATGGAAACGAGTAAGCATTATTTCTATGTATTGAAATGTAAAGATGGTAGTTTTTACGGTGGCTATACAAATAATCTAGAGAAAAGAGTGGCCACGCACAATTCAGGCAAAGGAGCAAAATATACAAAGGCGAGAGTTCCCGTTGTGCTGATTCACTCCGAAACATTTGATACAAAAAGCGAAGCGCTAAGAGCAGAAATACGTTTTAAGAAATTAACGCGAAAGCAAAAGGAACGGTATTTGGAAGAGTTTCACGTATCGTTTGATTAGAAGTATGAGAGGATGGAAAGCCATGCATCAACAAAAGAGTTTTCAATCTCATGAGGCGGAGGGAATGCTTTATCTAGTCCCTACTCCGATCGGTAATTTAGAGGATATGACATTTCGGGCTATTCGTATTTTAAAAGAAGTGGATTATATCGCTGCTGAAGATACGAGACAAACGAAAAAACTTTGTAATCACTTTGAGATTTCAACACCTATTGTTAGTTATCATGAACATAATAAAGAAACAAAAGGACCGAAAATCGTTGAAGACCTGGAGCAAGGAAAAAAAGTAGCGCTCGTAACCGATGCTGGTATGCCTGCTATCTCAGATCCGGGATACGATTTAGCAGTTTTAGCTATTGCGAAACAGCAAAAGGTTGTGCCTCTCCCTGGTGCTAATGCAGCATTAACAGCTTTAATTGCTTCTGGCCTTTCTACGGATCATTTTCTCTTTTATGGTTTCTTGACTCGTCAGAAGAAGCATAAAAAAGAGGAACTTGAGCAATTAGCGTATCTACCATACACGTTGATTTTTTACGAAGCTCCTCATCGCCTAAAGGAGACGTTAAAGGTGATGGAAGAGGTTCTTGGAAATCGTGAAATGGTTATTTCGAGAGAGCTTACAAAGCGATATGAAGAGTTCGTTCGTGGCACAATATCAGAAGTCTCAGAATGGGCCCATAACGATGAGATAAGAGGAGAATTTTGCCTAATCGTTGAGGGAAGCAAGGAAGAAAAGCCGAGCACAGATCTTTGGTGGGAGGAAAAGAGCATCAATGATCACGTCGAGTACTATATCCAAGAAAAAGAATTTTCGACAAAAGATGCGATTAAACAAGTAGCCGTTGATCGCGGGATGGCGAAGAGAGACGTCTACAGTGAATATCATATAAATTAAAAAAAGCCCTAAATAGGGCTTTTTTAATTACTTAGAAGCTTCTAAAGAATTTTGAAGTTCTTGTAAGATTTGTTCTGCACCTTCACGGCTTAAGATTAATTTACCGTTAGCAAGTTTTAAGTTTTCATCTGAAACTTCACCTGTTACTTGGCAAGTCATGTTTGGTTTGTATTTTTTAAGAATGATGCGCTCGTCATCAACATAAATTTCTAATGCGTCTTTTTCTGCAATCCCCAATGTGCGTCGTAATTCGATAGGAATAACCACACGGCCTAACTCGTCAACTTTACGTACAATACCTGTAGATTTCATAAAAATAATTCTCCTCTCGTATTCTTCTAAACTATTTATATTTTTTTCGTCATTATTCGACAAATTCAATTACCCTTACATCATATCAACGTTTCCAAAACTAGTCAATAATTTTATATGTCAAAAACTGTAGATTTCGTTCTTTATGACTAGGAACCTTGATATATCGGGACTTTTCCCTCATGGAAATGAAGGCTTATCAAAATAAATAGCAAAAAACGGGATAAAAAACTATTGCTACTATAATTTTTTATCAGAAGATATAGAAACAGTATATAGATTATTCGACAAAATTCAACGTTTGTCAAAAAACTGTAAACATCTTGTAAATTAAGCAATAAAGAGTAATAAAGAAAAATTACGATCATGTGTATATTTTTTTGAATAGGAAGGACAAGATGATAATATGGAAGTACTGTTATAACAGTACTTAGAATTCATGAAGAAACGTTCTAGCTACAAGATCAACTATCCGCTTTCGAAAGTGTTTTGTAACGGGATATGTCCCATACACAATAGAAGGAACTATTGCATTTTAAAAAGAAGAATTTTATTAAGTTATTATGTAAAATAGTGTTATAGTAGAAGGAAAATGACTTTTAGATGAGTTTCAAATTTGGATATGATTTTCGACGATATTGCATGGAGCTTTTTGTCGGAGGTTATGTCATTTCTACTAACAGAACTCGCTTTTAGCACTAAAGGTCAATTTCATAGAAAAGCTTTTGGAGGTTAGTTATATGTCAGGAGAGAAGAATACGTTTTATCTCACAACCCCTATTTACTATCCAAGTGGAAACTTACATATAGGACATGCTTATACAACGGTAGCTGGAGATGCTATGGCGAGATATAAGCGCCTAAAAGGGTTTGATGTGTACTATTTAACAGGTACGGATGAGCATGGTCAAAAAATTCAGCGTAAAGCAGAAGAAAAAGGCATTACGCCGCAAGAATATGTGGATGGAATGGTTGCCGATATTCAAGAGCTTTGGGGGAAATTAGATATTTCTTATGATGATTTTATTCGTACAACCCAATCTCGTCATAAAGAAGTCGTAGAGAAAATCTTTGCTAAGCTTGTTGACCAAGGAGATATCTATTTAGACGAGTACGAAGGATGGTACTCTGTCCCGGATGAAACGTTCTATACAGAACTTCAACTCGTAGATCCGATCAAAGAAGACGGAAAAATTGTTGGCGGTAAAAGTCCTGATAGTGGTCATCCTGTAGAATTAGTCCGCGAACAGTCTTATTTCTTTAAAGTAAGTAAGTACGCAGATCGTCTGCTAAGCTATTATGAAGAAAATCCTGAGTTCATTCAGCCAGAATCTCGTAAAAATGAAATGGTTAATAATTTCATTAAGCCAGGGCTAGAGGATCTTGCTGTTTCACGTACGACATTCGATTGGGGAATTAAAGTACCTGGAGATCCGAAACATGTCGTGTACGTTTGGATTGATGCTCTTTCAAATTATATTACAGCTCTTGGTTACAGTATGGATGATGATTCTAAATATCAAAAATATTGGCCTGCGAATGTTCACTTGGTAGGGAAAGAAATTGTTCGTTTCCATACTATTTATTGGCCAGTAATGCTTATGGCATTGGACTTACCTTTACCGAAGAAGGTATTTGCACATGGCTGGTTATTAATGAAGGACGGTAAAATGTCTAAATCAAAAGGGAATGTTGTGGACCCTGTAACGTTAATTGATCGATATGGTCTGGATGCCCTTCGTTACTACTTACTTCGCGAAGTACCATTTGGTTCTGACGGCGTGTTCACTCCAGAAGCATTCGTTGAGCGCATTAATTTCGATTTAGCCAATGACTTAGGGAATCTGGTAAACCGCACAGTAGCGATGATTAATAAATATTTTGATGGGGTAATTCCAACTTATAAGGGCAACGTTACGGAGTTTGATGAGTTACTTGTTGCGACTCAAAAAGAGACACTAGCAAAATACGAAGAAGCAATGGAAAACATGGAGTTTTCCGTAGCGCTAGCATCGATCTGGCAGCTTGTGAGCCGTACAAATAAATACATTGATGAAACACAGCCGTGGGCACTGGCGAAAGATGAAAGCAAAATAGAAGAATTAGCTTCTGTTATGAGTCATTTAGCAGAATCGATTCGTCACATTGCTATTCTTCTTCAACCGTTCTTAACTCAAACGCCTCGTAAAATGTTTGAACAACTGGGATTAGAAGATGAAGAGCTACGTACTTGGGGTACTACTGATTCGTTTGGTGTTATTCCAGAAGGTGTGAAGGTTCAAAAAGGAACACCTCTATTCCCGCGTTTAGATATTGAGGAAGAAGTTGGGTTCATTAAAGAAAAAATGCTGGGTAGCGTACATTCTGAAGAAGAAACGTCTAAAAGCAATGATGACGTTCCTGAAGTAGAGGAAATCACAATAGATGATTTCACGAAGGTTGAACTGCGTGTTGCTGAGGTGAAAAAAGCAGAGCCTGTGAAAAAAGCAGACAAGCTTCTTAAGCTACAGTTGGACCTGGGTTACGAAACACGTCAGGTCGTATCTGGCATTGCGAAGTTTTATAAGCCAGAAGATTTAATAGGAAGAAAAGTTATTTGTGTTACGAACCTAAAGCCTGTTAAATTACGCGGAGAATTGTCTCAAGGGATGATTTTAGCAGGAGAAGATCAAAATGGCCTTTCATTAGCAGCAATTGATGCTAACGTAGCGAACGGTACGAGAATTAAATAAATTCATAGTGAATAGGGCAATTTAATTATGTAAATGGGTGTTTCACGTGTAACAAACGAGAGCACCCATTTTCCTTTCAGCAGAAAAGAAATAAGTAGAAAGAAGGTTTGTGGAGATTATGTTATTTGATACACACGTACATTTGAACGCAGAACAATACGATGAAGACTTGCAAGAAGTAATAGACCGAGCGCTTGATGCGGGTGTCCAGAATATGGTTGTGGTTGGCTTTGACGAAGAAACGATCAACAAAGCGATGGAATTAGTGGAGCGTTATGACTTTTTATATGCAAGTGTAGGGTGGCATCCTGTAGATGCAATCGACATGACGGATGAGCATTTAGCTTGGTTAGAGGAGCTAGCCGCACATCCTAAAGTAGTAGCACTTGGTGAGATGGGATTAGACTATCATTGGGATAAGTCTCCGAAGGATGTTCAAAAGGAAGTTTTCCGCAAACAAATTCGTCTTGCTCGTAAGGTGAAACTACCTATTATTATTCATAATCGTGATGCAACAGAGGATGTTGTAGAGATTTTATCAGAAGAAAATGTAAAAGAAGTAGGCGGCATTATGCATTGCTTTACGGGTAGCTTAGAAGTTGCCAAGCAGTGTATGGATATGAATATGTACATTTCCTACGGTGGACCGGTTACGTTCAAAAATGCAAAAAAACCAAAAGAAGTAGTGGTAGATATCCCCTTAGACCGCTTACTAATTGAAACAGACTGCCCGTACTTAACACCACATCCTCATCGTGGAAAACGAAATGAACCTGGATATGTTTCACTTGTAGCGGAGCAAATTGCAGAATTAAGAGGCATATCTTATGAGGAGTTGGCAGTAAAAACGACTGAAAATGCGAAAAAATTATTCGGCATAAATCGATAATTTTTTTCTGTTAAATACAGCCATTTTTCTACTAGCTATCACGCTTCGTAAAAAAAGTTCTAATTCTCTTTTCCCATTCATAGGATTAACTTGTCGACAATTCTTCCTTCCATTTTTTAGAACATTCGGACATAATAGACTACATGCAGTGCTCGAGTGGGAGGGTTGACAAGCAAGTGACGACTCTATATAATCTCTGCGAGAGAAGGAGGAGTTTTTCATCGTGTCAAAAAACGTGAAAAAGCTGTTATCCAAATCTATGAGTGGGAGGAGACTGTTAGTCGTTTTTGCTAGCTTAATAGTCGCTTTCTCTGTGATTGGATTTGTTACGTTTAAGGCTACTCAAGCCTCTGTAGCTCTTACATTAGATGGGAAAAAGCAAAAGGTAAAGACCCATGCTAAAACGGTAAAAGAGTTACTAGCAGATCAAGACATCAAATGGAAAAAGGGAGACTATGTCTCTGAGCCGTTAGATGCTGATGTAACAGATAATATGAAGATTGTGTGGAAATCTTCAAAGCCAGTCAAACTTGTAGTAGGGAGTCAAAAGAAAACCATTTGGACTACGGCTCATACAGTTCAAGATGTGTTGAATGAACGTCAGATTCAACTTTCGAAGCATGACCAAATTCATCCCAGTCAACATACAACAGTCAAAAAAGATTTAAACATAGAAGTAAGCAAGGCTTTTCCAGTTACACTACAACAAAGTGCCCATCAAAAAAAGGTTTGGTCCACTTCGACTACGGTCGCTGACTTTTTAGAGCAACAAGGAATCAAACTCAATAGATTAGACAGAGTAGAGCCTAATTTATCTAGTCCTATTTCCCCTAACAGTAAAGTAAATATCATCAGAGTTGAAAAAGTCACCGATGTGGTGGAAGCACCAGTGGATTATGCTGTCGTAACGAAGAGTGATCCTTCATTGAAAAAAGGCAAGAAAAAGGTTATCGAAGAAGGAGAACAAGGGCGTGTAAAGAAGCATTATCGGGTTATTTTGGAGAATGGAAAAGAAGTGTCCCGAACGCTAGTTAAGCAAGAAGAAAAGAAAAGTAGTAGAGATCGTGTCGTAGCAGTAGGTTCGAAGGTTGAAAAGCCTGTATCTAAAACGGCTGCTGAAGTTTCTTACAACGGTCAGGTATCTCGTAGTAACAATGATAAGGGTAAAGAAATGCGTGTAATGGCAACAGCTTATACAGCTTTCTGTACCGGATGTTCTGGAAAAACAAGAACAGGTGTTGATTTACGAGCGAATCCTAATGCAAAAGTCATCGCTGTTGACCCAGATGTCATCCCATTAGGCAGTAAGGTGTATGTCGAAGGTTATGGATATGCAATCGCCGCAGATACTGGATCAGCTATTAACGGAAACCGCATTGATGTGTTTTTCTCAGACCAGTCTGAAGCATATCGATGGGGACGTCGAACGATCAAAATAAAAGTGCTAAATTAATTCATTCTGTGCAGAGGATATTTTGTCCTCTGCATTTTTTTCCGTTAAAATAAGAAAAGTGTTGATTCTAGTTAATAAGACGTATAAGAGTACAAAAAAGTTTCACGTTTTGGAGGAAAAAATGAAGATAAGAGAATTTATTGTGGTTGAAGGTCGAGATGATACGACTGCCATTCAGCGTGCGGTAGAAGCTGATACGATAGAAACAAATGGTTCTGCGATCGGAGAGGCCGTAATAGAGCGTATAAAGCATGCACAGGAGAAGAGAGGGGTCATTATTTTTACAGACCCGGATTATCCAGGACAACGCATTCGAAATATTGTTTCAGAGCGAGTACCTGGCTGTAAGCATGCCTTTCTTACAAAGGAAGAGGCTTTACCTAAAAAGGGGAAAGGCATTGGAGTAGAGCATGCGAGCCGTGAGGCCATACGTGCGGCGTTGAAGGCTGTACAGCAGGAGATGGAGGAGGAAGTAGACTCGAATATTACAGCTGAAGATTTAATCGATGCTGGACTTATCGGGGATGCTAAGTCTAAATTAAGAAGAGAAATTATCGGTAAGATTTTAAAAATTGGCTATACAAATGGAAAGCAGCTTCATAAGCGCTTAAAAATGTTTCAGATTTCGAAAGAGACATTTGCTCAAGCAGTGGTGAAAATGAAAGAGGAGGAACAGAAGCATTGTTAAAAGATATTGCAACTCCAAAGCGTACAAAAGAAATTTTAGACAAATATGGTTTTTCATTTAAGAAGAGTTTGGGTCAAAACTTTTTAATCGACACTAATATCCTGCATCGTATTGTCGATCATGCTGATATTACGGAGGAGACAGGAGTGATTGAAATTGGTCCTGGAATTGGAGCATTAACAGAGCAGTTGGCAAAGCGAGCAAAGAAGGTAGTTGCATTTGAAATTGATCAACGTCTATTACCCATTTTAGCGGACACGCTCTCTCCTTATCCAAATGTGAAGGTTATTCATCAAGATATTTTAAAAGCAGATGTACAAACGGTTATTAAAGATGAATTCCAAGAATGCAAAGATTTAATGGTTGTTGCAAACCTTCCATATTACGTTACTACACCAATTTTAATGAAATTACTAGAAGAGCAGCTTCCTTTGCGTGGAATCGTTGTTATGCTTCAAAAAGAAGTAGCAGACCGTATTGCAGCAGAGCCAGGGAATAAAAGTTATGGCTCGTTATCAATTGCAATTCAATACTATACAGAAGCAGAAACAGTTATGATCGTTCCAAAAACGGTTTTCAATCCACAACCTAACGTTGATTCAGCAGTTATTCGTCTTATTAAGCGCCCTGAGCCTCCTGTTAAAGTAAAAGATGAGGCATTTTTCTTCCAGGTTGTGCGAGCAAGCTTTGGACAAAGACGTAAGACGATCTTAAATAATTTAACGAGCAATTTATCATTTGGAAAAGAGCAAAAAGAGCAGGTTATCCTCGCTTTAGAAACCGCTCAGATTGATCCAAAAAGAAGGGGCGAAACACTGTCCATTCAAGAGTTTGGTGTGCTAAGTGATGAGCTTCTGAAGCTTAGGGAAGAAAGCAAGTAATAAAAATCACCTTTTTGAAACTCCGTCATAGGCTATTTAGAGATTTAATATCCACGATTTTTGAGTAGCTAAGACGGAGTGAATAATATGCAAATAAATATTGGTGACATCGTAACCCGTCCTTCCTATGATCGGGATTTGCTTTTTCGGGTTATTTCTTTTACGAGAGAGGGAAGTAATGCTTCTGACGCCATTTTGTACGGAGAAAACATTCGCTTAATAGCCGATGCTCCCTTTTCGGATTTGGAAGTCGTAGACCCTCAGGAAAGGCTGCGAAGGCAGCGGAGTGAAGAAGAGATATTAGATAGATCGTTGGCCCTCATTCAGCAGGATTATCGCTTAGCTCGGGAAAAAAGTGAGTATGCCGTCACGAATGGATACGGTCATTCCCACCAGTTCTTTCAGTTGCCTGGTAAGGTGCTCCATGTAGATGGAGATCCCAATTATTTACGCAAGTGTCTTGTTCTCTATAACAAGATTGGAATACCGGTGTACGGAATTCACTGTAGCGAAAAAGAAATGCCCAAAAAGGTTCCGGCGTTAATCAATGAGATTCGTCCTGACATTTTAGTGATTACCGGCCACGATGCATATTCAAAGGCTCAAGGAGAAAAAGGAGATATAGAAGCTTATCGCCATTCACAATATTTTGTTCAAACGGTTCATGAGGTGCGAAAACAACTTCCTAATCTTGATCAATTGGTTATCTTTGCAGGTGCCTGTCAATCTCACTTTGAATCGATTATACGGGCAGGTGCGAACTTTGCAAGCTCTCCGGGGCGTGTTAATATTCATGCGCTAGATCCTGTGTATATTGTGGCAAAAGTCAGCCTAACGCCTTTCACAGAGCGTGTAAACATCTGGGATGTGCTTCGCAATACGCTCACAGGTGTAAAAGGGCTTGGAGGCGTCGAAACAAAAGGGTTACTTCGAACAGGTATGCCATATCAATTTTATGATAATGAACAAAATATGAATACTTAAAAAGGTAGAGGGGATTATTCTCCTCTGCCTTCTTTTCATGATCCATTATTGATTTTTATAGTAGTGTTTAGCTATGTTTTTCATGATGTTCCTAAATATAGAAATAAATATGCATAAAATGTGTGTTTTTGTTGAAATATATGTATTGACAACAGAATGCACGCATTGATATAATTTATAATTTTGCATTTACGTAAAATTATGTTATACTGTGTATAGCGAGGTGGATAAGATGGCAAAAACATTATCTGATATCAAAAAAGACCTTGATTTAAACTTAGGGAAAAGATTGACGCTAAAGGCAAATGGTGGACGCAGAAAAACTGTCGAGCGCTCAGGAGTACTAGCTGAGACTTACCCGTCTGTATTCGTGGTGGAATTGGATCAAGAGGAAAACTCGCTTGAAAGAGTTTCTTACAGTTATGCGGACGTTTTGACAGAAACGGTTCAACTTACATTCTTTGATGAAACACATGGAAGTATGGCAATAAGCAGTGGGCAGTAGACTAACGTTTGCTGCTTTTTATTTTGCCCTTTTTTAGGATACATATGGAGCAAAACCTGTTAACATATCATTTCCCCTTTGGATGGATACTACAAAGGTCGGCGTTATCTAAAAGGGGATGAAGAACAATGGCGAAACGAAAAGGCACAATGTCACCCGGGTTCAAAGAAGAACTCGCAAAAGAGCTAGGTTTTTACGATACGGTTCAACGAGAGGGCTGGGGTGGTATTCGCTCTAAAGATGCTGGAAACATGGTTAAGAAAGCGCTGGAGCTTGCTGAACAACGATTAAATCAATCGAAAAATTAATTCGTAAATTTATTCAGAACCTCATATGAAAATGACTCTGCAGTGGTATAATAAGTACTATTGAAATTGCGACAGCCGAAGCGTAATAGCTTCGGCTTCTTTTAGTCATATAATGAATCGATAAAAGAGAGAAAAAGCGAAAAAGTTTATGATACAATAACGTTAAAATGTAGAAGTCGGAGTAGGTGAGTAGAAATGAAGTTAATGGTGAAAGCACCAGCTAAAATAAATTTATCTTTGGACGTCTTACATAAGAGACCTGATGGGTATCATGAGGTTAAGATGGTCATGACGACAATTGATCTGGCAGATCGAATTGAATTAGCGAAGCGCAACGATTCTAAAATTATTGTGCAATCGCAAAACCGCTTCGTTCCCGATGATCAACGTAATTTGGCATATCAAGCCGCTCATCTGTTAAAGGAGCGCTTTAACGTGTCTAGTGGGGTAACGATTAATATTGAAAAGAACATTCCGGTAGCAGCGGGGCTTGCAGGAGGAAGTAGTGATGCAGCTGCGACCTTAAGAGGATTGAATACGCTTTGGGAATTAGGTCTTTCCTTGGACGAGCTAGCAGACATAGGAGCTGAAATTGGATCAGATGTGTCCTTCTGTGTGTATGGAGGAACAGCTCTTGCGACTGGAAGAGGAGAAGTTATTGAGCATATTGAAACGCCACCTAATTGTTGGGTTATTCTAGCAAAACCTGAAACAGGCGTTTCAACAGCTGAAGTGTATCGTAACTTGCGTCTAGGAAACGTGGAACATCCGGACGTTGACGGGATGGTTTCAGCAATTAACGAACAAAATTATGCAGATATGTGCAAATTGGTAGGAAATGTGCTTGAGAGCGTGACATTAAACATGCATCCGGAAGTTGCTTTAATTAAAGACCAAATGAAGCGCTTTGGTGCGGATGCAGTTCTAATGAGCGGAAGTGGGCCAACTGTTTTCTGCTTGGTGAAATATGATTCTAGAATGCAACGGATTTATAATGGGTTAAGAGGTTTTTGTAGCAAGGTTTATGCAGTGCGATTACTTGGGGAACGTCTACCTCTTGATTAAATCCGTATGTTGATGATATATTTATATTAGAATATTCGGATTTTAAGGAGGACGAAATGAAATTTCGGCGCAGTGGACGATTAATTGATATGACTAACTATTTTATTCAAAACCCCCAACGTCTTATCCCTTTGACCTATTTTGCAGATAAGTATCAATCCGCAAAATCTTCTATTAGTGAAGATATGGGAATTATTAAGCAGACTTTTGAGCAACGTGGGATTGGTACGTTGATTACACTACCAGGAGCAGCAGGAGGGGTTAAATTTATCCCTAAAACTTCGAAAGAGGAAGCAACCTCCTTTATCGCAGAGCTTGGCGATATTGTTCAAAACCCTGAACGCCTCTTACCTGGTGGATACTTATACTTAACAGATATTTTAGGGAATCCAACGCTTGTAAATCACATTGGCAGACTCTTTGCTTCTGTATTTGCTGATCGCGACATCGATGTGGTCATGACGGTTGCTACAAAGGGTATTCCGCTTGCTTATGCGGTAGCACAGTATTTAAATGTTCCAGTTGTGATTGTAAGAAGAGATAGCAAGGTGACAGAGGGGTCTACTGTAAGTATTAATTATGTATCAGGCTCATCTAAACGAATTCAAACAATGCTACTTGCAAAACGAAGCTTAGCTCAAGGATCGAAAGTATTAATCATTGATGACTTCATGAAAGCTGGCGGAACGATAAATGGAATGATTAGCTTGCTAGAGGAATTTGATGCTAAGGTAGCAGGAATTGGCGTTCTTTTAGAATCTGAGGATACACAAGAGCGTTTAGTTGATGAATATGTATCGCTTGTTAAATTAACAGCAGTAGATGTAAAAGAAAAACATATTAGCGTTGAGGCAGGAAATTATAGCTCATTTATCTAATGTGAATATAGAAAAACAAAAAGCTCTAATTTTAGCAAGGAGATCATCCCCTATAGAATTAGAGCACTTTTATATTGGAGGAAAAATTATGCGTCAAGTACAAACGAAAAATGCTCCCCAGGCTATTGGCCCTTATTCTCAAGGAATCATTGTAAACAACTTATTTTATAGCTCCGGGCAAATTCCCTTACGAGCTGATGGAACGATGGTTGAAGGGGATATCCAAGCACAGGCTCATCAGGTGTTTCGAAATCTACAAGCAGTACTAGAAGCTGCAGGTGCTTCTTTCGAAACAGTGGTAAAAGCAACTGTATTTATTAAAGACATGAATGACTTTGCATCATTAAATGAAGTATACGGAGAGTATTTTTCTACGCACAAACCTGCACGTTCCTGTGTAGAGGTGGCGAGATTACCTAAAGATGCTTTAGTTGAAATTGAAGTTATTGCTCTTGTAAAATAAGCCTTAAATCATAAAAAATAAAGGTTTTTTACTAAGATGTTCACGCCAAAAGTCCTGATAATCCAGAATAAATTTCCATTTGTTCACTTTTTTTGCGAAATATTACTAAAAAATTTTTTAGAATTGCAGGAAAACTCTAAAAGCTGTTGAATTACTATTTAAAGCTTCATTTAGAGAAAAGGTGGTGAACATAAATGGAAGTAACTGACGTAAGATTACGCCGCGTGAACACCGATGGACGTATGAGAGCGATTGCATCTATTACTCTAGACAACGAATTTGTTGTCCACGATATCCGAGTAATCGATGGCAATAATGGCTTATTTGTTGCAATGCCAAGCAAACGTACACCAGATGGAGAGTTCCGTGATATTGCTCATCCGATTAATTCTGGCACTCGCGGAAAAATCCAGGATGCTGTACTGGCTGAATATCACCGTTTAGGTGAATTAGAAGTTGAATTCGAAGAAGCTGGAGCTTCCTAAAATAGTTTAAAAGAGCCTATTTGAAAAAAATGGGCTCTTTTATTATGGAAGCGCTATTTATTTTAATAAGCGCTTAATGCGTTTGGTTCAGCCTATACATAATGATTTACTCCGAGTGTCGCATCTATGAGCAACTTCAAAAAAAAATTCCTCTTTAAAAAATCCGTCAAACCTATTTCTACTCGTACTCCATGAATTGCTAAAAATATGTACTTTGTTATCCTTCTTGAAATGCAAGCTTATTTAGGATAATATTCATAATGGATAAAAAGGTAAAATTGGAGGCCTATTATGACAAAACGATATGCAGTCATATTGGCAGCTGGCCAAGGAACGCGCATGAAATCTTCTTTATATAAGGTTTTACACCCTGTTTGTGGGAAACCGATGGTTCAGCATGTCATTGAACAACTTGCTTCTCTGAATTTAGAACAGATGGTCACAATTGTGGGCCATGGTGCTGATAAAGTAAAAGCTGAAATTGGCAATCGCAGTGCATTTGCTTTGCAAGCAGAACAACTTGGAACAGCACATGCAGTTATGCAAGCTACACAGCTAGAAGGTAAAGAAGGAACAACTATTGTCGTATGTGGTGATACACCGCTTATTACAGCAGAAACAATTCAATCTTTATTAGATCATCATGAGCAACAAGGGGCGAAAGCAACTATTTTAACAGCTCATGCTGAAGATCCAACTGGATACGGACGCATTATCCGTAACCAAGAAGGACTAGTGGCAAAAATTGTTGAGCATAAAGATGCTTCAGAGCAGGAACGTAACGTGCAAGAAATTAACACTGGTACGTATTGTTTTGATAATGGTTTCTTATTTGACACGCTTAAGAAAGTTTCAAATGATAATGTTCAAGGTGAATACTACCTTCCAGACGTTATTGAGATCTTGAAAAATGAGGGCGAAGTTGTTTCGGCATTCCAAACACCTCATTTTGAAGAAACATTAGGGGTAAATGATCGTTTTGCTCTTTCTCAAGCAGAAGAGTTTATGAAAAATAGAATTAGTAAAAAACATATGTTAAACGGCGTTACAATTATTGATCCTTCTCACACATATATTTCTGTGGATGCAGAAATTGGTCGAGACACAGTTTTACATCCAGGAACAACAATTTCTGGTGAAACGGTAATCGGGGAAAACTGTTTCGTTGGACCGAATACAGAAATAAAGGATAGTAAGATTGCAAACAATACAGCAATCAAGCAATCGGTTGTACACGATAGTGAAATCGGAAATGATGTAACAATTGGTCCTTTTGCTCATATTCGTCCTCAATCTTCTATTAGTGACGAAGTTCGAATCGGAAACTTTGTAGAAATTAAGAAAACGAAGTTTGGAAAAGGAAGCAAGGCTTCTCACTTAAGCTATATTGGTGATGCAGAAGTAGGTCAGGATGTAAACTTGGGTTGTGGTTCTATTACAGTGAACTACGACGGGAAAAATAAATTCTTAACAAAAATTGAGAACGGTGCATTTATCGGATGTAATTCAAACCTAGTTGCACCTGTAACAGTTGGAGAAGGCGCATATGTTGCTGCAGGATCCACAATTACAGAAGATGTTCCGGGCAATGCGTTATCAGTTGCACGAGCTAGACAAGTGAATAAAGAAAATTATGTAGATAATATGGATGTTAAGAAAAAGTCCTAATGGAGGGTTATTAAAAAGATGTCAAAAGTATACGCGGATCAAAATTTGAAGGTGTTTTCGTTAAACTCTAACCCAGATTTAGCGGATGAAATTGCTAAGGTTATTGGTGTAGAGTTAGGGAAATGTTCAGTAACTCGCTTTAGTGACGGAGAAGTACAAATCAACATCGAAGAAAGTATTCGTGGTTGTGACGTATATGTAATTCAACCTACAAGTGCTCCTGTGAACGAGCATATCATGGAAACACTTATTATGATTGATGCATTAAAACGTGCGTCAGCTAAAACGATTAATATCGTAATGCCTTATTACGGTTATGCACGTCAAGATCGTAAAGCGCGTGCTCGTGAGCCGATTACAGCGAAACTAGTAGCAAATTTACTTGAAACAGCTGGTGCTACACGTGTTATTACGCTTGATTTACACGCGCCGCAAATTCAAGGTTTCTTTGACATCTTAATCGACCACTTAGTGGGTGTGCCAATTTTAGGTGAATACTTCAAGAGCAAAAACCTTGATGATATAATTGTAGTTTCTCCAGACCACGGTGGTGTAACACGTGCCCGTAAGCTTGCTGAGCGCTTGAAAGCACCAATCGCTATTATTGATAAACGCCGTCCGCGTCCAAACGTAGCAGAAGTAATGAACATCGTTGGTAACATCGAAGGAAAAACGGCCATCTTGATTGATGACATTATTGATACTGCGGGTACGATCACGTTAGGAGCTAATGCTCTAATCGAAAATGGTGCAACAGAGGTTTATGCTTGTTGTACACACCCTGTTTTATCGGGTCCAGCTATTGAGCGCATTGAAAACTCTAAAATCAAAGAGCTTGTTGTAACAAACTCGATTGCATTGGCAGAGGAAAAGAAAATTCCAAAAGTAACGCAGCTTTCAGTTGCACCTTTACTAGCGGAAGCAATTATTCGTGTTCATGAAGAGCAATCTGTAAGTACATTATTTGATTGATTCGTTTGAAGATAAATTCGATCTGAAATTTCATGTTTAACTCTACTAGATTTAGGGAAACTATATAGGGAACCTAAAAATAGATAAAACATGGAAGGTGAGATAGATGAGTACTTTAGTAAAAGCTAATGAACGCAATGATTTTAAAAATTCAGCGAGACGTAAGATTAGAGAGGGAGGAAACTTCCCAGCAGTAGTCTACGGTAACAAGGTGGAGCCAAAGGCTATCTATCTTGACAGCGCTGAGTTTATCAAAACAATTAGAGAGACTGGACGCAACGGAGTATTAAATCTCCAAGTAGGAAAAGAGAAATTTTCCGTCATGCTACATGACGTCCAAGTAGACTCTTTGAAAAATGATATTGTACATGCTGACTTCCGCGTAGTCGATATGTCTACAGAAGTGGATGCTGATGTAAATATCGTGCTAGTAGGAGAAGCAAAAGGTGTAAAAGAGGGCGGAGTTTTACAACAATCTCTTCACCAAGTTTCTGTTACAGCACTTCCGAATGACATTCCATCTGAAATCGAAGTGGATGTTACAGACCTAGAAGTGAACGACACAATTACGCTTGCTGACTTAAAAGCGAACAAAAAATATACGCTAAACCAAGATGATAGCGAAGCAATTGCTTCTGTGTTACCTCCTCAGCAGGAGGAAGTAACGGATAGTGGGGAAGAGCAAGAAGAGAGCGATCAAGAGCCTGAAGCGATTAAGGAAAAGAACGACGAAGAATAATTCGTTAAAATCCCTTACGCATTAAGCTTTTTTGGTAAAGAAAAAAAGAAAATGAAAAGACGTAACCAAAAGGTTACGTCTTTTCGTATGAATTGATTATAATATAGAGTAAGAGCTATTTTTAGAAAGGGGCAAGTCCTTTTGAAGTTGATTATTGGATTAGGAAATCCAGGAAGAGAATATGATCGTACAAGGCATAACATTGGTTTTATGATTATCGACCAATTAGCTGATCATTTGTCGATCTCTTTGGATAAAACAAAGTTTAACGGCCTATTCGGAATGGGAATGGTAAAGGGTGAAAAGGTTATCCTATTGAAGCCATTAACCTACATGAATTTATCCGGAGAGTCTATACGACCTTTAATGGATTATTATAATATAGATGTAGAAGACATTATGGTTATTTATGATGACCTAGATCTTCCAACAGGAAAAATTCGTCTTCGTACGAAAGGTAGTCCTGGTGGACATAACGGAATTAAATCAATGATTCATCATTTGCACACGCAAGAGTTTAAGCGCATACGTGTAGGAATCGATCGCCCGTTCAAAGGGATGAAGGTACCTGATTATGTATTAGGTCGCTTTACTGAAGACGAAATGGTTCATATGAAGCCAGCAATGGACAAGGCGGTTGAAGCGTCGGAAGAATCGATTAGCAAGCCATTCTTAGAAGTAATGAATGTCTACAATCAGTAAGAAATGAATAATGTCCTTCTTATGTGTCCATAATAGGAATAAAACACATGGAGGATTCATATGTCTATTCATTATCGCTGTCGACACTGTAGATGCGCAGTAGGCGAACTGGATCAGCCGCACGTTGATATGAAGCAGCTAGGTTTAGATCACCTGAACATCGAGGAAAGAAAAGAATTTGTCTCTTATGAAACAAATGGAGATGTTGTTATTCAAACAATTTGCGAGGATTGTCAAGAAGCGTTAGAGCGCAATCCAGATTATCATCAGATAAGAACCTTTATACAGTAAGAAGGCTTTGGGCTTAAGACTCAAAGCATTTTTCTGTTTTGAATACATGTAAGACCATCGGGAGGAGGGAAAGTTTTGTTAGGCATTAAACAACATTTTTTACATAGTGATGAAGTTGGAACCATCATTAGCAGTTTAGAAGAAGGCTTAAAAGAGCAGCTTATTACCGGGCTTTCTGGATCAGCACGTTCTGTTCTTTTATCTGTTTTACATGAGGAGAAAAATAGACCTGTTTTAGTTGTAACTCATAATTTACTTCAAGCGCAGAAGATCTATGATGATCTACAGAACTTATTGCCTCGTGGGAACGTATTTTTGTATCCCGCTAATGATTTAATTGCCTCTGAAATGGGAACAGCAAGCCCCGAATTAAAGGCACAGCGTATTGAAGCACTAAACTATTGGAGCAGTCACACAAGCGGGGTGATGGTAGCGCCAATTTCAGGATTAAGAAAACTTTTACCAAGCAGAGAGTCATGGAAGAAAAGTCAGCTGAAGTTTGAAATAGATCATGATATTGAGGTTGATGAATATGTGAATGAGCTTGTCACGCTAGGGTATGAGCGTATGTCGATGGTTTCAGCACCAGGTGAATTCAGCGTTCGGGGTGGAATTATTGATATTTACCCTCTCACAGAGGAATTGCCGGTTCGTATTGAATTATTTGATACACAAGTGGATTCTATTCGTACGTTCACCATCGAGGATCAGCGCTCTCAAAAAACGTTATCGTCCATTACAATCGGACCTGCGACAGAATCGATTATCTTTAAAGAAGAGATGGCAGCAGGGATTCAGCGCTTAGAGGAAGAGCTATCTGTTACATTGAAAAAGATAAAAGATGAGAACGTCAAAAAAGAGCTAGCTGAAAACGTAGGGTATGAGCTAGAGCAGCTGAAACAAGGGAATATTCTTGAGAATATGTTCAAATACCGCTCGCTTTTCTACGATGATCCTGCTAGTTTGCTAGACTATTTACCGAACGACGCAACCGTTGTAATCGATGAAATGACGAGGGTCCATGAGACATCAGAACAGCTCGATAAAGAGGAAGCTGAATGGGTCACAGAACTTCTTTCCATGGGGAAAATTGTTCACGACGTCACACTCTCTCATAAGCTTCCAGCCCTTATTCAACAATCAAAACAGTCTATCATTTACTTGTCGCTGTTTCTAAAGCATGTCTCGTATACAAATCCGCAGAACATTTTAAGTATCTCTTGTAAAGCGATGCAGCAATTTTATGGGCAGATGAATTTGCTGAAAAATGAGATCGAACGGTGGAAGAAGGGGAACTACACGATTGTTGTGCTAGGAGCAAACGAGGAGCGTGTGGATAAGCTTGAGCAAGTATTAGCTGATTATGATATTGAATCGTCGATGCTCTCAAGTGACAGTGAATTTACAAGAGGAAAGGTCCAAATTATTGAGGGAGATCTTCAATCTGGATTTGAGTTACCTCTTCAAAGGCTTGCCGTTTTAACGGAAGAAGAGCTGTTCAAAAAGCGCGTGAAGAAGACAAAGCGTAATCAGAAGTTATCTAACGCAGAGCGAATTAAAAGCTATTCAGAGCTTAACGTTGGAGATTATGTTGTTCATATTAATCACGGAATCGGGCGTTATTTAGGAATCGAAACGCTTGAGATTAATGGCATTCATAAGGACTATATCCACATAAAATATGATGGTACAGACAAGCTTTACGTTCCGGTAGAGCAAATTGATCAGGTTCAGAAGTACGTTGGTTCAGAAGGAAAAGAACCAAAAGTCTATAAATTAGGCGGCAACGACTGGAAAAAGGTGAAGCGTAAAGTAGAATCCTCTGTACAAGATATTGCGGATGATTTAATTAAGCTTTATGCAGAGCGTGAAGCAAGTAAAGGCTACGCATTTGCACCTGACAGTGACTTACAGCGCGAATTTGAGATGGCTTTCCCATATAACGAAACAGAAGATCAGCTTCGTTCTATCACTGAAATTAAGCGTGATATGGAGAAAGAACGTCCAATGGATCGCTTGCTTTGTGGTGATGTTGGTTATGGGAAAACAGAGGTTGCGATTCGTGCAGCTTTTAAAGCTATTCATGATGGTAAGCAGGTAGCTTTCCTAGTTCCAACCACTATTTTAGCTCAGCAGCACTTTGAGACAATTCGAGAACGTTTTCAAGACTATGCGATTAATATCGGGCTGTTAAGTCGATTCCGCACCCGCAAACAACAGCAGGAAACGTTAAAAGGAATTAAAAACGGTACGGTTGATATCGTGATTGGTACGCATCGCCTACTCTCAAAGGATGTTGTATACAAAGATTTAGGACTATTAATTATTGATGAAGAGCAGCGCTTTGGGGTAACACATAAAGAAAAAATTAAGCAGTTTAAAGCCAATATTGATGTGCTAACCTTAACAGCAACGCCAATTCCTCGTACGCTTCATATGTCTATGCTTGGGGTACGTGATTTGTCGGTCATTGAAACGCCACCTGAGAATCGTTTCCCTGTACAAACATATGTAGTTGAGCAAAATCCGACCCTTACTCGTGAAGCAATTGAACGAGAATTAGCAAGGGAAGGTCAAGTGTATTACCTTTATAACCGAGTGGAAGATATTGAACGAAAAGCAGAAGAGATTGCGATGCTCGTTCCGGATGCGCGTGTCACATATGCTCACGGGAAAATGAACGAAACAGAGTTAGAGTCTGTTATCCTGAGCTTCTTAGAAGGAGAGTATGACGTTCTAGTAAGCACAACCATTATTGAAACGGGTGTTGATATTCCGAATGTGAATACGCTCCTTGTTCATCATGCGGATAAAATGGGTCTATCTCAGCTTTATCAGCTGCGTGGACGTGTAGGGCGCTCAAATCGCGTAGCTTATGCATACTTTACTTATCAAAAGGATAAGGTGTTAACAGAAGTAGCTGAAAAGCGTCTGCAGGCTATTAAGGAGTTCACGGAGCTTGGATCAGGATTTAAAATTGCGATGCGTGATTTATCGATTCGTGGAGCAGGAAATCTGCTTGGAGCTCAGCAGCATGGATTCATCGATTCTGTCGGATTTGATTTATATTCTCAAATGCTGAAAGAGGCGATTGAAGAACGAAGAGGAGATCAGTCCGAGCAAGCGCGTACACCAAATGTTGAAATTAATCTTGATATTGATGCGTACATTCCAGATCTGTATATCACGGATGGTCGTCTGAAGATTGAGATGTACAAACGATTTAGGGGAATTGAGACAATTGAAGATATTCAAGATCTTCAAGAGGAGATGGTGGACCGTTTTGGTGAGTATCCAGAAGAAGTCGCTTATCTATTCCTCATTTCTGAAATGAAAATTTATGCCCGTCAATCGAATATTGAATCGATTTCACAACTGAAGCAGGACGTAACCGTTCTGTTATCTGAACAAAGAAGCCAGGCAATCGATGGAACGAAGCTTTTCCAACTAGGAAATGAATATGGCCGCATGGTAGGTCTTGGTATGGACGATGGCAAAATCAAAATTGTTGTTCATACGAAGGGATTAAAACAGAAAGAATGGCTAGATGTTGTGTATGGTCTTACGAAACGTCTACCGGAAGCTCAAAAAGAGCAAATTCCTAATTAACGTAATAGGGTTTTAAAAAATAGAAAACAGGGAAAAATATCCAAAAATTACAAATGTGGCGTCTATACATTACTTTGTGGAACGTCTTAATTCCAACTTTGGTGACTTTTTAGCAAAAAAAGAGATAGTTGGTGTATAGAAGTGATTTTGTGAAGGATACTAATTTCAACAAAGATGATAAAACATTATTACATCATCTAATCTTAACTATTCATGATATGAAAGAGAGGCTTCCCTGATGAAAGCAACAGGTATTGTTCGTCGTATTGATGATTTAGGGCGTGTCGTTATTCCGAAAGAAATCAGAAGAACGCTACGTATCCGTGAAGGAGATCCATTGGAGATTTTCGTTGATCGTGACGGAGAGGTAATCCTTAAGAAATATTCTCCTATCAGTGAACTAGGCGATTTTGCAAAAGAGTATGCAGAGGCATTATACGACAGCCTTGGTCACACAGTGCTAGTTTGCGACCGTGACCTTTATATTGCGGTAGCAGGTGGATCAAAGAAAGAGTATCTCAATAAAAGTGTTAGTGAGCTAATCGAATCCGCAATGGAGAGCAGAGCATCTGTATTGGTAACGGATGAGAAAAAGATTGAGGTTGTAGATGGGAATGAAGAGACAATTATGTCTTATACAATTGGACCAATTATTGCAAACGGCGATCCGATTGGGGCAGTTGTCATTTTATCGAAAGACAAGCAGGTAAGTGAAATTGAGCATAAGTCTGTAGAAACTGCAGCCAGCTTCTTATCACGCCAAATGGAGCAATAATTATTTTCATACACCATATCTTTACTCAAAAGAAGAAAGGTAATCCTAATAATGTGGATTGCCTTTTTTTATTTGGAATGGGTTAAGAAGCAAGCAGTAAAGGCGAGACATGATATAATAACAGGGAATTTAGTTGTCGTAGGAAGAAAGGTACGAAAACATGAGTAGAAATAAGAGGAAAACGGCCGTTATTTTGAATGGAGCTGTTCTTCTAACAATTGCCGGACTAATAACTAAAATATTGAGTGCTGGTTATCGCATTCCTTATCATCATATTACAGGTGACGTAGGGTTTTATATCTATCAACAGGTTTATCCGATTTACGGAATGGTTTTATTGATTAGTACGTATGGTTTTCCCGTTGTCATTTCGAAATTAATTGCGGAACAAATTGAGTTGGCTAATTACAAGTCGATACGAAAAGTTTTAATGGTTTCTTTTACTTTTTTATTTTTGCTTAATGTTGGACTATTTTTCATCCAATTTTTAGGTGCTCATAAAATTGCTTGGTTGATGGGAGATCTGAAGTTAACCATTTTAATTAAAACGATGGCGTTCGCTTCTTTAATTACTCCGTTCATCGCGGTTATAAGAGGTTACTATCAGGGACATCAAGATATGCTGCCAACAGCAACATCACAAGTTGCCGAACAAATTGTTCGAGTGGTAACGATTCTACTGGCCTCTTACTTATTTCTTAGGGCAGGATATAGTCTTTATATGGCAGGTGTGGGGGCTGTATTAGGCTCCATTACGGGGGCGCTTGCTTCTATAGTGGTTCTACTAGCATTTTTCCGCAAACGCGTGTTTTATCCAAATCAGCCGATCAAGAAGTCTATTTCTGTCGTTGAAATTTTAAAGCAGTTGGTTATGAATGGAACGCTTATGTGCCTTAGTAGCATGGGGTTGATTTTGTTACAATTAATTGACTCGTTTACGATCTATTCACAGCTGACTACCCATCATATGTTGAATGTAGACGCAAAGATTGCAAAAGGAATATATGATCGCGGTCTACCGCTCATTCAGCTAGGAACCGTAGTAGGAACTGCTTTTTCTCTTTCGCTGGTACCCGTTATTTCTTCTGCTTTTACGAAAAGAGATAGACAAGCATTATACGAAAAAATTCATTTATCACTGCGTGTAGCCTTTGTAGTAGGGGTAGGGGCTGCATTTGGATTAGTTGGTATTATGAACTCGACGAACACCATGCTTTTCGGAGATCGTGCTGGGTCTTTCACGCTACAGATATTAAGTCTGCTTATTTTATTTACTACACTCGCCTCCACCTTGGCAGCCATTTTACAAGGAATTGGATCAGTATACGCCCCAGCGCTCGCGATCATAGTAGGTGCATGTATAAAATGGATTGGGAACGTATGGTTAATTCCGCTCTTCGAAATTACGGGAAGCGCTTTGGCATCCGTCGTTGCATTTTTAGCGATTACGGGTTGTAACATCTACGCTTTGCGTAAAAAGATAGCCTTATCCTACAAAATTCAAGACCTTTTATCACCTCTTTTAGCAGGGGGATGTATGCTTGCACTTCTGTTAGGACATCATGAATTATTTCTACGATATGTTCATATTAAAACAGTGTGGAGTTCGGTCCTTGAAGCCTTTAGTGGTGTTGCGATTGGTGGGGTAGTGTATCTCGTTCTGATTTTACAAACGAATGTATTTGCAAAGCGAGAAATTGAACTGTTGCCGTTAGGAAGCAAACTGGCTAAATTAAAAAATAATAAATGATGAAGGTGAATATATGACAAATACGATTACAGTTGTGGGAATAGGAGCAGGTGATTTTGACCAGCTAACAATTGGGGTGCTTCGTACGCTAAAAAATGCGCCTCACCTGTTTTTACGTACAAAAGAGCATCCTGTTGTAAAAGATCTTGAAAATGAAGGAATTACGTTCACTTCATTTGATTCTATTTACGAGAGTCATGATTCGTTTGACGAAGTATATCAGGAGATCGTATCAACGTTGTTTGAAAAAGCAAAAGAGCAGGATATTGTCTATGGAGTACCAGGTCATCCGTTTGTCGCAGAGCGCGCTGTGCAATTGTTGGTAGAAGGTGCGAAATCTCATGATATTAAGATTGATGTAAAGGGCGGACAAAGCTTTTTGGATCCGATTTTCAATTCCTTGCAAATCGATCCAATTGAAGGATTTCAGCTATTAGACGGGACAGCTTTAGACAAATCAGAGCTCAAGTTAACTCAGCACATGCTGATCGCACAGGTATATGATCAATTCGTGGCTTCTGATGTGAAGTTAACATTGATGGAGCACTTACCTGATGAGCACGAGGTTTATATTGTCACCGCTGCTGGTAGTACATTGGAAAAGATTACGAAGGTGCCTCTATATGAACTGGACCATGATATGACATTAAGTAATTTAACAACGGTCTATGTACCTCCAGTAACGAAAGAAGAGATTTTATATCATCAGTTTGAGTCGCTGCGATCAATCATTGCTACATTAAGAGGACCTAATGGTTGTCCGTGGGATAAAAAACAGACCCACCAGAGCTTAAAACCGTATCTTTTAGAGGAGTCTTATGAGCTTTTAGAGGCAATTGATGAGGAAGATGATCAGCACGTAGTCGAAGAGCTTGGAGATGTACTACTACAGGTTATGTTGCACGCTCAAATTGGAGAAGATGAAGGATTCTTTACAATTGATGACGTGATTCGAACGTTATCAGAGAAGATGATTCGTCGACATCCACACGTCTTCGGTGATGTACAAGCAGAGGATGCAGATGAAGTATTAAAAAATTGGAATGCCATTAAGCAAGAAGAGAAACAAACAAAACCAAACTCATTGCTCGATTCGATTCCGAAAAGCCTTCCCGGCCTTATGATGGCGTATCAGATCCAGAAAAAAGCAGGTAAAGTAGGCTTTGATTGGAACGATGTGGCGCCTATGTGGGAAAAAGTATCGGAAGAAATAGAGGAATTCAAAGCAGAAAGTGCGAATGAAGAACCAAATGAGAATATGCTGAAAGAATTTGGAGATGTCTTATTTGCATTCGTCAATATTGCTCGCTATTATCAGCTTGATCCAGAAGTGGCATTACAAAGCACGAATCAAAAGTTTACAAGACGTTTTCAATACATTGAAAAAAGGGTAAAAGAATCGAACAAAGCGTTCGAAGACTATACGCTAGAAGAACTTGATCAATATTGGAATGAAGCAAAGAAAAACGGTTTATAAAAGAAAGGTGATTACAATGCGTTTAGATAAATTTTTAAAAGTATCTCGCTTGATTAAACGACGTACGTTAGCAAAAGAGGTAGCAGACAAAGGTCGTATCGAAATTAACGGCATCGTTGCAAAAGCGAGTTCTATCGTCAAAGTAGGCGATGAATTGAAAATTAAATTTGGCACAAAAGAAGTGACGGTAAAAGTAGAATCGCTTAAAGAAACGGCTAAAAAAGAAGAAGCAAACTCTTTATATTCTGTCGTAAAAGAAGAGCGCGTTCCGGCTGAATAAGGGATAGAAAATCGAGGAGGCTTGTTCTAAAACATCCCTTCATCTCATATGTTTTAACAAGATTATGAGAGCTATTGAAGCGTACAATGCGGCGTATGAATTGCTCTCAGTGAATGAGATGGGGGATTGAAATGAGCCAATTATACGATACAGGTTCAGGCAATAAAGAACAAGCTGTGCATCATGATATTTCAATGAAAGGCCGCAGACTAGTAGATATCACAGGTGTTAAACAGGTTGAAAGCTTTGATAATGAGGAATTTCTCCTTGAAACAGTGATGGGCTTTCTTTCGATTCGAGGCCAAAATCTCCAAATGAAAAATTTGGATGTTGAAAAGGGAATTGTATCGATAAAAGGAAAGGTTTTTGATATAGTATATTTAGATGAAAACCAGTCGGAGAAGGCTAAAGGCTTCTTTAGCAAGCTGTTTCGATGAGTTTAAATTTGCAATTTTACACAATGATCGCTATGATTTCGATGGGTAGTTACTTAGGTGCTGCCCTCGATACATATCATTATTTCTTTAATCGGTCGAAGCGGTCCTCGTGGCTTGTATTTATAAACGATCTTTTATTTTGGTTTCTGCAATCATTACTTGTATTCTATGTACTTTTTACCGTAAATGAAGGAGAACTCCGGTTTTATGCATTCCTGGCTTTAATATGTGGTTTTGCTATGTATCAGGCCTTGTTGAAGGGAATGTATATGAGGGTTCTGGTCTTCCTCGTTCAAACGATTGTGCGTATCTATAAAGTACTCGTTCGAACAATTAAGTTGTTGTTCGTTTCCCCGATTTTCTTCCTAGTAAAAATGGTACTAGCTGTTTTGTTAGGTGGTATACAGATTTTGTTAAAGCTAGCTCTATTCCTTTTGAAGATTATTTTTGCTCCTTTTAAGTGGATAAGCTTTCTCATTTGGCGAATGTTGCCTAAATCTGTAAAAGACTTTTCCGTGAAGACAGCAACTAAAATAAAGGGATTTCTTCCTAGGCTACAGAATATGAAACAACAACTTCTAACGTGGTGGGAAAAATTTAGAAATAAGGAGGAGTAGTAAGGATGAGTTCAAAGCGCGATGAAAAAGTATCTCCGCTCAGTTCCGATTACATGGAAGCCCAAACAATGAAAAAGCAGAATAAAAGCAGACGTCGTGTCGGACTAACGAGAAGACTTATTGCGTTTGGAGTGATTGCGCTCATCATACTGGGCTCCATTACATCTGTTCTTATTTCACAGCACCAAACTCTTCAAAAGCGTGAAGAAGATAAAAAGCAATTGCATACAAAAATTGCGAAGCTAGACCAAAAAGAAAAGCAGTTAAAAGACGAAATAGCGAAATTAAATGATGAAGAATACATTAAGAAAATTGCACGTCGAGACTATTTTTTATCGGAAAATGGCGAAATTATTTTCAACATAAAAAAGGGCGATAAGTCCTCGAATTGACAGTGCATTTTGGATTTTTGTATAATATAATAAAATGATTCATTGATATTTCTAAGGAGGAGCATTTTTTTTATGTCAATCGAAGTAGGCAGCAAGTTACAGGGAAAGGTAACGGGCATTACTAATTTTGGAGCATTCGTGGAATTACCAGAAGGCTCAACAGGCTTAGTTCACATTAGTGAAGTAGCTGACAACTATGTTAAGGACATTCGCGATCACTTGCAAGTCGGGGATTCTGTAGAAGTAAAAGTAATTAACGTTGAGAAAGATGGCAAGATTGGTCTTTCGATCAAGAAGGCAAAAGAAAGTGAGCGCCCAGAACGTCCAGAGCGTCCAGAGCGTACTGACCGTCCACAACGTCCAGATCGTGGCGACCGTCCGCAGCGTCCGTTCCGTGGGGGCGGCGACCGCCCTCAAAGAAACCGTAACAACAATGATAGAGGACCATCAAAAGAGAACTTCGAACAAAAAATGGTGCGTTTCCTCAAAGAAAGTGAAGATCGTCTAGCTTCTTTAAAACGCAATACGGAGTCCAAACGTGGTGGCCGTGGCGCTAGAAGAGGGTAACTTGCTGCTTATTAACTACTGAGCGAGTTTATGAAATATAGATTACCCCCCTGCATCGTGCAGGGGGGTTTTGTTATGTGTCAGTGATCATAACAAAAAACACATGCGATTTTCGCATGTGTTTTAGGATGACCCGTACGGGATTCGAACCCGTGTTACCGCCGTGAAAGGGCGGTGTCTTAACCGCTTGACCAACGGGCCGTTATAAATGGTAGCGGCGGAGGGGATCGAACCCCCGACCTCACGGGTATGAACCGTACGCTCTAGCCAGCTGAGCTACACCGCCATTTATTTAACAACAAAATATATATTACTAAGTTTCTTTTGTAAAGTCAACACTTTTTTAAGGAACCTAAAAAATTAGCTTTAGGAAACTTTTATTGCGATTGTTTAGAACAATTCTTACCGCCTTTTTACTTTACAGAAGTCACCTGTAAATTTCAATATCATTTTTTAAAAATATTCCTGCAAAAAGATGAGAAATTACTACGAGATATGTCAAAATATTCACTTTGTCTGAACGGATTATGATGGAATTTGTATAGTTTGATTTGTAATTCTAGAAAACCGTCGAACGATTCTTAGAGTTCTTCTCTTGTTTTGACAAATTATGAAGGAAACAATCGTTATAATAGCTACACAAGTATAACGTTTGGGTGGTGGAAAAATGCAAAAAACAGAAAGGAATTATTCACAGCCAGTTGGAGAAGTAGTCTTTAATCGGTCGCGTTTAGAATTTTCACGTTTTTTTGGACGAGTTAGCTTGAAGATTGAGCGTCTTATGTTTCAACACGGTTTATTACTCCTAATGGTCGGTTTCCTATTAGGTCGTGCATTAATCCTAATGAAAATTATGCCGTTTGCCCTCCCGTTCTTTGCGTCAGTTTATGTGATTAAGAGAGATAAATTAGGGATTGCGACAATATCTGTTTTGGCTGGTGCATTTAGTTTATCCATTCAAAATGGTGGAATGGTATTCTTATCGATCTTTGCCTTTTTACTCTTTAATCGACTTAGCGGCTTTTTTTCCGTAGAGCCTCTGCGTAAGCTACCATTCCTCGTTTTTGCTACGATGCTCATTACAAAAGTAGGCGTATTTTATGTGATTGATCGAGATCTTACGTTTTATGATTTTACTTTTGCGGCTGTTGAAGCTGGTTTGAGCTTTATTTTAACCATGATTTTTCTTCAAAGTATTCCTTTGCTATCTAGTAAAAGTCGACGGCAGTCTCTAAAGGTTGAAGAGGTTATTTGCTTAATTATCTTGCTTGCTACTGTCATGACGGGTACAAGTGGTTGGAGTGTGTACGGATTATCGGTTGAGCATATTTTATCTCGTTATTTGGTCGTTGTGTTTGCATTTGTAGCTGGATCTACAACAGGTGCTACGGTAGGCGTTGTTTGTGGACTAGTACTTAGTCTAGCAAATGTATCAAGCTTATACGAAATGAGCCTCTTAGCCTTTGCTGGTCTGCTTGGTGGTCTGCTAAAAGATGGAAAAAGAGTGGGGGCAGCTCTTGGTCTAATTGTCGGTTCGCTATTAATCGGTTTATATGCACAAGCTGATCAACCGGTAATGACAAACCTCTACGAGTCACTCGTAGCAGTGGGGCTCTTCTTCTTAACACCTCTTATTATTCTGAAAAATATTGGTAAAATCATTCCCGGTACGACTGAAAATCTCAACGACCAGCAGCAATATTTACGGAAAATTAGAGATGTAACTGCACACCGCGTACAGCAGTTTTCTACTGTGTTCAATGCGCTCTCAAACAGTTTCTCTCAAAATGGTTTTTACGATGAGGGAAATGACGAAAATAAAGAAGTGGATTATTTTTTAAGTAACGTCACAGAGCGAACATGCCAGCTTTGTTTCAAAAAGGAACAGTGTTGGGGAGCTCAGTTCGATAAAACATACGAATACATGACGCAAATCATGGAAGAAGTCGATAATGGAACTCTTCATCAAAATACGAGAATTAGTCGTGAGATGGACAAGCACTGTATTAAGGCTAAAAAGGTTATTGATATTATTGATCAAGAACTAACGTATTTTAAAGCGAATCAAAAAATCAATAAACAAATTCAAGATAGTCGAAAAATTGTCGCTGAACAGCTTATGGGTGTTTCACAAGTGATGGAGAACTTTGCAAATGAAATTAAAAGAGAACGTGAAAATTGGTATATGCAAGAAGAACAAATTCAAGCGGCTATTCGCGATTTTGGAATTGAGATCAATCAAATTGAAATCTATAACCTTGAGGCTGGAAATGTGGATATTGAAATGTGGACGCCTTATTGCCATGATCGAGGCGAAAGTGAAAAGCTCATTGCTCCAATGCTTTCAGATATTTTGGGTGAAACAATTATGGTCAAACACGAAGAATGTGCTGCTTATCCGCAGGAACTTTGCCACGTTTCCTTTGGTTCAGCGAAAGCCTTTGTTGTTGAAACAGGCGTGGCACATGCTGCAAAAGGCGGAGGATTTGTATCAGGAGATAGCTATTCAATGATTGAATTAGGAGCAGGAAAGTATGCCCTAGCGATTAGTGATGGAATGGGTAATGGTGAACGAGCCCACTACGAGAGTAATGAAACGCTTCAGCTCTTAAAGAAGATTCTGCAGACGGGAATTGAAGAAAAAATAGCGATTAAAGCAGTAAATTCAATTTTAGCGTTACGAACAAGCGATGAAATTTTTGCGACACTTGATTTAGCAATGATTGATCTACAGGATGCTCATTCAAAATTCTTAAAGATTGGTTCTACACCAAGCTTTGTTAAAAGGGGCGATAAGATTATTAAAATACAAGCAAGTAATCTACCAATGGGAATTATAGAAGATTTTGAGGTAGATGTTGTAAGTGAGCAGCTTAAGGCTGGAGATTTGCTAATCATGATGAGTGACGGTGTGTTTGAAGGACCAAAGCATGTTGAAAACTATGAAATGTGGATGAAGCGAAAAGTAGCTGAGTTGCAAACAAGTGATCCACAGGAAATCGCCGATTTAATTATGGAAGAAGTTATTCGTACACGGTCTGGAATGATTGATGATGATATGACGGTTATGGTGGCACAAATTAAGCATAATACACCTAAGTGGTCGACGATTCCCGTCTATTCATACGGAAAACAGGCTCAATAATTACGCCCCCTCCTAACTATTAAGTATAAATTACCGTTTGTGCGTCAAAAATGGTAATAACTAGTTAGGAGGGGATTTTCATTGAAAAAAGGAACGATTAAGCAAATGCTTGTGATTACTGATGGTGGTTCTAACTCAGGTCAAGATCCTGTTGCAATGGCAGCTTTAGCACGTGAACAAGGGATTACGGTAAACGTTATTGGCGTTATGGAAGAGAATTTAATAGATGAGCAAGGAATGAAGGAAATTGAGGGAATCGCAGCTTCTGGTGGAGGAGTTAGTCAACTTGTCTATACACAGCAACTGGCACAAACCGTCCAGATGGTAACGAGACAAGCCATGACACAAACGTTGCAAGGCGTTGTCAATCAGGAGCTTCAACAAATACTAGGTTCAAAGCTACAGATGGAAGATCTTCCTCCTGAAAAGCGTGGAGAAATCATGGAAGTAGTTGATGAACTTGGTGAAACGGTGGATTTAGAGATTTTGATTCTTGTTGATATGAGTGCAAGTATGAAGAATAAGCTTCCAACCGTTAAAGAATCACTGTTAGATCTTGCAATGAGTTTAAATGCCCGTATGGGAAGTAATTTATTTTCTATCTTTTTATTTCCAGGGAAAAAGAAAGATGTGGAGAAACTAATGGACTGGAGTCCGCGACTAGAATCTCTATCTAGTATTTTTCCAAAGCTAACGGCTGGAGGGATCACACCAACAGGTCCGGCCATTCAGGAAGCAACGCATTATTTTGAGAGAAGACGTTCTTTAAGGAGTATGTTAACTCACCATGAACAAAATATTGAAGAATCAGGTATGTAAATTAGCCCCAGGTACACTTATCAGTGGAAAATGGCATCATCATACATATCGCATCGTCCGACTCTTGGGCATAGGTGCTACCGGAGTGGTTTATTTAGTTGAAAATCATACAGGTTTGCATGTAGCATTAAAAATTAGTTTTACCAATGCATCTGTTACATCCGAAGTTAATGTGTTGAAACACTTCTCAAAGGTCCATGGAAAAGTCCTTGGACCTTCTTTAATAGATGTAGACGATTGGAAAATGACCTACCAGTCTGAAGTTCTTTCTTTCTATGTGATGGAATACGTAAAAGGGGACTCATTTTTATCTTTTGTAAGTAGTAGGGGAATTGAGTGGATGCCCGTACTTACAATGCAGTTATTGAAAAGCCTTGGGGAGCTCCATCAATCTGGATGGACATTTGGGGATTTAAAGCCAGATAATCTTGTTGTCACTCCGAATCCTGTTCAAGTGAGATGGTTAGATGTAGGAGGAACAACGCTCCATGGACGTTCCATTAAAGAATTCACGGATTTTTATGATCGAGGTTACTGGGGACTAGGGACAAGACAAGCACACGCAAGTTACGACTTGTTTGCGGTTGGAATGATTATGCTAAATACCGTCTACCCAAAACGATTTAAGAAAACAGAAGGAGGCATTGCTCAACTTAAAAAGATGATCGGGGCAAAAGCGGAGTTGAAGCCTTATGAGAAAGTACTATATAAAGCCTTAACAGGAAAGTACGCAAGCGCTGAGGAGATGAGGCAGGACCTTCTTTACATCACGACTCACCAAGATAAAAAAGACTCTTCGTATAGAGTTAATATACAAAGCTCTAAGGCTTCAAGTAAGACGAGACAAACGAAGCATAAAAAGAAGAAACGTTCACGTTTTTTAGAGACGGTTACGTTATTTGTGTCTGTTACCCTTATTTATCTTTTGTATTTATGGATTCAAGTACTATAAAAGTGTGAAGAAAATATGAAACTTATGCGTAAGTTTTTCGTATACAATGAAATAGTGGTAAATTTATCATATAATGAAAAGTGAAAAAAGTAAGGGCTGACAGCAATGATTGGAAAGGTTCAACAATTTATTAAGAAACATACGTTATTTTCTCCCAACTCTACTGTTATTGTAGGAGTATCAGGGGGACCCGATTCGTTGGCACTTTTACATTTTTTACATGAGGAAAGTGAGCGAAGAGGTCTAACGCTAATAGCAGCTCATGTTGATCACATGTTTCGAGGGAAGGAATCAGAAGATGATTTAAAATTCGTGGAAGCCTTTTGTCGGTCAATTGATATAAGGTGCGAAAGTATTCAAATTGATGTGACGGCTTATCAACAAGAAAAGAAACTTACTTCCCAAGTAGCAGCAAGAGAGTGTAGGTATGCTTTTTTCGCTGATGTGATGAAAAAATACAATGCTGACACATTGGCCCTAGCTCATCACGGTGATGATCAAGTAGAAACAATCCTTATGAAGCTGACGCGTGGGAGCACGATGAATGGATACGCTGGCATTCAAGCCAAGCGCCCATTTTATCAAGGAGAAATCGTCCGTCCCTTATTGTCAGTCACAAAACAAGATCTCATTAAGTATTGTGAACACGTTGGATTAGAACCGCGTGTAGATCCTAGCAATGAAAAAACTACTTATACTCGTAATCGATTTCGTCACTATATTCTCCCGCATTTAAAGGCTGAAAATCCTGAGGTACATGAGCGTTTTCAAGCTTTTAGCGAAAATTTATCTGAAGACCAAAAGTACTTAGAGGAATTAACGGTAGCGGAAATGAATACAGTAATGAAAAAGAAAGGTGACCAAGGTATTCTGATCGATATAGAAGAGTTCCAAAAAAAGCGTAAACCTTTACAAAGACGTGGGATTCAACTAATATTAAACTATCTCTACACGGAGATTCCTCCGACTCTTTCCTCAGCGAATGTAAGAGATCTTTTAGCATTATTTAAAAGTGATCATCCATCAGGGCGTTTGCATTTGCCTGGCGGATTACAGGCTATTCGTTCTTACAATGAATGTCTGCTTACTTTTGAGGAGAAGAAAGATCAGTCATATTCATATCACCTTACAGTTCCAGGACAGCTTACTCTCCCTAATGGACGAAAATTAATTTGTTCCATACATAACCAACATCCAATTGAAGTAAAGGGAAATGATATATTTTTACTTGATGAGAGATACATTGGAGAGACTTTAACTGTTCGCTCACGAAATTTAGGCGATAAGTTAAAGATAAAAGGCATGAAAGGGACGAAAAAGGTAAAGGATATTTTCATCGACGCTAAAGTACCTTTGTCGGAACGGAGCGTATGGCCAATTGTAGAGGATCGAGATGGTACGATACTGTGGATACCTGGTTTGAAAAAATCATCCTACGAGTTAAATACCTATCAACAGCAAAAGTATGTTATTTTATACTATAAGTAGCTAAACTTCTAGGAGGCAAATAAGGAAATGAATCAAGATATTAAAGAAATTTTAATTACTGAAGAAGAAATTCAGGAAAAAGTAAAAGAATTGGGTAAGATACTAACAGATGAGTATCAAGACCGCTTTCCTTTGGCGATTGGCGTGTTAAAAGGTGCAATGCCGTTCATGGCTGACCTTCTTAAACGTGTAGATACATATTTAGAAATGGATTTTATGGACGTATCTAGTTATGGAAACCAAACGGTGTCATCTGGTGAAGTAAAAATCATTAAAGACCTTGATACATCAGTAGAAGGCCGTGATGTCTTAATTATTGAAGATATCATTGATAGTGGTTTAACTTTAAGTTATTTAGTGGAACTATTTAAATATCGTAAAGCCAAATCCATTAAAATTGTCACGCTTTTAGACAAACCAACAGGCCGCAAAGCAAAAATCAAAGCGGATGTTGTCGGGTTCAATGTTCCAGATGCGTTTGTGGTTGGATATGGTCTAGATTATCAAGAAAAATATCGCAACTTACCGTACATCGGAATTCTTAAACCAGAAGTATACAGTAACTAACAATTTTCGGGACCATTACAGCAAGCAATTTGTTGTATAGGATAAATTTTCTATGATACTATTGAATACATTCTTACTTATTGTGGGAGGAGGTAAGGGATGAATCGCATCTTCCGTAATGCCATATTTTACTTACTTATCTTTTTAGTGGTTATTGGCGTTGTGACATTCTTCAGTGGATCTAATCAACAAACTGAACCAATGCGCAACGATACGTTTATTTCTCACCTAAATAAAGGCGATGTAGAGTCACTCTCCATTAAGCCTGAACGAGGTGTGTACGAAGTTCGAGGGAAGTTAAAATCGTATGATCAAGACAAACAATTCTTAACTTATATCCCGAATAGCAACAAAGCATTAGAGCGCATTGATAATGCAGCTACTGAAAACAAGGTGAAGGTGACGACAGATCCTGCTGATGAAGCAAGTGGCTGGATGACATTCTTTACATCAATCATTCCGTTTGTGATTATCTTTATCCTGTTCTTCTTCTTGATTAATCAGGCTCAAGGCGGCGGAAGTCGTGTTATGAACTTTGGTAAAAGTAAAGCGAAGCTTTACAGCGAAGAAAAGAAAAAGGTTAAGTTTAGAGATGTAGCAGGCGCAGATGAAGAGAAGCAAGAGCTTGTTGAGGTTGTAGAATTCTTAAAAGATCCTCGCAAGTTCGCTGAGCTTGGAGCACGTATTCCAAAAGGTGTTCTTCTTGTAGGACCCCCTGGTACTGGTAAAACATTACTTGCTCGTGCAGTAGCTGGTGAAGCTGGCGTTCCATTCTTCTCAATCAGTGGTTCTGATTTCGTAGAAATGTTTGTGGGTGTCGGTGCTTCTCGTGTACGTGACTTGTTTGAAAATGCGAAGAAAAATGCACCATGTATTATCTTTATCGATGAAATTGATGCAGTAGGTCGTCAACGTGGAGCAGGTTTAGGTGGAGGACACGATGAGCGTGAACAAACACTAAACCAGTTACTTGTCGAAATGGACGGATTCGGTGCAAACGAAGGAATTATCATCGTTGCTGCAACTAACCGCCCTGACATTCTTGACCCAGCTTTATTACGTCCAGGACGTTTTGACCGTCAAATTACGGTAGATCGCCCAGATGTAAATGGTCGTGAAGCAGTACTTCGAGTGCATGCACGTAACAAGCCACTTGATGAAGGTGTTAACTTAAAAGCAATTGCAATGCGTACGCCTGGATTCTCGGGAGCAGATCTTGAGAACTTACTTAATGAGGCAGCGCTCGTAGCAGCTAGACAAAACAAGAAGAAAATTGATATGACTGATATTGATGAAGCAACTGACCGTGTTATTGCAGGTCCTGCTAAGAAAAGTCGTGTCATTTCTCAGAAAGAACGTAACATTGTTGCTTACCATGAGGCAGGTCATACAATTATCGGTGTTGTACTAGATGAAGCGGATATGGTACATAAAGTAACAATCGTACCACGTGGTCAAGCTGGTGGTTATGCTGTTATGCTACCAAGAGAAGACCGCTACTTCATGACGAAACCAGAATTGCTTGATAAGATTACCGGCTTACTAGGTGGTCGCGTATCAGAAGAAATCATCTTCGGGGAAGTGAGCACAGGTGCTCATAATGACTTCCAACGTGCAACGAATATTGCACGTAAGATGGTAACTGAATATGGTATGAGTGACAAACTAGGACCAATGCAGTTCGGTCAATCACAAGGTGGCCAAGTGTTCTTAGGGCGCGATATCAATAATGAACAAAATTATAGTGATGCAATCGCACATGAAATCGATCTTGAAGTTCAACGCTTCATCAAAGATTGTTATGAGCGAGCTCGCCAAATTCTACTTGATAACCGCGAAAAACTTGAGCTTGTAGCTCAAACGTTACTGAAAGTGGAAACATTGGATGCTGAACAAATTCAGCACCTTGTAGACCATGGAAAGCTACCGGATCGTACTCCAAAAGATGATGATGTGAAAGTTAACATCTTAACGAAAAAGGACGAAGACGTGAAAGTAGAGCCTAAAGAAGATCCAAAACCAATTGAAGAACCAAAGCAAGACCCAATCGATGATCCTAAAGATAACGGTCCGAAAATATAAAAAGGAAGGTGTCCTTAAAAAAGGGCACCTTTTTTTGTGCGTTTGGAACGGGTGAAAAACTTATCATCCCATATGGTAGTTATGGTATGATTGTGGCAGTGTGTAATACTGAAAAATAATTAAAGTGGTGATTAAATGATTTTCGTATTAGATGTAGGGAATACAAATACAGTTTTAGGTGTGTATAAAGGCGACGAGCTTAAATACCATTGGCGTATTGAAACAAGTCGTAACAAGACAGAAGATGAATACGGTATGGTAATCAAACCTCTTCTTGAGCATGTTGGACTTACTTTCAAAGACATTCATGGTATTATTATTTCCTCGGTTGTTCCGCCTATTATGTTTGCATTGGAAAGAATGTGTCAAAAATACTTCCACATCAAACCACTTGTTGTGGGCCCAGGAATTAAAACGGGATTAAATATTAAGTATGAAAATCCACGTGAAGTGGGTGCGGATCGAATTGTAAATGCAGTAGCAGGGATTCATTTATATGGAAGCCCGCTTATTATTGTAGATTTTGGAACGGCAACAACATATTGTTATGTGAATGAAGACAAGCAATATATGGGAGGCGCTATTGCCCCAGGTATTACAATCTCCACAGAGGCTCTTTATTCTCGTGCTGCGAAATTACCGAGAATTGAAATCGCGCGTCCAAGTCATATTATTGGTAAGAATACCGTTTCAGCCATGCAGGCAGGAATTGTGTATGGATATGTAGGACAAGTTGAAGGAATTGTATCTCGTATGAAAGCAGAAGCTAAAACAGAACCTAAAGTAATTGCGACAGGTGGTTTAGCGACTTTAGTTGCCAAAGAATCGAACATCATTGATATTGTCGATCCTTTCCTAACGTTGAAAGGGTTGCAGTTGATTTACACAAAGAATGCAGACACCATCTAAAGCGAACGATTAGATCAAGCAAAATTGAAAGGTGTGTCATATATGAGTGATTATTTAGTAAAAGCATTGGCTTTTAATAATCAAGTTCGTGCGTATGCTGTGCGAACAACAGAAACTGTTGGAGAAGCACAACGACGTCATTACACATGGCCAACAGCATCTGCTGCATTAGGAAGATCAATGACAGCAGGCGTTATGATGGGAGCTATGTTAAAAGGTGAAAATAAATTAACGATTAAAGTTGAAGGTGGAGGTCCAATCGGTCCTATCCTGGTGGATAGCAATGCGAAAGGACAAGTACGAGGATATGTAACACATCCCCAAACACATTTTGACTTAAATAAATTTGGAAAATTAGATGTTGCACGTGCTGTTGGAACAGAAGGGTATTTAACAGTTGTAAAAGATCTTGGCATGCGTGAAAACTTTACAGGTCAAGTTCCAATCGTATCTGGTGAACTTGGTGAAGACTTTACGTATTATTTCGTTTCTTCGGAGCAAACACCGTCATCTGTTGGAGTTGGAGTATTAGTAAACCCGGACAACACGATCCTTGCGTCAGGTGGGTTTATTATTCAACTTCTACCAGGGACAGACGAAGAAGTTATTTCAGAGATTGAAAATCGCTTAAACTCTGTACCGGCTATTTCGAAGCTTATTGAAAAGGGTCTAACACCAGAAGAAATTCTTCATACCTTACTAGGTGAAGAGAACGTAAAAATTCTGGAGACAATGCCAGTTGAATTTCATTGCCAATGTTCTAAACAGCGAATTGCTGATGCGATCGTTAGCTTAGGAAAAGAAGAAATTCAAGACATGATTGATGAAGATGGAAAAGCAGAAGCACAATGTCATTTCTGTAATGAACTTTATCAATTTGACAAAGAAGAACTGGAAGAGTTGAAAGAAAACGCTCAATAATAGTCACAAAGAGTAGAGGCTAATGAATTTGGCCTCTATTTTTGTATATGGAGAACGTAATCTGAGGCACGAACGTCTTTTAAAGGCATCATAGGACGGCAATTCGATTACATATATAGGTCTTTTATAACGTACACTATGAGTAAAATGATTGACAATTTAGAAAATAACTGATACATTTTTGACAGATAAAATCAATAAAATTACTCGGGATTAGGAGTGGATTTAGATGGTTCGTGTAGCAAACTCAGTAACAGAATTAATTGGTCAAACGCCAATTGTAAAATTAAATCATATCGTTGAAGAGGGTTTAGCAGACGTTTATTTAAAGCTAGAGTTTATGAATCCCGGCAGTAGTGTCAAAGATCGTATTGCATTAGCGATGATTGAAGCAGCCGAAGAAAAAGGTGCTTTACAACCAGGAGCTACCTTGGTGGAGCCAACAAGTGGTAACACAGGAATCGGTCTTGCAATGGTAGCAGCAGCAAAAGGATATAAAGCAATTCTTGTAATGCCGGATACAATGAGTATAGAGCGTCGTAACCTTTTAAAAGCTTATGGTGCAGAGCTTGTGTTAACTCCTGGAGCTGAAGGTATGGGAGGAGCAATCCGAAAAGCAGAAGAGCTTTCAAAGGAACATGGCTATTTCATGCCTCAACAATTCAGCAATGAAGCAAACCCAGAGGTGCATCGCCGTACAACTGGAAAAGAAATTGTTGAGCAGATGGGCGATCAGTTAGACGCTTTTATTGCAGGTGTTGGTACTGGTGGAACGATTACAGGAGCTGGCCAAGTATTAAAAGAAAAATACCCAGACATCAAAATTTATGCTGTGGAACCAACTGATTCGCCAGTTCTAAGTGGTGGGAAACCAGGACCTCATAAAATTCAAGGTATTGGTGCAGGATTTGTTCCATCCATTTTAGATACAGAAGTTTATGAAGGAATTATTAAAATTCAAAATGAAGAAGCATTTGAATATGCTCGTCAAGCTGCACGTACAGAAGGAATTCTAGGTGGTATTTCTTCAGGAGCTGCGATTGCTGCGGCATTAAAAGTAGCAAAAGAGCTAGGAGCAGGGAAAAAAGTCTTGGCGATCATTCCAAGTAACGGTGAGCGTTATTTAAGCACACCTCTTTATCAATTTGATGAAAACTAATCAACATTGAGGTGAAAAGCCAGACGGGAACTTCTCGTCTGGCTTTTTTTATTTCCTCCTTTTACTAACCTAAGAGTCGTGAACAAAGAAAAAAAATCATGTACAATAAGAAGTAAGTGAATGCTTTTAGGAGAGTGAATGCATGCAACAGTGGGCATCTTGGGGTAAGAAGATAGATCTTTCAAGTAGTACTTGGTTTCAAAAATATCAAGAACTTAGTGCAGAAGAAACGAGCCACATTTTGTTGGAAAGTGGTCGAGGTGGTCGTTACAGCATCATAGGCCTAAGACCTTTTGCTATTTTAAAGGGCTCAGAAGGTCAGTTAGAGATTCAAGAGCAAATGGAAAAAGTGATTAAGCAAGGGAACCCCCTTCAGTTGATGAAGGAGTGGATGAAGAAATATGAAGCACCGACAAACCCGGAACTTCCTTCGTTCCAAAGCGGGGCGATTGGCTACTTAAGCTATGACTATGTTAGATATGTCGAAAAACTACCGGCTAGCGCCAAAAATGATTTAGCATTTCCAGAGCTTTATTTTTTAATGTTTCATGATGTTTTCGTTTACGATCATCACACAGAAGAGTTATGGGTGATGGTTCACGATCAGCATGAAAGAAAAAAAGCTGCGGATGATCTCATAAATGAATATATAAAAAAGTGGACATCTCCTGTACAACACCATATCAAGTATGAAAAAATAGGAATGGTGGAAAATCCCTTATCTGTTTCAATGGAAGAAGATGAATTTGAACAAGCAGTCGAAAAAATTAAGCAATATATATCACAAGGAGACGTTTTTCAAGTAAACTTGTCTGTAAGGCAATCAAAGCCGCTGCATACTCATCCCATGAACTTGTATGAGCAACTACGCTCGGTGAATCCTTCTCCTTATATGTCTTATATGCAAACCGAGGATTTCCATATTGTAAGCTCTTCTCCTGAACTGCTGATTAAAAAGCAGGGGAAGGAACTAAGTACGCGTCCTATTGCAGGGACTCGTTCGAGGGGGAGAAATGCAAAAGAAGATCTCGAGCTTGCTAACGAGCTTATCCAAAACGAGAAAGAACGAGCAGAACATGTCATGCTAGTGGACTTGGAGCGAAATGATCTAGGTCGCGTCTCTCAGTACGGGACGGTAGAAGTGGATGAGTTTATGGTAATTGAAAAGTACTCACACGTGATGCACATTGTTTCAAACGTAAAGGGACTCGTACAAGATAACAAAGACTTTGTTGACGTTATCGATGCAGTATTTCCTGGGGGAACTATCACAGGAGCCCCTAAAATTAGAACAATGGAGATCATTGAGGAGTTAGAGCCTGTTCGCCGAGGCCTGTATACAGGCTCTATTGGCTGGATTGGTTTTAATGGAGATATGGAGTTGAATATTGTTATTCGCACCATGCTAGTTGAGAAGGGAGAGGTTCATGTTCAGGCCGGTGCTGGAATTGTCATCGATTCAAAGCCGTCCCGTGAATATAAAGAATCTCTAAAGAAAGCAATGGCTTTATGGAAAGCCAAAGAGTTGAGTGAAAAAGAGCTGAGCGGAGGTAGTAGAGAATGATTTTAATGATTGATAATTACGATTCATTTACTTTTAATTTGGTACAGTATTTAGGTGAACTTGGGGAAGAGCTTGTGGTAAAACGAAATGATGAAATCACAATTGAAGAAATTAAGGAGTTAAATCCAGATTTTCTAATGATTTCACCAGGCCCATGCAGTCCAAACGAGGCAGGTATAAGCTTGAAAGCAATCGAAGAGTTTGCTGGGGAAATTCCGATCTTTGGAGTTTGTCTAGGGCATCAATCCATTGGACAAGTATTCGGTGGTAATGTAATCCGCTCCGAACGTTTAATGCACGGGAAGACATCTGAAATTCATCATGATGGAAACACAGTCTTCGAAGATTTAGAGCAGCCATTTGTTGCAACGAGATATCACTCACTAATCGTTGAGAAAGAATCGTTACCAGAATGCTTAGAGATATCAGCGTGGACAGAAGAAGGAGAGATTATGGGTCTTCGTCATAAAACGCTCCCTATTGAAGGTGTACAATTTCACCCTGAATCCATTATGACGTCGTTCGGAAAAGAAATGCTTCAAAACTTTATTCATACTTACCAAAAGAAGTGATGAAATGTATATATATATAAACAACCGCATTGTAGAAGAAAAAGAAGCAACGATCTCCCCTTTCGATCATGGATATATGTATGGGCTTGGATTATTTGAAACGTTTCGTGTCTATGATGGACATCCCTTCTTACTCGATGATCATCTAGAGAGGTTGAAAAGAGGGTTATCTACGCTGTCCATTCAATGGGATATGACAAGAGAAGATATATTGACTACTTTGAAACAGCTGATGACTAAAAATAAGATAAGGGATGCTTATGTTCGCTTGAATGTATCGGCGGGTCCTGGGGAGCTAGGATTATATACAGGTGTTTACAATCATCCAACGACGATCATGTATATAAAACCATTACCAGAGCCCAGTGGTTTTCCAGTCAAAGAAGCACAAATTTTGGCGCTCAGAAGGAATACACCAGAAGGAGAAGAACGTTTGAAATCCCATCACTACTTAAATAATGTATTGGCCAAACGAGAAGTAGGAGATACACCATATAAAGAGGGGATTTTTCTAACAAATGATGGATATGTTGCAGAGGGTGTAGTGTCGAACGTATTTTTTGTAAACAATAAGAAGGTGTATACGCCTGCTTTGGATACAGGTATCCTAAATGGCATTACACGACAGTTTGTTTTATCACTGTTGAAGCATTTAGACACCTCGGTAGTAGAAGGCTTTTATACACAGAGTGAGCTTTTAGAGAGTGATGAAGTGTTTGTCACTAATTCTATTCAGGAGATTGTATCGATTACCTCTATTGGAGAGAAACAGTTTCAAGTAGGAGAAGGTACGTTAACTCGTCATTTGCAGCAGCTCTATCGTCAAAAGACCTCTTCTTTATGGAGTCGATTTGCTTTATAGAAAGGAACATGACATGGCTTCAAATACTTTAGTGCCTTCTTCACTCATTTCGTGTGGAGATTACACATTAAATCACAAAGAAAAAACCCTTATTATGGGTATTCTAAATATGACGCCTGACTCATTTTCAGATGGTGGGAAGTACAATCAATTGGAAGTGGCCGTTAAGCGTGCTCAACAGCTTGTCGAGGATGGCGCAGATATTATTGATGTAGGTGGAGAATCTACGCGTCCAGGATACACAAAGATTTCAGATGAAGAGGAAATTGCTCGTGTAACGCCTGTCATTGCTTCGATTAGAGACAATGTACAAGCGCCTATTTCAATTGATACGTACAAGTCGGAAGTCGCTAGGTGTGCGGTTGAAGCGGGTGCTCATATCATTAATGACATCTGGGGCGCGAAAGCTGATCCCGAAATTGCTGAGGTGGCCGCTTCTTATAACGTCCCGATCGTTCTCATGCATAACCGAGATGAGTCGAGCTATAACGATCTTATACCGGATATGATCAAAGACTTAAATGAAAGTATTGAAATTGCTAAGCGCGCAGGCGTAAAAGACGAGCAGATTATTTTGGATCCTGGCATTGGCTTTGCCAAAGGGTTTCAACAAAATTTAGAAGTAATGCGTAATCTACACCGCTTTAAGGTATGGGGGTACCCTGTTCTTTTGGGGACTTCTAGAAAATCAATGATCGGTCGTGTGTTGGATTTGCCTCCTGAGGAACGGGCAGAAGGAACTGCGGCGACTGTGGCTTTAGGTATTGAACAGGGAATTGAAATAATGCGGGTACATGATGTATTAGAAATCTCTCGTTTTGCTAAAATGATGGATGTACTAGTTGGTAAAGGGGATGTCAACAATCGATAAGATTTTTGTCAACCAGATGCAGTTTTATGGTTACCATGGTGTTTTACCAGAAGAAAATAAATTAGGTCAACGATTTAATGTTGACCTAATGGTAGAACTGGATTTGGCAGAGGCCGGAAAGAATGATAATTTTCAGCATACGGTTAGCTATGCAGATTTATATGCTGTTTGTAGAGATGTAGTAGAAAACAAGCGTTTTAAGCTTGTAGAAGCAATTGCCGAGGAAATTGCTGCTCAAATCTTAGTAGAATATGAATTGATTCAAGCATGTACTGTAAAAGTATACAAGCCTGATCCTCCGATTCAAGGCTATTACAATTCAGTAGCTGTTGAAATCAAGAGGAGCAGATAGATGGAGAATGAAGCGTTTATCGCCCTTGGTTCAAATATAGGAGATCGAGCTAGTTTTTTGTCTGAGGCAATTCAAGGTCTTCGGGAAAATCCGCATATCACTGTGGAACAAGTTTCTTCTATTTATGAGACAGCCCCTGTTGGTTATACTGAGCAGGCTTCTTTTTTAAATATGGTGGCGAGAATAAAGACAGGATTGAATGCTCATGACTTATTGGATATCTTACAAGATCTTGAACAAAAGGGCGGGAGAACAAGAGAGATCCACTGGGGGCCTAGGACGCTAGACCTTGACATTTTGTTGTATAACCAAGAAAATATTGTATCAGAACGACTCATTCTTCCACACCCTCGAATGTGGGAAAGAGGCTTTGTTATGATTCCATTAGCAGAGATTGATTCTTCGCTCCGTGTACCAATAACGAACGAGCCAATCTCTGCTTATATAGATAAATTAGAAGGTAGAGAAGGAGTAAGGGTATGGAAACAGAAAAATGGGGAAGACGAATTCGAGCTTTTCGAAAACTAAAAGGATATACGCAAGAAAGCTTTGCGGAAACTTTAGGAGTTTCTGTTTCTATTGTAGGTGAAATTGAAAGAGGTAACCGCATGCCATCTGCTGAATTTTTAGATGAAGCGGTTAATGTTCTAGGGATTACGAAAGATGAGTTAACTCCTGAAAAGTAAGGGGAGTATTATAGAACTTATTTAAAATGGGAGTTCACATCTTGATTATGCAGGAGCCCTTACTAATGAAGGAAGAAAAGCACTAGTACAACCCCTTGATAGGAAATGGTTTTGCGGAAACGATTATTGAAGAGGCAGAAAAGAAAGACGAAAACATTCAGGCTATTTGACAGCAATAGTGTGCTAACCTATAATACCCCTATTGTATAACAATCATTGCCAGTAACAAACTGGCATTTTCCGATTGATAGCTTGTAAGAAATGAACCAACAATTATATAAGCATGGAGATGATTATAGATGAGTCATGAAGAATTAAATGACCAACTACTTGTTCGCCGAGAAAAAATGCAGGACTTACGTGAAAAAGGTTTAGATCCGTTTGGTAAAAGATTTGAACGTTCTCACCTAACACAAGATGTAATTACTGAGTATGATAGTTTTTCAAAAGAAGAACTAGAAGAAAAAGATGTTGAAGTAACGTTAGCGGGTCGTATAATGACTAAGCGCGGAAAAGGAAAAGCAGGATTCGCGCATCTTCAAGATCTCAAAGGACAAGTTCAGATTTATGTTCGTAAAGATGCTATTGGTGAGGAAGCTTACGAGATCTTTAACACAGTAGATATCGGAGATCACGTAGGTGTGAAAGGGACAGTCTTCAAAACAAAAGTAGGAGAACTTTCTATTAAAGTTCAAGAGTTTACTTTGTTGTCTAAGGCTCTACGTCCGTTACCTGATAAATTCCACGGCCTTAAAGATATTGAACAACGCTATCGTCAAAGATATCTAGACTTAATCACAAACCCAGAAAGCAAAAGTACATTTATTACACGCAGCTTAATTATTCAGTCTATGCGCCGCTATCTAGACAGCCATGGCTACCTAGAAGTTGAAACACCAATGATGCATTCAATTGCTGGTGGAGCATCAGCTCGTCCGTTCATTACACATCATAATACATTAGATATGACTCTATACATGCGCATTGCGATCGAGTTGCATTTAAAACGCCTTATTGTAGGTGGTTTAGAGAAAGTGTACGAGATTGGGCGCGTATTCCGTAATGAAGGAGTATCTACACGTCATAATCCTGAATTCACAATGATTGAACTGTATGAAGCTTATGCAGATTACAAAGATATCATGAGCCTTACTGAAAACTTGGTTGCTCATATTGCTCAGGAAGTATTGGGTACAACTAAAATTCAATATGGTGATCAAGAAGTAGACTTAACTCCAGAATGGACACGTCTACACATGGTTGATGCCGTTAAGGAATATACAGGTGTAGACTTCTGGAAAGAAATGTCCTTAGAAGAAGCACGAGCTTTAGCAAAAGAAAACGGTATTGAAATTACAGAACATATGCAATACGGTCATATCGTAAATGAATTCTTTGAACAAAGAGTAGAAGAGAAACTAATTCAACCTACATTTATTTACGGTCATCCAGTAGAGATCTCACCATTAGCGAAGAAGAATGATGAAGATTCTCGCTTCACAGATCGCTTTGAGTTGTTCATTGTAGGACGTGAACATGCAAATGCGTTTACGGAGCTTAATGACCCAATTGATCAGCGCGAACGTTTTGAAGCGCAGTTAAAAGAGAAAGAACAAGGAAATGATGAAGCGCATGAAATGGACAATGATTTTATTGAAGCGTTAGAATACGGTTTGCCGCCAACAGGTGGTCTAGGAATTGGCATTGATCGTCTAGTAATGCTTCTAACGAATGCACCATCTATTCGTGACGTATTATTATTCCCTCAAATGCGCCAACGTTAATAAGGGGAAGAGGAAGGCTTGTAGAAGCTTTCCTCTTTTTTTACTACTTAACAAAAACTAAAAATTACAACTTCTTTTAAAGATATTGCTATCACTAAAAATATTTGATATATTAATATTCGTTGCTGCAAACGACATAAATATTTTGGAAAACCTAGAAAAACTTTTCAAAAAAGATGTTGACATCAACGAAACGAAATGATATGATAGTTAAGTCGCTTGCGAGCGAGATGAACTTTGAAAACTGAACAAAACAAGCAAAATGTCAACGTTTTAAAAGTAAGACAACAAATGAGCAAGTCAAACATTTCTTCGGAGAGTTTGATCCTGGCTCAGGACGA
>NZ_LILC01000035.1 GCF_001274935.1 Priestia koreensis | reverse complement strand
CCCGTTGGTCAAGCGGTTAAGACACCGCCCTTTCACGGCGGTAACACGGGTTCGAATCCCGTACGGGTCACCATTTACATTATACATAGTTATTACGGAGGATTAGCTCAGCTGGGAGAGCACCTGCCTTACAAGCAGGGGGTCGGCGGTTCGATCCCGTCATCCTCCACCATTTTAGATTAGCCATCTAAACAGAGCCGGTGTAGCTCAACTGGTAGAGCAACTGACTTGTAATCAGTAGGTTGGGGGTTCAAGTCCTCTTGCCGGCACCACTTATATTGTGGAGGGGTAGCGAAGTGGCTAAACGCGGCGGACTGTAAATCCGCTCCCTCCGGGTTCGGCGGTTCGAATCCGTCCCCCTCCACCATTTATTTTATTCATAATGATTGGGCTATAGCCAAGCGGTAAGGCAACGGACTTTGACTCCGTCATTCGTTGGTTCGAATCCAGCTAGCCCAGCCATTAGAGCCATTAGCTCAGTTGGTAGAGCATCTGACTTTTAATCAGAGGGTCGAAGGTTCGAATCCTTCATGGCTCATTTTGCGGAAGTAGTTCAGTGGTAGAACACCACCTTGCCAAGGTGGGGGTCGCGGGTTCGAATCCCGTCTTCCGCTCCAATTTTATATGGGGCCTTAGCTCAGCTGGGAGAGCGCCTGCCTTGCACGCAGGAGGTCAGCGGTTCGATCCCGCTAGGCTCCACCATCAATCATACATATTACCTTAAGTCTGACTAGACTTAAGGTTTTTTTATATCCCTTTTTACGATCTATAAAATATGTATATTTTAAGTGGGAGATGCTGTAGTTTTCTAGTTTGAATTGCATATATATTCAAAAAAATGTCGAGTTGAGTTACTCCATATAAAATAGGTACAATACCATTATAGGAGATAGAGGAGGAACTCACATGATAAAGAACATTTCCGTAATTGGGGTACCTATGGACTTAGGACAAACACGAAGAGGCGTCGATATGGGGCCGAGTGCAATTCGCTATGCTGGAATTGTCGAACGCATTGAACGATTAGGTATTGCCGTACAAGATGAAGGCAATATTCAAATAGGTTTAGGTGAGCGTTATCATACAGATCCGGAAACAAACTTGAAAAATTTAAAAGCGGTTGCAAAAGGAAATGAATCCTTGGCTGCAAAGGTAGATGAAGTGATTGAAAATGGCAGGTTTCCTCTTGTTCTAGGTGGAGATCATAGTATTGCCATTGGAACTCTTGCAGGTGTCGCAAAGCATTATCAGAATCTTGGGGTAATTTGGTATGATGCACATGGTGACTTAAATACAGCAGATACTTCTCCATCGGGCAATATCCACGGAATGCCTTTAGCAGCTAGTTTGGGCCTTGGTCATGAAGTATTGACCTCTATTGGAGGATATTCACCTAAAATTAAGCCTGAAAACATCGTCATTATTGGTGCTAGATCATTAGACGAAGGTGAAAGAGAGCTTATTAAAGAAAAAGGGATCAAAGTGTATACGATGCATGAAATTGATCGTTTGGGAATGACGAAAGTAATGGAAGAGACAATTGAGTACTTAAAAAGTAAAACGGACGGTATTCATTTATCGCTTGACCTCGATGGTTTAGATCCTCATGATGCCCCAGGGGTTGGTACACCTGTAATTGGGGGAATTAGTTATAGAGAAAGTCATTTAGCGATGGAAATGCTCGCCGAGGCAGAAGTCATTACATCAGCTGAATTTGTAGAAGTCAATCCAATTTTAGATGAAAAAAATAAAACGGCTACCGTTGCGGTTGCTTTGATCGGATCTTTACTAGGAGACAAGCTCCTTTAAATAAAAAGAGAGGGCTTTGAGAAAATCTCAATAGCCCTCTTTTATATGACGGTCATATTGGTTCAATAGATGATCCAGCTGTGAACTAAGTGCTACTACGTTGTCAGCTGAAAAGGAAGTTGCAGCTGCTGATTGAATCATAGCCACTCGACATTTTTCAATTTCTGCTAAAAGCTTTTCCCCGATACCCATATTTCCCCACGCTCCTAAAGTAAGTTAGTAATGTAATATCCAAATTTAGGATTTTTAAACATCTTTTTTTATTTTTTGATAAAATAAAAATAAAGAATCATGAAACTTTATTGAAGCTGTTACGTAAAAACGCATATACCCGCAATGGGCGGAGGTAAAAAATTAATGGAGTTAGTCATAAAGAGAAAAATAAAACAAGTTAAAAAAGGGGATCAAGACGCGTTTGCTGACATAGTGGAATATTATAAAGATAAGATATTTCAACTATGTTATCGCATGCTCGGAAATCGGCACGAGGCGGAGGATTCTGCTCAGGAGGCTTTTATTAGGGCCTACATCAATATCCATAGTTATGATACATCAAAGAAGTTTTCGACGTGGTTATATCGTATTGCAACAAATCTGTGCATTGATCGCATCCGAAAAAAGAAGCCAGATTACTATTTAGATGCTGAAGTACCAGGAACAGAAGGTCTAGATATGTATTCACAATTGGCGGCAGATCAGGCTCTTCCAGAAGAAGAGGTTGAGAATCATGAATTGAACGAAAAGATTGACCAAGAAATTCTGAATCTACCCGAGAAATATCGATCTGCTATTGTATTGAAATATATTGAGGAACTATCGCTAAAAGAAATTAGTGATGTATTAGACTTGCCGATAGGTACTGTAAAGACGAGAATACACAGAGGACGAGAAGCGTTGAGAAATCGACTTCGTGATTTATAAGAGGTGAATAAATAATGAAAAATTGCTCAGGCAATTACACTGAAATGATGCACGATTATCTAGATGGTGACATCACAAAAGAAAATGAGCAGATATTACGAGAACATCTCAAAAGCTGTGAAGAGTGTCAATTGCATATGAAGGAATTAAAACGGACGATTGCTTTTGTACAAAGTGCTTCTCATGTAGCAGCACCAAGTGATTTCACGCTAAATGTGATGAACAGCCTTCCAAAGCAAACGCAAAAAGCAAAGGTAAACAAGTGGTTTAGATCACACCCACTCCTTACAGCATCGTCACTTTTTGTGATGCTCATGGTAGGAAGTCTTTTTTCTACGTGGAAAAATGATCATGATTTTTCAGTTTCCAAGCAGCCTAACCTGGTCATTAATGGGCAAACGGTTACGGTACCAAAGGGTGAGACGATTAAAGGAAATGTCATTGTGAGAAACGGTGATATAAAAATAGAAGGAAAAGTAGACGGTGACGTTACGGTAGTGAATGGACATCGCTATATGGCATCTGCCGGTGAAGTAACAGGGAAAATTACCGTGCTAGATGAGCTCTTTGAATGGGTTTGGTATAACCTAAAATCCAACGTCCATAGCGCAGTTAAGCTAGTGGAAAGTAAATAAGAAATAGGGGTATCTCTTGCAAATAAATGACTAAGAGATATCCTTTTTGTTTATAACAATAAAGAGATTGTAGTGGTCACTTAGAGTCTAAGGGCTAGTTCTTCTGTGGCAAATTAGTGCTTATGTCTTAAGGGGAAGTATTACCGCATCTACCAAGGTTTTGTGCTATAATAAAACAGTTATCTTTATTGCTTTATGTAGTTATTACATACAAAGAGGAAGTGAGAGAATGCCATCGTTTGGAGAGCTACCAATCCTTAGTTATCTAGGAAAAGTAGTTGATATTCTCCTTGTTTGGTTTGTTATATATAAGCTGATTATGGTTATACGTGGTACCAAGGCTGTACAGCTTTTAAAAGGTATCGTTGTAATCGTAGTGGTTCGATTCCTCAGTAGTTTCTTAGGATTACAAACCCTAGGATGGCTTATGGACAAAGCGTTAACATGGGGATTTTTAGCCGTAATTATTATTTTCCAGCCGGAACTTCGTCGTGCTCTAGAACAGTTAGGGCGAGGACGCTTGTTTTCACGAGGTAATGGAAGTGAAGAGGATGAAAGTACGAGAACCGTCGAGGCCATTGTGAAAGCGACAGATTATATGGCTAAGAGGCGTATAGGAGCCCTTATTTCTATTGAGCGGGAGACAGGTATGGAAGATTATATTGAGACTGGTATCCCGATGAATGCAAACATAACGTCTGAGCTATTAATTAATATATTCATTCCAAATACACCTCTTCATGATGGAGCTGTTATTTTACAACGAAATCAAGTCGCGGCGGCAGCCTGTTATCTGCCTCTTTCAGAGAGTCCTTTTATTTCAAAGGAACTGGGAACGAGACATCGTGCCGCAGTTGGTATTAGTGAGGTAACAGATAGTATTACAGTTGTTGTATCTGAGGAAACAGGCAATATTTCAGTTACAAAGAATGGTGATCTCCATCGAGAATTAAGTGTCGATAAGTTAAGAGACTTATTAACGAGCGAGTGGCTAAAATCAACCCGTGTTTCTTCCTCAACTCGTTGGCAGTGGAGGGGGAAAAAAGATGGATAAATTCATGAATAGTCCTTGGGTTATGAAGATTGTTGCTCTTTTACTCGCCTTACTACTATATATGTCTGTAAATTTGGAAGAGCCAGATAAGCCAAGTGCTAGTCAAACTGAATCGAACATTAACTACCAAACCGAAACAATCACCAATGTTCCGGTGAGAGCTTATTATAATGACAAAAACAAGATTGTGACAGGAGTTCCTGAATACGCTACGTTAACGATACAGGGTCCTGTAGGAGACGTGACGTCGACTAAATTTAAAAAAGATTATGAAGTCTATGTGGACTTAAATAAATACGTAGGTGGAACTCACAAGGTTGAAATGCAGTATAAAAATATTCCAAACACTGTGAGTGTTCAAATTAAACCGAAATATGCGAACGTTACGATTGAAGAAAAAGTAACGAAGAAGTTTTCTGTAGAAGCGAGCTTTGATACATCGAAATTTAAGGAACGCTACGTACCAAGCCAGGCTATTGTAGAGCCTCGTAGAGTACAAATTTCAGGTGCGCAAAGTCAAATTAACCGTATTGCTTATGTAAAAGCTGTTGTAGAGCTAGATGATTCTGATGATACGTCTGAAACAATTGAGAAGAAAGCACAGGTTATTGCATTAGATCGAAATTTAAATAAGGTTAACGTGCAAATTAATCCGTCCAATGTGGATGTTACGATACCAGTATCTACTCACAGCAAAGAAGTTCCTGTTAAAATTCAAACGACGGGAAATCTACCTGATGGAGTAGTGTTAGAGGATTTAAAAGTCACTCCTGGTACGGTTAAACTTTATGGATCGGAAGAAGCGCTCTCGAAAATTGATTTTATTGATGACATAGAAGTAGACATAAGTGAGCTGCAAAAATCAAAAACGTTTGTTGTTGATGTGCCTCTTCCTGAAGGGGTAACAAGCATAGCACCTTCTAAAGTCACGATAAAAGCAGAAGTTAAGAAAAAAGAAGAAACAGCAACAGATGAACAAGCTGATAAAACAGAACAGGATAATCAGAAGAAAGATGATGAGCCATCCTCAGAGTCACCAAGTGATGATGAACAGGGCGATCAAACAGAACAGTCAACACCTTCTCCTGATAAACCAACGACCGGTTCAGAGGAACCAAAAGATAAAACAATCACAAAGACGTTAAAAGGTGTAAGTGTGTCGTTAGCTAATACATCTTCTGATTTTAATTACGATCTGTTGACACCTTCTGATGGAAAAGTAGATGTGGAAGTGACAGGGAGCGAAAAAATAATTAACGCACTGCAGGCTGGAGATATTCAGCTCTCTATTGATATGGGTGGTGTCCAGAGCGGTGAAACGACCGTTCCGATCTCAGTCAAGGTCCCTGATGGTGTAAAAGCAACGCCAACACCTCAGCAAGCAAAGGTGAAAGTTACGGAGCCTGACACACCAACAACTACGCCTCCAGCTGGAGGAGATAAGGGCGATAAGCCAAGTGATTCTAATTCGGTAAAACCTGATGAGTCCACTTCAGATCAGCAAGAAAAACAATAATTGTTACACATGGTGACAAAGGAGCGAATAATAGATGGGTAAGTATTTTGGAACAGATGGTGTTCGCGGTATAGCGAATAGCGAATTAACACCGGAATTAGCATTTAAGGTTGGCCGTTACGGAGGGTACGTTTTAACGAAGGATGCGGACAGACCAAAAGTATTAATTGGTCGTGATACACGCGTATCTGGTCATATGTTAGAAGGAGCTCTTGTAGCAGGACTACTATCAACAGGGGCGGAAGTTATGCGATTAGGCGTTATCTCAACGCCAGGTGTTTCTTACTTAACAAAAGTAATGGACGCGCAAGCAGGTGTAATGATTTCAGCTTCTCATAACCCTGTACAAGACAATGGAATTAAATTCTTTGGTCCAGACGGGTTTAAGCTATCTGATGATCAGGAGCTTGAAATCGAAGCATTATTGGATGCAGAGACGGATACCTTACCAAGACCGGTCGGAAAAGATCTTGGACAAGTAAATGACTATTTTGAAGGTGGTCAAAAATACCTTCAATTCCTAAAACAAACGGTTGATGAGGATTTCTCAGGGATCCACGTTGCACTAGATTGCGCACACGGTGCCACATCATCACTAGCAGCACACTTATTTGCCGATCTAGAAGCGGATATTTCAACAATGGGTGCTTCACCAAACGGACTGAATATTAACGATGGTGTGGGTTCTACTCATCCAGAAACGCTAGCTGCATTTTTGAAAGAAAAGGGAGCAGACGTAGGTCTTGCGTTTGACGGCGACGGCGACCGTTTAATTGCAGTGGATGAGAACGGAGAGATCGTAGACGGTGATCAAATTATGTTCATCTGTGCGAAGTACTTAAGCGAAAATGGTCGTCTGAAGCACAATACGATCGTTTCAACGGTTATGAGTAACTTAGGGTTCTACAAAGCGATCGAGAAAAATAAAATCGACAGCGCTCAAACAGCTGTTGGAGACCGTTATGTTGTAGAAGAAATGAAGGCAAAAGGATATAACTTAGGCGGCGAACAGTCTGGTCATATCATTTTCCTTGATTACAACACAACAGGTGACGGAATGTTAACAGCAATTCAGCTTGTAAACATCATGAAAGTAACGAAAAAATCTCTTTCTGAGTTAGCAAAAGAGATGCAAAAATATCCTCAGCTTTTAATTAACGTAAAAGTAACGGATAAGCATCACGTAACGGAAAATGAGAAGGTGAAAGCAGTAATTGAAGAAGTAGAAGCTGAAATGGCTGGAAATGGCCGTGTGCTTGTACGTCCTTCAGGAACAGAACCTCTTGTGCGCGTTATGGTGGAAGCACCTTCAGATGAAGACTGCAAGAACTATGTGGACCGAATTGTAGAGGTAGTAAAAGCAGAAATGGGCTTAGAATAAGCACAATTTCATACGTCCGATTATAAAAATGATCGGTAATAACCATGCATAAGCAGGAACAAACTTTTCTGCTTATGCATATTTTTATATTATTGGAACATTCTATGGCTACCTTGTCTCTTTTATTCGCACTTTAGATGCAAAAAGAAGGGATTTATTAACATCCTTAGTATGTGTCCAGCAACTGCGCTTAAGAAAATATTTGACGTTTTCTTATGTGCTATTGTAATATAAAAAATGTTCGTCTCTTACTTTTTCCAAAGGAGAGAAGAGAACAACCTGTATATAACTTTAAAAGCGCCTGAACTAAGCTGGAGCGACCATGAGCTTAGTTGACGAGGAGGAGGTTTATCGAAGTATCGGCGGATGCCTCCCGGTTGAACCAACCACAACCGTAACGTTCTGTAAAAAGCAAAGGGGTGACCCTTTGTACAAATGCAGTTCGATGGTTAACAAAAACAGATAACGAAAATGAATGGAAAGGGGCAAGGAAGCCCGCTTTCTTAGCCCCCTGGTCCCTTCAAGGAGGATTTAACTATGTGCGGAATTGTAGGTTACATTGGAACGAAGGATTCAAAAGAAATCTTATTACGTGGATTAGAAAAATTAGAGTACCGCGGATACGATTCAGCTGGTATTGCAGTAGTGAACGATGAAGGATTACACCTATTCAAAGAAAAGGGTCGCATTGCTGATCTACGTGCAATCGTAGACGAATCTGTTGTTGCACCTACTGGTATTGGACATACTCGTTGGGCAACTCACGGTGTACCAAGCAAAGAGAACGCTCATCCACACCAAAGTACATCTGGTCGTTTTACACTTGTTCATAACGGTGTTATTGAAAACTACTCCATCTTAAAGCGTGAGTACCTTCAAGACGTAACGTTTGTAAGTGAAACGGATACAGAAGTAATCGTTCAATTAGTTGATAAATTTTCACAAGAAGGCCTAGCAACAGAAGAGGCTTTTAGTAAAACAGTTGCTTTATTAAAAGGTTCTTATGCGCTTGCTTTATTAGATAACGAAGATAAAGAAACAATTTATGTTGCAAAAAACAAAAGTCCACTTTTAGTAGGTCTAGGAGATGACTTCAACGTAGTAGCAAGTGATGCGATGGCAATGCTACAAGTAACAGATCAATACGTTGAGTTAATGGATAAAGAACTTGTAATTGTAACAAAAGAAGCGGTAACAATTAAAAAGCTAAACGGTGAAGTAGTAGAACGTGCTCCTTACACAGCTGAGCTAGATGCTAGCGATATTGAAAAAGGAACATACCCTCACTACATGCTGAAAGAAATTGATGAGCAGCCATTAGTAATGCGTAAAATTATTCAGCAATACCAAAATGAAAACAACGAGCTTCACATCGATGAAAGCATTTCACAAGCGATGACTGAAGCAGACCGTATCTATATCGTAGCATGCGGAACAAGCTATCACGCGGGTCTTGTAGGGAAACAGTTCATTGAAAAATGGGCGAAAGTACCTGTAGAAGTTCATGTAGCAAGTGAGTTCTCTTACAACATGCCACTTCTATCTGAGAAGCCACTATTTGTCTTCATTTCACAAAGTGGTGAAACAGCAGATAGCCGTGCAGTACTTGTTCAAGTAAAAGAGCTTGGCTACAAAGCATTAACAATCACAAACGTACCAGGATCTACACTTTCTCGTGAAGCAGATTACACGCTTCTTTTACATGCTGGTCCTGAAATTGCGGTTGCTTCAACAAAAGCTTACACAGCTCAAATCGCTGTTTTATCAATCCTAGCGGCTGTAACAGCTAAAACGCGTGGCGTAGAGCTATCGTTTGATCTTGTTCAAGAGCTAGCGATCGTAGGTAGCGCAATGGAAGCACTTTGTGATGACAAAGAAACAATGGAGGCAATTGCTCGTGAGTATCTATCTACAACTCGCAATGCATTCTTCATTGGTCGTGCAGTAGACTTCTACGTTGGATTAGAAGGAGCGCTTAAATTAAAAGAGATCTCTTACATCCAAGCAGAAGGATTTGCAGGCGGAGAGTTAAAGCATGGAACAATTGCTTTAATCGAAAACAACACACCAGTTATCGCACTTGCTACACAAGAGCATGTTAACTTAGGTATTCGTGGGAACGTAAAAGAGGTAGCAGCACGTGGAGCAAATCCATGTATTATCTCAATGAAAGGTCTTGAAACAGAAGAAGACCGCTATGTATTACCACCAGTACATGAGGATCTATCTCCGTTAGTAGCGGTAATTCCATTACAATTAATTTCTTACTATGCAGCATTACACCGCGACTGTGACGTAGATAAGCCACGTAACTTAGCGAAGTCTGTAACAGTTGAATAATAGGTAATTAATGGTTATAAAGTAATTGCGAAGTCAACCCCCTTTAGATATGATGATCTAAAGGGGGTTTTTGTCATTTTAAAGAGCTCTGTTATAAGTTTTTATGAGTTAGAGGGGATTTACGAATGACAGTAAATAAAAAAGCATATTTAAATATAGAAGAGATCGTTTCCATACCTTCTCTATCAGGAATAACTATAAGTGACGATGGGAAAAGCATCGCATTTGTCAGAAGAACAGCTAATTGGGAAGAAAATCTGTATGATCATAATATTTGGATCTATGAAAAAGAAAACAGGAAGAGCTATCAGCTGCCAGCTGGTGGGACAAGCTGTACGGCTCCTAGTTGGTCACCAGATTCCAAATCCATCGCCTATCTTAGAGGGGATGACGACAAGAACAATCAGATCTTTGTTCAGTTCATCGAGGATAATCGCGAAGTACAAATAACGAATGAAGTCGAAGGGGTAAATGAGTTTAAATGGGATGCCGTTGGAAAAGGTTTTTATTACCTTGCACAGGCCAAAGAACCTGTAAAACGGGAGGCCTTATATGAACACTTCTATGAGGTCGCGAAGGAATATCGAAACAATTGTTTATGCTATACGACAATTGATCAGAAACCCCAACCAAATCAACTAACTGACGGTCAGGATTTTCATATTCACGAATTCGCGCTTTCAAATGATGGAAGTAAGGCCGTATTAATCGCTGCTCCAACCTCCAAGATGGAAGATTACATAAACAGAGAGTTGTACCTACTTCATTTAGAAGAGAGGAAAGTAGAAAAACTTCCTATAGATAAAATGCTTGGTGAGGGTATTTGTTTTTCTCCTGAGGGTCATAAAATCTGTTACTCGGCAAGCGAGAGAAGAAAGGATTATTACCAAAACCACATACAGGATAGTACATTAGAGATTTACGATTTCCATAACGGAGAGGTAACTCGACCCCTATCCACTCTTGATGCTATGCCCGTACCACTGGACTGGACCTCTAAAGGTATCTTAATACGCTGGCAACATAGAACGAATTATTGCATTGGGCTGTTGTCTAAAGACGGAGGGGTTGATACGTTAAGTGAAGAAGGGTTTGTACTAGAGGCCTCTGGTACAAGAGATGGTGAACATCTCGCTTACAATAAGGCGGTTGAAGGTGAATTATTCGAAATCTATTGGAATGATCAAAAAATAACGAACGAAAATAGCTTGTTCGATGGAAAATTCAAAAGTCATCGAGAGATCATTTCATGGAAAACGAGCGACGACGTTGAAATTGAGGGTGTATTATCAACGCCAATAGCATTTGACCGAAATAAAGCGTACCCTTTATTGCTGATCATTCATGGTGGTCCAAACTGGGCATCGTTCCCTCTATTCTCTGACTGCTTTAACGGAAAGTATTCGATTGAGTCTTTTACTGAAAAGGGTTTTATCGTACTAGAGCCAAACTATAGAGGCAGCTCAGGATATGGAAATACGTTTTTAAAAGCAAACTACCGAACGCTTGGAATGGCTAACTATGATGATGTGATATCAGGAGTGGACGCCCTCATTGAAAAAGGAATCGTAGATAAAGCGCGAGTAGGTGTGATGGGGTGGAGTAACGGTGGGTATATATCAGCCTTCTGCTCTACGTTTAGCAATCGTTTTAAAGCTATTTCGGTAGGTGGAGGTATCACAAACTGGTGTACAAATTACGTACATACAGACCTCCCTTACTTTACAAGTATGTATTTAGGTGATAACCCCTGGAATGATCCAGAGATTTATGCCCAGACATCACCCATGACCTATATTAAATCAGCATCCACACCTACTTTAATTCAGCACGGTGAGAAGGATGCTAGAGTCCCAATAGCAAATGCTTATGAGCTATACAAAGGCCTGAGAGAGATGGGTGTAGAAACCGAATTGATCGTATTTAAAGACATGGCATATAGCTCTGACCATCCGGGCGTCAACGCCACGATTATGAAGCAAAATTTGTCTTGGTTTTCACACTATATTCTTGGTGAAAACTTGTGATGAATAATTGAATGATCGTGTAGCCATGAAAAAGAGAATGAGTGCTCAATCCAGTTCAGGATTGAGCCTTTTTCAATGATAACTATTTTTCTATTCAACGATTACGTATTGAAATGAAAAGATTTTATGAGCGCTATGCAACTAATTGAGTTGATTTGGTCTCTAATAAGTTGAAAGGCAAACAGCGTTGTCTAAAAAATATTGGCGGATGAGGAGGGATCGAAATGGCAAAATTAACGACTTTAGTGAAAAGAGCTAAAAAAGGTGATAGCGAAGCATTTATTGCGCTCATTCAACAGTATGAAGATGTACTGTATAAAGTGGCGAGCAGGCTTTTGACTAAAGATGAGGATGTAGCAGACGCAATGCAAGATGCAATACTTGCGGCTTACGAGAAGTTAGAAAGCTTACAAAATGATGCGTATTTCAATACATGGATTTGTAAAATATTAATTAACAAATGTCACCGTATTTTAAATAGAAATAAAGCCGTTTTTGATGTAGTCGAAATTGAAAATTTGCAGGATGGAGTACATGATTCAACCTTAAAGATGGAGTTAGAGGATGAACTAAATGTCCTCAATAATGACTATAAAACAGCAATTGTTCTATATTATATCGTTGGGATGAACACGAAGGAAATAAGCGAGTTTTTAAAAGAGCCTGAAGGGACGATTAAATCGAGGTTATCTCGAGCGAAGTCCATATTAAGAAGCAATCATCATAAAAGTGAGGATGTGATCGGATATGTTTAATCATTTGGAAAAAGAATTAAAACACATGTTGAACGAGAAAAAAGAAATGCCGCTTATGGTAAGACAGTCCCTTGATCAAACATATGATGTCATTCGTAAAAAGTCGATAAAGAAGAAGCGCACATTTAATCCACAGGTGATTATAGCGATCGCAGCTAGCGCCTGTTTAGTAGTAGGGCTTGGTTTATCAAATGATCACGTAATGGCTAGTATTAATAAATGGCTTGGTTTCGACGATAAGGGTGTTGAGCAGGCAGTTAACAATGGAATGTTACAAGAGGATCACCATTCCGTTACGGATCAAGGTGTTAAAATAGCGATCAATGACCATTTTTCAGATGAAAATAAATTAGGGTTAAGTTTTCAATTAGCATTCGATCATCCTTCTATGTTAAAACATGTGGAAAACGTATCACTGGATTATCGATTAAAAAATGGTGATGGTCAATACATTGAAGAATTCATTCCAGATACAAAGCCGTTAAAGGGCAAAAACAGATACACATCATTTTTCGATTATCAAAACCCGTTGATAGATGAAAAATCAGGCATGGTTCAATTTAATACATTATCTGATTCAAGTGAAGGTACGATTCCAAAGTTAAAGGATGCTGTTATAGAAATAGAAAGCATTAATATTTTCGACAATACAGGAAAACTAAAAAAAATAAATGGTCATTGGAATCTATCGTTAAGCAATAATAAAAAAGCAGAGGAAATGATTCAGTATAAAATACAAAATGTATCATCCGCTATTCAAGTATTAAAAGCGCGCTCAACTCCAACAGCATTAAATATCGTTTTGTCACTGAAAGGAATAGATAAAGAGAGAGATGAAAAACTTCCTTCAGATATGGTCATCGTGGACGAAGCAGGTCATGAATATAGAATTAAAGGTCTTCGTTCAGTTAGTAAAAATAATGAAACCATCATTTCAGCTAATTTTCCAATTAGCTCGTATAACCAACATAAAAAATTAGAGCTAATGATTAAAGGTATTGAGAAAATTCACTTAATAAAGCAATAAATAAAAGAGGGAATGAGCTGTCCATTCCCTCTTTTATTTTTGTGTGGTAAAATTTGAATATTCTAAAAGTAGAGGTGGCGTATGGATAAATTAGAATATGAATGGGTCAAGCAGACAAGAGCTATTTTACTGGATCAGTGCGGAGAGCTAGGGGAGGACGAGTTCACGAAAGAGCTTAACATTGGTTTCCAAAGTATACGAAATACGTTATGTCATACAGCTGGGTGCTATCATGCTTGGTTAGGATCTTACGTATTAGAAGCGACGAAGACACCCCTCTATTCAAAAGAAAAAATAAATCAGATGAAGTTAGAAGATGTAAGGCGCTATTTTCAACAAGCAGATGTATATATGGAGAAAGTTCTTGAACAGTCAGATGAATTTTTAAATGCGGCAATGGAAAAGAAAATTCCTTGGAGAGAGGAAAGCGAGGTCATAAAGATAACACCCCGTCAGCTCCTTGCCCATGCCATCACACATGAATTTCATCATAAGGGTCAAGTGGTATCAATGATCCGAATGTTAGGTTATATACCTCAGAATACGGACGTATTGGGTTTGGATTAACTAAAAGAAATGATTTGATGGGGGAGAATAGATGTTCATGCAGTAAATTCTTTTCTACTATTTAAAGATTAGCTAGTAGCGTTAAACTTTACACCGAACTGTCAATTTTTGTGTAAAATATCATCTTATTTAAATGTAAGATTATGGTATGATGAATGAGCGTTAGAAAATGAATTTAAAGAGAAGAGGTGGGCGTATGAAGGCGTGGCGAAATCCTTTCCTTTTACTATCGGGAATCGGTGTTTCTTATCTAGGGAACTGGATTTATTTAATTGCGCTAAACCTCTCTATTTTAAAATTAACAGGATCAGCAGCAGCCGTAGCAGGTCTTTATGTTATTCGGCCCATTGCCATTTTAATCACAAATACCTGGTCAGGAAGTGTCATTGACCGTATAAATAAGCGAAGGTTAATGGTCTTTATTGATGTTGTACGAGGAGTTCTAGTAGCTGTCATTCCTTTCATCAGTTCTTTGTGGGTTATCTATGTGCTTCTTTTACTTATTAATATGGCCGGTGCTTTCTTTGGTCCGAGTGCTTCCGTGTATATTACGAAGCTCATTCCGCCTGAGAATCGCAAACGATTTAACTCGATTATGAGTATGACAAGCTCAGGTGCATTTCTTCTGGGCCCTGCAGTAGCAGGGGTTCTTATTATGAAGGTTGGAACAGATTTGTGCATCATTATTAACGCCATCAGTTTTTTAGTTTGTGCTTTCTTTATCTATCTTCTTCCCAATGTGGATGAGAGCAGTCAGGAGGCTCGCGACCGGATTACTTGGAAGATGCTGATGAGTGATTGGAGAATCGTTCGAGATTTTTCCAAAAAAGCAAAAGCGTTTATATCGATTTACATACTGTTTCAAACGGCCATGCTAATTGGTTTTGCACTAGATTCTCAAGAAGTAACGTTTATCAAACAGCACCTTCAATTGTCTGATGGGGATTATGGCCTTATTACAAGTCTAACGGGTGCAGGCACATTGTTAGGAGGATTTGTAGCAATATTCGGTGCTAAAAGGATATCGTTACGATTTTACTTGGGCGTAGGGATGTTATTTACATCCGTAGGCTATGCTGCTTTCTATGCTTCATCAACATTTTTAATTGCTACACTATCTTTTATGTTTCTCGGATTTTTTATGTCATTTGCCAACTCAGGGTACGCAACGTTCTTTCAAAATAATGTGCCCGTAGAAATCATGGGACGCTTTGGGAGCGTAGCCGAAATGCTGCAGGCTGTTATTCAAATTGGATTTACGCTTCTTCTCGGTGCTCTTATAGAGGGCATCTCACTCCAGATGGTTTGTTTTCTTTTTGCAGGAATAGGCGTAATCATTTCAATCGTACTATTGATTTCGATCTTTATGCCAGCAAAGCTTTCTTCTTTTCAGGAAACGTCACGGATGAGTAACAGTTAAATGAAGAATGGCCAAGGGAATTGGAAACTCTGCTTTTATCTTTTTCAGCTACCATTACGGGTGTTGCCATGGAGCACATTGAGCGAGTACTGAGAATTCCTGTTTATGACTTCTTTCATTATGATAGAGTAATCAGTTAGTTAGTACGGAGATAAAGTTAAACGTGAAAGAGGGAAATTTAATGCTTAAACAGAAAGACGAAGTAACCAATGATTTGTTTGTAGAGGCTGTTACTCGTAATTTGGCCGTTATTCGCTTTAGTTTAGATCGAACCGTTTTATTTGTAAATGATTTGTTTGCTGCAACAATGGGATATCAACCTGAGGAAATGTTAGGCATGCATCATCGGCAATTTTGCTTCCCTTCGTTTGCAAATAGTCGTGAATATGAAGCTTTTTGGGGACGATTACTTTCAGGAAAAAGCTTTCAAGATAAAATTGAGCGAAAAGATGCAAAGGGGTCTCCAATTTGGCTAGAGGCTACTTACATGCCGATTTTTGATGAGAGTGGGCGCAGGGTCATTAGTATCGCAAAAATCGCAACGAATGTTACGTCCCGTCAAAGCATGATTAACATAGTGACGTCTGACTTGCAGGACATGGCGGAAGAGCTTAGTGAGCGGGCGTCAAGCGGAATTAAGCATGGAACAGCCGTCATGGAATTAATCAATCAAGTGACCTCTGTATCAGAAGGTAACTCCGAAATTTTACTGGGACTACAAAAACAGGCATCAGAAGTACATAGCATTGTAAAAACGATTAGAGAAATTGCCATGCAAACAAACTTATTAGCTATTAACGCATCTATTGAAGCGGCACGAGTCGGTGAGCATGGACGAGGATTTGAGGTAGTGGCGAAAGAAGTTCGAAAGCTTTCAATCAGTGTAGAAAAGTCAATTGGTGAAATTCGTGATAATGTTGAGAAGATGACGGCGGAAGTAGGTAAAATTACATCGGGTACAGAGCGTGTACAACACGATATTAAAACGAGCCAGCAGCGTATTAAAACGACTGTTGAAGAATTTAAAGAACTATCAAGTGCATCGAAAAAATTAGAGGAGCATGCTCAGCGCTTTAAGACAATGATTTAACCGTGACTGCATAGATTTTCGGCAGCTGTACGATGTGGCTAAATTCAAATAATAAATGGGGAATAAGAGGCTGCATTAACGTATAAATCATTAAATCCTCGTATACACCTGTCCGTCATTCCATTTGCAGGACATCTTGTTCATCGTGAGCAGCCTAACCTTTACTCGGAAACCCTTGCTCGATTTTTTGAACGATCACACGAAGCGCAAACAGTAACATTGGCATAACTGACAAAAGCCCCGCTTATAGCGAGGCTTTTGTCAGTTATAAGAAAGCTTCTCTCCATCATTCGGAATGGTGATTCGATCAGTTGCCTCATTCGTCGATAAAAACTCAGAAAGTTCGTCTCGCTTTAGGAGACAGTGGTTTAGGGATTCCATGTGACAGACAACAATCTGAGCATTTGGAGCCGCTTTGTATACTTCGTAAATGTCTTCCTTTGTCATCGTAATAGGATCGCCAACTAGATATTGAGCAGCCCCTCCGTTTAGAACAATGATGTCAGGGTGATGAGTTTGGATAGCTTCTTCAACGTCTGGACACCAGATCGTATCACCGGCGACGTATAGCGCCTTTTCGTCAGGGTGTGTGAAAACTACACCAGATACAATTCCTGTTTTCTTAAGAATGTCTCCTGTTCCGTGCTTTCCGTTCGTACGCTTTATGGTAACATCGCCCACTTGTGGTGAGTCTTCAAGAGAATGTACATTTGTAAATCCAGCCTCTTGAATGACTTGGCAATCCTGCTCGTTTTGCGCATATAAAAGAATGTCTTTTGGTAAACGTTTCTTTGCCATTTCATCAAAATGATCAGGATGAAGGTGAGTGACAATTACTGCATCAGCATCTAACAGTGAATCAATAGCAAAGGGAAGACCAACTGTAGGATTATTCTGATCCTGATTTGGTGTGTTTTGAAATGGGGGCATGGAGCCTTTATCAGCAAAAAACGGGTCCACGATGATCTTTTTATCCCCATAACGTAGAACGAGTGTTGCATTGCGAATTAATTGAATATCCATTTTTATTCCTCCTTCATTTCCCTAGTATAAAATAGAAGAGGCGCTCATATACATGGATGAGCTCATCACAATGTTCTGCTTTACTTCTTTTTCTTCTATGATATAGTGAAAAGGAGAAAAAATTAAATAATAGCAAAATTCACTAGGGGGGCCAATTGGCTGAGATGAAACACTTGTTTCGAACCCTTTGAACCTGATCTGGATCATACCAGCGGAGGGAAGTGAGGGGCTTAGTTGACGTCAATGTACATATATTCGATCGTTGTCTTTAAACCACTCGTTTCCTACCGAAACGAGTGGTTTTTTTGTTGTACTTCTAGTGAATAAAGAGGGAGGAGTTTACGCATGAAATTTACGGATCGATTATTTGAAGCAGTTCATCCGATTTGGGAGCAAACACATATGCATCCGTTTGTTACAGGTATCGGAGATGGGACGTTACCGAAGGAATCTTTTATTTGCTATATGAAGCAGGATTACGTCTTTTTAATTGATTATGCGAAGCTATTTGCGATGGGTACAGTCAAGGCGAAAAGCTTGGAGACAATGACCGCTTTTGCTGGAATTCTTCATGAAACGCTCCATCATGAAATGGAGCTACATCGTCAGTATGCGGAACGATTTCAGATTACAAGAGAAGAACTAGAGAATACGAAAGCAACGCCAACAAATCTTGCTTATACACGTTACATGCTGAGCGCGGCACATAGCGGTTCGCTAGAAGAACTGATCTCAGCGTTATTGCCTTGCATGTGGAGCTATTGGGAAATTGGAAAGCACTTGAAGCACCGATACCCAAACAGTGAGATACACCCATTTTACGGAGAATGGATTCGCATGTATTCATCCGAAGAGTTTGGTTCGTTAACGAAATGGCTTTTGGATTTGCTTGATGACTTAACAGAGGGGAAAAGTGAGCGAGAGCTTCGTATTCTAGAGGATCATTTTCTCACCACCTCTCGTTTTGAGTATATGTTTTGGGACATGGTGTACGCAGGAGAAGAATGGAAAGTTTAATATGAAAGGTAGAAGAATATGAAAAAATGGATGATCTATTTTTTAGCGACTACGTTACTGCTTAGTGGCTGTGCTAGTGAGAAGAAAGATTCAAGCGTGAAGTTACAGAAGGTTAGTATCATGCTTGATTGGTATCCAAATGCCGTGCATTCGTTTTTATATACTGCACAGAAAAAAGGATACTTTAAGGAACAAGGTCTTGATGTAGAGATTAAAATGCCTGCCAATACAAATGATCCGCTAAAATTAGTAGCAGCAAATCAAGTAGATATGGCGATTAGCTATGAGCCACAAATTTTGCTTGCACGTGGTGAAAATATTCCGGTTAAATCGTTTGGAGCGATTGTAAGGCATCCTTTAGACTATTTAATGGTGAATAAAGACAGTAATGTTCAATCACCAAAGGATTTAGAAGGAAAAACAGTAGGTTTTTCATCCATTCCACTTGAAGAGGCGATGATCGATACGATTGTCTCCAAAGACGGTGGAGATGCGAAAAAAGTAAAAATGATTGATGTCGGTTTTAATCTTATTCCTGCTGTAGCAACGAATAAGACGGATGGAATCATCGGTGGATACATCAATCATGAGAAGCTGCTTCTTGAAAAGGAAGGACATCATGTAAGAGTATTTAATCCTGCTGACTACGGAGTACCTGACTATTATGAGTTAGTGTTTGCTGCGAGTGATCAGTCGCTTAAGAAGAATAAGAGGATGTATGAAAAATTTATGAAAGCTGCCACAAAAGGACAGAAGTACGTTCAACAACATCCAAAAGAAGGGCTGAAGATTCTTCTTGATCATGAAGATCAGTCGTCACCCCTTGATAAAACGATTGAGAAAAAGAGTTTAGCTATTTTACTTCCTATGATGACAGATAAAACGAAGCCGTTCGGCTATCAGGATCAGGAAATATGGGAGAAAACGTCTAAATGGCTCCTGCAGCAGGGGATGTTAAAGCAAAATGTATCTCCTGACGACGCATTTGTGAATTTAATAGAGAAAGAGGAGAAGAAATGATGATTGAAAAGGTTCGTCAAAAAAATCCGCTTGTACACAATATTACGAATATGGTCGTAACTAATTTTACAGCTAATGGTCTACTTGCTCTTGGTGCTTCACCCGTAATGGCTTATGCTCATGAGGAAGTGGCCGATATGGCTAAAATTGCAGATGCGCTCGTATTAAATATGGGAACGCTAACTGAAGAAGTGGTTGAGGCAATGATTATTGCCGGGAAATCGGCCAATGAGCATGGTGTTCCTGTTGTTTTTGATCCTGTTGGGGTGGGGGCAACGCCATATCGTACAGAGTCAGCAAGAAGGATTTTACAGCATGTAAATCTTTCAGTACTTCGGGGCAACGCGGCGGAGGTTGCTCATTTAGTTGGAGAAGAATGGGCGATTAAAGGTGTGGATGCAGGTGAAGGGACAGGCGACGTACAGAAGTTAGCGCAAAAAGCAGCGTTGGATTTAAGCTGCGTAGTTGTGATTACAGGGAAGGAAGATATCACAACAGACGGTGATATCATCTATAGAGGATTAAATGGAGACGTTGCATTAACGAAAGTGACGGGTACAGGTTGTCTATTAAGCTCTGTCATTGGTGCTTTTCTTGGAACGGGTGCTGCTTCTATTGAAGCTGCCAAAGAGGCCGCTACCTTTTACGGAGTAGCAGCTGAATTAGCGGCTGAAAAGACAAAAGATCAGGGTCCTGGGAGCTTCCAAGTAGAATTTTTAAATCAGCTTGCGCTCGTTTCAAGTGAACAAATCGAGTTGCGTAAGTCCATCTATATGATGAATTAAGAAAGGGGGTATAAGACATGGTTTATGCAGGTGAGAAGGAAGTTCGTGAACTATTAGGCGTATATTTTATTATGGGAAGTGCGAATTGCTTAAAGAATCCTATTGAAGTATTAGAGGATGCGATTAAAGGAGGAATTACCCTTTTTCAATTTCGTGAAAAAGGGGCGGAAGCATTACACGGAGACGAAAAGAAAGAGCTAGCTAAATCACTCCAAGACATATGTAGGAAGCATCACATTCCATTCATTGTAAACGATGATATTGAACTTGCGATTGAACTTGATGCAGATGGTGTTCATATTGGGCAGGATGACGAGAGCGCATCAAAAGTTCGCAGACGACTAGGTTCAAATAAGCTTATTGGAGTTTCCGCTCATAATGTTGCACAGGCCAAACAGGCGATTATAGACGGAGCGGATTACATAGGGGTAGGACCAATTTATCCAACTGTAACGAAGCTTGATACCGAGCCGGTACAGGGATCAACGGTTATCCAATCTATTCTCCGAGAAAATATCCACATTCCGATCGTTGGAATTGGGGGAATTACCGAAAAGAATGCTGGTGATGTAATTCGATTTGGAGCAGACGGAGTGTCGGTTATTACAGCTATATCTCATGCTCCATTCCCTGAGAAAGCAGCCAAGAAGTTGGCTTCTGCGGTCAAGATAGGTCACTGATATTCCTTTTTATTACTTTAGTGGTAATTTAATGAGTGGTGATTTTTGTTACTTTAGACTGTTTATTTTTGGTTTTTTAATAAAGAGGTAATGAATGGGTATAAAGTTTTATTATGTATTTTACGAGGAGAGGCCTACCAATTAGAAGGCCTCTTTTTTTATTGAAATTACTGTTTTAAAGAGTGAAGTATTACTTCCTATCACCTTCTATATTAGGGTTTAAAAGGAACTTTAAATAAAAAATCCCTTTTTATATAAAAAGATAAAACACACCGAATGGTACTTTTTTATGTAAGTTAAAAACATGTTTTGAAAAATATGTAAAAGTGTAAATAGAGAGTAAGTGCTATGAAAAAAATGAATAGATATGCTTACGGTTTTGACCTTGACCCATATAGATTGTTTACATATTATGGGAAGGTGGATGGAGAGAACGGGATACATTTATATACATAATGAAGTGAACGATGCTTGAAATAGACTTCAAGCTACCCATATATGAACATAAAGGAGATAGAAAATATGATTAAAAAAGTAAGTTTAGTAGCTTTGTTAGGTGCTTCCATGCTCACTTTGGCGGCATGTGGTGACTCTGAGACATCATCTGGATCAGAAGGTGGGAAGAAAAAAGGAGAGACAGCAAGTGCTAAAAGTGAAATTGCAGATGTGAAGATTGATGACGTTAAGTACATATTAACAGGAAATGAAGAATCAGTTGATGAGGAATCAGCATTGCTTCAAGTAAAACTTAAAGTTAAAAACACGTCAAAAAAAGATATATCGTTGTCTAGCTACGATGGCATCAAGCTTTATAGCGGGGAAGATCAAATTGAGCCTTATTCTGATTCGATTAGTTCTGATCTCGAAGAGTCTGCTCCTTCACGAGGAGATATTCGTCCCGGAAGAGCTACCATCGTACCTGTACTATTTGAAGTGGAAAAAGGCAAGAAGTATGAGCTTAGCGTAGAACCGACTTCGAGTGACTATAATCAAAAGAGTAAAGAGATGACGTTCAAAGTCGATACGAAGAAGTACGAAGATAGCTACGATAAGCTACAAGAACCTTCAAAAGCACTACAAGCTTACGTTGAAACCGTTTATTTTGACAAAGACAACGCGGACTATGAGAAGTATGTATCAGCAGACAAAGAGGCTGTAAAGGCGGAAGCGCAGAAGGAATTTAATAATTTAATAAAAGACACGATGTATAAAGTAAGACCAACTGAGGCTGACTTTGCGAAATATTACAATAGCTATAAGCAAATTTTGGCACAGAAGGGCAAAGTGGAGGCACAAACGGTTGGAAACGTTGGAGATAAGGCTATTGTTACCTTAAAGTATACGTCGGTTCCGCTTCGTTTAGACTTTATAAACGGGCTGAATAACTATCAGACGGAATATCGTCGCAATGTAGATGCTTACAACTCTGAGAAAGCGGAAGCTTATGCCCTCTCTAAATTTGATACGGTTTTAGAAAGTATTGAGCCAATAGAGGCAAGAGATACGCTGAAAGTGCTATTAGTGAAGAAGGATGGAAAGTGGACCGTAGAAAAATCAAAATATGGTAGAAACCTTTCCGAAATTTTCGCTCACGGTTCCGTTTATTAAGGGGTGACAATCTATGAGAAAAGTATGGATTTTAATTCCTGTACTCGTTGTTATCGCTGCTGCGGTTGGTATCTTTATGGTTATCTCCAATCAAAATAGTAAACCGAAAGATATGGTCACTCAATTTGAATCAGCTGTTGATAAAGGGGATACAAAAAAACTAACAGCCATGATTGAACCTGATAATAAAGCTGCTTCAGTGAACAAGACAACGGTAAATGCTTTTATTGCTTATTTAAAGAAAAATAGCAACAGTATGGATGTCATCAAGGATAGCTTGAAAACTCAAGTAGAGGAAAAAGACTTTACAACTACAAGTCAGGCTGTTAGCTTGGTTGAGACAGATAACAAATGGGGAATTTTCAAGACATACAAATTCAAAGTCAAAACGGTCACGATGAAGGTGAACGGTCAAAATGAATCTGACAAGGTGAACCTTACAGTGGGCAAAGAGAAAATGGACCTAAAGGAAAAAGAAGAAAATGTATATGGTCCTCTTTTGCCTGGTTTATACAAACTGAATGCGTCGATTAGTAATGACTTAGGGACTTTTATCCAAACGAAGAACAAAGATCTGTGGGGAAATGCTCAAATAACTCATATTATCGATACAAATAACGTTGTTGAGGAAGATAAAAAGGTCCAAGATAACATTACGAAAAGTGTTGAGACGTTTAACAGCGACCTTTCTGTCTACGAAACGTCAGAGTTTGATGCTACAAAGTTGACTACTGTAACGGATGCAGTGAAAAAAGGCGTAAATCAACGTGAAAAGTTTGATAGCATTAAAATGCATATTCAAGAGGTACAGTCTCAATACCTTGGATCTATTATTAACTATGATGCTTTTGATGTATCTAACTTCAATAAGGAATGGAAAGCCGAGCTTCAAGCGCTTGTAAATTATAACGGATCACTTCGCTACAAAGACGTTCCAGAATCCGAAGACTTATCCTATACAGCTATTCGTACGTATAAACTTAAGTATGATAAAGGAAAAAAAGAATGGCTTATCTACGAAATGGATGAGAAAGAAGCCGATGGGACAGAAAGTGACTACTGGACAGACAAGAAAAACATGAAAGTGAAAAATCCACCTGTTATGAAATGGACTAATTCAGGAGATAAAAGTTTCTATTAAAAGTTGAAAAGAGCATTGCCTATGTGCAATGTTCTTTTTTGTGCACTTTACATGTTTCATTTTATATAAACGGGAAAACAGTAGAGAAAACCTTTCTTTTTTAGGAAGAGATTCTTTGAAGATATAGACACACCACTGGAAAAAAAGTTAAAAGTAGGTCGACGTGATTAATCAAGGACGCATCGTATTTTGATGAAAAGAACTTGGAAATACAAACGTTGATCTTGAACCACAATAATGAGGATGTCCGACATTTTCGTATGATTTTTAGGACTTTTTTCTTAAAAATTACGTTTGTGAAACTATTTGATTGTCAAATTAAATCAAGAAGAGTAAAGTATCTCATTGTTTAAAGACTGAATCGGAAGGATGATTGGAATGTTAAAAGAAGGATATGTAAATGTGAACGGAGTGAACCTTCATTACGTAACAGAAGGAGAAGGTGAACTCATGTTGTTTCTACATGGATTCCCATACTTCTGGTACAACTGGCATCATCAATTAGAAGAATTTTCGAAAGACCATCGCGTCGTAGCGGTTGATATGAGAGGGTACAATTTATCAGATAAACCAGAAAATGTTTCTGACTACAGCATGCCAACTTTAGTGGAAGACGTAAAACAGCTCATTGAGGCATTCGGTGAAAAAGAATGTATCCTAGTGGCTCATGACTGGGGCGGAGGAATTGCATGGGCATTCGCTTATACGTATCCTGAGTACGTGAAAAAGCTCATCATGTTTGATGCACCACATCCGTACACATTTAGAAGAGAGCTAGCAGAAAATCCGAAGCAACGTGAGGCAAGTAATTACATGGAATTCTTCCAAAAGTCTGATTCTCACGAGTATTTCTTAGCAAATAACGCTGAAAAAATGAAGGCGATGTTGACAGATCCGGGACTTAAAAAAGGCTATCTAACAAAAGAGGACGAAGAGAAGTACGTGGAAGCTTGGACGCAGCCTAACGCAATGAAATCAATGCTTCATTACTATCGTGCACTTTCACTTCATCCATTCGATGAAAATAGCCAAATCGCACCGAATCTGCCACATACAATGTTTAATAAACCAACCCTTATTCTCTGGGGAGACGCAGATCCATCATTTGAAACGAGTAATTTAGATGACATCGAGGAATATGTGAGTGACGTAACCATTCATCACTTTGACGATGTTGGACATGCTCCTCAGCATGAAAAGCCTGAAGAGGTTAATCGATACATCCGCGAGTTTTTAAATCATAAATAAGTTTGTGAACAAGCTGTTCTTCATGACGAAGGACAGCTTTTTTTGCGCGAAGATGGTTCGCCAGAGAAAGGTGTATTTTAATCGAGAACTACCATACTGAGTTAGCAAGATAATTTCCATTTTTTATTCGTGGTTTTCTCCTGATTTTTTATTGAAGTTTCATCAAAATGCTGTATAATAAAAACTTGTTAAAAATAAACTTTAAGTTTTGTTATACTAAACTTTCTTTACTTGAAGTTTACTTAATTTAAACAAATGAATTAGAGGTTAAAACATGCAAATCGGGAAAAAAATCAAACGATTACGTCTTACGAAAGGTTTAACGCAGGAAGAACTGGGTGAACGAACCGATCTTAGCAAAGGCTACATTTCACAATTAGAGCGAGATTTAAGCTCTCCATCTCTTGAAACCTTCTTTTCCATCCTAGAAGTATTAGGATGTACCCCGACAGAATTTTTCCAATCAGAAGAACGTCTTCAGAAAGTTGTTTATCGAGAGGAAGATCAAACTGTCTATCTTGATGAGGAGCGCGGTTACCATATTCAATGGCTTGTTCCTGAATCAAACGATAAAGAAATGGAGCCCATCGTTTTAACATTTAGTGAAAAGGGTGAATTTAAACGTTTTGAACCGTCGTTATCGGAGACGTTTGCTTACGTCTTAGCGGGGTCTGTCATGATTCGTCTTGGTCAGCATACATATGAAGCACTTGCTGGAGAGGCTATTTACTTTCACGCGTCCGATGACCATCAGATCGTTAACACTCATCACGGCTTATCAAAGATTATTCTCGTCGCCACTAATTCGTATTTATAAAAGCGTTACTATTGAGGGAGGTCGCTATGGAAGAGAGCACAATTATTCGTTTTGAACATGTAACGAAACAATATGACCAGGATACACCAGTATTAGATCATGTAAGTTTTGAAATCGAGAAGGGGAAATTTTATACGCTACTTGGCCCTTCGGGTTGTGGGAAAACAACTATTTTACGTCTTATCGCAGGGTTTATTGAGCCGTCTAAAGGCAATATCCTTTTCAATGGAAAAGTAATTAATGACGTTCCGGCTAATAAACGACAAGTGAATACGGTTTTCCAAGATTACGCCTTATTCCCTCATTTAAATGTATTTGAGAATGTTGCATTTGGTCTTCGAATCAAAAAAATGAAATCAGCTGACATTACAGCAAAGGTAAAAGAAGCGCTGCGTTTTGTTAACTTAGAAGGATACGAAACAAGAGAAATTAGCGAAATGTCAGGCGGTCAGCGTCAGCGTGTTGCGATTGCTCGCGCGATTGTAAATGAACCAGAAGTGATTTTGCTTGATGAACCTTTGTCCGCGTTAGATCTGAAGCTACGTACAGAAATGCAGTATGAACTAAGAGAGCTTCAGCGCCGTCTTGGGATTACGTTTATCTTTGTTACGCACGATCAGGAAGAAGCACTTGCGATGTCAGATGAGATTTTCGTCTTGAACAAAGGAAAGATCCAACAAAGCGGTACACCTACTGATATTTATGACGAACCTATTAACCGCTTCGTAGCCGACTTTATCGGAGAATCAAACATTGTAGCTGGAAAAATGGTTCAAGACTTTGAGGTAGAGTTTACCGGTCAGCGCTTTGAGTGTGTGGACCAAGGGTTAGATGCGAATGAACCAGTAGAGATTGTCATTCGCCCAGAGGATTTGGAAATCACAACTGCAGAGCAAGGTAAGCTTCAAGTGCGTGTGGATTCACAGTTATTTAGAGGCGTTCACTATGAGATTTGTTGCTATGATGAAGCAGGAAACGAATGGCTTGTTCATTCAACGAAGAGAGCAACGGTAGGGGCAGAAATTGGTCTTTATTTTGAACCAGAGGCTATTCACGTTATGAGATTAGGTGAAACAGAAGAAGAGTTTGACAAACGCTTAGAAGCTTACGATGAGGTTTCACATGCGGAATAAGGCAAGAAATATTTATCTTATTCCATACGCCCTGTGGATTTTACTCTTTGTTGTAGCACCCATTGTTCTTGTTGTGTATTACTCTTTGTTTAATCTAGACGGAGACCTTTCGCTCGAAAATTACCGTAAATTTTTAACACCTGTGTATTTAAAAATGACGTTAAGTTCGTTTTGGTATGCGTTTCTCATTACCTTATTTACGCTACTTATTTCATATCCAACGGCTTATCTGTTAACGAAGACAAAGCACAAGCAGCTGTGGCTTCTGCTTATTATTTTACCGACATGGATTAATTTACTGTTAAAAGCGTATGCGTTTCTTGGGATTTTCGGAACATACGGAACAGCAAATTCATTTTTAAAGTTAATTGGAATTGGAACGAAGCAAATTCTGTTTACGGATTTTAGTTTCATCTTTGTTTCCGTTTATATCTTTATTCCATTTATGATTTTACCGATCTTCAATGCGCTTGAAGAGGTGAGCCCATCCCTGTTTTACGCTTCGCGAGATCTTGGGGCGTCGGCTTGGACAACGTTCCGACGCGTTATTTTCCCGTTGACGATTGAAGGAGTAAAATCAGGATGTCAGGCTGTTTTTATTCCTGCTTTATCACTGTTCATGATTACACGTCTCATTGCAGGGAACCGCGTTATTACGCTCGGTACAGCAATTGAGCAGCACTTTCTTGTCACACAGGACTGGGGAATGGGCTCGACAATTGCAGTGTTTTTAATTATCGCAATGGTTATTATTATGGTACTAAGCGGTACTAGAAAGCGAGGTGCATAAGTTGAAACGAAAAGGCAGAATCGGAAATTTATATTTAGTTTTAGTGTTCGTCATTCTATATGCACCGATCTTTTATTTGACGTTTTATTCATTTAATAGTGGGGGAACGATGCGTCATTTTGAGGGCTTTACACTAGAGTGGTATAAAGAAGTCTTTCATGATACGCGCTTACTTATTATCGTATTGAATACGTTAGTCATCGCCCTGCTTTCAGCAGCCATTTCAACGATTTTAGGCGTGTTTGGTGCTTTAGCGATTGTGTACGTGAAAAGTCGCCAAATGAAGAATATGCTCCTGAGTTTAAATAGTGTTCTTATCGTCAGTCCAGACGTTATTATTGGGGCTTCATTCTTAATTTTGTTTACGATCATTGGCATTAAGCTTGGCTTTACGTCAGTATTACTGTCGCATATCGCCTTTAGCGTACCGATTGTGGTCATTATGGTGCTCCCGAAGTTACAGGAGATGAGCCCAACATTGCTTGATGCAGCACGAGATTTAGGTGCAAGTCGTTGGGAAGTTCTTTCAAAGGTTGTCTTTCCATTTATTACACCGGGGATTTTTGCTGGCTTTTTCATGGCATTAACGTACTCGTTAGATGATTTTGCGGTAACGTTTTTTGTGACGGGGAATGGGTTCTCGACGCTATCCGTTGAAATTTATTCACGTGCAAGACAAGGGATCTCCTTAACGATTAATGCATTGTCTACCCTTATCTTTTTATTCACGATTGTGCTTGTAGTTGGTTATTACTTTATCAATCAGCGCAATCGAGCGAAGGGGGCGGCGGTGAGAAAATGAAAAAATTAACACAGATTTTCATCGTCATTTTGGTTGTTTGTTTCGGCTTGATGTACTGGGTTTCTCAGCTTAATAAAAGCGAAGGTTATTCAGGTGATCATACGCTTACGATTTATAACTGGGGAGACTATATTGATCCACAGCTGATTAAAAAGTTTGAAAAACAAACAGGGATCAAAGTGATCTACCAAACATTTGATTCAAATGAAGCGATGATGACAAAAATTGAACAAGGTGGTACAACGTTTGATGTAGCTGTACCATCCGAATATGCGATTAGTAAAATGAAGGATGAGCATTTGCTGCTTCCGTTAGATAAGAAAAAACTACCGAATCTAAAAAACATTAATCCAGAGTTTTTAGATTTATCATTTGATGAAAAGAATCGCTACTCCATTCCTTATTTTTGGGGTACCGTAGGAATTGTGTATAACCCAAGTATGCTAGACGGGAAAAAGATTACGAGCTGGAATGACCTTTGGAGCAAAGACCTTCGTAATCAAATTCTACTCGCTGATGGAGCAAGGGAAGTAATGGGCATGGGCTTGAATAGTCTTCACTACTCACTTAATGACCGCAACAAATCTCACCTTCAAGAAGCGAAGCGAAAGCTTAGTACGCTAACACCGAATGTAAAAGCAATCGTTGGTGACGAGATTAAGATGCTCCTAGCGAACGAAGAAGCAGCGGTAGGTGTTGTATGGTCAGGTGATGCATCTGAGATCATGAGCGAAAATGATAAGCTAGACTATGTAATTCCAGAAGAGGGCTCAAATCTGTGGTTCGACAATATGGTTATGCCTAAAACAGCGAAAAACGTAGAGGGCGCCCATAAGTTTATGAACTTTATGCTTGATCCAAAAAATGCTGCTCAAAACGCCGAGTATGTAGGGTATTCTACGCCAAATGAAAAGGCATTGAACTACTTGCCTAAAGATATTTCAGGAGACAAACGTTTCTATCCAGACTTGAACAAGACGGAAAACCTTGAAGTTTACGATAACTTAGGGAAGAGAATGCTTGCTTATTATAATGAGCTATTTCTCGAATTTAAAATGCATAAAAAGTAAGATCAAGGGAGCAATACTTTTAAAAAAGTTTTGCTCCCTTTTTTATTTTAGAAGGGTTATCGGATTTTAAGGGAATTTTAAATATAAGGTTGTATGATGCGAGGTACATATTGATTTAACGATCAGTGAAAGCGGGTGAGAGAAATGCGTTTATTAGTAGTAGAAGATGATCAAGCACTTTTGAGTGTTATTGTGACCGTTTTAAAAGAGGAAGGCTACGAGGTGGACAAGGCAGACGACGGCGAGGAAGGGTTTTTGCTTGCCAAACAAGAGATTTATGACGCGCTTGTTCTAGATATTATGCTTCCTGGAATGACGGGATTAGAGATGGTAAGAAAGCTTAGAAAAAATCAAAGCAATGTGAAGGTAATTTTTTTAACAGCTAAGGATAGCGTAGAGGATCGGGTAAATGGTCTTGATGCAGGAGCAAACGATTATTTAGTAAAGCCGTTTGCCATGCCGGAATTATTAGCAAGACTTCGCGTTATTTTACGTGATCATGAAGCAAATATAAGTGGCTTTATTTCCTATGGGAATTTAAAAGTAGATCCGACTCGTCACCTTGCTTGGGCGAATGGTGAGCCATTAAATCTGACGGTAAAAGAATTTCAGCTACTCGAGTACTTTATACGAAACAAAGAACAAATCTTAATACGTGATCAAATCTTTAATCGGGTATGGGGATTTGCATCAGACGTTGGTGTAGGGGTAGTAGATGTATATGTTCATCATCTCCGAAAGAAGTTAGGACCATACGGATGTGATCAGTGCATCAAAACAGTTCGAGGAATTGGTTTTATGCTAAAGGATGAAACGAATAATGTTTCGTAAAACGAGAATTAGACTCAGTATAATGAATGCCGTTGTGTTTTTCATTATCTTAACCGTACTATCTGTCGTGCTATATGTGTACATGCAGCATCTCATCTTTCGGACCGTGGATGAGAAGCTGAACAACGCAATGGACAAAGTTCGAGAAGGTGAATTCCATGAATTGATGGAACGGCACGAACGAGAGCCTGAGACGGAGCGCAAAATTGCCTATATCTTTTGGAACGAAAGCGGCGAAGTAGCGAATGTTCTACCAAAGTCTATAGAGAACGAGAAAGAAATGAAGTATTTTAAGCCGTCTAAAGGCAATCGTGTTGAGACCCAAGAGATTTTAGGTCATTCTTATCGGGTTGTAACGGTTCCAAGCATTGCATTTTCAGACCAATCACAAGTAAAGAAAGTCGGGCTAGTGCTGAACATTGATTCGGAAAAGCTGATCTTGCATCATTTATTGCTTCTGATGGTTGGCGGAATCATAACAGGCATTATTTTGTCATTAGTAGCAGGATTGTTTTTAGCAAACCGAGCGCTTATCCCCATTCAGCGATCGTGGGATAAGCAAACGCGTTTTGTCGCTGATGCGTCTCATGAGCTTCGAACACCTCTTGCGGTTATTCAAGCACATTTAGAGCTGTTATTTCGTCATCCAACTCACACGATTGAAGAAGAGAGTGAAGCCGTCTATAAAAGTTTGCATGAAGTAACCCGGATTAATAAGCTCGTTTCTGACTTGTTAACGCTCGCACGAGTAGACTCTGATCAGCTGTTACTAGAGCGTACAGAATTTCCGCCTGGTAAAATACTTGAATTTGTCTCCGATCAATTCACACCTGTCGCTGAAATGAAGGGGATACGATTTCAAAAAACGTTGGACACACATAATTTATATAAGGGAGACCAAGCACGTATTCAACAGCTGTTTATGATTTTATTAGACAATGCGTTAAAGTACAGTCCTGCTGATACAACGATTCATCTCCTCTGTGAAAAGGAAGGAGAAGCATTCATTGTTCAAGTATCAGATGAGGGCGTAGGCATTAAAGAAGAAGATATTCCGTTTGTATTTGATCGCTTTTACCGAGGAGACAAAGCGCGCAACCGATCTCAAGGTGGGACAGGACTCGGTCTGTCTATTGCGAAATGGATTGTCGAAGCACACGGGGGAGATATAAAAGTAAAGAGTAGTGAAAACAAAGGGTCCACCTTCACTATTCGATTACCAAAAAAACAGACGCTTACAAAGTCGTAAGCGTCTGTTTCCTTATGCACGTCTTCGTTCTGTGCGCGTATTTTTACTCTGTGTATGAGGGGATTTAGACGTTTTCTTTATCTTCCAAGCCTTCCAAGCCTTCCAAGCCTTCCAAGCCTTCCAAGCCTTCCAAGCCTTCCAAGCCTTCCAAGCCTTCCAAGCGTTTGCTGCAAGTAACCCAATTAATAAGAAGATTAATCCTCCAAACACCAAATAATACACGGAGCTAATAACGCCAACGATGAGCCCAAACGTTACTTGATCCTTATACTTAGCAGGTGACGTTGGAGGGTCTGTCATCATAAAGAACGCTAAAAACAAGGCAGAGTTGAGAAACGGATTTCGTAGTGCATCTGTTACATCTCCTACTCCTAGTAAAGCCGCTGCCACTAGGATAATAAAATAGCTTCCCAGAAAAGCAAAAACAAGTGGGAATTTATTTACTTTCTTCGTGATAAAGTACCCAGCTATTATGAGAAGCGGTGCAAACCAATCTGGCATTAGCGTTAGAGCTCCCCACCAGCTTTGGCCACTTGAAAAAAAAGCAACGGATACGAGAAATCCAAGTGCAGCTGGATTGAAAATTGGCTTTTTCCGGAATCTAACCACGTATTTTGAAGCAACAGAACCAGCTGATGCTACGATTACAACGTACCAAGGAGTAAAGGAACTTAGGACAAGACCGACAATTAATCCTGTCAGAATAGCTCCATCAGGCAACTGCTTTTTTACTTTTTTAGCGGTTACTGAAAGTCCAATCCCTTCTACTAATATAGCGGTGAGAATGGATAAAAAAATGTGAAACCATCCTACAAAAAAGGAAGAGTTAAGACTTCCAATTAAACCTAATGCCAGTAACAAGACGATTAACGATTGTTTTGGCGTTTTAAATAGTTGTTGGAGCAATGTTGGTTCGGGTTTTGTTCGTTCATCTACAATAATATAGCCCTTTGGCGTATGAATATATTTAACAGAGGGATCTCTTCTATAGTTTGTATTCATCTACGTAAGCCTCCATTCGGTCCGTCTTGTATATATGAAGGGAAGGAGTGATAAATAGGCCTTCCACTTGAAGTTCTTGTAATAATTTCTTTGCTTTTTTATAGCCTAGAAGAAAAGAAGCGGTCGATAACGAATCAGCCATCATTCCAAACGGAGCGACAACCGTACAGCTTATGAGTTCGTTTGGTGATGAACCCTTTGGGAATTGAATGTGGTGAAACGATGTATCATGTGCCGATTTTCGCTCATAGCTACCAGATGTACAGATCGCTACATCCGTTACGTTTAAAACGGCTAGTGGGCGGTCTTTTTCAATAGGATGCTTAATGCCTACCTTCCACAGTTCACGACGTTCATTTCGTCCTCTCACAAATACGTCTCCGCCTGCATCAATCATGACCCCTTCATAGAAAGAGAGAGCTTTTACAGCGACATCAACGGCAAATCCTTTTGCGATGGAACCGAAATCTAAAATTAGTGGCTTTTGAAGTTGAATCGCACCAAGTTCTGGATATAGAATTACGTCTTTATACGTAGTAGGTGATGTGCTCAAAGCTGTCTGCTGAATTCGATTGGTTAAGTAATGGCGGTTAAAGCCCGACTTCTCCATCTGGTTTCCGATAGTCGGATCATAGACACCATCAGTTGCCTCTGCAATTTGAAGGGCAAATCGTGTCATTTCAAACAGAAAAGGGCTTACTCGTGCAGGTTTCCCATTCTTTTCTAAAAGGGACATAACTTCACTATCTGGTGAAAATCGACTAGCGATGCTCTCAACCTGTCTGAAAATAGTCGAAACTTTTTCCAGATCGTTGTGTACGTTTTTTTCGCTATTAGGAGAAGCAATCACTTTAATAGAGATAATGGTCCCCATGCAGAGCATTGACTTCGTATAGGCCTGTAACTTTGACATTTGGATCTCTCCTTAACTATTCATAGCTTGTTGCAGCGCATTGTCGACAGCAGTTTGGAAGTCCTCTGTGCTTAATGTAGCTCCGCTTACAACATCCACATCACTGCTTTGAGATGCTACGACTTGATTGGGAAGGTCATCAATATAGGACTGTGAATAATGAGTATCGCAGTTTGTAATATCGACGGCTGTAATTTTGTCACCTTTGATGGTGACGGCTACTTGAACACTTCCAATTCGATTCATTCCCTCACCGTAATAGGTTCCGTCTTTGTAAGTGCTGCTTGTTGTTTGTTGAGGAGCAGAAGGGGTAGCTTCCTCATTGATTGTAGAACTAGGCTGTTGAATTTGAATTCGTTCTCTATGTGACTGAGTAGCTGTACTTTGAGCCTCTGTTGGCAGCGTTGCGACGTAGCCTGTTGCATAGACGGCACCAATAGCTGCCGTGCAGAGTGCAATCATCGTATTACTCATTTTTGCCATCATTCATTCCTCCTGATTTCTTCATACTAGAAGTAAGTAGTGTGTGAATTAGTATCTACTTTACAAACCAATTTTTAAAAAATCTTTAAAACGATCAAATTCTTTTTAAACTTTTGTTTTTATGTTCAGAGATTTGGGGGTAGTGATAGAAATAAGTAGGTGATAACAAATAGGAGGTGAGTCCATGTTCGAAAAATTTAAAGAAAATTTCAGTCGTCCAAAAGGGCTGATGGGATCTGTAGCAGGAAAAATCATGGCTTTTGAAAATCAGGAAATTAACAAGTGGACCATTGAGCATTTGCAGGTGCACCCAAACGATCACGTATTAGAGGTTGGATATGGGCCAGGATATAGCATTGAATGCTTAACGAAAGAGTATTCTCATATCCAGGTAGATGGTATCGACCCTTCACAGCAAATGAAAGAACAAGCCGAGCATCGACTAAAAGATGAGGTAGAGGAGGGAAGAGTTCGTTTTTTCGTAGGTCCTATAGAGACTGCTGAGCTAAAAGCAAACTCTTATCAAAAGGTATTGTCCGTAAACAATTACACCATTTGGGATGATCCGTTAAAGGGGTTAACTAATTTGTATCAGTCAATGGCTCCAGGAGGAAAAATTGCGATTACGATGCAACCTCGCGAGGAAGATGCTTGTGCAGATAAGACGCGGATGTTTGGAAGGAAAATTGAAGAAGACTTACGTCAGTGTGATTTTCAAGATATTGAAACAAGATTCCGTAAGGTTCGCCCTGAGCTTACGGTTTGTGTGACCGCTGTGAAGCCGTTAACATATTAATGATTAGTAAAGTGTGCAAAGGCAGGGGAAAAGAAATACCCTAATGTGCTCACCTGCCTAGCCCTTTTTACATAGGTAATAACAAGAAATAATTCATCTTACTATCTTGATAATATACATGGTAAAATAGACAAGATGATTATTGATTAGGAGGAACACCCATGAAAATCAAACTTGGACTTTTATATGGTGGAAAGTCTGCTGAACATAAAGTATCGTTACAAACAGCGCTAGCGGTAATTAATGCGCTCAATCATGATAAATATGAAGTACATCCTATCTTTATTGCCGAAACAGGTGAATGGATTCGTGGTGAAAAATTGACAGGAAAAGTGGACTCGGTAGCACAGTTGCAAATTCAACAATCCGGAGAGGCTATTTCTCCTGCAGCACTAAATAATAGCCTTTTTGCTGTGCCTACGGAAGAAACGTCTAGCATTGATGTAGTATTCCCACTTCTTCATGGACCAAACGGAGAAGATGGCACCGTTCAAGGGATGCTTGAACTATTAAATATTCCGTATGTAGGAAATGGTGTATTAGCTTCAGCTGGAGGAATGGATAAAGTAATTATGAAAAATCTGTTTGCTCAAGCTGGTTTAGAGCAACCTAACTTTGTATCCTTCATTCGCAGTGAATGGGAAAAGAACGACGAGGTAGCATATGGAAAAGTGGAAGACGAACTTGGCTATCCATGCTTTGTAAAACCAGCAAACCTTGGTTCAAGCGTTGGAATCAGCAAGTGTCGTAACCGCGAAGAGTTAGTAGCAGGGTTCAAAGAGGCGTTTACATTTGATCGTAAAGTCATTGTTGAGGAAGGAATTATCGGACGTGAGGTAGAAGTAGGCGTTCTAGGTAATGACGATCCTGCATGTTCTGTTATTGGTGAGATTGTTCCAAAAACCGATTTCTATGACTACCAAGCAAAATACGAAGACGGTAATACAGGTCTTATGATTCCTGCGGAAATGAGCGAAGATCAAGTAAAAGAAATGCAGCAATTAGCAATTAAAGCATTTAAAGCAATTGATGGTTCTGGACTTGTTCGCGCCGATTTCTTCTTAACAAACGACGGGAAGTTCTTAATTAACGAAGTGAACACAATGCCAGGGTTTACCCCGTTCAGCATGTTCCCGCTTTTATGGAAGCATACAGATCTTCCATACAGTGACTTAATTGAGAAACTTGTTGATCTAGCAATTGAACGTCACGAAGAAAAGCAAAAAATCCGTTATACAATGTAAATATATTTAAGAGACACTATTCGTTTTGAATAGTGTTTCTCACTTTCACATGATATGTAATGTTCCTTAAACAGGAAGGAGAATAAGCATGATTGTACGTAGTATGGAAGAGATTCAACAAATGATTCCAGGCAGTGAGCTTGTGAATGGTGCCGATATTACCATTTCTGGTGTTTCTACAGATACAAGAAAAATTGAGAAAAACAACTTATTTGTGCCGCTAGTGGGGGATAACTTTAATGGTCACCGCTTTGTAAATACGGCTCTAGAAAACGGTGCCGGAGCCTTATTATGGGCGAGAAGCGAAGGGGAATACCCAGCGGACACAGCTGTTCTTTTAGTAGATAATACGTTAGAGGCAATGCAGCAGCTAGCGAAAAGCTATCTTCAACAACTTTCTGTAAAAGTCGTGGGGGTAACAGGAAGTAACGGAAAGACAACGACAAAAGATATGATTGAAGCAATTTTATCGACGACATATAAAGTTCTAAAAACAGAAGGGAATTTCAACAATCATATTGGTTTACCGCTGACGGTCTTTCGTCTAGAAGGAGATACGGATATTGCCATTTTAGAAATGGGTATGAGTGCTCGTGGGGAAATTGAGCTTTTATCTAAAATTGGAACACCAGAAGTGGCAGTAATCACAAATATCGGGGAGTCGCATTTATTAGATTTAGGAAGTCGCGATGGGATCGCCGAAGCAAAGCTCGAAATTGTGAAGGGTCTTCAACAAGACGGTGTGCTAATTTATAACGGAGATGAGCCACTTTTAACGTCTAGAGTACCAGCGATGAACCTAAAAACGGTGACGGTTGGAGAAGGAAAAGAGCTCGATTATTATCCGGTTTCGATTGAACAAAATTCAAGCGAAACAAAATTCGTTATTTCAAAGGATGACGATTTAATTTTTACAATGCCTGTTTTAGGAAAGCATAATGTCCATAATGCGTTAACGGCTATTGCTGTAGGGGAACAGTTCAATATCCCATTTGAAACGATCGCAAAAGGACTCAAAAATCTTCATCTGACAAATATGCGTATGGAAATGGTCAAAGGAAAAGACGGTCTTTCCATTATTAACGATGCGTACAATGCAAGTCCGACTTCTATGAAGGCAGCAATTCAACTTGTTCAGGATTTAGACGGATTTAAACAAAAGGTTGTTGTGCTCGGTGACATGCTAGAGCTAGGAGAAGACGAAAATCAATTTCACTATGAAGTAGGTGCCTCGTTAGATCCAAATAAGATTGATTATGTGTTTGTTTATGGACCTTTAAGTCAATACTTAGCTCAAGGAGCAAAACAAGTCTTTCCAGAGAACCGAGTGCTTTATTTCGATGATAAAGAGTTGTTAGCCGAAAAATTAGCATCTGTTGTCCATCCAGAAGATCTTGTACTAATTAAAGCATCACGTGGAATGAAGTTAGAGGAAATCATTTCAAATTTAATGAAATGATTGGATGAATTTTTTCTTTTTTGAATGGTAAAAGGCTTGCTGTACCTCTGTTTAAAACGTTTTACAAGTGTATACTAGCCTTGCACATATCGGTTTATTATATTGCAAATAGCTATGCTAAGTGGTAAGATAGAATCTAAGTGTTTTTAACACCCATAGCCCGTTTTTCAAAGAATGTATGTATCCAGGGGCGTTCCATTTGTTGAAGGGAATGCTCTTTTTTATAAGAGTACGAAAATAGAAGGAAAGTTTTAAAATAGAAGGAGTTTGAAATAATTGACATTATTTAATGAGTTAGGAATTAGTAGTGAAACGAAAAAAGCAATTAGTGCAATGGGATTTGAAGAGGCTACACCGATCCAAGCAGAAACAATCCCATTAGCGCTAGAAGGCCATGATGTGATTGGTCAAGCACAAACAGGAACTGGTAAAACAGCAGCATTTGGTATTCCATTAGTTGATCGTATTGATACAAACCAAGATAAAATTCAAGGTTTAATTATTGCTCCAACTCGTGAGTTAGCAATTCAAGTATCAGAAGAGCTTTATAAAGTAGGGAAATTCAAACGCGCGCGCGTTTTATCTGTATACGGTGGCCAAGATATCGGACGTCAAATTCGTTCATTAAAGAAAAAACCACATATCATTGTGGGTACACCAGGTCGTATTCTAGACCACATTAATCGTAAAACTCTACGTTTACAAGACATCCAAACAATCATCTTAGATGAAGCGGATGAAATGCTAAACATGGGATTCATTCAAGATATCGAAAAAATTCTTGAAAACTTACCAGAACAACGTCAAACATTATTGTTCTCTGCTACAATGCCTCCACAAATTCAACGCATTGCTGAACGTTTCATGCATGAGCCTAAAATTGTGAAGATCAAAGCAAAGGAAATGACTGTTCCACATATTCAACAGTACTATTTAGAAGTACACGAAAAACGCAAGTTTGACGTGCTTACTCGCCTATTAGATATCCAGTCTCCAGAATTGGCAATCATATTCGGCCGTACAAAACGTCGTGTCGATGAGCTTTCTGAAGCATTAAACCTTCGTGGATATGCAGCAGAAGGGATTCACGGTGACTTAAGTCAGGCAAAACGTATTTCTGTATTGCGTAAGTTTAAAGAAGGAAACATTGATATCCTTGTAGCAACAGACGTAGCAGCACGTGGATTAGATATTTCTGGTGTTACACACGTATACAACTTTGATATTCCTCAAGATCCTGAGAGCTATGTTCACCGTATTGGACGTACAGGTCGTGCGGGTAAAAAAGGTCTTGCGATGACATTCGTAACACCACGTGAAACAGGTCAACTGAAAAACGTTGAAACAACAACAAAACGTAAAATGGACCGTATGGAGATCCCTTCAGTAGATCAAGCTTTAGAAGGTCAACAACGTCTAGTACTTGATAAGATCAAAACAATTATCGAGAACGAAAACCTTACGTACTATAAACAAATTGCAGATGAGCTTCTTGAAGATCATGATTCTGTATCAGCTGTAGCTGCTGTAATCAAAATGCTTACAAAAGAACCTGATACAACACCGGTTAACTTAACTTCAGAGCCTCCAGTAGTTTCTAAGAGAGAGAAGCGTAACCAAAAAGGTTCTGGTTCTTACAAAACTTCTGTTCGCAACAACAGAAAAGACCGCGCTCCACAAGGTAAGCGTCGTAGCTCAAACCAAAAAGACCGCAGTAAATCTTACCGTGGTAACAGCAACAACAGCAATAGCAACAGTAACTACAACAAAAACAACTAATAGTTGAACAGAAGAGCCAGGGCGGTGTCGCCTTGGCTCCTTTTTCGTGATGATAGGAAAGTTCGAAACGCACGTCGTTAAAAGTAGTTCTTCAGGGCACAATAGAAGAAGTGTAAAAAACGAGGTGCTAATAATGACAATTGTGAAATTAGGGTATGTAGCCATGAGTATGAATGTTCAAAACAGCTCGCCGTCTCAGACGATGACGGTGGCTCAATTTCAACGAATTCAAGATCGTGAGGCAGCTATTCATAAACTCGAGCGCATTGCTCTTTCGAATTTGGATAACTGCTTAAGATTACTGAAATACAATAAATTTAACGATATTGAGTTTTTTCGTTTCAGCTCTCGTCTTATTCCGTTGGCCAACCATGAAGAAGTAGGGGATTGGAATTACATACTACCTTTAAAAGAAAAGCTGAAAGAAATACGTCGTTTTTTAGATAAGAATCCGTCACGAGTTGACTTTCATCCAGATCATTTTGTAGTGCTTAATTCAACAGATCCAAATGTGCTGAAACGATCCTTGCATACACTTCAGATGCATCAACGATTGTTGAAAGGGATGGGAATCCCACCTCAGCACCGATGTGTACTACACGTTGGGGGAGGATATGGCGATAAAGAAAAGGCGCTTGAGCAATTTATTCATAATTTTGGCTTCGTTCCTACAAGAATACAAGAAATGATCATGCTCGAAAATGATGATACCGTTTTTAATGTGAAAGAGACTCTTTACTTGTGTGAAAAGCTTTCGATTCCTTTAGTATTTGACCTTCACCATCACATGGCTAACCATGAAACGGAAGATTGGCAAGAGGACTGGGAGCGAATCGTAAATACATGGTCAAATTCTTCTTTACCAATTAAAATGCATATATCGAGCCCGAGAAATGAGAAAGAGTTTCGAGCTCATGCTGACTATATTGATGTGGAGATGTTCATGGGTTTTTTATCTGCTATTAAGAATAGCGTTCCTGAAATTCATTGTATGATTGAAGCGAAAGGAAAAGACAATGCACTCTTAAAGCTAATGGAAGATTTAAAAGCATATCCGGAGATTAAAATGATCAATAACGGGAGCTTTTCAATTCAGTAAGACCAAAATGTTTCTCGTGGAACATTTTGAGGGGAGGATAAAATGATAGTTGGAACAGGAATTGATATGGCGGAACTCAAACGAATCGAAGCCGTACTTACAAGACATAAAGCATTTAGTCAACGAATTTTAACGGAAAATGAGCTGAGTAAATACAATTCTCTTTCACCCAAGCGAAAAATCGAATATTTGGCTGGACGTTTTGCAGCAAAAGAGGCGTTCTCGAAAGCAAAAGGAACAGGGATTGGGAAAGAGCTTAGCTTTCAAGATATCGAGACGGGTTATGATTCACTTGGAAAGCCGATTATTCTAAAGCCTAGGGATTTTAATCAAAAAATTCACCTGTCGATTTCTCATACGAAGGAATACGCATTAGCACAAGTAATTATTGAACGCTTGTCAAGCTAGTCTGCATATTCGCTTTCTTTTCCTCATATATTCATAGTGCAGAAGAAGAGACAAGGCATAGGAAGAATGCTCTTCACTAACACGTGAACGAATTGGGGTAAAGGGGTGGAAGAAATTGCGAAAGTTATTTATCGGTCTGGTATTTGCTATTCTGCTTATTGCGTTAGCAGGATGTGGAGAAAAGTCTAAAAAAGATGTGGTTGATTCCCTAGATGCAAAAGTAGAGCAAATGTCAGGGTACAAGGCCAATGCAAAAATGACGTTGAGTACAGGGAAAGGGACACAAGAATACAGCGTAGAGATTTGGCATAATAAACCTTCTTATTACAGAGTGAATTTGCAAAATGCGACGAAAGATCAAAATCAAATGATTCTGCGCAATGATGAAGGCGTATATGTGTTAACACCTGCGTTAAACAAAAGCTTCCGTTTCCAAAGCGATTGGCCACAAAACAGCAGTCAGGCTTACCTATATGAATCATTAGTACAAGATATTAAGAAAGATAAAAACGCCGAGTTTAAATCAACAAAAGACAATTACGTCTTTACAACCAAGACAAACTATCAAAACAGCGCGGTTCTTCCAAAACAGACGATTACGATTAGCAAAAAGGATTTAACGCCAAAGTCGGTTAAAATTATGGATACCGATGCGAATGTGTTAGTTAAAGTTACCTTTTCAAAAGTTGTAATGGATGCCAAGTTTGACAAAGGTGCTTTTGATACGAAACGTAATATGACAGGGGCAAAAATGGAAGTGCCGACAATGGCTCAGCAGTCTAAGAAGCCATTAGAAGTTAAATACCCACTTCAAACGTCTGGTGCGACGCTTGTAAATGAGAAAAAGTTAAAAACAGACAAAGGCGATCGTGTTATTCTATCCTATGGAGGCAAGAAAAAATTCACCATTATTCAAGAAAGAGCAGAGGTTGCACAAGTATCTTCTTCTACGTTTGTAGCAGGAATGCCTGTAGATCTGGGCTTTGCGGTTGGAGCATTGACGGATCATTCCTTAAGCTGGTCTTATGAAGGTGTAGACTACATGATTGCTTCAAAAGATTTATCTAAGAATGAGCTTCAAAATGTCGCTCGCTCTGTACAAGGACAGATGGTTAAATAGAGGTTGAAAATAACAGGCTCATTTTTTAAACGAGCCTGTTATTTTTCTTTGTATGTATTATACTGAAAGAATAGCATATTCTTTATAGTGGCTTGGAAAGAAGGAAGTGGATGTAACTATGGATGCATTTTATCGTGAAACTTGGGCAGAAATTAACTTAGATCATATTTTTTGTAACGTTTCTACTATTAAAGAAACACTGCCTCCGACAAAACAATTAATCGCAGTAGTAAAAGCCAACGCGTATGGACACGGAGATGTTCAAGTGGCAAGAACAGCTTTAGAAGCAGGAGCTTCTATGCTTGCTGTGGCAACGCTTGATGAAGCCATTTCATTACGTAAGAGAGACATTGAAGCACCGATTATTATTTTGGGTGCGGTACCGCCTCAATTTGTTTACTTAGCGATCAAATATAATATTATTCTTACTGTTTATAGCAGTGAGTGGTTACGTACTGCACAAAAAGTGGTTCCTAGAACCGAAGCTGTTCAATTTCATTTGAAGCTCGATACGGGAATGGGTAGACTAGGACTGCGAACAGAAGAAGAAATAGAGGAGTTTTTCACGCTGCTTCAAGAAACTCCGCATTTTAAACTTACCGGTGTGTTTACTCATTTTGCGACAGCAGATGAGCTTGATCAAGGATATTATGAACAACAATATCATCGTTTTCAAAAGCTTATCGGCTATATAAAAGAAAAAGGGATTGAACCTGGACTTGTTCATTGCGGAAACAGCGCGTCTCTTTTACGATTTCCGAATGACGAATTTGACGCTGTTCGCTTAGGGATTTCCATGTATGGTTTAACACCGTCTACAGAGATGAAATCACTCATTCCTATTCAACTTAAGCCTGCTTATTCACTACACACGAAAATCGTGCACGTCAAAAAGATCGAAAAAGGTACGTCTGTTAGTTACGGAGCTACTTATACGTCAGAGCAGGAAGAATGGATTGCTACACTGCCAATCGGCTATGCAGACGGATGGATGCGCCGTATGCAAAATTTCTACGTTCTTGTAGATGGACAGAAGTCACCAATTGTAGGGAGAGTTTGTATGGATCAGTGTATGATCAAAATTCCTTACGAGCTTCCGATAGGGACACAAGTAACTTTAATTGGTAAGCAAGAGGCAGAGGAAATTACAATGGAGCAAGTAGCGGATCATTCAAACACGATCAACTATGAAATTCCATGTGTAATTACCAATCGCATGCCAAAAGTATTTATTCGGAATGGTGAGCAAGTCGAAGTTTACAATGGCCTTAGTCACCTCGAATAAGTAGGTAACCATTAGAGGAATATAAACTTAATTCGCGAAAAATTTTCCTCGAAAATGCATAAAAACAATGACTCAATGACGATAATAGTTGAAGAATTGGCAGAATTCACTTTGCATCAGACCGCAACGATGGTATGATGAAGAAAGATAAAATAATGGTGTGTGTATTGATGGTGGAGGTGTATGTTTGTGTCTGAAGTTAGTGCAACTACAGAAATTTTAGTTCGTTTACCTCAAAGCTTAGTATCTGAATTAGATGTGCTTGTAAAGCAAGAGAACGGTAACCGAAGTGATTTTATTTATCAAGCAACGAAAATGTACCTTCGTGAGAGAAAGAAGCGTCATATCCGTGAAACCATGAAGCGTGGATATATGGAAATGGCAAAAATCAACTTAAATATTGCATGTGAAGCTTTCTTAGCTGAGTACGAAGCAGATCATACTGTAGAACGCTTAGTTAGCGGAGGGTAATTGAGTTGGTAGTCAAACGTGGTGACGTCTATTTTGCTGATTTGTCTCCTGTAGTCGGGTCTGAACAAGGAGGCGTACGCCCAGTACTTATCATTCAAAACGACATTGGTAATCGGTTTAGCCCTACAGTAATTGTCGCTGCAATTACTGCTCAGATCCAGAAGGCGAAACTTCCTACACATGTGGAAATTGATGCGAAACGGTACGGCTTTGAAAGAGACTCAGTGATTTTGTTAGAACAAATTCGTACAATTGACAAACAGCGCTTGACCGATAAAATCACTCATTTAGATGAGGAAATGATGGATCGTGTTGATAAGGCGTTGCAAGTCAGTTTGGGACTTATTGATTTTTAGAATTATAGTGATTCCATGGGAAAGTTGCTCAATTAGGGGCAACTTTTTTAATTTGACTGATAAAGAGTATTAACATTATATTGAAGATATGAACAAAAAATATTGGGAAATGCCTTTGTCTATATATTTGATAGTGAATATGAGATAATGAAAAGATACGATTAGATAGAAGGCTTATATTACGATCGTGACTCCAGCTAAGCCTAATTGTTTAATCGGCGAAGGAGGAAAACATGGGTTCATCATTAACGGACTTTATTGAGGATAATAGAGCTGCCATCTTTGAACAGTGGGTTGACGAAATGAAAGATGTGCAATCAGATCGAGCCGATAAAGTCATTGCAGACAATGTTTACAATAATATAAGTGCAGAATTTATTGAATTAATTTTATCTAACACGTTCCAAATGAACGCGAGCTTTGTAGCAAAGTTAGAAGATGTCATCGATCGAATTGTACGTTTAGGATGGCCTCTTACTTACTTAATAAGTGGTATAAATAAATTAGAGAGAATTATTTTTGATAAATATGTCGCTCAAGATAATGAAACATCCTATTTGAAAAAAGATTTATTTTATGAATTTGATGAATGGTTAACCCCTGTTAGTCATGAGATTATCGAGATTTACTCGCGATCATTGGAGAGTACCATTGGGCTTCAGAAAATGGCTCTTCAAGAATTATCAGCTCCGTTAATTCCCGTATTCGATAAAATTACGGTGATGCCGTTAATTGGTACAATTGATACAGAACGCGCAAAACAAATTATGGAAAACCTTTTGCAAGGTGTTGTGAAACACCGATCTGAGGTCGTTTTAATAGATATTACAGGTGTACCTGTTGTTGATACAATGGTTGCTCATCACATCATTCAAGCATCTGAAGCTGTTCGTTTAGTCGGTACGAAGTGCCTTCTTGTAGGCATTCGTCCGGAAATTGCACAAACAATCGTGAACTTAGGTATTAACTTAAATCAGCTTGTTACGAAAAACTCGCTGAAAAAAGGGATTGAAACAGCCCTTGAAATGACGAATCGCCAAATTATCGAAGTGGAGGAATTACAGTGAGAATCCCGATTTTAAAACTCCATGAATACTTATTAGTGTCTATTCAGTGGGAGTTAGATGATCAAACCGCTATTCAATTCCAAGAGGATTTGCTCAGCAAAATTCACCAGACGGGCGCCAAAGGTGTAGTTATTGATTTAACGTCTATTGATATGATTGACTCATTTATTGCTAAAGTATTAGGTGATGTAGTCAGCATGTCTAACTTAATGGGAGCTAAGGTTGTTCTAACAGGGATACAGCCGGCTGTTGCCATCACACTTGTTGAATTAGGAATTGGATTAAATGATGTTCTCACTGCGCTGGATTTGGAAAAAGGTCTAGAAAAACTCCAATCGGAACTGGGGGAATAGTAAATGGAATTCCAATCCTGCGTAAAAATTGTGACAGAATGGGACATCGTAGCAGCACGCCAACTAGGACGAAACGTGTCCAAAGAGCTAGGATTCGGTACAGTAGACCAGGCCCGTATTACAACAGCCATTTCCGAATTAGCCCGAAATATTTACTTATACGCTGGAAGAGGGCAAATTTGTATTGAGAAGCTCAACCAAGGAGGCAAAAAGGGCTTACTAGTGCTTGCTACTGATGAAGGTCCCGGTATTACAGACCTTCGGAAAGTGATGGAGGACGGTTATTCAACATCTGGAGGACTCGGAGCAGGTCTTCCCGGAGTAAGACGTCTTATGGATGAATTTGATATTCAATCTACCATTGGAGAGGGTACGAATATTAAATCGGTGAAGTGGCTCCGTTAGGAGGAACAATAGAATGGGTTCATATGAAGAAATGAAAGAGCTATATAAGGACATACTAGCAAATTACATCCAAACCCCAAACGAACAAATTTTATATCAAGGTCAAAAGCTTAGTCGGAAATCACTTGAGAACGAGATTTCCCCTGAAGATATTGTGAGTATGCACAAAGAGGTGATCGAAGACATCTATCCAGACGTTCCGGATCGTCTTCTCCATTCTCTTGATTTTTTACTCGAAGTCATGATTAGTTATGGACTAGCTCATCGTGAACATCAAACGCTTAAAAATAAGCAGCGCGAATTGCACTCGGAAATTGAAGTGGCAGCGAACGTTCAACAAACATTGCTTGGTACGACAATTCCTGAGATTCCGTCTATTGAAATTGGTGCAGTTAGTGTCCCAGCTAAGCAGATGAGCGGAGATTACTATCACTTTGTGAAAGATGAAAATAATCATTTGAACATCGCTTTGGCTGACGTGATCGGTAAAGGAATTCCAGCAGCTATGTGTATGTCAATGATTAAGTACGCAATGGAAAGTTTGCCTGACTCTAGAAAAAACCCTAGCTATGTGCTTCAAAACCTCAATACAGTCGTTGAGCAGAATGTAGACCCGAGCATGTTTATTACCATGTTTTATGGGGATTATAACATTGAATCAAATACGCTTACGTTTGCCTCTGCAGGTCATGAGCCAGGCTTCTACTATGATGAAAAGGAAGATACTTTTCATGACTTAGAAGCGAAAGGACTTGTACTTGGAGTAGAAAGAAGTATCACGTATCAGCAATACATTCGTGAAGTGAATGTAGGCGACATGATCATTCTTCTTACAGACGGAGTAACGGAGTGCCGTAACGAAGAAGGCTTCATTGAACGTGAAGACATTATTGAACTTATTCGTAAATACATGCATTTGCCAACCCAAAAACTCGTTGATTCAATCTATAGAGAACTAGAACGACTGCAAAACTTCCAATTAAGGGATGATTTTACACTAATTGTTTTAAAACGTTTAGTTTAAAGAGTAAAAAAATGGGGTAAGTAGGTCGTAGCACAATATCCGAGGGGGATTACAAGAGATGAACTTGACTATTGATATTAAAGAACATGCTAATGAGTATGATGTAACATTAGCAGGTGAAATTGATGCATATACAGCTCCAGAATTGAAAAAGCGCTTTATGGGTATTACTGAAAACAAAAATCCAAACATTACAGTAGACTTCACGCATGTTTCCTATATGGACAGTACAGGACTAGGTGTGTTTATCGCATTGCTAAAAGCAGTTAAGGCTAATGATGGGTCGCTTCAATTTGTGGGAGTATCTGACCGTTTAAAACGATTGTTTGACATCACAGGCTTAACGGAAATTTTAAACCTAAATTCCCAAGTAGAAGGTGGCGTAAAATGAAACAACCGTATGACTTTGTAGAGATGAAGATACCTGCAAAACCTGATTATGTAGCGATCGTTCGTTTAACTCTTTCAGGGGTCGCTAATCGTATGGATTTTTCTTACGATGAGATTGAGGACATGAAAATTGCAATCAGTGAAGCCTGTACAAATGCTGTTCAGCATGCATATAAAAACGCTGAATCTGGAGACATTCGAGTAGGCTTTGGTCTGTTTGAGGATCGTCTAGAGATTATGGTAGTAGATAGCGGCGAAAGTTTCGACTACGAAGAGTTAAAGAAAGAAATCGGACCGTACGAAGTGTCACAAGAAGTTGAATTTCTTCCTGAAGGTGGTTTAGGTCTTTATTTAATCAATACGTTAATGGATGAAGTAAAAATGTCTAATCATAATGGTGTTACCCTCATTATGACTAAGTATTTGCAAAGAGAGCAGGTGGAGAGTGATGAAAACCCAGTCTCAACCTTCGAAGCTAAATAAAGAGGAAGTTTTAGACCTCATCGAACGTTTCCAACAGACCCAAGATGAAGAGGCGCAGAATTTACTCGTTCTGAACTATCGAAATCTTGTGGAATCCTTAGCGAAACGATACTCAAAAGGAAGAGACCTTCATGAAGACATTGTTCAGGTGGGGATGCTTGGTTTATTAGGAGCCATTCGCCGTTATGACCCATCATTTGAGCGAAACTTTGAATCGTTTGCGATTCCAACCGTTATTGGTGAAATTAAGCGCTTTTTACGTGACAAGACTTGGAGCGTACACGTTCCTCGACGAATTAAAGAGCTCGGTCCGAAAATTAAGGCTGCAGTTGAAGAGCTGACAACATCTTTGCAACGATCACCTAAAGTGAAGGAAATTGCAATGCACCTAGATGTATCGGAAGAGGAAGTATTAGAAACAATGGAGATGGGTCAAAGTTATCAGGCCTTATCAGTAGATCACTCCATTGAGGCAGATTCAGATGGAAGCACCGTTACCATCTTGGATTTAGTTGGCCGCACTGATGATGGATACGAAAAAGCGAATCAGCGAATGGTTCTAGAAAAGATCCTTCATGTGCTAAATGAGCGGGAGAAAGAAATTATCCAATATACGTTTATTGAAAACCTGAGTCAAAAAGAGGCGGGAGATAAATTGGGAATTTCGCAGATGCACGTATCTCGTCTACAGAGAAGAGCACTTGAAAAGCTCCGAAACGCAGCTCGAACAGATTCGGAAAGCATGGAGTTCACAAAGTGATGTCACAGGCAAAGTCGTCAGGAGTAGAAATTCAAACGTATCAAGCGGCCAAAAAAGGAAATATTCATTGTGGAGATAGTTTTTATGTCACGGAAACGGATGACTATTTGCTTTGTGTAATGGCAGACGGACTTGGAAGCGGTGAGCACGCAATGAAAGCCTCACAAGCCGTAACCGATGTTGCTCGTCTCCATTCGGACGATGATGTAGAAGAGTTAATGCATAAATGTAACCAAGCGGTGTTGAATACTAGAGGAGCGGTCGTAGCTGTTCTTAAATTTTACAAACAAACAAAGCAATTTGTGTATAGCAATGTAGGTAATATCAAATTTTACTTATATTCACCAGAAGGAGCTTTGGTTTATCCTCTTCCCGTTAAAGGCTTTTTATCTGGGAGAGCACAGAAGTTTCAAGTTCAGCGGTTCCGCTACGAAGAAGGTTCTAGGTTCCTAATGCACACAGACGGTTTAGAGTTAAAAGAAGTGAAATCTCTTTTTACTAGAACGTATCTAATTGCAGGCATCTCTCAGCATCTTCAAAGTATGCTTCAAGATGGGAAAGATGATGTTAGCTATATTCTTGGTTCATTAATTGCTTAATTCTTCATCTTCACAAATAAATATAAAATCCTTTATGAACTCATATGCGTTTGCATATGAGTTTTTGTTACAATAAGGGAAAATGCAAGTGATTAGGAGAGATTAGTATGTCTTCAATAGATAAAGAAAAGTTACTAAAGCTCGTATCGAGTACGATCAATATTCCATTGCATCAAGTGAAAAATGTCATTGAACTCACAGAGGAAGGAAACACGGTTCCGTTTATCGCTCGTTATCGGAAGGAACAAACGGGTGCTCTAGATGAAGTTCAAATTCGAGATATTACGGAAAGCTGGAATTACTTAAACAATCTAGAAGCACGTAAAGAAGAAGTAATGCGTCTGATTGAGGAGCAAGGTAAATTAACACCGGAATTAAAAAAGCAAATTCAAGCTGCGTTAAAGCTTCAGCAAGTAGAAGATTTGTATCGTCCTTACAAGCAAAAGCGCCGCACGAAAGCGACTGTTGCGAAGGAGAAAGGATTAGAGCCATTCGCACAGTGGATTATGTCTTTCCCAAGAGAGTCTATACATAAAAAAGCCGCTCAATTCATTTCTGCTGATAAAGAAGTAGCGACAGAAGACGATGCGATTGAAGGAGCATTAGATATAGTAGCTGAACAAATTTCGGACGAGCCCTCCTACCGTCAGTGGATTCGCGATCGCTCATTCCGTAAAAGCATCATCTCCTCTTCTGTAAAAGATGCGGAGAAGGATGAGAAAAATGTCTTTGAAATGTACTATGCATACGAAGAGCCTATTAGCAAAATCGTTCCTCATCGTATTTTAGCCATGAATCGTGGAGAAAAAGAAGGTGTCCTAAAGGTTTCTGTAAAGGCACCTGTTGAAGAAATTGTTGATTATCTGTCAAAACGAATAATCAAATATAAAAACTCGGAAGTAGCGCCGTATCTTCAAAAAACGATTGAGGATGCTTACAAACGTTTAATTGATCCTTCAGTTGAACGAGAGATACGCAAGGAACTAACGGAGAAGGCAGAAGAGAGAGCGATTCATATCTTTTCAGAGAATCTGCGCAATTTACTTCTGCAGCCACCTTTAAAAGGAAAAATGGTACTGGGCGTTGATCCCGCTTATCGTACGGGCTGTAAGCTTGCTGTAGTTGATGAAACGGGTAAAATGTTACACATTGATGTCATTTATCCGCATACGGCGCCAAATAAATTGCCAGAAGCAAAGGAAAAGTTCCGCATGATCATTGCGAAGTACCATATTGAGATGGTGGTCATTGGGAATGGAACGGCTTCAAGAGAGACAGAACAATTTGTTGTGGATATGTTAAAAACGATTGAACGAGAAGTGTTTTATTTAATTACGAATGAAGCAGGGGCTAGCGTGTATTCCGCATCTGACCTAGCACGTGAGGAATTCCCTGAGCTGCAGGTAGAGGAACGCAGCGCAGTATCAATTGCAAGACGTATACAGGACCCACTAGCTGAATTAGTAAAAATTGATCCAAAATCCGTTGGGGTAGGTCAGTATCAGCACGACGTATCACAAAAACAGTTAAATGAATCATTAGGATTTGTTGTTGAAACAGTTGTAAACCAAGTAGGCGTGAATGTGAATACGGCTTCTGTCTCACTTCTGCAGCATGTAGCAGGACTAAACAAGACAGTGGCGCAAAATGTAGTCAAATATCGTGAAGAGCACGGAAAGTTTTCAAGTCGGAAAGAACTAAAATCAATTCCGCGTCTAGGTGCTAAAACATATGAACAGTGTATTGGTTTTTTACGCGTGTTGGACGGGGAAGAACCGCTAGATCGTACTGGTATTCATCCTGAAAACTATGCAGACGTGAATAAACTTCTAACGAAATTAGATAAAGGTAAAGAAACGTTGGGGAAAGAAGAGCTTGCTCAAGCTTTAAATACCGTTAACGTGGATGAATTATCTGAGGAACTGCACATAGGGGAGCTAACGTTACGGGATATTTTAACTGATTTAGTGAAACCAGCACGAGATCCTCGTGATGAGCTTCCGCAACCTATTCTCAAAAAAGATATTCTTAAGCTAGAAGATTTAACAACTGGATTAGAATTACAAGGAACAGTGCGAAATGTAGTGGACTTTGGGGTATTTGTTGATGTTGGGGTGAAGCAAGACGGGCTTGTTCATATTTCAAAATTGACCAATCGTTTTGTGAAGCATCCTCTGGATGTTGTTTCAGTGGGAGATTTAGTCCAAGTATGGGTCGAGGATGTAGATGTGAAAAAAGGAAGAGTAGCCTTAACGATGCTTCCTCCAAAATAAATGATGACAAAGAAAGAAGCACTTTTTTTAGGAAAGGTGCTTCTTTCTATAAAAGTACCAGCATTGATTAAGTAGCTTGATTTGGTAACGATCTTTTTGATAATAAGCTCTCTGCAGTTGATTCATTAACCAGTTCGGCATATAATGACCTCCTCTAAAACTTTTTTATGAAAGTGAGGGAAGGGGATAGTATCAATTTTATGCGCAGAAAGCTAGTCATGTTCACAAGGAAATTTAATGTTAGATAGGAGATCGAGTAAGAGTGGATAATAAAGACTTACAGTCACTCACAGAGGAAATTTCAATAAAAGACTTTCATAAACCATTTGTTCATCAAGCATTTTTTAACAAACGCTTAAAAACAACAGGTGGGAGATATGATTTACAAACGCATAACATTGAAATTAATGAGAAGCACTTTCAAATGTATGGAATCAGTGAAGTTGAAGGAATTATTAAGCATGAACTTTGCCATTATCACCTTCACATAGAAGGGAAGGGGTATAAACATCGAGATCAAGACTTTAGGGAACTGCTTAAGGAAGTAAAAGCGCCAAGGTTCTGTAGATCAGTGAAAGCAAAAAGTTCAGTTCAATTAGTTCATGAGTATAGATGTTCAGCATGCCAACAAACTTATATGAGAAGAAGAAGAATGAATACAGATAAATATGTGTGTGGAAAATGTAGAGGAAAATTAATCAAAATAGATTCTTGACTAGGTAGTCAACTTATGATAAATTAATAAAGCCGTCGTTGATGGCACAAATGCTTTTTAAAAATATCTTGACAATTATATTGGGAAGATATAAAATAAAAAAAGTCTCATCAAGAATATTATTCCACAGTAGCTCAGTGGTAGAGCTATCGGCTGTTAACCGATCGGTCGCAGGTTCGAGTCCTGCCTGTGGAGCCATACGGGGAAGTACTCAAGAGGCTGAAGAGGCGCCCCTGCTAAGGGTGTAGGTCGCGTAAGCGGCGCGAGGGTTCAAATCCCTCCTTCTCCGCCATTTTTAAAATGGCCCGTTGGTCAAGCGGTTAAGACACCGCCCTTTCACGGCGGTAACACGGGTTCGAATCCCGTACGGGTCACCATTTATTTCATACATACTTATTACGGAGGATTAGCTCAGCTGGGAGAGCACCTGCCTTACAAGCAGGGGGTCGGCGGTTCGATCCCGTCATCCTCCACCATTTATTATTAGGTCCCGTGGTGTAGCGGTTAACATGCCTGCCTGTCACGCAGGAGATCGCCGGTTCGATCCCGGTCGGGACCGCCATGCATATTTTATCTCGGATAGGATATCTTAAATATTATTGGGCTATAGCCAAGCGGTAAGGCAACGGACTTTGACTCCGTCATTCGTTGGTTCGAATCCAGCTAGCCCAGCCATTGTGAGCCATTAGCTCAGTTGGTAGAGCATCTGACTTTTAATCAGAGGGTCGAAGGTTCGAATCCTTCATGGCTCATCATTTTCATTTCACACGCGGGTGTGGCGGAATTGGCAGACGCGCTAGACTTAGGATCTAGTGTCTTTACGACGTGGGGGTTCAAGTCCCTTCACCCGCATCTCATTTTATTCGCGGTCGTGGCGGAATGGCAGACGCGCTAGGTTGAGGGCCTAGTGGGTGAATAACCCGTGGAGGTTCAAGTCCTCTCGGCCGCATTTAAAAAAACTTTTAAAGTTTTTTAGAAAAAGTGTTGACACGAAATGATGGAAATGGTAAGATAATTAAGTCGCCAAAACAAGACGACAACAACAAAATAAAACATGCGCCCGTAGCTCAATTGGATAGAGCGTTTGACTACGGATCAAAAGGTTAGGGGTTCGACTCCTCTCGGGCGCGCCATATTAATTTTAAAAACGTCATATATTTTGATGTATGACGGGAAGTAGCTCAGCTTGGTAGAGCACTTGGTTTGGGACCAAGGGGTCGCAGGTTCGAATCCTGTCTTCCCGACCATTTAAAATAATATGCGGGTGTAGTTTAATGGTAAAACCTCAGCCTTCCAAGCTGATGTCGTGGGTTCGATTCCCATCACCCGCTCCAATTAATATATGAACCTTGAAAACTGAACAAAACAAGCAAAAACGTCAACGTTTTGAAAGTAAGACAACAAATGAGCAAGTCAAACATTTCTTCGGAGAGTTTGATCCTGGCTCAGGACGAACGCTGGCGGCG
>NZ_LILC01000004.1 GCF_001274935.1 Priestia koreensis | reverse complement strand
TGGACCATTTCATTGATGATTGCCCAATATTGATCTACTTGACGCTCTTGTTGAGCTAAGAAAAAATTAAACACAAAACGAGCTGATCCAAATGTCTGACGAATGAGCTGTTGTTGAGTTGGATTGGGGTAGAGACGAAATTTAAATGCCTTTAGAATCACGTGGTTTTCCTCCTTTCTGTTTAGGTCTTTTCACTTAAGAACTGGTGTTCTATTTCTCTTATTGTACCAAACAAGGAAGAAAATGCAACACGCCATTGTGGTGAAAAAGACCGATTCATCCCCCACCTACTCACTGGGCTACGCCCGTATCGTTCCTTGAGGTGGGGGTTTTCTCGGTCGAAATGATAAAAAAAGGTGCTTATATTTAAGCACCGATAAACAAAGAAAAAATAACAAAAGGAGATAAAATCCCTAATACAGATAGTATATTCTAATCGCTTTAAAATAAAAACAGTAGTAGGTGATGTAATTAGTGGAACTGAATGATGAATTACGTGAATTTATGCTGGAAGAAATACTCATGAAACAAGAAGTAATGGACTTGTTAGGTATTGCTAAGCAAACGATGTCTCTGCACTTAAAGAATGAAAAGATAAAACCCTTTAAGCAAGTGGGATCAATTCAAATATTTCTAAAGAGTGATGTATTAGAATTTCAAAAAGCTTTAGAAGTAACACGCAAGCAGTACCGACCTTACGACTTTAAGTAACTATAATGAAAGGCACTGTTAATCGTAGTGCTTTTTATTATGTGTATTTGTTGAAGCAAACTATACACAAACCCATAACACTAAGAACTACTTGTTAATAAACACCTAAATAACTTTAAAAATATTGGTAAAAAAGTAAAAATAATACTAATTATAAGTGCAAATGTACATCTATATGGCATTATACATATAAGGAGGTGAGAGACGAAAGATTGGCTAAAGGACATAGCAACCATAATCGTAATGCTAGCAGGACTAAGCACACTGATTAAAAACACACTAGACATTAAAGACAGAAAGAAAAAGAAAAAGCGCAAACCGAAGCGTAAATAAGAACACATAACAAAAGAATGGGGATGATAAACCTCACTCCCTTTCGAAAATAAAAAAACAAATTAGCCAATCTTTCATTATGCGATGAAGAAATTATTGAATGCGGTTGATGTATCAGTAGTAGTGTTAATGTTGTACGTAATGATATTCATACTAGACTTTCACAAACAAGAAGTTCTTTCTTACACTTTTGTTGTCATATTCGTTTTGGTCATTGTCAGTATTATAGTAAAGTACGTTATAGATAAGAAGGCATAAAAAAGCGCCTCTCGTCAAACAGAGGCGTAAATAAGAACACATATCGAAGACGAATCTTCTACTCATAGTATAGACAATTCATAAGGAATTAACAAGGGAGCGTATAGGGATGACATTAACAGATGAATTAAAGGTATTGATTGTAGATGAAGTGTTAACCAAGCAAGAGGTAGTAGATATGCTAGGTCTAACCAGACAGGGTATGTACAATCATTTAAAAAAAGGCAGCATCCAACCATTCAAGAAGACAGGTAATACAGAACTTTATTTCAAAGAAGATGTATTAAAGTTCCAAGAGTATTTAAAAGAAAAGAGACAGACATACTTTCCAAACAAATATGAAGAGTGATAAGGCGTCTTAAGGCAGGGCGCTTTTTCTTGTGCTCTTATTCATCCTGTTAATGTTAACCATATGCGATAAGTTATTGAGGTGATAAAGAAAGGGGTGATAACATGTGCAAGAAGAATAAACATGATGCCTATGTAAAGAAGTTTTATGACAAGTAGGGAGATAAGAAGGAAGTAGTTGGGACTTACATAGATTCTAAAACGGATATTGAGATACTCTGTTTAGAATGTAATAAGTCCTACAGAAAGAACTCATATGAAGCAGTAAGGTATGAATGTAAGATTTGTTATGAAAATAACAGGGTAAACAATTTTGCAAATGCTAAGACACAACCTATACAAAGTACATAGAGCTTTATGATCAAACTTGAAAAGATCTTTGGTGATAAATACAAACTAACCGGAGAGTACAAGGGCATTGGAGTATCAACAGTATTTGAATGTACCACTTGTTTGAGAGAAACAAAAAAGAGTTCTTCTCTAATATAAAAGACAAGTGGAGTAATGAGTTTCAGGTTGTTAGTGATGGGGTTGCACAAGAAGATAGAGGTTAAGCATGTACATTGCAATATGATTAGCTCTAAAACACCTTATGAATTAGTGAAGGGGTACGGCTACCTATAGTAGGTGTGGTGATTCATCTGGTGTACGAACAATAGCTAATGTCCTCAACGATCTTCACTACTCATTCCAAACAGAAGTAATCTTAGATGGATGCATAAACATTAGACCTTGACGTTTTGACTTTGCTATATACGATGAAGGCAAGCTTGTGTTTCTCATCGAGTTTGATGGTGAGCAACACTATAGATCCACTTGTTTGTTTGGGGGCTCTTTTTTTAGTAGGGAATAGCAACGTTCTGGGTATTGAACTCTCGCCAGCCATAGATAGAAAGAGGATAGGTTGATATTAAGTGAGTACAAGCAGATGAATAAGGAGTGTAAGGGTTAGGATTTTTTTGTGTATCTACATGGATGTTACAAGCGCAGCTAGGATTAAAAGCCCCAGTGTAAGTATACCTATAATAAATGTAATTATAGCCACTAAAGAGGAAGAATCAAGGGCTCTATAGATTAAAAGTGCGTACATACCCAAGATAACACCAAATAGTCCTGCGGTAAGCCAATAGATATCAGCCATGATGGGGTCCAGGCTTATGAGATCGTCTTTTATCCAATATATATGAAAAAAACTGTATTGATAAGCTAATGAGAGTATTGAAAGTATCATTAGTCGCTTTTTATTCATTGTTTCGTCTCCTGTTTAATTATGACTTTACTATGTTTATTTTCTTATTTGTTTAGCATTTTTCCTTCGCAAGTAACAGCATAAATCTTTTTTTACAATGTATCAACATTTTATGTGGTTTATGAAGGAGTATACAAAGAGTAGTTGGCATTAGCTTTCGTACTTCTTAGAAGTTCCACTACTCACAATCTGGGGTCACCTACAAGGAGCCCAGTAACTAGGGAGTAAGAATTATTAATAAAATTCTATTATTAAGTGCGCTCCCGTTTGTAGTAGAATATATGCTCAATGCTGAAAATACCAATAGAGTACCAGTGAACAAAATGAAAAATATGACTTTGAGTATTGAAATTTTTGTTAAATCGAACTAAGATAAAAAATAGATGAAATTGGAAAATTATCAGGTGGTTAGAGGGTTGGAGGATTCCTATTGTATGTCGAGAAGAGAATTAGTAGAGAAGATAGAAGAAACTAGGGAGCACATGATTCGTTTAGGCTTAGAAGAGGGTTTAGTGAGTAACAATACAATCGTGGTTAGTCAGATACTAGACCAATTATTGAATAAACTAGATAAAATTAGCTTAGAACATTAGGTTAATCTTAGAGAAACTATACATAATAAAAAATGATAATGAATTGAGAAAATAGCTGAATTCGAACCTTTAAAAGTACGCGAAAAGGTTCGAATTTTTTTGTTTGCTTTTATTTTCTCCTCAATAAGTTCACAAGGTATCATGAAGTGTTCAAAATGATAACATTTAAATGAATATAAAATGGCTATTTACTAAAAATATAAGTAAATTGAAGCAAGTTGAGGTGAATACTAAAATGCTATCAAAGAAACGTTTATGGTTTAATATATCTATGGTAACCATTTCCTGGTTATCCTTGCTTTTTATTGGAAAGACAAGTCTGAAGCGCTATTCTTTTGCAGGTCTTTTTATTATTGGTTTTGAGATTTTAAATTATTTATACGCTTATAAAAAGAAATGGTGGACATTTTATGAAAAACCGAGAGATTTTTTAAGGAATGAACTTCCTTTTAGTTTAGGACCTTATATGCCCCTGTCTCTATGGTTACTAAAGTTGTCAAAAGGTAATTTTATAAAATTTATTTCTCTAAACGCTATAGGGGATGGGTTCTTTGCTTTCATTTTTATGGCGTTTTTGAAAAAGATGAAAATCGTTCGTCTGAATCGAATAAATCCTTTGCAATTTTTTATTTATTTGCACTATAAAGCGTATTTACTTTATGGTGTTCAGCATTTAGTTGATAAGCGCAAAGGAAATAAAGGGCTATAAAAAGCCCTTTATTATTCGTAATAATAAGCATTTGTCCAATGGTAATCTTTACCCTTGGTTTTACACCATTTAACAAAGTCCTTTTTTTGTTCTTTTTTAAATATCATCCAATCATTCAACAGTTCTCTATAATAGTTAATTTCATCATCATTATTTTTCCTGGTTTGTTGACATTCTACCTTATCATTTAACTGCTGTAACTTAGTAATAAGAATAGAATCTTCTTCAATATTGCCCAGATATAAATCTTCAGAAATATGGTGAAACGAATACCAAAGCGAGTAAAAATTAATATCAATGAGTTTTAACAATGATAATTGTTCGCTTTTGCCACCAAGTTCAAGTGCATTGTTTAAGTATTCAATATGTTTTTCGGTTTGTAAAAACAAGCCATACCATCTATATGGTCTTGGTTCTTTTGGATTTTCCCTAATCCATCCCTCAAGTATAGGCTTTAACAAATTTTCTTCTAAAGGATGAACAAGTATGTGGTGAATATTGTCTGATACTTCAAATAAAGTAAATAGCCAACAAGCGAAATTCTGTTGTTTATCATTATCCCATTCCTTTGCTTCACCTATAAATGAGGATAATGCTTTAAAGGATTCCTTCCGTAGGCCTTTTTCTTTGAGGCCACAAAACTTTTTGAATAACGGATATTCATCTAATCTGTCGTTTTTCAATACATTAGTTAAAATATCTTCCATCTTGCACTTCCCATCTTGCTTCAAATTAGTTGAACGTAACGAAAAATCTATATGTTAAATTTGGACAGACACCAACTATCCTATGTATCTGTCATTTCAAATACATAGGATGTTAATAGAAATTCTTTAATATGCTATTTGGTACTTTCGTTACTGCGACTGTCGACAAACAAAAACCAAGCAAGATTTATTTGTGAATAAAAATCTCGCAAAGGAGGTTTGTTTGACTTCCAGAACTAGCTCCAAAATTTACGATAGTCTCAATTATATCTTAAACTATGCAAGCTCTCTAAAATGAAGCATTAGAGGACCGTTCCCAATATTTTTTAATATCTTATAAAAACTACTATTCATATTAAGAATAAAATTAATTATAAAGTGTCCAAAGCATACTTTTGGAGTTAGTATAGTTTCATGGACACCATTTAATTAAGTTCTTATAATAACTTTTGAGAGGATGTGTCCGAAATGGAACGTAAACGTGCAGACAAAACATACAATGAAATGATGAGTACGTGGGGTTAGCTCCCCAATGAGCACTTGCTTTTGCGGAGCAAGGAAGAAGTATCAATACACTAAGTAAGCAATACCGAGAAGATGTTTCGGCCGAACTCTATCACTCCACGCTGATGTTAATGTCTAGAAGCAACGGATCTCAAAGACCTATTACAGGCCATACGGTAGAGCATGTTTTTCACGGACAGGTAAATCTTCATGGAAGAGCGGTAGGGTATCATCATGAAAGTATGATGGGTGGAGGAGAAATTTTGGAGATGATAGACCCTCTTGATAGTAAAGGAATTTATCGCGCGAAAATTTCTGTAAATTCGGTCCCGAAATTTTTGGATTCAACTTTTCCCCAAAAGATTGGGATCGGGTTCAGGTGCTTAATGCGATCAATGAAGCGTATGAAAATAAGCAAATGTTTAGGACTAGTAATGGGGATATTTTCTATCAAGGTACTACTTCCGAGGGGATAAAAATTAAGATGTATTTAGATGGAAATGAAAAAATAACTACAGCATTTCCGATAAGAAGAAGTGGAGAAAGATAATAATGAAATATAAGGTTGAAATTTACGAGGATGAAGATTTAGATGGTTTGATGATTGATGTGCCAAAAAAAATCGGTTTTGTCGTCGATCTGGTATTATCAGATATTCAAGAAGATGGATCGGGAATAAGACTTGATTTACTCAATAAAGTTCTTTCAAAAGAATCTTTGTATGAGGAAATTACGGGAAATACCTGTACGATGGAAATAAACTACGACATCACCAAAATTATATTTGAGTTTGCAAATGAAGGACAACTAGATCATAGCTTTATAGAAACAGAGGAACTGAAAAAGATCTTCATGCTCTGGAACGAAGCAATTGAGAAAAAGTATGGGAATAGTAGATGATGTAGTTTAGAACAGATACGCTATGTCCTTTATAAGAAGGATATACTTAAAGAATAATAATCCAAAGAATTTCTATAGTATAAGACGGAAGGGTGTTCGTATGGAGGTATACGAACACTGTTTTTTAGGCGTGCTTTAAAAGCTTAGCACATGCTTGCTTTTCCCCAACAAGGAAGAAGTATCCATACACTAAGTAATCATCATGAAAGAATGAAGAAATTAAATGATCCATTGCCTAAGGAGTGCGTACTGTTTGTAGATGGTACAGTCGTAGATCTTTCAAAAACGATTGCTACCAAAAGGGTTCGCATCATTGGAATACGATGATGCGAACCCTTTTGGCATTATTTTTGGCTGGTTATGTCCCAGCCTCTTTTTTTAACCCGCAAATTCAGTTAAGCTTTGTTCTTTCACCATGTCTACAAACAGCTTCAAAAAGCGCGTGTCGTTTGTAAGTTCAGGATGAAATGCAGAGGCAAGAACGTTTTCTTGCTTTGCTGCAACGATTTTTCCGTCGTATGTCGCTAAAACATCCACATTTTCACCAGCACGTTCAATGTAAGGTGCTCGTATAAAAACGGCTTTAAATGGTTGATTGAGTCCATCGATGTCAAGGCCCGCTTCAAAGCTTGCGATTTGGCGACCAAAAGCATTACGTTTGACCGTTACATCCATTATTTGAAGGTGAGCATTTTCTGAATCAACCAATTCATTTGCTACAAGCACCATACCAGCGCACGTACCGAAGATTGGTTTTTTCGCTTCATGAAATGCTTTTAGGGCATCAAAAAATTCATAGCGATCAATGAGCTTTCTCATCGTTGTGCTTTCGCCACCCGGAAGGATTAAGCCATCAATATCTTGAAGCTGTGCCGCTTTTTTGACGACAACCGCATTTAATCCTAGGGCTTCTACTTGTCTTACGTGCTCTGCAACGGCTCCTTGAAGACCTAAAATCCCGATTGTTTGCATTTTACCAGCCACGCTCCTGCATTCTTTCTTCAAGAGAAAGTTTTGAAATGTCTAATCCTTTCATTGCTGCACCAAGCTCTTTGGAAAGCTTTGCGATTAGCTCGTAATCTGTATAGTAAGTCGTTGCTTGAACGATTGCGCTTGCAAATTTCTCAGGGTTTTCCGATTTGAAGATCCCTGAACCAACGAATACTCCGTCAGCACCAAGTTCCATCATAAGCGCTGCATCAGCAGGAGTTGCGATACCGCCCGCCGCAAAGTTCACGACTGGGAGCTTTCCTAATTCTTTAATTTGCTTTAAGATCTCAAACGGAGCGCCTAAGATTTTTGCTTCCGTCATCAGCTCATCGTCATTCATAACAGATACTCTGCGAACCTGTGCGTTTACTTTACGCATATGACGAACAGCTTCCACGATATTTCCTGTTCCTGGTTCACCTTTTGTGCGAAGCATCGCTGCACCTTCACCAATACGACGAGCAGCTTCACCAAGGTCACGACATCCGCATACAAACGGAACGGTGAAATCACTTTTTAATAAGTGGTACTCTTCGTCAGCTGGTGTTAATACTTCACTTTCATCAATATAGTCAACGCCCATCGATTCAAGGACACGCGCTTCCACGATGTGACCGATACGACCTTTTGCCATAACAGGGATTGATACAGCATTCATAACTTCCTCAACGATGCGAGGATCAGCCATTCTTGCTACACCGCCAGCAGCGCGGATATCTGAAGGAACTCGCTCTAGTGCCATAACGGCAACTGCACCTGTTGCTTCTGCAATTCTTGCTTGTTCTGCGTTTACAACGTCCATAATGACGCCGCCTTTTTGCATATGAGCCATTCCACGTTTTACAGTTTCAGTTCCTACTAATCTTTCCACGTTCAACACTCCGTTTCGTTATCTGTTGTATTTTCCGAATCTATTGATTAGTATAAAAAGTAATTGGTTGTATTAAAAGTGTCAGTTTTTCAAAAAATGATGGTGTCAGTTTTAGGAAGGGTGTCAAAAATGGAAATGTTATCATGTCATTTGGATAAAGAAAGCACAATATCACTATATGAACAGCTATATTTACATATAAAAAAAGAAATTATTGAAGGACGTATCGAATACGGAAGCAAACTACCGTCTAAACGTAAACTCGCGGACTTTTTAAAAATTAGTCAAAACACCGTTGAAACGGCCTATGAGCAGCTAGAAGCAGAAGGGTACATTGAAGCTTATCCGCGTCGAGGGTATTTTGTACTCGCTCATGAGGATTTGGAATACATGGAAACGAGTCATGAACCTCACCAAGAACCCATATTAGCGAAAAAAGAGGTGATCTATAAATTTCATCCGAGTGCCATTGATACGGAAAATTTTCCATTTTCTACGTGGAGAAAGCATGCAAAAAATACGATTGATAAGGCCAATCACAGCCTCTTGTTGCTCGGTGATTCGCAAGGGGAGTTCGAGTTGCGAACAGAAATTGCCCATTATCTCTATCATGCACGAGGCGTACAGTGCCAGCCAGAGCAAATTGTAGTAGGCGCTGGAATTGAAATTCTCCTGCAGCAGCTTCTGCTCCTTTTAGATGAAAAGTCCGTCTATGGCGTTGAAGATCCGGGTTATCACTTAATTCTACGAATCTTGAATAATATGAAAAAGGAAGTGTATCCACTTGAGGTAGATGAAGAGGGAATTGACGTGGAGAGCATTCAAGAAAAGAAAATGGACGTTGTGTATGTGGCGCCGTCAAATCAATTTCCATACGGAACCATTTTATCGGTCAACCGCCGTACAAAGCTACTAAACTGGGCTTCTGCCAAGAAAAATCGCTATATTATTGAAGATGATTATGATAGTGAATTTCGCTACAGCGGCAAAGCCATTCCGTCCCTTCAAAGTATGGATGCGGGTGAAAAAGTGATTTATCTCGGCACATTTTCCAAGTCTCTCATGCCGTCTATTCGCATCAGCTATATGGTGTTACCAAGGCTCTTACTTGAGCAATACAAGGAGAAGCTCTCTTTTTATCATTCTTGCTCCGTTTCTCGAATGGATCAGCATATTTTGACGCAGTTTTTAAAGGAAGGGGATTTTGAACGTCACCTAAACCGGATGCGAAAGATTTATCGTCGTAAGCTTGAAAAGGTGGTTGACCTCTTAAAGCGTCATCAAGAATACATTTCGATTATCGGGGAACAATCGGGCCTTCATATTGTACTTGTCGTAAAAAATGGAATGAGTGAGGAGGAACTGGTTGAGCGGGCAGCAGAAGCAAAGCTAAAAATCTATCCGATGTCGGACTACTCCATTGAAAAAAAAGAGCTCACACCACCAAAAATCATTCTTGGATTCGCGGGAATTCTAGAAGAGCAGCTAGAAGAAGCTATACATCTACTTTTAGATTGCTGGGGTTTTGCTGAGGTTTAGACAATGCAAAAAATATGCAATTTTTGTTAACCAACAAAAGCCCGTGCGTTATAATAATGAGAGATGAACATCTATTTAAAGGAGCTTCCACGTGAAATTTTTATTTAAAACAAAAGATAAAGAAAAGAATTTTTGGGATTGGTTTCAAAAAAATGAACAAGCATATTTTACACTTAAAAATGAAGATCATCACACATTATTCAACAAGTTAGCGAAACAGCTTTCCAAGGTTGACGAGAATTTAACGTTCGAATTTAGCTATGATCTAATTGAGGGAAAACGAGATTTTATTATCAGCGCAGATGGTATGGTTTCATCATTTTCTAGCGTTATTCATTTGGTAGAATCTGCACCAGATTTACCACGCTTTAACCTTATATCTTTTCGACAAAAAGCAGATGGGGAGCAGGAAATTGAATATGGAGATGTTTCTTTAACGATCAACGATATCTTTTTTGATTATGAATACGATGCTACTCACAATGTGTTAGATGTTGACCTGTATATAAAAGATTATGAAGAGAACGATGAGTTTGTAGCCGCAGCATTTTTGATGCTTGATAGTCTTCTAGGGGAATACACGGTTGGCACCACACTAGGAGATATTAATTTCGGAACTTTGGTCAGCACGCATCATTTAAAAAGTGTCTCGGAGTTAGAAGAAGTAATAAAAAGCACGATTTTGTGATGAATAAAAACCAAGTCTAGTCTAAAGTAGACTCTTAGCAATAAGCACCCAATTCTCAACTATACGTTTAGAGTTGGGTGTTTAATCATAGCGAGCCTACTTGATGGGAGGAAAAAGAAATCATGACCGAGTCAAACCTTACTACTAAACAACGCATGCATAATCAAAAGCTTTATTACTGCAACGATGAAGGTATTTTAAATGAGCAAGCGCAGCAGTTAGAACTTCTGTATGACTTTAATCATACGAGACCAAGCGAGCAGAAAAAAAGGGACGAGCTGTTAAAGAAAATGTTTAAAGAGATCGGGGTAGATTGCTATATTGAGCCGCCTTTACATAGTAACTGGGGTGGAAAAAACGTACACTTTGGAAACGGAGTATATGCGAATTTCAACCTAACGCTCGTTGATGACACTGATATTTATGTGGGTGACAACGTTATGTTTGGACCAAACGTCATTGTGTCTGCTGGGACGCATCCGATTCATCCAGAGCTCCGTAGAAAGCAAGCGCAGTTTAACGTACCAATACATATTGGAAATAACGTCTGGATCGGCGCTCAGGCCGTCATTCTTCCAGGCGTACGCATTGGGGATAATTCAGTTATTGGCGCTGGCAGTATCGTCACAAAAGATATACCAGCGAATGTAGTGGCGGTGGGGAATCCGTGCAAAGTGGTACGCGAAATTAATGAACGGGACATGACGTATTATTACCGAGATATGGAGATTGATCTCGACTAGTTCATGATATAGGTGAGCTTCTTTTACTAACGCTTCTCTTTTTTGTTTGTTACTAAACCTAGTGAAGCATTAACGTTTTCTATGTCCTATAAAGAAAGAAAAATAATGGAGGTGTGATCAGATGTACATAACAATTGCAGATTTTAGTAGAGAATGGAATTGGGAGGCGACGCTCACTCAAAAGGTTTTAGATGGGTTAACGGACGATTCATTGAATCAAAAGGTTTATCCAGAAGGGCGTACGTTAGGAAGAATTGCTTGGCATTTTACAACGAATATTCTAGACTATTTAGCTCATTTTGATCTTAAAGTAGAGGGAATAGGGCACACAAAAGACGTTCCTACCTCAGCAAAAGAAATAGTCGAGGCATTTGAAAAGATAAGCTCGTCTGCAATAAAAGCCATTGAACAACAGTGGACAGATGAATCTTTACAGGAAGTTCAAATGGCATTTGGGCGGGAAGAAACAAATGCCCAAATTTTAATGGGGCTTATTAAGCACATTATTCATCATCGCGGTCAAGTTACAATCCTTATGCGACAAGCTGGAATTAAGCCCTTTGGCGTTTACGGGCCATCAAAAGAGGATTGGATTCCACTAGGCGTCGAAAATCCACCACTTTAATCGTTTGTAGAAGGAAAGGGAACCCCATATATTGGGGTTCCCTTTATAATGATTTATGATTCGCTTTCACAGTTACTAAAGCTCTTGTTTTCACATAATCTCTGACTAGCTTAATAATTGTTACGATCATTACCAAACTCGCCCCTAAGAAGGCCGTTCTTTGATAGATCGCATAAAGCACGACAGTAACAGCAATGCATATGCATAGTGCCAAGATAGACATCATATAGGATTGTTGCTTTCGTTTGTTTCGCTCTTCATACGACTGTTGATCTGAAAAAATTTCCTGATTCGGATTGCTTTGCTCCGTGTAAAAAATATGTTTGGAGTACCATTTGCTTTTAGATAGTAGCGTCCACTCTGCGTCTTCAAACAACTCCTTATATTCTTCGAACTGTTCCTTTTTTCCAAATGTACGATAGTCAATTTTGTAAATTCGCTGCTTTTCTTCCTCTGTATGTACAGGGTGGAAGACGTACTGACAAGCTTCAAGATCTTCAGAGTCGTAGCTTGCTAGCATCCAACCATCTTCTAGCATCTCCTGTAACCATTTCTCTTCTTCTTTAAAGTCTACAAATGTTTGATATACCTTTTTTACTGATTTCTTTTGCGTCATTGCTGCTCTCACTTTCCTATCTGTTTTTTCTCTGTTAGGCGCGCCATCTGCAAAAAACGTTCATATTCAGCGCGTAAAATTTCTTTTCCATACTCTGTAAGGCAATACGTTTTTTTCTTCCGTTTATCCGTTTCTTTTTCAACCATTTCAATTAACCGCTGCTTTTGGAGGTTATTTAACACACCATACAGTGTTCCAGGCGCAATGAGCATTGATCCTTCACTAAGGTCTTCAATACTTTTAATAATTCCATACCCGTGCAGAGGCTCATCATATAAAGCGAGCAGCACTAAATAAGTCGTTTCAGATAAAGGATTCATATAGGCACCTCATTTTATATTTCGACAGTCGATATATCGACACTCATTATATATAACTATAAATTTGATAAATTGTCAATTTTGACTAAGTTAAGAAAAAAGTAAGATTTAAGTAAGAGAAAAGAAAAGCTTGTTTTGTATAATACAATTATTAGTTGAAAGGGGAATGCACATGACGTACATTTTGAAAATTAGTGGTCTTACAAAGGCATTTCAAGGAAAAGAAGTCGTAATAGATGTAAATATGCATGTTAAAAAAGGCGAGATTTATGGGTTTCTAGGACCAAACGGAGCGGGGAAAACAACCGTTATGAAAATGATTACAAATTTAGTGAAGCCAACAAGTGGCGACATTGAATTATTTGGTGAAAAGCTTACGAGTACATCTTTTGATGTATTAAAGCGAATGGGAACAATTATTGAATATCCTATTTTTTACGACCGGCTAACAGCACGTGAGAACCTGGAGCTTCACTGCGAATACATGGGTTATTACGATAAGTCCGCTATTGATCAGGCGCTTGATCTTGTCAAGCTGACAAATATTGAGGGGAAAAAGGTAAAAGACTTTTCACTTGGAATGAAGCAGCGCCTAGGTATTGCGCGAGCCATCTCCACTAAACCAGAGCTTCTTGTACTAGACGAACCTATTAATGGTCTTGACCCAATTGGTATTAAAGAGCTTCGTGATTTATTTAAAATTCTTTGCAAAGAATATGGGATTACGCTCTTAATTTCTAGTCATATTTTAGCTGAAATGGAGCAGATGGCAGATACAATCGGCATCCTTCAGCATGGAAGATTAATTAAAGAAGTTTCCATGCAAAGTATTAGAGGGGAACAAACGGAATACATCGAACTGAGTGTCCAACATATGAAAAAAACAACGTATTTGCTAGAACACGAACTTCATATCCACAATTTTAAAGTGATGAATGAGTCATGTATTCGAATTTACGATACATCACGCACCCAGCAGGAAGTTTCAAAAGTGCTCATTTTAAACGATGTGGGTGTAAACAGTATAACGAAGAAGCAGCACTCATTGGAGGATTACTTCTTACATTCCATGAATGGAGAAGGCATACACGCTTAATAGCTGTTCTGTTAATAAAAAGGAGGAAAGTAATTTGTTAAAATTAATGAAGTTAGAATATCAAAAGCATCGTCTGTCTCGTTATTTTAAAACCATCATTATATGTATCTTATCTATTTTTATTGCGGTCGCGCTCATGGCATGGGGGTCACGGAATGAATCTGAGACTATGTTCCCAAATTTTGATGAATTTATGTTTTTAAGCAATATCCTTATTCGAATCGTCTTTATGATTTTTTCTGGTGTCTTATTATCTCGTTTAGTTATTGGTGAATATCAAAACAAAACAATGCAGCTTTTATTTACGTATCCACTAAAACGAAAAAAAATCATGCAGGCGAAATTGACCATTGTTTTTCTCTTTTGTTTTTTTAGCATTTTTTTGGCCACGCTTGTAGTCGGATTATTGGCTTTTATCGTGAGCCCATATATTTATTTAGTCGATGAAACTATTTACATAACAAACATTATGTCAACTATACCGAGTGCTATTTTAAGTGCACTGATGATGGCAGGCGTTTGTCTTATTCCACTGTTTTTTGGAATGAGAAAAAAATCAACTTCTTCAACTGTTACGTGGGCCGTCCTTGTTGGGTTTTTAATTAATGGGACCGTTTCAAATGGGGAGGCATCGGTTAATTTGTATCAGTTTATCGCGATCCCGATTAGCTTTTGCCTACTTGGACTTTTCGTTGCTTATATAACGTATCGAAACGTCGATAAAACAGATCTTGCATAACAAAAGAGATTACATGAAGAGAATGCTGAGAATGACTGTTATCGTGGTCATTCTCAGCAGTGTGAAAGGTCTATCTTTTATAATTAAATAACGCTTCAAGAAAAATGCTGTCTTATCAACTGGTGACAGTATTTTTTTTGCGTTAAAAACTTACCACTTATTAACAAAAAAGGTTTATGATAAAAAGTAGCTTCGAAAAATGATTTCTTAGCAAGTGGTTAGGAGTGAGAAACGATGAGTCAAAAAATATTGATTGTAGAAGATGATCATCATATTAGTGCAATGGTAAAAGGGGCGCTAGAGAGAGAGGGGTTTGAAGCAACAGCTGTATTTGACGGGGAGCAAGCGCTGACTCGGTTAAAAAGTCATACCTACAGCATGATTCTGCTCGATCTGATGCTTCCAAAACTAGATGGCATGGAGTGCTTAAAAATTATTCGTTCCACTAGCATGGTGCCAATTCTTATTATGTCAGCCAAGGATGAAGATCTTGATAAAGCGCTCGGATTAGGATTTGGGGCTGATGATTATATATCAAAACCGTTTTCTATGATTGAGCTACTTGCTAGAATAAAAGCGATACTAAGACGACAAGCTCACTACATGAATGCGGCCGTACCAACTCAGAACGAAGATCACGTTATACATATTGGAAACTTAATGGTTAATCTTCATTCTTTTTCGGTCCTGAAAAATGGAGAGAACGTGGCGCTAACGGCAAAAGAGTTTCATATTTTAAAATTACTGATCTCCAACCCTTCGAACGTCTACACCAAATCCCAAATCTATCAGGCGGTATGGAAAGATGATTACCACGGGGATGAAAACGTCATTAATGTACATATTCGTCGACTGCGAGAAAAAATTGAGGATGATCCATCTCATCCTGTATACATCAAAACGCTATGGGGGATTGGTTATAAATTGGGAGACGTTTCATGATGAGTTATGTATTAGGCGTGCTCTTACTCGTTTCTCTCTTTATAAATATTGTGCTTATTCGTAAAAAACAGACTCACAATCAGCAAATAAAATACGTGGAACAAAAGCTAAAAGCCATTATCGATCAAGAAACAGCGGAGCGACTGTTATTGTACACAGATGAGGTGAACACGCAATCACTGCTTATCCAAATTAACCGTCTTCTTAATCACAATCAGCACGTCATCGCGAATTATCATCGCATTGAACGGTCAATGCGAAAGATTCTATCCAACATTTCGCATGATTTAAAAACTCCCTTAACCGTCATTTTAGGATATATTGAAATGCTTGAGCACGATCAAACGCTGAGCATGGAAAAGCAAAAAAACGTGATGAAAACCATTCATTTAAAATCTCAGGAAGTACTAGATCTGATTAATCGTTTTTTTTGAGCTCGTGAAGTTAGAGTCAGGGGACAAACAGCTACAAGCAGAGAGAATAGATGTGGGGGAAATATGTCGGCAAAAGATTTTGGAGTACTACGACATACTCATCAACAAACAGTTCGAGGTTTTCATTAATATCCCTGACGAAGCGGTATTCATAGTAGGTGACACACACGCGATGGATCGAATCCTAAATAACTTACTTTCAAATGCTATCGCGTACGGCGCAGATGGAAAAATGATCGGCCTTAACGTCATAACAACGGAAAAAATCGTACATATCGAAGTCATTGATCATGGAAAGGGTATTAGCGAAATTCATCAAGACCGTGTTTTTGAGCGAATGTATACGCTAGAAGATTCGAGAAACGCCCGCTATCAAGGGAGTGGTCTCGGGCTTACGATTACAAAACGGCTGGTTGAACAAATGGGTGGAACCATTTTATTAAAAAGTGTTCCATACGAAAAAACAACATTTACAGTGGCGTTTAATCGCCTTATGTTTTAGTGGATGAAGGACTAAAAAATCTTGAAGCACATGAACATGCTTCAAGATTTTTAGTTTAAATCATCTGTTATTTAGCCATACGCTTTTTTCGATTTGCATGTTGAATCGCGTGAATAATTCCAACAACAATATAAATAAGCCCATTTGCAACAAGCACGAGCATAATAATCGCAGCTTCCTTACCCGCTTCACTTGCCGAAACAAGAGATGCAAGGGGTAGCACCATAATAGGGGATGCCACACATAAGATGATCCCTAAAATCCAAAATGGAATCCTTTTTCTCAGTACCACAGCAAATCCATTAAAAATAATGAATAGGCCGATCAATACTGACCAAAACATACCGTCCATCAAAATCCTCCTCTGTTACTCACTCATTTTTTAACTATATGATAAAATGAGCGCTAGCGCAAAGGATCGAGTGAAATATCGCAAATTCTACTGAAGAATGTTAATTTTTTTCGACTTTTGGCCAATAACGTTCGCTAAAAAACTGGATCACGTCTTCTTTATAGTGAAATTGTTGATTTACGTCTTGTAGAACCTGGTGGTCGTGCGTATACGTTTTCCCTGTTTGTAGCATTTCCGTATATAAGTTCAAGTACGGGAGCTGCTGAGTGGACGCATGAACCAATTCTGTCTCGATATCATAGAAAACCCTTTTAACAGATTTCCACCAGAAGTCCCCTTCCTCAAGGAACGATAAGGGCGAAGCCCAGTGAGTAGGTGGGGGATGAATGGTGGGTAGACGTAAGCCTAAAACGAACATATGTACTTGTTTTCTTTTTCTTTTTTTGGTAAGATAGGAAGATGGTCCCGATGGAAAGGAGTGAATGACGTGAAGGCTCAATTGGAAACACCACACCGAAAAGGAACAAAAAAAACATTACCCGAAGGATGGGTGACGTTTGGGTATCAATATGCGATTTCCCCTACAGACGAGCAGAAAGAACGCTTAAACCGAGCGTTTGGGTGTGAACGTAAAGTCTACAATGAATATGTTGCCCATCTCTACACCGAATTAGAAGCCTCGGGCTTTGCGGGTGGATTCATTCGCCATAAGGTTCCAAATTACACAGAATTTACGCGTCGTTTTGCCTTTTTAGATCGTTCCAATGACTCATTTGTGTACAACGATGCCAAAAGACGCTTTCAAGCTGCGGTTCAAAAATACAATGAAACCTTTGCGCGAAAACCAATCCAGTATAAAAAGAAGGCACGAAACCGAATGAACACGGAAGGATACATTCCTTCGATTCGTGATATAAAAGGATTGCCTCAGTTTCATCAGAAGAAGAACGCCAAACACAGCTATACCACGAACCAAACCAATCAAAATATCCGCGTTATTCACGAAAATGGAGCGGTCTTTTTACGTGTGCCCAAATTCCCCGAGGGAATTTCCCTTCAACTACACCGTCCCTTACCTGCGGAAGGACTCTTAAAAAAAGCCACCATCCGACGAGAAGGTGAGCGTTATTTGGTCTCCCTTTCCATCGATTTTCCTTCGGAAAAAGTGGAGAAAAAACACAACGTTTCTGCCAATAAAGTAATTGGATTGGACTATAGCCAAGCGGACTTGTATGTGGATAGCGAAGGCCGAAAAGCAAATTACGGTCGATATTACCGACTCATTGAGAAACGTCAACGTCGAATGAATAAGTCCCTCGCTCGTAAGAAAAACGCAGCTCCTCTCGATGAGAATGGAACGATTCAGTACAGTCGTACCTATCAAAAACAAATGAACGCGTATCGAGCATTACTGGCAAAGTCCAAAAATCAACGAAAGGATTTCCTTCACAAGCGTAGTTACCAGATAACCAATGAGTACGACGCAATTGTGGTAGAAGATCTTGATTTGACGAACCTTGCTCAAATGCGAAAACTAGGGAAAAATGTGCACGATAATGGCTTTGGAATGTTCCGCACAATGTTGCAGTACAAAGCAGAGAGAAACGGTAAACACTACATCGTAGCGGATCGCTATTTCCCTTCAAGTAAACAGTGCAGTCAATGTGGACACCTTCACGACAACCTTTCGCTCTCTGATCGTGTGTATGTGTGCCAAAATGACACGTGTTGCACAAAAATCGATCGAGATTATAATGCCGGATTAAACCTCAAACACTATGGAATTCGTGTTTTGAAGGAACAAGGTATGACGTTATAATTTGTCTCGATTTTTTCTAGCGGTCGGAACGCCGCGAAGGAAAGGCATTGGACACGACCGTTTAGGCGTGGATGAAGATGCAATAAAAGAAAAGGTCTTATGATCTTGGAAGCCCCCACTTCAAGCAACCTGTAAGGGTGCTAAGTGGCGGGTAGTTCACAATGAACGTTAGCAACGCCTGCATCATCGATTTCTAAAATTGCGTATTGAGCGCGACGGTCAGATTGGAACTTGTCCCATTTATAAAAGGGCTGGCCAACTGTTCCTGGATTGATAATGAGCTGATCGTTGCTGCTATAACGAAGTAATTGATGATGAGTATGTGCGTAAATCGCAATGTCATGAGATTGATCAAATAATTGGTCAAATTGTTGCTGGTCATTATCAGGAGATAAATCTCTCCCGTAATTCTTTTTGTGGAAGATGATGACTAATGCTGATAGAGAGCGCATTTCGATTCTCTACCTGATGCATGGGTAAACACTTTATCTTTTCTATGTATGCTTCGTTTAAGTTCTCGCATTGAAACTGCGTCAGTCTTGCGATATAAACATCCGTTTCATGATCTAAATCGATGTCCTTCTGTAGCACCTCTAAAAAACAATCTTCCCAGTTTCCCTTTACATACAGAGTCGTGTTGACGCTCTCAAGTAGTTGAAACAGCTCGTTCGTACCCGGACCAGGCATAAGTAAGTCTCCTAAAAACCAGTACTCTGTTACATTCTCTTTCTTGCAGTCGTTTAAAACAGCCTTTAAGGCACTTATGTTACCATGAACGTCTGCAAGCAATGCTATTTTATGTTTCATTCTCTCTTCTCCTTTTTTAACGTAAGAACCAGTGTGACACCCTCTATTTTACTATAAATTCCATATGTGGCGAAAAGGAGTTAGGGAATTATTTTAATCACCATTCCAAGTAGGGGGTTTTAAAGCAGTGAATCGTTCATGAGGATATTCATCTTTTTATTAGGTAGGATTATATTGTGAGTAATACGAAGGGCGGCTAAGATATTGATACCATGGGAGGAGTCTGATAAAATCATAGTCAATCAGAAGTAGCTTTACATACGCTTACGCTCAGTCCATCACGAATGATAGCGAACAGGCAAAATGGATAAAATACTACATAGCGAACGTAAGGAATGAACGGAAAGAAGGGTCGGTCAATAATGGGTAGAGAGCGAAAGTTTAATACAGGGGATTTATTTCATGAGACGAAAAAGCTGGTGATTCAAGCAGGGTATGAAGGATTTACCATTGGTCAACTTGCTACTCAGCTTGGTGTAACGCGAGCCGCTATTTATAAATATTATCAGAATAAAGATGAATTACTACTCGATTTTATGATTGAAGAAATGAGGAACACCATCGAAAGTCTTTCTTCTATACCAACGGAGCTACCTTTTTTGGAAAAAATAGACATTCTTTTAAAGAAGATCTTTGCATCTAAAGAGTTGCATTTAATTCTTGGCATGCAACACGTCATTCCTACCAAAGGTGCTCCACTTTTAGAGGCGAAAAAGGAAAAGCTTTCATCCATGCACGGAGAGTTATATAGGCCGCTCATCCACATTGTACATCAGGGAAAAAATGAGGGTCACATTGAAAAAGACATGCCTGATGAACTTCTGTTAGGATTTATATTTCAAAGCATTTCCATTCCCAATCATTCCGGTATGGAAGACGAACAAGTGCTGAATTACACGAAAAAGTTAATCTTAAATGGTATTCAACAAAATAAGTGACACTTGTGTAACTTATGTGTATAATTTTTTTGAAAACACATAAGTTACTTTTTATCCAAAAGTGACACTTGTGTAACTAAATATCATAAGGAGGCAGCACAAAGATATTTGTTTGCTTAAAGGTTACATTTGTGTAACTTTTAGTGTTAAAGAAGAAAATTCATGTTTATTTTTTGTAGTAAAGTTACAATTTTGTAACTTTTCTGAAGGGGGAGCTTAACTTTGTTTCTAGCATTAAAGGAGTTAAAGCATGCAAAATTTCGGTATGCGATGATGAGTGTCATTATTATCCTTATTGCGTGGCTAGTATTTATTTTGTCAGGGCTAGGAAATGGTCTTTCATCCTTAAGTGCCGCTGCTGTTAAAAATTTGAAGGCAGATTATGTTGTGTATGAGGAAACTGCTGGTGCTACATTCAGTAAGTCCATTCTGTCCGAGGAAAAAGTAAATGAGATTAACAGCACCAAGGGTGTAGAAGATGCAGCAGGATTTGGCTCATCTATGGCTTCTATTTCCAAAAGGGAATTAGATAATAGCAGTAAAAAGACGGATGTGGCACTATTAGGGATTCAAGCTGGGTCCTTTGTTGAACCAACCGTCATTGAAGGAAGGCAACTGTCGAACCAACATGAGCTCGGTTTGCTTGCAGATGAAAGCTTAAAGGATAAAGGCTATAAGCTTGGCGATCAGCTTCTTATTTCTAATTCGAAAATGGAAGCAACAATTGTGGGGTTTGTTAAAAATCAAACCTTTAATCACTTGCCTGCCTTATTTTCAACATTAGATACATGGCGGGAGTATCAATACGCTGCACCAGGAGCGGACAATGGAATAAAAGAGCCTGTTCAAGCAATTATTTTACAGGCGCCTAACTTAGATGGTGACAAGCTTGATAAAGACATACAAGGGATTAAAACAGTTACAAAATCAACAGCTGTCAAAGGAATGCCAGGGTACAAAGAAGAATCCGGAACAATTTTGATGATGCTTGCTTTTCTTATTGTTATTTCGGCGTTTATCATTGCTGTATTCTTTTATGTTATTACCATTCAGAAGACGCAGCAGTTTGGTGTCATGAAAGCAATAGGAGCATCTAATCGCTTCATTTCAAAGGCCATTGTGTCACAGGTATTTATTTTGTCCGCGTTCGGTATTGTCATCGGAATTGGATTAACATACTTAACGGCCCTTGTATTTCCAAAGGATATGCCCTTTAACTTAGATGTAAAATTACTCATTTTATATGGTATTTCCTTATTAATTATCAGCTTATTAAGTTCAATCGTCTCGGTACGACAAATAACAAAAATTGATCCGCTAACAGCTTTGGGGAGAGTGGAATAAATGAGTGGTATTGAATTACATCACGTAACAAAACAGTATGAACAAGGTTCTTCAACTGTCATAGCACTAAAGGAAGTATCTATGCGTGTAAATTCGGGTGAACTGGTTGCAATTGCAGGACCATCTGGATCAGGTAAAAGTACGATACTTTCCATTATTGGGGCATTAATTAAACCCACATCTGGAAGTGTACTCGTCAACAACCAGGACGTAGCTCGTTTAAATGAAAAAGAGTTAGCTGAATTTCGCTTGACTGAAATCGGATTTATTTTACAATCATCGAATTTAATTCCGTATTTATCAGTGCTAGATCAGTTAATTTTAGTCAAAAAAATGGCTGGTATGGTACAAGCAGAAGACCGTGTGTTTGCCAGAAAGCTACTTGCAGATCTTGGATTAGGAGATAAGTTTGCCAAAAAGCCTAACGAATTATCAGGAGGAGAGCGCTAGCGAGTAGCAATTGCTAGATCTTTATTCAATCAACCAAGCATTATCCTTGCCGATGAACCGACAGCAAGCCTAGATTCAAACCGTGCCCATGAAGTGGTAAATCTAATTGGCGACGAAGTGAAAAAAAGAAAAAAGGCGGCTATTATGGTGACACATGATGAGCGGATGCTAGCATATTGTGATCGTGTTTATCACATGGAGGATGGAAAACTAACCTTACAAACAAAAGTAAAACCTTCAACGATCGGTTAAATGACTAAAAACAGCGGAGATTATCTACCGCTGTTTTTCTATTATAGGGGCTGATTATCACTCTGGTTTTTAGAAGAAGGCAAGATTTCTGTTGCCGATCCCTCCTTTTTTAATACCGGCGCATTTTTCCCAATCATCACAGAGAACACAACAATAAGAGCCGTAATCATCGTAAATAACGTAATCGATTCTCCTAAAAATAATCCGGCAAACATAATCATTAAAAACGGCTGTAGATATTGGATTTGACTTACTCGTGCAATCCCACCTAGCGCCATTCCTTTATACCAGGCGACGTACGCAAGAAATTGACTGACGATGGTTAGATAAAGAAAGCCTCCCCACGCTTCAATCGGTGCATGAAGCATGCTTGGGGAAAATTGAAAAATAACTGGAAGGACAAAAAACGGTGCCCCGATCATAATCGACCAGGCAATGACTTGCCAGCTTCCTAGTTCTTTTGCCAGTTTTCCACCTTCAGCATAGCTAAGACCAAGAATGATAATGGCTGCGATGAGGGCGAAATCGGCTAATTGAAATGAGCCTAATCCGAGATGAATGGCATAGACGATGACAGCCAACGATCCGATAATACTTGAAAGCCAAAACTTTAATGAAGGACGCTCACCGCCTCGAATAATGGAAAAACCTGCAGTCGATAATGGAAGCAGCGCAACTTCCACAGCCCCATGTGAAACAGGAAGTGACTCCATTGAAAACGATGTTAAAAGTGGAAAACCAAGCACCGTACCAAAGGCGATAATTAGCAAGCTTTTAAAATGTTGCCGAGATGGTAACGCTTCTTTTCGAATGAATAAAATAATACCGACTAAAATAGAAGCCGCTACGGTTCTTCCTAATCCAACGATCGTTGCTCCAAAATACTCAACGGCTACACGCGTAGCAGGAAGTGTTAAACTAAAACAAATCACACCTATTGCTCCTAACAACAATCCTACCTTTTCCTTCGATTCCTTTTGCATCTTTTTCTACTCCTATCGTGTGTGTTTGTATCAAAACTGCATGGATGAGGACGTTTTTAGAAACAGTTTTGCTATAATTAACATCATAGTATGGTACAGCCTTTAAAAGAACGACACTTTTTCCCATCTGTATGGGTACAAAAAGGAGAGGGCAGGTAATGACTGCAAAATACATAGAAGTAATGGCGAACATTCAGCAACGTTTGGATCGTGGAATTCTACACGCTGGTGATAAACTTCCGTCCGTTCGTCAACTGGCGGAAGAGCTAGCTTGCAGTAAAAATACGATTATTAAGGCATATACAGAATTAGAAAAAGAGCACGTCATTTATTCAATTGCAAAGAGTGGTTATTATGTTGTGACAGATGTAAAACAGGCAAAATCATCTGACAACACGATTGATTTTTTATCGGCAGGACCTGATCAAACCGTCCTACCTTATCGTGAGTTTCAACATTGTCTAAATCAAGCGATTGATCAATACAAGGAAGAGCTGTTTACCTATTCAGATCCACAAGGAAACGTATCACTGCGTAAGGAACTTGTGACTTATCTACAAAACCTTCAAGTGTTTACGTCACCAGAGCGTTTAGTCATCGTATCCGGCTCTCAGCAGGCTCTAAACCTGTTTGTTTCCATGCCATTTCCGAACGGAAAGAAGAATATTTTAATTGAGCAGCCTACATATTTTGGATTTATTGAGTCCGCACATTTACACGGTGTTCAAACATTTGGCATTCCACTTTCGATGGACGGCATTGATCTTGAGCAGTTGGAGTACATTTTCCGAAACAACGATATTAAATTTTTCTATATTATTCCTCGGTTTCATAACCCTTTAGGTCATTGTTATACAAACAAGGAAAAGAAGAAAATCGTGGAGCTTGCGGAGAAATACGATGTGTATCTCGTAGAGGATGATTTTTTAGGTGACTTAGACCCTGATACAAAAGCAGACCCTTTATTTGCGTTTAATCCTTCTGGTCGTGTGATCTACATTAAAAGCTTTTCTAAAGTGTTTCTTCCTGGACTACGGGTGGCTACCGTCGTATTACCACCTCTTATGCAACATCATTTTTTACGCTACAAATTTAGCGCGGATTTTACAAGCTCGGCGCTGTCTCAAGGAGCACTTGAAATCTACTTAAAAAGTGGCATGTTTGAAACACACCTGAAGAAGGTTCAAAAGCTGTATGATAAAAAAATGAAGCTGTTACAAACATCTTTTGAGGAATTTTTATCATCACAGGTCTCTTTCACAACCCCCACATCAGGATTTTACGCCTCCGTTTTTTTACCACAAAACGTACGTGCAAAGCGTGTTGTGGAGAAGCTAGTCGAACACGGAGTGCACATGGACGATGGCGCGCGTTTTTATTTGCCCGAATATCAACATCAAAACCTACTACGGTTAAGTATTTCACAAGTTCACGAAGATGATATTTTACGAGGAGTACAAAAAATGGCCCAGTGCATTCAGGAAATAGAGAAACGTAAAGAACAGAGGATACCGAATTCTATTTTTCGTATGTAAGAAAAAGGAGGATGGAAATGGAGAAACAGGGAGTCGTTTCGATCTGGTTAGGAACGTTTGCATTCAAGAGAAGTTTGAAAATGGCAAAAGAATTAAGATTAGCTTAGAAATAATGGCTAATTTAATTGAAGGGGGCTATGAGATTTCTCGTCAGCTTCAAGACTATGATGACCATGTTTTAGCAGAAGAAGAAGAACAAAAATAATATATGATGGTTGATAATACCATTTTGGTATAATAGAAGACGAGGAAAGGAATGGTAACATGAAAAAACAAACCATATTTATTTATCCATCAATCGCACTTCTATCATTTTCCTTGCTTATGACAGGGTGTAGCGATGATGAAGCAGCAACAGGAAATTCTACGAAAGTAGTAGAAAATAGTGAGAAAAACCCATCTGAAGAACAACGAAATTCTAGTGAACATAACGTAGACAGTACAAAACCGGAACAAAAAGACACGTCCTCAGAGAATCAAGAAAATTTGAAAGAAAAAACAGATCCACTTTCAGCATACTCTTCGAAAAAGATTGAATATGCACGGGTTTGGCTTCAGCTTGGGCTGAATCAACAAATCGATCACCTCTATATTCAACATATCAAAGCTGGTACAAAATTAAACCCTGATGATGAAACAAGCGGAAGTTACCCAGAGGATGTCATTCAACTAGCAGGGTCGCGCTTAGTAGATGGTTCAGTAACTTATAGCGGAAATGGAAACGGGACAATTAACGTATACAATGTCCCACTTCGCTGGGATGGACAGTATCCTGCTGGAGAAGACTTCTACAAAGATATTATTAAACATACAAATCTTGTTTCAGTAGATGTTGGAGATGATGAGCAGGTTATTCAGCTCATCAAAAAGATAGAGAAAAATTAAAAATAAAACGCTTTCAAAAATGTCTTGACTCTTTGGTTTTATTGTCATAAAATTAAGTTAATTCTTTCGATACAACAAAATAGCATGTATGGGTATGTGATACGGAGAATCCCCACAAAAGGCTGACAGGCAACTGTTCATTCTTTGTGGGGATTTTTTCCGTTGTTAAAGTATAAAACATGGAGGAGATTACATGGAAAAAACAAGAAGAATGTCCCGCATATTTGCAAAAGACGGAAAATCAATCACGTTGGCCCTAGATGGCTATTATTTTTCAACCAAAACAAAAGGAATTGATGAAACCATTTCACAACTTCCAGGCCTGATTGGAAATGGCCTTGATGCGGTTCTTGTGACATATGGAATGGCCAAAAGGTATGCAGAAGAATTTTCGGATATCGGTATGCTTGTAAGAGCCGACCTTTCCACAAGTGTGTTTGATCCAAGCGTTCCTTATACGACAGGAATCGTTACAGTAGAAGAAGCGTTAAAACTTGGGGCGGACGGCATTATTTCAATGACATTTCCAGGTGCCTCTAACGAAGTAAGCTCTCACAGAATTGCGTTTGACCTAGCGAGACAGGCCGATCATTGGAACCTGCCATTTATGTGTGAAACGCTTCCTTACGGATACGCGGTTACGAGCGAAGCATCAAATCGTCCTGATGTTATCGCTTCAGGTGCTAGGTTGGGCGCGGAGTTAGGCGCAGATATTATTAAAACACGATTCTCTGGTAACAAAGAAGATGAAGAAATTGTTCGATTAGCGAATCGCCCTGTTCTTGCGTTAGGAGGTCCTAAAACTGGACATATTTTGGATTACTTTACCTTTGTTCGCCATTGTATGGACGTGGGGGCTAAAGGAGTAGCCGTTGGTCGTAATATTACGCAAGATGAAAATCCGGCGGGCGTAGTAGCGGCGCTTGACGTCCTTGTGCATCAAAATGGAACAGCACAAGAGGCGTATGAAGCCTATCAATCAGGGCATGTGACTGCATAAGGAGCATTGACACAATTCCAGATACTACCTAAAATAAAACTATACATATATAAAAGGGTGGTTCTGTGTTTTCTAATCAAACGATTATTCCATCAATTAGAAAGTTAAAAGACATGGACAAAGCGCTATCAAGTCAATCTGATTACGTGTTACTTTCAGAGGCGCATATTGGAAACTTAAAAATGCTTACCGATCGCTGTCATCAAGCCGGAAAAAAAGTTTTAGTACACGTTGATTTAATTGAAGGTCTATCAAAAGATATCAAGGGCATAAAATGGTTAAAGGAACTATTTAAAGTTGACGGAGTAATCTCTCCCAATAAGCGCTTATTAAATGCTGCTAGAAAGCTAGATTTGCTTGCCATTTACCGTGTTTTTTTACTCGATTCACGATCTCTTGAGCAATCTCTTCATTCGATAGCAGACGCTCAATTTGATGCGGTTGAAATTTTGCCCGGTCCTTTTGCGACTCATTTTGTGTCGCAAATTCAGGAAGCTATTCCGAATACGTCACTTCTTGCAGGAGGATTTTTGAATTCGAGAGAGCAGATTGATCGTGTATTCCAAGCTGGCTTTAAAGCAGTAACAACAAGTGCAAAAGAAGTATGGTGACCAACAACAAAATAGAAAAATTGGGTTTGAGACGATGTGAGAATCCCACAAAGCAAGCAGCTTTTTATGCTGTTATTCTTTGTGGGATTTTTTTACGCTCCGTTGACCAAGGAAAAGGGTTAAAAACGTAGAGGGGGAAATGCAATGGGAATTATTAATTGGATTATTGATTTAGGTCCGTCTGTCATGATGCCGATTATCTTTTTTGTACTTGCGCTTTGTTTTCGTGTTAAAATTGGAAGCGCATTCAAATCTGCAATGCTTGTCGGAATTGGCTTTGTAGGAATTAGCTTAATTATTACACTTCTACTTGAAAGTATGGGCCCTGCGGCGGAAGCAATGGTAAAACGATTTGGATTAGAGCTTACAGTTATTGACCCAGGGTGGCCCGTTGCGGCAGCCATTGGATGGGGAACACCTATTGTCCCTTTTGCCGTTGCAGGAATTATTTTGTTAAACATTCTCTTCCTCTTTTTAAAACTCACCAAGACTGTCAACATTGACATTTTCAACTTCTGGACGTTTATGATCATCGGAGCACTTGTCTACAGCATCACGGATAATGTCTGGATTTCAACTCTTATTACGCTGATCCATTTTGCTGTTGTCTTGAAAATTGGGGACCTTACAGCACCTAAAATTCAATCCACTTTTAACTTAAAAGGAGTTTCGTTTGCGCATGGAATTACCGCGGTATTTGTTCCGTTTGGTATTCTTATTAACTGGATTATTGAACGAATCCCTGGACTACGAGATGTAAAAGCAGATCCGGAATCCATTACGAAAAAATTTGGGGTATTCGGAGAGCCTTTAACACTAGGAGCTATTATTGGAGTAGTGCTAGGAATATTAGCAGGGTTTAACATAGGGGACGTCTTGACTCTTGGAATTACAGTTGCAGCCGTAATGGTGTTACTTCCAAAAATGGTAGGAGTGTTAGTGGAGGGTCTCACAATTATTCGGGATGCAGCGGAAGATTTCTTAAAGAGAAGGTTTCCGGATCGAGAGTTTTATATCTCAATGGATACGGCTCTTTTAATTGCACATCCATCTGTCCTTGCGACGGGGTTACTCATGATTCCGTCTACTCTTCTTTTAGCTGTTATTTTACCTGGTAATCGCCTATTGCCATTTACTGATCTTGCTTCTTTATCCTTTTTGTTCGCTATGTGCGCACCGTTTCTTAAACAAAACATGGTTCGTCTATACATTACAGGGCTCGTTATCATGACCATGGTGTTATATATCGGTACAGATATCTCAGGTACGTTCACAGATGCAGCCAAAATTGCCAACGTGTCATTACCAAGCAACATCAGTGATTCTACAGAACTTGCCAATTTAGTAGGAGGAGCTTCTACACCTTTGGGATGGCTACTCATTAAGATCACATCTATCTTTTATTAGGGGGAATGAACATGGAGAACTATCTACTAGGAATTGACAATGGGGGAACCATTACCAAAGCTGCTTTATATACACTTGATGGCAAAGAAGTAGCGATCGCTTCACAAAAAACAGCCATGATTATGCCAGAGCCCTTTCATACAGAGCGTGATATGCATGAACTATGGCAGGCCAATATTAAGATAATTAAAGAAGTATTAGAAGTATCAAAAGTAGACGCAGAAAAAATTGTAGGTGTCTCTATTACAGGGCATGGAAATGGACTGTATTTAACGACGAAAAGAGGGGAACCGACCTACAACGGGATTATTTCAACAGATAATCGGGCAAAGACTTATATTGACACTTGGTACGGAGATAGTCGATTCGAAACGGAAGTTCTGCCTAAGACTATGCAATCCATGTGGGCTGGTCAACCCGTCGCGCTTCTAGCGTGGCTTCAGGATCATAACCCTGAAGTTCTTGATCGAACAGAGTACATTTTTATGGTGAAGGACTTTATTCGATTTAAATTGACGGGGGAAGCATACATGGAGCTTACGGATGTATCTGGAACGAATCTTTTAAACGTTCGCGATCAATGCTATGATAGCGAGTTATTATCATTCTTCGGAATAGAGCGCCTATCTGAGAAGCTACCACCTTTAAAGTCTTCAACAGAAGTGTGCGGATATATTACCAAACAAGCTGCAGAGGAAACGGGTCTAAAAGAAGGTACGCCTATTGCCGGTGGGATTTTTGATATCGCTGCTTCCGCAGTAGCTTCTGGTCTTGTAGCTGAAAATAAACTGTGCATTGTTGCAGGGACATGGAGTATTAACGAGTATATTACGAAAAAACCGATTATTGATAAAGATCTGTTCATGACGTCTATTTACTGTATTCCAAACTATTGGCTTACAACTGAAGCAAGTCCTACTTCCGCTAGTAACTTAGAATGGTATATTGATAAATTTATGGTTCAGGAAAGGCTGGAGGTAGAAAAAGAAGGTGGCTCCATTTATGATGTGTGCAATCAGCTGGTGTCGTCAACAACTCCGGAAGAAAGCAATCTTTTGTTTTTCCCTTTCTTATTCGGCTCAAATACGGTTCCGTCTGCTAACAGCTGTTTCATCGGCATGAACAGCTGGCATAAGCAACAGCACTTTGTACGTGCCGTTTACGAAGGAATTGTTTTTAGTCACATGCATCATATTGAGCGCTTGCTGAAATATAGCGCTCAGCCAGATTCTGCGCGAATTGCCGGTGGCGTAACAAAATCAGACGTCTGGCTTCAAATTTTTTCAGATTGCTTACAAATTCCACTTGAGATTGTTGAAGTCAAGGAGCACGGAACGCTTGGTACAGCGATGTGTGCAGGTGTGATGACCGGATATTACGAATCTGTACAAGAAGCAGCGGAAAAAATGGTTAAGGTGGAGCGAATCATTTATCCAAACACTGATCAAGCATTAATATACAAAAATAAATACAAACGCTATAAAGCGACGCTAGAGAAAATGGAGCACGTATGGAAGGTGGACGTTTGAGATGGATTTAGGAATTAGCGGTAAAACGGCAATTGTGACTGGAGGTTCAAGAGGAGTCGGAAAAGAAATAGCAATGACCCTAGCGAAAGAAGGAGCAAACGTTGCGTTAACATATCAAGGAAATGAAGAAAAAGCGCAGGAAGTCGTAGCGAAAATCCAAAAACTTGGATGTAAAGCGATAGCTTATCAAGTAAATCTTGCTCATGCAGAAGAAGCAGTAAAACTAATTGAGAACAGTATTGCCGATTTTGGTGAGGTAGATATTTTAGTAAACAATGCAGGCGTATGGCCAAAGAGCTACGTGAATGAAATGGAGCTAACGGAATGGGAGCGGACGTTGGATATTAACTTAACAAGTGTATTTCTAACGTGTAAAACGTTCTCGAACTATCTGTTAAGAAGCAACAAGCCTGGAAAAATACTAAATATTACATCACAAGCTGCTTTTCACGGATCAACAACAGGTCATGCTCACTATGCAGCTAGTAAGGCCGGAATGATTGGATTTGCTATTTCCCTTGCACGTGAACTAGCAAAGCATCAAATTAACGTTAACAATCTTGCATTAGGAATTGTAGAAACAGATATGATTCGAGAGTCACTAGAGCAAAACAAAGACTATTACGTAAATCGAATTCCACTCGGTCGAGTAGCGACGGCAAAGGAAATTGCTGAAATTGCTAGTTTCCTCGTGTCAGAAAAAGCGAACTATATGACAGGGGCTACGCTCGATGCAACCGGTGGAATGTTAATGAGATAAAAAGGAGTGATGATAATGAAATGTTTGGCTATTGCCGATTTATTTATTACAAAGGAAATGATGAAACAAGGACTCGTAAAATTAGAGAAATCTGGAGTAGACGTTACGGTACGCGAGTGGAAACACGAGAGCTTAGAGCTTCTTCAAAAAGACAACCTAGCGATTGAACAAGGAGGAAGTGAAGTCGTAAAGTTGCCTGATGAATTGCTAGAACAGATTGAGTCATTTGACATGCTTATTACCCAGTTTGCGCCCATTAATGAACGAGTCATTAAGTTTGCCACAAACTTAAAGGTTATTGGCGTACTTAGAGGTGGCACGGAAAATATAAATGAAGAGCTAGCGAAACAGCGAAATATTGACGTAATTAATACACCAGGCCGAAACGCAAGAAGCGTAGCGGAATTTACGGTTGGACTTATTTTAGCTGAGATGCGAAATATCGCCCGGTCCCATGCCGCATTAAAGCAAGGAAAATGGCGGAAGGACTTCCCGAATAGTGAATTTGTTCCTGAGCTAGAAGACCGCACAATCGGTATTATTGGCTATGGAAATATCGGACAGCTAGTCGCCCGATTTATGCGCGGGTTTGATACGCGTATTATCTTCCATGATCCTTACTTCAACGGTCAAACGGATTTCGAAAACGTTGAATTGGATCAATTGCTGAGAGAATCCGATATCATTACCTTACACGGCCGTTTAACAGACGAAACAAAGCACATGATTAAATTTAAACATTTCCGAGCAATGAAACAAACGGCTATTATCGTAAATACCGCACGGTCTGGCTTAATTAAGGAAGATGATCTTATAAAAGCGCTCCAAGAGGGAGAAATCGCTGGTGCAGCGATTGATACATTTGACCATGAGCCCCTAGACCAAAGCAGCCCGTTTTTCTCTCTTGATAATGTCACCATTACATCACATATGGCAGGAAGTACCCAAGACGCATTTCGAAATACGCCTAAGAAGCTAGCGGAGCGGATTTTGGGAATGAGCTTAGTGTAAGAAACGAAAAAGAGCCCTTTACCTAAGAAAGCGTAATACTAGGTAAGAGGCCTTTTTTGTTTGAAGAATACTTTTTACATGACATCAGAATCATCAACATATGCTTAACAATTGGCGACACGCACTGACAAGTATATACTTAACAAATACCAATAGAATGACAGGTCAGAAAGGATTTGAGAGTATATGAAAAACATCACATTTCGTGCTGTTGATTTACCATCCACACTCCAAAAGAGTGGGGAGATACAAAAGGTTTATGCTGGTAGAACGAATAACTTAATTTACTTAATATAAGATGATAAGAAAGATCTCTTCATTCTGCATACGTGTAATGAAGAGAAGATAACCCTCCCGCCTCATATTCCAGATCATCAAGCCATTATTAACATACAGGAGATCGAAATAAATCATTGGTTGATTGCCTATCATCAAGAGGACGAGAACATCGTGTGCAAATGTAATGGTTTCGGAAAGGTACTCTCTGAATTTTCAATTGGAGAAGGTGTTGAAGACTGTCAGGTCGATATAAACGATCACATATGGGTGAGCTACTTTGATGAAGGGATTTTTAGTGAAGATCCGCGATCACAAGCAGGCATAGTAGCTTTTGATGTAGCAGGAAACGTTGTGTATGACCGCTATGGAAAGCTTGTGGTGGATGAAATTGTTCCTCCAATTGATGACTGCTATGCTTTAAACGTCACAGGTGATGAAGTGTGGCTATACTATTATTCAGATTTTCCTGTTGTAAAGTTAAAAAACCATCAATTAGAAACTATCTGGAAGAACATCGATATAGAGCCATCTGCTGTGCATGCCTTTGCTGTTGGAACAGACCATCTCATATTTTGCACCAATAAAGGACCTCTACTTCATTACTCTCTGACCAACAACAAGCTTGAACAGTGTGTACCAACTGATAAGAACGGAAAAGCACTGCAAGTAGAACGTTACGTTTGTAGAGGGCCGATCATCTATCTACATACACTTCAAGGGATCTATACGTACAAACTTACATAATTTCGTTACTTTTTTAAAACGATATAATTTTCTCTTTTTAATCTAAAAAGGTCATGGTTTTCTTGGGACAATGTCACGTACTATGAATTAACGTTTGATTAGTGTACTTTATAAGGGAATAGACGATTCTTATGATCGCAAAAAAGCCTGCCTCTAAAAGGAGGCAGGTCACTTGTAAGAGTAAGACGAAGCGTTACACTAGTTCACGCTTTGATTCTTGCTCTTTTTCTTTTTTGTTTTTCTCTTCAAATTCTTCACGCGTCATAATGTCTTCAACATGCATGTTGACTTCAATGACTTCTAGTCCTGTTATATCAAAAACAGCTTTTTTTACTCTGCTTACCGTTTCAGAGAAGATGGTTGGTACATTTTTACCGTATTCTACAATTACTTTCAAATCAAGCGCAACTTGTTTTTCGCCAACTTCAGCATTAATCCCTTTTGTAATGTCTTCTGTACTACGAAAGCGATCTGTTAATCCACTCATAAATCCGCCGCTCATTGATAAAATGCCTTTATTTTCGTTTGCTGCAATACCCGCAATCTTTTTAATTACTTGATCTTCAAATGTTAGAGTATTTTTGTGTACAGCTTCCTGAGTGTTTACTGTTGTTGTATTTGTTTCATTTACTGCCATTGTAAATCTCTCCTTTTAAGATCATTTATCTATCTTTGGCAAAAAATCGCATCCAAGATTCGATGTTTAATTGCCCATCTCGCCATTTTCCGATGATAAAACCAATTGCCATAAAAGCAACAATTAAAATAGTTGGACCAAAACCAATTGTTAATAATAGTACCGCAAGGACAAATCCGATGAGAATACCAATTATCCGTCCGCGGTAGGGAATAAGCTTATCTGGAGTACTCATCATTTCCCTCCTTCATTACAAAACACGTTCTTTCTTTCGTGTTTTAACATCCATTAAGTGGATACGGACAGAACGAACGGGCAGTTCAAGCAGTGATTCTAGTGTTTGCTTAACATCTTCTTGCATTTCTTTCGCTAATGTAGGTAATCCTGTCCGACCAAATAAAGAACAATCAATGCGAACATCTACTTGCTCCTTACGAGGATGGATAAGAGCTTGCACTTCAGGCGAACGAATTCCCTCAAAGTGACGAATTGATCGTAATGCTGCCGACTCAATGGTAGCTTTTGAGATTGTAATTTTCCCTTCTCCCGTCACAATGGCCATTTGCTTGCCAGGTGGTCTACTGAACAAACCTGTCAAAATAAAAATAAAAAAGATAACGGCTAAAAAGGCACTGATAGACAAGATGGTGTAATAGAACCATTCCTGCTCTGACCAGTTTGCTATCCATTGTGAAAGTTGAGGAACATCATAGACCGTTAGTGCTAGTATACCGGAGGATACCAGACCAATAATTCCAATAAAGACGATTAATACGCGATTAAAATTATTCAATTGTCCACCTCATCTCAACGTGAAATCTTGCTGTTGTTTTGGCCAAATGCAGAAAAATGATGCGAGAATGTTATTATAGTACCCAAGCTTTTTTTATGTAAACTTTCGAATGTGCTATAGGAAAAATGTGGATGTGTAACCAACGTTGAATAAGTTGAATTATACAAAATACCAATGTATATGTATGATTCAAACTGTAGGAAATATCCTCTTAAATGGTTTAGTGTTTATGCATTTAATGCCGCTATAAATCCTATGTATAGATAATTTGTTGGTCTTCCAAACTTCGTATGTATAAATATCTTACTTCTGAAGCCCATTGCTTTATACTAGGAAATACGAGCGCTACAAAATGGTTATAGGGGGAGAAAGAGATGAGATTAAAAAACAAAACGGTTTTGGTTACGGGTGGATCAAGGGGATTGGGAAAAGTGATTTGTACATCAGCTGCTTCTGAGGGAGCAACGATTATCTTAAATTATGCACATAATCAAAAGCAAGCATCAGAAGTGGTAAGCGAGATTGAAGACAAAGGCGGAAAAGCATACGCAGTACAAGGAGATATTACATCAGAAGAAGGCGTGCGCACTGTAATTAAAGAAGCAAAGCGTTTGTCAGGTTCGGCAATTGACGTTCTCGTGAATAATGCTACGGGACCTCAGCCAGAGCTTTCATTAGAAGATGCAACATGGGAGGATTATGAAGACCAGCTCCGATTCTTTGTAAAAGCGCCGCTTTTGCTAGTGAAAGAGCTATTAGCTGATATGAAAATGAACCGAGCGGGAAGCATCATTAATATTGGAAGCGATGTCATTCAAAATGGAAATCCACACTTTTCAAATTATGTAACAGCAAAATCCGCGATGCTTGGAATGACGAGATCATGGGCGAAAGAACTTGGTCCTTACGGAATTCGAGTAAACCTACTCAACCCAGGATTTATTCCCGTTGAGCGTCATGATCACATTTCTAGTGAGGCCATTGAAAGCTATCAAGCATCCATTCCGCTACAGCGTATGGGGACTCCAAATGATTTAGCTCAAAGCGTCATCTTTCTTGCTTCAGATGAATCATCGTTTGTGACAGGTCAATCGCTAACGGTAAACGGCGGTTATACGTTCGGTTAAAGTTACCATTCACTCGAATGTTTGATGAAGCTCCGCTGTATAAAAATCATCATTCAAAATGGTTACACAAGATGTGTTGTGTGACTTAGCGTGCGCAACACATTCAGGAACAATTTCAATGGTTGTTACTTCATTCCCCCTTGTGCCAGTTGATTTGCAATCTGACCTGTTCCCGCTCTCAGTTCAAGCATAGTGGAAAAGGGGGTGCCTGCTTGCATCATCACTTTACTTGCTTGATGTTGAATAACCTCATCAGAAGAAAGGTCTTTCAAAACCTAACATAAAATGGTAATTATAACAATCACTGAAGCTTAATAATTGTAAGTGCAGCACCCACTGAGCCGTTAGCTGACAGTAAGGTAGCAATTAACAAAATAGTGCTAAACAGCTGTAGTGAAAGGGTATCTCCTGCATTTAAGCTTGCAATACAGTCGTTATTGTACGTAGAAGTTCCTAAAGCAGGAGTTAAAATGGTTCCGGGAATAGCTGCTCCGTTTCGAAGGATTCGCGTTCCTGCTCCTACGCCTAATGAAGCAGTTGTATTAACCTGATACGTTATATAGTAACGCCCAGATTCTAGTACGATAAAGGATGTATTTGTAGGATCAACGGAAAATTTATTAATATTTTGATTGTTCGGAAGAGAAATATTACTTGCGCCTCCTCCTAATCCAAAGGAAATAGATCCGCCAGAAGTATTGGATGCGTACATGGAAGTAGAGGTGGAACCATCCGTTGAAGTGTTGCAATCTCCTATCTTACTACTGTAAGAGTTACAACTATCATTACAATCACCTATAGAGTAATAGACATTTGGAGGAATATTATTCATACATACAGGTCCTTTCTGCATCATTTAGAAATCTAAATTCCTATGTATAAAAAGAAAAAAATAGAAGAGAGGGAAATGAATATCCCTCTAAATAAAAAGAAAATTAACCAATTGTATAGCGAACAACAATATCTAAATCGCCTTTAGCTGTCGTTCCAGCACCGCCAGCATTAGTAATTGAAATTGTACCTAAACTGTCAATGGTGCGTATAATTACTTGCCCGGGTGCTACATTTTCAGCAGTAATGACCGGTGTTCCGGCAGCATTTTCAACATCTACTGTGAAGGCAACGATCCCTGTATTTTTTAAAACAAATGAAGCAATCACTGTTTCATTTAATGCCTCATAAATAACTTCAGTTGTTGCAATACTAAACTGAGCACATACCTGATCCTTTACGTAGTCTGGAGAGGTAGAGCATTGACCTAAAACAGCCGAGCTATAGTCTGAATTGCATCCCACTATACATACACACCTTTCCTTACACTTTTTTTATAAGACGTAACGTACCACAATATCAAGTTCGCCTCTAGCAGCTACGGTACCTGTTGCAGGACCGGTAATCGCAATGTCACCTAAATTGTCGACTGTGCGCATAATTACTTGACCTGGCGTAACCACTAACGCCGGAATCACTGTGGCTGCAGCAGCATTTCTAACTACAACTGTAAAGTTCACTGTTCCGGTATTTTTTAAAACAAATGAAGCGATGACCGATTCGTTAATGGCACTATAAATGGTTTCTGTCCCCGCTACTGGAACGGTAAACTGTGCGCATAGTTGGTCTTTTACATAATCAGGAGAAGTAGAGCATTGGCCTAAAATAGCCGAACTGTAATCAGAGTTATTCCCTGAATTACATCCCATAAGTTCTTCACGCCTTTCTTCGTTTTTAGGGTATATGTATATGTAGTCTAGGGAAAAGCAATTGGTGTCTGTTCAACGTATTTTTCATGTAAAAAATCATATGATGAGTAATAAAGTTGTGAAGAAGGGGGTGAAGACGTGCCTGAAAATCAAAGCGTGGAAAGAGCGATTTCTGTAGAGGTAATCACAGACTGGATTCAAAAAGAAGTTGAGGTTAAGCAGAAGGAACGATTAAATCGCTACGTAATCATCACGGACCAATTGTGTAGCAATTTTTCAATTCAAGCCTTCGATGAAAGTCCTTACATTATTTGGGAATCGAAGAACACCGGAGACATATCAGGCACCCTCACCTTATCTATTCAACAAGATACCAATGAACCGATTATTCTATGGATTAATGATAAGCCTGCATCTCACATTAAAAGCGGAACTATATCGTTAACACTGCACCATGTGTATAAACTACAACTCCATAAACAAAGAGGTACGGCTTATAAAGGTCGATTTGATTTTCAATACCATTACTCAATTCCTGCTTATAATGTTGATTTTCGTTATAAGGCTACATGTACTATTGCCAAAGACGCTATTACAATAAAACCACTAACCTCTTCCTTACAAAGAAGTTGTTTTTCGACGGTGCACGATCATGCTTGTACTTTGGATAAGGTTGCGTTTCACATTAGTGGATGTGCGAATCTTATGTTCAAAACCGTCAGCGGTGGTACGTTTGTTTTTAAATGGCCTTTTGAAGAGTTAGTTACAGCGTGGCTTTTGGCCTCAAATGAAGGAAAAGTAGAGTGTGAAGTAACCTCTATTGAGTGTGAAATTCACGTAGTAGAAGATCACTGTGATTATGTCACAATCTATCTTGTTATTAACCTCTGTATAAATATGTTGTCCGTAAAACAAACCATTATTTCAATTTTATCTTCTTCCACCTCTCCTCGATAGTATCTCAATCCTATTGACAAAAACCTCCTAAATGTGATAATTAATAAATGGTTAGCACTCACATCTATAGAGTGCTAACTTACTACATAGGTTCATTTTAATTGATTGAAAGGGGAATGAAAGATGACCAAGCATGAATTTAAGGCAGAGTCCAAACGTTTATTAGACATGATGATTCACTCGATTTATTCACAAAAGGAGATCTTTCTACGCGAATTAATCTCAAACTCTAGTGATGCGATTGATAAAATTTATTACAAAGCATTAACAGATGATTCACTTCAATTTGATAAAGAAAATTATTATATTAAAGTAACCGTTAACAAAGATACAAGAACGCTTACGATTTCTGACACGGGAATTGGAATGACGGAGGAAGAGCTAGAGAACAATTTAGGTATTATTGCGAAAAGTGGTTCTCTGGCATTTAAAACGGAAAACGAAGCAAAAGACGGCCACGACATTATCGGTCAGTTCGGAGTAGGCTTTTATTCATCCTTTATGGTCGCAGACGTTGTGACGGTTATTACAAAGCCATTCGGTAGTGACGTAGCCTTTAAATGGGAATCTGAAGGAGCAGATGGCTATACAATTGAAACAACAGAAAAAGAAGCCATTGGAACAGAGATTACATTAAAGATTAAGGAAAATACGGAAGAAGAAAACTATGATGAGTATTTAGACGACTATCAGCTGCAGTCGATCATTAAAAAATATTCAGACTTTATTCGCTATCCAATTAAAATGGACGTCACAGAAAGTCGTCCAAAAGAAGGAAGTGAAGGGGAGTTCGAGCAAATTCAAGAAGAAAAAGTCATTAACAGAATGGTACCAATTTGGCGTAAAAACAAAAGTGAGCTGACAGATCAAGATTACGAGCAGTTTTACCAGGAAAAGCGCTACGGATTTGATCAGCCGCTAAAGCATCTTCATATTAGCGTCGATGGTGCCATTCGCTACAATGCGATTTTGTTTATTCCAGAGCGTACGCCTTTTGACTACTACACAAAAGAATATGAGAAAGGCTTAGAGCTGTACTCAAACGGTGTGCTAATTATGAACAAGTGTGGCGACTTACTTCCTGACTATTACGGATTTGTAAAAGGTCTTGTGGACTCTGAGGATTTATCGTTAAATATTTCACGTGAAATTCTTCAGCACGATCGTCAACTAAAGCTGATTGCAAAAAACATTAAAAACAAAATTACAAGTCAGCTAAAAACGATGCTAGAAAACGAGCGCGAGAAATATGAGCAGTTTTATGAAGCGTTTGGAAAGCAGCTAAAATACGGCGTCTACAGTGACTTTGGCGCAAACAAAGATGATCTTCAAGATTTATTGTTATTCTACTCTTCGAAGGAACAAAAGCTAGTAACGCTAGATGAGTACGTATCACGTATGCCTGAAGATCAAAAATACATTTACTATGCATCTGGCGAATCCTATGATCGCATCGCTAAAATGCCACAAACAGAGCTTGTCCAAGACAAAGGCTATGAGATTTTATACTTTATTGATGAGATCGATGAATTTGCGATCAAAATGCTCATGAACTACAAAGAAAAAGAATTTAAGTCTGTTGCAAGCGGAGACCTTGGAATAGAAGATGAAAACAACAAAGAAGCTGAAGAAACAACGGCCGAACATAAAGAGTTGTTCGAGCATATGAAACAAGTTCTATCCGGTAAAGTAAAGGACGTTAAAGTATCCACGCGTCTTAAAACACATCCTGTTTGTTTATCAGCGCAAGGGGACGTAACGATTGAGATGGAAAAAATCCTAAAAGCGATGCCTGATAATCAAAACATCCAGGCTGATAAAGTGTTAGAAATTAATCCAAATCACGACGTGTTCAAAGCTCTTATAAAAGCCTTTGAGCAAGATAAGGAAAAAGCAGATTTATACACAAACTTATTGTATAGCCAAGCGCTTCTAATTGAAGGGCTTCCACTTGAAGACCCTGTAGCTTTCACAAATGATATGTGTAAGGTGATGGCGTAGCATTCGTCTATTCCAAGGAAACAAATAAAAAAATCTCGAAGCCAAGTGCTCCGAGATTTTTTATTTACGCTTGTTCAATCTGCTTTTTTCTACTTTGAATTTTATAGATAATTACAAGTAGTACGAACCAGACTGGTGTAACAAATAGGGAAGTTCGCGTGTCCGCTGCAAGCGCTAATACGACGACGATAAATGCAAGAAATGCTAAGATTAGGTAGTTCGTAAAAGGATAAAGCGGCATTTTAAATTTGTTGACCTTGACTAGATCAGGTCTTGTTTTACGATATTTTAAATGACAAATAATCAAAATCCCCCAAATGTAAATAAAGCAAACCGTTGAGATACTTGTGATGAGTGTAAATACATCATCAGGCATTACGTAGTTAAGAACAATTCCGACTAAAATAATAACAGCTGAGAAAAACAGCGCGTTAGAAGGAACTTGGCGACGAGTAAGCTTCGTCAACGGTTTTGGTGCATTGTCTTCCTTCGCTAGCGAGTACATCATACGGCTCGTACTAAAAATAGCACTGTTGCACGCAGAAGCGGCAGATGTTAACACAACAAAGTTGATAATTGTTGCTGCTGATACGATTCCCATCGCAGCAAAGACTTGTACAAAAGGACTTTCAACTGGGCTTACCTTATTCCAAGGATAAATGCTCATGATAACAAGCAGTGCCCCAATATAGAAAATTAAGATACGAATCGGTATGTTGTTAATCGCCTTTGGCATCACTTTTTCTGGATCTTCCGTTTCGCCAGCCGTTAATCCTACCATCTCAATTCCAACGAATGCAAAGACAACCATTTGGAACGATAGAATAAACCCGTTTGATCCGTGTGGGAACCAGCCCCCATGACTCCAAAGATTCGAGAAGCTTGATACACCTTCACTCGTAGAGAAACCTTTGAAAATTAAGAACAATCCAACTACGATTAATGCAAGAATCGCAATGATTTTAACAAGCGCGAACCAAAACTCTAGTTCTCCAAACAATTTAACCGTTGCTAAGTTCATAATTAGTAATACAACAAGAGCAATCAAGCCTGGAAGCCATTGTGGAACGTTTGGAAGCCAGTACTGCGTATACTTCCCGACCGCAGTCAAATCCGCCATCGCAATACATACCCAGCAAAACCAGTATGTCCAACCCGTTACAAAGGCCGCTCCGTTTCCTAAGTATTCTTTTACGAAATCTACAAACGAGTGATACCCAAGGTTACTTAAAAGCAGCTCCCCAAGCGCACGCATAATTAAAAAACAAATAATACCCGTAACTATGTAAGCAAATAAAATCGAAGGCCCTGCTAAATTAATCGATTTTCCTGATCCAAGAAACAATCCTGTCCCAATCGCGCCGCCGATTGCAATCAGCTGTACGTGTCTATTTTTTAGGCCTCTTGCTAAATTTTCTTCCTGCATCTACAATTCCCTCTCTCTCTCTATCCATGCTATGATGCGACCAATAGACTATTTTTTATTTTCGAATAACATCATTAGCAATTTCTAAGCTTTTATGTATTTTTATACCCCTCCTCTATCTGGTTTAATCTTCTTCATCCAAGTGTTCATATACTTTGTTATGCCATGCTTTATCATAAAAATACAAGTTGTTGCGACTTCTGTATTTTCATGTCTTCCATTATAACATCATTATCTGAAAGTTATAATAAAATAGGATACAGGCAGTTAGCGAATTAGTAAACAGCTTATTAAATAGATCGGATAACTACGTAATGAAAAAAGGGACTAAAAACCCATATAAATGACGGGTTTTCAGATATTATTTGAATAGATAGACGAGAACCGTTACAATAAGATCACTATAGGGGGTATTATAAAGAATGTTAGAAATTCCGGGTCTAATTATTATTGTAGCGCTCATTGTTTACATTGCGACGTTACGTAATCGAATTAAAGATCTTGAGCAAAGGCAGTTGCAGCAAATGACGCTCGAGCAACAAAGCATCCTCCGAACCCAAATCCAAACGATGCTTCAAGGTGGGAAAACGATGCCAGAAGTCATAAAATTTGTTCGAGAAGAAACGGGCTTTGGACTTGTCGCAGCTAAACACTACGTAGATCAAGTTCAAACTGAAGAATAAGAAAGTTGTCGCTCTTGTGCAGATGCAAGGGCTTTTTATTTTTTAAGTCCCTATATAACCTCTATTTTAGCCTCTATAAATTCTTTAATTTCTAACTTTATCAGAAAAAAGGTTTATGAACAAAACCCATGTTATGTAAAATATTCATATAGAGGATGGGGGGAAGGTTCATGCTAAGCTTTGAGCGAAAAAAAACAATTTTTTCTAGCTTTACGTCTTTAAAGGAGAAAGAAATTAGTAATAACCGTACTAACTTTGTATATCCATATAGCTTACGCCGCGCAAAGGTAATTGCCACTCAGCTACATCCCAGTGGAAACGGCTATTTGCTAGGTCTATATATGGATTCAGAAGTAATTGCCAAACGAGACTATAAAGTGGATGAAAGAGGTTGGATTTCGATTAAGAATTTCTCAGAAGAACAATTACGTGTCGCAATTGAAGACGCGATTTTCTCTATGTCTGGGGAACGTGAGATGGAACCTAGAGAAGAAGCAAACCTACAATTAAATACGTCAGCATCTGTAACGAGAAATTTAGTAGAACCATGTCTTTATAATTGGCTCGGCTATGGCAATCTAAATGCACCTATTTGGTTTATGGGAATTGAAGAAGGTGGTGCAGAAGTTTGGCGCAACAAAACAAAAAGTCTGTCTGAAAGCCTGGAAATACGATCGCACTTCCAATTAGAAATGGATTTTGTCGACATTTGGGAAAATCAACATGGGCTTTCATTACAGGATTTTAGGGGTCCAACGGTATGGCGTTTTATGGCTGCCTTTTTATTAACGCTAGAATCAATCCCTCCAACTAAAGAAGCAATTAATGACTATCTGTTTGTATCGAAAAAGCTAGGCAGAAAGAATAGCAATCATTTTTTAGGGGAGTTTATGCCTCTTCCAAAGCAGTCAAAGCTTGATATCTCTCCTTATTCTGAAATTTGGCCAACAATTCAAAGTTATTATAGCGAAGTGTCCTTTCATCGGTTTGAATTGATTAAAAACACGCTCCTTCAGAATCCTCGTGTTCGCCTTTTAGTATCCTATGATCAAAGCCTTACAGAGCGTATGAAAAAATATGCAAATGAAATGGAAGAAGTGAAGAGTTGGACGTATAAAACGGAACAGTACTATTTGTATAAATGGTCGTTTAGTGGAAGAGATCTCTATTTTCTTTCTACACCATTCTTTGGAAATGGTAGAATTGGCTATGAGGGAATTCAATATGCTGCTACAAAAATAAAATCTATACTAGGAGGAACGCTCTATTAAACGCATTATTCAAGAGATCTTAACAGAAACCAAACAATCTCTTAACCTACATAACTATCACTTATTCCAACATTCGATCAACCGCCACATTACAAATGATAAACAAACGACGTATCTTCTTACGATGGAATGGTTTCCGGAGCATGTCATTGATCGCGAAGAAGAATGTAATCCGCCAGGGACGGTCGTAGTAGATGTGAATATCCATAGCGGAGAGATCGTTAGTATCATAACAGTAGAGGATACGTCTTACACATCGCTGATGGAATTTCAGTCGTTTGAAGAAATGGTTTCACAAATTGAAACAATAACGGATTTAACATACGGAGCCCATTTTAAGTTAAAGGAAGAAAAAGATCAAACGTATCGATTTCAGGCGTATTTAGATAAAATTCTGTCTCCCATTGGAGAAATTGAAGTTCGCCTTGATGAGAACGGCCGTCTTCTTTCTTATTTAAAATATGGAGATTTCCCTTCACCGTCTAGTCACAGTCAGCGCTCTTTGCTCACAAAGGAAGAGTGCATGGGCATTATTCAACAGCAGATACGCCTTATTCACATTCCGTCTTTGGAGGAAGAAGCACATATTCTTGTATATGGACTAGAAGAAATATATATTGTAGGTGAAGACCGGTTTTTACGCCCATATAATATCGTTCAACACAATGGGACGATCGTGGACGTTCATCAAGTGTTAACATGGGATACACCGCTTCAGGTTCCATTTGAACAAGGGAACGTCTTCTTTCAGGACAACATTTCACTAGATGAGGTGAAACAAAAAGCGACTCATCCGGATTTGTTGCCGATTTCTGATGAGCAAAAGCAGTTATGTATAGCAGCTGTGACTGATTGCCTTCGTCAAGAGTTTCCAAACGATTCTGGGAAGTGGGAGTTTGCACGTATAGAGCGTCACAATGGATACATTCACGGAATACTTCATCCACTCGCTTCCCATGACCCACATTCGGTATTTAAAACAAAATGTACGATGATTGTAAATCCTGAAACGAATAAAGTCATGACGTATATAAATAATGAAGTGCTGATGGCACCATTTAAAGAGTTTGCAGCAGCTCCAAAGGCTGTTGTCACAAAGGCAGAAGCGAGAGAAAAACTGTTGTCTCGTATAGAGCTTAAGCCTTGCCACATCTTTAATGAGGAGAAAGGGCAATATGTTCTAGCATCACTCCTTGACTGTGATTATGGCGTTCATGCCGTAACGGGAGAACTGCTGCGATTAGCAGATATTTAAGGCGAAAAGTGCAGTTTTGCTACTGCACTTTTCTTGACAAACAAAATTCCTTCATCATACAATTATCTTGAATTAAAAATAAATGAATACATGATAATAATCATTTAATGGGGTGAGGATTTGATTCAAGTACATAAAGCAAACGCAAGACATACGGTTAAGACGGATTGGCTAGAAAGTCACCTTAGCTTTTCATTTGGTCCGTACTATGATTCAGAGAATATTCAGTTTGGTCCACTTCGAGTGTTTAATGATGACACGGTACAGCCTGACAAGGGATTTGGAATTCATCCTCATCGGGAAGCAGAAATTGTTTCCATTGTTTTAAAAGGTCAGTTAAAGCATGAGGACAGTCTTGGCAATTCAGGAACGTTGCACGTAGGGGATGTTCAAGTAATGAGCGCAGGTACGGGCGCGCTTCATTCTGAATTTAACCCGTCTTCGACAGAAGAAACGCAATTTTTACAGCTTTGGTTTTTACCGAATAAACGTCAGTTAACGCCTTCGTATGAAGACGTCTCTTATGACCAAGAACAGCTTCGTAATCAGCTTCTACCGATTATTTCGCATACACCATCTGCAAACGTAGCGAAAATTAATCAAGATGTGATCCTATATCTTTCAAAACTTGAAACGGGCAAAGAGCTAACGTTTGACCAACCAAAAGGTCGAAAAATCTATGTGTTTACAATTGAAGGCGAGCTCCGCTTAAATGCAGAAACTGTAGTAGAAAACCGCGATGCTGCAAGAGTAACAGATACGGAGAATCTTCATATTAAAGCATCAGAAGACAGCTTCTTTTTACTAATTGACCTACCAGGAGGGGAGTAACATATGTTAATGATTCGACATGCTATTGGCAGCCGCTTATTTCTGCAAACAGAAGATTATTCGATTACTCCTCGTGGAGAACAGTGGCTCATTTCTTCCCGCGCAACCGAAGAAGAACAAAGCAATTTACTAGAGTTTCGCCACGAACTGAACTTATTTCATGTGACCGATGAAAACAAAACGTGGTATTACTCCTCAAAAGGAGAAGTTCATGAAGGGGACGGAGCAATTACGATTGTTGCGGATCATCAAACCGTATATCCGAAAGAAGAGAAGTAGTTCTCAAAGGAGAGAATCAACAAAAAAGTTGGTTCTCTTTTTTGTTTAAAGGAATTTAGAACTGTCTGTTTCTTACAGATAAAACTTATGGTAGCCTTAAACTATTGTATTATCGCAAGGAAAATAATTAAGCAAAGGGGGATTATAGTGGATAAAGAAATAGAGAAAATAATTATAAAAACATTTTTCACCAAAAGGCTACAAGACAGGGTTTTATTCGAAATGTCTTCAGCTAAGAAATGCAAAGATGCTTTAAGTCGTCTTTGTCATTCTTATGGAACAACTCTTCGTACTGAGTGTATGGTAGATATTCCGAAGCCAAATTCCCACCCCGAAGCAATAGCAAAGGTATTAAAGCAAAATGGAGCCGGAAACTCCTGTTATGTAATTTCCTGGAATGAAGAAATTGATGGCCAAAAACTACCGTTATTGACCGCCTTAGAACATGCTGTCGGGATGGGGATGCCCTCAATTATTTCATGTATACCCGATAAAATTGCTTATTTTGAAGGTGAGCTAGAAGCTCTTCCTTCCCCAAGATTTTTATTAAAAAGGCCATAATAAAGCGACCTCATATGTAAATAAGTTTACTGAGGTCGCTTGTTTTCTATTATATCTTTGTTTGTTATGTTCTCTTAATGATTAAAATCCATCCACTTCTTATGCGTGGCTGTTTCGTCGGCCTGTTCTTCTTAAAACAAAGCTAACAATTAGGATTAAAATAATTGCTCCGATGATTGAAGGGATGATAGCAAAATTACCGATTACAGGTCCCCAACTTCCTAAAATAAGTCCACCTAACCAAGAACCAATAAAGCCAGCAATAATATTTCCGATAATACCTCCAGGAACGTCACGTCCTACGATTAGCCCAGCAAGCCATCCAATAATTCCACCTACGATTAAAGTCCATATAATTCCCATTTTTAATTTCCTCCTTCTAAGTTAGTTAATTATTTCTACCCCGTACGAAAAATTGTTAATCATTTTTTATCAAAAAATAAGAAATTTTTATTAAAAAAGAAAACACAAGAACGGTAAATACTCTCTTATAAACGATTAAAATTAAACATTCCTTTTAATACATAAGTGTCTTTTTCTATCGTACATAGAGAAAAAAGAAGGTGAAAAGGGGACCGTTACGTTACGAGGGATAACATTCTAAAATGAATGAGGAGAAGCGCCATATACAGAAAAAATAGGGATGAATAAAAAACACGTATCACCGCATAGTGCTAGTGATACGTGTTTGACAAAAAATAAAGAGATCCTATTCGTGTTTTAATATTTATAAGATTGCCCGCCATCGATTGGAATAACAGTGGCATTAATAAAGTTTGCTTGATCAGATAGAAGGAAGGCAACTAAATAACCTACTTCTTCCGGTTTTCCAAATCGTTTCATTGGATTAGTCTCAACGAATTGTTTTCCTGCTTCTTCCCAATTTTCAGGATCGATTTGTTTTAGTGAACCTTCGACCATTGGAGTCATAATGGCACCAGGGGCAATCGCTTTAATGCTAATTCCATATTGACCATATTCAATACCAGAGTTTCGCGTTAACCCAACTACGCCATGTTTACTAGCTGCGTAACCAGATTGACTTCCGATTCCACGAATACCACCTACTGAAGCAGCATTAACGATTGAGCCAAAACCTTGCTTGTGCATCACTTTTAATACGTGTTTTAGACCGAAAAAGACACCATTTAAGTTCACGTCCACTACTTTTTGAAATTCTTCGGTACCATATTCTTCTGTTAGGCTTTGTTTTCCTTCAATTCCTGCATTGTTGAAAAAAGCATCGATTTTCTCAAATGTCTCTACTGTTTGATTAACAAAACTTTCAACGGCTTTTTCGTCCGTTACATTTGCCGTAATCAGCAATACTTCTGCGCTTGGAATAGCTTCTAGAACTTTTGCTTTTGTTTCTTCTAATGAAGAAGAATTCAAATCAACGAGTGAAAGTTTTGCTCCTTCTTTCGCTACTTGTAAAGCAGAGGCTTGTCCAAGTCCAGATCCAGCACCTGTAATTAAAACTACTTTTCCATCAAAACGGTTCGTCATTGAAAATTCCTCCCTAATGATTTTTATAAAATTATTTTTAGTTGAGTATTCTCTAACTAAAGATCTATACGTATATCAGGCTTTAATAATATCTACAAAATGTATTACTTACTGAGCTGTATATCCACCGTCTAAAGTTAAGCTACTACCAGTCATAAACGAAGAGTCATCAGATGACATGAATAAAACTGCTTTTGCCATTTCTTCTGCTTTACCTAAGCGTTTTAAAGGTGTAATAGAAGCTAATGCTTGTTTGTCCTCTTCCGGTATAATAGGGGTATCAATAAAACCAGGGCACACAGCGTTAATGCGAATATTTTGATCTGCATATTCAAGGGCAAGAGAACGAGTTAAGTTAATAACGCCACCTTTTGCAGCATTATAAGCCGCTGAGCCAGGTGAACCTACCCATCCATACATAGAAGCCGTATTAACAATCGTACCGCCGCCTGTTTGTAACATGTTACGGATGGACTCACGTGCTACTAAAAAGACTCCGTCTAAGTCAACATTTACTGTTTTGCGCCATTCTGAATATTCCAAGTCATGTGAAGGGTGAACACGGCCGATTCCCGCATTATTGAAAACGACATCTACTGTCCCAAATGTAGAAACAGCTTGTGCAAAGATATTTTCAACTTCTTCTTCACTCGTAATGTCAGCTTTTATGAAGAGAACATGCGGTGTGATCGCTTTCAATTCTTCTTCAAAAGCTTTTCCTTTTTCTTCGTTTAAGTCCACCAAAACGACTTTGGCACCCTCAGAAACAAATAAACGTGCTGTTTCTGCTCCAATACCAGAAGCTCCTCCAGTTATAACGGCTACTTTATCTTGTAATTTCCCCATTTCTAATCCTCCCAGCATGATGAATCAGCTATCATATTATGAACAAAAATGCTAGATTAGTTGTATACATGTGCGTTTTTGTTCACAATTTAATTTTACTCCTCAGCTTATATTTAACAATCATTAATAGTTCAGCAAGTGTCTACTAGATAGACACTCAAAGAGAATGTGTCTATTTTTAGGGAGGTTTTTTTATGCACAGTGAAAAAAGTGAAGAATCAAAGCGCCAACATCGAACGAAAGAACACTTAAAACAAGCGCTGATTAAACTCATAAAAGAGAAGGGGTATCATAATGTGACGGTGAAGAATATCGTTGATTCCGCTGCTTACAATCGTAGTACCTTTTACGTTCATTATCCCGACAAAATGGAGCTTGCCAAAGATTTGTTGACCGCTATGCTGCAAGGTCTAGAAAAATCATTAGGAATGCCATATGAGAGGGGACGTAAAAAGTACACAGCCAATCTCAATGAGCTCTCTCTTGACATCGTCTTCTACATTTATAAAAATCGCCATTTTTTTGAGCTCATTAATCAGGACGATACGTTGCCAGGATTGCATATACAGTTTCCGCAAACAATTGTGAAAATATATAAAGAGCAATTTGTTTTTGAAACGATTAATCATATACCCGTCAATATGGAATATTTTAAACGCTATACAGCTTATGGATTTTATGGGCTTCTTCAAAATTGGATACGAAATGGTTTTCAAGAAACACCGCAGGAATTTATCCGTGAAGTACTTGATTTAGCAAAAACACATATCTATTCAATCGAGTATATCGGAAATGAACCATCAATTAACGGAAGGAGCAATTAAATACATGGATGTACGGAAATACAATTTAGTGAATGATACAATCAGCCAAAACCCTAGGTATTTGCTTCCTAGCGAGATGCATTTTGACATTTACGTTGGGCCAGATCAAGAGCTTTGTATCGTAGGCAGAGTAGATCATAATTATATTTGCTGGGCATCGATCACTCATTGCACGGAAACCGATTTGTCTGTTTCAATTATCAACCATTTATTAAACTTGAATCCGACTATATTTTCAACAACAGGTTATGCGCTATCATCCCATTATGAGAAAGTAATGACCTGACATCGGTTTAGCATCCTTAAAAAGGAGAGAGGCGGTCAAAGTCAATACTTTTCTCAAGGTACTCATTTGTATTTTGATACAAATCACAGGTATCTCGCAAAATGGCTAGCGAATGAAATATCCTGTTTCTATACGCAAGAATCGTTAAAGTGTCAGTTTCGTTTGGTGGATAAAACTTACGTAACCATTTTAAAAGGATACGAAAAGCTTTTAAAACGAGAGAAAAGCATGGAGCACTATTATGATACAAAGCCACTTCGCTCAATATTAGAAGCGGAAAGTTATTTACGGTTAGCTAAGGATCAAGACGTTCGAAGTACATATTTGAGCTGTATGAAAGAGTGCCAAAGCCTTTATAATCTTTATATGTCAAAAGTGAGATAGGAAAAAATTTGCTGATGTAGGCTTGATTGATAGCACAAACGCTTATGTGCTATCAATCAAGCCCTTTGTTAAATAGGGGAGGGAGCGGTTAGTCTAAAAGTCCACGTGTTCTGCTACTCTTCTTCCTCTAGAAAAATAAAGCCGCGATCAATGATATTCTGCAAGTATCCATCAAAGCCTGTAGCAATCACTTCATATTCGTCTAGATCGTGGAGAAAGCGCACGATTTGCCCAGACACGCCCTTATCAGAAGGATTAAAGTCAATATAGAGGCTTGAGGTTCCACCGTTATTCATGCAGTCTGAAAAATGAATGTATGTTCCAGGGAGTAATCCTTCTTGATTTATCTTCGGATCAACAGCATCCTCGTCTTCTAAAAGATAAGAGACGTCTTGTTCTTCCTTTGAACTTTCTATCATCTGCTGTGTGGACAGTAAGTAGTATGGGTATCTACCATCTTCGACATCTGACCCAAGCACACACACCGCAATTTTACTTTCCCCGTACGTTCTCCAAAAGGTGCCATCAATCTGTTGGAGTAAAGTGAGCAGTGATTCTGGACAGTTCGGATACGTTGATCTTAATTGTTCCAAATCCTCCTTCGTCGCACCGTGCGCTTTTTGAAGTTCTTCAAGTTCGTCAGCTGGCAATGCGGCTCTTAATCCATCTAAATAGTGGGTGACCAAATTCATTTCTTCAACCTCCTGTGAGTGACGATGACATATCTTGACATCATTCATCTAACTAATAAGATAATTTTATCATATGTAGGAGTCATAACCCATGAATAATAAGGTAAGGTTCATCATCTCTTAATAAAGAAACAGCTTCGTTCATTTCCCACTATAAATCATGCGCGTATTTTGTTGGGTGAAAACCCTGTGAATTAATTATATAATTGATGGGTCATTTATTTTTACGAAAACGAAAACTAAAATGATTGACATATCAATTATATTGATTTAATATCATGATTATACCTTATAAATAAAGGTTAATAACATTAATTGACGGGTCATTTATTTTGTGTTACATTTTGACAATAGCTCTTCCTTATAGTATATTAATTGATATATCAATTATATAGAGGAGTGGTGTTTTGCCTAGCTATTGTTCAGAACAAGGAAAGATCATTTATCAGCTGAATGATATTTATAAATTGATGAGTCCAAAGTTTGAGCGCTGTACCGGAATTAGCCAGTCGCGTTTGGAACTTCTTCATAAATTATTTGATGTGGATGAAATCAGTCAAACCCAGCTACAAAAAGAGGTTTGTATAGATGGAGCAGCCGTCACAAGACATTTAAAGCAGCTTGAAGCTAAAGGAATGGTGGCGCGCAGAAAAAACCCTGCGGATAATCGTTTTACATTTGTTCGTTTAACAAAAGAGGGAAGAGAGCAGATCGAATCCTTTAAAAAAGAAAAAGAGCAATTCATCGATAGAGTTCTTGATGGACTTACTGAACAAGATTTGAAAGGATTGTCTGTCACTCTTTCTCGAATTCAAGACAACGTCAATAAAATACAGTATTGAAGAAGAGGGGAAATGAATATGAACAGCACGAGAAACAATGATTTTAAAGACATTATTACAGGTCGTCGTTCCATTCGAAATTACGATAAAAGTGTAAAAATCAGCAAAGAAGAAATGACGGAGATTTTAACAGAAGCAACGCTTGCACCATCTTCTGTTAACCTTCAACCATGGCGCTTCCTCGTTATTGATAGCGAAGAAGGAAAAGCAACACTTGCACCACTTGCGAAGTTCAATCAAACGCAAGTTGAAACATCATCTGCAGTGATCGCTGTTTTCGTTGACATGAACAGCCTTGATTATACAGAGCGTATTTACAATGAGGCCGTTGAAAAAGGATATATGCCGGCTGAAGTAAGAGATAGACAAATTCCTGGAATCAAAGGATTACTAAGTCAATTACCAGATCAAGCAATGCGCGAAATGAATTTAATTGACGGTGGTCTTGTCTCTATGCAACTAATGCTTGCTGCTCGTCACCATGGATATGACACAAACCCAATTGGTGGGTATGAAAAAGATCAAATTGCAGAAGCATATGGAATGGACAAAGAACGCTACTATCCAGTTATGTTGCTTTCAATCGGAAAAGCAGTGGACGAAGGATATCCATCTGTACGTCTACCAATCGCTGAAATTACAGAGTGGAAATAAACCAATACGAAAAAGAGGAGAATGAACATGATTATTACACACGCTGAACTACAAGTAAACCCTGCAAAGGTAGAAGACTTTTTAGTTGAAATTCGCACGCTGATCGCTGCATCAAAACAAGAAGAAGGAAACGTAGACTACACGCTTAAACGTGATGTAGAAAACCCAAATCATTTCACAATGATCGAAATTTGGAAAGACATGGACGCTGTTCAAAGCCATAACACAAGCGCACACTTCCAAGCATTCGTTGGGAAAGCAAAAGAATTCTTAGCTGGACCACTTTCTGCTCGCATGTTTAACGGAGAAGAATTAAAACTTTCTTAATGTGAAATAAATGAAAAAGACCTATGCTATATATAGCATAGGTCTTTTTCATTTCCATGATTATAATTTGAATTGAGGACTGTCTTTAAGTAAAAAGAGTAAGGTGTTTTTCCTTGCTGGTAATCATCTACTTACCTGATGATACTAATTTTCGTGTCTTAGCATCATATATTTTATAGCTAATTTCAAACTGATGGTCCTTTGTAACGGTTACTTGGCAATAATAAGGAATTGACTTGCCATAAGCATCAAGGTTAGAAATATTTCTGAAGATAAAATCTTCATCCGTATCAGTCATTGCAAAGTCAGCTTCCGAAGAACGACCTGCGGAATCAATGTCGATGACACATTTTCCACTGACAGTGTCATATTCCTTCAGGACAATATATTTTAGGCTAGGAAGAGTCATTACCAAACAAAAAACACCGATTACTAAAGCTATTAGGGTTTTACCTACATTTAATAGGGTATAACCCTTATTACGATGCATTGCAATGAATCGAATGATCGTTACGATTAGTGATAAAAAACCAACCATTAGTAGTACATAATACATTAACATTTTATTTTATCCATTTCTTTTACCTATTTTTATCTCAAAATGACCCATAGATTAACTATACGCTTGTCCACTCACTTAAAAAAGCTTTAATTCTTAAAGGACTGAAAGTATTATAATGAACTTATTTTTAGAGACTTGTTGCTATAGTCTAGCATTTAAAAAGTGATTAAATTACCAAGCCTGTTTTTGACAGGTAATCATTTAAAGCGTAGAATTGGTCTAAGCCACAAGGAACCCACGTGTAGTAGCATTTGGGTTGACCTTCAATAAAGGAGCATTCACATTTGAAAAAACAATTTTCGCAATTAATCAAAGATAACGACAGTATTCATATCTATTATAATATTAAAGAACGTGAAAGCTACTTAAATAATCTTGTCTCCTACATTGTTTCGGGAGTCGAAGAAGAGAGACATACTTTAGTAATTGAAAGTGAGAAATTAATCCCTTTGCTTTTCAAAAAATTAGAAGGAATTCTCACGAACGAACAGCTTACATACATCCATACCATTAATAATTTTGATTATTATTGTTCAAGCGGTAGTTTTCAACCACCTGTCATTTTCGATCGCCTTTCTAAACATTTAGATCCTTTTTATAAAAATAATTTGTCGTTTCAGATATGGGCTCATGTAGAATGGGGTCAACAAGAAGGGGTTGTACCTATCTTAGAAGAGTTTGAAAGTGATGCAGATAAATTGGTAAATGAAGGTGGGTTGTATTTAGTCTGCGCGTATGATGAAGAGAGAGTGACGGACGTCCTTAAGGATGCATTATTGAAATCCCACCCATACGTTATTTCAGAAAATAAGATCATACTATCTAATTTATATACACTTACGAGTGCAATCTAATAGGTGATGTGTAAGAAAAAATTAATTTGAAGGGCAAAAACTGAGATAAACATCGCTACATAATCAAGCACTTTACTTGTCGTTTTCTAGAATCCATCTTCTACATAGAAAATAAGCCTTCAACTATGGCATGTCTTCCACTTGATTACAACACTTTGGTTTAAACCCTTTTTCCCTAAATGATGAGAAAGTGACAACGAGCTACTATCAACTATTTTCGGAGGCGCTATGCATAGAAATCAGGATTTATACGCTTTTCTAATGGACAATATTCCAAACTTAACAGAGGCATGGTATGCTTCGTTAAGCAAAGAAAGAAGGAATGGTATTTATTCTTCTCATAATCCCAGCGTAGTGGAACAGCTGAAGCATCACAATTATGAGTTTCATCTTCATTTTTGTGAAATTTTTGTGCGAAGCGAACGCGACTTTAAAGTTAATTTTCAACTTTGGATTAGAAAAATGGTTCAAGATCCTACATATCATAATACACCTCTTCACCTCATCATTCAGGAGTTTATGAAAAACCGAGAACTTTATTTTTCCCTACTTGATACATATACTTCTCAACACCAAGATGTAACTGCAACTTTGGAGAAAATTTGGTTTCATATAATTACAAGAATGTTTGATGACGTCATTTGTACAATTGCTGAAGAAGCTCATGAGGCCTCTCAGGTTCGATTGAAAGCACAGCGTGAGCTTATTAATGAACTCAGCGCGCCTGTTATTAGTCTAAAAGAGTGTGACATTTCCCTATTACCGTTGATCGGAACAGTAGATGAAGAAAGAGCGCAAATTATTTTAGAAGCTACGTTAGAACAATGTACCATGATGAAAATCAAAAAACTTTATATCGACTTATCAGGAACAATTATCGTTAGCGGCTTAGTATGTCATCATCTTGATAAATTAATTGCTGCACTACGAATCATCGGAATTGAAACTGTACTTTGTGGAATGAGAGCAGAATTTGCACAAGATGCTACACAGCTTGGATTTGGGTTTGAAGGGGTTGAGATAAGGTCTAGCCTTTCCCACGCTCTAGCTATTCACTCGTAGTTGTAAAACAAAATATGTATGGAAAGCCTTTAGGAGAGATCTTAGAGGTTTTTTCTTGCGGGCAAATAAAAACTATTACATGAGTTTTTTAAATTTGATAGCTATTAGCCACGTGGATCGATCTTGCAGAAATTCATACTGCTGCTGTTTCAGTATTGGAGCATTCATGCAACATTCCTCTTTAAATTTTTCTCTTGCATATACTATCCATTAATTAGGGGATGTGAAAATAATATTTTGTAGTACGTGTAACGTTTTTGCTTCATGTTCCGTCTATGTATGAGATCAGCTTTTACAAAAGGGGGATGAAGATGAATAAAAAGAAATTACTCATGAGAGTGAAGCCGCACCCAAAAGGGAAATCACAGGAATCTTTCCGTCCTATACATTAGAAGAATTGAAAGAGAAGGCGACGTTAATTGTAGTAGGAACTCCGACGAAAATCCTTGATAGTTATGAAAAACAACATGCACCATTCACTAAATACAAGTTTCATCTTTCCAAAGTATATAAAGGTGACGGTGAAGAGGGGACAGAAATTGAGCTTCTCCAGGACGGGAATAAAGATGCCTCATATAACGTTCATCCCCTAATGGAAGTAGGAGAAAAGTATATATTATTTCTCGAAAGAAGTTCCACTGGCGCTTTAATTATGGTTGGAGGTCCAGCTGCAAAATATAAATATAATAAAGAGGAAAAAGTATTTGAGAGTATCGATGGCGGAAGAATAGATGAACATTTGGAACGAAAGTGAATTTTCTTCCCAACCATGATGATAGAGGATTCACAGCATTTTTAATTAGCACTAGGCTACCTTTTCAATTTGTAAGACAGTTGAAAAGAAGCCATTGTTTTAATCTAAAAAGGACAGCCGCCTAAAAAATAAGTGACTGTCCTTTTTAAATATATATTCTTTTGAAAAAGTGCGTTGTTTGCTTAGACTCGAGCAGTGCATGTCTATTGATTAAGAGTTTGTTCTTAGTATCAAATCGCTAGGTCAACTCTTAGAAACCCTTAGGCTAGTTCAATAAATCCTAAAAAACTTAAACCAAGTCCGACTAATATAAAGAAAACCTTCCATACATACCAAGGCGTTTTATTCATGACAAGAAGAAAAACGTTTATGATAATGGTGTCTAAAATGCCATCTCCCATTGCTGGACCAACACCTTTTCCTATGTCAGGGCTATGTCCTTTTTTATTATACCTAATTCCTAAAATCAGGGCCACTATGCCCATTAAAAGAATGAATACTTTACATAAAACTAGAACCATCTTGTTGCTCCTTTTACAGTTTTGTTTTTTTCGTCATTTTAGTATGGGGAAAGGGGGACAACCTTAGAAAAATCGTTTCGGTTCTTCACGCTACCTGTTAAATATCCTTTTTTCCAAGCTCTTTACGAATTCGATAAGAGGACGTAATCGTTGTATATCCCATAAATGTAAACAATAAGATAACAGGCATAGCAATTACTATTTTTGCTTGTGCTACGACAGATAACACCAAACCCGATAAAGCTCCTTGAATCGCACTCACTATAGCAATACGGTTCTTCACGTTTCTCTGACTCTTTTTAATTTTTATATATAAAATAAGCCATATTATCCAAGAAACAAATAAAAAGCTCAAATAAATCATAAAATATATATCCAAATTAATACCGCTCCTTCATTATACTTAAAGTAATACATATAAAATTTCTTTAGCGAGTATTTTACTGAATATCTAATAGTAAAGAGGTATTTATGATTCTAAGTGTGATTTGTTTAGTAGCTTTTTCACCCACAATTCTTTCGAAGAATCTTGTCATATCTCCATCTACAATGGCATAAGCTAGATACTTTACACTTTTTTATTATATTTTTAGAGGTTTCGTTTCCTGTAACATCATAGTAAAACGGCTCGTTCATGCATCTATTTCTAACGTTTTTAAGTAATTAATGGTAAAATAGGTTTTTTTGACTTTAGTTTCAATTTTATTGATATAGTTATAAAGTTAATTTAAGCCCTTTTATTACCTGTCAAAGCAACATTAGGAAAAAAGGAATCTATGAGTAATAATATCACATCAGATAGAACGGAGAACAGAGCATGGAACAGAAAGTTCATTTTATTAAACCTAGTCCAGTAGGGGTTGATAAATATTATAAAATGTATAAGTTAAATGGAGAGTTTGCTTTTATTAAGCTTGGTGGGCAATTCTTCGCTGAAGGTTCGATTGATAATACGTTACCGATATTTGGTGACATTGTTTTTTCACTTCTTTTCGGGAAAGAGTGGAAGAAAATACGTTTAAAGAAGGAAGAAAAACTTGATCAGCAAATGCAACTAGATAAAACCGCGGTCCTTCAAAGAAAACATAGCTTTACTATTCCTTTTAATCGTATAGAGCAAATTAAGATTAGATACCGATCGTCCTTCCATACAGCTTGGAATGATAACGGAAAAGTGGTTGTCACCTTAACTACTGGGGAAGTCTATAAGTTTTTGGTTCCTCTTACCATTCCAATAGAGTCTGTTATTCATATGTTTGAGGAAGAATCTCTCTTAATTGAATATCAAGATAAGAAGAGGGCGTATTAAAAAGAGAATTTTTCTTTTAGAAAACCATAATACACAAACAAAAAAAGCATCGGCCAACCGTTGCTTTTTTATGTTTTGTTCATTGTGCTATTTCAATATATTGAAGCGATTGGATACAAAAACGAGCACGGAATGTGGAACATTTTCCTAGCGGATGTTTCTGAAGATACGATCGCACTTCCCGAATCCGTTCTTCAAAAAGATCCTAACTTTCCTTTACTGTTTCCAGTTAAATTAAGAGCAGATGGAGAGGGGAAATTAAAACACTTTGCTATACGTGGAGTCCTACGGTTAAAAGAGAGTGGCCTTAATAATGATAAGATTGACAATTGAAGCATTCAACTCTAGTTACATAAGGCAAGAAGCGCTATTAAAGCGGCAAATGAGTGAGGAGCAACTGTATGAGTGAAAAAGGTTATATTTGTAGATGCTGTGGAGAATTCCACGATGAGTTACCTATGAGTTATGGAAGCAGCGCCCTCAATTATTTTTATTATTACTTTTCATATTTTGAGTGGTGGGGATGTCAAAGAAATGAATTATTATCATAGAGATATCCCGGAAAATGAACAACCCAAGTTGAAATTCCGCTGAGGAACATAAGAGCAGCTGTTCATCATAAAGATTACAAAAAAATATTACTTCGGTTAGAATATGTTTTTTACTCATATCTCGTCTTTCTAGGTAACATGATGGAGAAAGCTGATATTTTCAGAAACAGCACAGCGGAAAAAAAGAGGGCGAAATGAAATCCCTCTTTTGCTTACATGTTCTTGATATGTAATTTAGTCCCGGTCGTCATCAAGACTTCTGTCTCTAATATCACCCGCAAAGGACCACCCTTTACGGTCAAGAAAGCTCGTAAACTCATCCAAAAATTCATTTATAGATAAAGGGCTTGAAAAATCTTTCACTGAAATGGTTCCTTCTATTTTCACTTCGGTAACTTCGTTTTTACTGCGCTTCTTTTCATTCTCCCATACAGGTTTCCATAAGGGATCTTTCTCGTAACCGCTGTTCTTTACGTTTTTTAAATATTCGGGTTCACTAGCACCAATAGTAATGAAATTTCTTTGGGCTTGTCTTAGGCATACGCCGTTGGCTCCGCCCCAATAGTCTGGATCTTCATTCATCACGTAATCGTCTTGCCAAAAACACATTTTACAAATTTCATCACTACCATTTTCTTCTTCCGACAATGTTCTATAACCGCAGCAAGGACAAGTATATTTTTGCATCATTTGTAAACCTCCCCATTATCTATCACCTGATAACCTTCTAAATAAATCAAACTATAGCATCAGCCATCGCTTAAAAGAAATATAAGGAAGAGAATCATCATTCTCTTCCTTACGAATCCTTTACTTCCAGTTTTTACCAATGAACGTATCGCGACCTGATGTTTCACGTTCTTCTTTATACGCTTCAGGATTTTTCTTATAAAAATCTTGGTGACGTTCTTCGGCTTCATAAAACTCGCTCGCCGGCAAAATCTCCGTTACGATTGGGTCTTTGAATCGACCGCTTTCTTCTAAAACCTTTAGAGACTTCTCAGCTAGTTCTTTTTGTTCTTCTGTATGATAGAAGATAGCTGTTCTGTACTGACTGCCCCGGTCAATGAACTGTCCTCCGTCGTCAGTTGGGTCAATTTGTGGCCAGTATAGATCGAGCAACTGTTGATATGAAAAGAGCGCTGGATCGTACGTAATTTGAACGGACTCACGATGTCCAGTATCGCCCGTTTTTATTTGTTCGTAGGATGGGTTTTGAACCTCTCCACCTGTATAACCAGATACGATGCCATGAATACCAGGAAGCTCGTCAAATGGTTTTACCATACACCAGAAGCAGCCTCCTGCGAATGTTGCAAGTTGTTTAGTACTCAATTTTATTCCTCCTTAACGCAAAATCGATTTGTTTAAAATGATTCTAACGTGATTGGAGGAAAAATAAAAGTGATTGAACTGTAAGGTTCTTGAGATTCTTTTTTTACGCTCATTTTCATCGCAGTTCGTTCACCTACATGATCGTTTAATAGTAACTATTTAAGCTTTTAAAAGTAGACTGATGGTAGGACAATAACAAAACCTTTTGGATAATGATCCTTGTTTTATCCGATTTTTTCTGTTTTCGCATGCTTCATGAGTTGCACAGTCACTTTTATCGTATCCATTGCTGCAAACTTTGTTTGGTGTTTTATCATGTTTTGCTGAATAGTCGTTAAGATCTGTGGGTTAAGCAAAACTTTTTTGAGTTGGTCTATGATTTCTGTTGAATTGTTGGCTAGTAGTCCAATTCCTGATTGTTCAATAAACAAAGAATTATCTTGTTCTTGTCCTGGAAGGGGAGAGGAAACGAGTAATGGTGCTCCCATTGCAATGGCTTCTGACATCGTAACTCCTCCAGGCTTAGTCATGACAAGATTAGAAATAGCCATGAGCTCATGGATGTTATCCATATAGCCCATAATCCTAACATCGTGCTTAGAATAGGCAAATGCTCGTTGCAAAGAGTCCTTTAATTTATCATTTTTTCCACAAACGATCATTAATTGAATAGGAGTAGAGAGGGTTTCTAATTGCTGAAACGCCTCTTTTGGGAAAAATCCATCTCCTCCACCCATCACAAGAAGTGTGAATTTGTGAGGCGATAAGCCATATTTTCCGGATACGCCTTGTTTTGAGACACGTTTTGAAAACCCTCGTTTTAACGGAATTCCAGTTGCTTGAATTTTATATGCTTCAATGCCTATATCAATAAGCTTTCTTTTCAATTGTTGTGTGGCAACAATATATTGATCAGTACACGGATGAACCCAGTAAGAGTGATCTCCATAATCGGTTATAATCGTGATGGCTGGAATTCCTACAGCCCCTTCCTCTTTTAATTTCGAAATCATCCCCGCAGCGAATGGATGGGTGCTAATAATGGCTACGGGCTTTATCGACTGGATTAATTCTAATATTGAATGGCTTCCCATGATAAAAAAAGAATGTAGTTTCGTAGAAAATGCACTTTGAATGCGTGTTTTTCGGTACAAATAACCGTATAGTTGAGGTAATTTTTTAATGCTTTGTTTATACATGAATGTGCTGATTTTCGAAAATGCAGGATGAATAAGTGTCGTTAAATCAACAGTGACTGGCTCTAAGCGTGGAAGATAGTCTTTGATCGATTCGCTCATGGCTCTTGCTACTTGATTATGACCATCTCCTATAGATGCTGATAGTAATAGAACTTTTTCTCGATATGCAAATTTCATTCGTCATTCCGTCCTCTCTTGTTAAAGCTTCCACCGTTGAAATGATTCATCGTGTATATAAAATTTTGTTTTATTCGTCCAGTTTTTTAAATGCTCCCAGTATCTTAGCTATATGATCGGTTTATAAAAAGGGAGGCTTTCATGATTTATCTCTATGTTACGAGACAGAGATGAAGGACTGCTTAACGCTAAATTAAAAAACCATTAATAATAAAAAACACTGGAGCACGTTTTTCATGCTCCAGTGTTTTTTCCTAACAGTTTATGTTGCTTTTGATTCTTTTGGTAAAAGAAGGGCTACTTCCGTTCCTTGTCCTTCCTTACTACGTAGCTTAATTTCACCATGATGTTGCTTCATAATATTTTTCGCAATAGGTAACCCTAGACCCATTCCTCCAGTTTCTCGACTTCTAGCTTTATCAACCCGATAAAAGCGCTCAAAAATGGAGTCGATGTCGTCTGCTGGAATCCCAATGCCATAATCTACTACGCGAATGATAACATGACGTTCGTTTTCTTCCACAAAAATTTCTACCTGTTCTTTACTGTACTTGAGGGCATTATCAACGATAATGATAATGACTTGTTTTAACTTTAATTCATCCGCCAAAACGGCTATTTTGTTATTTTCTGTGTGGAACTTTAGTTTTCTACTATAGGCCACTTCTAGTTGTTGTATGATTCTTTGACAAAATTCAGTTAAGGGAATGAGCTTGAAATCGAGATCTTCATCCACTTCGGTTTTAGCTAAATCTAAAAAGCGCTCCGTCATCTTTTGTATTCTTGTTGCCTCTGAATGAATGGATTCAATGGCTTCTAACGTCATGTCCACATTTTGAATTCCGCGTCTTCGCAACAAATCAGCATAGCTTTTAATCACGGTCAACGGGGTTTTCAATTCATGAGAAGCATCTGAAATAAATTGTTTTTGCTGCTCAAGAGTTACATCTAATCGATCGATCATCCGATTAAACGTGACGGCCAGCTTATTCAACTCGTCTTTTGTCTCACGTTGAATCACAATCTTTTTTGGTACTCCGCTTTGTTCAATTTCCTCCATCGATCCAATAATGTTTGAGATGGGACGAATGATAATATTTGATAGCCATTTCCCACCTAAAAGGGATAGAACAGCTCCGAGTAGCGTACAGAAGGAGAGAATACCAAGCAGCACGTCTTTTCCTAATTCTAATCCTGGAACTCGCTCTGCAATTTCAAGCGTTCCTGTTACTTTTCCACTGTTACTAATAGGGTGCTGATAAATAATAATTTGTTCTTCTCCACCATGTGGACGAATAATTCGTTTCGTTGTTTTTTCTTTTCGTAAAAATTCCGGATCAATTTTTTTAAGCAAATATTGATCGTTAGAAACTTGAGTTTGAACATGACCCTGATCATCAATAATTCGAAGAAATCCATGACTGGCTAAGTAGGGCAGCAATTTATCATTTAGTGAACCTTGTTCATCATTTTTCTTCATTACTTTTATGATGTCAGAGGATTTTTGTTGCACTTCATTTTGAACCAAATTAAACGTGATGGTCATAAATGATAAAAAGACGATGGAATTAATGGCAATAAGGATTAATAGAAGCCAGGCGGTGGTGATTACATTTATTTTTGTTGTAATTTTCATTCTGTCATGACTCCCTTATAATATAGCCAACTCCTCGTACGGTTTGAATGATTTGAGAATCTGAAAAATCATCATTAAGCTTTTTTCTTAGATGTCTGATGTACACATCAATCACATTTGTTTCTCCCTCATATTCATAGCCCCAAACGTGATAAATAATATCATCACGAGTTACAATGCGATTTTTATTCATCAATAAATAGACAAGCAAATCAAATTCTTTTGGCGTTAAGAAAATAGAATTCCCACCACGTTCTACTTCACGTGTTTGCAGATTGATCATGACATCTTGTATAGAAAGCTTCTCCTGATCGTTTGTTGCCATTTTCTTTGAATAAGCTGCTAGCCTTAAAGCAGATCTTACTCTCGCGAGGACTTCCTCCATTTCAAATGGTTTTGTAATATAATCGTTCGCTCCAAGGTCTAGACCTGCTACTTTATCCATTGTCATATTTCGAGCTGTAAGCAAAATAACCGGCAATAGATGATTTTCTTTTCTGATCTTCCGCAATACTTCCATACCATTTAGTTCTGGTAGCATTAAATCCAAAAGAATTAACTGAAACGAGCCTTCAAGGGCTAGTGTTAAACCTAGTCGTCCGGTGTGAGCAGTAACCACCTCGTAGCCCTCAAACTCTAATTCAAGTTTTAAGATTTTGGCAATTTGACTTTCGTCCTCTACCACTAAAATTCGTTCTTTCACGTTGTTCACTCCTTGATCCTTCTTAATTGATGGATGTTGTCTCTTGTGTACATGTATTTGAATAAGGTCTTATGTTATTCCTGTTGCTAATAATAGGATCCCGATCATAGATAAAATGGTTAATACGAGTAAAGTGTCTGTCTCTGTTAGAATGGTCAATAAATGAATCACATATTTTATCGTCTTCTTATAAAGTGCTTTCAGTTGTTTGTTATACACGTGATAGACAGCGAAAAGAACTACTATTGCGATGATTACAAGAATGATCTCAATCATATAGCTTCCAGCAATATTTTGAATACTTTTCCACTGTGGTCCCATGATTTTTCCTAATGTAATAAAGCTTGTAGTCCATAAAAAAAGGCCGATGAAGGAAGGGATGATAAAGCGTCGATATGATCTGGTTGATATTCCGTATACATATCCAGTAAAATGTCGAACTCCTGGAATGAAGTAGACGAATAGTAAAAGGGCACTACCTGAACGATCGAACCAAGACATCGACTTTCTGAGTTTCTTAGGACTAAACCCAATATACTTCCCGTATTTTTCAAAAAACGTGTATCCTACCGTTTTTCCAATTAAAAAAGTCAGGCTAACTCCAATGCCTGCTGCTAAATAAACGAGACACAATGCAAAGATATAGTTCATTTTTTCTTGGTAAACCAAGTAACCAGCATAGCCCATGAGTAATTCCCCTGAGACTGGAACGGCTAGTACTTCTAAAAAAATCCCTAAAAACAGAATGAGATAACTGTGATGTTGTAATGCACTAAGTAAGTGTGGCATGATCGTCTCCAACTTTCCCAAACAGTACTTCTAGAACGAAGCTCTATTTTTAAACTACTTTCTTTTTTACTGTAGCATAAAGAAAAACGAAAACTGGTTTTTTAATCATTAATTAATCTTCTTTATCTAAATTACTGTGTCGATTCATGTAGGGCCGATAACTAGAAAATAATGATTTATTAACTTACAGGGGCTTCGTTACAAACATAACGAGAGTGATCTACATAGTATGACTATTATCACAGTAAAAATGTTTGAAGAGCATGGAATTAGGACAAGCTGTTTCTTTATTATTTATCAATCTAATTTTCATGGAATTTCCATACAATCTTTAACAATTTTTAATTGAGTTATGAGATGATAAGCAGGCTTTTATAAGGAAAGAAGGGGGAGGGGATTAGATGAAAAATGATCAACTAAACATGCGATCAGCATTAAACAAAATCCCTCAATTAACGCTTTTATTTTGGATTATGAAAATTGCCGCTACTACTTTGGGTGAAACAGGAAGTGACCTTTTCACAGTTCCAGGTACAGAAGACAATTACTTTACACCACTTCTTTTCTTTTAAGGAATTTTCGCAGTGTTCTTAACCTGTCAGCTGTTTGTGAAGAAGTATATTCCTCCTGTGTACTGGACTGTGATCTTATCAACTATTTTAGCAGGAACCGCTTTTTCAGATTATATGGATCGCTCCCTTGGGTTAGGCTATATGAAAGGTTCTCTAATTTTGGTTACGTTACTCGCTCTAATTTTTGTCTTTTGGTATTTTACAGAGCCCACTTTAAACGTAAAGAACATTCAGACGAAAAAAGTAGAAGTTCTTTACTGGATTGCCATTTTAGTATCAAATACGCTTGGAACTGCTGCAGGGGATTTCCTCTCACATCAGCCGAAAGGTGTTTCCCAATTAGCTGGCGGGGGTCAGTATTTGGAGCAAGGCCTAGGGTTGACGATCGCTCAAGGAGCCATGTTGACAGGAGGGTTAATTTTACTCGTTCTCTTAGCTTACTGGTTTACGAAAATTAATCGCGTGTTTTTATTTTGGACCGCATTTGTACTAACTCGTCCTTTCGGTGCTACGTTTGGCGACTTTCTAATTAAGCCCCATGAAAAGGGAGGGCTAGGTCTACAAAACGGAACACAAATTGCTTCGGCTATTTTACTGGGGATTTTAGTGATTTGTATTATTGTTCAATACGCCTCTAGAAAATCAAATACAAGCAAATCACAGAGTATATAATAGAACAAAGCAAGCGCTGATCACTACGATCTTTTATTTAGGGATGCTTATGATAAATGAATAAGAATAGTGAGTTGCACAAAAAAACAGAGCGGTTATAGCATAATCGCTCTGTTTTTCAGATCAAAAAATTCAATTCATGCTGATGCTTTTCATTTACTGTATAATTGTACAAATAACCAACAATGCATAATCTAGGGGGAGTAAGTAGTTTGGAGAGTCAAAAAAACTTTAAGTGGCGGGTTACAAAATATAACCCCGCCTTTCGAGATGAAAATGGAATATATACACTAACAGATGAATGGACTTGTCCTTCTGAAATAGGAAATACAATTGATGGAAAACCATTTACAATGACCGAATATCAACGTGTTGAGAGGGCATATATAGATTCTGTTCAAAAATTTATGGAGGAAAGTGATACGGACTCTTTAACTATTTCCGAAATAGAGTACTACTTAACAGAAGAAGATTGAAAATCTCCTCTATATAACGAAGAATTTGAACAGCTGTCTTTGAAAAATCATTCAACGGTCACTACTCATGAAGTCCGCTTAATTTGTCAAATGATTTTGCGTAATTTTTTGTGGTGTAATCTGGATCATAAGGACGAATTTTTCGTAAAATTTGGGTGGGATTATTATATGTATATTGGCTCTCACACACCTTGTCCAGACGCTATTCATTTTGCTACAAGAACCGGTCTGTTTGTTGAAGAGTGGGAGGGTGAATGACGTATGTTTTGGAAACTGAGAAGAAAATGCAAGCACACTGCTTATAAACTAGAAGCAGATTTTTCTTTTGATCCAATTTGGTGTAACGATTGCGGCTGGAATTTAGATGTAGAAGACTTTCCATTATCAGATCAGCGGCAGGAAGAGTTATCTCAGTGGATAGTAGAATATGGTGAATGGATTGATTTTGAAACGGACTCCTTAAAAGAGAATGGATTAACATTAGAGAAACAGCACAATGAAAAAGGAATGAAATTATTTAACGAGGTAAAAAAGGAGCTAGGGGAGGAATACACGATTATATTTGTTCCGTCGACATCAGCACAATTTTACAAAGAAATGGAAGAAGATTTTTAATCATATATTCCTTACATAAATTACAATACATCTAAACTTATCAAAAATAGAGCCCTCATGCTGTCGCACTGGGCTCCTAGAAAAATCTGTTACTTAATTTAATTAATCCATTCGTTAAAATTCTTTAACGAGTAGTGACCTCAAATTTATCATCAGCAGGATTTGCCGTATTTTGCCCTGCATTTTGATACCACCTGTTGCTTGAGTTCATCATCGTTTGTATACGCGTAGTAGCCGTAGCGGCAGAAGGGCCCGTCAGTCCTGTTGATACACCACCCTTCGTTTCAGCAGGTGCAGCGGACCCCATGGAGTAGAAATACCAATCTCTTGCTGCGCCGTGCTTTCCGGCTTGATCAAGTGCAGAAACATACCAGGGTTTAAGTTCAGCGAACGCTGTTAACTGTAGCATTCCACTATTGCTGTCACCAATGCCTATGTCTGTGATCGCACTTGATTTATATTGTTCAAATACGACTCCTTTTGTCTTTAATTGCGTGACGTATTGACGACAAACTTCCCCAGTCCATGAACCACCTAAATAGCTTTTACCATCTTTCGACCAAAACGGATCAAGAAGAGCAACACGCTTTGGTCTTAAATTTGAGGACATGGTTCCACTATCAACCTGATCACTAATTAGCTTTGCACCATTCGTTACCATTTGACTTCCTAGCGAATGTCCCGCAAGACGAACTTCACTCCCCGTAAATCCTTGCATGGCTTGTTTGTATGTATTCACAAACAATTGTGCTGCTGAAACGGTTGGTGCACCTGATGTACTGTATGTTCCGTCTTTCTTGCGCCAGCGCATACCTTGAGTTCCAGAAGTGGACCAAATTTTAGCTTCTGCATCTTTCACTTCACTTTCGTCTGCTAGTTGATTCCAGTAAAAGATCCCTACATTCCAGCCTTTAGCAACCCAGTAGTCGACGGTGTTCACGTCTGGACCATTTGTTGGGTCATTTCGTTTAGGGTTAAATGTCTCGCGGAAAAGGGAGGCAGTGGTGCCGTTTTGCCAGCCATGAATATAGATAACGGTTGGTTTACTTGCATTAAAGTAGGAATTTGATTGCCCCGCAATAAACTTTTGTGAGACGTTACCTGAACCAAACCAGTAAATTCCCGTGTCCAGAGTTTGTCCGTCATATGCAGCAGCTGCTGGTGAAGGGAACCAAGGAAGCATAACAAACAATAAAATAAGACTGACCCATACATGGCGTATCTTCTTCAAATGATCAACCTCCAAATGCAATGTAATGTTTCAATATGGAGTATATGAGAATGAGCTGAATTTTCATTACACTATCGATGAAAAATGTATGCGCTTACTTAATTAAGGTGGATTTATTCTCTTTTTTCATATTTGTGGAGTCTTTTAATAATAGGATTTTAAAAAATTTCAACCTCACACATGGAAGGAAAATACATTTTAGGTGTGGAATTCACCTGTAATACAGTTTTATACGAGATCGACTAGTGTGTGAAAAGAATATGTTAATCATTTTTCCAAGGTATATTAATTTGCAAATCCTGTTACAAAAAAAGAAGGACTATTAATTAAAGACGAATTACAAGTGGATCACCTGAAGAATGGGAGGATGTTTATTTTTGATAGTTGTTTCTTCAACTAACGGGCATTTTAGTTGAAGAAACATTTTGAGGAAAAAATGATTAATGTACTACGTTCAATATTGGTATTGGATTAAGAAAATTCATTTCTAAATACTCCTGCTGAAGAATCCCGTAGATCCCACAATCCTTGTATTGATTATTTTTTCGAATCATATGTCTAATAATGCCTTCACGTTTCATTCCCACTTTTAACATGATCCTACCTGATGCAGGGTTATCGATATTATGTGTGGCTGATATTTTATGGATATTCATAAAACGAAATGCGAATTCAACAATTGCATGCAATGCTTCTGATCCATATCCTTGATTCCACCAATTAAATCCGATGTTATATCCAACTTCACAATTTTCCGTACCGTCATCGATATTATATAGATCTATCGTACCGATCAGTTCACCACTTTCCTTCATTTCAATTCCCCAATAACAAAAGTTTTCGCTCACATAGTGGTTCGTAATTTCAGTCAATCGATCGATTGTTTCAGAAATCGCTTTATGTGGTCCCTTGATTAAATTATCCATTACACGATGATCTGAGAATATGTAATCAAACATTCTACTTGCATCATTCATTTCTATTTTCCTTAACACAAGTCTTTGGGTTTCAATCATCGGTGTCCCTTTATAAATAATCATACAATCACCTTCGTTTCCTGTAATTATTTCTGTATGGAAAACTTATCTAAGCGTAGGATATGTTTCGATATTTCGCACTACATTTCCTTTAAGTATTAAGTTATTGATCGTAGGAGAGTTAACTTGATGTTTAGAGAATCCTGCTATTTAAAACCAAATAAGGTAGTGACTCAGTATCACTGGCAAACTCTATTTATCCCAAAAATCAGAAAATAGGGTTCTCGGAATTCAAAAAACTATGCTATGATTTCATTAAAGTAAAAATTCCAATAAAAGGTAGGAGGGTTTATTTATGAGAAGGCAACCTTTTTGTGCATAGCAAAGGCTATGTAAAAACCAAGTAAAGATCACATAGCCTTTGCTTCTTCTAATATAAATACACGATTAGGAGTGCAAAAATGAGCTATAAAAAAGCCAAAGATCTTTTACCAATAGAGTTAGTGGAGCTAATACAGCAATATGTTGATGGGGAATGCATTTATATCCCTCGAAGAGAAGGCACAAAAAGAGATTGGGGAACCAATACTTCTACACGAGGTGAATTAAATAGAAGAGACGCGAAAATTTATACGGACTATTTATCCGGTGTGGATCTAAACACGTTAAGCGTCACCTATTATTTGTCGTATAAAAGCATTCAAAGAATTGTATTGAAAGAAAAAAAGAAAAGAAACGTCTTATAACGAAAGCCAATGTGGTCGCGACCACGTTGGCTTTCGTTTGTTTATGAATGAAATACGAGGTATCTTATACCCCGTTCACATAATAAACTAGTAGTAATCGATCGTTATGAATGAACGCAGTGGAACAAAGGGGGATTTTATGATGAAACTTCATATAAGTAAGGAATGGAATCAAAAAGAGAAACAATATATCGACGATCAGCTTTACTTGTTTAACTTGCAGCACTTTCCGAAGGAATTGGGAGGGCGATATGAAGAAGTAAATGTATTGGTAAAGGATGAAAACGGTGCTCTTCGCGGTGGGATTTTGAGCGCCGTATGCTGGAATTGGTTAGAGATTTATACTATTTTTCTTGATGAAGATAGTAGACGATCTGGATACGGAACGAAGCTATTATCAGAGGTTGAGAAAGTGGCCGTAGAGAAAAAATGTGACTTTATAAAAGTGGATACGTTAAGTTTTCAAGCGCTCGATTTCTATAAGAAGAATGGCTTTCAAGTGTTTGGCAGTCTAAAAGGTGTGGGGAGAGATTTCGAGCACTACTATCTGAAAAAGGATTTAAACTTGCAAAATTTATCGGTGTAATGTTTACCCGTGTTAACGTTGAAAGTGAAGTGCTAAATTCAATTAAAATGAAGCAGGAGAGGTAACGATATGGGTGATCAAACATCAACGCACTTATTTCGAATAGATGGTGAAGATATTTACCTTCAAGAGTTTTCAATTCAAGATGCGAACCGTATTTGCAAAATATCAAATGAGCCAGAAATAGCTGAATTTTTGCCAGACTGGAAAACAACAAAGAGCCAACGGATAAATTGGATTACTAATTACGAAATTCCAGGAAACAAAGCGTTTCTTGATGTTGCAGCCAATCTATCAGATAAAGATCACCATATCTTAAAGCTGGGGATATTTATCAAACAAACAGGTGAATTCATCGGCTGGTGCTGCACAGGTATAAAAGATGAACTTCCTTTTCCAAATAGAGAAATCATGTACGCTATTTCAAGCAGCTATCAAAAGAAGGGATACGCAACAAAAGCCTCTAAAGCACTCATTCATTACTTGTTTACTCATACAAAAATGGAAACACTTAATGCAGTAGCTCTCATTAATAATAATGCATCCAATAGCGTCATTCAAAAATGCTGTTTTACTTATCAAGGTGAACGCATGATAGACAATAAGCGTTACTACCATTACATGCTGAGTAAATCAGAATGGGATAAAAAACACAAATAAGTTTTAGTTGTTCAGTAATTAGCAGTGAATCTGAAACAAATATTCATACAAAATGCTTGGAGAAGGACTTCAAGCATTTTTGTTTAAGCACTTTGCGATCAATCGCTGGATTTGACGTGTAATGAATGTGTTCTCTTATGTGTGAACAAGCTGTTCAGCCAACCCAATAAGAATTCCTTCCACTCCACGAATGTAACAGAGGCGATAGGCGTTTTCATATTGCACTACTTCACCAACGAGCTTGGCACCATGCTTTTCGAGCCTAGAGACCATTTCATCAATGTCTTCAACAGTAAACATGACCCGTAAATAACCACAAGCATTTACCGGTGCATTTCGATGATCGGATTGAATAGATGGCTGAAGAAAGCGCGAAAGTTCAATACGACTGTGACCATCTGGAGTAACCATCATCGCTATTTCTACACGCTGAGACGCTAATCCCGTTACACGCCCCGACCACTCTCCTTCAATAGTCGCCCTTCCTTCAAGACTTAAGCCAATCTCCTCGAAAAAAGAAATGGCGTTATCAAGAGATTCTACCACTATACTGATATTGTCCATTCGAAGTAATTTGTTTTTTTTCATTTGTTTTTTTCCTCATATAGTAAACTAATGATAACTTTATCTGTTTTTATGTATTCTGTTTAGAAGGTTTGAACTCCTTTTTACACAATGAAAGGAACAAGTGACCTAACTATAAGAACAAGCTAAAAATCTTCGAATGTAATAAAAGCTCTCTTTGTAGAGAAAGGATATACTCAGGAAGTAAGGTTTCTATATTCCCTTTTCTTGCTAGTTGTTGAAGAAACAATGAAAAATTAGGAAGGTGAACGTTATTTTTTGGAAAAATAATGGTCGAAAGAAAAACTTAGCACAGATAAAAGATCGTTATGATGAGAATTTTGGAACTCCTCATCGAATCGTGAAATACAACTGGAAGGGCGGGGAAGAAACTTCTATTTTAAAAGACGAAGATTTCACGATTTCTCGTGGCTTTTTTTATATTTTTGAGTACGCTCCTACAGCTGAACGGGTAGTTTGGACGTACGTATCATTAGGAATGTCAGAAAAGAGTATGTTAAATGCCACAAAATCAGAGTTAATTTGGCTTTCACACCAACAAAACGAAGAGATTTTTGAATTTCTTCCAAGCTTAGTGAGTTATCCATTTCATTATGATGCCTCTTTTGATTATGGACAAACGATATCTAACTCTGAAGCGATTTCTCCCTTTGCTATGAATACGCTATTAATTTGTCCTGCTTTTATTGAATATCAGGATTCACGAAGCCTCTTAGAACTGTTTGATTGTCAGCGTAAAGAACTACTATGGCTGTTACCTATTCATAGTAATGAGAAAGAATACATGCAGGAAAAGGGAGATTTTAGTAGCCTTTTTGATTTATGGGAGGAGAGAGAAATTGATTCACTAATGCTCTGTGATCTAAATCGCGTATCTACTTTAAAACCTATCTAAATTAGAATCCAAGTCATACATATTTTGAAATGAATTACAGCAAATGCTAGGAAAGCAGGAAAGAAAGGACACGATGTTTACCATGAATAAAAACGTTACGGTAAAAAACTTTGGGAGGGCTGCATGCTTTCATCCATTGATTATGCAGTCGGAATAGCAGAATACCCTGAACTTGCTTATGAGCAGTCTTAGGATGGAAGTAATTATAGTTTGCAAGATGGTGAAGGTACAAGGGGGATTCTTACATTTCACAGGAATTTTTCTATATTAAAGATTCGTAGTATGTGCGGAAACAAATTTTGTTCATTACATAATTACATAAAGAAAAAGAGGCTTAATAAATGGTAGATATTCAAATTTCTGATTGGGCAAAAGGTAGACCCAAAAAGCATTATATGCGCATACATGGACTTCGGATTTTTGAAATGATCTTTTGTAGGAAATTAGATCAGTTAGGATTTCAATTAGAGAATGTAAATGGTGTAACGTTTATTTTTTAGCAGATTCTAGGAAATCTGTAACCTGTAATGAAATCAAGTCTTTACAAGTAGTCGATGTGTTAGTTCCAGACGATTATATGGTGTTTTTAGAACTGGAGTCTGTAGAAGAAAAATATATGGAATTTTGCAGAGTTGTAAGAAAATATATTTTACCAACGTTTCAACAATATTCGTCTCTTTCACCGAGCATTGTTGAACGGTATGTGGAAGAAGCGTTAGAAGAAATTGTAAAGGAAAATTATGAAAAGGTATTTTTAGTCGCTAAAACGCCTAAGAAAAGCCCTAATCGCAAGAATACAGCTATTTTAAAAGGGATTCACCGCGTTTCGGGCTTTCAATTATGGTGTGAAATTTACAATGCAAGAAGCTTGGGAATAGTAAACCAACTATTGGTAGAAGAAGTTGGGAATGAAGTGGTATATGCGAGGTTTCTGGGGGAATTAAAATGGGAGAATAACGAGAAGGTCATAGTCAAATCGAAGACTAGCAGCTGGTTTAGTCAAATTGAAATCTCTTAAATATTTATATTTTGGGGTTAGTCGTTTTAGTTAGTATGATTCCTTATGTCATCTAGGCACTTGCTTTAAAAGAACTTATTCTTTAGATTTTAATCTGTTTGTAATGCTGCCGTTATTGGTGGGAGGATCTAAATATGAACAAGCGTATATTGATCTTTATTTGTCTTATAACACTCATAGGTTGCAGTGAGCACAATAAAAGTCAAAATGAGTGGAGAGCCGTCACGAAACAATCAGGAAAAATGTTGGTGCCAATCCGTGCTACTCTCGAGGTAGTAGAGGAAACGCTTGTCCGGAAACATATGAAGCTTAATTTGCACGTGGAGTACTTACGTGCAGAAGGATCTGGCAGGGTTGTATTTGAATCATCCGGTGTTATCCAGAATGCGGAACCAGATAAAAAGATCCTCGCTGAATGGACAGATATTAAAGAGGGTCAAACGGCGCTTATTCCCATTACAATTAATGCACGAAATTTCGGAAAGGGAAGTATAAAAGTAAAAGTAGAGGCCTACGATCAGAACGGAACATTTGACTATTCTTTAAATCCCGCCCAATAATTTTTAGTCACAGAAGAAGAAGTGCTAGCAGGACGAAGTGGATTTACTGATTTGAAACTGCAGTATATTGCTCATTTAAAAAAGAACGGTAAGATTCTCCACATTAGAAGAGATTTATAAAGCATTGGACTGCCAAGGAGGAAACATCTCGGAATACCGAATAGTAAATGTAGCCAAAGAAAAAGCCACATCCCTATTTTTAAGCATTAAAAAGGGATGTGGCTTTTTAAAATTTACATTTTGTTTTGCCACTTGCTTTTTTATACCTTTTCACTAATGAAAGAGCGTTACCTGAGTGATATTTTTGCGAGGTTGGGGAGATAGTAAAAATAATCATCTCTTGCTAGGAGGTCATTTAAAGTGACGAAGCATCCAAAAGTGTGGCTATGGTGCATTATGCTTGTACCTTGGCTGAGTGTTCCTTTTCTAGGTAAAAAAGCAATTAAGCGCTTTTTCGCAGCCAGTTTATTTATATGTGTTTTAATTCGTTTGGAAAGTTACATAGCAGAAAAAAGAAGATGGTGGTGGTTTTATGATCGCTTATTTCCAAAAGCTAGAGGTGAAACACCGCTTTTATGGGGACAATTTTTAATTGGAAGTATATGGATTTTAAAATATACATACGGCCATTTTTTCAAATATCTCGTTGTTAATTTTTTTACCGACCTATTTTTTATCTTTCCGTTTTCAAATTTCTTAAAAAGGCTCGGTTTGTTTTCATACGTAAGGTTAAGCCATCCTCGAGTGATGATTATTTTCTTTTTAAAATCAATCCTTTTGTATGCGTTCCAATTTGTTAAAGAGGGTTGTACATCACACAATGAGATAAAACAGAAAAGTTAACAAGGCTTGTTGTTATGTGGAGAAAGAGCATAGCTAGAGCAGAGAAGTTACATTGGTTATGATGTGAGAGATGCTTCAATTGAAAAGATAAACAATCGTTCAAGCTATTACTGAGTGTGCACACCTTATATCATCCTTTACGACAAGAATTTTATAACCTTTGAAATTAACCATAATTTGTAATATCCAAAAAACTTAAACGGTGCGTCATATCTAGAATATAAAAAGGGCCCACTCTCCTAGAAATGAGAGTCGGCTCTTTTTATTCTCACTTATTTCCCTATGTCTTTCATCTTTTTTAGAGCGTTTCGAAACTCTTGGTCACCCATATGCAACATTTCTTTAGGAGCGTAATTAGCTTGACTAAATGCTTTTAACGCTTTTCTAAATTCACTGTCACCAATTACTGGATTAGGAAAAGACTTGTTACTCACACATTGAGGAGGAGAGACAGAAGCAGACGTTTCAACCTGAATTTTTTCCTCACTTTGCTTTTCTTTATGCTGCTCTTTATGATGAGGTTTGTGAGCTAGTTTGTGTCCTTTGCCTGTTAAAAACATGAAAATCGAAAGAACCAATACTAATAAACCACATAAGCATGAGAAACCAGAAAAAGTATGAGAAGTCATCATTTCGGATTTTATATGCAAAGACTGAATAAAATGTTCTTTACTCGCCACTTTCACCTCAATACTTGCTTGTGTGAGATGATCTTCATACACTTTTCTAAAGATGATACTAACACTCAAGGGAATGATTGCAGATGAGATGACTCGTAAAAATTGAACCGTAACCATTCTAGGGATCAGGCTTGGCAAAGGTCCTCCTAAAGCTGCACCCATTAGACCAGCCGCTACTGTAAAACCGACTCCAGCTGTTGAAGCTATAAAACTAATCACAAAAAGGATAGCAGGAGCATCCCCATCTAGATACATCCATTGTATATTAACGACCATAATAATAATGGCTCCAATAATACCTAGTACTCCGGGCCCAACTTTATCATAGAGCAAAGTACTTAAGATAGCAGCAATGATGATTCCAGCAAAAAGCCCAATATAGATAAGGGAAATTTGCCCTCTATCAAACAAAGATTCACTTTTAAGTAGCCCTTGTAGTGACAACAGAGTTAAAATCATGCTAATATTTCCTACAATAGCAATTAGTATAGCTAGGAATGGTTTTGGAGAAACAATTAACCCAAAGGAAATTAAAGGGTTTTTACTATGCAGTTCAGCGATAAATAGTAAGTATAAAAAGAGAATGCTTCCCACTATACCTACCCATACATAGGCCGAATTCCATCCAGACTTTTGGAGATTCAATAAGGTAAACGTAATAAATCCTGTGAAAATAAACATGAATGTTAAACCAACGATATCAAAAGGCAGAGGATTTTTCTCGTGTGGCTTCGCATGATCATTCGATAAAAATTTATAGCTGAAACCAATCCCTAGCAGAGAGAGTATTAGCGCAAGATAGAATAGCCATTTCCAATGACCATAGCTATTCACCAACATACCTAAAAAAACCCCCGTAACACCCGAACCATAAAAACCACCTATAAGAACAAGCAACGCTAGATTTCGCTTATGAATCGGAAATGAAAGTACGAGCATGGGAATCATCATCATGAGTGTTAACCCGGTCCCTACTCCTTGTAGAACACGCCCTATTCCCATTGTTAAAAAGCTATTCGAGATCATACTTATAAGAGCCCCTATAACAAACAAACACATGGAAAGAACATAGGTCCTGCGTTCGCCAATTTTATGGCGTAGAATAGGGCCGAATGGGATGCAAAATGCAAAGCTCATAACGCCGATTAAAACGGGAGTTATTGAGGTATAAGATTGGTTGTCAAATGACCTTTGGAGAATTTCCCTGATCGAATTTAATGCCGTATTTAACATTAAACCTGGACCAATTGCCAAAACGGCAAGTAAAGAAATACCCCAATGTTTTTCTATTTTCATATTAGTATTCCTTTCTGTTGTTCATGATTGTAAAAATTCCAAAACCAACGCTATCTATTTGTTGGATTTGCTGCCACGTTTAAAATAAGATTTTAAAACTCCATACTTGGACAAACGAAAAAATAAAGCTTCAGTAAGGAAGCTTTATTTTATTTTCTAGACCTGCCACTCGAATCGGCCCTAAAAGTGTCAGACTAGTTAATTTATCAGCCATAAAAGCAGCACTAAACTTCATGTCACTTTCCAACCAAGAGCCAATCACACCGATGTGAGCTGATGCAATATAGCTAATGAGAATATCTTTTGGAATATCAAGTCCATCTTCCACTTCATCAATAGAAGACATTAGCTCTCCATATACTTTGGTCTTCACAATTTCTGTCATGTAACTTCTAAATTGAGGCAGTCCTCGATCACTTAACATTACTTTAAAATAATCAGCGTTTTTCTGAATGAATTCAAAAAGCTTTAAAAAAGAGACCGAACCTTTTTGGGGATCTACATTGAGAGTGGATTGTTCGTCTTGCTTAGGTTTTACTTCTTCAATCAGTTCTTCTAAAACTTCATTCATGCTATGCACAAGAAAATCTTGCTTATCTTGATAGTGCAAATAAAAGGTTCCCCGAGTTAAATCTGCTTTTTCCGTAATTTCTTGAATGGTGATTGATGTCACGTCTTTTTCTTTAAGTAGCTCTACTAAAGCGTCTCGTAAATATTTATTTGTTCTTTTTATTCTAGGATCTAATTTTTTAGACATTGATTTTCTCCTTGCGGCACTTTTTTAGATAGTAGACAACAACATCATGTGGAGTTTTATAGCATTCATCGATCTTTAATGATTGAACGTTTAACAGGATACATCATCTTACACGAATAAAATCTATACACTGTGTAAATTAATAAACACAACGTATATTAAGTCTCCCAAAGAAAAAAGTGTTTGTCAATAACATATACTTCTCACATTGCTTTAATTAAACGAGAGATTTTATAAAAACAGTATGCGATTAGAGCGAAAAGAAATTAGGCATGACCTTTCAAAAAGAAAAATAAAAAGGGGTGCTTTTTTGCTTCATATATAAAATACATCAACGAAATGACTCACAGCATCAGTCTCATTGACGCATATACTTAGGCTGTCAAACACACACATACTTTTGAAAGTGTGGATCTATACTAATTCACGACATCTTGCATGGCACACTAACAGATGCCATCATGTTTAGAATTTTTGAAACATCTGTCTATTGCAATAAAAAAAGCGTAACCACCGGTGGCTACGCTTTTTTTCTACGCACTTAAGCAAAATATTTAAATAGAAAACCTTCTTCCTACTTAAAAAGCGCAAGAAGAAGGATCTGTTTTTTTAATGTATTGATAGGATTCAGTAATTCTATTTCTTTTTGTGATTATTCGTATTTGTGTAAAGGCAACTTTTCACCACCGAACGGCTCAGTCTCTATAAATAAACGCATATCGCTTGTATAAATCAGGATGATAAAACAGATCTTGTCCATGTGAAGATGAAATTAAATGTGGCTTTATTTCATCTATAATATGTCCACTATCTATATTTGTATTCATATCGACACTAAACTTTCGAATAGGAGGATGAAGATCACTGCTTCCTGTAATAAAAAGATCACCTGTTAATAGGACGTTATCTTCTGTATGGTGATAGACGACGTGGCCTGGGCAATGTCCTGGTGTTAGATAGTAATGCAGTGGAACATCAGAAAGGATTTCCTCTGTCAACGGTTGAACCTTGTGTTTTACACCATTCTGTTCAAGTACATTTTTATTCGGATAA
>NZ_LILC01000015.1 GCF_001274935.1 Priestia koreensis | reverse complement strand
AAAGCGGTGAGAGTTTACTTCTCGTAAACTCTCACCGCTTTTTTCATCTCAGAGGAGGGGTTTTGTCCCAGCCTCCTCAGCATAGTTAACTTAATTGCCTCGGTACCTCGATTGGTAACGGAACAACTTCCTCTTTTGACTGCCCAACCTCTGGTAGCGGTTTAAGTGATAACATACCTAACACCGTACATCCTGTAAGGAATAAGAAGAAGAATGGCCAGCTTCCGATCGCAAGAAGCAGTGGTGCAAGGGCCGGAACAATAGATTGCGGTAATGCGTTCGCTACGTTCATTAAACCAAAGTCTTTTGCCGCATCTTCTTTATTAGGAAGAATACGCGAAACGAGAGCTAAATCGACCGCTGTAAAGCATCCAAGACCTAAGCCCATGATGATACTTGCAATTAGGATGATGCTGAAGTTTGTTGTGAACGTAAGCATAAGCAGCCCTACGATAATGATGACCGTTGAGCCATATAAAAATGGCTTTTGTTTCTTGAATTTGTCTGCTAATAGACCTCCCACAATACTTGTAAGAGATGTTGCCGCTAAGCCTACTAAATTAATTGTTCCGATGCTATTTGTTGCTTGTTGCTCGGAAAATCCTAGGCGGTTCACTAACATAACTGTCATATACAGCGTGCTAAAATAACCCATCATAATTAAAAACTTAGAAGCAATCGCCCATGAAAACTCAGGGAATTTACGAGGGCTCGGGTAGACTTTGCTGATTTTCTCTACAAGAGAGGTCTTGTCTCCAGATCTTTCTACATGCGGGATCTCAATTTTTCCATCTCGAATAATAAATAAGCTAATAATCGGTCCAATAACACCAATAGCCGAAATAAGAATCCACTTTGTATGTGTAGAAGCTGTACCAATGCTCATCATAAGTACAGTACCAATGGCTACTCCTAACGGAAGCGCTAATCCTAATAGCCCAGAGATTGTTCCCTGCTTCTCCACTTTTACTTGATCTGGAATAAGAGCTGTATAAGCGGCCATTCCAAAATTAAAGAATAATTGCGCTACGCACCAACCAACAAGCACCTGCCAAATCTCAGTCGCAAATCCGATAAATAATAGCGCCGCAGCACCTAGTAATGGCCCTAGGAAAATCCATGTTTTTCTTCTCCTAAATCCAATATTTGTTCGGTCACTAATGGCTCCCCCTAATGGATTTCCAGCTAAAGCAAAGATCGCCCCTACCCCCGCTATTAATCCATAAGACGATGTATAACCATTCGGATCAATTTCCATCATTTTAAATGTTAAAAGCATCATAGCAGGTGTTAATAATCCAACCATCATACACGTATAGCCAAACATAATCCCAGTTGTTAATCTCCCAAACGGTGTACTTACTTGCCCCCTTATTGCCTGCTTTGACATGATATTTCCCCCTCAACTCATCTTTTGTTAACGCTTTCATTAAAGCTAACAAAAAACTCCTCATCTTATTTATCTCCAACTCTCATTTAAGAGAGTTGGAGAACTTGATTTAGGCCTTTATAGTCAATTCCTCATTCAAACGATTAATCATTTCACCAAGCATTTCCTCTGTAAAATTCCCCTGACTAAAGTTAACAAGTGCACGAAGCGGCATGTAGTTCATCATTGCAACCATCATTTCTGCTCCCTCTTCATCCATTTCAGCTAGATTAGCAAGAGGATTATTTTTATTTGCCTCTGCCAAAAGCTCTTTCGCTACTGGTGCTAGATCTGGATTGGATAAAAGGTCTCCAACAGTTGTATTGCGATGAACATCTTTTTTGAATTTTGTTGAGGACTCTACATGCAAAAACTCTGAAAGAATGATTTCCTTCGATGATTTTCCAACTAAAATCTCAAATTCACCCGTTTCAACATGCCAATCTTTTAATGCTACGTTGTAGTAAGCAAAGGATCGTTTATTAAGAGTAAACGTAACAGTTTTTACTTCTCTAGGCGCTAACTCTACCTTCTCAAACCCTTTTAACTCTTTTTCAGGTCTAATTACAGTGCTCTCAACGTCTTTGACATATAGCTGAACGACTTCTTTTCCTTTTATATCTCCTACGTTTTTCACATCAACATGAACCGTGACGTGTTCGTCATCTTGAATGGATGCTCGCTCCAGCTTCAGATTGCTATATTCAAATGCTGTGTAGCTCAAACCATATCCAAATGGGAAAAGCGGCTCCACACGTTTCTTATCGTAATAACGATACCCAACAAAAATTCCTTCTTTATACTCCACCGTATCTTCTTCCCCAGGGAAATTTAGGAATGATGGGTTTTGACTAAGCTCTTTTGGGAACGTTTCTGCTAATTTTCCACTTGGGCTTGCTTCCCCAAATAATAAGTCAGCAATAGCACCACCAAGCGCTTGACCACCTAAATATCCTTCAAGAACTGCTTTAGCCTGATCAAGCCAAGGCATCTCAATAGGTGCTCCATTACTTAAAACAATAACAATATTCGATTGAACCGAAGCCACTGCCTCAATAAGCTTAATGTGGTTCTCTGGTAAACGAAGGTGATTACGGTCGTAGCCCTCTGACTCGTATCGATCAGGCAATCCTACAAATAGAACGGCTGTCTCAGCGCTTTCTGCTACTTTTTTTGCTTCTTCTAAAAGAGCTTCTTCCACCTCATCACTTTCAAGGCGATATCCTTTAGCAAACGTAACGTCCGTCTCTTGACCTGCTACTAATTGTATTTCATCTAAAATATTTTCAAGGTTTGTTGGGTTGATATGAGAGCTTCCTCCACCCTGATAGCGGGGATTATGAGCAAAATCACCGATCACTGCTAGTTTGCCTTTTTTACTCAGAGGCAGGATGTTTTCGTCATTTTTTAAGAGCACCATACTTTCTCTTGCTACCTCGCGCGCTAGCTGATGGTGTTCTTCTTTACTGTAAGTAGCATTTTCCTTTTGATGATCAACTGATTTAAAAATAATTGATAGCAATCTTTCAACTGCGCTATTCAATACTTCTTCAGAAAGTTGGCCATCTTCTAAGGCCTTCGTCAGCTTTCGTTCACCAACGCCACAACTAGAAGGCATTTCTAGCTCTAAGCCATTTTTCAAGCTGTCAACAATCTCATTTACAGCGCCCCAATCAGAGACGACAAATCCTTCAAATCCCCACTCATCTTTTAAAATATCTTGTAATAAATGGCTATTTTCAGAGGCATATCCGCCGTTTACTTTGTTATAGGCACTCATAACTGTCCAAGGCTGTGCTTCCTTTACAGCTGTCTCAAAGCTTGCTAAATAAATTTCGCGAAGCGTTCGCTCATCCACTACGGCATTCGTAGACATTCGTCGGTGTTCTTGATTGTTAGCTGCAAAATGCTTTAACGATGTGCCTACCCCTTGACTCTGCACACCTTTAATATGATTCGTCGCCATTTGAGAAGAGAGATAAGGATCTTCTGAGAAGTACTCAAAGTTTCTTCCGCACAGAGGCGAGCGTTTGATATTTGCTCCAGGACCTAAAAGGACAGCTACATTTTCTGCCTGGCATTCCTCTCCTAACGCTACACCTACCTGCTGAATTAATTCCTTATTCCATGTACTAGCCAATCCAACGGCCGATGGAAAACATGTTGCAGGCACACTATGATGAATGCCTAGATGATCAGCCCCTTCTACTTGCTTTCTTAATCCGTGCGGACCGTCTGTTAACATAATAGAAGGAATGTCTAGACGTTCAATCCCCTTCGTATGCCAAAAATCTAACCCTGAACAAAGGCTTACTTTTTCTTCTAAAGTTAATTGTGATAAAATGTCTTTTATATTTCTACCCATGATGACCTCCTAAGTGTTAGCTTTTTAAAAAAGAAAGCGTTTTCTTAATTGGATTATAGAAATTATCATGTGTGAAATATTGTACTTTTTCTAGGAAATTTGTATTATTATTAGAAAATTCAAAAATAAAATCTACAGGGGGATTATATATGATCGCGGGGGATTTTGAACAAGTAAAATACGTGTGCGAGCTAATTCATCAACTTCATGATATTCCAATCTTCTTATTAAATAAGAATGGAGAAATTTCTTTGGAACAATCTACTCTCTATCCTTCTCACCCTATTTATAAATCAAACCGAGACTTCCTTGCATCGTTGTTTCTGGAGGAACAAGAATACCGATTGCCTCTCCTAAAATCAACAGGCCGCTTAGAATACTTTTTTATGATCAATTTATATCATGAGGATTGCTTTTTAGGGAAAATTATCGGCGGTCCCGTCGTATATTCACATCTTACAGATGAATCAGTAAAAGGGGTTTTAAGTGATTATCAGCTAAACATACACAATAAAGAAGCCTTTCAGTACTATTATTCGCTTCCTGTAGTAAATCGCTTAAAATTTATCCATATTAGTAGCTCGATGTTTTATATGATCTATCAACAACAAGTTGTTTGTCGAGATATCAAAGAATTAAGACAAAATAACCCCATACAAGTTCAACCTCCCGATTCTCATATCTCAAATCGACGAGAGCATTCGCTTATCCATGCCCATCCTTCTATTGAAGAGAAGGTTTTTGGGTGCGTCAGAAATGGTCAAAAAGAGGACTTGATTGCTAATCTTAAAATTTTCCCTGAAACAGGTGACGTTGGAGTTCTGTCAAAAACGAGCCATCTGCGGAGCGAAAAAAATTTGGGCATCGTCTGTATTGCTCTAGCAACGAGAGCTGCAGTTGAGGGTGGGTTAAACTCTGAAATTGCGTACACGCTTAGCGATTTTTTTATTCAAAATTTAGAAGAAATAAGTGACGTCTTCGCTGTTAGCCCTTTTATTGAAAAAGCCTTACTCGAACTAACTGAACGAGTTGCCACAACAAGAGGTACTAAATACTCAAAGCCTATTACCACCGTTCAACACTATGTTTTAACCCATTTATATGAAGAGATCTCGTTAACACAGCTTTCAGCACTAACCTATTTAAATTCAAGCTATTTGTCCGTACTATTTAAAAAAGAAGTTGGGATGTCCTTGACCGAATACATTCAACAATCAAAGATTGAAGAAGCAAAGAAGCTGATAACGTACACAAATCGCTCCATCATGGAGATTGCTTCCCTTCTAAATTTTCACGATCAAAGTCATTTTACAAAGGTGTTTAAGAAGATAACGGATACGACTCCGAAACAATTCCAAAAGGGGCTTCTTTCATAAAGGAGCCCCTTGTTTTATTCAAAAAAAACATCATTCATCCGACTGATAAGGATACCAAATGTCTCTTTATCTTCTTCTGACCAGCCTTTAAGCATGCTCTCATATCGTTCAATTCGTAACCTTTTGTCCTTCTCCAATGCTTCTTTTCCTTTTTCCGTAATCATTAGTAAACTGACGCGTCGATCAGTAGGATCTGAAGAACGTGTAATGAACTTCCTCTCCTCTAGCGCTGCAGCCTGACGTGAAAGAGTGGAAATATCCAGTTTGAAAGATGCTGCTAGCTCTTTTACTCGTGTAGCCCCCACTTCATCTAACTCCCTTAACAGCAAATAAGGTGCTCGTTCAAGATGCCCAATTTTACGATCAGACGTATCTAAGTAAACGGCTCTTCTAATAAAGGTCGTTAATTCATATTCAATTTGTTCAATTGAACTTTTTTTCATCAATTTTATTCACTCCTCATTACGTCGTGCTCGTTGACAATACCAAACATAGTTGTATAATACAACTATATATTTGTCGTATGCAATTATTTTTGTGCCCTAGATAGAGAGGAACGATATTCGTGATTAAAATTATTCGGATTATCATTCAAATTATCATTTTATATGTCTTCTCCTTTATTGGTGAGTACATTCATCAAGTCTCACATCTTCCGGTTCCAGGGAGTATCATTGGTCTTTTATTGCTTTTTATTCTATTACTATGCAAAGTCATCCCAGTGAAAATAATTGAAGATGGATCTAGTTTTTTATTAGCCTTTCTCCCCCTTCTATTTATACCTGCGATTACAGGGATTATGAAATACCCATCCCTTTTTTCACTAAACGGAGCAATTTTATTTTTTATCATTATTGCAAGTACGATTCTAACAATGGTTGTGGCGGGATTTGCAAGTCAATTCTTAGAGCAAAAAGCAAATAGACGAAAGGAGGAAAAAGCATGCAACAAGCAATCTTCGCAATCGCTATGATTGTCCTAACAGTTATCGCCTACTTATTAATGGCAAAACTATACGTGCGCTTTTCGTATCCTATTTTTATTCCCGTTTTAACCACTACCATTCTCATGATCGTTATCCTAGTCATACTCCATATACCTTATGAAGACTATATGAGTGGTGGAAAGTGGATTAATTCCTTGCTAGGTCCTGCCGTTGTTGCTCTTGCTTACCCTCTTTATAAACAGCGACACATTCTTTTAAAATACAGCTTTCCGATTCTAGGTGGAGTGGTTGTTGGTCTTTTTTGTGGCATGATTAGTGGACTCGTTTTTGCAGAAATATTTGGCGTTGATCGTAATCTTATTTTATCCATTGTTCCGAAATCCATTACAACTCCTGTCGCCATTCAAATTGCTTCAGGTTTAGGTGGGATTCCTTCTATGACCATCGTATTTGTCATGATCGCGGGCTTTTCTGGTGTGATACTTGGACCACTTGTCTTAAAATGGCTCCGGATTCACAGCTCACTTGGAAAAGGAATTGCTCTTGGCAGCGCCTCACATGCTTTAGGAACATCAAAGGCGCTAGAATACGGAGAGCTAACGGTATCAATGAGCTCTGTCTCAATGACGTTAAGTGCGATTTTAGGGTCGATACTGGGTCCAATTGTTGTTTGGATTTTTCATGTCTAACATCTCCACCATACGTTAAGCGAACCGACGAACAAAAGGAAGCATCGGAATCCCGGTGCTTCTTTCTTTTCTGTTAAAAGCACTTTAGAATAGAGAAAAAGCTAGTTTTGAGGTGATGTTAAAAATGATTCATATCCTAATAGCAGATGATGATATACATATTCGGGAACTGCTCCGCCATTACCTTCAAACCGAAGGATACGTCGTGTTAGAGGCATCAGATGGAGTCGAGGCCTTACAAATTTTAGAACAACGTCAAGTTCAGTTGGCGATTGTCGATATAATGATGCCTAATAAAGATGGTTTTCAGTTATGTGAGGAAATTCGCCGCTACTATGATTTTCCTATCATCCTTCTAACTGCCAAAGATCAGCTTATAGATAAAGAACGTGGTTTTACAGTCGGAACAGATGATTACGTCACAAAGCCGTTTGAACCACGCGAACTCCTCTTCCGAATCAAAGCATTACTACGCCGCTATCAAATGGTAAGTTCAGAAAAAATCTTGTTAAACCAAACCATCATCGACCGGAGAAGCTATGAGGTTCAGGTAAAAGGAAAAACGATTATGTTGCCAATGCGTGAATTCGAACTGCTCGCACAGCTTGCTAGTTTTCCAAGTCGCGCCTTTTCCAGAGAGGAATTAATTCAGCTCGTTTGGGGTGCCGATTTTGATGGCGATGACCGTACAATTGATGTACATATTAAACGTCTAAGGGAGCGATTTGCAAACCATACAGATGACTTCCAGATCCAGACGGTACGAGGCGTTGGCTATAAATTGGAGGTTTCTAAACCGTGAGAACTCTTTATTTACGTATCTTCCTCACAACCATTTTCGTGATGATCTTAAGTAGTTTTTTCGCCTTTTTTCTCTCCAACGCCTATTACCAGTTTAAATTAAAGCCTGCAAACGACCAGAAGCTAACGAAGATGGCGAACGATATCAAAGATTTTTATGAAGATAATGCTGAAGACAATATTGATGCCTATTTAACAAGCGTTGGACATCTGGGCTATCAACTTTATTTAGTGGATGAACAGAAAAAAACCATGTTCTTCGGAAATGAATTTCGCAAAAACACATTAAGAACCGCGAACATTCAATCTGTGTTAGCAGGGAATAAATATCATGGAATCAAAGACTATCCATCAAAAGTATTCATTACAGGTTTTTTCGAAAATGATCTCCGAAATACCGTTGGTGTTCCTATTACAGCCAACGGTACGAAATATGCTTTATTTTTACGCCCTGACACAGAACTTCAAATCGGTGAGCTACGTATCTTTTTAGCCGTGTTACTCGTTCTTACTTTTTTCATTAGTGTACTACTCGTCATTATTAGTACACGTTACATTGTAAAACCAATTACAAGACTAACGGAAGCAACGAAAAGGCTCTCTAAAGGCGACTATAACCTACAATTAAACGTCAATAGACGCGATGAAATTGGTAGACTAGCTAGTCACTTCTCACAAATGGCGAAAGGACTTGAACAAGTCGAAGCAAGCAGACAGGAATTTGTTTCAAACGTCTCACATGAAATTCAATCACCTCTATCATCTATACAAGGATTTTCTCAAACCTTGCAATCTCCCTCGTTACCTGAGGAAGAACGAAGACGATATTTAGAAATTATTGAACATGAAAGTAAGCGGATGTCGCAGCTTAGCAAACAGTTGTTAACTCTTGCTTCGCTTGATAAGGAAGATGGGCTCTTAACAAAGACCACGTTCGACCTTTCAAACCAACTAAAGCAAGTACTCATGATGACCGAATGGCATTGGCGTGAAAAAGATATTGCTGTTGATATGGAGCTTCCAAGCACATTTGTCTTTGCTGATGAAAATTTTCTTCATCAAGTATGGACAAATCTTATTACAAATAGCATTAAGTTTACAGAGCCAGGGGGAACGATCTCCTTATCGATTCGTACACGTGACACCGATTGTATGGTCACCATTTCTGATACCGGAATAGGCATTGCCCCCTCTCAGATTGAGCATATTTTTGAACGTTTTTATAAAGCAGATAAAGCAAGAGATCGCAAGGAAGCAAGCAGTGGTTTAGGACTAGCCATTGTGAAAAAGATCATTGATTTACACGAAGGAACAATTGATGTAAAAAGCGAGTTAGGTAAAGGGACAACTTTTATCGTAACATTCCCAAGACGCTAATTATTCATTTGTCATTTTCCGTTCACGCTCCATTCATATTTCACTCTTATTCTATTCATAGAAACAATACGATGAATGGAGTTGATGATAATGTTTCTTGCCATACGTGAGCTAAAACATGCAAAGCTACGCTACCTTTTAATAGGTTCCATTATGATGTTAATTGCCCTTCTAGTGCTTTTTGTTTCTGGATTGGCTAAAGGATTGTCTTCAGATAACGCTGCTTCAATTCAAAATCTTAAAGCGGATTATCTAGTTGTCCAAAAAGACGCAGAAGGTCGTATTAACCGATCGATGTTATCGGCAGATACAATTCATGAGATTCAAAAGCATGAATCCACAAAAAAACTGACACCACTGGGCGTTCAGATGAGCACCATTACGAAAGTAAATGCAGAGAAACAAATTGACGTGACGTTCTTTGCAGTTGATGCGAACCGTAATTTAAATCCAACGGTTATAGAAGGAAAGAGGCTAGATAATCGAACAACAAAAAATGTCGTTGTGAATGAATCCTTAAAAGAGAACGGATTTCATCTCGGTGACCAGGTTCAGATGAAGGGCACAGACAAAGCTTTTACGATTATCGGCTTTACAAACAAACAATCATTCAGCCACACCCCTGTCATTCATATAAACAAACGTGAATGGGCTGAAATCCAACCATCAGAGTTTAAAAATCAATTTAATGCACTCGCTTTTAGCGGAAACAAATCCGCAGCTACGAAGTTAGAGGATTCTCTGTCTGGTGTCGAGTTGGTGACGAAAAATGACGCACTAAAAGGAATACCAGGTTATAAGGAAGAACAAGGATCTCTCGTTATGATGATCGTTTTTTTATTTGTTATTGCGACCTTCGTTTTAGCAGTATTTTTCTATGTTATTACCATTCAAAAATCCAACCAGTTTGGCGTGTTAAAAGCAATTGGCGCTACTTCCCGTTATTTAACACGATCTATTTTGACTCAAATGCTATTTTTAACCGTGGTCAGCTTATTACTCGCCATTGTGATTGCCTATGGATTAGCTACGCTATTGCCGAGTACGATGCCGTTTGAACTTAGCCCGTTTCTTGTTGGTGTCTGCTCTGCCCTGTTTATCGTTGTCTCAATCATTGGATCATTATTATCGCTGTATCGAGTAACAAAGGTAGACGCAATTGATGCGATCGGGAGGGCTGCATAATGAAAAGTAAATTACGATTGAATAACATCCGAAAAGTATATCAAGATGGAGATACGTTGGTAGAAGTATTAAAGGATGTTTCGCTAGATGTAAAAGCAGGTGAACTAATTGCAGTCGTAGGACCTTCTGGATCTGGTAAAAGCACGTTCTTATCAATTGCTGGGGCCCTTTTATCACCTACTGAAGGACAAATTCTTTTAGACGGCATTGATATTACAAAAGCATCCCCTACTCAAATGAATCACATTCGGTTAAATAAGATTGGGTTCGTCTTTCAAAATGCCCATCTCATCCCCTACCTGACGGTTCAAGATCAGCTTTTATTATTAGCAGAACTATCCGGTCAAAGAGGACGTGAAGCTTCGAAAAGAGCGGAAAAACTGTTAGCACGACTTGGATTAACACACCGCGCACACAATCATCCTGACACTTTATCAGGGGGTGAAAAGCAGCGCGTGGCGATTGCCAGAGCATGGATGAATGACCCTGAGATTCTATTAGCGGATGAACCTACCGCAAGCTTAGACTCTGAGCGCGGACGATCTGTCGTAAAAATGCTCGCTGATGAGGTCAAGTTACGAGAGAAGGCAGCCATTATGGTGACACATGATGAACGAATGCTTGATTTATGCGATCGTGTTGTTTTCATGGAAGACGGTTCATTACGTAGTAAGTAAGCCTAAAAACCATTTTTTCTACAAGAATGCGTAGAGAAAATGGTTTTTATTCTAGATTAAATGAGGGATGCATAGCCTATACAACAAGCGCTTGATTAATTTTTTTGAAAAAAATAATTAAAAGCGTTTTCAAAACAGGAATAATGTACTATAATACTTGTATACAAGTATACTTGATCAGCAAGGAAGGTGAATAGATGAGTGAATCAGAGGGTCTTTTGTATCCTACAAAGTGGCTGACAAAGGCTTCCACCGGTGATCGCGTTGCTTACGAATTAAGGATGCGTATTATTTCTGGCACGATTGAAAGCGGTACCATTTTATCTGAAAATAAATTAGCTGCCGATTTCGCTGTTAGTCGTTCACCTGTTCGTGAAGCACTTAAAGTTTTAGCATCAGAAAATATCATTCGCCTTGAACGAATGGGTGCTGTGGTTATTGGGTTAACAGAAAAAGACATAGAAGAAATTTATGATGTACGCTTATTAATCGAAACATTCGTATTTGAACGGCTCGTTAAGCTAGATATTAACCAAGTCGTAAAAGAGCTAAGTAAAATTCTTGAAATGATGAAGATCGCCATCAAATACCATGATGCAGACGAATTTTCATTTCAAGACGTGTTGTTTCACGAAACGATTATTCGTTCCATCGGTCATTCGCACATTATGATGATCTGGAACAACTTGAAGCCAACGATGGAAAGCCTGATCCTCTTATCAATGAGGATGCGGTTTGAAGAAAAATATGATGATTTTGAACGTATTTTTACAAATCATGAATTATATATCGAAGCTATTCGTAAAAAGGATCGCGCTCTAATGATTGAATCGTTGCACCGAAACTTTGATGATGTTCAAGGTAAAGTAGAAGACTTATGGATATCTCAACAGCTATTAGCAAACAGTGCAGACAACAACAAACAAAAATGAGAACGATTACAACAAGATAGATAAGGAATTGGGGGAATTATCATGCCATTAGTAATTGTAGCAATCGGCATCGTTGCACTATTAATTCTTATAATGGGTTTCAAATTAAATACATTTGTCTCTTTAATTATCGTATCCTTTGGGGTTGCATTAGCCCTTGGGATTCCGTTAGAAAATGTCGTTAAGACGATTGAAACTGGCTTGGGTGGAACGCTCGGACATTTAGCGCTTGTATTTGGGCTTGGAGCTATGCTTGGTAAATTAATTACCGACTCAGGCGGTGCGCAGCGTATCGCAATGACGCTTGTAAAAAAATTCGGTGAGAAAAACATCCAATGGGCTGTAGTAGCTGCTTCATTCATTATTGGAATCGCTTTATTCTTTGAAGTTGGATTAGTACTATTAATCCCAATCGTATTCGCAATCGCAAGACAGCTAAAAGTTTCCATTTTATACCTTGGTATTCCAATGGCTGCGGCACTATCTGTTACACACGGCTTCTTACCACCGCATCCAGGACCAACTGTTATCGCGGGTGAGTACGGAGCAAATATCGGTGAAGTATTACTTTATGGTTTCATCATCGCAATCCCTACTGTGATCCTAGCTGGACCAGTATTCACAAAAATTGCGAAAAAGCTTGTACCTGATTCATTCAACAAAACAGGCGACATCGCGTCTCTTGGAAAACAAAAAGAATTCAACCTTGACGAAACACCTGGTTTTGGAATTAGCGTATTCACAGCTATGCTTCCTGTTATTTTAATGTCTGTTGCAACGATTATTAAGTTACTTCAAGAAACGTTAGAATTAAAAGACCATACGATCTTCCATGTAATTAGCTTCATTGGAGACGCGTCTACATCGATGCTTATCTCTTTATTAGTCGCTATTTACACAATGGGATTAGCTCGCAACATTCCAATTAAAAACGTAATGGACTCTTGTGTATCAGCTATTACTCAAATCGGTATGATGCTTTTAATTATCGGTGGAGGCGGTGCCTTCAAACAAGTACTGATTGATGGTGGTGTAGGTAATTATGTAGCAGATCTATTTAACGGATCTTCTCTATCACCAATCATTCTTGCATGGTCTATCGCTGCTATTCTACGTATCTCTTTAGGATCTGCAACGGTGGCAGCTCTAACAACAGTTGGATTAGTGAACCCGCTGCTTGGACACACGGATGCAAACTTAGCGCTAGTTGTTCTAGCGACTGGAGCAGGTAGTGTAATCGCTTCCCATGTAAATGATGCAGGATTCTGGATGTTCAAAGAATATTTCGGTCTGACAATGAAAGAAACGTTCTCTACTTGGACATTACTTGAAACAATCATTTCAGTAGCTGGATTAGGATTTATCTTACTTCTTAGCTTGTTCGTATAATGAGAAACGCCCTTGCTTCGTACTGAAGCAAGGGCGTTTTGTTATTTACCGAAACGTTGTCGATACCCACATTTTCTACATAACTCTTCTACCGCAACACGGCGCGAGAAACCATCCACGATATTTGTGGCGCGTTCCCCTTCAATAATCTCAGAAAACGGCTTATCGTTAATGTTACCGAGGTTTACGACACCTTCACCGTCTAAGCAACAAGGAATAACGACTCCATTTGCTAAAATCCCCGCTTGGTTACGGAGACCATGACAGAAGCCTTTCCCATCGTCCTCTTCCTCATGAAGCGCTGGCCATTTAAATTCATAATCTTGGTTAATGAACACGCGTTCCGCTACTTTTACACCGCTACCTGGCGTCAGCTTTTCTTCAATTTGATAATCCAAATTAAATTCGTCTTCAATAATTTGTAGAATCGTGCGGTTACGCTCAATTTCAAGGTTTGTTTTGTTATCTTGCGTAAGGTTCCAAAGTCTAAGCGATACGATAAGATCTGATTGCGTAGTCGCTTCTTTAATGAATGCTAAAATACTTCTAACATAGCCCTCTTTATCCTTTGACCCTTCATGACCATCAAAGCTATGCAGTGAAAAGTTCATTTGTCTAAGAGCTGGCTTATTTAATAGTTTATGACGATTTTTATTAATCAAGGTACCATTCGTCGTAATATTAACCTTAAATCCTTTTTCATGACTTAAATCCAATAGCTGATCAATTTTCGGATGAAGCAAAGGTTCTCCTTTAACATGTAAATAAATAAAGTCTGTATATGGCTTAATTTCATCTAAACGTTTTGAGAAATCCTCTAGTGAAATAAACTGCTTCACTCGCTCCGTTGGGGGACAAAAGCTACATGCAAGATTACAAATACTCGTAATCTCCAAGTAAAACTTCTTAAATTTTTTCAACTTCCATTCCTCGCTTCTTTTGCTACTTAGAACACGATCATAAACGAGCTCTATACCTATTACATCACACTTTTTCAAAAATAGAAATCAGTTTTGCACGTTTTCGCCCCTCCCACCCCTTTTGAATGTTTCACGGGAAACATCGCAAAAGGACTCTTTCTCACGATGAAAGAGTCTTTTTGAACGTGACCTTTTATACTAGCTCTTCTACCTTCTCTAGCATTGTTCCATTCTGAGCGAAGTTAATATGCCAAGAAAGTGCTTTTTCCAAAATATGAGGTGTTTGTCCACCTCTTGTTTTCGCTTCTTCATAATAAGCAAGAAGCTGCTTGCGATACATTGGATGCGCACAGTTTTGAATGATGAGTTCTACTCTCTCACGTGGTGCTAGTCCCCTTAAATCCGCATACCCTTGCTCTGTCACGACTACGTCTACATCATGCTCGGTGTGATCCACGTGTGACACAAATGGAACGATGCTAGAAATGGCACCGTCTTTTGCAATTGATTTCGTAACGAAGATCGCTAAACGCGCATTTCGTGCAAAGTCTCCTGACCCGCCAATTCCGTTCATCATTTTGGAACCAAGAACATGCGTAGAGTTTACGTTGCCGTAAATATCAAACTCTAACGCCGTGTTGATTGAGATTAACCCCAAGCGGCGAATAATTTCTGGATGGTTGGAAATTTCCTGAGGGCGCATTAGCAATTTATCACGATATTGATCAAAGTTTGCAAATACCGTTTTCATCTTTTCCTCTGACAATGTAATGGAGCAGCAAGAAGCAAAATCAACTTTTCCTGCATCCATTAAGTCAAATACAGCATCTTGAAGAACCTCTGAGTACACCTCTAGCCCTTCAAAATCTGAATCCAGCATGCCGTGCAATACCGCATTTGCGACAGAACCAATTCCTGATTGAAGAGGAGCAAGCTTATTCGTTAAACGCCCTACCTCCACTTCTTGTCGAAGAAAATCAATGAGGTGACCTGCCATAATCGCCGTATCCTCATCCGGTGGTACAATTGTAGACGGAGAATCTAGTTGATCCGTAAATACAATGCCCCTAATTTTATTCATATCAACAGGAATTCCAATTGTTCCAATGCGGTCCTTTGATTTGGTTAACGGAATAGGCAAACGATCTCCTTGTTTACCTGGTTCATATAGATCATGTAACCCTTCTAATTGAAGAGATTGTGACATGTTTAGCTCGATAATAATCGACTTTGCATTCAGGGCAAATGATAGAGAGTTTCCAATGGAAGTGGTTGGAATGACCATTCCATCCTCCGTTATAGAAACCGCTTCCAAAATTGCCAAATCAACGTTCATTACATTACTGCGAATAAGCTCCGATGTGTGAGATAAATGTTGATCAACAAATAAGAAGTCTCCTTTATTAATGCCCTTTCTCATCGTTGGATCAGCCTGAAACGGCAATCGTTTATCTAAAATCCCTGCTTCAGCAAACAATTTATCTACGTCAGATCCTAGTGATGCTCCTGTATAAACGTTAACCTTGAAGTTCTCTTCTTCTCTCACGCGATTCACGAGCGCGAAAGGTACGGCCTTCACATCACCTGCACGAGTAAAACCACTTAGCCCAAGCGTCATGCCATTTTCGATCCATGAAGCTGCTTCTTCAGCTGTTACAACTCGATCTCGTAATTGTTCGTTTCGAATGCGTTCCTCGTAGTTTCCCATCATAATCCCTCGCTTAATGAATAGTTAGTTTTATTTTACTCATTAAACACATGGACTTGGGTTTTTCCATACACAAGACGGAATTTTCAGACAAAACAGCGATTATTCCGTATCAAACAGAAAATTTAGAAGCCAAGAAGCTTACGGAAATACCCTGAATACGACTGGCTAACCGGTATCTGATCCCCGTTCTTCATAGCCAATAAAAAGGTTGAGTGGGCATCTGGATAAATCGCTTTAATCTCATTCACATTCACAATAAAAGATCGATGACAACGAATGAAAAAATCCTTTGGGAGTAAGGATTCAAAGTCTTGTAAAGAATATTTATGTGTTCCAGAAATGAGACCTGAATGAACAAGCGTCTTTTTATCTTTTGACTCGACGTAGACCACATCTGAGAATGGAACGGGAATCCAACCGTCGGCCGTTTTGACCGTCACCACCGATTTTCCGTCTGCTAACGCTGGGTAAATAGCGGTCACGACGCCTTCAATTTCGTCTTCCTTCCAAATGGGTACGGCGACACCGTGATAAGGGACACCAAATACATCACGGTGAATAAATTCAGCTACCTTTTGTTTACTCATAATCGCTTGATAGGCAATGGTTCCTTCTTTTATAGGATCATGTTTCGTAATTTTTAAATTAACTCGTTTGCTTGGTCGATAATAAATGTATTCTTTCGTATTGGAAACAGCGATTGAAATTTCATCTGAAAATAAGTCTCCAATCACCTCTAGTAATGCACTCAATGTTATATCTTTCATGAACGTTACCACCCCTATCTATTATAACGTGAATAAAGATGAATGGACTCCCTCATTTTCAGTGATAAATTTGGTGATTTTTCGAGCTTAAAGGAGCGTAATTCTCAATAAATGCCCCCCTATTTTCAAAGCGTCTTCAAAATTTCGTCACAAACATTTTAAAAAGTAAAATTGTTTTTGGATTTTTTGAAACCTTATATTGGATATTACTTGTTCATGTATGTTAAAAATAAGGAAAGAAAAATTTTTATAAACCTTTATTTGACAAGGAATCGTGGTTATTAGACAAATTTTTTAACAATAAAAGCACTTTTCCTTTGACAAGCTCACATGTTTTATATAATAATAAGTATTGAATTAGAATTATTATAATTTATTTTTTGGGTTATAATAATCTTGAAGGATTAAAATTAATTTCTAGGAGGAATTTTGATATGTCATTAATCGGTACTGAAGTAAAACCATTCGTAGCACAAGCTTACCACAACGGTGATTTCATCGAAGTAACAGAAGAAAACATGAAAGGTAAATGGAGCGTAGTTTGTTTCTATCCAGCAGACTTCACTTTTGTATGTCCAACTGAATTAGCTGACCTACAAAAAGAATACGCAACATTAAAAGACCTAGGTGTTGAAGTATACTCTGTTTCTACAGATACTCACTTCACTCATAAAGCATGGCACGATCATTCAGAAGCAATCAGCACAATCGAGTACGTAATGATTGGTGACCCATCTCAAAAAATCTCTCGTAACTTTGAAGTATTAAACGAAGAAGAAGGTCTTGCTGACCGTGGAACTTTCATCATCGATCCAGATGGCGTGATCCAAACAGTTGAAATCAACGCTGGTGGTATCGGCCGCGATGCAAGCACACTTGTAAATAAAATCAAAGCTGCACAATATGTACGTAAAAACCCAGGTGAAGTTTGCCCAGCTAAATGGGAAGAAGGCGGAGAAACACTTACACCAGGACTTGACCTTGTAGGTAAAATCTAAGGAGTCTGATTACATGTTATTAGATGCAAATATCAAAGCACAGCTAGAACAGTATCTTCAAATGCTAGAGAGCGATATCCTCTTAAAGGTTAGCGCGGGAGAAGATAAAGTATCTCATGACATGCTAGCGCTAGTGGATGAACTAGCTACAATGTCATCACGCATTAAAGTTGAAAAAACTGAGTTAGAACGCACACCAAGCTTTAGTGTTAATCGTATCGGGGAAGATACAGGCATTACGTTTGCTGGGGTTCCCCTAGGTCATGAGTTTACTTCATTGGTTCTTGCTCTTCTACAAGTAAGCGGTAGAGCACCAAAAGTAGATCAAAGTGTGATTGATCAAATTAAGAATATGAAAGGCAAGTATCACTTCGAGTCTTATATCAGCTTAACCTGTCATAACTGCCCTGATGTTGTACAAGCACTTAATATTCTTAGCGTCCTAAACGACAATATTAGTCACACAATGATTGACGGTGCTGCTTTCAAAGATGAAGTAGAACGCAAGGAAATTATGGCTGTACCGACTGTTTTCCTTAACGGAGAAGAGTTCGGTAGTGGTCGTATGACATTAGAAGAAATTTTAAATAAAATGGGTAGCGGCCCTGATGCTTCAGAGTTTGCTGACAAAGATCCATACGATGTACTTGTGGTTGGTGGCGGTCCTGCTGGTGCAAGTGCTGCAATTTATGCAGCGCGTAAAGGTATTCGCACGGGTATCGTAGCCGAGCGCTTTGGTGGACAAGTTATGGACACCTTAGGCATCGAAAACTTTGTAAGTATCAAAAAGACGGAAGGTCCAAAACTTGTAGCAAGCTTAGAAGAGCATGTAAAAGATTACAACATCGATGTAATGAACTTACAGCGCGCAAGCAAACTAGAGAAAAAAGACCTTGTCGAAATTGAGCTTGAAAACGGAGCGGTTCTAAAAAGTAAATCTGTCATCCTTTCAACAGGTGCTCGCTGGCGTAATGTTGGCGTTCCTGGTGAAGCAGAATTCAAAAACAAAGGTGTGGCTTACTGCCCTCACTGTGATGGACCACTATTTGAAGGCAAACGCGTTGCGGTTATTGGCGGAGGAAACTCTGGTATTGAAGCAGCAATCGATCTTGCTGGAATCGTGGAACACGTAACTGTTCTTGAGTTCTTGCCTGAACTGAAAGCAGATGCTGTTTTACAAGAACGCTTAAATACCCTTCCAAACGTAACCGTATTGAAAAACGTTCAAACAACTGAAATTACGGGTACTGATAAAGTAAACGGTATTTCATACATGGACCGTGATACGGAAGAAGTAAAACACGTTGAACTAGAAGGTGTATTCGTTCAAATCGGTCTTGTACCGAACACAGAATGGCTAGGCGATGCAATTGAACGCAGTCGCTTTGGCGAAATTCTTGTCGATAAGCATGGTGCAACGAATGTCCCTGGCGTATTTGCTGCTGGTGACTGCACAGACAGTGCTTATAAACAAATCATTATCTCAATGGGATCAGGTGCAACTGCAGCTCTAGGTGCATTTGACTACCTTATCCGCAACTAATAAATAAGCGCCTGCTTTTATGCAGGCGCTTATTTTATTTTCAAAATTATATTTTCTTAATTTTGTGACAAAAGGAGGATTGAAATGGAATAAACCAATAGTTTACCATTAAATTACATCCTATTTCACAACGAAAGGAGGACGATCATGACCTCTATTAACGATAATCCCCGTAATTCTTATTTTGTTAGCCTCAAATGATACCTACCTATTGAAAGGAATTTCAAGCAGTTCTTCGTTTATTAACATTTCTATACAAATGGCTTAATTGTAATCAGTATCCATTTGCGTACCCAACATAATCACTAAAATAATGTCATTCCCGAAAACTAGTCAGGTTATGACAAAATAACCCCGTTGTATGCGGTTCGATCTTTTTTTATACTTAAATAGTTGGAAAATTTCAATATTGGGGGATTCAAAAATGAAAAAATTTTTCGTTAGTGCCTTAACAATGGTTTTAGGAGCGACTGCATTTTTAGGAAGTAGCAGCATTGGACAAGCTCAATCCGTGTCAGAAAATTATACGGTCATTTTCAAATCAGATACAAGTCTCCCATCAAACTATTCGGACTTAATTAAAAAAGCGGGTGGAGACGTATCACAAGCTCTTCCTAAATTAGGAGCCGTTGAAGTTTCATCGGACAACCCTTCTTTTTTATCAGATATTCAAAAAAGTAGCGCTGTATTAGAAGCAACGAAAGAACATAAGGTTTATCAAGAGGATGCCAAAAGTGTTGAAGTGCTAAACACAGACTTTGCCGCTTCTTCTAAAAACGACCTTTATAATAAATATCAATGGGATATTAAACAAGTGACACACGATGGTGCGTCATGGAACTTACCTGGTGGAACTGGAAAGTCCACGAACAATAAGGATATCATTGTGGCTGTAGTAGATACGGGTATTGACTACACGCACCCGGATATTAAAGCAAACTATGCGTACGGAAAATCGTTTGTTCCTGGCGTGACGAGCGCTATGGATCAAGATGGCCATGGCACACACGTAGCAGGATCAATTGCTGGTAATGGGCGCGTTTTAGGCATTGGGCCACAGCTAAAAGTAGCGGCTTATCGTGTATTTGGACCAGACGGTGGCGCTTCAACGGCAAGCATCGCAGAGGCTCTCATGACGGCTGCAGATGACAATGTCGATGTGGTGAATATGTCACTTGGAGGATACGACTGGTTTCAAGACCCTGACTATGCGACAAAGGACGTTGTAGCGGACGTTCGCTTATTTAACCGTGCAATTCAATATGCCATTAAAAATGGTGTGACGGTTGTTGGATCTGCTGGAAATAATGGAGTGGATATCTCTAGCCCTGGTAAACTTTCTGGCGATAATAACGGTGCTACACATAGAAGTCCAAGTAGCCAATCACTTATCCGTGTATCTGCAAGTGGACAAGAGAAAAACCTTACGTACTACTCAAACTACGGAGTAGGAAAAATTGATGTGATCGCCCCAGGCGGTGACTACGGAACGGCTTGGTTAGAAACAGGAGATGCGACACTTCGAGATCGTAATAAGCTATGCCTTTCTACCGTTCCTGGAGGATATGCTTTCTACGCAGGGACATCAATGGCAGCGCCTAAAACGGCTGGATTAGCTGGTGTCATCATCGCTAAGTACGGTAAAGATGTCTTAAAACCGAATCAAGTCAAACACATTATTCAAAACTCTGCAGACGATTGGTTTAAAGCTGGATATGACGGTGAGTCTGGATTCGGGTTTATTAATGCGGTGAATGCTTTGAAGTGATGGAATAAATAAAGTGCAAAACGGATTGATCAATCAATCCGTTTTGCACTTTTATCTTAAAAAAAATGATTTTCTTCACCCCTTCTGTCCCCATCTTTATTTACAAAGCATTTTCTCTCCCTTTTTATAATCTCTTCGAATGTTTATTGGCTATTTAACACTTGCACGACTATTATTTTTACGCTATGCTGCTAGTATCAGAACAAAATGTTTTAGTTAGAAGGGACATTATAAATGAAAGAACACGTATACAATTTAGTTGATTTATTTGCGGGAGCCGGTGGATTAAGTAACGGCTTTCAACAAACTCAAAGATTTAACGTTGTAGCTGCGATAGAATTAAACGAAGCTGCACAGTCCACTTATATAATAAACCATAATAACAACTCCAACATTATTCTAAAAGATCCTGCTACAAATCAAAGTGATATCACAAAAATTGACTTTACAACTTTAAACTTACCTTCGGACCAAACAGTGGTGGTAGGTGGTCCTCCATGCCAAGGATTCTCTAACGCCAATCGCCAAAAAAATTATTTGATTTCAGGTAATAATCAGTTGGTTAAAGAGTACGTAAGAGCAATTAGAGATATTAAGCCTGTAGCTTTTCTAATGGAAAATGTGAAAACCATGCATTCTTCGGTCCATAAATTTTTTGTAACCAAAACAGCTAAGTTAAATAAAAATGATTTTAGCTCGTTACAACATCTTGACTTGATTGCTGAAGATAACGAGCCTATTTACTCCTTAGATCAGATTGATTTATTAGTCTCTAATAACGATGAAATCAGGGAGTTTGTAGAAAATTTCGAGTCGCTATCAGACGTCCCCTCCCCTTTCATTAGTGCTACAGATTCTCTAACTCTTTTAAGGACATTACAAAAACGATTCGAAAAAAAGAAGTACTTGCAACTAAAAGATAATAGAGAAATTAGAGACGTGCAGCAAATTGTGAAACAGTTATCAAATTACCAACACAGTAGTGAGGTCATTCAACAAATTATTACCAAGGCTATAGTATTACTTGAACAATTAACCGACCATCATATCAGGATAAATGAGAAAGTTTCCTCTTTAGTAAGTTTCAATGAATTTAATCGTTTTTTGACACGCTGCAAGGAATTAAATGATGAAGAAATAGAATGCTTAAGATTGTTCACAAGTGTTAACGAATTAAACGAATTTACTGTAAAAGCAGAAGTTTATTCTTATAATGTTGTGGAGTATCTAAAAAGCATCTTTAAGTATTATGGCTATCAAGTGGTTGATGAGGTACTTGATTCATCACATTATGGTGTACCACAAAAAAGAAAAAGATTTATTATGATGGGAGTACGAAAAGATAACATAAAAATAGCATTACCTAAGATACTAACCGACTCTCCTTATACAGTTGAAGATGCAATTAAAGATTTAGAAGCTATTGAGCCTCAAACCGAAATTTCTGGATATAAAAACGATATTTATTACCCGGATCAACAAAGAGATCACCATGTTTCTCCATTACTTGACTATTATAGGGAGAACCTTAAAAGTGAGAGTATTTTATTTAATCATCTCAATACTAAGAGCACACCTCTTATAAAAAAACGGTTTGAAGAAATTAAAAATAGCAATGGTAAAAATTTTCACAGCTTACCAGAGGAATTAAAGTCTAGCTACACGGATGCCAAACGAACTCAAAATACTGTTTACTTAAGGTTGAAATATGAGGAACCTTCTCCAACAGTAGTAAACGTGCGTAAATCCATGTGGCAACATCCCACTAAAGCTCGCGCATTAAGTGTTAGAGAAGCTGCAAGATTGCAATCTTTTCAAGATCAATTTATTTTTATAGGTCGAAAAGATGAACAATATCAGCAAGTAGGAAATGCTGTTCCACCTCTATTGGCAAAAGCTTTGGCAACAAATTTACTTAAATTTATATAGAATAAGGTTTGAACAGCTATTCTAAAAATAGCTGTTCTTTTTAATGGATAATTTTACAGAGCAAAAAAAATAAGTTTATACTAGAATAGAACTATGTACTTTGTAATGTATGGTCAATAATCCTTTATATAGAAAATTAATATTTAGAGTACTAAGGAGGTAATTATGGAAACTATTTTAACAGAACCAGTAGCTGGTCCTGTCATAAATGCACTACGTTCCATTGGCTATAATCCCAGAACGGCTATAGCTGATATTATAGATAATTCAATAGATGCCAAAGCGAAAAAAATAAAATTACAATTTGAATATAATGACGGTAATGGCTACATCCAAATTATTGATAATGGTAATGGGATGGATTTAACAGAAATTCAAAACGCTATGTCTATTGGATCCAAAGATCCACGTAATGAAAGAGGAGATAAAGAGTTAGGACGCTTTGGTATGGGATTGAAAACAGCTTCATTTTCACTTGGAAAACGGCTTAGTGTAATAAGTAAAAAGAACGATGTATTAGTTGAGAGATGCTGGGATTTAGACTATGTTTCTCAAACAAATCGTTGGGATCTTTTCACAGAAATACCCTTAGAAGTACGAAGTAATATAGCTGAGATAACTTCTATTTGTGGAACCGTAGTGTATATTGATAAGTTAGACCGCTTCATGAGAGCAGGACACAACCCCATTCTGGCAAACAGTTTCTTTTCAAAAGTCGATCGGATATATAACCATCTCTCTTTTGTTTTCCATACTTTAATAAACGAAGATCTTTGTATAGAGATAAATGAAAATTCTCTAGATGCTTGGGACCCATTTTTATCTTCACACGATTACACAAACCCTCTTAGACCACGTGTTTTAAAAGATGGTATTGGGAAAATAAAAGTAAGCACTTACATACTACCACATGCTTCTTATCTAACCCCTAAGGAATATAAGCAAGCTGGTGGGATTAAGGGATGGAATGAACATCAAGGCTTCTATATTTATCGCGAAAATCGATTATTGCACTTTGGAAATTGGTTAGATATTTTTCCAAAAGATCAAGCTTCCCAATTAGCAAGAGTTAGAATTGATATTACTAACAAGTCAGATGAACTATGGCATGTTGACATTAAAAAATCTATGGTTAGTCCCCCTGATAATATTAAATCTCAATTGAAGGCAATTGCTCGTGAGGCACGAGATATATCTAAGCAAGTGTTTTATTTCAGAACGCAGAGTAACACCTCAGACACTACCGTTCGAAGCAATATAAATACATGGAGACAAGAAGATAACGAAACTGGCACAGTATTTAAATTAAATCGTTCTCATCCCTTGTTACAAAGAATAATTGAAGATGTCAGTGATGAAACGGTCAAGAATCTGAAAATGTTTTTAAAATTAGTTGAACTAGGTTCACCAGCAAACATTGTGATTATACCTAAAGTAGAAGAAGAGAAAGTTCAACAGATTAGTGAAAGTGATAAATCGCTTATTTCTGAATTAGCTAATATGTATAAGCAACTAATGGATTCTGACAGTTTAGATGAACTAACAAACATTATTCTCATGACGCCTTCAATGGAAAAGTTTAATCGCAACACAATTAAATTTGTAATAGAGGAGAAAGATTATGCAGGTGACAACTAAAGAAGATTATTTTAACTTTTTTAAAGTTCAATACAATACATTTAAATCCATTAATAACAGCAGCGTTTCAAAAGAAGAATTATTTAATAAAACCTGTATGTTTATGGATAATTTTGTTACAAATAACGAAGTTGAAAAAAGAACGATAGAAAACTGGAAACTAGAATTATACACCACTTATGTAGGGGTTATTTATCATTCATCCCCTGTTGTGTTGCGAGTAAATGAACCTAACGGTTGGTATGATGTAAAAAAAAGAACTGATCGTTTTTTTTGGCAAAGATATCAACAATATTTAGTTCAAAAGAAAAAATGGAAACAGGATGTTATTGATGTAATTGATGAAACAACAGATGAAATCTTCCGCTCGATTGGGAACCCTAAGGAAATTAGCTCATTTGACTTTCGTGGTTTAGTACTTGGATATGTTCAATCTGGTAAAACTGCCAACTTTACTGGCCTCATTAATAAAGCATATGACGAAGGTTACAAGTTAGTAATTGTATTATCAGGTATTCATAATGACTTGCGAGCACAAACTCAATTACGTTTAGAAGAAGAAGTTATTGGAAAATCAAATATTGGTGTTGGTACAATACTTAATAATGACGACGATCATTTTATTCATGCTCTAACCTCAGTAGAAAATGATGTAACAGGTATACAAGCAAATATCTCATATAATTTAAGTGGAAATAAGACACTTCTTGTTGTGAAGAAAAATAAAGATGTACTTGAGCGATTAATTGATTTAATGAAAAATTTAATCTCTCAAGCTGGTGATTCACACATCCCTACATTAATTATTGATGATGAAGCAGACCAAGCTTCAATTGATACTAGTGATAAAAAAAAGGGAGAAGACCCAAAAACTATTAACAGACTTATTAGGGAGACTTTAATGCTGTTTGAGCAAAAAGTATATGTCGGCTATACAGCTACACCTTTTGCTAATTTATTAATAGGAACTCATAATGAAACATTAGATCAAGGGCAAGATTTATATCCTAAAGATTTTTTAATTGGATTACCAAAACCTACAGCTTATTGCGGACCTGATGAATTTTTTAATACGTCTGAAGATGCTGACGATGGTCGCCCGTCTCTGATCGTTGATATTGGAGAAACAGACGAAAAAATTTTCAATAGTATTAAGAAAAAAGATGAACATTATAAATTGAATACTATTCCACCTAAACTTAAAGAGGCTATTGAAGCTTTCTTGATTACTGTATCAATTAGAGGGTTACGAGGACAGGAAAATGAACACAATTCTATGCTTATTCATACCTCTCGTTTTACTTCAGTACAAAGTTCTTTAAAGGATGTAGTTGAGGAAGCATTTAATGATATTGTTAATCAAGTGCGCTTTAGCCCTAATAGCTCCATTGTTAAAGAGATAGAAAAACTTTATAAATTAGAGTTTGTAGAAAAGTCTGCTCTATGGAATCAATCCAGAGAAACTAATTATGACACGTTTAATTGGAAAAGTGTTTATGAGAAGATGAAAACTATTTGCACAAAAATCGACGTTATGGAGATAAACGGAAATAGCGAAGAAACTCTAGAATATCACCGCCATAAAGAAAAAGGTTTGAACGTTATTGCTGTAGGAGGAGATAAACTGTCCCGTGGTTTAACATTAGAAGGCCTAACAATTAGTTACTATTACCGCAATACACTAATGTACGATACTCTTATGCAAATGGGGCGCTGGTTCGGATATAGAAAACCATATCTTGATTTATGTCGCATTTACACTTCAAGCAATATTGCATCAAACTTTGAGCACCTAGCAGTTGCTATGCACCAATTGAGAGACGAATTTGAATTGTTGAAGGATGAAAATTTATCTCCAAGCAACTATGCGATTCGCATGCTAGCTCATCCTAAAATGATGCTTACAAGTAACCTAAAGATGCGAAACGCGCAAGCAGCCTATCAAAATTATAGTAATAAACTTCATCAAACTAGGCTTTTTTCAAAAGAAAAAGATGTATTTATTAATAATATGGCAGTTACAACAAAATTAATAGAGATAATCTATCCGAATATTCTCCAACAGGAAAAGAAAGAGCGAAAAGGAAAAACAAAATATCACGTCGCAGAACATGTACCTGTAGAACATGTTATTTCATTTCTATCAAACTATCAAACCTACGAGGGGTCTACTAAGTCGTCGTCTGAAAGCATTATTGAATACATTGAATTACTTAACAATGACTATGGAGAATTACGCAACTGGAAAGTTATCATAGTAGAAGGGATTCCTAGCAATCATAATCAACAAGTTAATCTTGGACCACTCTCTATCTCTAACTGCGTAACTCGTGGTCAATCAGCCGATATAAACTCAATTCCTAGAGACCGAGTAGACGTTAAGGCCATTGTTGCTGCTGGTCAAGAAAGATTTGATGAGACAGATCGAAAAAGCAGTATCACAACACCTAAATTATTTATTTATCCGTTAAATCCTAATACTCCTGTATTCCATCACACTAAAGATGTTGGGTTTAATGCGAGCCTTATTCCAATAGGTTTTGCTGTAGCTTTTCCTGAAACAAATAATAATATTAGTAGTGACATTTACCTAAAGAACAAATCTGTAAATGAAGAAGGAAGGATACAATGAATACTCAAGTTATTAATTTGTATCAAAATAATTTGTCACAAATTAAAAATGATACTCAAAATGGTGTGATGCCCCTAGTTCCTTTATTCCATGAAGATGTTATTGCATTTGGAGGAATTGATACAGTTTCAAAATGTAGATACTTTTTCATCGAAATACCTGACGGCCCATGGGATGAAGATGAAATGAATTCATTACCTAAATGGAACGGTTTAAAAATTAAAATGGAGTTCCATGATAACTTTGGACCGCTAAAAGACAGATACTTTATTGAATTTATTCAGGCAGATCCAGACAGTGGAGATTTATTTGAAACTATTATGCAAAACGTTTTTGACAATGTTATATCAAGAGAGTTAACTGAACCTCTCTTTACGGTTATTTATAAAGTGTTAGAAAAATGGAAGAGCTTTTTCAAACGCGGTGGCTATAAGAAACTTAATGAAGAGCAGCAAAGAGGTTTATATGGGGAATTATGGTTTATGAGAGAATGGATGAAACAAAACCCTGATAAGCCCCCTCTCCTTTTGAATGGTTGGGGAGGTCCTCTTAGTGATCGAATTGACTTTCGAACTAGTGGCTGGGGAGTAGAAATAAAAACAGTTAAGGATCAATTAAACAAAAAAATTCGAATTTCTAATGAGAATCAATTAAAACTTACAGATGCTGTTTCAAGCATATATATATATGTTTGTTATTTAGAAACAAGCCGCAACTTTGGGCAAACTCTTCAGCAATTAGTGGATGACTTGCGTAATAAATTTAATACTTTCTCCCTCCAGTTGCTATTAAAATTTAATGATTCACTGTTGAAAGCTGGCTTTCAAGATAACGAATATACAGATATCTATATGAATGTTTTAGAAGAAGAAGTGTACAAAGTAAACGAAGAATTCCCAGTAATATTAAAAGAAAAATTGCCAATTGCTATCTCTCATATCTCTTATTCCATTGATTTAACACACTGTATAAAATTTAAAGTGGAATTAGATGAAATACTTAAATAGGTGGTTGATTTAGTTGAGCGTTAAATATGAGTTGCAAACTTTTTATCAGGAACTAATGAATGAAATTGAAAAACAGACGTCAAAAACATCTCCTTTTGAAGCTTTTCTCGAAGAATATCTTACATATATGGAAACTCCTCATTCTCCTACTTATGTAGAGTTCTATCGTCCAAACTTAAATATCCAAGTTGATGCTTATTCTTATGATGAAGACGAAAATGAGCTTAACCTCTATATCATGGATTTTGATGAATTTATGGAAGTACCCGAAGAAATATCAATGACTACTTTAAAAGATTTAGCTAACAAAGCCAAAAGATTCTTTAGTCAGTATTCAAGCATTCCGATCGACCCTTCTCATCCAATAATGGATCTAATAAAACTTTTAGACGATAATAGCATTGAAATTGAAAAGTTAACTATTACTATCTTCTCGAATAGATACTATAGATCGAATAAACTTATCGATATAACCTCAACAAAAGGAATTGAAACAGATGTACAGGTTTGGGATGTAGATCGAATTTATCAAGTAACTTCTTCCGATCAAGAATCTTCTAGTATTGTTATCGATTTTCAAAAGGAATTTGAGCAGGCATTTGAATTGATGTATGTTCCACAGCCAAAACAAACAAACTCGAACGGTACTTTTGACTGTTACATAGGGTTCATTTCTGCTGAGCTATTGGCTAAAGCCTACGATAAGTGGGGACCTAAACTAGTTGAAAGAAACGTAAGGTCATTTTTACAAGCTAAAGGATCAACAAATAAAGGTATCAGAGATACTTTAAAAAATGATAATGAAAAAGAAATGTTTGTTGTATATAATAATGGAATTTCTAGTGTAGCTCACAATGGTGATATTATTTCATCTCCAGATAGTAACTTAGTAAAAGTTCATTCATTGGAAGGTTGGCAAATTGTAAATGGAGGGCAAACTACAGCTTCCATTCATCAAGCTTATAAATCTGGAGTTGATTTGAGTGACGTATACGTTCAAACAAAACTTACCATTCTACGTGTTGAAGAAAACAGTGATAACGCTAGGCTAATCGAAGAAGATATGGTATCTAAGATCTCCAAATACGCCAATACTCAAAATAAAATTAATCAATCAGACCTTTTAGCAAACACAAGATTTATGTCTTCCTTAGAGCATTTTTCTAGATCTGTTTGGATTCCTTCACAAGATAAAAGAAAATCTGAATCTAAATGGTACTTCGAAAGAGCTCGCGGCCAATATATGGTAGATTTAAACCGTAGAAAAAAAGGAAAAGAACAGACAGAGTTCAAGAAAGAGTTTCCTAAAGACTTTTTGTTAAACAAAGTTGACTTGGCAAAAAATTTCATGTCATGGGAAGGTTTCCCTCATGTTTCAAGCAAGGGTGGAGAAGAAGCCTTTAAAAAATTTATGGAGTTCAACAAGTCTTATTGGAAATACGAACAAGGATCTGAAGATGACTTAAAGGAGTTAACAGGAAGCTTATATAAAGAGCTTATAGCACGAGTAATTATTAATAGAAAAGTACAGGATATAGTAAACGCTCTAGGTTTAAAAGGCTATAAAGCAAATGTCGTATATTATACTACAGCTATGCTTAAACTAGTTTATGGTGACTCAATTAATCTAACAGAAACTTGGGATAAACAGGGTCTTTCTGATAAGTGGGATGATGTAATTAAAGAAATTGCCCAGACAACCCTTGAATTCTTAAGAGATTCTGCTGGTGAACAAAACGTGACGCAGTGGGCTAAAAAGGAACAATGTTGGATTCAATTTCATAACAAATGTAAAAAACAACTACAATCAATTGTATAACCTAGTGGTTCTTACTTTAGTAAGAACCCTTTTTAATCATTCCTACACATCTTAAAAATAATATTTATTTCTTATTCTAATAAAATTTTTCAACTTTCTGATACATTTCATGCTACTATAATTATCAAAAACATATTTGAAAGGAATTATTCATATGCAACGAACACAAGGATATGCTTCAAACACAAAGACATTTGATTTAATTATTACGGCGATGCTAATTGCGCTTGTATTTGTGGCGACATTTTTTATAAATATTAGGCTGCCCATTACCGCAAATGGTGGATTGGTTCACTTAGGAACTGGGATGTTGTTTATTGCTTCGATCATGTTTGGCCCTAAAAAAGGAGCCATTTCAGGAGCAGTAGGAATGGCGCTATTTGATTATCTTAGCGGCTGGACGCTATGGGCACCATTTAGCTTTGTAACACGTGGCTTACAGGGGTATATTGTTGGGAAAATTGCCTGGTCAAACGGTCGCAGAGGTACAAGCTTTGCCTTTAATTTAATAGCTACGATCGTTTCTGTGCCTGTTATGCTAGCGGGTTACTATATTTGTGAGGGTATTCTATTCCATAACTGGATTTCCCCAGTAGCATCTATTACGGGTAATATCGTTCAAAACGTAGTCGGCATGGTGATTGCTATTCCTGTTTGTACTGCACTTAAAAGATCTTCCATTTTCCGATAATAAAAAAGGAGAAAATCGGTGTCGATTTTCTCCTTTTTTTGTTACGTAAACGTTTTAACTATATACTTCAGTTCCTACCTTATTCGAATGATCGGAAGTCTCTTTTTTTTTCACCAAACCAAGTGTTTCTGCTGTTGATTGATGAAGTTCTCGGAAAAGCTCAGGCTGGTCAGAAAGTGACAGTCCGTAAGATGGGATCATCTCTTTCACTTTTCCCTGCCAGTTTTTCATGTTTTTCGGGAAGCATTTTTCTAATACTTCAAGCATAACGTGAACCGCTGTAGAAGCACCTGGAGACGCACCTAGTAGGGCTGCGATCGTTCCATCTGAAGCTGTAACAACTTCTGTACCGAATTGTAGCGTTCCTTTTCCGCCTGCTTCTGTGTCTTTGATAACCTGAACGCGTTGACCTGCTATAACCACGTCCCAGTCCTCAAGCTTAGCTGTTGGAATGAATTCTCGTAGCTCTTCAAGGCGCTTTTCATTCGACAACAGTACTTGCTGAATAAGATATTTTGTTAATGACATTTCTTTCATACCTGCTGCTAACATCGTGAACAGGTTATTTGGTTTCACAGAACCAATTAAATCTAAATTTGATCCTGTTTTTAAGAATTTCGGCGAGAAGCCCGCAAATGGACCAAATAGGAGTGATTTTTTATTATCAATAAATCGTGTATCTAAATGTGGAACAGACATCGGAGGAGCTCCTACCTTTGCCTTTCCATATACTTTTGCGTGATGTCTTTCAATGACTTCAGGATTGTTACATACCATAAACAATCCGCTTACAGGAAATCCGCCAATCTGCTTAGATTCAGGAATACCTGTTTTTTGTAGTAGAGGTAGGCTTGCACCACCTGCACCAATGAATACAAACTTGGCCGTATGGTTTTCAATTTTACCGCTGTTCATGTCATGAACTTTAACTTCCCAAAGCCCATTGCTTGTGCGCTTAATGTCTTTTACACCATGGTTATAGTTCATTTCGACATTTTTTGTTTTTAAATAGTCAAATAACATACGTGTTAGTGCGCCGAAATTCACGTCAGTTCCTGAATCAATTTTTGTGGCTGCCATCGGTTCAGTAGAAGTACGTTCTTCCATGATTAAAGGCATCCATTCCTTCAACTTTTCAGGATTCTCTGAGTATTCCATACCTTGGAATAGCGGACTTTTTGATAACGCTTCCAACCGTTTTTTTAAGAACGTTACATCTTTTTCCCCTTGAACCAAGCTCATATGTGGAATGGGCATAATGAAATCTTCAGGATTGCGAATTAAGTTACTTTTTACTAAGTAGGACCAGAACTGTCTGGATAATTGAAACTGCTCATTGATTTTAACTGCTTTCGAAATATCGATCGATCCGTCCGACTTTTCTGTTGTATAGTTTAATTCACATAGCGCTGAGTGACCTGTACCTGCATTGTTCCATTCATTGGAGCTTTCTTCTCCAGCACTTGTGAGCTTTTCAAACACTTTAATTTCCCATTCTGGAGCTAATTCTTTCAGTAATGCCCCTAGTGTTGCACTCATTACTCCGGCACCAATTAAAATTACGTCTGTTTTGTTCGGTAGTTTACTCATGATAACCTTCCTCATCCCCTGTATTGGCAAAAAAGGAATTTTTGTTCTTTCTAGAATGTGAAAAAAGCTAGCCCCACATCCCCTTGGAACACACCTTTTCTGTCTCACTGATCTAACTAACTATATTATAAACCATTTTAATTATTTGGAGCTTAAAATATTTACTATTATCTGATAATTATAAACTATTTAAAGCGTTTTAAAAAGGGAGAAGTCTTGATTAATTTTTTAAAAAACATATGGGTTTCTCTGCTTTTATTGAAATGAAGCGAATTATCGCCCTTCATAGGTAAAATATCTTTATATAATTTTTTCGACTTTAAATGCACTAAGTTCCGTTCTTCACATGTAGTATACGTTATTTCTATTCGAAGATGACTGTTCCTATGTCTAGAATCATCAAATGGAAATTTTCTATGCGCCCACACAATACCTATTTACCCTAAATTATAGAAAAAACAGACGAAAAAAGAAAGAACGTATTGGTTACTGCAAATTTAACTCATATATTGATTTATTTTACTTTTTAAATTTAATTTGGAAAAAACTATCGCCTTTTTTCCTAGATTATTTTAATATAAAAAATGGATATTTCGGGTAAATAAGAATTTGTCATTATTTCTATGTTTATTTTACGACCCGTAATTTAATATTTAAGAGGAGTTATACAATATGAAAGTTACACTTACAAAAACTGGTGGTTTAAAAAAAGAAGTTAAAGTAGGATTTAGCTGGACTACTTTCTTTTTTGGTTTCTTCCCGGCATTATTCCGTGGGGATTTAAAATGGGCTGTTATTATGTTCGTCATTGAGGTAATCGTAGGAACCTTTACAGTTGGAATTGGATCATTTATTACGGGTATCATATTCGCATTTGTCTACAACAAAATCTATATTAAAGAACTAATTGAAAAGGGCTATCAACCTGCTACTGAAGAAGGTCGCGCCGTGTTACAAGATCGACAAATTATTTCTCATATTGCTTAAAATAAAAAGCCGCTACAAGATTTTATCTTGTAGCGGCTTTTTTCAACTTCATCTTAGACCTTGAGGAAAACGGAATACGTTATACGGATCGTATCTACGGTTTATCCGTTCTAATCGTTCAGCATTCTCTCCAAAGTATTCACGCTCATAATTTTGAAGGTTGCTGATGGGGAAATTAACATAGGAACCTTCTGTAATGCTTTTAATGTATTCAAAGCGTTCTCGTACCCACTTTTGATTGGCTGAGGCAGCGCTATTTTTGACCCAAACTGACTGAAATCCTAGGATATACCGCGCGTTTCTATAATAAAAGGCTGTGTCGGTGCTTCCAACTTCCTTTATTGCTCCTCCAAGAGCGTAAAAGGAAATCGCAGCATAGACAGATCCTTTAGCAGGTTGTTGGATGAGCTCTGTAATTGCTTGAAGTTCTTGTTTCGAATAATGTCGTTGCACAAACCGTCCGGTGGATTTAAATTTTTCAGACGGTGGATAGGTTTCCTCAATCTTTTTAACAGCATCAAGAAAAGGAAGCTCTTCTAATTCGAGTCGAAAACCTTCTACTTTCATAAAAGGCTCTAAAAGCTTCCTCGCTCTATTTGGTGAACCATAAAAGAAGCCGTTAGCGAAAATACCCAACCCTTCTCCGTCTGCACTATAAAAGCTTGTGACGAGCGTCATACGTTTGTCCAAGGTAGGCAACCACTTTTGCCAGATGTCCATTACCTTCTCTTGCTTTTTCTTCGTTGTTCCGACATAGAAGAATCGAACGAGGGTGATCGGTTTTGTTCGCGGTTTTGGTAACTGAAAGGTCATGCTTACGACTACACCAAAGTTTCCGCCACCAGCACCGCAACAAGCCCAGAAAAGATCTGGATGACAGTACCTACTGGCTTTGATGATGCCTCCTTCATAGTTGATTAGCTCTATTTCTAGCAATCTATCGCACCCCAAACCATAGCGTCTGCTAGAAAGTCCCCAGCCTCCTCCAAGCGTGAATCCTGACACACCAACCGTCGGACACGTTCCGCCTGGAAACACATAGCCTTTTGAACCAACAAAGTGATATACTTCTGTATTTTTAGCTCCTGCCTCCATTGTTAGGCGGTGGTGCTTCTTGTCCAGTGTTAGTCCATTTAGTCGACTAATATCAATCACCAGCACAAGATCACCTATCGAATACCCTTCATAATGATGGCCTCCTGAACGGATACGAATGCCTACACGACGTCTTTGCGCCCAACAAATCGCATTCACAACATCCTGTTTTCGTTCACAGTACACAATTACTAACGGGTACTTTTGAATAGCTCGATTCCATTCCTGACGAGAGGATTCGTAGTTAGGATCGTTTATCGTGACTACTTCACCTGTTAAACCCTTTAAAAAGAATGAGCTCATTTAGATAATCCCTACCTCTATTTTCAAATCAAAAGTAATCGTTTTTGTACTATTCTATTCCTAAAATAGAGATTGGTTCGGGTTTATTCAATGTCACACTCTTTTAGCACATACCCCATCTCAATCCGAACTTCCCTATTTTGGATGTCGTGATTGGCATAAGAAATGGTGTTCAAACCGACTGGTTCAAATCCATTTCTTATATAAAATTGGATCGCAGGATAATTAGACGTTTGAGTTTCCAATATGATCGACCTCACTCCTAGCGTAATAGCTCGCTGCTTTGCGAATTGGATCAGGCTTTGACCGATTCCGAGCCTTTTAAACGCAGACTCTACATACAAATCATGAATTAGCAATGTATGATTCCATTCCATTTCTTGAATAACCATAATAGCTGCTTCCTTACCTTCAAAAAAAGCGATGTAGACCTCTGAACCATCTTTATGAGGTTGAAAAATGTCTTCTTCTAGCTCTTTTACGAAAGGGGCAGAAAATCTTTTTTCCTGCATCGAAAAACACCATCCGTTTCCTATTTTTTCAACCTTCACTTCATAATACTGATCTGATGTATACTTATAATGAACGTTCTTTCCTTGAGGATAATGTTCTTTATGAATTTGTTGAATTGTAATCATGTTTTTCTCCCCTTGTTTATTTAGCGGGGTAGATGGATATTTTGTTAAAGAGTAGCGATCAAAACAAGTCGTCCACTTGCACTTTTTGGTTAATACTATTAAAGTATATACTGGTTGAAATTCATTCTAAAAGAGAATGGATAGGACTACAGATTTTTTCACTTTTTAATTTTGGGAACCTGTTTCCCTTAAAGAGAGGGTTTACTATATTATGAAAGATAATTTTTGGCATGAGTTGCCTCGGCCGTTCTTTATTCTGGCACCGATGGAAGCCGTGACCGATGTGGTTTTTCGTCATGTCGTGAGTAAAGCAGCGAGACCTGACGTATTCTTCACAGAATTTACGAATACAGAAAGCTATTGTCATCCAAAAGGACGAAATAGCGTACGTGGACGCTTAACGTTCACAGAAGATGAACAACCAATGGTTGCGCATATTTGGGGAGACAAGCCCGAATACTTCCGTGAGATGAGCATTGGGATGGCTGAGATGGGATTCCGCGGAATTGACATTAACATGGGTTGCCCCGTACAGAACGTGGCGGCAAATGGTAGAGGTTCTGGACTAATCCGTCGCCCTGATGTGGCTGCTGAAATCATTCAAGCTGCTAAAGCAGGCGGTCTTCCTGTAAGTGTGAAAACTCGTCTTGGATATACAGAAGTAGAAGAATGGCATGCATGGTTACGACACATTTTAGAACAAGATGTTGCGAACCTTTCCATCCACCTTCGCACGCGTAAAGAAATGAGTAACGTTGATGCTCACTGGGAGCTTATTCCTGAGATTAAGAAGCTTCGTGATGAAATTGCTCCTCAGACGCTTCTGACGATTAATGGAGATATTCCTGACCGTGAGAAAGGCCTTGAGCTAGCAGAGAAATACGGAGTAGATGGGATTATGATTGGACGCGGCATCTTCCACAATCCGTTTGCATTTGAAAAAGAGAAGAAAGAGCACGGTAGCCAAGAACTTCTAGATCTTCTAAGACTACAGCTTGATCTTCACGATAAATACTCAAACGAATTAGAGCCTCGTCAATTCAAACCACTGCGCCGCTTCTTTAAAATTTACGTTCGTGGATTCCGCGGAGCTGGTGAACTAAGAAACCTTCTAATGGAAACGAATTCCACAGATGAAGTTCGTACTCTTTTAGACGAATTCACCGAGAAATATGGCGTAAAAGAAGAAGAAGGATTTTCTGTTTCATAAATAAGAAAGCGAGAAGAGCATACAGGCTCTCCTCGCTTTTTTGCATTTAGATCAGTAAATGATCTTGTTTATTCAAATATTTTATATATAAAGTTTCCAGCCATCTTTTTAGGATTGTCCCGCCATCATTTCTTTAATTAATGCTCGGTTTCTCTTTTTGAAAACTTCATTATGCGAAGATACCATGGCGAACTTTTGAGCCGTTGGTTGAATGTACTGCTTTGCTTTATTGATGGCGCTGGCAGCATCTTGGAAACATCCTGCAATTAAGTGTAATTTGCCTTCATAACTGAGAATGTCACCAGCTGCATAAATACCTTCGATAGAGGACTCGCTATTAGAATTACCAGCGATATAATAATCGTTTGCCATCTTTATCTGTAACTCACTATTTTGGAGCAAGCTTGTATCTTGTTCGTAGCCATGATTGATAATCACATCGTCAATATCAAGGTAAGTAGTCTCACCCGTTTGTTGATCCGTCAGCTCCACTTTTTTAATTTCTTCGTGATTCTCGCAGGCGATGAGCTTTGTAATGCTCGTTTGTGGGAGACAATGGATTGAGCTATTTACTAACTTTGTGACCTGTGCCTCATGACCAGATAGATTTTCTTTTCGATAGGTAATGTATACCTTTTTAGCAACCGCCTCTAGCTCATTTGCCCAGTCAATAGCCGTGTTTCCACCCCCTGAAATAATCACGGTTTTATCCTTAAATTTCATAAGTGACGTAATTGTATAATGAATGTTCGTGACCTCAAATCGCTCAGCTCCTTCAATTTCAAGCTTCTTAGGATTTAAAATGCCACTTCCTACAGCAATAACCACTGTTTTTGTATAATGTTTTCGGCCAGATGTTGCTTGTAACAAGAAAGTTCCGTCTTGATTACGGGATATTGACTCTATTTTCTCATTTAGCACAACTGTCGGATCAAAGGTCAAGCCTTGCTTGACTAGATTCTCCATTAGCTTTGCGCCTGAAATAGGCGTTACTCCTCCAACATCCCAAATCATTTTTTCTGGGTAAACGTGAATTTTCCCACCAAGTTGGGGCTGATATTCGATCAACTTTGTCTTCATCTCTCTTAATCCGCTATAAAAAGTAGAATATAGCCCTGCTGGCCCTCCACCAATAACCGTCACATCAAATAAGTCCTGTTGGTGCATTCGCGTTCACTCCCTAATTTAATTCTCAAATGATTATCATTATCAATTGTAAGTGATTAGTCTTGTTTTCACAATAGCTATTTTTCTAAAAACCGCTTCCCCTTTATTACAAGCTACAAAAAATGTTATAGCGAAATCATATTAAACTTCCTCTCCTGCCTTACATTTTTCGTCATTTATTTTTATTGACAACTGTAAAAGTTAACTATATATTTAGATAGATAACTGATATCGATAATCATTCTCACTTATGATGTAATATATATTTTTCAATTATGGGGGGTCATAAGAAATGCTTCGCCTGTTAACGAATGACTTGAGTGTTGGCTATGGAGAACGTTTAATTGTTAACAACCTTAGTGTAACGATTCCAGATAAAAAAATCACAACCATCATTGGATCCAATGGTTGCGGAAAATCAACCTTATTAAAGGCTATTACGCGCATTATTCCACATCAATCAGGCTCAGTACTTCTAGATGGAAAAGACATTGCTAAAGAACAGACAAAAGCTTTGGCGAAGAAAATTGCCATTCTCCCACAAACTCCTGAAGGTGCTGCTGGGTTAACAGTCGGTGAATTAATATCATATGGACGTTTTCCGCATCAGACTGGGTTAGGTCGGTTGACGAAGAAAGATTACGAAGTTATTGATTGGGCGCTAGAGGTCACTGGTACCTCAGACTATAAATATCGTCCAATCGATGCCCTGTCAGGAGGTCAACGTCAACGTGTTTGGATTGCCATGGCTCTGGCCCAAGAAACAGAGATTATTTTTCTTGATGAACCAACAACGTATTTAGATATGGCTCATCAACTAGAAGTTTTAGAATTACTACAAACTCTAAACAAGGAACAGAATAGAACCATCATTATGGTTCTACATGATTTAAATCAAGCTGCTCGTTTTGCTGACTACATCATTGCCCTAAAAGACGGTGAGGTTGCAAAAGCGGGAACTTGTGAAGAAGTCATCGTTCCTGAAGTACTGCGAGATGTTTTTCAAATCGATGCTGTAATTGGGCGTGATCCAAGAACAGATAAACCAATGTGTGTTACCTACAATTTATTACGAGGAGAAAATGATGATGAAGAAACTATTAGCCCCACTCTTTCTACTGCTCATTCTTATTGTTAGTGCATGTGGCAACGACAACATAAAAACAGAAGATAACGGATCTAAAGATAAAGAATCAAAAACCATTACATATCAATCAGAAACAGGACCAGTCAAAGTCCCCGCTCATCCAAAGAGAGTAGTTGTGCTATCAGGCTATACTGGAGATGTTTTAGATTTAGGCGTTAACGTTGTCGGTGTAGATACTTGGTCTAAAAACAATCCAACCTTTAAAAAACAGTTGAAAGACGTTGAAGAGGTTTCAGAGGATAACCTTGAAAAAATTATTGAGTTAAATCCTGATTTAATCATTGCATTATCAACGGTCAAAAATGTAGATAAGTTAAAAGAAATTGCACCTACCGTTACGTATACATGGGGAAAAGTAGATTATTTAACTCAGCATGTTGAAATCGGAAAGCTGCTAAACAAGGAAAAAGAAGCTAAAGCGTGGACAGAAGACTTTAAGAAGCGTGCAGAAACAATCGGGAATGATATTCGAGCAAAAATTGGCGAAAAATCAACGGTATCTGTTATTGAAGCATATGGAAAAGATCTTTATGTGTACGGAAACAACTGGGCACGTGGCACAGAAATCTTATATCAAACAATGAAGTTAAATATGCCTGAAAAGGTAAAAAAAGATGCATTAAAAGCTGGGTATTACACACTATCATCTGAAGTCCTTCCAGAATACGCAGGAGATTATGTCATTTTAAGTAAGTACTCTGATTCCAACACATCGTTCCAAAATACAGACACATATAAAAACATTCCTGCTGTTAAAAATGGACACGTTTTTGAGATGCAGGGTGAAGGTGCTTCCTTTACTGATCCCATCACTCTTGAAAAGCAACTTACATTCTTTAAAAAAGCATTTTTAGAAAACTAACATTTTAAAAACAGCGTCTTGAAAGGGATGACCGAAAAAGGATCTTATTTCCTTTTTGGCCATCCCTTTTCTCATGCTAGGAAAGGAGAGTAATGAGCTCAATGACAAATAAAACTCGATCTTCTACTTCATTTATCATTACTTTTTTCATGGGAATTATCATTTTTATCGGCATGTTTTTTATCGCAATGGCCTTTGGAGCGGCAGATGTAGGAATGAAGGATGTATGGTTGGCGCTTACGTCTTCTGCCACTAGTGATCATATCTCCATTATCCGTGATATTCGATTGCCCCGGGAAATAGCTGCTATTTTTGTCGGCGCGGCTCTAGCGGTTTCTGGTGCAATTATGCAAGGAATGACAAGAAATCCACTTGCCGATCCTGGCTTATTAGGTTTATCTGCCGGCGCTTACGTTGCCCTGGCAGTTACAATTGCCTTTATGCCATCTGCTAATTACTTTTTGACCATGGTTGCTTGTTTTATTGGGGCGACAATTGGAGCTCTTTTGGTTTTTGGAATTGGGTCCATGAAAAGAGGCGGATTTTCCCCCCTTCGTATCGTTCTAGCAGGTTCAGCTGTTTCTGCCTTTTTATATGCGATTGCAGAAGGACTTGGCCTTTACTTTAAAATTTCGAAGGATATCTCAATGTGGACAGCTGGAGGAATGGTTGGAACGACCTGGACTCAGCTAAAAATTATTGTTCCTTTTATCGTGATTGGAATGATCATAGCCATTTTTCTGTCCAGACAGCTTACCATCCTAAGTCTAAATGAAGAAGTTGCGGTTGGATTAGGTCAGAACATCATAAAAATTAAAATCCTTCTCTTTATTGTTATCATCATTCTCTCAGGATCTTCTGTTGCTCTTGTTGGGAATATGACGTTTATTGGACTAATGATTCCTCATATCGTTCGAGCCATTGTTGGAACCGATTATCGCTTTATTTTGCCCATGTCCGCAACTGCTGGGGCTACTTTTATGCTATTTGCTGATACCATTGGCCGTACATTGAATGCGCCTTATGAAACACCTGTTGTAGCAATTGTGGCTATGTTAGGCTTGCCATTCTTATTGGTTATTGTTCGAAAGGGAGGAAACGCGCTCTCATGATACATCCATCATTAATTAAAAAACAGCGGATGATCTTATTGATTTCTCTACTCCTCATTATAGCTACGATGATTGTGAGTATGGGAATAGGATCTGCTAGTTTAGCATTTGATCGACTCATTCAAACTCTAATAGGTCACGGAACCTTTAAAGAAGAATTTATCTTATATTCGATCCGATTGCCTCGAATACTCATTACTCTGCTAGCTGGGATGGCACTTGCTTTATCAGGTTCTATTTTGCAGGGAATTACCCGAAATGATTTAGCTGATCCTGGTATTATTGGCATCAACTCCGGCGCTGGGGTTGCTATTGCCGTTTTCTTTTTATTCTTTCCGGTTGAGGCTGGTTCATTTGTGTATATGATTCCTGCTGTTGGATTCGTAGGTGCAATTATAACGAGTATTCTCATTTATTTATTGGCCTATAAACGAAATAGTGGACTGCAGCCTGTAAGTCTAATCCTTATTGGCGTTGGCTTCTCCACAGCGCTGTCTGGGGCTATGATTGTCATCATCTCCTCCGCTGATCGGACAAAAGTTGACTTTATTGCTAAATGGTTAGCAGGAAACATTTGGGGAACAGACTGGCCGTTCATTTGGGCGCTTCTTCCTTGGTTAGTCATTCTTATTCCATTCACCTTATACAAAGCAAACCGACTAAATCTTTTAGGATTAAGCGAATCTGTTGCTGTTGGAGTTGGGGTTTCTATCGAAAGAGAGCGAATAACTCTACTTCTAACAGCTGTTGCATTAGCCGCTGCATCCGTTTCTGTCACGGGAGGCATTACGTTTATTGGACTAATGGCACCACATATCGCAAAAGCATTAGTCGGGCCAAGAAACCAGCTATTTATCCCGGTTGCCATTTTACTTGGCGGTTGGTTATTATTAGTCGCCGATACCATCGGACGAAACATTATTGACACCACCATACCTGCTGGAATTATGGTTTCGTTGATTGGCGCACCTTATTTTGTTTATTTGTTGTTGAAAAAGTAACCTCACTGAAGGGAAGAAACGACAGACGTTTCTTCCCTTTTTATAGTGGTTTTTTCTGCTTACTTTATTGAAGTTGTTTATTATCTACATAACTAATAAAATCTCGTGCTTTAGCAAATTCACTTTGTAAATTTGAAGGGATATTTTCAGTGTCGTTATTGCTTTTTGCTAATATTGTTTCATACGTCATAAGTGCATGAATATAGTTCTCATATTCTTTAGATGTTAAGACTTCTTTACTTGATTTTAGCCCGTTCAATTGGTCAAAATATGGCTGTATTTCAAACATTACTTTCTTAATTTCATCGATCTTTGTAGAAGGAACTTGAGAATAATCGATATTACCATACTTATTTCCGTATTCAACTTTAGAAGCAGTAACTACTTTTAGTAACTCTTTGAATTGGTGAAACTCTTTCTGCTTCATGTCCCCCTTCGCTTGAGTTAATTTAGCATCTACCAGCAAATATTTCTCCATCGTGACGCTAGATATATGTTTTTTTACTTGTTCAAATGAACCATAAAATTCATCTGTAATAAGTGTTTGATAAGCAAAGGCACTTGTTGGAACAAGTAAGCAAGCTGCTAAAATGGCTGATACTAAACGTTTCTTTACGTATACTTTTATTTTAGCTTCCATTTCAGACTTTGCTTTTTTCACACCTAGTTTACTTCTTTCATGAAGCTCCACAGGAATGTCTATTTGTGCTAACTCTTGTTTTAGATTGTTACTCATAGTTACCAACCTCCTTAAAATTTTTACGAAGTTTATTTAATGCACGATATAACGTAGATTTCGCCGTTCCCAGTGGGATTTGTAGTAATTCGGATATTTCTTTTAAGGTATGGTCATGGTAAAACTTTAACAAAATAACGCTTTTCTCCTCTTCCTGCAAAGTGTTCATGAGTTCTTGTAATGATAATGAAAGTGAAAGATCTTCTTCCTCTGAAGTAATAAGCACTTCAAATTCTGGTTTTAGTTGAATAACCTTTTGGTTCTTTTTTATTACGTTTATTGCACAATTGATCGCTATTTTCATTAGCCACGTTTTAAAATATTCTGGCTTTTGCAATGTATCGATCTTTTTAAATGACTGATACGCTACTTCTTGAACGATATCTAAAGCATCGTCTTTATTCTTTACGTAAACATAAGCCGTTCGATAAATATCCTCTTCGTATTGTTGGAATAACTTCAAAAATGCTTTGTCATTACCTTTTTGAGCTTTTATCACTAAACGTCTAATAGTCATTCACCCTCTCTTGTTTGTCCTCTACCTATTAGACAAACAAAAGTTTAGTTTGGCTCAAATTTTTTTCTTATAAATAAAAAAACGTCCAAATCTTGGACAATTTTGGCGTGCTGGTTGTATTCATTCGACATTTCCTATTACATAAACTGCTTGAAATTACCTATGTACGTATTTATATAAGTCTCACCAGAATGGTTCAAAGTAAAAAAAGGCATTGCAAATTAACCCCTACCAACGCCTTTTTACTAAAAAATACTTATCTTAGGATAATATTCTCCTGTCCCCACAGTCGCCTAAACCCAACCAACGTAAACTCAGAATCAATGGTCAGTTTATATATATCTGGTTTTGTCGTGCTGTGCCAAAAATCAACGTCATATTTTTGATCAAAATAGCTAAGGATACACGTCATGATATTACCGTGTATACCGACAGCCACTCTTTTCCCTTTATACGTTGAAACAAGATCTCTTAACCCGCTTATTCCGCGCTCTTGAACCTCTCTGTTAGATTCCCTACCAGGATATTTAAACTCGGGATGATCAAATACATATTTGACTACTTCTAAATGGTTGTCAAAATGATAATCTCTTGCTGCTAAATCTCGTTCTCTAAACCGTGTATCTACTTCTATTTTCTTATGTATATGTTTTGATAATCCTTCTACTGTTTGGATGGCTCTTACATATGAGCTTGAAACAATATGGTCAATATCCTCTTTTACAAGGATTTCCGTAATTTTTTCTGCGTCTTCCCAACCCTTTTCAGATAACTCCCTCGTTTCTTCGTTTTCTAACGAAAAAACAGAATGAGCGTGCCTTACAAAATAGATCTCCGTTTCCATCTCTCCACACACCTATTGCTAAGACCTCTTGCAGTATTTTTCAATCAACATCATCCCTTAATAAATGAAAGGAAGCTTTATTCTTATAACTAAGTATGAAAGTCACTTCTGTCTATACTACTTCATAACTTTTTAGTGAGTTCCAATGCTTGTATTACCCTAGAGACATGTAAATCATCTTCCATCGATTCAAGCGAGTGCCATTTTACCTCAGATAACGTTTGGTGATCTTCAGCTTCCGGATCATAGCCAAGTACAGGCAAATTATCGTTAACTATGCGTGCTAAAAAACACTTTTCTTCTCCCAAACTGTATGTTCCTGTGAACAAATATCTGCTTATTTCTACATCCAAATTAACTTCTTCTTTTACCTCTCTTACAGCTGCATCTTCAAATGTTTCCCCGTCTTCTAAACCACCACCAGGTAAAGTCCAAAACGTTTTATCTGGATATACCTCTTTAACCATTAGGATGTGTTCATCTTTAATAATTGCTGCGCATGCTCTTTGTCTATTCATTGGATAGCTCCCTCTCCTTGTGTATGAAATTACTTCTGTTTTTAACAACTTCAATTGCTATGTTTTATTAATAAAATTGAGCCTACATTTGCTTTTTTATTGATATGAAAGTATCTAAAATTAGTTCTACAAACTGGTATAAAAATCCTTTTAAATGCCCTTTTCTAAACTCTCTCCTAGATGGAATGGTCGCTAATGGAGAATATTGAACAAAAAAGAAGCGTCAAAGATATTTGGGTATCTTTAACGCTTCTTAGAATACTAACTATGTGTTTATTTATGATACGGTTCCCCACGATTAATCCGAAATGCACGATATACCTGCTCGAGCAGGATCAGTCTCATGAGTTGGTGTGGGAAGGTCATGCGGGAGAAGGAGAGGGCTGCGTTTGAGCGCTTCATAACTTGGTCGCTTAGGCCTAGGGAACCGCCAATGATAAATGCAACCTTACTCTTTCCATATGTAGCAAGCTGGTCGAGGTCTTTGGCTAGTTCCTCTGAGGATTTAAGCTTTCCTTCAATGGCTAGGGCGATTACGTGTGTGTCATCGCTGATCTTCGCAAGAATGCGTTCTCCCTCTTTTTGCTTTACCTGCTCCATTTCTGCTTCACTTAAATTTTCTGGTGCTTTTTCGTCTGAAAGTTCAATCACTTCGACTTTTGCATAGGTAGACAGTCTTTTTAGGTATTCGGAAATACCTTGTTTTAAATATTTCTCTTTTAATTTCCCGATCGTAATAATGGAGATATTCACAATCCACACCCTTTAAAAATTGATTTACAAACACGTTATCCACAGTCTTTATCCACATATCCACAGAACATATCCACATCTTGTGTTCGAATGTTAGTTCCCTACAATATATACAGATTTATTGTCGCAATATTCACATGTGGATATCTCATCTTCTCCTGTTTTCTCTAGGGTCGGGAACGTTTCGCTTTCATCAACCATTACATCTAACGCTAGTTCTACGTGTTCTTCGCAGCATAAAATTTTCACTTTTTTCACCTCACTTATCCACAGTACTTTTAGCCTTATCCAGAAAGAAAGAACCGTTCAGCCAATATGCTGAAGAACGGTTCTTCATTTTTACATTCTAACTTATAGTGACTCTTTGATTAACTTCATTGTGGTGGTTTGTTTTTTACCATCACGATAATACGTCACTTTGAGTTTATCTCCAACTTCTTTTTGATTATACAGGACTTTTCGTAAATCAATAATGTTCGAAATTGGTTTGCCGTCTAGCTCAACAATGACATCATATTGTTTCAAACCTGCTTTTGCAGCTGGTGAAGAAGGTTCGACATCGATGACTGCTACACCCTTGACCACGTCTTTCGGCAATTTCAATGTTTCACTTAGGTGATAACTTGAGATTTCATCCAATGAACGAGAGGAAATTCCCATATACGGGCGACGTACTTCCCCAAATCGTTCTAAGTCATTAATCACTGGTCGAACGGAATTCGCTGGAATGGCGAGACCAATTCCCTCAACTTCCTCCTGAGCAATTTTCATCGAGTTAATTCCTACCACATCACCTTCAATGTTCACAAGTGCTCCACCGCTGTTACCAGGGTTGATGGCTGCATCCGTTTGAATAACCTCTGACTGCCAATCCGCTACCCCGTCACCGTTCAAATCTTGCGGGATAGCGCGGTTTGTACCAGATACAACACCTTGTGTGACAGATCCAGCAAATTCAAGACCTAATGGGTTCCCAATCGCTACGACTGGTTCACCGCGCTTTAGTGAATCAGAGTTGCCAAACGTCGCTACCTGTTTCACATGTTTGGCATCAATTTCTAATACTGCTAAATCAGTCAGTTCATCTGTTCCTAGCAAACGTGCTTTTACGCGAGTACCGTCGCTCATGCTTACCTCGATTTCGCTTGCACCTTCTACTACGTGGTTATTGGTCGCAATAAATGCTTTATTACCAGACTTTTTATAAATAACACCAGATCCCGTACCCGCTTCAGAAGATTTCCCACTATCCCAGAAGCTGCTTGATTTCTGTATATTTACTACGCCGACAACTGCATTATCGACCTTCGACACGGCCTTTGTGATATCACTCGTGACGTTCACAGAAACCGTCTTTTGAACGCCTGCTACTGTATTATCGCTTTGTTGAAGATCATTTTCTGAAGAAGTAGAAGGTAAAATTCCCCGATCTACTAGTGCTGGATACACCAATAAAATAATTAATGCACCGATAATTGCGCCGATCAAACCTGAGAAAAAGGCCCCTCTTTTTCTACGTGGTCGTCTTTGCTCTTGGTATTCGTCGTCATAATAGCCCACTCGTCTCATCCATCCTTTCCCTATACTGCGTTGTATTATAAGATCATGTAATAAGCTGAGCCCTCTATTATAGACTATTATACCCAATTCACTTTAAAATTCTAATTTTTAGCACAATGAACGTCCAAATTTTTTATCTGCTAGATGTAAACGAGCGGCGAAGCATTTTTCGGGTCTGTATCATACAGCTCAATTTGCTCACCGATTTCGAATCCTCTTTCTGTTAGGACTTGTTCCACTGACATGCGGGCTAGATCCTTCATGTTATTATCCTGACTAAGATGAGCCAAATAAATGCGCTTTGTCTGGTCACCAATAACGTCCGCTAAAGCAAGTGCCGCATCTTCATTTGATACGTGTCCCACATCGCTTAAGATACGACGCTTGATGCTCCACGGGTACCTTCCCATTCGAAGCATCTCAACGTCATGATTGCTTTCAAAAATGAACATATCGCTATCTTTAATAACGCCTTTCATGCGGTCACTCACATAACCGGTATCTGTGATTAACGTAAGTTTTTTACCATCTTGATGAAAGGAAAAAAACATTGGCTCTGCTGCATCATGAGAGACACCGAAGGACTCTACGTCCAAACCGTTGAATGATTTTGCCTCTCCAACATTAAAAACGAACTTTTGATCCGGATGAACCGTACCAATTAGTCCTTCCATCGCCTGCCACGTTTTCTCGTTCGCATAAATCGGTAAATCATATTTGCGTGCTAACACACCTAATCCCTTAATATGATCACTATGCTCGTGCGTAACTAAAATCCCTGAGAGATCTTTGATGTTGCGATCAATTTGTTGGAACAAGCCTTCCATGCCTTTACCGCTTAGTCCAGCATCGACAAGAATCGAGCCCTTCTCATTTCCGACAAATGTTGCGTTACCCGTGCTTCCGCTTGCGAGCACACTAAAGTGCAAGCTCATGTTACTCACTCCAATAATTAATTAGTCTTTCCTTTTACAATGTCTCCTTCAAAAGCGTTCATGAAATATTGGTCCTTCTTGTTCACAACGATGTGCCAAGCCGGAATTAAAATTTGCATTTGCGCCTCATCAGAATTTGCGATCACTGGGGAGAAATTGTAGTATCCTAATTTAACAGTGGTTATGTTGCTGTCAGGTTCAATTTCTTTATTTAAGTACAGGTTTTCAAGCACCTTAATCGGCTGCAGGATATCCTTATCAACCTCGATCTTATCCTTTACATCTAATAAAGTTTGCTCATAACCTGTCATTTCATTCTTATCATTAAGGTGAATAATGAGCTTCCCACCTTCATTGTTATAAATCGTGGCATCACCGATTTTTTGATAGCAAATAATCTGTTTTAAATCTTTATCCACATTCCATCGAATATAGGAAGAGCCCTTATAAATGTAATCTTTTAAAAATTGATTAAAGCGAAACGTTGCATTTGATCCGGAAATTGGAATCGACTTATTGAACGTCCCTTGAAGATGTGTCGCATCTAGCAACATGATCTTTTGATCCTTAAGACCATCTAGTTTGGTGTTCGTAAAATTATAATTGGTCACTCCTACGTAGCTTTCCTTAGAAGGTGGTGTCGGAAGATCTCCATATGTAATGTGATCATCCGCTAACAGCTCCTCAATACTTGCTTCCGTAATTGGATCAAGCTGACTACGTTCCTTTTTTTGATAAAGCTGAAAGCCAAGAAAAAGATTGAGAATCAGGAAAGTAATAATGAATGTATTTTTCGTTTTATTCCAATCCATTCGATGCACCTCCTGATTCCTTCAGACTTTCAACCTTGTTCCATTTGCCTTTGTATAAATAGAACCAAGCCGGTTGCAGGGCAATGCGACGCACCCCTAAACTGTCATTCTGTTGCTGAGGAACCAGTTCGTAACCAATCGCAATGTCTTGCAGCTGTGATCTATCTAGGTTTGGAATCTTCTCCACAGACTTAATAATATCTAAGCCAGATGAGAGTTTTACGGGAAAACTACCTGACGATGTACGGGAAATTTTATAAATAGGCCGGCGGTATTTGGCAACCTCTGCTTTCCCCCACTTCTCGTAGATCTCCGTTGTTGTTGGCGCACTCGTTGAAAAGACGGGATAATTATTCTCATGAAGCTGATACATAACCTCGCGCTTATCCGGATTCCATTTTGAAAAATAATAGGCGTCTGTCCAACCGCCATGATCATTAACAAAGTTGAAGCTCCGTTTTAAAATGCTCGTTACTTCAATAGCCTCGCTGTTAGATGTCCCTAAATTCGCCCAGTTGGCGTATTCAATTACGTCTTGATTACCGACGAACGCGAGAACGCTTGTCCCGTCGGTGTAAAATTCTTCGTTCGATACTTTTTCTTTCTTTACGTACGTTGGATTACCGAATAAAACGTTTTTGAACTTATCCACATCTAGAGGACTGCTATAATACATCAGGCTATCAAGCGTAACGGACTGCTTCGGAAGATAGATGTACTTTCCGTCACGAATTTTATACTTCGTATAAGGGGCGTACAGACTTTGCATTTTCTCTGCCTTTTTGTCAAAATCATGTTGCAAAAAGTTAGAGACAATCGCAACAAAGATTTGATGTGTCTTTGTATCCACAAAATAGGCATTAATAGCGGACTGTCCTCTTTTTTCTTTAAGAAAAATACGATTAAAATAAAAGTCAGGAACTGATTTACCCTCGACTTGAAACATATCCTTGAAGGCTTTCATGGAGATATTATCTGGATAAATCAATTCAATCGCGTTATCCATATGTAAAAAAGAGTCGAAGTCATTTGATGGAACATTTGACGTATAGTTATAGACATTCGCAAACTTCCATGTTTTGACTTCGTTTAGCCAATTATCGATGTTTTTTTCGATCGTTGCACCATAGTCCGAACCATTTCCATGATAAACGACTTGTGAAAACTTAATATGATCGATCAACTCTTTTTTTGATGCACTTTTCACTGGACTTACATACGTTTCATTTTGTAAGTATTTATTTTTTTCAAGTATTTTGTAATGAGGCTGGTACGTCCAGAGATTCCACGTTAAGACCAAGCTTAGTACTACCAAAAACAACAAAAGGAACGTTTTAAGCTTTTCGTATCTTATTCCCATTCGTCTTCGCGCTCACTTTCGACAGGAAGTGTGAAGAATATAATGGTTCCTTGCCCATCCTTACTCTTCGCCCAGATTCTTCCACCATGGGCTTGTACAATTTCCTTCGCGATGGCAAGACCAAGTCCTGTTCCGCCAAGCTGTCTTGATCGAGCCTTATCCACACGGTAAAAGCGATCAAAGATCTTCGAAATATTCTTCTTCGGAATTCCCACACCTTCATCTTGAACGCTTAAAATAACGGTCTCATCTTTTAATTTCAATGAGAACGTAATCGTACCGCCTTCTGGTGAGTACTTAATTGCGTTGGAAATAATGTTATCTAGAACCTGTGTAATTTTATCTTGATCAATTGATACATAGATTGATTGCTTCGGAAGCTTGCGAATAAACTTGATCTTCTGTTCTTTCGCCATTTCAAATCGATCAATAGTGTAATTGTATAACTTCACTAAATCGATGATATCCGTCTTAAAGCGATAATCCTTGCTATCAAGTTTTGACAACTGAAGAAGATCGTTTACGAGGCGAATCATTCGTTCCGTCTCTGTTTGTGTTACTTGTAGAAATCTCGGTGCAATATCTTGATCCTGCCAAGCACCTTCAGCTAATGCTTCTAAGTAACTTCGCATTGTTGTAAGTGGCGTACGCAGCTCATGTGATACGTTCGCAACGAATTCGCGGCGTTCTTGGTCAATTTTCTCCTGCTCAGTAATATCGTGTAGTACGATAATTAATCCGTTTACGAAGCCCGTATCCTTTTGAATAGAGGAAATCGTTGCACGGAGAATAAAATATTTATCCTTGTTACTAAAATCCAAAATGAGCGATTCTTGATTTTCAAGGAGACTTTCGAACGTATGCGTTCCCTCGAGATTCAATAACGAAATGATCGGTTCAGACAGTACCGTTTCACGGGAAACATCTAACATCTCACTCGCAGGGTCGTTAATAAGAATGACGCGGCCTTTTCGATCTGTTGCAATTACGCCGTCTGTCATATGGGCAAGCACCGAGCTTAACTTCCGTCTCTCCCCTTCTGTCGTCGCCTGGGCTTCTTGAAGCTTTCTCGTTAAGTTGTTAAACGTAAGAGCCAGCTGACCAATTTCATCATAGCCATATACTTTAGCTTTCCGAGAGAAGTTACCTTTTGCCATTTCAAGGGCTTGTCGGCGCATATCAGACATAGGTCTTGTGATCGTCTGTGCCAGGAAAATACCGAGTAATGCCGTAATCACAAGGGCGATCATCGTTCCTGTTGTGAAGATGCTATTAACCTCTTTTATTTGAGCGTATACGGGCTCCATGTTGGCCGTAAGGTATATTGCCCCTACAATTTCATCCTGTGACTTTATAGGCGCAATAAACTCCCTTACACGCATTCCTTTTGCTACTCTTGTTCGTTCTTCTGTAGCACCATACAGAAGTGCCCTCTTAATGGACACATCCGTTGTTTTTTTTCCAACTACGTATTCAGGGTGATCACTTGAACTTCCTAAAATTCGGCGGTTTGGATCAATTACCCGTATTTCCGTAATATCTTTTGATAGAGAATCTTTTAGCACATCGCTAATATCACTCTCAAGCGGGGGAGAATTCTCGTCTCGCTTCTTTTGCATTTCCTGGTCAATACTATATGAAAGTAAGTTGACGCGCTCATTAACAGAGGTCGAGAAGTTATTAATTAACTCCTTTTCTAATTCGCGTACAAAATACACGCTCATAATCTGCATGGCTAATAAAATAAGCAATACATAAATTAACACGAACTTAAAATGAATTGATTGAAAAAAGCGTACTTTCTTCATTTGCTCTACTCCTGTTCAGGATTTCGCAGGTAATAACCTACTCCTCGTCTTGTTACAATCCACGTAGGATGACTAGGATTATCCTCTATTTTCTCACGAAGTCGTCGTACGGTTACATCTACTGTGCGAACATCTCCAAAATAGTCATAGCCCCATACTGTTTGCAGCAAATGCTCACGTGTCATTACTTGACCGATATGCTTCGCCAAATAATGAAGCAATTCAAATTCACGGTGAGTCAGCTCAATTAAATCGCCGCGCTTTGAAACAATATACGCATCAGGATGAATGACCAATGAACCGATTGTAATTTCATTTGTTTCATTCTCATCTTCTGCTGTTGCCACCTGTTGATGACGACGAAGATTCGCTTTGACACGCGCGAGTAGTTCACGTGTGCTAAAAGGCTTCGTTACGTAATCATCAGCACCTAGCTCTAGCCCCAATACTTTGTCAATTTCAGAATCCTTAGCTGTCAGCATAATAATTGGCATATCATATTTCTTACGAATTTCACGGCAAACTTCCATTCCGTCACGCTGAGGAAGCATGATATCTAATAACACCAATTCTGGTTGAATTTCTTCTAATTTCTCTAATGCTTCAACGCCGTCATATGCGCAAAACACTTCGTAACCTTCTTTTTGTAAATTGAACTTCAAAATATCAGCAATTGGTTTTTCGTCGTCAACCACTAATATACGTTTATCCATGTTATCGTTCTCCTTTATCTTTTAAACGAAGAATTTTTGGTACTCATCCTATCTATTATACTTGAAAAGAAAAGAAAGTTCATGATTCTACTTTATAACATATATAGGTAAATCTGAAAAACCTCTACCAACGTGCTAGCGGTTATTATGGATTGTACAATTAATTATCTCGTTAAGCAAAGTAAATTCCAGTCTTTAGGCAAAATAAAAACTAGAGTTCTAAAACGAACTCTAGTTTTTTTGGATGGCTCGGGACGGAATCGAACCGCCGACACAAGGATTTTCAGTCCTTTGCTCTACCGACTGAGCTACCGAGCCATAGTTATGCGTGACTATGTCTATTATTTACTATACCATAACTTTCTTTTAAATCAATAAAAGAAATAAATGGCGGTCCCGACCGGGATCGAACCGGCGATCTCCTGCGTGACAGGCAGGCATGTTAACCGCTACACCACGGGACCTTAAACATCATTAAGCTATTAAAATAACATGGTGACCCGTACGGGATTCGAACCCGTGTTACCGCCGTGAAAGGGCGGTGTCTTAACCGCTTGACCAACGGGCCAGTTAAATTTAAAAGTGAGCCATAGAGGATTCGAACCTCTGACCCTCTGATTAAAAGTCAGATGCTCTACCAGCTGAGCTAATGGCTCATATGTATCTTAACGACGTTTTTTATAATAGCAGATATTTTTTTATTGGGCAATAGTTTTTTCAAAAAATGTTTAAAAAAAGAATTTTTTGAAAAAACATAAAAAATGCTTAAAGCTGACTGATGGTGTTTGTACCTGATGTCGAGTCGCAGCTTTAAGCATTTTATGATTATACAAAATCCATTTTACCCTACAATTATACGCGGTATACGTTACGGATTACGTTTGTTTGAGAACGATCTGGTCCTACCGAGAACACAGAAAGTGGAATACCTGTTAATTGAGATACGCGCTCTAGATAATGGCGAGCATTATCAGGAAGTTCATCAAGAGTTTTCATACCTGTAACGTCTTCTGTCCATCCTGGAAGCTCTTCGTATACTGGCTCACATTGAGCTAATACTTTTAAGCTAGCTGGGAACTCTTCTAGGATTTCCCCTTTATAACGATATGCAACACAGATTTTTAACGTTTCAATACCTGTTAATACGTCAATTGAGTTTAGAGATAAATCTGTAATTCCACTCACGCGACGAGCATGACGAACCACAACACTGTCAAACCAACCTACACGGCGTGGACGACCAGTTGTTGTACCATACTCACGTCCTACTTCACGAATTTGATGACCAATTTCATCGTTTAATTCCGTTGGGAACGGACCATCACCAACACGTGTTGTATAAGCTTTTGACACACCCACAACATGGTGAATTTTCGTAGGACCAACACCAGAACCAATTGTTACGCCACCTGCTACAGGGTTTGAAGATGTAACGAATGGATATGTTCCTTGGTCGATGTCGAGCATAACGCCCTGTGCACCTTCGAATAAAACGCGTTTTCCTTCATCAAGAGCATCGTTTAAGACAACGGACGTATCGCACACATACTTCGCAATTTGTTGCCCGTATTCATAGTACTCATCAAGAATGTCTTCAATTTTAAAGCCTTCTACTTCATAGAACTTTTCTAAAAGACGGTTCTTTTCTTCTAAATTACGCTCTAATTTTTCTTTGAACACTTCACGGTCTAATAAGTCTGCAATACGAATTCCCATACGTGCTGCTTTATCCATATATGCAGGACCGATACCTTTTTTTGTTGTTCCGATCTTGTTGGCACCTTTGCGCTCTTCTTCTACTTCATCTAATTTTAAATGATACGGAAGAATAACGTGTGCACGGTTACTGATTCGAAGATTATCTGTTGTAACATCACGCTCATGCAAACCACCTAATTCTTTTACAAGCGCTTTTGGATCTACGACCATTCCGTTTCCGATAACAGAAATTTTATCTTTATAGAAAATCCCGGAAGGAATTAAATGCAATTTATACGTTTCGCCATTAAATTTGATTGTATGACCTGCATTGTTACCACCTTGATAACGAGCAATCACCTCTGCATTTTCAGATAGAAAATCAGTGATTTTCCCTTTACCTTCATCTCCCCATTGAGTTCCAACAACAACAACTGAAGACATTCTAAAAGCACCTCCGCTTAGTAAACTACTGCTTACTACTTCATGTTTTCAACGTTATTAAGTGTATCAATTCACTACAGTAAAGTCAACCAAAATCCGAACAATTAATTAATAATTAATATATACGTTCGTATTATTATGATTATTATTTCCTAAACGGGTGCAGAATACACTCGTTTTTCACCATCAAAAAAAAAGCGACCTCCTGTGAAAAGAAGGTCGCTTTCTCTATGCACCTGGTGGTGGCATACTGGCGTCATCAAAACGCCGCTCAAGGTTAACGAATTTATTGTATTCCTTAACGAAGGCCAACTGTACAGTACCAACAGGGCCGTTACGTTGCTTGGCGATAATAATCTCAATGATATTTTTATTTTCACTTTCTTTATCATAATAGTCATCACGATATAAGAAAGCAACAATATCCGCATCCTGCTCAATACTCCCCGATTCACGGATATCTGACATCATCGGACGCTTGTCTTGACGTTGTTCTACGCCACGAGATAGCTGTGATAAGGCGATAACCGGCACTTTCAATTCACGCGCGAGCGCTTTAAGAGAGCGGGAAATTTCCGATACTTCCTGCTGACGGTTTTCACCGCTGCGGCCGCTACCTTGAATCAATTGTAGATAATCAATTAAGATCATTCCTAAACCGTGCTCTTGCTGAAGACGACGGCATTTAGAACGAATTTCACTAATACGAACCCCTGGCGTATCATCAATGAAAATACCTGAGTTTGATAGGGAACCCATTGCCATCGTAAGTTTTCCCCAATCTTCATCTGTTAATGAACCTGTACGAAGATTTTGTGCATTAATGTTTCCCTCTGCACAAAGCATCCTCATGACAAGCTGCTCAGCACCCATCTCCAGACTGAAGATCGCCACGTTCTCATCCGTTTTGGTTGCAACGTTTTGCGCGATATTCAAGGCAAAGGCGGTTTTACCTACTGATGGACGAGCTGCTACGATAATTAAGTCATTTCGTTGAAACCCAGCAGTCATTCGGTCTAGCTCAGTGAACCCAGTCGGAATTCCTGTGATGTCACCTTTTCGATTATGAAGCTGCTCAATATTATCGTAGGTTTGTACTAAAACATCTTTAATGTTCTGAAAGGAGCCCGTATTTTTCCGCTGAGAAACCTCTAAAATACTTTTTTCAGCTTCATTTAGTAACGCATCTACCTCATCTTCTCTTGCATAGCCCTCAGAAGCAATATCTGTTGCTGTTCGGATTAGACGACGAAGAATGGACTTCTCCTCAACGATTTTGGCGTAATATTCGATGTTGGCTGCAGTTGGAACAGCGCTCGCCAGATCACTTAAATAGGATACGCCTCCAATCTCCTCAAGAAGCTTCTGATCCGCTAATTCAGAGGTAACCGTGACAAGGTCAACCGGCTCCCCCTTGTCTGATAAGCGAAGCATATAGTTAAAAATCTTCTGGTGAGCAGCTCGGTAAAAATCTTCTGGAATAAGCATTTCAGAAGCCTGCGTCAGTGAAGATGGTTCAAGAAAAATAGCCCCTAAAACTGCTTGTTCTGCTTCTATATTCTGGGGCGGTAGACGATCAGAAAAAACATCACTCATATCGATAACGCCCCTTTACTGAAATTATTATTGCTCTGATACATGAACTTTAACTGTCGCCGTTACTTCAGGATGAAGCTTAACAGGAACGTTTGTGAATCCCAATGCGCGAATTGCATCATCCATTTCAATTTTGCGTTTATCTACTTTGATATTGTGCGTTTTCTTTAATTCTTCTGCGATTTGCTTACTTGTGATTGATCCGAATAGACGGCCGCCTTCACCAGATTTTGCTTTAAGCTCAACCGTTAGCTTTTCTAACGTTTCTTTTAGCTGTTTGCTTTGCTCAAGCTCTTCAACTGCTTCTTTTTTCTCTTTATTCTTTTGGCCTTCTAAAGCTTTGATGCTTGCGTTTGTTGCTTCTACAGCAAGGTTTTGTTTTAGTAAGAAGTTTTGAGCATAGCCGTCTGATACATTTTTAACTTCGCCTTTTTTACCTTTACCTTTAACGTCTTTTAAGAAAATAACTTTCATGATTTTTTTCCTCCCTCTAAATACTCATCAATGACTTGTTTTAATCTCTCTTCTGCTTCATCTAATGTTATATTTTGAAGCTGTGTAGCGGCATTTGTCAAATGTCCTCCGCCTTGTAAGCTCTCCATGATAACCTGAACATTCACGTCTCCGAGAGAACGTGCGCTAATCCCGATTCGATTATCATTTCGTTTTGAAATAACAAACGAAGCGACTACTCCGCTAATCGAGAGCAGTGTATCTGCCGCCTGTGCAAGCAGTACTTGATCATAGCTTTCAGACTCTTCCCCTCTAGAGATCGCAATGCCCGTTTTGTAAATATGCGCTTTTTCAATGAAACGTGCTCTCCTCACGTACTGATTAACATCTTCTTTAAGGAATTTTTGCACGAGCACTGTATCAGCACCTTGAGAACGTAAAAACGATGCTGCATCAAACGTACGTGATCCTGTGCGCAATGTGAAGCTCTTCGTATCGACAATAATTCCTGCAAGTAAAGCTGTCGCTTCAAGCATATCGATTTTAAATCGCTTTGGCTGATATTCAAGCAGCTCTGTCACAAGCTCTGCGGTTGAAGAGGCATAAGGCTCCATATATACGAGTAAAGGATCCTCAATAAACTCCTCAGCGCGACGGTGATGGTCGATAACAACAACATTTTCTACTTTGTTCAGTAATCGATCTTCAATAACTAATGAAGGCTTGTGAGTATCTACTACTACAAGCAGCGTATCTTCACTCACTAGATTCAGCGCCTCATCAGGTGAAATAATACGCGACCATAGATCAGAGTCTTTTTTAATCTCTGCTAATAAGCGCTTCACACCCTCATCAAGCTGCTCCGTATCTAGTACGATATAGCCATCTTTTTGGTTAACCTGGGCTACTTTTAAAATCCCAATGGAAGAACCGATTGCATCCATATCAGGATATTTGTGACCCATTACCATGACTTTGCTGCTTTCAGACACAAGCTCTTTTAAGGCATGAGAGATCACACGAGCACGAACCCTCGTACGTTTCTCCATCGGATTCGTTTTTCCACCATAAAACTTTACTTTCCCGTTTGTTTGTTTGATGGCTACTTGGTCTCCTCCCCTACCTAGGGCCAAATCTAAACTAGATTGAGCAAGGGCACCTAGTTCAGGTAAATTAGAAGATCCAATTCCAATCCCAACACTTAAGGTTAAGGGAATATTGTATTTTGACGTCTCTTCACGTACTCGATCTAAAATAGAAAACTTACTCTTCTCCAAATGAATCAAAATTTGTTCATTTAAAATCGCAATAAATCGGTCAGATGACGTACGCTTAATAAACAACCCATACTCTTGACCCCAGCTATTAACAAGAGACGTCACTTTGCTATTTAAATTACTTTTTAACTGATCGTCCATTCCCTGCGTAAGTTCATCATAGTTATCTAAAAAGATAACGCCTAAAACTGTCCGTTCATCTTCGTATAGCTTTTCGATTTCTACTTTTTCTGTTACGTCGAAAAAGTAGACCAATCGCTCCTCACGCTTTAAAATCACATTAAATTTGCGTTCATGAAGCGTAAAAACATCATTATCTACTTCTTGCTTAATAAGAGGAATGAGGCTTTCAGCGACATCATAGAGAGAACGCCCAACTAACGTATCTTCATTAAAACAGGATGCAAGGAATGGATTCGTCCATTCAATCTGATAGTCATCATTGAACAGCATAATTCCAATAGGCATTTCCATCAATGCCTCTTCCCCAACCTTTTTCAAGCGATGAGAGAGCATCGAAATATACGATTCTAATTCATCTGACATTAACCGTTCCAATTTTATATATAATACTAACGCTCCTATTAGTAGGACCACACCCACCACTCCAATGATCCAGTGATGGTACGCGACGATAGCTACTAAAAGAACCGCAAAACCGTACAGCAAATAAAATGGATAGCGAATAATGTTCTTTTTTGTAAAGACAGGCATCCATTTCAGCTCCTACTCTTCAAGTTAGCAATGTTCTTATGCTACTAAATATGTTGGTTTATTTAGGACTGTGTCTACGACGTAAATTAAACCCTAAATCAATTATACCCAATATGCGGACGATTTGAAGAAGTAAAGGGATGAAAAATGAGAAAAACATCAAAATAATCGGAATAAAAATCGGCATCTTTTTCTGCTTAAAAAATGAAAAGATTACCGCAAATCCCTGTAACAAAATTAAAATCTGTAATAAAAAGGCCACGTTATTAATAGCCATAAACATAAAGGACCCATCAGGAAATTGAATAAATGACAATAAGATTGAGATCAGATAAAACCATAGAATAATTCTTGGAAGCTGAAACTCCGAAAAAGGTCCCATTCGCGGAACGTCATGCTTTAAACGCTTTAAAATAGGACGAGCAACTATATGGTTCAAGAAAGTTAAAAGCATTCCGAACAGCAACATCATGGATGGCAAGATATATTTCATATCATTGAACTGTTTTTTCAACATGGCAATCTGCTTTTCTTCTTCTGAACGAATTTGCCCTGGTCCAATCTGACCGATAAGTCGCTGTGACTGATTAATGGATTGGTCTAAAGACTTGTCCATCAATGCTTGAAAATCAACATGAAAAAGCGACTTTGCAACAATAAAAAACAAAACTAGGTTTAAGCAGTATACAACCGTTCCATTCACTAAAGCTGCATAGCCACTTTCTTTCTTCTGATAAAAATATCCGAGCGTAATTCCACCTGTACCAGCCATAAACGTCACCGGTAGCGACAGAGGTGAAAGTAATACAGTCAGCAACAAGCTTGCGACTAACAATAGCAACGATTTCTTCCAATGATGGCGCATCGTATAGAAGATAAACGGTAGCGGTAATAGCAACATCACTATAATATTAATTACAGGTATGTATAAAGATATAAGAAGCATACACATATAGATTGCAAGCATTAGCGCACCTTCGGTTAAATAACGCATTCCCTTCACATTTCCACCTCATACATTCATTAGACTATTTCCTATTTTATCTATTCCAGACCTTATAATCAAATGTTACAGAAACTCGTCAAGAAAACGTCAATCTTATGCGTAAAAATGACGTATGAGGAGGATATATATTGATTCATGATCATATTCTATAAGGGAGAATAAAAAAAGACACTCATGTAAGAGTGTCTTTTTATAAACTATTATTCGCCTGAAACATATGGCAATAATGCCATTTGACGAGCGCGTTTAATAGCAATTGTTAATTTACGTTGGTATTTAGCGCTAGTACCTGTTACACGACGAGGTAAGATTTTACCACGTTCTGAAACGAACTTTTTAAGTAAATCTACATCTTTATAGTCGATGCGAGTAATACCGTTCGCTGTGAAGTAACAAACCTTACGGCGTTTTGCGCGTCCACCTCTGCGTCCTCCAGCCATTATAATACCTCCCTTTTATTTGTTATTTCAAAGATATACTCATACGTATAAGATCGATTCTTAGAATGGTAGATCGTCATCAGAGATGTCGATTGGCTTACCATCGTTTGCAAATGGATCATCATCCACACGTGTATAACCTTGGTTGTTTGAATTACGGTTCTGATCTTGTCCACCAAATGGATATCCACCTGAACCACCTTGATTTCCACTAGCAGCGTAATTATTATTACGTGGTGCTTCGTTTCCACCAGTTCTTGGTTCAAGGAATTGTACGCTTTCTGCTACAATCTCAGTGATGTAGACTCTTTTACCATCTTGACCTTCAAAGTTTCGAGTCTGTACACGACCGTCTACTCCAGCCAAGCTACCTTTTTTCAAAAAGTTTGCGACGTTTTCAGCAGGGCGACGCCATACCACACAGTTGATAAAGTCTGCTTCACGCTCACCTTGTTGGTTAGTAAAAGTACGATTCACTGCTAACGTGAAAGTTGCTACAGCTACTCCATTTGGGGTATAGCGTAATTCAGGATCTTTTGTTAATCGCCCAACTAGAATTACGCGATTCATCATCAGAACCACTCCTTCAGGAATTTAAAACTCTATTTATTTAAACGATTATTTATTAAGCTTCTTCACGTACTACGATATGACGAATGATGTCTTCGTTGATCTTAGCAAGACGGTCGAATTCTTGAATCGCTTCGTTACCAGCCTCTACTTTTAAGATCATGTAGTAACCGTCACGGAAATCGTTAATTTCGTAAGCTAAACGACGTTTACCCCACTCTTTAACGTTTTCGATTGTTGCACCGTTATCTGTTAAGATACCGCCGAAACGATCTACTACAGCTTTTTTAGCTTCATCCTCAATGTTTGGACGGATGATATACATAACTTCGTATTTTTTCATCCTTGTCACCTCCTTTTGGTCTAAACGGCCCTTAATGGGCAAGGAGCAATATAACTATTACTCACAAGTAAGAAGTATATCACACCTATATATCGAAATCAATATTAGTTACAGTAAGAATTAGACATTAAAGCGGAAGTGCATAACATCTCCGTCTTTTACTAAATATTCTTTACCTTCTAGACGGACTTTTCCTGCTTCTTTCGCTGCTGTCATGCTACCACTCGTTACTAGATCGTCATAAGCAACCGTTTCTGCACGAATGAATCCACGTTCGAAATCTGTATGAATAACTCCTGCACATTGTGGAGCCTTCATGCCTTTACGGAACGTCCATGCGCGCACTTCTTGCTCACCTGCTGTGAAATACGTTGCTAGACCTAATAAATGATAAGAAGCACGAATTAATTGATCTAATCCAGACTCTTCGATTCCTAACTCTTCTAGGAACATTTCTTTTTCTTCGCCTTCAAGCTCAGCAATTTCAGATTCAATCTTCGCACATACGACGATAACTTCTGAGCTGTCTTTTTCAGCGTATTCACGCACTTTTTGTACATATGGATTGTTTGAAGCATCTGCTACTTCATCTTCTCCAACGTTTGCTACATAAAGCATTGGCTTCACTGTTAAAAGGTGAAGACCTTTTACAATGCGCATTTGCTCATCTGTAAACTCTAATGCACGAGCTGGTTGCTCTGCTTCTAAGCCAGCTTTTACTTTTACAAGCACTTCATGCTCATAAACAGCATCTTTGTCTTTTTGTTTTGCTAATTTCGCCACGCGATCAACGCGCTTATCAACTGTTTCCAAATCAGCTAAAATTAACTCTAAATTAATCGTTTCAATATCAGCGATTGGATCTACTTTACCAGATACGTGTGTAATGTTATCATCTGCAAAACAACGTACTACTTGACAGATCGCATCCACTTGACGAATGTGTGATAAGAATTTGTTTCCTAGTCCCTCACCTTTACTTGCACCTTTTACAATTCCCGCAATGTCTGTAAATTCAAATGCTGTAGGGACCGTTTTTTTCGGGTTTACAAGCTCCGTTAATTTCTGAAGACGTTCGTCTGGTACTTCTACAATTCCAACGTTCGGATCGATCGTACAGAACGGATAGTTCGCAGATTCAGCCCCCGCTTGTGTAATTGCATTAAATAAAGTTGACTTTCCGACGTTTGGAAGTCCGACAATTCCAGCTGTTAATGCCATATATATTCCACTCCTCTATGTTTACCGTAAACAATTTAACCTTTCCCAATTATAGTGAGTCAAGGTTGAAAAAACAAGCCTAATCAATTCCTAATTATTAACACTTACACTCTCTACTTTTTTAATTCCCACTAAACAATCGTACAACGTGCTCCCTAACCCATTATCTGATTCTCCGTTCGGTGTAAGTAGATTCACACTTCCCCCGAACCGCTTCCATTGACCTTCGTCTACATTGATCGTTCCTGGATGAGCAATCTTCATGATCTTTACTTTCCCTTTGAGCGTTCCTCGGTCATTGAACAATTGTGCCGTATCTCCTTCTTCTAGACCCACATCAGTAGCCACGTCTTGAGATACTTCAATCTTTACTTCCTGCAATCCTTTGATAACAGGGTAATGCTGTGAATGATTTGAGCGCATCGGATGAATCGATAATAATTGATAAGGAAACTTACGTGCTAACTCCATGTTAGAAGCGGAAGATTCCTCGGGAAATAATAGCTGTAATTTCCCATTGTATCCCTTTTTTTCTCCTAACGTTGAAGTGAATTCATACTTACCACTCGGTGTCTTAAATTCGTAGGTAGACCACGGAACATCTTTAATAGGTAGTAAAAGGTGCTTTTCTTCTTTTAGTCTGTCGAGCGTAATGCCGTGATCCTTCAGCTTACTAAGACCCATCTCTAAAAACTCATCGACTGTGTAATCAAACACCTCTCCAAATCCAAGGCGCTTGGCAAGTTCTGTCCAAATCCATCGATCGGACTTTGCTTCACCTGGAGGCGTTACAGCCGCTTCCCCGTAGTTCATATAGCCGTGATACATAGATGCATAATAAATGTCTGTTTCCTCAAATACAGTCGTTGTCGGAAGAACATAATCAGCGAGCGCTGCTGTATCTGTCATAAACTGATCAATCACCACAAGCGTATTTACTGATGAGAAGGCTTTTTCGACAAGGTTCGTGTTCGGCACTTGCGTAACGGGATTTCCACATGTCACCATGATCATTTGAATTTCCGGATCGACCGCCTCTAATATCCCTTCCGCCTGCTTCATCATGGTAAAACTGCGCTTCTTTTGTTTTCTTTCAGGTAGTGTTAACGCATTTGAGTTAAAGCTTTGACCAACTTGAAGGTTACCAAAGTTCGCTCCCCCACCTTGAATGCCGATGTTACCACTCACTGCAATAAGCGCATCAATTAAACGAATCGTATTTCCACCATTTTTGTAGCGTTGCATACCAAGCCCTAGATAAGTAGTCACTGGACGTTCTGCATAGAGCTCTGCTAATCCCGTGATTCGGTCGTGTGGAATCTCCGTCATGTTCACGATCTCTTCCATACTAATCTCATCTACTAGAGCAACAAGATCTTCATAGCCGATGGAATACTGCTCGATAAAATGATGATTCTCCAAACCTAGGCGCCTTAGTTCCTTTATAATACCGATCGCTAAAATACCATCCATACCTGGTTTAATTGAAATATAATCGTGGGCAATCTTCGCTGTCGCATTATAGATAGGATCAATGACCGTTAGATGGATTCCGTGCTTTTTCGCTTCTTGAAGGTGTTGAAAGAGGTGCATGTTCGTTCTCGCAACATTCCGACCCCAGATGACAACGTGCTTACTGTGATAAATATCGTGCGGAGAATGGCTGTAGGAATCCCCAAAGTCCCATACCTGCGCCTCAATGCCCGCTCCCCAGCAAATACTACCTGTCAGTTCTGTCACGCCACCATAGCTGTTAAAAAAGCGTTGATCTAAATTTTTGAGCAGGCCGTTATTTGCATAATCATGGCTGTGCAGGACAGCTTGACTACCATATTTCTTTTTAATATCCGCCATCTTTTCTGCAATTTCCGCCAGTGCTTGCTCCCAAGAAATTTGCACAAATTGGCCGTTGATTTTTTTCAATGGATGAAGAAGACGATCAGAAGAATTCGCACGTGTTTCTAACGCCCTTCCCCTTCCGCAAATTTTCCCCTGCGTGATGGGATGGTTGGCATCCCCGTCCACTTTTATTACTTTATTATTTTCAACTGTTACATGAAAACCACAGCTGTCCCAGCAGTTCAAAGGACAAGACGATATAACCTCTTTTTTCACTATGCTCACCTCAACTATATATCACATGGATTATTCATTTTAATTTAGTATAAGTGAAAGCAAAAAAAAATGCATGAGGTTATTCCTCATGCTTAACTAACACCTTTTTCATTTTTCTCGCAAATTCTCGGCGTGGAATCATTACGCTATGTCCACAACCTTCACACTTAATTCGAATGTCCATTCCCATTCGAATAATTTGCCAGCGATTTACTCCACAAGGATGCGCCTTTTTCATTTCCACTACATCTTTTATACCGAATTCTTTTTCAATCATCATGATCTCCCTTTCAATCCTCTATCTAGCCATTATCTTTTACGTTAGGGGCATACTGCTCTTGGCCTGGTTTGTTATACATAGCCATACGCGGAATTGGAATTTCAATTCCATGCTCATCAAGACGCATTTTAATTTCTTTCCGAATTTCCCTTGCCATATAAAAATGACGCATTGGTTTAACTTCACTTACGACACGCATGACTACTTCCGACGGACCAAAGCTTTGAATACCTAAAAGTTCTGGAGGTTTCACCATATCTTCATATTTGTCTGGTAACTCTACAAGTAAGTCTTTAATAATTTGTTCAGCACGTTCGATATCTTCGTCATAGGAGATATTTACATCAACAAAAGCGGTGCTATTATGGAGCGAAAAGTTAGTGACTTCGTTAATATTCCCATTTGGTAATATATGTAATTCTCCTGTCCAACTTTTAATCTTTGTTGTGCGTAAACCAATTTCTTCGACCGTTCCTTCAAAATTCGTGATACGAACGTAATCTCCTACTGAGAATTGATCCTCAAAGATAATAAAAAATCCAGTGATGATATCGCGCACTAAGTTTTGGGCACCAAATCCGACCGCTAATCCGACAATTCCCGCACCAGCAAGTAGAGCTTGCACCTTAATACCAAGCGCTTCTAAGATCATCATGAGAGCAACAAAATATACGATGTACGACAAAACATTGTGAAGTAGCCGAATAAGAGTCGTCTCTCTCCGTTCAGAAATACGCAAAGGGCTTTTGCTTCTCATTTCAAAGATTTTCTGAAGGGCACTCTTTCCGACTTTAATACAAACACTGGCTAAAATGATAATCAGTAAAATCTTTAAAGCTCCTTCTCCTATTTTCGACCAAAGAGCTTCATTTAAAAATTTCTTCTGTAAGGACTCCATGACTCCTAGACTAAGTAGCAACATCATTCTGACCTACTTTTCAATATTTTTTAATTATAGAGCTTATTTTAACAAGATTTATGCATAATTTGTAGTTATTCATAATAGCATGATAAAAAAGAGAGGTTGTCCACCTTTCGTTTACTTAGTTATTCGATGAAAAAGGTTCAACTATGCGAAAATCGGTTATAACAAGCAGTAAGAGTAAAAGAACTTGTACGTATAATATTAGAATAACTCATTTCTCATAAAATTCATTCCATTCTTTTTTGGGCATATACATAGTGGATTGCTCATGCTCTTTCAATCGATCTCAGGGTCAATCTCTACCTTCTTAAATTTTCTCACTTTTAATGTATAGATCTTCCATAAAATTCGTATACTGTTAGTATTATTTAAAAGGAGTGGATCCTATGAATCTAAAATCCTCCTTTGTAGGAAAAAAGGAGCTAGGCGTTCGTGTGCTTCATGATGATCTAGATGCCACTACAACCCTATCGCAGAACTTAGTTAGTTTGCTTCCTGCCTTGTATGAACGAAATATCGTTATTGTATGTATTGGTACAGATCGATCAACAGGAGATTCATTAGGACCACTAGTCGGTACAAAACTAAAAGAAAAAGGCCTCACTTCCTTTCATGTCTATGGAACACTAGAAGAGCCGATACATGCCATTAATTTAAAAGAAACGGTTCAACGTATTTATCAGATGCACCAAAATCCTTTTATTGTCGGTATTGACGCTTGCTTAGGACGGATGAAGAGTGTCGGAAACGTCTGTATTGGAACAGGTCCTGTAAAACCCGGAGCAGGCGTGAACAAAGAATTGATACCTGTGGGAGACATCCATATTACAGGAATCGTAAATGTGAGTGGATTTATGGAGTTTTTTGTTTTACAAAATACCCGGCTGAGCCTAGTGATGAAGATGGCAGATCTTATCGCAGACAGCTTAATCGAAGCTAGTACTACGATGCAGCAAACGTATTCCATTCAACCTTTTTCACCTTTAAAACGTTTCTCAAAATACAAATAACCCTTGATCTTAGTGATCAAGGGTTATTTTTACATTTCTTCTCTACTTACACGTAGTAGCTCTAAAAGACGATCGAGATCTTCTTTTGAGAAAAATTCAATCTCAATTTTACCTTTTTTCTTCGTTTGTTTAATGAAAACGGAAGTACCAAGGCTTTCACGCAATACAGCCTCGCTTTGACGAATAAATACATCTTTTTCAGGCTTTTTGTTCTTGGTTTCACGTGAAACACTCTGATTAAGAGAAGAGACAAACTCTTCAAGTTCTCGTACACTCATTTTTTCCTTCTGAACTTTCTCAGCAATAGAAACAATTAATGTTTTATCTTTAATGGATAGCAACGCTCGGCCATGACCCATTGTGAGTTTACCATGCGAAATCCAATCTTGAATTTCTTCAGGAAGGGTAAGTAGCCTCAAGTGATTAGCAATATGAGGGCGACTTTTTCCAAGTCGTGCCGCTAGTTGCTCCTGAGTCATATGAAGCTGCTCTATTAACGTCTGATATGCCATAGCTTCTTCAATTGGCGTGAGATCCTCACGCTGTAAGTTTTCTAAAAGTGCTAACTCCATCATTTGCTTTTCAGAGAACTCTTTCATTACAACAGGAACAGTTGATAATCCTGCTTCCTTTGCTGCTCGGAACCTTCTTTCTCCCACAACAATCTCAAAGCCCTTAATCGTTTTACGAGCAATAATTGGCTGTAAAATACCGTGCTGCAGGATGGATTCCTTTAATTCCTGAATCGCTTCTGGATGAAAAATCTTTCTTGGTTGATAGGGGTTAGGCCTTAAATCAGTCACGCTAATCTCTTGAATAGTATCTTCGCTTTTTACATCTAAGCCTGAAAATAACGCATTAATGCCCTTCCCTAATCCTTTCGCCACTATATATCACTTCCTTTGCGAGTTCCGTGTAGACATTTGCTCCACGTGACTTTGGATCATACAAGATAATAGGTGCTCCATGACTCGGCGCTTCACTCAAGCGTACGTTTCTCGGAATAATCGTACGATAGACATGATCCTGAAAATATTTCTTTACTTCCTCTGTTACCTGTAGCCCCAAATTTGTGCGCGCATCCAACATCGTAAGTAAAACTCCTTCAATACGCAAATCTGAGTTTAAATGTTTTTGCACTAAACGTACAGTATTTAATAATTGACTCAGCCCTTCTAACGCATAGTACTCGCACTGTACAGGGATAAGAACAGAATCAGCAGCTGTTAATGCATTGAGTGTTAATAATCCTAAAGATGGCGGGCAATCAATAATAATATAGTCATAATCGTTCCGCACCTTTTCGAGCGCTCTCTTCAATCGAACTTCTCTTGAAATAGTGGAAACTAACTCAATTTCCGCTCCGGCTAACTGAATCGTAGCAGGAATAATAGACAAGTAATTGACGCCTGTTGTACAAATCACTTCTGATGCATCAGCATCTTCCACAATAACATTATAGATACAAGCATCTACTTCTGCCTTATCAATCCCTACACCGCTAGTGGCGTTTCCTTGAGGATCAGCGTCTACCATTAATACTTTTTTCCCCTGGTGAGCCATACAAGCTCCTAGATTTACTGCAGTTGTCGTTTTACCAACTCCGCCCTTTTGATTTGCAACGGCGATAACTTTCCCCACGGTGTGACCACCTACCCTTGTTTGCATCAATCTTTTCTTGCAAAATTGAAGGAATATTTAGATTTTTATTTCCTTGATAAAAAACCCCCATCCATTTCGATGAGGAATAGTTTATCGTTTATTTCTTTGGAATTTTAATTGTAATTTGATAATATTCATCAAACTCTTCTTCTTCAGAGTTAATACTGAGCCCACTATCCGTGACCATCGTCAATGATTGACGGATCGTATTCATAGCGATGCGCGCATCTTTACTAAAAGCCTTTCGCTTGGCTTTTGGCTTTTTCACAGGCTTCTCTATCAAACTCGTTACTCGATCTTCTGTTTGTTTTACGTTGAGGTTCTTTTCTAAGATTTCTTGTAGCACGGCTTCTTGCCTTTCAACATCTTTTAAAGGAATCAACGCACGAGCATGACGCTCCGTGATAAGCTTTTGCATAATTGCTTCTTGAATTGTAGAAGGTAATTTGAGTAAACGAAGCTTATTGGCAATGGTTGATTGACCTTTACCAAGACGCTGAGCAAGCGCTTCCTGAGTTAAATTATGTAACTCGAGTAATTTAGCATAAGCTAGTGCTTCTTCAATTGAAGTGAGTTCTTCTCGCTGAAGATTTTCGATCAGGGCGACAGAAGCTGTTTCTGCATCATTAAATGTTCGAATGATCGCAGGTATATGCTCCCAGCCTAGTGTTTGGACTGCGCGCCATCTACGTTCTCCAGCAATTAATTCATACTCGTCGTCTGAAATAGGACGAACCACGATCGGCTGAATGATACCATGGGTACGGATTGTAAGAGCCAGTTCGTGAATTTTATCCTCGTTAAATACATTACGAGGCTGATAACGGTTTGGAGTAATACTCTTTACCGCGATCTCTTTTACTTCATCCCTAATTTCTTGTTCCTTACCTTCTGGTTCGATTTCTCGATCATGATGCTCTATATCATCCGTTCGATCTTTTAAATTAAAAAAACGTGAAAAAGCAGATTTCACAGTTCTACACCACCTTCAGGAAAATCCCACCATAAATAAGTTCGATATGTCATATTGATCTCCTGCTTTTAATTGATAAAATTTCGTGAGGGAAGAAGAGGCTATACGTCCTTTTCTTCTTCTCCCACGACAAAAAAATCGTTAAATGAAGCAAAACAATAGCTAACTATTCGAGTGGAGCCTTGATTGGTGTACCTGGTTTTCGAGGATATTTTTTAGGTGTTTTCTTTATCTTGTTAATAACAGCGATGTAACGATCACTTTTCTCCATTGGAAGAGTTAAATGTTCCACGCGCTCTACCTTTCCACCTAAAGTCGTGATTGCTTTTTGACCAATTTCCAATTCTTCTAGAGCTGATGCTCCCTTCATGGCAACAAACTGACCATTTTCTTTTACAAGAGGTAAGCAAAATTCACTTAAAACGGAAATACGTGCTACTGCACGAGCTGTGACGACGTCAAACGCCTCACGAATTCCCTCTTTGCGCCCAAATGTCTCGGCACGATCATGACAGAGCGTAACATCACTTAAACCTAATTCAGTTACGAGGTGATTCAGGAATGTGATTCGCTTATTCAAAGAATCCACGATGGTAACGTGAAGATGAGGGAAGCAAATTTTTAGTGGAATACTAGGAAATCCTGCTCCTGCCCCTACATCGCAAACTGTTTTGACATTTTGAAAATCGTAGGAAAAGGCAGCCGTTACAGAGTCAAAAAAGTGTTTTTCGTACACGCCTTCTTCGTCCGTAATCGCCGTCAAATTCATTTTTTCGTTCCATTCTACTAAAATTTCAAAGTATTTTTTAAATTGTTGAAGCTGATGAGAAGAGAGGGAAATACCCTTCTCTTCTAACAGCTGTTGAAATTGTTCTTGGTTCATATCTCTTCCCTTTCTATACCTATGATTTACTCATTTGATACTTTAGCAATTTTCCCTTGCTCGATATATACAAGTAAAATCGAGATATCCGCCGGGTTTACACCTGAGATACGTGAAGCCTGAGCGACTGTTAAAGGACGAACTTGCTTTAATTTTTGACGCGCTTCGGAAGCAAGTCCATTAATTGCATCGTAATCGATTTGATCAGGGATTCTTTTATCTTCTAGCTTTTTCAAACGCTCTACTTGTTGCAGCGACTTTTGAATGTAGCCTTCGTATTTTGTTTGAATTTCAACTTGTTCCGCAACGTCCGAATCAATCTCACCATCCACAGGAATAATATGGGCAATGTGTGAATAATTCATTTCAGGACGTTTCAACAGATCCGACGCACGAATACCGTCCTTCAATTCGCTTCCACCCGCATCTTTAATGATTTCTTGAACCTCTGAAGTCGGCTTGATGATAATGCCTGCTAAGCGCTCTTTTTCAGCCTCAATCGCTGCTTTTTTACTTTGGAACTTGTCATAACGCTCATCAGAAATAAGACCTAAGTCGTATCCGATTTCTGTTAGACGTAAATCTGCGTTGTCATGGCGAAGTAATAAGCGATATTCCGCACGAGAAGTTAGCAAGCGGTATGGCTCGTTTGTTCCCTTTGTGACAAGATCATCGATTAGCACTCCAATATAGGCATCAGAACGACCTAAAATCATTTCTTCTTTATCGAGAGAACGACGACCTGCATTGATACCGGCTACGATACCTTGACCAGCTGCCTCTTCATAACCAGATGTTCCATTAATTTGACCAGCAGTGTATAGATTTTTAATAACTTTTGTTTCAAGCGTTGGCCATAACTGTGTTGGAACAATGGCATCATACTCAATAGCATATCCCGGACGCATCATTTGGACATTTTCCAATCCAGGAATTGTGGATAAAATGTCGCGCTGAACGCTTTCAGGTAAGCTTGTAGATAACCCCTGAACGTAAACCTCTTGTGTATTACGTCCTTCTGGTTCTAAGAAAATTTGATGACGCGGCTTATCGTTGAAACGAACAACTTTGTCTTCAATAGATGGGCAATAGCGTGGACCTGTTCCTTTGATCATTCCTGAGTACATCGGAGATAGGTGCAAGCTATTATCGATCAATTGGTGAGTTGTTTCATTTGTATATGTCAACCAGCAGGGAAGCTGATCAGTAATGTACTTCGTTGTTTCGTATGAGAACGCACGTGGAACATCGTCACCAGGCTGAATTTCTGTTTTACTATAATCAATAGTACTACTGTCAACACGTGGTGGCGTTCCTGTTTTAAAACGAACCAAGTCAAATCCTAGCTCTTCTAGATGCTCGGATAGGCGTACTGACGGTTGTTGGTTATTTGGACCACTTGAATATTTTAGTTCTCCTAAAATAATCTCTCCGCGCAGGAAGGTACCCGTTGTAATAACGACAGTCTTCGCTTTAAATACTGCTCCTGTTTGAGTGACCACACCTGTACAAACGCCGTCCTCAATAATTAAGCGCTCAACCATTCCTTGCATTAGCGTTAAATTTTCTTCGTTTTCCATCGTCTTCTTCATTTCATGCTGATAAGCAAACTTATCTGCTTGTGCACGTAATGCACGAACCGCAGGACCTTTACCTGTGTTCAACATTCTCATTTGAATGTGTGTTTTATCAATGTTACGGCCCATTTCTCCACCTAGTGCGTCAATTTCACGTACGACGATCCCTTTTGCAGGTCCACCTACAGAAGGGTTACAAGGCATAAATGCGACCATGTCTAAATTAATTGTGAGTGTAAGGGTTTTGGCGCCCATGCGAGCAGAAGCAAGCGCTGCTTCAACTCCGGCATGTCCAGCTCCAATGACGATTACATCATATGAACCAGCTTCATATTGCATGTTCAACTTTACCTCCCTTAATATAAAAACCGTTTATTTTCCTAAGCAAAATTGTGAGAACAACTGATCGATCAAGCTTTCATGTACAGACTCTCCAATAACTTCTCCGAGAATTTCCCACGTACGTGTTAAATCAATTTGAACAATATCAATTGGAATACCGCTCTCAATCCCAACAATCGCTTCCTCAATCGCCTGCTCTGCCTGCGATAGTAGACCGATATGACGAGAATTTGATACATATGTTAGATCCTGTGCCTCAATGTTCCCTTCAAAGAACAGGCTCGAAATCGCCTCTTCTAATTGATCGACACCTTGCTCTTGTACTAAAGCAGTTGTGACTACTGGATGTCCTGATGCTAATTCGTACACTTTATCTAAATCAATTTTCTTCGTAAGATCCGTTTTATTCACAATGACGATATAGTCCATACCACGGACAGCTTCAAATAACTGCTCGTCCTCATGTGTAAGTTCGTCATGGTAATTTAAAACAAGTAAAATGAGATCTGCCTCTTTTAAGTATTGACGCGAACGCTCGACTCCAATACGCTCGACAATATCTTCTGTTTCACGAATTCCCGCTGTGTCTACTAAACGCAACGGTACCCCGCGCACATTTACGTATTCTTCAATAACATCTCTTGTTGTTCCTGGAATATCTGTTACAATAGCCTTCGTATCTTGAACTAAGCTATTTAACAATGAAGATTTCCCAACGTTTGGTCTTCCCACGATAACCGTAGCCAGTCCTTCACGCAAAATTTTCCCTTGCTGGGACGTTTGCAACAGCGTTTGAATCTCGCTACGCACATTTGAGGCCTTTTCAATTAACATTCGATGAGTCATTTCTTCTACGTCATCGTATTCTGGATAATCGATGTTTACCTCTACGTGAGCAAGCGTTTCAAGAATTTCTTGTCGCAGACGGCGAATCAGGTTTGATAATCGCCCCTCCATTTGCTTAATGGCAACGTTCATCGCACGATCTGTTTTGGCACGAATTAAATCCATGACCGCTTCAGCTTGTGACAAGTCGATACGCCCATTTAAAAAAGCACGCTTTGTAAATTCACCTGGTTCTGCAAGTCTAGCACCATTGGTAAGAATTAATTGCAAGACACGATTAACGGAAACAAGTCCACCGTGGCAATTAATTTCAATAATATCTTCACGAGTAAATGTTTTTGGGCCTCTCATAACAGAAACCATGACTTCCTCTACCACATCGTTGGTTTTAGGATCAATGATATTTCCGTAATTAATTGTATGAGAAGCGACGGTAGAGAGCGTCTTACCAGAGGGACTTTTAAAAATACGATCAGCAATAGCGATTGCTTCTTCCCCACTTAAACGTACAATAGCAATAGCTCCTTCCCCCATCGGTGTGGAGATAGCTGCAATTGTATCAAGCTCTAACATCATTCTTTCACCTCTCTTTTTTTCTCTTACCTATCTTTATTTATAAAAACATCTTAAAGATGCAACGTTTTAACACAAAAGGTGTTAACCAAATTTAAAGCATAGCACAAACCATTCTTGAAAAAAATAGGTATTTTTTGAACAAACGGATTAAGTTATTCACATTTCTATAAAATGCGTACCTTTTATTTTAACTTATCCACATGTGAATAACAATTCTTACTAATCTTCTTCGAAGAGAACTATTATTTCAAAATAAAAAACGCTCAGTAAAAGCTGAGCGTTTGAGAAATTGTCTATTTTATGATTTTCTGCGCTTCACTTGGAGCGGTTCAATGACTAAGTGACGATTCGGTTCTGTTCCTACAGAATAAGTTCGAATAGACTTATTCCGAACGAGCGCTTGATGTAAAATTTTTCGCTCGGCGGAGTTCATAGGCTCAAGTTCGACTTTCGATTGCGATTTCAGTGCCTTCGCAGCAAGTTTCCCAGCTAAAACTTCCAATGATTGCTTCCTTTTTTCACGGTAGCCCTCTGGATTTAATTTAATATTTATATAATGAGTAGAAAAACGATTTGCTACTAGCTGAGTAAGAAGCTCCAGTGCGTTCACCGTTCCACCTCTTTTACCAATCAGCATAGAGGCATCTGTACTATTAATAATAAATTCAATGTCTCGACCTTGTGCTTTTTTTGTAATATCTGCTGTAATTCCCATCTCCGTAATGACACGTTGGAGATATTCTTCAGCTTCCTGCGCAGAATCAATTTTGCGTTTCATTTCAATAACTGCCGGTTTTTTATTAAAAACGCCTAAAAAACCTCTTTTTCCTTCATCAATTACAGATAAAATAACTTGATCTTCGTTAAGACCCAACTGCTTAAGACCATTTTGAGTCGCTTCTTCGACTGTACGTCCAGTGAACATTGTAGTCTCCAAATCAAACTCCTCCTTTTAAGAGTTTTCTGATTATTAAAACGTTATAGTCTATTATTAAGTATACGAACAATAAGAGGAGAAAAACAACGTATGAAAGGACATTATGTAGAAATAAATTGAAATCTAGTTGTTTTTTCATTAGAGGAATTCAAATTAGTAGTAATTTTGAAAAGAGGAACGTAAAATTGTGGATAGAGGAGATTATGAGCACCGATCCAAGCCTCTTCGCTGTAAGTAAGGGCTCTACATCAATCACTTAATTATGTAAAAGGCGAGATAGAACACGTCGTTTTAGGTGCAAAACCCTTTTAAAAACGGTCCTGTCCACTTTTAACTATTCCTTCGTATCCCCTCATCCTTCATTTTAACAAACAAAATACCTTCATTACTTTTTCAACACTTTAGATCTTCTCAGCACATGCTGCAAGCTTTTGCTCACTTCTTCATATGTCATTTCTGCCGTTGGATACCTTGCAATAATTACATAATCCCTATTTTGCTCTAGAGAACTTGATAACTCAAAGAAAACCTGGCGAATTAATCTTTTTACTCTATTCCGTACCACAGCGTTGCCGATTTTTTTCCCAACTGACAAGCCAATACGAAAATGAGGCTGATCCGGTTTTTCGATAGCGTATACCACAAATTGACGGTTCGCAACGGACGTCCCCTTTTTAAAAACATGCTGAAAATCTTTATTTTCTTTGATTCGATAACTTTTCCTCATTGTTTTAACAGCTCCTGTACCATTCCGTTCTTCTCACATTTTCTGCAACTTTAACCTGGTTTAAACCAGGTTAAAGTGTACAAAGAGAAAAAAAGACCACTGACAGTTCAGTGGCCATTATGCTGACAATACTTTTCTTCCTTTACGACGACGGCGTGCTAACACTTTACGTCCATTAGCAGAGCTCATGCGGCTACGGAAACCGTGTACTTTACTACGCTTACGTTTATTTGGTTGGTAAGTTCTTTTCATTTATCTACACCTCCTCGAGGAATATCTGAAAAAGACAGTCTTAATAATTATAGTGACATGTCTCCCATTCTGTCAACTTTATAATAAAAAAAGACGATTTTTATCTCTATTTTATCTCTTTTCATAATGAACGGTTTCATTTAACAAATCAGGTTTAGCTGCTTTTTGTATCCTGAAAATCACGTTTTGGCCTGCGCTGAATCAAATCTATCTCCAGATCTTCTTCTTAAGCATACACCTTAAGCAACAGATATAGACATTCAATTTTTTCAATACTACCTATCTTATCATTTTTTTACGTATCTGTCTTCATCACCTTCATAGTATACACAAATATTATCTAGTTGTTTACCCCATTCTTTCCCTCTTCATAAAATTATCTCTTTTTATTCAACGCTCCCTATTTTCCCTTTGTGGATAAGTTTTTTCGACATTTTTTTCTTATCTCCAGATTTATCGACAAGGGGTACACATTATATAGTGCTGTGGACAAATTATTTCCACAACCTGTAGTGATTGTGGATAAGTTTCGAAAATCCATTGCAACTATTGGTTTTCTTTGATATTATATTTTTGTTTTCACTCTTAATAAGCAAATTCTACTGGTTGAAATATCCACAGTTGTGGATAACTTGTGGAAATTTTATTCACCATGTGTGTATCTTTTTGTCCACTTCTTGTGGATTATGTCTAAAAGTCACTTTTCTTCTATATTATATATTTATCCACAATGTCTAAAATGTATATTTATGATTTTCTTATGCATTCCGTTGCATATAGTACTGTACAAAGGTTGTACAATGAATTTTCACACGTAAGGGAGGGGGATTGTTTTGGAAAATATCCATGATTTATGGACCAAAGCGCTGACTGAAATAGAGAAAAAATTAAGCAAACCTAGCTTTGAAACATGGTTAAAATCAACAAAGGCCCATGCACTGCAAGGAGACACCCTAATCATTACAGCTCCTAACGACTTTGCCCGCGACTGGCTCGAATCACGATACTCAGATTTAATTGCTGAAACTCTTTATGATTTAACAGGGGAAGAATTAGCCGTAAAATTTATCATTCCCCAAAATCAATCAGAAGAGGACTTTGATCTTAATGCTCCAAGAAAAAAAGTTCAAAAGTCGGATGAGACGAGCGAATTTCCTCAAAGTATGCTGAATCCTAAATATACGTTCGACACGTTTGTTATTGGCTCTGGAAACCGTTTTGCCCACGCAGCATCTCTTGCCGTTGCAGAGGCGCCTGCTAAGGCCTATAACCCTTTATTTATTTACGGGGGAGTTGGGTTGGGGAAAACTCACTTAATGCACGCGATTGGTCATTATGTGCTAGATCATAATCCGAACGCAAAAGTGGTGTATTTATCTTCTGAAAAATTTACCAATGAATTCATTAATTCAATTCGTGATAATAAAGCAGTTGAATTCCGTAACAAATATCGCAGTGTTGATGTCTTACTGATAGATGATATTCAATTTTTAGCTGGAAAAGAACAAACGCAAGAAGAGTTTTTCCATACGTTTAATACGCTGCATGAAGAAAGCAAGCAGATCGTTATTTCAAGTGATCGCCCACCGAAAGAAATTCCTACGTTAGAGGATCGCCTGCGTTCACGATTTGAGTGGGGGTTAATTACAGACATTACGCCACCGGATTTAGAAACACGTATTGCGATTCTGCGTAAAAAAGCAAAAGCAGATGGTTTAGTCATCCCAAATGAAGTGATGCTGTACATCGCGAATCAAATTGACTCGAATATTCGTGAGCTAGAAGGGGCTTTAATTCGCGTTGTTGCCTATTCATCTCTAGTAAACAAGGATATTAATGCTGACTTAGCAGCAGAGGCGCTAAAAGACATCATTCCAAGCTCTAAGCCTAAAATGATTACAATTCAAGATATTCAGCGGGTAGTAGGGCAACAATTTAATATTAAGTTAGAGGATTTTAAAGCCAAAAAGCGTACAAAATCTGTAGCTTTCCCAAGACAAATTGCTATGTATCTATCTCGAGAGCTGACGGATTTTTCACTACCGAAGATTGGCGAAGAATTTGGCGGCCGTGATCACACAACGGTCATTCACGCTCACGAAAAGATCTCTACACTTTTAGGAACAGATAATCAGTTAAAAAACCAAATCCAAGAGATCAAAGATATTTTACGTTAATCCACTTATCTCTTGTAACATGTGAATAATTCATATAGTATTATGCACAGTCTATCCACATGTGGATAGACTGTAATTATTGGGCTGCAGTATAGTTATCCACATACTCACAGCCCCTACGACTACTACTACTCTTTTAAAATAATAATAAAAGTATTCCTAAAACCATTTAGTCCATAGGAGGATTTCCATTATGAAGTTTATTATCGCGAAAGATGCATTAGTGCAAAGTGTTCAAGATGTTATGAAAGCTGTATCTTCTCGAACAACGATTCCAATCTTAACAGGGATCAAAATTGTAGCAACGGATGAAGGCGTAACTCTAACGGGAAGCGATTCAGATATATCTATCGAATCATTCATCCCAGTAGAAGAGGATGGAAAAGAGATTGTCGACATTCATCATTCTGGAAGTATTGTGCTGCCGGCAAGATTTTTTAGTGAAATTGTACGTAAATTACCAAAGGAGTCTGTTGAAATTGAAGTTCAACCTCATTTTTCGACGGTTATTCGATCAGGTAAGGCTGAATTTAACTTGAATGGATTAGATGCTGAAGAATATCCTCATCTTCCACAGATTGAAGAGGAGAATGCATTTAAAATTTCAACGGACCTTCTAAAAAACATGATCCGCCAAACTGTCTTTGCGGTGTCCACCTCAGAAACACGACCTATATTGACAGGTGTAAACTGGAAGGTAGAAGATAAAATTCTTACATGTATTGCAACAGATAGCCATCGACTTGCGCTGCGTAAGGCTCCAGTAGAAATTGATGCTGATTCGTCTTACAACGTGGTGATTCCAGGTAAAAGCTTAAGTGAATTCAGCAAAATCTTAGATGATTCTCATGACCTAGTAGATATTGTTATCACAAACAATCAGGTTTTATTCAAAACGAAGCATATCTTATTCTTCTCTAGACTACTTGACGGAAACTATCCTGATACGTCTCGTTTAATTCCATCTGAAAGTAAAACAGATATGACGTTAAATGTGAAGGAGTTTTTACAAGCAATTGATCGAGCGTCTTTATTAGCAAAAGAAGGGCGCAACAATGTGGTGAAGCTTTCAACACTTGAGGAAGGGGTTGTTGAGATCTCATCTAACTCACCCGAAATTGGTAAGGTAATCGAAGAGGTGCAAAGCCAATCAATTGATGGAGAAGATCTAAAAATCTCGTTCAGTGCAAAATATATGCTTGATGCACTAAAAGCCTTAGAAGGAACTGAAATTAAAGTTAGTTTCACTGGTGCAATGAGACCTTTTATTATTCGTACACCAGAAGATGATTCTATGTTACAATTGATCTTACCAGTACGTACTTACTAATCTAATCGATTGAACCATTAATTTTTATATAATCGCTCTTTTTCTGTAATTCTTGGTCTTCAGCTGAGGTTTGAAAAGGAGCGATTTTCTGCCTAAAAAGAGGGCTTACAAGGGTGCATACGTAGATTACGTGCCCTTGTCCTTTTCTCTTTTCGTTTTATTTAGTACAATATATAAGATACACAATTTGAAAGTGAGAGGTATTCGATGAAGGAAGTTCGCATCTCAACAGAAGTAATTACACTAGGTCAGTTTTTAAAATTAGCGGATGTGATCCAAACGGGTGGCATGGCTAAATGGTTTCTTCAAGAATATGAAGTATACGTGAACCAAGAACCTGAAAATAGACGAGGTCGTAAATTAAAAGATCAAGATATAATAGACATTCCTGATGTAGGGAAGTTTGTGGTGATTTCTTAAAGTTGGTGATCCCTTTTGTATATTAAAGAACTATCTCTGGTAAATTACCGGAATTATAATCGAACAACTGTTTCTTTTGAAAATAAAGTGAATGTGATCCTTGGGGAAAATGCTCAAGGAAAAACAAATGTCATGGAATCGATTTTTGTGCTGTCTATGGCCAAATCACATCGTGCATCAAATGACAAAGAACTTATTCAATGGGATCAAGAGTTCGCAAAAATTACAGGTCAGATTGAAAAGCAAAACGGACCAACCCAACTAGAATTAATCATCTCAACCAAAGGGAAAAAGGCAAAATATAACCATATTGAGCAACAAAAGCTTAGTCAGTATATTGGGGCTTTGAATACGGTCATGTTTGCCCCAGAAGATCTAAATCTCGTTAAGGGTAGTCCCCAAGTTCGAAGACGATTCATTGATATGGAGATTGGTCAGGTTTCTCCTGTATATATGTATGACTTAAGTCGTTATCAAAAAATTCTTCAGCAACGCAATCAGTATTTAAAACAACTCCAAACGAAAAAAACATCTGATATAACGTTTTTAGAAATTATGACAGAACAGCTATGTGAAGTTGCTGCTCGTGTTCTAAAGAAACGATTTGAGTTTTTAGACTTGCTACAAAAATGGGCAGAACCGATCCATGATGGCATAAGTCGTGGAAAAGAAACGTTAAAAATTACGTATAAAAACTCAATAGATGTATCAGACAAAGAAGACTTGTCGAAAATGATAGAAGAATATGCAAAAAAGTTTGAACAGATTCAATCAAGAGAAATCGATCGGGGAGTTACACTCGCTGGTCCACATCGAGATGATTTGATTTTCTACGTAAACGATAAAGACGTTCAAACCTTTGGCTCTCAAGGTCAACAGCGTACAACCGCTTTGTCATTGAAATTAGCGGAAATTGAGCTTATTTACTCGGAGGTAGGGGAATATCCCATTCTTTTATTGGATGATGTTCTGTCAGAACTAGATGATTATCGACAATCACACTTACTCAATACCATTCAAGGTAAAGTTCAAACTTTTGTTACGACCACAAGCATTGATGGTATTCATCATGAAACATTAGAACGTGCTGCTACCTATGAGGTAACAGCTGGAGAGATTCAGCGTATTAAATAGTTTTTTGCACCACTTTCTATCCTTGTAACAATCATTATGAGTTCGCTAGAAAATGGTAGGTAAGGAAAGATTCATTCAAATATATTTTTTAAAAACATCTAACAGCTCTACTTGTAGAGTATGTAATAAAAAGTGTAGGTGAGAGACAGTTGCCAATGGAACAGAAAGAAGTACAACAATCATATGATGCAGATCAAATACAGGTATTAGAGGGCTTAGAAGCGGTACGTAAACGTCCAGGTATGTATATTGGATCTACGAGCGGAAAAGGTCTTCACCATTTGGTATGGGAAATTGTAGATAACAGTATTGACGAAGCTTTAGCTGGTCATTGTTCAGAAATTGGAGTAACCATCGAAAAGGACAATAGCATCACTGTCACTGATGATGGTCGTGGAATTCCCGTAGGTATGCACGAAAAAATGAAACGCCCAGCTGTTGAAGTTATTATGACAGTGCTTCATGCCGGCGGTAAGTTCGGTGGAGGAGGCTATAAAGTTTCTGGTGGTCTCCATGGCGTAGGGGCTTCAGTTGTTAATGCCCTGTCGGAATTTCTAGAAGTATTTGTTCACCGTGATGGAAAAATCCATTATCAAAAATATACACGTGGCGTTCCAAATGAAGATCTAAAGGTGATTGGTGATACAGATAAGACTGGTACAATCACACACTTCAAGCCAGACCCAGAAATCTTTAAAGAGACGTTAGAGTATGACTATGACACGCTCGCAAATCGAATTCGTGAGTTAGCGTTCTTAAACCGTAATATCAAGATTACAATTACGGATAAACGCGAAGAGCCTGAAAAGCATAAAGCTTATCACTATGAGGGTGGAATCAAGTCCTATGTTGAGCATTTAAATCGCTCAAAAGAACCTATTCATGAAGAGCCTATCTATATCGGTGGAGAAAAAGATGGAATCTCAATCGAGGTAGCGATGCAATATAACGAAGGATATATTAGCAACATCTATTCTTTCGCTAACAACATCCATACTTACGAGGGCGGTACACATGAATCTGGATTTAAAACGGCTTTAACACGCGTTATTAATGATTATGCTCGAAAGAATAATCTTTTTAAAGATAGTGACGCAAACCTAACTGGTGAAGATGTTCGAGAAGGTTTAACGGCAATTGTCTCAATTAAGCATCCTGATCCACAGTTTGAGGGACAAACGAAAACGAAGTTAGGAAATAGTGAAGCACGTACAATCACTGACTCGCTATTTTCTGACCACTTAGAGCGATTTTTACTTGAAAATCCGAACGTTGCTCGCAAAGTAGTGGATAAGGGAACAATGGCCTCTAGAGCCCGTCTAGCAGCGAAAAAAGCACGTGAACTTACTCGACGTAAAAGTGCTTTAGAAATCTCTAGCCTTCCTGGGAAACTAGCGGATTGTGCATCAAAAGATCCTTCTATTAGTGAACTATACGTAGTAGAGGGAGATTCAGCGGGTGGATCAGCGAAGCAAGGTCGTGATCGCCATTTCCAAGCTATTCTGCCGTTGCGTGGAAAAATTATCAACGTGGAAAAAGCTCGCCTTGATAAAATTTTATCTAATAACGAAGTTCGCTCCATCATCACGGCTTTAGGAACGGGAATTGGTGGAGACTTTGATATTACGAAAGCTCGTTACCATAAGCTTGTCATTATGACAGATGCTGATGTTGATGGTGCGCATATTCGTACGCTGCTATTGACATTCTTCTATCGTTATATGAGACAAATCATTGAGCATGGTTATATCTACATTGCGCAGCCACCTTTGTATAAGGTCTCTCAAGGTAAACGTGTTGAATATGCGTACAATGATAAACAGCTAGAAGAAGTATTAGCTACCTTGCCAGCTACACCGAAACCTTCTCTTCAACGTTACAAAGGTCTAGGAGAAATGAATCCCGACCAACTTTGGGAAACAACAATGGACCCAACAAATCGTACATTGCTTCAAGTGAGCTTAAAAGATGCGATTGAAGCGGACGAAACGTTTGAGATCTTAATGGGTGATAAGGTAGAACCGCGTAGAAACTTCATTGAAGAAAACGCTAAATACGTTAAAAACCTAGATATCTAAGTTCGTTTATGGAAATATTCATCATTAAACAAAGTAAGTCATCACAGGATAGAAGAAACTCTATCCTGTCTTTACTTATTGAACGGCTGTATTTTATGAACGAGCTTTTTAAAGGAGGTTCTGATGTATGTCAGATAAGCCAGTTTCAAATGTAAAAGAGATTAATATTAGTAAAGAAATGAGAACATCATTCTTAGATTATGCGATGAGTGTAATCGTTTCACGTGCCTTGCCTGATGCTCGTGATGGATTAAAGCCTGTTCATCGCCGTATTTTGTATGCAATGAATGATCTAGGGATGACATCAGATAAAGCACATAAAAAGTCAGCACGTATCGTTGGTGAAGTAATCGGTAAGTACCATCCACATGGTGACTCATCCGTTTATGAAACAATGGTTAGGATGGCGCAGGATTTTAGTTATCGCTATATGCTTGTAGATGGGCACGGAAACTTTGGTTCTATCGACGGTGACGGAGCTGCGGCTATGCGTTATACCGAATCTAGAATGTCCAAAATCTCTATGGAGCTCTTGCGTGACATTAACAAGGATACGATTGACTACCAAGATAACTATGATGGTTCAGAACGTGAACCAGTTGTTCTTCCTTCTCGTTTCCCGAACCTTCTAGTGAACGGATCATCTGGGATTGCAGTAGGGATGGCGACTAACATTCCTCCTCATCAACTAGGTGAAGTTATCGATGGTGTTTTAGAGTTAAGTAAAAATCCAGATATTACGATTCCTGAATTAATGGATATTATCCCAGGACCTGATTTCCCCACAGGTGGACAAATTTTAGGACGTAGTGGAATTCGTCGAGCGTATGAAACGGGTAAGGGTTCGATTACAGTTCGTGCGAAAGTAACAATTGAAGAAAAACCAAATGGAAGAGAAACCATTCTCGTTTCCGAGCTTCCATATCAAGTGAATAAAGCAAGATTGATTGAGAAGATCGCTGAATTAGTGCGTGATAAAAAGATTGATGGAATTACAGACTTACGTGATGAATCTGACCGAGAAGGTCTACGTATCGTCATTGAAGTTCGTCGTGATGCAAATGCAAATGTTCTACTGAACAATTTATATAAGCAAACAGCTCTTCAAACAAGCTTTGGTATTAATACACTAGCATTAGTTGAAGGGCAGCCTAAAGTGCTGAACTTGAAGGAATGCTTACATTATTATCTTGAGCATCAAGTAGTCATTATTCGTCGCCGTACTCAATTTGAATTGCGAAAAGCTGAAGCAAGAGCTCATATCTTAGAAGGTTTGAAGATTGCCCTTGACCATCTCGATGAAGTAATAGCCTTAATCAGAAGATCTCAAACAGGAGAAATTGCAAAACAAGGTTTAATGGAGAACTTCTCATTAAGTGAAAAACAGGCCCAAGCAATCCTTGATATGCGTTTGCAACGTTTGACAGGTTTAGAACGTGAAAAAATTGAAGAAGAGTATCAGGCTCTTGTTGCTTTAATTCAAGAACTAAAGGCGATTTTAGCTGATGAGGAAAAGGTACTTGAAATCATCCGCGAAGAATTAATGGATATTAAAGAACGCTACAATGATGAGCGACGTACTGAAATTGTACTAGGTGGACTAGAAACGATTGAGGATGAGGACTTAATTCCTCGCCAGGATATTGTTATCACACTAACACACAATGGATATATTAAGCGTCTTCCTGTTTCTACCTATCGAAGTCAAAAGCGTGGCGGTAGAGGAATACAGGGAATGAACATGCATGAGAATGACTTTGTTGAGCAGCTCTTAACCACTTCTACACATGATACGATCCTGTACTTTACAAACAAAGGTAAGGTTTATCGTACAAAAGGTTATGAAATTCCTGAGTTTAGTCGTACAGCTAAGGGTCTTCCAATTATTAATTTACTTGAGGTGGATAAAGACGAATGGGTAAATGCGATTATTCCAGTTGAGCAATTCGTCGATGACGCTTATCTGTTCTTCACAACAAAACAGGGCGTTTCAAAACGTACGCCTCTTTCTTCTTTTGAAAATATCCGTACAAGTGGATTGATTGCTCTAGGATTGAGAGAAGAAGATGAGCTGATCTCTGTTAAGCTGACAGACGGTAAAAAAGAGATTCTCATTGGTACTCAAAACGGAATGCTAATTCGTTTCCCTGAAGATGATGTTCGGTCAATGGGACGTACTGCAACCGGAGTAAAAGGAATTACGCTTGCAGATGATGATGAAGTCGTAGGGATGGAAATTTCCGACGATGAATCTGACATTCTCATCGTAACAAGAAATGGATATGGGAAACGTACGAAAACATCCGAATATAGAATTCAGTCTCGTGGTGGGAAAGGTCTTCGAACATGTAACGTTACAGAGAAGAACGGTAAGATCGTTTCACTTAAAACGGTAACTGAAGAAGAAGACATTATGTTGATCACGGTGAGCGGGGTTTTAATACGTGTTGCCACTAAAGATGTTTCTCAAATGGGACGAAATACGCAAGGTGTAAAATTGATTCGCCTTGGAGATGAAGAATTTGTTTCGACTGTAGCGAAAGTAGAAGTTTCAGAAGAAGATTCGGATGACATTACAGATGAAGAAACAGCAATAGAAGCAGAAGTAGTAGATACTGAAGAGTAAAAACAAGGGGACACAGATCTATAAAAGATACGTGTCCCTTTTTTATATTGAAGATGGTTTATTCTTTTTTATTTTTTTTGGTTTTCTATTGAACTAAGAAAGAATATCTGATATTATATTAAAAGTCAGCAAAACACATACATAAGTCGGAACGAAAACTTAAAAAAGTGGTTGACATAAAAGTTCGAAAGTGATATATTAAAGAGGTCGCTTTTGGGACAAGAGTTCTTTGAAAACTGAACAAAACAAGCAAAACGTCA
>NZ_LILC01000032.1 GCF_001274935.1 Priestia koreensis | reverse complement strand
GCGGTGAGCTTCCTCGTCGCGTTGCTTCCTGCGGGATCTCACCTGACTCGCTCATCCTGCAGGAGTCTTCGCATCTTTCACTTCGGTCCTAGTCGGTTGAAGTAGTGAATCATAAGGGTATGTCTCTTCGTTCCAGCTCGCTACGCTTTCCGCAGGGCGAGTGGTGAGCTAATTGTAGAGGAGTCTTTGCGTCTTTCACTAGGGCTCTATTTTCATTGATTTCTTATTACCTCTTATAATAGGACTTTTGCGGAGTGTGGTTCCTCTTTAGGGAACGGTTGTAGAGGTGAGAGCACTGAATACGATGTGAAAGAGTTTTTGATGTAATCACTTGTATTTGAAATAAGAGATACGTATAATAACCTACACTTGTCTAAACTCAGCGTGCAGCGTCTGAAGGGAGGGTATTATTTGTTAAAGTATATTTGGTTAAATGAACGGAAAACGATCTTAAAACAGCTTCCCAGAACGTTTAAGTCCGCAGCGCTATTGCTTCACCCTTTCGCTCAAATGCCTTCTGGATGGGAGGAAAACATAAGGGAGAATTCATATCAACATATTTATCCGAGTGATGAAGAGATTCTTACAATGGGTAAACCTGTTCCTTGGCAGAAGGTCATGTTGAATGGTGGTTTTAATTCCCCTAAGGAAGTAGCATTAGCTTTAATCACTTCTATTGGTGCTTTCACAGAAAAATATAGACGAGAGGATTTAGCTGATCGCTTAAATTTACATCTTCGCCCAGTCTTTTTTTATCCAACAGAGGATCGAACATCGGTGTTTTTAATGGATCGTTTATTGAAGCTAATGGGCTCAAAAAGAGCGAAGAAACTATATTTCTCAAATCCGATATCGGGGGATAATGGTTTATTGACCATCAATGATACGTCTTCGTTAGATCTATGTGACTTATCGGGTCATGAGTTAATCGTGGCAGATGAAAACAGCGATTATGCTTTTATGAGTTTGTATGACTCCTTTACAACTTTGCTGATTGCAAAAGATGAGCACATTGAGGATATCGTTCAGTTGATGAATTGTGAGGGAATCATATGTGACCAAAAGACTTCTGTTAATTGGCATATGCAATAAGACGTTTTTAGCTTAGAAGCTACTTTAAATATTAATAAACGTAAACAATCCCTTTCTAGAACACTTGGGGAAGATCACCATTTTTTAGAAAAAGGCGTGTTTAATCATTTTCTTCTCGGCTTTATCCGTGATAAGATAGAGGTGGAGGTGTGTAAAACCATGCTTGTAACATCAGAGACTGTTCAGCTTTTAGATGGTGCTGAGCACATTGGAAAGATGATTTTACAATCCGATGTCGTTGAACATTATCGTCAGTGTTTATATACATTTAGGCAAGATCAGGAAGCTCAGGCGCTCGTCGCGGAATTTGTGAAGATGAAAGAGCGTTACGAAGAGGTACAGCGCTTTGGGAGATATCATCCTGACTATAAAACCGTCACAAAACAGACGCGTGAGCTGAAGCGCTCAGTAGATCTTCATGAGACGGTCATAGAGTTTAAAAAAGCGGAAAACGCCGTTCAAAAGCTTTTAGATGAAGTGAGCGTCATTTTAGGGTACTCCATTTCTGAGCAAATCAAAGTGCCGACCGGAAATCCGTTCTTTGATACCGGTTCTTCTTGTGGTGGCGGATGTGGTTCAGGTGGAAGCTGTGGATGTAGCGTTCACTAAGTTCGTTCGTAGCGAACGCAGTCTGTGCAATTATTTCCACAGCAAAACATTTTCTGAAGCGGAACGATGAAGCGATGCTGATACACATAGCGGCTTCCATCGTTTCGGACGAATGAAGTTCTCCACGTAACTTTTTGGTGAGAGGCAGCCCGGATAGATGAGGCTAAAATGGCCTCATCTATTTCTTTTTTTGTAGTATTCATATCTGCATCAATGTACAGGAAAGGTATACCAGCGAAGTTTTTTTGCTCATACTGTAAAATATGGGAACTTGTATGAAGGTGCTGGAAAAAGATTTTCCATATTTCATCTAAATTCATATCTCTATCACCCAAATCATGATATGATTATTCATAATTACTCGTACATAATCGCAATGGTTTTATAAATACTGATTACACTTAAAGGGGAAGAAGTATGTTTGTGGAGCGTCAAGGAGTCATTGTATATGTTCAGTCTGTGAAACAGGCTAAATCGTTAAGAAGATATGGACATGTTCAATACGTTTCAAAAGATTTAAAATACGTGGTGTTATATTCTAATATGGAAGATCATGAAAAATTAGTAGAAAAGCTAAATTCTCTTCCTTTTGTTAAAAAAGTGATGCCTTCGTATAAGCCGTTTTTGAAAACTGAATTTGAAAATTCAAAGCCGGATAAAGCAAAGGAATATGATTATAAAATTGGAATTTAACCACTGAAAAAAGGGTATGTGATGATCACATACCTTTTTTTTGATTATTGCATCGGTAAAATATAGCGATTCATTCGCAAAATACCGATGAGGTATTGATAGTAAAGGTCCGTTTCAGCAAAGCTTTTAGATGATCGAACATCAATTGAGATGACCTTTTTTTCAAGGGATGCAGCGAGCTCTTGAAACAGCTCTATGCGTTTGCTTGACTCGGTTAAGGCAATCCCTTCTCTTGAGATATAAAGAGGCTGAAATTTCCCTTCAGACGCAGGAGAGAGCACAACCACAAAGGAGCCTTTTCTCTGTCCATCAATCGTTGTTTCAAGTAATAATAGATGTGCAAGGCGATGCTTGTTAGAGCGAGCCAATTCAAACAGCTCGTAAATATCAGAATAGCCTTCACCAAGCTCAATAAAACGTTGAATCATGTTTGTCCTCCGGTATAAAAAGATTGTTATATGCTAACTGTACCATTGAACAAGAGGACCGTAAACATTAAAAAAACCTATAACCATCAGGTTATAGGGCCCCTCTTATATTGATTTGAATGACACGAGCACGCAAATCAAGTCAAGAAGGCAAAGGGAGAGGAGAAACCGGAGGAAGAACTTATGGGGAAACGTAAGTCTTCTCCGCGGTTGGCAACAACACCTTTATCAGGAGATGTTGTTACCTTTATTATTTCCAAACATGCTCATGTTATACGAAAGTTGGAAAAAATATTTCCGTCCTGAGGGGAGAAATAATGAATTTCCCTAGTTTTTATAAAATAATTTGTGGTAGGATAATGAAGAATATGCAGTAAACGAAGTAAGGTTGTGAGAAAAATGAGAGTTGTATCTGGCACAAAAAAAGGACTAGCATTAAAAGCCGTTCCTGGAACGACGACGCGTCCAACGACAGATAAGGTAAAAGAATCTATTTACAATATTATTGGTCCCTATTTTGAAGGTGGACTTGGTTTAGATTTATTTGGTGGAAGTGGTGGATTAGGCATCGAGGCGTTAAGCCGTGGGTTAGATAAATTTATTTTTGTTGACCGAGATGGTAAAGCCATTCAAACGATTAAAACGAATTTAGCTACGTGTGGGTTCGAAGATCAAGCAGAAGTGTACCGAAACGACTCAGACCGTGCGCTTAAAGCGATTATTAAACGGGAGCTCCAGTTTGATTTGATCCTGTTAGATCCACCGTATAAAGCACAAAAATTGAAAGCGCTTATCGAATCGATTAGCGAAGCATCACTGCTAACTTCGACAGGGAAAATTGTTTGTGAGCATGACAAAGGTGTTTCATTGCCCGAAACAATTGGTACTTATGAACGAACAAAGGCTGAAATTTACGGTATTACCGCAATTACAATCTATGAGCCTGCGCAAACTGAACAGGTAGAGGAAGAATAAGGAGGAAGGAAATGGGGAGTGTAGCCATCTGTCCAGGGAGCTTTGATCCCGTTACAAATGGACATCTAGATATCATTAAGCGTGGAGCAAAGATTTTTGACACGCTGTACATAACTGTTTTAAATAATTCTTCTAAAAATCCACTTTTTTCCGTAGAAGAACGAATCGCGCTACTTCAAGAAGTAACGAAGGATATGCCTAATATTACGATTGAAGCATCGCAAGGTCTGTTAATGGAATATGCGAAGAAAAAGAACGCCAACTGTATTTTGCGCGGACTTCGCGCTGTATCAGATTTCGAATACGAAATGCAAATTACGTCTGTTAATCGCGTGCTTGATGAATCCATTGAGACATTTTTCATGATGACAAACAATCAATATTCATTTTTAAGCTCTAGCATTGTGAAAGAAGTAGCCAAATATGGTGGAAATGTATCAGAGTTAGTCCCACCTGCTGTTTCAGAAGCGTTAATACAAAAATTTCATACATAAAAAAAGAAGGTGCAGCGCTGCACCTTCTTTTTTTCTCGCCATTTATTTGTCTGTTACAAGTAAAGAAAGCGTATGTTGAAAATTTTCGGTGCTGCCAGTGATGGAGTAGACTCCTGACATATCTAGTGGAACATCTTTTTCGAGGGTGATAAAGGCTTTTCCGTGTTTATCACTAATTGTTGAAAAATGAAGGATCTGATTAGAAGGAGTAGTAGCTGTAAATGAGATTTTTTTGGAGCTGAGCGGACGATTTTTTGCATCCAATACGCTTGCTGTGATGGTAGTACCGCGCCCTTTTTTTACAAGCGTAGGGCTTGATAAAAAGAAGTGAAGATGGGAGGAGCTGGGCTTTGGGACCATAAAGGAAACGCTTGTCTTTTCTCCGTTTCCTAATGAAGAGACGTCTACTTTATACGTTCCAACGGCTTGTGTAGATGAAAACGTAAAGGTAGCTTCCCCGTAGTCATCGCTTTCTGCTGTAGATGAGATCTTTTTTCCAGATGGCATTGTCACCGTGTAGCGAAGGCTGACGTGTGGGGCAGGTTTAAGCGTTAGGAAATTTACATTGGTTTTAATAGCTACGGGTTCATTTGGCAGTAGAGATGGCTGTGAAAGGTTCACAGTTAGCTGCGTCATCCCTTCATTAAACGGTGCTTGAATCAATCCGTATCCGTACATGTCATCCTTTCCTAGTGGTCCTACATCTTTAGCTGTCGTAAATAATTTTTGCGACAGCTCTTGTGCGGATGCATTTGGAAAGGCTTCTTTTAATAAAGCCAAGTCACCTGCCACATGAGGAGCGGCCATTGATGTTCCGCTTAAGCGAGCATAGCTATTAAAGAGATAGGTGCTTTGGATGGAAGAACCTGGTGCGACAACGTCTAACTCAGGTCCGTAGGAAGAGAAGGAAGAGCGATTCATGTCTTTGTCTACGGATCCAACGGCAATGACGGGCTCATACTTTGCTGGATATAAAAGACCAGGCGTTTTAGAACTACCCGAATTGCCAGCTGCTACAACGACTTGAATACCGTTTTGTGTGGCGATGTTAATGGCTTGTTCTAAGGCTTGAGAGGGGGTGCTTGTCCCAAAGCTCATATTAATAATATCGACTTGTTCATTAACGGCCCACATGATGCCTTTAATGATATCTGACAGATAGCCATTTCCATTTGAATCCAGTACTTTTACGGCGTAGAGTTCTGCATTAGGTGCTACTCCGACAGTCCCACGGGTATTATTTTTGGCTGCAATAATACCTGCGACATGTGTGCCGTGGCCATGGTCGTCTCGAAAAGATGTGGTGTACGACACCATTGAAACACCTTTGACGACGTTTACTTCCTCATGTGGTCCTATTCCTGTATCAAGAACAGCCACCTTGACCCCTTTTCCTGTATAAGTGGACTTCCAAGCATATGATGCATGAACCGCTTGTACTCCCCAGTCCATCACCTGTTCTAACAAATGAACTTTTTTATCTCGTTCGATTGAAACAACGTTTTGATTTTCCAAAAACGATGCAATATCTTTTTGTTCAAATGCCCCGCTGACAGCAAAAGCTCCGTTGAACGAAATTACATCATACCTTTGCTTTTTTTTCCAATTGGTTAGTGCTTTGTGATTATGAAAAGATGGGGTGAAACTCACAATCAGATCGTGGTTTTGTCCGTCTAATAAAGAATGAGCTCGTACGGTTGGAACACCAACGAAGGAAAAATCATTGGAAAAAGGAAAGAGAAAAAGTAGAGTAACCCCAATCATTAGCAAAAACTTTTTCATGAAGCATCACACTCCATTAAAAAAATCATGTTCAATAGTTAACATATGAATGCATGTTTTTAACGGAGCTAGAAAAAACGCCTTTTTCTCATTAGAAAAAGAAAAAGCTGGAGATGTTTCTCCAGCTTTTTTTATAAAGCACGACGCAAATTCTTAAAGAGTAGCCAAACATACAAAAGTAAAAATCCAATAGTTAGAAGAGGCCCGTAGGTGATGCACACATGCCAATATTCACTCATCCATCCAAAGGTTTCGTTTGTGGAGGTCGGAACGGACGGATTGTATGATGTGATATACGAATGGAGAGGGCGCCACAGTAAGATGGTAATCATCATCGCGAAGCATCCATGAAGAATACGAGCAATAAAAAATGGTAAAAACTTAATATCAGTTTCAGCTAAGATACTGGCAACTTGAGCCTGAACAGAAAAGCCGCTAAAGCCCAGTATGAAGCTTGTGATAATGGTCTGGTGCAAAAGGTGAGAAGACGTAACATCACTCGTTAAACGGCTTCCGAGCGTAATTTCAAATAGGCCTGAGACAAACGGCAGCGAAAGATCGGTTGAAAGATGGAACAGTGGAAAAACAAGTGAAAGCAAATGACTGAACAGAGAAGTCACGTTCATTAATAACAGAAGCTTGTTTAAAACCGAAAATAAAATAATAAATCCACCAATCATTAAGAGGCTTTGAATAGCAGAGCTAACCGCATCCCCCAACAGTTTTCCAATCGGACGATTATCGGAAAGGCGGTAACGATGCATTTCTCTTAGCGCTTCTTTAAAAGAAGGAAGACCTTTTTTAGATGGCGAATCTATGACAGAAGAGCCACCATAGAATCTCATGATTATGCCTACGGATAGATTACCGAGGTAATGGGCGAGTGCAAGTAAAATGCCAAGGTGGGGATTATGGAAAAAACCGACCGCTACCGCTCCGCAAATAAACAACGGATTAGACGAATTTGTGAAGGAGACAAGGCGGGTAGCTTCAAGAGATGTCAGCTGCTTTTCTTGGCGAAGGCGAGCCGTAAGCTTGGCCCCTGCTGGAAACCCTGAAGCCATCCCCATCGCAAGAACAAAACCCCCGGCTCCTGGTACACGAAAAATAGGTCGCATAAACGGTTCAAGAAGGATACCGACAAACTTTACAACGCCAAAGCCGATCAGCATCTCAGAAGCAATAAAAAAGGGAAGAAGCGAAGGGAAAACGACCTTCCACCACATATCTAATCCCCGCACAGAAGCCTTTACCGCTTCTTGGGGGAAAATAATTAATGCGCCTGCTAGCAGAAGTGCGCTCGCAGAAAGTAAGAGTGTTTTAAAGACGGATTTTGTCAAACTTGTTCTCCTCCTAGAGTAATGGCTTAAAATATGCATTTCAAAGGGAAAAATGGTAAAATTACTCCAATATTGTACAACCTATATATCAATATACGAGTCTAGCCCTGGAATTTAGACCATAAGAATGAACAATAGATAAAGGAGGGGATGTGTCTTGAAAGATCCAACGGTTGGTTTAGCTCTTGGATCTGGTGGAGCCAGGGGTTTTGCGCATCTTGGGGTGTTAAAAGTGCTGCATGAGGCTAATATTCCTGTTCATTGTATCGCGGGAAGCAGCATGGGGGCTCTTGTAGCCGCTTTTTATGCGACGGGAATGGACATGGAACGCTTATATAAAATCGCCAACGCTTTCAAACGAAAGTACCATTTAGACGTTACAGTCCCCAAAATGGGGTTCGTTGTTGGAGAGCGAATTAAAGAATTAGTAAGAGTCTTTACTCATGGAAAGAATATTGAAGACTTAATGATTCCGATTGCGATTGTGACCACCGATTTAAGAACGGGAGAAAAAGTGGTTTTTCGGGAAGGACCTGTGGCAGAAGCCGTCCGAGCAAGCATCTCCATTCCCGGTATTTTTGTTCCTGAGTCGTTTAATGGGCGACTGTTAGTCGATGGTGGAGTCGTGGATCGTATCCCCGTTTCTGTGGCGCGTGATTTAGGAGCAGATATTGTCATAGCGGTAGATGTTTCGAGAGTCAAAACAAACGCAGAAATCGGCTCGATTTTTGATGTTATTTTACAAAGTTTAGACATTCTACAAGAAGAGCTCGTGAAGCATCGTGAAATTGCGTCGGATATTATGATTAGGCCCCACGTTGAAGCATTTAGCTCGCGTGCATTTAAGAACATTGCTGAAATTATTGCAATAGGTGAAGAAGAAGGTAGAAAGCATCTGCCTAAAATTCAAGCAACGATTGAAAATTGGAAGGAGCAGCACCATGAAAAAGAATAAACTATTTACGTTGTCACTCGTGCTGGGAATTATTCTGGCGTTTGTGATTGTATTTTTTCCGCTTCCCTACTACATTACAAAGCCAGGAATGGCACAAAAGCTAGACCCTATCATTGATGTGCAGGGTGGAACAGAGGAAAAAGGCGATTTTATGCTGACAACGGTTCGAATGGGGAAAGCAACCCCGCTTTCATACACGCTCGCTCATATTCAGGATTTCCAGGAAGTATTTCCTGAAAAAGATATTCGTCAAGAAGGGGAAAGCGACAAAGACTATAATTACAGACAGCTTCATCTTATGGAAACTTCAAAGCAGTCTGCGATTGTCGTCGCGTACCAAAAAGCAGATAAACAAATTGAGTTCCACAACAAAGGCGTATACATTATGAGCGTAGTGCCAAAGATGCCTGCTGAAAAAGTGTTAAAAGCAGGAGATCGCGTACATAAGGTGGACGGAAAAGCCATTCAAACAGCAGATGAATTCATTTCATTCGTATCTCAGAAGAAAAAAGGGGACGCTGTGAGCATTACATACGATCGTAATGGCAAAATGTACACCAAATCGGTTAAGATTCAACCGTTCCCAGGATTGAAAAACAAAGTAGGACTAGGTATTACGCTCATTACGGATCGAGATATTACCGAGACACCAAAAGTAAAAATTAACACCGAGCAAATTGGCGGGCCCTCAGCTGGCCTCATGTTTTCCTTGGAAATTTACAATCAGCTAGTGGAGGAAGATACAACCCACGGCTATCAGATCGCAGGTACAGGGACGATTAACGATGAGGGGATTGTAGGGCCGATCGGTGGGATTTCACAAAAAATTGTGGCCGCTAGTGACTCAGGCGCAGAAATTTTCTTTGCCCCTGCTGAAGGCGGTAGAAAAGACTCCAACTACAATGAAGCAGTAAAAACAGCGAAGAAAATTGATACAAAGATGAAAATTATTCCTGTGAACACGTTTGATGATGCCATTGCATACTTAAACAAATTAAAAGATAAAAAATAAAGATAAAAAAAGCTCCTTTTCTCACAAGAGAAGGAGCTTTTTCATTAGGAAAGAATAATGGGCGGAGTAGTGAAGTCTTGCATGCTAAACTGAGATCGTAACGGCTCCGGTAAACTCATTCCATAAACAGAGGTGGCTTTTAAATCTAATCGAAGAATCGTGTCTGCTTGTTTTTTTGAAATTTTCGTCACAAGTGGAACCTCAATTTTTTTCTTTATTAGCCGTAAATATTCTTGTCCTTTTTTTGTCATCCCGAGCACCCGAACGTAAGGAGGAGCGTCAACGTGTAAAAAGGGCTTCATTTCTTCTTTCATCGTGTGCGTTAAAATATGGACACACATACGCTGAATACGTGTCCACGTGTAGCGCTTTGTTTTCACAAGCGACATAAATTCCGCAAACGTACTAGCGCGTTTACTAGCGTCAAGCAGGCGATACTCAATTCCTTCTTCCATTTCGTAAATATCAGCAAGCTGACGAGGTGTCATCGTTAGAAGCTTGTATTTTAACAGCGTAAAATACTGTTCCCAGTCGTGAAATCTTCCGTACGTTGTGACATAATCCTCCAGCAAGCGAGTTGTAGAGGCTGGTACATAGGGAGAAATTTCTTCGATGGATGATTGAGTATGTAAGCTTTTTCGAATACTAGTCGCGCTCGCAATAGGTGTGGTAGGAAGTTCTATGTCGTGGTAATGTGCTTGCGTACGTTTAATCGTATGCGGAGTAATGCCTGTATGCTGATCGATGATCGCTTTCACATAGGCATATCCTAAAATATTGTTTGGTTGTGATAAATCAATGCTATCTTCAGTCGTTTGAAGCGCTAGCGACATAGCTTTAGGGTAGCTGTAGCCTTCTTTTAACAGCGATTTTACATGCTCAGATGGCTGTGAGGAGTCAGTGAGTTGCACAGCACGTTGAAACGGCTCAATTCGGCCGTCCTCGCTTCCAAAGCAAATGGACGCCACCTGTAGCTGATTTAAAATAGCAACGGCTCCAGCGGCAAATGTGTCTGCCTGTTGTGTAGCGTATACGTACGGAAGCTCTACAATCAAGTCAACTCCTGAGCGCAGTGCCATTTCGGTTCGATACCACTTTGACAAAAGGGCAGGTTCACCGCGTTGTAGAAAATGTCCGCTCATCACGCCAATCATACAGTCAGCCTCTGTTTGTTTTTTGGACTCATGAACATGAAAATCGTGTCCGTTGTGGAAGGGATTATATTCCACGATAATGCCCGTAGCTTTCATTTACATTCCTTCTTCACAAGTTTATTTGATTATAGTAGTCATATGGTGTTAAAATGGCTTTATAAATTTTTTAATTAAGATCATTATAGTGTAAAGAAAAAATATTGACAAATACTTCTGTGAAAGCTATAATCATCTTTGTTGCCTTGAGGTGATAGATATGAAATGGACAGTACATCAATTGTACCAATTGCAAAATAAAGGTCTAAATTTTGATGAAACGATTGACGGTAAAGAATTTACAGATATGGGTGACGAAATTCGCAGAGTTTCAGACGTTCATATAAAAGGACGAGCAGACATTAGTTCTGCAAGAGTAACTTTTAGCTTTACTGTTGAAGGAGAACTAACATTACCATGTGCTCGCACATTAGTCGATGTTCAATATCCTTTCAGCATTCATGCAAATGAAACTTTTATTTTAAAACCAACTGATTATGAAGATGAAGAAGTGCATTTTTTAGAAGGCGATATAGTAGATCTATATCCTGTTATAAAAGAGCTGATTCTTCTCGAAGTTCCGATGCAAGTGTTCAGTGAGAACACCGACGTATCGGGAGCAGCTCCTCAGTCTGGTAAGGATTGGGAAGTTATTAGTGAAGAAAATCGGAAAGATCGTATCGATCCTCGCTTCGCAGCGTTGCAAGATTTCTTCAAAGACAAGAAGTAATAATTATGAGAAGATCCGGCGTTATCCGGCCTTCATATGATTTTAAACTCTTTTAAGGAGGTGGGAATAATGGCTGTACCTTTTAGAAGAACATCCAAAACTAGAAAAAGATTGCGTCGTACGCACTTCAAATTACAAGTTCCTGGTATGGTAGCATGCTCAAACTGTGGTGAAATGAAATTAGCTCACCGCGTATGTAAAGCTTGTGGGACTTATAAAGGAAAAGAAGTAAAAAGTAACTAATATTCACAGTTAAAAGACATTCTCAATTGAGAATGTCTTTTTTCGTTTGATCATTTGTTGATCATGGTGATATGCAAGGAGATTCTGTGACTTCCTACGACACTCAAAGCAGGAATTCCCCCTTTGTATACAGAAACCATGTGGTGGAGTATGCAAAAGGGGGATCTACAAATGGAGTATCAATTTACTGTAAAAGAAGACGGGAGAGCCGTTTTTGTAATTAACCGTGCCCATAAAAAGAATGCGATTAATTATGAAGTGATGAAAGGGTTGAAGGATGCGATTACTGCTTGTAAAGAAAACGATGATGTAAAAGTACTTCTCATTACAGGGGCAGGACAAGACGCTTTTTGTAGCGGTGGCGACGTTCAATTGTTTCATGCGCTAAAGACGGAAGAAGAAGCATATAGCATGCTTTATCCAATGGGGGGAATTTTATATGAACTTATGACCCTTCCGAAGCCAACAATTGCTGTTATCAACGGGATTGCTCTTGGAGGAGGATGTGAGCTTGCGTCAGCTTGTGACATTCGTATAGCAGTCGACTCGGCCAAAATTGGTTTTATTCAAGGCAGGCTAGGCATTACAACAGGATGGGGCGGAACAACGATCTTGCAAGAAAAACTGTCCCCTCAATCCGCTTTACATATGCTTTATTCGGCTTCTACCTTTTCAGCAGAAGAGGGAAAAGAGTACGGGTTTATTCAAAGAGTAGTTTCCGCTTCCGCATTGGAAGAGAGTATGAAGCAGCTTCTGGAGCCTCTGTTGCAAAAAAGCGCGTCCGTCTTGAGACAGTATAAAACGCTTTATACAAAGCGTTGGGAAGCAAATGGGCTATTCGCTCGAATGCAGGAAGAAATCCAAGGCTGTGCGGTCTTATGGGCAGGTGAAGAGCATCATCAGGCGGTGGAATCATTTTTACAGCGTAAGTAGTCTATCTTTTCTAGTAAGTGCATATTTATTTACTAAACGGTTTTAGGAGGGATAGATAGATGACGTCTTCTCGCCAAGATGCTTGGACGCAAGACGAAGACTTGCTTCTTGCTGATTTAGTATTGCGATATATAAGAGATGGGGGCACACAATTAAATGCATTTGAGGAAGTAGGAAGAAGGTTGTCTCGGACAGCTGCAGCATGTGGCTTTCGCTGGAATTCCTATGTAAGAAAGCAGTATAAAGCAGGCATTGACCTTGCTAAAAAGCAGCGCAAACAATTAAAAGCACAACATTCCACAACAGAACGAGCGAGAGCAGAAGCCCCTCGGAGGGAAGTGCAATCCTCATCGTCTGATTTAACTCTTCGTGATGTTATTCATTTTTTAGAGAATCTAGAGATCACAGCGGAAAATGCCAATGACGTGGTGAAGTTAAACGTAGATTTAAAGAAAAGAGTAGAGGGATTAGAACGTCATATACAGCGGTTAGAAAAGGAAAAGCATCTCCTTCAAAACAATCTTGTCGTCGTTGAAGATGACTACAAAGCGCTCATTGAAATTATGGAGCGAGCTCGTAAAATGGTTGTGCTCAAAGAGGACGAAAAAAGCGAGAAAGTAAAATTTCAAGTAGATCAAACGAGCAAATTAAAAAAGATAGAGAAATAAATAAAAACAGCTGATGAATTTCATCAGCTGTTTCTTTATTCACCGTCAAATCCGTTTGGGTGCCAAAGCAATGGGTTCTGACCTAAATCTCGGTCCATGTCATACTTGATAGACTGAAACCCCATTTTAGCCCAGAAGTCACTGGATTTTACACGCGGATTGGTTTTGATCGGAAGTTCGAAGCTTTTTGCGAAATTCACCAGTGCTTCACCGTATCCTTTACGCTGATAGCTTGGTAGTACTTCAAGTTTCCAAAGTTCTAAAAAATCTTGTGGAGGTGTGAAGTATTGATCAAACTTTTGGTCGCGTTTATATAAGCTCATTCTAGCAACAAGGCTGTCGCCGAAATATATTCCGTAAAATGGAGAATGAATTTCATTTTCCGTCAGGTTTTCCTGTAAGTCTTCTAGCATAGATAATTCTTGATTGCCATACTCTTTGAATTTTTTAAATTCTTCGAGCGTTTTAAAGTTAATTTGTAATCGTTTTACTTCTGGTTTGTACATAATCCCCCTACCCCTTTTCTTGTAGCAGTGTGAAGCTATTTTTATTATATAATAAAAATACGAAAAATTCCGCAAATAAACACACTTATTAGTAAGCGTTTACAAATATCGAAAGGAATTTTAAGAAAAATGTAGAAATATAGGTGTTGGAGACAAAAAATAGGTGAACAAAGGGGATGATACCGTGAAAAGAGTGTTAATTGCAAATCGTGGGGAGATTGCATTAAGGATTATTCAGACGTGTAAGCGAATGGGAATTGAGACCATTGCGGTCTATTCTGAAGCGGATCAAGATTTACCGTTTGTAAAAGAAGCAACCAAAGCGGTATGTATTGGAGAGGCGCCTGTTCAAAAATCGTATTTGAGAGCGGATGAAATCATACGTGTAGCGAAGGAAGAACAGGTAGATGCCATTCATCCTGGCTATGGATTTTTGTCTGAGAACACAGCCTTTGCCAAAGCAGTTATGGACGAGGGAATTGGTTTTATCGGGCCATCTCCAGAAGTAATTCAGCTAATGGGGGACAAAGTAACGGCAAGAGACGTGATGAAACAAGCGCAAGTTCCTGTTGTTCCTGGAAGTGAAGGAAGCGTTGAGAGCCTTGAAGAAGCATGTCGTATTGCGCGGGAAATTGGCTATCCGGTTATGCTGAAGGCGAGCGGAGGCGGAGGCGGAATCGGGATGCACCGCTGTGAAGGCGAAGACGAATTGAAAAAAATATACGCCTCTACAAAAGGAAGAGCCAAAGCTTATTTTGGCAATGATGAGCTCTTTATTGAAAAATTTATTACTAATTCGCGTCATATTGAAGTACAAGTTTTCGGAGATAAACATGGAAATCTCGTGCATATGTTTGAGCGGGACTGTTCGGTACAGCGACGCAATCAAAAAGTAATTGAAGAATCACCGTCTCCGTTTTTATCGGAAAAAGGCCGTGCTGTCATGTGTCAAACAGCGGTAGACGCAGCAAAAGCTGTCGGTTATTACAATGCGGGGACCATTGAATTTATCGTAGATGAACAAGAGAATTATTATTTTTTGGAAATGAATACAAGGCTTCAAGTTGAGCACCCGGTAACAGAAGAGCTAACAGGATTAGATCTAGTCAAATGGCAAATTCTTGTGGAACGAGGAGAAAAGCTCCCGCTTGTTCAAGAGGAAATTACTCAGGTAAGCCATGCGATTGAGTATCGGGTGTATGCGGAAGATCCAACAACCTTTTTACCGTCACCTGGCCTCATTACGTCATTGGAATTTCCAGAACAAGAAGGGGTAAGAGCTGATTTGGGCTATCTATCAAACCAAAAAGTAACGCCATTTTATGATCCGATGATTGCAAAAGTAATCATTAGTGGTAAGACACGAGAAGAATCGATCGAGCGCTCGAAAGGTTTCTTTAATAGCGCGTCAATCGAAGGGATTAAGACGAATTTGAGCTTGTTTCAACACGTGCTTCAGGACGAAGCATTTGTGAATGGGGAATATGAAACAAGTTATCTTTCAAAACGTTCCATCAAAAACTAACACAGGGGGAGTAAACATGAAAACAATCGAGGCAACAATGGCAGGGATGGTACTAAACGTATTAGTAGAGAGCAATGAGGAAGTACAAGTAGGGCAGGTTGTCGTAATGCTTGAATCGATGAAAATGGAGATTCCAATTGAAAGTGCCGTATCTGGAACGGTGAAGGAAATTAAAGCTGTGATAGGTGATTTCGTTAACGAAGGCGATGCTCTACTTATTTTAGAATAAAAGGGGGAATCAAAATGATACATACAAACAATCTTCAGGAAAACTATGAGCAAAAGCGACGAGAAATTGAGGCAGGAGGTCAGCCGAAATATCACGAAAAGCTCAAGGAGCAAAACAAACTATTTGTACGTGATCGTTTAAATCTGTTGTTTGATAACGGACAATATGATGAGGACGGAAAATTTGCGAACAATATGGCGGGCGATTTACCTGCTGATGGCGTTGTGACTGCGATTGGAAAAATTCATGGTCAAACGGTGTGCGTGATGGCGAATGATTCGACCATCAAAGCAGGATCTTGGGGAGCAAGAACGGTAGAGAAGATCATTCGTATTCAAGAAACAGCAGAGAAGCTTAAAGTACCGATTTTATATTTAGTGGATTCTGCTGGAGCACGTATTACTGACCAAATTGACATGTTTCCAAATCGTCGCGGCGCAGGGAAGATCTTTTACAATCAAGTAAAATTATCAGGAATGATTCCACAAATTTGCTTACTGTTTGGTCCATCTGCTGCAGGTGGCGCATACATTCCCGCCTTCTGTGATATTGTGGTCATGGTCGATGGAAATGCGTCGATGTATCTAGGATCTCCGCGTATGGCAGAAAAAGTAATCGGTGAAAAAGTAACGCTCGAAGAAATGGGCGGAGCACGTATGCACTGTACGGTAAGTGGATGCGGCGATATTTTAGTAGAAAAAGAAGAAGAAGCCATTTTAAAAGCGAGAGATTATCTCCGCTACTTCCCGAAAAACTTTCAGCATCGTACAGAAGTTGTTGATGCGATTGAACCAAAGCAGGGGAGATCGCTTGTGGATATCGTCCCTGAAAACCAAAACGTACCGTTTGATATGTACGAAGCGATCGATTCGTTAATTGATGCGGGCAGCTTTTTTGAAATTAAAAAGCTGTTTGCACCGGAGTTAATTACGGGGCTTGCTCGTCTGAACGGTAAAACGATCGGTATTATTGCCAATCAGCCAAAAGCAAAAGGCGGCGTATTGTTTGTGGACTCTGCTGATAAAGGAGCTAAATTCATTCAGCTTTGCGATGCGTTCCATATTCCGCTTTTATTCCTAGCCGATGTACCAGGATTTATGATTGGAACGAAAGTAGAACGAGATGGGATCATTCGTCACGGAGCGAAATTAATTGCGGCTATGAGTTCAGCGACGGTACCGAAAATTTCTGTTATTGTTCGTAAAGCATACGGTGCTGGATTATACGCAATGGCAGGTCCTGCATTTGAGCCGGATTGCTGCATCGCTCTTCCAACAGCACAAATCGCCGTTATGGGACCAGAAGCCGCCGTTAATGCGGTCTATTCCAATAAAATTAACAGCATTGAAGATCCGAAAGAGCGCATTAAATATGTGCAGGAAAAGCAAAAGGAATACAAAGAGCATATTGATATTTACAAGCTTGCTTCTGAACTGATTGTGGATGATATTGTGCAAGCGAACGATTTAAGGGATGCCCTTATCTCTAGATTTGATCACTACGATTCAAAAGAATTGGTGTTTAGCGTACGTAAGCATCCTGTCTATCCTGTTTGATAAAAAGAACCATTGTATTCCTGTACAGAAGGTCCTGAGAAAGCAGCAGGCCTTCTGTGCTTTTTTTATTTTCTCTATTAAAAATGGTAAAAATAATATAAAGTGAAGAGTAGACGATAGACGAACATTAGGAGGGTTTTATGAACAGATTAGCAATTATTGGCGGCGGTTCCGTTGGTTTATTATACGCAGCTCGTCTGGCTTCATATCACGAGGTGACCGTATATACAAAATCAAAAGAGCAGGCTATCGCGATTAATGAAAAAGGAATTCAGATTGAAGAAAACGAACAAATCACGGTTATTCGTGTAAAGGCTGCCGTCATTTCTGATGGTATTGCTCCTTGTGATTTGGTCGTTATTGCGGTTAAACAATATCATCTTTCTTCGATTTTACCCTTTTTACGCAAAATTTCCCCGACCACTCCACTGCTCTTTTTACAAAATGGAATGAGTCATTTGGAGATCATCGATTCCCTTCCTCATACATATGTATTTCTTGGGTTAGTCGAGCATGGAGCGCTGAAAAAAGGAGACGTGGATGTAACGCATACAGGAATAGGCACGACACGTCTTTGTATGTATAAAGAATATCATCCCATACATAAAGAGCTCTTAACGAATTCTACGGATTCTTTTCCGTTTGTTGAGGAGCACGATTGGCATTACACAATGATTAAAAAGCTTATTGTCAATGCGGTCATCAATCCGTTAACGGCTTTGTACCGAGTTGAGAATGGAATGTTGCCATCTGTTGCGCCGTTCCGCCAAAACATGGAGCAGCTTTTTGCAGAAGTAGTGCTCTCATTAGGAATTAACGAGGGGAAGGAATATTGGGCGTCCATCTTAATGGTTTGTGAACAGACGGCATTTAATCGTTCATCTATGCTCAGAGACATTGAATCAGAGCGTCAAACTGAGGTTGATAGCATATTAGGTTATATCATAAGTGAAGGTGAAAAACGACACGTCGATGTACCGCTTGCGACGTTTTTGTATAACTCAATCAAAGGATTAGAAAAAAAACAGAAAAAGTGAGATGATACAATTGGGAAGTTTCTTCGCTGGGGTGATCGCTACTTTTGTAACGGTACCATTTTTAGCTTTTTTACTGTCATACATTGTTTTTCGAAAAGTAACGAAAAATAATTTAAGGTCCTTTCGAATTTCGGTGGACGTGACCACGATTTTTCTGATTGGTTCTGTGTATCATGCTACATATGTTATTTGGGGAAAATCATACTTATGGGCTATTTGCTTAGTGCTTTTATTAACAGCTATCATGTTATTTCTTTTGCATTGGAAATATAAGCAGGACATTCAGCTAAGACGAATTTGGAAGGGTTTTTGGCGCGTGAACTTTTTGTTGTTCACAGTAGGGTATGCAGCGTTTGCTATCTATGGCGTTGTAGCACGTATTTAAAAAGTGAAAGCGTGTCACTAGACGAATAGAAACACAATATGGATAATGAATTTAGATCAAAACTCTATGAGTGTTATTTGACAGAAGAAAGGAAGTTCTTTCATGGAAACTATTGACGTCGCTTTGTCGTCACTGAATAAATTAACAACAGATTACGTAAATGGGGAAAAAGATGTCTCTTCTTTTTTTCATTATGACATTGCTCAAACAGACTTGTTTCGATGTCGACAGCAAGATATCAAGGAGCAGCATTATCCTCGTAAGGAGCTAATTGATTATCTGCTTCCATACAATTCATCCGTCGGTTCTTCAGAACAAACGCTTGCCAACATCCGAAAGTTGAATGATTCGTCGACAACAGTAGTAGTAGGTGGGCAGCAAGCAGGTGTACTAACGGGCCCCCTATATACCATTCATAAAATTATCTCGATCTTAAAACTCGCAAAAGAGCAGGAACAGGCGCTTGGTTCACCCGTTTTACCTGTTTTCTGGATTGCCGGTGAAGATCATGACTTTGCCGAGGTTAACCATGTATTTGTCGAGCAAAATGGCCGTATGGTGAAAAAAGCAGTCAAAGAAAAGCTTGCAGAGAAGAAAATGGTTTCTGATACGGAGATGACGCAAGAGTTAGTCAGAACGTGGATAGATGACATCTTCAAAGTATGGGGTGAAACGAACCATACAAAAGAAGTGCGTTCATTTATTCAATCGTGCCTGCAATCGTCTCGTACGTATACAGAATTTTTTGCGCGTATGATTGCCCAATTGTTTGCTCATACAGGGTTAATTCTAATGGACGCAGCTTCCCCAGAACTTCGAAAGCTTGAATCACCTTTTTTCGTTCAGCTTATTGAGGAAAATATGAAGCTGTCAGAGAAGGTAGGGGATCAGCAGTCCAAAGTTGAAGCAGGGTATAAAAAAACGATCGATGTTGCACCGGAAACGGCTCATCTTTTTTATTCTCATCAGAATGAGCGCATTCTGCTAGAGCGCACGGCAGAAGGATTTGCGGGTAAAAATGGCGAAGTGCAGCTAACAAAAGAAGAGTTGTTGTATATTGCGCATACCGAGCCCCATCTTCTCAGTAATAACGTGGTGACAAGACCACTGATGCAAGAGTTTGTACTGCCGACACTAGCTTTTATTGCAGGTCCTGGGGAAGTAGCTTATTGGGCTGAGCTTAAGCAGGCTTTTGAACTGTTTGGTTTCCGCATGCCTCCTGTGATGCCTCGTCTTTCGTACGTGATCGTTGAGCGTTCTGTGCGAAAAGCATTGGAAGATGTCCAGCTTGATCTAACAGAGGTGCTTCAAAACGGACTAGGCGCATATCGTGAAAAATGGCTCAGTGAAGAAGTAACCTATCCGTACGCAAATTACTTTGAACAAGCAAAACAAGAAATTGAGTCTGCGCATCAATTGTTAAGAACGAATGTGCTGAAAGAGGATCAGCGCCTCGAAAAACTCTTAGAAAAAAATCGCAATATCATTCAAAATCAGCTAAATACTGCTCAAAAAATTGTCGAGTCTGAACAGCTGAAAAAACATGAAACGGTTTTAAATAAATATACGTTAATTGAGAATGCTCTTACTCCAAGTGGCGGTCCACAGGAGCGTACATGGAATGTAGCTTATTATTTGAATCAATACGGAATGGACTTTGTATCGCAATTACTAGAAGTTCACGTCGAATTTAATCATAAATTAAAAGCCGTTTGTCTATAATAAAATCCTGCTCTTTAGCAGGATTTTATTTTGTTTAGAAGAATTAGGGGAAATACAGAAGAAAAAATAATCAAAAAAGGTTTCTTACTTTTTAAAGTGGGTAAAGTACACGGTTGGAATTTTTGCTGTAAACATTCCCCTAAAATGTTATGTATGGATGTCAAATATGTCATTTTATTTAATAGCATTAAAATCTGACAAAAATCTACGTTTTCTATGTAGAAAAAGCTGAAATTATGTTGGATTTTGATATATAATATAAAAAGCCATATTTATGCGAGAAGTTGGAAACTTTACATAATGAGATTGGCTTTACGATCACATAATTTATTACGTTTAAAGTAGGTGTCACGTTGTTCAATCATACAACAGTTTTATTAAAAGAAGCGGCAGAAGGTTTGAATATTAATCCAGACGGAATCTATGTAGACTGTACCTTAGGCGGGGCAGGTCATAGTGAATATATTGTCAAGCAGTTATCAGAACATGGTAAGCTCATTGCATTTGATCAAGATGATGTTGCCATTGAAAATGCTAGACAAAAGTTAGCGCCATACATGGACCGTGTTATTTTAATTAAAAGCAATTTCCGCTTTTTAAAAGAACAGTTATTAGAAAGAGGTATTACAGAAGTTGACGGAGTGTTATTCGATTTAGGTGTTTCTTCTCCGCAGCTCGATACACCAGAAAGAGGCTTTAGCTTCCACCATGATGCACCTCTCGATATGAGAATGGATCAACACGCATCGCTGTCAGCGTATGATGTGGTGAATGAATGGCCGTATGAAAGGCTAGTAGGAATTTTCTTTAAGTACGGGGAAGAAAAGTTCTCCAAGCAGATTGCCCGAAAAATTGAAGCGTATCGTGAAAAGAAAAAAATTGAAACAACCTTGGAACTAGTAGAAATTATTAAAGAAGGAATCCCTGCTCCAGCAAGAAGAACAGGAGGTCACCCAGCAAAGCGAATTTTCCAGGCTATTCGTATTGCGGTAAATGACGAACTTGGGGTATTCAAAGATGCGATTGAACAAGCGATTGAGATGACCAAGCCTTCTGGACGTATTAGCGTTATTACGTTCCATTCTCTAGAAGATCGTATTTGCAAGGTAACCTTTAAGGAAGCAAGCAGCTTACCGCCTCTTCCTCCAGGACTACCAATCATTCCAGACGAATTTCAGCCACCGCTAAAATTAGTTACGCGAAAGCCCATTTTGCCTTCTGATGAAGAAATTGAGCATAACAAACGTGCTCGCTCAGCGAAGCTTCGTATAGCAGAAAAGGTGAAAACAAAACAAAAATAGACTAAAAGGAGGAGAATCGGTTGGCAAATGTAGCTTATAAAGTAAATGAACAGCACATACAATATCAACCACAGCAGCCGCAAAAGGCACCAAAAACACTTACGAAAAAGAAGCGTCGCATTACGTTGGGTGAGAGGGTCCTTTGGCTTGGACTTGCTGCCGCAACTGTTTGGGGCTCAGTAGAAATCGTTTCGAATCAGGCATCGCTTTATAGCGTCAATGCTGAAATTCAGGGGTTAGAAAAAAATGTTGACAGTCAAACTCGCGTCAACAAAGAGTTAAAGCAAGAAGTAACAGAATTAAGCACGTATGAGCGTATTTGGGCAAAAGCAAAAGAGCTTGGACTAGACTTGAACGAAAATAACGTGAAAGTGGTTCAGGAGTAAGCGGTATGTTTCCAAAGAATAAAAATATTAATACGGGAGCAGCGATATTAATTTTAATATTTGCCTTGCTCTTTTTTATATTAGCCGTGCGTTTTTTCTACATACAAGCAACAGGGAAAGCTGAGGGAGAAACGCTTGCGCCTATTGCCCAAAAAAAATATACGCGTCAAGCTACCATTGAAGGACATCGCGGAACGATCTACGACCGAAAAGGAAAGCCTGTTGCAGAAGATACGGGGGCTTACACGGTTGTAGCGATCTTAGATAAAAAACAATCTAATTACGTGAAAAATCCGGAAAAGACGGCTGAGAAGTTAGCCCCTATTTTAAAGATGGATCAAGATGATTTAGAAGAACGTTTATCGAAAAAGGGTCGTATCCAAGTTGAGTTAGGATCAAAAGGACGAGATATTTCTCATAGTGTCAAAACGAAGATTGAAAATCTCATGCTTCCCGGTATTGCTTTTATTCAAGATTCTAAGCGTTTTTATCCAAATGGCGTATTCGCGTCCCATATTATTGGGTATGCCCAAAAGAATGAAGCAGGAAAGATTATTGGGAAAATGGGTATTGAAGAAATTTTCGATAAGCAGCTGACGGAGTCAGACGGCTACGTGAAATACGAAAGTGCTCAAAATGGACTTAAGCTTCCGAATCCAAAAGAGTCTATTAAAGCCCCTAAAAATGGTGACAATATTTACTTAACGCTTGATGAACAAATTCAGACGTTCGTAGAAGATGCGCTTAATAATGTGGCGAAAGAGTATGAACCAGAGAAGGCGATTGTCATCGTCGCAAATCCGAAAACAGGTGAAATTCTAGGGATGGGAAATCGTCCAAGTTTTGATCCAAACATACGAGACATTCAAAATTACGCGAACGAGGCACTCATGCCTTTTGAGCCGGGATCGACGATGAAAATCTTTACGTTAGCGGCGGCGATTCAAGAAGGGGTCTTCCACGGATCTGAATTGTATCAATCTGGCGTTTACAATGTCCCTAATTCTGCGCCTATTCGCGATCATAATCGAACGGGTTGGGGACCGATTACGTTTGATGAAGGCGTGCAGCGTTCCTCAAACGTGGCTTTTGCTATGCTGGCTGATCGCCTCGGGGCGGATCGTTACCGAAGCTACCTTCATAAATTCGGACTTGATCAAAAGACGGGCATTGATATACCGGGGGAAAAGTCAGGGATTATTTCGTATAAGTACAAACGTGATCAGCTGACGACGGCATTCGGTCAGGGCTCTCTCATTTCACCGATTCAACAAATTCAAGGAGCAACAGCTATTGCGAACGGTGGAAAGATGATGAAGCCATATGTAATTAAAAAAGTAGTGGACCCTTCCACAAATAAAGTGGTAGAAGAGCATAAGCCAACAGAAGTCGGACAGCCTGTCACTGGTGATACGGCGAAAAAGGTACTAGATGAGCTTGAGAAAGTAGTAACATCTGAGCATGGAACAGGACAAACTTTTGCCATTCCAGGCTATGATGTGGCTGGCAAAACAGGAACCGCACAAATTCCAAAAGACAATGGGAAAGGGTATCAGTTTGGTCATGGTAAAAACATCTTCTCATTTATGGGATTTGCTCCAAAAGACGATCCGAAATTGATTGTCTACGTGGCGGTGAAAAAGCCGAAGCTCACACCACAAGAAGCTGGATCAGCTCCTTCTGCTCTACTGTTTAAGTCAGTGATGAAAAATAGTCTTCAATACTTGAAGATCGATCCAGAAGAAACAAAAAAAGAACAAAACGACCCACCGGCTGAGATAGGCGTAAATGTAAACAGCTACGTCGGAGAACCTGCAGAAGAAGCAGTCAAAGATCTGAAGGACAAGGGCCTTAAACCGATCCTTGTTGGTAAAGGAAATCAAGTAGAAGACCAAGATCTTTCAGGAGAGAGACTGATAAAAGGGGAAAAAGTATTTTTACGAACGAACGGTGATCTAACAATGCCAAACCTTACCGGATGGTCTTATCGTGACGTACTACGCTTTTCAAATATGCTTGAGCTAAAGCCAAGTCGTGTTGGAGATGGGTATGTGACATCACAAAACCTCAAGGCGGGATCACCAGTGAAAAAGAATGATTACTTGATTGTAGAACTTGGTCGTCCAGGTGAAGACAAGCCAAAAGAAGAGAAAACAGAGGATAAAAAGAAACAAGATGAGCCGCAAGAGTAATTAGGCGGTATGTCGAAGATGGAATCATAACTTATGACGCAGTTCTAGTGACTCCTGTACAAGCATATATATTGAGAACGAGCCTAATAGAAGGAGGGTTCTTGATCAATGCGTGTATCAGGAGTCACTGTGCGAAAAAGGTTATTAACTGTTTTAGTTATTGGTATTTTAGTATTTACGATTATTGATGTTCGACTTGGATATGTTCAATTTGCTTTGGGAGATATGCTGACGGAAAAAGCGAAGGGGCTGTGGAGCCGGAATATTCCGTTTGAGCCTGAGCGTGGGAAAATATTAGACCGGAACGGGGTTGCATTAGCAACAAATAAAAGTGCGCCAACAATCTTTGTTATGCCTCGTCAAGTAGAAGATCCCGTTAAAACAGCGGAAAAGTTAGCAGCCGTCTTAAATATGTCAAAGGAAAAAGCGTATCAAGAAGTTACAAAAGCAACGTCAATTCAGCGTATAAGTCCAGAGGGAAGAAAAATATCTCCGAAAAAAGCGGAAGAAGTACGTGCATTAGGCTTAAAAGGGGTGTATATTGGAGAAGATTCAAAACGCTATTATCCTTTTGGGAGCTACTTATCTCACGTACTAGGTTTCACTGGAATTGATAATCAAGGTCTAATGGGTCTTGAATCTTACTACGAAGATGAACTTAGCGGTGAGGGAGGAAACGTGCAGCTTTACTCAGATGCAAAAGGGAAGAAAATGCCTGATATTGCAGATGATTATACGAATCCTGTTAATGGATTAGATTTGAAGCTGACCATCGATTCGCGTATTCAAACGATTGTGGAGCGCGAATTAGATAATGCACAAGCAACCTATAATCCCGACGGTGTTATTGCTATTGCAATGAATCCGAACAATGGACAAATTTTGGCGATGTCGAGTCGACCGACGTTTGACCCCGATAATTACCGAAATGTACCATCGGAAGTCTATAATCGAAATCTTCCCGTATGGAGTGCATATGAGCCGGGTTCGACATTCAAAATTATTACACTGGCGGCAGCACTTCAAGAAAAAAAGGTTGATTTATTAAAAGATCACTTTTATGATGATGGAGCAACAGAAGTAGCCGGAACCATTTTACATTGTTGGAAACGTGGAGGCCACGGCTCACAGACATTTTTAGAAGTCGTTCAAAACTCATGTAACCCTGGTTTTGTGGAGCTTGGCGAACGATTAGGAAAAGAGAAGCTGTTTAAATATATTGACGACTTTGGTTTCGGTCAGAAAACAGGCATTGATTTACAAGGAGAAGGAAGAGGCCTTCTGTTTAATAAAGACAAAGTCGGTCCGATCGAACAGGCTACAACAGCCTTCGGTCAAGGTGTGGCAGTGACACCCATTCAACAAGTGGCGGCAGTTGCTGCAGCTGTGAATGGAGGCACGCTATATCAGCCTTATATTGCAAAAGAATGGATTGATCCTAAAACGAATAAAGTCATTAAGCGACAATCGCCGGTAGCCAAACGAAAGGTTATTTCCGAAGCAACTTCCAAACAAGTTCGGTACGCATTAGAGAGCGTAGTGGCAAAAGGGAGCGGTAAAGGTGCGTTTGTCGATGGCTACCGCGTTGGTGGGAAAACAGGGACGGCGCAAAAGGCGAAAAACGGTCGTTATTTAGAAAATAACTATATTGTTAGTTTTATCGGCTTTGCTCCTGCTGACCATCCAGAGCTGATTATTTATTTAGCAGTTGATAATCCAAAAGGTACCGTTCAGTTTGGTGGCGTCGTTGCCGCTCCAATTGTCGGTAAAATGATGGAAGATAGTCTGCGTACGCTCGGTGTAAAACCGCGAAGCAAACAAATAGAAAAAGAATTAACATGGCTTGATACCCCTGTATTAGAAGCTCCCGATTTAGTCGGAATGACGAAAAAAGATCTGCAAGAGCAGTTAGTGAACCTGAAGCTGGATGTTAGTGGAACTGGTGATAAAGTCGTAAGTCAAGCACCAGCCGCTGGGACAAAAGTTAAGGAAGGTTCGACAATCAGGATATATATGGGGGAAAAGTAATTATAATGATATAAGCCTTGGGGGTATTTCCCCTGGGCTTCTTTTTCTGTAAAATGGAAGATGGCTAATCGCTAACAGAAGAGAGGAAATGATAAGATGGAGTTACAATCACTTTTAGCTTACCTACACGACTTTACAATAAAACCAACAGAGAATGCTGAAATTACCTCGATCGAGATGGACCATCGCCAAGTGAAAAAAGGATCCTTATTTGTATGTGTGAAAGGATATACGGTCGATGGGCATGATTTTGCCACGCTTGCAGTAGAAAGTGGAGCGGCAGCGATTATTGCGGAAAGACCCGTAGATGTATCCGTTCCAGTCATCATCGTTAAAAATTCAAAGCGTGCGATGGCGGTTCTAGCAGATGGCTTTTACGAGCAGCCAACACAAAAGCTTCATCTCATTGGTGTTACAGGGACAAATGGGAAAACGTCCACTACGCATGTAATGGAAAAGATTTTTCAAGCAAATGAACAAAAAACCGGCTTAATTGGTACGATTGAAATTCGTATTGGCGATCAGTCATACGAAGTGAAAAATACGACGCCTGAATCCGTTACCCTTCAGCAAACGTTCCATCAAATGGTGCAAGAGAATGTAGAAGTGGCTGCGATGGAAGTATCGTCACATGCATTAGATCTTGGCCGCGTTCACGGGTGTGATTTTGATGTAGCGGTGTTTACAAACTTAACACAAGATCATTTGGATTATCATAAAACAATGGACGATTATCGCCGTGCGAAAGGATTGCTGTTTGCTCAACTAGGCAATACTTATAATCATAAGAAGCCAAAGTTTGCCGTTCTAAATGCAGATGACAAAGCTTCTGAAGAATATACGAGAAATACTGCAGCGACGGTTGTTACATATGGAATTGATCACGAAAGCGATGTTCGTGCAAAAAATATTCAAATGACAAATGCCGGAACAACGTTTGAACTCATCACACCATTTGATACTGTAACAGTGCAAATGAAGCTGATTGGAAAGTTCAGCGTGTACAATGTTCTTGCCGCAACGGCAGCTTGCTTAGTATCCAATGTAGCTCTTCAAACAATTGTGTCAGTAATTGAGCAAACGGAGGGCGTCCCGGGGCGTTTTGAAGTAGTGGATGAAAATCAAGACTTTAGCGTAGTGGTTGATTATGCTCACACACCGGATAGCCTTGAGAATGTTGGAAAGACGGTGCAGCAGTTCGCCCAAAATAATGTGTACATGATTGTTGGATGTGGGGGAGATCGTGATCGTACGAAACGACCTCTTATGGCAAACATTGCCGCAACGTACAGCACAGAGGCGATTCTTACATCGGATAATCCACGAAGCGAAGATCCGAATGAGATCTTAAAAGAAATGGCAGCTGGAATCACATCAACGAACTACGTAACCATTTCCGATCGTAAAGAAGCCATTCAGTATGCAGTAAATAAAGCAGAAAAAGGCGATGTGATCGTGATCGCAGGTAAAGGTCATGAAACATATCAAATAATTGGTGATGAGGTACTTGATTTCGATGATCGAGAAGTAGCCCGTCAAAGTATTAAGGAGCGTCAAAAATAATGGACTCACAGTGGTATATGAAACAAGCAGTTGTTAAAACAGAGACGAAAGAGGAGGGAGTACAATGCTAGAACACGTGATTTTGTTTACGATCGCTGTAGCATTTTTAATCACAGTGATTCTATCTCCGTTCTTTATTCCCTTCCTACGTCGATTGAAGTTTGGTCAAAGTATTCGTGAAGAGGGACCAAAATCCCATCAGAAAAAGTCAGGTACGCCAACGATGGGTGGAATTATGATTATTCTTGCGATCGTCGTAACCACACTCATTATGACGAATAAGTACCTTGAGCCGACAGTTGATACGTATCTATTATTGTTCGTAACATTTGGGTATGGCCTACTCGGATTTTTAGATGATTTTATCAAAGTCGTACTGAAACGAAATTTGGGATTAACGTCCAAACAAAAGTTTATCGGGCAAGTGTTAATTGCGATTATTTTCTATCTTGTTGCCAAGCAATTTGATTTATCAACGGTTGTATCCATTCCAGGAACAGATTTTTCTGTTGACCTAGGCTGGTTCTACGTCGTATTCATTATTTTCTGGCTTGTTGGTTTCTCAAATGCGGTGAACCTAACAGACGGATTAGACGGACTTGTTTCAGGAACGTCTGCCATTGCTTTTGGTGCTTTTGCCGTTTTAGCATGGAATACAGGTCAATTTGATGTAGCCATTTTCTGTGTAGCAGTTGTTGGGGCAGTACTAGGATTTCTTGTCTTTAATGCCTATCCTGCGAAAGTATTTATGGGAGACACAGGCTCATTAGCATTAGGTGGAGCGATCGCAACGGTTGCGATTTTAATGAAATTAGAGATTTTATTAATTGTAATTGGTGGTATATTTGTTATTGAGACATTGTCAGTTATTTTGCAGGTTGCGTCATTTAAAACAACAGGAAAGCGTATTTTTAAGATGAGCCCGCTGCATCACCACTACGAATTAGTAGGGTGGACAGAGTGGCGTGTTGTGATGACATTTTGGGCAATCGGATTACTGTGTGCAATGTTAGGAATCTATATTGAGGTGTGGATTTAAGTGAAAACAATTACTGATTACAAAGAAAAAAATGTACTTGTATTAGGATTGGCAAAAAGTGGAATGGCTGCAGCAAAGCTTTTAAACATTTTAGGAGCGAACGTTACAGTAAACGATCAGAAGCCTTTTGAAGAAAATGAAGCGGCTCAGAAGCTACAGGAAGCAGGGTTAAAAGTTGTATGTGGCGATCATCCTCTGGAACTTTTAGACGGTGTAGAGGTCATTGTGAAAAACCCAGGCATTCCTTACAGCAATCCCCTACTTGCAGAAGCATTAAAACGAAATATTTCTATTATCACAGAAGTAGAGCTTTCCTATCAAATTAGCGAAGCGCCGCTAATTGGTATTACAGGAAGTAATGGGAAAACAACGACAACAACGGTAATTCACAAAATCTTAGAAGAAAGCAACAAGAAGCCCCTGATCGCCGGCAACATCGGTACGGTCGCTTCAGAAGTTGCTGAGCTTGCAACAAGCGAGAATGTGATTGTAATGGAGTTGTCTTCCTTTCAATTGATGGGTACAAAAACATTTAAACCGGTCATTTCCGTGTTTTTAAATTTATTTGATGCTCATTTGGATTACCATGGTACGCGTGAAGAGTATGCACATGCAAAAGCAAACATCTTCGCCAACCAAACGTCTTCTGACTATGCCGTAGTAAATGCAGATGATGAGACGGTGATGTCACTTGCTAAAAGTGCACGTGCAACGGTCGTACCGTTTTCTACATCAAAGGTAGTCGAGTCAGGCGCATACATTAAAGATGGAAGTATGTTCTTTCAACAAGAAGAGATTATGCCTGTAAGGGAGATTGTTCTTCCAGGTAAGCACAACCTTGAAAATATTTTAGCAGCGGTCGCAGCGGCGAAACTTCACGGCGCTTCTACAGAAGCAGTGAAAAAAGTATTAACAACCTTCACAGGCGTGAAGCATCGTGTTCAGTACGTGGCGACGGTTCAGGACCGAAAATTTTATAACGATTCAAAGGCAACCAATATTTTAGCAACAAAAGCAGCTGTTACGGCATTTGAACAGCCGGTGATTCTTTTAGCAGGTGGACTTGACCGAGGGAATGAGTTTGATGAGCTGAAGCCTTATTTAAAAAATGTGAAAGCTATCCTTACATTTGGTCAAACGGCTGAAAAAATAGAGCGTGTTGCAAAGGAAGCAGGAATACAAACAATCAAACGTGTCGATAATGTGGAAAAGGCGGTTCCTGAAGCCTATCAACTTTCAGACGCGGGTGACGTCATCTTGCTTTCGCCTGCCTGTGCAAGCTGGGATCAATTCAAAACTTTTGAAGAGCGTGGAGACATGTTTATTGATTCGGTGCATAGACTGAAGTAAGGGCTTGTCTAAGGAATACATCACGAGATAGATGGAGGCGCTAGTCCTTTATCTATCTTTTTTTAAACGCCCTAATTTCAAATGTTAGAGGTGTTTGCTTTGTCTACAAAACGTTCTACACCAGATTTTTTTCTTGTGATCATCACGTTGTCTCTTCTATCAATAGGACTCATTATGGTTTATAGTGCTAGTGCAATCTGGGCTACATACAAGTTTCATGACTCCTTTTTCTTTGCTAAAAGGCAGTTGCTATTTGCAGGTCTTGGTGTGTGCTCGATGTTCGTCATCATGAACATCGATTACTGGGTGTGGCGCAAGCATGCAAAGACCATCATTATTGTCTGCTTTATTTTATTGGCGCTCGTACTTGTACCAGGAGTGGGAATGGTGCGAAATGGGTCTCAGAGTTGGATTGGCGTTGGAGCGTTCTCCATTCAGCCATCCGAGTTTATGAAATTTGCCATGATTGTGTTCTTAGCCAAGTTTTTGTCAGAGAATCAAAAAAACATTACGTCATTCAAAAAAGGGCTTATCCCTTCACTAGCGCTCGTATTTTTAGCGTTTGGGATTATTATGCTTCAGCCTGATTTGGGAACAGGAACGGTTCTAGTCGGTACATGTATCACGATGATTTTTGTATCAGGGGCACGAGTGAGCCATTTTGCTGGTTTAGGATTTCTTGGACTTGCGGGTTTCATCGGTCTTATCCTATCGGCTCCGTATCGGATCAAACGAATCACATCCTTTTTAGATCCGTGGGAAGATCCGTTAGGAAGTGGCTTTCAAATTATTCAATCTCTTTACGCGATTGGGCCAGGGGGGCTATTAGGACTGGGACTCGGTCAAAGTCGACAAAAGTTCTTTTACTTGCCTGAACCACAGACCGATTTCATTTTTGCTATTTTGTCAGAGGAGCTAGGGTTTATAGGTGGAACGCTCATTTTGCTTTTGTTTTCTCTGCTGTTATGGAGAGGCGTGAGAATTGCATTAGGGGCTCCTGATATGTACGGAAGCTTCATTGCAATTGGAATTACAGCTATGATTGCGATTCAAGTCATGATCAACATTGGAGTAGTAACCGGGCTTATGCCGGTAACGGGAATTACCCTTCCATTTTTAAGCTACGGTGGCTCGTCGCTAACGCTTATGCTGGCAGGTGTTGGAGTTATTTTGAATGTTAGTAGATATTCTCGCTATTAAAGAAGAATCAATGTATAATACAATATTGTTGAGGCCGTATTAGGTCGTTGACATCGTCCATTTTACGACATTCAGCAGCTTGCTGGACCGAAAAAACGTGACGGTGTCTTTTTGATGAAAAATAGTAATGTTTTTCTCATAAATGTAGACAAATTGTAACGTTCTTATTATCCTCTTTTCAGTGATTTTATGATATGCTTTGAACAGTTTTCATACATTCTAATAAAAGAGAAAAAAGAACCAAGTAAAAAAATGTAAAAAGCTCGTTGCAAATGGCTAACCATATGATAAAGTGTAAAAGTTAGGTCATAAAGGCTAGGACTGCTTCGAATGTTATTTTAACGTTCTTTTGTCATCGTAGAATTAGTTTAGCGGGTGTGTACCTAAATAACAATGAAGTTCATAAAATAGAGAAACGAAAAACAACGAGATACGCAGAGAGGTCTAGGAGGTTGTCATGAAAAAAGTAGTAGCAGAGTTAATGGAAGCGAACGTAGGAAAGGTGATCGAGCAAGAACCTTTATCCAAACATACCACAATGAAAATTGGGGGACCTGCTGAGCTATTTGTTGAGCCAAGCAATATTGAACATTTAAAAACGACCATGAATATTATTAAAAAACACGGAGTAAAATGGCGTGCGATTGGTCGCGGTTCGAATTTACTTGTATCAGATCAAGGTATTTCTGGTGTGGTTGTAAAGCTTGGAAATGGTTTAGACGATGTTGAGATCGAAGACAATATGGTGAAAGTGGGCGGAGGTTGCTCCGTTGTTAAGCTTTCCATGATGCTGAGTAAACAAGGATTATCTGGTCTAGAGTTTGCAAGTGGCATACCGGGTTCGATCGGAGGAGCTGTTTACATGAATGCTGGTGCTCACGGATCGGATATGGCAGCAATCGTGGAAAAAGCGCACATTCTTTTTGAAGACGGTACAATGCAGTGGTTGACAAAAGATGAGATGGAATTTTCATATCGCCACTCGATTCTTCAAACCGAACGTCCTGGTGTATGTGTGGAAACCGTTCTTTCCATGACAAAAGGTGAAAAAGAAGCGATCGTAGCAGTGATGCAAAAAAACAAAGATTACCGCCGCGAAACGCAGCCGTGGGATCGTCCATGTGCAGGAAGCATTTTCCGTAATCCACTTCCTCAATATGCAGGGAATTTAATTGAGCAAGCTGGTCTGAAAGGTCATGAAATTGGTGGGGCGAAAGTAAGCGAACAACACGCAAACTTTATCGTGAACACGGGCGATGCGAAAGCAGAAGATGTGCTGAATTTGATCGCACATATTAAAGCAGTAATTAAAGAAAAGTTCGATGTTGAGATGCATACTGAGGTTGAAATTATTCAGTAAATGAATATGCTTTTCGTCTTCCTTTCTTTATTTTCCAAAAAACGTCTGTAAGTTCTAGCGTAGGCTAGTAAAATCCGTTCTATATTATGCTATAATGTGGGTACTTGCAGTATGAATATACAGAAGAAGGGGCGGCTCTTATTAGAACACAACGTTTGCTGAGCGCCCTTCATCTTCTATAAATAAAAGGTGAAATAATATGGAAAATGAAAAAGTAGTTCATCTCGAAGATCGAGTACCAAAGCTAAAAGAGCAGCGGAAACAAAAGGCGAACCGACGACTAATTTTTTATTTATCAATCTTCTTTCTTTTAATTTTGTTTATCGTGTATACGCAATCGTCGCTAAGCAATGTCGCTTCTGTTGAAGTGAAGGGAAATCAGTATGTATCAGATCAAACCATTCTCAAGCTAAGCAAACTTACAAAAGAGACAAGCTACTGGAAAATCCCAAAGGGTGAGGTTGCGGATCGAATTAAGGCCAATCCGGAAATCAAAAGTGTAACGATACATAAGAGCCTTCCGAATAAGGTTGTACTGAACGTGACAGAATACAAACGAATTGCATACGTACTTGCAAAAGGGAAATATCTGCCCATTAATGAGAACGGCAAAGTATTAAAAGCTGTAAAAGGAAAGCCAAACCTTTCGAATGCGCCGCTTCTAGTGGACTGGAAGAAGCCGGATGTGATTCAGGAGATGGTTCAATCCTTGAACAAATTGCCAGATACAATTACGAAAGCTATTGCAGAGATTTATTATACGCCTGAGCGTTCAGATTCACTTCACATCACGCTGTATATGAACGATGGACATGAGGTGAGTGCGAGCCTTCGTGATTTTTCAAAAAAGATGTTGGATTATCCGACGATTTTAAATTATATGGAGAAAGATTATCCAAATGCAAAAGGCATTATTCATTTAGAAGTGTCACCTTATTTTGAGCCATACACGAAACCGAAAGAAAAGGAGGGAGATGAAGAGAGTGAAACGCAAGGGTAAAAATGTCGTTTTATCTCTTATCCTCCTCGTACTTGGGTTTATGATTTCATATTCCTATCAATTTACGAAAAATGAAACGAAAGGCGGTGGTTCGGATCAGCAATGGAAACAAGAGTACCGATACCGCCAAATGTTGATTGATCAAGAAGAACGAAATCGTAAGCTACAGCGTGAATTGTTTGCAAAACAAGAAAAGGTACGTAAAACTGAAGAGGGACTAGCGAAAAAAGAGCAGGATTTAGCAAAGATTGTAGACGATGTGAAAAAGTATCGCATGTACACAGGGAAAGTAGGGGTGAAGGGGAAGGGGATAGAAGTAACGCTCTCTGATGCCTCCTACATTCCATCTGAAGAAAACGTCAATCATTACATTGTTCATGAAGGGCATGTTTTTAAGGTGATTAATGAGCTTCTTGTGTCAGGTGCTTCCGCAATTGAGATCAACGGACAGCGGATTTCAAAAAACTCGTATATCATGTGTAACGGTCCTGTTATTACGGTAGACGGAAATCAATTTCCTGCGCCTTTTGTTATTTCAGCAACCGGTGATCCCGATGTGCTAGATACGGCGCTAAATTTAGCCGGTGGTGTGAAGGATCAATTAGTAAAAGACAACATTGTGGTCAAAATGGCTAAGAAGAGCGAAATTGTCATGACACCGCTCATCAATGCACGTGAACAGCAAACATTCTCTAAATAAACATTTTTTTGTAAAAGATGTTTACGTTGATGCCGCGGAGGGAAAGGAGCTTAAGGTTGAATCAGAAGCAGAAGAGTCACTTCACGATTATCGCGCTCGTCATTGGATTCATGGTAGCCGTGCAATTTCAAACAACGCAACATCCGAAAGTACGTGATACGCGTGACATGTGGGAGCTTCGTGCGGATTTAACGAAAGAGCAGAAAACCCAAGCGGATATTTTAAGGGAAATTCGTGCATTAGACGGACAGCTAGAAAATTATCGAACGAACAAAGCGTTATCTAAAAAAGAAGCGCTAAACAAAACGCTGATGGAGCTTAAAAAAGAGGCGGGTGCGACTCCTGTAACGGGTGTAGGTCTCAAACTCACAATTTCCCCTCTTTTCGGTGAAGAGCTCCTCGGAAAAGAAATAAAAGATGTTTCGCCGCAGCTGTTGAAACATTTAGTGAACGATTTGAATTCATATGATGCAGATGAAATTGCGATCGGTGATCAGCGAATTGTAGCAACCACTGTGATTCGAGATATCAATGGGCGCACGAAGGTGAACAATTATTGGCTTGGTGATGCGCCTTTTCAAGTGACGGTTTTAACAAAAGATCCCGAAAAAATGTACAACCGGTTGAAAGCTTCGAATATTGCCGATGAGTTTGCGATTGAAGATTTGAGTTTGGAAATTTCAAATCCACACCGCCAGCTTACAGTTCCTGCGTACGACCAGGAAATTCCTCTTAAGGGGCTTACGGTTGACGAAGCAGAGTAGGAAGGAGAAGAGAAAACAATGTGGTTGCCTTTAATGGGTTTGGTGGTGGGCATTGTATTAGGTCTACTCTCAGAGCTACGAATACCGGTAGAATACATGAATTATTTGTCAATTTCTGTGTTGGCTGCACTTGACACATTGTTTGGAGGGATTCGAGCGCATTTGCAAAATATTTACGACGAAAAAGTATTTGTCTCTGGTTTCTTTTTTAACATAATACTGGCAGCAAGTTTAGCTTTTCTCGGCGTACATATTGGTGTAGACTTGTATTTAGTAGCCGTTTTTGCATTCGGCGTTCGTCTGTTTCAGAATATAGCCGTCATTCGGCGCATTTTGTTGACCAAATGGTCGGATTCCAGACAAAAAATTGAAAAAAAGTAAAATTCCAAAAGGGAATAACACGTTATTTGTTGAATATTTTCAATGATACATGAAATAGTAGACAATTATAGATAATTGTTGTTCTTCTATCAAATTAAAATAGACAAGGAAAGCCGTTAAAGGAGGTGCCAAAGAATGAACAGCAATGAAATTTTTGTTAGTCTAGACATCGGTACATCCAGTGTGAAAGTAATCATTGGTGAAATGACTAATGATTCATTAAATATCATTGGTGTAGGTAATGTGAAGTCACAAGGGCTAAAAAAAGGCTCTATCGTTGATATAGATGAAACTGTTCAATCGATAAAAAAAGCAGTCGAGCAGGCAGAAAGAATGGTAGGAATTCAGATTACTCGCGTCGTTGTTGGAGTAGGTGGCAATCATGTGCAACTTCAACATTGTCATGGGGTAGTAGCTGTTTCAAGCGACAACCGTGAAATAGCGAATGAAGATGTACAGCGAGTAATTGATGCTGCTCAAGTCATGTCAATTCCTCCAGACCGAGAAATTATTGATGTCATTCCACAACAATTTATCGTTGATGGGTTAGAAGGCATTACAGATCCACGAGGTATGTTAGGGGTTAGGCTTGAGATGGAAGGAACCATCATTACAGGATCTAAAACCGTATTACATAACTTATTGCGCTGTGTAGAACGAGCTGGGTTAGAAATCACTGATATTTGTTTGCAACCTTTGGCTGCAGGATCAATTGCGCTGTCAACGGATGAAAAAAATCTTGGTGTAGCCCTTGTTGACGTTGGGGGCGGTTCAACTACCATTGCAGTATACGACCAAGGCTACTTAGTTGGCACGACTGTTTTACCAATCGGTGGAGAAAGCATTACGAAGGATTTATCTATTGGTCTTCGTACGACAACAGAAGATGCTGAAAAAATTAAAATTAAGCACGGACATGCTTTTTATGACCACGCGTCAGAAGAAGAAGTGTTTAGTGTTCCTATTATTGGGAGCGATCAGCATCAGCAGTTTAGTCAACTCGAAATCTCTGATATTATAGAAGCTAGATTAGAAGAGATTTTAGAGATGGTTTCACACGAGCTCCAACGTTTAGGGTATTCAGATCTTCCAGGTGGTTATGTACTAACTGGTGGAATGGTATCCATGCCGGGGATTTTAGAATTATCACAGGTTGTTTTCAAAAACAACGTGCGTATCGCAGTCCCGGATTACATTGGTGTGCGTGAACCAAACTATACAACAGGAGTTGGCTTGATTAAGTTTGCATACAAAAATGCGAAGATTCAAGGACGTAACATCGGAGCTCCCGTTGAAAACACAGTAGTAGAAAAAGTACCGGTGCAGCATCAGCAGCCTCAACAATCGTTTGAGCCACAGCCTGCACCAACTCAAAAACAAAAGCCGAAAAATGATGAAAATTTCTCTAAGAAGATGAAAAAAATCTTCGGATACTTTTTTGATTAGATCAGAGCAACTTTAAGGAATTAGGAGGAGCTACAATGTTGGAGTTTGATACAAGTGTAGATCAGTTAGCAACGATTAAAGTAATTGGAGTCGGCGGCGGCGGTAATAATGCCGTAAACCGAATGATTGAACATGGTGTACAAGGGGTAGAATTTATTGCAGTCAATACAGACGCACAGGCTTTAAATCTATCAAAAGCAGAAATTAAAATGCAGATTGGTGCGAAGTTAACAAGAGGTTTAGGTGCCGGAGCAAACCCTGAAGTTGGGAAAAAAGCGGCAGAAGAAAGCAAAGAGCAAATCCAAGAAGCACTAAAAGGTGCAGATATGGTATTCGTAACAGCTGGTATGGGAGGCGGTACTGGTACTGGTGCAGCTCCTGTAATCGCTCAAATTGCCCGTGAATTAGGAGCATTAACAGTAGGGGTTGTAACGCGTCCATTCACATTTGAAGGTCGTAAGCGTGCAACACAAGCTGCAGGCGGAATTTCGGCAATGAAAGAAGCGGTTGATACGCTAATCGTCATTCCAAATGATCGTCTATTAGAGATCGTGGATAAAAATACACCAATGCTTGAAGCGTTCCGTGAAGCAGATAACGTACTCCGTCAAGGTGTACAAGGTATCTCTGACTTAATCGCTGTACCGGGGTTAATTAACCTTGACTTTGCCGATGTTAAAACAATTATGTCAAACAAAGGTTCTGCGTTAATGGGAATCGGGATCGCGACAGGTGAAAATCGTGCAGCAGAGGCAGCGAAAAAAGCTATTTCAAGTCCACTTCTTGAAACATCTATCGACGGTGCTCAAGGTGTGTTAATGAATATTACGGGCGGAACAAACTTAAGCCTGTATGAAGTTCAAGAAGCAGCAGATATCGTAGCATCTGCTTCTGATCAAGAAGTAAACATGATTTTCGGTTCGGTTATTAACGAAAATCTAAAAGACGAAATTGTTGTGACAGTGATTGCAACAGGATTTACAGAGCAAGATCTTGCTCAAGTAAAACCAGGTGCACGTCCAGGACTAGGCGCTTCTAAGCCTGTAGCTCCTTCTTCTGCTCAACCAAAGCGTGAAACGAAGCGTGAAGAGCCTGTACAGCCACAAACGGACTACAATCGTCCAGCACAACAAGAAGAAGCGTTAGACATTCCAACGTTCTTACGTAACCGTAACCGTAGACGATAAGATGGAAAAGCGAAAAGCGATGGGCCAAGCCCATCGCTTTTTTTGTGTCCTTTTTTTAGTGAAAACAGAAAGTGACAAGAAAAGCGGTTATTCTTCAAAACTTCTTGAAAATTATCAGCATGAACTGACAGACTTCCTAATAGGATGTACTATATACTATTTTTTAACAGAAAAAATAAAAATGATAGGGGAGTCGAAGCCGGTTGTCTGTCTATTTAGATGTGATTTGGTTACTGAATTTTGGACTTGATACGATGCTTCTGGTGCTTTGTGCCATCATTTTAAAACGAAGGTTTAAATGGTGGAGGATGATGATCGGAGGATTGTTCGGTTCGCTCATCGTCATTTTTATGTTTACGCCCTTGTCCCAAATTATGCTACACCCAGCCACTAAAATTGCGACATCTGTTGTGATGATTTTAACCGCTTTTGGATATAAACGTTTGCGGTATTTGCTAGAGAATTTACTAACATTTTATTTTGCAACATTTGTAGTTGGCGGTGGGTTAATGGGAATGCATTTTTTATTTACAGATATGTTTATTTCATCAGGAGGAGAAGTTTTTACTTCATCAAATGCTTACGGAGACCCAGTGAGCTGGTTATTAGTACTATTAGGAAGTCCGCTCCTTTTTTACTTTTCGAAAAAGCGTATCGAAGATGTCAATATGAAAACCATTACCTTTGATCAGCTTGTTCAGGTAGAAATCATGATGAATGACACCGCGCTAACAGTAGATGGTTTGTTGGATAGCGGAAACCAGCTATACGATCCACTCACAAAAACACCTGTCATGATTGTCCAAGCAGATCAACTAACAGATTTACTTCCTGCTTCCATCATCGAAAGCAGTGCTAATTTAAAAGACTTTAATTTTTCAATTGAACCAGAATGGTATAACCGTATTCGTCTCGTACCGTATCGAAGTGTTGGACAATCAGGCCAGTTTTTGATGGCAGTTAAACCAGACTACGTGACGATTATTCAGCAAGGGGAGCGCATCGTAGCAAAGCAATGCTTAATTGGAATTAGTCATACTCAGCTTTCACCGGAGAATTTGTATCAATGTGTGGTTCATCCTAAACTGCTCGTAAGTGGAAAAATTTCCTCAGCTTCTTAGACACGAACGCCAATGATGAGCGCTCTTATGAAACCCACTATTATCATACGCACGACATTTCAAAATTAGAAGGGAGATCGAACATGGCTGCTCTTAGAATTCGCCTGCAATTATGGTGGTACAAATTATTAATGAAGTTAGGGTTTAAATCGGATGAAGTATATTATATTGGTGGAAGTGAAGCGCTGCCGCCGCCTTTAAGCAAAGAAGAAGAAGAAGTACTATTAAATCGCCTCCCGTCTGGAGATGAAGCAGCTCGCTCCTTGTTAATTGAGCGGAATTTACGGCTTGTTGTATACATTGCACGGAAATTTGAAAATACGGGGATCAATATTGAAGATTTGATTAGCATTGGAACCATTGGACTCATCAAAGCCGTTAATACATTTAATCCGGAAAAGAAAATTAAGCTTGCTACATATGCCTCGCGGTGTATTGAAAATGAAATTCTCATGTATTTGCGTCGGAACAACAAAATCCGTTCTGAAGTGTCATTTGATGAGCCCCTCAACATCGATTGGGATGGAAATGAACTATTGCTTTCTGACGTATTAGGAACAGAAGAAGATATTATTACAAAAGACTTAGAAGCAAACGTAGATCGTAAATTGCTGTTAAAGGCGCTGCATCAGCTCAACGACCGTGAAAAACAAATTATGGAGCTGCGCTTCGGGTTGCAAGGTGGCGAAGAAAAAACGCAAAAAGACGTAGCGGATATGTTGGGAATTTCACAGTCTTACATCTCTCGTCTGGAAAAACGAATTATTAAACGACTGCGAAAAGAGTTTAATAAAATGGTGTGACAATAGTCGGAATTATCAAATGCATATTTTTTCCTTCGAAGGAGATAATGAGTTTTGTACATCATCTCATCTCCTGTTAGGAGGGAAAAAGTTGTCAAGGAACAAAGTAGAAATCTGCGGTGTAGATACTTCAAAACTTCCTGTACTGAAAAATGAGGAAATGCGTAAGCTGTTTCAGCAAATGCAGAGTGGTGACATTACAGCACGGGAAAAGTTAGTTAACGGGAATTTACGTTTAGTCTTAAGTGTGATTCAGCGATTTAACAACCGAGGAGAGTTTGTGGATGATCTCTTCCAGGTAGGCTGTATTGGACTTATGAAATCAATCGATAATTTTGATCTCGGTCAAAACGTGAAGTTCTCAACCTATGCTGTTCCTATGATCATTGGAGAAATTCGTCGTTATCTGCGCGATAACAACCCAATTCGTGTGTCGCGTTCCCTTCGAGATATCGCTTACAAAGCGCTACAAGTAAGAGAACGTCTCATGAGTGAAACCTCCAAAGAACCAACAGCAGAAGATATTTCAAAAGTACTAGATGTACCACATGAAGAGATTGTCTTTGCTCTTGATGCCATTCAAGATCCAGTATCATTATTCGAGCCGATTTACAATGACGGTGGAGATCCAATCTATGTGATGGATCAGCTGAGCGACGAGCGAAATCGTGACTCGCATTGGATTGAAGAAATTGCGCTAAAAGAAGGTATGCGAAGACTTAATGAACGCGAAAAGCTGATCCTGAGAAAGCGCTTCTTCCAAGGCAAAACGCAGATGGAAGTAGCAGATGAAATTGGAATTTCACAGGCTCAGGTATCAAGGCTTGAGAAGGCAGCCATCAAACAAATGAATAAAAATATTCAAAGTTAAAGGCCGGGCGAAAGCTCGGTCTTTAACTTTGACAAAACATACATGAACAAGCAGCAGTCTTAATATACATAGTATAAACGCATAAAGTGGCGAGTGCTTCAAAAAGAGGAGACGTCTCTGAATCATCGAGTGTTCGTTTAAAAAGGGGGAGCGTTAGTATGATTAAGATTTCGGACTTTCAAATGAAGGACGTTGTGAATGTAGCAAACGGAAAGAAATTAGGAAATGTAGGAGATATCGATATTAATTTGGGGACGGGAAAAATCGAGTCGGTCATTATCAACCATTCCTCTCGAATGTTAGGTTTCTTTGGAAAGGACGAGGATATTGTCATTCCATGGCGAAATATTGTAAAGATTGGGGAAGATGTGATCTTAGTTCGTCACAAACAAACCGAAGAAGATGAAAACAAATAATTTTCTATTGTCAATCGTTTTTTCTTGTATGGTACAATGGAGGGAGATATAGTAGATTATAGAAAGGAACGTGTATCTTGTATGCATAAAGAACCGTTTCAACCATCACATCATGATTCTTTTCTTGATGTACCCCAATGGAATCAACATGATTCAAACCTAATTGTGGGGTTTTCAACGAAGAATGGCGGCGTGAGCCAAAACGAGTTTGAGAGCCTTAACTTAGGTCTACATGTAGACGATAAAAAAGAAGACGTGCTTCAAAATCGTCGTATTCTAGCTGAAGCCGTTGATGTACCTTTAGAACAATGGACGTTTGCTGAGCAGGTTCATCACAACAAGGTAATGAAAGTATCATCACACGATGCAGGCAAAGGAATGGGCGATTACGAAAAAGGTATGCCTCAAACCGACGCTATTTACACAGATCAATCGAATCTATTATTAGCACTCTGTTTTGCAGATTGTGTGCCTCTTTATTTCTATGAACCAACTCGTGGACTTATTGGATTAGCCCACGCAGGCTGGAAAGGCACCGTGAAAAATATTGCGGGCGAAATGGTGAATGCTTGGGTGAAGAATGAAGGCGTTTCGGTTGAGAATATACGAGCTGTTATTGGACCTTCTATCGGAGCTTGCTGCTATCATGTAGATGATTATGTCATTAAGTTTGTGGATGAGGCAATTGGGAATAATAAAGTAGACGTTTATGAAGAGGTAAGCAAGGGGCAGTGTGCTCTTAACTTACAGGCTTTGAATGCTTTTCTACTTGAGCAAGCCGGTGTGAAAACGGCAAACATTCGCTCGACGTCCCGTTGCACATCATGTGAAGAAGAGCTGTTTTTTTCTCATCGCCGTGATCGTGGAAAAACAGGTCGCATGCTTAGCTTTATTGGATACAAGGAGGTTTAAGTACATATTGACCGTATTGCATAATTTAGAACAAATTAAACAAAACATTGCCGAAGCGTGTAAGCGAGCAGGCAGAAACCCAAATGAGGTTAATATTATCGCCGTTACAAAATATGTATCTGTCGAACGTGCAAAAGAAGCGATTGATGCAGGCGTTCAACATCTCGGTGAAAACCGTGATCAAGGCTTGCATGCGAAGCAGGAAGTAATCACAGATCCTGTAAATTGGCACTTTATTGGCAGCTTACAAACGCGAAAAGTGAAAAGCGTTATTCATGATATAGACTATCTTCATTCACTCGATCGCCTATCCCTTGCAGAGGAAGTTCAAAAGCGGGCGAGCGACACCGTCAAATGCTTTATTCAGGTGAATGTAGCAGAAGAGCAGTCAAAGCATGGCCTGTCCTTAGATGAGGTCATTCCGTTCATTGAATCGCTCCACGACTTTTCACATATCCAGATAGTAGGCTTAATGACGATGGCTCCACATACTGATGATCAAGCACTGCTGCGTCATTGCTTTCATACATTAAAACAGCTTCAAAAGGATGTACAAGCTCTTCAGCTAGCGTACGCACCATGTACTGAGCTTTCTATGGGGATGTCAAACGATTACGAAATTGCCGTTGAAGAAGGCGCGACGTACATTCGTTTAGGAACCACATTAGTTGGTAATGAAATTTAGGAGGTGCATGTTATGAGTATTAAAAGAAGATTTCAAAGCTTTTTTGCGCTCGATGACGAAACAGAGTATGAGGAAGTAGAACAAGAAAGACAACCCGCACAAAGAGAAGCACAGCGTGAGGCGCAGCATCCTGTGCCACAGCAACAGCTTCCTGCACAGCAGAACCAAAGCAAACAACAAAATGTCATCAGCTTGCAAAGTATTCAAAAGCATCCAACAAAGATGATTTTAACAGAGCCGCGTGCCTATTCTGAGGCACAGGAAATTACGGACCACTTAAAAGCAAAAAAGGTAGTCGTTGTAAATCTACATCGTGTCGCGCGTGATCAAGCCGTTCGTATTGTAGACTTTTTAAGTGGAACGGTGTATGCCCTAGGTGGAGATATTCAAAAAGTGGGTGAAAATATTTTTCTCTGCACGCCTGATAATGTAGACGTATCAGGAACAATTTCGACGCTTATGGCAGAGCAAGAGCAAAATGTGAAGAGGTGGTAGCCGTATATGATTCTATTTGAGCAAATTGTTCTTCAGCTATTGGAGATTTATTCTTGGGCGCTGATCATTTATATTCTGATGTCATGGGTTCCATCCATTCAGGAATCAGTATTTGGTCGCTTTTTAGGTGCCATTTGTGAACCTTATTTGGCGCCGTTTCGAAGAATTATCCCACCAATTGGAGGCATGTTAGATATTTCTCCAATCGTGGCAATTTTCTTGTTGAATTTTGCTAAAGCAGGTGTCAGAACCCTATTTGGAATCGTGTAACATTCATTTTTTAGCTTAAGTGAAGCTGTTTTTAACATAAACCAAAAAAAGGAATCCATCAGATTCCTTTTTTTACATGCTGGTATCAATAGATGGAGAGATTTTATGAGTATTTATCAACATTTTCGTAAAGAAGAGCATGAGTTTATCGATCATGTGCTGGAATGGAAAGAAGAGGTTCAGAATCAATACAGCCCCAAGCTGACTGATTTTCTCGACCCGAGAGAACAGGAAATGGTAAGTGCCATTATTGGAAAAGGAAATGATGTGCTTGTTTCTTTCTTTGGTGGAGTGGACTGGACGGAGAGAAAGCGTGCTCTTTTATACCCTGATTATTACACGCCTACTGAAGAGGATTACGGAGTAGCGTGCTATGAGATTGAGTATCCGCAGAAGTTCGTCACAATTGAGCACCCACAAATATTAGGCTCGCTCATGTCATTAGGCTTAAGACGTTCAAAGTTTGGGGACATAACAGTTGGTGAGAACGTACAGCTAGTCGTTGCGAAAGAAATCGCCTCTTACATCGAAATGAACCTAGAATCTATAGGACGAGCTAAGGTAAGCCTTCGACCTATTACAGCGGCTGATCTTATTCATGTAGAAGAAGCATACATTGAACGGTCTGCAACGGTATCATCATTGCGTATCGATGTGGTACTAGCAGCCATTCATAATCTATCTCGTCAAAAAGTGCAGCCATTCATTTCCTCCGGTCATGTAAAAGTAAATTGGAAGGTAATTGAACAGCCCTCTTTTGAGTGCCAAGAGGGAGACGTTCTTTCACTTCGTGGTCACGGAAGAAGTAAAATTTTGACGATCGATGGCAAAACAAAGAAAGATAAATGGCGTATAAGCGTCGGAAAGCAAAAATAATTTAGTCATAAAGAAGGATATATAAACAAATTGTCGAATAATCAATCATTATTGGAAATGGACAAAGAGACAACACGGAGGTGGCGACTATGCCTTTAACCCCTTTAGATATTCATAACAAAGAATTTAATAGAGGATTTCGCGGGTATGATGAGGACGAAGTAAACGAGTTCTTGGATCAGGTGATCAAAGATTATGAGATGCTGATTCGTGAAAAGAAAGAGCTTGAAACAAAAACAGAAGAATTAACACAACGACTAGGTCATTTTACAAACATTGAAGAAACGCTGAATAAGTCAATTTTAATTGCTCAAGAGGCGGCAGAAGAAGTGAAGCGTAACGCTCAAAAAGAAGCAAAGCTGATCATTAAAGAATCAGAGAAAAACGCAGATCGTATTATTAACGAAGCGTTATCAAAATCACGTCGTATTGCGTTTGACATCGAGGAATTGAAAAAGCAGTCAAAGGTATTCCGTACGCGCTTCAAAATGCTTGTTGAAGCACAGCTTGAAATGCTTGAAAGTGATGACTGGGATCATCTATTAGAATATCAAACATCTTTTGAAGAGCAGCTTCAAAAAACAGCTCGTTCAGAATAAGAACGAAGGTTCTTGACTTCTTTCTTCTAAATATCATATAATTTTGTAACGAGTTCTTTTTATACAACATCAAACAAGGAAAGGGACAGTAATTTCTTCGTCGAAACTGTGAGAAAGCGAATCGGGGGTAGTGAAAGCTCGGTGGCAGTTGAAGAAATGAACATCACCCTGGAGTTCCGTGCTGAAAGTAACGAGTAAGCATTGGCGTCTCATTCGCGTTAAGAATGCTTGAGAGGACTTTACCCTTTCCTTTTATTATATAAAAGTTGTAAAGTCTACAAGGGTGGTACCGCGAGAGACCTTCTCGTCCCTTTTTGGGATGAGAAGGTCTTTTTTATTTTGGATTTGTATAAACAATCGATTATTATTTGTGGAGGTTTGACGATGAATTATAAAGATACGTTATTAATGCCGAAAACAGAATTTCCGATGCGTGGAAATCTGCCGAACCGCGAGCCTGAAATTCAACAGAAATGGGAAGAAATGAACATCTATGAAAAAGTACAAGAGCGCACAGAAGGTCGTCCGCTTTTCGTTCTTCATGATGGTCCTCCATATGCAAACGGTGATATTCACATGGGACATGCTCTGAATAAAGTTTTAAAGGACTTTATCGTTCGCTTTAAATCCATGACTGGTTTTCAAGCGCCGTACGTTCCAGGATGGGATACGCACGGTCTTCCGATTGAAACAGCGCTAACAAAAAATAAAAAAGTAAAGCGCAAAGAAATGAGCGTAGCGGAATTCCGCAAGCTTTGTGAAGAATACGCGTGGCAGCAAATTAACAATCAGCGCGAGCAGTTCAAACGTCTAGGTGTACGCGGAGATTGGGAAAACCCATACGTAACGCTACAACCAGAATACGAAGCACAGCAAATTAAAGTATTCGGTGAAATGGCGAAAAAAGGCTATATCTACAAAGGGAAAAAGCCAGTGTACTGGTCTCCTTCAAGTGAATCCGCACTAGCAGAAGCAGAAATTGAGTACTACGACAAGCGCTCAGCGTCTATTTATGTGGCGTTCCCTGTAAAAGACGGAAAAGGCGTATTAGAAAACGATGAAAAATTCATCATCTGGACGACAACTCCTTGGACAATGCCAGCGAACTTAGGGATTTCTGTCAACGCTGATTTAGACTATAGTGTAGTAGCTGTAAACGGTGAAAAATACATCGTTGCATCCGAGCTTCTTGAAACAGTGGCAAAAGAAATTGAGTGGGAAAACTACGAAGTCGTTCGCACAGTTAAAGGTGCTGAACTTGATCGCGTTGTTGCCACACATCCTTTATACGGACGTGATTCTCTTGTGATGCTTGGTGACCACGTTACAACGGACGCAGGTACTGGCTGTGTTCATACGGCTCCAGGTCACGGGGAAGATGACTTTATCATCGGCCAAAAATACGGTTTAGACGTTCTTTGCCCAGTTGATGAGAAAGGGTATATGACGGAAGAAGCAGGCGAATTCGCAGGATTATTCTACGATGAGGCAAACAAGCCAATTACACAAAAGCTTGAAGAAGTTGGCGCATTAGTAAAATTAAGCTTCATTACGCATTCATATCCACATGACTGGCGTACGAAAAAACCGACAATCTTCCGTGCAACAGCACAGTGGTTTGCGTCGATCAAAGACTTCCGCAGTGAGCTATTAGATGCAATCAAAGAAACAAAATGGGTTCCAACATGGGGAGAAACACGCTTATTTAACATGGTTCGTGACCGTGGTGACTGGTGTATTTCTCGTCAGCGTGCATGGGGTGTTCCAATTCCAGTATTTTATGCTGAAAACGGTGAGCCAATCATCACAGATGAAACAATTGCACACGTATCAAATCTATTCAGAGAACATGGATCAAACGTATGGTTTGAACGTGAAACGGCAGATCTATTACCAGAAGGCTTCACGCATGAAGGTAGCCCGAACGGTCAATTCACAAAAGAAACAGACATCATGGACGTATGGTTTGACTCAGGTTCATCTCACCAAGCAGTTCTTGAAGAGCGCGATGATTTACAGCGTCCAGCAGATCTATATCTTGAAGGGTCTGACCAATACCGCGGCTGGTTCAACTCATCTCTTTCCACAGGCGTAGCTGTAACAGGAAAAGCTCCTTATAAAGCCGTATTAAGCCACGGATTTGCGCTTGACGGAGATGGCCGCAAAATGAGTAAGTCACTTGGAAACGTCGTTGTTCCTTCGAAAGTCATGAATCAACTTGGCGGAGACATTTTACGTCTATGGGTTGCTTCTGTTGACTATCAGGCAGACGTACGTGTTTCTGATAACATTTTAAAACAAGTTGCTGAAGTATATCGCAAAATCCGTAATACGTTCCGCTTCTTGCTTGGAAACCTAGCTGATTTTGATCCAGCAACGCATACGGTCTCTTACGAAAATCTTCGTGAAGTGGATCAGTACATGCTTGTGAAATTAAATAGCCTCGTTGAGAAAGTAACAAAATCGTATGATCAATACGAGTTTGCGGCGATTTATCACGCGGTTCATAACTTCTGTACAATTGACTTAAGCTCATTCTACTTAGACTTTGCAAAAGACATTCTGTACATTGAAGCACCAGATCAAGCAGATCGTCGTGCGATTCAAACAGTTCTATATGAAACGTTATTATCATTAACGAAGCTTGTTGCGCCAATTCTTGCTCACACAGCAGAAGAAGTATGGGCACATATGCCACACGTAACGGAAGAAAGCGTTCAGTTAGTGGATATGCCAGAAGCAACGACGTATGAAAATGCTGATGCTCTTGTTGCAAAATGGGATGCGTTTATGGATCTTCGCGACAACGTGCTAAAAGCATTAGAAACAGCTCGTAATGAAAAAGTCATCGGAAAATCGCTAACAGCTCACGTGTCTCTTTATGCAAATGAAGAAACAAAAGCATTGTTAGAGTCTATTTCTGAAGACTTCAAACAGCTGTTCATCGTATCAGGCTTTGAGCTTGACGGTGACATTGCGGATGCTCCTAAATCTGCGCAAACATTTGACGGTGCAGCAATAGTTGTAACGGCAGCAGAAGGTGAAACATGTGATCGCTGCTGGATCGTAACGCCAACAGTTGGTCAAGATAGCGATCATCCTACGCTATGTGCTCGCTGTGCACAAGTTGTAAAAGAGAATTACGAAGGTTAAGAACAAGAAGAGAAATCTTGCATAGCCAAGATTTCTCTTTTTGTTTGGATATTACCAAGTCCCATTCCCGTGCCCTTTTTATTGAAAGGAAAAAGTTGTGGTGCAGACTGTTATTTTGTTGCGGTTACACTACAATTACAGTCGCAATCACATAAGGAGGAATAAGCATGGATGGGACATATTTTTCAATCAAAGAAGAACTTGAGATGACACGAATGGAATTACAAGATCGATTGTTAAAATATTATGCTGAAGGATTAGACTATCTTCCTCATTTAGTAACGCCTCAAGAGCAGTACGTTATTCAAAGCGTGAAAGCAGATTTACAGGATGTAGAACGAGCTTTATTAAAGCTTGAGTACGGTATTTTTGGCATTGATGAGCAAACGGGAGATCGTCTTCCGATTGATAAACTCCGTATTTTGCCAACCGCTCGAACTGAAAATGATTTGCTATTTTTTTAAAACAGAGGGATGTACTTAAAAAAATGGCCAAACTGTGCTAAAATTCATTAGAATGTAGTTGCGTCATTTCAGTTAGGGGGAACGATTGTGTTCTATTATGTGATTGCTTTATTTGTTATCGTGTTAGATCAAGTATCTAAATGGATCATTGTAAAAGAAATGGAGTACGGACAAAGCATTACGATCATTGACAACGTTCTCTATATTACTTCTCACCGTAATCAAGGTGCAGCGTGGGGAATTCTACAAGGTAAGATGTGGTTCTTTTATTTGATTACGGTATTAGTTATTATAGGTATTATCGTCTTTTTAAACCGTCTACCAAAGCGCGAGGTATGGCTTAAGGTAGCATTAGCGCTTATGCTTGGTGGAGCGATAGGGAACTTTATTGATCGTGTCATTCGTAAAGAAGTAGTAGACTTTATTCATACATACATCTTTAGTTATGATTTTCCGATTTTTAACGTAGCCGATTCCTCACTAGTTGTCGGTGTTGCAATCATGTTCATTGCCACAATTTTTGAGGGAAAACGAAAAAAGGAGTAGTTGAATGGAAGTTATTGAAGTAAAAGTAGAGGATGTACATCAATTTGAACGCCTTGATAAGGTGCTTACATCCCATAATCAAGATTGGTCTCGTACACAAGTTCAGCAATGGATTAAAAATGGAGATGTAACAGTTAATAATCAACCGTCAAAAGTGAATTATAAAGTAAAGGTAAATGACCAAATCGTTCTGACGATTCCTGAGCTTGAAGAATCAAACGTGGAAGCAGAAGAGATGGATTTGGATATTTATTATGAGGATGAAGACGTACTTGTCGTGAATAAGCCGCGTGGGATGGTCGTACATCCTGCACCTGGTCATACGAGCGGAACGCTTGTAAATGGTCTTATGGCTCATTGTAAGGACTTATCAGGCATTAATGGTGTCATGCGTCCTGGGATCGTACATCGTATTGATAAGGACACGTCAGGTCTTTTAATGGTCGCAAAAAATGATATGGCTCATGAATCATTAGTAAATCAACTTGTAGCCAAAACCGTAACAAGACGCTACCGAGCGCTTGTACACGGAATTATTCCCCATGATCATGGAACGATCGATGCCCCGATTGGACGCGACAAAATTGATCGTCAAAGCATGACGGTAACGGAAGAAAATAGCCGCGATGCTGTTACGCATTTTAACGTGCTTGAGAGATTCCGTGAATTTACGTATGTCGAGTGTCAGCTTGAAACAGGACGTACGCACCAAATTCGTGTTCACATGAAGTATATCGGTCATCCACTAGCTGGAGATCCGAAGTATGGACCAAGAAAAACGCTTCCGATTGACGGACAGGCTCTTCATGCGGGAGTATTAGGCTTTGAACATCCACGTACAGGTAAATACGTTGAGTTTGAAGCACCATTACCGAAAGAATTTGAAGAGATGTTGGATTTAGTCGCAAAAAGAAGTTGACATTTTTAAGAGTCTCGTACTATACTTGCTATAGTTAAATAATGAACCTTTAAGAACAGTCCCGTGAGGCTGAGAAGGAAACGGACGCTTGATCCCTAGGAAGAGGTATATACCTTTTTAACTAGCAGACGTATGTCTAAAAATCCTCTCGCCAATCGGTGAGAGGATTTTTTTGTGAGGTGAAAGTAATGAATGTAAAAGCAACTGTACTAGATCAACAAGCCATTCGTCGTGCTTTAACACGAATCGCACATGAAATTATTGAACGAAACAAAGGGATTGAACATAGCGTACTTGTCGGGATCCGAACTAGAGGCATTTATTTAGCAAAACGCTTAGCGGAGCGAATCGAGCAAATTGAAGGAAAGCCGATCGAAGTAGGTGAGCTAGATATTACGCTCTACCGTGATGATTTAACGAAAGTAACGGATAACGAAGAACCGCTTGTGAAAGGATCAGACATCACGTTTGATCTAAACAATAAAACGGTCATCCTTGTTGATGATGTGTTATACACAGGACGCACGGTTCGAGCAGCATTAGACGCGTTAGTCGATATTGGACGACCGTCGCAAATCCAGCTTGCTGTTCTCGTAGATAGAGGACATCGTGAACTTCCGATTCGAGCCGACTACGTTGGAAAGAATATCCCAACGTCAGCAGAAGAAAAAATAGCGGTACGATTAACAGAGATTGATCAAACCGACCAAGTAAGCATTTACGAAAATTAAAAAAATGTTTCCCTTTTAAATGTAGTTCAGTGAGACTGCTAAGGGGCTTATGATAATAGAACAGGTGGAGTTCGTCTGTTTTGTTATACTAAAAAAGCTCTTTATGCGCTCCTGGCATAAAGAGCTTTTTTATTTGATGAGGTGATGAATATGGAAAACCAAGGGTTAGGAATTCGTGAAATCCCAAAACCGCATAAAATGTTATTACTGAGCTTACAGCACTTATTCGCCATGTTTGGCGCAACCATTTTAGTTCCTGTACTAGTCGGATTAAATCCAGGGATCGCATTAATCTCAAGTGGGATCGGAACACTCACATATATCGCAATTACAAAAGGGCGCTTGCCGTCATACTTAGGATCATCGTTCGCATTTATTTCGCCGATTATTGTCGTTAAAGCAGGAGGGGGGCCAGGAGCAGCTCTTGTAGGAAGTTTTCTTGCGGGAGTCGTATACGCGGTCGTCGCCCTCATTATCAAAGGTTCGGGTACAAAATGGCTAATGAAAATGTTGCCACCGATCGTAGTCGGTCCAGTGATTATCGTCATTGGCTTAGGACTTTCGGGAACAGCCGTTGATATGGCGATGAAAAAAGGCGGAGAGTACGATACGAAATACTTTGTTGTGGCACTTGTCACACTAGCCATTACGATCATTGCTTCAGTGTTCTTCAAAGGTTTTCTTGGTCTCGTACCAATCTTATTCGGAATTGTAGGTGGCTACGCCTTTGCGTGGACACAAGGACTTGTCAACTTCTCTGATGTGAAAAAAGCAGACTGGATTGCAGCACCTGATTTTACGGTACCGTTTGTATCATATACACCACATCTGACATGGGGAATCGTTGCCATCATGGTGCCGATTGCGGTGGTCACACTAGCCGAACACATTGGTCATATTTTAGTACTTAATAAAGTCGTAAACAAAAACTTTTTAGAAGAGCCTGGTCTGCATCGCTCCATTATGGGAGACGGAGTGGCGACGATGATTGCAGCAATCATTGGTGGACCTCCAAGCACAACTTACGGAGAAAACATTGGCGTTATGGCGATTACGAAAGTATTCAGCGTGTTTGTCATCGGAGGCGCAGCGGTCATTGCGATTCTGTTTGGCTTCATTGGGAAAATTTCAGCGCTGATCTCAAGCATTCCATCTCCGGTCATGGGCGGTGTGTCAATCCTACTCTTTGGAATTATCGCTTCATCAGGTCTTCGTACGATGGTTGAGTCCAAAGTGGATTTATCATCGAAGCGTAACCTCGTTATCTCATCGGTCATCTTAGTACTAGGAGTCGGGGGCGCGATGCTGCAAATTACGGACGAAATAAAGCTAGATGGAATGGCGTTATCAGCTATCGTGGGCGTTTTACTCAACCTGGTACTACCACAGGATAAAGTTGAAGAAGATGTCGAAACACAAGGTGAGCAGCCATCACAGGTGAAAATTTCATAAGCACCTTTTAAGAAAAGTCCAGAGAGGCTTGGAAGGGTGAAACACCGCTTGCTGTAGCGCTGTTTTGTCATACCCTTTCCGCCTAACGGAGAGGGTATTTTTTATGAAAACGAAGGAGGAAATGAAATGGAGCATTTAGTATCGGTTTCAGATCTAACGGTTGATGAAGTGAAAGAGCTGTTACAAGCAGCGGAGCAATTACGATTCGGTGATCAGCATATTCGTCCGACTACTCAAACGTTTGTTGCGAACTTATTCTTTGAAGCAAGTACGAGAACAAAATGTAGCTTCGAGGTAGCGGAGCGAAAGCTTGGACTAGATGTTATTCCATTTGAAGTGAGTGCATCAAGCGTTCAAAAAGGAGAGACGCTCTACGATACGATTGAGACGCTTGCAGCAGTGGGCGTGAACGCAGTGGTGATTCGCCATCCACAGGATCGTTACTACGAAGAACTGCTGAATAAAGTATCTATCCCACTCATCAATGCCGGAGATGGATGCGGACAGCACCCAACACAGTGCTTGCTCGACCTCCTCACCATTCAGCAAGAGTTTGGAGGATTTGAAGGGTTAAAAGTAACGATTGTCGGTGATCTCCGTCACAGTCGCGTAGCAAGATCGAACGCAGAAATGCTGACGAAACTGGGAGCAACGGTCTACTTCTCAGGACCAAAAGAATGGAGAGATGATTCACTTCCAGGGGAGTATGTTGAGTTAGACGAAGCAGTGAAGTATTCAGATGTCGTGATGCTTCTCCGTATTCAATTAGAGCGTCACGATCGAGGGCAACACGCAGTCGATCATTATCATGAACGCTACGGATTAACGGTAAAACGCGAGCGTCTTATGAAGAAATCGAGCATCATTATGCATCCTGCGCCTGTTAACAGGGGAGTAGAAATTGCAGATGAATTAGTAGAATGCGAAAGATCCCGAATCTTCAAGCAAATGCAAAACGGCGTTTACGTTCGCATGGCTGTCTTAGCCCGAGCTTTGCAATTACATAAAGGAGGAATGAATAATGTCGCTTTTAATCAAGAATGGCTTATGGCTAAATGAACAAAATGAAGCAGAAAAGGTAGATGTCTTTATTAAAAATGGTGTCATCGAAAAGGTTGGTGCAGATCTTCATGAGGAAGCTGCTGAGGTTATAGATGCTCACGAAAAATTACTTACTCCAGGGTTTGTGGATGTTCACGTCCATTTACGTGAGCCAGGAGGTGAAAAGAAAGAGACAATTGCAACCGGATCGCATGCTGCGGCAAGAGGTGGTTTTACAACGATTGCAGCGATGCCAAATACAAGACCGGTCCCTGATACGAAAGAGCAAATGGAATGGCTACAGCAAAAGATTAAAGAAACGGCGATCGTTCGAGTGCTTCCATACGCTTCTATTACAACACGACAGCTAGGAAAAGAGCTCACAGATTTTGACGGGCTTAAACAAGCAGGAGCTTTTGCCTTCACAGACGATGGCGTCGGCGTACAATCCTCTCATATGATGCTAGAAGCGATGAAAAAAGCGGCATCACTAGATATGACGATTGTCGCTCACTGTGAAGACAATGAGTTAATCTACGGTGGTTGTGTTCACGACGGAGCATTTGCAAAGAATCATGGCTTAAAAGGAATTCCGTCCATCTGTGAATCGCTGCAAATCGCACGTGACGTCTTACTTGCAGAAGCTGCAGGCTGTCACTACCATGTCTGTCACGTCAGTACGAAAGAATCCGTACGAGTGATTCGCGATGCGAAGCGTGCTGGAATTCGTGTAACAGCAGAAGTAACGCCTCATCATCTTCTTCTATGTGAAGAGGACATCCCAGGAAATGATGGGAATTATAAAATGAATCCTCCACTGCGTGCAAAAGCAGATCAAGAAGCACTTTTAGAGGGCTTGCTAGACGGGACGATTGATTTTATCGCAACTGATCATGCCCCGCACATGGCAGAAGAAAAAGCAGAGGGAATGGAGCTTGCACCGTTTGGAATTGTCGGATTAGAAACAGCTTTTCCACTTTTGTATACAAACCTGGTATTAACGAACAAAATAACGCTCACACAGCTTATTGGATGGTTAACCGAAAAGCCTGCTTCAACGTTCAAGCTTCCTTATGGAAGACTAGTAGAAGGCGCACCGGCTGATATTACTCTTATCGATATAGCAGCAGAAGAAGCAATTGATCCAACGAAATTCGTCTCAAAAGGGAAAAATACGCCGTTTGCAGGATGGGCATGTAAAGGATGGCCTGTCGCGACGTTTGTAGCGGGAACTTGTGTATGGGAGAAAGGGAGTGTTGAAGTATGAAACGTCAACTAATTTTAGAAGATGGCACAGTATTTGTAGGAGAAGCATTTGGAAGTGAACAAGAAAAAACAGGTGAAGTAGTCTTTAATACAGGAATGACAGGCTACCAGGAAATTTTATCTGATCCTTCTTACTGTGGTCAGATCGTTACGTTTACATATCCACTTATCGGAAATTACGGCGTGAACCGCGACGATTTTGAATCAATTGAGCCAGCGGTACACGGGATTATCGTGAAGGAAATGTGCGATTTTCCGTCCAACTTCCGCAGTCAATTTTCCATCGATGCCTTTTTAAAAGCGAAGGGCATTCCAGGATTAGCGGAAATCGATACGAGAAAGCTGACAAAGAAAATTCGTGAATTTGGAACATTAAAAGGGAAAATGTGCAGTATGGATGTGAACGTAGATGAGGTGGTTCATAGCTTAAAAACAGCCGTTCTACCGACAAACCAAGTACAGCAAGTATCAACAAAGCGTGCGTATCCAAGTCCAGGTCGCGGAAATAAAGTTGTTCTCGTTGATTTTGGAATGAAGCACGGCATTTTACGTGAATTAACGAAGCGTCAATGTGATGTACTCGTCGTACCGCATAACGTAACGGCGGAAGAAATTCTTCGTCTAGAGCCTGATGGCATTATGCTAAGTAACGGACCTGGGGATCCAAAGGATGTACCTGAAGCAATTCAAATGATTCAAGGTGTATTAGGGAAAATTCCGCTGTTTGGAATTTGTTTGGGACACCAGCTTTTTGCCTTAGCGTGCGGAGCAAACACGGAAAAAATGAGATTCGGTCATCGTGGCTCCAATCATCCAGTAAAAGATTTAGAACATAACCGAGTGATGATCACGTCTCAAAACCACGGATACACGGTAGAAGAGGCTTCACTTACAGGGACGGATATTGTCGTTACGCATCGAGCACTAAACGATGGAACAGTAGAAGGGTTAAAACATAAGTTCCATCTTGCCTTTACTGTGCAGTATCATCCAGAAGCTTCACCAGGACCAGACGATGCCAACCTACTATTTGATCAGTTCGTAAACTTAATGGAAACAAATAAGAAAGCGGGGAATGAAGCATGCCTAAACGCGTAGACATTGAAACTATTTTAGTAATCGGATCAGGACCAATCATCATCGGGCAAGCAGCAGAGTTTGATTATGCCGGCACACAAGCGTGTCTAGCACTAAAAGAAGAAGGATATCGCGTCATCCTCGTGAACTCAAATCCAGCGACGATTATGACGGATGCTGAAATCGCAGATAAGGTATACATTGAGCCATTAACATTGGAGTTCTTAACATCCATTATTCGCAAAGAGCGACCTGATGCGCTGTTACCAACGCTAGGCGGACAAACGGGTTTAAATATGGCAGTTGAGCTATCAAAATCAGGTGTACTAGATGAAATGAACGTGGAAATTCTCGGAACAAAGCTAAGCGCCATTGAGCAAGCGGAGGATCGTGAACTGTTTCGTAGTTTAATGAATGAACTGAACGAACCTGTTCCAGCGAGTGAGATCATTCATACGCTAGAGGAAGCCTACTCCTTTGTCGATCAAGTGGATTATCCGGTTATCGTCAGACCTGCTTACACGCTAGGAGGAACGGGCGGAGGAATCTGTCACAATGAAAAAGAACTCATTGAAATCGTATCAAGCGGTCTTAAAAATAGCCCGGTTACACAATGTTTACTAGAAAAGAGCATTGCAGGATTCAAAGAGGTTGAATATGAAGTGATGCGCGATTCAAACGATAATGCCATCGTTGTTTGTAACATGGAAAACATCGATCCTGTCGGTATTCATACAGGAGATTCCATTGTCGTAGCGCCGAGTCAGACGCTTAGTGATCGTGAGTACCAGCTGCTTCGAAACGCATCGCTAAAAATCATTCGTGCCCTCCACATAGAAGGTGGATGTAACGTACAGCTTGCGCTTGATCCAGATAGCTTTCAGTACTTTATTATTGAAGTAAATCCACGCGTAAGTCGCTCATCAGCGCTTGCATCTAAAGCAACAGGATATCCAATTGCGAAGCTTGCGGCGAAAATTGCGGTCGGGTTAACGCTAGACGAGATGATTAATCCTGTAACAGGAAAAACATATGCGTGCTTTGAGCCAGCACTTGATTATGTCGTATCCAAAATTCCACGCTTCCCGTTTGATAAGTTCGAATCAGCGAAGCGTAATCTTGGCACACAAATGAAAGCCACAGGAGAAGTAATGGCGATCGGTCGTACGTTTGAAGAATCACTGTTAAAAGCCGTACGTTCACTTGAAACAGGACTTTGTCATCTAGAATTAAAGGATGCAGACGAAATTGACAACGTCCTGCTTGAAAAAAGAATTCGTAATGCTGGTGATGAGCGCATCTTCTACGTATCAGAAGCGCTCAGACGTGGAGTGACAATTGAGACGATTCATGAGTGGAGTATGATTGATCTTTTCTTCCTGTATAAATTGCAAAAGGTAGTTCAGTTAGAAATGACGCTAAAAGAGAGCAAGGGAGACTTATCTCTACTTCAAAAAGCGAAGAGAGCAGGATTCTCAGATCCGAAAATTGCCGAGCTTTGGGGCATGTCGGAGCAGGAGCTTTATGAGCTGCGTAAAGAGAATCACATTGTCCCTGTGTATAAAACGGTGGATACGTGTGCAGCAGAATTTGAATCATCCACACCGTATTTTTACGGAACGTACGAAGATGAAAACGAATCAATCGTAACGGATCGTAAAAGTGTGATCGTATTAGGATCTGGGCCGATTCGCATTGGGCAAGGAATTGAGTTTGATTATGCAACGGTTCATAGCGTATGGGCTATTAAACAAGCAGGCTACGAAGCTATTATCGTGAACAGCAACCCAGAAACGGTATCAACAGACTTTAGTATTTCCGATAAGCTGTATTTTGAGCCGCTAACGATTGAAGATGTGATGCATATTATTGATCTTGAAAAGCCGTACGGAGTGGTCGTACAGTTCGGTGGCCAAACAGCGATTAATTTGGCAGAAGAGCTTGGAAAACGTGGTGTACGCATTTTAGGAACATCACTTGAAAGCCTAGATGCTGCAGAGGATCGCAAGAAATTTGAACGCGTGCTTTCTCGTTTAGACATTCCACAACCACTTGGAAAAACGGCCACATCTGTTGAAGAGGCCGTGGAAATTGCAGAGGAAATTGGCTATCCGGTACTCGTTCGTCCATCTTACGTACTTGGTGGAAGAGCGATGGAAATCGTGTATCACAAAGAAGATCTGCTTCATTATATGAAAAATGCGGTGAAGGTGCACGCAGATCATCCGGTACTCATTGACCGCTATCTAACGGGAAAAGAAATTGAAGTCGATGCGATTGCAGACGGAGAAACGGTTTATATTCCTGGAATTATGGAACACGTTGAGCGTGCAGGCGTTCACTCAGGCGATTCCATTGCGGTGTACCCAGCACAAACATTATCAGAGGAAATCAAGCAAAAGATTGTTGATTACACGATTCGAATTGCCAAAGGCTTAAACATTGTCGGACTGTTAAACATTCAATTTGTTCTATCAAAAAATGAGATTTACGTACTAGAGGTGAATCCGCGCTCAAGCCGTACGGTACCGTTTTTAAGTAAAATTACGCGTATCCCAATGGCAAACCTCGCAACAAAAGCGATGCTTGGTCAAACGTTAAAAGACGCAGGCTATGAAATAGGCATTCATCCAGAAGAAGAAGGGGTGTACGTAAAGGTACCGGTCTTCTCGTTTGCGAAATTACGTCGCGTCGACATTACGCTTGGACCAGAAATGAAATCAACTGGTGAAGTCATGGGGCAAGATACGACGTATGAAAAGGCTCTTTACAAGGGGTTAATCGCGTCAGGAATGTCGATTAAAACATACGGATCTGTTCTCATGACGGTTGCGGATAAAGATAAAGAAGAGGCATTAGAAATTGCGAAGCGCTTTTATAACATTGGCTATCAAATTTTAGCGACAGAAGGCACTGCTTCGTTCTTTGCTCAGGCAGGCATTAAAGCGAAAATCGTCAACAAAATTGGCAGTGAAGAAAATACGCTTGTGGATGTGATTCGTACGGGCGAGGCACAGCTTGTCATTAACACCCTTACAAAAGGAAAGCAGCCAGCGCGCGATGGCTTTAAAATTCGCCGAGAATCCGTCGAAAACGGCATTCCATGCTTAACGTCACTTGATACAGCTAATGCCATCTTACGCGTCCTAGAAACAGTAGGGTTTAATACACAGCCGATGCGCCAAGCGGTGAAAACGCGTGAGGTGACGTATTCATGATACAAAAAGAAATGATGAGGGTGATCAGCCATGAGCCGATCGCAAGACATATTTATGCGCTCACCCTTGAAGGTGCACTTGTTACCGAGATGAACGAACCTGGCCAGTTCGTCCATCTTCGTGTAAACGACCAGTATAATCCAGTTTTGCGTCGCCCGATTAGCATTGCGAATATTGATCAAATTCGTGAGCAGTTTACGATGATTTATCGTGCAGAAGGACTCGGAACGAAGCTGTTATCTGAAAAGGCAGTAGGGGAGCATGTAGACGTCCTCGGTCCGCTTGGAAATGGTTTTCCCGTAGAAGCCTCGAGTGAAGGGGAAACGGCTATTTTAGTAGGAGGTGGGATTGGTGTTCCCCCACTTTATGAGCTTTCACAGCAGCTTGTGGCAAAAGGGGTAAAAGTTGTTCACGTATTAGGCTTTCAAAGTGCTCCGGATGTATTTTATGAAGAAAAATTTATGAAGCTTGGGGAGACGTACGTCGCAACAGTTGATGGCACTTACGGTACAAAGGGATTTGTGACGGATATTATTGAGCAAAAGCAGCTATCGTTCGATCAGATGTACGCGTGTGGCCCTGTGCCGATGCTCCGTGCATTAGAAGGAAATTACCATGACCGAGCACCTCTATATCTTTCACTTGAGCAGCGTATGGGATGCGGAGTAGGAGCATGCTTTGCATGTGTCTGTCCGGTTGAAGAAGGCAGTACGGCTTACAAAAAAGTGTGCAGTGATGGTCCGGTATTTAAAGCAGGGGAGGTATTGCTATGAGCATGCTCGAAACGAGATTGCCAGGGTTAGAGATGAAAAACCCAATCATGCCCGCATCAGGATGCTTTGGGTTTGGACGAGAGTATGCCTCCTTTTATGACTTAAGCGTGCTTGGCTCCATTATGGTGAAGGCAACGACTCCTGAGCCGCGATTTGGAAACGCAACACCTCGTGTTGCGGAAACATCAGCAGGCATGCTAAATGCGATCGGCCTCCAAAACCCAGGGCTAAAAAAAGTCATGGAAGAAGAGCTTCCTTTTTTAGAGACATATAAATTACCTATTATTGCGAATGTAGCCGGGGGGGGTGCAGAAGATTATGTGCAAGTTGCAAAAGAGCTATCAACCGTCAAAAATGTCGGAGCGCTTGAGCTGAATATCTCCTGTCCAAACGTAAAACATGGCGGTATTGCGTTCGGAGTAGATCCTGTCGTAGCAGCAGATCTTACGAAAAAGGTAAAAGAAGTATCCGAAGTACCTGTCTATGTAAAGCTCTCACCAAACGTCTCCAACATTGTAGAAATGGCAAAAGCAATTGAACAAGCAGGAGCAGATGGCTTAACGATGATCAATACGCTTATGGGCATGCGTCTGGACCTAAAAACAGGGACACCGGTATTAGCGAATAAGACGGGGGGGTTGTCAGGGCCAGCCATTAAGCCTGTCGCTATTCGAATGATTTATGAGGTTAGTCAGCAGGTGAACATTCCGATTATCGGCATGGGCGGTGTCACAAACGCAGAGGATGTGCTTGAGTTTTTGTATGCAGGAGCGAGCGCCGTTGCGGTTGGAACGGCAAACTTTGTTGATCCGTTTGTATGTCCAACGATTATTGAGGAATTACCTGAAGTACTGCAGAGATATGGCTATGATCACGTATCAGAATGTATCGGAAGGAGCTGGAAGAAGCATGAATCAGTCGCTGGTTATCGCGCTTGATTTTTCCTCAAAGCAGGAAGTGGAGCAGTTTTTACAGCCATTTGAAGGAGAATCTCTGTTTCTTAAAGTAGGAATGGAGCTCTTTTACAAAGAGGGACCTGCTATTTTGGCTTATTTAAACGAGCACAATCATCGCATCTTTTTGGATCTAAAGCTTCATGACATTCCGAACACCGTAAAGCAAGGAATGAAGTCCTTAGCAAACTACGGCGTTGATATGGTGAACGTCCACGCAGCAGGTGGAACGCGCATGATGGAAGCAGCCGTTGAAGGGTTAATTGCAGGTACACAAGCAGGAAAGCAGCGGCCGCTTTGCATTGCCGTAACACAGCTTACGAGCACATCACAGGGCATGATGGAGCGAGAGTTGCTCATTAAGGAATCGTTAAACGATGTGGTGCTTCATTATGCGAAGCAAGCAGACGAGAGCGGCTTAGATGGTGTCGTTTGTTCAAGCCTTGAAGTACCGCTGCTACGCGCGCACCTTCGACCAAGCTTTTTAACGGTGACGCCAGGAATTCGAATGGCAGAGGACTCCGTTGATGACCAAGTTCGTATCGTAACACCGCAGCAGGCGAGAGAAAACGGATCGAGTGCGATCGTTGTTGGACGCTCTATTACAAAAGCGAAGAATCCAGTACTAGCCTATCAAAAGATGAAACAACAGTGGGAGGGCGTAACCGTATGAAAAAAGAAATTGCACAGCATTTAATTACTATTGAAGCCGTATGCTTGGAGCCAAATAACCCATTTACATGGGCATCAGGAATCAAATCACCGATTTATTGTGACAACAGACTGACTTTGTCGTATCCACACGTACGAAAAGAAATCGCAAAAGGATTACAGCATCTTATTAAAACGTACTTTAACAATGTTGAAGTGATTGCTGGTACTGCAACAGCTGGCATTCCCCATGCCGCATGGATTAGTGAAGGGTTAGAGCTACCAATGTGCTACGTGCGCAGCAAAGCAAAAGGGCACGGTCGCGGGAATCAAATTGAAGGAAAAGTGGAAAAAGGACAGCGCGTTGTCGTGGTGGAAGATTTAATTTCCACAGGCGGTAGCGTCATGACGGCCGTAAATGCCCTAAAAGAACAAGGCTGTGACGTACTAGGCGTCGTCTCAATTTTTACATACGAAATGGAAGCAGCACGGGAGTTGTTTAAAAAAGAAGGACTAATCTCGTACTCCTTAACAGATTACTCGACTCTTGTTCAGGTCGCGGTTGAAAAAGGAACCATTGAAGAAGCAGACTTGGAAAAGTTATTAAAATGGCGTGAGGATCCGTCATCTGAAAGCTGGCTTGTTTTATCATAAGAAAAGGCTCTGGAGCATACCAGAGCCTTTTTTATATGGACAGGAAGTATTTAAATGGTTTACTAGACTTAAAAAATACACCTGGAACCAGCATTTTGAAGCAGTGAGATAGACATACTAATCTTGTTAAAAGACGTATCCTCATGTGGGTCGCCTCTTTTATTTCTGATCTGAATGAGTACGTTTTGGTAATATTTTAGTTAGTTTTCGGAGGTTATTATTTCTTTCTGTGTAATTACTAATGAAAAAGAGTTATTAATTTTGGGGGTATAAAATGAGAAAAGTGTTAGCCTTGTTAATCTTGGTGACTGTTACTTTAGTGGGATGTGTGAATACGAATTCATCTGTTAGCGAAAACCTAAAAGAAGGTCAGAAGAAAAGAAATGAAGACCGTCTAGAGGGCAATGAAATGAAAACAAAGAATGAAAGCAACAATCGCACGTCACCATTTATAGTAAAATCTATCAATAGTCAAATAGTGTCTTATCGTGATCACGTGGATCATAAACTAATGAGGGCCGTTGAGTATAAAATTTTATTATATACTGATAAAAAACTTTCACCCAAAGAGGTAAGGTCGTTTGAATTTGAGATTGAAGACGACCCCCAAATGAAAAGACGAGAGGTTCCTATACAACTAGTTACGAGATTAATGCTAGAAGAAAAACGAGAAAACGGCTATTTGTATAGTGTTCGGTTTGGTACTGTATATTCCATTCGTTACACTCAAAAAGAATTAGAAAGGCAAAAAAATGAACGAAATTTTCAAATGGTTGCGTATTCTCAAGGGAAAAAGCTTTCTATTCCAAATAAATAAAACCAGCTATTTAAAATGAATGCGAGTAAGAATGAACTTTAGATAGAGGCTTTTAATAGACCTAGGTGCTAACAGTAAAGCTTGAGGAATTGGTTAGTTTTCTGTTCCATTGTAAAAGGCTCTGGAGCATTCCAGAGCCTTTTGGTTATTTTCGAAGCTTTAATACTAATTCTTCATCAGGCGTTACAAAGACGGTTTGCTGATTGTCATAAATCACAAAGCCAGGCTTTGATCCGCTTGGTTTTTTTACATGGCGAATTTTTGTGAAGTCCACCGGTACAGAACTTGAAAGCTTTGCCTTACTAAAATACGCAGCAAGCTTTGCAGCTTCTAGAATCGTGTCATCAGATGGTGAAGTCGACCTAATAACAACGTGTGATCCTGGTATATCTTTTGTATGGAACCAGACATCATCACGAGCCGCCACACGATTTGTTAGGTATTCGTTTTGCTTGTTGTTTTTTCCGACAAGTATTTCTGTGCCATCGCTTGCGATGTACTGTTCAAGCGTTGGTTTTTGCGGTTTTTTCTGTTTTTGCTTGCCGCGTCGATTTTTTAAATAGCCTTCTTCCATCAGCTCTTCGCGAATTTCAGAAATATCCTTGTGAGAAGCAGACTCCATTTGTTGCATAATGGAATCGAAATATGAGATTTCTGTTTCCGCTTTAGCGATTTGTTCTTTTACTACTTCTACGGAATTTTTCGCCTTTTGATATTTCGAGAAGTAGCTTTGAGCATTTCTAGACGGTGATTTTTGTGGATCTAACTCAATGGTAATGGTAGCCCCATTTTCATCATAGTAATTTACAACCTCAACCGATTTGTCTCCTTGTTTGAACATATGCATGTGAGCGGTTAATAGCTCCCCTTGAAGCTGCAATTGATCCGCTTCTTCAGCGCTCTTTAGCGTTCGCTCAAGCTTTTTAATTTTCTTTTCATTTTTATTTCGTTCGCTTCGGATGAATTGAAGCAAATCATTCGCCTGTTGTTTTACACGGTCACGTTCTGCTTTTCTATAATAAAAGCGGTCTAGAAGCGTGCTAATGTCTTCGTATGTCTTTGCCTCTCCGTCAAGGTGTGAGAGAGAGAGCACGTAGAAGTAATCTTTCCCATCTACTGTCGTTAAGTTCGGTACAAAACGATCTTCTTTAATTTCGTTGAAAACATCTACAAACGTTTTCGGAAGCGTTGAACGATTAGCAAGCCCAGCGCGATGAACAATCTCTTTAGCTAAGAGGGGCGAGATCCCTTCAAAACGTTGAACGATTTGTTCGTGAAGTTTTCCTCCATAAAAATCGAGCTGCTGAAGAATCGTTTCTTCTGTAGCATCAAATGGATTGATCTTTTCCTGTGCAGGAGGTTCAACGTAGAGCTGACCAGGTAAAATCGTACGATGACGGTTAACGGCCATCGAAATGTGCTTAATGCTGTCAATAATCGTCTCACGGTCCTTATCGACAAGGATGATGTTGCTATGTCGGCCCATAATTTCAATGATTAGCTTCTTATGGGTAATGTCGCCAATTTCATTTCGGCTCTTTGCTTCAATAACAATCATGCGCTCCAAGCCCGGCTGGTAGACGTTTTCAATAATACTACCTTCTAGGTGCTTGCGAAGCAGCATACAAAACATTGGTGGTTCTGATGGGTTTTCATACGCTTCATTTGTGAAATGAATGCGCGCATAGCTTGGGTGAGCGGATAAAAGCAGGCGCTTATTTCCATTTCGTCCTCTGATTTGGAGCACAAGCTCGTTTGAAAATGGCTGATAAATTTTTGAGATTCGTGCGCTTACGAGTTCATCTTGTAATTCTTTTGTAATGGCATATGTAAAAATACCGTCGAATGACATTTTCTTCACTTCCTTCTATCTAATAAACGTGAATGTATTTTAGTAAACATGATTGAAACGGAACGATCATTTGTGATGTATAACGTGATCGTGCGTTAAACAATAAACACAGTATGCGCTTGAAGCGAAAGGAAAAGCAAGCCTTACTTCTTCAGACCTTCAGTACGCTCTTTCTTGTTTTTCGAACGAGCATTGTTAAAAGTATAGCATGTTTTAGGACGAGTCTGAATAAGCATACAGTACAAGAACAAAACAAGCTGTTCGATTTCATAACAAAAGGGTGTGAAGGAATGGAATGAAGTGGTATGAGCTGAGTGAAAAAGCTGTTTTGCAAGTGACACATGCAAATAAAGCAGAAGGTTTAACGGAAAAGCAAGTCGTAGAAAAGCAAAAAGAACATGGTTTTAACGAGCTTCAAGAGGGCGAGAAGAAATCGGCAATCCTAGCATTTTTAGAGCAATTTAAAGATTTTATGGTAATCGTCCTTCTAGCAGCAACGCTCATTTCTGGGTTGTTGGGAGAATATATTGATGCGATTGCCATTATTGCAATTGTGATTATAAACAGTTTCCTCGGTTTCTTTCAAGAAAGACGCGCTGAAAAGTCACTGAGTGCGCTCAAAGAACTCTCTGCCCCTCAGGTGATGGTACTGCGTGAAGGGGAATGGCGAAAAGTTCCGTCACGTGAACTCGTCTTAGGCGACGTCATTAAATTCACGAGCGGTGACCGCATTGGTGCCGATGTGCGAATTATAGAAGCAAAGGGTCTCGAAATTGAAGAATCTGCCCTGACAGGTGAGTCACTTCCTGTAACAAAGCGTACAGATGCAATTTTGGGTGAAGAAGTGCCGCTTGGTGATCAAGAAAATATGGGCTTTATGGGGACGCTCATTACAAGAGGGAGCGGCATTGGAATCGTTGTAGGCACGGGGATGAACACCGCAATGGGACAAATCGCGAACCTACTGCAAACAGCAGAGGTGATGGTGACACCATTACAGCGCCGCCTCGAACAACTAGGTAAAATCTTAATCGTTGTGGCATTAATTTTAACGATGCTTGTAGTAGGAATTGGCGTTCTTCAAGGTCATAATCTCTACAACATGTTCCTAGCAGGTGTTTCACTAGCTGTTGCTGCGATTCCAGAAGGTCTTCCTGCCATCGTAACGGTTGCGCTATCGCTTGGCGTTCAGCGAATGATCAAGCAACGCTCCATCGTTCGTAAGCTACCGGCGGTCGAAACGTTAGGCTGTGCGTCCGTAATCTGCTCTGACAAAACCGGAACGATGACGCAAAATAAAATGACGGTTACACACATTTGGTCAAATAAGACGACGTGGACCGTTTCTGGAACAGGGTATCGCCCTGAAGGAAGCTTTTACTTGAATGAACAAGAAGTGCAGCCGGCAAAGCATAAAGCATTACATCAGCTCCTTTTATTTGGGCTATTATGCAACGGTACGAGCGTTATGAAGAATGAGGATGACTACGTGATTGACGGTGATCCGACAGAAGCTGCCCTTTTAGTTGCTGCCATGAAAGCAGGGCTTGGACGAGATAATGCGCACAAGCAGTATAAAATAGTAGAAGAATATCCGTTTGATTCCACACGAAAGATGATGAGTGTTGTAGTAGAGGATCACGAAGGAAAGCGCTATGTGATCACAAAAGGAGCACCAGATGTGCTGTTAACGAAAAGCACAAAAGCTCTTTGGGATCAAAAAATTGCGCCACTATCATCATCCATTGAAAATGAAATTCAAGCGGCCATTGATCACCTAGCAGGTCAGGCGCTTCGAAATATTGCGATTGCTTACCGTCCGCTAGAGGTACATGAGCAGATTGGAAACGAGCAGGAGATGGAGCAAGGGCTAACGTTTATTGGACTTCAAGGAATGATTGATCCACCTCGTCCAGAAGTGAAGCAAGCGGTAAGAGAATGTCGGGATGCCGGCATTAAAACCGTCATGATTACCGGTGACCACGTTATTACCGCAAAGGCGATCGCTACCCAGCTTGGCATTTTAAAAATGGGCGGTAAAGTACTAGACGGTGCAGCGTTATCAAAAATGAGTCAAGAAGAGCTTGAGAACGTTGTTGATGATGTGTACGTATATGCTCGCGTATCACCAGAACATAAGTTGAAAATCGTCAAAGCTCTCCAAGCAAAAGGCCATATCGTAGCGATGACGGGAGACGGAGTAAACGATGCGCCTGCAATTAAAGCAGCGGATATTGGAATCTCCATGGGAATTACGGGAACGGATGTTGCGAAGGAAGCGTCTGCACTTGTGTTGCTTGATGATAACTTTGCGACCATTAAGTCTGCTATTAAAGAAGGGCGAAACATCTATGAAAATATTCGTAAATTTATTCGCTACCTGCTAGCATCAAACGTAGGGGAAATACTCGTGATGCTGTTTGCGATGATTTTAGGGCTTCCGCTTCCTCTGATCCCTATTCAAATACTGTGGGTGAACCTTGTTACAGACGGACTTCCGGCAATGGCTCTAGGGCTTGATCAGCCTGAAGATGATGTAATGAGACGGAAACCGCGTCACCCGAAAGAAGGCGTATTTGCTAGAGGACTAGGATGGAAGGTTGTAAGCCGTGGCTTCTTAATTGGGGCGATGACCTTAATTGCCTTTATGGTTATTTATAAAAACAATCCTGACAATTTAGCGTATGCCCAGACGGTTGCGTTTGCGACGCTTGTGCTTGCACAGCTGATCCACGTGTTCGACTGTCGTAGTGAAAAATCAGTGTTTGATCGTAATCCGTTCCAGAATCTTTATTTAGTTGGAGCTGTTATTTCATCTGTTCTACTCATGCTAGTCGTTATTTATTATCCGCCGCTTCAACCGATATTCCACACGATTCCGATCGTTCCAAGAGACTGGATGGTCATTGTCGGACTAGCGAGCATCCCAACTTTTTTACTAGCGGGTTCACTTTTAACAAGAAAAAAAGCCTAAACTGTGTTATAATTTCATACAAAGGTTGACGTCGTCCAATGTCTCTTTATCTGGTGAATTCCTTGATAGAAAGACAGAGGGCGATGTCTTTTTGAGGAAACAAATTCTTTCCTACATATTGAGATAGCTTTTTAAAGCAAGATTCCTTTTATTTACTCATTAATTTTTGTAATATATGTACATAGTGGATGTGATAATAATGATTACTAGTATGACAGGATTTGGACGAGGAAAAGCCGAGTCTGAACAATATTCAGTAACGGTGGAAATGAAATCTGTCAATCACCGTTTTTGCGAAACGATTATTAGAATGCCCAGGCAGTTAATGGAAATAGAAGATAAAATCAAAAAGCTAGTTCAAAAACAAGTAAAGCGTGGTAGAATAGAGATATTTGTGACCATCTCTGGAGAAAACATTGCGCAAAAAGATGTAGAAGTAGACTGGAAGCTGTTAGGTCATTACATGGACGAGTTGAAAAAAATTCAACAAACGTATCAGTTAACGGACGCTGTACGCATTTCAGATGTGTTAAAAATGGAGGACGTATTTCTGTTGAATGAAAAACAGCAGGACCGTACCGTTTTGCACGGGTTAGTACTAGAAGCCTGCGAGCAGGCCGTTAATCAACTCCTTCTTATGCGTAAACAAGAAGGTGCGCAGCTACTTTCAGATATTGTTGCGCAAGTAAATCAGCTACATGATGTACGAGAGAAGATTGTTCAACTGGCGCCGAAAGTCGTTGATCACTATAAGGAGCGCATTCAAAAAAAACTTTCTGAGTATACAGGAGAAGCTTTTGAACAACAGCGTGTCTTAACAGAGATTGCGATTTTTGCTGATAAAGCGGATATTAATGAAGAGCTTACACGCATACAAAGTCATCTGCAGCAAGTGATTCAAACGGTGGAAACAGAAACCCTGGTGGGAAGAAAGCTTGACTTTCTGACTCAGGAACTAAATCGTGAAATTAACACGATTGGCGCGAAAGCCAATAACGGTGACATTGCTCAGTGCGTCGTTGAGATGAAAGCTCATCTTGAACGAATGAAGGAGCAAGTACAAAACATTGAATAAAGATAGGTTAATCTTTCAACGATCAGGCTACAATAGTGCTATATCTAGTTGAACGATAGGCCATCATGAATAATGAAGGGTAGGTTTTCATAGAAAAATGAATGTCGAAAGAGGATTATTAATTGTGCTATCAGGTCCTTCAGGAGTTGGAAAAGGAACGGTACGTAAAGCACTTTTTTCAGAGGAGAACAACAATTTATACTATTCCATCTCAGCGACAACGAGAAAGCCGCGTGAAGGTGAAGTAGACGGCATCGATTACCTGTTCAAGGAACGTGAAGATTTTGAGAACATGATCGAAAACAACAAGCTTTTAGAATGGGCGGAATATGTAGGGAACTATTACGGAACGCCCGTAGACTACGTAGAAAAATGTCTGTCTGAAGGTAAGGACGTTTTCCTTGAAATCGAAGTGCAGGGAGCGCTACAAGTGAAAAAAGCCTTCTCAGAAGGACTATTCATTTTCCTAGCACCACCAAGCCTTTCAGAGCTTAAAAGCCGCATTGTAAATCGCGGTACAGAGACGGAAGATCTTATTAACAACCGTATGCGCGTCGCGAAGGAAGAAATTGAACTTATGGACGCCTACGATTACGTAGTAGAAAACGACAAAGTAGAGAATGCATGCAGCCGCATCCGTTCTATTATTACGGCAGAGCACTGTCGCCGTGATCGTATTTCTGCTCGCTATAAAAAAATGTTGGAGGTTGAATAATCCATGTTATATCCATCTATCGATTCTTTAATGACAAAACTAGACTCTAAATACACGCTTGTAACAGTAGCTGCAAAACGTGCACGTCAATTACAAACAACTGAAAGTGTGTTAATTGACAACACGGTTTCCCACAAATTTGTAGGAAAAGCGCTAGAGGAAATTAACGCAGAAGCACTTCGCTACGAAACTCGTCAAGAAGACTAAGTAGCAGCGTGTGGAGCTGATAAACAAAGATGAAAAAAATAACAACCTGTTGAAGGTTGTTATTTTTTTCATCTTACCAATTTACAAGATGGGGGAAGAAGATCGTGAAGGGAAAACGCATTTTATTATGTGTAAGCGGTGGTATTGCTGTTTATAAAGCAGCAGCCTTAACTAGTAAATTAGTACAAGCAGGAGCGGAAGTGAAAGTAATGATGACAGAGTCTGCCCGCGAATTTGTCAGTCCATTAACGTTTCAGGCGTTGTCTAGAAATCCTGTATATACGGATACGTTCGATGAAAAAGATCCAGCGGTCATCGCACACATTGATTTAGCCGATTGGCCCCATTTAGTGCTCGTTGCACCAGCAACAGCGAACATGATCGGCAAGCTCGCAAATGGAATTGCGGACGATATGATTTCAACAACGCTACTTGCGACAACAGCTCCTGTATGGGTAGCACCAGCGATGAATGTGCACATGTATGATCATCCGGCTGTCATTCGTAATATTGATATTCTCCATTCGTTCGGCTATCAATTCGTTGAGCCAAGCGAGGGGTACTTAGCCTGTGGATATGTAGGAAAAGGACGCTTAGAAGAGCCGGAGAAAATCGTGGAAAATCTTCAACATTATTTTAACGACGCGCGTTCACTACCACTAAAAGGTAAGCACGTTTTAATTACGGCAGGCCCAACGCGTGAAAAAATTGATCCGGTTCGCTTCATGTCCAATCATTCAACAGGAAAAATGGGCTATGCTGTAGCTGAAGAGGCAGCACGACTTGGCGCTGCTGTGACGCTCGTATCAGGGCCGACAAATCTTCCTACGCCTCCTGGGGTAACCCGTATTAATGTGGAGAGCGCACAAGAAATGTTTGAAGCCGTCATGAACGTGTATCCAATGACAGATGTGGTTATTAAAACTGCGGCAGTTGCGGATTACCGACCAAAAGTCACCTATGATCAAAAAGTAAAGAAACAGCCAGGTGCTGTGTCTGTAGAGCTTGAAAGAACGACTGACATTCTTCGCACACTCGGTGAGCAGAAGGAGCATCAGCTGCTAGTAGGGTTTGCAGCAGAAACGAACAATGTAGACGAATATGCGATGAAAAAGCTTCGTGAGAAAAATCTTGATTTTGTTGTGGCCAACAACGTATCAACAGAAGGAGCGGGTTTTGGAACAGACACAAACATTGTGACGATCTATCAACGTGAGGCAGAACCAAAGTCACTACCTGTTTTATCAAAACATGAGGTAGCAAAGGAAATTCTCGACGAAGTGATTAAGGAGTTAAAGGAGCGTAGCCGATGAAATTTGCAAGTGTCATTGTGGATGTTGCAGCAAAACAGACAGACCGAGCGTTTGATTATTCCGTTCCAAGCAAATGGGAAGAAATGATTGCCCCAGGTATGAGGGTGATCGTTCCGTTCGGTCCGCGAAAAGTTCAGGGTTTTGTTATTGACGTCAAACATTCTACCGAAGTAAAGCGAACAAAACCAATTGAAGAGCTGCTTGATATTACGCCTGTGTTAACCGAAGAGTTATTAAACTTAGGGCATTGGCTGACGACACATACACTTTGCTACGCGATTTCGGCTTTTCAGGCGATGCTACCAGCCGCAATGAAAGCGAAATATGAGAAGGAAATTACGATGGCTCGTCATGTAGAGACGAAACAGCTCCATGAAGCTGTAAAGCCCTTCTTTGAAAAGGAATCATCTGTACTCTGGAAAGACGTTGAAAAGGGCGGTCTCACATCGCCCTTTTACCGCGATATTCAAAAAGGCTTGCTAGATGTTACGTATGTCGTAAAAAACCGCGGAAATAAAAAAACGTTAAAGGGTGTTCGTCCGCTGTTATCACCTCAAGAGCTGATGGACCTAGCTGATTCCCTTCCGAAGCAAGCGGAAAAGCAAAAAGACGTGCTCCGTTATTTTACAGAGAACACCGAAGAGATTTTCATGAAAGATCTGACGGATTTTCTGCAAACGACGCAGGCACCTGTTAAGGCTCTTGTGGAAAAGGGGGCGCTTGCAGAAGTGAACATGGAGATTTACCGCGATCCATATGAGAACCGAACGTTCACACCAAGCGAGCCGTTTCCATTAACAGATGAACAAACGAAGGTGATTTCCCCGATCCTAGCTCACATCGAAGACGAGTTGCATCGCGTATTTCTTATGTACGGAGTGACAGGAAGCGGGAAAACGGAAGTGTATCTTCAATCAATTGACCGCGTGCTAAAAAAAGGTCAAGAGGCGATCGTGCTTGTGCCGGAAATTTCGCTTACGCCGCAAATGGTGACCCGATTTAAAGAACGATTTGGGTCAAAGGTTGCCGTTTTGCACAGTGGATTATCAACAGGCGAGAAGTATGATGAGTGGCGCAAAATTCAGCGTCAGGAAGTATCCGTAGTGGTTGGCGCTCGCTCGGCGATTTTTGCACCGTTTACGAATTTAGGTATTATCATTATTGATGAAGAGCATGAAACAAGCTACAAACAAGAGGAAAATCCTCGTTATCATGCACGAGATATTGCTATTTACCGGGGAGAGCAGCATAACTGTCCAATCATTCTTGGAAGTGCCACACCGACGCTTGAATCATTTGCTCGAGCGCAAAAAGGGGTCTATGAGCTGTTAACGTTGACGAAGCGAATGAATGACGCCTCACTGCCTCCTGTTGACATTATCGACATGAGAGAAGAGCTTCGCGAGGGAAATCGCTCGATGTTTTCGCGGCTGCTGTTAGAAAAAATTGAAGACCGCTTGGCTAAAGGCGAGCAAATGGTATTATTTTTAAACAAGCGTGGTCATTCATCGTTTGTGATGTGTCGTGATTGTGGCTTTGTCCATTCGTGTCCGCACTGTGAAATTTCGCTAACGTATCATCGCTATCAGAACGTATTGAAATGTCATTACTGTGGTCATGAACAGCCAACGACGACGCTTTGTCCGGAGTGCAATAGCGATCATATCCGCTTTTTTGGAACCGGAACGCAGAAAGTGGAAGAGGAGCTGACAAAAGTTCTTCCGCAAGCAAAAGTCATACGAATGGACGTGGATACAACGAGCCGTAAAGGGGCTCATGAAACGCTGCTTACGAAATTTGCGAATCAAGAAGCACAAATTTTGTTGGGAACACAAATGATTGCAAAAGGGCTCGATTTTCCTAACGTTACGCTCGTTGGGGTACTATCAGCAGATACGATGCTTCATCTTCCTGATTTCCGGGCGTCTGAAAAAACGTTTCAGCTACTCACCCAAGTTAGCGGGCGTGCAGGACGTCACAAGCTCCCAGGGGAAGTGGTTATTCAAACATACACACCAGAACATTACAGCATCGAGCTTGCTAGTCAGCATGATTACGGAGCTTTTTATGAGCAGGAAATGCAAATCCGAAAGCTGCACAAATATCCGCCGTTCTTTTACTTAACGCTAGTTACGGTTTCGCACGAGAATTTGGCGAAGGTAGTGGACGTAACGGATAAGATCAGTCAATTCATGAGGCAAAAATTATCGTCTCAGGCAGTGGTTTTAGGGCCTGTTGCATCTCCGATTGCTAAGATAAAAGATAGATATCGCTATCAATGCATGATAAAATACAAGCTGGAACCAAGCCTTATACCGCTTTTACAGTTCGTAACGGAGCAGTATCAGGGGGATATTCAACAGCAAAATTTAACCATTACGATCGATTTACATCCATACTCAATGATGTGATAAATTGCAATATGCGCAAGTTTTAGGAGGAAAAAAAGTGTCAAAGCTATCATTAGTTTATTATCCAGATGAGCGACTTGAGGCAGAGTGTGAGCCTGTCACGGTCTTTGATAGTAAGCTAACCAAATTATTAAACCAAATGTATGAACTAATGCTGGATTCAGATGGGGTTGGACTAGCTGCACCACAAGTGGGTGTATTAAAACAAGTGGCAGTAGTAGATGTTGATGATAAGCACGGTCGCATCGACCTTATTAATCCCGTTATTCTAGAAGAACGCGGTGAACAAGTAGGTCCTGAAGGCTGTCTAAGTTTTCCGGACCTTTTTGGTGAAGTAAAGCGACCAGAATTTGTGAAAGTTCGAGCGCAAAATCGCCGCGGTAAACCATTTATTATTGAAGCAAGAGGATTTTTAGCACGAGCACTCGTTCATGAAATCGATCATCTTCACGGCGTATTATTTACGACAAAAGTAGATCGTTATTATGAAGACGGCGAATTAGAAGGAGAGGAATAAACGATGAGCATTAATATCGTATTCATGGGAACACCGGATTTTTCGGTTCCTGTTTTACAACAATTACTACAAGATGGCTATAACGTATCGGCAGTTGTGACACAGCCAGATCGTCCGAAGGGCCGTAAAAAGGTCCTAACACCGCCTCCCGTTAAAGTAGAGGCAGAAAAACATGGTATTCCGGTTCTGCAACCAGAAAAGATTCGCTTAGAGGAAGCGTACAGCGAGGTGCTAGCCTATGAGCCAGACCTTATTGTCACGGCTGCGTTTGGGCAAATCCTACCAAAGGCTATTTTAGATGCACCGCGCTTAGGCTGTATTAACGTTCATGCTTCATTGCTTCCTGAGCTTCGCGGAGGTGCGCCAATTCACTACTCGATTTTACAAGGAAAACCTAAAACAGGCGTAACCATTATGTATATGGTGGAAAAATTGGATGCGGGTGACATTTTAACAAAAGTAGAAGTGCCGATTGAGGAGCGTGATCATGTCGGTACACTTCACGATAAGTTAAGTGAAGCAGGAGCAAAGCTTCTTTCTGAAACGATTCCAGCTTTATTAGAAGGAAAGCTAACGCCGATTAAGCAAAATGATGAAGAAGCTACCTTTGCTTCCAACATTAAACGCGAGCAGGAAAAAATTAATTGGAGCAAAACGGGCGAAGAAATTTATAATCATATTAGAGGACTTCATCCTTGGCCAGTTGCTTACACGACTTTAGAAGGACAAGTTATGAAAGTATGGTGGGGAGAAAAAGTGACGTCGTCTTCTACAGAGCCTGCTGGTACCGTTACGGCGATCGAAAAAGACGGGTTTGTTGTTTCAACAGGAAATGAAACGTCGATTAAAATTACCGATTTACAGCCAGCAGGTAAAAAACGAATGGATGCGGCGCAATTTTTACGCGGTGGGCAACTACAAGTAGGGACAAAGCTAGGAGAAGCGAATGAGTAAGTACAACGTTCGTGAAGTCGCTTTAGATATTTTGCTTTCCATTGAAAAGAATCAAGCGTTTAGTAACCTGTTGCTAAACAAAAGCATTGAAAAGCATGGCATTCAAGGAAAAGATACGGGACTATTAACGGAAATAGTTTACGGAACGATTCAACGTAAGCTTACGCTCGATTATTATTTGGAGCCATTTATTAAGAATCCGAAAAAACTTCAGGATTGGGTACGCGTGCTTCTTCGCCTGTCGCTTTATCAAATGGTGTACCTTGATCGTATTCCTGAGCGAGCGGTTTTTTACGAAGCGGTCGAAATTGCGAAAAAACGTGGTCATAAAGGCATTTCGTCAATGGTCAACGGTGTGCTTCGTACCATTCAGCGTAATGGGTTAAAAAGCTTAGATGAAATAAAAAAACCGTTAGAGCGTATTTCCATTGAGACAAGCCACCCGCTATGGCTTGTTGAGAGATGGGCGGAGCAATATGGGGTTGAAAAAACACAGGGAATATGTGAAGCTAATCTTCGGGCTCCAAAACAATCCCTTCGCGTAAATACATCTAAATTTACGAAGGAAGAAGTAAAAGCACAGCTTGCTGAAGAAGGAATTCAAGTAAAAGATGGATTGTTTCTTGAGGAAGCCCTTGAAACACAAAAAGGCAATGCAGTGTATACAGAAGCATTTAAACAGGGCATGTTCACCGTTCAAGATGAAAGCTCTATGCTTGTTGCACATGCGTTAGACGTGGAACCGAACGAGACGATTTTAGATAGCTGTGCGGCCCCTGGAGGAAAATCGACACATATTGCAGAACGTCTTCAACATACGGGTCAAGTCGTTTCATTGGACATTCACGCTCATAAAGTTAAGCTAATTGAAGACCAAGCAAAACGTCTTGGATTAGACAACATTGACACAAAGGTGTCAGATAGTCGTAAGGTTCAGGAATTGTTTAAAGACGAAACCTTCGATAGAATATTAGTAGATGCTCCTTGTACAGGATTTGGCGTAATGAAACGCAAGCCAGATGTGAAGTATACGAAAACGGAGCAGGATGTGAAACAATTAGCGCGCATCCAAGCGGATATTTTACGTGCTGTGGCACCACTTTTGAAAAAAGGTGGAACACTTGTATATAGCACTTGTACAATTGATCAAGATGAAAACCAAGAGGTTGTGTATCAATTTTTACAAGAGCAAAAGGATTTTCAATTTGATACAACGTTCAAGGAACGTATGCCGTCTGTGCTGCATCCACACGTGACGGAAAGTCAAATTCAATTACTCCCAGATGATTTTCAAAGCGATGGTTTTTATATTGCTAGTTTAAGAAAGAAGGTGTAGGAATGGAAAAAGTATTATCAGCTAAGAAAAAAAGCAAAGAGCTTGATCGAAACCCTTCCATCTATTCTTACCAATTACACGAATTAGAGAATTGGTTAGTAGAAAATGGAGAAAAGAAGTTCCGTGGAAAGCAAATTTATGATTGGTTATACACAAAACGCGTAACGTCATTTGAAGATATGAGCAACTTATCGAAGGAGCTACGCGACAAGCTAGCAGCACATTTCGTGCTTACAACGCTTGAAACAGCTGTTCAACAAACGTCTTCTGACGGAACAATGAAGTTCTTATTTGAACTTCATGATGGGTATACGATTGAAACAGTTCTAATGCGCCATGAATACGGAAATTCTATTTGTGTAACAACACAAGTTGGTTGCCGCATCGGTTGTACGTTCTGTGCGTCGACTTTAGGCGGATTAAAACGAAACCTTGAAGCGGGAGAAATCGTTGCTCAAGTAGTAAAAGTACAAAAGGCACTAGATGAACAAGGAGAACGCGTAAGCCACGTCGTAATTATGGGGATAGGTGAACCATTCGACAACTACGATCACATGTTAGGGTTCCTTAAAATTATCAACTCTGATGAGGGCTTAAACATCGGTGCTCGTCATATTACGGTATCGACGAGTGGAATCATTCCTAAAATTTACGATTTTGCGGATGAGAACATGCAAATCAACTTTGCTATTTCTCTACATTCAGCGAATACAGAAACTCGTTCACGTTTAATGCCAATTAACCGTGCATACAAACTGCCAGACTTAATGGAAGCTGTTCGTTATTATGTGGATAAAACGGGCCGCCGCATTAGCTTTGAGTACGGGTTGTTCGGAGGCGTCAACGATCAAGTAGAGCATGCGGAAGAATTAGCGAAGCTTGTAAAAGGGATCAAATGCCACATTAACTTAATTCCAGTAAACTATGTACCAGAACGTGATTACGTACGCACGCCGCGCGAGCAAATCTTTGCGTTTGAACGCGTATTGAAAGATCGTGGTGTCAATGTGACGATTCGTCGCGAACAAGGTCATGACATTGATGCAGCTTGTGGTCAGCTACGCGCGAAGGAGCGTCAAGAAGAGACGAGGTGAAGCAAATGGGAGTAGTTTTTATGACCGACCGTGGGAAGGTTCGTCAGCATAACGAAGATTCTGGAGGGGTATTTGTTAACCGTTATGGTCAGTCTTTAGCTGTAGTGGCAGACGGCATGGGAGGACACCGTGCCGGTGATGTAGCAAGCAGCTTGGCCATAAAGGAATTAAAGCAATATTGGGAAGAAAGCGAAAAGCTTTCTTCTCCTGATGTTGCATCTAGGTGGATGAAGGAAAAAATTACACAAGTCAATCAACATTTGTTTCAATATTCACAAGAGCATGAAGAATGCCGTGGGATGGGAACAACGGTCGTAATGGCTGTTTGTACAGATTCCTTTTGTACAGTAGGCAATATTGGTGACAGCCGCTGTTATATTCTGAATGAGAACGGCTTTTCACAGCTAACAGAAGATCATTCACTCGTTAATGAACTCGTAAAAAGCGGGCAAATTTCACGAGAAGATGCGGAGCACCATCCGCGTAAAAACATTTTAATGCGGGCTCTTGGAACCGAAGAAAGAGTTTATGTGGATATTAAAACAATTGAAATTGAAGCTGAAGATCAATTGCTTCTTTGCTCAGATGGATTGTCAAATAAAGTGTCCACAGAGCAGTTAAAAGAAACGCTTGCCTCTTCCTTAACGCTAGAAGAAAAAGCAGCGTCTTTAATTCAACAGGCAAATGATTCAGGCGGGGAAGATAATATTACACTAGTAATTGTTGATTTCACAAATGGAAGTGGGTGAGTGTAATGCTAATTGGCAGACGATTGAATGACCGTTATAAGATTGTAAAAGTCATCGGTGGTGGAGGAATGGCGAACGTTTACCTTGCTCGAGATATTATTTTGGAGCGAGACGTAGCCATAAAAGTTCTGCGTCTAGATTTTTCAAACGATGAGTCTTTTATTAAGCGGTTTCATCGCGAAGCACAATCAGCGACCAGTATTGCACACCCAAATATTGTGAGTATTTATGATGTTGGGGAACAAGAAGATATTTATTATATCGTCATGGAATATGTACCAGGGCAAACATTAAAGCAATACATACAGCGGGAAGCGCCGGTCCCCATTGATACAGCCTTAAATATTATGGCACAGATTACAGAAGCCATTAATCATGCACATGAGTTTAGTATCGTTCACCGCGATATTAAACCGCAAAATATCTTAATTGATGACCACGGCACGGCAAAGGTGGCGGACTTTGGTATTGCGCTTGCACTGAGCTCAACGACGATTACGCAAACAAGCTCTGTGCTTGGTTCAGTGCACTATCTATCACCTGAGCAGGCGCGCGGAGGAATGGCAAATAAGCGCTCTGATATTTACTCATTAGGTATTGTGCTGTTTGAACTACTTACAGGGCGCGTTCCATTCTCAGGAGAGTCAGCGGTCGCAATCGCACTCAAGCATCTGCAAACAGAAACACCTTCTCCAAAACGCTGGAATCCTTCTATTCCACAGAGCGTTGAAAATATTGTTTTAAAAGCAACCGCAAAAGATCCGTTTTATCGTTATGAAACGGCTGCTGAAATGTTAGAAGATTTGAAATCGGCTCTATATCCAGAGCGTTTGAATGAGCAAAAATTTCGTATTCCGGTTGACGAGGATGCGACAAAAGCCATTCCGGTTATTAAAGATACCGTTATACAGGAGGAAAGCGATGAAACAATCGTTACGCCACCTAAAAAGGGTAAAAAAGCAGCAAGTATTTCAAAGACCCCGCCTGTAAAAGAAAAGAAGCGAAAGAAAAAGAAAAAAAGCAGACTTTTGCCAACGCTAATCATTTTGTTCGTTTTACTTATTGGAGCAGGTGTGGCAGCGGTGACGCTCGTCCCGTCCTTACTACTTCCAAAGGACATACAAGTTCCGAACTTAGCGGATACCGAGTATGAAGATGCGGTCAATCAGCTGAGCTCGCTCGGATTTTCCGTAGGAGATCCAAAGCTCGTCACGGACGATAAGGTGGAAGAAGGCAAGGTCGTGCGAACGGACCCCGAAAGCGGCGAAGTTGCCAAAGAAGGCAGTAAAGTAACCATTTATCAAAGTACAGGAAAGAAAAAATTCACTATCGGTGACTACAAGGGGCGTGACATTGAAGGAATTAAGCCGCTGTTGTCAGAGTTTCGTTCAATGAAAACATTCGAAGTTTCCGGTGAAGAAAGTCCTGGCACGATCGTTGATCAAGACCCTCGTCCAGACGAAGAAGTCATTCCAGACGAAACGGATATTACCTTTTGGGTAAGTACTGGGCCTCCAGAAATTCCTGTAAAAGATTTGATGGGGTGGACGGAAAAGAGCGTTCGTGATTATGCAAATGATGTTGGGGCAAACTTAGATATTCAAAAAGAATATTCAAAGGACGAAGAAAAAGGTCTTGTCATTAAGCAGTCTCCTTCAAAAGGGACGAATATTCAAAAAGGACAAACCATTCATGTGAAGATTTCGGAAGGTGAGAAGCCGAAGCCGCCGAAAAAAGTCACCGTAGATGTGACTATTCCTTACGAAACGGTGACGCCGGGAGAGCCTCAGCAGGTCAAAATTTTTGTGGACGACAAAGATCATGATATGGATATGCCTGTTCAAGAATTTCCGATTACGGCTCCTATGACGAAAAAAATAGACCTGATTATTCCACAAGGTGAAACTGCAACGTATAGAATTATACGTGATGAACAAGTTATCGAAGAGAAACAAGTGAATTATCCAGAGCAATAGAAGCTATACAAGGAGTGAGTATATGCCAGAAGGCACAATTATTAAAGCGCTTAGTGGTTTTTACTACGTGCTTCATGATCATCAAATAACACAATGCCGTGGAAGAGGCGTTTTCCGTAAAAAAAAGGTCACACCTCTTGTTGGAGATCATGTGGTGTTTCAAGCAGAAAATGAGCGCGAGGGCTATATTCTTGAAATTAAAGAACGACAAAATGAACTCGTACGACCACCGATCGCGAACGTTGATCAAGCGCTCCTTGTGTTTTCCGCCATTGAGCCTGAATTTAGTACAACGTTGTTAGATCGTTTTCTTGTTCTCGTTGAATCAAATGATATTGAGCCCGTTATTTGCATTACAAAAATCGATCTTCTTTCAGATGAAAAAAGAGCCGAAATTGAGCAATTTGCGTCCGATTATGAGAAAATGGGATATGACGTTTTATTGACTTCTGCGGCTACATTAGACGGCGTAGAAAGTCTTTATGACTATTTAAATCATAAGGTTACGGTTATTGCTGGGCAGTCAGGGGTCGGAAAGTCATCGCTTTTAAATGCAATGAAGCCAGAGTTAGAGCTGAAGACGAATGATATTTCGAGTGCTTTGGGACGAGGGAAGCATACGACAAGACACGTAGAACTTATCTTTGTTCAAGAAGGTTTAGTAGCTGATACACCAGGATTCAGCTCGCTTGAATTCATGGATCTCGAACTCGAAAACCTTCCATTTTGCTTCCCCGAAATGGCTCGTTTAAGTGAAGAATGTAAATTCCGAGGATGTATGCACCTTAAAGAACCGAAATGTGCTGTCAAACAAGCCGTTGAAAGCGGAGAAATTCCTTCTTATCGTTATGAACACTATTTACAATTTGTTGAAGAAATAAAGCAAAGAAAGCCGAGGTATTAAATTATGATAAAAATCGCACCTTCCATATTATCTGCCAATTTTGCCAATCTAGCTGCTGAAATCAAAGATGTTGAAGCAGGGGGTGCTGACTATATTCATGTTGACGTAATGGATGGTCATTTTGTACCGAATCTGACGATTGGCCCATTAATTGTTGAAGCGATTCGTCCAACCACAAGTTTACCATTAGATGTTCATCTGATGATGGAGAACCCTGATCAATACATTCCAACCTTCGCAAAGGCTGGTGCTGATATTATTACGGTTCATGCAGAAGCTTGTCCTCACCTTCACCGTACAATTCAGCTCATTAAGGAGCATGGTGTGAAGGCGGGTGTTGCCCTAAATCCTGCTACACCTATCGATCACGTGAAGCATATTTTAGAAGACATTGACCTTGTGCTTCTCATGACGGTGAACCCTGGATTTGGCGGACAAAAGTTCATTAAGAGCGTGCTGCCAAAGATTGAACAAATTTCACAACTGATTCAAATTCGTCATCTTTCAATCGATGTAGAAGTTGATGGAGGCGTGAATGAAGAAACAGCTCGATTATGCGTAGAAGCGGGGGCAAACGTGCTTGTTGCTGGTTCAGCGATTTATGATAAAGAAGATCGAGGAGCTGCTATTAAAGCCATTCGTTCAACGCTATAAGAGAACAAATAATGAGGGAGAAGGATAATAAGAAGCGCACCCGCTTTTTGTTATCCTTTTTTTGCAGATTGCTAAAAGAAAGAAGGACAAATCATGATTATTAACTTATTGGCAGGAGGACCAAAGGAACTGGTACCGTCTCTTTCAGATACTAAATGGACATGTGATAAGTGGGTTGGGATTGATCGAGGGGTATTTCATTTATTGAACGAGGGCATTAGACCAGTGAAGGCATTTGGCGATTTTGATTCTGTATCAGAGGAGGAACTTTACTACATTCAACAGCAGCTGAGCGAACTTGAAGTTTATCCCGCTGAAAAGGATAAAACAGATCTAGAGCTTGCCCTAGAATGGGCGATAGATCAAAAACCAACAAATATACGGATTTTCGGTGGGACAGGGGGGCGTATGGACCATGGCTATGCGACTATTCAGCTGTTATACCGAGCGCTTTTGAAGGGGATTTCGAGTGAAATAGTGGATCAAACAAACATTATTTCAATGCATGAAGCTGGTCGTTACACGATTCAACGAAACGAGGATTATCAATATGTATCATTCTTGCCATTTTCCGATACGGTGGAAAATATCACGCTTATGGACTTTAAATACCCTTTGACAAATCAAACCATCAAGTGGGGATCAACTCTTTGCGTAAGTAATGAACTTCTTCATGAAACGGGTACTTTTTCGTTTACTAAAGGCATATTAATGATGATAAGAAGTAATGATTGAGCACGACCTACGTTTACTTCGAGGTACTAATTTTACAAACATTGAATATGCTGATAAATGATGAAAGCGGAGAGATGATTAGGAGGGAAAGTATGAAATTCTATACAATTAAACTTCCAAAGTTCTTGGGTGGGATCGTAAGAGCAATGCTGAATACGCTAAAAAAAGATTAAAAAAGAAGCACCATGCGGACATGGTGCTTTTTTTATATGCTTATACGCGTTCAACTTTACCAGACTTAAGAGCGCGAGCAGATACGTATACACGTTTAGGTTTACCGTCAACTAAAATACGTACTTTTTGAACGTTTGCACCCCATTTACGCTTGTTAGCGTTCATAGCGTGTGAACGTGCGTTACCTGAACTAGTTTTTTTACCAGTGATTACACATTTACGTGCCATTATTAATTCCCTCCTCACTCACAAGAAACTAAATGACTTCTACTGTCGAGAAATACTATATTAATTTATCACACGCTGAGTATTAATGCAATAGGAGTTTGCAATGCTTTCAAGAAATTTCCCTTGACATATAAATGAATCCATTGTTGTATAATAAGAGAACCTCCCATGTTAGCAATCTGAATGTGCTTTCAAAAAGTATGGTCTTATAGTAAAATGTGAGTAACCTATGAATATGGAAAGGGGAAAGTGTATGTCCATCGAAATGAAAAATCAATACGGTCAGATTGATATTGCAACAGATGTAGTTGCTACTATAGCAGGAGGAGCAGCAATTGACTGCTACGGCATAGTAGGAATGGCATCCAAAAATCAAATTAAAGACGGTATTACAGAAATTCTTCGAAAAGAAAACTTTACTCGTGGGATTATCGTTCGCCAAGAGGAAGATGACGTACACATTGATATGTACATCATCGTTAGCTACGGTACGAAAATTTCCGAGATTGCACATAACGTTCAAACGAAAGTTAAGTATACATTAGAACAAACGGTAGGACTAACTGTAGACTCAGTCAATATATACGTGCAGGGTGTTCGCGTCACGAACTTGTAGTAAGGAGGAAGATTTGTGTCAATTACAGTATTAGATGGAAAGCGTTTGAGGGAAATGATTATTCAAGGTGCGCAGCACTTAACGAATAATGCCCAAATGGTAGACGCTCTCAACGTATTTCCAGTTCCAGACGGTGATACGGGAACAAATATGAACTTATCAATTACTTCTGGTGCTAAAGAAGTTAAAAATAACCCTTCAGATCATGCTGGGAAAGTTGCGCAGTCGCTTGCAAAAGGTTTGTTAATGGGAGCGCGCGGTAACTCAGGTGTTATTCTGTCTCAGCTTTTCAGAGGATTCGCAAAAAAGATTGAATCAAAAGCGACGATTACAGCTGCTGATTTTGCGGAAGGTCTTGAAGCAGGCGTTGAAACAGCTTACAAAGCAGTTATGAAGCCTGTAGAAGGAACGATTTTAACAGTAGCTAAAGACGCTGCCAAGCATGCTGCAACGGTTGCGAAGCAAGAACGAGATATTATTGCTCTTTTAGAAGAAACCCTAAAAGAAGCGAAGGCTTCCTTAAACCGTACACCGGATCTACTTCCTGTACTAAAAGAAGTAGGAGTGGTAGATAGCGGTGGACAAGGTCTTGTTATTATTTACGAAGGATTTCTTGCTGAATTAAAAGGTGAGAAGCTTCCTAGTGTTACAATTGCTGCTCCTTCATTGGACGAGCTTGTTAACGCAGAGCACCATAAAAGTGCCCAAAGTCATATGAACACAGAAGATATTGAGTTTGGTTATTGCACGGAATTTATGGTGAAGTTAGAAGCTGATAACGCAACAAAAACTTCTTTCTCAGAGGAAGCCTTCCGTAATGAGCTAAGCAAAAAAGGTGACTCATTGCTAGTGGTGTCTGATGAAGAGATCGTAAAAGTACATATTCACGCTGAATATCCAGGTGAAGTGCTTACGTATGCTCAAACATTTGGTAGCTTAATCAACATGAAAATTGAAAACATGCGTGAACAGCACAGCAGCATCGTATCACACGATGCGCCAAGTATGCCAAGTGCTCCAGCAAAAGCACAAGCAAAATCAAAATATGGCATTATTTCCGTGACAATGGGTTCAGGTATTGCAGACCTCTTCAGAAGCATCGGTGCATCCGTTGTGATTGAAGGCGGACAAACGATGAATCCGAGCACGGAGGATATCGTAAAAGCGATCGAAGAAGCAAATGCAGAAACGGTGATTATTCTGCCAAATAACAGCAATATCGTGATGGCAGCTCGCCAAGCAGCAGATGTGGTCGATCAAACGGTACTAGTTATCCCATCTAAAACCGTTCCTCAAGGAATGTCTGCTATTCTAGCGTTTAACCCTGAGGTGGACGTAGAAGCGAATGAAGCAGCTATGACAGAAGCGCTCAGTCACGTAAAGACAGGGCAAATTACGTATGCTGTACGCGACACGAGCATTGATGGCCTAGAACTAAACAAAGGTGATTTTATGGGAATCGCTGATGGGAAAATCTCTGTCAAAGACAAAAATCAATTAGAAGCAGCAAAAAAGCTAGTTGATCATTTAATCGATGAAGATGCAGAGATTGTGACGATTCTACAAGGAGAGGACGCATCTGATGAAGAAACAGCATCACTTGTTGAATTCATTGAGTCCTCGTTCGAAGATGTTGAAGTAGAAGTTCATAGCGGCGAACAGCCACTATACGCATATATTTTTGCGATTGAATAATGCACGATAAGTTCCGATCGAATATGGTCGGGACTTTTTTTGTCATGCATTTGTTGTTTAAATGTGAAAAGGCATACAATTAATTTGAAAAAACGAAAAATATAGTATTTTTAGACTAAAATCCGAATTATAAACCGAAAATTCTTTCAAAAATGTTCGTTTAATGATAGTTTTGAACGGTGGGAGAAACTTCTAGAGTGTAAAAACATCAGAAGAGGAGAGAGACTACGTGGACATTTTAAAAGGAACTGTATTACTATTAGTCGTTCTATGTCTATTTTCGTTATTTAGCTACAAAGCTCCACATGGGATGAAAGCGATGGGAGCATTGGCAAACGCAGCTGTTGCCGCTTTTTTAGTTGAAGCGTTTCAGCACTATGTAGGCGGAGATTTGCTCGGAATTAAATTTCTCGGTGAAGTTGGGACCGCAGCCGGAGGAATGGGAGGCGTGGCAGCCGCCGCTCTTGTGGCACTCGCGCTCGGCGTTTCACCCGTTTATTCGCTCATGATTGGAGTCGCATGTAGTGGACTAGGGTTATTACCTGGGTTTGTCGCTGGTTATTTAGTCGCTTATTTATCCAAATGGGTGGAAAACAAATTCCCAGCAGGATTGGATTTACTTGGAAACGTGCTTATCATTGCACCAATTGCCCGTTTAATCGCGGTAGGAGTAGATCCGGTTGTCAACGCTACGCTCTTAAATATTGGCGGTGTGATTAAGCAAACGGCAACGAGTAGCCCAGTTGTCATGGGGATCATCTTGGGTGGCGTGATTACCGTTGTTGCAACTGCTCCGCTCAGTTCAATGGCCTTGACGGCTATGTTAGGATTAACAGGATTGCCAATGGCTATTGGGGCTTTGGCTGTGATGGGATCTTCATTTATGAATTACGTGCTGTTTGATCGTATGAAATTCGGAGATCGACGTACCACCATTTCAGTTGCAATTGAACCACTTACTCAGTCAGATATTATTTCAGCTAACCCTATTCCAGTCTATGTGACCAATTTTGTAGGCGGAGCGGCAGCAGGAGTCGTTGTATCTTTATTCGGATTAGTCAACAACGCTGCCGGAACCGCAACACCAATTGCTGGATTAGCCGTCATGTACGGCTTCAACGATCCCATCCGTGTGACCATTTGCGCTGCTCTCTGTGCGATCGTCAGTGCACTTGTCGGATACATAGGATCGATCGTATTCAAAAACTACAACATTAAAACCGTCGCAGAAATTCGCGGCGATGCGAAACAAGCTGCCTAATCAAAAGCACCTCTTTTCAAAAGGGGTGCTTTTTAGCTATGTGAACAAGGAAGTATAGAACTCCCAGTAGAAAAGTGAAGCAGCCTGAAACGAATGCACGCTCTCGTCAAAAGCAAAAGTCCTTTTTGAAACAAAATACTCATCAAGGGTGATCATTTACAATTCACTCTTTCAACGCACTAGGATCGGAGTGAAAGATGCGAAGACTCCTGCGGGGATAGCGAGTCAGTTGAGATCCCGCAGGAGAGAAACGACGAGGAAGCTCAGCGCTCGCCCCGCGGAAAGCGAAGTAATCTGAAACGGAGATCCGAACTAGTCGAAAGTGTTTCATGTGAAAGGAACAAAGCTCATGAGAATTACGTATCTAGAAAAGAAGGGCAGCAAGTAGTCCCTACTCCAACAACAAGAGGACCGAAGTAATCTGAAATGGAGATCCGAACTAGTAGAGGAGTTTTCCTTTTAAAAAAACTAAAACTTGCTTGTCTATCGCTACTTGGAACAGAGA
>NZ_LILC01000006.1 GCF_001274935.1 Priestia koreensis | reverse complement strand
CATATTGATACCCAAACGTCACCCATCCTTCGGGTAATGTTTTTTTTGTTCCTTTTCGGTGTGGTGTTTCCAATTGAACATTCACGTCATTCACTCCTTTCTGTCGGGACTATCTTCCTATCTTACCAAAAAAAGAAAAAGAAAACAAGTACATATGTTCGTTTTAGACTTACGCCTACCCACCATTCATCCCCCACCTACTCACTGGGCTTCGCCCTTATCGTTCCTTGAGGAAGGGGACTTCTGGTGGAAATCTGTTAAACGGTTGGCTATTCCACTATAAAAGGTGCTGCCTTGAATTAGGAGAATTTACGGATAAAGTTCCGGTAGAACCATCCATACGATCTATGTTACCAGGTAGACGCTAAACATAAATTGTGATTGCGACCAAGATGTAGTAAGATAAGTGCGAACATGTGAAACTAGAATAAAGAACATATCGAAGGAGGGCATTGGAAACAATGTCTTTTTTCGTTTCGTAATAAATTTAATCTTTGCGTTAAATACCTGTTTTACGAATATTTTACAAAACCTATAAAATTTGATATATTTTTCATATGTAAGAACTTTATAATAGGAGGCTCATTATAAGTGGAAGACTATGAACTAATTTTAGAACCCTTTATTTATTCAATAACCCAATTCGAAAATAAAGGTAAAACAACTTTGGGTGATAAATCAAATAGAGAGTGCATCTACTGTGGAAAAGTTAAAGGAGAAGTCACTTTCAAAAAGGAAGCACACGTTATACCAGCGAGTTTAGGTAATAGAACCTTATTTAATTATAACGAATGTGACAATTGCAATGAACATTATTTTGGAGTCCACGAAAATGAATTAGCCAACTATTTAATGCTAGATAGAGTATTTACAGGTTCAAGAAAGAGAAATGGCTTACCAACATATAAACCTAATCCAAAAGGTGATACTTCTATTAGACATATGACTGATAGTAATACTGTAGCTATAAAAATTGACGATATCGACGGAAGATTTGAAATTATACAGAACGAATCCTTGAATCAACTAACATATAGAATAAATGAGCCGCTTCCATATCGACTAGCAGATATTTGCAAAGCATTGACTCATATGGTTTGGCCCTTTCTTTCGCTAAAACAAAGAAACGAGCTAAAGCATATTCCCGATTGGTTACTAGGAAAATATGATATATTCCCTCTGTATCTGGATAAATTATTTGTTCCTGGTAATGGATATTCAAATGTTATGCTTGAATGCTGGGAGCATACAGATCCCAAAGCACTTTATCCATTATTGGTACGCTTTACATTTGGAACAAAAATTCTGTCCTTTTACATTCCAAAATCCAGAAATATTTCTATCCCTCCTAAAAGATATACTGATTATATACAAATACCAGATAAAGTAAATGTAACTTTTGATCCACTTATAATTAAAGACAATCAACGTTCATATCCAAAAGATTTAAGTTTTACGTTCAAATATTCATCTATTTCAGAGAAAACTACTATAAAAGAATGAAACCTTTATTTGAGGAAAGACGGAGTTTTATGAATATTTTAAAATGATGACGTGTTCTATATAGAATTGTTGACTAACTCAGACTATAAATAATTAGTTGATAATTCTATCTTTATTGATTAAAATGACTATGCGTTAAAATCCTATTTAACGCATAATTCTACAAAGTTCGACACCAACTCAGGTGTCGGCTTTTGTCTTTCATCCTATACACCATTTAGAAAGGAAGATGACGGTTGCCAAATTCTAGACAACACCAGATACATGAAGAGCGCTTAAAGGATATGCTTCTCTCTATGCCCTTCTATGTACAGCAATATGTGGATGACAAACTTGATACACACTCTTCCTCTACTCTTTTAGGCTATTTACACGACTATAAGCTCTTTTTTGAGTGGTTAATGGCCGAAGGATTTACTGATTGCGAAGAAATGAAGGATATTCCTTTAGAGGTATTGGAAAAGCTTCCATTAGAAGCAGCCAAGTCATTTTTTAAGTTCGTGAATCGTAAAGAGATCGTCGTATCACAAAAAACAAATGAGAAGAAAAAGCCGGAGCAAGTCTCCACCAACCGTAAAATATCAGCGCTACGATCCCTCTTTAAGTATTTAACGGTTGAAACAGAGAATGACCAACAAGAACCCTACTTCTATCGAAACGTCATGCAGAAGATCACGGTACACAAGAAAAAGGAAACATTGAATGCGCGTTCTGGACGTATCTCGAAATCCATTTTTCATAAAGATGAAGACGTGAAATTCCTCTCCTTTGTTAAAAATGGATATGAGCATACGCTAACCAAAAGAGCCAAGCCCTATTTCTATCGTGATGTAGCTCGTGACTACGCCATTCTCTCGCTCTTTTTAGGTTCAGGTATTCGTGTGAATGAGCTGGCAAACTTGCGTTTACGTGATCTAAACTTTACGACGAATGAGATTGCGGTCGTACGGAAAGGAAATAAAGAAGATATTGTATCGGTTGTCCCCCAGGCGATGGAGGATATACAGGACTATTTAGCCATCCGAGAGCGAAAATACCGAGTAAAAAAAGAAGAAGATAGTTATTTGTTTGTTACGCGCTATGAAGGTCATGCTTCCCCTTTGTCTGTAAGATCCATTCAACAAATGGTGAAGAAATACAGCAAGGCGTTTCAATCGAACAAATCCCTCTCTCCTCATAAATTGCGTCATACTTATGCTACGCAGCTAGCCGAGGAAACGGGTGATTTAGTATTAGTCATGAACCAATTGGGACATAGCTCGATGAATACCGCAGTACTGTATACGAACTCGGATAAAGAACGGGCGCATGAGGCATCGAAGAATATGGGTAAAAAAAGAAAAGATTTGTAACATATTCACAAAAAGATCTGAACTACTGAACAATTCTAATTTGAATTCTTTAGTATAGTTTAGATCTTTCTTAGTGTTTGTAACCTTCTTATTAGCAATTAAAATGGCTTTTCCTGAATCTTCTTTGCATACTACCCTTTTACATAATAGAAAAAGCGTGAAGCATTTCAAAACACGCATCCATATAGGATGCGACTTATTATCTTGATCGAATGGTTGAGAAATAAAATATTTCAATCCACGCATCCATATAGGATGCGACCTATCGAAATTTGCACAGAAGTTAACGCCTAGCATATTTCAATCCACGCATCCATATAGGATGCGACTTTTAACGAAACTCGTGCTAGGGATAGTATAATAATTTCAATCCACGCATCCATATAGGATGCGACGTTTCTCTAAGTTGTTCACCGGGAACATTAGGTATTTCAATCCACGCATCCATATAGGATGCGACTTCCCGGAAACGGTTAATTTAGTAGCATATGCGAGATTTCAATCCACGCATCCATATAGGATGCGACTTATTATCTTGATCGAATGGTTGAGAAATAAAATATTTCAATCCACGCATCCATATAGGATGCGACTGTTACTTTATAAATCAATTATGCAAGCCTTAAAAATTTCAATCCACGCATCCATATAGGATGCGACCATAGTCTAAGGGTGATAATAACGTTCTTTGAGATTTCAATCCACGCATCCATATAGGATGCGACAAGTCTACGTGTTTTTCGTAGGCAACCATATCTAATTTCAATCCACGCATCCATATAGGATGCGACAATGATATTGGTGACGCTACCGATAAATTACGTATTTCAATCCACGCATCCATATAGGATGCGACCCTGCTTCTGTTTTAACAGGGAAGTCAATATAGTATTTCAATCCACGCATCCATATAGGATGCGACATGGGATTAGGGTTAGATGGGAAACCACTTCCTATTATTTCAATCCACGCATCCATATAGGATGCGACCGTGTCTCACAATTTACAAGACAACTTACACCACTTTCAATCCACGCATCCATATAGGATGCGACTTCCAGTAGCAGCTAAAAAAGTAAATGCGACGGATTTCAATCCACGCATCCATATAGGATGCGACAAAGGATGATAGTAAAAAAGAAGATAGCAAAAAAATTTCAATCCACGCATCCATATAGGATGCGACACCAGTGATATAAATGACATAATAGCCGTAAATAATTTCAATCCACGCATCCATATAGGATGCGACTGCGAATTTAGCCAATTTCAGGCTAAAAACCACAAAAAATAGAGGTGTACGACTTGTTTTTAGTAATAAAGGCAGATGAAACTATGCAAATAAGCATCAAAAAGATGTTTGAACTGATCATAACAAGGTGCGAATGTCCCTGTATTTTTATGTTTACCTTCCATTCGCACTAAAACAACAAGGGACCTTCTATATCTACTGCATTGTTTACTCCAATGTGTTGAACTTTGGCTTTATAATTATCACCTAAACGATAAAATCTCAAACTATCACAATCCTCATCTATACTAGCTAATAACTCCATTTGTAATTGTGCAAACTGAGTAGTATTTATTACGCATTCAAATACAGAATTTTGAACTCTTTGGCCATATTTTTGGCAAATTTTCGCTACTTTTCGTAATCTTCTTTGACCACCTTCTGATATTACGCTAACATCATACGTAATCAACACAAGCAAGTTATTCACCTACTTCCATAAAAATGGTGGATATTCATCTAAGTCGTTTCTTAAGTATCTTGCTAGTAATAGAGATTGTACATGAGGAACTAATCCCCATGTAATTTTTTCTCCCAAATAAGGATGCGTTATTTTTTCTTGCTTTTTATTTTGCCAAGCCGTTAAAAATTTCTTTCTGGCTATGTCTGTCATGATAACAGCACCACTTTCTTTTCGCACAAAGTCGCTTTCACTAACAATCTTTTTATTAATTAATGATAAGACAAATCGATCTGCAAAGACTCCTCTAAGCTCTTCCATTAAATCTAACGCTAGCGATGCTCGACCTGGTCTGTCTCTGTGTAAAAAGCCCACATAAGCATCTAATCCAACCCCTTCTAAAGCTGCTGTGCACTCATTAGCTAATAATGTATATGCAAAAGAGAGCATTGCATTTACATTGTCTAAAGGTGGTCTTCGTGACCTCGTGTGAAAATAGAAAGACTCTTTTTGTTGTAAGATCATTTGGTTAAATAGTTGATTGTAACTTCTTGCTGCATGTCCCTCTAATCCCCGCAAACGTTCTAAATCTTCACACTTTCGCACTTCTAGCATAATTGAAGAGAGGAGCTGGGAAATCTCCTTAAATTGAAGAACATTTACCCTCAATGGATTGTCCCTTGTCACTCTTTCAATAATCCATTTGCTGTTATAAATTTTACCAAAAATAAAATTTCGAGCGATGGTTGCAGAGTGTGCCTCCACTTCGGAAATACGATATTGTTTCTTTCTCAACACCACATTCCCTTTGCTTGGCCCAATTACTCTTGCTGAAAATCTTCCATTCATCGTAAAAAATGAAAGTGCAATTCCTTTTTCTGCACAATATCCCATTAATCCCGGACTAGCTCCCGTGTAGCCAAATGTTACGATGGACTCTAAATTATGAAGAGGAAGACGACCAAGCCTTTCCTTATCCTTTAGTAACACAATGTTATCACCATCTAACGATAAATACACATCAGGTTGGGTAACAAACAAGGTATTAAGTAGTTTTTTCATTACCCCAATCTCCCCTCGATATAGCTTTTTACAGATTGCTTATTCATCAATTTTGGTAGACAAATAGAGGAAAGAGAACAACTGGTACAAAAAGAACCTGTTTTTACTTTAGGGGTGTGGCGGCGGTTGTAGTAAGTCTGCATTTCACTTACAATTTTTCTTACCTTATTCTTATGTTCCAAAGTTAGGTCAACCCTTACTCTTTGCTTAACTTCGTTATAAAATAGATAGCCTGTATGAACTTCACAGACCAACATTTCTTCCAAACACATTGCCTGTGCCACTAACTGTAGAATGTCTGAATCATTCGTTTTAGGTTTTCCGCGCTTATATTCAATTGGATAAGGAAGGTAGGATCCCTCTACTCCATCTAATTGTATACCTTGTTGATGCTTTATAAATTCCACTACATCACATATACCTGTAACCCTTAAATCATTTGATTTTACAGGCATTCCTCGAACAATTAATTTATTGTTTCGCTTTTCCCTAATGAACGGATTATCTGCTTTTTCATGAAGATGACGCCCCTGTACAGTGCGCACATTTTCTTCCCATTGTTGTTCGATGTGTATCAGTGCCCACTGACGTTTACAAAACTGGAAATGCTGAATTCCAGACAACATGAGAAAATCCTCTTCATTATAATCCATCAATCACTTCTACTTTCAAATCATCTAATTCTTTATGTGTAAATTGATAATCTTCAACCGACTTTGGTGTGTCTACATTTGCTTCAACATTCAGAGATCGATGCACTTTAGCGGACGAATACTGACCCATTTTAGAATTATGCTCCCACCAATAGACTTTGTGAACTTCCATGCTTCCTTCAGGTCGCGCCGAAGATAAATCATTTTCGAATAAAGTAATTAACGACTCTTTAATTTTATCGGCATCACTCTTGGTGAAACCCGTTTTCTCCGCAAGCTGAGTATTAATACTTCCATAAAAGACATACACTCCAAAGTCCACACGATGTTTCATTCCCATCGTATCGGAGCTCTTCTTCTCTCCTGTTTCTGAGTTCACACTTTTGGTAATCTGCATACTTGTGATATCAATAGGGTTCACACTAGTGGCTGTATGAACAGAAACGGGACCTCTTACCCCTACTGAAACGCCGCCACCTTTACCTGATCCTTTAAATGCAAAGACTTGTCCAAAGCTTCGTACATCAATCCACTCTTGGCAGGCGGCTCGAGCAAAATCGTCTTTTGATACATTCTTTTCTTTTAGTATCTTACTAAGTTTTTCATTGCCTTCAGCACGGTCACGTAGACTTTTATACTCATCTACCTTACGATCATCAGATTGCACGAATACGGACTCCCCCAAATCTTGCAGTCGATTTCGAATTTTACGTTTAATGGCTACATCCGAAATTTCACCGTACCCATCATAATCTTGGCGAGGGCGATTCCCATTTAAGGGATCACCATTGGGGTTTGCTTTTGTGACAGATACAATTACTGCAAAATCAATCTTGTTTTCTAGAATACTCATTATTCATTCTCCTTTTAATGGCTATTTTTTAATTCGTAACACTCTCTTTTTTCTTGTATAATTCATGACGCTGACTATAGAAACCTAATAAATACTTTCCTGAAAGTGGTTGATTATTAAAATCACTGAAATCAATTTTAGATGCTACTTCATCAATAAGCTTTGTTAAGTAAGTAGCATTACTGCCCAATCGAATTTGATAGGGTTGCAATAATTCCTGAATGACTTTCCACGTTCGTAAAGGATGTTTTGAAAAAGCGGTCATGTAACGCATGGCGTTTGTTGGTCGACTTTCATTGTTTGCTAGTGCTCTTCTTTCTAACACATCAGCGATTGCCAATAAACGTCCGAATAAATAATCTCGATCCTGACTCTCCACATCTAAAGACATTTCATATCTCTCCTCTTTATTTACTAGAGCACATGCAATACTTAACGTTTTCTCCCACTCCCATGTGTCCATGGACAACGGATTAGATGCCCTTGTAACTGCATTTCTTATTAAATCTGTCGGTATTTTCTTTCCATCAAGAATGCAGGGAGACAATCGCTCGACTACACTCTTAATAATCTTGTCGTTTACTTTTGACCCAAAGCACCCAAAAGCAATATCTTTGGGTACCGGCGTTCCTATCACTTGAATGGAACGCTTCTCTTCTTTTTTATAAAAGGATTGATACCACAAACAGGTGGTATACCATGCCTTTAAGCGATCTAAATATAGATTTTTATCCAAATTACGATAATAGAGAACCGCTAATCGACCTGTAGTCGCAGCATCTAAGATAAGAATGTTTACCTCACTTTTTATATCTAGATCTGATCGATACCCATCTAACGCCTTTGATACTTCTTTTGCAAATTCCTTATTTGTGAATGCCTTCTTTTCGACTACAAATGGTTCTAGTGAAAAAGGGTCATCGAAAAAGTCCGGAGTATTGTTCTGATTGTTTTCCCATATTAGAAAAACCCTTTCATCAATGACTTTTCCTTGACGATTAATCAACCACTTTAGTGCATTGTGTGCTTTTTGAGAAACGTCATAGCTAACGCTGGCTACTTCGTGGCTTTTACTAAATCTCCCACGGAACGTGAAGCCACTATTATCGTTAGAGGAAATGATCTTTGCTTTATCTCCCGCATTTCGAATCTTATTTGCATGTCTCTCGGTAACTGGCTTCACTTGTCCTGTTACATAGCAAAAGTCAGGTTCACTCAGTTGGTCCTTATAATAAGAAATAAATGATTGATACATGTCTGGATCTCGCCATATTTTTGGGGAATCGGAATCGGGAGAATAAACATTAAATCGAATAAATGCCCCATCCATGCTTCCAGGAAGAGCTGAGAAAATGTCAGGCTTTTGAGGAGATAGTTCCTCGTACTTCTTCTCCCACTTATCTATTAAGCTACCTTTTGAATCGGTCCACAATATACGAGCATCGGCTAAATCTTTAATAAGCGTTTTCTTTTGAAGATACTGAAACACGCTTTTTAATGTTGAGGTACTATACGCTGAATTTGCCCATTCGCCCAGTTGCTTTATGTAGGCATCAAAAGAGCGATCACTCTTGCTGTTTCCTGTATAAGTCGAAAAGTCTCCTGCTACATAAGGTAGTTTGTCATGAAGTGGATAAGGCGCTACTTTTGACCCTGACCGACTTGATGCATCTTCTGTGCAAGGTATAAGAGTATTAGATTCATTTTTGTCTAAAACACGTGCAGAATGGAAATGTCCGTCTTCCGTAATCTCCACCTCAATATGAGCATTTTGAGTCGTATGTGAGATGGGTATAAGCGTATATTCTTGGCCATTACGTTTCTGTTCAACTTCACCCACTCTATCTAAGTTTGCTTCGTAGGTTTCATATAAGTTCAGCAGCCAACTCATGTAGTTGTCGTCCCTTCTAACTCATAGAATAAATCATCGACTGATTGAACATTGTGATGATCAAAATGTTTAGGACTTCCTGCTCCAATTCGACGTACATGTGAACATTGATCCGGAGAAAGAAACTCAATGATGCCATTTCTCATAGTAGGATTCCATAATCGCACTTCCATATGACCATGACTTGTTTCATCAGGATAGTTAATTCCATGAATCATCGTTCCCATATGTAAATCACCATATTGGTCATAAAAACTTTCTCCCTCACCAAACACACACGGTTCTACATATCCTTGGCATTCTCTTGTTCCCAAGAAAATATCTCTTCTTCCCCCTACCTTTAAAGAACGCTTTAAAATGTTATGATGTTTATGTTCATTATGATCAAAAGATAAATCCGTCCTGTAGGAATTAAAAACAAAGTGGGCTCTTACTTGATAGCGTACATCCTTTAAATACGTATAACTCGCTAATGTATTCCCACCACCATACTCAATGGGACGCATCCCTTTTGATTCCATGCGAATTGGATTCATCACTCGAATAGCATCTACTACCATAATCAAACTAGGCTTCCAGTAAATCGATTCCACAATTCCCTTTAACGCTTGATATGTCGGAACATGGTATGAATACTTTTCTCCACCCAACTTTGTTAGGGGATCTGTGAAAAGCGCATATTTTCCATACACTTCAAATTCAATTGCATTTCTCATTTCCTCACCTCTTCATTCCATTTAGTTATGGTTGTACTAGAATATTGAAATGTCTATTGGACTATCATTGTTCAAATTCACTCCATACTCGTTACTATAGGCAGATTCTTTAATGGCTAGTAATTTCCCATCAAAGTAAGAGATAAGTGCTTGATTTTCAGATAGCTTGTCCAATTCATATTGAAAGACGTTCACAGAATACTGTTGACCTGTTCGCAAGAGCTTAGTAATATCGTCAATATTTTCTTCTCCGCTTAGAGTAGCAATTAACTCCTTACCTTCTCCGTACGGAACCAGTACACTTGTCGTTACATTATCGATGACCTCAAAATGATCGGCAGCCGTTTTATAACTATTGACCAGGAACAATGGAACAGGTTTTCCATGCTTACTTACATACGCATCATGGTAACTATACGTTCGTTTGGTTTCCGTTAATAAGTCCGTCATATTTTTTTCCAGCTTAGGAACAAAGTAATTCAGCTTAGACGATAGTTCAGGATCAGAATAGTAATGGTGGAAGTAGTGATCCATCGCTATTTTTGATAACAAATCACCACCGTGACTTTTGCTGTTCTTTTTCATGTCTAGTAAAATCTTTTTCGTAATTTCTTTCCCCACTTTAATTTCTTTGAGGAATTTTAAATTCTCTTCTGCATGATCAATCAGATAAACGTCTTTTATCCCTTTTTCACCATGTCTATTACATCTTCCAGCTGCCTGAGCGATGGAATCTAATCCAGATAGCGAGCGAATGACACAATGAAAACTTACATCTACACCCGCTTCGATAAGCTGTGTGCTTATGCAAATTACAGGATGTTCATCTCGTAATAACTGTCTAATTTCGGTCAGAATCTGCTTTCTATGGGCAGCACACATTGAAGTGCTGAGATGATAGATTGGAATATATGGTTCCTTTTCTTTTAATGTTTCATATAAAGCCTTGACGACGGTTTTGGTATTTAAGATGATTAAAATACTTTGCGCTTCTTTTTGCTTTTCATGAATAAATGAGGCGAGTTGATAAGTCGAAAATGGTTCTTCCGTCGCCTGATCAACCATGTTTACTCGTTTAAATGACCGAACCACTCCATCTAAATTTTGAACAATTTCAGCGTCCTTATGGATATCTAATTTATATTCCACAAAGTCTAACGCGGGTTGAGTAGCTGTACAAAGGAGAATACTGCACCCCGCATACGTTTTCAAAAAGTTTAAGGCCTGATTAAACAAAGAAACACATGACACAGGTACCTTTTGCACTTCATCAAAAATGATAACCGATTGTGCCAGATTATGAAGACGTCTACTATTTCGGTTTCCCTTTGAATAAAAGACATTTAAAAATTGAACCATTGTGGTCAAGATGATAGGCGAATCCCACTTATCTTTTGCTAACTTTAAGCGCTGATTCATACTTGCGTATCCATCTTCATTTTCATCATCTTCTACATCTTCAATCACATTTGAATGGTGCTCCAAGATATGAATATCGTCTTGTAAGATGTTGCGAATTTCAGCTGCATTTTGCTCAATAATCGTTGTGAAAGGGACCACATAGATAATTTGCCTTTTCCCATGGCGAATCGCATGCTTGAGCGCGTATCGTAAACTTGCTAAGGTCTTCCCACCACCGGTCGGGATAGATAAGGTATAGATACCGGATGGCTTTTCAGCAAATTCATCGCACTGCAACGACATATTGGCTCTTAATTGATTAATAGGTGTATCCACTGAGAAAGACTCAATTTTCTTTAGAACTCTTTTGTAATACGTTTCAAAGAGTTCAGAGTGATTGACTTCTTCTTCTCCCCCACTATTCTCTTCATAAAGCCGAGTATTCGTCCGATCCGCATCGATCAGGGTACTAAATAGATATTTGCTTAAGAAAAGAAGCTTATTTTCCAGTGAATCAGAAGAATCCTTCGATAGATAGGCTTCTAGCTCCGTTGTCGCATTCATAATATACTGTTTGAATTCTTCTGAACTTATAACTTCTTGATAAAAAAGATGTTTTATTTCTTCAAACCCCTCTAATTCTTTTGCTTTTTTATCACGTACTCGTAATAGAAATGGCGACTCTAAATTAGGTGAAAGAAAGTCTTGAAGGTAGGAGTGATGCGAAATAATGGCATTACCCACGACCTCAGCTACTAACGCTTGCGATGGCACCATATTCTCTGTATGAAGCAATTGATATAAGAATTTCCCACCGGCTGTAGAGTGATCCACACTTCCTTTTCTCGGTGGAGCATCTGGATTCTGGACGGCCGCTAAGATGTAATCACGAAATTCGTTTGTATATTTTCCGAGATCATGAAGCATCCCTGCAAGCCCTGATAGATGTTTCACATTGATTTTTTCACCATAGGATTCAGCAAGTTCTTTCACTTCAATTAAATGCTCTCGAACAGTTTGAATACCGCCATCTTCTTTTCGAATATGAGCTATATATGGCATGGGAATACTCCTTACAATAGGATAATTGTCTTATATGTCTATCATACATCATTAGATATACTTTTTTTGGTATATCTGAAAAATACTAGTTGTCCATATTAGACGTAATGAACTTTTACTGAAATCTTCCATAATAAAGGACTGATTTTTCAATAAAACACACTATTTTTAGAAATATTTAACAAAAAATATAAGGTACATAAATCGTAAATAACTACAAAGTCATGTTACATTTCTGAAACGTATAAATTATATCCACTTACTAATAATATAAAGGAGCAACTATTCCTTCACCCTAAAGGCAATAGGCCATCTCTATTACCTAACAAAAAAAGGGGTTAGTCTTCTCCCCTCTTTTTGTTACGTATTGTTCAACTGTATGTATAAGGAGCCAGCAATGAGCTGGCTTTTTATAAAAGGTTGTAAGCCTTAGCAAACACCATATCCTCCACCATAGCCGCCTCCAAAACAAGAACAGCCAATAATGACTAATAAGATAAAGAGGACAATCAATAAAGCAAATCCGCTTCCAAATCCGTAGCCGCCTTCACAACCATATGCTCCCATATCGTACACCTCCATCTACTTACCGGTTACCCTCAGCATATGTCATTGCATTAAAAATGCTCCTGTCACCCCTTCTCCATTTTTTTCTTCACTTTGTTTATGAACACTTTCCCATCGCCTACATACACTACATCATGCCTAACAACCAGACCTGCATCGTTATGAGATGCTATTTCCTTCGGCAGACAGCAAGTGGCGTGACCTGTTGTCTGCTTACATACGATCAACAAACACAAATAGCCTTTGATAAGAATACATAGCTCGTTACTGATAGGGACAGTACGAGCGCATTCTTATACAAAGACTATCTAGTGTGTACTGAAATACATGGGGTGACGCTCATGTATTTAGTACTTGTGACTGTTCCATCCACGATCTGAGTCAACAAAGAAAGCAGGCTAAAAAGGATACCATCTTTAGCCTGCTATAAACTTATGCTTCCACAAGAGGTAATATTATACATTTAAACCATTACTATTTTCCTCTTTTCTACAAGAAAAAAAGAGAACAACTAAAATTAATGAATTTGTCCAACACCAACTATCTCTCTGTGGCATTTACTAGAGTGAGGTGGTGATCTAGTATGGACAAACGAAATTGTCGTAAACCAAAAGTGGTTTATTGTGATCCAGAGTATATTTATTGCGATACGTATCGAAAAGAAGAAATCATTTTCGTTCACCCGATTAAACGGATTAATCGAGAACATATTCAATATGTACCTCGTCATGTCTACGAAGAAGAGAACTTCAATGAAGTGATTGATCCAGGTGTACCGGATGGCTGTAAAGGAAATAACTGTTCTCACAATCGCCGTAGACGTTCACGCTGAATCCACTCTAGCTTTGAGAGACCTTTCACTTTTTAGTGAGAGGTCTCTCATCCTTAAACTAACGCCCACTTTCTTATTTCAAGCGTCTTTTTATCATCATGATGTCCGCATTTTGAACATCGTTGACTAGACTGAAACCATCTGCTTATTTTTACGATCATTTTGCCACAGCATTTCGCTTTGCATCCTAATTTCAATACAAATTATGGCCATGATCAATCACCAATTGTTTTTGTTAACTTATAATGGTGTAACTCCCTTAAGTGTTCAAGTCTTCAATATAGATAATATCGCACTTTATAACCCTACATAAAAATTTCCCTCATCGTTTGAATTTTTGTCTACTAGCATTGTGTAAAATGCATCTATGGTTATTCGATCATTTATCACAGATTTCAATCCTTCTTCTAAATGCTAAATGTGAGATGCTTCGCTAAGATATTTTGTGCTTGGAAATAAGAATGGGGTCCATAGCTTACCCTGATTACACCAACATTTTTCCAGTTCATATTCTCAGCAACAGTAGATGAATCTAGCATAATGTTGACTGGCAAAGGGGATTTTTTAGAAAATTCCTCAATCAGTTCAATATTGGTTAGGCCAGGGATAAATATGCCATCGGCACCCGCATCAGCATATGCTCCTGCTCTATCTACCGCTTCTTTTACTAAATCCGTAGAGTGATTCTCTTCTTTGAAAAATATGTCTGTTCTTGCATTAACAAATATATCGGTATTTAAGGATGAGGTAACATGCTTCAGAGTTTTAATTCGTTCTGCTTGTTCATCAACATTCCATAGCTCATAAGTATGAGAGCGAATTTTTTTATCTTCAAAATTGATCCCTGAAATCCCTGTCCTAAAAAGAGATTGAGCATTATTGTAAAGTGTTTCTAGAGAATCTGCATATAACCCTTCTGCATCAACGGAAACAGGCACATTAGAATTAGCAGCTAGTTGCTTAGAAAACCAAACTAAATATTCAAAAGGTAGTTCTTCTCCATCTGCGCATCCCCAAGCATCGCCAACCGCGTAACTACTAGTCGCTAATGCTTTGGCACCTTTATCCTCAATAATTTTTGCAGACATTACATCCCAACAATTAAAGAGGTGTAACACATCCTCTCGGTAATGTAACTCTTTAAACTTTTGAAATTGATTTTTTGCCATGTTTAATTCCTCTTTTCACATTTTGATACGCTTATACTAACAAACCCTTACCTCTTAAAAACCAAAAAAATTAACACCAATCTTTAATTTTCCTTATTTTTCAACATACAGGAACTAACTCTCAGATTAGTTCTAAAGACTTAATTTTTTGTTATTTTGTATCGTTTTCACACCTTCGACAGCTCCATAAAATTACTTATGTTGGATTAAAAGGAATTAAAAGGAATGTTATAATGTAAAAATCTTATGATTAAGAAAGGGATGTTTATCAATGAGGAAACGAAAGCTGCTCTCTACTGTACTATTTTTAACTCTAATAATCGCACTATTTAGCGCTTGCTCTGGGAAAGATGAAGAGTCCTCTCCACCTTCAAATAATGATAAAAATAAAGAAAGTACGGAAACGTCATCAAACCCATCTTCTGAGACCGATGAAAATACAAACAATTCAACCGATGTTGAAACATCTAGTAAACCTTCCGATGCCAATGGAAGTAACAATACCACATCAGACGACCAAGCAACCAAAAACAATGATGGGACAAAATCAGACAGCGATACGAGTAAAGATAACAGCAACAAAAATTCAGAGTCCCAACCAAATAAAGATAGTAACAGCTCAAAATCAGAGGATAAAGAGGATACAGCTAAAGACGAAACCGCTGCTGGAAGTTCCACTGGTGAAAACCGAAAAGATTCCAGTGATCCTGATAGCCATTTAAAGAACTTTGATTTGGATACGTATTTAAATACAAACTATATTATTGAAGGTGCTCACTATAAAACAAAGAACTTAGGTAAGATTAAAGGGACAGATCGAATCGATTATAAAGTAGATATTCTGCCTAATACGAAACAATTCGGGCAAGAAATTGATACAATCTTTAAAAACGGCGCACCAAATGAGGATAAACGAACAGATGCTATGATGAATATTAGTCGAAATATCCTCGTTGATTTACCTGTCATTAATCGTAAAGTTCATATTGATTCGGTTAACTGGGTTTCATATGATGGAAAATCCCAGGTCATGTTAGTTCAAGACTTTGAACAAAGTACCATAAAGTAAAATAGGTTCCACCTAGATCAGGACAAATATGACTTTGTCCTGATTTTTTATGGAGTTTTACCTAGATATTCTTTGAATATTGCTTAGATTTTCGAAGCGAACATCCACTGTATGATTAATTTGTAAAAGCTTTTACAAACAAATTCATGCAGGGAGTGTTGGTTAAATGTTGAGTATTACAAGACAAATCTCGAAGTATAATTTTTCAAGTCGTAACGGAAATTCAGTTAATTACATTGTCGTTCATGACGTTGGTGTAAAGGGCCAAACGGCTAAGAATAATGCGGACTACTTCGGTGGCGGAGATCGTCAATCGTCAGCTCATTATTTCGTCGACCGTACATCTATTTATCAAGTCGTTGAAGAAACGAACAGCGCATGGCATTGTGGTGATGGACATGGGACCTATGGTATTACGAACGCAAACTCCATTGGGATTGAAATGATTGTTGAAAGCGGCGGATATATTCATGAAGATACGATCAAAAACACCATCGACCTTATTATGAAGTTACAAACGAAGTATGATGTTTCACTTAGTAAAGTAGTACGTCATTATGATGCGAGTCGTAAAAACTGTCCTCAATTCTTGAATAAAGACGGTAAGTGGACAGACTGGTTTAGCTTCAGAAAACAATTAGAAGGTGCTACACCATCAGAGCCAACTGAGCCCGATGAACCAACCGAGCCTACTGTACCTACCTATCCTTCCCGATCTGGATATTCTCAGGAGCAAATTAACAACGTTAAAATCATTACAGAGTACTTTAAAGATAAAGACTGGACGATTGCTGCTATTGCAGGTTTATTAGGAAACATGGAGCAAGAGTCTCACATTAAACCAGACATTTCCGAATATGGCAGTGGTCGTGGATATGGTTTAGTGCAATGGACAAGTACAAATAAAGATGTGAAAGGTATTGACTATATCCAACAATTACTTAAAACAGCCGGTATCCCTGGTGATTACCGAAATATTTATACGCAACTAAATCTCCTTAACTGGCATATGTATAATGGAGGGCAATACTTAAAAACAAGTTCTTATCCTTATACAGCAAAAGAATTTACGCAGTTAAAAGATCCTGTCCTAGCAGCACGTACCTTCCAACGAAATTTTGAACGTCCAGCTGATCTACACCCTGAGCGAGATGGAATGGCTAGTGGATGGTATAGTTATCTAACTGGTAACGGTAACAATGATTCAGGTAGTGGCGGTAGCGGTGGGAATGACGGAGGTGGATCAAACACATCCACATATACGGTTAAATCCGGCGACACGCTTAGTGCCATTGCTGCGAAGTTTGGCGTAACCGTGGCACAACTTCAATCGTGGAACAATATCTCAAACGCTGATGTCATTAAAGTAGGACAAGTTCTGAAAGTCAAAGCCCCTACCAGTGACGGTGGATCTGGTGGTGACTCTGGTGGATCTGGTGGCGATTCAACCGTATCCACTTACACCGTTAAATCGGGCGACACACTTAGTGGGATCGCTGTAAAATTCGGCGTAACTGTGGCACAGCTTCAGTCATGGAACAACATCTCAGACGCTGATGTGATTAAGATTGGACAAGTTTTGAAAGTTAAAGCTCCTACGAGTGGCGGCGGTGATTCAACCGTATCCACGTACACCGTTAAATCAGGTGATACACTTAGTGGAATTGCAGTGAAATTCGGCGTAACCGTAGCGCAACTTCAATCGTGGAACAACATCTCAAACGCTGATGTGATTAAGATTGGACAAGTTTTGAAAGTTAAAGCTCCTACGAGTGGTGGTGGCGATTCAACCGTATCCACGTACACCGTTAAATCAGGTGATACACTTAGTGGAATTGCAGTGAAATTCGGCGTAACCGTAGCGCAACTTCAATCGTGGAACAACATCTCAAACGCTGATACCATTCAAATTGGACAAGTCTTAAAGGTCAAAGCTCCTACAAGTGGTGGTGGCGATTCAACCGTATCCACTTACACCGTTAAATCGGGCGACACACTTAGTGAGATTGCTGTGAAGTTTGGCGTGACCGTTTCACAGCTTCAATCTTGGAACAACATCTCAAACGCCGATACGATTCAAGTTGGGCAAGTACTGAAAGTCAAAGCTCCTACAAGTGGTAGCACTAACCCAACCACATACACCGTTAAATCGGGCGATACACTTAGTGGGATTGCAATAAAATTTGGCGTAACAGTCACGCAGCTTCAATCTTGGAACAACATTACCAATGCAAATGCTATTCAAATTGGGCAAGTCTTAAAAGTATCGAAGTAACTAACTGAGTTTAGACACAATATATTTCTACGTTAATTCTAGTAAAATCCTATATACAAACAAAAAAACGATCTTAATTTTCAAGATCGTTTTTTTGTTTTATAAGATGAGAAAAACTTTCCCTATTCCTATGATGACTATTAGTTAATCTAAAAAAGCAAAACAGCATTCGGAGTTTAGATCCTCGTGCTCTTTTGCTTTTTTACGTGTTTACACATCGTGACTTTAAAGAAAATTAATGGTACTTGTTAGTATCAATCATTTGCCAAACATGTAAAACAAACCGATGGCACAAGATACCACATAAGGAATTACAGCTGCAATCAATGTTCGAATAAACCATTGTCGCTGTTGGTTTCTAGAGCGCTCATAACTCTGTATAGCTTCAGATGATTCTTTAGCTAATTTATATGCTTCTCTAGAGATATTAAGCGCTTCTCTGCTACTCTCATCGGCTTTCACAGCACGTAGTGATTTTTCTTCTAAGTGCACTAGTTTTTCTTCCATTCGTTTTAGAGAATCGCCTACATTCTGAACAGAATCATATATTTCACGCAATGTGATCACCACTCCTGTTGTTTGCTTTTCCATACTCCCCTCTCCTTCCCTATGTCTAATTTTTGAACTTTTTATCTATCTTCGTTCACTATTACCTTAACAAGTGAAGGAGTTATCGGAGTATTCACTATCTCTAACGAAACTCCCAAAAATCATTGGTAATACTCTTATACAAAATATACATTGGACGAATACATCTTTGGATGACAGGCGAAATCACGTAAAATGTCCTATACGAGAGAAGACAATAAGACAAATTGTGGATTTTTAGTTCATTTTTCTGTAATAAACGTTAGAAAATAATCTAAAAATTAAGACTATAATGAGCATATAGTAACAATTTTAAGGGAAATACATCATTTTTTACCATATTAAAACATTTTTGAGGTATAATGTATTTACGAAAACAAGAACAAATGTTCTATTTTCTAGAAAAAGAAGGGGGAAATTTTATGTATCTGCATCAGGAAATCAGTAAGGCGGAGAGAAAAAGATTAGTAAAAAATATTGAAAAACATTTAAAGAATTACAAAAACTATAAGCTCGCATCTCTCAATTTAACAAAGCAACTAGACTTTATTTCAGCAAATAAAAATAACAAAATTCTATTTGCTGAAAATGCAGGTGATTGTTACCACTTTCATGAGTCCAAAGATATGATTACGAATGAACTAAATCAGCTTCACCTTATTACCACTTCGATCGATACTTCATTATCAGAGTTAACTGAACTAGAGACAAAATTTATCCAGTACCGATACTTTAAAAATTGGACCATTGAAAAGAGTGCATTAGAGATTGGATACAGCGATAAAGCACTTTTTGTCATTCGTAATCAAGTGATGGATAAATTATTAATCAGTCTAGGGACTGTTATCTTTATGTAATTCATACGGAGTTTAATCGTTTGATTAAACACTCCTAAATTTATCTCCTACCTTAACTATTTTCATACTATACTCAGATGCTTGTATGTTTCTATTAACATACCTTGCATCACATTTCTTACATATATAGAAAAGTCATAGGCTGTTACTTTTAAACCACCAAAAATACTGAAGGAGATGAGACTTTGGATAAAGGTACAATTGTCAGAACTAGCACATTACTAGTTGCCCTAATTAACCAAATACTAGTCATCTACCACAAATCGCCTCTACCTATAAAAGATGACCAATTGGAACAGCTGATCTCCCTACTTTTCACTTTTGTTACTTCTGGAGTAGCTTGGTACAAAAATAACTACGTAACCAGAAGAGGCCATCAACAAAAAGAAGTGTTAAAACAAGCGAATTTGACGAAATAAAAAAATATATTATGTACCTTTTTTTCTCATACGCTACTGACTTGTTAGTTAATCGTCTAATAGATTTATAAATAAGATTTATTAGCACCACCACTATGACTAAGGGTTGTCAGTAGCGATTAATATTTTTTGCATACATATAAGCAAATGAAGGAAATAGATCATCCGGAGAAGAATATAGAACGTGTAGAAAACAACCCAAGATAAAAAAATGAAAACATCAATGAGCTATAACCAAAGTTAGGCGAGCATAATTTATAAGAATTCACATTTCGATATAAAGGAGACAATTTAACCATGGTATCACTTGAAAGGCGATTTCCTATATTAGTTGCTTGCAAAGAGTGCCAGTCAACGAACATTTATGAAGCAGATGGGGAAGCGCGCTGTTACGGATGTAAAACAGCCATTGTGAATGAAGATCAACTGTTTGATGTAGATGTTACTGATCCAGGTTGGGTAAAGACTTTAACACTTGAAGATAGTCATAATGCCTTACGTTATATGATTAATAATTGCAATAGAATAATAAATAATACAAATGATCCTTATCACAACTTAAAATCTAGTGCTGCAATGGCTGTTCTTTATCATAGTAGAACTGATACAGATACTTTCAGACGAATCAAATAATATAAAATACGAGCAAGAATAATTTATACTCTTGCTCGCAAAAAAGACAATACATTACATATAACTCTATATGGTAATTTGTCTATCACCACGTACGACCGAAGAACTCCTGCACCCAGTATTTACGACCATTCCATTCAATCAAACCAATGCCGATATGCGAGTAGTCATGATCCATAATATTGTCATGATGACTTGGGCTATTCATCCAGCCATCCATCACGCTTTCAGCCGTATGATATCCGAGTGCGATGTTCTCCCCATACATTCCTCTACTGAAATAGGGCACGTTCCCCATCTTAATTAGTTCATCCACTTTCCCATACGTGGGGGATAGATGAGCAAAGTACCCATTGAGCGCCATGTCTTGCGCTTTAATACGCGCGATCGCACTTAGCACAGGATCAATACTTAACGCTTTCTCTCCTGCTTTCGCTCGTTCGCTGTTGACCATATCCCCTACCTGTTGCTCCTCTTGTTGGAGGGTTAAGTCTAATACAAGCCCAATGGACTTCTCAATCGGTTGCTGATCCAATCGATATAAGAACGTCATAATCTGCCCACGTGAAATCGGCGTATTGGGTTGGAACGAGTCATAAGTCGGCTGGCTGCCATATCCCACCGTGATATGCTGATCGTACATCCACTGGACGGCTTCTTCCTTGCTTAGTCTCTTTTTCGTCATAACTTCCGCGAGAATCGTTGCAACCTTTCCACGTGTGATCGAAAGAGACTGTGCTTTTTTGTCTAATTGATACGATAGGTTGTATTTTTGAGCTAACTTATAGACGCTGGAACTCCAATTCGGGCTACTAGACGTTGTTTGGGCTAATTCCTCTTTATCTAAATAACGAATTAAGAACGCCAAGTATTGCGCCTCTGTGATGCTAAGATCGGGCTTTAGAAGCATTCCTTCACTTGTCTTGTATCCTTCTGTGATGCCCTTCTCAATTCCCCACTTCATGGCTTCGGACCAATAGGCATTTGCACGATAATCCTTGTATGTATCCGTAGACGTTTCTGCAGCTGATGAAGGTTGACCGCTTCCTATCAGAACACTTACCGTCATAAGCGCTCCTACTCCCCACTTTGTCCATTTTTTCATGTTCTTTTCCCCTCTCCATTGGTCATATTGACTCTTCTTCCTTTATTTTAATAGAAGATCCAAAAATAAAGGAAAATATTTCTTATGTATATATTAACATAAAGTGAAAATAATGTTATAATAAATGAAAAAGTTATAAAAAAACAGTAAGGGAAGTGAGTTTGATGCGTAAATTTATTATTAGTTGCCTTGTGATTTCAGGAATCATCCATATGATTCACCGTTACCATTTTGGTGTACTTGGAACTCTAGCTTTGCTAGGTGGGCTTTTAGGGATATGGTATATGAGGAAGGTTATTCTTGCTGTCCTGTTCGTCGCAGGGATCGTCTACTCGGTCACTCACTTTCATACTGTGTTGTTTTGGACACTCATAGTAGTAGGTGGCTTCTTAGGAATCGCGTTCATCTCGATCGTTCTTCAATGGATTGTCAACTGGTATAAGCGAACATTCCTGCCAGACGAATCCTACCTATCTATGGACGACATTATGAAAGATCTCTATCAAAACAAAAACCTGTATCACAAACATATGAAAACAGTTCTTAGAAATGAAGCGATTCAAATTTCAAATGAAGATGCCAGTGATCGTATTTACAAATTACCAACGGAAGGTGACTACACATTTGTCCTTGGGGAAAAAGCAGACGGAGAATTATATGTTATTCTTCCAAAGCCTAAATTCGGTGCTGATCCTCTGCCAGAGGAAATAGTTTCTTTCCTTCCATTAGAGGCTGTTAACCTATCAGATCAAGAAATTCCCACACATGAAATAAGTATATTTCATTCACAGACAGCTACACATCGGTTCAAAGTTGATTCCGTCGATGAATTTGAGCGTTTTTTCGATGTATCGGATTCACATACATTTAAACAAATTTATAAAAAGTTTCAAGATGACCTGTATTATCGACTATACTGTTTTAAGATTCAGGAGAGATACTTTAACAACCAAGACCAGTTGCTAAAAGAATTAGATGAAGCAGTCACCGCAGATGATTACCGCCGTGTTTGCATGGCGTTAGAAGGTTTGAAGACACCTAATGCAGAGATTGTTCGGATGATGCGTCCAACACAACAAGAACATTCTCCTGAAGAAATAGCCATCCTTGTCAAAAAAGCCTTTGAAAGCATGGGGCATTATTTCGATAGCGACCAAAACGACGAGAAGTCAAACATAACATTGCACAAAGAAGGTGACAAAAACGAATGGACTTAACCGAAAAACAACAGGAACTACTGGAGATTGCGAAACAACACCGCAAATATTTTGCGACCAGAACCATATGGGATGACTATGCTAAAAAACATGACCTTCCCCGTATGTCTTCTTATATCTATCGGTTTGGCTCGGTACAAAAGGTCAAAGACCTCTTAGAGATCAACCCTAACTACAGCCAAACCGAAGCGTTTATTGAGCTAAAAAAAGAAGAAATTCGTAACATCTTAAAGGAACACGGCAGCCATATTGAAAATCGTACCCAATGGGATGAATACGCAAAAGAACACAAATTACCGACGTATAAAACGCTCGTCAATTATTTTTCGTGGGAAGAAATCTTAAAACTTTCTGGAAGGCCGAAAAAGCGCAAATTTACAGAAGACGATTTAATTCCGATTGCACGTGCTCATTTGGACCATTTTCGTTCTGTGGGGAAATGGAATGATTACGCCAAAGAACATGACTTACCGAGCGCGATGACCTTTATTCGTACATTCGGTTCGTGGAAATTGGCAAGGAATGCTGTCTTATCATTCAATAGATAGATCACATGTTATAAAAAGAGTCGAAAAGAAAAAAAGAAAGCAATCGTCCATTCGTTAAGAAGGATAATTGCTTTTTTTTCATTACATTCGTCGTACAATACAAGATCATTATATTTTCATATGAAATACTCTTCTAATATATCCATAAATTCTTGTCAGCGAAAATACCACTTCACATAAAACGTATTTCCAGGTAGTAACACTAAATAGACTTTATAGAATCCAGATGTGTCACGTCTCCTTCAACTACCACCTTATATGTATTGTCCTTTATCTCTAATAGCGTAAGACTAGTATCATGCACATAAGGTGGCGTCCATAACTCCTGAACTTCTTTGCCTTTGACATGCATCATTAAAGACTTTAAAAATACTGAATGACTTACAATTAGAACATTTCCCTCCTTATGATTAGAAATAATATTCTGTAACACAAGAATAACCCTCTTATTAAATTCCTCAAAGGTTTCACCATTAAATGGCTTATAATCTGCTGGTTGTTCCCAAAAATTATTATACTGCTCAGGATATAAAGCCTTTAGCTCTTCATGTGTTTTTCCTTCCCATTCGCCAAGGAATATTTCTCTTAAATTTTTATCTGATTCAATATGTAAATTCCGTTTACCAATAATAAGTTTTGCTGTTTCAATGGTTCTTTCACTTGTACTAGTATACACAGCATCAAATGTCACAGCTTTCAATTTTTCTCCCAAAGCTATTGCATTTCTTTTGCCTAGTTCGGTCAAATTAGAGTTCTCCCATCCCTGCATCCTTTTTTGAACGTTCCATTCTGTTTGGCCATGCCTAACTAAATATAAATTCAGCACCCTTTATTCCCCCTAAAAACCATATTATTAATCTTTAATACTCATTGTATACCCTATACAACATTAGTTTACATAAAATCTCTTCAGGAACTAGTTTTTCCATAGGAGCCTTGTGTATCGTCACCTCTTTTTAGTTATAGCTTATTCACCTTTTTATACATTTTAATATAAAAGGCTTTTAACTTAAGTTAAAAGCCTACAGATGAGCGAATTTAAACTCAAAAAACAGTAACTTCTATTAGAAGGTGCTGTTTTTTGAGTTGAAGTTTGTTTGCTGACCGTATAAAATACTCCCCTCATTAAATTCGTCGTACACGACCATTGAACTTTCGCTGGAAATACCCTTTTGACATATCGGCAATGGCTACGCCGGTCTTCCCTTGACACCCTAAGAACTTCCCGTTTCCTGCATAAATTCCTACATGCCCATCTTTCTTGTAGGTATCAAAGAATACTAAGTCCCCTGGTTGCATATCACTCACAGGTACAGACGATCCTAAATTTTTGAGCGTTTCCGTACTCACCGATCCTCGATTGCCAAGATTAATGCCGACTTGCGCAAAGGCCCAGTGAACGAAACTACTACAGTCAAAGCGCCCTGCATTAATATCCCCTTGATTTCGTCCACCCCCGAAGACATAGACGGTCTTTCCAATGAGGACCGATCCCGCATTGACGACCGCTGAGGAGCTGCTACTTCCTCCTCCCCCTACAGGGATCTCTTTGGCTTCATTCTTAAACTTTTCTCCAAGGTTAATCGCTTTTGTCACATACCAGTTGGCATTGTTATAGGTGTAAAAGGCTTTTTTCGGATCACTTGGCATTCCATTTGCCCCTAAATACTTGGCAGTTGCGAGAATTCCGTCCTCTAAGTTCCATGGATCAGCTTTTCCATCGCCATTTCCGTCTACCCCATACCCACCGTATCGAGCGATCACAGATAAATTAGTGTACGTCTCTTTTGGCATGACTACGTTTCCTTTGGATCCCTTACAGCCCGGATAACTCCACCCTACCCATGTACACGGCATGAATTGAGTGACCCCGAAGGCGCCGGCTGATGACGTAGTCGCATTCGTTGAAAACTGGGTTTCAATGGAGTGAACAGCCGCGATATAATACCACGGCGTTCCAAAAGTGGATTGCCCTTTGAGATACATTGGCATGAATTGAGGAGGCACCCCTTTACCAGGAACGATGTTCCCGTTTGAACCCACCCCAATAATATCAATTCCGACATTATCAAAAGCCACTTTGCCGTTTTTCAACCATTCCGTATAATGAATGATGCCCCCAGACGCTTCATAAAAAGCTTCTACCATTTTTTTATCACTCATCTTGTACCCGAAGGAATCCAAAATTTCATCTAACTTCGTGTAATCCTCTTTTTGTTTTTGACCTGTCACAACCGCTTGTTTACTCCGTGTCCATGTCGTCGAAGACGAACCGTCTTCATTCTTTGTCGTATGCTTCTGCCACGTTCCCCATTCTTCCCCGTATGTAAACGTTGCTTTCCCGTTCCACGCGGTCACTTCTGTTAAGCGCTTGACGGAACTCTTGGACGTCGTAGACGGGGATTCTGTACATTGACCGGCCGAAGAACAAGTCTGAGACTTGGTTTCATCGGCTGTCTCAAAGGATTCATACGTAAAGGTTGGCTTTAACTTATCGACCGTTGTATCGATCAGCTCATAATAGTCCTCGTGCTCTTTGTGCATTTCATTAATCTGAATAATCGCGGATACAAGTCCTTCTGGAACACGATAGTTCATTTGAATGTTACTGTCCGTGTTTACTTGGTCGGTGATCTGCTCCATCATGTAATCATGTAGCTTCTGTTGGTCGTCATCTAGTTCTTTTCCTTCTCCGAAGAAAATGGCAGAAACGAGAAGAAGAACGGCGACAATACAGATGATCGCAAGGGTGACAAAGGTACTCGGAACACCAATAAAGGACAGAAAGGCAATCAACATCTTTTTTAGAACCAAAAGCATAATTTTGATGGCTTTGGCTGCCGCTTTTGCGGCAGCCTTTCCAGCTTTCTTCCCGACCTTTTTCATTCCCTTACGGGCGGCTTTGGACGCTTGATGTTTGATCTGTTGTTTAATTTGTTGTTTGATTTTTGACCCTTGATCTTCAGGAGGCTCATGATTCAACGCCATTACCAGCTACCTCCCACACCTTGAGCCTGTCTGAAACGATCGGCTTCTTTACGCTTCGCTAAGCGCTTATTCGGTTGGTACGGCACGTACTCGTTCGGATCGGCAGAAGACGTATAGTCATAAGGCGTTTCCCCCATCCCTTTGCTCATGTAGGACTCTTCTTTAATGAGTTTACTATCGGATAGTTTACAGTTCGTATAGACGGTCTCTCCTTGTGCGAGACGAGCATCGCCCTGTTGATAAGGCGAAATACGATACGTTTCTCCTTGTGCATTTTGAGCGACCATGTAACTACGATCACGTTCGACCACCATACGGACTTGTTTGGGTGTATGTTGTGTGACATCTTGAACGTAATAAGAGCCACTATCGACCTTTTGGTTAAAGGCTGGAATCTCAGCTTTGGGTTGAGCCGTTTGACGTTGATTCACTAATAATTGATTCGGATTGATCGCCGGAACGAAGCTCAGTGGAATTTTACTTCCGCCACTATCTACGGTATACGAGACCGGCTTACCATTCGGCGTGTTATTCACTAACATACCGTTTTGTAACGTTAAATCTTGGTACGCCACTTGTCCTTTTGTCAGCGTTGGATTCCCTGTCCCGTAACGAGAGACCACTTGAGTTTGACCCGAATGATCACGTACTTGGATATACGACTGTTCAGGCGTGGTTACCAACTGGATCGCATTTCCTGCAATTTGTTTGACCCCTTGTGGTCCTGATACCGTCTGTGCCATTTGAGCGATGTCACTCACTTCTTTAATCGCTAAGTTGGCCGCTTGGTTATACGGATTATGCTTCATCGCTAATTTAGCGCCCGTTTGATACATTTTGACGCCACCCGCTACTCCCGCCACAAAGGAAACGGTATTGCGGAACCCTTCTTGTTTCGCAAGAGGATTAATGACTTGATGAGGCGCAGCCATCGTATTCTTGAACGCCGATACGCCCGCTGTCGCTCCTTGTTGAACCGCTGTCGCCACGTTTTGGACTTTTTGAACCATATTCCCTGCGGGAAGTTGATCCATCTTCGTGATCGTGTAACCAGCGCTAGCGCCCGCTACCGCATTGGACACCGCGCCTCCCACTTTCGTTTCCCCTACGAATTTACTAATCTCTTGAACGCCTGATGCCGCCACAAATCCTTGAGCCATGTTTTTCATGACGCTAGGAACGGCATTGATTCCTTTGACACTCGAAGGAACGTTGATTAATTGCGAGGACATATTGCTTTTTAGATTCTCGCTTATAACCTTTAGATTACCTTTAAAGGCATCGGATGCAGTCTTTTGCCATTCCACTTCAATTTGATCATCTGATTTCGTTCCACTTAGATTCTCTCGGAACTCAGCCTTATCTTGAGTCGTTTTCATCATCGCAAGCTGATTCGCTAAGTAGCCACGGTTTACTTGACCACCTGTATGAAGAGAACCTGCTTTGACGGTTTCTCCACTTGCTTGTGCTACGTCCATCAACATCTTCTGACGTTGACCCGCCGTTTTTTGATACTCCACGTCAATTTGATCATCCGTCATACTTGAATTTTTGGCTAACATGGCTTCTTTAAAGCTTGCTTTATCCATTGCCGTTGCCTTTTCCGCAATGGCACTCGCAAAGTCGCCTTTACTCACGTAGGAGTTTGGCACACCGTTACTGAGTTTAGATGCAACGGAGGACGCCATTTGACCAAATTCTTTTTCCTTGCGCCCCACTTCACTTTTCCATGCTTGTTCCGCTCGTTGCTGATAGGCGGTTTCTTCTTTAGGCGTCATGTTTTCTTTCGGAGGATTCGCTTCTCGGTAAGCTTCCATGAAGCGTTCCTTGTTCTCCTCTGCCCATGTGTTGGCTAATCCCTTCGCAGATGCTTTCGCAAGATCCGAAGCACGCGCCATGTTTCCGTCTGACGCTTTCGCACTATTTACGGCAGCCATCGCTTGTTCTTTAAACATCGCTCGTTGACCAGCCACCTTCTGATCCCACATTTGTTCAAGGGCTTGTGGGCTTGCGTCTGGAAAACGGGCTTTCGCATCTTTCATAAACTGTTCTTTGTTTTCATTCGCCCATGCCGTCGTATCCGCGTCGGCTACTTGATCACTAATTTGATCCTCGACACTGGCAACTTGATTACTACGGTACCCTTCTATAAACTTCTTAGAACGGTTCCCAATTCCTTGTGCTAACGCATACGCTGATCGCGCACCAGCGCCTCCAAGCGCATTCCCAACACCTGTCCCAATTCCGGCTCCTAGAAAGGCGCCTTTTCCATCGCCTAGTGGCGCACCCGCAAGCGCACCAGCTACCCCAAGCGCCCCTTTTCCAAGTGCCGCACCTTTCTTACCAAACGCTAGCATCTTGTCAGCTTTTAAAGATGGCATCTTATCGGTATCATCTTTGTGCTCCATGTTTCGCACGTTTGAATCGGACGAAGCGGATGTTGGATCTTCTTTTTTAGGGTTGATCTTTCCTCTCATCGTATCCATCATGGATGATCCACTACGAGCCGCTTTTACTGCGCCAGCCATCGCCATAATGGAGGACATTCCCGCCATTGCGCCAGCTTTGCCTAAATTACTCTGCATCCCGCCACCCATGCCAAGTAAGCCACGAAGTGATTCACTGACTGGAATAAAAATAAGATACAAAATCACGGAAGCGACAACGTCTTCGCCTACCGCCATCTTAGACAAAATCCAGAAGACGAACGCATGTATACTCTGCACAAAGATGGAACCTACCAGCTCCTTCATCCAAGCCCCTGTCATTCCCTTAAAACGAGGAATGAGGAACATGGCCATCATTAACGGTCCCATGACCATTAATAGTAGAAGCGTAAGGCGTCTCATCATGTAGTAGAAGTTCGCCCAGATACTTAGTCCTAATAGAGTTAAGTTAATAATGAGCTGTCCAATGACATCGTTATGTTCGTTGGTAATCGACTTCGCCATATCCTTAATTTTCGAATCATAGGCGGCGCTAAAAACATCGACGATTCCGCCGTTAATTTGAAATAGAATCGCGTATAGTTCTCCTAAGTTCGCGAGGACAATCGCTACAATGGCTAAATCTTTCACAAATTCAATAAAACTTGATCGCGTTGAAGGATTAATACCTGAGGAACTTATTTTCATTCCCCATATAATAATGCCCGCTAATACCGCAAAGGCCGCCAAGGTGGTCATGATATAAATACCAGGCGTGTAGATGGCTTCTAGCTCTTTCTGACTAAACGTATAGAAAACGTTTGTGCTATCCGCTCGTCCGAAGATTAAATCTTTAATGGAGGATAGCTTGGTAAATGGGGCGATAATCCACGAAAAGATCGAAGCGAATAAATCCCCCATGACTCCTATAAATTTATCAATAATATTCATTGTCTCACCTCCTATGCAGGTGTTTCGTCTTGATAACGTTGTCGCTTGCGTCGTTCTAACAGTTCTTCTAGTACGGCTGTATTGGATTCAATAAAGACCATTTCTTCCTCTGATGGATCGGTCTGCAGCCAGACAGAACTACCGCCCACACGGAAGATTCCTTCTCCCTTACCAGGGTTATTGAAGAGAATCTCGACCTCTCCATTACTTAAATCAAAGTTCTCCTTAATTCGTTTTAAATCGATCTTATTTTGTTGAAAGAACAGGTACGAGAAAGTAGAGGTTAGGATACCCCTTGATTTCGGGTGCTCTAAGATTCGGACAAAGTCCTGAGAAGCCCAACAGAACCCACAGTTACGCTTACGCGCACGACGCGCTAATTTTTCAAAGAACGCTACCGTTAAATCGTTATCGATAAACTGCCATAGCTCATCGCAATAGACATATTTTTTCTTCGTGGCATTATCAAGGTTTTTTACAAAGTGCTCCCATATGTAGTTAAGAAGTACATGGTACGCAATCGGCTTTAAGAACCCTTCTTCCATTTGGCTAATATTAAAATTCACCAATCGAGACGCCATTAGTGTTTGCGTAATTCCTCGCCCTAAAAATGTTTGTCCATCAAAGATCGGTTTAGAACCTGTTCGTAAGAATGGTTTAATTCCCGCAATGAGTCGCTCCGCTTTCAAATCCTCTCCATACTTATCCACGAGGTACTCATAAATTTGAAGAATTTCTGGTTCCAGTTTGCGAACTTTGGATTGTACGATATGACCATTAACCGTTTGAACCTCATTTTTAAAGAGGGATTCTGGATGTGTGGTAATGCCCAGCTCTTTAAAGACGTATTCAATGGCTTCTTCTAGGTAATTTCGTTCGAACACATCCAGTCCTGAATCGGCTGAGTCTTTTCCACGAATAATGATGTCAAAGAATGCGAGAAGTTCGTTCGCTTTCTCACGAACCGGTACGAATCGAATGTAGCGCTTGCCGTTCTTTTCAATAATCTCCTTATCATCGGCATCTTCCAAAAGATCCATTTCTTCATCGTCTTCATCTAAGGGAATATCCGTGTAGTTAATGGCACATGGGTTAATGATAATGTCCGATTCTTCCGAGATGTTAAGGTTAATGCCTCCTAGACGCTTCGTAATGCGGACAAACTCACCTTCTGGATCAATAATATTCGCGTACACGTTCGCTCCTGCATTTTCACGCGCAATTTTCATCTTCATGGCCAAACTTTTCCCTGACCCCGGAATTCCAAGAATCCCCATGTTGTAGTTTTGAGGGCGATAATCTTCACTACCAAAGGAGTTGATAAATTCCTTTTGACCTGTGATACGGTTAATACCGATGGGTACACCACCTAAGAACGTTCCACTTCCACTAATAAAGGGAGCGAATGTACTTAAAGCGCGTCGATCCATATTGCGAAACGAATCATGGATTTCGTTTTGACCGAATGGCAGGGCGGAACGAAATCCCTTCCTAATTCGTGACCATGTGGTTGCCACTTTGAAGAACATTCCTTTTAGTTCATCTTCAAGCCGTTCACTGTAACGATTCAATTCTTTTTCACTTTCTCCATACAGAACACCCAGAACGGACGTATTGTAACTATCATTCTCTGAGAACTGGATTTCGCTCATTAATTGATTCGTATCCATAATCTTGGTTTCAAGATCTTGAATTTGATCCGTGTTTCCTCGTTTTGTTTGAAATGACAGGTTGGATTCTAACATCGTGACTTGTCGTTGAAGCGTTCGGACCGCTTCCGACTTTGGTACTTTATGAATATCAATTAAAACATCCATTTCTCCACTAGATGTCAGCGTGTTGAGCCAGGTCGTTTGCATTTTACGAGGATACCCGTCACGTGTGATAAAGAACGGACGGAAATACGTATTCGTTCCAAGTGATTGCTTAATGATTCCGTAATCCGGCGAATCGATGACCATTCCTTCTGGAGAAACCACGTCCCAAAACGTTGGTTTCGTGTCCCATTGGTAATCGATCGGACCCTCTTGTCCCTTCTTGCCTTTTTTCGAAGTCTCTTTCGAGCTAAATTCAATTGTAGATGACTCTTGTCTGTCTACTTGTTGTTCTTCTGATGATTTAGCCTGCTTGTTTTTCTTTTTCTTCCGCATCACGTTCAATCATCTCCTTTACCAATTCGATATGACGTTCATCTTGATCCGCGGTGGTGTACAGCGCGAGCATTTCATTTTGAGCAATATCCTTATAGCGGTTTTTCAGCGCTTTTTTTCGATTGAAGGCAAAATATAACAGTTCTCCGATGCCATCGTTATCGAGGCGATTGACACCTATTCGTGCTTTACGGAGTGTATTGGCAGCCGCGCTCATGCGACGAGATAATTCGTTCGTGGCTTTTTGAAGAATCTTTTCTTCTAATTCGTCCTTATCATCTGCATTAATTTCTTTTACATTTACTTGGTACGAAATCGCCAGATAGCGCTTCGTTTCGTAACGTGGCGTTAATTCTTGCCATCTTGTTAAGTCTTCAATCATGGACTGACCGTATTCAATCGCATTGGTGGGAAGGTCATCTTGTCCCAACATAATGTCACGCATTTTTTCAATGGGATCGGATAAGTCAACGTATCGATTTTGAAGGTAAATTTGAACGGGATAATGTAACGTTGCAAGCCATGTTTCAAATGTACGGTCAATGGCTTCCTGTTCTTCAGGTGATAGTAAGAAATAGTTTACGGGATCAACCTCTGCAATCATGACAAAGCGGTCATTTTCAAACCGAATCATCTTTTTCACAATCTCCTCCATGTCGCTAAAGAGCTCCTCAAAGGGATCGGGTTCCTCCTCATCGCCTACATTCTTTTTGCCATTGTTACTTTTTTTATTTTTGGGCCCCTTTCCTTTTGGCGGATCTTGTTTATTTCCTCGTTTCTTCTTTTTCCCCCAAGGGATGATGGGTTCTTTAAGCATCAACTGTGCAAATACATAAAACCCTAACCCCATTGCTACTAGTACGATTGCATCGATCATTTCTGCTTCACCATCCATTCTTTAGCGTGTGTGCCTTTTCGCCACAATCCAACTTCATTTTTATGACCCATTTTGGTAAGGAGATAACGATCAAAATACATGCCCATCTTTTCCTTTCTCACAAACGCCAACATAATGGTGAGCGCAGCTGTAGGAAGTGCTGAAAGGACAAAGAATGCAACACCTAGATAAAAGGTAGGAGCCATTCGGTAGAAGAATGGCCCATAAAAATAGATGAGCACCCCCGCAACAGCTAAATACGTAAGTTGTCGTTTTGACAAGATCCCTAAAATGGTTTTCTGTTCCGATGACATATCCACTGGAACGGTTACTTTTCGCATGAAATCATCCTTTCTTACAACAATCCCCCCACTAGGTGGTAAGTGACTTACCATAGAGGGGGGAATCTATTTTCTATAAAGGGAGAGAGTAAAAAAATAGTTGTTGTACGTGTGTGTAGAAAAATCATATTGATTAATGTCATGTACGATCTTGTAAGAAATAAATAATTGCTTGGTGTTAACCTCCGAAACCAGCCACATAACCCGCAATATCGTAAGCTTTCATTACAACGAATCCTCCGATAAAGGCCATACCCAGTCCTATGAATCCTGCGGTACGAGCTTGTGAATTTCCACCTTGTGCAGCAGAAAGTTTAAGTCCTGCAAAGATAATGCAGGCAATAATCCAGAATGCACCGATTGCCATGATAAATCCCGTCATCTTTGTTAAATCTTTAAAGACTCCAGAATCTTTACTATCTATGTTTGATGTCGTAACTCCTGCTTTTTCCCAAGCTTTCTTAGATTCATCAGCACCTGTCGCCAAACTTGTAGTTGGTTGTGCCATCACCAGAATCATCATAGCGGTTAGAGCTAAAAACAGACTTTTCAAGCTAAATTTGCGTTTTTCCATCTTTGTCACCCCCTTTCAAGCCAAAAAAAAAGCCCCCGAAACGAAGGTATTAGATAAGGTTCTAATACCGTTCATCTCGGGGGCGTCCCGTTGGCTAAATTTTTGATATCCTCAGTATATAAGATGATCGAGGTAATATCAACCATTTTTTTAAAAAATAGTTAAAAACAAAAAAGCATCAACTACGGTGAAGTAGTTCATGCTTTTTAGTCATGTTGTTATTGATAGATCACTTCAATTCCAAAAATGCTTAGAAATGGTTCATTAAGATCGTTTAGTTCTTTTATGGTTTGATCTCCTAGATCAAGATCATGTTGACTAACCATGTGATGATGTAATCTCTTTACTAACTCTTCACGGTTTGATCCAAAATATATACATTCACCTTTTTCTATATCCGTTGCTTCATAGAAATATATCATCGCTTGTTTGCTCCTCCTAAAATAATCGTTTTACGATTGGGCGCTTTTTCAACAAAAGACAATCGTCGATTCCCTTCGCTTCATCCACGTTCCAAAGGACGATACTACAAGTTAATTGAAGTGCCTTTAACTCTTTTGCACATTCGAATAAGTGTTTTTTCACATAAGGGTTACGTGCGGCATCCCCGTCTAGCGCTAGGTTGACATGCTCCACACCCATTTCTTTTAAGGTTGGAAGCATAATGCGCCATGAATTTGCACCAGGAACACTTAAAAACGTATCGCCTAATTCGTTTAGTTCTTCAGGTGTATATAATGTACCTAACAAATCTGACGAAATATCACCTTTAGTGGGCCCTTCGGTCACCCAAATCCTTTTCGTTTGCAGAGGGGTACCTGTATGCCATGTTTTTAAGCGCTCACTCGGAACAGAAATGTGTACAGGGGTTGGTTCTCCTGCTCCTGTCCCTTTATTCTTATTGGCAGAAGAAAGCCAATAATACCTCATGCCTTTGACCAGTGTAATCATGCCAAGAGAGACTTTTCCATTAATGGACATGACTTTTCCTTGTCCTAGCGTCAGTTCATACTCACCAATGATTTTCCCTTCATACGATACTTCGACTTTATTAGGTTGTTGAATAACCTTTGCGCTTAGTCCCTGTTGGTAAGCGTCTACTTTCACTTCATTAGGTGGTTGATCGATACGGTACTGACAGCCGACAATCTCATTTTTATGATTACGGAACGGAATGAGGATTCCTTTTCTCCCATTTAGGGTGAAATACGATCCACGCTCTGTTTGTTGTTCGTAAAAACCTGGGACACCTGTGAAATCTTCCATGTACAAGCTATCTCCTATTTCTTTTACGACATTCCATGGCTTTTCTGGAAAGCTTTTATATCCTCTTACGGCTATTTGCTCATCCGTTAATTGACGACTATCCGATGTTAAATGTTGATAATGACCTTCTTCTAGTGGTAATGCATGCAACAACGTTCGATAGACCTTGTTTAATTCGGCATCCGCTGCTTTCTTTTCACTTTGATACGATGGCCCATCATATTGAATTTTCGGTTTACGCTTATCCCCATTTAAGTAATGGAGATAAGAGGGTAAAGCCGAATTTTTACTAAAGATCGTCTCACTCTCGACCCGAATACACGCCACACGGTCGCCATCTTCATGAATCATGCAGCCACCATGATGGTTACAGATCGGGCAATTTTGGCGCATAAATTCAAACCAGCCTGTTAATTTCGTTTTTCGTAATGTTCTCATGTTTTCTACACCCTTTCAATTTACGTTCTCTTCTCTTGTGCTAAATACACCGATCAAAGCGATTCTTATCCAGTGGAGGCATGACGGTTACTACCTTAAATACATGTTGAGGTAGCCGTGCGACTACAATGACCATCGGATGACCATCTAAATCACTTCCAGCGATGACATATTTAAGCGTTTTGAATGTTTGATCGTATTGAACTTCCACGACGTTTCCATTGTAAATAACCCCTATAATGTCTCCTTTGACGTACCCACGATCGAGCAATCGTTTTTTTACATGGTGACCGATCACAAAATAACCGTTTCCACCCATTAACACCTTTTTAATCTCCTGTAAAATCTTCATTTCTTCCCTCACATCCTTTGATCAAAATAAAAAAAAGCGCTCTAAGGACGACAGATAGTCACACCTATGGTGTGAAGACGTCGATCCAAAGACCGCTTTTTTGATAAGAAACCGCTAACCAAAAATGGTTGCAAATAATAAGTACAAAAATAGATAGCTTTATCTTAGCATGGTCCTTCCTCTTAATCAACGTTTTTTAAACAATCTTTTCCATTTCCCTAACAATGAATATTTAGAACAGTGTTTCGTTAAATCTGCTGATCCCAATACGTGCGCGGCTAATTGCATGTACGGTTTTTCCAGCTTTTCAAAGACCGAATGATTGGCGAGGATCGGTGCATTTTCATACTGATTTTTTGCCCATTCTTGATACAAGGGTGGAAGTGCAGCCAGCAGTGGCAGTTCCAAATCCTCAGATAATGCCTCTTGTTGGCTAAAGGGCTCTACTTTATTGAAGATGAGGTAGCTAGGTAGATTGTATTCTTTGACCATTTGATCAATATATTGCTTCCATCCTTTAATTTGTAAATACGAATCATCCACTATAATCCATAATTCATCTAACTGTCCTAGAAGAGGACGATATATCTCTCCGATTTCGCCCGTTGGTAAATCAATCAGCACGAAGTCAAAGACACGCGTACTATTCACGTAGTGATAAAGGGCATCGGTGTTCCACTCTAACTCATGATCTCCTTCATCTAGTGGAATCCACTGTACGCCTTTGTAGATATAGTTGATGCTTGTGGCTGGAATGCTAGGATCAAATATAGCACGAGCAAAACTATTCCAGCCGTCAGGGATTGATTTATAGCGCTCCAATAGCTGTTTCAGATAATAGGCTTTGCTAGGCGCTTCTAAAACGCCTACTTGTGAGCGTTCATTCGCTAGAAACATCGCAAACGTCGCGATAAAAGAGGTGACTCCGATACGATGTAAAGGTGACCATACTCCAATCACTTTGTTTTCATCCCACGTTGCTTTTGTGAAGGCCTCTTTGCGAATTTCACTGGTTCGTTTAATTAACGTGTTAAGCTGATGATCTTGTGGCTTCTCTTCGGCTGTGTGAGTAAGAACCTCATTGTTTTGCAAGTCTCCCCTTTCATCTGTTGAAGAAGTTGGCTCGACAGAAGGACTCGTTCGGTTTTTTACAGCAGAGTTGAAACGAATGACTCTCTGTTCTTTTGGCACTTCATTCACGAGTGTCTGTGCTTCTTCTTCTTTTCGTTCTTCTGTAGGATCTACTTCTATTGATTGATCATCATCTGTTTTCATCTTTTCTTCCGTTTGTAATGGTTCATCGGCATTGTCCTTCTTCTCTACTGCTTCTATTTTTTCATGATTGGGTTCGGTTGTTTCAGTCGGTTCAATCGTTCTCATGACTTTACTTGAATCATGCTCAGAAATTTGTGCAGGAGGACTAGGTTCAAGTATTTCTTCTTCCTCTCCTTCATAAGGTGTGGATGCCGCTTCTTCCGTATAGATATAGGTTTTTACCGCAGCCAGTGTCGAATGAAAAACAACTTGATTCCTACTTTGTATATCTAATGTTTCACCTATAATGATGAGTGTTCCATGAACATCCACTTTATTTAAATCAAGCGACTTGGCAATATGGCTTGAAATGATGAAATAGCGAGGGTTTTTTTCTTCTAGTAATACTAAATAAGATTTTGGAGATCCAATTTCACATTTGTATAACGGGTGAAATGCAGACACAAGCTCCTCTTCTTGTTTGGGATCATTAAGCCAAATCAGCATATAGTCCATCAAGACTTACCTCCATAACATTTCTTCAAGGTACGTATCGAGTTTACGAATCATTTTTTTCGTTAGCGGATTGACGCGGTTTTCAATAGCGCCTAAGTAGTTTTCACTTACACCTATTGCATTTGCGAGCTCATATTGTCTTAAGTTATATCGTTTTCGTAATACCATGAGACGTTCAACATCATCATCAATTGTAATGTCACGAAATCTGATGTTTTGCTCTTGCATCATTTTTTCATCCTTTCTTCACAAAAAAACCGCTAATAGACCTCTTCTAAAAGAGGCTTATTAGCGGTTTTCGCTTTTATTTTCTATTTAATTCGTCGATTATTTGTTTATTATACCACGGATTTTTTTAAAAAATCCATATACGGAAAAATATCTTGCCTAATTGATATCTTGATCAAAGAAGGAGGTGCTACAAGTTTGTATTTATTGTTGAAATGATAGCTTACTATTATCAACTTGCCTTTCGGACATCTTTTGTACTAAAAGTTAATTACAACTCATAAAACACTGTTAAAAATTGTTCAAAAGTATCTGCTACCTTTTCGACTTTTTGGCTTTCAAGATCAAAGAGGATTATCGATGGACTATCTAATAATGGATCATAGTAAAAGCAAACATAATTTCCAAATTGATCAATCATAAACGGATAAGCATCTGCAGGTAATTGTTTTAATACAGCATCATATGTATGCCAAATATTTTCTAAATGATTTTTATTGAAGGATAAAAGAGCTTTTGCAATACGTTCTTTTGTTTGATCTGTATCAAATGTATTAGGTCTTGGACGCCCATAGTTGTAATTCGCTACAACTTCAATATAACTTTTTGGAAATTGGATGCTATTTTTTTCTTCAAATTCTTTCAGTAATTTCATGTTTTCTAATGGTTTGGCTAAAACCCACATCATTATGATTACCTCCTAGTTTAACGACTATCATTACCCCCACCCCAAATACTACGACCACCAGTATGACCAGTTTGAGCATGTATAGTTGAATCAACTAGTTGGAGAGTTCCCGCTTCCTCTGAGTGATGCCATACATAGCCTTCAGGTGTATCACCAGCTTCAATTTGCTCGATTTGCTCATCTGTAAATTGCCCTCTGATTCCGAGGTCATTTTCAATGGCATTTTTCAATTGACTATTTGCCCCCTTAAATTGTTTCGCGTCAGTTTCCTCATATTGTGATTCATCTAATTTTGCATCAAATAATGAGTCGAACTTAGGAAACACTCCTTCTATACGTGTTCCATCAGGTAATGCAACTTCTTTTTTTTCAAACTCAATACCTGTTATGGGATGTCGATCTCCTTCTAAAGATTCATTCCTACAAATAACATACCTCGTTTCACTTGAATCCGCTTGTATTTTAACTTCTTCAATATTTGAAGTAGGTAAATCATTCTGAGTTTCTACTTTAGGTACTTCTTTAATGACTTCAGTGTTTGCCTTAATAACTTCTACAAATGAACTGCCAATTATCGACATTAAATAATCACACCTCCCTGTTTATGCTCAAACCATTGCAAGTAATATTCTCTAAATGACGGATTTAACTTGCAATAATAAATCATTAAACATTCTTGAATGTGCTCTTTGAACTCATGATGACCAATATAAGTTGCGATTGCTTTGTTAAATTTATAATCAAAATCTTCAAATGTGTAACTTGTACTTGCAAATGCAATAATTTCTTCGGCAGAGATATAACTATTAAAAACCTCTCCTAACATTGCTTCATTACCCTTTTTTAATACACTCAATTGTGAGAAATTATTCGCTACTTCTTCTAATAATTGCATTTTCAACATTGTATTTAGCTTTGAATTTTCATTCAATGCCTCTATTAAAAGTTTTGAATTGTATTTTTTAGATAATAACGATGTTAATACAAATGAAGCCACTTCTCTACGCTCTCTTAATTGAGCTTTTATATCAGATGAGTAACTATAAGGCTTTGGGGATTTAAATTCATGAACATTACATAAAACTGAATCTAACCAGTTATTTTGGTATACTACCGAAACACCTGTTTGCAACTTTGCAATTTCATTTAACTGTTGTTCATTTAAGCCTGCAGCTCCTCCCACTAAAATACGATCAGTAGCATCTGGGAGACGTAGTATTATCTTCGTATTTGTATTACGAATAGCTGATGAATCTAAAAGGCTTGGAGATTGATCTACAATAATAAATCCTTCTCCATACGTACGCATTTCTGCAATACTATTCGTAATCATTTCTACCGATTTACCTTGCAAATTAGCACTTTCATTTGATTGTACATCCAATGTTCTTCGTAACAGATGATGTGCCTCTTCTAAGACTGTGACATGCTTCAATGGTACATTCATTGCTTCAGCAAAAGCCATTCGATGCTCTTGTAATCGCATAAAAATAATACCCATTACAAGTGATTTTGTTTCAGCAGAGCCAATTAAACTTAAATCAATAACACAATTTTCATCAAATAGCAGTCTATTATCTACTTCATCTCCTACAAATACATTACTTAATAAGCCCGTAGTTAAAGATTTTACACGTGTTACTAAAGCCCCAATGTAATTACTCTTTACTTCCTCAGAGTAACCTGATTTTTCAATTACCCTTGGAAGGACTTCAACCAATTGCTTCATAGTAGGATAATGTGCAACTCTATTAAAGTTCATCGAGGTTTCAAGTTGCCATCCACAACTGCGATACACTTCTTCAACTGCTTCTTTTAACACGGCAGGCATAGCAGCATACATCGGCCAACAAGCATTAAAAATTTCAATTAATCTTTCAATATGCTCTAATACATGAATTTTTTCAGGAAAATAGAATGGATTAATTTTTAGTAGCTTCGTATGCCTAATGTTAGTACCAAATACATTTACATTTTGATAACCACCAAATACATTTTTGTATTCGCCTTTTGCTGGTTCAATTACAAGGAATTTAATATTTACTTTCATTAATTCATCTAACATTCTATAAATTGTATTAGATTTTCCCGAACCTGTTGATCCGGTTACAAAGGTATGCATAGCTAGGCTATTAATATCAAGTTGAACAGGTGATTGTTCAGTTTCCCCCATATGATATATATATCCAAGATCCATTACGTGCATCTGTTTTTGTTCTGATAAGAGTGAAACACCTCGACCGAACTCAGCCATTTCTACAACAGGTAAACCTTTTATCGATTTTCTTGGTAAGCTACAGGCAATGGTAAGTTCATGCGTATTAACAAGTGTACTACCTGTCACTAAATCTAAACCAGCTTGATTAATGTGAAACTTTGGATGCTGTAATTGTTTTAAGGATTCACGAACAGGTAAGTTATTGATATGCTCAGAATTCCATACGTTTATTGCAGAACCCTCAATTGATGATTCTGTTCCTCTAATGATTGCTTGGTAATTTGTAGCAGCTACAGTAGCCGTTTGTTCATCATCTGCTAGGAAGTATGCAGCATAATGCCATAATCCTAAATCAGAAGCACTATTTAAGCGATCTAAATGTAAATCGATTTTTTCTAATAATTCAGTAATTCTCTTATCTTCGATATGAACTTGAAAGCTTTGGCTAGATCCCTCTGTCGTTGTAGAACTATTTGTAACGTTTTGTGCCGTTGTTTTGGAAGTGCCTGTTGTCTTAGTAGTACCCCCTGTATCTGAAAAGGTTTTAGAATGGTTTAAACCAAACGTTTCACTTTTATTATTTCCTGCATTACCACCAATACCTAATGGTGTAAATGACGCTCCTTTTGAAGAACCTTTAGTACTCGAATTATTTGTACCATCAGTCTGAGACTTTGTATAGCTTTGCGTTAAACCAATGCTATCATTTATTGAATCGGTAACTCCTTCACTAATTCCCTCAGCTAATGCGAGACTTTCGTTTTTGCCAGCAGTATACTCTACTTTTTGAAATTTTGATAAAGTGGAATACATATTTTCATACCCTTGCTTAATTTCAGAAACTTGATCTACTGAGACTGCATCAGCTATTAAAATTGCGGAAAACTTTTCACCATACATCGCATTGATTAACTTTTCAAGCCCCTGTACAAACGTTGTTTTTTCAGTATCTTTCATAGCAGGTATTCCCGATACACTTACAACTGTTCTTCTTAAACGTTCTTTATTTCCAGAAATAACATTATTTATGAGACTTGTATAATTACTATTTTTTAGTTTATTCAACTTTGTACCAGGAAAATTTCCTTTCATGCTTTTCTGCATGATTTCTTGTGCAATAGACACCTGACTTGAACGTGTACCTAAATAAAAATTCACTTCGCTACCATTACTATCAATAATTACAATTAATGAATTATTTAAATTTCCTAGAGCATTATATACATTTACTAATTTCTCATTAATATCTTCATTTTTATCATAGACAATTTTTTCTATTTGGAAGAGTCGAATATAGCGCCCTACATTCGACTCATTATAAATCATATCTTTTGCTACACTAACTATTTTATGATTACTCAATTCGTGTAAGTAAGATTTCCCCATGAACTTAGTGGCATTATTTAAAGCAGGTTCTACTTGCTGTTCAAGCGTCATTAAATTGTTCATTACATTTTTTCCTCCAAATTAATCGAACTCTACTATTCCACCAATGTCATTTTTAGTTCTATTTGCACTTTCATCAAATTTATTTTTAATATTATCGAATGACTCAGTAAATAATTGACGATTAGTTCTAACTTGTTCAAAATTCTCTTTTAAAAGCTCTAACTCTTTTTGGAGCGCTTCTTTCTGTGAACGTTCATGCTCTAACTCTGAAATTGTTTGATTCAATAATTTACTCTCAAGTTCAAACTTTTTAAGATCCTCATGACGAACAAATTCACCATCAGCCAGTTTACATATAAAACCAACCAATTTCTGCGATGGTTGCTTACCTATTGCTCTAAGTTCATCAAGATATTCAAAAAATTTATTTGCTGTGTATTTTAATTGTTCGAATTGATCATTTTGATAACTACGGCCATTAGAATAACGGCCCCCACTGCTACTGTTCCCCACAGGAGGGCTGATTTCTTTTTTCCACTGTCCGCCAGTTTAATGTAAGTTTTTTGAGCAGTTGGACGAGAAGCATGGTGTGTGACTGTGGCTAATTGTTTTGCTGGATTTGCGTATACTTTTTTTCCTACCTCTAGTATGTGTAAGAAACGCTCCTTTGAAAAATTCATTCGTAAATCCACTTGTAAATCCACAAAATAATCTTCATCCCAAGATTCTTTAGAGGATGTATGCAATATTTTCCCGTCATGATGTTGCCATATATCAATCCCGTTTACTTGGATTTTTTGAAGACTCTCTTTGACCGTTTCGTTAGAGTCTGTAGGATCACCAGTTAAATAGGCCTTTAATAAATTTTGTAATCGGACTATGTTCTTTTCTGTAATTGCTTGATCTAATTTACTCATAATTTTATAACTTCCCTTTCTTTGAGTTCTAAAATATTATTTAGTTTTTCCATAAATTGATCTAACCATTTTTGTTTCTCTCGATTTTCTTCTAATTGTTCTTCTAGTTGTTCACGCTGATTTGCTAGTCTACTAATTTCATCAACTCGTTCTTTTAAAATTCCCTCTAAACGATCAATTTCAGCAATAAAGAATTGTTGTAATCGTTTTAACTCTGCCTGCGTAAATTTAATTGCATTATGGATATTATTTGTTACTTGTTCTTCAATTGGTAATAAAAATTCTTCAGATAAATTTTTCATACTCACATATTCGACATTTTCATAAACATTGCGCTCTACATATTTCGGTCTCCAGAACGTATACCACTTTTTTTCTGGGTTAAGTACAGTTTTCGTACCAACAACTACTTCCTCTTTGTAACTGAAGCGCCCCATTAAGTCATCAACGTCTACACTATCGGCTGTTAATGCCTTATCCCAACTATTTAATTTAATTTTATTTGATTCAAATCTCGTGATTCCTTGAATATATGTACGATACTCATTCACATAGCGTTCAGCAGTTGAATGTAGAACATTGCTGATTGTTTTTTCTAAATCCGTCACTAAATCATCTTGCAACATCAAGACTTCTTTTTGTGCTTTAGCTAAAAGAATTTCAGCTTCGTATTTTTTTATTTTGTCATTGCTTCGAAGCTTTTTACTAATATCAGACAATAGTTTAAACACCTTTTTATTTGTAGGTGCAAAAAATTCATCAGCTTTTAACTCCACATTTTGAATTTTCGTTTTAAACTCTTGCGCTTTACTACCACTATTTAATTCTTTTTTTATTGTTTTCATAATACGTGCAATTTCTTCACGTTGTTCTGAGTCTTCTAGAATAGCTTGTTTAAGTTTGTTATTCATATCTTCTTGTTCAACAATGCGTTGGAATGTATTAACGGCGTTCGTAATTTTAGATGTAACAGCATACTTCTCTAAATATTCATTAACAGACGCTTCAATACTTGTAATTCCTGAATAATGAACAACCATATCATCTTTATCATTTGATCTCAAAATTTGATTCTCAATACTATTTTTCAAGGACGGGCTTAGTGGTGCATATTGATTTAAATGCATCGTTGGTTCTTCGAGGAATAGATCTTTCGCAAAGTAATCTCCATTTTCAGATCGAGTTAAATTTAAACCGTTCTTTTTCTTACGAATTACTTTCGCAATTTGAGCCGAAACTGGATATATGTTTGGGTTTTCAATACCTTGTTGTTCTAAGTATTCTTTTACACCAATCATAGCGCCACTAATGCTTTCTCCTTTTTCTGGATCAAACTCATCAGATTTATTCATTGCAAAAATAAATCTGTCCTTAGATTGCTTACCACCAACCGCCATTGCATCTGCTACTGTTCGCAGTAATGCCAGATCATCATCTGTCCGTAACTGCGTAGCATTTAATACATATAGCACCATTGGTTTGTCATCACTTTTAATAACTGATAATGTATGTTGCCTATGTGATCCGTCCATTGAGTTATTTGGCCCTGGTGTATCTACTAATATCAAATTCATTTTTCCAGATTTTACAGAAGGAATATTTCCTTCAATTTCTATTAATTGAATTGCAGGGTCATCATTAAATAGAGTGAAATCTTCGACTGTTGCATTTGTAATAGTTTTTAGTATCTTACCATTTTCGCTATAAGCCACTGCTGAATAATTTTCTATATTAGGATTATTTTTTATACGCGAAACTTTTGCCGTACATGCCTCATTTTTAGATGGCATTAGTTCTTGACCTAGAATGGCATTTATTAATGTCGACTTACCTGAACTCATCGTTGCGATAACAGCAATTTCAAATTCACTATTTAAGGCTTTTTGAAAATTCAATTCAATTTTTTCATCTTTCAATTGTTCAAATGGACCTTCTTTCATCATTTGAACAAGCGCTTCTAGTTGTGTAAATTTGTCATTAACTTCTTCAACTGGGATATGCTCTAATTCAATATTTGGATAAAAGACTTTCACTTGCCGTATATCTTCAAAATCCGGCAGTGTACCGATAAACTCCATTATAAATGTATCATCATTTAACTCATCTACTAGCATCGGGAATAGTCTCTCTACCCAAACTTGTAGTCGATCATGCTTAAAAGCACCCAATTTAGTTGTTTCCATTAAGTTTTCGTTATTAAACCAAAGCTGTGTTTCAACTTTATAGGGATTATATTTCATTAAAATATTCATTTTTTCACCTCAAAGTATATTCAATATCTCAGGAATTCCTGAACGTATCCATAAAAGGTCTTCAAAACTTGCTGCTTTTGTTTTAGAGGAACTTCTGTTAGTAACATTTAAGTTATATTCTGAAAGTTTTTTATCTAACAGCATTATTAATCGCTGATAATCCCTAGATTCTTTTCTAGTAATCTCTATATTATTAGTTACCTTCATGGCTAGTAACCCAGCTAATGAGGAAACAAAGTAAATCTTCGGCACTTTAAAGCCATTTTGAGTTAAATATTTCTCCACACTTTTGGATATAAGTGTAAGATTTTCCTCCTGCGTATCATCAATTACATCTGACTTATTAACAACAAACAATACCTTTTTTTCACCACAATTTTCTTTGATAAAATGTAACAATCGTTGATCATCTTCTGTCCCTAGCTGACTAGCATTCAAAATGTAGAAAACCTTTTTATAGTTACTTTTTTGAATTGCTCTTTCCATTGCTACTTCATGATTTTTATCCATCGAATTATTTGGTCCCGGTGTATCTATCACACAAAAATGTGTTCCCTGATTTGTGTTTATTGGACCTTCAATTATAACTTCTTTTATCTTTTCATCTTTATTCCACTTATCTAGATGAGAAGTATCTAACTTTTTTCTAAGCGATGGTTTTTTAGCATTATTTTTTAAATATAGAAAACTTTTCATATCAGGGTTAGCAAAATATGAAATAACTTTTGAGGTGCATGCCTCATTTTTAGATGGAAAAATTTCAAGACCTATTAGACTATTTAAAAAAGTCGACTTTCCAGCGCTCATTGTACCCACGACTAAATAACTATAAACATTAGCTTTATTCAGAATATTAGGTTTCCATTTAACTAAATCTTCTTCAGGCATTTAATCACATCCTAATTAAAATTCACCAATACTATTGTATCAAATTTCCCAATTAATAGTTCTAAAGACGCAAAAAAAATCCTAAAACACCCTTCTTTTTTCATAACCCAAGAATATTCTCTTTAATCTTTCAACAGTTACTTTTGGTTTTTTGCAATGAATATTTCTTGAATATTTCCAAAAACCATAAATCACTATTTATCCCACTATCATTTATGGTGAAAGTACCTACATAGTTATCTGGACAGTTTTTCAAAGCCCCCAAGTTACCCACCAGATCTTTTGTATGCAAAAAGTGGGAAAGTACGTCCTTAATGACCCTAATGTTGTCGGGAAAAACCTAAACAATCAATTGTTTCTTCCGAAAGACGTGGCCTTGAAGAAAGCAGATGTATTAGCTAGAAACTTGAAGCGCTTATAAGCTTCAAGTTTCTAGCTATTCATTTGAACATGTAGAAAGTGTTGATACCCTTGAAACACTCTTTTATAAGGAATACTTAGAAGCAGCTTCAGGACGATTCTACTTGCCTATTCTCATTTCAAACGTTGAAAACAATTATAGCCGAGCGATCTTTCATCAATTTTTTGAAGAGCATGAAGGAGACTTATTATATATTGATGTAGGGAATGAAGCGGTTGCGATACCAGAAGGAAACCCTATAAAGGAAACATGGAGTAAAGAAGAAAAAGAGACATATGACAAAAGCAGTTATACAGGTCAATTAGTTTGTGGATTGAAAATTGGCCAAAAAGTCATCTGTGAACCCATTGCATCCGTTTATCCGAATATCTTGGAGGACAACGATGAAATTGCCCCTTCTCAACTGTCTTGTTCCGCTTTACTAGCGTCTGAACCACAGCGCTTAATCACCAATCGATATGCAGCCATGTGCGTAAGTACGGTTTTGAATGAGGTTTTGCTTACAGGCAAACTTTCCACTCACAAAATGGTATTCCATGCGTTACGTGGTCATATGCGAAGTGAAGGGATTTACTTATGACCAAAAAAGAGGTTACATGCTCATGGCACGTAACCTCTTTTCTATTTGTCTTTTATCATCTTTATTCTGTTACGCTTACGGCATTACTAGTTAGCAAATAGAAATCCTCAATGATGGCAATGTCCACCATAAAGTGCTCCTGCCCAAGATTCAAACGTTGTGACAGCTGGTATAAAACATGTTCGACGATCTTCATTCGTTCATTGTCATGGATGGTGCTCTTTAAATAGAGACGGATATTTACCGCACTGTCTGCATCAATGATACGACGGTTAATGATCATGAGTTCCCCAACCTTACTGACGAGTGCTTCAATCGCAGACCATGTGTGTAAGCTCCATATTTCCATTTCAGCGCTTTTTTGATCGGGCGCAAAGTATTTCTGTGGATCAACAAAATAAAAGTCATCTAGGCGATGTAACGCCCCTCTTACGATCTCTTGTTCTTCCATCACTTCGACTTGTCTCTCAAACATTTCATCTCGAAACGCTTGCTCCGCTCCTAAGCAGACAATTTCCCAATAGGCTTGATTGATGATGGGACGAATGTCCTCAAATTCCTGAATCGCCCATGACAAAATACGTTGAGAAAGAGTCGTTTTCATTTGTTCATCAAATTCCCCGCCAAGCGCTCGTTTGATAAACCCTGGAATCTGTTCTTTAATCGTCCCGCTTGGTTGTTGGAACCATTCATTTGGCATCACGGTTTCCTCATGGTGAAGAATTTCAGTGGCAATAAAATAGCCATTAAAGAATTGGGAATCAAAGGCTTCAAGGAATCGTTCTACAAATCGATTACGATCATGTTCCGATGTAATAAGATCCCAGAACTTTGCGATATAAAAGCCCTTGTATTGATCTAACTGTTGGCGAAAGCTCTCATCATGACGATAAAGGGCTTCTAAACGGTTCGTCGTATGGGTAAATGCATCAAATTTTTGTTTCATTATTTCGTCTCCTCTTTTTCAACGAATGCTGGACTTGGTTCGTCCATATCAAATGTCCAATACCTATCCTCTTTTCGGATAGTGGTGACATTGTAAATTTCTTTTCGATCCTCTGTGATTTGCTTGCGGTAGAAGTAAGCTTCATTCCCGGTATCATCGAACTCTAAATCGGTTAATACATAGCTCTCAACGATCTGTTTAGCTTTCTTTCGTTCCTTCACGATGGTATGAAAGATTTTCTTCGAATTGGCTTCGTTGGAGAAAATAAACTCTTTTCGATCCTTTGAGCCGTAATTTTGGTAGAACTTTAGCATGTCTTTATCCGATATGGTTCCGTTATAGAAATTTTGGAGGTATTCTCCTACAAAGTATTGAAAGTCCATGGCATTCGTATAATGATCCGCTGGAACAATTTTATAGGCCTTCGGATCTTTGGTTTGTACTTCATCCGTTGCCGCTTCTTTGTTTACCTCATCCATTGGGCGCTTACGCACTTCATAAAACGCTTCAATGGCTTTGTCCTCATTCATGTCACTTTTTTTCTCACTGGATTGTTTTCTAGCCGCCACTTTTTCAGCTTTATTCGCTTCCTGTGAAACCGCATCTCCCCCGCAGCCTGCAAGGAAAATCGAAAATGCGAGAATACTCATCACTTTTCCTTTCATTTGTCTCCCCCCTTTCTCACGCTCTTAATTTTTTTCGGTCATGCACAGATAAGAAGCGAAATAAATAAAAACTGTCCATTACGGTTAATTGATTAATATGTTCGCCGAATAACTGAACGACATTAAAAATTTTTATTTCTCTTTGACCAGGTACAATTGACACGTCTCCGATATGATAACGAAGAATATGAGTCAGCATAGGTAGCTTCTCTTTTTGAATAGAGGTTTTAAGGTGAAGGGACTCATACTTCCTTACGCCAAATAAATTAAGCGATAAAATAATAGCTTGGAAGGTCATATTTTTGGGATTCATCCGATTACTAAAGATTTTAAAGCCGCCTTGATACCAACTAGCATAGATTGCTTCCATATCATTGCTTGTAATCTTTACTTGTCCACGTTTCGCGCTCATTTTTGTACTTTCACCTAAGTCATACTCACTTATATAAGTTTCTAAATAAGACAACACATTGCACTTCATCTCAACACTTAGAGTTAGTTCTCCATCCATTCCTCTTTCTATTTCTCCCTCTGCAAGTAAACAAGCTAAAATGAGGTCCCGCAGGCGTTCTTTTTTGATTTCCATTCGATACTGCACGGGCAAATCATCCTTTCTCAGTGTGATAAACGGCAAAAAGACCCCAACAAACTAAGCAAGATATCTTGCCAGCTCATTGGGGTCTTCCCATTTTGGTTTAAATTCAATTACTGTTAGTATACTATAAACTAGTTAATTTCACCATATTATTTCTTTACTTCATCCCTAAAAGCTAGTCATGTGTCTGCATACTATACAGATATAAGCACTCAACGGAATAAGTATAATATCCATGTGGATCAACATCAAAAAACAACTTTTAAGCCACTGTTGTAATGATCGGTTGGTCCTTTGTGATAATTATTGTATGTTCATATTGGGCACAAAGACTATTATTAGGCGTATATAAGGTCCATCCGTCCAAACCTTCAATGGTATATTCTGCTCCAGTTGATAAAAAAGGTTCAATGGTAATTACCATACCTTCTTTTAACACACGTTTATCATGCTTATCGTAAATAGGAAGAATACTTTCAGGCGTTTCGTGTAGAGCCCTTCCAATACCATGACTACATAGGTTCGAAATGACCTTATAACCACCTTTTCGCGCTTCATTTTGAATAATTCTTCCGACTTCGTTCAATTTCACTCCGTGTTTGAGTGAAGAAATAACCTTCATCATAGTGGCATGTGTATATTCACAAAGACGCGTTACAGAAGGAGTATACAAAGGGATCTGAAAAGACTGACCCGAATCGGCAAAGTAACCATTTAACTCTGCAGAGACATCAATATTTATTAAGTCACCTTCTTTAATCTTGCGATTTCCTGGTAATCCGTGAGCAACTTCATTGTTAATACTAATACATGTGTTTCCAGGAAAATTATACGTTATTTTCGGTGCAGAAGTGGCACCGTGATTTCTTAAAAACCTTCCCCCGATTTCATCCAATTCCCTAGTCGTCATTCCAACACGTATCTTCTTTTTCATTTCATTGATGGTTAAAGCAACGATCCTACCAATTTCCTTTAACCCTTCAATATCTTCCTTACCTCCAACTGTCATATATGATTCCTCCAATTTTCTTTATATTGTGATTTCGTTAGAGATAACCATTGCACAGCCTAACATAAACATTGAAGTTCCTATATCATTCGCATTTCTATTTTACGGATTCCTTTCGCCTTCTTTGTTTCTCCAAGGAACTTCCATACACCTTTATTTATTTGTTCAAATTTCAGTACCGCTTGCTCTTTGCGAAACAGTGTTCCGTTATAAAAACCACCCATAGCAAGGATACTGGATGATTCACCATCAACAAATTGACCAAATAACGCAAAAGTTCCATCTTCTAATTCCACAGTGTACCTTTCAACATAGCTCATACACACACCTCTAACCCTTATACTATTTATTCATTTCAATTCTTACGTATACTTTCTTCTCTTTTCAATATTGACCTACACAAACACGAACTCATGTTCTTATTTTCCTTATTGTACCAAATTGCAAATATTTTTCAATACCCTCTCATGTAAAAAAGAACGATTCATTTTCAACTTACGAACTAACCCCGGTCCTTTATCGCTCCCTGAGATGGGGAGTATTTTCGGTCAAGGTTAGAAAATCAGTGGGAATTTCCCACTTTTACTTGTACATTTTATTTACAATTTAGAAGACACCCTTCACAATTTAGAAAGAGAAAATAAAGAATTGTTCTGAAATACAGTAAGTAAACGTTGTATAATACACATACAACGGACCAATAATGAGTAGTATTTCTCGAATGATTTAGTGGTCATTTCGCACGTTAAAGGGAGGTTATAAAACATGGAGTTCTCTTCATTATTAGTAAGAGAGGTTATTGATCGAATATCAAAGTTACGTCTCTTAACTGTATACCAGGAGACTTTGAAAAGTGATTTGGAAAGCATTATCCTTCCTCTGTATGAACAACATTACGAAAACAAAGACGTACAGGAATCCTTACGTGCACTGAAAAAGGATTTCTTACGTCGAACAAAAAGAAGATGGTTAGATAATGCCGTTCGGGATTTTCAAAGGAAAGATCCTAAAAAGAATAGAGAACTAATAGGCGAATATAAAGCATTGCTGCCGTATTACGAGACAAATGGAGAAGAATTGTTTCGTAATCAATTTAAAGAAGACGTCTCTTCACCAGAGGAATTGATTAATAGCCGCATAAAGGTTTTAGAAGCATGGTGTGAAGACGATTCAAAGCTAATTACAGATTATGCTTATATTACGCAAAAGACGAAAAAGCAAAGGGAAAAAGCCATTTCGACTGACATTTCAATCATCATTGGTTTAACTTTGCTTGATCCGTCATTCCAAAACAATCAGCATCAAAACATTATTGAAAGCCCCTTTTCGACAGTAGAAAATCCGTTTTTCTCAAATTCAAGGGCTAAATTAATCGTTGAACAACCATTACTCAAAAAAGAAGGAAAAGAATACTTTTCAAGCTTGTACAACTCAGAAGATGGGACAGATTATGAATTGCTTATAGAAAAAGAATATGCAGAAGAAACAGGTAACAAAGTAAGTGATTTGGATCGCTTCGATTACAAAGTCTTTTTAGAAATTATGAGTAAGCGAGACGAACTGTTTGCTACTCAAAAAGTGATCCATATTAAAATTGGGGATTTAGTTAAATCTCTATACGATACAGATAGCCAGCGCAATTATAAGAGTATTGAAGAACGTATAACCAAAATGAAACACTACAGTATGACTAAAATACAAGAAGATAAAAAGCTTGCCTATGGGATTTTTGACTTTGTAGACATTACAACAATGCCTAACGGAACAAGAATTGCAGAGATTCACGTGAATGAAGTCATTTATCGTGATTACATCCAGCGTCAGACTGTCCGAATTTATAAGAACAAAGTAGAAAAATTAAGCTTAGATGCTGCCTATCACTTATTATTCATTATGCAAAAGGAAAGATTGATCTGCTACGAAACGAACTCTTCCTACACAGTAGCTCGTGACTATCTTTACTTTTCAACAAAGGTACGCTTTAGAAAACGCCGTAAAAACGAAAATTTAATTGAGATTGAGAAAGCTTTAGATGAACTAGTCGAACAAAAATTAGCGGTACAATCCTATAAAAGAAATGGCCAAGTTTTTCAAATCTCCTTTATTCCAGTTGGAGAAAGCGAAGTTCAAGACTTGTTGTCTGGTGATTATGAATATGCGCCATTATCGTTTTATCAAACTGTACAAGGCAGCCTTGTATAGCTAAATGCACATAATATAGGGCCTTATCCTATTCAAAGTTGCGTTAATCCTTATCTATGTCACGAGGATAGCGCAACTTTTTTTGTCCTTCTTTCATAAAGTAGAGACATTTGTGACAAGAACTTAATTTTTTGTACCAAATCTCCGTGCAAAAGTGTCACTTTCAGCCTAAATCCCTCTCTACGAACATTTGGAACACTTTTTAGCTACTTAAACCCCTCAATTGTGAACATCATGTGACAAAAAGTATGATTTTCCACTATTTTTGTGCAGGTTTTCCGTGCAAAAGTGTTTTTTGCTCCATTTCTCCGTGCAAAAGTGTCACTTTTAATATAAATCCCCTCTTTTTGCTGTTTTTAGACAAAATCACAGCTATTTTTCGCTTTTAATTGTGAATTTTTTTAGTAGAAAACCGCCTTTTTTTCACCTTTTTGTACCGTTTCTCCGTGCAAAAGTGTCACTTTTGTGTGGTTTTCCACACTTTTGCGCTTTTTTGTACCATTTTTTCCGTGCAAAAGTGTCACTTTGCTATAAAAAAAGTTTGATATTTTTCCTTTATATTACATTAAAGGTCAATTAAGGTTCAGATTTCTATTCTAAAAGCCTAATACATCAACGTTTTGGCCTAATAAATCTATTTTTTGTACCAAATCTCCGTGCAAAAGTGTCATCCTAATTGTGTCCGACTTAACCCCTTGGTACGTAAGGGTTCGTGAAAAAATTGCTCCATTTCTCCGTGCAAAAGTGTCATTTTACAGATGGCTATACTGTACCTATACTGTAAAAGAAGAAATGTACGGAAAGGAGGAGCATTGCATCATGAATAGCTTAGTTTTAAAAAGACATACACTAATTGCTAACAAACTATTAGTCGCACTAAGTGGCGTGAGCAGATTGACTAAACGAGACAATACATATTATTACGAGCAGCATGCTATGGGGATCGCTAAGAATTTTTTAAACATTAAGTGGACAAAATCCTTAATCAAACAAGTTCTTGCTTACATGGCTAAATGCGACAGCCAGGGCCGAATTACGTTAATGTCCGAAGAAGAACTAGCAGCTACAATTGATTGCTCCGTTCGAACAGTACAAAATAACAATAAAACCCTAGAAGAACACGATATTATCCAATGGGATCGCTTATGGGGAGAATACATACAAGTTTCATTTATTGAATACCTAGAAAACTGTTTAGACTTACATAAAAAGAACCAAGAGGAACTACCAATGGATGCAACAGCTTCTATTGAATCCGTTTTGGACAAGTACACATCTAAAAGCGGGTACACTTCTGTGTCAGATGAAGTTATTTATGAGCTGCTTAAAGTAGAGAACATTAATATGCTTCGTATTGCTCTTCGTGCTTTATATGCTTATGAATCCGAAGTAAACGTTAAACAAGATACAGAGGCATTGTTATCTTATACAGAGGTAAAGTATGTACTTCCCTCTTACATAGGTTATAAAGCAGCGATTAAAAACATGGTGAACAAATTGCAATCTATTTTCCATGTGAGTGTGCTGGAGAAAGACGATTGTGTAAAAGCATTATTTGAAGAAAAACAACCAAGAAAATCCGTCCTTGAAAAGATTAAAGATGGATTCATTCTTAGCTTTAACTTGGTTGGGCCATTTAATAGTAAACGCCAGAAAGAGCTAGAAAAAGTACAAGCCGAGCGCTTATTTGGAGAGTTCAAATCATTCTTTAAGCAATTCGGCCAGTTCTCCATTAAACAAACGGATATTCATGCATTAGCTCATGAATTCGGTGCTGATCTGCTTGAACGTACCATTCGTTCTTCTACTGAATTCTTAAAAGAATCTTTTTTACATGAAGATCCTTCTTCATTCAGAAAGCTTGTCCATGAAATGGAGTCTAACTTATTTATGTATATGAAAAAAATTGCCAATGGGTATTACCAGGCAAAAATTAACGCTTTATAATACCCTTTTTTGTTATGCCTTTTTTTATTTAAACCTCTTTTATGCTTTGTAATTTTAATCTTTCTATTTGTTTAATCATCTAGGTTAACTTAATAAATACAATAAATGATAATGAAAATCAATTTCACGAAAAAAATCAAATATAGAGAGAAAAAAATAAAATTTTTATTGTAAGTAATCAAAAATTATATAAATAAATAGAATACTTTTAAAAAAAAGCTAGTGGATAACTATAATTATTCCTGTTGAAAAACTAACTAAATTAATCAACAAAAATACGTGTGAATGTTGGTACATAAGGCTTTTTTAATGAATTCATTTTTACAATATCTTTAATGACGTTAATATCTTTTTAATTCCTTTATAATATCTATAAATGATATTTAAAACGCACAACGTAATAAATAGGATCAATGTATGTATTAGTATATGTACACAAAAAAATATTAGAAGAAATAGAGAACTATAATATAACCGTGCTAATAAAGCGATCATTAAACATTGACTATAAAGAATTACAAAGAGCTATAGACATGACCGAATAAAAAAGTGTTCGATACTCACCTTAAATTGTTCCAATTGATTTAATGAAACACAAAAATAAGCCAGAGAGTTATATCTCTGACTTGAATAAGTTTTCTTTTACCAAGTAGTTTATTTTATCTGGCCCTACCCTTTACTATGCTAAACCTGTGACGTTTCTAGATAGAGTTTTTCACTGTCTTGGAGAATACCCTACTTTAAAGGTTCCCCCCCAGCTCGGATGGATTGGAATAGAACTTAGCTTTTGATGGTTTAATACTACTAATAAATAGTGTGAAAGACACTAAAAACATTATAGATGCTCCTGAAACTACAGCAAATCGTATAGATATAAGTTCAGAAGAAATTCCAAAGATTGCAGTAGCAATAATAATGAGAAAAGCCTCAATAAACCCATAAATACTTACAACTCTACCCATTATATCAACAGGTATATTGTTTTGATAGAAAGTATAAAAACCAGTGTTAGAATATGCAGTAGCAAATGATGAGACAAAAAAGCCTATAGATGCTATAAAAAAAGTATTAGATGATGTAAAGACCATATAACCTATTGCAGTTGTTAAAGACCCTGAACCAATAAGCCATGAGGTAGGAATTTTTTTAATCATGAATGTATTGGATAAAGATCCTGTTAATACTCCTGCTCCAGCGATACTGACTAAGATGCCATATTCACCTTCAGATAAAGAAAGTGTCTTAGTTGCGAAAGCAGCTTCCAATGAATCTGTAGCTGTCATCATGACAATCATCGTACTAAACAAAAGATAAATCATCATGATATAGAGGTATTTGTGGCTAAATCTAATGACTAGCTTCCAATCGTCTTTTAATACTTGAAAAGATAATTTTGGTGTCTCTGATATATTTTCTACTCGTGCATCGTTTTCAACATTAGGCATTCGTAATGTAACTAATGCAGAGCAGAACAGAGCTATAGCGTTAATATAAATAGCCATATTAGGTGTACCAATTGTAAACATTAGTCCTGCTATGGCTGGACCAGTTAAAAAAGCCCCAGAATCAAGTAAGCTACGCAAAGAATTAAAACGTTTTCTTTGTCCTATTGGTATTAACTTTGTTATATAAGTTACTGATGTCGAGTGATACATAGTGCTGGCTATTGTAATAAGAAAAACCATAGTATATATGAACCCTAAAGAAGAAAAGAAGGGTAATAATGCAATTAGTAAAGCTTGAAGAATATCTAAAATTATCATGAGAACCTTTTTATTTAAACGATCTATGAGGCTCCCTGACCATATGTTAGTAAAAGACTTTGATAGCGCTCTAACGATATATAAACCGGTAACAGCAATAGCGGAACCTGTTATGTTAAGAACGATGAGATTTAACGCAATAAAATAAACCCAACTTCCAATACTTGAAACACCAATGCTAAATAATAAGATAGATGGATACCGCCAAGTTTCCAATGTTTTTTTGAATATCAATGGAATTCCTCCTAAAAGATAATGAGATAGAGTTCAATATTTAAAACAAAAAAAATCCCACCCCCAAGACTAATGTGTCTTGGGGACGAGATTATAGATCGCGGTACCACCCCAGTTTGTTAATATGTCACCATATTAACCTTATCAGGTACAAAAAAAGATTATACCCTAGCTCTTTAACGGGAGCACCCGTCACACTATCCCCATAGTCGGTTCCAATGTGCTGCTCGGAGTCTTGGTTCAATAACAAAATTCTCCCCCTTTTTCAGCTACCAGGGTTCTCTGTTTAGAATTTACATTACCTACTCTTCTCTTCATCGCGTTTAATTTCATACATATTAGCATTATTGGATATATCTTGTAAATACATTTTTTCACCTTATAATTCTTAAATGCATTTTAAAAATGATCTAAGACCATAGAGACTAACGCATATAACATTCCGAATATAGGGAAGATAATCCACCAGGGCCATTTATAATACTTTTCTCCAGATTCTTTTATGATAATTTTTTCTTGCAAGGACTTGTCCCCTTTAATTAATTCATCTAACGAAATCTTGTATAAATCACTTAATTTAATCAAATTATCCAAATCAGGATAACAATTTCCGTTCTCCCATTTAGAAATGGATTGTCTAGAGATATTTAAGACTTTTGCTACATCTTCTTGAGAAAAATGATGTTCCTCTCTTTTTGCTTTCAAATTATAAGATAAATCCATGAATCAGCCCACCTAATAAGTTTTATAGTCTAAATATATTTGAAATACTGCGAATTAACGAGCATACGTTGGTTTCCAAGGACGCAACCATCAGTTGCACTTCAGAAAATATAAGTGTAATACTAGTTATAGCCTTAAAATCACAGATTATGATTAGCGTCTACAGACGATGAAAAAGTATGTTACTTATTCAAATATTCAAACGTGACTATAAACTATCACATCATATTATTGCTATGTTCAGGAGACAATAAGGGAGAAATATCAGTTGAATACAAATGAAAAAACACTCTTAGAGGATTGCTCTAAAAGCGTTCTTTTCATTCGTATAAAAAGCACTTAGTCTGTAGTAGTTACATATGTGTGTAGAAAGCTAGTCCAGCTGCTACGACGATTCCTAAACATAATAACCCATTAACAGCTTTATCAACCTTAGTCACGTTTTCCTTTTTCATTGGAAGAAACATATTGATCACCCCAGAATATTGTCTTTTGGGGTATTATAACATATATTGCATTTTTTGTTACTATTTATTCGAATATTTTTTTAATTCGTCTTCATAATGTTCTTCTACGTATTCCTCTACGAACAGATCGCGTTTCGTTATATCTTCTTCTTTTCGAAAGATCCCCACTTTTACATAGCGCTCATTTTGAGGTTTTTCTAACCAAAGGCGAAGTGCCTTCTGTCGTAACTTGCTTTCAACTCTTCTAGCTACAGCTCGATCATTAATTCTCTTTTCTCTAGCTATAATTTCTTGCTCTTTTGTTGGAGCTACTTCTTCTATTCCAGTTAATAAGTTTTGATTTGCTACTTCAATTGTTTTAAGCTGCTGGATCATCGATGTCAATTGCTCTTGATGAGGCTCCATTGCGCTTTTAATGATTTGTGGAATCTCCTCTTTAAGTAATAAGGATTCTTCTTGCACAATTTCTTTAGCCATTTCCGTAAATAACATTTTGACAGCATCAATATCTACAATTTCATTTGAGGCCATATTTTCGAGTTCTTCTATAGGAAACGGTCTCAGATCAAATCGTTCTGCTAATTGGTCTTGTATCACACGCATAGGCAGCCCTTCTTCACGTCCCCTACGTATGAAATTGCCAATTTGAAGGTCTAAATCGTCATATACCTTCTCACCAGTTGCGTCCCTCATAATATAATGGATCTTTTTAGCTTCTAATTGCTTAAACCAATTATCTGTTGTGGTAAAGTGTTTCCCTAATTGCTTAGAGAACTCGGAGATTTTCCAAAAATTATTACCTTCCAAAGGTACCCCTCCTCTTATTTGTGGTAAATTATCGATATATATGTAAACTACAGTCTACTATTAATTCTAATTACTATTATCTTATATGTTATAGATGGATTGCAATTACTTCATATGTATTAGTTTGATTTATTTTTTGATGGAGCGGATATGCGTTATCTTTTTCTTAATTGTATATCAGTAATATATTATTGTTAATCTATCAGCTATCTATTTTTGATTATGACTAAAATAACGTTATCACTAGTTTAGTTTTGAGTAATTGTTTGTAATTTATAGGTGGTATAGGCGTTATCAGTGGATTAGCGTTTTGTAGATTATTTCACTTTATCGCTAAGTTAACATTACCGCTAGTTTAGTTTCGTTCTACTCAATATAAATTCAATATATAATTAATATAAAATGAATATATATTTTAAATTATATTGAATAAATTATCTATTGATATTCAATATAATTTAAATAATTTATGAATGATGTTGAATATAGACAAAATATTCCTCTTGTGGTATATTACTTTTATGAAATCAAACTTATTTGTGGAAGTAGGGGGATTATTATATGAAATTACAAGCTAAAGTAACAAACGATAATGGGAATAGTGAACAAGCACTTATTATTAATGATGAGTTGATTCGTCAACCTAATACATACGCGTTGGAACTTGCTTACAAACGAGTAGGGGACAAATCTATTGAAGAATTAGTAGAAAATTTATATGAAAATCTATTTGTTTCAATTCAATCACCAGCTCTAGATTTTCCTGGTCAATACTACATCGGAAAAGCAGCGATTGATAAAGGAACTACTAAACAAAATATGAATGCTGGTAAAGAATATAAAGCAGACTCGGCTATTCCGGTTGTTAATACGATTGGAAATATTGCAGCATGGGCGGTTAAAACGAGCTTTAACAAGAAGGGTAAACTAGCAAAAGATCTTGAGGTTACGGTTGATATGACAACAGCGTTGCCTGTCACTGAATATAAACTTGGGTCTAAGCACAACAAAGAGTTTGAAAACAAATTCATGGAGGGGACACATACGGCGGTTGTTTTCTTAGGAGAAGAAAAAGTAAATGTCAAGATCAACTTTGACTTTGTTAAGGTTCTACCTGAGGGCACCGCAGTCCTTTTTTATCTTAACCACCTTAGTAAGAACCATGAAGTATTGCAAGACTTTGCGAAGAAATATGATATTAAAGCAATCGATGGGAAGTATTTTCAAGATAAGCGTTTATTACATGTAGATATCGGAGACGGTACAACAGAGCTTCCTATTACGCGTCATATGGCATTTGATGAAGATAAAGCAGAAGGGTTAAATATGGGTATTGCTCACGCTATCGTGCAAGCAATGAACCTATTTACATCTCAAGAAACAGGATATGCAGGCTTGAATCGCCAAAAGTTTAGTGAATACCTTAAAGACGCTGAAAATCATTCATACGAAGCACCTAAAGCTCACAGTTATATGCAAATTGCCTTACAACCTGTTATTTCTGAAATTATTAACAAAATTAAAGAGCAACTTGATAAGGCGTACAATGAAATCGATGTTGTCGTTGTCTACGGTGGTGGATCTATTTTAATGAAAGACTTAATGGAACCGTTACTTGAAAAAGAACTTGGACGACGAAAAGGTGGACAGATCAAGTTATTCTGGGTACCAAAAGCATATGCACCATTAATGAACGTAGAGGGTATGGATGCATTCATGAAACTAGGCATGTTTGATCGTGTAAAAGAAGCGGTGTTGGCATCTAACTAATCATATTGAAAGAAGTCGTGCCAAGTCCCGCACGACTTCTGACTATGTAGAGGAGGCGATGGATAAGTGGCAAGGAAACCTCAGAAGAAAAATGCAGGCAGTCAGGTTATTTTTACACTAGATGATAACCAAGTTGTATTAGATTATATCAATGGACAATCAAATATTTCAGAAGGTATACGTTTTGCGATTGAATATTTTGTGCAACAACAGGGTTCGTTTGATATTCAGAGCCGCGTTCCCATGAGAAGGGATATAAGCAACCCAGCACAATATTTAGGTGCTAAAGAGGCAGTTACTCCTAGCGGACATAGTAATGTGAATCAACTCAGACCACATTCTCCGGAAGAGTATGAACAAAAGGATACTTTTGAAAAAGCTTATTTACAAAGTAAACCAATGGCAAAAGCAGAATCGTTAACAACTATTCCTGAACGTAACGTATCACGTAATATTGAACAAAGTAGTCAACATGAAAACCCAGTAGTTGATGAAGATAAGAAAGAGGATGTTGACATAGAGGAAGTTGTTGCAGAAGAACCAGATGAAGTTGTAATTGGTTCACGGCAGCATTCAGTTGAGAAACCAAAGATCGTTCCTCATAAAGATATTGAAGATGAAAAGGAACGCGAAGATAGTGTAATTGGCAATCGTAATAAAACTAGTGAGAAGAGTAAAGATGATCTCGGAGATGCAGGATGGCTTCTCGGTTAATAAAAAAAGGATGCAACTTGTTTAATCACAAGTTGCATCTTTTTTCACCTTTACAGCGATTAGTAACAGTACTAATTCTAATAAAACATAGATTTGGTTGGCTTACAGGTAACTTTAAGTTGACTTCTTTTGACACTCCCACCGCTAAAGCCGCAAGTCCTACACCTTGAGGTGAAACGGATGGGATTCTTGAATAACTGGGCGTACGCAATTCATTTCCGCTTTGTACAGCTTTCAAGATGAGGGTGTGCCATCACCCCTCATAGGGCAGAACCTATAGTTCCCTATGCTGATTGACTATGACCATCAATCACAGGTGCATATCGAATGTTCATTGCACCCACTCTATCTCGATGAGTACAAAAGCCATATTGACAGTGATACGATCGATCCTTTGCATTGTTTCGTTCGGAACAAGCAGGACACGTCTGAGACGTGTAGGCAGGAGGTATATTCGACTTTATCAGAAACAATTAGTGATTCCCTTTTTCAATTTAGTCAATATATTGACTAAATTGAAAAAGGGTGTTACTCTAATTATTGTCAGCATGCTGACAATAATTGAGAGAAGGTATTTTTATGAACTATTCTAAAGCTCTTAAGGAGCTTCATCTGATGCAACAGAATTATGCAGCTTTCTTTTCAGTCACAAATAAGTTGCAAGCGCAGGGGGATAGCTATTTCGAAAAATTAACATCGCGACAATACATGATTATGTTGGCTGTAGCGCACTTGCCAGAGGATGATACAACACTTATTAATATAGCTAAAGAGTTAGGGACTAGTAAACAAAGTGCACAAACCCTGATAACAAATCTTGAGAAGAAAGGGTATTTTATCACAGGTGCCAGTAAACGAGATAAGCGTGCAATTAACGTTAAAATTACAGACTTAGGCAAACAGATTATGGTGCAGTGCGGAGAAAAAGTAGTAACCTTGATGAGTGATATTTTTAATAACTTTACAACCGAGGATTTAGAGACATTATGGCGTTTATTAAAAAAACTAGATGGTGGGAAAAGTGAAGAACAAGTAGGTTTTGAAGAAAATGTGAACTATAAATTTGAAGATCAAAAAGGCTTTCAAGAAGCACAAATCCGGGCCTTAAATCATTTTGTCTCGAAAAGAAATATTTCCGAATAACAATGATTAGGAGATGCAACATTATATTCATCTTCTATATAATTATGGAGGCTTAACAATATGGAAATACATATAAAACCCACTGTTGCCCTTATTGACGAGAAGGTTGACATTACTATTACAGAGCTATTACCCGGAGAGAAAGTAAAGATTACTGCCTCTATGCATTTTCCATGGGCAGTGAGTGAAAAATATGAATCATTTGCATGGTTTACTGCAGATTCCAAGGGGCAAGTCGATTTATCAAAGCAGAAACCTACTTGTGGAACGTATGACTACATAGACAGCATGGGACTTATTGCATCTTTAACAAAGGTTAGGAGTGAGGGAGAAAATATTGCTTCTAATCTTTCAATAGATAATAGCATATTTATAGATTTTGTATGTGAATATAAAGATGAGAAAAAGTGTGTAAAGATTGAGCGTATGTTAAAGTTACCTATAGTGAAAAGACAGAAAATTACTGAAGAATTTAAAGGAGAGTTATTTTACTCCGAAAAGTCGCTCAGAAAAACGATTATTCTATTAGGGGGATCTGATGGGTCGCGAAGTGGGCTTTCATTTTTAGCAGGACCTCTGGCATCTAGAGGATTTAATGTTTTAGTTGTGGGGTATTTTAATGAAGATGGATTACCAGAAAAGCTTAAAGAAATTCCTCTGGAATACTTTGAACAAGTATTTTCTTGGATTAAAGAAAACCCATTAACGTATGATGACAAAATATATATACATGGTACCTCTAAAGGTGGAGAATTAGCATTACTTTTATCTTCAAAATACAATATTATTTCTAAAGTGGTAGTCTCTGCACCACATGCGTATTGCTTTCAGGCACTAAATGGTCTTATGAGTGGAGCGAATGTTTCCTCATGGTCTTACAAAGGAAAGTCGTTACCTTTTATACCTGTTGATAATAATATATTTTATGAGCATCAGCGTCATTGTATAGAAAGGAATATCCCTTTTGGGTTTACTACTACGTATAAGAAAAGTGTAGAGAGAGAAAAGAGAAAAGAAGAAGCCCGAATAAAAATATAAAATGCTCACGCGGATTTATTACTAATTGCAGGTCAGAAAGATAATGTTTGGAATACTTATGAGGCATGCCTTGAAATAATGGACAATTTGAAAAAAAATAACTACAAGTACAATTACACTCTTTTAGACTATGAAGAACTAGGTCATTCTTTACCCATACCATATGTTATACCTCTAAGTGAGACATTAAATGTGGAAATGGGGAAAGGATCTTTCACTTGTGGTGGTACATTAAAAGGAAATTCATATGGTCAATTAGATTCATGGAACAAAACATTAGAGTTTTTCATGGCCTAGTTTTGATAAATACCAATTAAAACTACAAAGAATATTTTAAGTGTATACCGCACACAACTTTAGTTACCATAATGTCTCTTTAGAAACTAGACAGTAAAAGAACCCTTATATATCAAGGGTTCTTTTACTGTCTTGATTTATCGTTTGTACAACTTTTGATACATCCTTGAACTGATAAGACATTGGTCTTAAATTCCAAAACAGTTTCTGAATAAAAATATACCTGTTTATAGTGTGGAAAAAACATCATACTGGAAATAATCCTATCCATAATTGTCATCTGTATGTTTAAATTACTCATCCAAGTAGTTTAAAATATTAACAACAGCATCCTGCAACTCACCACGTCTAAATTTCTCCACAAAGTCTATATAAATGATTTCTAAGACTTTTTCCAATGTAAAAGGATGATCAGGATATATCTCTGCTAGATCCGCTAACACGACTTCTCCTCTTAATGCATATTTCTTAGAAAGGTACACTTTTAAAGTCACATAATCATCATCCTCTAGATCATACGTAGAAGTGCCTCTCTGATCATTTATAATCAGCTTTTCAGGTGTATTGTATGGGATGATTTCGAGACGTCTAGGCTTTTGAACATTATAAATACGATCATAGCGTTCCAGAAGCAACTGATAGACCCGTTTTAAGTCTGGCTTCTTCATGATGTACATAACAAAGTCGTGATATAAAATCTTGATCAAATCCCCATTGGTAAACTTTTCACCACTTAACTCTTGAATATCATCACAAAAGGTTTCACCGCGTAGATAAACGGAATAAGGGATATCAATACGGAAACGCACATCGAATTTTTGAGAGAGAAGGTTAACTGCTTTAATAAATGTACCAGTATTTCCGCTATTAGAATGAAAAGAAGACCCCAATAAATTAGCTTTGCTATAAGACCTCATTTTAAACCCCCTCAGCTTTTAACATACCCATTAGGATTCTATGTGTGGCTTGGCGTATGCTGCGCTGATTCCATTCTAGCTGCTTATCAAATATAAGTTTATAGACCTCTTGTGAAACCTTCACATGAACCACATCATCGTAATTAATGTAATGACTTGGTGGAAACTCAACACCTGCTTTAAGGCCTTTTTCAACTAAATGAGTACAGTACTGGGTAATGGAATCATATTCGAACGATCCCGACTTTATATAAGACTTAATAGCGTCTGATACAGGCACACGAATATCATGTTTCTTATCATTTCTTCTTTTTCTTGGTTGATCTATTTTGGCTGTTTTCCGAACATTGTTAGTGGATTGTTGATTGGTGGAAGAAGACTTCTGCTTCTGGAACATCGGATTAATACTTTTCATAATGATCCTCTCTTTCTTCTTTTTTGTGAAAATATGAGATTAAGTTTGGGTCAGTTGGTTAGTTGGTTAAGATAATACAAGATATGTGAGAAGGAGGGAGGTTATGTGTATAAATGTCGTGAAAAGTGGACACAATTGCAAATACATATATTTAGTACGTAAGGAGGTAAAATTGTTATGAAAAAAGAGAATAGCAAAAAGGAAAATGTGATCTCTAAAAAAGATGCTTTGAACTTAATCTTAAAATCCAAGAAGATAAAGGGTATAAAAGTCCAATGAAATGCCAACATTAGGTTGGTATTTTTTATTTTCTTATTACTTTTAATTAATTGTGATAGTAAATAAATATATATTGAATATAATTTTAATATAAATTGGAACATTTTAATATAAAATGATGAATATATATATTAATATGTATTTAAATTAATATTTAAACTTATATTGAAAAGTAATTCAGATGAATATTTAAGTAAAATAATCAAAAATCCATTTGGAGATTAACTCGTTTATTGTTTCTTAGAGGGACGTATAACCACCGTTTTCTATAGATAATTCTCCATATGTGCATGGTCAAGTGGCAATATTCAATCGTCAATAGTCAAGTGTGCAGGGTAACTTTGCGCATATGACTATTGACATCGATGACATAATTCAAAAGCAGCTGAATTAAGGAATAGAAGCATGCAAAAAAGCCCGACTATCATGAGAAATAGAATCTGTTTTCCCCCATTTTCCAATACGAAAAATAGCTAGCCTAAATCCGTGAAAACAATCTAATTTCACCCTCGAAAAATGAGTTAATTTAAGATGACTTTATTCATTTATTTTCTGTACAAGAAAAATATGGTATAGTACAACTACAATTAAATTTAAACGAAATGGGACACCCCAAAATCAAAAGAAGGTTTTTCGACCTCTCTTTGGTTTTGGGGTTTTTTCTGTTTCAAAGGAGTGAATAAAATGTTGAAAGTGGAAAGGAAGTATTTTAGTACAGGTGATAATCGGAAGGGTGTCCAGATTACGGATGGAGAAATTCAGACCTTACTCTTACTCTATAATCAGCGGATCTTAACGCATCCCCAAATGTACGAGTATTTAAAGCAGATTGAACCAGCAACCAAGAGTGAAACCTATCGTCGGCGTGTTTCTCAAAAATTCACCAAATATGGAATTGTCATTGCTGAACCATACTCATTAGGTCAAAAGGGGTTTTACTTTAACTATTATCGAATTGGTCCGAAAGGCCTTGATATTTTAATCCAAGAAGGATTAATTTCAAAACAAGTCTCTCGTAACTTACCTAGCCGTATAGCAAATATTAAAAATCTAGATCATTACTTATCCATACAGCAAGTTGTCATAAGTACCCTAAGTAAAGGACTAAGCCAAGGTGAAAATTTTACGTCTGTTGCTCCATACGATTTTATAGGAACGGATCAAATGTTTGAAAATGAGCGCATTGTATCCGATTGGGTAATTTCTCATGACGATCAACATGTGCTGGTTGAATTGGACATGGGAACAGAGGCGCTCAATCGATTAGAAGATAAGGTGAAGAGGTACCGAGCTACGTCATTAGACAACCCTGATAGACATTATAGTGTCTTGTTTGTGGAAATCGACTCGTCTATGAATTTGAGATACGGGAGCCCTAATAGAGAAAGACGTATCGGGAATATCAAAAAGCGCTTGCTGTACTCAAAGGGATTAGAACTCGAAAATCTAGACGTCTATGTCATCACCCTAGAGCGCGCTGCGGCATTAGCCACTGATTTACTAGTAGGAAAGCGCCCATATACAAGTCAATTTATTGAGCAAGATACACAACTGCTTATGAAGAACTTATCCATGAACAGTAAGTTTGGCTTTACACTTCATCCAATCTTAGATGAGTTTGTATATATTCAATCCGAGAACTATCCAACAAAAGCTGATATGGTTTGTGAGTTGATTAATGATGCGGGATATAAGGTAGAAACCGTCATGCTTGTTTTTCTTGAAGAAGGCAACCTTAAAAGTTTGGCAAGAGTAGATACCTTAAACGAATATGTAAAAAAAGGATTAACGCAAATTACTATCCAGCGCATTATCGCCTTCTATGAGAACCGCGAAGAGTTAGAAAATGACATTATCGGCATCGACTATAAAAATGTGTATTTTGGTGACGGTTCTAGTTACGGGTATACAGGGGAAGAACCAGCATTCTATAAGTTAGTGACTCCTTACCGTATGGAAGGGAGGGCTTTGCTTGACTGGAAGTATTAAAAAGCATCTTCCTATTGGTATTAGTCATTTATCACTCGTAGCTAGTGTGTTCTTCCTTATCAAGTACGCAGCCAATTACTTTTTTGTGTTGCTTAACCAAATTAAACAAGAGGATTTATCGTTTCCCTTACTAGGTGATCCCGTTCATCCGACCTTGCTTGGTATGGCGCTTACGACTGTCTTTATGATTGGATCGTGGTTGTTTTCCACAAAGGTAGCCTTTTATAAGAAGACGTCTCCGAAAGCCATCTATTTCTTAACGGTCTTCATGGCGGTTGCCTTTCACTTCTTGTGGTATGCGACGGCACCTGTCTATCGCACGGTGATTCCATACTTGGAGGATCTAGCGAGTAAAGCATCCATTGGTAAGTTATCGTTTGAGGCGGTGTTGCTACAGAATACCGATCAGCTCATGACGATTCTTATCCTCTTACCTGGTATCATCGGTGCTTTCATTCTGCTATGGATGGGTGGATTAGTGACACGTGATCAAAAAGAGATTATGGAGCGCTTTGCGGAGTATGAATTTGTCTCTGCTAAACTGCAAAAATTCGTGAAAGTGGAATCTCAAGCCGATCAACTGCCAGATGTGGTATTGGGGCCTGACTCGAAGACGAAGGAACAAGTCATTATCCCAGGGCAAGATCGAACATTAAATGGGATTATTGTAGGGAGTATCGGGACAGGTAAAACAGCGGCGCTAGTTTTACCTCTTATTAATCAGGATTTACACTGGATGGCTAAATTCATCAATGATTACCCGGAGCTATCCAAGAGAGAGGATTTTCACACGGAAGAGGTAAAGGGACGTTATTTGAATGGAATTACTGTCATAGAACCATCGAATGACCTTTGCCAAAAGGCATACAAGCTTGTACAGGCTCATAACATCCCAACTGAGAGTGTGTTCTATATTGATCCAACGAATAAAGACACCCCCTGTATTAATCCATTAGAGGGACCGGTTGAAAGGGTAGCTGAATCCCTTGCGATGGTGGTAGAAGGGTTAGGGGACGGAGCGCGTGACTTCTTCGGTCAATCACAACGTAACCATTTGAAGTATTACGTGTATCTCTTGAAGCTGTATGACCCAGAAAACGAACCAACCTTCGATATGTTGATCGACATGTATAACGATGCACAACTAGTTCGACACATGCACGTTCAATTAAAAGCGCTGATTCCTGCTGATTGGGAAACGTACACAGATCGTGACGAGCGCAACCACTGGCACATCGTAAAAGGCGTGGATGACTGGTTTGAAATGAATCATTTACCGCAGGCAGATCGCGCTGGTAATGTAGAGAAAATTAAAGACGGGAAGTATCGTGGAGAAGTGAAGTACTACGATGCGGAAGCGGAGTATGTAAAAGGACTACGTAACATTCTGAATGACCTTGCAGCCAATAAGTTGATTCGCCGTGTGTTATTTGGGAAATCGAACTTTAGCATGGATGCTCACTTAGAGAATGGGGGAGTACTCCTTGTAAATACAGCAAAAGGGGAAATGCAGAACCTTAGTAATGTATTTGGGAAGATTGTTTTATTATCTGTACAAAATGCAGTCTTTCGCCGTACACCAGCGTCCTCGACGTACCATGCGATCTACTGCGATGAGTTCCCCGATTATGTCTATCAGTCGTTTCGTGAGTTCCCAGCGCAAAGCCGTAAGTATAAGGCTATTATTACCGTGGTTACACAGACCATTGCACAGCTCGCGGATCATTATGGCGAGTACTACATGCATACTCTTTTAACCACCTTACGTAACAAAATGGTTTACGCAGACGTCTCAGAATTTGATGCGAATGTATTTTCGCGCTTATTCCATGAGAATAGTCGCTTTGAGGAATCAACGTCGGAACAATCTGTATCACCAATGCAGGATAACCCGATGACACGTATGGGTAGCTCTTATAAGCAAACAAGAGAAGCGATCATGAGTCCAGATGATATTTTAGCTCAACGCGAGTTCCAATGTGCCGTCAAGATCGTGAAGAAGAATCGATCGATGCCTGTTAAACAGATTGATGCGAACTTTGTACCGAAAGAAGAATTTAAGAAAGCGATTATCCAAGTCGATGATGAACGAGCCGTCTACTGGCTAGAACGACGTCGTGAGCTCTTACAGCATGGTACGGTGGAATTAGTTGGGGAAACAGTGGAAGAGTCAACGGAGCGTGAACAAGCGCTTCTGGAGCAGTTCCAAGAAGAACGTAAATTAACTCTACAGCAGGCAGGGCTTGATCCTGTTATTGTGGAAGCAAATACGTCGCGTGAACCAGCGAAGCAGCCGAGAAAGGAAATCCGCTTCAAGCCTATTTCTCGACCAGTTGAAAAGCGTGTTGAAACGGCCGCTCCTTCCATTCCATCATCGAGAGACGTCTTGGAGAGCAAACGAGACGTCCCACCTGTGGGAGTAGTAAATACGACAACACAGCAGAAGCAACATCGTGACCATGATCAAGCACAAACGATAGAGAAAGCGCGAGTTGTTCCTAAATTGGTTGAAGAACAGGAAAAAGAGGTAGTTCCACCAGTAGTATCACCAACCACTGAGAGTCATGATTTACAAGGAGACGTCTCGACCGATCCTGTTATACCAGACGTCTTAGAAATAAATGATGATCTGCTATGGGAGGAGTCTATTAAGACATCGGTCATCGAGAATACTAGCCCAGTACCTGAAGCTGTGACAACAAAAAATGAACCTACTTCAAAAGAAAAGCAAGACTCTACATCTATTACAAAGGATCAAGAAGATTTACTAGAAGAGTTAATGACAGAATTGAAATAAGGTTTTAATTAGGTAAAAGGTCACGTTTAATTAGTGTTTTTTGCGTTTTTTTATTAATTAAATGGTTGTATTATCATAGTAATTCGGATAAAATGACAATTAAGGTAATCTATGTAAAATAAATTTAATACAAATTAAATGGGACACCCCAAATAGACGTATAGGCAACCCCTATGCTCTGTTTGGGGTGTTTTTTATTTTCTAAGGGGGATTTTCGCATGGAAAAGACATGGAATGAAGACAATTTACAATCGTTAGCCGAGGCGAGACGTACCAATCAAATTTTAACAGCGGTAGTCTATGGGGTTCAGACGATGAAGCTACCCATCAACGAAGATGGGAAAGTAGTCAGTCGTGAAGTAGAAACAGCTATCTTCATGTTACCCGGTGGTGTAACAGCTTACTGCCCAGTCAACGAGTTTTCAGATTATGAATATCGAAGTCTAGCGGGTTTTGCAGGGACTAAGCAACAGGTCATCATTGACCGCTTAGACTTGGATCATCAAATTGCCATGGTATCGGTTAAAAAAGCGGATGAACTCCTTGCGCAGAAGCTATGGAATGAAATGAAGTATCTACAAGATAATGAGCAGCTGAGTACGAAAGTGTATGATGCGACCATTGTTGGATTTAATGAGAAGAACGAACATATTCACTTAAAAATGAACGGAGCACGTGCTTTCATGGTTCGTAATGACTGGGATCATGGCCGTGTGCGTGACTTAGGGGAACAATTCGACCGCGGGGAACATGTTGAAGTAAAAGTCGTGCGCTTTGATGAAGAGCGTCAAATGATTCAAGTGTCACGTAAAGCAACGATTGATGATCCGTTTGCCAAGTTAGATGAATTAGCGAAGATGGATACGATTGCAGGAGTGATTGATTCGGTGCATCCGATTCATGGGATTTTCGTCAAACTAAGTAATGGTCTTGTGGTTAAAGGGATGAAGCCTCGTGATTTAGCAGAGCCAACGGTGGGGGAAGTCGTAACATGTAAAGTACGTGAGATTAACCGAGAACAACGAAGAGCCAAAGTCGTTATTGTGGCGTACCCTCGTGGTAAAAAGAAGCGCAAGGATATCACTGATTTCCTTTTTAGCTAATGATGAATGAATCAACGGTTTTAAACGAAGAACAGTTATCTCACGGCAGCCTAACGGGAGAGGTTCCATTTTGGGACCATCCTTTCGTGAAAGGCTACATGAAACGACCCACCAACTATCAATTCTTTACCACAGTGGAACAATCATTAGCGCTTTATAAGAGACAGCGTATTGATGATAAAGATATTATGTTGTTAAAAGTGCTGGGTGACGCGATATGTGCTAATGAAGACCAATTAAGGCGCTATCTTTCGTCTCAGATGTCTCGTTCAGAGGTATCGAAAAGACTGGATAAATTTCGTCAGTTATCCCTAGCAGATCGTTGGCATGTACGATTGAAGGATGATGAACATGAGGATATTAAACCGCCAGCCCCTTATACGTTGGGGATTGCAGGAAATAAACTATTAAAGTACTTTTATCCCGAAGAATTCTATCTTGACCCGAATCAATGGGACAAACTAGGTGTATACGGCATACAGCGCTATGTAGCGGTCAACGAGCTTCGTTGTTCCTTAATGGAGAGTCGTGTAGTAAAAGAGTGGAAGTTCAAAGCCGAAATTAAAGGATTCTCACGAGCTAAGAGACCATTTGCGGTTGCCAATGTACATTCTCCTAAAGGGCTTCTTACTTTTATTGTGGAGCGTATTCACAGAGGTCAAGACTTTCTTTCCTACCTTAAAGAGCGACTAAATGAATGGAAAGTCCTTTTTGAAAAGACGAATCAGTTGCGGTTTTATGAGATGGAAGAAGGTGTGCCCATTGTCGTGTTAAACGTATCCACGTATAGTTTAGCCGAGCATTTGCAATACGAGCTGATGCTTGATACCTTCCCCTTTACCATTTGGCTTTGCGTGGATGAATTCATGCCAGAGGGAATCGAACGTAGCTTTGTCATTCCGCGGAGTGATGGGTTACATCGAACCGCGCTAAACTTCTTAAAGAAAAATGACTAGGAGAGGAGGAAAGAACGCTTGAGAAGCTATTTAGAAGATGTGAGTTATGAGGACTTGTCCGGTTTAGCTTTGCTTCAACGTTATCGTCCTCTCTTAGAATTACTTAAGCACGATACAGCGACGTTTGCACATTCTGTACGTGTGGCAGAACAGTTAAAGCGTTTAGGAATGAAACTAGGAATGCACCAGGTGCAACAGCAGGAGCTATTTGATTTAGGGTTATTGCATGATGTAGGGAAACTACTGATTTCGCCTACAATTCTCAATAAGACTGCCTCTTTAAGCGATGGTGAATGGGTACAGGTCAAGGATCATCCTCTCAATGGGTATCGTATCTTGCAAAATGGCTCATACAGTACCGCTATTCGTATGGCCATTCTGCAACATCACGAGAATTTAGATGGTTCTGGCTATCCAGCAGGGGTGAAAGGGAACATGATTACGCATTATGCCCGTATGCTTCGTATTGTAGACAGTTACGATGCGATGACGACTATCCGAACATACAAAGAAGTATTGAGCGAGGAAGAAGCGCTTGGGGAACTGGAACACAAAGCGGGTGTCTATTTCGATCAAGATCTTGTAGAGACTTTTAAACTCATAATTAAAGATAGCTTATAACTTTAAGCTATCTTTTTTATTTAGGGCTATATTAAAAAGATGTTGGAAAAAAGAAGTAGTTAGTCCTTTAGTTCTTGCTAGATCTATTGCCTGGAAGAATATAATATTCATTATATTGATCCGTCCGTAATAACAATCCCAGTAGCTTTAATTGTTAATTTGTTTTGGATACTAAATTCTAAGCTTTAAATAAAAATTCATTACCCATTCTTCTAGAGCAGATGTAGGATAAAATAATAGGGATATATGACTCATCTCATCTAATTACCTAAGGAAAGTTTGGGTTTTTTTCGACAAAAAAGAACATGCCCAAATATTGGGCATGTTGAACAAGATTTAATTTATTTTTGTAAAAGGATACTATTTATTTTTTAAGTAGTTTAACATGTCGAAACTAATGTATCCGTCATGTTGTAATCTTGCTACAACGATACCTGGAAGTATATTTTGTGATTTTGCGAATTCTTCAATACTTTTCTGATTAAAAACCTTTGACTCGATAAATTTTTTATAGGTAGACCTATCTATAAAAAAATCTCTTGCAAAGGCATTAGCCTCTTCTTCTTTCGGAGTATTATTGGTAATGTCTAATTCTAAGTCTGATTCCAGTGTGACAATTGGTTCATTTGGTTCATAATGTTTAATTAAGTGACCTATTTCATGCATTAAGGCAAACCAGACGTGATCATGTGTTTTAAACCTTCCACTTAAATAAATAGCTGGATTTTTCTTATAAGTTGTTAAAGCTCCTCTAACTTTACTATTTACAACTGCATCACAGAACACTAAATAGACTCCTAAACGATTTAATAATTTTCTAGCACTTTGTAGTGAGCTTTTATAATCGTTATTCAATGCAATTTTTTTGAATTTATCCAATGAATTAATTAAATTTGTTACGTCATACTTTTTGCTTGATAAGTCACGATTTTGAATTTCTACTTCTTCTCTTGCTAAGTTTAACCAAATCGCAATTGATTCTTTTTCTCCTCCATCTTCCATAAAATCGACACGGAGATTTGAGTATACATCATCAAATTGACTAAAACTACTTATTCTTAAGAGTTTAAGCATTTCGTTTGCTTGTTTTCTTAAATCCCAATTAAGTCCTCCAAAAATTGTGGAGAATTTAAATCTATTATCAAGTTCATTTAACTCATCATCATTAAAGGCTTCACTGTTTATTTCTTCTCTTTTAAGGTATTCTCTGTATTTACTTTCATAATTTAGCCAATAAGAGGCAGGAACATTATGAAAGATTTTTTCAAATTTAATAGCAACATCTTCAGTTAGTCTACTCTTTCCGTTTAACAAATTTGAAAAATGTTTTTCACTAATTCCTAATCTTTTAGCACATTCTTTTTGACTCATCCCTATTTCATCAAGATATTCCTTTATAATGGAACCTGTATGAACAATGAAATTTTTGCCCATATTTAATCCTCCTTCCTAATGATAATCTTCAATTTTCAAGATTTCTATAGCGCTGATTAATTTCGCGTCCATTTCATCAACATTTTCCACGGGTCTTAGTATAATACGGTAATTTTTAGAGACATCTATTCCCCAGCAATTTGCATATTCTCCACTTAATTTATGCCGACGAGGTGGTGGATCATGAGGGATTTCATTTAAATTATTTGCTGCCCTCAATTCAGACATCCTGTTAATGACCTTTTGGTAAAATGATGTATATTCTCTTTTTATTAAACGTTCATTTGTTAAGATTTTTTCTAACTTATTCGAGGCGTATAAAATATCCATGTCGGTCCCCCTTATGCATTAAGATGAAAGTATCATAAATTAACCTATTAGGTCAATTTTGTGGATGTGGACTTGCCACAAAAATAAAGTTATAATGTTTTTGTATAGGAGTGCATATAATGCAAAAGAATAATGATTATTTTGAATATGCAAGGGTGTTATCCAACCAGTATAATACCTTTCTTAGTAATGAAGCTATTGAACAAGAGGTATTAAAGACTTTTGGTGGAGAACTCCCTTTTGACAAGCCTAATAATAAATTTGTATCAAGGGAATTTGTGAATCATTTCCTTTTAAGTTACTACCCAAATGAAACTTCTGTAAAATCAACATTCATAAACAATGTTTTATTTAAAACATGCAATCATGTATCAATTTTTGAATTAAACGTGGGAAAAAGTAGACTAGACTTGTGCAAAGTAAACGGCAATAGTACAGCTTTTGAAATTAAAACGGATTTAGATACACCAGTGCGGTTAAGGCAACAAATGAACGACTATTTTCTCGTTTTTGAAAAGGTTTATTTGATTTGTTCTGTACAGAATCATGATTCTATGTTGCCGTATATTCCAGATGAATGTGGTATTTACACTTACTACATTACAAAGACAGGCAGGTATGTTTTTAAAAAGAAGCGAAAAGCAATGGTTTCAAATAGGATTTCTTCAGTGGCTCAATTGTCAGTCTTAACAAAAAAAGACTTGAACACATTCTTTAATTGTCCAAATCTTGATAACAAAGAAGCTATGATAGATTTTATTACTGGTACAAAAACCAAACAAGAAATTAACAAAACCTTCAAATTTGCACTGAAAGAGAAATATATAAATAAATGGAATTTTCTCGTTGTAAATAGGGAGCATATTTTAGAAATTGATTATCAATGGTTTTTTAGAAACTTATTACCCCCTGAAATAGTGTACCTTTAAAGGAGGTACACTATTTATTTTTTGCTTGTTGTTGAATATACCTTGTCAATGTAAGGTTGTTCCAAGTTCCCCAGTTTCCAAAAGTTTTATCCATCTCTTTTATTCTTCTTATTGCAGTACAACTACCATCTACATCAAGTAATTGTAATCTTTTTAATATTTCACTCCTAACATACTCAAAGCCTTTTACGCCCAAAATAGTTTGATTATTTACTACAGAGAAGAAAGCATTTTTCTCTTTTGAAAAAATTAACCCTAAAGCTGCTCCCATTCCATTACTTCCACCTTCTTCTGGCAAAACGTCTTTTAAACCTCCAAAGTCCCCAAAACCATCTAAATCATAATCTTTATATATGACCGCTACTTTATTATCGATTTTTTTGGTAAATAATAAATTTTCAAAGTCCCCATTTTTATGGTTTCGTGATCTTGGAGAGTTAAGGAGGATTTTTTTTGCATCGGTCTCTAAATCCTGTAGTTCTTCTATTTCAAGGAATTTCGAATCAACATGTTTGTCTCTAATATCCAGCAATATGTAATCTTCCGGAGTTAAATGATCCTCTAAAACTTCGTAATAATCTTCAAGGTAATTGTCTGTGATTCTTATAGCGATAGAAGTGTTGTGTTTTCGTAGCTCGTTTATAAGATTAATTAAGTCATACTTACTTATTGCGAAGCCTTCTTTGATTGAAATTACTGGGATAAAGTTTTGAAAATCTTTAATTTCAAGCATTCTCTTTTTATAAAATCCATAATCCCTACTCAATCTAATTGCTAATTCAATATTTTTAAATGTTTTATTATCATATTCTCTTTCATTAAATCTAAAAAAATCAACAAACGCTTTTTTACCATTAAGTCTTTCACTAATTTTATTAAGGGTGATTATGTCATCGTCAGTTGTCGGCAACTTCACTTTTGATCTTCGTTTTTTTCCTTGCTTTTTCTCATAAATATATTCACCAGTTTCGGCATTTTTTTCGAACTTAATGTCGTATTCTTCCCTAATAATTTCTATTAAAGGAATCATTGAATCACTAAAATAATTATTCATTTTGCTTATTACGTTTAATTCTTCAGCTCGGGTTTTCATGATAGGTACATACACTTTTTAGTTTCTCCTCCTTGCCAATAAAGTGACGCTATTTATGACTTATAATAATTTTATTTAACTCACATTACCTAGTGGTGAATGGTCTGTATATAGTCAGTCTTAATAACGTATAGTTCTTTATACTTGAGTTCCGTGGCAATAATTTGAATATTTGTATATTGATTGTACTATAAATGTGATGTAATGGGCAGACAAAATATCAAGGATTCTAGAATTAGACCAATTCGGACAGGAGGGCGTTTCGTTCTAAAGATCCGTAATATAGTGACATTCCTTTAAAAGGAAGTAATAACTAACCAAAGCATAAAACAACATTTCAGTTTAGTTATAAAGAGAGAGTCATAAGATTTTAAATAGGAATTCTTTGAAAACATTGGCTTGTTAATTTTTTAAATACCATTGACTGAAATCGTCATATTTGGTATTATTTACTTACCCAAAAGGTGTTTTATCGGAAAATAAGACACCCTTTCAAAAAAGTTTGATAGAGTGCGCTCTAGTAGCGTGCTCGCTACCTAAAATTATATATAACCTAAACGGGAATGCCCCGAATACAAACAGGTCGGTCTGACTGATGCTGTTTTATTCGGGGTTTTTTGTTTTTCCAAAGGAGTGAATGGATGAAGAAAATCCTAATCGCCGTAGGGGACGAGAAGTATACCCGTATCTTGCGGGATGAATTAAGTCCGGTGGAAGGGTTTAAGCTCTGTAAGAATGACGTGCATCACATGCGCTACTTACATGAACTCATTGAAGATGAGGCACCGGATATTGTCATTGTTCATGAGAAGTATCTAGAAAGTGCTATTAAGGGCAAAGTGGAACGGGAGACCGAGTGGCTACAAACATTCAAGGTTCTCCGTTCGCGCTATGAAGATGGGTTACGAATCGTCTTTCTTTGTGAAAGGCCGCGTGGCGATCATTTTCTAAGTGAACTCGTAAAGGTGAATGTACTCGATATCTTTAACGAAAATGCTATTGAGATGCAGTCCTTTACCGAACAGCTTCTAGATCGACCACGTTTCGCCCGTGTAAACAAGTTTGTACTATCGGATCGGGAGCTAGAGGATTTACAGCTGGCAGATAAACCACCCGAAGAACCTATGGAACAGCCTGTTTCAACCAAGCAGAGCGTAGATCAAACCGTTGTAACACCTGCTAAACCAACCAAGCAGCCGATTGTGAAACAAAAAATCGTCGAAAAGAAGATTGTTGAGAAACAAGTCGTAAAGCGTGAGATTAAGTTTGAGGTGAAACCCCAAACGACCGCTTTTGTCGGCGTTCCAGTCGGGAGTAAGCTCATTCTGGTGGGAGGAAACGGAAAGCGCACAGGCGCTACCTTCTTCTCACACCAACTAGCGTTTAAGCTGGCAGACTATCAACTGTCTGTCTCGTACATTGAAAATCCATTTGCCTATGCCTACACGTATGATCGTTATTACGGACAAGACGAAGCGCCTGACTATGTGAGTCCTTTCTACACAGAAGTAGAGGGAGCGTTGCCCATGTGGGCACAGAGCCAGTCTTGGAAGCTGAATAACGTCAACATGGTCATTCAGAACCCCTTACGAGAAGAGGTATACGGGGAGGAGTTAACAACCGATAAGTTGTTACGAATCATTATGGCCCAGCGCACCACGTTCACAATTGTGGACATTGGGGACGCGTGGGATCACCCCGTTATTCAACCGCTTTTCGGAATGGCAGACCAGATCGTGCTCATGATTGATTCCGATGTGATTCAGACGCAAATCTTAATGGAGAAGCAGCCATACAAGATGTTGTTTGATCACACAGGGTTAAAAGAGCACATTCGAGTGGTCATGAATAAGGCAAGCAGAGAGATGGCTAGTCACGAACTGTTTGAGAGTACCTACGATTACGTAGAGACGATTCCCATGCTCGATCGTGACGAAGTCTTCAAAAGTGAAATGAAACGTCGCCCTCTAAGCGAAAACAAGGTGCTTGATCCGATGATTGACGAAGCGCTACAGCCGTTTATTGAAGAACTGGTTCCGAAGGAACTACAAAAGACGGCGAAAAAGAAAGCATCGTTTCTTAAATTTCCAAAACTCTCAATTAAAACCAATAGGCAGTGAATAAAAAAGTTGCAAAACGTACTTTTGTGTAGCATGCTTAACTTTAAGGTAAAATATAGAAATTAAGAAAAAGGGAGTGATTTATGGATACGTTATTTTTACTTGCCTTTTATCTCTGTATGAATATCATCACGGATGTGAAAGAGCTCAAAACCTATAACTATATGCATCTCGGATTCTTCCTTCTTAATCTGTACTTCATCCATTTATTCCAGTTAAGTTACCAATCGTACTTTCTTGTCATTGGAACGGCATTGCTGTTAGGGATCATCCTAGAAGGGGCACGGAAGCTGTCACCAGGGGACACCAAAATGTTTATGGTGGTTAGTGGCTACCTTTTTGTGGGATTTCCTTTCATTTCATCCCTCTTTATTCCGATAATCTTTGTAGGAACCTATCTGATCTGTTCAGCGCTTATTAGCTTGATCTTATTGGGGCTTGCTTATCTCAAAAAGATAAGAGGGCAGGAGTTCATTGAAATACATATCGGTACCTTTCATCTTGAATGGAAAAAAAGAGCGGGTGGACAGAATACATGGTCGGTTCCTGCAAGTCCAGCAATCTTGTTGGCAACGATTTTATTTATTGCACTAAGTGTATAAAAAAGGAGAGATTTTGATGAAAAAGCAATTCGTTAGCACAGCATTAGGGGTTATGTTACTCGCAAGCCAAGCACAAGGGATTCATGCAGCGGAGAAGGTAAAATTCAAAGACGTTTCAACCAGCTCATATGCGTATCAAAGCATTACGGATCTCATTGAACGTGAAGTGGTATTCGGTTATCAAGGTGGTTTATTCAAGCCAAACCAAAAGGTCACACGTGGACAATTTGCTTCCATGATTGCAAGAGCGCTGAACCTACCAGCAGGTACAAGTAACTTTAAAGACTTACCGAAGTCAAAAGCGCTTTACAACGATGTAAGTCGTGCGGCACAAGCAGGCATTATCAAAGGGGCGAATGGTTATGTGTACCCAGATAAGCCGGTCACACGAGCAGACGTTGCGGTCATGGTGGAACGTGCCATGAACATGAAAGGGAACTTCACTGAATCGGTAACAAACGGCTTCTATGATCAAAAGGATATTCCGGCTTATGCGAAAACATCCGTTGAACGTATGTATCGTTACGGAGTGATCAAGGGAGTAAACAATAAGTTTAACCCAATGAACTCCGCAGATCGCGCTGAATCAAGTTCATTCGTGGATCGTGCGCTTCTATTAATGGAAGGAAAGACTCCGGTTCCTGCAAAACCAACGGCTCCAAAGCCACCAGTGAACAAAGCCGATAAGGATATGACGTTAGCTGAATTAAAAGCGGCTTATCCTCAGCATAACCACATTATTGTGCATCGTGTACAGAAACCGGAGCAGAAGATTATTACGACAGATTTGTTGAAAATGTATTATGACTATCTAAGAGAGCCGGGAAGAACATATTTTAAGCCAATCGATGAGTATATTGGTTTTTACTACAATGGTTACAAAGAAGGCATGTCAAGTTACTACAGCTTTCCTTATGTAGAAACCATTGCATACAATGGCGTTGCATATAAAGATTCAGTCTTTATGTCAGAAAAGTTTAAAATCTCAGAGGCTAGCTATTATGCTACAATGCCATATCAACCAAAGGAAGCCGGTAAATTTATTATCGACATTCACTACCATGATGATGACTTTGTAGTTTACAGACATGAAGATATCAAATGGGATGTACTAGGAAAGAATCCTGAACGAATTGACTATGCTTATCCAAAAGGTGATGAGTACATCGTTGACCTAAGCAAGGCACTCAAGTACGCTACAGGAGTTTCTATTGCAAAAGGTGGGTTAGAGCTAGCATATCAAGGAGATAAGATCATCCTTAAAAATGGAAGCACAAGCGCTACAGTCAATGGAAAAGCCATTACTCTAAGTAAGCCAGTAAAAGTGGATGGCGGAGTAGCTTACGGTCCAATCCGTGAAATTGTTAAGTATATTGGGCTGGATTCAAGAGAAGTAAATTATGAAAAAAGAATTGAAATTGCTAACTTCCCATTGGAAGAGAAGGCAGGTCAATGGTTGAAGTAAGTGTAGGAGGCACTATATGAAAAAAACAATCATAAAAGGGAAGAAAGTGAGAAAGCGCGTAAGCAAAGCTTTCTTCCTGATGATTGTCATCGCATTTATTGCAACAATTTTAGTTCCAAATCCCTCACAAGCATTACAAAGAGTAGAAGACTTTGATCATCCGAAGTCAACAGAATTATATGAAGATGATCATCCAGAAATCTCCCGTGCAGATCACTTATATACAGGCACAGCAATAGCTGAGGTTAGAGGAGTTAAATCTGGAACTCTGGATGCTCCCATCGTATTTCGACAAAAAGGGGATTCTAAAATAGGATATACATTTTATAAGCCTAGTCAGATAAAGACTATTGCCTCGGCTATTAATGGAAATCCAGATCACGTTTATAACACCGTAAGGAGAGTCACACTAAGTAAACCAAATGCACCATCCACACCTGAGTTATGGAGTTGGACAAGGGAGATTGGACGTGAATCGGGGGCTACAGTTGATTTGGAATCCGCCCCAGGTAAGGACGAGAGTGGACAGCCTAAACTACGAGTAGTGTTCTTCGCTACCAAATATCCAACAGGTGCGATAACAGCACCTAAAACGGTAAAAGTAGGGGAACGATTCTTCATCGAGTTTGATGGACAAGAGTATGATCCTTACGATGAAAAAATTAAATGGGACATATCGACAGATGGTCCGAACGCAACTATCACATCCGGTGAGGGGAGAGCCAACGGGTTTACCAATAAATCTGTCAGCTATGCTTACTCCACACCAGGATTAAAAACCGTCACGTACAGACTTACTGATCGTATTAATCGAACAACGGAATACAAGATCAATATTATGGTGGTGGATGCTGGCAAGCCATTGCTTGAGATTACCCCACCAGTTGCTACCATCTATGAAGGAGAAACGCAGCCATATCGTGCGTATTATACGGATGAAAATGGTAAGCGCACCGAAGTGACCAAAGCACCAACGGTAAACTGGACAACAGGGACACCGTCAGTTGGAACCATCGGAAACAAAACAGGGGTTGCGACAGGGGTTAAACAAGGTCAAACATCGGTGGTCGTGCAGTACAATGGCTTAAAAGCGACAGCGAAGTTAAACGTTTTAGCACCTGATGAACCGCCGCCAACCGAAGAACCACCGCCCGAAGAACCGCCACCTGTATCAGATGGAAGTTCAGGGTGTGAAACACCACGAGATGTACCGAAGCGCTATGAATATGAAATGGATCTCTCCGTTTCACGAATTGATGCGCGGACAGTCGATGAAGGTAGCGACACGGTGACAGATGTATACGTCAAACGTGCGAACTTCTCGTCTAGTCGTGATCAAGCAAAAGATGAATTTGCGACCTATATTCACGAATTAGAGTCAATGAAAGCGACATGTGAGTCGAAGAAGGCCGCTTATGAAGCGCAAAAGAAACAAGGCGAAGCGGAAAAGGCACAAGCTGAAAGTCAAAAGAGTGCTTCCGAAAGCCAACTCGCAAGCTTACAAAGTGGATATAGTTCATGTCTGGCGATCCCCGCAGACAAAGATGGACACTATCCTGATTGCTCAAGCTATAGCACAAGCATTGCAAATACTCAAAGCGCGATTGCAACCGCTACGGAGAATATCGCCAAAGCCGAGCAGAAAATTAAAGAAAATGAAGCGAAGATTAAAGACGCCGAAGGATTTATCGCTCTGTATGACGAGCGGATTAACCTAGCGAATGTGGAAGTCGAGTACATCAAGGCGAATGAAACGCAGTATTACACCGTTCAACCCACGGTTAAATTGCGATATGGACAGAACATCGTTGGTACCATTGCCGTTTCATTAAAAGAAGGAGAAGGGCCAAAGCGCTACTCGTTCCCGAAATGGACATTAACAGGCGATGGAACAATTATGGCTCAGATCAACGAGACAGGTCCATACGACGAATTTTATTATGACCCACTTGAAACTCGAAACGAAATTTCATTAGGTTATAACCACCGAGTAGGGAACTTGCTTTATTCCGATACTCGATCAAACAACTGGAAGTCTACACCGATCTACGTGGCGTCCTATGCAACAGCAATCTGCCCAGCACCTACGCAGTACTTCAATACGTCAAGCGTTGAGGGCATTGTTCGAACAGTCAATGATGAAGGAACAAAGCGTGTCTTGAAGGAACGTGTCACCACAAGTTTTAGCTTGTTGCCACGTAAAGAAATGCGCGCAGGATACGGATTCGAGTACCGCATGAAGAGTGTCTATCAAAACTTCGATACCGAGCCTAATCCAGCAGATGCCACAGGCATGAAGCGAATGGAAGCGTACTTCCCAACGTTGGTGAACTACTTACCTTATCAAAAGGAAAGTGAAGGCTACAAAGTCCCGATGCAAACATCGGATGCAGCCGTTCCACGAATGGAGATAAGGGAATGGAAGTTACCGCCTGTTGCGGTGGAAGAGTTCTCTGGAAATACGTTTGCGATGAACAATAATGACTATTTGCATCATCCTGAGCGAGATCCGAACGAAAAAGTCATTACCAAAGACGAAAAGGGCAATAGCTTAAATCGTTGGTACGTGGATTTCAAACAACCGGATGGCGATTATGTGTTCAAGGTAAAAGGATTAGACGCAGGCGTGAATCATTTGAATACTTGTCATGTCGGAAACGTAGTAGTAAAGGGATCTCCGATGGGTGATCCAAACGACAATGATGATTTCGTTTATCGGAGTGTTGACCCAAATAAGCCGTTCCCAGCGGGAACAGGGTGGAACTGGACGAATCAAACGGCTGTGTTCTCTACTTTAACAAACTGGTGGAACAATTGGCCGTATCCGAATCCAGATACGATTCCTGCAGGATTCCATGAATATAGTCAGACGTTAACACCTGAAATCATGGAGAAAATACGACAATATAATAAAGCGCATCGCACCATCATACGGGATCATGTGTACCAAGATGAGTACACGCTCGATGGGAGCTTTGAACATTACATGGGTTGGTAGTTTTTAAGGTTTTTGGGTTACTAGAGAGGCATTTCTAGTGACCCTTTTATTCAGTAGAAAGGGGAGTGGGCTAGTTGTCTATACCAAAGATGGGTATTTTGGCGATGGGGTTGTTTGCGATTTTACTCTTCGTCGTCTCACTTGGACAAACAAGCACGGCTGACCAAGACGTGGATATTTCATTAAAACAAGCAACTAAAACCGCAATGGACGCAGGCATTAATAAAGGAACATTACGCGTGACGGAAGAGGTGACGATTAACCCGACTGTCACAAAAAATGCGCTGTATAAAGTGTATGCGGATCAAGACAACTTTAAAGATGGACAAAAGAAAGTCATCATTCATTCGATTCAATCAAGACCCGCAATGATTTCGACCGAAGCGTACAACAAATTCGATGTTCCGATTTACAAATACGCAACGGATTGGGACAAGAAGAAACGAGATTCTTCTTCCATGGTAAGAGAGCAAGAAACGAGCCTTTTTGAAGCGAAAGATCTAGTCAAAACGATTAAATAAGTGAAAACCATTAAATAATTGGGGGAACTACACATGAAAAAATCAAAGAAAATTGCCTTTTCCGCAGGAATTGCCTTAGCTATCGGCGTGATTAACTATACAGGGATTCATTATTACATCAACAGCAAAGTAGATCCCGTCACGGTTGCGTACGCAAAAGACGATATTCCACCGAATACGAAGATCACGAAAGAAATGGTCATTGAGCGCAGTGTTCCATCGTCCTCTTTACCGCCAGAAGCCATGGTAGCGCCATCTAGTGTCATTGGTAAATATACGGCTAATAACTTCGGTATTTCCAAACACAGTCTGTTCTATAAAGGAAAGGTCATGGCAGCCGAAAAGATGCCGAATTCATCCGTCCTGAAGCTCAAAAGTGGGGAGCTTGCGTTCCCTTTGCTCGTTGACCTTGAAACCTCATTAGGAAACAGTATCTTACCTGATACAAAAGTGGACTTGTTCTTCCGTGGGAAAGTTGAGACGGTTGAAAAAGTCAATGGTTCAACCATTACGGTTGAAAAACCAATCTATGGCCGCATTGCGAAGGGTGTTCGCGTAACAAGTGTAAAAGATACAGACGCAACGAACGTGTTTAGCGATACAAAGAAAAAGCAAAATGGTGGGTTTGCAAGTCCGACAACAGGTGAGGGCAAAACAGCCCTAGCGAAGATTTATACGTTTGCCGTTGATGAGCAAATTAACGAAGTGCTTAATAAAGCCACACTGTTAGGAGAAATTCGCCCAGTGGCAACAGGTAGTGATGAAATCGACACGACGATGTCAGACGATGACATTGTAAGCTGGATCGAAGGGCAATCGTTTCAATCGGCTTCACCCAATGACTTAGTAACGAAAAAGGATGGGGATCAAGAATGAAACTAGTCGGATTTTATGCAGATGCATCCAATGTGGGGAAACGTACCGTTTCCCAAGCGCTCGCAAAAGTAGCAGCCGAACATAAATATAAAACACTTTACGTGGAATTGGACTACTTACGTCCATCTTTTTACACGACGACAGGCATTACACACACGTACAAGAATGCGTTCATGTACTTAGATAAAGTCATAAATAAGGGGCAGTTTGAAGTCGAGCCGAACATTTTAACGCGTGATGAAATTGACATTAGCAATAAAATCTTATCGGATCAAATTCGCCGCTTACCAGGAAGCTTGGATTACCTTGTTTTTCACAACGAATACATCGTGGAGAACTTCCCAAGCATTGAGGATCGCCCAGACCCTGCCATCTATGCCAAGGAGCTGTGTGAGAAGTTTGCCCAGCATCTACGTTTCTTATCATATGATTTAGTGGTCATTAGCTTACCTACACCAATTGACAACATGTTTACGCTCCCAATGATGTTACAGCTTGATCATGTGGTTCATCTTGTGACACCAAATTTAACAAGAATAAGAGAGTTCCAAAATTCTGAACAGATTTTAGCGAATCTCACCAACCAAGATCATATTCGCGTGTTGAATATGTTGCCACAGGGCATGGAAGAAGAAATCTTCTCGGATCAGCTTCCAAATCTTGATTTAGCGATTTCATACGATGAAAAACTATTGCCGGAGCAGCTTGAATTAAAAATCGGCAGTGAGAAGATCGACCGTGAGGTCATTAAACTCTTGAATCGCATGGACGTTCATATTGCGGACGCGAAAAAATCCAAACGAATCTTCTCATTAAGATAAGGAGGGCGAATGTATGACTCATAACGTCATTGATATCACAAAACTAGTACCGATTCCCAAGACACCAGCTCCTCCGACCAATCAAATTGAGCTAGATCGTCTCATTTATACACTCAAGTTTGGGGATCATCATCCTTTGCGGGATGAAGCACAACTGAACCAAACGTTGCTTCAAGAAGTACAAGATTTTCTCATTGAAGAACATGCGACGCTCGTTCGAGAGTCCTTCGGAAATCGCGTGAAGAAAAAGATACTTCAAAAGATCATTACACAGTATCTCTCACAAAATGCTAAGAACAATATGAACGGATATGATTTAGGACAGCTTTCGAAACAAATGGTGAATGAAATCTCAGGGCTTGGCGTGTTTGACGTCATTCTGGAGAGTGGGGATGTAACTGACGTTGCCTTTAACGGAACGGAAATATGGATAAAAGATAACCAAAAAGGCAAATACAAAAGCGACTATTCCATTACAAGTGACGAAGTGGAGAAGATCGCGACAAAGATTGCGAGGGCAACAGGGCGCACCTGGAACTACACTAAGCCAGAACTCGACGCAGAGCTTGGCGCGCTTCGTATTAATGCGATGGATAAAGACATCGCCACGTACGGCGTAACGTTGGCCATTCGTAAAGCATCGGAAGACCTTCGCGTAACGGAACAAAACTTTGTCAAAAGTGAGTTAGGAAGTGAACTCATTCGAGACTTTTTGAAAGCCTGCATCGCAGCCAACTGTAACATCTTAATCACAGGGGAAACGGGGACAGGGAAAACAGAGCTTTTGAAATACCTGTTAGGATTCACCAACGATAAAGATCGTATTAACTTACTTGAAGATACACGCGAAATGAATTTAAAGAAGCATTATCCGAATAAGGATATCATGGCATGGCGGACACGAATTACAGAAGACATGACAAAGTCCATTGGCTATGAACGCTTATTACGTTCTTCTTTACGAAGTGACCCTGAATGGATTGTGGTATCAGAAACAAGGGGTGGAGAAGCGCTTGATATGATCAAAGCCGGTATGACGGGACATCGAATTGGGACTTCTCTTCACTCCAAGTCAGCCAAATTAGCGCCTAATCGTCTAATTACGTTGGCACAAGAAAAGCAACAGATGGATAACGAAACGTTAGGCACAATGATTACCGATGTATTTGATCTAGGTATTCACATCGAACGAGACCAAGAAGACGGAACACGTCGCATTGTGGAACTTGTTGAATTTAAAGGGTTTTTACAAGGCAAAACGTTGTCGAATACCATCTTTGAGTACGCAATCACAGGGACAGAAAAAGTGAATGTGGATGGTCAAATGAAGTTTCGTTCGATTAAAGCACATACCTTTGTAGATCGAATCAGTGAGGACTTAGGTAAGAAACTATTAGAATCCAATGAGCTAACTGAAACATTAATACCATTGCTTCCTGAAAAGTGGGCAAAAGAAGTAAACATTTTGTAGAAAAGAGGGAAGCAAACATGTTATGGATGGTGCTGTTAAACATAGCGGGGGTACTGGCGATATTATTTATCGCCACCTACCGCAAGAAATATAGACATTTACGGGTGAATGCCCGCCAAATCGTAATTCGAAGTAAGTTTTTAAATAGCCCTTACGGAAAGTGGATGAACCCCCTTCAAGTCATTGAGGGAGGGAAGAAAGCCCGCTGGAACATCGACTTCCGTAAATACTGGTTTTTAGTGATTATCGGATCGGCCGTAGCAATTGTACTGTTATATATTTTCTTCCGAGCGGTGATGATTGTTCCATTAGGCTTACTGGGAGGGTTTGCGCTGCCGAACGTTCTTTTGTATTACCGCAAGCGAAAATATGATGATATGCTCTATACGCAATTGAGCGCCTATGTAAATACGTTAGCGAACTTAGTCTCTACATACGATAACAACGTGTTCCGAGCGTTAAGTGAGGTCGCTGGCTTTATGGATGATCCTGTCAAACAGGACATTATTCAAATGGTTCGTAAAATTGAACACAACATTCCCATGAAAAAAGCCTTTGATGACTTTTATCAAACGTATCCAATCGAACAAGTTAAGATGCTTCATGATATGTTGCTTCTGATTGAAGATTACGGAGGAGAAAACAGCGACGTTCTCTTTAGCATCGCAGAAAACTTCGACCGCGCCTTGATTAATCGTAAGAAGGTTCGGGATGCGAAAGCACCAAACCGTAAAGCGTTCTACTCCTTAATGACATACTTAATCGGAATGCCTTTTGCCCTTATGATCTTTAGTTATGACTACTATCTTACGTTTGTTCAATCGATGGTAGGCAAGGGGATCTTCATTGTTGTCATCATTGTGGGTGCGTTTTCAGCCATTAAGATCGAGCGCATTTATGATAACGATAAGATCCTACAGCAAGGAGGCAATTAAATGAATACGGTACTGTTTATCTTTTCATTAGTCGTAGCGGCACTTGCGCTCGTGTTTATGTTTATCGTACTCGATATCAGCAATCAGAACTTCCTCACGAGGGAATTGAACGGGAAGAAGCGTAAATCAAGTGGCGTTAAATACATTCGATTGCCACAAAAGCGACAGGCAGAGTTACAAGCCGATTTAAAAGAAGTGAATCAAGAAATTTCACCAGAAGAGTTTGTGTATAAAAAGGTCCTGAAATCACTTATTGTGTTTATTATCATGGCCGTGGTGACAGTAGTATTTGTCAAAGACCCGTTGATGTGGGTACTGGTTCTCGTGGTGACAGCCTATACGTACATTCAACCGAATCGTTCATTAAAGCGTGTGAAGCGTCTAAAAGCGGCTCAGAAGAAGCTAGAGTTTCCGCGCTACATCAAGAGCTTAACCACGCTGATGCGCAGCCAAACGGCTTTTGAAGCGTTAAAGAAATCGGTTGAGTACGCACCGGCGAATATTCGGCCGTTAGTGGTGATGTTGATTAATGAGATGACTTTATATCCTAAGAACATTGAGCCCTTTATGAATTTCTCGGATCGTCTTGGGATTGTGGAATCAAAACAATACATGTTGTTACTGTATCAAGCAATGGAATTAAGCGAAGAGAACAGCCGTGAGTACATCGAAAAGCTGTCTCGCATGAACGAACAAATGGAAGCCGAAGCCGTTAATCTACTCGTCGATTCTGAGCCGTCTAGCATGTCCAAATACGTGTTTGCGATGTTAACGGCTATGATTCTATTACCGATGAGTATCGCGCTTCTTACGATGTTTAATATGTTCTCAGATATGTAGTCAAGGAAGAGGGAGGAAGGAAGATGTCTGAAGGTGTAAGTGTAGCGATTTTTGCTATCTTTTTATGGGCACTTGCCATGTTTAGCCCAGAGTTTGCCGCTCATGCGACACGCGCTGTCCAAGCTAATGAGTTGAAAGAATATGCGATACAGCAAACGGCTAAATACGGAGGGTATACAAGCGAAGTGCAAGCAAAGGTTGAAAAGCGAATGAAAGAGTTCAACATGTCTTCTGCTGATTGGGAAGTGATCCACCCAGCGAATGCGGTGAACATGGACCAAACCTTTGAAATTGAAGTGCGAGGAAAATACGAATACCGGGTCTTTAACTTGTTAGGAACGGGTGCGGGACACAAGGATGTTCCTGTGAAAGCGGTGGGATCTGGATTGGGGCAAGTTTTGTACAGATAAATTCAGGATTTCTAAAAATGAATTAGAGATAAAGAGGCTAGTTATGTCCTAGCCTCTTTGTGGTTTTTCCACATTTCTTCTGTGATTTATTATATAGGTATAAAATACCAAAAATGCAAAAAGGTATTCAGTCTACTAATATAATCTTGTGGATTCTAATTTCCTTATAGACAAAGGTTTTTCAATTGTTTTTATACGTCGTCTAAGGATAATTTTAATAAGTTTTTTAACACAACAGTAAAATAGTAATAAAATACCAAAAATGTAAAATAGTATTTAAAACGTGAACATAATCATTTAGTATGTAATTTGGATAATGATTCCATATATTTTGTTAAGGGGTGCTCATATTATGAAAAAGAAACTTATTGTATCTGCATTGTCTCTATCTATGTTAGGAACTCCTTTTGCGGCTAATTTTGCAAAAGCTTCAGAAATATCTCCTGTTCAGGAAAATGTTAATTATATTACAAATCAAGATGAACAATTTGAATATGAAGGGGTAACTTACACAGTAAAAGATAATCAAAACTATCGTACAGTTACAGCGGAAAACTCTGATGGTATACAAATATTTACTACTAATAAAATTACAAATCATATTACTGTTACTAGTGATTATTTAAACGAAGCTGAAAGAGTAGAAATTGAAAAACAAGTTAATGGAATTAAAGTAGAGATCGGAACTGATGATAATGAGGTAACTGACGAAGCTCTTCCTAACTTATTGAAGCAGTCTGTTATTAAAAACCAATTTGGTAAAAATACAATTAGTACTCAGTCAGTTGTGGGATCATGGGTATGGTCGAGCTGGAGCAATTATAAAATCACAGTGTCTGGAAAATTTACTGTTCAAACTATTACAGCCGCTCTTTTAAGTTATATTCCTTACGTGGGACCAATTGCAGGAGGGTTGGCTGCAGTAATGCTTCAATATGGTATAAAAACTGGATATTATAGATCACGCGGAGCCTCAGCGGCTGATACAGATCCCAATTATCTATGGTCCAAGAGACAAGTCAACCTTTACAAAGATAGTGCCCACAAAACTTTGCTTTCATCTAAAACTACTGATCCAATGAAGGTAAGGATGTATTAATAAAAAAGAACCCCTCCTATTAGGAGAGGTTCTTTTTAATTCTCACGGGTCCTTTTTTTTAGCAATAACGAAAATTGATATATGCTAAATAAAATGGTCACCCCGATTAAAGCATAAATACCATATTCATGTGGAACTATAAAATAAACCATTATTAGGGCTAAAAGAAATATCAAATAGCCAGAATAAAATGCTTTTTTGGTCATTTTTACCCCTCCCCTTTGTTAAATTATACCATGGTTAATCTGATAAATTAACAGGTATTTAGTGCTAAAAAAAACCAATCACTATCCTAATATACAGTATAGTTAGTTTATGTGAATTTATTCTAGATATCTTAAATGTACTAAATCTAAGGAATGATAATGAGAGGAATCCTCTTATCATTCAAATTGTTTTAGTGTGTTGAAATTTTAATTTGAGAACACATAATGTCTAAGGTATGTATTAAGTTATTAAAAGATTCTTCTTTCATAGTTTCTTTTTAACAACTAAATACACAATTCAATGTCTTTATGAATCAACCTATCTCCCAACTCAACGTTTAAGAACGAGTACTTTTGGACGCAGCTTTGAATTTTTGAGCCGTTTTGTATTTCAAAATAAATAACGCCTCTTTTGGGTTCATCTCGGTAAAGAGTGAGGCACTCCTAGAACTCTTCACCAGATAGAACTTGTAAGACATATACACTTTGCAACAAGGTCTCGTTGTTTGATAAGGAAGTGAAAGACTAGGCTTATTTGTGTCCATATAAGGATCTGCCATGTAGCAACTGCTCACAAAAGTATACAAATCGCTGTTTGCGATGTTAACGGCTATGATTCTGTTACCGATGAGCATTGCGCTTCTCACGATGTTCAATATGTTCTCAGATATGTAGTCAAGGAAGAGGGAGGAAGGAAAATGTCTGAAGGTGTAAGTGTAGCGATTTTTGCCATCTTTTTATGGGCACTCGCCATGTTTAGCCCCGAGTTCGCCGCTCATGCGACACGAGCTGTCCAAGCCAATGAGCTGAAAGAATATGCGATCCAGCAAACGGCTAAATACGGAGGCTATACAAGTGAAGTGCAAGCAAAGATTGAAAAGCGTATGAAAGAGTTCAACATGTCACCTAGTGATTGGAAAGTGATTTACCCAGCAAATGCCGTGAACATGGACCAAACCTTTGAAATTGAAGTGCGAGGTAAGTATGAATATCGTGTCTTTAATTTGTTAGGGACGGGTGTGGGACATAAGGATGTTCCTGTGAAAGCGGTTGGATCTGGATTGGGGCAGGTTCTGTATAGATAGAAGTTGAAACTAAAAATTTTGTTTATTTATGATTGTCGGTTCGACTGCGACCACGGGTATGAGTTTTTGTATAAAAGATAGTAAAATAAAGTCTTCAACATCTATGTTAAAGACTTTATTTTGCTTTACTTATGATATTTTTTAATCTCTACTATACAAATTTAATACTAAAAAACAGTTATCTAACCCTATCTAGTTGTATAAGTCACTGAAGCATAATAAAATTTTTTAGCATTCGTTTCATC
>NZ_LILC01000010.1 GCF_001274935.1 Priestia koreensis | reverse complement strand
ATCTAAAAATAGGGGTTCATACCCGGAGGAAGGAAGCCTGCAAAGACAGGCGACCGACCCTCATACTTCTCGTATCAACCCAAACATGCCTTTTCATTAGGGGGATATATTAAAAATAGCTAAAGGACCCAAACACCAAGCATACCAGACAACCCGAATCCGCCCTCAAAAAAGAATTCATATGCGGAGGACGGAAACCCGCAAGGGTGACGACCGACGCTTATGCTTCTTAGATTCCCCCCCTAACAGTCCTTCCGTTAGGGGGGGAATCTAAGAAGTGGATTCAAAATATATGGTCATTTGTTTAAATATTTGATAATGTTAATATGTAATTTATACCGATCAACGAACGCGAAGATTATTTATGTTGGAGGAATGTACTCAATGACAATCTTATATATTGTTTTAGCTGTATTTATCTTATTTTACATTAACGCTTTAACGAATACATTATGTACGCGAAAAGAAATTCCTGAAGAACGACGTCCTAGGGTATTCCGCACTATCAATATACTTGTTACCTTTTTATTAATCTCGTCCTACATCGAAGTGCTATTTACATAAACTTCATACAATAGTTGAAAACGGTGAAGGATTTTCTTCACCGTTTTAATGTGTGTTGATATAAGCAATTTATATACCTTCTCACCCAAAATACACTTTCGAGCTAATATTAGCAGTACATAGCCCCTACGATAACTAGTAGAATGAACAGTACTACAATTAATGCCATCCCATTTCCATAACCTGCTGTCATATGCAGTTCCTCCTAACTTTTTCTAACGCTCAATTAGTATATGTTGGCTTCAAACAAAGGCTTAGTAGATATAAGCACTACCAACAATAACTAAAAGAATGAATAATACTACGATTAACGCGAAACCAGCTCCATAAGCGTGACCCATAAGAGCACCCCCTTTTCTACTGATAGTTCATACTATGCAGAGGGCATCAAAATTGCGTCTAGGCAGATGGCTCATTATGACAAGAATAATTGCGTGACGGTCGGCTATATCGTAAAATGCTTTCATTTTGGCTCAAGTTTCGTTACAATGAGTTCATGTGATATAGTATATGGTGTGATTTGGGCATACTGTGAGTAAATCTAAAAATTAGGAGTGTATGAACATATGAAGAAAAGTTTAGTTGCCTTAACAACTGCAGCAGGACTTCTCGCTCTAACAGGATGTAGCAGCGCAGATGGCAAATCTTCAGGAGACGGCTCTAAAGCTGTTGTAGAAACGAATGCTGGGAATATTACAAAAGACGACTTATATGAAGCAATGAAAAGTCGTGTAGGTGACCAAACAGTTCGTGACCTTGTGGATGAAAAAGTATTAAGCAAAAAATATAAAGTAACTGATAAAGAACTTAAAGACCAAATGGATAAATTAAAAGAGCAATACCAAGATCAATACCAAGCAGCTGTACAACAAAACGGTGAAGCGTACATTAAAAACATGCTTAAAATTGATCTTCTTCGCCAAAAGGCTGCAACAAGCGGTGTAAAAGTTAGCGAAGCTGACTTAAAAAAGGCATATGAAGAGAAAAAGCCTGAAATTAAAGCTAGCCATATTCTTGTAAAAGATGAAAAAACGGCTAAAGAAGTAAAAGCAAAGCTTGATAAAGGTGAAGATTTTGCGAAGGTTGCAAAAGAATATTCTCAAGACCCTGGTTCTGCTCAACAAGGCGGTGACTTAGGATTCTTCGGTACTGGAACAATGGACCCAGCGTTTGAAAAAGCGGCTTACAGCTTAAAAGTTGGTGAAGTAAGTCAACCAGTACAATCTCAATTTGGTTACCACATCATCAAGTTAACAGACAAGAAGAAGTTAGAATCATTCAAAAAAATGAAGCCTGAGCTTGAAAATGAGCTAAAACTTCAAAAAGTGGATCAATCTAAACTTCAATCAGCTGTTAATAAAGTCTTAAAAGATGCTGATGTAAAAGTAAAAGATAAAGATCTTAAAGACGCTGTTGATACTGGCGACTCTAACGCAAAATAATAAAAAAAAGCCCGTCCATTTTTTTGGACGGGCCTTTTTCGATATAAAAATAAGTGCCTGATTTGCAGGCACTTATTTTTATTAGATTGAGGACGTTTGATCTACGTCTTTGCGTCGTTCACGTTCTTGCTCCAAACGCTCCATATACACTTCGCCTTCTTTTTCAATAAACTCGTCTTCTACTTCACGATCCTGCTGTGCTGTTTTAATTGCCATAAACCCACTAAAGAAAATACCCGCTACGACCAAATAGATCCAAAAAGGTAGTGTAAACATCTTTTTTCCTCCCTATACAACTTGTACTTACGATCACTATATGTATAGGTTTAGGGATTTATTCCATTAAAAGGACAGGCTTATAAATTCGTTGGCTTGTAAAAAGAACGATTATCGAGCGCAAATACCTTCTCCGTAAATTCACCAGGTTTTGCTTTATCAAGGGCACGATCTAACATATTCATCTTTGCATCAATGTTATCGATTAAATGAAGCATTTCTGCTTCCTTAATGAGCGGCTGCTTCGGACTGCCCCACTCCAGTTTTCCATGATGAGATAGTACCATGTGCTGAAGCAGCATTACTTCCTCACCTTGAATTTTCAATTCTTCCGCGGCTTTGCCAATTTCGTTTACCATAATGGAAATGTGACCAATTAGATTTCCCTCTACCGTATACGTAGTCGCCACAGGACCTGACAACTCCATTACTTTTCCAAGATCATGTAAAATAATACCTGAATACAGCAGGTCTCGATTCAACGACGGATAAAGTTCAGAAATACTCGTTGCCAGCTTCAACATCGATACAACATGATATGCAAGACCTGATACAAATTCATGATGATTTTTCGTCGCGGCTGGATATTCTAGAAACTGCGCCTGATATTTATTTAAAAGATGTCTTGTAATACGCTGAAGGCTTGGGTTTTTCATATCGAAAATGGCTTGTGTAATCACATCCACCATTTCTTCCTTTTTAAGTGGTGCTACTTCTAAAAAGTCAGAAACTTGCACAGGATCGTTGGCGTTGGCCGGGCGAATGTTTCGAATTTTAAGTTGGTTACGCCCACGGTAATTCATAATTTCTCCCGCTGCTTTTACAATTCGCTGCGGAGCATAATGAATTTCGTCATCTGGTGATGCATCCCAGAGCTTCGCTTCAATATCCCCTGTTTTATCCTGCAAAATCAATGTTAAAAACGGCTTGCCGTTGCTCGCAACGCCTTTAACAGATGATTTAACAAGTAAATATAAATTGACTTGCTCTCCTACTTCATGACTTAAAATACCCTTTGTCATCCAGAACCCTCCCAGCTTCTACATTGTATGTACATTCATTTTATCACTGTCACGCAGTAAACATCAATTCATGAACCCTTGATAGGAAAGAGTTTAAGAAAAAACCATCTGTTGCTTTCATACATCAGATGGTTTTTAAAAGGATACGATTATTGATTTTTAGTAAGCTGAACCGCTTTTTTAATTCCTTTAAAGAACGAATGCTTATCATACATTAAAACACCACCGCGGTAAACGCGAGCACCAAACAGGGCAAGTGCAATAATAGTTACAACCAGTATCGCCATTCCAATCATTACTTCCCATACAGGAATTGTGAGAAGACCGACGCGTAAGAACATTATCATCGGTGTAAAGAACGGGATAAAGGACGTTACTTTAATAAACGTGGCTTCAGGAGTTCCTAGTCCCTGTACAGCAATCACAAAGGCAGCCACAATTAAAATCATAATGGGCATAATCGCTTGCTGTACGTCCTCTGTACGGCTTACAAGCGATCCTAAGAAGGCAGCCATCGTCGCAAATAATAAGTACCCTAGTAAGAAAAATACGACGCCGTAAACAAGAATAGAGGCCGACATTCCTTGAATATCAATCGCGTCTAATGCTTCTCTATTATTTTGGAACATTGAAAAACCTGCTACTAAAAACAGAAGCACAAACTGTGTCAGACTAAGGAGCGCAATTCCCAAAATTTTCCCGAACATTTGCGTAACAGGTGACACGCTTGAAATTAAGATTTCCATCACGCGTGAAGATTTTTCCGTTGCAACCTCTGTTGCGATCATGCTTCCGTACGTGATGACGGAGATATAAATGATGAATAATAAAATATAGACAAGTACGCGTGCCTGATTTAGCTCATCTTCCGTTTTTGCCCCTTTGTCCAGTGCTTTTTTATCAAACGAAACCGGTGTATAAAGAAGCTGGCTTTGCTCAGCAGTTAATCCTACTTTGCTAGAAGCAATCGTCGTTTTCAGCTGCTGTAGGCCTTGTTCTAAATCCGTCGGAACATCCATATCAGCCATAGATTCCGAGCGATAGCCTCCTTGTGGCAGCCCTTGGTCATTTAACGAAACGATCATATACCCTTTCCACGTTTCGTCCGTTACCTTTTTCTGTGCTTTTTTTTCATCCGTTGCTTTGATTAGCTGAATATCTGGATTTATTTTCTTAAGCTGTGCTTGATAAGGAGCAAGCAGCTCTCCACTTTCATCAATCACACCTACTTTCACCTTGTCATCCCCATTAAAGAGGTCAACGATGTGATTAATGTTTGTAAGAACTAAAGACGCTACACACATAATAACAGTCGTAATAATAAACGATTTTGATTTCAATTTGTTCAAATATGTATGAAAAAATACAATCCAAAACTTACTCATACGAAGCACCTACTTTCTCAATGAAAATATCATTTAAGGAAGGTTCTTCAATTTCAAACTTCCGAACGAAAGTCGCCTTTGACAACTCTTGAAAAATAGACTGTGAGACGCTCTCTTCACTAATTTGAAGCTCCCATCCCTCTGCTGTTTTTTTACTTTTGACAACACCAGGCAATTGAGTGATATGTTCAATATCTCCTTCTGCATGAACAATTAAATTCTTCTTTCCGAATGAACGCTTAATTTCCTTTAATCGTCCCTGAACAACAGGCTGACCTTTGTGCATAATGCACAGATTTTCGCAAAGCTCTTCAACGTGCTCCATGCGATGACTCGAAAACATAATGGTCGTTCCCTGCTCTTTAAGATCGAGGACGGCACTTTTTAACAGCTCAACATTAACTGGATCTAATCCACTGAAGGGTTCATCTAAAATGAGTAGTTTGGGGTTGTGAATAACAGAGGCGATGAACTGAATTTTTTGCTGATTTCCTTTTGATAGCTCCTCTACACGCTTTGTGGCGTACTCTGGAATTCGAAAACGCTCTAGCCAGACGTGCATGCGGTCTATAATATCTTTCTTTTTTACACCTTTTAACTTTCCTAAATAAACGAGCTGATCTTGGACTTTCAGCTTTGGATATAATCCTCGTTCCTCCGGAAGATACCCGATAACATTTGTACTGTCGTACGTAATATTTTTCCCATTCCACTTTATGTTTCCTTCACTAATGTCGATAAGACCTAGCGCCATACGGAATGTTGTTGTTTTCCCTGCCCCGTTTGCTCCTAAAAATCCAAAAATTTCTTTTTCAGGTATCGTCAGCGATAAATTATTTACGGCTGTAAAATCCCCAAAGCGCTTCGTGACATGTTCAATTTGTAATGCCATCATATGTCCCCTTTCAACTGTATGGTAAAAAATGTTTCTCTTACATTATAGCAGGAATTTACCAATAACATGAGAACTTTATAGATATACTATTTTTCACAACAAGGGGGACTAAAAAATGGGAGCGTATACATTAACCGTTTTTGAGAAGTCAGGAGAGAAATTAATAGATGAAACGTTTGAAGCTTCAACTGAAGCAGAAGCAAAGCAAAAGGGAACTGAACGCTTATCTGAGTTAAAGTTCGAAGAGCACACACACCGCTGTACATCTGCAGCTGGAAAACTTGTCTTATTTCATCGCTAAAAAAGAATCCTAGGCACCTTCCTAGGATTCTTTTTGATTAAAAGTCTATGAACGTTTTATTATTGACCTGTAAAAACTGGTGGACGCTTTTGTACAAAAGCTTCAATTCCCTCACGATGATCCTTTGTTTGATTCATCTGTCCTTGTCCCTCTTTTTCCATTTCAAGGGAAGCTTTTAACTGACTAAGGGATTGAGATACATAAATGTCTTTTGTCTTTTTCATTGCAAGAACAGGCTTCTTCTTCCAAGCGCCTACCTTTTGTTCAACCGCAGCGTCTAAATCAGATGCTGTTTCGTCGATAATATACTTCTCTAATCCTTGCTGTGCAGTTAATACTTCGCCTTCCCAAATCAGCTTTTTCGCCTCATGAGCACCCATTCTTTTTTCTAAAAGGAAGTGCCCTCCACCGTCAGGAATTAACGCAATTCCAATAAAATTCATCGCTAGCTTCGCCCGTTCGTCTGCAATAATGTAATCACAGGCAAGCGCTAAGCTAAGACCAAGACCAGCAGCTGCTCCATTTACGGCTGCAATGGTAATAGTCGGGAGCTGATAAAGCGTCGTAATAAGCTGATTAATGACGCCCATCACATCCCCAAACGATTCGTCGTGTGACGGTGCAAGCATCATTTTAATATCTCCACCCGCTGAGAAGGCTTTTCCGCTTCCTTTGATCACAAGGAAATCCGTCCCCTGCTCTTTTACATGCTGAAGGGCAGAAAGAACCTCTTTTAACATTTCAAGATTTAAAGCATTTAGCGCATCTGCACGATTTAAAATCATCGTCGCTACGCGATCTTCATATGTTAACTCCACTAATTTTGTTTCAACAGCCATTATTCATTCCTCCTACAAATTTGATTGATACTGCTCAAGAACTTGTTCACGAAGCTTTCGCTTTAAAAACTTTCCGACAGATGTTTTTGGGATCTCTTCCATGAACAGCACATCGTCTGGAAGCCACCATTTTGCAAATTGCGGCGCTAAAAAGGCCAGCACTTCTTCCTTAGTTACTTGATCCTTATAGGCATCCTTTAAAACGACGCAGGCTACAGGACGCTCCTGCCATTTTTCATGAGGAACGGCTATAACAGACGCCTCAAAAATTCCCTCGTGAGCCATAAGAGCATTCTCTAAATCAACAGAGGAAATCCACTCCCCACCGCTTTTGATCAAGTCCTTCGTTCGATCGACAATTTTCACGAAGCCTTCTTCATCAACGGTGACCACGTCACCCGTGTGAAGCCAACCATCATGAAAAGCATCGGTCGTACGCTCATCATTTAAATATTCCGATGCAATCCAAGGACCTCGGAGCAATAACTCGCCCATTTCTTTCCCGTCCCATTTCACTTCTCCCTCTACACCTATAACCTTCATGTCAACACCAGGAATAATCATTCCTTGCTTGGCTTTATACTCATAGCGTTCATCGTCCGGAAGCGCCTGCTGATTGCTCTTAAGTACAGATGCCATAACGAGCGGACTTGTTTCCGTCATCCCATAGGCTTGAACAAACGGTACGCCGAATTTCTTTTCATACTTCTCAATAATGCCACGAGGTGCTGCCGATCCTCCGCTAATAAACGAGCGAACGTTGCTAAAGTCATATTCTCTCTCTTCCATTTCTTTTAAGACACCCATCCAAATCGTTGGAACACCTGCTGCAATGGTTACTTTTTCACTTTCAATAAGCTCCGCTAAAATTTTAGGCGTAAAAAATGGTCCTGGCATTACAACGTTTGTACCAAACCATGTACATGCAAAAGGGAATCCCCATGCGTTCACATGAAACATCGGTACGATTGGCATCGCGATATCTTGCTCGGACACCGCACAAGTATCGGCTAGACCGAGTGCCATACTGTGCAAGTAGATGCTTCTATGCGTATAGACAACGCCTTTTGGATTACCCGTTGTCGCTGACGTATAGCAAAGTCCTGCTGGATCGTTCTCGTTAATATCTGTGCTAAACAGATACGTCTCGCTTCCTGTTTTCAGTAACGCTTCATATTCGTACACATTTGTTAACGTCGTAGCTGGAACAGATTCCTCATCTGTCATGACAATAATGGCTTCTACCGTTGGAATATGGTATTTAATCGCATCCAGAATCGGTAAAAAGCAGTCATCTACTAGTAGCACTTTATCTTTTGCATGATTGATGATATACGCGATTTGCTGTGGATCTAGGCGTATATTAATCGTATGAAGCAATGCCGAAATACCTGGAATAGCGAAATATGCTTCTAAATGACGGTGATGATTCCAGGCAAGCGTTCCTACCGCCTCTCCTTTTTTGACACCCAAGTTCTCTAACACATTCGCTAATTGCCTTGTTCGTTTGCCAATTTCTTTGTACGTAAAACGTTTGATCCCATTTGAATATCTCGAAATGACTTGCTTTTTCGGGAAAAACTTTTCTGCTCTTTCCATCATGGTTGGAATTGTTAGCTGTACATTCATCATCATTCATCACCCCACGCCTTTATAGGAAACGCTTACAAAAATTGAGTTTTCATCAAAGGTCTAATGAACGATCTTTTGCTTTGTCAAGCTCAGGAATGTTTAATTATTCCATTTTTCGTTAGACAAACTTCGGTAGAAAACTACATACATGGTATATATTCCGCAAATCTTTATTAAATCCTCTACCTCAAATCAAAAAAATGAATGCCCATTCAACTTTCCCGCACAAAAAAGGTGATCGCTAAAAACGATCACCTTTTTCCTCATTTCTCAACTGTTGCTTCTTCACTAAACAGATCGTTTAGGATGTTAATTTTTTCATTCGTATAATGCTCAAAGTTATCATTGTATGATTTTGGGTCCTTCGGGTTGGCAAAGCGTGTAATTTTACCTGTCGTTGGATGAACAAATTTACTTGACGCGCCGCAGCCAAGACCGATAATGGTTTGTTTCTCTTCCATAATCATAATGTTGTAGATGCTCTCTTGATCAGGAAGCGCATAGCCGACGTTTTCAAGGTTTCCTAAAATATTTTTTTGACGATACAGATAGTAAGGCGCATAGCCTTCTTTTTCCGTAAAGTCTGTCGCCATTTGCATCATATCCGAAATCTCGTTACGATCGGCTACTTTGTACTTCTGTCTGTTTCTCGTCATTTCAGAAGCACGCTTAAATGATAACGTATGAACCGTAAGTGATTCTGGCATCAGCTTTTTCGTTTCATTTAGAGTATGCTGAAATTCCTCTACGCCCTCACCAGGAAGACCGATAATTAAATCCATATTAATATTGTTCATGCCCATTTCTCTTGCTAAATGGAATTTATCAATCGTTTCTTCTACCGTATGATGACGACCGATTGCTTTTAGCGTCTCTTGGATATAGGACTGTGGATTAATGCTTATACGGTCAATATTCCATTTATTCAGCACGCTCAGCTTTTCAGGCGTAATCGTATCCGGTCGCCCTGCTTCAACTGTGATCTCACGTACGTTTTTCACATCAGGGAATGATTCGTACATTTCCTCATACAGCATGTCCATCTCTTCTGCCGTAATGCTTGTTGGTGTTCCCCCACCATAATAAATCGTAGTAATCTTAATACCCTTCTCCTTCATCCATCGTCCCATTTCTTTCATTTCATAATGAAGACCGCCTAAGAATGAATTAACAGATCCTTGACGACCATTGATCGCATAGGCTGGGAACGTGCAATAAGCGCATTTTGTCGGGCAAAATGGAATCCCAATGTAAATACTCACTTCTTTTGACAAATCATATAAGTCTGGTACGACCTTTAATTGAAGATCAACAATTTGCTGTAACAGATTAATTTTCTCATCAGAAAGCAAATAATCTTCCTTCAATTGATGATGAGCTTCTTCTTTCGTTTCCCCGTTTTGCAATTTCGTGTGGAGAAGCTTCGTCGGACGGATACCTGTTAAAATACCCCATTTTTGTTCAATCCCCGTTAAATCCTGAAGAACGAGAAGATAGACGTGAAGCACCGTGTTTTTGATCTGTTTAAAGCGCTCTTTTTCTGTCTCGTATGTACCGAGCTCTTTCTCAAACGAAGCACGATATTCCGTTCCAGTTGCCAATTCAGTCAACGTAATAGCAGCTGTAACGGTCGTAGACACATCTACTTGCACAATTGCTTTTAACTCTGCTTCGACTGCCTCCGTTAGTGAAACAGATGATTCCTCGTAAAATAAATCCGTAATGAGCTGTAACGGACGCTGAAAGCGCTCATCTTGTATTCCTTCTATATAAACTTTCATTTAACTCACCTTTCGAAACAACATTTAATAAACTTATTTCAGTGTACTGAACAACTTCAGATGGGTCAATATTAGTTGCTTTGTTTTCAGTATATCAAATTCAACCTTTGACTAATCAATTTGGTGGATAACAAAAAAAGCTACAAGCATTCATCGCCTGTAGCCTCATTCTTTATTTAATCGTTTTTAGGTCATATAAGTAGCCAATGCGGTGCTGCTTTCGGAATAGCTCTTTCACCATATACGCGACTCCGTTCTCATTGTTCGAGCGTGTAATCCATTTTGCCACCCTTTTTAACTCGTTCGGTGCATGCCCCATTGCAACACCCATACCTGCCTGTTCTACCATCTCTACATCATCGTGGCAGTTTCCAATGACAACAACGTCCTCCATTGGAATTCCAAGCTGCTGTGCTACTGCACGCAGGCCTGTTGCTTTGCAAGCACCTTTTGTTGTGATGTAGCATCTATGTTCATGAGGATACGAGAACCAATCAACTGATTTTACTGCTGAAGCAACGGTCGCCTCTGCGCGCTCCATTTCACGTCGATTGGCAAAAAACACTTCAATCTTCGGAGTAGATACCGGCTCATTATACAGCGTGTTTTCTAGCGAATCAACGAATTGGAGCGGATAAAACAGCGGTTCACCGGAACGTAGAACATTTTTAGATGTTAATTGATTTGGAAGCTTCACACGGTTTCCGATGGAAAAGCGCTCGTGCATAATCCGGATATGACAATCAAAGTGCTCAAGCATTTGTATAATCGCATAAGTGGTGTCTTCACTGATTCGTTTATTCACAAACGGCTTATCAACAGAGGAACCAATAAAGGCTCCGCTGTGCGTCACTAATAAGGAAGAGGAAGGTAACTTCAATGCCTTAGCAAATTTCTTAGCAGATAGAAAATGTCTATTGGTAACGAGTGTTACGTCCACCCCTTTTTCTTTTACATAAGAAATGGCCTCTTTCGTTTCTTTTGTTAAACGCCCTTGGCTATTTAGAATAGTCCCATCAATATTGAGAGCTAATAAGCGATAAGTCATCTTCATAATCTCCTCTCGCAAGCTGTCTATACTTAACGTGCTTACTAAACGCTTATGAGAAAAAAGAGATTTTTAGAACTATTACAACAGAAAAAGGATAGGACCATTGACAGCCATGATCCTATCCTAAACGCTCGTCTTTTATACAAAAGAACTCTTACTGTTGAACTGTTCCGTAGATATCTTCTAACGGCTTCATCACAACTTTGTTTACTTCAGCAATAAGCGTACTCATGCGTTGTTCAGATTCCATTAATTTTGCAATTTTTGGATTTTGCTGAACGAATGCAACAGTTTGCTGTGCCTGTTCTACCTCTTGTTGAGAGATCTCTTGACCGGACATTTGTTTTTGTTGTAATTCAAGTTGAATATTGCGGAACTTATCAAACAGTTCCTTCGCAGAACTATCTGCTTCTACCTCTTGGTATGCTTGCTTTAGATTGTTATACTCTTCGCTTGAACGTACCGCTTTCTCTAGATCGTATGCTACGTCATATACATTTACAGCCATGACAATGACCTCCTTCTCCATAGTAAGACTTCTTCTGTCTCCATAGGTACCACTATAACAAACTATTCGAGTGAACGCACACTAATAACACTAAAAGAAAAGAAGATCACGCTTACGATCGGATCGATTCACATCTACGCCCAATACAACATACGATATATCAGCATCTGCCTAGATTAAAAAAGCGGGGACTTTATCATGACGATGTTGAAAGTATTAGTAGACCCTATTGATGCACATACCTCCAAAGCTTTTGTCAGCAAAAAGCTTCTGGAGCACCTCGGTAACGTGGAAAAAACGCTTATACGCTGTGGAGCTGAAGCAGCGTCGCTTACCATTGAAGCTTTTGAAGCAAAGACCCTACAAATGAGGTGCTCATCTACGCTCCTGAAACAATTGCATTTACCGGTGCAAAAGCAACACCTATTGTTCTCGATTTATGACGGCGAACTTATTGTTGCGCCTGTTATCACGATCTTAACCGAAGTATATACCCAAGAAGAGCGCCCTTATTTTGGTTCGATTCATGCTTTTTGTGAAGAATTTTTTCACTACTGTCAACGTGAAGGAATCTTTTTTTACGTTTGTACAACCGACAGTTCTAAGCAGGGATCTGAAGAATGGCAAGGATATGTATGCACAGAAGAAGGTAACTGGGAGTTAACGCTCGTTCCCCGCCCTCATATTGTGCACAATCGTATTCATTCGAGAAAGCGCGAACGCAGCGAGGAATTCAAGCAATTTGTTCATGTGCTTGAAGAACAGCAAATCCCTTATTTTAACGGTCACTACTTAAACAAATGGGAAGTATACGAAGGGCTCTCTTCCGTCGTTCACTTACATCCTCATTTGCCTAAAACCTATCAATTATCCTCAAAAGATACGCTCATTGATGTTCTAGCAAATCATCCTACCGTTTTTATTAAACCGATACATGGAAGCCAGGGGCGAAATATCTTCAAAGTTGCTCAAAATGATCATGCATACGTATTAGATTATACGACCTTTCAACAAGCGCTGAACAAAGAGTATGCATCCTTCTATGATCTATTTCACTCACTCTATCATCATCTAAAAAAACAAGGCTTCATTGTCCAAGAAGCCATCGAGTTAAAAACAGATCAACATGGAAGACCGTTTGATTTCCGCCTTCTTTGTCATCGAAATAAACAAGGACTGTGGAAAGTAACGTCAAGCGTTGCTAGAATCTCTTCAGAACACACCTTTGTCTCAAACCTAGCTCAGGGAGGGGCTCAGCTAAACGCCTTACAGCTATTAAAAGACCTCTATGACGAAAAAACAGCGCTTCACTTACTTCTCTTAATGAGAGAGTTAGCACTCGATATTTGTCAGGAGCTCAGTACCAATCAGTCCAAGATTTTCGGCGAGTTCGGCATTGATCTAGCACTTGATCAAGAAGGTCATCCATGGATTATTGAAGTAAATACGAAGCCTTCAAAACAACTGTATCAAGAAGCAAATAAAGTGAGACCTTCTACAAAAGCACTGCTTGAATATTGCCTTTACCTCTTTCAAGCATCCAATCGTTAACGCCTCACTACTAAAGGAGCGGTTCACTCATGATTACTTTAGGTTTTTTAACCATCCACAAAAATCAAGAAAATACCTATGCAACAAACATTGGAAGATTTGCCTCTAAGCATGACGTCACCTATTACCGTTTCACTCCGTTTTGTATTCATCCACAAACAGAACTAGTAAACGGTGAAAAATATGATGTTGATACCGATGAGTGGATTTCCTGCGAATTTCCCCTCCCATCTTTCATTTATGATCGCTGCTTTTATAAAAACGATTCCTTATCAAAACGAGCACGTCCTATCGTAGATTGGTTAAAAAAACGTCATGACTTAACGTTTTTAGGCTATGGACTTCCTGATAAATGGACGGTTCACCAGTCTCTTCAGGAGGATAGTGATATCTCCCCTTACTTGCCTGAAACAACGCTCGTGAATTCAGCAAAAGACGTGATGGAGCTACTGATGAAAAAGCGGCGTATTTTAATCAAGCCCTGTAACGGATCACAAGGAAACGGTATTATTGCCTTAACCATCGAGCGAAGCGGATTATTCGCCCACTACCACAAAGGTTATGAAGCGGTGAAAAAACAATTTGATCGCCCTGAACATCTTCGAACTTGGTTAACAAGAGTTGTTCTCCATCAGCCTTATCTCGTTCAGCCCTATTTCCACATTCATAATCAAAAAGGACGTCCGTTTGATATTCGGGTATTGCTTCAGAAAAATGAAAACGGAGAATGGGGGCAAGTCGGTAAAGGCATTCGAATGGGCGGAGATCGTTCCCTTGTCACGAATGTTAGTGCTGGTGGTGAAATTGTCACCTTCTCGGAATGGTCAGCGAAGCTCCCTCCTCGAAAACGACTGTTTATTGAAGAAGAATTAGAAAGTATTTGTCGACTCTTACCTACGAGCTTGGAAAAAAAGGTTCCGTCCCTCTTTGAACTTGGCGTCGATATTTGCACTTCACACGACGGCGGTGTATGGCTACTTGACATTAATTCAAAGCCAGGACGCAAGACCGTTCTTCATACCCAACCCGAATCAGAAGATCTCTTATACGAGGCACCTATTTTATATTGCAAGCATCTCGCCAATTCAAAAACGACTGCAAATAAGGAGTAGTTCTCTATGACGACTTTATTTCGTCTCTCAATCTTTGAACACGAACAAGATATGGTTTATCTTCCACGCGGAATAAACACCCTATTTTCTCATCTCTCTTTTGGAGGAAACTGTCTTTGCTGCTCCTTTTCTAACAGCAAAAAGGACGAAATAAGCGTGTCCTCTTCGCTAGCAACGAAATTATTGCTTCCGCAAATGGAAAAAGTTCATCTCTTCTTTCATGAAGAAACGCTTCACATTGGTCCGCTTGTTGGCATTTTTTCAGCAGGGTTCACAGGATCCTTGTTACGACCTATTGGTGGTCGTTCGCTGTTTTTTGCGAAGCTTTTGTCACATGTTAAATCGACAGGAGGCAGCGCCTTTTTATTTGGCACTCATCATATTAACTGGGAAAATGGGACGATTAACGGCTATTTTTATACCGATAAGGGTTGGATCCAGCAGCTGATTCCGTTTCCACACGTCGTCTATGATCGCCTTCCAAATAGACGCGTTGAACAATACGAAACGTTCAAGCTAGTAAAAGAACGACTGCAAAAGGAATACTTAATTCCATGGTTCAATCCTGGATTTTTTAATAAATGGAGTATTTATCAGCTTCTTCAACAAGAACAAAGCGTTCAGACTTATTTGCCTGAAACACGATATGCACCTTCCTTTGATGAAATTAGAGACATGATCCATCGTCATCAGACCGTGTTTTTGAAACCCGTAAACGGGAGCCTCGGCAAAGGAATTATTCAAATCAGCTATGACTCACAGGAAAATCGCTATGATTGTCAATATCGACTTGGGACAGAAAACATGCAGCGGACGTTCTATCAATTCGATACGCTTGCCTCCCACATTTTAAGTGATTTGAATCTAAAAGATTATCTAATTCAACAAGGAATTTCACTTATTCGTCGCCACGAACGAAAAGTTGATTTCCGCGTCCACACAAATAAAAATGAGTGTGGAATGTGGGAAATGACGGCAGTAGCTGCCAAGCTTTCAGGTCGAGGAAGCGTGACGACTCATTTGAAGAACGGGGGCATTGTTCAAACGCTTGATGAACTTTTTGCATCTGCATCAAAAGTCAAAGAAATAATGGCAAAGCTTCAAACCGCTTCTCTTTTAATAAGCTCGGTGTTAGAAAATCGCATGGAAGAACTGATCGGTGAAATTGGCTTTGACTTTGGAATTGATGATCGTGGAAACGTTTGGCTGTTTGAAGCAAACTCTAAGCCCGGAAGATCCATCTTCTCACACCCGAAGCTTCATCATGAAGACGTACGCACTCAGCAGTTGTTTCTAGCCTACGCAAAGCACCTTGCTGAAAAAAGCATTCAGGAGCCCGAGGTTCTCTATACATGAAAATGATCTACTTCGACGGCATATCAGGTCGATGGTTTCATCAAACGGATCAGGCGTCTTTTGTATGGGGGAAAGAAAACAAAGAGATTTCGTATTCAGCTAACACCTTCTCTACTTGCGGCTTTCGAGTAAAGAATACCGCATACAATAAAATAGGTCCTCTTATTGGTGTCTTAACGAGTCCATCTGTGCTAAATCGTATGAACGACCAACCTCATCAAAATATTCTATCTTTGCATCAGATCGTTCAAAAGCACGGTGGCTTGCTTGTGCTTTTCTCTTTAAACAACGTAACAACTTCCTTTATTGAGGGCCTTATTTATAACAGAGGAATATCACAATGGGAATCAGCGATTTTACCGTTCCCGGACATCATATATAATCGCTATCCAAATCGAAAAAAGGAACAAACGTTGCTTTTCCAACAGCAGCTTACACAGCTAAAAAAGCATCAGATTCCTATTATAAATGAACGCTTCTTTTCAAAATGGGATGTTCATCAATTGTTTTCGAATCACCCGTTTCTCAAAACCCACGTGCCCTATACGACTTTATTTCAAGGCTTTGATGATTTACAATCGATGCTAGAAGATTATCATTACGTGTATATTAAACCTATCCACAGCAGTAAAGGGCGAGGCATGGCTTCACTAACTCTTCAGGAAAATGGCATGATCATCTATCAAGATCACCAGAGAACGAAATTATTTCCTACTCTATTAGAACTAGCAAAGAATACATTAACAGGCTATGAAGGTCACCTCATCTTACAAGAGGGAATTAAAAGTCAGACCCATAACGGAAATCGTTTTGACATTCGTTTGCTCGCTCACAAATCACGCGATCAATATATTGTCAGTGGCATTGGAATTCGTCAGTCTCTCGCACAGCCGTTAACGACCCACGTAGTAAACGGGGGGCAAATTCTGCCGATCGATCAAGTTCAAAAACACGTCGATTTTAATAGACTTCAGCAGATCGCACAAGCTTCAGGAGAAGCGCTCTCAAAGGGCTACAACCTGATTGGTGAGTTCTCTTTAGACATTGTGCCTTCCCTTCATCATCACTACTATGTACTGGAAGCAAACGCAAAGCCGATGATTTTTGACGAAGAAGATATTCAGGAATCTGGCTCACGAAATTTATATAAGCTTTTTTGCGAACTGACTGGATTTTCACCTTAACATCCCTACGACTTAATTGCGTAGGGATGTTTGTGATATGTGATAAAATAATGAAAATGAAATTGTCAGAAAGGAGTATGTGATGATTACACAGTTACAAGAGTTATTCGGAGACAAGCTCATCACAGCTACTCATCCATTTGATACTCACATTTATAAATGGTTCACAAACGGTACGAGTTACTATATCGGCATTGAAGCTTCTTCATTATCAGGAGAACAAGAAGCGCTGCTCAGTATTTTTTTACCTGAATTTCAAATTGCCGATCAGCACCTTTCGAAAGAACAACAGCAGTGGAAAGTACTGTTGTTTGACAAGCCCAACCAGTTGCTGAATGAAAACACTAGTTTCTCCGGTATACGATTTATTCACTTTTCATTTAAAAGTCCGATTCAAGATCAGCTAGAATTTGAGCAAGCTCTTTCTGGCCTTTATCACACAGATGTTATCATCCTCTGGGAAAGCAGGGTGACGGGCGTCTTAATTGAAAAAATAAAAGAACCTGATGATCCTGTACACAGCATTAGTGATGTCATTGACGTGCTGACGAGTGACTTTGGTTCCTCTATGCAGTTTTTTGAGGGACAGGCCTATAAGCTCCCTTTTTTAGCAGGACAGTTCTTTCAACAGGAAAAAAAGTGGTTCATGCAGTCAAAGGAATGGTTTAGCACACAGCGAGTATTTAGTATGAACAAGCTTCTTCCTTTTCTCTTATTGCAAGAAGCTTCTCCTCTGTTAAAAGAGCAGCTGTCTCGTGTGATTGACTTTATTGCAGAAGATGAAGAGATGATCCACACTATTAAAACGTTTCTAGAATGCAACATGAATGTTTCTCTCACTGCGAAGACGCTATACATGCATCGCAACAGCTTGCAGTACCGCATCGATCGCTTTATTTTACGAACAGGATTGGATATTAAACGCTTCTCAGAAGCGATTACTGCGTACTTAGCCATCATGTCCATTCAGCGACTATAAAGCATTCGTCATTGTGCACAAACCATCCCCCACTTTTTTAGGCATGTTTCACATTTACTGTATTTTCAAAAAACGATATGATTAACGCATCAACGAAAACGTTTTCAAACTTTAGGGGGATGGTCAGAATGGCAGAGTTGAAACTAGATAATATTTATAAAATTTATGATAACAAAGTAACCGCTGTAGACGATTTTAATCTACATATTCAAGATAAAGAATTCATCGTGTTTGTTGGTCCATCAGGGTGTGGAAAATCAACTACCCTTCGCATGATTGCAGGACTTGAAGAAATTTCAAAAGGAGATTTCTTTATCGATGGAAAACGTGTGAATGATGTTGCACCGAAAGATCGCGACATCGCCATGGTATTCCAAAACTATGCGCTATATCCTCATATGACGGTATACGATAACATGGCTTTTGGTTTAAAACTACGTAAGTTTCCGAAAGATGAAATTGAGCGTCGTGTAAAAGATGCAGCGCGCATTTTAGGATTAGAGCCTTACCTTGAGCGTAAACCAAAGGCACTTTCAGGTGGTCAGCGTCAGCGTGTGGCTTTAGGACGCGCGATCGTACGTGATGCAAAAGTATTCTTAATGGATGAACCGTTATCAAACTTAGATGCGAAACTTCGTGTTCAAATGCGCTCTGAAATTGCCAAACTTCACCAACGCTTACAAACAACAACCATTTACGTTACCCATGACCAAACAGAAGCAATGACAATGGCAACTCGTCTAGTTGTTATGAAAGATGGCGTTATTCAGCAAGTTGGTGCACCAAAAGAAGTGTACGAAAAGCCTGAGAACGTATTCGTAGGTGGATTTATCGGTTCACCAGCGATGAACTTCTTCACTGGAACATTAAAAGACGGTACGCTTCAACTTGGTGACGTATCTGTTGGCGTTCCAGAAGGAAAAATGAAAGTTCTCCGTGACCAAGGATATGTAGGAAAAGAAATCATTCTTGGTATTCGTCCAGAAGATTTCCACGATGAGCCTTTATTTATTGAATCTTCTGCTGGAACAAAAGTAACGGTAACGGTTGACGTTGCTGAGCTAATGGGTGCAGAAACAATGGTATATGCACAAATTAACGGCCAAGATTTCGTAGCACGTGTTGACGCTCGTTCTGAAGTAAAACCAGGTCAAAAATTAGACCTAGCACTAGATTTAAACAAAGCACATTTCTTTGATGCACAAACAGAAAGCCGCATTCGTTCTGAAAAAGAATAATACGTAAAAGCCTACAAACTTTTTACCATATATAATGAGATATACTGACAATGAACAAAAGCTAAGAGAGCACTCTCTTAGCTTTTTTCTATGCCTGAATGGACTGCACCTCTTCATTTCCACATGTCTCACAATAAAACATATGTGAACAGTAATGTCCCTTTTGATTCATCATCTGATCGGAAACGTCAAATTCCACATAAGCGCTATAGTCGTCTAAGTAGTCCGCTACTCTCCCCAGATCTTTTTCTTCGCTTCCACAAGTTGAGCACACGTAATAGACCGTAGAAAATCCGTTGCATAGTGGACACATGTTCATCGAATCACCCCATCCTCTTTTTCACTTATTTTTAATATGCGATGAAGGGAAAGTTTTTATCGATAAAACCGCTGTGTGCTATCTTAAACCTCTGGAATAAAATTACCAATAATTACTAATGGTGATCAACGAATACTTTTTTCAAACTTTCTCATACTACTAATACACCACCAAGGTTACTTCTTAACATTACTGGGTTAAGCCAAGCTTGGCAGTAGAACCTTCTACATCGTTGGTGCAAATCCAACTAGCCCAACCAAAAAAATACTTAATTTAACAAGGAGATGACTTAGTATGGCAAACACAAACAAATTAGTAGTACCAGGTGCAGAAGCAGCTCTTGATCAAATGAAGTATGAAATTGCACGCGAATTCGGCGTACAATTAGGTGCTGACACAACAGCTCGCGCTAACGGTTCAGTTGGTGGAGAAATCACAAAACGCCTAGTTCAATCAGCTCAACAACACCTTGGCGGAAGCTACAAATAAGCATTATTTCATAACTTTATATGCTATGGATTCAGCACTCTAAGCACTCTGCTTAGAGTGCTTACCTTTGATAAAAATCATACAAAAAACCGTAGCATTCCTTTTTGAATACTACGGTTTAGTGCGTATTATTGCTCCAAAACATTTAAAAAGCGACGCGTGCGCTCTTGCTTTGGATTTGCGAAGAATTCACTTGGTGCGCCTCGTTCCACAATTACCCCTTGGTCCATAAATATTACTTCATCCGCAACATCTTTTGCAAAACGCATTTCGTGTGTTACGACCACCATCGTCATGCCTTCTTCGGCTAAGTCTTTCATAACCTTCAACACGTCACCAACTAACTCAGGATCTAGCGCTGACGTCGGCTCATCAAAAAGCATAACTTCCGGCTCCATAGCCAGTGCACGCGCAATTCCCACACGCTGTTGTTGACCACCTGAAAGCTGTGACGGATAAAAATCAACTTTATCTCCTAGCCCTACTTTCTCTAGAAGAATTCTCCCTTTTTCTTTTGCCTTTGAAGCAGACTCTCCTTTTACAATAACAGGTCCTTCAATTACATTCTCAAGAGCCGTTTTATGCGGAAATAGGTTATAGTTTTGAAACACCATACCTGTTAATCTTCTAAAAGAGGCGACTTCACGCTTGTTCGTCTTTTGATCGAAATTCAGTGTTTTTTCACTAATTTTCACTCGACCTTTTGTCGGCGTTTCAAGCACGTTTAAGCAGCGAAGAAAGGTCGTTTTCCCTGAACCCGAAGGACCAATGAGAACGACCACTTTTCCTTTGGGAATCTCCAAATTCATTCCCTTTAACACTTCTAACTCACCAAATGACTTATGCAGTCCTTGAATCGAAATCATTGTGAAAACTCCTTGTCCATTTATTTCGCTAAGTAACGGCCAAATCTATTCTCAAGTGAACCTTGAATGATCGATAGAATAAAGCACAGAATCCAATATAATACCGCTGCTTCTCCATATAAAAGCAAGAATTCATACGTAACCGATGCAATCTCTTGTGCTTTTCGGAACATTTCCATTACTAGGATAAACGATGCAAGAGACGTATCCTTCACTAAACTAATAAACGTATTAGATAGGGGCGGAATAGAGACTCGAGCTGCCTGCGGGAAAATGACGCGTCTCAATGTTTGTGAGTATGACATCCCAATTGAATATGCAGCTTCCCACTGACCTTTTGGAATCGACTGAATCGATCCACGAATAATTTCTGACGCATATCCCCCAACGTTTAACGAAAACCCAATGACAGCAGCTGGAAATGGATCAAGTTTTATACCTAAGTCTGGCAAAGCGAAAAAAATAAGTGACAACTGTACGAGTAACGGCGTTCCTCGAATAATTGACACATACACACGTGCGATTCCTCGCAATATTTTACTAGACGACATTCTGGCTAAAGCTGTTAAGACGGCTAAAATGATCCCAAAAATAAACGAAAGAATCGCTAACGGGATCGTATTTTTAATAGCACCCTCGAGCATTGGCCCGAGGGAGTCTTTTGCAATTGCCCAAGAATTGCTTAATTGTTCTGGGTCTTGGAAGATATTATTTAGGAGAAACATCTTCGCCAAACCATTTCTTCGAAATCTTTTCGTATGTGCCGTCTTTTTTCATATCTGCTAATGCTTTGTTTACTTCTTTAACAAGCTTGTCGCTATCTTTACGGAATAAAAACGCGCTTTCAGCAGAATCTTTCTCTTCTTTCACAATTTTAACTGCTGAATTAGGCTTACGGTTTAAATAATCTAAAATCGCTAGCTTATCGTTTACCGTTGCATCTACACGTCCTTGTGTAATTAAGTCCATTGATTGCGTTAATCCTTCAATACCGACAATGTCTGCACCGTTGTCTTCGGCAATTTTACGGTAGTTACTTGTTAGAGACTGCGCCGCTTTTTTGCCTTTTAAGTCTTTAAAATCTTTGATGTCCTTGTTGTTTTTCGCCGTTACAAGTACAGCAGCTGAAGAAATGTACGGATCTGAGAAATCATATTTCTTTTGGCGATCCTTTCGAATGCCAACTTCGTTGGCAATTACATCAAAACGTTTGGCGTTTAATCCTGCAAATAGGCTGTCCCACTGCGTTTGAACAAACACAGGTTTTACACCTAAGCGTTTTGCTACTTCACGGGCAATATCAACGTCAAATCCTGTTAATTTCCCGCCTTTATTAAAAGTGAAAGGAGGATATGTACCTTCTGTACCAATTTTTAATTCTCCTGACTTTTTCACTTCTTTGTATAGATCTGCACCGGCATTATCAGATTTATCACTTGTACCACAAGCTGCTAATACAAGCACTAAACTACTGATTACAACCAGCATTGATAGTAACTTTTTCATTGTTGAAAACCCCCATTAATCTGATAGGAATATTAAAACCTCGACCTTGTGAAATATAATTGAGAAACGACAAAAAGTCAACAAGAAAGATTTCCTTTAGTATGCCCTTTTAAAAAAGATCTCATGTTTATTTTTTAGGATGTAATTTCATACATAAAAAAGCCGTTCGAAATGATTTCGAACGGCTTTTTTACGGTCCGTTTTTTAAAGCCAGAACTTTTGTCCTCTCAGAAATTCGGATTCATGATTTCCACTAACACTTTTCGAATTCTTCTATTTTCTACATGATCAACAGTCAGCACCATGTCTTCATATTGAAATCGTTCTCCTTTTAGTGGTATTCGCTCAAACTGTTCAAACACCCACCCACCAAGCGTATGATAAGAGCTCTCTGGTTGCGTAATGTTTAACATTTTTACAAACTCATCTAACGATAACTCGGCATTAAACTGATAATTATGCTCGTCAATTCGATGAACGTTCTTCACTGTTTCGTCGTGCTCATCCCAAATTTCACCGACAATCTCCTCTAATATATCTTCTAAAGTCACAATACCTGATGTGCCACCAAACTCATCCACTACGACGGCAAGATGAACCTTATTTTGTTGCAGTTCAGGTAATAACACGGAAATTTTCATAGACTCAACTACATAAATAGGCTGGCGAACCAATGAAGAAAGCTCTACGTTATTCCCCTTCACGAGCTCACTTAAAAATTCTCGCTCCGATAGAATGCCAACAATGTTATCAATATGATCTTGATATACAGGAATTCGAGAATAACGCTGTTCTAAAAAGAGATCACGAATTTCTTCTAGAGGCTGACTGATTTCTACCGCAATGACATCGGTTCGAGGAGTTAAAATTTCTCCGACTAAGATTTCATCGAATTCCAAGGAACGATGTACGAGTTCTTTTTCACGATTATCAATAATTCCTTCTTCTTCACTGATATCAACCAGAACCTTAATCTCCTGCTCTGTCACAGAAGGCAAAACGACTCCCTTCGAAAAGAAGCGATGAAGAATTGAAAAACAATATGTAACGGGGAAAAAAACAATATTTGTGCTAATGATAATAGACGACAGAGTAACGACTGTTTTTTCTGCTCGCTTCCCTACCGCAATAGCAGGTAGTGCCTCTAGAAAAAAAAGAACGAACGCCATCATGCATAGTACGCTTACAAGTACCCCGATCGACTCACCGAAAAAATGGATAAATATAGAGGCAGATAGAGAAATAACAATAATCGTGAGAACATTTTTGCTAATGACCGTACTAGCATGTACACGGTCAAAGTGCTGTAAGATATAGACGGACTGTTTCTTTTGAAAAGGTTGATCATCAAGAAAGTTTTTTAATCGGGCTTTAGACGTTTTCTTCATGGCAGCTTCTACAAAAGAAACCCCAAAAGCTACTCCAACCATAAACAGCACAACCATCATTTGACTCAGCGGCAGATCTCCCAAGTATCGTTCACTCTCCTATTTTTTGTTTGAATATTCAGTTTTTATTTATCATATCAAAAATCAGTGATTTGTTAAATCATTTTGTCAGGTACCATCACTCTCTAAGCCTAAAGGAAAATAGTCCATCAAAAAGGAATATCCATCTTATACCAACATATTCCGTAAAGAATTGTTTCATGCAGCCCCTTATTTTTTACTTCCTTATTCCAACCTTTTATACTTAATAACGTGAGGTGAAAAGAAATGAATATTGCATTGTTAGGTGCCACTGGTCGAGTTGGCTCCGAAATTTTATCACTAGCATTACCGGATCATCGTGTAAAATCACTTGTTCGAGATTCATCAAAAGTAACGAAGGGAAATCATCCTCATTTAACGTTAAAAGAGGGGAATGCCCTTAATAAATTGGATTTAATAAAGACAATTAAAAACGCAGACGTCGTCATTAGTGCACTCAATACAGACGGAGAAAACGTACTGTCTGAAACAATGCCTTTAATTATTGAGTCCATGAAGCAGCATGATGTAAAACGACTGATCACAATCGGAACTGCGGGGATTTTACAGTCGCGTACTGAACCGCATCTTTACCGATTTCAGTCTTCAGAATCAAAGCGACGTTCCACAAGAGCCGCTGAAGATCATTTAAAAGCTTATTTAATGCTTCAAGAGTCTGATCTCCATTGGACGATTGTGTGCCCTACCTATTTACCTGATGGGGAACGCACAGAGACATATCGTTTTGAAAAAGACGTTCTGCCTGAAGGTGGAGTGAAAATTACCGTAGGAGATACGGCTGACTTTGCTTATAAGCAGCTCCATGATTCTTCATTTATTGGATCACGGGTAGGTCTTTCCTATTGAAAAAGCACCCCATTATAAATGAGGTGCTTTTCCTTAGCTAGCTGAACGATCAGAATGACCTTTTTGTAATTGATACATGTGATGATATTTCCCGCCCTGCGCCATTAATTCTTCATGATTGCCTCGCTCAACAATTTGCCCTTTATCTAACACGAGAATTTGATCGGCATTTTGAATCGTTGATAATCTATGAGCAATGACAAACGTCGTTCGCCCTTTCTTAACAATCTCTAATGCTTTTTGAATTACAGCCTCTGTTTCCGTATCAATATTTGCGGTTGCTTCATCTAATACGAGAATTGACGGATTAAAAGCTAAGGCTCTTGCAAACGAAATCAATTGTCGCTGTCCAGATGAGAGGGTACTTCCTTTTTCGATCACTGGTTCATCAAAGCCCTTTGGCAAATGCTTCAATAACTCTTCAGCTCCAACGTCTCTCAGTGCTTTTTCTACTTGCTCACGTGAAATGTGTTCGTCTTCTAAGCTAACATTGCTTGCGATGGTGCCAGTGAACAGGAATGGATCCTGCAACACAATAGCCATATGTTTTCGTAAATCCTGTTTTGACATGTTTGCCACATCTTTTCCATCAATTACAATACGGCCCTTCTGAATATCGTAATAGCGGAACAACAAGTTAATAATCGAGCTTTTACCTGAACCCGTATGTCCAACAAGCGCCACCGTTTCTCCCTGATTTGCTTGAAATGAAATATTCTTCAACACATATTCCTCTTCTTTATAAGCAAAAGAAACGTCTTGAAACTCTACATTTCCTTCATAGCGCGGAAGAGTTGGCTTCACGAATTCTTCTTCTTTTTCATCGAGTAGCTCAAATACGCGTTCTGCCGCTACACGTGCTTGCTCAAGTAGCGCTAGCTGATTCACCATTCCCGTAATTGGTTGGAATAGGCGGTTTAAATAATCAACAAAGGCATACAGAACCCCCATAGATAAAATGCTCTCTGCTCTTAGAGAAGCCCCACCAAAATACCAAATCAACAGCACAAAAGCTAAGTTACGCAGCACGTTTACTAAGTTGTGCGACGTTAAGGAATTAAGGTTTAATAATTTATTTTGATACGTAAAATGCTCGTTGTTTAACTGAGCAAATTCACCCATTGTTTCTTTCTGGCGACGAAATGCTTGAATAATCGTCATACCTTGAATCGATTCGTTAACCATACCGTTAATGTCACTGACACGAGCACGAATGACGTGATTATACTTGGACGCGTATTTTCGGTAAATGTACATCCATAGCCCTAATATTGGTACAATAACCATACAAATCATCGCGAGCTTTACATCCAATATCGCAAGGGCAATAAAAATGCCAATGATATAGATGGTGCTAGAGAAAAACGTCGCTAAAAACGTCACGTATAATTCTCGAATCGCTTCTGTATCATTTGTAATTCGTGCTACAACCTTCCCTGCTGGAAGATGATCAAAATATGAAATAGGCAGCTTCTGAATATGATGAAAAACGTCCTTTCTCATCTTTCGTATGATGCTGTTTGATGACATTTGCAGATAGTAATGCTGTCCGTATTGAAAAACAGATGAAATAGCAAGCATCAAAAAGTATATGCCCATTAATACAATGAGAGGTTTCACTTCTGGCTTGTAAAAGGTAAAAAGCTCAGACGTTGTAAGCTTTGTCGCATCATAAGAAGCCGTTTGATCACCTTTTTTTATGACGACTTGCTCCCCCTTATAAGAACGTTCTCCGTCAAAAGTGATAGGGGACTGTAAAAAGTAATAGCTTCTTCCAACAAGCAATACTTGCTTCGGCGTACCTTTTTCACTAGCACGATCTGAACGTTCATACCATTTCCCTTTGTAAAACACAGAGCCTTCATCCTCTGTTGTTTCGTACCACGTTTTCTCAATGCCTAATATGTGTGAATCAATCATTTTCTTTGCGATAAATGGTCCTGCAAGCTCCGTTGCTACCGCAATGGTTAACATGAACAAGGCAATGATAATAATTTTTTTAGATGATAACGCATATTGAACGAGTCGTTTTCCTACGCTCATGCGATCACCCCGCTTTCTGGTTCAATTCCTCTTAATTGTTGGCGATCATATTGCTCCGCGTACCAGCCACCATTTTTCACGAGTTCTTGGTGATTTCCACGTTCAATGACTTCCCCTTCATCCATAACTAAAATAACGTCTGCATGTTCGACCGCTGAAAGTCGGTGCGTCACAATGAAAGTCGTTTTGCCTTCACGTTCAGCACGAATATTTTCAATAATGGCTGATTCCGTTTTAGCATCCACGGCTGATAGAGCATCATCTAAAATTAAAATTTCTGGATTTTCTAAAAGAGCTCTTGCAATAGATATACGCTGTTTTTGCCCACCGGAAAGCGCTACTCCTTTTTCTCCAACAAGCGTATTTAACCCATCTTGTAAATGCTCAATATCTTGGCGAAATGCTGCTAAATCAATCGCTTTGTTAATTTCTTCAGCGCTTGCTTCTTTATTTGCAAAGGCAATATTTTCTCTGACCGTTTTTGAGAAAAGAATATGATCTTGCGGAACGTAGCCGATCCATCCTTGAATATCTTCAATCGCAATCTTTCTCATATCCACATTTGAAATCGAAATTTCACCCTCACCAAGCGGATATTGTCTCAATAACTGTTTAATAATTGTTGTTTTCCCACTTCCCGTTTTACCTACGATTCCGATGGTTTGACCTTTATTTAACGTAAATGTTAGCTGCTTTAAATTTGGAATCGAAGAAGATGGGTACTGAAACGTGACGTCATTGAATTGAAGAACTCCAGGCTCTGAAACAGCTGCTAACGACGTTGCATTTTCCACATCTGCCTTGTAAGAGAGCGTTTCGTTTACGCGATCTAGAGATGCATTACCACGTTGCATGACGTTAATTAATTCTCCTATTGCAAACATTGGCCAAATCATCATCCCAAGATATACGTTAAACGATACAAGTTCACCCAGAGTAATTTCACTATGAAAAACAAGATATGCCCCGTAGCCTAATCCAATCAAATAACTCATCCCAACGAGAATTTTAATGGTGGGCTCAAACAACGCATCAATTTTGGCCACTTCCATATTCTTTTTATAAATATCCTCTGTTAGTTGATCAAATCGGCGTTCGTCTGCTTCTTCTTGCACATAAGCACGAATAACCCTTACACCAGACACTGACTCTAACACTTTGTCATTCATTACACCAAAAGCGTCTTGGGCAATTGTAAAGCGTTCATGAATTCGTTTTCCGAATATATTCATCATTAAAGCCATAATTGGAAGCGGAAGAAGCGCTGCAAGAGTTAGCTTCCAGCTAATTAAAAATCCCATTGTAAATAAAATAGTTAACATAAAGGCACTTGAATCGACCATTGTCATGATCCCGAATCCTGCGGTCGTTGAAATCGCCTTTAAATCGTTCGTTGCTCGCGCCATTAAATCACCTGTACGATTTTTTTCGTAAAAGGTAGGCGTCATTTTTAGTAAGTGCTTCATAAACCTTTTTCGCAGTAGTCGTTCAACAAGAAACGAACCACCGAATAGCTGATACATCCACACGTAGGTGATAATATAACTCACCGCTGCGAGGGCCCCTAATATACTCATGTAACGCCAGAGCGTTCCATCACTTAATGATCCTGCTTGAATTTCGTCAATAGCCATTCCGATGAACTTTGGTGGAATGACGTCTACCACTCCTGCGATAATGAGTAAAATAATCGCAAGGACATACCTTTTCCAATGTTGCCTAAAAAACCAGCCTAATTTCTTTAAAACTGAAAACATTGTATCCTTCTCCTCTCTTGTGTGCGTATTACGTACTAGCCATCACCTGTCTCCACAATTTCCTTTAACATTTTCACGCCATTTCTCATCATTGCTACTTCCTCCTATGCTCTCAATTTTTTATGTCAATTTGCACCGCTAAAATTGGCACAAAATGCACCCAAAAGAAAAAAGGCATATTGCTAAAGCAATATGCCTTCAAATAAAAAAGCACATGCCACGAGATACGTGACTTGTGCTGTTCATTTCCCGTTAATACATAAGTTAAATGGAATAATGAATTGCGGTCACGTCATATAAATCCTTGTTTTCTACCACGATTTGAATCAGTACCTTTTGCATGACGTTCCCTCCTTTAAATTCATATTTTTTCCAACTACTATCTTACCAATTTTAACAATATTTTGTCAATTTGTTTTTTTCGAAGTGCTTTCTGATCAGTACCCCATGTTACCAAAACAATCGTTATTGTTTCTGTTACTATGATAAGTAGCATCAAGCTTTTGCACAAAAATAGAGGCCCCCGTCTTTGGAGGATTACCTCTATTTTCATGACTATTTATTAAGGCGGGCATTTACGGATTACGATCTGATCACTTTCTGATCATAGGAACGAAAAGCCCAGTGGTTGGTAGGGCCGTGTCCTCCACCGATTTCTAGCGTATGCTTGATGGCATAGTGCACGAATTCGGATGCTGTTTCAACTGCTTTTTCAATGGATCTTCCTTTGGCCAATTCTGCCGTTACGCACGCCGCAAACGTGCAGCCCGTTCCATGCGTATGCTTCGTTTCTAGCCTTTGGTGATCGATTTCGATAAAATCGCGACCGTTAAATAGCAGATCCACGATTTTATATTGTTCTTCACCGTGACCGCCCTTAATAACAACAGAAGCTACGCCGAGTGAATGAAGCACTTTTGCCGCCTCTTTTCGATCATTTAAATCATTAATTTTCATTCCTGTTAGCACTTCCGCTTCTGGAAGGTTTGGTGTAATGACCGACGCAATCGGTAAAAGGGATGCTTTTACCTGCTCAACGGCCTCCTCTTGTAGAAGTGGAGATCCACCTTTGGCGATCATCACTGGATCAACCACGATGTTTTTAAAGCCGTAATGCTTCATTTTATCGGCTACCGCTTTCGTAATTTCAGAACTAAATAGCATACCCGTTTTCACTGCATCCGGATATAAATCAGTTGCGATAGAGTCAATTTGTTGCTGAATTCCTTCAATACTTAAAGGATATACTCCTTGTACACCTAACGTATTTTGGGCCGTAACGGCCGTAATCGCAGACATTCCAAATACATGGCGCTCTTGAAATGTTTTTAAATCAGCCTGAATTCCGGCTCCACCGCCGCTATCTGATCCTGCAATTGTCAATGCCTTTGCAATCATTGATATCTGCTCCTTTCTTGATGGCTTTTCTATCCTAAATAGCGATAATAAATCGTTTTGGCCTCTGAGATATCATTCGTACCGTGAATAAAGGCTCGACCATCCTGAAAAACAACAAGACGCTTTTCATCCATTGTTAATGAAACTAAATACGGATTTTGCTCCACTTTTCCGTGAGGACGAAGGCTTTCTGCTACTGCATCTAATGAGCGCTTCATTCCCTCTGCTGGGCGGATCTGCACCGTGTTACGACCACATAAAACAGCGGTCTTTGTTTGGTTTTCATATGCTAAAAAAGGATATGTCGCCTGCTCACCACATGATGGACAATCTGCTTTTTTCACTTTATCAACCGCAATCATCGTATGCTGATTTTTCCATAGATCAAACGAAACGAGCTTTTTACGAAGAGAAGCTTTGTCTTCAACTAGAAGCTTCAGCACCTCCGTTACTTGATAAGAAACGACCATTTGAACAGCTGGAGAAATAATCCCAACCGTATCGCACGTCATTCCGCCCATTGGTACAGTATCTAATAAGCAGGATAAGCAAGGCGTCTCACCTGGTAAAATTGTATAGCTAATCCCATAACTACCAACACATGCTCCGTACACCCACGGTACTTGATGCTTTTGTGCTAAGTCGTTAATAATCAATCTCGTATCAAAGTTATCGGTCGCATCAATAATGACATCCACACCTTGTGTGATGAGGCTCTCTAATTCTTCTATATTGCCATCCATGACGTGAGCATGGATGTTCACAGATGAGTTCACCTCTTGAAGACGATTTTTTGCTGCCACCGCCTTTGGTGTACGACGTTCAGCATTCTCCTCTGTATACAACTGCTGACGCTGCAAATTGCTCCATTCTACATAATCCCGGTCAATAATAGTAACCGTGCCTACACCAGCACGAACAAGAGCTTCAGCACTTGCTGTACCAAGCGCTCCGGCACCGATAATTAACACGTGCTTACTTACGATTTTTTCTTGCCCACTTTTTCCGATTGGCGTAAAAAGCTCCTGTCTTGAATAACGCTCACTGCTCAACTCATACTCATTCCTTCCATCGGACTGCTTGCAGATGCATACCGTTTTACAGGTATTCTACCCGCTTCAAATGATGCGCGACCAGCCTTCATTCCAAGCTTCATGGCACGAGCCATCTTCACCGGGTCCTGTGCGCCTGACACAGCTGTATTAAGCAACACTCCATCCGCCCCTAATTCCATTGCTTTTGCAACGTCTGAGGCTGAGCCTATTCCCGCATCAACGATTACTGGAACACGAGCCTGCTCAATAATAAAACTTAAGTTTAGCGGATTAATAATTCCTTGGCCCGTTCCGATCGGGGAAGCACCTGGCATAATCGCATGAACGCCCAGCTCCTGAAGCTTACGTGCTAGAACGACATCATCTGACGTATATGGTAATACGATAAATCCTTCGTTTAATAATTGTTCGCTTGCTTTTAAGGTTTCAACAGGGTCTGGCAACAACGTTTTGTCACAGCCAATAACCTCTACCTTTACCATATCACATAATCCTGATGCTTTTGCTAATTTTGCAATTCTCACCGCTTCTTCTGCCGTCTTAGCTCCCGCTGTATTTGGTAAAAGCGTATATCGGCTGACATCAATCTCTTCTAAGAAGTTCGGCTGATTTTTTTCAAAAATATTCATTCTTCTGACAGCAAAGGTTAAAATCTCTGTACCTGATTCCTCTACTGCCTTCTTTTGAGTTGCAAAGTCTCCAAACTTCCCTGTGCCTAACAATAAACGTGATTGAAATTCGTATGGTCCAATTTTTAACATCTTCATCCTCCTCCTACAAATGAGACGATTTCAATATGATCGCCGTCTTTTAAGATCGTTTGGTTATGCTGATCTTTTTGTAAAATGTCTTCGTTTACTTCTACAATAACAACTCGTTTTTCAAATTCATAAAATGTTAGCAGTTCATGAACCGTTGCAATAGATGAATGAAGCTTTACATCTTCACCATTAATTTTCACGTTCACTTTTTTTCACCTCACCGTTTGATCTAGTCTCTCAATCGAAAAAGCTTTTCGATAGACGGGATTCATTTGATTATCCTTTATTAAGGAAGCCATTACTTCACCCGTAATCGCACTAAGTAAAATGCCATTTCGAAAATGTCCACATGCCATAAACAAGCTTTTTACTGTCGGATGCTCTCCTAAATACGGATAACCGTCATCCGTCTGTGGACGAAGACCTGCCCAATAATCAATTAAGCTCGCCTCCTTAATAGAAGGCAGAAGCTGCTCAGCTTTCGCAATTAAGGAAGCGACTCCCCTAATAGAAACCTTTTTTTGAAACACATGTGGGAGCTTTGTCGCGCCAATGAAAATACGATGATTTGATTTTGGTACTAAATAAAACCCTTCCTCTAAAAAAATGGTTTTAGAAAGCAGAGGCTTCTCACTCTGTACACATAAACACTCGCCTTTTACAGGGAAAACATTGACGCTAGGTGAACATTCTTTTAGAAATTGATTGGCGTACGCACCAGTGGCAATAACAATTTTGTCTCCGTAAATAGCCTCACCCTCTATTTCTACTCCGTAGGCTTTGTATTCACTGATAAGAAGCTTTTGAACGTTGGTTTCTTCATAAAAATCTACTCCGTAGTAAATACACCCCTTGTGAAATGCCTCTACTAACTTCCTAGGCATAATTTGACCATCATTTGGAATGTACATAGCCCCGTGTAAAGTAGGTGAGAGCTGCGGCTCATACTGTAAGACATCGTTTTGGTTCAACCAAGAAACATTCTGATCCCAGCGCCTGTGCTGTTTCACCTTATTTTGTAAGGTAATCGCTTCGAGCTCGGTCGTTGCTGTTTTTAACACCCCTTCTTGAACAAGTTCAATATCAACACCTGTTATGGATTTTAATTCACCAGCAAGCTCTTTAAATCGTTCTCGTCCTTCTAACGCGAATTCCAATAGTGGTCCTTCTTCATCAATTTCTGCCTGTGCCCCTAAAATACCGGCAGCTGCACAAGAAGCCTCACAACCAATCGTTTGCTTTTCAATAACCGCTACCTTTACTCCAGATTTGGACAAGTGATAAGCGATTGAACAACCAATTACCCCACCACCAACAATAATTACGTCATAGTTCCGCTTCATCTCTTCTCACTCCATTTCAGCAGTTCACTTCGATACTGTTTCACTCTTTCAAGGGGGTTCGTTGATTGAAATACGCCTGACATAACCGCTAGACCATGAGCCCCTGCCTTCATCACTTCTTGAACATGATGAGGTTGAATACCACCAATTGCGATGACAGGTACGCGCACGGAACGAGCAATAGCCTTTAATCCCTGTATTCCTCTCGGCTGCAAATGCTGCTTTGAATCCGTATGATAAATATGACCATAGAGAAGAAAATCAGCTCCTTGCTTCTCCGCTTCAAGTGCTTCTTGAAGACTATGTACCGACTTTCCGACATGTAGATTTAGAAATTCTTGTTTGACTACTCCAACTTCTAGGCTATGATAAGCCAGCTGAACACCACCTATTTTAGATAAGACCGCTACATCTACGCGATCATTTACTATTATTTTTTCTAAAGGAACAGCTACGTGTTTTAGAGACTCAATTAATTGATAAAGCTCGATGGCTGTCTTTTCTTTTTCTCTGATGTGAATGCCGTCCATGTAAGGATGAATTTGTTGAATAATAGAACAGAGTTCCTTACTAGACTGACTTCCAGCGGTCACAACATGAAGAGTAGGTGTATGCGTCACGGTTATTCTCCTTTTTAGTAGTCTAGTAAACACAAAAAACCACTCTACGCGTAGAGTGGTTAGTTCATTCAGAATAAAAGATCTGCTTCACCACTTCCCTACGCTGGTACAAACCAGATCAGGTTCAAAGGGTCCGAATAGTCGTCTCAGCCAAATGGCTCCCCTAGTGTTAAAATAATATAAAGTTTTCCAATTAATTATAACTATAGGATGTTGGTTTGTCTATGCCTGAGATCTCTCTCAAATATCGACACCCCACCACTTTTATCACCCATACCAAAGTACCGACCGGAGATAAAAAGGGACAATTTTTTCGCAAAAACAGGACTACATCTTACTTAACATACCCGTTTTTTGAATATTTTATCATTTTGTAGTTATTTTGTAATATAACTGTAACCTAAAACACTGTCGAATAATGATAGAATATGAATTACTTAGAGAGACAGGAAATATTTTCAGGGGGTACTTAAAAAGATGAAACGACTTATTTCAAGTTTAACACTTGCAGGCATCCTATTAGCTAGTCCAGTAGTTGGACAAGCTGCATTAGGTGATCATACATTAAAACAAGGCATGACACATACAGAGGTTAAACAACTTCAAAGCGTATTGAAATCAAAAGGTTATTTTAAAGGCACAACGACTACATATTTCGGATCAGCTACTGCTGCTGCCGTAAAATCTTTTCAAAAAAGCCGTGGCCTAGGAGCAGATGGTGTTGTCGGAGCAGGAACTTTTAAAGCACTTGGCGTTGTTTCAAAACCAACTTCAAGCGTAAAAGGTGTTGTTTCTTACAGCTCTGCTTCTGTTATTAGCACAGCGAAAAAATACATGAGCGTTCCTTACAAATGGGGCGGTACAACACCAAGCGGTTTTGACTGCAGTGGGTTCTTAAACTATGTATACAAAAAAAGCGCTGGCGTGACATTACCAAGAACAGTTGCCGGTATTTATCAGAAGGGCTCTAAAGTTTCTTCACCAAAAGCAGGAGATATCGTATTCTTCCATACTTACACAAGCGGTGCATCCCATGCGGGGATCTACGTAGGAAATGGCAAGTTTATTCATAGCTCCTCCTCACAGGGCGTATCGATTGCTTCTTTAAGTAACAGCTATTGGTCAAAACGCTATATGGGTGCTAAAAGCGTTCGCTAAATCTTATTAAAAGTACAACCCTAGCAAAAAAGCTAATCCAATTGGATTAGCTTTTTTACGTTCCCCTAGTCTCTTCTTCTCATTTCTGCATTTTATAAAGGAATTCGACAAATTACTAGCCAATTAACTTTCTAAATGAATAAAGGAGGGTTTTACGTTTGAAAAAAAGAAAAAAGTGGTTTCATCATTTCGCTTCTCTATCTGTAGCAACAACCGTTACCTTTTCAGGTTCACTTCTATCAAGTGCCGATACTAGAACGAGCGTATCAAACCAACAAAATATGAGCTCACCTCATTTGTTACAAAACGAGTTCCAAAAAGCAGCGACAGAATTCCATGTCCCGTTGCGCGTTCTTCTCTCTCTATCTTATAATCTCTCACAATTTGAAGATCATGATGGACACCCTAGCACTTCTGGTGGGTACGGACTGATGCACTTAGTTGACCTCCCTACTACGCTCACGGATGATTTAAAAGGTGACGGATCAAATTCCGTTTCCAAACAGCCTTTACAGCAGGCAGCATCGTTAATCCACGAAAAAACAGACGTACTGAAAAAAGATCCTGTTCAAAATATACGAGGAGCAGCAGCTTTACTTGCATACTATGCAAAAGAAAGAACGGGAAGCATTCCAACGTCTGAAGAAGACTGGTACGGTGCAGTAGCACGCTACAGTCAATCTAAAGATACGAACGCAGCGCTAGAGTTTGCAGATGACGTATATAGCACTATTCAAACCGGCATCGTACATACAACGACAGATGGACAAAAAGTTCATATGGCAGCTTCGCCGATCAAGCCGAACTTAAAAAGCGCCAAGAAAATGACGAAAGACAAGGTATACAACCGTGCTGAATGTCCAGCAAACGTTTCCTGTGACTACATTCCAGCCTTTTACGAGCAAAAAAGTGCCAATCCAAGTGACTATAGCAATTATGATGTAGCGGATCGTCCTTCGTTTGGACCTGATATTCGTTATATCGTCATTCACGATACTGAGACGAGCTATGATGGTACGGTTCGCTTGTTTGCAAATCCTTATTCTGCTACCTCTCAATATGTCGTACGCTCTTCTGACGGCCATATCACACAGATGGTCCATAATAAGGACATCGCTTGGCACGCAGGTAATTGGTACTTTAATATGCACTCAGTCGGAATTGAGCATGAAGGCTACGCCCTACAAGGTGCAACGTGGTTTAGTGAACCGATGTATCGTTCTTCTGCAAAGCTTGTCCGCTATTTAGGTCACAAATACAATATTCCGCTTGATCGTGCTCACATTATTGGTCACGAGGAAGTTCCTGGACTATCGCCCGCTAGACAAAGTGCCATGCATTCAGATCCTGGTCCATTTTGGGACTGGGAACATTATATGCAGCTTGTAGGAGCACCCATTACAGCGTCAAAAGGAAAACCATCATCTACAATTGTGACATTAACACCACATTTTAAAACAAATAAGCCGGTAGTAAGCGATGCGTCCCCAGCGATGCAATCTGCTAATTTTATCTATTTCTATACCGAGCCGAGCTTTGATGCTCCCCTCTTTCATGACCCAGCGCTTAAATTTGGTGGTAGTCAGCAAGCGCTTGATTGGGGGAATAAAGGAAAAGCCGGCCAAACCTTTTCATTAGCTGAAACAAAAGGTGATTGGAATGCAATCTGGTATGGCGGACAAAAAGTTTGGTTTTTTAATCCGAACAACCAATATACAACGCATGTAAAAGGAACGCTTATTACACCGAAAAAAGGCAAACAAAACATTCCGGTCTACGGAGCTGCGTATCCTGAAGCATCTGCCTATCCGGAAGATGTCACCCCGCGTGATAACGTACCGCTACAATATACGATTAGCGAAGGACAATATTACGTGACAGCTGAAAAAGCAACAAGCGACTTTTATAACGCCACGACGTATACGTTAAACCCATACGGCGTTCATAAAATGGTCTATGGCAAGGACGAATACTACCGTATTCATCTCAACCATCGCTATGCTTTTGTAAAAGTTGAAGATGTTGATGTAATTGAAAAGTAATCAAAACGAACGATGCGCTTGCATCGTTCGTTTTTTAATCACGTATAAGATTAACGATAATTAACATCAAAAATGAGATTCCAATCATACTTAGCACCCATAGCCATGCTAAGTGCATATTGCCGGAATCAATTGCTAAATAAATAGCTGTAGGGGTCGTCTGCGTCTTTCCAGGGATATTACCTGCAAACATAAGGGTTGCCCCAAATTCCCCTAGTGCCCTTGCCACACTAAGCACGCCTCCGGCTACAATTGACTTGATCGCAAGCGGGATCGATATGCTTTTAAATACCTTCCATTCCCCTGCTCCATCTACACGTGCGGCATCTTCAATATCACGGTCTACTGCCTCTAAGCCTGTTCGTGCAGATTGATACATGAGTGGAAACGCCACGACAATTGCTGAAATAACTGCCGCCCACCACGTAAAAATAATGGGCTGATGAAAGACCCATTCAATCGCTCTTCCTAACGGACTATGTTGTCCAAAAACAACAATTAATAAAAAACCAACGACAGATGGAGGAAGTACAAGAGGTAGTAAAAAAATCGTTTCAACCACCGCTTTCCCCTTAAACGTTTTCCTTGCCATTAATCTAGCACATAAAATACCTAAAATAATAACGATTATTCCGGCTACTACCGATATCTCCAAAGAAAGCTGAAGCGGAGACCAAAAGTTTGTTGTCATAAATCCGTTCCTTTCCACTTCTCACGATAAATCCTACATTCATTTTATTAGAAAACCGCTTAAAAATCACGTATCATAGGTAGAAGCCATGAAACGGAGGGCTTATCGAGTTATTTAGAAAGATTCATATCAATTTTTAAAATTTATTATTTCATGATTTTATGTTTTTAAAAGGGGTACATCATTACTAACTCTCTCATTTTAAGGAGTGATACACGTGATTCATACATTTAAAGCACTTGTAGCAGATAAAACAGACGAAGATTTCTCTCTTTCGATAAAAGAGCTCAATCAAAGCGATCTCCCTGAAGGAGATGTACTCATTAAAGTCTATTATTCTGGCGTCAATTATAAAGATGGTTTAGCCGGAACATCGGACGGGAAGATCGTGTCGTCTTATCCGTTTGTGCCAGGAATTGATCTCGCAGGAATCGTTATGTCTTCTACAGATGAGCGTTTTCAAGAAGGTGACCCTGTTATCGCAACGAGCTATGAAATTGGCGTAACGCATTTTGGTGGCTACAGTGAATACGCGCGCGTGCCAGCGGATTGGGTCGTTCCCCTCCCAGATGGACTGACGCTAAAAGAAGCGATGATCCTAGGAACGGCCGGTTTTACAGCCGCTCTCTCTGTTCATCGTCTAGAAGAAAATGGACTGACGCCTGAAAAAGGGCCTGTTCTTGTAACGGGGGCGACAGGTGGTGTCGGTAGTCTAGCCCTTTCAATGCTTGCAAAGCGTGGTTATACGGTAGAGGCTAGTAGCGGCAAGAGTTCCGCACGCGATTATCTAACGTCTCTTGGTGCAACGAATGTCTTAACAAGAGATGATGTGTATAGTGGAAAATTAAAAGCACTCGATCGTCAGCAATGGGCAGGAGCCGTTGATCCTGTTGGTGGAAAGCAGCTGGCATCTATATTAAGTAAAATACAGTACGGCGGTTCTGTCGCAGTCAGTGGGTTAACAGGTGGAGCCAAAGTTCCCACGTCCGTATTTCCCTTCATTTTACGGGGCGTAAATTTACTTGGCATTGATTCCGTGTACTGTCCTATGTCATTACGTAGAAAGCTGTGGGAACGTATGGCATCTGATCTAAAACCTGCTCAGCTAGAAGATACAGTTCACCGTGAACTTACACTCGGTGAATTGCCTGAGGCGTTACCACAAATTCTAGAAGGAAGCTTAACTGGACGAATGATTGTCCGTATCTAAAAAAACAAGAGGCGAATGTTCGCCTCTTGAGTGTTATTACTATTAGTTTGTTTCTGGCTTATCAGCAGTGACAGAAACTTTCCACCAGTCATCTGCTTTACCACCAACAAGGCTATAATCTTTGACACGTTTGTTAAATCCAAAGATTTCAAAACGATACAGTGTTGGGATAGATGGTGCCTCATCTGCAACTAGCTCTTGCCACTTGTTGTATACGTCTTGGCGATATTTCTCATCGAACGCTTTTGGAGAAATACCTTCTTTTAATAATTTTTGGTTTTCATCACTTACCCAGCGGTTGTAGTTAAATGGAGCCGTTTTGTCCCAAATTCCAGATGGATCTGGATCTGAACCAGTTCCCCAAGCACCTTGATAGATATCCACTTTCGGATCATCTTTTTCTAACATATCATAGAAAGAGTTAAATTCATGTAGACGGCCATCTAGTAGCTGGACATCTAATCCTACTGCTTTCCATGCTTGGATATAATATTTAGCTAATGGCTCGGCAATGTCCCCACCACTCATAGAAGCAAAGTTAATTTTGAATTTCTTTCCGTCTGGATCTTCACGTAAACCATCGCCATCTGTATCTTTGTATCCAGCTTCATCCAACAACTTCTTCGCTTTCTCTGGATCATAGTCGAATCCTTTTACTTTATCATCATGATATTTCGGGAAAGATGGTGGAATTACCGTATTAGCTGGGAAACGTAACCCTTTATAGAAACGCTCACCAACCGTTTTGTTGTCCATTGCATAACCAAATGCTTGACGAACACGCTTGTCAGCAAACTTCGGATTATCCATCACATTGACGCCATTTTTAGTGTCATAATGACCTAATTTAAACCCAATATAAGTGTAAGCTAATCCTGTTTTACCAATAATATTGATATTTTTTAATTTTTCAGCTGACTCATAGCTATCAGCTGAAATTTCTGCGTAGTCGATGTCACCTTTTTGAAGAGATGCAACAGCAGTTGCAGGATTAACTACTTTTAGTAATACTTTATCAAGCTTTGGCTTTCCTCTATAGTAATCATCATTACGTTCAAATTCAACAGACTCTCCTGGAACCATTTTTTTGATTTTGAATGGTCCGAACCCGATTGGGTTTTTGCGAATTTGATCAGAACTATCAAGTTTATCAATCGGAATACCTGCTAAGTATTTTTTAGGCAGCGGTGTTGTCCATAACCCAGTTAATACAGAAGGGTTTGCTTCTTTAAATGTGATTGAAATTGTTTTATCGTCAACCACTTTGACACCTGAAATTTTATCAGCTTTTCCATCATGATATTCTGTCATACCTTCAATACCTTGCATTTGTGCATCGTAACGTGGACCAGTATACTTCTTATTGCCAATTACTTCATAAGCATACTCCAAGTCTTCAGCTGTTACAGGATCACCGTTATGCCAGTTGACATTGTCTCTGATTTTTAACGTAATTGTTTTATCCTCGTTGGATAATTCATACGTCGCTGCTCCATCTTGATTGTATATATAGTTATCATCTGTTTCTAATAATGGCTCATCAAAGAATTGTAACACCTCTGCGTCTGGTGCCCCTTCATAATACGCTAGGTTTAAAACTCCTTCAAAAGGAGTGTCAGAAACTAGACCGTAAGTAAATGTTCCACCTTTAACCTCGTCTTTATCATTCTTTAAGCTAGTGGAAAATTTAGAAGTTTCAACTTTCTTAGGAGGTGGTCCACTTGGTGTTCCATTTGTGCTCTTACCGCTTCCTTCTTCATTACCACCACAAGCAGCTAACAAAAGTGATGATACGGCTAATGTACTTAAAACTTTTCTAACTGATTTGATTCCCATACTATTTTTCCCCCTTTTAGGCTTTTCTCTGTCTAGCGTCAGCCGCTCTATTTAAAGCTTGGCCGATAAAATTTATACTTAACATCAGAACTAAAATCATTGCTGATGCTGGTACCCACACCCACCATTTATTCTGTAAAACTTCTGGATTACTTGCATAACTTACTAATGTCCCTAAGCTCGGACTACTCTCTGGCAAACCAAATCCTAGATAGGTTAAACCAGACTCAATCCCAATATTCCCTGCAAGGTTTAGTGTAAAGTTAACTACAATGAGTGAACTTACGTTAGGAAGAATTTGAAAAAGAATAATTTTCCAATGAGGGGTTCCTAACGTCTGAGACGCTGCTACGTAATCTAACTCTCTTTCAGCCAAAACTTTTGATCGTATAAGCCTCGCTTTACCTACCCATAAAAATGCGGACATGATCAGAATAAAGTTCAATATTGAAAATTCAGGAATTACTACTACAAACACGATAACAAGCATTAAGAATGGTAGAGCCAAAATAAAATCAATAATACGCATGATAATATTGTCTACTACTCCGCCAAAATATCCTGCTAGTAATCCTAAAGTAAGACCAATAAACACAGTGATTAAAGTAATACATAACCCAATTGTGAAGGAGTTTCGCGTACCAATGATCAACTGACCAAAAATGTCACGACCACCATAATCAGTACCTAACCAATGATAAGATGAAGGTTCTTGATAGATTGCAAAAAAGTCAATTTTAACAATTTCATCTTGACTCAAAATAACTGAAACTCCGTATACTGCTATTAAAATAAGTGTCAATAGGATAAGAGATCCCATTGCCAATTTATCTTTTTTAAATTCATTCCAAACAATTCTAAATCCCGAAGGACTTTTTTCTATTTTTTCAATAGCGGCATCTTTTCTTACTACTTCCATATTTATTTCCCCCCTACTCGATGCGAATCCTTGGATCTACCCAGCTTAAAATCATATCTGATAAAAGCGTTCCAACTAGCGAAGCAAGACTCGTCATCAAGACAAGAGCTGTTACGACACTGTAGTCACGCAAATTAATAGATGAGACAAATAGCTGGCCAATTCCAGGGTAACTAAAGATGTTTTCAACGAAAACCGCTCCTCCAATTACACCTGTGATTTCATATCCTAAAAAGGCTGCAACCGGTAATAGGGAGTTTCTTAAGATATGGCTAGAGTATACTTTTGATTCAGGTACCCCTTTTGAACGTGCTGTTCGTGGGAAATCCTTAAACTTTGTTTCAATAATTTCATTACGTAAATATTGCACGGTAACGGTTGTGGCAATTAGTGCCTGAGAGAACGCAGGTAAAATCATATGATTAATTTTACTTAAGAAATATGCAAACGTTCCTGATTCAACCTGAGGATCAATCGATCCTCCCGTAGGGAACAAATCCCACTTAAATCCAAATAAGAATAAAACAACAAGTGCAAAGATAAATAACGGTGTTGCAAATGTTAAATAGTTGTATCCAGTGACAATTTTATCAGGCCACCTATCATTCCAGCGCCCACTTATAATTCCCATTGGAATAGCTAATGCATAGGTTAAAATAAGTGTCAAAATTCCTAGCCAAATCGTATTTACTAATCGATCACCAACAATCTCTGTTACTGGTAATTTATGAGTATATGATTTACCGAAATCTCCTTGTGCAACATTTTTAATCCACCGCACATATTGAACGGGAACAGCATCATTTAACCCTAGCTTTTCACGTTGTTCAGCTATAGAAGCAGGATCTGCATTTGGATTCTGCGCTCTACCTGTCAGAGCATCTCCTGGCATCGCTTTCGCTAAACAGAAGACTAAAATACTGACAATAAAAAGCTGAGGGATCATAATCAATATGCGTCGTAAAATTAGTTTTATCATAATTTTCCCTCTCCTTATGGCAATGCGACTCGATGTGTATTTGAAACAGGCTGCAAGTCGAATGCTCTACCATCTTTGTCGAAATAAGTATTGTATGACTCTTTATATTCCTTAGCCACATCTCTTCTAAAGTTAACTGATTGCTCTCGATATTCCGGTCGAATATCAGGAATAGCCGCAATTAGTCTCTTCGTGTAGATGTGCTGAGGATTTTCATATATTTCGTCACTCGTTCCTTCTTCAACAAGGCGGCCTCGATACATAACGCCCATTCGTGTACACATATGTCGGATTACCCCTAAGTCATGACCTATAAATAGGTATGTGAGGTTAAATTCCTTTTGCAAATCTTGTAAGAAATTCAGCACCTGAGCTTGTACAGATACGTCTAATGCCGATACGGGCTCATCTGCAATAATTAGCTTCGGCTTTAATGTAAGAGCTCTAGCAATTCCAATCCGCTGTCTTTGTCCCCCAGAAAATTCATGAGGATATTTAAAGATTGCATCCGATGGTAATCCTACTTTACTTAAATATTCCTGAACCATCCTTCTCTCCTCGGTAGGAGACATGCGCTCAAAATTACGAATTGGTTCTGATATGATATCAATGAGACGTTTTTTAGGATTTAAAGATGAATATGGATCCTGAAAAATCATCTGAATGTCTTTTTTGTACGGTTTAAACTCGCTTCTACTTAGAGAAGCAAGGTCTTTACCCCCAAAGTGAACTTCTCCACTAGTAATCTTGTTTAATCCCATAATTGCTTTACCAGTAGTTGATTTTCCACTTCCTGATTCCCCTACTAATCCGTACGTTTCACCAGCCTGTAGTTCAAATGAAACGTCATCAACGGCCTTTACATGGCCCACAACTCGTTTAAAGAAACCGCCCTTTACAGGGAAATGAACCTTTAGGTTATTTACTCTGAGCAATGTCATGGTTGATCTCTTCTCCTTCAGCATTTTTGAAATAGAAGTGCTTATAGCATGTACATCTTACATGATGGCCAGGAAATACTTCGTGAAGTTCCGGAGTTTCCTCATGCAGTCCATCTTCAATCCATGGAATACGGCCTTTGAAGCGACAGCCTTTTCTTGGAAGGTTCACAAGAGACGGCACAACTCCTTCAATAACATGAAGACGATTTTGAACACTTGTTGTAGTAGGAACTGAGTTTAGTAGTGAACGTGTATATGGGTGTTGAGGACGATTAAATATTTCATCAACTGTCCCTGTTTCAATTACTTGCCCCGCGTACATCACAACCACTCGATCTGCTACTTCAGCTACAACACTTAAATCATGCGTAATGAGAACAACTCCCATACCATTTGCTTCTTGAATCGATTTAAGTAAATCTAAAATTTGCGCTTGAATCGTTACGTCTAACGCTGTTGTTGGTTCATCCGCAATGATAAGCGACGGATTACAAGCAATCGCGATTGCAATCATCGCACGTTGTCTCATCCCACCGGATAGTTCATGTGGAAACTGCTTGTACGTCAGTTCTGGTTTCGGAATCCCAACTTGATCTAACAGTTCACATGCGCGATCTTTTCGCTGATTTTTCGAAAGATCAGTATGATAAGATAAACTCTCTTCAATTTGTTTCCCTATAGTCATTAGAGGATTAAGAGCTGTTAACGGCTCCTGAAAGATCATACTAATTTCTTTCCCTCTATACTTATTCATTTGAGCATTAGATAGACTTAAAACATCTTTACCTTTATATAAGATTTTTCCATCCATCTTTGTTCTTTCACTATTATGCAACCTGTTAATAGAAAGAGCCAAAGCACTTTTTCCACATCCAGATTCCCCTACTATAGCTACAATTTCGTTCGAATTGACCGTAATGGATACATCATCAACAGCTGCATAATACTTGTCTTTAATTTTAAACGATGTTGATAAATTTTTAATTTCTAACAAATGTTCCCCCATAACTAGCCTCCTGTTACTTCTGTCACGATAAGAACTGTTGTAGTTCCCAAGATCTTTTTGACAAGAGTGATCGTTTGCTTGACCAGCTGATATTTTTCAGCTTCTAATACAACTATCCCTACATTTATACTTGGTTTTTGAAGCAATGAATTATTGCCTGTGTTCCTGCTTTTTCTTTTTTTAATTAGCAAGATGCACCTTCTACCTCATTGCCTGTCATTACCATGTCAGAAAAGTTAGATAATTAAAAGCGCATTTGGTTTATATAAAAGGTGACTTTTGTACCGAATATAGTTAGTAGGAATGTTCCCGAATTATTTTTATAATTTAAAATTTCGGAAAAATTTAAATATATTTTATTAATATTATTATTATGGATATATCTACTATATGTCAAGACTATTTTTACATATAATGTCGATGATGGAAGAGATATTATATTACATTTTCAACTAATTTTATGTTAATTTATTGTTAAAATGCCGTTTGTATGGGTTTTTATTCTTCCCATAAGTTTTAAAATTGTTTTTCCAGAAAAATAATTATTGAATTTTTTTATCATAGTTTCAAATTTTATTATTATATTCGTTTGTAAATTTTTTGTCGAAACTGTAGGCCTTTGTTATTACAATTTACTTTTTCCCACAAAAAACAACAGAAAAAAGACAGCTTTTGCGGCTGTCTTTTTTATTATTCTATCATAGTCTCTACTCGATCGGCTCATGATTTAATTTTTTATAGCGTCTTTGCAATTTTATCAATCGTGCCAAATGTAGAATGACCGTTTTTGCTACCGCATACGTTGGAATCGCTAAAATCATGCCAATAGGTCCTGCTAGTTTCCCTGCAACTAATAGTAAAACGATAATGGTCAACGGATGCGTGTCCAATCGTTTTCCAATCACTAACGGTGAAATTAAGTGTCCATCTAGCTGTTGCACGATTACAACAACGACAATCACCAATACCGCCTTAAAAGGTGAGTCCAACAGCCCAATAATAACAGCTGGTGTAACTCCGATGAATGGTCCTAGATATGGGATGATGTTTGTAATCCCTACTAACACTCCTAGAAGAAGCGCATATTTTAACCCGATAATAAAATATCCGATTGAAGTAACAACGGCCACGAATAGCGCAACAAGCATTTGTCCTTGAATGTAAACAGCAAGGGTTTTGTTCATTTCTTCCATAATTGTTAGACCCTCTTCACGATAAGAGGCTGGGAAGAAACGCATTGTTGCCTTTGGAAGTCGATTTCCGTCCTTTAACATATAAAACAAAATGAACGGTACCGTTACAATCGTTAACGCAACGTTTGTGACCATTCCAAAAATGTTTTGGAGACTGTTTGTCACTGTATTTGATGATCCAGGCGAAGCATTCATTGCCCAGTCTTTTGCCTTATCAAGCGGTACATAATCTTGATTTATTGTCCACTTGAACCATTTTGTATGAGACAAGTGGTTCATGTAGCTTTGAATTTTATCAATATTTTTTGGGATGCTATTAATTAACTCCGTAATTTGTGATACCAAAAGTGGTCCTACTAAATTAACAATTAGTGTAATAATTCCGATGAATACAATATAAAGAAGCAAAATAGCCAACACTTTCGGAATTTTTATTTTCTGTAAAAACCCGACTACAGGACTGAACAGGAAGTATAGAAACCCTGCTACGATAATTGGTAGGAAGATTGTTGAAATAAACACAACAATCGGTGTGAATAAAAAGGACATCTTCGTACAGATAAAGATAATAAGAACAATCATTAAAATTTGAAATGTCCAAAATTGAAATTTTGATTTCATAAACATAAGGTGTTCTCCTATTACTTGCTAAATTAATTTGCGTTTTCGCTTAAGAACTTACTCTTTCAGAAGGCTGTTGATTGCCTAAGCCTGCATTAGAACGATTAATACATTTCTTTCCTGAAACGCGACACTGACGAATTGCGTTAATTTCCCCTCCAATTAAAATAGCAAATCCGGAAAGGTACAACCATGTCAGTAACACAATGACTGCTCCTAGACTTCCATAAGTCGCGTTAAAGTTCCCGAATTGTGAAACATAGAAAGAAAATGCAAGAGAAATAATTTGCCAAAGTACCGTGCCAATAATTGCTCCTAAATAGGCTTCTTTGAAAGTCACTTTTTCGTTTGGTGCAAGCATGTACAAAACGGTTAATACTGCACACATAGTAAGGAAAGAGAATATGAAGCGACTAACATTTAAAACAATTTGATTGTCTGCTACAGATGGAAGATAGCTACTGACAAAATCAATAATTACGCTTCCGAATATGGGAAGTGCCAGCGTGATAACAAACGTTAGGACCAATCCTATCGTCATGATAAGCGCATGGAGCCTAACTTTCCAAAACGGTCTTGTCTCCTCTACAAGGAACGCCTTATTCAACGATCGAATTAATGCATTTGCACCGTTTGAAGCCGACCACAGCGTTGCCAAAATCCCAAAAGAGAGCAGACCACCGTGAGGATTGTTCAGTAGCTCCCCAATGTGGCTTGTAAGCATATCCCCTGTTTCTCCAGGAGCGTATTGCTTAATAATGTCTGTAATTTCAGTGGCATCCAATGAAAAATATGGAAGGATTGAAACCATAAAGATTAACAGTGGAAAAAGGGAAAGCAAGAAATAGTAGGCTAGAACTGCCGCCAGGTCACTTACTTCGTTTATTTTTATTCTTTCCATCAATTCTTTTATCATATTCATCTCTCACCTCAAAACCTCTTGGTTATTTAACTCTTCTTATTTACTAACGGGGGGTTGTTAGTCTTCTCAATTCCCTCTTTCGATTCTCATAAACTTCAAATATTATGAAAAAAAGCCGCTGACACGCAGCGACTTTTTTAGAGGTTATTTTTATGAATATTTTTGCCGTCATATGAAAACATAACTTCTCGCCCATCTAACATTGTTTCAAGGTGAACCGTTCTTCCCCATAGTTGATAAACGTACGGGACGACCTTTTCCAAATACTTCGTATCCAGCTCAATTCCTTCATACCAATGTTTTAAGTATAGCTCGCCGTTTCGTAGATAATCACCATCATTGACTGTAATGTATGGGAATCCTCCGTTCACACGCATGCCAACCAACTGATCACGAACCTTCGTCCATTCTTTATCAACAACCTTGTAGTCTTTTCCTTGTTTTTGGAAGAGATACATATCTTCACGCATCACAAGATCCTTTGTTAGATAGTTGCGTAAAAACGAGATATCTGATTCCACTTCCCTCACTTCAAACATCTTTTCGCGCCCGCTTCCCGTTTTAACCCCGCGCTTTTTCATATCAGCTGTTGGGTTATCGTAGCGCTCTTCAATATCTTCGAAGATTTTAAGTCCAAGATAATACGGGTTGATTCCTGTTTTAGATGGTTGCACAACGCCTGCATTTAATTTGGCAAACTCAATAGCTTCATTACTTGTGAGGTTCATTTCGCGGATAATGCGCTGATGCCAATATGACGCCCAGCCTTCGTTCATGATCTTTGTTTCAAGCTGTGGCCAGAAATAAAGCATTTCCTCTCGCATCATCGTCAGAATATCGCGCTGCCAGTCCTCTAGGTCACGGCTATATTGCTCAATAAATAAGAGAATGTCCTTTTCCGGCTGTGGCGGAAACTTCTTTTTCTGCTTTTCGACTTTTGGTTTTTTTCGATCCTTGTAGTCAAGGTTCCATAAGTCATCGTAAGGACTGTCGCTATTAAAGCCTCCGTCTTCATCATCTTCCATGCTCCAAGACAATTTTGCACGCATAAGAGATGGATCAATATGCTCTTGGATAGATAAGATCGCATCTAAAAATGTCTCGACTTCCTTTTTTCCATACGAAATTTCGTAGTGCTTAATACGATCAGCCGTTGCAGCCATACTTTCTACCATATCTCGCTTTGTATTGACAAATCGATAATTATTTTTGAAGAAATCGCAGTGTGCCAACACGTGAGCTACAATTAATTTATTTTGTATTAGTGCATTTGAATCAAGTAAGAATGCGTAGCATGGATCAGAGTTAATAACAAGTTCGTAGATTTTACTTAATCCTAAATCATAATGAAGTTTCATTTTATAAAACTGCTTTCCAAAGCTCCAGTGAGAAAAACGAGTAGGCATCCCATATGCCCCGAACGTATAAATGATATCTGCCGGACAAATTTCATAGCGCATCGGATAAAAATCGAGTCCAAACCCTTTGGCAATTTCGGTAATTTCCTGTATCGCATACTGAAGTTGTTTTTGCTCTTCTTCCCGCACTTCCATCTCCCCTTTCTTCCCTTACTTGAAATTTATGTTTAAATCTCAAAATCATGTACAAAGTTTCTACTTAGCGTTCACCTGTCTCTTGCTTTTTTCTCTTTGATTCGGTACATTGTGTTTAAACATTTAAACTAATGAACTGAGGTGTACTCTCGTGACTTATGCATCTGGTCCAGAGCACGATGAAGCAATGGCTTTGTTTCGAAACAGTATTCCTATTTTCCAAGCACTAAGCGATCCCGCAAGGCAGGACATTATTATGATTTTGTCACAGCACGAACACGTAAATGTGAACGACATCACGAATCAACTTACATTGTCACGACCTGCCGTCTCCCATCATCTAAAAATTCTGCGAGACACAGGGCTCGTTTCCCTTACAAAGGTAGGAACACAGCGCTACTACTATCTTTCTTTAGATGACTCTGTTGAAAAATTAAAATCGCTTCTTAATAAAATTGAAGATACGTGCTTATAACGGAAAATTCTATTAGGAGATTTTAGGAAGAACATCAATCTAAGATGTTCTTTTTTTTTGTCATTTTTCATACGACGAAAATTCGAAGTTTAGAGGTGTGTATTTGAGGTATTTAAATACTAGAAACAATCGGATATGAAGGGATCTTATACATATTACTTCATTACGATGCCAATCGTTTTTGACGAGGAGGAAGGAAAATGGAAAAGAAGAACCATTTAACGACGAATCAAGGCACACCCGTAGGCGACAACCAGAATTCTCGTACTGTAGGGAATCGAGGGCCCACGCTTATTGAAGATTACCATCTTATTGAAAAGATTGCCCATTTTGATCGAGAACGTATTCCCGAACGTGTCGTACATGCTAGAGGGGCTGGAGCACACGGTATATTCACGGTCGAGAACAGTATGAAAGAATACACAAAAGCAGCGTTTCTACAGGAAGAAGGAAAAGAAACCCCTGTATTTGTTCGATTCTCAACCGTTATTCATCCAAAAGGATCACCTGAAACGCTTCGTGACCCACGTGGCTTTTCGACGAAGTTTTACACCGAGGAAGGAAACTATGATTTAGTTGGAAATAACCTTCCAGTATTTTTCATACGGGATGGAATTAAGTTCCCAGATATGGTTCACTCGTTAAAACCTGCTCCTGATACAAATATCCAAGATCCCGATCGATATTGGGATTTTATGACGCTAACGCCTGAATCTACTCATATGATGACATGGCTGTTTTCCGATTTAGGAACGCCAGCAAACTATCGCCAAATGGAGGGATTCGGTGTTCATACCTTTAAGTGGGTAAATGCGAATGAAGAAACGGTCTATGTGAAATATCACTGGAAGCCGCATCAAGGTGTGAAGAGTTTAACAATGGAAGAAGCGGCAGAAATTCAAAAAGAGGATTTCAACCACGCAACGAGAGATCTTTTTGAACATATCGAAAAAGGCGAGCACCCAAAATGGGACATGTACGTTCAAATTATGTCATTAGATGACTATGATCATCTGGACTATGACCCATGTGATCCAACTAAGACCTGGTCAGAGGATACCTATCCTTTGAAAAAAGTTGGGACAATGACGCTTAATAAAAATCCAAAAGATTTCTTCGCGGAAGTGGAACAAGCTGCCTTTTCACCAAGTGCGCTTGTGCCAGGGATTGAGCCTTCAGAAGACAAACTACTTCAAGCTCGATTATTTTCCTATCCAGATACCCAAAGACATCGCCTAGGACCAAATTACTTACAAATTCCGATCAATTGCCCTTATGCTTCTGTTCAGAATCATCAGCGTGATGGATTTATGCAAACGAAAACGCCTGAATCAACGATTAACTATGAGCCTAATCGTGATTCTTACTTACCAGAAGCCCCGGCATATCGAGATAGTACACAGCCGGTACATGGTCACATCACAAGAGAAAAAATTGATAAACCAAACGATTTCCAACAGGCTGGTGAGCGTTATCGACGTTATACAACCTCTGAAAAGGACAATTTGATTAAAAACCTAACAGACGACCTACAAGACGTAAATGAAAAAACAAAGCTCTTGGCAATTTGCAACTTCATTCGTGCCGATCGCGAATTCGGACAGCGTCTTGCCGATTCCTTAAAAGTGGATATACACGAATATTTGGCTACTTAATATCATAGGGCTAGTATTCCATTTGTAAGATCTATTTATGCTGATCAGCGCCTGTCTAAGGTATCTTCATGCCCTAGACGGGCGCTTTTTTATGAGGAGATTCGTCCAACATTTTCAGCGTAAAAATTCAGGGGATTTATCACAAAATATAAAGGACTCCTCAAAGGAGGTAATGTCATGAATGATATGGATTACGATAAAGCCCTCTATTATACCCACCGTTCTCAATGGGATAATCTGCTGGTCTTGATGGTCCGTACAGAGGACGATTTTTTATCAAAGAAAATTGAGCATTTCCTTCATGCCTATAATTTTGAACGGAATTACCGCGTGATTCAAGAAGAGCTCTATTCATTATTACGATACATCGACCATGCATCTGAGTTAAATGGGATAGAGATGCTAGTCGATGAAATATAACAGCCACGTGTTTCGTTTTCCTAATTCTGAGGAAAATGAAACACGTGGTTTTTTTTGTTAACCAAAATAAAAAATAAGTTGACATAAAGGTCGTTTGCTTTTAAGATTTGGATTAGATACATATTGAAGAGGTGAACACTATGGAGAAAAGACAAAAGTTGCGAACAATTGATTTAACAATGGCGGCTATGTTTGTTGCGCTAATGGCTATCGGTGCAAATATTACATCATTTGCCCCCTTCTTACAAGTAGCCAACATCCCGCTTACGATGCAGCCTTTCTTTACCGTACTAGCTGGTTTGTTGCTTGGTAGCAGAATTGGGGCTTTATCAATGACTGTATATATGATCGTTGGTTTAGCAGGTGCTCCCGTTTTTGCTCAATTTGGCAGTGGCTTTGAATCGCTTTTAGGTCCTTCGGGCGGATTTATTGTTTCGTATATTTTCGGAGCTTATGCAGCTGGGAAAGTAGTTGAATTAAAAGGGAATTATTCTCTTTCTACTTTTATTATCGCTTCCCTTGCAGGAGTTGTCATGATTTATTTAGTTGGTACAAACTTAATGTATCTTGCTCTTAAAACATGGATTCATGCACCTATGTCTTATGCAGCAGCATGGAAGATTATGGCCTTATTTGCTGTGAAGGACTTAGTCTTTACTCTCTTCTGTGCATTCATCGGCCTACGAATTTATAAAGCATTACGCAACACCACTTACTTTAAAACGAAGCAGTCAACACAGCAAAAAATTAGTTAATAAAAAAGACCGCTTATCGTTAGCGGTCTTTTTGTTGCATTAGCGTACGTACATTTTTAATTCTTCCATTGCTTCTGCCACTAATTTCGCTGCATCGTCAATTAGCGTATCCTCTTCACGAACGAAGCAGTGAGGATCAAAAACCACTTGTTTTGGAATCGCATTTGCATACACGCCCCTCATAACGATACGCATACCGTTCAAGGAGTTAATGCCGCCTTTTCCGCCTCCAGCAACTGACATTAAGGCAACCGGCTTGTACTTGAATTGTTCACTACTAAGGAAGTCGATCGCATTTTTTAAGGCCCCGCTCATCCCGCTATGATATTCTGGTGTCGTTAAAATCACTCCGTCGGCTTCTTTTACGACCTGACGAAGCCCTTGAACGCTTCTTAAATCATTTTGTTCTTCCTCACCAGAGAATAATGGAAGCTCATGGGCGCTCAGATCAATTAAACGTGCACCATACGTTCGGCTAATAAATCGTGCTAAAATCCCCGTTCTTCCGTGCTTTCTTGGACTACCATTAATAACAACAAATTTCATTTTTCATACCCCTTTGTTTTATGATTAGACGAGCCCTTGCTTCACAGCATATAAAGCTGCCTGTGTGCGATCGGCTACGTCCAGTTTAGCTAAAATGTTGGAAACGTGTGTTTTGACCGTTTTCTCCGTAATGACGAGATCAGACGCAATTTCCTTGTTGCTTTTTCCTTTCGCAATTTCTGTTAACACTTCTGTTTCTCTTTTCGTTAGATCCAACAATTTGTTCGTTTCAGAAACAGGAGGATTTGTAACGTGAGTGAGCACATGGTTCATCACTTTTGGATGAAGTTGATTTTCTCCGTTGTAGACGGCACGTATTGCTTTTACAAGCTGATCAGGTTCTACGTCTTTCAATTGATAACCGGATGCCCCTGCGCGAATAGCAGGAATTACATAGTCTTGATCTGAAAAGCTGGTAAGGATTAAAATTTTAATATCGGGCATCACCTGTGTCAGCTTTTTCGTTGCCTCAATCCCATCCATTTCTGGCATAACTAAGTCCATTAGGACAAGGTCCGGCTTTAAGGACTGTGCTAGCTCCACGGCTTCATAGCCATTTTTTGCTTCTCCAACAATCTCAATGTCAGATTGTGTACGGAGAAAAAAGACGAGTCCTCTTCTCACAACATGGTGATCATCTGCAATTAAAATTCTCATTTACATTCCCTCCCTCTTTAATGGAATTTGTATGTAGATTGTTGTTCCTTGATTTGCGGCTGATGTTACTTGAAACGTTCCATTTAGGCTCTCAGCACGCTCTTTCATACTCGTTAGTCCAAACGTCAATCTTGGCTGATCCTCATTGTATTGAAATCCTTTTCCGTCGTCATGAATTTCGAGTGACACATAAGATGGGTTGCCTGTAATCACGATGGCTATTTCTTCTGTCTCAGAGTGCTTGCTGCAATTATTTAAGGCCTCTTGTCCAATACGCCAGAGTGCTTCTTCTGTAGAGAACGAAAGCTGTAGAACACCTTTTACATCTACTTGAACCGTTAATCCTAATACCTTTCCGTAGTTGGCTAACGCGGTTCCTACTCCCTCTTCTAGACCTTGAGGACGAAGTTGCCAAATGAGCGATCTCATTTCACTAAGAGCTTCTTTTGAAAGACCCTGAATATAGTCCAACATTTCTTTTACCTGTACGTCCTCCGTCATTTCTTTTGTTCCTCCTGCTGTTAGCGAAATGGAGAAAAGAAGCTGATTCACCGAGTCGTGAAGATCTTTTGCAAGACGGTTTCGCTCTGCTAAAAGAGCTGATTCCTGCTCTTTTTGAGTTAAAGCAATGCGCTTTAAGGCTGTTCCGATTTGATAAGCAATTCCTTCTAATAACGCAAGCTCTTTTTCCACGAAACGATTTTTATGAGGAGACGCTACGTTTAGTAGCCCAAAGCGCTCATCTCCTGCTAAAAGTGGAACTGTAGCATGATGAGTAATATCTCGTGTATCCCCCCACTCAAACTCCACCGCGTCCTCGAGTCGTTTGCACTCAATAATATTTGCAGCTCGTTTCAGCCGACCGTCATTGTAACGATCCAAACACCAGCATCCACCTTCGCACATGGGCTTTTTAGACTCGATGCATAATGCTTCAGGAAGCTTGTAATCTGCTGCTAGCGAATAGTTTCCTTTTTCATCAATTAAATAAATCCATCCTGCTTCAAGTTTTGTTAAAGAAAGAACTTCCTTTAATACGTCATTTAGCATCGTATGAATATCATTCGCGGAGTTCAACGTTTCAGCAATGGCTTTTAACGTTCGAAGCTCGTGCACCTTCAATTCATCATTCGTCATGTCTATCCCTCGCCGTTAATTTTGTAGTACTTACATTATATCAATATGCACAACGTTTTCGTGTCATATTTTGGATTGAACTTTTCTACGACTAAAGTTGTAGAAGGGCTTTTTAAACAAACGTTTATTTAAAAAGCCTTAACGTCTTGGTGGACAAAGGTTTCTAGACATTCAATCAAACGTTTGTATAAATGTCAGCATAAAAAAAAGAGCGGAAAAATCCGCTCTTTTTCTTATGCGTTTTGAAGCTGGTTCAATGATTCATGAACGCGATTCATTAGATCAGCTTTAATTTGCTGTAGGCTTTCTGAGCTCTCTGATTCAGTAGCACCAACCACTCCGAAATAGAATTTCACCTTTGGCTCCGTACCGGATGGACGGAGGCAGAACCAAGAGCCATCTTCTAAATAAAATTTTAGTACATTTGATTTAGGAAGAGTAATCGGCTCGTTAAGATTATCTAAAATATGGTGGCGCTCACCTGTAGAATAGTCCTCTAACGTCACCACTTTTTTGCCAGCGATCTGCTGTGGCGGGTTTGCTCGGAAGCTTGTAAGGAGCTGATTGATATGCTCTGCTCCTTCTTTTCCTTTTAACGTTAAAGATTCTAGTCCTTCTTGGTAGTAACCATACTCTTTGAAAATTTGCTGTAGGGCTTGATACAAGGTGTGACCTTGTTTTTTGTAGTAGCCACACGCTTCTACTGCTACAAGTACAGCTTGAACAGCATCCTTATCACGAGCGAAATCGCCGATCAAATAGCCATAGCTTTCCTCATAGCCAAATTGGAACGTGTACTCACCCGTTTGCTCGTACTGCTTAATTTTTTCACCGATAAACTTAAATCCTGTTAACGTATCTACAACTTCTAATCCGAAAGATTTAGCGATTTTACCACCAAGTTCAGAGGTCACAATCGTTTTTAATACGACGCCGTTGCTAGGAAGTAGCTGCTTTTCTTTCTTTTCTTTTAATAGATAGTGAAGAAGAAGTGCGCCCGTTTGGTTTCCAGTTAACAGTACGTACTCATCTTGTTCGTTTTTAACCGCAATACCAAGTCGATCTGCATCAGGGTCTGTTGCAATTAAAATATCTGCATTCGTTCTTTTGCCTTCCGCAATCGCATATTGAAACGCGGCAGGGTCTTCAGGATTTGGTGATTTTACAGTCGAGAAATTTGGATCTGGAACAGCTTGCTCTGCAATCACCGTTACATTCTGATATCCTATCGCTTGTAGAGCTTCTGTCACTGGTTTATTCGCCGTACCATGTAGAGGAGTAAAAACAATTTTTAAGTCATCGCCAAGCTCCTGTGCAAGCTCAGGGTGTAGCAAAATGGTTTTTAGCTCAGCTTGATATGCTTCATCTACTTCACGGTCAATGATCGTAATGAGTCCTTGTTGCTTTAAAGAAGCTTCATCTTCTACCTCAATGCCTAGTTCATCCTTGAACTCATATACGTATTGAATAAGCTCATCTGCCTCATGAGGTGGTAGCTGTGCTCCATCAGGTCCATACACTTTATATCCATTGTATTCAGGAGGATTGTGACTTGCTGTGATCACAATCCCACCAAATGCATTCAAGTGACGCACTGCGAATGATAGCTCAGGCGTTGGACGCAACTCGCTAAATACATATGTTTTGATCCCGTTTGTTGCGAGCGTTTTTGCTGCTTCCATCGCAAATTCAGGTGACTTATGTCTTGAATCATAGGCAATCACGACACCACGATTCATCGCTTCTTCACCATTGGCTTTGATGTACTGAGCAAATCCTGCAGATGCTTTACGAACCGTATAAGTATTCATACGATTGGTTCCCACACCTATTTCGCCACGCATACCACCTGTACCAAATTCCAAATTTTTATAAAAACAGTCTTCCAACTGCTTCTCATCATCTTTAAGGTCTTCTAGAATTCCCCTCATCTCAGCATCTAAGCGCTGACTTTCTTGCCACGTTGCATAAGTCTCTCTCCAGCCCATCGTTCTCCTCCTCGTCTTTTCCATCCTTGTTTTCATTAACTTCTACATTTTAAGCTGCGTTTCCTTCTATCATCATAATGGAAATTTTGACAAATTTCGAGCGAGAGCCTGTTAATTAGCTAATTTTTTGAGCTGACTCATCAAGTGGAACAACCGCATCGTGAATGTGTTTTTCAACTTCCTTCGTGTATAGAGCCGTTTGTTGTTCATTCCATCCTAGTCGTTGAGCCATATAGCGAACGACAGGCTCTTTAAATTGGCGTGCCCAATTAATATCAAAGTACACAGCACCTGTGCGGCGAATGAAGAAGTCAATTGGTTTTGTTACCATTTCTTCTTCCATGCCGTAGAAAATTTGTAGGAACACTTCAATTGGTAACTGACTGCGAGTCAATTCTTCCCCTTGCGTGCGGATGTAGCCAAAAACGGTATCGATGTTTGAACCATATCGTCTTACAAGCTTTTCAGCCGCGCTTTGTGATAAACCAAGTTGCATACCTTCTTTTGTTTTCGCATTTACAAATGAAGGGAAGTTTTTAGATCCTCCAACATCTCCCCCAGAAATGCTCATATGCTTCGTTTGAGCAGCAGGGAACGTTTTGCCGATTTCTTCACCTAGACGTTTTGCTACTAAATCAACAACGATTTCAGCCATTTTACGGTATCCTGTCAGCTTACCGCCAGCGATTGTGATAAGTCCTGAGTCGGATGTCCAAATTTCATCCTTACGAGAGATTTCAGATGGATCTTTTCCTTCTTCATGAATTAACGGACGAACACCAGCCCAGCTGGATTCTACATCTGCTTCTGTAATTTTCGCATCCGGGAAAATGAAATTAATAGCATCAATCACGTATTTACGATCTGCTACTGTCATCTGTGGATGAGTTTGATCTGCTTTGTATACAGTATCCGTTGTTCCTACGTAAGCTTTGCCATCACGAGGAATCGCAAACACCATGCGTCCGTCTGGTGTATCAAAATAAATCGCTTGTTTTAACGGGAAACGGCTTTGATCAATAACAAGGTGAATACCTTTTGTTAACTGAAGCTGTTTTCCTTTTTTTGAATTATCTTTTTCACGTAGTGTATCTACCCATGGTCCTGCTGCATTTACAATTTTCTTCGCATATACTTTGTAGCTTTTGCCCTGAATTTGATCGACTACAACGGCTCCAACAGCCTTGCCATTTTCATAAATAAACTCTTCAACTTTTGCGTAGTTTTCTAATAGCGCACCGCGTTTTGCTGCTTCCTTTGCAACCTCAATTGTTAAACGAGCATCATCCGTTTTGTACTCAACGTAGTACCCGCCACCTTTTAAACCTTTTGATTTTAGTAACGGTTCACGTTTTAATGTTTCTTCTACGCTTAACATTTTACGACGTTCATTACGTTTTACCCCAGCTAAAAAGTCATATACTCTTAGCCCAATGGAAGTAGAAAATTTACCGAATGTTCCGCCTTCATAGAATGGAAGCACCATCCACTCAGGAGTGGTAACGTGTGGACCGTTCTCATATACAATCGCACGCTCTTTTCCTACCTCTGCCACCATTTTCACTTCAAACTGTTTTAAATAACGAAGTCCACCATGAACAAGTTTAGTTGAACGGCTAGATGTTCCAGCTGCAAAGTCCTGCATTTCCACTAATCCTACTTTAAGTCCTCGTGTCGTTGCATCAAGAGCAATTCCTGATCCAGTGATTCCTCCTCCAATAACTAACACGTCAAGCTGTTCTCCTGCTAATTGATCTAATATGTTAACTCGTTTACGACTTGAAAATTCCATTTTTATCCTGCTCCTTTCGAAATAAAAAGAGACCACAAGTCCCCTATGCAATAAATGCGATAAGGACTCATGGTCTCTCCCTGTTCTCCAACCAGTTATTAACTTGTTTTTATCTTACCATATTCATTCCTACTTGCAAAGGTTTTTTACCCGTTCTTATTTAAACGCCATTGTCGCTTGGACAGCTTTTTTCCATCCGCTATATAGCTCTTCACGTTTTTCTTCTTCCATGTCTGGATCAAATGATTTTTCCATGTTCCATTGCTTAGCGATTTCTTCTTTATCTTTCCAGTAGCCTACAGCTAAACCAGCAAGATAAGCTGCCCCAAGAGCCGTTGTTTCATTTACGACTGGACGTTCAACTGGAACGTTTAATAAATCGCTTTGGAACTGAACGAGGAAGTTATTCTTCACCGCTCCACCATCAACACGCAGTGTTTTTAAACTAATACCTGAGTCCGCTTCCATTGCGGCTAATACATCTTTTGTTTGATACGCAAGAGATTCAAGTGTAGCACGAACGAAGTGTTCCTTTTTCGTGCCGCGTGTAATTCCAAACATTGCACCGCGCACGTCACTATCCCAGTAAGGTGTTCCAAGTCCAACAAAGGCAGGTACTAAATAAACGCCTTCTGTTGACTCGACACGCTCTGCATAGCGCTCAGATTCTTTCGCATCTTTGAACATTCTTAGACCATCACGCAGCCATTGAATAGCTGAACCTGCCACGAAGATACTTCCTTCTAAAGCATATTCAACTTTCCCATCAATGCCCCACGCAATCGTTGTTAAAAGGCCATGCTCAGATTTTACGGCTTTTTCTCCCGTATTCATCAACATAAAGCACCCTGTTCCGTACGTGTTTTTAGCCATTCCTTCTTCGTAACAAGCTTGACCAAATAGCGCTGCTTGCTGATCGCCAGCTGCTCCTGCAATTGGAATATTGCGACCAAAGAAATGATATTCCGTTGTTTCACCATATACTTCTGAAGACGGTTTCACTTCTGGAAGCATCGATTTCGGAACACCTAGAATCTCTAATAGCTCATCATCCCATTTTAAATCATAGATGTTGAACATTAACGTACGTGATGCATTCGAATAATCTGTTACGTGCGCTTTTCCACCTGAAAGCTTCCAAATGAGCCATGTATCAATTGTTCCAAATAATAGCTCACCGTTCTCCGCTTTCTCTCTAGCGCCCTCTACATTGTCAAGGATCCATTTTACTTTTGTTCCTGAAAAATAAGCGTCAATTAACAAACCTGTTTTCTCACGGATAGTATTCTCATGTCCCTGCTGTTTTAATTCCTCGCAAATTCCTGCTGTTTGACGAGACTGCCAAACAATTGCATTATGCACCGGACGACCTGTTTCTTTTTCCCATACTACCGTTGTTTCACGTTGATTTGTAATCCCAATTCCTGCAATCTGTTCAGGAGTTGTACCTGATTCAGATAAACAAGATGCAATAACAGATAAAATAGAACCCCATATTTCGTTCGCATTGTGCTCTACCCAACCAGACTTAGGAAAATATTGCTTGAACTCTTTTTGAGCTGTATGCACAATTTCTCCTTGCTTGTTGAATAAAATCGCACGTGAGCTAGTTGTACCTTGGTCAAGTGATAAAATGTATTTTTCCATTTTAATTCCCCCAATTTTAGAATTTAATCATTATTTATTAGTTGGTTTATTTTGCGATAGCTTTTGTTGTCTCTTTACTTTTTGTAAGAGCAAACGCAATCCCTAAAACTACTACCATTATAATAACAACTGGCCAGAAATAAGTAGTCATATTTTCTTTGAATACGGCTTGATAAAATACGGCTGCGAATGCTCCGCCCAAGATTGGTCCGATGACTGGGATTAACGCATACCCCCAGTTGGATCCACCTTTACCCGCAATCGGTAGCAATGCATGTGCGATACGCGGGCCTAAATCCCTTGCTGGGTTGATCGCATAACCTGTCGTACCACCTAAAGAAAGACCGATACTTATGATTAAAAATCCGACTACTAATGGGTTTAAACCCTCTGTAAATTTATTTGCTCCGATTGCCATGATGCCTAAAACTAAAACAAATGTACCGATAATTTCACTTAGTAAGTTTGCAAATGGATTTGGAATAGCTGGTCCTGTAGAAAACACACCTAGCTTCGCTCCTGGATCTTCTGTTGCTCTCCAGTGAGGTAAATATTGAAGATACACAAGACATGCTCCTAAAAACGCCCCTAAAAACTGCCCTAGAATATACATAGGAACTTTATCCCAAGCAAAATCTCCAGCAATTGCAAGACCAATTGTTAGTGCTGGATTCAAATGTGCTCCACTAATGCCTCCAACAGCATAAGCAGCCATCGCTACCCCTAAGCCCCAACCAAATGTAATAACAATCCAACCAGAATTTTCAGCGAAGGATTTTTTCAGTGCTGTACCTGCACAAACCCCCCCACCTAGTATAATTAGAATCATTGTTCCTACGACTTCTCCCCAAAATGGACTCATGTTATTTCCCCCTGTCTGTAAACGGTTACAGTCCTAATTATAAAAAATGCTGGACTAGAAAAACAAAAATCCACAATATCTCTTCACATATATAGTACTGCTAATACTAATACGCTAACATATTGTGGATCTCCAGTTTCTCCGTCACATGTATTAACTTATGAACATAGAATACTAGATATTGAAAGCGGTGTCAAACCTTTTAAGGAAATTTGACCTATACCGTTTTTTGCCATTCAGACCTGTGAGGAAAAGTCAATTCAATGTCACGTCCCACAATTCTTTGTTTGATGTCGTCACAGCACTCGCACCTGAAGAAAGCGCACTTCTCACTTCCTCTTCTGTGCGAATCAACCCCCCGGCTAAAACAGGAATACCTGTTTCTTTTGCGACTTCTTCAATAAAAGAGGGAATAACTCCAGGTAAAAGCTCAATATAATCTGGCTGAACTTTTTTCAACAAGGAGTAGCTTTTTTCCAATGCCGTTGTGTCTAATAGGAACACACGCTGAATTGCATAAACACCTTTTTGCTTAGCACGAACAATAACCGAGCTTCTTGTCGAGATTAACCCTGCAGGCTTTAACTCCTGACATAAATAATCAACCGCATGCTCATCATGTTTAATCCCATGAATAAGGTCTACGTGAAGCATAAGTTTTTTTCCATGCGCTTTTGCTTCTCGCATGATGCCTTTTAGCTGACCGAGCTGACTATCTAAAAGAACACCATATTCAAACTGACTTTTTAAAAATCGTTCAAACTGCTTCATGTCACGTACAGCAGGTAAAATATGCTGATCATGAAAAACCATTTACTATCACTCCAATTTTAGCAAAACCTCTTAAAACGCTTCTCTACATATTATCATTAAATGGCGCAGTTATTATGATAAAAGAGAAAGAAACCGCTATTTTTTTGGTTTCTTTCTCTTTTTTATTCCACAAACAGAAAGTTATTTTTTGTACTGAACGTTATAGACGTCATGACGTCTGTCTTTCAGCTGTCTAACAGTACCTGATTGACGCTGGCGACGGAGAATTTCTAAATCCACGTCTCCGATGACAACCATCTCGATATTTGGATTACATTCTCCTACAATTCCATCACGTGCATACTCAAAGTCAGACGGTGCAAAAATGGCTGATTGAGCATATTGAATGTCCATATTCTCTACCTGAGGGAGGTTCCCAACCGTTCCTGCGATTACCGTATAGATCTGGTTTTCAACGGCCCTAGCTTGTGCACAATAACGAACGCGAAGATAGCCTTGGCGATCCTCCGTATTAAAAGGTGTAAAAATGATGTTAGCTCCTTTTTCAGCTGCAATGCGAGCCAACTCGGGAAATTCAATATCATAACAAATTTGAATGGCAATTTTTCCACAGTCCGTATCAAATACTTCTACTTTATCTCCTGGGCTAATTCCCCACCATTTTCGCTCATTTGGCGTAATATGAATTTTATATTGCTGTTCAATTGTCCCATCACGGCGGAAGAGGTAACCAATGTTATAAATCTCTTCATCCTCTTCAACAAAGTGAGAGCCTCCGATAATATTGACATTGTACTTAATCGCTAAATTTGTAAAAAGCCCAATATATTCTTCTGTAAACTCCGTCACTCTTCGCACAGCCTGACTTGGAACTTTTTCATCAAGGAAGGACATGAGCTGCGTTGTGAAAATTTCGGGGAATACACAAAAATCTGCGCGCGCATCGTAAGCGACATCTGTATAGTATTCCACTTGTTTAGCAAATTCTTCGAACGAACTAATTTGCTTCATCATGTATTGCACAACACAAATTCGCACTGGAAATGACGTTTTAAAATGTCTCTTCGTTTTAGGCACGTATTCAACGTTGTTCCACTCCATCAAGGTGGCATACTTGTTAGAAGCTAAGTCATCTGGCAAATAGTTCGGGTTGATCCGCATTAACGTAAATCCATTCATCAATTGAAAAGACAGAACTGGATCATAAATGTTGTGGTGCATGACTTGATCGACATACTCTCTTGGAGATAACTCTTCTGAATGCTTATGGAACTTTGGAATTCTTCCCCCAATAATGATGCTTTTTAAGTTGAGCTGCCTTGCTAAATCTTTTCTTGCTTCATATAAACGGCGACCAATTTTCATTCCACGGTAATCTGGGTGAACCATCACTTCAATTCCATACATATTATAGCCATCTGGGTTATGGTTGGTGATGTATCCCTCGTCTGTAATGTCGTCCCACGTGTGTTGATCGTCGTATTCATCGAAGTTGATTACTAAGCTTGAGCACGATCCGATGATTTTTCCGTCGTACTCTGCACAAAACTGCCCCTCAGGGAATATATGTAAATGACTTTCTAAATGATCTCGTTTCCATGGCACCATGCCCGGAAAACAGATTTTTTGGAGAGCTAAAATTTCGTCAATATCTTCACGTTTAATGTTTCGGATAATCATTTTCTTTTCGAATCTAGACAGGTCAATTGTCGACATAATGAAACATTCCTTTCGTTAACATCGTAATGTATATTTCCCTATTTTCTGAACTTTAAACTTTTGTCATTAAGAGGCATACATAAAAAAAGAACCCCTTATTCGCCATTCGTAGCGAGCAATAGGATTCATGAAATGATGTTAGATATGAAAAAGAATTTACTTTACTTTTGCTAAAATACTTCCTGGTATATACTGAACGGCCACTTGATTCGGTGAATATTCAACATAAGCAGTTCCTGATATAAATAATTTCGTTGGATTGCTAGTACGATCTACTTTATAAAGGCCAAACACACCGCTTTTTCCTAACGTTTTAACAACAACTACTTTACCGTCTTTGCCGACCTGCTTAAGCACAGCGTTTTGTTTTAATGTAACAAACCCTACCTGTCCCTTCTTAACTGGCTTTCCGTCATAACAAACCCCTTTGCAGGAAGAAGCAACAGCATAGCCGCTTTTCTTTGAAATGTCCTCAAAGCTTTGCGCTTTAAAATAGCCGATGGTTACCTTTGTTGGAACTTTTACTCGTTCAAACAACCATCTTACATCTTTGTTATGCATACGTACACAGCCAGAGCTTGCGTATTTCCCGATTGAACTTTCATTATTCGTCCCATGAATACCGTACGTATTACCATATGTACCGCGTGCTTCAATTCCGAACCAACGGTCTCCTAATGGATTTTTAGGGCTTCCCCCAGGAATATTTTTGCTATAATAAGGGCGGTTTTTAATTTTATTTACGATATTAAACGTTCCTTCTGGCGTATAACTCGGACTTCTACCTGTGGCAACATTAAATTCTTTTACAAGCTTTCCATTCTCAAAAAACGCGAGCTTGTTCGTAGACTTATTAATAATAAGCCACTGATTAGAGGTGGCTGCCTTAGATTGCATGCCTCCAACACTTAACACAAGCAGTACCAAAGCTAGTAAACTGACAAACAGCTTCTTCATCTTCTTGATCCCCCTAGCTATTCGATTAGTTGACACTATCTTTTGAAGCTTCATCTGTTATACTGCCTAGAAGTTTAATGCCTCTCTATCGCTCTCATCTCTAGTCTATGAACATTCGAAAAGCATTTTAATATATCGATTATAAACGACATTATTTAGTAAAAGAAGCGTTTTGATCAAATAAGACAAAATAATCCAAATAAACAAAAAATACGTGTTCACTTTTCGACAAAAAGAGCTGTGTCGAGCGAAACGGCGCTCAACATAGCTCTTAATTAATCGCATAGTGATACGAATATGAGTCCCCATAATCATAATGAAGACGATCACTTACAAAATATTCAATGGTTAATGGAAAGAAAAAACCGTATTCCTTTAATTTTTGACTGTTATGCTCAAAAAGCAGACGTGCACGGTCATCGACATTTTGCGAACGAAGAGACTCAATCACGCTAATTAGAACTTGTAAACTGCTAACAATATGTAACGCTTCCTCAAGGAGCCCATTATATCTGTTTACAGGACTAGCTTGTGGATCTAATACGTTCATGCTAAGAAAATATGTGCATTCATCTGAAGTTAGATAGGAAGGCATAATTGTATATTTTATATATTCTGTCAATTCACCTATGTATGCCTCTATTTCCGGAGGTGCAGCGAGCGCAATTTTCAATGTAATCACCCTTTTAAATTACTTTTTCTGTAAGTAGGTATAGGATATCATAAAACCTCACTCTAGAACGTAGGTAGTTATTTCCTACTATTTTAAATGGTTTATAAACCACTTCCTACACCTAATCTTATTGCCTTTTTAGCTATTCTTTCCCGATCTCTGTTAGATTTAGGAAAGTAACTAACATAATGCTAACAATGTATTCATCTACTATATCGGTTATACTAGAAAAATGATTAGAATTTTAGATAGGTGGTTTCATTATGAATAGAAAAGGTAATTGGTTGGAGATTATTCTTTCAACGACCAATGAGGTAACAATTGAAGAATGGTTGAAAAAAACGTGGCCTGTTCCGAAAAAACTTTTACATAAATGGCGCATGGAAAAGTCCGTTCGCTTAAACGGAGAGACCGTACCATGGCAAACGAAAGTTTCAAAAGGCGACAGATTAGAAGTTCAGGTATTTGCAGAAGAGGATCATTCGATTACTCCTTTTTATGTAGATTTAGATATTCGGTTTGAAGATGATCATTTGCTTGTCGTCAACAAGCCCGCGGGTATGGACACGCACCCTTCTAATGAAGAAGATGACCAAACGCTCACGAATGCGGTGGCGTTTCACTTCTTAACAGAAGGCCTCTCTTTGAAGCCAAGGCACGTTCATCGTCTTGATCGTGACACTTCAGGAGCGCTCTTATTCGCCAAGCATCACCTTGCTAGCGCGATCTTAGATGGGATGCTTGAGAAGAGACAAATTAGACGAACCTACATTGCAGTTGCAGAAGGAATTATTAAGACGAATAAAGGCGTTATTAAAGAGCCTATCGGTAAAGACCGACATCATTCTACTAGACGACGTGTATCAGAGAATGGGGTAAAAGCTATCACTCATTATAAGGTGTTAAAACGGGATCACGAAAGGCAACAAACTTTAGTAGAACTGTCTCTTGAAACTGGACGAACTCATCAAATTCGTGTTCACCTGAGTCATCTCGGACACCCTCTAGCAGGCGATGTACTGTATGGGGGAAAACAGAATGCATCTACTACACAACAGGCGCTTCACGCAATAAAACTCGCCTTCCCTCATCCATTTACGAATGAGAGCATTAGCGTGTTAGCTCCGACCTCGGATGAGATATTTCTCCCCTATCACCAGATCATTGAGAAGCAGTTTTTTGAATAAAAAAAAGCAGGCCTCGGCCTGCTTTTTCATTGCATTAAAAATCAAAATTGTCCGGATCTGGACCTACGCGTCGGTCTTCATTTAACGCCTCGATCTTACTCATATCATCCTGTGATAATTCAAAATCAAAGATATCTGCGTTTTGAATAATGCGTTGCTCTTTTACAGACTTAGGAATAGTCACTACTTCTGTTTGTAGATCCCAACGTAAAATAACTTGCGCTACAGACTTGTTGTGCTTTTTAGCGATTTCTTCAAGTACTTCGTTGTCTAATAGTTCTCCTTGCATTAACGGAGACCATGCTTCAAGCTGAATTTCTTGTGCTTTACAGAAGCTACGTAGTTCATTTTGAGACAAACATGGGTGGTACTCAACTTGGTTCACCATCGGTTTAATTTCTGCACCTTCTAATAGATCTTGTAAATGGTGTACGTGGAAGTTACTTACACCAATTGCACGAACACGACCGTCTTTGTAAAGCTTTTCTAACGCTTTCCATGTCTCTTTATACTTCCCTTCAACAGGCCAGTGAATAAGGTATAGATCAATGTACTCTAATCCCAATTTATTGATGCTTGTTTCAAATGCTTCTAGAGTTGATTCATATCCTTGATCAGCATTCCAAACTTTTGTTGTAATAAATAGGTCTTCTCTTGCAACATTGGCTTCCTTAAGTGCTTGTCCAACGCCCTCTTCATTGCCGTATACAGCTGCTGTATCAATGCTACGATACCCAGCTTTAAGCGCGTATTTTACAGAGTCAACAACTTCTTGTCCCTCTTCAACTTTAAATACCCCTAATCCAAACCAAGGCATTTTCACGCCGTTATGTAGCGTTGTTGTATCTGTTAAACTTTTAACCATGTAAAAAAACCTCCTCAGTAATCGTTGTCTTTATTATTTTTGCACATCTCATTCTTTTCACAAAATAATTTGCTTTGCCTTAATAAGTGAAAATGTACCCTATAAAAAAGCAAATCAAACGTTATTGTTTGTAAAATTAACCACTATTATTACGAAGTGTTGCAATTCATCATGCTTTACACCTACTTAACTTGATAATTTGTAAATGACTAGGTAAAGGTATTTATTTTAACTTTCAGAAAAAAACCGGTTCCACTAAAAAGTATCTCGCTTTCATCGTTGACCTTATCACCTCAGTAGGTCTATTGCGTTATTGTTTTCTAATAGAGAATGCTGTGTTGACAGCTTTTTAAGCGGTGGCTATAGTAATCACGGGTTCAACAAAACTTATTATACTTAGAGGTGACAGAATGGGCATTTCAACAAAGAACAAAGCGCTCAAAGTTTTTGCATCGCTGGCTGTTGCAACAAGCATTTCAGTATCCGCAGCACTTCCTTCAGCGCTTGCTGTAACGCAGCCAGAAGCAGATACTCTTCTACAAAAAGATCATCTTCAAAAGCTTTCTGTAAAGGGCATACAGAAGCTTCCTAACGGCGTAAAGCTTGATCTTGGTACAAATGATGCTTACATACGTGTATTTGCAAAGGATTTAGTAAAGGTTTCCGTCGTTAAAAAAGGGGAAAAAGATCCTACTTCTCGCGGAATTGCTAAAACGAATTGGAAAACTCCTAAATTCTCGCTGAAGAATAAGGGAACTGACCTCATCCTTTCAACGGAAGAGCTGAACGTATCTATTAAAACGAAGCCGTTCGGCATAAAGTTTATGGACAAGCAAGGAAATGTCATTAACGAAGATTACATGGGTAACGGTTCGACGTCTGGATATGAAGACGGAAAGCCGTATGTATTTAAGAAAACACAAAAAGGCGAGAACTTTTACGGATTTGGTGAACAAGCTGGCCTTGATTTAAATAAACGTGGAAAAAGCTTAGGAATGTGGAACACGGACGCTTATTCATACACAAAAGATACGAAATATGTCTACACAACTATCCCCTTCTTTATGGGCTTAAAGGATAAAAAAGCATACGGAATTTTCTTCGACAACACTCATCGCTCTTATTATGAGATGGCAAGTGAATCAGATGATTATTACTACTTCTATGCGAACGGTGGGAGCTTAACCTATTACTTCGCTTACGGTCCGCAAATTAGTGACGTATTAGATCGCTACACGCAATTAACCGGTAAAATGGAAGTTCCAGCGGAATGGACGCTAGGTCTACATCAAAGTAAATGGGGTTATACTCCTGAAGAAATCGTGAATGTAGCCAAAACATATCGCGATAAAAAAATCCCGCTAGACACAATGCACTTCGACATCGATTACATGAACGAACACCGTGTATTCACATGGGATGAAAATTATAAAAAAGCGCTAAAAGACTTAAAAGCAATGCCTGGATTTAAAGCAATTGCAATCAATGATCCTGGTGTTAAAGTTGATGAAAACTACGACGTATACAAAGAAGGTACCGCAAAAGATTATTGGGCTAAAAACGCAGACGGTACACCGTTTGTCGGTCCAGTTTGGGCTGGCGACTCCGTCTTCCCTGATTTCTCTAAAAAAGAAGTACGTGACTGGTGGTCCAAAAAACATAGCGTACTTTTAAATGAAGGTATTGACGGAATGTGGAACGATATGAACGAGCCTGCTGTATTCGTTGATAACGACACGCAGCATCATACAATGCCACTAGACGCCTATTTCGGTCCAGAAGACCACAAAATTCCGCATACGGAATATCACAATCAGTATGGACATGATGAAAACGAAGCGACGTACGATGCGTTTAAGGTAAATAAACCTGGAACACGTCCATTTGTTCTGACGCGTGATATGTATGCAGGATCTCAACGCTGGGCCGCTTTATGGACAGGAGACAACGCTTCAACTTGGGAACATCTACAAATGTCTCTTCCGATGAATATGAACATTGGTCTTTCTGGTGTCGCGTTTGTTGGAAATGATATCGGTGGATTTGCACAACGTCCAACACCAGAAATGTATGCGCGTTGGATCGAAGTTGGCGCTTTCCTACCATTCTCTCGTATTCACTACGATAGTGACGCAAAAGCAGCCGTAAAACAAGGTCAAGAACCATGGGCATTCGGTCCAGAGATTGAAAAAATCAGTAAAAAGTATATTGAAATGCGCTATCAATTACTTCCGTACTTATATAATGAATTTAAAGAAGCAGCAGATACTGGAAAACCAGTACAACAGCCGCTTGTATATCAATTCCAAAATGATGAAAAGACATATAACATCAGTGACCAATACATGTTTGGAGATTCAATGATGTTAGCTCCAGTTGTAAAAGAAGGCCAAACACAGCGCGACATTTATTTACCTCGTGGTACGAAATGGGTCAACTACTGGACTGGTCAAGAATACAACGGTGGACAAACGATTTCACAAAACGTTGCTTTAGGTGATTTACCAATCTTCGTGAAAAAGAATTCGATGATCCCAACGCGTGACGTTCAGCAATATACAGATGAAAAGCCATTAACAAACCTTACCTTAGACACTTATTTGGATCAAAAAGCATCTTACACATTCTATGAAGATGATGGAAAGACTTATCAATATAAACAAGGAAAATTCAATCAGACAAATCTGAGTGTACTACGTCAAGGTAAAAATATAGTGTTTACGCAACAGAAGATGGCAAAAGGATACGAATCAAAACTTAAGCAATATACGCTAAAGCTACACACAGTGAATAAGCCGGTAAAAGTACAAGCAGGCAACCAAAAGTACACAGCCGTTCAAACATTAGCAGAAAACCAGAAGAAATCTCGCTCATACTTCTATGATAACAAGAATGATATTCTTTACGTTAACATTCCTGTAGATGAAAAGAGCTCCATTCGAATCAAATAAACAAAGTGGAGGGAGAAAGCGAATGATTTCGTCTCCTCCCCCACTTTTATACACAAAAAGAGCATGGAGAAATGAATCTCCATGCTCTTTTTCCCTATTAATAAGTAGATTCTTTTGTAAATAGTTTATCGATTGATAATACCTTGCTACCTGAGATAACAAGATAAAGCGCCATTGCTAATAGAGCCAAGTCAAGCTCGTAGCCCCCAACGAATCCTGCTGAGAACTTCACCGTAATCATTGCGCCAAGCATTACAATGAATAGTAACGCTGATACCCAACGTGTGCCTAGACCTAGAATTAATAGTAAGCCTCCTACTAATTCAATAATAGCTACTACATACGCTAAAGATCCTGGAATTCCGACACTGTTGAAAAAACCTACCGTATTGCTAATTCCGTCCTGGAATTTCGTTAAACCGTGAATAAAAAAGGTAATTCCTAGCACGATTCGAATAAATAAACCTGCTACTTCGTAACGTTTGTTCATAGTTTCCTCCTAAAAATAAATAATTCCAAATAAATACATATCAACTCGAATGAGTAAACCTTTACTATGATATCCTATCATTTACTATATTTTCAATTAAATTATTGTTATCTCAAGATTTACGAATGAAAAATAATTAAAAATACCTAGAGTTCAATGTGTTTACTTTGGCTCATATCTCGAAATAAAATATCTCGAAACAAAGATTATTATATGTAAGATATGTGGATCTGTCAAACGCTATTTCAAAACATGTTCAATAATTTGTATGAATTTCGTATATTTTTTGTAACAAAATACTTTATTTACCAATGTTATAATCAATATGTAGTTAAAATGAGGCGCACAGAAGGGTGATAACTTATGGAGAAGCAATATCTTTCTAAAACTCGAAAAGTGGTTGTGATCGGTGCCGGATTCGTCGGATCAAGCTATGCATTTTCGCTTGTCAATCAAGGATTAGTAAATGAACTTGTGCTAATTGACGCCAATAAGGAAAAAGCGCTCGGAGAAGCTCTTGACCTGAATCACGCTGTTCCCTTTGGAGATCCTCTCACCATTTCAGCTGGTGACTATGCAGATTGCAAAAACGCAGACGTCGTTGTCATTACTGCAGGCGCTAATCAAGCTCCTGGAGAAACTCGTTTGGATTTAGCAGAGAAAAATATCGACATTTTTAAAAAAATTGTCCCTGCCATCATGGAAAGTGGATTTACAGGAATTCTGATGGTCGCAACGAACCCTGTCGACATTCTATCCTACATTACGTGGCAGCTATCTGGCTTACCGAAAGAAAGAGTCATTGGTTCTGGAACAATATTAGACACAGCAAGGTTTCGCTATTTACTAAGTGATTATTTTCACATCGACCCTCGAAACGTTCACGCCTATATTATGGGCGAGCATGGTGATACAGAACTGCCCGTTTGGAGTCATGCTCAAATTGGCGGCGTGCCCGTTCAGAAATTTTTAAATGGGGTAGAAGCACCCCTTCATCCAGATATGCAACGGCTCTTCGTTAATGTGAGAGATGCAGCCTATCAAATCATTAATCGTAAAGGGGCTACCTATTACGGCATCGCAATGGGACTCGTTCGTCTGACAAGAGCGATTTTAAATAATGAACAATCCATTCTAACCGTTTCTACACTCTTAGAAGGACAGTACGGTATAAATAATGTCTACATCGGAGTTCCTGCTGTTATAAATAAGGACGGGATTCAGCGCATTATAGAACTATCATTAAGCGAGAAAGAACAAGCTCAATTACTTCATTCTGCTGACACATTAAAGTTTCGTTACCCAGAAAAAACAAAATAATGTAGGAGACGGTCTCGTGGAGACCACTGAAAAAATCCTTAAAAGATTGCGTTCATAACGGAGTCGGTTGATTTCCACTCCCAGGTTGCTTTGCTTTCCGCGGGGCGTGCGGTGAGCCTCCTCGCTGCTCTGCGGGGTCTCACCTGTCACGCTAATCCCGCAGGAGTTTCGCACCTTCCGTTCCAAACAACCTAGAGCGATTGCATCAGATGTAGTGGCCAAGTTTCCATTTTGAAAGGAACTTGGCCGTTTTCTGCTCTATAATGAAGAAAATCCATTTATTTAATTAAAAGGGTTGTTCCAATTATTCCGTTTTATTGAAGTCAATGGAATATACTTCAAGGAGAAATCCAAGGAACGTTCTAAAATTGACGCGAAGAATAGCGAATGAAAGCATAGACAAGGGTATGATGTAGTCATCGGGTATCGTTGGCATGGAAATGCAAAGAGCAAGGGGCATTTTCGCCGTCAACCTAAAAAGTATGTTAAAGTTAATGAAGAAAAAGCTGGATCCATCCCAAGGAACGGAATGGATCCAGCTTTTTTGTCTTACGTTCTACTGATCATCTAAAAAATTCGAAGTTTTTCAGTGGCATCGGTCTCGTGACCGTCTCCTTTTATAATGCACATTCCTCAATTTCAAATCCTAAGTCTTCTATTAACTGCCAATCATCTGTAGGCTCTTGCCCTTCTGTTGTTAAATAATCGCCGACAAAAATTGAATTAGCTGCATATAACCCTAGCGGCTGTAATCCCCTTAGATTTACTTCCCGTCCGCCTGAAATTCGAATTTCTTTAGTTGGGTTTACAAACCGCATCATTGCAAGAATTTTCAAGCACTGTAGGGGGGTTAATTCTTTTGTTCCTTCTAATGGGGTCTTCTCGACTGCTACTAAAAAATTACATGGAATGGAGTCAGCATCCAGTCGGTTTAATTCAAATGCAATGTCAACGACTTGGTCAAGCGTCTCACCCATTCCAAATATGGCGCCGGAGCATGGTGAGATACCAGCATCTTTTGCATGATTAACCGTCTCCACCCGATCTTCATATGTATGAGTAGAACAAATACTTTCGTAGTGATCAGCATGTGTATTCAAATTATGGTTGTAGCGATGAACACCTGCCTCTGCCAAACGTGAAGCTTGATTCTCATTTAAAAATCCAAGACAACAGCATATTTTTAAATCCGTTTGTTCTCTGATCTCTTTGACCGCTCCAATAACATGATTGACTTCGCGATCTGTTGGCTTCCTACCTGATGCTACAATACAGTACGTACCTGCTTTTCGCCGTTTTGCTTCGTATGCTCCTTCTACGATTTTCTCCTTCGTCAACCAGGCATATTTATCGATAGGCGCCTCAGATACGATAGACTGTGAGCAATACCCACAATCTTCAGGGCAAAGACCTGATTTCGTATTAATGATCATGTTTAACTTTACTTTATTACTAAAATAATAGTGGCGTATTTGATAAGCGGCATCCATTAGCTGCAGAATATCTTTGTTTGAAGAAGTTAAAATGGACCGTGCATCCTCTTTTGAAATCTTCTTCCCATTTATCACGCCCTCAGCTAATTTATTCCAATTAATCTCCTTCGCTACTTTCTCCATTCTACCTCACCCCATCGAACTAATTTTTTATGTACTTAATAATATGTAAACCTAATATATAAAAAAGTTAACATTAAGCTGAATTTATGTCAATTTTTTCATAAATAATGATTAAACAAACGTTTGTTTGAAGTGTCTTGTCCCTTTATCACTCAAGGGATTAGAGCATATTTAAATGTTCCACTTCCCGTTTGATCAGAACGCAAGAAAAAAGTCAGTCATCCACAAAAACAATTCTTTTTAAAAGAATAATAATAATTTATAATTTATTATTATTCATATGAAATGAGGTACGCACTTTGTCATCAACTGATTACTTTGCAAAAAAACTTAAGCTTTGGCACATTGTTGTGATTGGATTAGGTTATATGGCGCCAATGGCCGTCTTCGATACATTCGGAATTGTGACAGATTCGACGAAGGGACACGTTTCAGGTGCATATACGTTTACTCTCATTGCCATTTTATTTACAGCTCTTAGCTATGGAAAAATGGTACGAGCCTTTCCTAACGCCGGGTCATCCTACACATATGTTCAGCAATCCATCAATCCGAGTATGGGATTTTTAGTTGGCTGGGCTGCCATGTTAGATTATTTGTTTCTTCCTATGATTAATGCGCTGTTAACGAATATCTATTTATCAGCGTTATTCCCGAACGTTCCGAAGACCGTATGGATTCTTACATTTATTATCATTATGACGTTGCTGAATATTTTTAGCGTTCAGGTCGCAGTGTCGTTCGGCGGCATTCTTGTACTTTTTCAAATCATCGTCGCGATTGTTTTTATTTTTTTAAGCTCCACTCAATCATATGGTTCATGGTCATTTGCTCCTTTTGCGAGTGGAAACTTATCTGCTTCTCTTCTATTAAATGGTGCTTCGATTTTGTGCTTTTCATTTTTAGGGTTTGATGCGGTCACTACACTCTCAGAGGAAACCATAGACGCCAAAAAAACAGTTCCAAAGGGCATCCTGCTTGTTGCACTCATTGGGGGCATTTTGTTTATTTCTGTGTCTTATTTCGCGCAATTACTTTTTCCTTCTGCAGATCATTTTAAAGATCTAGAGGGAGCTTCTGCTGAGATTGCTTATTCATTAGGCGGGAAGCTATTTCAATCAATCTTTGTAGCAGCCGCTCTTACGTCAACAATCGCTTCTGGATTAGCTTCTCACATGAGCGCCTCCCGTCTTCTCTTTGCGATGGGAAGAGACGGATATTTGCCACGTAACATTTTTGGATATGTGCATCCGAAGACAAAAACGCCCATTTGGAACATTCTATTTGTCGGCGTTATTTCATGCATTTCCTTGTTTTTAACACTGGAATCAGCTACGTCACTAATTAATTTCGGTGCTTTAGTCGCTTTTAGCGCAGTGAATATTGCTGTATTTGCTCATTATTTTTTACGACAAAAACGTCATACGTTCACATCCATTATTCAACATGCTGTATTTCCATGCTTGGGGCTTTTGTTCATCCTTTTCTTATGGTTTCATTTAGAAAAACATTCCTTGCTGATAGGAGTTATCTGGTCGTTTATCGGCATCATTTATTTGCTTGTAGCTAGACGTTCGAAAAACCTTACCATCCCTACCTTCCATTTTGATTAACGACCTATATTAAATAAACAAAAAAAGGTAGAAGATCCGCGGAACTTCTACCTTTTTTTGTTAAACACTCAACTTCATTTTCCTTTTCTGCTTCTTACATATCTTCCACAAAAATGCGCAAACTATGGCTACAGATCATCAATTTGATGTTGAAATTTTTTTTGATTCATTTTTACATAAACGTGTAATAAACTTTTTTCTAAAAAATTTTCAAGACTTAACTATTCCTTAACCTTACTATTATCAACGCTTTAGCGCGATCACGTAAATAAAAATACATTTTTTTAATAATCATCGTATTGACGAATTTTAAGTATATTGATATATTAATAATTAATTTACGAATAAAATAATTCGCGCTAAATTATTTTACAGGTAACGCTTTTTGATTTTTTGAATTGTCTGAATTATTCTTTTGTATCAAAAGGTTTTAGACAATCATTTTTTTCGGTGTTTATTTACAGAATATTCATTAACATTATTCCTAAATAATTATATTAATGAATAATATTTTGTGAATTCAAATAATTCATTCGTCATAGAGGAGGCAGAAGATATGGAAGCAGCTGTGGAAAAAGCGCCTGTTGGAGAACAACAGCCAAAGAAAAAGCATCCACCTGGTCTTTATTTATTATTCCTAACAGAGATGTGGGAACGTTTTAGTTATTATGGGATGAGAGCCATTCTTGTTCTCTACCTTACAACTGAACTAATTAGCGGAGGACTTGGATTTAAAGAATCTACAGCCCTACAAATTTATGGGTTCTTTACTGGGGCCGTATATATAACACCAATTATTGGTGGATATTTATCAGACCGTTTCTTAGGTCAGCGTCTAGCGATTACAATTGGTGGTATCATAATGGCTGCCGGAAACTTTGTACTATTCGCTTATCAAAGTAAAGAAGTGTTTTACCTTGGTCTTGCATTACTGATTGTCGGTAACGGATTCTTCAAGCCAAACATTTCTACAGTCGTTGGTGAGCTTTACGGACCAAATGATAGCCGTCGTGACGGTGCCTTCACGATCTTCTATATGGGTATTAACTTGGGAGCGGTGTTCGCCCCTCTTGTATGTGGATACTTAGCTGAAACATATTTTAAAACAACGATTAATGGCGTTGTTCACTACGGATTCAGATATGGATTCCTAGCAGCATGTATCGGTATGATTGTAGGTCAAATTCTATTCAATGTACTAGGAAATCGCTTCTTAGGTGACATCGGGAAAACACCTACTGGTAAACCAAAAAAATCAGCTGAGCATGTAGCAAAAGAAAAACAACCATTAACGAAAAAAGAAAAACAGCGTACGGCTGTTATCTTAATTCTTGCTTGTTTCGTTATCTTCTTCTGGGCAGGATTTGAACAAGCTGGTTCTTCGTTAACACTATATACGAAAGACTTTATTGATCGTACAATCTTTGGATGGGAAGTTCCAATTTCTTGGTTCCAATCTTTAAATCCATTCTTCATCATTGTACTAGCACCACTATTCTCACTGCTATGGTTCAAATTAGGGAATTCAAAACGCGGGGACTTAAAAATCCCAACAAAAATGGCGTTTGGTCTTATTTTCCTAGGTGTAGGATTCATGGTATTACTACTTGCGGTTATGCAAACAGGTGGCAGTGCAGGTGAAATGACATCAAAAGCAAGCATGCTGTTTATTGTTATGACTTACTTCTTCCATACAGTTGGGGAATTAATGCTTTCTCCAGTTGGATTATCAATGGTAAGTAAAATTGCGCCAATTAAATTAGCTTCACTATTAATGGGTGTTTGGTTATCAAGCTCTGGTGTAGCAAACGTTGTTGCTGGTCAATTAGCTTCAACAACAGAATCATTAGGATTCTTTGAGGTATTTGGAATCATCGGTATTGCGGTTATCGCAGCCGGATTACTTCTACTTCTTCTATCTAAGAAGTTAACAGCAATGATGGAATAACCAAAAGGACGGATTTCTTCCGTCCTTTTTTCATTGGCCTATCCCCTCTTCAAAACGCTTCTTTTCTACTCGACATATTTCCCTAGAAATATTTTAAACCCGCATATTTTCTTCCATTTACGACATAAGTTTAAGCTTCTTGTCTTATGAGGTACACTATATAAAAAGGAGGAAATAAAATGAAGCTAACCGTTTATTTAGCTGGACAAATTCATGATCACTGGAGAGACGAACTTAAACATCATGCAAAAGAGCACAAGTTGCCGATTGATTTTGTGGGACCAATGGAAAACCATGATCGTTCCGATAATATCGGCGAAGAGATTTTAGGAAAGCAACCAAATGCCATCTTAAAAGATGAAGCAGCTTCGTCTTTTAATAATTTCCGTACGACAATCTTGATGAGTAAAGCGGATGTTGTCATAGCTTTATTTGGCGAAAAGTATAAGCAGTGGAATACCGCTATGGATGCATCAGCTGCTGTAAGCCTCGGTAAGCCACTCATTTTAATTCGACCGAAAGAACTTCATCATGCGCTAAAAGAACTCTCCAACAAGGCAAACATCGTTGTAGAAACCCCCACACAGGCTTTACAAGCTTTGTCCTATGTCTTTGAATAAAAAAATGAGGATAGCCATTTTGGCTATCCTCATCTGTTACAGCTCGATATCTTCGTTACGCAGTCCTTTTTTGTATTGAGAGCGTAGCTTAACAAACTTCGCAATATTCAACACAATCGTTTTAGAAACCGCATAAACCGGAACACCTAAGATCATTCCTAAGATTCCTGCCAAGTTACCTGCTACTAATAAAATAATAATAATCGTAAGCGGGTGTAAATCTAGTCGTTTGCCAATTACAAGCGGTGAAATGAAGTTTCCATCTAACTGTTGCACCACGACAATTACCACAATAACGAGAATGGCTAGAGTTGGAGAGCCGAAAAGCCCAATGACAACTGCTGGAGCTGCTCCAATAAATGGCCCTACATATGGAATGATGTTCGTAATTGCACCAAGTATAGCAAGCACCAAACCGTAAGGAAGTCCAATGATTAAGTACCCTATATACGTACATACACCAACGAAAATACAAACAATAATTTGACCTTGAATGTAAGTTGCAAGCGTCTCTCCTGTATCATCAATAATCGTTAATCCTTGCTTGCGGTAGCTTTGAGGGAGGAAACGAATAAGCGCTTTCGGGAACTTATGACCATCCTTTAACATATAGAAAAGAATGAACGGAACCGTTACAATTGTTAATGTGATATTCGTAATCACACCAAAAATGGTCGCAAGACTTGATGTAATATTTTTCGTAAAATTAGAGAAAAAATCAACTAGTGAGTTTTCGACTTTTTCAATGGAAACGTAGTCTTGTGTCACAAGCCATTTAAATCCTTTTGAATTCGATAAATCATTGACTAACGTACGAATTTGGTCCACATACTGTGGCATATTGTCCGCTAAGTCTGTCACCTGTTTTGATAGCGCTGGTCCTACGAGTGCTCCTAAAAGCGTTACTAATCCTACAAAAATGGCATACAGGATAATAATTGCGAGAGCCTTCGGAATTTTAATTTTTTCAAGCAATCGTACAATGGGAATAAAAAGAAAATACAAAAACCCTGAAATAAGAACAGGAAAAAACAATGTACTGACGAATGTTCCAACTGGTTTAAAGATAAAGGATATTTGTGTACTCACAAATATAATTAGAACAATAAGTAAGATTTCAAACGTCCAAAACTGCAGTTTCGATTTAAACAATACAAATCTCCTCTCCATGCTTTTCTACTTATCAAAATTATAGCAGTAAATTTCATAATTTAAACAAAAAAGAAGCAGGATGCCCTGCTTCTTTTTAAATTCCATTTTTGTTAGTAGAAGGTTTTAATCTAGGATAACCTACAAAAATTGAAATAAGGCCGCAAATCGCAATCAAAATCGGATAAAACGAATATGGCAATACGCTTATCGGCGAAATAGATGCAAATTTGGCGACAGTTAGTAGCTGTGCTCCGTAAGGAATTAATCCTTGCATACTACATGCGAAAATGTCCAAAATACTCGCAGACTTTCGATTATCGATTCCATATTGATCCGAAATCTTTTTCGCTAATGGCCCCACTGTAATAATAGAAATCGTATTATTCGCCGTCGCTAAATCTGTCGCGCTTACAAGCCCTGCAATTCCTAGCTGTGCGCCTTTAGGAGAACGAATTTTTCGTGTTAAGGCATCAAGGAGATACTTAATACCACCGTTATGATTGATTAACTCGACCATTCCCCCAATAAGTAAAGCTAGAATGATTAGCTCTGACATTCCAAAAATTCCAGCCGTCATTTTCTGAAACAGGCTAGAAACCGTATATGATCCATCAACCAACCCGATTCCGCCTGCTAGGACAATACCAGCTGACAAAATGACAAGTACGTTAAGGCCAAATAAGGCGGCTACCAATACACCAATGTAGGGAATAATTTTAATCCAATTATAGTCCTTCACATCGATGGGAGCATTTGAGCCTGAAGCGACAAAAAATAAGATGACACAGGTAATAATAGCTGCTGGAAGTACAATCAGAAAATTCATTTTAAATTTATCGGTCATCTTTGTCTTTTGCGTTCTGACAGCGGCAATTGTCGTATCTGAAATGACAGATAGGTTATCACCAAACATAGCTCCTCCGACAATTGCAGCCATACAAAGTGCAATATTTACATCAATCTGATGACTAATTCCTACTCCAATAGGTGCGAGAGCTGTAATCGTCCCCATCGATGTTCCCATTGCAAGCGAAATGAATACACCAATTACAAACAACCCTACAATTAACAAGTTTTGTGGAATTACTGTAAGAGCAAGGTTAACAGTCGACTCTACTGCTCCCATTCCCTTTGCCGTTTCAGCAAAAGCACCTGCTAAAATATAAATAAAGACCATAATCATAATATCAGGGTGTCCTGCTCCTTTAGCAAAACGCTCCATCTTAACCGTTAATGAATCCTTTCGATTCATTACTAACGCGACAGCCGATGCAATCAAGATCGCAACGACAACCGGAAGCTTATAAAAATCACCTGTAATCACACCTGAACCTATAAATAAAGCAAGAAATATAAATAACGGCAGAAGCGCCCATGGATTACTTTTTGTTTCCGTCATACGTTCCTTCACCTCTCCTTTTAATTTGCACGAAAAAAGCCTCTTCTTATACGTAAGAAGAGGCCTTATGACAATTTATAAGAAATCCTCTTCTTATTTCTCAGGGTAATCCCTGCTGGATTTGGCACAGCACTTCGTTCTAAGTCCGCTGCCGAGACATCGTAGGGCCAGTCCCTCCGTCTCTCTCAATAAGAAGAATTCATTTATGCATTTGTTTGAATACTTGTCCTACTCTATAATGTTTGCTCCAAAATGTCAAATGCTATTTTGAGATAATTATTATTTATCAATTCTTAATTTTCAAATAAATAAAGAAAAGCCCAGGAGCAAATACTCCTGAACTTCAATATTATACTTCGAAAATATTCAACAATTTAACATCTGGATATTTGTCTTGGAAAAGACGGAAAACAAATTCATTTTCAAACAGCAATACGCTATGGTCATCGCGATCTTCGACATGTAATACACGAGAATCAGTCATACCATCTTTTAGTTGCTTTTTATCGACCCATCGTGCAATACTATGCTGCATTCTGCTGAATTCAATATCAACATTGTATTCAGCTTTCATACGATGCTCAAATACTTGGAATTGAAGTTCCCCTACTGCTCCTAGGATCAGATCGTTGAAATAAGGCGTACGATAAAGCTGTACAGCTCCTTCTTGTACGAGCTGCGTAATCCCCTTTTCAAAATGCTTATGCTTCATTGCATTTTTAACGCGTACTTTTGCAAAAAGCTCAGGCGGGAATTTCGGTAATGGTTCAAATTTGAACACTTGACCTTCTCCGATAATTGTATCACCAATTTGATAGTTCCCTGCATCATAAAGCCCGATGATGTCCCCTGGATAAGCTTCATCGACCGTTTCACGGCTAGAAGCTAAGAACTGATGAGATTGCGCCAATTTCATTTTTCGCTCCGTGCGAGCTAGCGTTACGTTCATTCCACGCTCAAATTTTCCAGAACATACGCGAACGAACGCAATACGGTCACGGTGAGCTGGGTTCATGTTCGCTTGAATTTTAAAGATAAATCCTGAGAAGTCTTTATATTCAGGCGTAATTTCCCCAATGCTTGAGTTACGTGGTTGTGGTGGAGACGTTAAGTTTAAAAATGCGTCGAAGAATGATTGAACACCAAAGTTTGCAATCGCGCTCCCGAAGAATACAGGTGTAAGCTCTCCAGCTTTCACTTTTTCAACCGAGAAATCATTACCCGCTTCATCTAGAAGAGAAATCTCGTCTTTAAGCATTTCTACATACTCAGGAGTCACATTTTGAAGGACTTCATCGCTTGCTTCTTTTCCGTCAAAATCTACATGGAACGAATCTTCGTTTCCGCGATAAATCTCAATTTTTTTCGTAAAGCGGTCATACGTACCTTGGAATCGTTTTCCCATTCCAATTGGCCATGTAACAGGGTATGATTCGATTTCTAACACATCTTCAATCTCTTCTAACAATTCTAGAGGATCTTTTCCTTCACGATCCAATTTATTAATGAACGTTAAAATAGGAATTCCACGCATACGACAAACCTTAAATAGCTTAAGCGTTTGCTCCTCGATCCCTTTCGTTCCGTCAATTACCATTACTGCGCTATCTACAGCTGTTAGCGTACGGTACGTATCCTCACTGAAATCTTGGTGACCTGGTGTATCGACAATATTAATATGATGATCACTGTAAGAGAATTGCATAACACTTGAAGTAACGGAAATTCCACGCTGCTTCTCAATTTCCATCCAATCTGATGTTGCATACTTTCCGCTTTTTTTCGCTTTAACTGTACCAGCGGAACGAATCATTCCCCCAAGCAACAACAGTTTCTCGGTAAGCGTTGTTTTCCCGGCATCAGGATGCGAAATGATCGCAAACGTCCGTCGTCCATCAATAAGATCTTTCATTTTTTCAGTACTCATATATATCTCCATTTCTTTTAAGTTGTTCTTTAATGTATGATCAGTATACCCAATTCGGGCACCGCTTTTAAATTATACATCACTTTTTGTTGTGAAAGAAGCGGTCAAGTTCAGAAAGGAAATAAACACCTTATCCTTCCCTCACTTGAATCAGCGATTCTTTGTGTTCGATTGCTTGGTAGTCTTGACTTTTATCATGTTCATATGAGTAATCATCTCTATTTCTTATACGAACAATAGTTTAAAAGTCACCGAAAAGGGAAAGACAAAAAACGACTGTAAACGAGATTATATATGCTCGTTTTGAACTAACACACTCTGTCACGGAGGATTGTAAACGATGGAAAATCAAACAGATCAAGCCCTTGTAATTATTAATCCACAAGCCGGTAACGGTAATTTGGTGAATTCTTTAAAGGATATTTTACCTGATCTATCAATGAAATATAACGACTTAAAAATTCTTCATACCAAAAAAGAAGGTGACGCGAAAGAGTTTTGTCGTCAATACGGAGAGCATGTAAGTACAGTGATTGTTTTTGGCGGTGATGGGACCGTCTTTGAATGCACGAACGGACTGGCTCCCTTGCGTAAGCGACCAACGCTTGCGATCATTCCTGGTGGAACATGCAATGATTTTTCACGGACGTTAGGAATTCCACAGAACATTAAACAGGCGGTTCAGACAATTGTTCAAGGATATACAGCGCACGTAGACGTAGCTCAAGCAAATGAGCATTATTTTCTTAATTTCTTAGGAATGGGATTAGTTGAGGAGGTCTCCAATAATATTGATCCGAATGAAAAATCACTGTTTGGAAAGCTAGGCTATTATTTGAGTACCATTCGAACGCTAAAAGAGGCTGATACGTTTAACGTGAGCGTAACTATTGATGGACAGCAATATAATGAGAAATTAGTTATGTTGCTTATTGGGAACGGAGAGTATATAGGAGGAATGTCTTCCTTCATTCCAAACGTGTCATATAATGATGGAATACTTGATATTCTCATGGTGAAAAATACGGATCTTCAAACGCTGAAAGAATTTTTTTCTTCTCGCATTTTTAACCAAGAGTTTAGTGAAAATATTATTCATGTCCAAGGAACATTGATCGATATTCAGACCCCGCAGCCACACTCCATTGATACAGATGGCGAACACGTCTTAAAAACGCCTTGTAAAATCAAGCTGTTGCCTGGCCATTTTCAAATGATTGCGAACCCGATATCATAAAAAAATCCGTCACGTATCGTGACGGATTTCTTCCTATTTATTAAGATACTTTTTCTTGATAAGAATTTGTCATAATCTCAGTTCCTTTTTTAGGATTATAAACGCCTTCCCATTTTGACATAACAACAGCTGCTAATGCATTACCTGTCAAGTTCACTACTGTACGTCCCATATCAAGAATACGGTCCACTCCAGCAATAAATGCAAGCCCTTCAGGAGGCACGCCAATCGTACCAAGTGTTGCAAGGAGTACAACTAATGAAGCTCCTGGAACAGCCGCCATTCCTTTTGAGGTAAGCATAAGCATTAAGATCAATGTAAGCTGCTGCGCGATACTTAAATCAATGCCATACACTTGCGCAAGGAATAAAGAAGCAATGGCCTGATACAACACGGCACCATCTAGGTTAAAGGAATAACCTACTGGAATAACGAAGGAAACAATCGCTTTTGGACATCCCAGCTTTTCCATCTTCTCCATTACTCGTGGTAATACCGTCTCAGAGCTTGACGTACTAAAAGCAAGCAACAGCTCGTCCTTCATGTAGCGTAAAAACTTAAAGATATTCACTCCACAAATTTTAGCCACAAATCCTAGTACGACAATTAGGAAGAAAATAAGAGCAGCATAAACTAAAATGACAAGCTTCCCTAACGATAGTAATGAATCTACGCCAAATTTTGAAACCGTTACACCAATTAAAGCAAACACTCCGATAGGTGCAAATTTCATCACTAGATTTACAACATAGAACATGGCATGTGACATGGCTTCAAAGAATTGTAGAACTGGTTTTCCCCGTTCGCCAATTGCAGCTACTCCAATACCGAACAGAACTGAGAAGAAAATAATTGCTAAGATATCCCCTTCAGCAAGAGATTGGAATAAGTTTGTTGGTACGATGTGCAAGAACGTTTCTGCCACTGTTTTTTGTTCTTGCGCTTTTTCTGTTTCTTGATATTGACTAATATCTGCTTTTGTACCTGCTTGCAGATCTACCCCGTGTCCAACTTGGAAAATATTCGCTAGTAATACACCTAAAATAATGGCAAATGTTGTGATGATTTCGAAATAAAGAATCGTTTTTCCACCTAATCGTCCAACATTTTTTCCGCTACCTGTTCCTGCTACACCAACGATTAATGTTGATACAACAATCGGAATAACGATCATTTTAATTAAGCGTAGGAACAAATCTCCAAAGGGTTTTAGATATGTTTCCACTCCTGGACTTTTATACCAAATAACCCCGACTACCACACCTAGTACTAAACCAATAAGTATCTGTGTTGCAATTCCTATTCTCAGCTTTTTCATTGATGTCCTCCCCCTACATATGTTGTTGTCAATTTATCCTTATTAAAGCGCTACCTATTTCTCTATGGTGAAGAGAGCACTTTTCTAGGTGAATATTGTCTATCTCTTATTCATATTAACAGAATTTTTCCTCTTTTAAGAATAGAAGAAACTAAAATGGTTCTTACTTCCTAGTGATACTACCCTGCGAGAATATCCTCTTTCGGATAGCGGATTTTAGAGGAATCTCTTCGTGCTAACGAAAATGCTAATGTTAGTGGCCCCAACTTACCTAGGAACATAATAAAAATTAGCACAATCTTGCCAATCCATGTGAGATCAAACGTTAACCCCATAGACAATCCAACAGTCCCAAATGCTGAGACGACTTCGTAAACGATTTTTACGAATGGCGCTTTTTCTGTAATACTGAGTATGAAGACAGCGAGTATTACAAATAGGATGCTAATCATCGCGATTGCCAATGATTTAAAAACGAGTTTGTTGTCAATCGAACGCTTGAACGTCGTGATTTCTTCTTTCCCTTTCAGGTACGTAAAAACGGCTAAAACGATGATTAAAAAGGTTGTTAACTTAATGCCTCCACCCGTTGACGCGCTACCTGCCCCGATGAACATTAAAATAATGGTGAAAAAAGCAGTAGAATCGTTAATTTGGGTAACGTCGATCGTATTAAAACCAGCCGTTCGGGGACTGACTCCTTGAAAATAAGCAGCCCAAAGCTTATCTGACCAGGGAAGTGAACCAAGCGTTTTGGCATTGTTCATTTCCAGCAATAGGATGATAACCATAGCTACGATGTTTAAGACAATAGTACCCACAATCATTAATTTTGAATGCAAGCTCAGCTTGCTGAATGTCCGCTTTCGCCAAACATCCGCCATCACCGTAAAGCCCAATCCACCTAAAATCAACAGCCCACTTATCGTAAGATTTACAATCGGATCCCCAACGTACTTCATCAGATTATCGGGCCAAAGTCCAAATCCGGCATTGTTGAAAGCAGAGACCGCGTGAAAAAGGCTATAATACAACCCTTTTCCCCATCCTAGCTCGGGAACCCAACGAATCGAAAGAAAGATAACCGCAATTCCCTCAATAATAAGTGAAAAAGCAAAAAGCGATCGCACGAGGCGAATAACTCCTCCAATGGTCGTCTGATTCAAGGATTGTTGAATTAGTACGCGCTCCCGAAATCCAATTTTTTTTCCTAAAAACATGAAGAACAAAATAGCGAAAGACATAATTCCAAGTCCGCCAATTTGAATCCAAATCATAATAATGACCTGTCCTACATAGCTGTATGCTGTTCCAGTATCCACTACCACTAATCCCGTCACGGTCATAGCGGATGTAATCGTAAATAGAGAGTCAAGCCAGCTAATAGGCTGATTAGAAGAAATTGGCATCTTGAGTAACATAGTACCCAATATGATAAAAACGACAAACGTCAAAATTAAAAACTGTGGTGGACTAATTTTAACCTGGCGTGACAGCAAGTGCCTCTACCTCTTCTCTTCAAGTTTAATTCTGCGAAAAACGGAAATCCTATATTAGCGTATAAAAAAAGACTGGTCCCTAAAGAAAGAACAGTCTTTTTGCGTACAATAAATACAGTCTTTCTCTCAATGAGCATACGAGGTTAGCTGTCGGATTCGGATTTGAGAGTATCCTACCTTTTCACAAAAAGGATTCACCCCTAGGCACATAGTACCAGGTCGGGTCCCCCGCTCTAATAGATTAAGCTTTATATAATTCAGTTGTTAATATCAAGTTACTATATTTGAAGCAGAATTGTCAATGCACCAAATTTGTACATAAAAAAGTTATTTTATTCATAATATTTCGTAAAATAACCTTTATTTTACGGGTAAAGAAGGGAATATGAAGGGAAAGGAGCTTAGTGATGAAAAAAACACTTCGAGAAGTACTAGATAAAAGGGGATTTTTTCAAGAATACAACAATTGGTATGTACTAGAAGATTCATTTTCTTGGAATTTAGATATATTGCAACGCGAAGTATTTCAGTGCATGGAAACATTTGTTGATGTTCCAATTGTATTTTGTGACACGTGTGACGCCAATAAAATTGCAGCAGATCTTGGGCAAGAGGAAGCAGAAATTTTCCTTTTTTCTTCCGGTATGTACTGGCGTGAAATTAGGGTTATCTTTATCTTTTCGTTCAATGACTATTATGAACTTCTTCAAACCATTTTTCATGAATTGCGCCATGTCATGCAAGAAGAAATCACTGAGTTTTCCACAGCATTTGAAGAAGATAAATATCGCCCATACAGCGAACGCTTGACAGAAATTGATGCGTTTCACTATGCAGATTATTGCCTTCGAAAATTCATTTTTAGTCTTGTAGAAAATTAAAGGAGAGCGAAGGATATCAGCCAAAGCTCTCCCCTTTTTCAATCTTTATTGTGCTTCTACTCGCTTGTAAGTTGGATGCCACATTGCTTCTTTTACGGCTTTTTCAATATCTTCTACAGGATCTTGAGCTATTCCTTCTTCAACCGCCACTTCCGCCACCGCAATAGCCACTGCTAACGAAACGGAACGAATTTCCTTTACGCTCGGAAGCAGAGATGCACCAGGTTTACGACTATCCACCATATCAGCTACTGCTTTTGCTGCTGCAGCAAACATACCATCTGTAATTAATTTTGCTTTTACAACGATTGAACCAAGTCCTAGGCCTGGGAAAATGAATGCGTTATTTGATTGACCAATCTCATATTCAACACCCTTATAAACAACAGGTTCAAACGGACTTCCCGTCGCAATCAGAGCTTTTCCTTCCGTCCACTCAATGATATTTTCCGGCGTTGCTTCTGCAAGCGATGTCGGATTGGACATTGGCATAATAACAGGACGCTCCACGTGTTTTGCCATTTCACGAACGATCGTTTCCGTGAACGCTCCAGGTACACCCGATGTCCCAATAAGAATTGTTGGTTTGACATGCTTTATGACATCAAGCAATGAAATAATACCATTTCCATTTCGCTCCCAGTCCTTTACCTCTGTAGCTGGACGCGCATATGGGGTTTGGAAAGAAAGCAAATCGTCCATATCATCTGTTAAAAGACCTCTTTGGTCAATTGCCCAAAAACGTTGATATGCCTCTTCTTCTGAAAGACCGTTTAGGACCATGTCTTTTCTCATTTGATCAGCGTTTCCAATACCCGCTGTTCCAGGACCAAAAATGACAATTCGATGATCTTTAAGCTCTGTATTCGTCACCTGAACAGCTGATAAAATAGCCGCTAGTGTGATAGCCCCTGTCCCTTGGATGTCATCGTTAAACGTTAAAATTTTGTCCCCATATTTGTCGATAATGTTTCGGGCATTGACGTTTCCAAAATCCTCCCAGTGCAATAGGGCATTCGGAAATAATTCGACCGCCTTTTCCACATAAGCATCGACGAACTGGTCATACTTTTCTCCTCGTATACGTTCATGTCTATTTCCGATGTACAGAGGATCTTCTAATAATTTTTCATTGTTTGTCCCAACATCCAAAACAACAGGAAGAACGCGGCTAGGATCAATTCCTGCTGCCGCTGTATAAACAGCCAGTTTTCCAATTGCAATGTTAATACCGCCAACTCCCCAGTCGCCAATCCCCAAAATACTTTCTGAGTCTGTGGCAACGAGTAGATCAATATCGTCCGGGTCTACGCCAATGTTGTTAAACGCTTTTTCAATACCATCGACATCGTTAATGGATAAATAAACGCCTCCAGGACGATGATACTCATAACTATATTCTTGAATCGCTTGCCCAACTGTAGGTGTATAAACAATGGGTAACATTTCACTTAAATGCTCGGTTAGCAGGCGATAAAAAAGCACCATATTACGGTTATGTAAGTCGTTTAGCCAAACATTTTTACGCAGGTTATTCGGCTGTGAATGAAACTGACGATAAGCGCGTTTTACCTGTTCTTCTAAGGTTAGTACTGTTGGAGGTAAAATTCCGTCTAGACCTAATTCCTCCCTCTCCTCTTCTGTAAAAGCTACCCCTTTATTAAGCATAGGAGTAGAAAGAACGTCCTTTCCTCTTAGAGAAGTCTTCATTGATCCGTCATTTGAAAGGTAAAATGTACTCATAGCCACTGCTCCTTCGTTTTATAAAAACTATCTTTTATCATTAATCAACTCGGCGATAGCAAGTTGATGATTCATTTATACTGTTTGCTCAAATATGATTCGTTAATCCAAACAAATTTTTCAAATGGGGTTACGTTATCCCCATCGTCTATCATAATCCTTTTTAAAAAATGTTCAACAATTTTATAGAACATATTTATTATTTTTGTAAGGTCGCAAAAAAAGAGTTACTTTTTAAAAATAATCTGCTACTATATCTGAAGAATTCATGTAGTAAAATTTTGATACGTCACAGATATTGCTCCATGAGTTTTGTTTTCTGGAAAAAAGTGAATAAATTAGGCATATTTATCTATCGTTTTTTTATGTAGTGGTTTTTATCTTTGCATTATAATGTGGATGGTGAACTTGATATGTATATGTCACTTAAAAGACTATTAATTGGAAAGCCGTTAAAAACAAGGGAGCTAGGTGAACAACGCCTGAACAAATCAAAGGCTTTGGCGATCCTTTCTTCAGATGCTCTGTCGTCAGTAGCATATGGCCCTGAGCAAGTACTCATCGTACTCGCTACCATCGGCTTTACCGCTTTTTGGTATTCCTTACCGATTGCTTTAGGAATTTTAATTTTGTTAATTGCGCTCATTTTTTCTTATCGTCAAATTATTTATGCCTATCCACACGGCGGCGGAGCCTACGTCGTTTCCAAAACAAACTTAGGAGAGAAATTTGGTTTAATTGCTGGAGGATCACTGCTTGTCGATTATATTTTAACCGTGTCAGTTAGTGTATCCGCAGGAACAGATGCCATTACGTCTGCTTTTCCTGCCCTGCATCAGCACAATGTAGCAATTGCCTGTGTATTAGTTATTTTTATTACCGTATTGAATTTACGTGGCGTTACTGAATCAGCCACGATTTTATCTTATCCGGTTTATCTATTCGTTCTTGGCTTGTTCATTATGATTGGAGTAGGGCTTTTTAATATCGCAACAGGTCATGCGCCTGCTCATGCTCATCCACCTGTAGGTACGTACGTATCCGGAGTTAGCTTATTTCTATTACTTAAAGCTTTTACATCTGGATGTTCAGCTCTAACAGGGGTTGAAGCTGTATCAAATGCCATTCCAAACTTTCAAGAGCCTGCGGCAAAAAATGCAGCTCGGACGCTCATGATGATGGGGCTGCTATTAGCCATCTTATTCTCAGGTATTACATTTTTAGCGTATTGGTATGGAATTTCACCACGCGGAGAAGAAACGGTTGTTTCTCAAATTGCGTCTGATACGTTTGGGCGAGGTACGCTCTATTACTTTATTCAAGTTACAACAGCGATGATTTTAGTTTTAGCAGCAAACACAGGGTTCTCAGCGTTCCCTCTTCTTGCCGTTAACTTAGCAACAGATAAATATTTACCGCGTATGTTTTCGATTCGCGGTGATCGTCTAGGGTATTCAAATGGGATTATCATCCTAAGCGTTTTATCGATCATTTTGATTGTGGCCTTTCAAGGAAAGACGGAAAACCTTATTCCTCTTTATGCAGTTGGGGTATTTATTCCATTTACACTATCTCAAACAGGTATGATTCTGAAATGGATTCGAGAAAAGCCAAAGGGTTGGAAACATCGCTTCCTGATTAACCTTTTAGGAGCGCTTATCACGCTTCTAGTTGTGTTTATTCTCTTCACAACGAAATTTACGCAAGTATGGCCTGTCCTGATCTTTATGCCATTAATTGTGCTTATGTTTTTACGAATTAAGAGCCATTATGATGCTGTAGGAGATCAACTTCGCATTTATGAGAGTGAAGCATCACAGCCAATCAAAGGAAACATTGTTGTGGTGCCAGTGGCTGGTATTACAAAAGTGGTTGAAAATTCTCTTGCATATGCAGAGTCTATTGGTGACGAAGTCATTGCCATCTACGTTGCATTTGACCGAGAAAGCGAGCGTAAAATGGAGGAGAAATGGAAAAAATGGAAGCCTGAGCTCCGTCTTTTCACATTCGTGTCTCAGTACCGAAGCCTTATACGCCCAATGGGTCGAGTGATTGATTTAATTGAGGAAAAAGCTGATAAACATAATTATCAGGTAACCGTGCTTATTCCGCAGTTTATTACGAAGAAGAGCTGGCACTACATTTTACACAATCAGTCAGGTGTTCTTTTGCGAACGTATTTACTGTATAGAAAAAATGTGATTGTTACGACAGTTCCGTACTTGTTTAAAAAATAAATTACATGAAAAAAGGTCGCCCGCAGCGGCCTTTTTTTCTGCGTTTCGTTCGTGCTCATGCACTTTTTTTCCTAACACCTGTGCTATAATATTTTTGAATTCTTATTTCGTATTGAGAGGATGAATGTAATGTTTGGAAAAGTAGCTGCAGACGTTTTAGGCTTAAGTGATGTAGGCTCTGTCATTACCCCTGATAACTACGATAAGGTTGATTCTGATGATTATATTTTGCACGAGGATAACGAGAAAATTTTCTTTTTAATTAAATCAAAGTCCGATGAATATTGTTTTACAAATAAAGCACTCATTCATTTAGATGGTACTAGCGCAACAAGCAAGAAACGTATGCTGCGCCGATATAACTACCACACAAACAAAATTTCTCACGTTCTTTTGGAAACAGCGGGAACGATTGACTTAGACGTAGAAATTAAATTTATCATTGGATCTGAAAAATTCTCGATCGATGTTCACAAAAAACATTTAGAGGAATTAAAGGACCTTTACAAGGCATTAATTAAAATTGAAGAGCTTACGCATGAAAATGAAATTGCCCTCGGCCACGCGCAGCAAAGTCTTGAGCTTGCGTCTACAACGCTAAGCCGTGTTCAAAGCACAGAAACGGATTTAGTAGAGCAGTTTAAATCCATTAACAGAGAAGCGTTTAATTGGTTAACACAAACGAAAGCAAAATATTCGGTAAAAGATTTCGGCTTCGTGTTTGAGCGTTATATTAATAACTAAAAATGACTGGATTTTATGAAAAGGATTAGTCTAAACAGACTAATCCTTTTCATACACATAGTACAGAAAGAGGTGATCTAGATGGAGAAAGATGAACAAAAAGTAGAGTCTGCGTTCAGCCTTGATGAAGAAACACTTTTTATGGTTTCCCAAACATTCAAAGCCTTATCGGACCCTACCCGTTTGCGCATTCTTCACCTTTTATTTGAAGGTGAACACTCAGTGAATGAAATTTCAGAAAAGCTTTCTTTGCTGCAATCAACGGTTTCTCATCAACTGCGCTTCTTAAAGAATTTGCGATTAGTAAAGTTTCGTCGTGAAGGAACGACCCTCTATTATTCACATGATGATCAGCACGTTATTAACTTATTAAAGCAGTCTATTGAGCACGCTCTTCACCACTAAAAAGAGACGATTATTGTCCAAACGCAATAATCGCCTCTTTTTTAGTTACAACGATCTTCCTTGTTGCAGAATGAATCCGAGCAATCTACCTGGATGGTCGTATGATGAAGTCCGTACTCATCATGAAGGACGTTATTCACCATCTTTAGAATGCTTGCCTGTTCCGTTTGATCCCTTACTACTACGTGACAGCTCAAAGCTGGAAAATCAGAAGTAATCGACCAAACATGAAGGTCATGCACATCTGAAACAGCGGGAAGTGCTAATAGCGTTTTTTTGATATCATCTACATCTAGTCCTGGCGGTGCCCCCTCCATTAAAATATGAACGGATTCTTTCGTTACTCGAAAGCCGCTTACGAGTATTAAAATAGCCACAATTACGCTAGCAAGTGGGTCAGCAATTCCCCAGTTAAAGAACATGATTAGAAGTGCCGCCACAATAGCTCCGATCGATCCTAGCATATCTCCGATTACGTGTAAAAAAGCACTTTTAACATTGAGATTTTCGTCTTTATCCCCTCTCATCAAAATATACGCAGTAGCAATATTAATGAGGAGTCCAATGATTGAAATAGTTAACATACCTGAACTTATAACATCAGGCGGATTTGTAAAGCGGTGATAAGATTCAATAAAAATAAAAATGGCAATGACGATTAAGGCAATTCCGTTTAAAAATGCTGCTAAAATTTCAAAGCGTTTATATCCGTACGTCTTGCTGTTTGTCGCTTTTTTTTCACCAAATTTGATGGCCATATAGCTTAGCCCGAGTGCTACCGCGTCACTAAGCATGTGCCCGGCATCTGATAACAGCGCTAAACTATTCGTCCAAATCCCTCCGATTACTTCAATAATCATGTAGGCAGCAATGAGGATAAATGAAAATCCTAGCGCTTTTTTATTGTTAGATCCGTGGTGATGGCCATGACTATGACCGTGTCCGTGCGAATGTGCCATATTCTTTCTCCTCCTTATATGAATATATGCTCATATATTCATTATGGTAAAAAAGCCGAGAAATTTCAAGAGGTTTTATCCCCTTTATTTTCTCAACTTTTTTCACATCTATTCTCGTGAACATCCCTCTATTGCTTTACCCGTTTTGATCAAAGTTTAATAAAAAACGGTTTGCACCCAATAATACAGCAAAAACAATGTCACAATTAATGTAGGAGGAATAACAACAAACGAAACGTTTAAATAATCTCGCCATTTTACTTTCACTTTGTTTTCACGTAAAATATGCATCCACATAAGCGATGCTAGTGTTCCGATTGGTAAAAGGAGTGATCCAATATCACTGCCGATAATATTAGCAAGGTAAATCGTTTTTAAAGTGATTGGATCTAAATTCATGTCTGTAAGGGTTATTGTTCCGATCATTAAAGCCGGATGATTATTAAATAGGTTGGATAAAATGGAAACTAGTCCCCCCATAATGAAGCTTGCGAAAAATAGTCCTTCATTCACAATCGGCTCACAAATCTTGACTAAAAACTCCGATAGCCCCGCATTATTTAATCCGTAAATAATAATGTACATGGAAAAAGCAAACACGAAAATCTGCCACGGCGTCTTTTTTAGAATATCGACTGGATTCGTTCGAAAATAGTACCAACGCCATCCTAACAACACTAATGATCCAACGATTGCGACAATTTGAATAGGAATATCGAAATAAGAGGCGACAAAAAGTAAACAGCGCATTAAAAAGACAAACAACAAGATTTTTAACATAAATTTTGTTCGTTGGCTCTTTGTTTCCACTGAGATTTCACCTTTTAATGGGTGAAAATGCTTCACGAAAAACACTTCTTCCATATTCGTTGATAACATTGGAAGCTTTTTAGGCAGCTTCTTTTTTAGAATGAGAAACATTAGTAGCGACATAAAAGCTAGTCCTAATGATGCAGGTACAAACATCATCGCCGTATGCATATACAGGGACATATGCACAATTTTAAGGGCAATTAAATTCACTACGTTGCTAACGCCAATAGGTGCACTAGAAGCTGTAGCAATTAACGCTCCGCTTAACAGATAGGGGATTTGTTGGTGTGGCTTAAGACGAAGATTTTTAAGAATTAAGATTAAAATAGGCGTCGTAATTAAGATACTGCCATCGTTATTAAAAAGTAGCGTCATTGAAAAGCAGAACAGCTGGATATACCAATACAATCGATATCCAGATCCTTTTGATAACTGAACAAGTCTTGCAGCGGACCAGTGAAAGAATCCGAATGATTCTAAAATCACCGCCATGACAATCGTAGCAATAATCGTAATGGTCGCACCGCCAATTTTGTCAATAATATCTGCAATATCACTCCCTGAAACCATTCCCAAAAGAATGATTACGGCTGCTCCACCAGTCGCCGGCCAAGCTTCATTTAAATTTCCCGGCCTCCAAAAAATAATGAGAGTTGTAATCAAAAAAACACTAATTGCGAGAATCATTTCCGTACTCATGATACAACCTTCCTTCTTCTATCATTTTATAGCCTTTTCTAGTATCCTTCATGGTTATTTACATGAAATAATATGGGTTTTCTCTGCTAATTGTTTTAATAGATTCTCTTATGTTATCTATATTCTTTAGTAGTCAAAAAGGTATAGAACAACTGCCCGAATCTAAAAATATATGCCCCTGTCATCACGTGATAGTTGTCATGAACAGACGAAATGCACTCTCTTGTTCCTCGTGAAACAATTCAGTCTATTTGAACGATCATTTCTGAACAAGACAAGAGCCTCTCCGTTCTTTATATTGCTTTAACTGAAACACAATAGAAGGTAAACACATTTAATCTCAAAATCAATGTTTTCTATAACGTTGTAACCACTCCATTCAAGAGTAGAGATTAAAAAGAGATTTTAAGCGCTACATTCTCTTCACGTGACGTTCACCCTATTTAGAAGTCCCTGGTGTAAACTGTGACTTTCTAAAAATCGGTTGTAAGCTATCTGCGTATCATCACTTGATTCAGAAGTAATTGAATCGGAGGAAGCTATCCACCCATAACTATTAGCGAAAATTTACTGACAACAGGACTAATCAATTAATTTTCAAAATAGGATTGACAGAAATCGCTTTCCCTTTTACAATCAAGCTGTATGATATTGATAATCGTTATCACTTAAAGGGGTGTATCAGTATGACATCTAGCTTATTGTTGGCGTTTCGAGAAGGCTTAGAAGCCTTTCTAGTAATCGGCATTATTTTGACACAATTAGCGAAAGTGAATAAAAAATCACTTTCCCGCTTCGTATACATAGGAGCAGCACTTGGATTAATCGTAAGTATTGTAGTTGGTACCGTTTCATTTAATGAAGCGAAGGAATTAGAAGAAGGATCGGAAGAATTATTTGAAGGTATTATGATGCTCGTTGCAGCTGGCTTAATTGCTTACTTTATTTTATGGTTACATCGTAATAGTGACGTATCTGCATCCATTAAATCATCTGTTAACAATACGGCTAGCGGTGTAGGACTATTGATTTTATCCTTTCTTTCTGTCTTCCGTGAAGGAATGGAATTGGTTATTTTCAACCTTACGCAAATTTCTAATCATGCTCCATCCATTGCAACTGGAAGTATAATTGGCATCGTGTTAGCACTCGGTGTTGCTTATTTATTCGTTAAAGCAACGGTAAAATTGCGCTTAAACTGGATCTTTAAAGGCCTTGGTATCCTGCTTATTTTACTTGGAGGAGAACTGTTTGCAGAAGGCTTAGTAAAGCTATTTGAAGGTGGCGGTGAAGCACTTGAAATGATCGCTCTAGCAGTTTTCATCATTCCTTCGCTTTACATTTTACTAAAGAACGATATTCAAAAGCTTCGCAAATCAAAAAACGTCGCTTTATAATACACAAAGAGCAAGCACATAATATGTGCTTGCTCTTTTTATGAATTGCTTTAAGATCATTTTTACTCTTTTTGCTCAACAAGCACAGCCTGTAGTTCTTTTTCCTGAGCATTTTCATATCCACGGAAAACTACCTCGGAAATACCCTCTTGGTTAAAAAACAAATTGTACTGATCCGAAATATTACCAATAGGGTAATAACAAGCAACGTAATCCAAAATAACCCCCGTATCACCTTTTTTTGGTGACGTCCATAGTTCATTAAGAGTTGCTCCCAGTCTTCATACTTAACAATTGAACCAATCGGTAACGGATATGCTAAATCCTCCATCTACTCTCACCTTACTATGTACGCTTAATAACGGCTGAGCCAACCTTATAGAGAATAAAAAACATAATCGGCATACCAATAGTAAAAATAATAATTCGAGTAGCTTTTTCGCCGGCGCTATCCGAAGAAACGAGGTTAAAAAATACTACTAACACATATCCAATAATGAAAACAATCGTTAACATCCTCTTCCAAAAAAGCATTCTCTCCATAAGTATTCTCCTCCTTATTTAAGCCCAATCTCCAATCCAACACCTGGATCAACCGGCAAATGAATTTTAAATTCAGACTTACTGCCCTTAACTGATCCACCTGCTAATGTTTCCACCTTCACTTCGAAACCTAAAGCATTTGCATAAATGTGACCCTCAGTGTTCTCTATTATAAATGTATCTTTACTGTGTTCTTTTAGAGCACTTGTAAACGGTCCTAGAGGATGGGATGTAGAAGTGGAGTGGCATTATAAACACTAGCATTGTTCTTACCCGGAATCTGAGGAGCTACGTAAGGGCTATAATCTTGGTATGCTACCTGAGATCTCATTTGTTCTTGCTGTTTTTTTGTCACATAAGCTTTCGTTTCTTCTCTCTTTTTCTCAATATCATTCAGCGCTTTTTGTTCAGTCTCTTTTTGGACTTTATATGCTTTATTGCTATGGTGTTTCTTTGCATCGCTGACTTTAAGGAGCTTATTTGACTTTTTAATGATTCATGATTTTCCACCCTTGATTCACCAGCTGTAATCAAAGAGCTTGCCGCATATATTTTCCTGCTGATACTATTAACACCTCTTACCCATCATTTTATTGTTTTCCATTTCAGATTTACGCTTCCACCATGTTTCTTAGCGTACACGTAAACTCTATAAGTAGCAGTTTTAGGGATTGCAACTTGTACACGCTCATGGTCCTCTTCTAAAATAGCTATAACTTTTCCTTTTCTCGTTTCTAGGCGCCCAAGATCATCACAATAGATGCAAGTAAGTAGGTATACAAAACTCTTTTATAGTTCTTCATTTTTCCCTCTCTTTAACTGGCATTTAAACTTATTACCATTTTAAATAATCTATTAGCTCCCTACTGGTTATAAAAGAAATAGACAGATCGAACCATTTAATGTAAAAAATTCAAGTAATAATGCAATGTTTTATACCCTTTTTTTACCACAAGAACACTTACCACCAAATTTTTCATATTTTAGGTTCTTTTAATGTCTGGTGTTGAATGTCTTCCTCTACTAACAGAGCAGGTTAATTGAAGAAGGATTTATTATTGGACTGAATGAATTAGTTAGATAGAGAAAAATCAATGAAATATCAACATTAACCTTTAACAGAGCCACATTTCAAAAAAGCTATTCATTTCGTTTCTCTTTATTCGTTTATTATTTCGGGGGTTAAGCATGTCCTAATCACTGGAAATTAACATGATGGTTAAACATAACAAGCTACTTATCATGTAAAGACATCTAGTTAACTACTTCTGCTGTAAAAAATTTTTCACATAAAACAGGCACAGGATGCGTCTCCTGTGCCTGTTTCTTTTAGGCGAATCTTGCGTTCTCTTCTTCTTGCTTGAAGAAGCTCTTCATTGCATTAAAAACGTCTGATTTTTGCTTTAAAATATAATAGCTAAATCGATCATCTTGGATATTTTTATAGGCGGACATAAGAGTTGAGTGTCTGTTGTATTGATTAACTTCACCGTATCCAAACATATTGGATACTTTCATCAATTCATTTACAAGCTTGACGCAGCGGGCATTATCAGAGGTTAAATTGTCTCCATCGGAAAAATGGAATGGATAGATGTTGTAGCGGTCTGGTGAATATTTTTTATCAATAATTTCAAGCGCTTTTCGATATGCGGATGAACAGATCGTCCCTCCACTTTCTCCCTTTGAAAAGAAATCTTCTTCTGAAACGACTTTTGCCTCTGTATGATGAGCAATAAATTCAATTTCGACCGTTTCGTATTTTGTTCTTAAAAACCTTGTCATCCAAAAGAAAAAGCTTCTCGCCATATACTTTTCCCAAATCCCCATTGATCCGCTCGTATCCATCATTGCAAGAACAACAGCTTTTGACTCCGGCTTGACGACTTCATTCCACGTTTTAAACTTCAAATCTTCTGGATAGATTGGATAGAAACTTGCTTTCCCTGTCATGGCATTGCGTTTATAAGCAGATAGCATCGTACGCTTCTTATCAATGTTCCCCATCAGACCCGTTCGACGAATATCATTAAACTCAATATGTTCGACAATATTTTGATCACTTTCTTTTCTTTTGAGCTTTGGTAACTCTAACTGTGAAAACAACGCTTCTTCAAGCTCCATGAGCGAAACTTCTGCTTCGTAATAATCTTCCCCAGCTTTATCACCAGCTCCTGACCCTTTTCCTGCACCTGGCTGCCCTGAAGAACCATCTCGTGCGACAACGTCTCCCACTTTGCTGTCACCGTCACCTTGACCAACATGCTTATTTTTATCGTAATTGTACCGTATACGATACTCATCTAAAGATCTGATCGGAATTTTCACAACGTCTTTTCCGTTAGACATTACGATGCTTTCTTCCGTTATTAAATCAGGCAGGTTGTTTTTGATGGCTTCCTGAATTTTTTCTTGATGGCGCTTTTGATCATCATGACCTTTTCGATGGAGGGACCAATCTTCCTTTGATATTGCAAAACTATTATTATCTTCCCCAGTCATACTATTTCCCCTCCTTATAATTATGTGCTGGTTACTAAACTTATATTGGACAGGCACCTTTTCTTACCTGACAGAATATACTATCAAGGACATTTTCCCGATTTCTCTTAAAATAAAGGTTGGTTACTCTATCCTATGCACAAACTCCAAATAATTGACAAATAATTTTGACAATTATTTGTGTGGACAAGCTCCCCTTTAGATTCAAAAAGTCGTTATGCTTATTCCGGCCAAGAATAAACAAAACGACTTTTTACATCCATTACATCATTCATTTTTCTTTATGCTGAACTGGATCTGGCTGTACGCCTTCTTCTTGAAGCTCTTGGTTCGTCTTCAAGTTCTCCATCTCTTTTCCTAGCTTTTTTAGCTCTTCCCAATCTTCTGCCATCGATCCGTTTACCTTTTCTCGTTCTTTTCCCATCCTTATCACCTCTACTGATAAAATTCCCCCTTTTTCTTGAAATAAAACAGCTCACTAAGATAAAAAAAGGAAACGGCTTTAGAGAGCATGCCGTTTCACTTTTATCATTAACGATTCAATAAGCTTCCTACATAACGAAGTAGATCATTAGCTGATGTTGAATTGTAGCCGTGCTCATCGATTAAGCGCGCCACAACTTCATTTACCTTTTTCAGCTGCTGTTCATCTGGTGTTTTAGTAGATGTCGTAATTTTAACCACATCTTTTAAATCAGCAAACAGCTTTTTCTGAATTGCTTCACGTAAACGCTCATGTGAATTATAATCAAAACGCATTCCTTTACGAGCATACGCTGAGATACGAATTAAGATTTCTTCACGGAACGCTTTTTTCGCATTTTCTGAAATACCGATTTGTTCTTCAATTGAGCGCATGAGTTTCTCATCTGGATTCATCTCTTCACCTGTTAACGGATCACGAAGCTTATTTTTGTTGCAGTAGGCTTCAACGTTATCAAGATAGTTATCCATGAGCGTTTTAGCAGACTCTTCGTATGAATAGACAAACGCTTTTTGAACTTCTTTTTTCGCAATATCGTCGTATTCCTTACGTGCTAATGAGATATAGTTTAAATAGCGCTCGCGGTCTTCATTTGAAATTGATGCATGCTGATCCAATCCTTCTTTTAAGGAACGAAGTACGTCTAACGCATTAATTGATGTAACGCCTTTTCGAATAATAGTTGAAGAGATACGGTTGATGACATAACGTGGATCAATGCCGCTCATCCCTTCATCATTGTATTCCTTTTGCAGCTCTTCAAGGTCTGCCGTGTTATACCCCTCTACCGTTTCACCATCGTACAATCTCATTTTCTTAATTAAGTCGATATCACCTTTTTTAGGCTCTTTTAATCTCGATAAAATCGTAAAAATGGAAGCAACTCTGAGCGTATGAGGGGCAATATGAACACCAGACACATCGCTTTCCTGAATCATTTTTTCGTAAATTTTCTCTTCTTCTTTTACCTTTAAGTTATAAGGAACTGGCATAACAATAATACGGGAATGTAATGCTTCGTTTTTCTTATTGGAAATAAACGAGCGATACTCCGTTTCGTTCGTATGTGCAATAACAAGTTCATCAGCACTTATAAGGGCAAATCTTCCAGCCTTGAAGTTTCCTTCTTGCGTTAAAGATAGAAGATGCCATAAGAATTTTTCGTCACACTTTAGCATCTCTTGGAATTCCATCAGACCTCGGTTTGCTTTATTTAATTCTCCATCAAAACGGTAGGCACGCGGATCAGATTCTGATCCATATTCAGCAATAGTGGAGAAATCAATGCTTCCTGTTAGATCCGCAATATCCTGTGATTTAGGATCAGATGGACTAAACGTACCGATACCTGTTCGCTTATCTTCTGAGAAGAAGATTCGCTCTACAATGACATCTTCAATACGTCCGCCGTATTCTTTTTCTAAACGCATCAAGTTAAGCGGTGATAAGTTTCCTTCGACACGCACCCCATACTCTTCGTGAAAATCTCTTCGCAAATGTTGCGGAATTAAATGAAGTGGATCTTCATGCATTGGGCAGCCCTTGATCGCAAAAACAGCACCACGATCTGTTAATGAGTATGCCTCTAACCCTCGTTTTATCATTGTGACAAGCGTAGATTTCCCTCCACTTACAGGTCCCATTAAAAGCAAAATACGCTTTCTGACATCTAATCGTTTCGCTGAAGGATGAAAGTACTCTTCTACTAGTCTTTCTAGCGATGACTCTAATCCAAACATCTGGCCACTAAAGAAATTGTATTTCTTCTTACCATCTACCTCTTCAATTCCAGCATCATTAATCATATTATATATACGAGAATGTGCAGATTGAGCTACCAAAGGCTGTTCTCTCACAATTTCTAAGTACTCAGCAAAAGTACCTTCCCATTTTAGTCGATGTTCTTCTTCACGGTATCGTTCAATTTTCTTTAAAATATCCATTTAGGAACCTCCCCCTACTAGTGATGCTAGCGACCAAGATTAATACAATTTATGCGCTAAATGACGTGAACATGCTTTCTAATTTCAAATCTGTCCTAAATCCTCTAAAATATATTTGTTTATCCTTACGAATCTATAGGATTAAAAGGGATTATTGCTCTAAAAAGAAAATAGAATCCATATTTCCTCCTCAAAGTAATAACTTAGAACTTATTTTTTAATTTTTTTCACGTATTAGAAAATAGTGATGGTTATTTAACGATTTATCATTCCCATGTCCATTCTTATTCGCTATAATGAAGCTATAGTATTTTTTTGGAAACGTTTACTGAGGAGGATGGGTATGAGGACGCTTATACTTTTAGGGGTATGTATTGCATTTTTATCTTCTATCTTCACAGCAGGGTACAACGACAAACCGGGAAGAAAATAAAAAAAGCATCCAGCTGGATGCTTTTTTTATTAGTCATTTGTAAATTTCAAGCCAGGATAATTTTGTTGGCGTAGCGCTTCGTAAATTAAAATGGCTGCAGTGTTTGATAAATTTAGTGATCGAACATTCTCATTCATCGGTAAACGAAGGCATCTGTCCATGTTGTTCTGGATAATTTCAGGTGGTAACCCCTTTGTTTCGCGACCGAATACGAAGAAATAATCTTCCTCTAGATTACTATAATCGAAAGAGCTATGAGCTTGCTCACCAAATTTCGTAATAAAATAGAACTTTCCTTCTGCATACTTCTCAAACACTTCTTCTAATGAATCATGGTAATGAATATTTACATATTGCCAGTAATCTAGCCCAGCTCTCTTCAACATTTTATCGTCTGTTGAAAAGCCTAACGGACGAATCAAATGCAAAGTCGTATCCGTTGCTGCACAAGTTCTTGCAATATTACCCGTATTTGCAGGGATTTCTGGTTGATATAGTACTACATGAATTCCCAATTTTTTCACCTCAACTAAACAATCTACTCTTCATTATATCACGATCAGCGCAAAACAACAGAATTCTCATCACCCATTAATATGGAAAAAACCATACTTCATGTTTGGGGTGTATGCGGATGAGTCCTCATATGCCCAATATCTCATGCGACTATTATACGTATTGGCATTCACAAGCGGCATACCATCGTCATCCTTGGCAACAATAATGGTTGAATGATCCCACCTGCCATCTCCTTGAAAATCATAGCAAATGATATCACCAATCATTAAATCTTTTGCTGCCGTTTTCTTAGTTGCCGTTAATCCTGTCTTTGAGGAATTTAAATACCAGTAAAAAGAGTTTGCGACCGTCCAGCTATAGCTCCAATTTTTCGTCTGCATCCACCAGCCTTGACCCTTATTTGGATATCCTCTCATCGGAGCAGTACCAGCTCGCAAACACTGCGAGACGTAGTTCGTGCAGTTCACATCAAAATTTGTATAGCTCGGATTATGAGAATTCCAGTATCTCTCCGCATACTGAACAGCTGCGCGCCGATCATAATTAAAGGACCGATCCTCATCTTCATCGAAATCATAGCGATCCATCTCTTCACTATCGAATGACGTAGAAAAAGGATAAATCTCTTCATCTTTCAATAGCGTATCTTTGTAAAATAACGCTTTACGCTTTTCAACGGTTTCTTCTATATAAAAGAAGCTACGCTGTTTTACAAGTGACTCCACTTCAACATGATAGTAAACGGTGGTTTCCTCATATTCATTCGAAATATGATCAACATACCCCTTAGCCGAACACTTTACAATTTCAGCCCCGCGCTTGGACATTTGATTACACTTTTGTTCCACCTGCTTTTCAATAAAAGGCGAAAAATCGCGGTGCAGATTGCCATTTACATAACCTTCTGCACGTGATCTAACTAACGTATGCAGGACAATTTTTTTCGTTTGCAAAAGACTTCACCACTTTCATAGGCTTTCTTATAACCTATGATGAAGCGTTTGTCTTTTAACACTTTATTATTGTTCCAAGCGTGCTAATGCCTTTTCTAATTCAAGCAATACCTCTTCGTCTGTTTCCTTTACTGTCGCTTCTTGTAATTTCTCCTCAATACGAGCAGGCGCAATTTTAGCCAAGGCCCACGCAGCTGTACCTCTAATAACGGGACGTGGATCATCTTTCAGAAGGTTCAATAGATCAGGTACCGCTGTTTCATCTTTAAAATGAGCTAATGCAATAATAGCATTGCGCTGAATCGGCTTTTTCCCTCTCCATGATCCTGAAACATGTCCATATGTTTCTTTAAAATCACGATTACTAATCGTGAGCAGCGGCTTCAACAGTGGCTTTGCAACTTCAGGATCAGGCTCCATTTCAGGATGAAGATGCAAATCTTTTCCCTTATTTTCTGGACAAACAGTTTGACACGTATCACAGCCATACAAGCGATTCCCTAATTTATCTCGAAATTCCTCTGCAAGCATTCCTTTCGTTTGTGTTAGAAATGCTATGCATCGATTAGAGTTCAATTGACCCCCGGTTACAAGTGCATCAGTTGGACAGGCTTCGACGCATTTATTACACGTGCCGCAGCGATCTTCTATCGGGCTGTCAGGCTCAAGCGGCAGGTTTGTTACAATCTCCCCCAAATAAACATAAGAACCAAACTCTGGAGTAATGATCGAGCAATTCTTAGCACTCCAACCGATACCGGCTCTTTCAGCTACAGCTCGATCTGATAGCTCTCCTGTGTCTACCATAGACTTCGTCATAACATCAGGCACCATTCCCTGTACAAACTCTTCTAGCAGCTTTAGCTTCTCCCTTAATACATCATGATAATCACGTCCCCAAGAAGCACGACAAAAAATACCTCTTCGCTCACTTTTTGTACTTCGAGGTGCATCTTTCATTTTAGATGGGTATGCCAGTGCAATGGCAATAATAGAGCGCGCTTTTGGTACTAATAGCTCGGGGGTAGTTCTCTTTTTGATATCCGGTTCTTCAAACCCTGACTGATAATTTAGTTCCTGCTGCTGATACAGACGATCTTTCAATTCAATAAACGGAGAAGCACTCGCAAAGCCAATTTTATCTATCCCAATTTCCTTACTGTAGTCAATAATCTGTTGCTTCAACTGCAACATATTCATATTACGACCTCCTTCCTCGTTTTCGTTCTTTAAATCATTTATAATATCTCTTAACTACCTTTTAAAGACTCGTATCTTTATCTTCAAAAATAGAAAGGAATGTTCAATAGTGGAAATTTCACTCACTAATCATATTAAAACACTAATTCCTAATTTTATTGTATCTGTGATCCGATATCAAGGGATTACCGTTTCTACTTCTCCACAAATGATACAAGGCCGATTACGCTTATTCCAGGAATCTATCTTCTTTGAACTTCAAGACCAAAGCGTTACATCTGTACCAGAGATAGCTGAATGGAGACAGCTATTTAAACAATCAGGTACAGATCCATCCAAATATCGTCCTTCTATAGAATCTCTATACCGTAGGATTCAAAAACAAACGTACCTACCAACCGTTAACTCTGCGGTTGACATTAATAACTTTTTTTCACTTCAATACAAAATCCCAATTGGCATCTATGACCTCAACAATCTAAAAGGCGACATTGTAATTGACATTGGTGGGGATAGTGATTCATATATGGGTTTAAATAATCGGGAGCTCACACTAAGCAATAAAATTATTTCTCGTGACGAAATTGGTGCCTTTGGAAGTCCCTATGTCGATTCCAATCGATCACCCGTTGAGCATACAACTACGAACGCAATCCAAATTCTCTATTTACCTCCCTCTATTGATAGAGACGAGGCAAACAAGCTTACGGCCTCTCTTGAGAACATGTTTCTCCAAATCCATGGTGGTGAAGCTACACATAAGCTCGTAGAATAAAGAGACGTAGGGAGCATCCGGCTTCCTATGTCTCTTCGTCTTTGAGGGCAACTCTCTCCGCCATGATCCTTTTTATAAAATGAACCACTATGTAATGCCCGAGGGGGAAAATCATAAAAAACAATATAAAAGCGTAGTACTCATTTGAAATGAAGTACTACGCTCAAACAGACATGATCCCAGTTTAATTTATTTTTAAATCTCAAATAATAAGAAGCTCTATTTCATTACTTTTTATGCTCTGAATTCACCAGGTACGTTTTCTTCTACCTTATATCGTCTGCCACTTACCATGATCACGATCAATGCGAGAACAGCAAATATGGCAAGGTAGATACCAAGAACACTTGCGTTATATAATGCGGTTCCTGGAGCATCTAAATTAAGTACAGATTTAAAACCTGCAATACTGTACGTAAATGGAAGGAATTCGCTCAAAGCCCTCATGTTGGCTGGGAGCATATCGATTGGCAAGTTCGCACCCGTAATGGAAAGCTGAAGTACCACGAATGCGAGACCAAGAAATCTTCCGATGATGCCAAGTGATGCAAAGAAACTCACAATTGCGGAGAATACAATACTTACAAAAATAGTGAATAGTACAAATCCTGTTGGGTTTTCAACATTTATCGATAACACCATAGCAACAATTGAAAGCAACAGAGCTTGTGTAATGGCGAAAACGGACAAATTCATAAATTTTGCACCAAACCAAGCTGCTACTGAAACGCCCTGTGGTCTTTTAAAATTCATAAACATTGACATGATTAAAATGCCTACAAATAACGCAAGAGTTAATACATAAGGAGATGTTGAATCACGATAATGTGGGAAATTAAAAATCTTTTCGCTTTTTAATTCCACTGGTGAAGCAAACATATTGTAATTCTTCTCATCAAGATCTTTTAGACTACTTGTTTTCGCTGCTCCATCTTTCAATCCAGAAGCAAGCTCAAATGAACCATCATTCAGTTTTTGGGCACCATCATTTAAGCGGGTGACACCTGAAGTTAAATCTCCCCAGCCCTTGTTTACTTTTTCATTTCCCTCACTTACTTGCATCGTTCCCGAATGAATTGTGTTGGCACCTTCTGTAAGTACTTTCCATCCTTTCGCTACGTCTGCATTTCCATTACTGACTTGACCAGACCCATCATGAAGCTTAATTGTCCCATCCGTAAGCTTCTTCCATCCAGTATTAACATCTGCATTTCCATCTCTTACCTTAACTTGACCGTCATGAATTTTAGCAGTGGCCCCTTTTAAGGTTTGCCATCCTTCATTAACTGATGCATTACCAGCCGATACAAGCCCTGCCCCAGAATCAAGCTTTGCCATTCCGTCCACCATCGACCCCCAGCCTTTATTTACAACGTCGTTTCCAGCCGCGATCTTTGCAGTTCCTGACTGAAGCTCACCAACTTTATCTACCATCGTGTTCCAACCGGCTGCAACTTTTTCAGTCCCTGCTGTTAGTTGTGGGATTTTTTCATTCAAAGCCCCCACACCATCATCAATTGATTTTTGGCCTTGAACTAGCTTTTTTAATCCATCTGCAACTGATGAATCACTAGGAACTTCGTGTTCAGTAAGCGCTGCAGCTATACCATTTGCGCCTTGTTTTAATCTTTCTAACTTTGCTTTGTTATCCGGATTATTTGCAGCAACAGATAAAGCATTCCCTGTCCCTACAATCTTTTGGAAACTAGGGTCTCCCTGCAATTCAGGATGCGCTTTAAAAAACACCTGGAGATCCGCGGATAATTGTTTTAGATTATCTCCAAGCACTTGCGACTGCATGGCAACCTCACCAATTCCAGATGCAACTTGCTGAGTTACAGGTAATACTTTTTCTTTCAGAGCTCCTTGCGTTTGTTGCAAGCCTTTTAAAACATCAGAGGTTCCTTTTTTTAATGCAGGTACCTTTTCGTTCAGCAATTTTGAGCCAGATGCCAAATCATTCACGCCCTGCTCATTTTCTTTTAAAGAGTTAAGTAGTAATTTCGTTCCCTCATTTATTGCTTGAGACCCTGAGGCTAACGCTTGGATATTTCCTGAACCTCCTTTTAGAGAAGTTAAGAGCTCTCCTGTTCCATTTTTAAGAGCCTGTGAGCCGTCAGCAAGGCGTTTGATATCTTCTTGCTTAGCGGTCAATGACTGCAGCATTTGGTCAGTTCCTTTTTCAAGTTCACTTGTACCGTCAGCAAGCTTTTTGATATCTCCTTGCTTAGCGGTCAATGACTGTAACATTTGCTCAAGACCATTGTTAAGCTGTGCAGAACCATTAGCTAACTTTGTAATATCGTTTTGTTTACTAGACAAGGACTGATACATCTGTCCTGTTCCTTTTTCAAGCTCCTTAGTACCCGTAGCAAGCTTGGAAATCTCACCTGATTTATTTGTAAGCGATTCCAAAATTGTGGTCGTGCCTTGGAATAAATCAGCGGTTCCTCCATTTAGTTTCACTGAACCGTCAGCGGCCGTCTGAAATCCGTTAGATACGTCCTTTAAGCTGCCAAACATGTTCTTAACATATTTCTCTGTAATTTGATTGGAGAGCTTTTCTCTAATCTGCTCTGTTGCACTCTTAGTTACCTGTGCTGCCATAAAGTTTAATCCTTCATTCTGTACATACTTCAATTCGGGCTTTTGAGGATTTGTTGAAAGCACAGAGGTTACCTTTTTAGAGAAATCTTTTGGTATCTCAATGACCATGTAGTACTTCAAGCTTTTTAAACCACTTTTCGCTTCATCAGAATCAACAAAGTTCCATCCAAGATTCTTTCCCTCTTGCAAGTTTGAAACTAGATCCTTTCCTGCATTGATCATTTCTCCATCTGTCTCTGCTCCCTGATCGTTGTTCACTACTGCTACTGGCAAGTTGGACAAATTGTCGTATGGACCCCAACTTGGCGATAGTAGTATTCCCCCATAAACGACCGGCACAAGCAAGGCAACAATAACAGAGATTAACAGCCATTTCTTTGCCACTAATGCTGCCATTTCTGCCTTGAATAAACTAAAAACCCTCATCCGCTATTCCCCCACAGAATAAAATATAATGAAGCATAGATAAGTAGTATACGACCATTTACCTACACTAGAAATATGTATTCTAATTAATGATGAAAAGTCCTCTAAATTATAACTGAAAATTTAAATTATTTAATCTACTTAAGTAGCAGTGAAAATAAAAAACGCAATGACCCGTTTTGTTAAACGAACCACTGCGTTGTGATTAAAATTATGTATGGAGCGGGTGATGAGAATCGAACTCACGACATCAGCTTGGAAGGCTGAGGTTTTACCATTAAACTACACCCGCAATTATTATGTTAGATGATACTAGAGAAAATTTCTCGATACCGGTGGTCGGGGTCGAACCGACACTCCAGAAGGAACACGATTTTGAGTCGTGCGCGTCTGCCAATTCCGCCACACCGGCGTAAGCAAGAAATATATATGGTGCCGAGGGCCGGACTTGAACCGGCACGGTAGTCACCTACCGCAGGATTTTAAGTCCTGTGTGTCTGCCAATTCCACCACCCCGGCAGGGCAGATAAATGGAGGCGGCAACCGGATTCGAACCGGTGAGTAAAGGTTTTGCAGACCTTGGCCTTACCACTTGGCTATGCCGCCTTGACAAATAAAAATGAAAGCGGAAGACGGGATTCGAACCCGCGACCCCCACCTTGGCAAGGTGGTGTTCTACCACTGAACTACTTCCGCAATGGCTGGGCTAGCTGGATTCGAACCAACGAATGACGGAGTCAAAGTCCGTTGCCTTACCGCTTGGCTATAGCCCAATATCACATTTGACGTATTTTATAAAATTATATGGGGCGACTGATGGGAATCGAACCCACGAATGCCAGAGCCACAATCTGGTGTGTTAACCACTTCACCACAGCCGCCATTATAAGAAAAAATTTAAAATTAATTGGCAGGGGCAGTAGGAATCGAACCCACACCGGAGGTTTTGGAGACCTCTGTTCTACCGTTAAACTATGCCCCTATAAATGGTGGAGGGGGACGGATTCGAACCGCCGAACCCTGAGGGAGCGGATTTACAGTCCGCCGCGTTTAGCCTCTTCGCTACCCCTCCACAAAATCTGATCTAACTGGTGCCGGCAAGAGGACTTGAACCCCCAACCTACTGATTACAAGTCAGTTGCTCTACCAGTTGAGCTACACCGGCTTTGTTAGAATGGTGGCTTGGGACGGAATCGAACCGCCGACACAAGGATTTTCAGTCCTTTGCTCTACCGACTGAGCTACCAAGCCATATTAGGATGTACTATATTANGCTCTACCGACTGAGCTACCAAGCCATATTAGGATGTACTATATTAAATTAAATGGCGGTCCCGACCGGGATCGAACCGGCGATCTCCTGCGTGACAGGCAGGCATGTTAACCGCTACACCACGGGACCATTATGTATATTTGGTTGCGGGGACAGGATTTGAACCTGCGACCTTCGGGTTATGAGCCCGACGAGCTACCAGACTGCTCCACCCCGCGATAATATGATCGACACATAAGAGTGTCATGGTGGAGGATGACGGGATCGAACCGCCGACCCCCTGCTTGTAAGGCAGGTGCTCTCCCAGCTGAGCTAATCCTCCAAAACGATTGTTGCATTCTTTATAAAGTGACCCGTACGGGATTCGAACCCGTGTTACCGCCGTGAAAGGGCGGTGTCTTAACCGCTTGACCAACGGGCCATCAAATATGGCGGAGAGCAAGGGATTTGAACCCTTGAGACGGCGTTCACCGCCTACACGATTTCCAATCGTGCTCCTTCGGCCACTCGGACAGCTCTCCAAATGGCTCCACAGGCAGGACTCGAACCTGCGACCGATCGGTTAACAGCCGATAGCTCTACCACTGAGCTACTGTGGAATATACCGCCTGGCGATGTCCTACTCTCACAGGGGGAAGCCCCCAACTACCATCGGCGCTCGAGAGCTTAACTTCCGTGTTCGGTATGGGAACGGGTGTGACCTCTCTGCCATAATCACCAGACATATATATTATACACTTTTCTACGAAAAATGCAAGTGTTTTTTGAAAGAAAGTTATTCTTTCAAAACTAGATAACAATTGTTAAGGAAAAGCATTTGGTTAAGTCCTCGATCGA
>NZ_LILC01000021.1 GCF_001274935.1 Priestia koreensis | reverse complement strand
AAAAGAAAAGGTCTTACGATCTTGGAAGCCCCCACTTCAAGCAACCCGTAAGGGTGCTAAGTGGCGGGTAGTTCACTGTGAAGCACTTTTTGTTTAATAAAACGTCATATGCGTTTTTTCTTTTTGATAATAGTTCATTCGGTCCTGAAGGGATCCGGTATGAAATTCAAATTTGTGTCCATCATGATCAGTAAAATAAATGGACTTTTTGTCTTTTTGATCTCTTTCACGACCAGGAAGAATATGTACGCCACGCATTTGCAGCATGTGAAGCGTCTCATCGAAATCTGCTTCTTTTATTGTAAAGGCTAGATGTGTATAAGATTGATGAATTTCCTGACGTGGAATGTCTGTTTCTACATTTAATGCAAGCCAAATGCCTTTGAGATCAAAATAAGCGGTTGTACGGCCTTTTACTAAAAGCTTTGCACCGAATACATCCTGATAAAACGCAACGGATTGGTCCAGGTGGGAAACGGAAAACAAAAGGTGATTAAGTCCTTGAACGGGTGGAACTTGCTGTTGCCATTCAATTTGTTCGTTTTTTGCCTTTTCAATGATTGTTCGGATAAAGGGGCCTTTTGCTTCGGTATACGCGGAGCGGTCATCTTTGTATGTAAGGGCGAGCGTACGCTTTAGCGCCTCATAGGCGTGTAATGCATCGTCATGCTTCTTTAAGTAATCACGGAACAAACGTTTTTCCTGCCAGTCTTTGCTGCCGTGCGTGTAAAAGTGAAGATGAAATCGCTGTCCATTATCCGCTTCTCGCCAGAAAAAGCGACGCTTGGGGAATTCAGCGTGTAGAACGTGATGATAACCGAGTGCTTCTAGAGATTGAATGCACGCTTCCGCACAATCTAATGTTTCCACCGCGACCATGATGTCAATAATCGGTTTAGCTGCCAGTCCCGCAACAGACGTACTGCCGATATGTTCAATTGCTTTTATATGTGGCTCAATGACATATAATAATCGTTTCTTCTCATTCTCAAAGCATTCGACCCATTTTATTTGGGAATCTTCGAGCGTAACGTGTTGATCCAAAAAATCATTCCTTTCTTGCTAAAAGTGAGTCTACTTCTTTCACCCTTATTGTACCATGGGATAAAATGGTCGAAATGAGCTCTAAAAAGATTATTTTTTACACAGTATTATCGCCATTTAATTAAATACGTTCATCAGTTGAACCAGTGTCTAGATAAAAAATCCCCTAACTATGTCCATCGAATGAATATAAAGAGCTTTAAGTAAGGCTCTTTATGTTTACCTTCCAAATCATATGAGGAAATCCTTTCCCCCAGTAATCGTTCAGGTGGTAGGTGGGAGGGCCAAATTTCTTTGTCCAAATGCGCTGTGCTCGTTTGTAGCCGCTGTCTAGACAGAATTCGTGAAGACCTTGATTTTGTAGTGCAGCGTACATCGTAAGCAGTAGCTGATTACCAATTCCTTTGTGCTGATGATTCGGGTGGACAAAAACCGTTCCCACCTCTAGTAAATGATTTAATTCTCCGTTGGTGCATGTCTGAATAAGGGTGCTGCAAGGTCCGTACTCGATGGTGCCCACGATTTGTCCGTTTAGCTCCGCGACTAAAAAATATCGATCTTTTCCGCTACTTTTCATATCCAAATCGAGATAGCGCTTTTTGGATTGAATCTCATCGTTTATATCATCGATCAAATGACCGATGCCCTCATACTGATACGTATCATAAATAACGAGCTCAAAAAAATGATGGAGATCATGCCTATCTTGATTTGAAGGTCTTCTAATGTGAACGTCCATTTTTTCACCTCCATCAAGATAAATTAAACAAGTAAGAGAAATGTCCTGCTAAACGGAAAAACACCAGGAGATAAAAGCTCATCTCCTGGTGTTTTTTTAGTGCGTTTCGTTGTCTTCTGCGATGAGTAATTCTCTCATCGTAATGTTTTGACGTAGTCGCTGTGCCATATCAAAGGAAATGCTTTTTTGTTCATACATTTCTTGTACTTTGTCACGCTCCGCTTGGATCGCATCATGTGAAAGAGCGTCCATAACGGATTGGTTACGGCCTTTTCGTGAGACCAGTTTACTAATGAGTGCATGATATTCTTTAATCACAGCCATAGAAGCATCGCGGTTCTCCGCTGTCATCGATTCACGAATTTTATCGACAGCCGCACGCGAGCTTTCCATCTTCAACGTCGCAAGTCTACGTTTTAGTTTACGTTCTTTACGAGCGCGCTTAACGGCTTTTGAGCTGAACGCACCTAAGAAGCGGAAGACCAGTCGTTTGAATGTGACCCACATCATAACGAGACGATGACCGAGCTTAGCGGTTAAAGCAAGCTCCATACGTTTTGTATGAGTAAGTGAAAGCTTAATTGCTTCTTTATCCGCATCTGGATTTTTGAGCTGTTGCTCTAGGTATTCCTTTTCTGCTTGAAGGCCTGTCAACCATACTTGGTTTAAACTTTTTTGGTAACGGAAGCTGTTTTTTTGCGTTTGATCGATATAGGCGTCGTTAATAAGCTGCTTATACTGAGATCGTAAAACAACCACTTCTTCTTCGTTCTCTTCGTTTGTTGAAGAGTTTAATTCGTCGATCGCAGCGCGACATACCTTCACAAATGCTTTTCGTTCTTTTACATAGTTTGCATTTTCTGTCGGTTGCTTTTCATCTTTTTCAGCAATCAGCGGTAAGAAAATACTTGCAATGAGAAGGGAAAGAAGAATTACGCCTGCAGCAATAAAGATAATTAACGATCGTTCTGGAAAAGGATTGCCGTCTGCAAGTGTAAATGGAATGGAGAAGGTACCGGCAAGCGTAACGGCACCCCGTACTCCAGAAACGGTCACAAGACCAATGCCTCGCCATGATGGCTTAAATGAGCTCTTGTTTAATTTCCAACCGGCAGACCAAGATAGGTACACCCATAAGAATCGCATTGCAAATAGCGCAAGCGTAATAATAAGAATGTACATAAGCACTTGTCCGTTGTTATAGTTAATATCTTCAAAAATGGTTTGTGCAATCGCCGGTACTTGTAGTCCTAATAAGATGAACACTAGTCCATTTAGTACATATAAAATCACAGTCCACGTGCTTTTAGAAACGATACGCAAGCGAACGGTTGGGGATTCCTCACGATCACGTTCAATTGCATGAACAATTCCTCCGGCAACAACTCCTAGGATTCCTGATAAATGAAAGTGTTCAATTACTAGGTAAATGACAAACGGCGTTAAAATTTGCAGAAGCATATGAACCGTGACGTCTTCCATACCGAATCGGCGTATAAGTACGCGGAAGCGAATAATTAAAAACGCAATGACCGCACCACCAGCAAATCCACCAATCGCGATTCCTAAGAAGCTGAGCGTAGCATCGGTTAACGAGAAATAGCCGGTTACGGTTGCCGCCACCGCAAATTTAAATGCGACAAGTCCTGATGCATCGTTCATCAGTCCTTCCCCTTCAAGTAAGTGCATAATGTCTTTTGGCATTTTAACACGCCCTGACATTGCCCCTACTGCTACGACATCTGTAGGTGATAAGATAGCCGCTAGAGCAAATGCTGCTGGTAATGGAAGGGTAGGGATTAACCAGTGAATAACATATCCAATAACAAACACCGTTACGAAAACAAGACCGAGTGCTAAAAATAAAATCGGTTCGCGAAGTTTCCATAGTGCTTTTCGTGGTACGTTTTTCCCATCGTTAAATAAAAGCGGAGCGATAAATAGAATGAAAAATAACTCTGGCTCCAGAGGAATGTGCATTCCGAGTGGAAGTAAAGCAACGATACCACCAAGGGCAATTTGAATAAGTGGTACAGGAATGAATGGAATAAAGTGATTGATCATGTTTGAGAGTAAAATAGCTACCAAAAGCAACATGATCATAGTAAACATTTCCACGAGTTTTTCTGCCTCCTTTGTTTTGTTGTTTGCTAAGTCCATATTGCATGTGAGAATGAGTGCTGTTATGTATGAAAATACCTCATGTGATTTTAAATGAAACAGGTGTTACTTAGTATGAAGCAAGACACATTGTTTCATGAATAAGTGAGAGGAAAGTTTCCGGAGATTCTAAAAAAACAGCAAGAAAATATGGAGTACACGATGTTCATCATAATATGGACGGGCTTTCTTATGCAAGCAACTGAACCAAACAATCGGCAAAACGATTCATTTAATGAAAATTGAAAAAAAACAACGGTTTTATTTGTGAGAATAATGGTAAAAAAATCGATTTTTTACTATAGTGAAAGCATATAGAAGAATAAAAATGAGGTGCAATAGTTATCATGAAGGCATTGTTCATTGAAAAGGTAGAGAAGCGAATCGCAAATCAAATCATTTTTCCGGCAATTGATTTAATGATTACGTCCGGAGAAGTGGTCGCAGTTCAAAGTAACGCTGAGATCAGAAATCAATTTATACATATGCTAGTTGGTGAAGTACCTGTATCAGCAGGAAGGATTATGCTGAACGATGAAGAGCTGCCGAAGCATTTTAAAAGGCTTTGCGAAAACGTAGGCCTTTTCCTTGCCGAAGAGGCTTTTTATGATCGCTTATCTCTTGGCGACTATTTAGGTTTTTATAAGCGTTTGTATGGGGCGGATGGGAAGACAGAAGAGTTTCTTAAAATGGTAGGACTTCTAGAGCAAAAAAAGAAGCGTGTGGACTCCTTAACGTTTTCCGAGAAAAAGCGACTGCAACTTGCACGAATTATTTTGCACGATCCGGATCTCCTCGTGCTAGAGGAACCCACTCAAAACGTTGATTTGGAGAGTCAACTCATTATTAAGCGTGTAATCGACGAACAAGTGAGAAAGAAGAAGATTGTTTTAGTTCTCAACAATTACGTTGAAACGGCGATCGAACTGACAAGCCGTGTATATTGCTTAACGAAAGAAGGATTGCGCCAAATCGAGGTAAAGGATGAGGGGGACTTGAACAATGGGGAGGTAGCGGTTTCGATTCAGGAAGAGGAGATCTTGACTAGACCGATTCGCTTTGAGAAGATCCCAGCCAAAGTAAATGAAAAAATTATCCTGTTTGACCCAACCGAAATTGCGTTTGTTGAAAGCAACGACGGAGTATCGCATTTACACGTAAAAGGAGAAACCTTTCCTTGTACATATACATTAAACGAGCTGTTTGAACGATTAGAAATGTTCGGATTTTTTCGCTGTCACCGTTCTTACATTGTGAATCTCCAAAAAGTGAGGGAGGTTATTACGTGGACTAGAAATAGCTACAGTCTGATTTTAGACGACGCAGAAAAAACATCCGTTCCACTGTCAAAAGGGAAGCTAAATGAGCTAAAGGACATTATCGGTCTATAAAAATACGATTAAATCACGCTTTTTTTGCTCCATTCGGCCCCAAATAGCTCCGTTTACCCCTGAAATCACTCCTTTTATCGCTTTTATAATGCTGCCTAACGCGGAACATCGTACAGTAGAGATAGAAAGCGATCACAGTGAAAAGGGAGGAAGTTAGGTGGAACATGCGATTGAAATCAAAAACGTAACAAAAGCCTTTGAAAATAAGGTAGTGTTAAAAAACTTATCATTTTCGGTTAAGAGAGGTGAAATATTCGGATTTTTAGGACCGAGTGGATCTGGGAAAACAACGACGATTAAGCTTTTAACGGCACAGCTCTTACCAACGAGCGGTGACATCACCGTGCTTAATCAATGCATTCGTGATCAAAAAAAAGATACATATATGAATGAAATTGGTATCTTAACAGATAACAGTACTCTCTATGAGCGATTGACTATTTATGATAACCTGCTCTTTTTCTGTCAGCTGTTTGCCATCCAAAAACAGCGAATTGAGGAAGTGCTCGAGGTAGTTAACTTGCAGAATGAGAAGAAAAGTGTGGTCAAAAAGCTTTCCAAAGGAATGAAGCAGCGCGTTTTGTTAGCAAGAGCACTTTTACATAAACCATCCATTCTATTTTTAGACGAGCCCACTTCGGCATTAGATCCAGTGAACACAAAACATATCTACAGTGGGTTACGTCATCTGAATGAGAATGGGACGACGATTTTCCTTACAACGCATGACATGTATGAAGCAGAAGAGCTATGTGATCGCGTCGCCTTTCTACACAAAGGTGAAATTAGTCTTTTGGATACGCCGAAAAAGCTACGTCTTCAGCATACTAATGACACCATTACCTTAACGCTTCAAAACAACCGTGAAATCACGGTGAACAAAGATGAACAAGGTGCAAATATGATTAAGAACTATATGATGAGTGGTGAATTGGCCGCCATTCATTCAAATGAACCGACTTTAGGGGATCTATTTGTACAGCTAACAGGGAGGGAACTTTGATGATGTCAGTAAGACGCATGAACGCGATTTTAATTAAAGACTGGAAAGATCTATTGAAAAACTCATATATTCTTTTTACGCTTGCGATGCCGCTTGTCATCGCTGCGTGGTTAGGAAGCAAGGACTACGTGAATGTCTATAGCGCCATCATTATTGTTAATTTGGCGTTAGTCATTACAGCCTGCTTCGTTCAAGCAGCAATGGTCGCAGAGGAGAAGGAGAAAAGCACGCTAAGAGGACTTTTACTTTCGCCTGCGAGTACGATTGAAATTTTAATTGGCAAAAGCGCGCTGTCCGCTATTTTAACGATTTTGATCATCACTGGCTCAGTGCTGTTAGGAAGAATTAGCATACCTGCCGTAGGTATGAGCATATTGAATATGATCTTGTGCCTGATTATTTATGTGCTCAGTGGAACATTGTTGGGGCTTTTATCAAGAACGGTGATGGAAACGAGTATCATTGGCATGCCCATTATGTTTTTGTTTGGCATGGGTAGCATTATAAAAAGTGTCATTGATAATGAGACGATCAAAACGTTTATTAGCTATTTGCCAAACGACCAGTTTGAGCAAATTTGGTTGGCGCTTGATAAAGGAAAGAGTTTTAGTGACGTTGGTAGCCACTTTCTCATTCTAGTGGCGTGGGCAATCGGCGTCCTTGTTCTAACAATCCTTGTCTATAGAAAGCGTCAGTTTGATTAAAAATGGAGACCAAGCGCTTGGTCTCCGTTCTGGTCTTATTGCGGTGCTTTCAAGTGTTCATTTAAAATGCTGTCTTCAAGCATAGAGGACGTGTCACCATGCACGCGTTCGATATGTTTCTCTCCCCATGCACAAAGGGAATCTAAAATGGTTTGCAGACTCCATCCGTATTCACTAAGTTGATATTCTACTTTTGGTGGGACTTGGTTGTAGATCATGCGGTCAATAATGCCGTCCTCTTCCAGCTCTCGAAGCTGCTGAGTGAGCATTTTTTGGGTAATGTTTGGCATTAACCGTCTTAATTCACTTGTTCGTTTTTTACCGTGCGTTAAGTGACAGAGAATGACACACTTCCATTTCCCACCGATCACTTCAAGTGTTGCTTCTACTGAAATGTTGTATTTCTTTTTCATGTGTACCTCCTTCTAAGTAGGAGCGTGATGAGCGCCTTTGTACGATCTAGTTTTAACCGTTAGGATATTTTTTGTTTGTACGGTCTATATCATACCATGTTTTGAAGCGTTCGATCTAACAAACGAGCCGATTGTCATCTGTGAGAGAAAAGAGGTTATCTTCAAATGAAAAAGCTTCCTAGAGCACAGGCTTTTTAGGTAAGTAAAAAATCATGACTTGAGATCGTAACGCCGTTTACTTTAAGAGAAAGCGTGTGAAGGCCTCTGTAATGCTTTCTCGTCGTTAAATCCTTGAAGGAGTGGCGCTTTTGAAATGCTCTTGTTTCGTTTTCTTTCATCTCGAACTGCTTTAAAATAAAGCTTTTAGCTGATCTGCTTCCGGTTGCTTTGACGAAATCAATTGCATATTCAATGCGAACGGGTCCAGGATGAGAAGAATGAACCGTGAATGAAACGAGTAAATTATCGCCAATGGCTAGCTCACTTTTGTCTATATTAATATGATCAATTGTAATGCCCGTCGGATCACCGTATCCAAACAGTGCGAGGGCTCGTTCGTTGCCTTTCTTTAAGAGAGAGCGACACGCATGTTTGACGATCCAGTTCGTTTGAGGGTTATCTCCATACCAGTCGTAGGCAATATCTAGAACAAAGTCAGCGTCGAGGTAAGAGATATCATTGAGATGGTTCGCCACGCTTTTACGCACATAGAGTGATTCGTCTTGTTTTAAGTGGTTAAGAATCGCAAATGTTTGTCGTGGATTTGCTTTTAGGGAGGGAACGGTTAACCCCCACGGAAGCCTCGATCGAGACCCCTCACTTGCTAGTCTTCGTACATGTTCGTTGTCACTCTTAGACCATTCAATCATTTGTTTCATCATTCGCTCGTTGTCTTCTAGTAGAAACGGACGAACAGCAAATTCAGCGCTTGATAGCTTGGTGAAAAATGCTAGTGCCTTCATCGATTTCTCCCAGTGTGCAAGACCATAGACTTGGACAAAGTCAGGGAAGACAAGGCCAGGTAATCCTTGTGAGACTTTAGGTGCTACGTTATATAAAATAGAAAGCGCCTTTTCATATTCTTTCGGTAATGCAGCGTAAAGGGAAGCAGTAACTCTTCTCATTCGCTCCTTTAGCGTTAAGTGTTCCCAGTCGCTCTGAAACACGCTTGAACGAAAAGAAGCTGAATCAAAAGAAGGGAGTTCCTTCGTTACTAATTGTGATAAAGTGTCAATAAATTGCGGACTATATGCGTGCCGTAATTCCTCAGCCATTTGTGTTCCTCATTTCATATAAGTGTACGATCGTATGTTCTATTATAACAGAAAGAAAAACCAGGCGGACATTTTCCACCTGGTTTTCTTATTTTTCTACCCATTTGCCATCTTCGTTTTTATAATACGTTTGCTCGACAGCGCTCCACGCGACTTGATGTGCAGTTTCGTCTTCATCATACTCCTTCGTCGCAGAGTTAAATGCTTTTTTGTAAATTTCCTGTGCGTGATGTGGAAGGTGATCGGTAACGCTCTTCGGTAAATGCTTTAAAGATGTATAAGACATAGTATCCATCCTCCTTATCTGCTTATTTCCCAATATCATCCTAAAAGAAACCTAGAATGAGCGTGTTCACGCATCTCTGAGCAGTTTTACTCATATAGTAAGATGGCTGAATTTTATGTAGTAAGTCGTTTTTCCTTTATAGCTAACGAGATAGGAGCGGGAGAGATGTTTTCGAAAAAGAAGGGAAATGAACATGAGGGCAAGAATGAAAAACAACGAAAAGTAACCGGAAAGATTCATCTTCCGAAAACGCATGAGCTATGGAAGCAAATTCAGATGGTGAACTTGACCGTTCAAGATTTGGGTTATTTACAGAAAGCCCAACCGTTTATAAAGGAAAATATCACAATGAACAGATTCAAGGAGTCGCTTCATACATGAGCGATAGCAACGAATCAGTAATCAAAACAGCTGAAAACGTGAATCAAATTCGAACGTTCTTTGGTGAGATCGTGGAAACGATGAAGGACAGCAAAGAACAAAACTTATTAGTGGAAGAGCAAATGAATGAATTTAAGCAAGCGATTCAGCAAATCAGTGATTCGATGGAGAAAGTAGCTGATACCGCAAAAGAACTAGTATCGTTATCGTTTGTGCAAAAAGAAAAGTAAAAGCTAAGCGCGCTGCTTAGCTTTTTTACGTGACAGTTAAGGTATAAGGTACTCATTTGCAAGGTTTGGATTTTGATAGCGTGCCATACCGGTTTTGGTTCGTTTTAACCCAAATTGACTGTAAAACGCTTCGTTTCTGGTAGTGGAAATTAAATGAACACAGGAGACGTCTTCTAAACGCCCTAGAAGGTTCTTCATAATCGCTTGTCCAATTCGCTGCCCTTGGAAATCATGATGCACGACCACGTCATAAATCGCGGCATTAAAAACTCCGTCAGAAATGGCACGTCCGATTCCGACCACTTTCTCTTGGTGGAAGGCCAGACAAATGACGTTGCTTGCGGCAAAAATGGTTTGGATTACATCTGGGGTATGACGGTTCCATCCAACCGATTGATAGACGCACTGCACCTGGTTAACGTCAACGTTCTCGATCGTTTCAGATATTGTAATCATCAGCAATTACTCGCTACGTCTTTTTTCGTTGCTTTTAAAAATAAAAAGAGCGGAATTCGTTTTCGACGTTCAAACGTTTCGTCGCTCAGGAAGAACTCACGGCGAGGAGAGGACTCCTTTAAACTTTCAACGGTGAAGCTACTTCCTTGTAAAAGTTGAAAGTATTCCTCAAGCGTACGGTGATACTTTTCAACACTTCCACCGAGCCATTGCTGTGTTCGATACCCCATTGAGAAATAGTCATCAACCACCCAGCTTGTTCGTAGTCCAGCAGGCTGAAGCGTAGAGGTAATAACGGGGTGCTCCACTGAGAAAATGATTGTCCCCCCAGGTTTCAATGCAGTATGTATGCGGTCAAAGATCGTGTGTAAATCTTCGAGGTAGTGAAACACAAGACGTGAAACGACAAGGTCGTACTGTGCTACAGGAGGATTCCATTCCTCAAGATCAACACGTTCAAGCGTAATTGATTCATGCTTAATCTGCTGCTTGGCGAGATCGATCATATTTTTGGATCCGTCGATGCCGTGATAGAAGGAGCAGCCTTCTTGCAACAGATCAACTCCAAACTGAGCACCTCCACACCCGAGATCTAGAATGGCTTTTCCCCTCACATCACCAAGCAAATCCATCATAACTGGTTTTTCAAGCGTATCATTCGCATTCTCTGGTCGCTCTCGAAGGCTAGTATACTGTGAAAATACATCATTGTGGTCGTAAAAATTAGAGCCTCGGTTGGTCATGTAATATCCCCCTTTACACAAATTACCTTATTATAGCTCTAAATATACTATTATTCAATATTTTCTGTTAATTAATAACCGTCCTCACTCGATGGAAGAGGAATATTTTCCTGTTTTTCTAACACTTTAAGACGCTCGTTCAGTCGATCAAGTGCGTTATCTTGTAAAATCGTCACTTTATTAAAGTTGTTCAGCGCTTCTTCTTTTTGAGCGCTTTTTACCTCTAATAATTCAACTCGTGGCTGTAAGTTGACAAGCTTCTGAATGGTTTCTCGCGCATCCCTTTGCATCTGGTAATAAGGCCAATACCGGTACATCTCACATCCCCCCTCATGGAAAAATAGATTCTAGGTAGGTCATTACAAATAATGTATGTATGAGACAAGTAAAAGGGAACGATAAATGCCCAACCGAAGAAGGAACAAGGAATTTCTCTATTCATGTCGAATTTTGGTAAAAGGCTATTTTGCTAGAAATGAGGATGATGATGGATTTTACCATTAAGCAAGCAACGTTCAAACGAGTTATATCAGAGGCAAGTAAAGCTGTTTCAGCGAAAGTAGGAACAGCCGTTTCGTCAGGAATTAAAATTACGGCTCAGCCGGATGGATTAGTAGTGACGGGAGCGAATTTGGATATGGTGATTCAGTTATTTGTCCCGGTCATTGAGGAGAGTGTAGAAAAAGTACATATCAGAGAAACAGGGGAGGCGGTCATTCCTGCCAAATTGCTCACTGAGCTTGTACGAAAACTCCCTCATGACATTCACATTACGACAAGTAAGACTAAAATAACGATTCGTTCTGGAGAAGTAGTGACCACGCTACAGGGGCTTGATCCATCTCACTATCCAGCGCTACCAAGCTTTGAAAAACACGATCCTATCGTTATATCCAGTCAGCAATTTGTTCAAATGATTAGGCAGACGGTTTTTGCGGTGGCGAAAAATAGTACGAGACCGTTGTTGACAGGTGTTCATCTGTCGGTTCAAGAGGGGATGCTGAGGTGCGTGGCCACCAATTCTCACCGGCTAGCGCTAAAAGAACAGCATGTTACATATGATCAAAATATTTCGCTCGTTGTTCCAAGCGCGAGTTTGCAAGAGCTCGTGAAATTAATTCCGCAAGAGGAACGAGACCTTCATCTTTTTTTTACGACCAGTCACGCGATCTTTCAAGTAGGATCGTTAACGGTATATTCCCGTCTAATTGAAGGTCGATACCCTGATGTGAGCGGTTTATTTCCGACGGATATGAAGACTACACTTGTTGTTCATACAAAATCATTTTTACAAGGAATTGACCGAGCCTCTTTATTTGCAAGTGAATGGAAGCACAACAACATTCGCCTTGAACTAGAGGATGGGCGCCTGAACATTGCTTCATTTGAATCAGAAATGGGGCACGTGCAAGAAAAGCAGGAAGTAGAGAAGATAGAAGGTGAAAAGGAGTTTCGTATTTCGCTAGACGGTTCGTTTCTGCTTGATGCGCTAAAGGTAATGGAGGAGGAGCATATTCAAATTCATTACGACGGTGCGATGAAGCCCATTGTGATTGAGCCTCTTTCATCATTTTCGCATCGTCATCTGATCTCGCCTGTTCGCTCATAGAAAAAGTCAAGTAGAGATCTACCTGACTTTTCTCATTTAAAATCCGTCTTCAGCTGTGAATGGAATATTGAAGCGCTTTTCAAGTACACGAAGGCGTTGATTCAAACGGTTTAAGCGAAATGTATGGCGCTCTACGACTTGATTTAAGCGGGTAATTTCCCGAATTTGCTGAACGTTTTGACGCTCAAGCTCTGCTACACGCTGCTTGAGGCCACCTACGTTTTGGTTTTGAAATCGTGTGTCATATGAAGGAAAAGGCTGCGCGTACGAATAGGGAACATAGTAGTGAAGGTACTCAGTTGTATATCCGGTGTGTTGATAGTGATTCATAAACAAACATCGCTCCTTATATAGGTCATTACCCTATACGTTATGTAGAAAAAGAGAAAATGAGAGGGCGAATGCCTAAAGAGAGCGTTAATTCTTATTCATTATCGGACGGTTTTTGCATCTCTTCTATTCTCGTTTCTAAACGCTGGATGGTCTCGTGTAAATGAGAAGAATCTATCCCTCTCCGAACCCCAGCTTCAATAACCGCATAAAGAATAAGTAGACCAACCCCCCAGAAAAATAATATTAACAATCCATCCATTTTTCTCCCCCAGTCAGGAAATTTCCCCTTGTATTTTATTGCTTTATAGAAATATATTCCATTTTATCACAGATCTATTCCTTTGTGTTTTTATATACCTATAAGGGGTATATAAGGGGAGAAAGGAAGTGGAAAAATTCATGCTCACTACTATTGCTTTTATTTCTATTTTTATTGGCGTTATGCAAGCAGTAATCATTACAGGCAGTATCATTAAACACCCTCAGGAGATGGCAATCATGAACGTGGTTTGGCCCATCACAGGCCTTTATTTTCCCGTCATTGGACTATGGATGTACTATGTCATCGGTATAAAAGATCAAAGGGATACAAGTCATCAATCTGATGCGCACGGTCACCATCAGTCGGATGACCATCGTGGCAGTGACATCGATCATAGCGAGCACCACCACATGCAGCATAGTGACAAACCCCAATGGCAAAGTGTTCTCGTCTCTACCACACACTGTAGCGCTGGCTGCTCCGTTGGCGATCTTCTTGGTGTCCCGATTGTCGTACTATTAGGATGGACGATTGCCGGTAGTACATTATTTTCCGAGTACGTAGTGGAATTCATTCTTGCTTACTTGTTAGGAATCGGGTTTCAGTATTATGGAATGGGAATGAACAAAAGTGGAAAGTCCATCACTCAAGCAATTAAAGCTGATACGTGGTCGCTTCTTGCATTTGAGGTAGGGATGTTCGGCTGGATGGCGCTTACACACTATGTGTTTTTTTACCATCCGCCTGAAGCAACGACACCTCTTTTTTGGTTTATGATGCAAATGGCTATGATGATCGGCTTTGCCACGAGTTACCCTGCGAACTGGGTATTAGTAAAACGAGGAGTCAAACACGCAATGTAACAAACAAATAATCTTGTTCATGTAAAATATGGTAAAGTTAGGAAGAGATCATATACGACTGAAAGGAGCATAGAAATGCTACAAATTGAACCTGTTTCTCTTCCTACTGTTAAGCAAGCCAAAGACCTTATTTACGAGGGTTTCCTCGATTATTTTCCTTCCATTGATGAGTCCCTTAACCCAGATTTGCACAATATCCTGAGAGCCTATGAAGACACGGGTTCGCTGTTTTTAATTGGAAAAATCGGTGATGAACTAGTATGTACAGGTGCTTTTTTACGAGAAACAGCAGACACGGCGCGGATTTGTCGTATGTCTGTTGCTCATCGCTATCGAAAAAATGGATACGCAAAGCAGATGGTTCATGCGTTAGAAACACAAATTAAAGTACTGAAGTACAAGCGGATTGTAATTGAAACAACAAAAGAGTGGATAAAGCCTATTCGTTTATATGAATCGTTAGGCTATACGATCGTAGGTAGAAATGTAGAAGAAGTTCATTTCGAAAAAGTGCTATAGAGTAGCCAGACTGCGTCTTGAACACTTTCTCATGGGAGGATTTGCTGTTTTTTCGTGGAATAGATTACCTAGTATACATAGTTAAAGTAGTTAAAGGAGCTTAAAATAATGGGATCAATCATTGATTATTACACAGCGTTTGATGAATGGGGAAGGCTAGACCGTGAACCGCTTGAGTTTCAAATCAACTGGCATTACATACAAAAGTATCTTCCAAGTAGTGGTCACATTTTAGATAATGGAGCCGGGCCAGGAAAATATGCCATGCGCCTCGCACAGGCAGGGCATACGGTGACGCTCACAGATCTTGTTCCACGTCTAGTAGAGGTTGCCAAAGAGAAAGCAGCAGAGCTTTCAGTGGCTGAAAAATTTGCAGATTTCCACGTAGCCGATGCGCGTGATTTATCTCATTTTTCAGATGAGGCCTTTGATGCGTCTCTTGCACTTGGGCCGATGTATCATTTGCAGGAGAAGGAAGATCGCAACAAAGCGATAAAGGAATTACATCGCGTAACGAAGAAAGATGGTTTTGTGTTTGTTGCCTTCATGCCAAGAATTCGCCACGTATTAAATTCGCTTCGTTCTCCGCTACGTTGGATGCCGAATCATGAAGCAGACAACGTAGAGAAGTTCTCAGAAACAGGCATATTTAATCACGCTGATGAAGGTCGTTTTACAGGAGCGTATTACTTCAACGTAGAAGAAATTGCTCCATTTATGGAGAAGCACGGCTTTGAGACGGTACAGCTGATCGGATCATCTAATCTAGGAGGGCTCATGACGGAAGAAGAAATGTTGTATTGGCAAGAGCGAGGCGAGGGGCAACAGATGATGAACATATTTATTGAGGCTGCAAAAGATCCCACTCTTTTAGGCGTGTCAACGCATCTGTTATACATTGGACGAAGAATAGGATAGAGCAGTTAAAGAAGCTGGTTCCATCAGGCGTTTATCGATTGTCCGTAGCTGATTTCAATCACCGTGCGATTCACCTTTATAAAAAGATTAGTTTTCCTGAAGTTAGGTGTTTTCGCAATAAAAAGGTACTGTTCATCGTTATAAGCATGTAAATATCCATAAAAGCAAGAACCTGCTTTCATTCGGAAGTAGGTTTTTATTATGTAACAAACAAAAGAATAATAAATAATAAAAAATAGTTGACGAATGACGAAAAATGAATTAAATTTTTAGTCAAATGATCATATGTTTAAAAACTTAAACATATGAAAATAACAGAGGTGAATAGAGGATGAAAAAAGGAACGGTTTTAATTACGGGAGCATCGGGCGGAATTGGGAAGGCGTTGGCCACACATTTTGCAAAAGACGGCCATTCGCTTGTTCTCGTCGCACGAAGCGCAGAAAAATTAACTGAAGTAAAGCAGAATTTAGAGGCTCGGTATGAGGCACAGGTTATACTATTTGTGAAAGATTTATCGAATCCAGATCATATTCAGCAATTACATGACGAGCTTCAAGAGCAGGGAATCATCATTGATTATTTGGTCAACAACGCAGGATTTGGTCTATTTGGAGAATTTATCGAGACGGATACAGAAAAAGAACTAAATATGATTGATTTGAATATTCGTTCCTTAACACATTTAAGCAAGCTGCTGTTACCAGGAATGGTGGAGCGACGAAGTGGTGGGATACTGAACGTAGCGTCTAGTGCAGCCTTCCAGCCAGGCCCTTTAATGGCCGTGTATTACGCAACAAAAGCGTATGTCCTCTCTCTTAGTGAAGCATTGGAAAACGAAGTGAGGGGAACGGGGGTTATAGTTATGGCTTTGTGCCCTGGTCCAACGGACACCGGTTTTTCAAACCGCGCTGATTTAGGAAAGTCAAAATTGTTTCAAAGCGGCGTGATGGATGTTGAAACCGTAGCAGAAATTGGCTATAAACAGTTTAAAGCGGGTAAGACAATTGTGATTCCAGGCTTTAAAAATCGCCTCATGGCAAATTCAGTTAAATTCTTGCCAAGAAAATGGGTGACAGCTATTGTTCGAAAGGTCCAAGCTAAAGCATAATCATAAGTAAGGAATGAAGCAGAAAGATGAGGAGTGATGAAGGTGACTGCAGAAGCGATGATAGGGGAGCAGACGCTAGAAGATGTGAAGGCGTTTGTCGAGAAACAAAAAATATACTTTCGAAGCGGTGAAACAAGATCTCTTGCGTTCCGAGTTCAAGCATTAGAGAAGCTAGGGGCGGTCGTACGCCAAAATGAAGCACGAATTATTCATGCTTTAAAAAAAGATCTAAATAAATCGGAAGCAGAGGCGTACACAACGGAAATTGGCATTTTACTAGAAGAAATTAATTTTACCTTAAAGCACTTAAAGAAATGGATGGCACCTGAAAAGGTTAAAACCGCTAAAACACATATTGGTTCAAAAGGCTACAAAATCGCCGAGCCGTACGGTGTTACGCTCATTATTGCGCCGTGGAATTATCCGTTTCAGCTACAACTCTCACCGCTTGTGGGCGCTATTGCAGCAGGAAATACGGCCATATTGAAGCCATCTGAATTAACGCCGCACACGTCACACTTAATGGCTTCCCTAATGAAAGAAGCTTTTTTAGAGAAATATGTCGTCGTTGTTGAAGGTGGTGTCAAAACAACGCAGCATCTGTTAGAACAGCCGTTTGATTATATTTTCTTCACAGGAAGCGTTCCTGTTGGAAAGGTGATTATGGAAGCGGCGGCTAAACAGCTCATACCCGTTACTCTAGAGCTCGGTGGGAAAAGTCCGTGCATTGTTGATGAGACAGCCGACATTGCGCTAGCAGCAAAACGCATCGCATTTGGAAAGCTAACGAATGCGGGGCAGACGTGTATCGCACCTGACTACTTATTTGTTCATGAACAGGTTCGTGAGGCGTTTGTTAAAGAGTATATAAAAGTGGTCCAAGCGTTTTACGGAAAAGATGCAATCGGCAATGAGAAATACGTCAAAATCGTTAACGATCGCCATTTTAATCGATTAAAAGAGTACTTGCAGGACGGAGAGATTTTATACGGTGGACGAGCAGATGAAGAGGTTGAAAAAATTGAACCGACGCTGCTTGTGCCCAGAAATCATAATGTCTCTGTGATGACAGAAGAAATATTCGGGCCGATTTTCCCTGTTTTGAGCTACAGCGATCTAGAAACGGTTGTTAATTTTATTCTGAAACGACCAAAGCCACTGGCGCTCTATATGTTCACCACAAATAAGGAAAATGAGCGTAAGGTGATGGATGAAATTTCATTTGGAGGAGGTTGTGTGAATGATACGCTTATGCATATTGCCACTCCATACTTACCTTTCGGTGGAGTAGGTGAGAGTGGAATCGGAAGTTACCACGGTGAATCAAGTTTTACTACTTTTTCACATTATAAAAGTGTGCTGAAGCAAACGAATAAATTTGATTTTAGCTTTCGCTACCCAAATGCAAAAAACGGATTAAAAATTATTAAGAAGCTGTTGAAATAGCGAAGAGCTGTGGTGATACCGCAGCTCTTTTTTTGTTGTAAAAGTGGAAGAAACCCCCGCCATGTTTCAAGACCAAGTAGGGAATAGTAAGAATGGTGTTTCAAGCCGAAATAACACGCGCTCTCCCAAAAGGGTGTAAAGCAAGGGGAAAAGCAAATTGGAATCAATGACATTTGTTTTATTCGGAGCAACGGGAGATCTTGCTAAACGAAAGATTTTCCCCGCGCTCTATAACTTATACATCGATCAAAAAGTGCCAAGCGCTCTTTCTGTGATTGGACTCGGTATGGATGAAATGACACTTGCTGATTTTCATCAGCATGTCAAAGACGCAGTGACATCGTTCTCACGCCGAGACCCGAGCGAAAAGGAGCTACAAGCCTTTTTAGAAAAAATCGTCTACACAACGCTAGATGCGAAAAAAGAGGACGACTACATCAAGCTTTTACAGCTCGTAGAAGAGCAGGAGAAAGCATACGATATTCCTGGTAACCGCCTCTTTTATTTATCGGTCGCCCCGATGTTTTTTGACACGATTGCCCTTCACATAAAGAAAAGTGGGCTCGGATCGACAAAAGGGTTTAAACGATTAATCATTGAAAAACCGTTCGGACATGATGTGGAGTCCGCGCAAGAGTTAAACAATCACTTGAATCATGCGTTTGAAGAAGAAGAAATTTACCGCATCGATCACTATTTAGGAAAGCCAATGGTTCAAAATCTCGAAGCACTTGAGTTTGCAAACCCCGTGCTGCAAGCACTTTGGAATAACCAGTACATTGCAAACGTTCAAATTACCGCGAGTGAAACCGTCGGAGTAGAAAAACGAGCAGGATATTATGACGGAGCTGGAGCAATTCGGGATATGTTTCAAAATCATATGCTTCAACTTCTAATGATGACAGCGATGCACCTACCGAAGAAAATTTGTGCAAGTGATATTCGAGATGAAAAACGTAAAGTGATTGAATCTCTCCGTCCGCTCACCTCAACAGACATTCAACAAAGCGTTGTAAGAGGACAGTACGGAGCAGGAGAGATAAAAGGAAAGACAGTGCCTGCTTACACGGACGAACCAGGTGTTAAGGAACATTCACAAACCGATACGTTTGTTGCCGCTCGTCTATGGATTGACAATGAATTTTGGCAAGGTGTCCCGTTCTATATTCGAACAGGGAAGCGTCTAAGTGAAAAATCAACGCGAATTGTGATCGAGTTTAAAAATCCATTAAAAGATCTGTACGTCGATCAAAATCAAGAGGTCGCACCCAATCTCTTTGTGATCCAAATTAATCCGAATGAAAGCATGTCTCTTCAACTTAATAGTAAAAATCCGCTGAAAAATGGTCAGCTTGAAACGGTCTCCATTCATTTTTCAAGTGATCAAGATGAAATTCCAGAAGCCTATGAGCGATTAATTTATGATGTGTTTCGTGGGGATTCCACGTTTTTTGCTCATTGGAAAGAGGTAGAGCTTGCATGGAAATGGATTGACCCGCTTTTACAAGCATTTCAGAACAATACGCTTCCGCTAAATACGTATGAAGCAGGAACAAATGGACCAAAAGAAGCAGACGAACTCGTTCAAAAAGATGGATTTACATGGTGGACTGGAAAAGATCCCGCAGAATCGAAATTATCGGTTAATTTATAACTTATTTGGAGGGTACCATTATGAAATTTTTTATTGATACAGCAAACATTGATGAAATTAAACAAGCGCACCGATTAGGTATTTTATCAGGCGTAACGACAAATCCGTCATTAGTAGCGAAAGAAGGAATTAAGTTTGAAGATCGTATCGAAGAGATTTGCAAGCTCGTTCCAGACGTTGAATCTGTTTCAGCAGAAGTGACACCTGATATTACCAAGTCAGAAGAAATGATCAAACAGGCAGAAGAGCTAATTAAAATTAACGGCGGAGACAAAAAAATCACCATTAAACTCCCGATGACGATGGACGGTTTGGAAACATGCCGTTATCTAACAAAAAAGGGTGTCAAAACGAACGTTACGCTCATTTTTACCGTGAACCAAGCTCTTCTTGCCGCTCGGGCTGGTGCAACGTATGTATCACCGTTTTTAGGGCGTCTTGACGATATCTCAGAAGACGGAGTACTTCTGGTAGAAAAAATTGCGGAGCTATTTTTAATTCATAATTTAGATACGCAAATTATTGCGGCATCTGTTCGCCACCCAGATCACGTGACACGTGTAGCGTTAGCGGGGGCTAACATTGCGACCATTCCGTATAAAGTAATTGAGCAGCTTACACAGCATCCGTTAACAGATCAAGGAATTGATAAGTTTGCGGCGGACTGGGCGAAGGTAGGGAAATAATAGAAAAAAGAAGCGGGAGGACAACCCGCTTCTTTTTTATTTGAACCAGCCTTTTTCGGTAAAACGAGTAATGGCTTCGATTCGATTTTTAACTTCTAGCTTATCTAAAATCGTGGAAATGTAGTTGCGAACGGTTCCGGTTTTAATGGAGAGTTCGGTCGCAATTTCCTTTGTGTTTTTGCCATCTGCAATAAGCACCAGCACTTCTTTTTCACGAGCAGTGAGCGGATTCTCTTCACCATATGCATCGTCGACAAGCTCGGGCGCATAGACGCGTCTTCCTGACATCACGCTTCGAATGGAGCTAGCTAGCTCATCGCTTGGACTATCTTTTAACAAATAACCACTTACACCTACCTTTAAAGCACGTTGAAAATAGCCTGAGCGGGCGAACGTGGTGAGGATAATGACTTTGCAATCTAATCCTTTTAATTCCTCTGCTGCTTCTAAACCGGTTTTAATCGGCATTTCAATATCCATAATGCATATATCAGGCTGATGTTGTTTTGCGAGTGCAACGGCTTGTTCACCGTTTGATGCTTTTCCGACTACTTCCATATCATCTTCTAGATTAAGAAGGGAACCTAGCGCTCCGAGCATCATTTGCTGATCTTCTGCAATCACAATTCGAATCATTTTTCTACCTCCTTGACGTGTGTTAAAACGTTAGGAACTTTGATAATAAGGGTGGTACCGTTCTCCGTTCGTACATCCAGTGTTCCGTTTACAAACTGAAGCCGTTCCTGCATACCTTGAAACCCATGTCCTCTAGAGCGAAAATGCTCATCCTCAATTCCAATCCCATCGTCACAAATAATAATTTGTACTTCTTTGACGGATTGCGCAAGCGTAATCGTGCAGCGAGTAGCCTTACTGTGCTTCACAATGTTTGTAACCGATTCTTTTACACACATACTTAAAATGTTTTCTACAAACAAGGAAACGCTAGAGAGCGACGTTTTTTTCACGACGTTTAGTTCGATTTCAGCTGCTTTTAAAATTTGCTGTACGTGAATGAGCTCATCGTCTAAGCGAATTCCTCTCATCTGTGAAACCATTTTTCGTACTTCATTGAGTGCTGTCCGAGCGGTTTGCTGCACATCCTTTAGTTCTGATTTTGCCTGTTCGGGATCCTTATACACAAGCTTTCGTGCCAAATCACTTTTTAAACCGATTAGCGAAAGTTTTTGTCCGAGCGTATCGTGCAGGTCTCTTGCGATGCGCTGGCGTTCTTCATGCTTGCTTAACTCGGCAATGCGCTGGTTCGCATCTTGAAGCTTTTCTTCAAGCAATCCACTTTTTTTTCGGTTAAAAATACTAAAGGGAAGCACGACTACGCTAAGGGAGATAACAAAAATGAACGGAAGCTGACGTAAAAACACTTCTGCCTGAATGGCCACGTTGACATTCACACTAATGACCGTAATGACTAAATGCACGATATATAAAATTAAAAACGTTGACCGCTTTTCAATGTTGCCAATAAAGTAGGCAATGAAAAAGGCGAAGTAGAATGCAAAATAAATATAGTTAAAAAGAAAGGTTAGCGTAACGGATAGGGCAATGAGCAAGAACGTCCAGATGTAAATGCTTCGGCCACGTGAAATAAAGGCAAATCGGTAAAAAATAAAAAAGAGAATGGTACACAAAATTCCTAAAATGATGTGGTTGCGGGAGGTAGACTGCACAATAAAATAAAAAGGCAAAATACCAAAGATCGTCCAAATAAACGGGGAGAGACCCGTAATTTTGTGGAAGAAAGACTGCTTTTTTTTCATCAAAAAACCTCTTTGTCTGATAACGTTTATTTCAGTGTATCATAAAACATAAAAAAGGAGTCAAGCCTTATAAGAAAAGGCTTGACGGTTTCATTATAACTCTGCTTTTGTTCGCGTCGCAAACGATTGTTGACGTTGTACTTTCGCGTCTTTAAAACGTACAAAAGTTTTCTGACCTTCATCCCATAATCGGAAGCGTAGGGAAGTAAGACTTGTTTTAAGCGTAATCGTCGGAACATGCTGTAATGGAACACTGCTATTGTGAGCCGCTTCTAAATGATAGTTAGGGACACGTGGGCTTAAGTGATGGATATGGTGGTATCCAATGTTCCCTGTCAGCCACTGCAGTGCTTTCGGCAGTTTATAAAAAGAACTTCCTTCCACAGCTGCCTTCACATATTCCCATTCATCATTTTCTTCAAAATAAGAATCTTCGAATTGGTGCTGTACATAGAACAACCAAATGCCTGCTGCTCCGGAGATCCAAAAAATCGGTAACTGTACAAGAACAAATGCTTTCCAGCCGACAAGTAGGCACATAAGCGCTACAACGCCAACGATCGCTACGTTTGTTACATACGTATTTAATCGTTCTGCTCGCTTAGCACCGCGTCTGTTAAAACGATTCTTTAAAAGGAAGACGTAAATTGGACCAAGACCAAACATGATGATAGGATTTCGGTACAAACGATAACGTAGTTTTGTCCAAAGAGAAGCGTCTTTATATTCTTGAACGGTCAGAATCCACATATCACCTACACCGCGTTTGTCTAAATTTCCACTTGTTGCGTGGTGAACGGAATGATCATGTCCCCATTGATGAAAAGGAAATAGCGTTAGTACACCTGTAATTGTTCCGAGTATTTTATTATGTGAGCGTTTCTTGAAAAACGAGTAGTGACAGCAATCATGAAAAATAATAAAAATCCGAACGAGGAATCCGCCCGCTACGACCGCTAGTAAAAGGGTAAGTGCATAAGAAACCGCTAAACTTTTATAGGCGAGAAACCATAGAGCCATAAAGGGTAAGATCGTGTTTATGAGCTGTTGAACGCTTTGTTTTGTATTTGCTTTTTCGTAAGGAGCCATGTCTTTTCGTAAATTTTTTTGCTGTTGAATAGTCATTATTATATCTCCTCTAAACGTGTTAATAGCAGTATAGAGGAAAAAAGAAACCGCTTTAAGTCATACATGTAATAGTACATATATGACAAATGTCATATATGTATGAAAATTCAATAAAAAGGTGGCAGTAAAAAAAGAAACTGGAGCGATGGATGCCACCAAAAAAGTCCTTAAAGGATTACGTTCATAACAGAGTCGGTTGCTTTCCACTCCAGGTCGCTTCGCTTTCCGCGGGGCGTGCGGTGAGCCTCCTCGCTGCGCTGCGGTGTCTCACCTGCCACGCTAATCCCGCAGGAGTCTCGCACCTTCCGTTCCAAACAACCTATAGAGCGGCTGCATCAGATGTAATGGCCGAGTTTCCGTTTTGAAAGGAACTTGGCTGTCTTTTGTTTTGTAATAAAGAAAATCCATTTATTCAAAAGGGTGGTTCCAATGATTCTGTTTCATTGACGTCAACGGAACAAGCACCTTTTCAAAAAGGAGCATACTTCAAGAATAAATCCAAGGGACGGTCTAAAAATTGAAGGGAAGAATAGCGAATTCAAGCGTAGACACGGATATGATGTAGCCACATCCACGGGTCTCGTTCGCATGGAGATGCAAATGGCATTTTCACCGTCAACCTAAAAAGAATGTGAAAGCGAATGAAGGAAAACAAGGGAAGAAGAATGAATAAAAAGCTGGATCGATTCCAAAGAGCGAAATCGATCCAGCTTTTTTGTCTTACGTTCTACTGATCATCTAAAAAATCCGAAGTTTTTCAGTGGCCCCGGAGCGATGCCCAGTTTCTTTTTATCAGTTATTGTTCGCAAAATACTGTTCAAAAATTGATTTTACCTTTGGTACAACATAATGACTGCCGCCTTTTTTAACATCTGCCACCATCATAGCTACGAGAAGGCGAGGATTATCGGTATTAACGGCTACAAACCAACCGTTTTCTTTTCCGCGTGTTCCTTGCTCTTCTTTTAATTCTGCTGTACCGGTTTTAGCTGCAAGCGTCATATTTGGCAGTTTGGCCGCATGACCCGTACCGTTCGGTGCTTCAACTACTTGAATAAGATCCTGTTTGATAATGGACGCTGTTTCTGAAGACATCGCTTGCTTCTTCCAAACTTCACTGTCTTTGCTATCGGCTAAAAGCGTCGGTTTGATGATATTCCCATCGTTCACTAACGCTGTGTACATCATGGCTAAGTGAAGGGGATTTACTAAAACCTGTGCTTGACCGTAAGCCGTATTTGCTAAATCAATTTCAGAACCTAGAGAGCCGCTGTTGGAAAGCTGTGATTTTTTGAAGGCTGGGTATTCAATCGGCAGTGATTCACCGAAGCCGAATTTTTTGGCGCCTTCTTCGTATTTTGTAAGTCCTAGCTTAACAGCTGTTTCCGCAAAATAAATGTTGTCAGAGGTTACGAGCGCATCGCGCAAATCCACTTCAGGCATACTGCCTACACGGTTTACGTGGAATTTCCCCCAGCTTTCATCTTTTTGCCACGGACCATCAATCTTTAATTTTTCATCAGGCTTAATCGTTTGATTATCTAAAATAAGCGATGATGTTACCATTTTCATCGTTGAACCGGGTGAGAACTTGCTTGTAATTCGATTAATTAATGGTTTTTTCGGATCATTTTCAAGCGCCTGGTAATCGTTTGATGAGATACCGAGTGCAAAATCATTGGAGTCGAATGATGGTGCGCTTACCAATCCAATGACTTCACCTGTTTTAGGCTGAACAGCTACGCCAACACCTGTTTCTGTTTTTAACTGGTCGTACATGGCAATTTGGGTGTCTACATCGATTGTAAGCTTGATGTTTTGCCCATTTTTCGCTTCTGTTCGGGCGATTTCTTTCTTTCGATTACCGCGAGCATCTTGTAAATAGATGAATGCCCCATCCACAGCACGAAGCTTGTCTTCATAGGCCTTTTCCATACCTGCACGCCCAATGGTAGACTGCGCATTGTAACCATCTTTTTCTTTTTCCTTTAAAACATCTGCTGTAATGGAACCTGTATAACCTACGATATGTGAACAAGCTTCTCCACAAGGATACACGCGCGCGTTGATTTGATCTGTTAGCACTCCTTGCAATTTTGTGACTTTATTTAAGAGACTTTGATTGTCAAGCGGTACTGTTTTTAACGGTACAAAGGAATCTTCTTTTGCCCATTTTTGACTGAGCTGCTGGTTAATCCACTCAGAAGAGAGTCCGAGCTGTTGACTAAGAGCTGCTACGGTTTGCTCTTTTTGATCACCTAATTTACCTGGGATAATACCAATGCGCGTTGCAGTTCCATCAGTTGCTAGGGCACGATTATCACGGTCAAGAATATCTCCGCGCTTCGCTTTTAATGTTTCCACACGAACTTTATCATCCTTTGTAAGAGATGGGAAAATAAGAGAAGGAGACCAGTTCACATACCAGTTCTCATCATCCTTTTGTTTTTCGTTCGTTACGTTTACGTTTTGAGAAAAGGAGACCTTACCAGCCACTGTTTGCATATTTACATCAACCTTAAGCGGCAGTTCTCCGTCTTTTTCTTTTACATCTTTTTTCGACGTCACTTTTACGGAAAGATCTTTTACATCAACTCCGCTGTAAATTCGCTTATAGCGGTCTACAAACTCTTTTTTCGAAATTTGTTTTTTTGACTTTGTAGATAAATACGAATACATATGATCAAAATCCTGCTTGTTCCACAGGCTGACATATTCATCGAGTCGCTTTTTGCCGTCATCTGTATTGGAGCAGGCGGCCAAAGCAAAAATGACCATAAGCATCATGGCCAATGCGATGATTTTTTTCATTTAGAATCCCTACTTTCTTTCGACATCAATTTCCATTATATACGATTTTCATTAAAAACATGGAATAAGAATCTCTTTTTTAAAAAAACATACTAGATATACCTTTCTCACAATTCTTGCTTCGTACTCAAAAAGAGGGGATGGAGAGTTTTTAGGCATATACAGATCGCTGCTTGCAAAGTATACAAGGAGTGGGCTTTTTTGATACATATTTTTGAATGAATATAACATGGTATTCGTTTTGTGAAAAAATTAGCAGTGCGTTTGTTTGGTCAGTATAAAGGGAGTTTACGGGATTTTGATGTGAAATCTATTCGTACAGTAGTGCGTATGAGGTGACGGTTATAGGAAAGTTCATGTATACTAGACATATACATAAATAAAGTAAACGACGATAGGAGGCAAGTAGAGGTCATCTTAACAGCACAAGTTCATAAGTAATGAACAACAGCCGGAGATGACAGTTGATTTATTATGAAAAGGGAGGGATGCACATGGAATTAGCGCAAAAAAAACAAGATGCACACGTACAGTCTGTGCACCGAAAATTACCGAAAAGCGCCGTTTTAAAGCGAACGATTTTTATTACGTTTGGTGCGATACTCATGGCATTAGGGCTAGAAGTTTTCCTTGTGCCAAACAATGTTATTGATGGCGGAATTACCGGGATTTCGATTATGCTGTCACATATTACAGGACTAAGTCTAGGGATTTTCCTCTTCTTACTTAACCTACCGTTCTTTTTCCTCGGCTACAAACAAATCGGAAAGACTTTTGCATTTTCCACTTTATATGGAATCGTTGTATTATCTGTCAGTACCGTTCTTCTTCACGATGTGCCAGGCGTAACACAAGATACGCTGCTTGCAACAGTGTTTGGAGGCATTGCGCTAGGAGTCGGAGTAGGGATCGTCATTCGCTACGGAGGATCATTAGATGGAACAGAAATTTTAGCGATTTTGTTTAACAAGAAGCTGCCTTTTTCCGTTGGTGAGATTATCATGTTTATGAACCTGTTCATTTTAAGTGCTGCAGGATTCGTGTATACGTGGGACCGTGCAATGTATTCCTTGATTGCCTATTTCATTGCCTACAAGACGATCGATGTAGTTGTCCAAGGGTTAGATGAATCGAAATCGGCATGGATCATTAGCGATGCGTATCAGGATATTGGTGAAGCGATTATGGCTCGACTTGGTCGTGGAGTAACCTATCTGAACGGAGAGGGTGCTTATACGGGAGATGACAAAAAAGTAGTGTTTTGCGTCATCACACGACTCGAAGAAGCGAAATTAAAATCGCTTGTGGAAGATCACGATCCAAATGCGTTTCTTGCGGTATCAAATATCGCAGAAGTTCGCGGAGGACGATTCAAAAAGAAAGATATTCACTAAAAAAACTGGGCTCTCGGCCCAGTTTTTTTATTCATTCTTATTCGTTTTTTGATCGGATGGTTTTTGGGATAAAAAGTCCTGCATTGCTTCTTTGTTTTTATCAAGATCAATTTTGAGAACGGATCCTGCATTTTCGTAGCGTGCATCTTCATAGCTTCCGTTTACAGGAATACGAAGTGACTCAATTTTACCCGCTTGTTTCGTAATAAAATCTGTACCAATTGACAATAAAGTCATGTTTGGAACGTTACTGTCTAAATAGGGATCCATTGTTCCTAACAACTTCGGTAATTTAACAATACTTGAGACGCTGATCGCCTCGTCTTTTAATTTACCGATCACTTCTTGTTGACGACGCACACGACCGAAATCACTTTCGCGGTCATGACGGAAACGAACGTAGCCCAGCAACTCTTTACCATGGAGTTTTTGTTTACCAGGGTATAGGGTTAAACCAAGACCGTGAGACATTTTATACGGAATGTCTACTTCAATTCCATCCGGTGCGACAATATCCACCATTTTCTCAAATCCTTTAAAATCAACGATTGCATAGTATTGGATATCAATGTCAAAGTTTTCTTTGATCGTTTGGCGTAGAAGTTCTGGACCGCCAAACGCATAAGCAGCGTTAATTTTATTTTTTCCGTGACCTGGAATGTCGACATACGTGTCCCGCATGATGGATACGACCTTTGGTGTGTTCGTTTTTCCGTTGTAGTGAGCAATCATGATCGAGTCTGTACGCGCATGTTTTTCTCCACGAGAATCACTTCCAAGCAATAGTACGTTTATGTTATCAATATTAGGCACTTTTCCGTTGAAGGTTAAATTTCCATCTGATTTAAAGCCATCTCCAGCTTGGGATTTTCCTTGGTAGAATTGAAATACGGAGCATCCGCCAATAATTAGTATTAATAATAACAGTATGGGTAGAACTATTCTTCTAAATCGTTTCTTTTTCTTTCTTCTGGTTCGTCTTTCATTTGTCATTTTCGTTTAGCACCTCTATTAATGTCGAATCTTCTCAAACCTTGGCATATTAAGGCAAATAATATTTATATTACCATACTACTTCAAAAAGGAAAGAAGTTTATCAATAACTTTTTGTTTTAAAGCGAACGATGCCATCATTGTAACATTGAAATATGGTTCAAATATGTTTAAATACCAAAAATGAACCATAATCTTGCGATAGTAAGGAAGAAAAAAAGCGGTTTCTCTATTATTCATTTGCTATTGTGGGAGGGTTTATGCCTTAAATGAATACCTGGCTTGGATTAACACAAACTAAAGTACGATAAAAATTAGGACAGGGACGACAAATTGGGATGACTTTTTTCTTATATACAGTTCTTTCATGGGTAGCAATTATCTGCTGGGTAAGGTGTTCAAAACCATTATCATTGCTCAACAATATCTTTTTGTTTTGTGTCTTTTCCATGCTTACAATGAACGTGATTACAATTCTCGGGTTAAATCTAGGGTTGTTGAAAGTTAATACAGATTATGAGGCGTTTTTATCACTCGTTTTATATCGAAATTTTATCATTCCTTTAAGCTTTCTGTTTATTATTAACAAGTACGTGAATGCTGGCTCAAAAACGAAGAGGCTTTGGGTGATCTGTCTCGGTGAAGGAGTGCTCGTACTAGAAGATTTACTTGCACAATATATGAATGTTTTAACGTATATAAAATGGAGCACATGGTACTCACTAGGCACCATTTTTCTTTACATGGTAGGGGGAATTTACTTGGCACGTTGGTTTGAGCGGGTTGAAAAAAAGGAGGCGTAAGTATGATTACGTATGATACGCATTTTAATGCGAATGAATGGTTTGTGATCATCCTTTCTATTGTTTCTTACGCGCTTGTTTGGTCATTGCCTAAGTATTTCTTAAAAGCTGAAACGATCACGTATATCGCTATAGGAGGATTCATTGGTTTTTTCTTTGATCATACCATTTCTGTCCAACCATTCAATTTTTATGACGTTAATGATCGTTCTGTTTTTCAGTTTATGGATTTTTTGTCCTATGTGATGTACGGACCGTTTGCTTATTTCTTTTTATACATATGGGCGCGTTGTCAGCTGAAGCTGATGAATGCACCAATTTACATTTTTGTGTGGTCGTTTTTTAGTATGCTAATGGAATGGATCGGAGTAAAGTGCGGCGTGTATCATTATCAAATGGGGTACAAGCTTTATTACTCATTTGGCATTTATATTGTTACGCAAATTGTGTTATTGTCGTGCTACTATGTCATACAAAAGCAACTCATTAGCCAAGAAAATAGCGGATAACATCATCTACGGATAGGCTGTTATGATCCGTTAAAGCCTTTTAGGAATTATTTTAAAAAGATGATATAGCAGAGAAACGGGAATGAAAGCCGTTCACTTGCATAGATAAAAGGGGTGCAGAAGGAATTTATTTTAGGAAAGCGTAAAAATATCATGGACAAGCTTATAAATTGCGTGGTAATTTAATAAAATGGATAGGGGAATTTAGTGAAGGTGTGATTCACTTATGATGTACGTAATTATTTTCATTATTACTTTATTCGAGATTGCTTATGTAGTGGTGAATAGCCCTGTCTACGCAAATGTTCCACCAGTAGCCCTGTATTTAATTCCACTTATTATAATCTTAGTAGTGGTTTGTTGTTTGATGAAATTTCGACCACGAATGTCCAAAGTTGTTCGGCGTAGCATTTTAACCGTAGAAATTGTCGGGCTGCTAATCGTTCCAACAGCATACGTGAGAGATGTGCCACTTTATACATATGGTGAAGCGCGTGAGATTATTTCACAGCGTGAGAAGGTCTTCCCAGAGCAATTTAGCAAACGCAAGCTGCTAGAGCTTCCTCATAGAGAAGACGGTCAATACTTATATGTATTGAAAGTAAATACAGGTCAGGATGCTATTTATTATGAGTTTAATCCTTATAACGGCGGATATCATCAACGTATAGAAGAATAAAAGTAAGGAGCTGACCCGCGTGCGAGCGGGTCAGCTTTTTTTGCCTAAATACAAGCAATGTAGTCCTTTCAAAAACCTTGTTTATTTCTTCTCTTATTTGCAGAAGCCTGGCGCAATTTGCGAAATTAAGTGTCACCTGTGAAATCCATACGTATTATACAAATAGAGTAGAGAATTTATATCGGAGCGATCCATTATCCAGACCGTTCCTCATCTCATCATAAGCTTATTGATATTGATGTCATTGTGACTTGCACGGGATGCAGAAGGATCTGAAAAAATGGTTATTTGGGGGGAGAACATGGATCATCGGCACAAAGAAAAGCGACAACAATTTTATGAAGGAATACAGGATTTTTGGCCAGATTTATGCAATCAAGAATATGCTCTATATGACATTAAAGTGGAATCAAAAGCGCAAATTGATAAAATCCGTTTGGCAACGGGCAGGGTAGGCCATATTTTCTTCAAAACCGCTAGGCTCATGAGACATTTAGATGATGAAACGTTGTTGCGTCTAGGTTTCCAAAAGAAAATGCTTTCTTACATTCGCCTTCAAACCATCGCCATGGAAACGGTCGTGTCACGTATGGAGTTTGCCGTGAATAAACGCAGCGTGAAGCTCCTTACGCTACATGCTAATACACCACTTTTGATAAAAGAGAGCTTTTCAGTTAATGGGGATGTGTGTAGTCATTTTAACGTGTTAAATCCAAACGCAGGACTAGAAGAGGATTTGCAAAAAGCGCTGCGTAGCGCCATCTCTTACACAAAAGGGTATGTAGGGAAGGGAAGGAATGCAAATATTGTGTTCACATCGTATGAAAAAAGCCTTGAAGATTACTTAACGACTCAATATTTGATGAAAGTAGCGAATACAGAAGCGCAATATTTGCCGTTTTCGGATCTCCGCTTAATCGAGCAGTCGCTTTCTGGAAATAAAGAAGTGTTGTTTAAAGCGGGTTTGTACGATCCTAAGGGCGATTACGTCGATATTTTGCTTCAGCGTAATCAGTTTAGTACATCTGCTTCTAAAGTAGGGAAAATGGAACATATGGTAATGAGTTTTGTAGAGAGTGGCGTGCTGGGAATTATTAATCCACCATCTGCTTTTCTACTGCAATCAAATGCTGTCCAGGCGCTGATTTGGGGACTGCATGAGGAAACACACCCTTATTTTACGAAGAAGGAACATACGTGGATTGCACGTTATTTTGTGCCGACCTATATGGAAGAGGATTATTTCAAGAAAAACAACGTTAAGTACGTGGAAAAGGATTTGTTCAGCCGAGAGAGTGGTGCGGGACAGATAGGTGTAACAGGTGGCGAGGGTTGGATAGGGAAGGAAATGAAAAAACAGTCTGTGTATCAAAAGCATGTGGATCTTCCGAGTCATGAAGTAAAAACGACAGAGGGATTAAAAGTAGTTAATGTGTTGTACAGCTGTTTTTTAGTGAATGGAAAGCCGAGTGCAGTTAGCATTTTAGCCAAGAAAAATCCGGGTGATCACTGTGACTATTATCTGCCAATTGGTGTAGAGCATCCGGTAGAAGAAAATAAGGAAGAGTAAAAAAGGCGCTTTTTTAAGCGTCTTTTTTGTGTGAGGAAGTAGGTGGTTTCCTTGCTTCTGGATTAGGAAACGTTTGGTGGAACGATGAGTTCCGATTTCCTCTACAGATTGCTCCCTTTCCGCAGGGCAGCCGCTGAGCTTCCTCGTCGCTTCGCGTCCTGCGGGATCTCATTTGGTCTGCTAATCCTGCAGGAGTTTCGCATCTTTCGCTCCAATCCCTGGTGTAGGGAATGGTTGTTTTTTAACGAATGTGCCTCCATTCATCTCTCTTTTTGTAGGGGTATTTAGTCAAACGGTGAGTTGGGATTTCCGCTACAGATTGCTTCGCTTTCCACGGGGCGAGCGGTGAGCTTCCTCGTCGCTTCGTTTCCTGCGGGATCTCACCTGACTCGCTAATCCCGTAGGAGTCTCCGCATCTTCCGCTCCAATCCTTGGTGTGGAGATGGTTGTTTTCAGACAAATGTGCTTCCATTTATCTTTCTTTTTGTAGGGGGCAGTAGAGTGGTGGGGTGGGATCTTCGCTACATATCGCTTTACTCTAATCTTTAGTGTGAGAGAGGGTTCTTTCAGTATAAAAGGCGTGTGTGATGAGTTTTTGATTGTGATGCTAAAAGGTTCGGTAAGCAAATGAATTGAAAGATTAGATTCTCCTTGATAGAATAGGCAACACTTACTTATAGAAAAGGGGAGAGAAACGATGACAAAATACAGTAAATTATTTGAACCAACTAAAATCGGCGCATTTAATTTGAAAACTCGCATAGCAATGGCACCAATGACACGCTCTTTTGCAGATGACAATACGGGAGTAGTCAATGATCAAATCGTCGAGTATTACCGTAAGCGTGCAAAAGATGGAATTGGCTTAATTATTAGTGAAGGGGTCGTCGTTACTCCACGCGGAAAAGGAAACCCAGGCGTGCCTGGATTGTATTCTCGTGAGCAAGTTCATGCGTGGAAACGTGTGACGGACGCCGTTCACGAAGAAGGAGGCACAATCGTTGCTCAAATCTGGCACGTAGGTCGCTTATCTCATCATGAGCTCATTAAAGGATCTGCGCCTGAAGCACCAACTGCTATTCAAGTAGACGCGCTTGTTCCGCGTTTCCGTAAACCGTACGATAAGCCGGAAGAAATGACGATTGGTCGCATTAAAGAGGTTGTGTCTCTTTACGCAGCAGCTGCGAAGAATGCGATTGAAGCTGGTTTTGACGGTGTTGAAATTCACGGAGCACACGGTTACTTAATTGATCAGTTTGCTTCTGACGTTTCAAATAAGCGTACAGATGAATACGGCGGAGACCTTGCAGGTCGTTTAACATTTATGAAAGAGGTTATTAAAGAAGTGATTGATGCAATCGGCGCAGATCGCACAATCATTCGCTTCTCACCTCATAAAGTTGATAACGTTGAGTATCGCTGGGAAGATGCAGATGCAGCGATTCGCACATTTACAGAAGCGTTCAAGGAAGTGGGGGTAAAAATTATTCACCCGTCTGTTCTTGACTTCACAGAAAAATTTGCGGGAGATCAAACGATTTATGATCTTGCTCGTAAATATTGGGATGGCCCAATCATTGGTGTAGGTAGCTTAACGCCAGATCTTGCTGAAGAAGCACTTGAAAAAGGTGTGATTGACGTAGCGGCGATTGGTCGTCCATTGATTTCAAACCCAGATTACCTTGAAAAAGTGAAAAATGGCGAAGAGCTTGTCGAATATGATGCAAAAACTCATTTACCAGAACTTGTGTAAATAAATAGAAAGACTGAAAGCGCGTGTGCAAAGAAGTTTGTACACGCGCTTTTTTTGAGTGAAATTCACCGAAATGAATCTTTTTTTACAAGATGAATGCTTGAACGCCCAGTTTTTCATATAATGAGTGAAAAGAAGTAAGGGAGGATGGAACAATGAAGCACTATATTTGTCAAACGTGTGGAACACAGTACAATGCAAAAAGGCAACCGATCGCGTTCTGTCCCATTTGCGAAGATGAGCGCCTGTATGTAAAAGACGATGGTCAAACGTGGACGACGATTGAAGAAATGAGAGAAAACGGCTATCAAGTTGAGCATCGTGAGGAGGGGGAAGGACTTATAGGGATTGGAATTAGCCCCGCCTTTGGTTTTGGGCAGCGAGCACTATTGCTTAAAACCGAGCATGGAAACATTTTATGGGATTGTATTTCGTACATGGATCAAGAAATCATTGCGATGATTAAAGCGGAGGGAGGAATTGATGCCATCGCCATTTCTCACCCTCATTACTATGGAAGCATGGTCGAATGGGCAGAACAATTTGATTGTCCAATCTTTTTGCATGCGGACGATGCGGCTTTTGTTATGCGGGAAAGTGATCGAATTACCTTTTGGGAAGGAAATCGTCACGTTATTAATGAGGATGTTACAATTGTCCGACTTGGGGGACATTTTCTTGGTAGCGCCGTTCTGCATTGGGAAAAAGGGGCTGACGGAAAAGGCGTTCTCCTTACGGGCGACACGATTCAATTAGTGGCAGATAAGCGCTGGGTAAGCTTCATGTACAGCTATCCGAACCAAATTCCTCTACCCATTCGTGAAATTAAACAAATGATGAAGCGATTAGAATCGTATCCGTTTTATACCCTCTACGGAAGCAAATGGGGAGAGATAATACGTGAGGATGCGAAAGTGCGTGTGAAAAAGTCAGCGGTTCGCTATATTCAAGTGTTAGATAATTAAACGTACATAGGAAATTGACACTCTTCGTACATACATTTTTAAAAAGTATGAAACACTATGGGAAAACAGCTGCGAAGGGTATGGTTGAAATGAAAAAAAGTATAAAAATCATGCTAGGATGTATGATGTGCGCGGCAATGCTTGCGTTAGCTGCTTGTAAAAACGATGAAGCAGGCGAGCCGAGTCTTTATTTAATTCCGAAAGATTACACGGGATGGGTCAACATTAAATATGATAAAGAACGAGGCGACAAAACAACGCGTGAGGGAAAATACGTTGTATTTAAAATTAATAAGGACGGAAATTGCTTAACGAAATCGTTGCTTACTCATAAAGGCTGGGCTACAAACCAGTATTACTACGTTGACGATAATGGAAAGCGAACGAAACTCCATCCAGGCAAGCGAATTCATGGTGCGACAGAAGGAAATCAAAATAAAAATTATACGGAAGAGCACTTCTTTGTCGGTTCAGCAAAAGAGTTTTCCAAAAGCGAGGATTATCGAAGAACGGAAAAGCAGCTAAAAGAGGATGAATAAAAAACAACGGACGAAACACGTCCGTTGTTTTTTATAATTATATTATGTAAACAAAAAACTAGAAATGATCTTTTCCACTCCATTGATCTGTGATATAGTATGAAAATTACGTATTAAAAGATAAAAGACGAAAGGAGAATACAATGAGTCAGAACGCTCAGTGGGCCTCTAAGATTGGTTTTATCCTCGCATCAGCAGGTTCTGCAATTGGAATTGGTGCTATTTGGAAGCTCCCTTATGTAGCAGGAACAAGCGGAGGCGGCGCTTTTTTTCTATTGTTTATTTTATTTACAGCCGTTATTGGACTTCCATTATTAATGGGTGAATTCGTGTTAGGTCGCCATACGCAAAAGGAGGCCATTCGTGCCTATCAGGCAGTTGCCCCAAACAGTGGTTGGAGCATTACAGGATACATAGGTGTCATCACATGTTTTATTTTACTTTCTTTCTATAGCGTTGTTGGTGGGTGGATTATTCAATACGTAGTTTCAAGTATGACAGGTCAGCTATTTCATGTGACAGACTACGCCGCACATTTTGAGAAAACGATTGCGAACCCATACGTGGCCGTTGGATCACAGTTATTGTTTATGCTGATTACGATTTTAGTCGTATCAAGAGGGATTCAAAACGGGATTGAAGCGGCCAATAAATATTTAATGCCGGGATTGTTTGTTCTATTTATCGCCATTATTTTTCGATCTCTTACGCTTCCACATGCGATGGAGGGTGTGTCATTTTTCTTAAAGCCTGACTTTTCGAAATTAACTTCGAGAAGCATACTGGATGCAATGGGTCAGTCGTTTTTCTCGTTAAGTGTAGGGGTGTCCGTTATGCTCACCTACAGTTCCTATTTAACGAAAGAACAAAACTTACCCAAATCAGCGGTTTCCATTTCCATTATGAATATTAGCATTTCCCTTTTAGCTGGACTCGCGATTTTTCCGGCCGTGTTTTCGATGGGCTTTAAGCCTGAAGCAGGACCTGGACTACTATTCATTGTGTTGCCTTCAATCTTTTCACAGCTTCCATTTGGCGTAGTCTTTCAAGTATTATTTTTAGCCCTATTTTTATTCGCGACGCTAACATCCGCGTTTTCGATGCTTGAAATAATCGTTGCCGCTCTTGCAAAAGGCGAACAAACGAAGCGAAAAAAAATATCCTGGAGTGCAGGGCTCATTATATTCCTAGTTGGAATTCCTGCTGCTTTGTCGTTTGGGGTATTAGGAGACGTGAAGATAGCGGGGAAAATTATTTTTGATGCCGAAGACTTTTTAGTTAGCAACATTTTAATGCCGCTTGGTGCATTGCTTATCTCCATTTTTGTTCCGTTAAAAATGAAAAAAGAGGTGCTCATCCAAGAATTTAGCTATGGATCTTCAAACGTAAAGCGCTGGTTTGCCCTCTGGCTGTTAGCACTTCGCTATATTGCGCCTATTTTAATTATCATTGTCTTCTTAGACGTATTAAATATCATTTAAAAGGAACGGCGCATTCGATGCGTCGTTCTTTTTTGAGGAAACATTTCCTTTTGTTTGATAAAATAACAAAAAAAGGGGTGTTTGATGTGAAGGAATTGTTGCTAGCAATTAAAAAAAGGGAGCAGGGAGAAACGCAGGATGCGAGAGATCTTCTTTTGTCTCTTGTAAAGGAGTATCCAGAAAATCCAGAAGTTCTGTATCAAACGGCTTGGGTTCATGACGCGCTTGGTCTGGAAATAGAGGCAGTCCCGTATTATGAAAAGGCGCTTCAAAACGGTTTAGACGGAGAAGACAGAAAGGGAGCCTTTTTAGGTCTTGGAAGTACCTACCGAACAATTGGTGAATACGATCAGGCGAGGCGAACACTTGAACAAGGAATGAAAGAGTTTCCTGAAGCTGCTGAATTAGCGGTGTTTTGTTCAATGGTAATGTATAACCAACACGAGTATGAAGGCGCGATGACGCTTTTGCTTACCGCGGTAGCGGAAACATCTAATCACGAAGGCATTCAAGCATATAAAAAAGCAATTTTATTTTACTCCGATAAGCTAAACGAAGTGTGGAAGTAGGTCATGGGTCTTTTTTCTTATTTTAGTTAGTTGCCGATAGAAGTTATTCCTAGTATTACATCCTAATTTATGGGGAAAACACGTCTTTGTAATCAATTATGGAAAATTGCATACTCGTTGGTCAAGTTTCGTTCGATAGTTTGTTATAATAATTTGTGAGATTGATAGGGAGGTGACAGTCGATTGAAAAAACTTACAAGTTTCCTTGTAGCACTTTTCCTTTGCTTACATATTCCTCTGCATCATAAAGGAGACGTGTCAGCTAAAAGCGGCGCAGCGTCTTATTCTGATTATAGTCAGACTGCTTACTGGGCAGATTCAATGTCTTGGGGAGTAGAAAAAGGCATCATCCAGGGGTTTAAAGGAGAAGGAAAGTTAAAACCGACTGCGCAAGTAACGGAAGGTCAGTATGTAACCATGCTCCTTCGATATTTGGATCCGAAAAATCTGGAAGCAACGAGTCAGCCTTTTGCTCAGTACAAGTTAGCGAGTCATTATCAGCTACCAGTAAAAAGCGAAACAGAGGCTAAACCACTCCGACGTGGAAACGCAGCGCGAATTTTAGCAGACGCCGTAACAGGGAAAGATCTTTCAGAGTATCAAGCTATTCAATGGTTTTATACGAATCAATTATCAGCAGGTACAATCAAAAATGGTAAAACGGTTAAAACATATGAAGCATTTAATCCAAACAGTACGCTTTCAAGAGCAGACGCCGTAACATTTATCTACCGATTGTCTACAAGCTCTGTGCCAAGCACGATTAAGAAGGTAGCGCAAACAACACCGAAACTACCAAAAGCGTATTCAATCCGTGGAATTAACATTGATGATTCCGCTTCTACCGTAAGAGGGAAATTTGGTGCGCCTATTCGCGCCACACAAAACGAATACGGTGCACAGTGGAATACGTATCATCAAAACTATCAGAATTTCTTTATGGTAAGCTACCATAATGGAAAGGTTGGAGCGCTGTACACAAATCAGCCTGTATTTAATGGACCAAAGGGAATTAAAATTGGTTCTCGTAAAACGCAGGTTCGTCAAGTGCTAGGTGCACCTCTGAAGTATGTTCAAAAAAATGGAACAAATTATGAGATCGCCGATGATCAGTATGATACGTATCTAATAAACGGTACGTATGTAACGTTCTTTTATGATAAATTCCGCAGCAATACGCTAACAGCGGTACAATTAGTCAAAAAAGAAGTTGAAATGAGCAAGAGCGGTTATTATGGTTCCAAAAGCCTTTCTGTTCAACAAGGTTTCGCTTACCAATTGTTCGATTTAACCAATGCGACTCGCAAAAAAGAAGGATTCTCTATTTTAAAATGGAATTCGACTGTTGCAGGAACAGCAAAGCGACATAGTGCGGATATGGCAAAAAACAATTATTTTGATCACTACAACAAGCAAGTAGAATCACCGTTTGATCGTATGCATAAGGATGGCATTCGCTATTCAATTGCAGGTGAAAATATTGCAATGGGTCAGTTCAGTAGCATTTATGCGCACGAAGCGCTGATGAACTCCATGAGCCACCGCACCAATATTTTACAACCAAAATGGACGTATCTTGGAGTTGGTGTTGTCTCAAACAAAGACAATCTGCCATACTACACAGAAGATTATTTTACTCCATAAAAAGCAGGCCCCGCGGGGTCTGCTTTTTTTATAGGAGAATTATCTGTTTGTTTAATTCCATTTTATGTTAAAATGAGCCCAAGAAAATAGCGAAAGAGGAGATGGAAATGGCTCACGTGGTGTTACGGAGCGTTAATAAAGGGAACTGGAAAGAGGTCGCCCGGTTATCGCTAAAGGAAGAACAGAAATCATTTATTGCCTCGAATCTATATTCGATGGTAGAAGTACAGTTTCTTGAAAACTTCAAAACAAAAGCCATTTATCGAGATGAGGAAATGATTGGTTTTACGATGTACGGAATTGATGAAGAAGACGGAAATTATTGGATTTATCGCTTTATGATTGATCAACGTTTTCAAGGTAAGGGCTTAGGAAAAAAGGCGATGCTACTTGTCATTGAAGATATTGAAAAATGGAATTCTACCAACATCCCATGTATTATGATTGATTACCATCCTGACAATATTGGTGCCAAGAAGATGTACAGAAAAGTTGGGTTTGTTGAGACAGAGCGAGGACCTGGAGGAGAGCAGTTTGCCATGTTTACTCTTTAGCGAAAGTACATAGTTAACTAAAAGTGGTTCCTTCTGTTCAATATAATTACTGAATTCTAGAAAAATGACAAAATTGTGGCGAAAAATGAAACCTTTTGATGAATCAAAACGTAGAACTAGATACAGAGGTACTAAAAACAAAAAAGGAAAAAAATGTTTAAGGTATTATCCATCGGTGGTAATATGTCTGAAAACTATGCTATCCTTATGAAAGAGTAGGAGGAGTACACATGGCAATTTCGTTAACAAAAGGTCAAAAAATTGATTTAACCAAAGGTCAGCAGGGACTGTCTAAATTGTTGGTGGGTCTAGGCTGGGATCCTGTAAAGAAGAAAAGTTTCCTTGGATTTGGTGGAGGCGGAGCGAACATTGATTGCGACGCTTCTGTGCTAATGCTAGATGAAGATGGAAAGCTTCGCAGTCAGCGCAAAGTTATTTATTTTGGAAACAGAGAAAGCGCTTGTCAAAGTATTCGTCACTCTGGCGATAATTTAACAGGACACGGTGACGGAGACGATGAACAAATCTTCGTTGATTTAAAAAAAGTGCCGTCTATTGTACATAAACTAGTATTTGTTGTGAATATTTACGATGCGGACAAGCGTCATCAAGATTTTGGCATGATTCAAAATGCGTTTATTCGAATTGTCGATGCGTCTTCAAACAATGAGCTTGTTCACTATAACATTACCGACAATTTTTCGGGGCTAACAACACTGTTTGCGGGAGAACTTTATCGCCATGGCGGTGAGTGGAAATTCTCCGCCGTCGGTGAGGGAACAAAAGACATCTCCATTTCTCAAGTTGCTAGCAAATACTCTTAATAGAAGGTATGGTAATCATTATAATTAATTGAAGGAGAGATTAACGATGGCTATTAATCTATCAAAAGGACAAAAGGTTGATTTAACAAAAACAAATCCTGGTCTAACAAGCGTTGTTGTAGGATTAGGGTGGGACGTAAATAAGTATGACGGTGGCAACGACTTTGACCTAGATTCTTCTGTTTTCTTGCTAAATGAAAATGGGCAAGCTGCTTCAGAAGCAGATTTTGTTTTCTATAACAACACAACAGGTGCAAATGGGGCAGTTGTTCATACAGGAGATAACCGCACAGGCGCTGGATCAGGTGATGATGAGCAAGTAACGGTTAACCTTAAAAATGTACCAGTGAACATTAAAAAAATTGCCTTTACGATCACGATCCATGAAGGTGAAGAACGCAATCAAAACTTTGGTCAAGTAAGCAACTCATACGTTCGTATTCTAAACGAATCAACGGGTGAAGAACTTATTCGTTACGACCTTGGGGAAGATTTCTCTATTGAAACAGCGATCGTAGTAGGTGAGCTTTATCGCCACAATGAAGAATGGAAATTCAGCGCAATCGGAAGCGGTTATCAGGGCGGTCTAGGAGCTTTAGTAAAAGATTTCGGATTAGCGTAAGTAAATGCATAAAAAAGGGAGGATAATGGGCAGGGCGTCCTCTCTTTTTTAAAAAGATGTAAAATGGGGGAATAAATATGTCAATTACACTATCAAAAGGTCAGCGTGTTGACCTGACAAAAACAAACCCTGGTTTGACAAAAGTGGTCATTGGACTTGGCTGGGATACAAATAAATATAGCGGGGGCCACGACTTCGACTTAGATGCATCAGCGTTTTTAGCTAATGCATCTGGTAAAGTAGAAAACGATGAAGAGTTTATTTTTTATAACAACTTAAAAAGTCCTACGGGTGCAGTTGAGCATACAGGCGATAATCGCACTGGTGAAGGAGAAGGCGATGATGAGCAACTAATCGTCGATTTTGCCGCGATGCCTTCCCACGTTGAACGGGTGGGAATTACGGTTACGATCCATGATGCTGAGGCTCGCCGTCAGAACTTTGGTCAAGTCTCAAATGCGTTTGTTCGTGTGGTAGATGCGGATTCAGACCAGGAAGTTATGCGCTATGACTTAGGAGAAGATTTTTCAATCGAAACAGCGGTTGTCATATGCGAACTTTACAAGCATAATGGAGAATGGAAGTTTAATGCGATTGGTAGCGGCTTCTCAGGTGGATTAGCTGCGCTGTGTCGTAACTATGGGCTACAGGTGTAAAACCTGTGAAAAGAAAAAGGAGATAGTAAAAGATGAATGACTTATTCTTTACCATTGGAGCTGTTGTGTCGTCAGGCGCATTAGTTGCTCTAGTCAAAATTATCCTTATTGATATTATTTTATCAGGGGATAATGCGGTCGTGATTGCGATGGCAACAAGAAGTTTGCCGAAAGATCAGCAAAATAAAGCGATCTTTTGGGGGACGGTTGGAGCTGTTGTGCTCCGAATTGGTTTAGCAGCTATTATTGTGTACTTATTAAAAATTCCGTTCGTTCACCTTATCGGTGGTCTTTTACTTGTGTGGATCGCGTACAAGGTATTAGTAGAAGAAGAAGGCGAAGCAGATATTAAGTCTAGTAACAGCTTAGCGAAGTCAATTCAGACAATCATCATTGCTGATGCCGTTATGAGTCTTGATAACGTCGTGGCGGTAGCAGGAGCTGCTCACGGTAACATCTTAATGATTGCAATCGGAGTTTTAATCAGTATTCCAATTATGATTTTCGGTTCAAAAGCAATCGTAAAGGCAATGGAGAAATTCGCGTGGATCGGTTACATCGGAGCAGGGATCTTAGCATGGACAGCAGGCGATATGATTCTTAAAGATGAAAGCTTGAACGACCTTGTGAAACTTCCTCATGGTGTAATTGGCTACGTTATCGTGGGAATTATTACAGCCCTAGTTTTACTTGCAGGATATCTTACAAATCGTAAAAATAGCCAAAAGAATAAACTAAAAGAATCTGCGTAATCGGCGAGCAAAGCTTCTTGCAAAGGAATTTGTATAGGTCATCGTACCATGAAAAGTGGTGAGAAGAGGGAAGGTTCATTCTGTGAGCTTTCCCTTTTTTTATCTCCTTTATAGATCTCATTGGGAAAAAGATGTAAACAGGTGTATGATAAAAGTATCTATGAAAGGGAGAGAGAAGGACTGAAAGCCTTTCTTCTCTATGCAAGTAATGGCAACGAAAATCGAAAGAAGTGAGGCCATCATCTAGAGGGTTTTCCATTAGACATAAGAATAGGTGGCACATTTTTAGAAGAAAGGAGATTGAAGCAGAGTGTCCAAGCAGTTTCAATTTCAACCCATTCCATTAGAAAACGTGGACTGGATCGATCTCGCATCAACAGCAGCGCTGGCGCGAAAAGGCTATGAAGAAGGAGAAAATGTCTACAAAATCCCTCAAGTAGCAGGTCGGTTTTTAGGAGTTCCTCACAATGAGGATGAATATGCGGAAATGCTATACGCGTTAAAAAATGAAACGGCCAACAGCATCGTGCTGAGCGGGAACCTTAACAAGGTTATTACAAACGAACATCGTCAAGCAATCCAAAAAATGCTCATGATTCATACGGAAGAAAAAGGTCTTTCCATTAACCGGTTCATTGCCTTTCTAGAAGGAGAGCGTCTATTACCGAAAGGAAGCGACGAATCGTATTCCGTTCATATTCGTCAATCATTTCGAAACGTATTAGAATTGTTTGCAAGTCAGCATGAAAAGGGGCTGTTAGATGCTGATTTCCGACGCGTATTTACGGACTTGGTGAAATGGCAGTTTAACCATATTTCTATATGGCTCGCAGAGAATACTCGCCCTGTGATTACATGGTACGGGGACGCGACAAAAAGCGAGCAGTATTTTTTACTTTACTTATTATTACTTGGATATGATGTGTTAATGTTTCACCCAGAAGCAACAGACATTATGAAGCAATTGGATCACGCTGAAGTCTTTAGCAAGGTGTTCCGTTATCCAAAAACAAGCCCGTTAAAGCCATTTCCGGAAACAAAGCCAGTCCGAAAAGGAACGGTCGCGTTTCGTGCGTCACAAGAAATTGACGAGCTGTTGCATCAAGATCAGTCCATGCTGTATAAGTCTTGGCAGTTCCGGGACTATCTCTCTCGATCCATTACGTTAAAGACGACGTATGATGAGCTGTACATCGTGATGCGTGAGCGTGCGTTCATCCGACCAAACTTCGAAGTGGCTGATGAAACGGTCTATGTTCCGACTATTTTTTCGAAAGTGTCAGGAATTTCAAAGAACAAGCGCCATTACTGGGATCGGATTCATGAATTGACTGAATATGAACTAGCGTCCACTATTCGCGCGTTTCCATTTACAAAAGAAGTGAAGGGGAATAATCACTTTCACTATCAAAATGCGCTTGATGAGACAGGGAGACTGAATCCTGACAAAATGATGGCGGCAAACTGGTGGCGATACCGAGAGCTGCCGAGTGGTTTACAAAAAAACATTGCAAGCGCGATTTCACGTTACTGTGAACTGCCGAAGTTAAAGCCAATGCCACATGAAAACATGTATGAGTTGCAGCTGTATTTGTTCACGCAGTCAATGGAAATATCACCGCAGTTATTGCGAATGCTGCAGCAGTTTGATTATTCTCAATCTGTTCCGCGCCTCATTTTGTTTAATACGGATAAAAACGGCAAGTTGTCGCGTTCAGACAGTGCTGAGCTTCTACTAATGAACGAGCTTGGCGTAGATGTTGTCTTGTTTAATCCGACCGGACAAAATGATATCGAGCAATTTGTGTCAGAAGATTTATATGATGACCATTGGTTAGAAGATGTCAGCTTTAACGAAGAGTTTAAAGAAGCATCGTTATTGAAACGAGTAATTAAAAAAATATTTTAAAAAGGAGCATACATATGTCAATGAATGTAAATGAGCTACAAACGCTCGGATTGGATAAGCAAGAGGAGCTACTTGAACAAAAACCAAACGAAATTAAGCTACAGCTGCGTCAAGAACCAGACGTTCAGCGCTTAGCGGATGGCATCGATCATCGTAACCAAATCGCGCTACTAGAGTACGGGAAAGAGCCAGCGGATGAAATCTCTGCGTTTTCAGGGCGTATTTTAAACTCCATTAAGTCGAGTAGTATGGAAGAATCAAGCGTTCTATTAACACAGCTAGGAAAAATCATGGACAAGTTTGATAGCAAAGATTTTGTAGAGGACAAAGGTCTTTTTTCAAAGCTATTTAACCGTGGCCAAAAACTCATTGAGAAGCTATTTGCCAAATATCAAACAATGGGTTCTGAAATTGATAAAGTATACATTGAAATTAAGAAGTATGAAGACGAAATGAAAAAATCAACCCTGACGTTAGAAGATTTATATGAACAAAACTTTCAGTATTACATTCAGCTAGAGAAGTATATTGTGGCGGGAGAAATGAAGGTTGAAGAAGTGAAAAAACAGCTTCCTGGTCTTGAAGAGCGTGCAGCAAGCGGACAGCAGCTAGCTGTAATGGAGCTTGATTCCCTACGTAATGCGATCGAGCTAATGGAGCAACGCGTATATGACTTAGAGATTGCCAAACAAGTAGCTTATCAGTCTGCGCCGCAAATTCGCATGTTGCAGCGCGGGAATACGAAGCTTATTGCAAAGATTAACTCTGCCTTTGTGACGACGATTCCAATTTTTAAAGCCGGATTAATTAATGCCATTGCGGCAAAACGTCAAAACATGGTCGCAAAATCGATGAGCGAACTTGACAAGCGTACGAATGAAATGTTGTTACGTAACGCACAAAACATTTCTCAGCAAAGCGTAGATATTGCGAAGCTCGCAGGCAGTCCTAGTATAAAAATTGAGACGATGGAGCAAACGTGGGATATCATCGTAAAAGGAATGCAAGAAACGAAAGCGATTGAAGATGAAAACAAACGTCTTCGTGAAGAAGGAAAAGTTCGCCTTGAAGAGCTTCAAAATAAGTTTCAGCAGATGAAGCAAAATCAGCGATAATAAGGAGGTCATGAGATGGATTTTTTGCTGCAGGCGATCGCCTGGGCGGGCGTTATTTTCATTTTGTTGATTATAACAATCGCGAAAACCATTCATGATCGAAAAAAAGAGAAGAAATGAAGCGCTGGTGTGTATCCAGCGCTTTTTTATATGGCAAGATGAAACCTTTTAACTCATTCCTCCGTATATAAGGTAACAGCTAGAGCAAGTGCTTATAAAAGTAGATGGTGACAACAATCGTGCATAGAGGAAGCAGAAGGAGTGGGGTACATGAAGAAAAAAACAGCCGGCATAGGAGCTGCTTTGCTGTTTTTAGCCAGTAAATTTAAATGGCTGGTGGTCGTTTTAAAGTTGACCAAGCTATCAACGTTTATATCGATGCTCATTACACTAGGAGCGTACGGACTGTTTTTCGGGTGGAAGTTTGCCGTTGCTCTCGTATATTTGTTGTTTGTGCATGAAATGGGCCACTTAGTTGCGGCAAGGAAAAAAGGAATTGCTACGTCACCTGCGATCTTTATTCCGTTTATGGGTGCTGTAATCGGGATGAAGGAGTTGCCAAAAAATGCGAAGGATGAAGCGTATATTGCCTTTGCTGGTCCGCTCTTTGGACTGCTGTCATTTTTACCTGCTATTCCGTTATATTTTTGGACGAAGGATCCGCTATGGGGACTCATTATCGGGTTTGGAGCACTTTTAAATCTATTTAATTTATTTCCTGTTTCACCGCTAGACGGCGGTCGGATCGTGACGGTTTTATCCACAAAGATTTGGCTAATCGGGCTTATTGTCCTTATTCCGTGGATGATTTATGATGGAAGCGCCATTATGATTTTAATCTTTATTATCGGTTTAAGCACGTGGTGGGCGCGCATTAAGGAACTATATGAACAAAAACAGCTTGAAACAGAGCTTGCGGTTCTAAATGAAGTAGAAGAAGTGTTTCATGAAGTAGATGACAAAAGTCCGTATCTTTCACTATACGAGCCTATTCGTTCAGAGCTCATGCGCCGTCATTTGATTCAAAAAGCAGAAGAGTTTGGTCAAAAGGAGTTTGACTACAATCAACTGCTGTATGTGATGAAAAAACGATATATTCCATTTAAAGACGATAAGAAAAAGCTACAACGAGATGAATATGCGTATCGAGTTAGTGCGTATTCAACGGCCAAAAATTTCTTGCGTCAATGGTCATTAGGGTTAACGTATTGGGAAGAGGACACGCCGTTTAATTGGCTAGATAAGGAAAAGGAAAAAGTAACAGAGCGTTTAACGAAGCTACAGACTTATTATTTAACATCCACAAAGGAGAAAATTCTATGGTTAATAGCGTATCTTGCACTCGTTGGAATCCTAACAGGGTTTTACGTGTGGGGACACGACATACTAGAGAGTAGTCGACTTTTAGTAGGATAGCGTTGAGAGAAGCTTTAATGAGCTTCTCTTTTTTAGTATTTTGTGTTTTTTCTAAACTATCAGTATAATAGAACTAGTCTGTCTGGAAAAATATGTGTGGAAGGAGTGAGAAGAATGGAGATTTATCGATTTGATCAGGGTGTGTGTCGAACCGTTCATAAATACGACTCTAATTTCCTCATGACAAAGCTATTGGTAACAGAAGGCATCACTCACATTGGATGTATGTATATTGAACCGGGTGAGGTAGTAGGGTATCATCAGGCAACAGTTGATCAATTGTTCATCGTTGTGCATGGTGAAGGGGTAGTTCGCACGACAGAGGAAGATCGGACTGTCATTCAAAAAGGACAAGCAGCGTTTTGGAAACAGGAAGAATGGCATGAAACAAAAGCGACGACGAGTATGGTCGTAATCGTGACAGAGGCAGAAAATATGAGGCCGGAACATTTCTTGCAGTTGGTTTCCGAATCGTAATAGGGGTGTAGAATACATATGTTAAAAACCATATGGAAGGTGATTTTTGGTGTTTTACTAATTACCATTATCGCTGGATTTCCGTTGTTGCAAGATCCAGAGAGAGCGTCACTTATTCCGCAGTTTAAAAATGCGTTGAATGTCATACGAGAACTTCGACTTTCGTCCTTTACAACGTATACAAATGCTTATTCCGAGATGGGAATGCCGCTATCAAAAGGACAGCTGTGGCAGGATATCGTCCCTCTTGCCATTAATTCGGGATTGATGCTTTTTTATAGCTTAATGATTGCCCTTGTTGTAAGCATGATTTGTGGCTATGTGTTTCATCGGGCCTTTTTATCTAAAATGGTGAGAGGCATTATTTCATTGCTAGCGATTATTCCTGATTTTGTCTACGTGTTGCTTGGAATTTATGTTGCTATTGCATTGTATAAAAAAACGGGTATTCTCTTAATGGTGCTATCGCCAAAAGCATCACTAGACTTTCCACTTTATCCGCTCATTTTTTTATCACTGACGCCAATGATGTATTTAATTAAAATGCTCGCATACAAGTACAAGGAGCTGCTAACTGAGGATTATATTCGTACAGCGATGGCGAAAGGATTGTCCAAGCAGTACATAGATCTACAGCACGTATATAAAAATTTAAAGCCTTTCTTACAGGCCGACTTAAAGAAAGTCATCTCATTAACGGTCGGAAGCTTGTTTATCGTGGAATATTTATTTCTTATTCCAGGTCTGACAAAGCTTATTTTTATTGGATATGAATTCCCGAAAGTACTGATTGCTTTGTCGATTTTAACGATCATTGCCGTACTAAATTATTATGTTATTCAACTCTTTTTATATTTATTTGAGAAGGTGTTCATTCGTGGGTAAAACGAGAAATTATTCATTGTATATTGGAGTATTCTTCGTATCCCTTATGCTAATAGGAGGTATTATTGGTCCTAAAGTTGCCCCACATGATTTAACCTATAATTCAGGGGTGTATAGTGAAGTCATTGACGGGAAATATACGCTTTTTTCACCACCATTTCCTCCATTTGAAAGCAAGGAATACATATTAGGAACGGATTATTGGGGCTATGATCTCTTATCGGAGCTTCTTTATGGCATGCGGTATACCGTTATAATTGGCGTTTCCGTTGCGTTAATGAAGGTTCTGCTCGGAACCATTATTGGAATCGGCATTGGCATGCTAAAAAAACAACCAGTATGGTGGGAAGCATTTGAAGAGACATGGGGATATATTCCAAGCTTTTTAATTGTTTATTTTATGCTTGTAAACATCACCATTGAATCACCCTTTACACCTCTCCAATTAAGCGCACTGTTTGCGTTGGTAGCGGGAATAGTGGGAGTGCCAAGTATCGTCTCGACGGTTCGCCATAAGACGATCGAAATTAAAAAGCGTCCGTTTATGGAAGCTGCAGTCGTAAGCGGTGCAACAAGAATGACGATGATCCGCAAAGAAGTGTTTCCTCACTTACGATCGGAAATGCCGTACTTACTTGTTGTTGAAATCGTCCATACGCTCTCGCTTATGGGGCAACTTGCATTGTTTAACTTATTCATTGGTGGAACAAAATTCGATCCTGAATTTAACACGTTTGTGTCCGTCACAAAGGAATGGGCAGGGCTAGTTGGACAAGCACGACCAAGCTTAATGTGGGGACAAAGCTATTTAATGTTTGTTCCGCTTGCTTTTTTGCTGTTTATGATTTTATCGTTTACGCTCTTAGCGCACGGCATTAAAGTAAAAGCGCAGAAAACCTATTTTAAAGCACCATGGTATTAAAATATTATTCTTAAATGCTTATCTAACTTAGATAGGCATTTTTTATTATTTTTAACGTCTTATTTTTCAATATAATCTAATTTTTTAAAATAAATAATGTAAATATAAGTAAATAATAATATATTATTTTCCAATAATAAGAGTCGAAAAGCATAGAAAAAACTGTATCTAAAGAGAAAATTAAGGAAATAAAAGTGAAAAAATAACCATTTTTATGACAAAATATTAAAAAATGAACCGTTAGAAGCAGAAGGGTTTTGTCGTTCCTTGTAACAAAACTGTAATGTTAATGCGTTTTTCTTGTAATATAATATTGCTACAATGTAAACCGTCAGCGAATTAGTAGATTATGACACTGGAGGATAAATTTCTATGAAGAAGTTAATATATTCTATTGCATTAGGTTCGACACTTACAATTGTACCAACGATCAGCCACGCGGCTCTTGGAGATACAACTTTAAAATATGGTATGAAAAGCCAAGATGTAAAACAACTACAACAATCGTTAAAAAATAAGGGTTACTTCTCAGCGGGAACAACCACATATTTTGGAAGTATTACAAAAGATGCCTTAATGAAATTTCAACGTGCAAACCATCTTTCAGCAGATGGAATTGCTGGTAAAAATACATACCGTGCTTTATTAAGTGGCGCTACTGTAAGCAGTTCTACAAAAGTAAGCAGTACAGGCCTTTTAAAACAAGGTTCACGCGGAGCGGCTGTACAACAAGTACAACAACTTCTAAAAAGCAAAGGCTATTTCAAAGCCAATACAACAACATACTTTGGCCCAATTACTCGTGATGCAGTAATGAACTTCCAACGTGCAAACCACTTGTCGGTAGACGGTGTAGTTGGTTCGGCTACGTTAAAAGCGCTTAACGGAGGCGGAGCATCTGCAAGCACAGTGAGCTCAAGTACGTCAAGCAGTGCAACATTAAAACTTGGAATGAGCGGTTCTTCTGTTACGTCACTACAATCAAAGTTAAAGAGCAAAGGTTACCTAAAAGTAAGCCCAACTGGTTACTACGGTTCTTTAACAAAGAATGCGGTTATGGCGTTACAACGTGCACACGGCTTGTCTGTTGACGGAGTAGCAGGTCCAGCAACAATGCGTGCACTTGGTTCAGCTTCTTCTGTAAGCTCAACGTCATCAGTGAAAGGCATTACGTCTCAAGATAAAGCAACACAAATCATTTCAATCGGTAAGCAATACATGGGAGTTCCATACGTATGGGGCGGTTCATCACCAAGCGGCTTCGACTGCAGTGGGTTCATCAACTATGTATTCGCTAAAGCAGGCGTAAGCGTACCACGTACAGCTGCAACGATCTATAGCGCTGGTCAAAGCGTATCTTCTCCATCTGTAGGGGATCTAGTATTCTTTGAAACATACAAGCCAGGTCCATCACACGTAGGGATCTATCTTGGAAACGGCCAATTCTTAAATGCATCGTCTTCTCGCGGTGTAACTATTACAGATATGAACACTTCTTACTGGCAGTCTCGTTATTTAGGAGCAAAAAGCTACTATTGATCGGAAGTAGGTTGCTGTTTCACAAGTAATGATCTGTTGTAAGTTTCCGTGCGTTCGCAGTGCTGAACAATCGAGTGTTTTACCATACAAACCGTTACTTCTGAGACAACAATCGAATAAAAATAGACATGGTTTTCATTCACCGTGTCTATTTTTTTCAAACTTTGCCAAAATGGGTTAGCAAGTGGACAATATTCTTACGTTTTAGGGAAATAAAAAGTCTAGTTACTAATTCGCTGAACGCTGTCATTCATTTATCTTTAATCGTTCTATTTCATTCTCTTTTTTAAACTATGGTATGATAGGAAAGACACTTATACTGGAGGGATTGAAATGGCTATTATTGATATGACAATTATTCCGCTTGGGACTGAAACACCGAGCATGAGTCATTATGTAGCAGATATTCATAAGATTCTGGACAACCACAAAGACCGCGTTACATACCAGCTCACACCGATGAGTACGCTTATTGAAGGAGAACTGAGTGATCTATTAGAGCTTGTAAAAGAGCTTCATGAAGTTCCATTTGATAAGGGAATTCAGCGCGTATGCACAAATATACGTATCGACGATCGTCGTGATAAAAAGCATACAATGGCTGGGAAATTAGCTTCGGTTCAAAGTAAAATAGAAGGATAATAAGAGTAGGGAACGTATTCCCTGCTCTACCTTTTGTTTTAAAAAAACGCAATTTGTCGATTTATATCTTAAATTGTCTGAAAATTATAAAAATATTTCTAGGGAAATAAATGGAGAAGCAGCTGCTGTTTTTGAGGGATTTTAATCATTGGTCACGCTTATTTAGAGAAAAGTAAAATGGACCTCTCTCGCTCATTGTGAGGAAGCGTGATGCAAAAGTCGTTTTAGTCGATTGAATGGATCAACATTTTAACGTAGAGAGAAGGAATACGAATGGAAAAGACCCTTTATACATATCCTTATGCTTCACAGCGAATGACATCAATTGCACGTAATGGAATGGTAGCCACGTCACAACCGCTTGCTGCACAGGCGGGATTGGATATTTTAAAACGTGGTGGTAATGCAGTAGATGCAGCCATTGCAACAGCTGCTTGTTTAACGGTAGTAGAACCAACGTCAAATGGAATTGGCGGAGATGCTTTTGCGATTGTATGGATGAACGAGTCCCTATACGGGCTAAATGCGAGCGGTCCCGCTCCAAAGGCGATGTCCATTGAGGCAATAGAAGAGCTAGGATACTCAGAAATTCCTTCTCACGGGTTCATTCCGGTAACGGTGCCAGGAGCACCTAGTGCGTGGGTAGAGCTGTCAAAACGCTTTGGGCGTCTTACGCTCTCACAAGTACTTGAACCCGCTATTCGCTATGCCCAAGAAGGCTTTCCACTCTCACCAACGCTTGCAGCAGGATGGGAGCGTGCGTATGAGATCTTTCAGGAGCGCTTAAAAGGTGAGGAGTTTCAATCGTGGTTTGATACGTTTGCACCAAATGGAAAGGTTCCAAAAGCGGGAGAAATGTGGCATTCACTCGATCATGCGCGAACGCTTCTTTCCATTGCGGAAACGAACGGGGAATCGTTTTATCGTGGTGAATTAGCTGATCAGATTGATGATTTTTCACAAAAATACGGTGGATTTATTACAAAAGAAGATCTCGCTGCGTATCATCCAGAGTGGGTGGATCCTATTTCTGTCTCCTATAAAGGACATGAAGTGTGGGAAATTCCACCTAATGGACAAGGTCTTGTTGCGCTTTTGGCATTAAAAATGCTTGATCAGCAAGAATTTGCTGGGAAAGAAGTCGCGGAAACATATCATCAACAAATTGAAGCAATGAAGCTTGCTTTTGCTGATGGGATGCGCTACATAACAGATGGTAATCATATGCAAGTAGCGATTAAGGATTTGCTTTCAGAAGAGTACGCAGCCACAAGACGTTCATTGATTGGGGAACGTGCGAGACAGCCTGAATGGGGAGAGCCGGCGAAAAGCGGAACGGTTTATCTGGCCACAGCGGATGGTGAAGGGAATATGGTGTCATTCATTCAAAGTAACTACATGGGGTTTGGTTCAGGTCTTGTTGTTCCAGGAACAGGGATCGCTCTGCAAAATCGCGGTCACAATTTCTCTTTAGACCGAACGCATCATAACCGATTAGATCCTGGTAAAAAGACATTCCATACAATCATTCCTGGCTTTTTAACACGCGGCGGCAAAGCTGTCGGGCCATTTGGGGTAATGGGAGGGTTTATGCAACCACAGGGCCATCTGCAAGTTGTGATGAACATGGTTGACTTCGCAATGAACCCACAGTCTGCACTCGATGCTCCGCGCTGGCAGTGGATCAAAGATAAAAAAGTATCGTTTGAACAAGAAGTCGCACCACATATTTTGAATGAGCTTACAAGAAGGGGTCACGACGTATCATTAGCACCGAGCAGAACGAGCTTTGGTCGTGGACAGATTATTTGTCGTGATCAGGAAACAGGAGTGCTCTTTGGGGGAACCGAAGCACGTACAGATGGTCATATTGCACTATGGTAATATAATTTTGGATTGGCTGCTACTCACGCGCGTGGGTAGCAGCGAAAAGGCAGTTTATTTGCTTACCCGTACAAGAATAAAGGGCAGAAAGTGGCTGTGTAGCTGTAGTAGAATGGCTTTTAGAAACTGCTGATGCAGTGAGGGAAGCAATGAGGTACTAAAAACGTTTTTGATTCAATAATGTTAAAGAATGAGCAAGCGAATAGAAAAAGTTTTAAAAAAATATGCAAAAACCTATTGACGAATGTGAAAATAAGGTTCATAATACAAAACAACATCACATCAACAAACACAACCAATCTTACATATAGATTTTGCGAAGAGAGGAATTGCAGTAGCATTTATTTCCCTGTTAAAGAGAGCTGACGGTCGCTGTGAGTCAGTACAAAAATAAATGTGAATTACGATCCTGGAGCTTCTTTTTCGACATAAGGCGTTTGTCTTATCTAGGGAAAGACGGTGATGAACCGTTATTTCAATGAAGTGGTGAACGTTTTTGTTCACAACTAGGGTGGTACCGCGATCTCTCTCGTCCCTACTGTTTGACAGTAGGGATTTTTTTTATAACTAAATACAGTAAAAAGCGATGAAAAGGGCATTAGTAATATGACTCTCCCTGTTTTCCAGAGAGCTGATGGTTGGTGAGAATCAGCACAAAGAGCATATGAATTACATTCTTGGAGCTTTCTTTTTCGGATTATTTCGAAAAGACGGAGAACTTCCGTTATCTTAATGAAGAGGTAAGCAGCAATGCTTGCAACTAGGGTGGTACCGCGAATTTATTCGTCCCTACTGATGATACAATCAGTAGGGACTTTTTTGTTTCTCTGATTGTATCCGGAGTGTGATGAACCATCTTCATTTAGGGGAAACTCTGAATGGCAAACAGACTAAATCAAATTTCAGGAGGAATTTATTATGACAAACCCAACATTACAATCTTTACGTGCACAGGTAGATGACATTAACTTAGAAATTTTAAAATTACTAAACGAGCGCGGTCGCGTTGCACAAGAAATCGGAAAAATCAAAAGTTTACAAGGTGTGAATCGCTTTGATCCAGTTCGTGAGCGTCAATCATTAAATCTTATTCAAGAGCATCACGATGGTCCATTCGAATCATCAACGATTCAACACATCTTCAAGGAAATCTTCAAAGCAAGCTTAGAGTTACAAGAAGACGATCACAGTAAAGCACTTTTAGTATCTCGTAAGAAAAAGCCAGAAGACACAATCGTTGACATTAAAGGCGAAAAAATTGGTGACGGAAACGTGAAATTCGTAATGGGGCCATGTGCAGTAGAAAGCTACGAGCAAGTTCGCGAAGTTGGTTTAGCGCTTAAAGAGCAAGGTATTAAAGTAATGCGCGGTGGAGCATTCAAGCCACGTACATCTCCATACGATTTCCAAGGGCTTGGTATTGAAGGGCTAAAAATTCTACGTCGTGTAGCAGATGAGCTAGATCTTGCAGTGGTAAGTGAAATCGTCACACCACAAGACATTGAAATCGCGGCAGAATACTTAGATGTGATTCAAATTGGTGCACGTAACATGCAAAACTTTGAATTACTAAAAGCAGCTGGTTCAATCGATAAACCAATTCTATTAAAACGTGGTTTAGCAGCAACAATCGACGAGTTCATTAATGCAGCAGAATACATCATGTCTCGCGGAAATGGAAACATTATTTTATGTGAGCGCGGAATCCGCACATACGAGCGTGCAACACGTAACACATTAGATATCTCAGCTGTACCGATCTTAAAGAAAGAAACTCACTTACCAGTTGTTGTGGACGTAACGCATTCAACAGGTCGTAGAGACTTATTATTACCATGTGCAAAAGCAGCGATTGCAATTGGCGCAGATGCAGTAATGGCGGAAGTACATCCAGACCCAGCAGTAGCATTATCAGATTCTGCTCAACAAATGGATATTCCACAATTCAACGCATTCATGGAAGAATTAAAAAGCGTAGCAGCAAAGTTCTAATATAATAAGGTAGAAAGTCGGATTTGTTACACAGGAGAACTCGTCCCGCATACGAGGGAGGAGTTCTCTTTAGTTAGAAGGGAGACAGAATAATGAGATATTTAACAGCCGGAGAATCACATGGTCCACAGCTTACAACGATTTTAGAGGGCGTACCTGCAGGACTTGAACTATTAGCAGAAGATATCAATACAGAGTTAGCGCGTCGTCAAAAAGGTCATGGTCGCGGTCGCCGTATGCAAATTGAAACGGATCGTGCGAATATTACAAGCGGCGTTCGTCACGGAGTAACGCTTGGGTCTCCAATCGCCCTTGTCGTAGAAAACAAAGATTTTACGCACTGGAGAAACATTATGGGTGCAGATCCTGTTGATAACCAAGAGGAAGTAAAGCGTCAAATTTCAAAGCCTCGTCCAGGGCATGCGGATTTAAACGGGGCGATTAAGTACGGTCATCGTGATATGCGTAACGTACTAGAGCGCTCATCAGCACGTGAGACAACGGTTCGTGTGGCAGCAGGGGCAGTGGCAAAAAAACTTTTAAAGTCGCTTGGTATTGAAGTCGCAGGTCACGTATTAGAAATCGGCGGTGTGAAAGCAGAGAATACGTCTTATGACTCCATTCAACAGCTTCAAGAACTCACAGAAGCGTCACCTGTTCGTTGTTTAGATGAGGAAGCGGCTCAACAAATGATGAAGGCGATTGATGATGCGAAGGAAAACGGCGATAGCATCGGTGGCATTGTGGAAGTAGTCGTTGAAGGTGTCCCAACAGGTCTTGGTAGTCACGTTCACTATGATCGTAAGTTAGACGGGAAATTAGCATCGGCAATTATGAGCATCAACGCATTCAAAGGTGTCGAAATCGGCGTTGGTTTCGAAGCAGCACGTAAGCCAGGAAGCCAAGTTCACGATGAAATCCTTTGGAGTGAAGAAGAAGGCTATACGCGTAAAACAAACAATGCGGGTGGTTTAGAAGGCGGCATGACAACAGGTATGCCGATCGTTGTAAGAGGCGTAATGAAGCCAATCCCAACGCTTTACAAACCGTTACAAAGCATTGATATTGAAACAAAAGAACCGTTCCAAGCGAGCATTGAGCGCTCTGATAGCTGTGCGGTACCAGCGGCAAGTGTGATTGCAGAAGCAGTGATCGCATGGGAATTAGCGAATGTGATTATTGATCAATTTGGTCATGATCGAATGGATTTAATTCGTGAAAATATTGAGCGTCACGAAGAATACGCACGAAAATTTTAAGTAAGAGAGGATCAGCGATGACAAAAGTATTGCTAGTTGGAGTCGGATTAATTGGTGGTTCAGTTGCATTAAGTATGAAAAAACAGCAAGACATTGTTATCGCTGGTTATGATATACATACATCTAACTTAGAGATGGCAAAAAGTAAGGGTATTATTGACGAAATGGTATTAGACGTGCAAATAGAGGCTGAACGGGCAGACCTTATTATACTAGGAACGCCCGTTGAGCAAACGATTCAATTTATGGAAAAGCTTGCTGAGTGGGACTTGAAGGATCAGGCAATCATCACAGACGTTGGCAGTACAAAATGGTCCATTATGAAAGCAGCAGAGCGACTAAATGAGTCGGGAAAAACATTCATCGGAGGTCACCCGATGGCTGGATCACACGAAAGCGGTGCTGTTCATGCGAGGGCAGATTTGTTCAGAGGCGCTCGCTATGTGTTAACGCCTTCTGCTGAAACGACCGTAGCGCAATTAGAAATGCTAACAAAGTGGTTGAGTGACACAGAAGCAAATTTTATTACAATGGACGCGAAAGAGCACGACCAAGTTACAGGGGTTATCAGTCATCTCCCTCATATGATCGCAGCAAGCCTTGTTCGGCAAGTAGAAGAACACGCAAACAAAAATAATCTTGTTCGCCAAATGGCGGCAGGAGGATTTCGCGATATCACACGAATTGCCTCAAGCAGTCCTGTGATGTGGCGTGATATCTCCCGCCAAAATCGAGAAACGCTATTAGATCTTTTAGAGGACTGGATGAAGGAAATGCAGCAGGTCAAACAGCTGCTTGAAAAATCTGATCAGCAGGAGCTGTATACTTATTTTTCAGATGCAAAAACGTTCCGTGATTCGATTTGCATTTAACATTGAAAGGAGTGGATTTTTATGACAAAAGTGTTATCAAAAGCAACATCAAGCTTAAATGGAGTGATTCAAGTTCCAGGAGACAAATCGATCTCTCATCGCTCTGTTATGTTCGGTGCCATTGCGAGAGGAAAAACAACGGTGACCGGTTTTCTTCCTGGTGACGATTGCCTCAGCACCATTGCTTGTTTTCGTGAGCTAGGCGTTACGATTACGCAAAACGGTGATCAAGTTGAAGTAGAAGGAAAAGGTCTAGATGGTTTAAAAGAAGCGCGAAATGTGTTGGACGTAGGAAATTCAGGGACGACGATGCGTCTCATTTTAGGAATTCTTGCGAACACGCCGTTTCATAGCACATTAATTGGGGATAGCTCGATTGCAAAACGTCCGATGCAGCGCGTAACAAAGCCTCTGCAATCAATGGGGGCGAAAATTGATGGGCGTGAAGAAGGAAACTTTACACCGCTTTCTATTCGCGGCGGACAAACAAAGGGGATTCACTATCAATCTCCGGTAGCTAGTGCGCAGGTAAAGTCATCTATTTTACTTGCTGGTCTACAAGCGGAAGGAACGACAAGCGTAACAGAACCAGAAAAATCTCGTGATCATACAGAACGCATGCTTCAAGCTTTTGGTATCGAAGTGAAAGTAGATGGACTGACGGCATCGTTAGAAGGTGGCCAAACGCTAAAAGGGACTCATATTGAAGTGCCTGGTGACATTTCGTCTGCAGCGTTCTTCCTAGTGGCAGGTGCGATTGTTCCAGGAAGCCGTATTGAATTGAAAAAAGTAGGAATGAATCCAACGCGCACAGGGATCATTGATGTGTTGCAAAATATGGGTGCATCGATTACGTTTGCTAATGTGAACGAAGATGCAGTCGAGCCGTATGCGGATATTATTATTGAAGCATCACAGTTAAAAGGAACGGAAGTAAGCGGCGACTTGATTCCGCGCTTAATTGATGAGATCCCGATTATTGCCCTAGCTGCAACACAAGCAGAAGGAGATACGGTTATTAAAGATGCAGCAGAACTAAAAGTAAAAGAAACGAACCGTATTGATACGGTCGTAAATGAGCTAACAGCACTTGGTGTGAAAATTGAAGCAACAGAAGACGGCATGATTATTCGCGGAAAATCTACTTTAACAGGTGGAAAAGTAAGCAGTCATGGTGACCACCGCATTGGGATGATGTTAGCCGTTGCTTCTTGCCTTGCAGAAGGTGACGTGGAGATTGAAAACGGAGAAGCGGTTACCGTTTCATATCCAAACTTTTATGAGCATCTGGCATCGCTACAGCGATAATGAAAAAGACGCAGTCCTGCTGCGTTCTTTTTTTAGTTAAAATAAGACTGAATATTCTATTTTTGAAGGGAAGGTGATAACGAATGAATACAGATCGCTGGAATGCTAGTTTGTATGATGAAAAACACTCGTTTGTCTCAAGGTATGGAGGTGACATAATCGATTTATTGGACCCACGGCAAGGTGAACGTATTCTAGACTTAGGATGTGGAACGGGTGACTTAGCTTATCAATTGTACAAGAGGGGAGCAAATGTAATCGGAGTAGATAAGTCAGAAAATATGGTGATGGAAGCAAAGAAAAAATACCCTGAACGTTCATTTTTCGTAGGTGATGTCACCGAATTATCTTATCATGAAGAGTTTGATGCAGTATTTTCAAATGCGACGCTTCATTGGATAAAGACACCTGAAAAAGCTCTTCAACGTATCGCTCAAAGCCTCAAGCCTGGAGGTCGTTTCGTAGCTGAATTTGGTGGGAAGGGAAACGTCCAAACGATAACAAATGAAATCAAACATCAGTGCTACCTTCACCATGTAACGTGTACGGACGAAGAATTTCCCTGGTATTATCCGAGCATTGGTGAATATACCACATTAATGGAAGCGCAAGGGTTTCACGTTACGATGGCCTGTCATATTGACCGTCCTACCCCTTTAGAAGGAGAAAACGGGTTAAGAAACTGGATTGAGATGTTTGCTGGTGCACTCTTACAACATGCTACGACAGAGGTAAGAGAAGAAATGGTCTCTCAAGCTGAACAGCGTTTAAAAACCGTTCTTTATCATGATGGAAGCTGGATAGCGGATTATAAACGCATTCGAGTGAGAGGAATTAAAGCAACATAGTTTGCGTTAGAAATGGAATTCGTGTTCCTTCGAACTCTTTTCTTAAAATCAGTCCCCTTCGTATGTTATAGTAGACGTTGATGTGTACCGAGAAACAAAGGGGGGTTTTGATGAGATATAGAGTTTCTGCTGTGCAATATCACTTGCATACGATTGAAAGCTTTGATGATTTTGCTAGCCAAGTCATTCACCACGTAAAAACCGCACAGGAATTTAATGCGGATTTTGTCCTGTTTCCTGAGTTCTTAACGACTCAGTTGCTATCATTTAAAGTAGATGGACGTGAGCAAACCATTGAGGATTTGCCATCATATACAGAGTATTATTATCAGCTGTTTACAGGGATTGCTAAACAGACAGGTATGCATATTATTGGCGGCACGCACGTTATTGAGGAAGATGGAAAGTTATATAACGTTGCCCATCTTTTTTACCCAGATGGGACAATTGGAAAACAAGCTAAGCTTCACATTACGCCGACAGAAGTAGAAGAATGGAACGTGTCACCTGGTAAAGAGGTGAATGTGTTTGAAACGGAAAAGGGAACGATTGCTATTTTAACGTGCTATGACATCGAGTTTCCAGAAGTTGTTCGTATGGTTCGTGCGATGGGAGCGGACGTAGTGTTTTGTCCATCTTGCACCGACGATCGCCAAGGCTTTCACCGCGTTCGTTATTCAGCGCATGCGAGAACGATTGAAAATCAAATTTATGTCGTCACAACAGGGACAGTGGGATCATTGCCAACGGTTGATTTTATGCGCGCAAACTTCGGTCAGGCGGCAATACTGTCACCGAATGATATCCCGTTTCCACCGCAGGGCATTGTGGTAGAAGGTGAAATGAATAATGACATGATTGTAACAGGTGACGTGGATCTACAGCTTTTACACGATGTTCGTGCAAAGGGATCTGTTACAACATGGCGAGATCGTCGCAACGATTTATATCCAGATTGGGTCGAACATGTGAAAAAAACAAAGGGAAAAAGAATTGAATGACAGCGAGAGGCCTATTCTTTTTATAGAATGGGTCTTTTTCTAGGGTCAATTAAAGAAGAGAATTCATTAATATTTCGATGGTAGTAAAGCGACCATGTAGTTGGCAGTTAAAGTGAGAATGCTAGGTAGAACGTATCGGGAAATATAGTTGACAATACCCTTTATGATGGTAGAATTTCAAGTAACACAATGGAGTGTTACATTATGATTTCATTAGGAGCTACTAAAAATGGACAAACAAGGGCAAGAAATGTTTTTAGATTTTATTTTACAAAGAGTTCAAGAAGGAAAAGAAGACGAAGCTAGAGAAATTTTGTTAGAAAACTTCAAGAAACAAGATGAAGGTAACTTTTCACAGGAAGATATTCAAGCCTTTGTCCCAAAGATGATGAGCCTATTAAAACCAGAGAAATTAACTGAAGTACAAGCAGTAGTGAAGAATTTTTCAGGTGGTTTTGGCAATAAATGAGTTTCATGTATCAAATCACGATGTGTTCTAATGCATTCTAAGCGCCCCTTGCCAGAGTATAAAATAAGGGATTAGATAGTAAAAGAATAAAGGTTTACGATGGAGAGCCATTTAGGGGTTCTCCCATTTTTTTAGAATTTATAGTTGGTATTTGAATGGTTAAATTTAAAATTTAATGGATATTTTCTAAAAAAAGGGTCATCAAACTCATTTTAATGACATAAATATATTCAATTTTTCAGTAGTAAATTAAAATTTACACAACATAATTTTCATTTTATTCGCTAAATAAAACTGAAAAATCAGAAATATCTTTCAAATTCGCGATAGAATCGATTCCTTCGACCTATAGAATTTAGAAATTTGTCTAAAATAAGGTTTTTCTTCATCAAATTTTTTCGATTTTTTCTCAATACCGCAAAATTCTATTTGATGCTATGATTTTCCTATCACAAGCGAAAGGATGATGAAAGTGAAAAAGAAATTAGTAACTTTAGGATTGGCAGCAGGTTTAGTAGGGCAGGCAATTATTCCATTTAACGTTTTAGCAGCACCAAAAGAAGATGTGAAAGTGAACTACAATAAAGAAACCGGAAATGCGCAATTCTTCTCAGGTCATCTTAACAGCAAAGCGGCAAGCAACAAAGAAAGTCTTGTTTATCAATTCGTTGAAGAGAACAAAGCGAAATTAAACCTTGATTCTCAAATTGCAAAAAAATCGTTAAAAGTAATTGATGAGCAAAAGGATGAGCTTGGATTCACGAACTTCAGACTTCAACAGTACTATCGTGGAATTCCAGTATTTGGCTCAACGGCCACTGCTCATGTAAATAAAGACGGGGTGTTAACATCCTTTGTTGGAGAGCTTGCACCAAATTTAGATAAAAAACCAGCTTTAAAAGCAAAAACAAAATTAGATAACGCTCAAGCAATTGAAAAGGCAAAAGCGGATCTAGTAAAAACTGAAGTTAGCTCCGCTCCTACATATGAAGTGGCGCCATCTGCTCAGCTATCAATCTATGTAAAAGACGATGAACCACGCCTTGCGTACGTAGTAAAATTAAATTACTTAGCACCAAGCGCAGGTAACTGGATTTATGCAGTAGATGCGGTAACAGGTAACGTTATCGACAAATACAACAAAATTGATACAGCAACTGCGGTAACAGCTAGCGGAAAAGGTGTACTAGGAGATACAAAATCTCTTAAAGCGCTGTACTCTACGAACTACACGCTACAAGATACGACAAGAGGAAACGGTATTTATACGTACACTGGAAACTATCGCACTACTTTACCTGGATCAATCTTCGCAAGCACAAGCTCTGTGTTCGGTGACCCAGCAGCAGTAGATGCTCACTACTATGCAGGTGTGACGTATGATTACTATAAAAATACGTTTGGTCGCTATAGCTATGACAACAACAATGCTCAAATTAAATCAACGGTTCATTACAGCACAAACTACAACAACGCGTTCTGGAACGGCTATCAAATGGTATACGGAGATGGTGATGGCTACACGTTCCGTCCATTATCTGGAGGCCTTGACGTTGTAGGTCATGAGTTAACGCATGCGGTAACAGAATACACGGCAAACTTAACGTATCAAAATGAGTCTGGTGCGATTAACGAATCTCTTTCTGATGTCTTTGGTACATTAATAGAGTACTATGATAACCGTAATCCTGATTGGGAAATTGGGGAAGATGTGTACACACCAGGTACTGCTGGTGATTCTCTACGCTCTATGTCTAACCCAGCGAAATACGGTGATCCTGATCACTATTCTAAACGCTATACGGGTACGCAGGATAATGGCGGGGTTCATACGAACAGCAGCATTATCAACAAAGCTGCCTACTTGATTAGCCAAGGTGGAACACACTACGGTGTGACGGTAACGGGTATTGGCACAGCAGCAACAGGAAAAATCTTCTACCGTACGTTAACTACGTATTTAACAGCTAACTCTAACTTCAGTCAGCTTCGTGCTGCGGCTACACAAGCGGCAACAGATCTTTACGGATCTACAAGCGCTCAAGTAACAGCTGTTAAAAAAGCGTTTGATGCTGTAGGCGTATATTAATTCATACGTAGTTCATAATGATCACATAAGATAGAAGCGTATCTTCACTTTGAAGGTACGCTTTTCTTATTTTTGGTTCGTCAATAGGATATGTATTGATGAAACGCTTCAGATGGATTATAGTAAAAAGTATTGTGAACCGTAAATCGGTTACAGCAATTGTGCCTAATCACATAGAGCGGGCAGGGAGGAAGAACAGTACATATGAGTTCAATTGTGTCATCACTTTTAAATTGGTTAATGGATTTAGGTTATCTTGGAATTGCCCTTGGACTAATGGTTGAAATTATTCCGAGTGAAATTGTTCTTGCATACGGAGGATACATGGTTTCTCAAGGCTCGATTACAATTATAGGAGCAGTTATTGCGGGAACTATTGGTGGTGTTATCGCGCAATGGTTTTTATATTGGATCGGCTATTGGGGTGGACGTCCGTTCCTAGAGAAGTACGGCAAATTTTTATTAATCCGAAAACATCATCTGGACATGGCTGAGCGATGGTTTCAAAAATACGGAGCAGGTGTTGTCTTAACCGCTCGTTTTATTCCTGTTGTTCGCCATGCTATTTCAATTCCAGCAGGTATTGCAAGAATGTCTTTTGCACGTTTTACGATACTCACAACGGTGGCGATCGTCCCGTGGTCCATCTTATTTATTTATTTAGGCATTAAGCTTGGTAGTCACTGGCGTGATATTGGCGATGTGGCGAGTAAATATACGCAGCCAATTGCCATTGTGGCTATTTTGGTCATCGTCGTTTACTTAATTATAGCGGTACGAAAAAAGAAAAAGCTAAGGTAGTGAAAAGGGTCGTATTCAGCATGCTGAGTACGACCCTCTTTTTAATTATTAATAATAACGTCTTCTACATCCACCGCAGCAAAAGAACCAGCAAGGATTGAAGCAACAGCGTGGTCGGCAGCATGGTCGACAGCATCTTCTACGACGGCATCCACATACGTGACCGCCGTGGCCATAGTCGCCTCCGCCATGACGTCCATCTTGTTGATAAGGGTCTTCATAATGATATCCCATTTTGATTATCCCTCCTTTACTTTAATTTATCTTATGTGAAAACTAGTAAAGTGTTTGGGTGTTTGGCCAAGTTCTCGTTATTTATTTGAAAGATTAATAGGAATGATGGTGACAAGGCGATTTGTGATGACAGCCGCAATGTTGTTTAGGTTCGCAAACGATATAAACTTTGCATTTTTTTTCGCAGCATCCGTGATGATGCTTGTGATGGCAGTGGTTATGATGATGAGAATGCTCGTCATCAAAAAAAGCCTCTGTTGGGATACGTTTGGTTTCAACCGCATCTTTTCCATACACTTTAATTTCATAATAATCGCCGCCTACGCTTTCACAGCGATGTGGCTGCTGGTTTACAAAGAAGTTCTCACAAGAGTGACAGTGTTTTTCTTCGTGACACTTATTGCAAGAATGGCACTTGCATGTGCAGCAACACTCGTATTTTTGATGATGGTTCCACATATAATCTCCACCTTTCTCTCTAGCAGTATATGAAAATAAGAGAGGAAGGGAATAGGGAAGAGCCCGGTTGATAGAAAAATTGAACGAGATTTCTATCATTAAATACTCTTTGTCTAGTAGAGATGAAATTCTTATCAAATTTTTTACATAGTTACAATAGAAGCTTTAGAGAAATATGTTAACATTTTGCACATATGAAAATAGGAGTGAAAAAAATATGAACCAACCGATATGGCGCCGCTGGCTCGAAATATGGCTTGTGTCAACAAAATTAGGTTTTACATCGTTTGGAGGTCCTATCGCACATTTAGGCTATTTCCAACATGAGTACGTCCAAAAGCGAAATTGGTTGGATCAGAAGAGCTATGCTGATTTAATCGCTCTTTGTCAGTTTCTACCTGGTCCTGCAAGCAGTCAAGTTGGAATATCAATTGGCATCATCAGGGGCGGAGTGATAGGTGGTGTCATCTCATGGCTTGGCTTTACAATGCCGTCAGTTCTGATACTCATGATTGCGGCATCCTTCTTAACAGGACACAATGTTGAGCAGGAAGGAATCATAAGCGGGTTAAAAATTGTGGCAGTAGCTGTAGTCGCACAAGCAGTGTTAGGAATGGGAAAGACGCTTACACCTGATCGTCCTCGTTTGGCTATAGGGATCGGGTCATCCGTTGTACTGTTAGTATGGCCCTATACATTTGTTCAGATAGGGGTGATTCTTTTTGCCGCCTTGCTTGGTATTTTTATGTATCGACAGGTGTCTGCTGAAGAAGAGAGTGAGCTTCCGATAGTCAAGTGGAAGGGAGGAGCGATCATTTCTCTTAGCTTATTTTTTGTTTTGTTAGCCGCCCTGCCGCTGCTAAGCTGGAAATTCTCCTCTACTTGGTTCGACATGATGGATACGTTTTACCGAGCTGGAGCTATTGTATTTGGTGGTGGACATGTTGTTCTACCAATTTTACAACAGGAAGTTGTCCCGCACTTATTAAGTAAAGAACATTTTCTTGCCGGTTACGGTGCAGCTCAGGCCGTTCCTGGACCACTGTTTACTTTTTCAAGTTATATTGGAACGGTTGTAAAAGGATGGAGCGGGGGTTTGGTGGCCACCTTGGCGATTTTTTTACCTTCATTTCTCCTCGTCATGGGCGTTCTTCCGTTTTGGAATGGAATCCGAAGGAATAAGAATGTACGGGGCGCTCTTTTAGGTGTAAATGCCTCTGTGGTCGGAATTTTGCTTGCTTCTCTTTACGATCCTGTATTTGTAAGCGCCGTGTCAAACGGACATGACTTTGCTCTTGCATTAATTTGTTTCGGCCTACTGGTCTACTGGAAAGTCCCTTCTTGGGTAGTCGTGATCCTTGGCGTAGCGGGTCGTTTTATACTAAACTATACGTGAATTTTGTCAAAAAACTAGAAAATAAACGCTGTTTTCTAGTTTTTTTTGTTATTTTATGTTTAAATTTGGCAAAAGTGGATAGATACATACTATTGGATAATGGGGGGCATTCCATAAAAATTCAAAATGGCTTGTTTTAGCAAGCAAAAACGTTTGAAATACATCATTCAAACGTGAGCGATACACGGGTATGAACAAGTAAGGGAGATGAGTAACATGCAAGAAATAAAATCGCAAATTTCCAGCCGGATGGCCCATCATTTTCATCTAATTCGTCAAGCAACGCTTCGCCTAGTCGATCCACTTCAGACAGAGGATTTTACCATACAAGCAAGTGAGAATGTTAGTCCAACCAAGTGGCATTTGGCTCATACAACTTGGTTTTTTGAAACGTTCGTTTTAACGAAATATTTGAGTTATTATCGAGTATTTAAGTCGAACTATGATTATCTCTTTAACTCTTATTATGAATCTGTGGGTCCTTTCCACTCGCGAGAAAACCGCGGGCTTTTAACGCGTCCTACCGTAGAAGAAATTTATAGTTATAGGAGCTACGTGGATCACCATATGATGATTTTGTTAGGGAGCAACCATGAGGAGATTAAAGATATTGAAGCCCTCGTTGAAATCGGTCTTAACCATGAACAGCAGCATCAAGAGCTTATTCTGACCGACATCAAATTTAATTTCTATCAAAATCCACTGCTTCCCGTTTACAAAGAAACGATCGATCGCACTCCGCACGCTCCTGCTACCGATGAAATGATTCCGTTTCGTGGCGGGCTCGTTGAAATTGGGACAAGTGATTCTACGCGCTTTTCATTCGATAACGAGCGACCGAGGCATAAAGTATGGTTAGAGCCATTTAAATTAGCTGCGCATCCTGTCACAAATAAAGAGTACATCGCGTTTATTGAAGACGGTGGATATGAAAATCCGAGCTACTGGTTGTCAGACGGATGGGCAACGGTTAAAAGAGAGAGCTGGAGAGCACCGTTGTATTGGCGAGAGCAGTGGGGGAAATGGATGATTTATACGTTATCTGGAGAGCAGCCGTTAAAGCTAGAAGAGCCCGTCTGTCATGTGAGTTTTTATGAGGCTGATGCGTTTGCTAGGTGGAAAGGAAAACGATTACCAACAGAAGCAGAATGGGAACACGCGGCTGAGCCCGTAAAAGTAGAGGGGAATTTCGCTGATCACGGTTACGCTCATCCACGCTGTCATTCATCTGAAAATGAACAGCTTAAAAAAATATATGGAGACGTATGGGAGTGGACGCAAACACCATATACGCCGTACCCACGCTCTAAACCGCTAGACGGGGCTCTTGGAGAATATAACGCAAAGTTTATGTGCAACCAAATGGTTTTGCGCGGCGGCTCTTGCGCGACACCTCTTTCTCATATTCGACCTACATATCGAAACTTCTTTCAGCCTGAAACACGCTGGCAGTTCAGTGGCCTGAGGCTAGCGGAAGATGCAGAATAACTAGGCTAAAGGAGACGAAGAATTAGCCGTAAAATAGAGATTCTGCTGTCATAACCATCAGCAGAGTCTCTTATTTTTTAAAAAATGAATAAATTATTCTTTATTTTTGAAACAAAATGAGGAGATGACCCGTATATAAGGAGAGAAGCAAAAGTATTGGAGGGGGACAGGTGTTAAAAAAGGTGATGGCTAAAATTGGTTTTGGTACGGCAAAAGTAGATTTACATATGAATAAGCATGAATTTGTACTTGGTGAAGAAGTACGGGGGCATGTGAAAATGATAGGAGGGAGCATGGAACAACATATAAAGAATCTTCAGGTTGAGTTTTGGATACAAGTTTACTTCAAAAATGGACAAGTACAACCTCATCAGATTACAACTATTCCACTGTCTGCATCCTTTCTTATAAAGCCAGGAGAGAAAGAGCGGTTTGAGTTCTCTTATCAGCTACCTAAAAACTTACCCATTTCTCGAGGGAACGTATCTTTTTTCTTCAAAACCAATATGGAGATAGAAGGACTAGTAGAACGATCAAATAAGCAAAGCATTCGCGTATTACCCGCAGAGCCATTTACCTTGGTTGTCAAAGGGTTTCAGGCGCTTGGATTTCAAGAAGTCAGCCATTCAGGATACTTTGATGGATATCACCAGAGATTCATCTTCATCCCTACAGATGATTTAAAGGGGCGAGTGAAAGAAATAAAAGTAGAGGCAGCGATTCGAAATCAGGGAGTGGAGCTAGAATTAGAACTAGACATCCCCTCGTTTAGAAGAGATCGCGAGTTATTCTGTGATATCATTCTTCCAGACCAGATGCTTCAAAACAAAGAAAAGCTCGCTAGTTATTTGCACGGTATGATGGAAGAAATGCTGTTAAATGAACAGCGCTATCGATATAATCGTAAGCTACATGGACATTTAGAGGGGGCGATTGGTGGCTTTGCCGGTGGAATGTTAGGCGGAAAGCTTGTGGATGAATGGTTTGTTGATAAAATGGAGACCATTTATGATGCAGAAGAACCGTACCTATTATCTCAATCTGCAAAGAAGAGATAACGCTAGAAAGGAGCGAATATGTGTACCCATCGATGTGAGGGTGCGCATATTTGCTCCTTTTGTTCTATGTATTTATGGTTGTTGAATGTAATAAACAAAATTGTCTACCCACTCGTTGTTTTCACACGTAAAGGCTTTTCGAATGCATTCAAACTTCATTCCAGCGCTTTTTGCTAGATTAATAGAGGCCCGGTTATCGAGGTTGATATGGGCTTCAATACGGTGAAAATGCAATTGCTGAAAAGCTAATTCAAGCGTTCCCTGCAAACTTTCTTTTCCGTAGCCCTGTTCCCAGAACTGATTGTGAATCGTATAGCCAATTCGCGCCCACTGAAAATCATCTCGCATTAGCGTAGACATATCCATAACGCCGATATGAGTACCGTTTCGTTTATGAAAGACGCCAAATACGTAGGCTTCATCATTCAAAGCCATTTGCGTTTGTTTATGGATCATTTCTTCAAACCATTCTCTCGTACACGTTGACATATCGAGCTTTCCCTCGTCATATTTATGCTGAGCAGGCAAGCGATTCTCATACTGAGTGAGCCAATTCTCATAATCTGACGTCTCATATGGACGAATCAGTAGACGAGCCGTTTCTTGATGGAGCTTTTGCTTAATCATAGCGAATCCCTCCTCGTAATCGACACATTAGGCATAGCGTAACAGTTGCTGAAAAACTTTCTTTTCTTTCATAATAGAAGAATAGAAACAGATATTCAATACAAAATCGTTAAAGGAGGAATAGAACATGAAGATTCTCGTTGCAGGCGCTAATGGAAAGACTGGGAAATTAATCGTTGAGGAACTACAGAAACACACGGAATACAACACGAAGGCGATGATTCGAACAAGCGAACAGCGAGCTTATTTCGAAGAGTTAGGAGTGGAGACTGTTGTAGCTGATTTAGAAGAAAGCATTGCACACGCATTTGAAGATGCTGATGCAGTCATTTTCGCCGCAGCTGCAGGTAGCGGTGGCCACGACGTGAATGCAATTGATCATTTAGGTGTGATAAAAGCGGTGGATGAGGCGAAAGCGAAGGGAATTCAGCGCTTTATTTTGATTAGCTCTCGCTATGCGGATCGTCCGGCAGAAGGTCCTCCATTTTTAAAGCCTTACTTGGAAGCGAAGGAAAAATCAGACGCTTATTTAGAAAGAAGCGGATTGGATTACACGATCATTCGCCCAGGGGGTCTTTTAGACAGTGAGGGAACAGAACACATCCAAGCAGCCTTTCGCGTAAAAGGAGAGGTCGGAATGATTTCACGTGCGGATGTGGCAAAAGTAGCGGTGGCTTGCCTAAAAGAGCAGGGTACGACCGGAAAGGCATTTGAACTTGTTTCGGGGGAAGATGGCATTTATGATGCATTAAAAAGTGTTTGAAAAACGGGAGGTATTCTTTAAAAGAGTACCTCCCGTTTTTTTTAGTTCTTTATGTTAAAATATTACATGTGGGATATTTTAGGGGAAGGTGGGGGACATCATAAACGTTCATTTAATAGAAGAAATCTTTCATGCCTACGACCTTCATCACGTTAATCAGATTCAGATTATGCGTGACCAACCGAAGAAGAATAGTATCATCAAATGTCAGTGCAACGGACAATGGTACGTGTTAAAAATCTATCAAGATGGCTGGACAACGGAAGACAAGCTTCAAAAATCAGGGGAATTCAACCGATATTTGGCGGATGCGGGAATGCCGGTTGCTAAAATGTTAGATCGGGACGGATGGTACAGCTACCGTTCATATCTAAATGAAGAAACTCAGTTAGTGAGTATAGAAGAATACATAGACGGAAAAGAAATAGACGAGGTAACGGATGGGATTGCTCAGCAGCTAGGGAGGTTATTAGCGGAGCAACATGTTAGTAGCGAACAGAGCGGTTTTACTTTTGGCTACAGCAGTGAATGGACATTGATGGACGGCGAGCGTGTTACATATGAAGAGATTTCTGAAAACTACGAATGTTTTTTAGAGCTAATCGAAAGCGCAAAAGGATATGGATATGATGAGGCGCTTTTATCTAAAATAACGGATGCGTATTATGAAAAAAGAGGGATGCTTGAAAAGGTTTGGCATGAGCTTCCAAAAGGACCGATACAAGGGGATTGGTGTCCATACAATATGGTCGTGGATTCGACAGAGAAAATCATAGGGATTTTTGACTTTAACATCGCGGGAGATGAGGCCTTTGTGAATGAACTTGCCTCTTTGCATGCTTATTACGGAGAACGAGGCAGTGACTTTCTTCAGGCGTATGAAACGATTCGACCACTAAGCAACATTGAAAAGGAACTATATCCCGTTTTGTTGAGCGTAATCGTTCCCTTTCGCTTTGATCGCACGAATTCGATTATTGCGCTTATGAAGGAGAATGAAGAAGAAGCAGTCAAGAAGAAACTTGAGGAAACGTTGACGTTGCTTACTAAAGCAAGCGCTACTTAATCCGTAGCGCTTTTTTTGGCAAGCTTCATCATCGTAAAACCTGTGACGACAGCGGTTATATATCCAATGACTGTGAAAATGCTCGTAAACGTATCATTCATTTGAACATACAGTGCTACTAGTACGATAAGCATTGAGAGCATCCATATCCCTAGTTTTAGAAGGGAACGTTCAAGTGAAATCCTACTCCCCGGATGCTTCATCCGTTTTAGAAGTTTTGCTAAGGATAAATAGAGTCCAACAATAAAAAGTGCGAAAAATGGAAATAGAAGGGCTCGATCGGAATCATCAAAGGAGTAGATTTGAGCAGAACCGATTAGGTGAAGCAAAAAAAGCAGGCCGACTAGGTACACGGTACCTCCTAGTAAATAAACGAAGTTTCTCAGTATAATTACCTCTCTTCTATTACAAACGGCAGATAAAGTTGTTCTGTTCCAATAAAAAAGGTTGGAATCGTTAAGCTCCTATAAGTAGGGACGTATTGATCATCGTCAGCAATTGAAAACTGAGATTTCATAACAAATAGAGCATCAAATGTTTGAGATGCTTTGACAAGGTCTTTTGATACATCATCCAGCGAAACAGACGTAAACGACACTTTTTTCGTATGAACAGTCGGAATTTCACCTACGACTGCAATGGATAATTTCGGACCTTTATACTCGGGAGCAATTGCGTCTGCTTGCTGACAACCAGCTGATGCTAATAGGACTAAGACAACAATTGCTTGTAAAAGCCATTTCTTCATACCTTTCTCCCCCTTCACGTATTTACATTTCGACAATATCCATAAAAATCCTTTTGAAGGAAATGTATGAAAACGCTGTGCTATAATGAATAGGAAAAATAGATAAAATTTAGGAGGGGGAATATGAGTTCAGTAACAAAGCCGTCTGTAGTGACGCTGTTAACCGTTCTACTTTCCATCGCTCTTTGGATGTGGAATACGCAAACGTTTAACTATATGCCGTCTATATGGCTTTTTATATTTGCATGGTTTGTAGCCGTTACGCTTCATGAACTTGGACACGTGCTAGTAGGCATTGGCCATAAAATGGCGTTTATTTCCTTTACGATAGGCCCTGTCACGATTTCAAAAGATGGGAAACGCGTGCGTATTGAAGAAAATCGATCGTGGATGTTTTACGGAGGCGTCGCGGTATTAAATTTTTCAGAAGAATATTGTCACAAATCGTTATTCTGGATGACGATCGGAGGACCACTATTTAGCATCGTATTTACGTGTATCTTTGGAGGGCTTTCACTCATAACAGATGGTTCTTATTTTCTGCCTTTCTGTATCATGAACGGCGTTATTTTTCTTGCGACGATCATTCCATCTAAAGGAAGCGATGGGGCACACCTGCTGGCATTTTTAAAAGGAGGAGACGAAGCGAAGCAGAAGTTAGATCGTGCCATGGTAGAAAAGGAGTTAATGAGTCGAGAAGAGCCGAAAAATTGGAAGGTTGAGCAAATGAAGCATCAACTTGATCCGACACACGTTCCGCATCTTATGCTTTTGATCTATTATTATGCCCATAAGGAAGAGTATAAGCAGACTCAGTTATACATAGAAAAGGGGTTACAGCTGCCCCCTACGAAGGAAATGAAGTATGCACTCAGCTTTTTTTATAATATGGAAGTTCTGCATCAATTTCTCTTTGGAAAGCCCTCCCTCGATGAGATGAAGAACGCAATTTCCCACGTTCTGAAGATCGATCTGTATTCCTACTATCGTACGAAAGCCATCGTTTCTTATATGGAACAGAAGTTTGATGAAGCAGACGAGTATATGAGGAAGGCAGATAAACTTCTTCAGCGCCACGCTCGATCTGGTTTAGGATTTTGGGTAGCTGAACAGCATTTGTTTGGATTACTTCAAGAAAAAATGGCCAATGAGGACGTCCTTTTTCACACGAACCACATCTTGTGAGACAGTAGCTCGTCTTTTTTGGTAGACTGTCTTTTATAAGTGATTAATTCAAGGATGTGAAGAAACGTGACGCCATTTACAGAACAAGTGATTAACATCATCAAGAAAATCCCTAAAGGAACCGTCATGACCTACGGGCAAATTGCAGCACTTGCAGGCAGTCCACGCGGAGCAAGGCAGGTCGTGCGTATTTTGCATTCCATGAGTAAAAAATACCGTCTTCCGTGGCACCGCGTCGTAAACGCAAAGGGTGAGATTGCGCTCGGTGATGAAGAAGGGCGATATACGCAAAAGGCACTTTTACAGGAAGAAGGGGTTTTGTTTGTGGACGGCGATCGAATAAATCTATCTGTATATCGGCACGAGCCGGTTTTAGAAGGGGAGCGATAGAAATGAAGGTTTCAACATACATACTACAAGCTTTTACAAAAGATGGAGCGGGTGGAAATGCGGCAGGCGTTGTATTGGACACGCAGCATGTAACTGAGGAAAATATGCAGGCTATTGCGAGTGATCTGAACGTTTCTGAAACGGCTTTTTTATTTTCATCCACAGTTGCAGATTATCAGATTCGTTATTTTACTCCTGCTGAAGAGGTGGATGTATGTGGACATGCGACCGTCGCGTTGTTTTCATTGCTGAAGCAGCGAAATGAGATTACAGAAGGTTCATATATAATTGAAACAAGAGCGGGTCTTCTGCAAGTTAAAATAGATCGGAACAATCGTGTGTTTTTGCAACAAAACCTACCACAATTTTTAGAGATCATTCCGCCTGAGAGCATTGAGCGCTCCCTCAACATCTCGAGTGACATGCTAGTGGAGGATTTACCAATTCAAATTGTGTCAACGGGGCTACGTGATATCATCATTCCGATAAAAACGCGTTTGGATTTATTACGCATACAGCCGAATATGAACGAAATCGCTAAAATATCGAAAAAATATGGTGTAATTGGCTATCATGAATTTACGCTTGATACGTTGCACAACAGCTCGGCACACTGCCGGAATTTTGCTCCTGTGGTGGATATCCCCGAAGAGAGCGCAACAGGTACATCCAATGCGGCTCTTGCTTGTTATTTAGTGAAGCATGGCTACGGAGAGGCGAATCAATCCCACCATACGTTTTATTTCGAACAGGGATATTCACTAGGAAAACCTTCTGAAATAATGGTGCAGCTTTTTACAAAGGATCGTCGTATCTCCAATGTTTACGTAGGTGGTTACAGCTCTATGGTGACGAAACAGAAAGAGTTTAGTGTATAAAGAGGAAAAGCAGGAATGCTTTTTCTCTTTTTGTATGCGGTGAAATTTCCCTTCAAAAATTTGCTCATTCATGGTATTATAAAATTCGTTTTAAACGGCCCCGACTTTTGTGAGAGTCAGAAGTCAAAAAATAATACTAGAGGTGATGTGCGTTTTGAGCAAGATGACAATTAAACAACAGTGGTTTTCAAACGTCCGTGCAGACGTTTTATCAGGGCTGACCGTAGCATTTGCGTTAATTCCTGAATCGATTGGTTTCTCCATTATTGCGGGAGTAAGCCCGATGATTGGATTATATGCATCGATCTGTATTGCCATCGCTATTGCATTTACAGGTGGTCGTCCTGCAATGATTTCTGCCGCGACAGGTGCAACAGCGGTCTTGATGGTTTCCTTAGTGCGAGATCATGGGCTAGAGTATTTGTTCGCTGCGACCATTTTGACCGGGGTTATCCAAATTGTATTTGGTGCCTTAAAGATCGGTCGGTTGCTTTCATTTTTACCACAAACCGTGTTAACAGGATTTGTGAATGCGCTGGCGATCATTATATTTACCGCACAGCTGCCGCAGTTTCACGGTGCAAACTGGCTTATGTATGCGATGATCGGGGCAACGCTGCTCGTGATTTATTTATTTCCACTCGTAACAAAGGCCGTTCCGTCTCCACTTGTCGCCATTATTGTGATGACCATTGTGGCATTCTTCTTTAAGCTGGATGTAAAAACGGTAGGTGATATGGGGGGCATTACGCAAGTGCCGCCAATGTTTCACCTACCACAAATTCCAATCACGTTTGAAACGCTTCAGATTATCTTCCCAACTGCGCTTGGAATTGCGATTGTTGGGTTAACAGAGTCGCTTGTAACGGCAACGATTGTGGATGAGTTCACAGGCACGAGTTCAAATAAAAACCGTGAAGCACGCGGTCAAGGGTTTGCGAATATTGCATCAGGTTTATTTGGAGGTATGGCAGGCTGTGGAATGATTGGCCAGTCCGTTATTAACGTACAATCAGGTGGGCGAAACCGATTGTCTACCTTTGTAGCAGGGGCTGGGCTGTTAGTGCTTATTATGGCTTTTGGTGACGTGGTCAAACAAATTCCGATGGCGGCCCTTGTTGGGGTTATGATTACAGTGGCAATTGGTACATTTGATTGGAGTTCCGTCCGCCACTTTCATAGATACCCACTGTCTGAGGCGATTATTATGGTTGTAACGGTTGGGATTGTGGTCTATACGCATAATCTCGCCATCGGAGTTGTGGTAGGGGTTGCCATGAGCGCCGTCGTATTTGGTTGGAAAATGGCACGTTTGAAAGCTACTTCTTCTATTGAAGGAAGTACTAAAACATACGTTATTTCAGGACCGCTCTTTTTTGGAACGGCTTCACAGTTCGTATCGCTATTTAACTATGAAGAAGATCCGGCGCATATTGTGATCGATTTTACCCATTCACGCATTTGGGATCATTCGAGCGTCACGATGATGGCGAAGGTTGTTGAAAAGTACGGCGACCGCCAAGTCGAGTTTAAGGGAATGGATTCTGAAAGTAAGGTTCTCCTAAAACGCGTCGGATATTAAAAGAAAAGCATGACGATCTTCATCGTCATGCTTTTTTGTGTTTTTATTTTTGCGATGAAAGAAACTGATTGAGCCAATGTAGAAAAAATGATTTTCTCTTCTTATAGCGCTGAAAATATGATGCTTGTATTTCTTTTCGTTGATTTGCTAGAATCTCAAACGCGCGACGGCGATGCTGAAAACCCATCATCATTCTACCACTCTTTTTAAGAGAGCGCTCTTTCTAACTTTAACATAAATAGGGTGTGGAATTTATAATAAAATGGTTATATTACCATAATTTTCTTACAGTATTGATTCAAGAATTAGGAAATGTTTCGTATATATTAAAATAACAATTAGGTCTTTATGATCATTTTGTTTTGGAAGAAATAAACTTATTGTAGAAACTTTTCTAATCGACTATAGTTAATCTGTTGTGAAAATAGTTTAATAGAAGGAGAGCAACAGGTGAAGAAATTCGGGGGATTTTTACTTATTATTATGTTAGTTATTGGAAGCTTACCTTCCGCGGTATTCGCGGCTAAAGCCCCATCTTTTGAGAAGGATTTTAGCGCGTATTTGGCTGACATAAGCAAACAGCGTGGGTTTACGGTGACGCGCGATGACGTCGATTATGCATTGGATACAAACGAAACGATCGACGATTTTGACACGGTAGCAGAGCTGAAAAAAGCAGCTGGACCTGTGATTCAAAAGAATCTAAGTAACTTAGGGCCATTGTATAAAAAGTATCAGTTAACGGAGAAGTCATTAAAAAGCTTGTTAGCAGAAAACGGTGATGAAACGCTAGATGATTACGTATTTTACAATGACTTAGATTCTAGTATTTTCTATTCGCTTGAAGCGAATAAACCAAGAGATCCGCAGTTTAACCAAAAGCTACTTGCTTATTTAAAGGAAGTTAGCAAAGAGCGTGGTTTCACGGTAACAAAATCAGACGTTGAGTACGTGTTAACAGAGGATGACGATGATCTTGATACGTTTAACACAGTAGATGAATTAAAAGAGTATCTTGGACCTGTTATTCACAAAGACTTGTCCAATTTACAGCCGCTGTATAAAAAGTATCAGTTAAATCAGGCGTCACTAGTGCAATTGCTAAAAGAAAATGGACAAACGCTAAATGACTATGTGTTTGTTGATTATTTATGGTCAGATGTGGATTTCTACATCGAAGACAAGAAGCCAAGAGATGAACAGTTTGATCAAAAGCTTGATCAATACTTACAAAAAGTGAGTAAAGAGCGTGGCTTTAACGTTACGAAAGACGACATTGAAACCATCCTTGATTACTACTATGATGAAAAGCTAGAAGGTTATAAAACAGTAGATGAGTTAAGCGACATGCTTGGTGAGGTGATTCAAAAAAACCTTTCTAATCTAGCTCCATTGTATGAAGAATATGATCTAACAGAAACGAGTCTTCGTAAGCTTTTAGCTGATAACGACGAGACGATTGAGGATTACATTTTTTATGATGATTTAGATAGTGCCGTATATGACTATACAGGTGGGGACGAGGGTTATGAGGGTGATATGTTTGAAGCGCTTGCGGAGGAACTAGGCTTAACGCAAGACGAACTAGAGCGTCTAAGCAAACACTTTGAAACAATCAGCGCCAAGCCGACTGATCCTGAAGAGCTTCAGCGCCTTAGTGAAATTAGTGATTCATTAGGTAGTATAGGAGATTTTGATACGCTAACAGAGCTATCACCAGCGGATTTGAATAAAATTCGTGCTGCTTACGAAGAGCTTTTATCAATGCTCGAATTAAAAGCATCGTTTAAGCTAATTGTTGGCGATCAAAAGAAACCAATCACGTTTGACCAGCTGCTTCAGCTAAAAAACATGGATAATGCAAAAGTTGAAGTGACGCTCTATGACAAAGCAGGCGTATTTTTAGCAGACTTCGTCATTACAGGTGAAATGTTTGGCTCTGATTTCATTGAGGAAACAGAAAATAACCTTGAGCAAGGAGCAACAGAAGAAGAGAAGCCAGCAGACAAGCAAGCATCACCTTCAACAAAAGAAGGTCATGCAGCGCCGGTTAAAGGTGATCATCAAGTTGTAACGAAAACTGAGAATGGTGCACGTTTACCAGATACAGCTTCTTCGTATCCACTTGCGATGATGATCGGAGCAGCAATGATTGTGGCAGGATTCTTTATGTTTCGAAAGGTTCGCCAAAACTAAATGAGAGTATCAAGAAAGAGAAAAACCAAACGCGCTTCGCGATTGGTTTTTCTCATATTTAGTGTCGTTATTATAGTAGCCGGTGTGTTTTTGTTTGCAACCAACGGGAAAAAGCTGTGGGATGGACAGCATGTAACGGAAGAAGCACCAAAAGTGATGAAAAAAGAGGTAGTCCAAAAGGAAAAACCTCAGCCGTCTCCTAAGCAGCAAGTTCAATATGATGAGCAGCCAGAAGTGGGAGAGGAAATCGGCACACTAACCATTCCTGCCATTTCTTCTACGCTTCCAATCATTCATGGAACAAATGAAGACGAGCTTGCAAAGGGTGTTGGTCATTATGCAGGGAGCGTTCTTCCTGGCATGGATGATAATTCCGTCCTGTCTGGCCACCGCGATACGGTGTTTCGTAAGCTTGGTGACGTTGGAAAAGGTGATTTGTTAGAGGTAGAGACGCGTGCAGGGCTCTTTACGTATCGCGTGAATAAGGTGCGAATTGTGGATAAGGATGATCGTACGGTCATTGTGCCGAAGCCGCGCGCAACGTTAACAGTGAGTACGTGCTATCCCTTCTATTACGTAGGACCTGCGCCGAAACGATATATTCTCGTCGCAACCTTAGTAGAGAAAGATACGACGAAGCATTGGTCAAAAGCATCATGATATGAGACGGGCAGGAGAATTTCCTGTCTGTTTTTTTTATGTCCCCATATATTCTGTGAGCATGATATACATAGAACGAGTGAAAAGCGTGGTAAAATAAGACAACAATAACGCAGGAATGGGGTACATCGTATTGAGTATACAAAACATAGCAAAAGTAGGCGGTTTTTTTCTGATCTATACGGCTCTTGCCTTTTATATGGGATGGAACGGATGGGTTTGGTTAGAAACGTCATTTGGCGCTAGTCACATCTATGTGTACGGGGTAATCGTGGCGGTATTTGCTTACTCCTATTTGATCAGCCAGCCGTTTTCTTCCACTTCGCCCGTGCGTGTAATCGGGTCGTACTGGCTTGGCATTTTTCAATATGCGCTGCTGATCTTTCCGCTAGCCGATTTAGTAGCGTGGATTTTGCAAACAACGGTCATTGATCGTGAGGATGCCATTGTATGGACAGGAATAGCCGTTGTGGCGCTATTTATTTGGATTTTCGTAAGCGGAACGTTTAACGCTTATTCGCCCGTTGTTCGTCCTTATGAAGTCACCGTCGCGAAAAATGCAGGCTCGCGAAAGCAGCTGCGAATTGCGATGGCATCCGATATGCACTTCGGTACGCTTTCTGGAAGAGCGCATGCGAGACGATTAGTCGCGAAAATCAATGAGCTGAAGCCGGATCTTATTCTTTTACCTGGTGATATTATTGATGATGATCCAAAGGCATTTATGAAAAAGGGGATCGGTGACATTTTAAAAGAGCTTCATGCACCGCTCGGGGTGTACGGCGTTCTTGGTAACCACGAATACTACGGAAAACAAATTCCTGTTTTTCTAGAAGAAATGAAGCGTATTAACATTGAGATGTTGCTAGATGAAACGGTGATGATTGACGATAGCTTTTATTTAGTTGGACGAAGAGATAAGACTGATCATCATCGAGAGAGCTTTCAGCAGCTCACGTCTTCTCTTCGCCATGAAATCCCGATTATTGCGATGGATCATCAGCCATCTGATTTACAAAATGCGGAGGAAAGTCGTGTCGATCTTCTGTTATCTGGTCACACGCACCGAGGACAGATGGCACCCAACCATTTGTTTACGAAAAAGCTGTTTGAAGTCGACTGGGGATATCTACGTAAAAATCAGATGCACGTGATCGTGTCATCTGGATTCGGATTCTGGGGGCCACCACTTCGACTAGGGAGTCGATCAGAGATTATTCAAATTGACGTCACGTTCAACGCGTAGCAAAAAGACCAAATCGGCCACGATTTGGTCTTTTCTAATGTTTTAAATAGTAACCCCAAATGAGTAACGGGGTGATTAGCCCGACGTATAGCACAAGCTGTAGAATGATGAGTGGTCGAATTTCTCGCATTTTATCCACCCAAAAATAAGAAAGAAGCGCATAGCCGATAATTTCTAGCAGCGGTCCATAAACAATTAGCCATTTCATTTCTTTTGACTCCTTCGTGCGGCTCTTTGGTGTGAAAATTACAAACAATTTAATTATTATAGCATTTTTGGACAACTTCGTGAATAGAGATTGAAGCGCTACTCGTTTTCAATAGAAGCAAAATAGTTGGTTAGTTCTTCTTTTGTAATCGATGAAAGTGCTTGAGATTTTCTCGTGCTCTCATTCATTTGGACAATAACCGTATCGGCACGTGCGACAAGCACTTCGTGTTGAAAGATCCCCTGAAAAAGGGTCAAGGAGCTGTTGCCAACTTTTACGACGGCCGTTCCAATCTCAACGGTTCCAGGCCACGTGATTTCGGAGAGAAGATCAATCCGTTGATGAGCGATGACAAAGGCGCAATCATCTGTATGTAGGGGGTCTTTGCCGTATAAAAGCTCTGTGCGTCCCGTTTCTAAAAAGGTAGAAAATAAGGCGTTGTTAACATGACCCTGTCTGTCCGTATCACAATAGCGAATTTTATCGTATGACTGCAGGGGGAAATCTTCATAGCGTAAGTCGTTTCGGTTCATATTTTTCACCGTCCATTTAGTTGAGTGATGGTTGTTGATGAAGTACAGGTCTTCCTTGTGTATTCAGCCGAGTAAACTGCTCGACAATTGGGGAAAAGACCTCTATAAGCCTGTCCAAATAAGCGTCCTGTTTAGGATGTTCTTACAGCAGATGAATGGGTTCTTTGAAAAAATGGATTTCTTCAAGCATATCGATCGTAGAATGTGAAACCTCTTTCAATGCCTCATAAAACGATAACTCCATCTTGAACGTATATGCAACACATCACGCGTGCTTCAAAAGTCACCCTCTCAGAGAAAAAAGAACGAAATGAATTTCTCATCGTTTAGCCTCGTATAATCCGTGGTACAAGTCAGAATGCAATCCTGAAAAAACGAGTACACTATCGGAGAAAGGGGTTTTTGTATGAGTCAACTCGTGAAACGATCAGGACGTACAAGATGGCTAATTTCTTCGCTTTTGAGCAGCATGATTATCCTGAATTACTTTGACCGCGTTGCTGTATCTGTTGCGGCTCCTTCAATACAGGATTCATTTCATTTAAATGCCACTGAACTGGGAATTGTGTTTTCAATTTATACATATTCGTACACATTGATGCAAATTCCTGCTGGGAGCTTGCTTGATCGCTTTGGGGTCGCCTGGGTGACAAGGGTAGGGCTCCTGATTTGGAGTCTGCTTACGCTTACGATGGCCTTTTTGCAAGGAAAACTGCTTTTATATATCATTCGTTTTCTTATTGGTGGTATGAGCGCATCGGCATTTCCGGCAGCTTCTAAAGCAACTTCGCTATGGTTTCCACCGAGCGAACGTAGCTTGCCAAATGCGCTGTTTGACTCTGCGGCAAAGTTTTCTAATGTGATTGGAGCGCCGCTTGTGGCTATTCTCGTCACGCGCTTTGATTGGCGCGCTGCGTTTTTAGTTATCGGCGTTATTAATGTGTTGTTTACAGCGCTGTTTTGGTGGTACTATGAACGTCCGAATTATCATAAACGCATTTCAGAGGAGGAGCTTGAGTATATTCGTGAACATAACATATCTTCAGACGACGAACCGCAGTACAAGCTCTTTCAAGCGCTTAAAGTGTTGTTTTCAAATCGCAAAGTATGGGGATTAATGATTGGGTTTACGGGTTATGGGTATACCTTCAACCTACTGCTAACGTGGCTACCAACGTTTTTTAAGGTGCAATACGGCATGGATATTATGTCGTCCGGCTTATTGACGGCTGTCCCTTGGCTAATTGCCACTTTTTCTGGCATTTTGGTAGGTGGATTTTTAGTGGACTACTTGTTGAAAAAAGGATTTTCGAGTCAAAAAGTTTATCGGACCATTATCGTTATCGGACTATGTCTTGGATTTGCTTTTTTAGGCTCCATCATAACCGATAACGTGATTGCGGGCATGATTTTTATCTCAATTGGGTTAGCGGGCATATCTGCAACAGCGCCGATTGGATGGTCCATTTCTGCAGAAATTGCTCCGTCTGGATCACTTTCACTGCTTAGCTCACTTGTGAATTTAGCAAACAATCTATTTGGCGGTATCATTGCTACGGCACTTACAGGCTATTTGTATGATCAAACAGGCTCTTTTACATCAAGCTTTTTAGTAGCAGGGGCTGTGCTAATAGTCGGCTTATTCTTTTACATTTACGTATTAGGTGACATTAAGCAAATCGGGGAAATTGATAAACGCAACAACTAGCAAAAGCGTTCATTCTTACGGCATGTGAGGATGAACGCTTGGTTTTTATTGTCAATATTCGTTCTGTTCGTTATTATATTAGATAGATATCTAATTAGATGTTAATCTAATCAATGAGGAGAATGGAAAATGCAAATGGAACTACGTAAGAAACCCCACATCCTTTTTGCAAATACCACGTTTCTAAAAATTTGGCTTGCAGGATGTTTGTCCAGTTTAGCGATCTCCATGTACGTGCTGATTGAACAGTGGTACATCGTTCATTACCTGCGTATGCCGCGCTTACTAGGACTGGCGATGATGGCTACTACGGTACCGCGGGTGGTGTTCATGGCTTTTGGGGGCGTCATGGCAGATCGTTATAAAAAGAAAGTAATAATAGGATGGTCACTTCTTGCAAGAGTTGGTTTATTAGTGTTTATGTCCGGATTTTTTCACCTTGGAATTCTTCACTTCACATTTCTATGTTTGTTTGCGCTTCTTTTCGGTTCACTTGATGCCTTCTTTTGGCCAGCGCGTGATGCGTTACTTCCGAGCGTGTTGGACCAGCATCAGCTACAATCAGCGAACGCGTTCGTTCAAACGACTAATCAGCTATCAACTGTTTTGGGCCCAGTACTTGCTTCTCTCTTACTGTCTCACGTATCGTATCCGATTATCTTTCTGAGCATCGCACTTATGCTTGCCGTTGGTGCTCTATTTATGTATACAGTGAATGAGCCAATTCAAAAGGATCACCTGTCAACTCGTGCTACATTTATTGCGTCCCTTTTAGAAGGGCAGCGCTATGTAAGGCAGTCAGCGTATTTAAAAACAGTCATGTTAACGTTCATTGTGACGAATTTCTTCTTTGTTGGCCCACTTATGATTAGCATCCCCCTTTACGGAGAAGAGGTGTATGGGGGAAAGTCTCTGATCTTAAGCCTCCTCCAAAGTTCATTTGCTAGTGGCATGGTGGCAGGGGCAATTGGCATAGGGATTTTGAACATTCGAACACATCGGGGCGCCGCGGTTATTGGTCTGATTGGAACGGAGGGAGGGCTTTTGATCCTCTACAGTCAGTGGACGGTCCTAACGTGCAGCATCGTAAGTCTGTTTTTGATAGGAGTCTGTATTTCGTGTGTGAACATCATCGTCATTAGTCAAATGCAACAAAGAGTTCCAAAGGATAAAATTGGCCGCGTGATGAGCTTAAACACGATGGTTTCGATGGGGCTTATTCCAGTATCCTACGGTGTGGTTTCACTTCTACTTAATGGAGCTGTCAGCCTAACTATTCTTCTGACCTGTGCGGGGATGTTCATCATCGCTCTGTGTACGTGGTTATGGCGATACGGAGTGGCAATAAGAGGCATGCAGTAAGCATTCATACTGAAAATGGAGAAAAATTCGACAAAATTGACAGTTTTGTGAAACCTCGAGCGAAAGAAGCGTTTTTTCTCGGAAAGGTGATAATATATAACTATACTCTTAAAACAAGGAGACGAAGAGCATAGTGTTAATGACAAAATGTTGTTCATGTCAAAATAAACTTTCTGGGAAAAAGATTTTAAAGTCTATGTTTAAAAATAAAGAAGGCGACATTAAGTGTAACGAGTGTCAGCGCCAGTTTTCACTAACGGAATCCTCGCTGTGGTTCATTCCATTTATGGTGACAGCTGTTCCTATTATTATCGGCAGACTTTCAGAGATGTATTTTGGGTTTGACATTATTTCTACAGCTATCGTCGCGTTTATGATCATGTTCGTGTTATCACTTTTTACGGCGAAATACGAAGAAGTAGCCAATTAGTGATCTTTTATAATAGTGTGGATGAAGACCTGACGTTCTGCAAAGATGTCGGTCTTTTTTGTTTGGATCATCCGTTTTTTACAAGCGTTTCTCCTTCTTGGCACAGGCCTCCGATTGAAGTGGGGAGCACGGAGATAGAACCAACCCCCGTGCTTCAACGCGTAGCATGGGGGTTACTTATCGTCCTTATCTTCACACTCGTCCTTCTCAGTGCTTTCGTCATCTGTTTCTGGAGGAGGATCACGTCGTTTTTTCAGCTCGACGTATTTGATTTGATGAGACTGAATCACAAGCACTTTGAAATTGTAATAATCAGTTTGAATGATATCTCCTTTTTGGACATCAAAGTTCTGCGTTAAAATCCAGCCGCCGATTGTATCCACGTCTTCATCTTCGATATTCGTATCGAATAAATTATTGACCTGTGAGATGAGCGTTTTTCCATCTAAAATATAATGGCCGTCTTTAATCTTTTGCAGATATGGACGTTCATCCATATCGAACTCATCGCGAATTTCACCGACAATTTCTTCAACAATATCTTCAACCGTTACAAGTCCAGCAGTTCCACCATATTCATCCATTAAAATCGCCATTTGAATTTGCTCAGTTTGCATTTTAACGAGCAGTTCATTAATAGGGACGGTCTCGATGACCATAATAATGGGCTTAATATAGTCTTCAAGCGTGTTACTTCCATGAATGCCGTTAAAAATCACATCATTGTAGATTTCTTTAATATTGATTACGCCGATAATATGGTCTTTGTCACCTTCATCAACAGGATAACGCGTATATTTTTCAATGCCTGCTACTTGTAAAAATTCTTTTACCGTATCTGTTTTGGTCGCAGTGACCATTTCCGTGCGGGGCACCATAATTTCTTTTGCTACGCGGTTATCAAATTCAAAAATTTTGTTTACATAGCGGTATTCAGAGGGATTAATTTCGCCGCTTTCAAGGCTTTCAGAGAGCAAAATGCGGAGCTCCTCTTCACTGTGCGCAACGTCACTTTCTGACGCTGCATGAAGCCCAAACATTTTGGTGATTGCTTGAGCAGAACCGTTTAGCGCCCAAATGAATGGAAACATAATTTTGTAAAACCAAATAATCGGTTTTGCAAACGTCAGGACGATTGCCTCTGACTTTTGAATAGCCAGTGTTTTGGGTGCAAGCTCTCCGACTACGACATGAATAAACGTAATAACGGCAAAGGCGATGATAAACGACAGAATACTTGAAAGAGACGGAGCTAAATCCAGCTTCGCAAAAAGAGGCTTTAGCAGAGCCATGACGGTCGGTTCTCCTAGCCAACCAAGTCCAAGCGCTGTAATGGTAATTCCGAGCTGACACGCTGATAAATATTCGTCTAAGTGGGTTACCACTCGGCGTGCTGCTACTGAATTTCGTCTGCCTTCCTCAACAAGCTGGTCAATTCGCGACTTACGGACTTTTACAATCGCAAATTCAGTCGCCACGAAAAAAGCTGTAAGCGCAATAAGGACAATTACTAAAAAGATGTTCAATAGTTCCATACGTGTCCCGCTTAGGAGTCACCGCCTTTCGTTTGGCATTTCTATTTTCATTGTCTCCTAAACGGGAGGGAAGCATGTATACTAGAGATAATATGAAAAAAATGGATGGAGATGAAGGGGATTGGAATGGAAAACAGCGGTTTGTCATCAGGCAGAGATTGCGATACGGTCCACCAAACAACTAATTGAGAGCGTATCTGAAGAACTTTTCAGCAAAAAAATTCATGAAAATAAGCGGTCACTCGGGGAATTAATCGCTCATATCGCCGTCATTTGTGAAGCGGATCTGCACATTATGAAAGAAGCAACAGCAGAGGAAATGAACGTATTTTATCAGCGTTGTAACGTTGCAACAAAAGAAGAGTGTCTAGCGGCATTAGAGCATTCCTTTCGTGTATTTCAGAAAGAACTTTTGCAGGCAGAAGACATGGATCATAAAACCACATCCTATTGGGGCGTGACGTATTCACGAGCAGAGTGGTATATTGAAATCATTGCCCACCTTTATCATCATCGAGGACAACTTCATACGTATGTAACCGTGTTGAAGCAGGAGACAGATGTGACGTTATTTGAATAAACAAAAAGGCTGCTTACATTGCGTTTATGCGCAGTAAGCAGCTAGCTTAATCTATGTTTTAGGGGAATCGTAATTAACATAATGGTAAAATCGCTCATAGGGCCTAACTAGGTCAACTAACATTGTGTCCTTCTTCACGCTTGAATAGGGATTAAACAATTTGAGCTAATCCTTTCACTTCCTTTCTTTAGTGAATTTTTTATATGCCATCTCCTTTCTCTGTAAGTAGTTACAGTATACAACAAAATTCGATAAAATAAAATGAATATTTAGAACTGTCTGAATATTTAAATCCAAATGGAAGAGTCATCCTTTTTTCATCTGATCTTTCGTTAGTCACGGTATATTGTGAAAATCTTTGAAGCATGTAGGTGTTAAAGCAATCAATTATGCCCTTAAGATGAAAAGGTAGATAAAAAGTCATGTGTAAAGAGATGAAAATAAAACAAATGAATTAATTTTACTTTTTGGTGATCCAATTGTTCGTTTGATTCGTTATAAGTAGTAAGAAAAAACGATACGACCAGAAAGAGGGAGGAGGAGACGGTATGAAAAGGAATTCACTTTTTGTTGCGGGAGGACTTATTAGCATTTTGCTAGTAGGTGGGTATAATTATGCTGCGATGAACGAGACACCATCAGAAGAGCACGGGAAAACGGTTGAAAAACCGCTCTCACTATCTCCAGAGGAGGAAAGCAGTGCCTCTTCAACAACGAATCGCCTTGAAAAGGAATTTACGCTTTTAAAGAAAGAGCAGGAGCGTGTAAATAAAGTAGAAGAAAAAAGAGAAGCAGAGGAAAAAGGGATTGTTCCCGCGCGAATTCAAATTCCAGCGATTGATGTTGATGCAGACGTCGAAAAGGTAGGACTCTTAGAAAGTGGCGCCATGGACGTACCAAAGAAGGTGAACAACGTCGGTTGGTTTGAGCCCGGAGTTCGCCCAGGTGGCAAAGGTAACGCTGTTCTTGCCGGGCATGTAGACAGTAAAACAGGTCCAGCGATCTTTTTTAATCTTAAAAAGTTAAAGGCAGGAGATGAAATCATCCTGACCGACAAATACAAAAACTCTCTGACGTTTGTCGTGCAAGACAAAGAAAGCTATTTGCGGGATGATGCACCGCTTCAAAAGATTTTCGGTCCTGCTAGCGAATCTTATTTGAATTTAATTACCTGTACCGGAAAGTTTGATCGATCTGTTGGAACGCATCAGGAACGCCTTGTTGTCTATACAAAGCTTAAAAAAGCGCAAACTTCACCTCCTACACAAATGAAGCTACCTGACGCCCCAACAAACGTGAAGGTAAGCGGTTCGTTTGTGACGTGGTATGCGGTTCGAAGTGATGATGTCATTGGCTACCGCGTGTATCGAGACAACGGGAACGGTGATTTCCAACAGGTGGCAAGTATTGCTGCTCATCAGCGAAAAACGTACTTGGATGAAGAAGCATCAAAGCATACGTACTATGTAACGGCCATTGATGAAAACGGAAATGAATCGAAGCCATCAGCGAAAGCTTCTGGAGAATAGTAATCAAAAGCCCGTCCTCTCTTCCAACAGAGGACGGGCTTTTATAGGAAAACCCTCTCTTGTTCTTCAATGAAAAAACCTCTATACTTATAGTTGTCTAAAAATTTCGTCTTTTAACAGAGGAGCTGAGCAGAGTTGAGAAATATGGGGGCAATGCTAGAAATTGACCGAATTGTATTCATCGGGCGAACATTTCAGGAATATACAAGCATGTTTAATTTAAAACGCACAGATCTTCAGGGGAAAATGATTTTAGACTGTGCAAGCGGTGCGTGTTCATTTACTGCTCACGCAAACAAGATCGGCGCTGCGGCGATGGCTTGTGATGTGGCCTACGAGTTTGATACAGAGATCCTCGCAAAAAAAGGACTAGAGGATATTGATCATACGATGGACAAGATGAGAGACGTGTCTGATCAATATGACTGGTCCTATTTCCAAGACGTCAAAGGCTTAAAAAAGGAGCGAACCAAAGCATTTTACGATTGTATGCAAGACATGAGAATTCATCCTTATCGCTATTTGTACGGGAAGCTACCTCATTTACCGTTTCAAGACAAACAATTTGATTTAACACTTTCAGCACATTTGCTGTTTATGTACGATGATCGTCTGGATTATCAGTTTCATCTTCAATCATTAAAAGAACTGATTCGAGTAACGAGGTCGGAGATCAGACTTTTCTCGCTCAGTAATCGAAGCGGAAGACGATCACGCTTTGTTGATCAGCTGAAGGAGGACCTTCTTCCAGAGGTAGGAGCAATTGAAGAGCAAGAAGTAACCTATAAGTTTCAACGCGGAGCACAGACCATGATGCGAATCATTCTCTAATTGATGGTGCAGAACGTTACATAAAAGCAGATCTTAGGATAAATCTAAGGTCTGCTTTTTTTATTGACTAAAAAATAAGTATGTAACGATCAAGCCCTTTTGAGAACTTTTCTCAATTTTTCGTGCCATCGCTTCTTGCATTTGCATAGGTATGATAAAGGTGATGTTTCTCTCTTTTTTTCAGGAAACGGCGAATCCTGTAGATGAAAAAGAATTGACAAATATCACAGCTGGTCATACTATAATATTAAAAGTTGCACTAGGGAAAAATTATAAACCAAATTCAATTTTATAGACAAGGAGAAAAAAAGATGAGCCTAGATAACATTATGAATCTAAGTCAAGGCTTGAAGGGTGAGCGCATTCGAATTACAGAACTTCACTTATCTGGGATCATGCGCCGCAGACTGCTAGACTTAGGATTTGTGCCAGGAGCCGTCGTCCAAGTCGTTAGAAAGAGTCCGCTCGGAGATCCAATTGCCTATAAAGTAAGTCAAACGACGATTGCATTGCGAAAAGAAGAAAGCTCAAAAATTCTAGGGGAGCGAATAGAAGATGTCGAATAATCAATTCACCATTGCGCTGGCTGGAAATCCGAATACGGGTAAAAGTACGCTTTTTAATACATTAACAGGGCTCAAGCAACACACAGGAAATTGGGCAGGTAAAACCGTTGGAATGGCGGAGGGAGAATTTTCTCATAAGCATGTTACCTACAAAATGATTGATTTACCAGGAACATATTCGCTATTTTCCAATTCAACGGATGAAGAGGTAGCAAGAAACTATATCGTGTTTGAAAAGCCTGACCTCACGATCGTAGTCGTAGATGCGACCGCGCTAGAGCGTAACTTAAATCTCGCTCTACAGGTGCTTGAGATGACAGAAAAAGTAATCGTTTGTGTGAATTTAATTGATGAAGCAGAAAAACAAGGCATCCAAGTAAATGAGCAGCGTCTCATGAATAAACTCGGTGTACCGGTTGTGAAAATTTCAGCCAGAAACAAGCGTGGTCTATCACAGCTTTTAGATACGATTGATCGGGTTGTAAAAAACGAGCTTCCGACTACGCCGTTTCAATTGACCTATTCGAAGGAAACAGAGGCAAAAATTGCGGAGCTTGAGCCAATTGTTAAAAAGATTATTGGAAACGCACTACCTTCCCGGTGGGTGGCCGTTCGACTATTAGACGGAGATGATTCTCTGCTCGCAGAGTGGAAAAAGCGAATCGGACTTCAAGCAGATACACAGAGGACAACGCTATCACAAGGAGGGATGACGAGTGGATTCAACGGGATCGATTCATGAGCAGCAGCTAAATGACTTGCTACAAAAAGCGAAGGACGCCTCGCATCCTGCTGTGAGAGACCATATTGTGCAAAGTATTTTTCAAACAAGTCAAGATCTTTGCAAACAGACGCTTACGTTTACAAATAAAAAGGAGAATGATCGTACAGAAAAGCTGGATGCGGTTTTAACCTCACCCGTTTGGGGATTTCCCATTATGCTGTTGCTCCTTGGGATGGTCTTTTACTTAACGATTGCAGGCGCAAATGTTCCTTCAGCATTGCTTGCTGATTTCTTCAACTGGATTGAAGGGTATCTAACAAAGGGCTTTCAGGCACTTCATGCACCAGATTGGCTCTATGGTATGCTTGTACTCGGATTGTACCGAGGGACATCGTGGGTTGTGAGCGTTATGCTTCCGCCGATGGCCATTTTCTTCCCAGTTTTTGCGTTGCTTGAAAACTATGGATATTTACCACGCGTGGCTTTTAATATGGATCGATTGTTCAAGCGCGCAGGTGCACACGGCAAGCAGTCGTTAACGATGGCAATGGGCTTTGGTTGTAATGCAGCCGCCATTATGTCCACACGTATTATTGAATCACCGAGGGAGCGCATGTTAGCCATTTTAACAAACAACTTTGTTCCTTGTAATGGACGCTGGCCAACACTCATTCTATTATCTTCTTTGTTTATGGCTGCTGGTTACACAGGAGGGTTAAAAACATTTGTCACCGCAGGGGTTATTATCGGAATGGTCTTATTCGGAGTTGTTGTGACGCTAACGGTCTCATGGGCCTTGTCGAAAACGGCACTAAAAGGAGTTCCTACCCACTACACGCTAGAAATGCCACCTTATCGTCGTCCGAAAATTCGGGAAACGATTTTACGCTCTTCCCTTAACAAGTCGCTTTCCGTCTTAATGAGGGCCATCAAAGTAGCCGCCCCAGCAGGTATTTTAACGTGGATTTTAGCAAATGTGTTCATTAACGATACGAGTATTTTAATGCATATTGTTCATTTCCTTGATCCGTTTGCACAAACGTTAGGATTAGATGGCTATATTTTAATGGCGTTTATTATCGGACTTCCGGCGAATGAAATTGTCGTTCCCATTTTACTGATGGGCTATCTGTCTACAGGAGCTCTAACGGAAATGGAAAGTCTATCATCTGTTAAACAGCTGTTTTTAGATCACGGCTGGACGTGGCTGACGGCGCTTAATATGATGCTGTTTTCACTTCTTCATTTCCCATGTGGTACGACGCTTGTGAACATTTATAAGGAAACAAAAAGTAAAAAATGGACGTTTCTTTCCTTCTTGATTCCAACGGTCATTGCCATTGTTGTGACGTGGGCAATCGCACAGACGGTCTATTTTTTCAATCTTTTATAACATAACGGAGCGCATCTTAGAGGATGCGTTTTTTTTTGTGCGTTCTTAACGAAGTCTCGTAAATTAGCAATAAAATAAGCCGTAATCGTCTGGTGAGATTACGGCTAGATTAATGACGCTAAGTCGTTCAATAAAGGGCTATTGAGTGAAGAATGAAGGGTAATTACCGGTTTACTTGAAAGAGAGAGCAAAGTTTCGGAGAAAGTAGCTGGTGGATCGGAGCTTCATTGAGCTTATAATAACTCCACGTACCTTTTGCATCTTTGGTAATTAAGTTCGCATCAAGTAAAATTTTTAAATGATACGATAACTTTGATTGAGGCATATCCATGACGTCGCACAAATCACAAACACAAATCGAATGCTTTTGAACAATATAGTATAGAATTTGCAGTCTTTTTTGGTCTGCTAGCGCTTTAAACTGTTTTTCATATAACAAAAGCTGGTCTTCTGGTGGAGAGATGAGAGATGTTTGTTCCATAGGAATGATTCCTCCTTCGTATGTAATTCCTCTTATTATACAAGAGTTATAGATAGATTGTGAAACGATTACAATGATTATTTTAAAATTATATCTTCTTTCCTACAATTTCAAGAGGAAATAATAGGATGAAATGGAAGAGGTGACGTTTCTTAGTTACAACGATTCATATAACAGATCAATGCTGCTAAGCGAACTTTCTACTAGCGCTTCATCTCGCTGATCAATTGCATATAAAAGTAGCATAATCGTCGTATAAAGACCCTTAAATTTTGCGAGAGTAGCGGTATTATGATCAATTTCTCCGTACGTAGTAAAAAACTGTTGTCTGCCTTCAGACGGAAAATAACTGTAGACAAACGATAAATCAACGGCAGGGTGACCGATATGAACATCTCCCCAGTCAATAATCCCCGCAATTTTTTTCGTGTCGTCAAGGACGACGTTTCGTATGTGAAGATCACCGTGACAAAGCGTTTTTTCCTGACGGATGGTGACCGGCTGTACATGCTTCACCCACTGTTCCAACGCGACGAACCGTGCTGACGGAAGAAGAGCGTTTGCTTTTTGGAGATGTTCAAGTAGCTTCGGTTTTCGTTTTCCTACGTCGAGGCGAGCGAGCTGATCCTCTGACACGCCAAGATGTCTTGCTTGTTGTACAGGAAAGTCATGAAGGATGCGTAAAAACTCCCCCAAAAGCGAAGCCGACAGTATTCGTTCTTCTCTTGAAAGAGTGGACACGAGATGGCCTTGAATATAGTGATAGCCTGTAAAAGGCCACGGATATTGTGATGTCGGCTTTCCGAAAAATAAAGGGTAAGAGATTGAAATGGGTAACAGTGGTGCGAGTGCAGGCAGTAGCGTGTTTTCTGTTTGCAGAAGCGACACGGCAATCTTTCGACGCGGAAATCGAAACACATAGCTATTGTTCACGACATACACCGTATTATCAAAGCCTTTTCCAAGCTCGTCCACTATGACAGGAGAGAGCTTGGGAAACTGTTGTTCAATGCAGCGTTTAGCTTCATAAATAGAGACAGCGTACTCAGCGTCCCAAACGTTCATCGTGCTCATCCTTTCATTAATCCTGTATTCTACCTGATGTTACCATGAATGAGCTGTGACGTGGAGTTAAATATGTTCGATCTAGTGCGATATTGATGCCAAGCCGATTTACCTGTGCGTATTCGATTACTTTTTTCTTGTGAAGAAAGACAAAAAGATACATGTCATCACGCCTCTCCATATTAACGAAGCCTGGAAATTTCACCCCAAGTTGTGCATTCAGCGCTTCTTTAGAGGTGTAGGGACCAAAGACATATGCCTTGTCCCACTTAAACTCTGCCAGTGATGTGAGGTCAATCGTTGCTGGAGCTTTTTGAACCTGTTCGTTCAAGGTCTTTTCAAACTTATGATGACTTGGACTCCACCATAAAGAACCGATCAGTACGGCACTCATCAAAAAAAGTTTCATCTTTCGTACGCTCCTTTCGGTAGTGCCGATGGATTATAGATACCGTACAGTTCAACGCTTTTGATCCAGCGAGCGGCATTTTTTCCGTCACGATCTGACATCCAGATGTCGCCGTATCCCCAGAAGTCTTTGCCTCGAAGCCACGTAAGCTTGTCGATTGACGACACATAGAGAGGCTGATAATCACCTAAAAATCCAGTAGGAGACGTGAGTTTACGCTGCATATTTGTTTTTGTGTTCAACAAATAAAGAGACGCTTTTGGTCGTTTCGTGTAGTCATTGCTCCATTCGCTTTCTACTACGCGGGAAACGACGAGTGAGGAGTCCGTGATCCAAGAAAAACCAAGCTCCGCATAATGGGGTGGCGTCATATGAACCGTTTGATACACGGGAATCTCCGTTATGTTCAGTTGCTTGTTTTTGAACCCGAATACAATTCGTCCGCCTCCTGCAATATAAGCGAGAGTTGACTGGTTTGGCGCCCATTTTGCGTTATCAAGGTGCAAGATGACTTCATCAAGTACGCTAAACTGCTTTCCATCGACGGATAGAACACAAAGCATGTCACTGTCCATAGACCACGAGGCAGTAGGGCTTACCGTGAAAGACAGCCATTTTCCATCGGGTGAGAAGGAGAAGTCTCCAGCGTTAATGGACATAATGGTTGCTTTTCCTTTTGTGAGCTCCTTTGGAATCGTAAAAAAGGGTGTCGCTTCTTGTGAATAAGGTGTGCTAGGTGCTGTGAGCGGTACTTTATAAAGAATGGGATTTGTCCACCCATCAGGATGAAGATCTGCACCAGCTGAAACGATAAATCCTTTTCCGTCAGGTATCCAAATAAAATCATCTACTCCAACGGAAACCGTGCGAAATCGACTCAAGTCGGATACTTGAAGAGCCATCCCCTCTACGTAAGCAACGGAGTGACCGTGAGGAGACCAGACAGGGTGACGACCGTCACGAGCAATCAACTTATGCGTATTACGTACCGTATCATAGACCCAAATTTCATTTGTCTTGGACTGATCGGGCTTAATGTCGTTTCCTTCTTTTTCATAGACAATTAAACGACCATCCTGCGACCACTGTGGGTTATTGGTGAAGAGGGCTTTTTTTGTCGTCACTTTTTTTTCGTATGAACCGTTTGCGATCCATAAAAAGCCTTGTCGCGTAAAAGCAGCCTTTAATTCAGTTGCTCCGTAGCTCTTAGAAGAGGGAAGGAGAAGGAACAATAAAAAAGCACAATAAATAATCTTTTTATACATAATGACATCCTCAGTAACGTTTTTCTTTTTAGGATGTCGCACTTTATAGGAACCTATAACAGCAAAATCCCCCTGAACGTAAGAAGATCAGGGGGAGTAGAGATTATTGTTGTGCTTTACGAGCACGCTGTGCAAAGAATGCTACACCAGCTAGAGCAAGTGCACCAAATGACATCCACATCGTCATTGAAGAAGAATTCGTTGTTTCACTAGCACCACCCATACCGGTTTTAGGCATTTGAGTTGGCATATTTGTGGAAGCAAATTTTTCAGGCATTTGCGTAACGATGGCATTACCTAATGCTTGACCAACACCAAACATAATTTGATAGCCTTCGCGGTACGTGTTTAACTCATCTGCATAGCTTCCGTTCATGTATTGATCAAATGTGTCAATAACCGTTTGCTCATGCTTCATTAAAGCAGCCGTTGCATCTTTCGCTGGAAGGTTGTTTTCTGTTGCCGCTCCTAAGAAATTACCGAAGTCGGTTGCGAACGTTTTAGATAGCTTATTCTCTGCTTGCATCATCGCATCCTTGTTCCCTTCAGCTGCTGCACTTGCAATTTCTGCTTGTGCGTTAATATGATTCGTTTGCCAAATTTTTTCGAACTGATCCGCACCAGCTTGACCATAAATCGATTTCATTGCTGCTTTGAAGTCTGCTGTGTTGGCATTTTCAGCCCATGTGACATAATCATAGTCTTTTGCTGATTCGAATCCTTTTTGCATACCCATAACCGCTAAAGCAAAATGTTCAGATGCTAAGCTGTTAAGCGTTGAGCGAAGATCGGCTGCAGGTGTGTCTGCTTTTGTGTTATTGAACTTTTCAGGCATCTGTGTTGTGATGGCTGTTGATAGTACTTTACTAATCGTGTACATATGCTTGAATCCTTCGCGGAATGCTTCGTAAGAGCCTTTGTAGTCGCCTTTTACGTAGTCGTCAAATGCTGCTTTTACCTGTTGCTCATGTAGACGTAGTGCGTCTTCTGCTGCTTGCTGTGGAAGCTTGCCTTCTGTTGCTGTTGCTAAGAATTTAGAAAACTCTTGAACGAACTGCTCAATTTCTTTGTCTACCATTGCTTTCCCTTGCGCGTCATTTTCCTTCGTTGCTTTGACAAGGTCATCTGTATATTCATTGTGTGCTCTGAAGATTCGTTCAAATTCAGCCGCGCCTTCTTTTCCGTAAACAGAGGCAATAGCTGGTTCCATGTCTACTGCGTTTTGATCTAGTTTTTTATACGTTTCGTCTGCATCTTTTGCACCGTCATACATTTTAGTTAATGATTCAACAGCTAATACGTAATGTTCGGATAAGAGTTGATCAAGCGTTGCGCGTAAGTCTGCTGCTGGTGTATTCACCGTTGGTTTTTGTTCAGCGGCACCTGCTACCGTTGGGAATAATAGTGAAGCTCCTAATACGGGAATTAATAATTTTTTTGCTTTCATTTGTCATACACTCCTTAGTATTTTTTATAGGCTGTTTTGCTTTTCTTACTCACTAAACGGAGCCTATGTCGAAATGGATCACAAATAAAATAAGAAAAAAGATAAAAAACTTTTCGCTATCATGTTTCTTCCTATATTTAAGAGCAATTTTCAAGTCACAAAAAATCACAAAGTTCAACTTTCTTTCACATTTTTTCAAGTACTCCTACTTGTTATTACCAAAATTATGGCGTACTATCTGTTACGAAGAGTGCATTTTTCACCGTTGTTTGTGGAATGAAGGTTTCTGAATATGTACATAATGTTACCAATACTCTCAGGGGAGTTTTAGAAAGAGAGAGAGGGGGGTTTTTGCTATGCATGCTAGCAAAACCATCAAAAGTTTACTTGTTTTTATCTTACTACTCGTCATGTTCACACCGTTGAGAGCGTATGCTCACGCATACATTCAAGAATCAAACCCTTCTGAGAATGAGCGGCTGAAGCAGTCACCAACAGAAGTTAAGATAAAGTTCAACGAGGATTTACAAAACGGCTTTAACTCACTTAGTATAGTCGACTCGAACGGGAAACGAGTGAAATTAGAAAAAGCAGAAATAAAAGCAAACGACCGTTCAACGATTCAAGCAAAGGTCGAACAGAAGCTTAAAGACGATGTGTATTCCCTTGAATGGCGCGTTGTTTCTGCAGACGGTCATTCCGTCTCAGGAAACATTCCGTTTTTAGTTGGAAAAACGTCAAAGGAAATTCCAGGTTCGTTTCAACAGTCAAATGGAACAAGCAGTGCTTTAAAAGTAGAAAATATTACGGATCGCTGGTTTTTATACAGCAGCTTTTCCATCATTGTAGGCGTATTGCTGTTTCGGATGTTTTGGTATCGTCCAGAAAAACCACACATGGTCATTAACAAGCGGACGAAAAATCTCCTGTGGACTGGTTGGATGCTTCTTACCATTGGTATCCTAGCATTTTTACCTATTCAAACAAAGTTAAATGCAGGGGTTTCTTGGAGTAAGGCCTTTGACTTAGATTTATGGTCAAAAACGCTACAGTATACAAAAGAGGGAACCGTGTGGATAGTTCAAATCGTCATTCTTCTTCTGTTATTTGTAAGCATATGGTGGCTAATGCGAGACAAAGAGCAATTTTCACGAATTAAGGCTAGTTTTCCGCTTACCTTAATCGTAGGAATGATGCTTTCAAAAGCCTTTATTGGTCATCCTTCAAGTTCTCCTTACAAGGAATTTGGTGTGGGAACGGATTTTCTTCATCTATTGTCTGCCTCTATATGGGTAGGGGGCATATTAGCGATCGTCTTCTTGTTGCATGAAGGAATGTTTAAAAAAGATGAAGAGTCCCGAGATCTTTATTGGCAGAGCTTAAATCGATTTTCGATTTGGGGTTGGATTGCAGTTGGTACCCTGATGCTAACGGGTATTTTTAATGCGACGCTTTTCATTACCGATATTCAAGCTTTGATTAAAACGACATATGGACGAGCGCTTTTAATTAAAGTAGGCGGATTTGTGTTGATGGGAATACTTGGTATGATTCATTTTATTCGCGTAAAGTACTTTCCGAATAAAGGTTTGAAGTGGGCAGTTCGCGTGGAGCTTCTGATTGGACTTGCCATCTTTGCATTTACGGCTGTTTTCACAAACTTACCAACGCCACAAGGTGCGGCACCGCAATCGTTCAATGATACGGCGATTTTAATTGATAATAAAGAATACTTAAACCTTAACATCAGTCCGAAGCGACCAGGTCCAAACACGTTTGAAGTGACAGTCTACGATCAGCGAGGACGCGCGCTCAAAGACATTGACCAGGTGACGATTACACTATCACAGCAAGGATTATTTAAAGACGGACGTAAAAGCACGTTCCAAGTTCCAGCGGTTTCAGAAGGCGTATATGAAACGAACAACTTGTATTTAAACCAAAAAGGCAGATGGAAAATTCAAGTTCACGTGCTAACAAAATCGTTAGACGAATATGATGCGTATTTCTCTACCAACTTAAATCGATAAGGAGTTTTTAACATGAAAAAAATGAAACAATATGTTGTCGCAGCTTCTGCAGCAGCGAGCATGCTATTTTTTGCGAACACGGCAAGTGCACATGTAACGGTTTTACCAGCAGAATCATCTACTGGGGCATGGGAAACATATACGATTAAAGTACCAGTCGAAAAAGATGTTCCAACAACAAAAGTAGCGGTGAAAATGCCAACAGGTGTAGAATTCGAACAATACGAAACAGTGCCTGGATGGACAACAAAAGTGGATAAAAGCGGTAAAGGCACAACGGTGACGTGGAGTACAGAAGGAGAAGGCATTCAAGCGGGCCAATTCCAGCGCTTTACGTTTGTTGCAAAGAATCCTGATAAAGCAGGAGATGTAGCATGGGATGCGTATCAATATTATAAAGATGGTAGCATCGTTGAGTGGACAGGTGATGAGGATAGTGATTCACCACACTCGATGACGGATATTGTGAAATCAACGACATCTGGTCATAGCCACGGTGGTGCAATGGATAGCCATGGCCAAGTAAAAAGCGATGAAGCAGATGATGATCACGATGATGACTCAAAGCTTCCACTTACGCTGTCAATTGTCGGTCTTGTATTAGCGGTTGTTGCCCTAATTACATCATTACGTCGTAAAAAATAAAAAAGCACCATAGAAAAGAAGCGCTCGTAACGTTATGAGCGCTTCTTTTTATTGTGTGTAAGCAACGAACGATCGTATGTTTGAGAGCATATAATAGTGGGTATAAAATTAACTAACATTCCATTTTGAAAAAGATCGTGAGCGGTCTGTTAACTTATTTAAAAATTTTATATTTTCTGAAAAAATAACTATCTAAAAAAGGGATAGAGCAAAACATCTAGAATATAAATAAATAATAGGAAAAAGATCGTTCTGGAATATGAAAGGGTATTAAGCTCGATCAACGTGGCAGTTAAACAACAATAAGGAGGAAATACGAAATGAACATGAGCTGGGATCTTTTGATCGTCGGAGTCGGGATTTTAGGATGGGTATCGGTGGCGGCATTTGGCTATTCGAAACGAAAACATGAGCAACATTTAGTTCGAAAGAGAGAAGAATAAACAGAGCCCAAACGTTCTAGGCTCTGTTTTTTTGTGCGTCCGTTATTTTAATATTCATACAGTTGAGCGTATTATTTCCCTATAACAAGTCATTTCGATATACTAGTAGTAGGGTAATGTTCACGCTTGCGTTTCCCCAAGCAAGTAATTATTGTGTTGCTGCAAAATCCGCTTTACCACTATAAGAATGAAAGACCCCTCTTATCACTCCGGATTTTACCTACTTTTGTCTCCTTTGGACAAAATTTTCTCATGTGGCATCAGCGATAATTTTTACCTTTTAAGCACACCATACATCATGAGGAGGAGATTTTTTGACCAAAAAGCATCGAAAATTATCAAAAAAAGCCATATTAAAGCGCTTTATTTTCATTACGCTTGGCGCAATCTTAATGGCTGTTGCCCTAGAACTGTTTCTTGTTCCGAACGGCGTTATTGACGGAGGGGTGACGGGTGTTTCCATTATCCTTGCGCACTTAACGGGGTGGAAGTTAGGACTCTTTATCTTCGTTCTTAACGTTCCCTTCATCATCCTTGGGTACAAGCAGCTTGGTAAAACATTTACGATCTCAGCCTTATACGGCATTTTAGTCTTATCAATCTTCACCGCTATTTTCACTCCATGGCAAGTGTTCACGTCAGATTTATTACTCGCTACTGTATTCGGTGGTATTTTGCTCGGGATTGGCGTTGGACTTGTCATCCGTAACGGAGGAGCTCTAGACGGAACAGAAATACTTGCCATTCTGATCAGCAGCAAATCAAGCTTATCCGTTGGACAAATTGTGATGTTCATTAACGTCTTTATTCTTGGAAGCGCAGGCTTTGTTTTTGGCTGGAATAACGCGATGTATTCCTTAATGGCTTACTTTATCGCCTTTAAAATGATTGATGTCGTCGTAGAAGGTCTTGAACAGTCGCGCTCTGCGTGGATCATTAGTGACCATGAGCAAGAAATTGGCGAAGCGCTGTTACAGCGTCTTGGACGAGGTGTTACATACTTAAACGGTGAGGGCGGTTATAAAAGTGAAGACAAGCGCGTAATCTTTACCGTCATTACACGTCTCGAAGAAGCCGAACTAAAGACGATTGTGGAAGAAATCGATCCTCAAGCCTTCTTAGCATTAGGGGATATTGCGGAAGTGCGCGGTGGTCGATTTAAGAAAAAAGCGATTCATTAAAAAACGAGGTGCCTCCTAGGCCCTCGTTTTTTAATGAACAAATGTTTGCGAAGGACCTGTTGAACGAATCATTTGCTGAAGCCTCTCCATAACATTTGCTAAAAACAAAATGGATTGTCGGGCATCATAGTCATCGACATCTAGCGAGTGATCGGCGTTTTTAATCACTTCAATTTTAAAATGTAAATGCTGAAGCTGCTCGATTTTCTCTGCACTATAGTGATGATCTTGGTCTCCGATCACTAGTAACCCTTGGTGGGAGCTGGCCAGCAGTGATTGGAAGAGAGACTTAGCCCGTAAAAGAGGTGTGAATAAAATCATTTTAGATGAAGCAAATTCTTCTCTTTTCATTAAAACATTTGCCATTGGAAGTGTTCCAATCGACTTCCCTACAAAAATGGTTTCCTTGTAGGAACCGTTTTTCAATACTTCTGCTATAACAGGATCGATATCAGCCATCATAATGTCCGTTAATTCTTCATTAGTCTTTCGTAGCGTTTGGTCATCGTATGCATAATCAACGCGTACAATATCAATGTCATTTCGAAGCATCATCATTTTTGCGTAATAAAACAGGGGACTATCATATTTATAGCCTGCACCTGCAAACATAAAGCAGACGGTTTTGGAGTCTACTTCTGTGTGAGTGTAGGGGATAACGCGATTACGTAATTGAATTTCCTTTTTCGTGACACGCACCATCTTCTCTTCCTCCAATCGTATCCATAGTTTATCATAAATTTCCAATTTTTTTATAAAAGATTTTTCCGTTCAAATGACACGAAGCGTTGATAGATAAAGAAAAAAACGATTTAGCCAAGCAGTTAAATCGTTTTTTCAAGCATAATTTTTACTTCTTTTTCGTGGTCTACATATGTACCTACAATTTGAAAGCCATGTTGTAGATTTAAAATCAGCATATCTCGCCATTTGTTTGTCGTTTTGGTTGTAATCCTCGTATACCCAGCACCTTGACAATAGTCATGCTGATAGCTCATTAAGGAAGACGCAATACCTTTTCGGCGATGGGCAGGATGTACACCGCCTAACCAGCTATAAAACGTATGTTTATTTATTTCATAGCCAAGCTTATAAGCAACGATACGCTCTTTTTCTTTAAAAGCTAAAATTTGTACGTTCTTTTTTTCTTCCAATTGATGCAATAGCTGTCCACTGTAAGTTGGACCGAAAAGTAGCTCATGTAGCTCAAAGAAAGAAGGATAGTTTCGTAATTGATAGAGTGGGATGTTAATAATCATACGGTTGCTCCTTTTCTGTATGTATTCGTCTATTATATAAAAAATAGCTATTTATAGAAATATTTAGCTTATAAAATTATAATAATGTGATAAGAACTACCTATAAAAAGGAAAAAAGGTTGGTGTGATGCAAATAGGGAGAATTAATTATGAAACCATTTCTTGTATGAACGGGATGCCGGGTAATGACAATTCCTATTTTTAATTCCGCGTATTAGATTAGTAAATGGCAAGAGAAGTAATGGACATAAACCAAATCAATGATGTGAAAGAGGAGAATGAGATGACGATCATTACACTGACCTCAATGAATGAAGAAGAGTTTAATTTATTTTTGGACGCTACAGTTCCTAGATATGCACAGAGCGTGTCAAAAGCTCAGGAGATTTCATTTGAGAGCGCTCTAGAAAAAGCGACTTCTCAGACAGGGACGCTACTATACGAGGGTTTACAGACACCCAATCATTATTTTTTTCAAATTTTGTGTGATGGGACATCAATAGGAAACCTATGGATTTATATTGATGTGAACACGAATAGTGCCTTTTTATATGAGATTTTTATTGTAGAAGAAGGACGTGGCAAAAGAATCGGATATCATGCCATTAAAAAGGCAGAAGAATGGCTGATTCATGAAAAAGGTGTACCAAAATTCGGTTTGCACGTATTTGCTTATAATGAAAGAGCACACAAGCTCTATCAAAAACTAGGCTTTCAGGAAATAAGTTTTACAATGTCTAAAACGATAGAACCGTAAAAATTCGTCACAGGCTTATCCCATATCTGTCTCATTTAATTTCACGGTCGATCCTTGTTGCTGGAACTTTAATCGGTTAAGCGTTCTCTTTTTAGTAAATAGAAAATATCTCGATATAATATAGATGTGAAAAGATCGAAAAGGAAATGATTGATTTCCAGTTATTTTACAGAGTAACTCATTAAAATAAAAGGATTGTAGCCGATATAGTTAATAGGAATACTATTTTTTTACAATAGGATTCTCTACATACTACAAACGAGGAAGTGTCAAAGAGTTATGAGATTACAAGACAAAGTAGCAATCATTACAGGCGGAGCTTCTGGTATCGGTCGAGCAACGGCACTTAAATTTGCACGTGAAGGAGCAAAAGTGGTCATTGGTGATTTTAATGAAGCACAAGGCACGGAAACGGTCCGACTCATTCAAGAACAGGGCGGAGAAGCAGCGTTTTTTCAAACGGACGTGACGGAATTTGAACAGGTAGAGAACCTGGTGCAGTTTACGGTTGATACGTTCGGGACGATTACGACGATTTTTAACAATGCAGGCATTGCGTACGCAAAATCGTTTCTTGATCATGATCCGAAAGACTTTGATCGCGTCCTAAAAGTAAATTTATACGGTGTTTACTACGGAGTGCTAGCAGCAGGACGCAAAATGAAAGAGCTTGGTGTTTCTGGTGTTATTATTAATAATGCATCTGTATTTGGCTTTATGGGGACGCCTGGAATTACTGGGTATCAAGCAGCAAAAGGTGGGGTTGTAACACTCACAAAGCATGCGGCCGTAGAACTTGCACCTCATGGTATTCGCGTGGTGGCGGTAGGTCCAGCAGCGGTAGACACGCCGATCTTACAAGGAAATAAAGATGCTGGTTTAACAAAATTCATGGAATATCAGCAGCTGACGAAAAAGCTCATTCAGCCAGAGCAAGTAGCGAATGTTGTTGCTTTTATGGCTTCTGATGAAGGTGATAGCATTAACGGAACGACTGTTATGTCTGATGATGGCTATTCGGTCTTCAAATCTCATTTACGATAAGGGAAAAGCGATCTCGTACAAACGGAGTCCACTGAAAAACTTTAGATTTTTTAGATGATCAGTGGAACGCAAGACAAAAAAGCTGGGTCAATTTCGTTTTCCAGAATCGACCCAGCTTTTTCTTCATTCTTTTTCCCATGTTTTCCTTCATTAACTTTCACATTCTTTTTAGGGTGAGGGTGAAAATGGCCATTGCCCCTTGCGTTTCCATGACAATGAGACCAGTGGATGTGGCTACATCCACTGGTCTATGCTTGAATTCGCTATTCTTCCCTTCAATTTTAGACCGTTCCTTGGATTTCTCCTTGAAGTATGCTCCTCTTTGAAAAGGTGCTTGTTCCATATGCTCCGTTGACGTCAATGAAACGGAATCATTGGACTCACCCTTTTGAATAAATGGATTTTCTTCATTATCAAGCAAAAAACGGCCAAGTTCCTTTCGAAATGGAAACTTGACCGTTCTATCTGATACAGTCGCTCTAGGTGGTTTGAAACGGAAGGTGCGAGACTCCTGCGGGATTAGCGTGACAGGTGAGACCCCACAGAGCAGCGAGGAGGCTCACCGCACGCCCCGCGGAAAGCGAAGCGACCTGGAGTGGAAATCAACCGACTCTGTTATGAACGCCATCCTTTAAGTACTTTTTCAGTGGCCTCCCACAAATGAGGTCGCTTTTTTTTACATCGTTTCATGGAAATTGACGTTACCTGCGGGTGATTCTAGCTTTTTAGTCTTTAGAAAGCTCCATACGCCGATGCTCGTAAGAAAGCAAAGGCAACCGGCAATCATAAAAACGGTTCCTACGCCGAGATGTTTAGCGAGAATGGCGCCGATGGAAGGGGCAAGGAGCATCATAGTAATTTGAATGCTTTGAGCAACCGAGCTGACCCGAGCCATTTTATCAGCGGGTGTGTCTCGCTGAAGCAAATAGGCATATGGTAAGTGCTCGCCGCATGAGATCGCACCGCACAAGAAGGCGCCGATAAACCAAATATAGGCGTGAAGTGTAATCAAATTGCTAGCTCCAAGACCGAGAAGAATAATGAATGAACCGATTCCCAAAAAGCTAACGGCCATTGTAGTAATCGGTTTTTGCTGCCAAAAACGAAGGTGACCAAGAGCGAGTGCCCCAACAACGGATCCTAATCCGACAGAAGAGATTAATAGTCCAAAAAACGATTCGTCAAACTGAAGCTCCTTGGAAACAAAGACGAGTAATCCATCGTATAAAAACACGATAAAAAGGGAAATAGACGATGCAATAAGAGCAGTGAGAACGAGCGTGCTTTGACGAAGTTGACGAAATCCTGCACTCAATTCGTTCATATAGCTCGCTTTCTCTTTCAGCTGGTGATGGGACGAAAAAGCAGGAATATGAACGGTTAACAGCGGAAGAATGGCGAGTAAAAATAACGCGCTTTCTATTTTGAGTGCGGTCGAGACGCTAAACGCATGAACAAGCAATCCGCTAAGGGACGGCCCAATAATTTTCGTGGTGTTGGATGAGATTTGTGTAAGGGTCACTGCTTGAGAAAGGTGGCGCTCAGAAACAAGAGCTCGAATACTTGCCTGCTTAGCCGGATCAAATAGAGAGGCGACCGTCCCCTTTAAAAAAACAAGAAAAAGTAAAGCAATGAAAGAAGGCGCAAGTAAATAGCTAAGAATGAGTAGACTTCGCAGCATAAGAGTAGTAATTAAGACCATTTTTTTCGGCAGGCGATCTACAAATACGCTTGCAAACGGGCCGATGATGACCCAAGGAAGACCGTACGTAATAATGAAGGCGGCCATTGCTTCTTCCTTCAATCCCCACTGATAGGCAATTAAAACCGTTAAAATCGTAAAATCAAACCAGTTTCCAAGATCTGATAACAGCTGGGCACTAAAAAAAGAGCGGTAGGAGGATTCACGTAAAGGAGAAAGTAAATGGTTAGCTTTCATCAGACTTCTCCAGTTCGAGCGCTTTTTTTATGCGTTCTTTTTTCTTGTCAATTAAGTTGGACGGGTCCTGTGCTGGAGGCTTTGCGGGACCTTTTACTGCTTCAATTGTTTCATCAATCCACTCGAGTTCCGCCTGCAGCTTTTTCTGTACATATTGAATGGTATACATGCCAAATTCACTAATGGTTGAGACCCCGTTTTTTGGCCAGTTCGTGTAATAAGCAAGCGTTTCTTCCGTTTCTTTTTTTCGTTTCAACAAATGGGGAATAACGCCTTCGCGATCTTCAAGCATAACGTGGTTCCAAAAGCTGACCTTAATTAGCAGTTCATCCTTTAGAATAGGGGGCTGCGGGGATTCTTTTAGCCATTTCTGTAATTCCCGCCATCCCTTTGATGTGAGGTCATATACCTTTTTCCCTCTTCCTGTTTCCTCGTGGTGTAACGTTTCAATAAGCCCTTCTGATTCTAATTTCTTCAGCTTGGGATAGATGCTTCCGAAACTAATTCCCCAATACATTCCTGCACCAGGATGCTCAAATTCTTGCTTAATGTCATAACCGGTACAAGGTCGCGTACTAATGACAGCTAAGATATAGTGTTCAATAGTCAACTAGGTCACATCCTTTCAAAGTTAATATATCGTTTTGATATATCATTATGATATATTGACATGAAATGTGTGTCAATAATGAAAAAATTTAGAAAGTAATGGTTTTTTTGGCATACTATCATAGAAAATGGATCAAGCATTGCAACTATTCGCACTTTCGATTAAGATTAGACTAAGTCAGTTTGCGATAAATACTGACAGAGAGCTAGATCACCACGTTTTGTTAGAAATCATTTCTAATTGATCACCCATAAATTAATCTTTTTGACGAAAGATATAATGATGGACGCAAATGATTCATAACATAAAGAACGGGTGCAAAAAGAAGAAATTTACAGAATTAAAGCGAGGAACTCACATGAAAAAGCAAGTAGTAGTATTTACAGGTGGCGGCTCGGCTGGGCACGTCACACCTAATATTGCGATTATGAATGAGCTAGATCCACAAAAATGGGATATCCATTACATTGGCTCTCGCAAAGGAATTGAAAAAGAATTAATTACAAAAATAAATATTCCATACCACGGAATTTCAAGCGGAAAGCTTAGAAGATACATAGATTTAGAAAACGTAAAAGACGTGTTTCGAGTGATAAAGGGAATTATGGATGCACGTCGTGTGCTTCGTAAGCTAAAGCCTGCGGTTGTCTTTTCAAAAGGTGGGTTTGTGACGGTACCCGTTATTATGGCGGCCAAATCGTTGAACATTCCGGTATATCTACACGAAAGTGATTTAACGCCAGGCCTTGCCAACAAAATTGCGCAGCGCTTTGCGGCGAAAATCTTTACTTCTTTTGAAGAAGCGGCGAAGTTCTTTCCGTCCACTAAAACAGAAGTGGTGGGATCTCCGATACGTCGCCAGCTTTTCGAAGGTGATGCGCTAAATGGGCGTCGCTGGTTAGGCTTTGATGTGAATCGTCCGATCCTAACGGTAATGGGAGGAAGCTTAGGAGCGAAGAAAATTAATAGCTCTGTACGGGAAGCTCTTCCAGAACTGTTGAAAGAATTTCAAGTCGTTCATTTGTGCGGGAAGGGTAACCTTGATTCGAGCCTAGAAACAGTAGAGGGATACAAACAGCTTGAATACGTACACGAAGAATTGGCGGACATTTTAGCTGCGACAGACTTTGTCGTAACGCGCGGCGGCTCCAATGCGATTTTTGAGTTTTTATCGCTTCATAAGCCAATGTTAATTATTCCGCTACCAAAAAGCCAAAGTCGCGGTGACCAAATTTTAAATGCGCAAGCTTTCTCCAAAAAAGGGTATGCAGTCGTTTTAGAAGAGGAGCAGCTAACAAAAGAAACGTTCATTGAACAAATCGACTACTTAGAGAGTCATGGTACCGTAATTCAGGCCAACATGCGTGAAGCGACTAAAACGGATACCATTGCGTATTTAGTGGAGCAAATTGATCGTATGCACAAAGGATAAAGAAATGAGAAGAAATCAAAGAATACTTTGGTTTCTTTTTTGTGTTTTTACATGGATAATAATTCCACGAATAACGAGGACGTGCTATAGTTAAGAAAAGGCATGGTTTTTTTAGTTTTTTTTAGGAGGAAACCAATGAGTAAGAAGGTGTTTTTAGTAAGGCATTGCCAAGCAAAGGGACAGGAAGAAAGCGCTATCTTAACGGAAAAGGGGTTTCTTCAGGCAGAAGCGCTTAGCTGTTTTTTTGAGCAGTATAATATTGACCGCATTATCTCGAGTCCGTATACTCGTGCACTGCAAACGATTGAGCCAACCGCACGAATAAAAGGGGTGAAAGTCGAACAGGACATGCGTCTAACGGAGCGTATATTAAGCGCTTCATCAATGAACGACTGGTATGAAAAGCTGGAAAAAACGTTCCGAGATCTCGATCTCTCGTATGAGGGCGGCGAATCAAGCCGAGAAGCAATGCGCCGTGCCCAGTCAGTCATTCACGATATAGCGGATCATGAGGCGGATTCCACTGTTTTAGTAACGCATGGAAATTTACTTTCGCTTCTACTAAAAAGTTATGATGCATTGATCGGGTTTCCACAGTGGGCTGAGCTTCGGAATCCAGATGTGTTTTTGCTTGAATTGAAAGATTTTAAGATAAAGCGCCTTTATCCGCTATGATTTGACAACTTATGAAGAGACTCGCTACACTTCATAAGTGATGCTTCACACATGAACAACTGAAGATAGAGGGAGAGATCTTAACATGAAGGAATTAAATGGACAGATAAAGCAGGCCTCTGAAGTGTTGCAGTCCTTTTCAAACATCACGAAAGAAGCGGGAAAATGGACACAAAAAAATGCATCTAGTCTAGATTTAAGCGTTCAACAAATGGTTATAATTAATACACTTTCTATTCACAAGGTGCTAACAGTAGAGAAGCTAGAAGCACAGCTACATCTATCAAACAATACGATTCACACACAACTAGAGACTATTGTGCAACGTGGATTTGTCGAACGCACAATGAACGATCAACGTGAGGGACAGCTATCACTTACAGATGAAGGAAGAAAAAAGGCTAATATGTCTATTCAAAACGCCTCTTCCTATAAAGCAATGATGAGGGCGTTGCAGTCCTTTTCTGAAGAGGAAAAAGCACAGCTATTAGCTATGCATGCACGAATCTTAGAGGGACTAAAAGTAGAGGAATGATTTTCCTCTGTCTAAAAAAGACAAAATATTCAATTTTTTCAGGTAGTGGTAATGTGACCGAATTTACAAAAAGAAGCAGTTCAAAAAAATGCATAAAAGGGAGTTTTGGGCGTGCCGGGGGTCTTTTTTCGAAAAAGGAAACAACAAATAGATGAAACAGCTACCGCGGTGGCTGACAAATCGTTTTATGAGGGAGAGCTACCTTTTTTTAAAGGTCTAGGAGAAGAAGAAATTCAGCAGCTATTACATACGCTACAAGCGGGGATTTGGTCATTTGACTGTGAAACACAAACATACACATTTTGTACTGAGGGAATTACGCGTATTACGGGTATAGCAGCGCAGTCATTTTTACAGGGGTCTGTGACGTGGATTAATTATGTAGCAGAAGAAGATCAAGAAGTCTATAAAAAGAAGCAAAAAGAGTTGCTAAACGGAAATCCAATTGAGCACGAATACCGTATTACGTTAGAAGATGGAACGGTAAAATGGATACATGATCATACCTTTCCAACGCTTGATGAAAGAGGAAAGGTAATACGAATAAGCGGCTTTATTACAGATATTGATCACTACAAGCAGCTCATTCAGGATATGAACCATATTTCTACACACGATTACTTAACGAAATTACCCAATCGTTTTTCATTTCAGCAGCAAATTGCTACAGCTATTCATCAAGCGCATGAAAAGGGAGAAAAATTTGCGATCTTTAAAATTAATTTGGATCGGTTTAAATACATAAATGATCAGTTAAATCACGAAGTAGGAGATCAGGTACTTATTGAAGTGACGAAGCGCCTCGCTCGTTATGGCGAAAGATATGAATGGTTTATTAGCAGGGTAGGTTCGGATGAGTTTGCGTTTTTACTTCCGTCTTTATCACGTTTAGAAGATGTGCAGCAGATGGCAAAAGACGTTATGGAGCTGCTGAGCGAGCCGATCACAGTGAATGAATATGAAATTTATGTTACGACATGCATTGGGATTACCATTTTTCCACACGATGGTCATACGGAGGAAGTGCTCAGAAAAAATGTCGATGCGGCTCTACATCGTGCGAAAGAACTTGGGATAAGCAATTATTATGTATACACACACAATTTAAACGCTGAATCCTACAAGATGTATACGCTAGAGCATGATATGAGAAAGGCGTTAAAAAATCGTGAATTCCATGTCTATTATCAGCCGAAGGTAGACATCACAACAAATGACATCATAGGGGCGGAGGCCCTTATACGCTGGGAGCATCCGATTTGGGGAATCGTTTCACCAAGTGAATTCATATCAATTTCTGAGGAGAACGGGCTGATCGTAGAAATCGGTGATTATGTAATTGAGGAAGTCTGTCGTCAACTGCGGGAATGGAAAGATTGCGACCATCCACTTGTTCCGATTTCTGTTAATATTTCACCGAAGCGTTTTTTGCAGAAAAATTTAAAAGCATTTTTATTTGCTACTCTACGTCAATACAACATAGAGCCTCAGTATTTGGAACTTGAAATTACCGAAAATTCACTCTTTCATAATCCAGAGGCGGTTGGGTTTATGATTGGGGAACTACGAGAATGGGGAATTAAATTCGCTCTCGATGATTTTGGAACCGGCTTTTCTTCTCTCATGCATATCAGAAACTTTCAAATTGATACATTAAAAGTAGATCGTTCGTTTATCCGTGATCTTGAAAACAGTGATAAAGACAAAAAAATTATTGAAATGCTCATTCATCTCGCAAAAGGGCTAGAGATCAATCTAGTGATTGAGGGAGTGGAAACGAAGCAACAGCTCGCTTTACTGAAGGATATGGGCAGTCATTATGTACAAGGTTATTTATACAGCAAGCCTGTTCCTGTTCAAGACTTTTCTGAGCTGATCGTTGAAAAGAACATTATTCCGGGTCGAAAGAAAAAAGCAGTACCTGCAAAAGAGCGCCGTCGTTTTTACCGAATGGATGTGCCTGTTCCGTTCGCCGGCGCCCTTTCCATTGTTTGTATTAAAGAAAAAGAGCTTGAAATGGGCAAGATGAAAATTGTAGTGGATAACATTGGCTTTGGTGGCATTCGTTTTAGTTCCCACTTGCACATGCCTGTTCGGGATGATGTACTATTAGAGGTTGAAATGAAGCTTCTTGGCTACACGCTTCGTCATATTGGGAAACTTGTCTGGAAAGAAGAACGCGATGATGGGTTTTATATGTATGGTATGGAGTTTATCCTAGAAGAAAAAGAGCGCCACTTATTAACAAAAGTGGTCAATCAGGTTACGATGACGCTACAGAAAAACCAAAAATTGCTTGAAACGGAGTTAATTGAAGAAGGAATTACGATGTATTTACAAAAAATTCAACAGCGAAAATGAGAGGGTAAAAAAGAGGAATGAATGTAGACATTATTCGTCCTCATTCATTCCTAAACGTCTTTTTAATTCAAACAATTCATCCTCTAGCATGTAAATTTTCTGGTGAATACGATAAAAAATAGGTAGATACACAAGTACTGCTAAGATTAACCATCCCATGTCGTGTTCCTTCTTTCTATGAGTTAAACTCTATGATTATTTACTAGTTTCTATAGTTTATGAGAGGAATAGGAGAGTATGCATAAAATTCATGAGTACAAATCGATAGAGAGCCTCTTAACAGAACAAGTGCCTTCATTTGTGCATGCCGTAATCGAGGGGCAGTTGCAAGGGGAGATATGGGTTGATCATCTAGATGCCCCTTCTTGTGCGATTGTCTCCACTTGGAATGGGGTGCATAGCTTCTTAGGGAAGGCAGGGAATCTAGTATTTGATAAGTGGCTCGTTCACTATATAAATAAAAAAAGCAGCGGCGGTCGCTTTACGGTCTTTGATCCAGAAGACGGTTTTAAGCGGTTGCTGCAACAAACATCATTATCTTTTCAAACGCATTTGCGTATCGGTTATCGCTGGGAGAAAAGAGAGCTTCCTTCTATCAATCATGCAATTCCCATTGGTCAGCAGGAAGTGGAGCTTAGTACGATTTTTACGGAAAGTTATTACGGGTTATGGTGGGATTCGGTGGATGCTTTCCTAGCAAAAGGAATAGGGGTATGTATAAAAGATGGGGAGGATTTAGTAGGAGAATGTGTGAGCATCTTTAAAACCTCTGAATATGCGGAAGTGGATATTGAGGTCAATCCAAAAGCAAGAGGGAAAGGTATTGGCTATGAGATAGGATGTGCATTTATTACAGAGTGTCTGCAGTTAGGAGTTGAGCCTAGATGGGACTGCGATCAGGACAACCTGGCTTCACAGCGACTCGCTCAAAAACTTGGCTTTATAAAAGGATATGAGTATCCACTCTATTCATTAACAAGCACGTCTAGCTAACGGCAGACGTGCTTTTCTTTGTTTTTAAACGTATTCCACATTTGCAAAGCATCGTATGTTTCAGTACTTTGATCGGGGTATGGCAATGTACACAATTCATAGAGGTGAACTCCTTTCGAGATCTTTGACTTATTTTGATGTTTCTCAGGCGCTTTCTCATATATTAATAGTCAGAGCATCAGCATCAACTTGTATAAATTAACCCTTAAAGAGATGAAAGGGCCCTCTTTTCGCTTTCAAAGGCAAAAGAGGGCTCTTTTTTTTAATTGATAAAAAGTAGGTGTAATTGAGAAAAACTACTTTCTCTTGGATGGAACAGATAGACCAAGACCTTCAGCTACGCGAATTCCATATTCAGGGTCCGCTTTATAAAAATGCTGAATTTGTCGACGCTTAATCTCATCACTTTCAACTGGTTTCATTGCCCCTACAATGTTTGAAATGAGACGCGTACGCTCGTCTTTTGTCAGCAAGCGGTATAAATCCCCAGCCTGCGTGTAGTGATCATCTTGATCATAAGCTACGCTATCTGCTACTCCTGATACAGGATAAGCGGCAGGCTTATGCTGAGGGGACTCTTTTGGTCCGTTCAAGCTATTCGGCTCGTAGTAAACAGAACCACCACCGTTGTTGTCAAAACGCATTTGCCCATCGCGCTGGTACGTATGAACATCTGCTTTCGGACGATTAATCGGCAGTGCCTGATGGTTGGCTCCTACGCGGTAGCGATGCGCATCGTGATAAGCGAACAAACGTCCTTGCAACATTTTATCTGGTGAAACGTCAATACCAGGAACGAGTGTACCAGGAGAGAAGGTAGCTTGCTCCACTTCGGCAAAATAGTTTTCAGGGTTGCGGTCTAGCACCATACGCCCAACCTCTTGAAGCGGATAATCCTTTTGTGACCACACTTTTGTGACATCAAACGGATCAAATCGGTATGTGTCAGCATCCTCAAGCGGCATGATTTGCACGTAAAGCCTCCATGCTGGATAATCCCCGTTTTCAATCGCGTTGTACAAGTCTTCAGTATGAGAGTCAGGATTTTCTCCTGCTAATCGCTGTCCCATTTCTTCTGTTAAGTTTTTAATTCCTTGTTCAGTTTTAAAGTGATATTTCACCCATACACCGTCGCCATCTTCGTTTACCCATTTGAACGTGTGGCTGCTAAATCCGTGCATGTGACGATATGTCGCTGGAATACCGCGGTCGGACATCAAAATGGTCACTTGGTGAAGAGATTCAGGTGATAGTGACCAAAAATCCCATACGGCGTTTGGATTTTTTAAGTGGGTTGCAGGGTGACGCTTTTGTGTATGAATAAAGTCCGGAAACTTAATCGCATCGCGGATAAAGAATACGGGCGTATTATTTCCGACAAGATCATAATTTCCTTCTTCTGTATAAAACTTCACCGCAAATCCACGCGGATCACGAACAGAATCTGCTGATCCGTTTTCGCCAGCTACCGTTGAAAAGCGAACGAACAAAGGCGTGCGTTTTCCAACGTCAGAAAGAAACGCGGCTTTTGTGTAGGAAGTAACATCCTTTGTTACTTCAAAATAGCCGTGAGCACCTGCACCTTTCGCATGAACAACGCGTTCAGGAACACGTTCACGGTTAAAATGAGCCAATTTTTCAAGCAGATGAACATCTTGAATAAGTGTAGGGCCTCTAGATCCCGCGGTCATTGAATGCTGATTGTCGCCTACAGGAGCTCCCCAGCTTGTTGTTAGGTGTTGATTTTTTTTCGTCATAAACGATCACCTCATATGTATTTTTTAGTTAAGTAAATGATAACACCTCTCAAAGAAAAATCAATACTAAATTATAATTATTTTAAAAAGAAAATGATTATAACAGATGATTTGTAAAAAAGGGCTAGTACATACCTATCCGAAATGGCGTTCGTTCATGACAAAATTTTAACAGCTTTGCAAAAAGTAGTTGACGAGACCTGTAAACGTGCTTTAGAGTACTAAGTGTATTAAGTAACATAATACAGTTCATACGATAGCGTATACAGTTTAAGTAAAGCATTGAGGAAGCGTTCGTTATGAAGGGATGTTTGCTCAAAAAGAAGCTGTGCGTAAAAAATAAAAGAAGGGGTCTTACATATGATCGAAGTACGAAATGTTAGCTTATCTTTTGAAATTGGAAAAAAAGATCAAAAGCAGGTAACACCTGTGTTAAAAGATGTATCACTAAACGTAAAAAAGGGAGAAATCGTCACCGTAGTAGGACGTAGTGGGTCTGGGAAATCGACGCTCTTAAATGTCATTGGTGGATTTATTCATCCGAAAGAAGGTCAAATCCTTATCGATGAAGTAGATGTTTCCGGCTACAATGAAGCGCAATTTGCTGATTTTCGTCTTGAAAATATGGGCTTTATTTTTCAGAGCTTTCAGCTTATTCAAAGCATGACGGCGTTTGAAAACGTCGAGTTGCCGCTCATTCTAAAGGGGATGAGTGAAGGAGAGCGTAGAGTGCAGACGCAGGCTTTGCTAGAAAAAGTAGGATTATGGGCGTATAAGGATCATTATCCGAGTGAACTATCGGGCGGACAGCAGCAACGTGTAAGTATTGCACGCGCTCTTATTGTCAATCCGCCGCTGATTTTAGCTGATGAGCCAACGGGAAGTTTAGACAGCACAACAGAAGAAGAGCTGCTAGGACTGATTCAAAGCTTAAATCAAGAGTTAGGCATTACGTTCCTCATTATCACCCACGACCAAGAGGTAGCAAAAATTGGACATCGAACGGTTGAAATGGTTGATGGTCGACTAAAAGAAGGAGTAAGAATATGAGAATAAAAGATCAGCTGCGATTTGTTCGCCAAAATATGAAAAAAAATAAAACGAGAATTTTCATGACGGTCTTGGCTACGGCCATTGGGTGCGCGTTTCTCATTGTCCTGGCATCCATCGGATTTGGATTACAAGAAAGTATTGTAAAGGAAATCACTGAGGACAGAGCGGTTACAGAAATTGAAGTGCACGGAAAAAACAATGACGATGACTACCAGCCGATTACAGATAAAGAAGTGTCGGAGCTAGAAGGTATTAAAAATGTAAAAGCCGTCACAAGACATCAAAACCTACAGCAGGGTGCTTCTTATACGATTAGTCAATATCAATCAGGAGGAGCACAAACCGTTGTGACAGATTTCCCATCAGAAGTTCGTTCAGGATTTAAACTATCTGATGGTCGATTACCAAAAAAAGAGAACGAGATTATTGTAGGGTACGACTTTGTAAATGGTTTAGAGCCAGTCGGTACAAAGCCGGATGACTTATACGGAAAAGACGGAGCTGTTAACCAGAAATATCGCTACAAAGAAAATCTCATTGGTAAAACCATTCAAATGAAAGTCGTTCAAAACGAAAACGGAAAAGAAGAAGAAAAAGTCATTCCGTTGACGGTAGTAGGCATTGGTCAAGACCCGGGTAAGAAGTGGGTGATGAATCAGAATGTCTTCATTTCTTCACAAGTACTTAGTCAAATTGAGCAGTTTACCGGAACGGAGAAAGGTGCTGTTCGATCAGGAGATTCAGCAGAAGATCTTTCACCACAGGACCAAAATACGTATGACGAAATTAAGGTCTATGCAGATAACGTAGAAGACGTGAATGGGATTGTGGATCAGCTCGATAAAAAACAGTATCTTTCGTATTCCATTGTAAGCGAGTTAAAGCAAATTAATATGGTGTTTAACGTGTTAAAGGTAGGGTTAATTCTAGTCGGTACAATTGCGATCGTCATCGCATCTATCGGGATTTATAACACCATGACAATGGCCGTGACGGAGCGCTCTCCGGACATTGGGATCATGAAAGCGATTGGTGCGAATCCGAAGACCATTAAACGAATTTTCTTATTGGAAAGCAGCTACATTGCTATTATGGGAGCAATTGTTGGGACAGTGGTCGCTTATATTGTGAGCTTTGGCGTAAACCTTGCGTTGCCACCTATTCTTGCGAAGGTGTTCAATCAAGACCTTCCAGCTAATCTAATGTTTTCCTACATTCCGTGGATTCTCCCCATCATTTGTATTGCCATTTGCTTCCTCGTGACGATTGCATCAGGTATGCGTCCAGCGACACGCGCGACGAAGGTCGATGTATTGAAGGCGTTAAGACGAGAAGTTTAATAAGTAAAACGCCCCTTGCGCAAGGGGCGTTTTGTTTGCGTTTAATATGGATGCGCATCGTTTCCTTTTTGCTCGGCTTCCTTCACCACATCTGCCGCACCGCTGCTACCAGCCGGAGAGCCACCATGCTTTGGTAGAGATCCATTGGAAGGAGATATCTCTTCATTGACTTCCAGATGATAGGATCCATTTTCGCTTCGAACCCCAATTCCAAGTCCGTTGGCCACTTGCATACCATAATCCTCATCACACTTCAAAAAGTGCTTCACCATGGTCGTTTGAATACGCTGATGAGCTGGTTTTAATGCAGCAATCAGATTTTGAATCAAGTCGTTTCGTTCCCACTCTTCAAGCAGTCGGTAACGTTCGCCTGCTTGCTTGTAATCGTTGGTACGATCAATTTTCGCCTTTTGCAGATTTCCTTCCACATTAGGCTGATACGGATGTGGACGCTTATTTGCTTCTTTTAATCCACCGAGAACGGAAGGCTCATAGTTCACGTGCGGATTTTGCTTTGGACCGCTATCGACGTGGTAGGCCATCTGACCGTCACGAAGATTGTTTGCTACGTGCTTTTTCGGCGCGTTAATCGGAAGCTGTTGGTAATTTGATCCCACACGATAGCGCTGCGTATCCGAATACGAGAAGGTACGTCCTTGAAGCATTTTATCATCTGAAAAATCAAGACCGTCTACTAAAACCCCAGTTCCAAAAGCAACCTGTTCGACCTCTGCAAAGAAGTTTTCGGGGTTTTTGTTTAAAACGAGCTTTCCAACTTTCAAAAAAGGAAACTGATCCTCTGGCCAAATCTTTGTGTCATCGAGTGGATCAAAGTCAAGCTCAGGATGCTCGTGATCGTCCATAATTTGAATGCAAAGTTCCCACTCAGGATAGTTTCCTTCTTCAATCGCTTCGTATAAATCCTGTGTGGCGTGTGAAAAGTTCTTCGCCTGAATTTTTTCTGCATCTTCTTGTGTTAGGTTTTTAATTCCTTGCATCGGCTCCCAGTGATATTTCACTAAATAGCCTGTTCCTTCTTTGTTCACCCATTTATACGTGTTTACCCCAGAACCTTGCATTTGACGATAATTTGCCGGAATACCCCACGGTGAGAAGAGAAATGTAATCATGTGAAGCGATTCGGGCGTTTGCGATAAAAAGTCAAAAATGCGCTCGGTGTCCTGGCGATTTGTGACAGGATCAGGCTTAAAAGCGTGGATTAGATCTGGAAACTTCATCGCATCACGGATGAAAAATACTTTTAAATTATTCCCGACCAAATCCCAGTTTCCGTCTTCTGTATAAAACTTGACGGCAAACCCACGTGGATCACGCGCCGTTTCAGGTGAATCTTTTCCAAACGTCACCGTTGAAAAACGTACAAATGCGGGTGTCTGTTTGCCTGCACCAGAAAAGATCTTCGCACGTGTGTATTTCTCTACCGGCTCATCGCCTAATTTTCCGTATGTTTCAAAATAACCGTGCGCACCTGTACCACGAGCATGAACAACACGCTCTGGAATACGCTCACGATCAAAATGGGAAATTTTTTCAATGAAATCGTAATTCTCAAGCGTGGCAGGGCCACGATTTCCGACCGTACGAATGTTTTGGTTGTCGCGCACAGGATGTCCTTGGCGGTTCGTTAGTGTTTCGCTGGTTTCACCTTCTGTAAATCGCTCATCTAATGGTCCGCCTGTACCGTTAACGTGCGTACCATGATGGTTTTGATCCTTTTCCATATGTAAGCAGCCTCCTTCAATGTAGCCTAGTTCAAAATCCACTACCTAGTATGTTCAGGATTTTAATTATTAAACAAAATTTGGATAAACATGTAGAGTTATCAAATTAAATAAAAACATGTGCTAAATAATCAATAATAAAATGGAATCGTTTATTAGAAAGAAAAGAAGGGTACCTGTACCTACACAAAGAATTAGTTCCTGATATGAAAAATAGATTAGAAGTGAAGGTCATAGATGGAAACGAAATGGAGGAGATTAGTCGTGGCAAAAGACGTAAGCATGTATGTAAACGGAGAATGGATCACAACGGATGAAAAAATTGAGGTAACCAATCCAGCAACGAATGAAGTAATCGCGACTGTTCCAAAAGGCGGAGAAAAGGAAGCGACAAGAGCTGTGGATGCAGCCTATGAAGCATTTAAAGAGTGGTCGAAAAAAACGGCTGATGAACGTGGAAAGCTGTTGATGAAATGGCACGCCCTTATTGAACAACATACTGAGGAGCTCGGGAAAATCATGACGCTTGAGCAAGGTAAGCCTCTAAAAGAGGCGGAAGGCGAAATTAGCTATGCCAATGGATTTATTTCGTGGTATGCGGAAGAAGGAAAACGCGTGTATGGTGAAACGATTCCAGCGTCTGCCGCAAATAAACGAATTTTTGTACATAAACAGCCCGTAGGCGTATTAGCAGCAATCACGCCATGGAACTTCCCAGCGGCGATGATTACAAGGAAAGTGGGTCCTGCGTTAGCTGCAGGATGTACAGCAGTCATCAAGCCAGCGTCTCAAACTCCGCTTACGGCGCTTCGCTTAGCAGAGCTTGCCGAAGAAGCAGGAATTCCAAAGGGTGTTCTAAATGTTGTAACGGGAAGTGCCAAAACAATTGGCGACACGTGGCTTGCTGATGAGCGTGTCCGAAAACTTTCGTTCACAGGGTCGACTGAAATCGGAAAGCAGCTAATGAAGGGGGCAGCGGATACGGTCAAGAAAATTTCTCTTGAGCTCGGTGGTCACGCACCGTTTATCGTGACGGAGAATGCCGATATCGAAAAGGCCGTTTCACAAGCAGTCGCGTCCAAATTCCGAAACGCCGGACAAACGTGCGTATGTACAAACCGTTTCTATGTTCAAGAATCAGTTGCTGAAGAATTTACATCGAAGTTTATTGAAGCGGTGAAAAAATTGAAGGTAGGGGACGGATTAGAGGGAAATGATGTCGGACCGCTTATTGACGAGGATGCGGTGAAGAAGGTTCGTGAGCATATTGCAGATGCCAAAGAAAAAGGTGGGACGCTTGAAACGGGTGGCAATACGTTTAAGGACGATGGCGGCTTATTTGTAGAACCGACGGTCATTTCAGGCGCGAGCGATGACATGCTTTGCATGTATGACGAAACGTTTGGACCAGTCGCTCCGATCGCAACGTTTAAAACAGTTGATGAGGCCATCGAACGCGCGAACAATTCTCCGTTCGGTCTTGCGGCATATCTTTTCACGGAACATATTAAAGAAGCCATTAAGATTGCAGAAGCACTCGAGTATGGCATTGTAGGAGTAAACGATGGATTACCATCAACACCACAGGCTCCGTTTGGTGGATTTAAGGAAAGTGGTCTTGGTCGTGAAGGTGGTCACTATGGAATTGATGAGTTTTTAGAAGTAAAGTACATTTCATTAGGTCTTTAAACGGACTGAAAAGGGTGCATCCAGAGGGTGCATCTTTTTTTGTTGTTAATATCTTATAAGTAGGATAAAATTCGAATATAGGTATTTTTTACTAAAAATTCAGAAAAATAGGATGAGGTATGGGAATGAATTTTGAACAGCTTGTATCAGAACGTCGATCTGCAAATAATTTTTTAGAGGGAAATCCAATCACAAAAGAGGAATTAGCAAACATATTCAAACAGGTAAAGCTCGCTCCTTCTGCTTTCAATCTCCAACACGCCCGATATATAGTCGTATTGGATGCCGAAAAACGGAAAGCAATCAAAGCAATTGCATACGGACAGCATAAAGTAGGAACAGCTTCAGCTATCGTAGCCGTACTAGGCGATAAGAAGGCTTATGAGCATGTAGAAAAAATTTACGAGGGCCTTCGCATGTTAGGTGTTATCAAGCAAGAGGAGTACGATGAAATTGTTCGAAGCGTATTAGCAGCGTACGAAAATGGAGGAGAGAAATTTCAGGAAAACGAGGCTATTCGAAATGCTTCTTTATCAGCCATGCTCTTTATGCTTGCTGCCAAAGATCAGGGATGGGATACGTGTCCGATGATTGGATTTGATTCAGGTGCGCTAAAGGAATTTCTTCAACTCCCACAGCACTTAGAACCGGTGATGCTCATTGCTATTGGGAAAGAAAAAGTGCAGAGTAGAAGACCAAGAGGATATCGAAAGCCCGTCGAAGAGTTTGTATCGTTTATTTGATTTCGTCTCTATATGTACTATATAACATTTCGATAATGATCTGGTTTTTTCGTAAGACCGATTGTTATTACGGGAACGGATACATATGATATGGTAAGAAAGACAAACACAATGTAAGGGGGATACAAGCATGACTACTTATCAAAACCGATCTGACATACCTGTTCATGAAACGTGGAATCTAGCTGATTTATTTGCATCAAAAGAGGCATGGGAACAGGCTTATAAAGAAGTCGAAAAAGGCATTGAGTCGTTAAGTCGGTACAACGATGCCATTGAAAATGGGAAAGACTTGTTTGACTTTCTTACTCAAAAGGAAGAATTAAGTCAAACATTCAATTTGGTATACGTCTATGCCATGCTAGGAGTAGATTTAGATACACGTGATAGCGATGCACAGGCGCTGCTTGATCGTGCTACTCAGCTTAGCGTAAAGTATAGCGCAGCTGTCTCATTTTTCACTCCTTATCTTCTTAGCGTAGAAGAGGAAACGCTTCGTCAATACATAAAAGAGGTAGAAGGACTACAATACTTCGAGAATGATTTATATGAAACCTATCGCTATAAGGAACATGTATTAAATAAAGATCAAGAAGAACTGCTGTCACATTTAGGTGAAGCGCTCTCGTCACCAAAGCAAACGTTTGGCATGATGAATAATGCAGATATTAAATTTGGTGATGTGACAAACGATGATGGAGAAAATGTGGAACTGACGCGTGGTTTGTATGCGAAATTAATTGAAGACGATGACCGAAATAAACGCCAAGAAGCTTACAAAGCGTATTACAAGCCCTATGCACAGTTGAAAAATTCCATTGCGTCTACGCTTTCTTCAACTGTAAAAACGAATGCAACGACAGCCAAGCTTCGTCACTTTCCGTCTGCATTAGAGAAGGCACTGTTTGGTGATAACGTTCCAAAAGAAGTGTATGAGAACTTAATTAAAGCGGCACGTCATCATCTTCCGTCACTGCATGCTTACAGTGATATTCGAAAACAGGTGTTAGGTGTTGAGGATTTGCGTCAATACGACCTAAGCGTCAAGCTCGTTCAAAATTTAAACAAAGAGATTCCATATGACGAAGCGTATGAAACGATGTTGAAGGCTCTTGCACCACTCGGTGATGATTACGTAAAAACGCTCGCAGGCTTTAAAGAAAAGCGCTATGTCGATGTTCGCGAGACGAAAGGGAAACGTTCAGGAGCATATAATCTAGGAGTTTACGGTGTTCATCCGTTTGTTCTTTTAAATCATCGTGATAATATTGATAGCTTGTTTACGCTCTCTCATGAGATGGGTCACGCGATGCATAGCTATTATTCGAGTAAATATCAGCCGCAAATTTCTGCACGCTACTCCATTTTTGTGGCAGAAGTCGCCTCAACGGTCAATGAAATCTTGCTTATGAATTATTTGATTAATCATGCGGAAGATGAGGAAACGAAGCTTTATTTATTAAATGAGTTCATTGATAAATTTAAAGGGACGTTCTTCACACAGGTAATGTTTGCAGAATTTGAGAAGAAAACACATGAATTAGCGGAACAAGGTCAGCCGCTAAATGCCACTGTATTCAGTAGCGTTTATGAACAGCTTGTGGTTGATTATCATGGCCCTTCACTCGTACTAGATGACGAGGTGAAATACGGTTGGTCACGTATTCCACACTTTTACCGTCCGTTTTATGTATATAAATACGCGACTGGTTTTGCTTCTGCTATTCACATTGCAAATGAGCTGTTAGTTGGAAATAAGGATGCTCAGTCAGCTTACTTGGAATTTTTACAAAGCGGTGGATCAGACTATCCGCTTGAGCTACTGAAAAAAGCGGGCGTAGATCTCACGACAACGGAACCAGTGGACAATGCGCTACGTAAATTTGATCAGCTCGTGTCTGATTTACAGAACGTTTTCTCAAAACCAAAGGCGTAACGATTAGGTAATTAAACATCACCTTATTTTCCGTAAAAGAAGATGGAGATGTAGAGATAGAAGGTAACTTAGCGAGGTAAATATACAAGCAAGTACGCCCTGTTTTGAAAACGAAAAAAGGGAGCCCTTGAGGATCAAGAAGGGCTTCCTTTTCATTTTTTTGCATTGTTGGATTGATTATAATCGTTAAGATAATTGCTGATTTGTTCCACCGTTCCAAGCATGTTTGCAATTTGATCTTCAGGAAGGGAATGAAAAATCGTTTTTGCTTCGTCCGTAAAGTACTGCCTAATTTTCTCTAGTACCTCTCTGCCGCGTTCCGTGAGCTGAACGGAAACAATTCGGCGGTCTTCCTTTGAACGTGTTCGTTCTACAATATCATGCTTTTCGAGCTTATCAATCATACTAGTAGCAGAGCCAAGCGTAATGCCTAAGTAATCTGCAATTTCGTTCATTTTCATTTTCTCTTCATTTTCAAGCTTAAAAATAATTGCAATGCCTGAATTAGAAATGGCCGTATGTTCGTTCATATGTTGAAGAGCCTGCTTAAACTCTCGGTTTACTCGCAACAACTGTCTCCATAAATCAATCATTAACTGTTCTTTCTCCATCAATCGATCTCCTAACGTGTTAAAGCTTCTATTATGTCTTGTTATCTCCTTATTTTATCATATAATCCGCTAATATGCTGTGGTCGCCTCGATTTAAATAAGGAGCGTAACAGGATTTTTCCTAAATGCACCGAACTATTGAAGAGGATAAAGTAGAGGGAAGTGATGAGAATGAGGAAGGTAGTTCTTCCAGGGGGTTCGGGATTTTTAGGTGAGGCGCTTGCTGACTATTTAATTGCTAGAGGTTATGAAGTGGTCATTTTCACGCGATCTTCATCAAGGGGCGAATCACCGAGAAGGTACGTGCAGTGGGACGGAAAAACGAGAGGCGATTGGGTCCGAGAAATTAGCGGATCAACAGCCGTTGTCAATTTTACGGGTAAAAGCGTTAATTGTATTTATACACCAAAAAACAAGCAGGAAATTTTGCAGTCTCGGCTAGATTCTGTTAGCGTGTTGCATGACGTTATCAAAGGAAGTGACGATCCTCCGAACGCCTTTATACAGGCAGGTTCACTCGCCATTTTTGGTGATACGACAGATGTTTGTGATGAAACCTCCCCGCATGGCACAGGGTTTTCAGTAGACGTGTGTCAAAAATGGGAGGAAGCATTTTTTTCGCAGGAGCATATCGGAACGCGAAGAGTGCTGCTCCGGATTGGCTTTGCGCTCGGAAAAAATGGAGGAGCGCTAGAGCCGCTACGAAAGCTCGCAAATCGTCGTCTAGGTGGAACCGTAGGCTCTGGTAAGCAATACATAAGTTGGATTCACCTAGATGATTTAAATGAAATGTTTTTAACGGTCATTGAACAAGAGGAATTTGAAGGGATTTTTAATGCGACTGGACCTTCTCCCGTTACGAATAAAGAATTTATGAAAACGCTCCGTTCTGTGCTGAATAAGGGATGGTCACCAAAGGCACCAACGCCATTAGTAAAAGTAGGGGCTTATGTTATTATGCGTGCTGCGCCTGAGCTTGCACTAACTGGGAGACGCTGTGTTCCGGATCGTTTTTTGCGCCGGGGCTTTACGTTTCGATATATGAACTTAGAACAAGCTCTTCAAGAAATTATCAATGAATAAGCGATCAGCCTTCTGCGACATGATGCAGAGGGCTTTTGTATATGAAGTGATTAGTTGCGAAAAAAACAGGGGCATTCATTGTGTTTTATCTGTCTTTTTATTGTGGACATTTCTAAATATTTATAATATTATATCCTTAATAAATGTTATTATAGTAAGCTTTTAAAAAGATTTATGTGTACTTTTGAGGAAGACACTTGTTTTCTTATAGAGGAATGTAAGGGGTTGCAAAGTTGTAAGTGAAGAGGTTGCTACAACTTTTGTCTAGTTGAATATTATGAAAGGGGATGTGTGAATGTCTAGTCATACACTACAAAAATTTTTAACAGAAAATTTAGAGGAATTGAAGGGGAAAGGGCTTTATAACGTCATTGATCCAGTAGAAGGAGCAAATGGACCAACGATCACAATTGCTGGCAGAACGTTAATTAACCTTTCATCTAACAATTATCTAGGGCTTGCAACAGATTCTCGTCTCATCAATGCTTGTAACGAAGCAACGAAAAAATATGGTGTTGGTGCAGGGGCTGTTCGTACGATCAATGGAACGCTTGATATTCACGTAAAGCTTGAGGAGAAGTTAGCTGAGTTTAAGCATACAGAAGCAGCTATTGCCTATCAATCTGGATTCAACTGTAATATGGCGGCTATTTCCGCTGTAATGGATAAACATGATGCGATCTTATCGGATGAATTAAATCATGCATCCATTATTGACGGCTGTCGCTTGTCAAAAGCAAAAACCATTCGCTATAACCATTCTGATATGGAAGATCTTCGCGCTAAAGCAAAAGAGGCGACAAGTTCAGGTCTTTACAACAAGGTCATGGTCATTACAGATGGTGTCTTTTCAATGGACGGAGACATTGCAAAGCTTCCTGAAATTGTAGCGATTGCGGAAGAGTTCGATTTAATTACGTACGTTGATGATGCACATGGTTCTGGTGTACTCGGAAACGGCGCGGGAACGGTAAAACACTTTGGTTTGTCTGATAAAGTAGATTTTCAAATTGGTACATTATCTAAAGCCATTGGCGTTGTCGGTGGGTATGTTGCAGGTCGCAAAGATTTAATTGACTGGCTAAAGGTAAGAAGTCGACCATTCCTATTCTCTACGGCCGTCACGCCAGGAGCAGCTGCCTCTTGTATTGAAGCCATTACAATTTTAATGACGAGCACAGAGCTTCAAACAAAACTGTGGGAGAACGCCGACTACTTGAAGAAAGGCTTGAAGAAGCTAGGATTTGATATTGGTCATAGTGAAACTCCGATTACACCTTGTATCATTGGGGAAGAGACGAAAACGCAGGAGTTTAGCAAACGGTTAAATGAAGAAGGGGTATACGCAAAATCCATTGTGTTTCCAACCGTTCCTCAAGGAACAGGGCGTGTTCGTAACATGCCAACAGCTGCACATACGAAGGAAATGCTAGATGAAGCGTTAACGGTATATGAAAAAGTAGGAAAAGAGATGGGAATCATTTAAGAATGGTGGACACCCAGAGGATAGGGAGGAATTTTTAATGAAACGAATTCTAGTTACAGGGGCACTAGGACAGATCGGATCAGAACTGACGATGAAGCTACGTGAGTTATACGGCGAAGAAGGGGTAGTCGCAACAGATATTCGCCGTATTGATAGCAAAGTGGTGCATTCAGGACCATTTGAAACGTTAGATGTAACGGATGAAAAAGCCATGTTCGAAATTGCGAATCGTTATAAAGTGGATACCGTTATTCATTTAGCAGCATTGCTTTCTGCGACAGCAGAGCAAAAGCCGCTTCTTGCGTGGAACTTGAATATGGGTGGATTGGTGAATGCACTTGAAACAGCAAGAGAGCTGAACTGCCAATTTTTCACACCTAGCTCCATAGGGGCATTTGGCCCGCTAACGCCAAAGAATGACACGCCGCAGGATACCATTCAGCGTCCAACGACGATGTACGGAGTGAACAAAGTATCAGGTGAGCTTTTATGTGATTACTATTATCATAAGTTTGGGGTAGATACGAGAGGCCTTCGCTTTCCTGGTCTTATTTCTTATGTGACACCACCAGGCGGAGGAACAACTGATTACGCCGTTGAGATCTATTATGAAGCAATCAAAAAGCAAGCCTATACATCTTATATTGCACAGGGAACCTACATGGATATGATGTATATGCCGGATGCTCTCCAAGCCATCGTTGACTTAATGGAGGCGGACGGTTCGAAACTAGCACACCGAAACGCATTTAACGTGTCGGCAATGAGCTTTGAACCGTCTGAAATCGCCGCGGAAATTAAGAAGCATATTCCATCCTTTACGATGAACTATGAAGTGGACCCTGCTCGCCAAGCGATTGCAGAAAGCTGGCCGGATCGTATCGACTCTTCTTGTGCCAAAGCAGAATGGGGCTTTCATACTTCTTATGATTTAGAAAAGATGACGAAGGATATGCTTGAAAAATTGGGGCATCCGACGCAACAGCGAATTTGTTCATAAAAAAAGATGATCAGGATCTCCTGATCATCTTTTTTATGATTGTAACACGATTTTATACATGCGCTCATATTCTGGTTGAATCGCTGCTAATGTTTCTAAGCTTCTTGTGGCAAAAGGCGTTTCTTCTGCACGAAGCTGCTCTTGTAGCGATTGAAACGCAGTGATAAGCGACTCCTTGTATTCAGGAATGTCTCCGTCAAAAGGTTTTACCATTTTCTCCGGAATATTCGTTTGCTCGCGAAAGGCAAGAGCCTTACGTTCGTGAAAAAGCGGTACATCAACTTCGTTTGGGTTATGTAGATCTCCTTGACGAGGATGTTTCATTACGGCTAACACTTTTACGAGAACCGTGCCAGGACGAGTATTCGTAATTTCACCGATGTATTTTCCAGTTTTGTAAATGGCGGTTACGTGGTCGCCAATTTGTAGGGTTGTCATGATGATCGCCTCCTTTTCTTCATCATATCGATAGAGAGCACAAGAAGTAAAGAGAAATGATGTCAAGATCTCAATTTGGTTTTTATATTGAGAAAAAAAGAGTATATCGATTTACTAGGATAAGAATAAAAAAGAGTCGAAGATTAAAAATAAGGTCTATCGACTCATCTTTTACCTGTTACTATAGACTCCGCTCTTTTTTTATAGTATGACATAATTGAAGCGCTTACATTTATTTAGGGGAGTGGGAGAAATGAAAAAGAAGTGGAAGAAGAGAAGTCGCTTTGCGGCCATTACGATGTTTTCAACCTTATTATTAGTGCCATCGCTTGCACAGCCAAAAGAGGCAAAGGCGGCTACAACAAATGGAACGATGATGCAATATTTTGAATGGTACGTTCCAAATGACGGCCAGCAATGGAACCGATTGCGCACCGATGCTCCGTATTTATCAAGCGTTGGCATAACAGCGGTTTGGACGCCGCCTGCATACAAAGGAACAAGTCAAGCAGATGTTGGATACGGACCGTACGATTTGTACGATCTAGGGGAATTTAATCAAAAAGGCACCGTGCGCACAAAGTACGGAACGAAAGCCGAGTTAAAATCCGCTGTTAATACGCTTCATTCAAACGGTATACAGGTTTATGGAGACGTGGTTATGAACCATAAAGCGGGGGCAGACTACACGGAAAACGTAACGGCGGTTGAAGTAAATCCGAGCAATCGAAATCAAGAAACGTCTGGAGAATATAACATTCAAGCGTGGACGGGTTTTAACTTCCCGGGACGAGGAACGACGTACAGTAATTTTAAATGGCAGTGGTTTCACTTTGACGGGACGGACTGGGATCAATCGAGAAGCTTGAGTCGAATCTTTAAGTTTAGGGGAACCGGAAAGGCGTGGGATTGGGAGGTATCGTCAGAAAACGGAAATTACGATTATTTGATGTATGCAGATATTGATTACGATCACCCTGACGTTGTAAACGAAATGAAAAAATGGGGCGTATGGTACGCAAATGAAGTTGGTTTGGATGGATACCGCCTAGATGCGGTGAAACATATTAAGTTTTCATTCTTAAAAGACTGGGTGGATAATGCGCGTGCAGCCACTGGAAAAGAAATGTTTACGGTAGGAGAGTACTGGCAGAATGACCTTGGTGCGCTCAACAACTATCTAGCAAAGGTTAATTACAATCAGTCGCTATTTGATGCACCGCTTCACTACAATTTTTATGCGGCATCAACGGGTGGCGGGTATTATGACATGCGAAATATTTTAAATAATACGCTTGTTGCTTCTAATCCAACAAAAGCGGTAACGCTCGTTGAGAACCATGATACACAGCCGGGTCAATCATTAGAATCAACGGTTCAGCCTTGGTTTAAGCCGTTAGCCTATGCGTTTATTTTAACGAGATCTGGCGGGTATCCATCCGTATTCTATGGCGATATGTACGGAACAAAAGGTACGACAACACGCGAAATTCCAGCATTGAAGTCGAAAATTGAACCGTTGCTAAAAGCGAGAAAAGACTATGCGTATGGTACGCAACGTGATTACATCGATAATCCAGATGTGATTGGATGGACTCGAGAAGGAGATAGTACAAAAGCAAAATCTGGACTTGCAACGGTCATTACCGACGGTCCTGGCGGATCGAAGCGAATGTATGTGGGAACATCTAATGCGGGAGAAGTCTGGTATGACCTCACAGGAAATCGAACAGATAAAATTACGATTGGATCAGATGGTTATGCGACGTTTCCTGTAAACGGGGGTTCTGTTTCTGTATGGGTTCAGCAGTAAATTTGGAGAAAGCCTTAGAACATGTTTCTAGGGCTTTTTGTTAATCAATGAATCTTTAACTATTTTTAATGGAATTTTAATGCGTATACGTCGTGGGGTAAGATACAATAACAATCATACTGAAGCTTTTCATAAATGGAGGTTCTCATGTCAAAAGAACATGCGCAAAAAACAATGAAAGTAATCTCACCCCTTATTCGAATTGGCGGTATTGTGCTTTTACTTGTAGCCGCCGGAATGTTTGTGGTGACAATGTATCGCTTTGGAACAGGAGCAGGAGGCATACGCGCTTTAAAAGGTCTCAATAAAAACGTCGGAACGCTCGCTGAGATTATAGGGATTACGACTGGCGTATTGTGGCTTCTTCGCCACATATGGTTGCAAATGAAAAAACGGAAAATTCCGTTTGTTGAATGGGCACAGCAATTGTATTTGTTGATACGAACGCATCATATCTTTTTAGGGATTATCACACTTTGTTTAGGATTTGCACATGGCCTATATTTCTTCATTTTTCAAACGGATGAAAAGCTTACGATGTATACGGGCATTGCAACGTTTTTAGCACTTGTTGTGCTAGCTCTTTTAGGATGGAATCATCATGCAAAGAAAAAAACGAAGAAGAATCTCGTGACGAAAAAACAGCACATGATTATGGCCATCATTTTTGGTGTTTTATTTTTAATTCATTTGAACGTATAAAAAGGATCGAGAAGTTATTTTCTCGATCCTTTTTTGTATTTGCTAGGAGAAAGAAGAAAAGAAGCTGATTTAGTTGTAATAATCATTGAACTAATAATTTAACATCGTGATTGTATTTATCGCAAAGTGGTGCACACGCATAAAACAAGGGAACTCCTGAAAACGGGAGTTCCCTTTATTTTAAACGATAGCTTTTGTATTAAGCGCCTAAAAAAGCATTTAGCATCCAAGTGCGTTGCTGCAAGTCTTTCACCATGCCAACGAAAAAGTCAGCCGTTGCTTCATCATTCTCATTCCCTGCTACTTCAATGAGCTGTTTTGCTTCCTCAATAATCAATGAATAATCGTTGACTAGCGTACGTACCATGTCTTCTGCTGTTTGCTCATGATTTGTTTCAGAAAGCGTCGCTTGCTCAAGGTGTTCTTTCATCGTTGCAATCGGCTGTCCACCGATACTAAGTAGGCGTTCGGCAAGATCATCAATAATTGTGCCTGCTTCATTATAAAACGCTTCAAATTTCTCATGCAGTGTGAAAAAGTGAGGACCTTTCACATACCAGTGAAAACGATGCAATTTTGTATTTAAAAGACTCCAGTTTGCGATTTGTTGGTTTAATAAGTGTTGTGTACTCAATGTGATTTCCTCCTTTAGATGTCCTGTGATACTCTATAAACTGATTATAACAGATCTAAAATTAAAATCAATATTTAATTATAATTATTATAAATAAAAAAGTTAGTGTGTTTGCGCTGGAAGTCCATTAATAAAGGTTCGAAGCATAAACTGAATCGTTTCTTCATTATCAACAGACAGATTGAATCCACGGTTCATTTCGATCATAGCAAATCCATGAACAAGGCTTCGTAGAGCTCTTACAGCATGAATTAGGTCTTCGTCAGCTAAATGATAGTAATTGAGAATGGCTACAAGAAGCTGAACGATATAGTCGCCTTTTTTCATAATATCAGGATCACTAAGGTCAGGAGCACGAAATGTTGCTTCATATAAGCCGGGATGGTCTCGGACAAATTGAATATACGAAAATCCGACTGAAAGAATCGCCTCGTCTCCCGAACGTCCCACTGCTGATAGGGTTAGCTGGTGAGCGAGCTGTTCAATGGCGTAGCAGGCAAGGTCTTTACGTAGCCCTTTTAATCCGTTTACATGATTGTATAAGGAAGGGGTTTTAATTCCAAGCTCCTTCGCTACAGAAGCTAACGTGACGCTCTCATAGCCATCACGCTCTGCTAGGAGTGCAGCCGTTTTGACAACGGTCGTTTGATCAAGACCTTGGCGCATACTGTTCCACTCCTTTTTCAGCTTCACGGATGGCCTTTTGCATAGAAGTACTGGGATTTACAAGCCAATTCCCATGTCCAACAGCAAGTAGGGTTGGCTTCAAATCATACAGCGCTTTGGCGCTTTCTAACGCAAGCTCTTTGTTCCATGTGGAAAACGCTGGGAAAGGAAAGCGCCATTTTAATGTGCCAGCAACGGCTATTCCGCCACGTATTTGAAAAACATCACCTGCAATGAGCGCCCCGCTTCGTGTATCAAGATAAGCCATATGCCCAGGCGTATGGCCAGGTGTAGCGATAGCTTGCAAGGAACCGATCATATCACCGTGCGTGATGGTTTGATCAGGAACCGTAGTTAAGGATTTTGGAACACCGCCTTTGATGGGAAGCTGAGGCTCATGCGCATCTAGTGACCGATCTCCTTTCATCAGACGAGCATCGCGTTGCGAAATGATGACCTTTGCATGAGGAAAAGCAGCTTTAAGGGCATCGAGTGCTCCGACGTGGTCATCGTGTGCGTGTGTAAGCAAAATGCGTGTAAGTGGCTTTTGGATGTTCTCAATTTCTTTTATAATTCCTTTTGCACTAAAGGGAAGAGCGGCATCAATTAACGTTACTTCATCCCTTTCTTCAACAAGGTAGCAGTTGACAGGGAACAGGTGGGGAAGCTCAGTTAGTTGATAAACAGACTCATATTTTTTTATTTTCATTTTCATCGGTCTCCTCTTTAACTAATGATATTAGTTTATAAACTTATTATATTAGTTAGAGGATAAAATTGCCACTAAAAACTTTGAATGATTCTATATATTGCGATAAACGGGCAATTCGGCTACTATTGAGAACGGAATTATCGTTTTATAGAGTGGGGGTACGAAGCTTGAGTTCTTTAATCATTGCTTCACTTATTTTCCTTTTAACGCTTGTACTCGTCATTTGGCAGCCAAAAGGTCTTTCAATTGGCTGGATTGCTTGTGCAGGAGGAGCATTAGCGCTGCTCGCAGGGGTTGTTTCGTTCCATGACGTAGCGGAAGTAACAAGCATCGTTTGGAATGCGACATTGACGCTTGTGGCGCTCATTATTATTTCGCTCGTATTGGATGAAGTTGGCTTTTTTGAGTGGGCGGCGCTACATATGGCAAGAGTGGCAAAGGGAAGAGGAATGCGTCTCTATTTATTTCTCATTGTGCTCGGTGCCATTGTGTCAGCGTTTTTTGCAAATGATGGAGGGGCGCTTATTTTGACGCCAATCGTTCTTGCGATGGTACGCGCACTAAACTACGATGAGCGAGTGATACTTGTCTTTATTATCGGAAGTGGATTTGTGGCAGACACAACTTCTTTGCCTTTTACCATAAGCAACTTAGTGAACATTGTGTCAGCCGATTTCTTTGGTATTGGCTTTAACGAGTATGCGACACGCATGATTGTGCCAGATTTGTTTGCTTTGCTCGGGACGCTCATCGTTCTGTACTTATTTTCCTACAAGGTTGTACCGAAGACGTATAACGTTGCTGAATTAAAACGTCCTTCAGAAGCCATTCGTGATCACAAAATGTTTCGACTATCTTGGTGGATTATGGGCGCGCTTTTTGCAGGATACCTCGCTAGTCAAGCATTGGGGATTCCTGTTTCAATTATCGCCGGAGTGATTGCGATTGTCTTATTGCTAGCGAGTAGAAAGAGCCCTGGTATTTCCACAAAAGCGGTCTTAAAGGGAGCTCCGTGGGCGATTGTGTTTTTTTCGATCGGTATGTACGTAGTCGTATACGGTCTTCAAAATGTCGGTCTTACACATGTACTTACAGAGTGGTTAGAGACATTTGCATCGAAAGGATTATTTGCGGCGACTGTTGGAATGGGAGCCCTTGCAGCAGTTCTTTCGTCTGTGATGAACAACCTCCCAACGGTAATGATTAATGCGCTAGCCATTTCAGATAGTCACACAAATGGCATTATCCAAGAAGCGCTTATCTACGCAAACGTCATCGGATCAGATCTTGGACCGAAGATGACGCCAATTGGGTCACTTGCGACGCTGTTGTGGTTGCATGTATTAGCGAAAAAAGGTGTGTATATTTCTTGGCGCACGTATGTAAAAGTAGGAGTTGTTATTACGATCCCAGTGCTTTTATTTACATTGGTCGGACTATATCTGTGGTTAAAAATTCTTTCATAGGAGGAACGAAAAAATGGAAATGACGCAAGAAGCAAAACAGCTCGTATTAGATGTGCTGTACGAGCAAGATGTACCAGGCATTCGTCTCTATTTCGCCGGAATTAGCTGTGAGATGCCAACTATTAAATTAGCATTTGATGAAGAGCAGGAAGGCGATGTTCTGATTGAGGTCAATGAGATTCAAGTAGCGATCCAAAAGGAGATTCTTCCATATACAGAGGAACTTTTGTTGGACGTTCATCAAACGCCTTACGGTCCTGGCTTGGCGCTAGTAGGGCTTAAAACAAACGAATCATAACGTTGTAAAGAGGAGGCTGGGACATAACTAGCCAAAAATAACGAAAAAAGGGTTCACGTCATCGGAATATGATGATGTGAACCCTTT
>NZ_LILC01000002.1 GCF_001274935.1 Priestia koreensis | reverse complement strand
TATTTGATGTGTCATCAACATCTGTTACTCATTATGCACGAGGACTTTCCCTTAAGGAAGTACGCACTTTTAAGTAGTATAGGTACTTAGAAGTAACGTATATCTTTCGATGTCGTCTCAAGAACTTGGCAAAGGAAAGTGAATGGTGCTATGATAGAACGTACAAACCGTGTAGAAGTACCAGAAAGTAATGAAAACACCCGTGCAATAGTTACGATATGAACTATTTCATTTGGGAGGTAAAATAAAGTGAAACGATATAATATTCCAGTTGAAGCAACGCTTGAAGTTATCGGAGGTAAGTGGAAAGTGGTGATCCTTTGTCATCTCACAAAGGGCACAAAACGCACAAGCGAATTAAAAAAACTGATGCCTGGCATCACGCAAAAAATGCTGACACAGCAACTGCGTGAGCTTGAAGAAGACGGCGTCTTAACACGAAAGATCTATAATCAAGTACCACCAAAGGTTGAATATTCCTTAACAGATTACGGATGGTCGTTAGAAAAGATCCTTGATATGCTTTGCACGTGGGGAGAATGTCATATTGATAAGACCTTTCCTGATAAAAGTGAAGCGTTAGTCCAGCCTTCTGTTGAATAACGACAAAAAAGCGAGTAGAGAAATCTACTCGCTTTTTCTATTGATCAGTAACTTACTGAATGATCTGTAGTTCTTTCGGGAATTTTGTTAGAGTCTCATGACCATCTTTCGTAATAATGACGTCATCCTCAATACGAACGCCGCCAATTTCTGCATCGTAAATTCCTGGCTCAATTGTATAAGCCATTCCTTCTTTTAATAGGTTATCGTTGTTTTTACTCATAGACGGATATTCATGAACGCTAATTCCAAGACCGTGGCCAAGACGATGAGGGAATTTATCACCGTATCCCGCTTCCGTAATAATATCACGCGCAACAAGATCTAAATCTCCAATACGCGTTCCAGGCTTACTTGCATCAAGTGCAGCAAGCTGTGCTTTTAATACCGTATTATAGATTTCTTTTTGCTGCTCATTCGCTGAACCGAATACAACTGTACGCGTAATGTCTGAGCAATAGCCCTCATAGACCACTCCAAGGTCAAAGAGAACGAAGTCGCCTTTTTTAAGCGTACGAAGGCCTGGATTACCGTGTGGCTGACCTGTTTTCTCACCAAATAACACCATTGTTGAGAATGACATTTCGCGAATTCCTTTACGTTTTAACTCATACTCAATTTTCGCTAAAACGTCCATTTCTGTTACGCCTTCTTTTAGTGCTTCTATCCCTACTTGTACACCGTAATCAGCAAGAGCCGCTGCGTGCTTTAAAATTTCCACTTCTTTTGGCTCTTTTACTAAACGAAGCTCATTTAATGACTCTTCTGCTGCTACAAGCGTTGCCGTTGGGTATAGCTTTAATAGTTCTTCGGCACGTGCATAAGATAACAATTCTTTCTCTACTGCAACCGTCCCGATTTCCGGAAGCTCGCGTGTTTGAAGAGCTGCCTCAATTAGCTCCCATGGATTTTCATGGTCTTCATATCCTACCACATCGCCGTCCCAGCCAGCATCACGAGCCTGTGATACTTCCATTGCAGGACATACAAATAATGGCGCCGCTTCTTGGAATACGAATAGCCCCATTAAACGTTCATGAGGATCTGTAAAGAATCCCGTTAAGTAAAAAACATTTTCAGTTGAATGAATAAATGCTGCCGGATGTTTTTCTTCCTGCAACCAACTTGTTACTTTTTGTAAACGCTCTTTCATATGAAATAGCCCCTTTCTAAACTTTCGCTTTTCATGTGCGTGAAACGCTTTTATATGTACTTCTTTATTATCCTACCATAATAGACGTTTATTGATAAGCTAGACGATTTATCCATTCGTTTCTTTCGTTGCTCTTATGATCATTTCCTCTTTCTTTACTACGCTGCCAAAAATAAAACACCACAGCGCTACGTTTTAAAATAGGACTGATTTGGACAACGAGTAATTAACCTTCTATCCTATGCCAAAAAAATTTCTAAAATAAATATTCCATTTTATGGATTTATCACATATAATTAAAACGTTCAAATAAATCTGAATGTTAAAGGAAGGTTTTATGTTAAAGAAAAGTTTTGAAATTGAATCCGTTGAACAGTTAAAAGCCATTTCTGATCCTCTCCGAATTAAATTACTTTGGGAAATCATTGTCGAAGCCAAAACAGGAAAAATGATCGCTGAAAGTTTGGATATGCAGGCTCAAAAAGTGCATTACCACTTAAAAGAACTAGAAAAGGTGGGGTTAGTTTACGTCGAACGTACAGAAGTCAAAAACGGCATCGTGCAAAAATTTTATCGACCAATCGCTTCTGAAATCCACGTCAATCGAACGTTTGTATCAGAGGATGAAGAAGTGGACTTCCAGGCTTCTGTTGAAGAAAGCTTTGTTGGAGGAGCACGAATGACGATTAATGCTTTAAAAGAAACGAGCACACAATTCGTTCACATCAACCACTCTGACTATTTGGTCACTCAATCACTCGAGCAGCTCTATTTGACAAAGGAACAGACAGCAGTTCTGCGAAAGAAAGAGGAAGAAATACAAGATCTACTCAAAGAATTTGATGCAACAAATGGTTCTATCCCAAACGATGACCTAGTGAAGTATCACCTTTATCGTATTGCCTTTCCAATTTTACCTAAAGGAGACGAATAACATGAACGAAGCGGTTATTCAGCCCGCGCCTATCGAAATGAAACGCCCACTATTATTGCAAAAGGATTTTCTCATTATCTTTGCCATCACGCTTTCTTCACGGCTTGGATTCTCACTTTTTCTGTTTACACAATCATGGTTTGTCATTAACGAGCTTCTTCAAAAAGCAGGTCTTGGCATGATTTTTATCGCCTCATCCGTTCCAGCTATCTTACTCATGACGCTCGGCGGAGTACTGGCAGATCGCTTTAATCGCAAAACGATTGTCTTACTCTCCACTCTAGCTGAGGCTCTTACGATTGGTAGCGTATTTTTGCTTTTATTTAATGGTTGGAATCACCTTAGTCTTTTTATTGTTTCTGCCTTGTTGTTTGGGATTATCGATTCTTTTCACGTACCGGCTCGAAACGCTCTTCTTCCCTCTATTGTGCAAGAGGATGATTTGATGCGTGCAAACTCACTCATTTCAATCATTAGCCAAGTGACAGGGATTTTCGGGGCTTTTCTTGCAGGTGTCTTTATTAAATATCTCGATTACTCAACAATCTTTCTTCTTGCTTCTCTCATCATGATTTTCTTCAGCGCTTGCATTCCATTTTTATCATTAAAAAAAGAAAAAGTTGAAAAAGAAGACCAGGAACCGCTTCTTCAATCATTCAAAAATGGTTTGTCCTATATTAAGAAAAACACTTTTCTCTCTACACTCATCAGCGTATCTTTTGTCATCAACGTCTTTATTACTGGCCCGATGGCGCTCGGTATTCCGCTCATCGCAAGCAAGCTATTTAAACAAAACTCGTTGGCTTTTAGCACAATGGAAGCCGTTCTTGTAGTTGGAATTTTGGCTGGAAGTGCTGCGGTGGGAATTTTAAACTTTAAGAAAAATCGCGGATTGATTGCGATGTGGGCGCTTCTTGCCCTTGGCCTTACTTACTTAGGACTTGGCGTCTCTCGCTCACTCGTGTTATGCCTCATCTTTTTATTCTTATTAGGTTTTGCGCTATCGTTTTCAAACGCACCTATTTTTGCCATTGTTCAATCAAAGGTTGAAAATGCCATGCTAGGACGCGTTATGAGCGTGATGATGCTCGCAGGTTCGGCTCTCCAACCCGTCTCATATGGATTAACCTCTCTCTTATTAGGAACCGGCATCGATATCCAGACGGTCATCGTTCTAGGAGCCGTGCCGCTGATCTGCGTAATTCTATGGGTTTTCTTAAAAGTACCTGTCCTTCGCCAAACCAATTGACTATTTTAAAAACAGATGATTACCAAAGAGGGGTTTCTCATAGTTATAAGAAATCCCTCTTTTTGCTGTCTTCATTTGAAGCTGCTTCTATCCCCTTTTATCTCAGACTTATTTATACGTTTTCCACATGCCTAATGAACGGGGTGCTGCATATTCGAAGCCAAATTTCAGATAGAGATGATCTGCCGGAACGTCTGCCATAAGGCTTACATTCGTTCCGATCTCCGCTATCTCGTCTACATATGTCATCAGCTGACTCATCACTTGCTTTCCGAGACCCTTCCCTTGAAATTGAGGATGAACTGCAATATCGACAATTTGCAGAAAACAACCGCCATCTCCAATCACACGCCCCATCGCAATAAGATGATCCTCTTCATAAATCGTCACTGCATAAAGCGTATTAGCCAAGCCTTTCTCTGCTGCCCTTTCACTCTTTGGGCTAAGCCCCGCCTTCACACGTAAACGTCGATAAGCCTCTACCTCTGGAATATTACTCGTAACACTATATGTACTCATGCGCGTCTCCCTTCTTACAACTCATCATTTCACTTTATTCGCAATCCAATTTTAAACACAACCATACCAAAGATGACCCTACAACAATTTCCCATAATTAGGATTCTAACGATTCCAACAAATTCTGTCCACCCAAGTAAAATCCCAACATAAAAAATTAAAATCATCCAAAGCTGGGTTTTAGAGGTTTGAAGGGTTTGAAGGGTTTGAAGGGTTTGAGGGGTTTGAAGGGTTTGAGGGGTTTGAGGGGTTTGAAGGGCTAAGGGGCTAAGCGTCCAGAGCGCCCCAAAAAGGTTTACCTAGGGGAATGAGGACAGCCCGCAAGGGAAGTCCTCATTCCCTTAGGTCTAGCACAAAGAGGAAGGGACCTAACAGCCTCACCGTTAGGTCCCTTCCTCTTTGTGCTACATCAATCCAAACTATATGGTTACTTCCAGACTTTTATGAAGTTCGGTAATCTCGTTATCGTCTAGCGGTAAAATCTCTTCTTCATGCTTAGACGTGTGCGCTAAAATGTCTTGCTCCATCTCGAATCTCTCTTTTTCTTCGAGAAAGTAATACTTTAATGTTAATGTAGACATACTTTCCCCTCCTTTATTTCGACACATATTGACATTTTACAACAGAGAGGAAATTTTTTCATCTATTTTTTATCATTTTTAATTAAGTTCTTTATTCCTTGAACGGCTAATTCATGATCTTCTTCCTGAGATAACCCTGATACTGTAATACTTCCAATTACGCCTACTCCTTGAATTGAAAGGGGGAATGAGCCGCCGTGAACAGCATATTCTTGGGGACTAACTGAATACGCTTCGAAATAAGATCTTTCTTTTAATTCATTATACAAACGCATGTAATAAGAGCTGTGATTGTGACGACGAACAACATTTGCTTTTCTCGTCATCCAGTATGTTTGATCAGGACTCGTTCCGTCCATCGCATGTGAAAATAGTACCTGACCGTTTCGAATAATCTCAACAGATATCGCTTTTTCTTCTTCACGTGCACTTTGGATAATAGATAGCCCTAGTTGAAGCGCCATCTCATTTGTAAACGTAGCAAACTGAAGCTCTTCTTCTTGTTTTCGAATATCGTCTAGCTTTTGCTGAAGTCTGTTCATCCGAATTCCTTCTTTCTCTTAGAGGTCAATCACTCTTTTTTCTTCGCTGCTTCGTTTTGCCGCTTCTAAAATTTGAATCGTTAACAATCCTTCCTGTGCAGGAACAGGATTTGCTTTTCCTTCACGAAGATGAGCATATACTTCTTTATAATACGTTGGATAAGAACCTGAAACCGTCTCTACTCGTTCTTCTTTTACGCCGCTTTCTGACTCTGTTACAAGTTTCCCGTAGCGTTCTGGAAGATCTGTTCCCCAGTCATCGTCTTGCACGTTTTTGCCTGCTTTTAGCGCATCTTCTTGTCCATCCATTCCGTACTTTAAGAAACTGCCTTTTCGGCCGTGTACTTGGTATCTAGGCCCTGCTTCAAGTACAACTGAACCAGAATGGAGCATCACGCGAAGTTTATCATAGCCAAGCGTAATGTGGAAATAATCGTCTACCTCTGAACCGTCACGTTGCGGGAATACGTCTGCTTGAACAAAATTTGGTTTTCCAAAAAGGTGAAGCGCCTGATCCACGAGATGTGAGCCTAAATCATACAGCATCCCTGCACCTTTTCCTGGACGCTCTCTCCAGCGGTCACGAGTCTCCGGACGGAAACGATTGAAATGAGCTTCATATGAATACACTTCTCCTAATTGATCTTCAGACAGAAGCTTCTTAATTGTTAAGAAGTCATTATCAAAGCGACGGTTTTGATAGACGCTAAGCATACGATCATGTTTTTCAGCAAGGTCAATAAGTTCAAGCCCTTCTTCGCTTTCAACGACCATTGGCTTTTCAATCACAACGTGCTTATTTGCTTGAAGACTTTTTTTCGCCATATCGAAATGAAACGTGTTGGGCGTTGTAATCACGACTAGTTCAATGCTTTCATCCTCTAAAACACCTTCAATAGAAGAAACAACGTCGACATTACCTAAATCCTCACGTACTTTTTCAGGATTTGAGCTCATGACCTTTGTAATCTCAAATTCACTTAGTGCTTTTAACAGCGGCGCATGAAACGTTTGCCCTGAAAATCCATACCCAACTAGTCCTACTTTTACTTTATCCATTTGAAACACTCCTTTTAGTTGTTTGTAATGATGACTTCAATTTCATATTCTTCTGCTGCTGCCTTTATCTCATCGGTTAATGGCTGATCCGTAATAATTCGGTGAACAGCGCTTAACTCACATACATGATGCAAAAATGACTTATGAAGCTTTGAATGATCCATAAGCACCGTTACTTCTCGTGCAGAGGCAATCATGCTTCGTTTGACGTAAGCCTCGTCATCACTAGAAGCAGTTAGTCCCTCTAAGCCGAGACCACAGGCTCCTATAAACAGCTTGTCTACTCGATATTTTGATAGCTCCTCCGCTGCTTGAAAACCAAGAAAGCTTCGGTGATAGCGATTGAATTTCCCGCCAATCATATAAATATCAATGTCGCTATGGTCTGAGAGAGCTGCCACAATATCAATTGAGTTGGTCACGACGGAAAGCGGCTGATCATTGAGCTGTTTTGCAACTAATTCCACCGTTGTAGACGTATCAAACATGACGTGGTCATGTTCTTGAATGAGTTCGCACGCTCGTTTTGCAATCTTAATCTTTGATGGATGTTGGCTACGATCTCCGTATCGAATGACTTGATGACTCGCAAGCACTGCTCCACCTTTTGTACGAACTACATCTCCCATTTTTTCAAGTTTCACTAAATCACGACGGGCCGTGTCACGTGAAACATTCCATTTTGCCATGATGATTTCAATGCTAATTTCATGATGGATTTGTAGCCATGACTTCATACTCTCTAAACGATCCTTTTGTGTCATCACACCACTTCCTTTTCTATATCCTACGTAATAATCCTGATATTTTCAAGCAAAAAACTTATTATAATATAAAAAAATAAGTTTTTTACTTATTTTATTCAGAAGCGTATGAGTTGTTTCTTCGACGTTACAATAAGGGTATACAATGACTGTAGCGGCTATTGGAGGCGATAAAATGTTTGGTCGAAGAAAAAAAGACAAGGAACATTATGAGCAAGGATACAAAGAGTATGAAACGCAAGCAAAAGAGTACCTGCATGATAAAGGAAAAGCAGAGGGATTATTAAATCAGGCGATTGCGAAGGCAACGACTAAAAAAGGGGCTCTCGACGATGTATGGGAGCGACTTCAGCTTTTGTTTGAAGCGTTTCGATCTTGGATTAAAGGTGATTATAGATCAATCCCTACTCGCTCCATTATCACGATCATCGCAACCATTTTATATTTTGTGAATCCCATCGATTTAATCCCAGATTTTATCGTTGGATTAGGGTTAGTCGATGATGCTGCGGTGATTGCTTTTGCGATGAAACAAATTAACAACGATTTAGATTCGTTTAAAGAATGGAAGGAAAAACAGCAGAACACTATTAATGCCTAGAGCGCAAAGCCCTAGGCATTTTTCTATTAAGAGGAAATGACTTTTTCTGCTTTTCGACCTTTCGTCCTAACTAAGCCGAAGCAGACCATTAAAAAGGCAAATACAGCGATGCCTACCATTTCAAAGTCTACTTCTGCTTTTGGATAAAAATACGTGAAGAGCTGGTACATCGAAACACCGTAAGCAAGAAAAACGATGACCCACCCCATTAGTCTAGACGCTGATTTTCCAAACGCATTTGACTGCTTCAACATGCCAAAAACGATAAATGAATCGATCGTATCGGTAATCATCATTCCGATCACGAACGTAGCACCTAATAGATACGGCATATATGGATTAGACTGCCCTGCTGCAACCGCCCAAATAGAGGTTTGACTGACAGTATCTGCTGCAAGCGCAAAAACTCCACCAATAAGCATAATAAGGAACGGATTGGACGTTTCACGAACAAATCGTGGAAGCAGTTTGCTTTTTACGCCCTGTACACGAAAATCCCCTTTTTCTGCTGTCGGGCGAAGCAAGTTATACACATTTAGCGTGCCGATTAAAAATAGCGAGATAATGGAAACGCACGTAACAATACCATCAAAGTACGCAGGAAATGTGAAATGACGACTAAAGGAAGCAAGCACTACTCCCACTCCAGCAACCACCATTCCATGTCCAAATGAAAAACACGTTCCGACCCAGCGTGCTACACGATGATTACGATCTAAATTATATCTTGTAATGCCATCAATACATGCCAAGTGATCGGCATCCAATCCATGACGAAGTCCCAACACAAATACAAACATAAATAATGATAATTGTTCCATCTTCACTTCTCCTTTTTTGTAGATTCCACACAAAAAGCCCCGGTCCTTGAACAGACTGGGGCTAAATAGAATCGTTTTTACTCCATGACAAACAAAACAGGCTTGTCCTGCAAATTCTACTGCACCGCTCCTTTCCTCGAAGGCTCATGGGTGTTCACATCTAGGTAGGTCTCCTGGCTTCTGGTCAACAAACGTCATCGCCTTCCCCAATTTGAGTGGCACAATGAATGACGTTCTCATCAGTTACAGTGGCGGGACCGCTTAGGATTTCAACCTAATTCCCTGTTACCCCTTGGCGCAATGCAAGGGCACCTAAATGACACGTATATGAACTTATTTTTTTATCATAGCATGAACCGCTACATTCCGACATATTTTTTACTTATTTTTCTGATTTTTCCTTCTCTTACGATCGCTTTATTTGAGATAAAACATCTTTAACAGCTTTCTTTATCTCTTGATAGCCTGTGCACCGACAAATGTTAGATTCTAACCACTCGGTAATAATTTGGTCAGTAGCTTCGGGCTGATCTTGAACAAGAGCGTGAGCATTCATAATAAATCCAGGTGTACAATAGCCACATTGAAAAGCAAAGTGCTCCACAAACGCTCCTTGTATGGGGACTCCTCCTAGTCCTTCAATAGTCGTTATCTCTTTTTGTGTTTCTTCAATCGCAAGGGTTAGGCAAGATTTCATTGGCTTTCCTTGAATGATGACGGTACACGCACCGCAATCACCGTTCAAACATCCTGGTTTTGCTCCCGTTAATCCAAGCTTATTTCGAAGCACATATAAAAGAGTGTCTGACGGTTCACACGCAGTTTTCACTTTTTCTCCATTTATAGTAAGCTCTATTTGCATCATTTCTCTCCCCCTAAGTGTTCTATGACATCATAGAGAATGTTTTTAAGCACAAATAACCGGTAATTTGCTGATCCCTCTTCATCTTCTAATACCAGACCGTTAATGGTTTTCAGCGCTGCCTCAATCCGCTGTTCGGATGTACCCGGTCGATTTAATTCTCTCTCCAACTCCCACGCACGAAACGGATATGGATACAAACCGCTAATCGCTAATCGGAGACGATTTTGATAGTATAAGCTAGAAACGGTGATGACTGGATAACCTGTATTCCACTGCCTCCTTCGCTTAATGCTTATATAAGACGCTTCTAAAAACGGTCGTTGCACACGAAGTTGCAACAGAAATTCACCATTATTCAATTGAAGATGACCTTTGAATAATTCATGAATTTCAACTTCTCTCACCCCACCCTTTCCTCCGATAACAAGATGCGCATCACTAAGAAGAAAAGGCAACGCAACCTCTCGATAGAAGGTTTCACCGCAAATATTTCCACCCGCTGTAATTTTATTTCGTGCGGTATGGTCTGCTACTTCACTACAGACAGTTGATAATAAGGGAAAACCTTTTTGTTTTTCAATCACTGTAAGAGACAGCGCGGATCCAATCGTTAGAGTGCTATCATCACGTTTCCACTCCATGCACTCCGGAATACTTTTAATATCAATCACAGCGCCTGGACGAATTAAATCTAACCGATGAAAAGTAATGATCTCCGTCCCACCGCTATAGTAAACTGGGGATTGCTCTTCAAGATCTAGCTTTTCAAATAAATTAACTGCTTCTTGTATTGAATGAGGTCGATAATAGTCAAACGTGCCAATCATTGAATTCCACCTTCTTTCTTTCGCCAAATTAACTCAGGTATAAGAGGTAATTCATTTAGGTCAACACCTGCAGCCAGTGTAAGTGCATTCCCAAGCGAAGCGGGCATCCCTAAAAGAGCATGTTCCCCTACGCCTCTTGCACCGTATGCGGCATCAGCTTGGGGAGTAGTTACAAAATCAGCTACGTATTCAGGATTTTCCCCATAATGAATGGGTCGATATGCTCGAAGCTGAGGATTAAGAATACGCGCATATTCATCAAACACAAACGTTTCTCTACCTGCAAAAGCGAGCCCCATACTCATCGATCCCATCACCTGACCAAGGGCAGCCTTCTCATTTAATACTCGGCCGATATCGATCACAGCAAATGCCTTTAGAACTTTATACGTGTAGTCTCGGGTATCAAATTCAACCTCGACGCCTTGCGCACCTACTGTCCACTCAGGACCTGGATTCCCTTTTCCTGTTTCAGGATCAATGTTCGTCATATGATTCAAAATATAATGCCCTCTTGCTATAATCTGACCCCCTATTGAATTTCCGTTTGGATACTTGTATCCATAAGCAATGTCTTTTACTGCAATTCGAATGGATCGATCGTCTTTTTGAAACACGTATCCTCCACTAACCATGAGATCATCTGTCTCACTACGCAATACGATCGAGGCAATCTCTTTTAACTGCCCAATCGCATCATCTGCTGCGCGCATTAGCGCTCTTCCTGCCATAAACGTTCCTCTGCTTGCAACTGTTTTCCAGTGCTCGGGTGTCGTTTGTGTATGGACTGGCATCTTCACATGAATTTGATCGATTCCCATTTGTAGACGTTCAGCAAGCATCTGCGCAAGAATTGTTTTCGTTCCCGTACCAATCTCCACAACCCCTGACATTAAATTGATGCTTCCATCTGGATTAAACGTCAAAATAACACCTGAGCTAGCATCTGGATCGATTGTAGACGTCTTCCAAACACAACTCACCCCTTTTGCTCGAATGGTTCGATCATTTACTCGAACAATGGAACCGTCCTCCCAGCTCATTAACTCCTTTAAACGGGTAATACATGCTGGTAAATTACCGACCTTACTTCGATTTAATTTCACTTGTGTCGGTGTCGTATCACCAGGAGCAATCGCATTTTTTAATCGGAGCTCAAGTGGGTCTATTTTCAACTTCATCGCAAGCATATCCATCGCTCTCTCAAACGCAAACAATACTTCTGAATGTGAAAATCCTCGAAACGGAGCTGCATAAGGGTGATTGGTATACATACAATAGGCATCACACCATATGTGATCGATTCGGTAAGGACCTGTACAATCGACAGCGCCTGCCCTGCTCAAATCTGTTGCTTTATCGGAATATGCCCCGCCATCAAATAAATAAAGAAGCTCTGCAACCATTAACTTTCCATCTCGCTTACAGCCAAGCTTAATAGTTGCGTCTAATCCTATATGACAAGGAGCCGTTGTCAAATCTTCTTCTCTCGAATACAAGATCTTAACCCGTCTACCTCCGACAGCACGGGATGCAAGATAAGCTAAAATCTCCCACTGAACAGATGCTTTTCCCCCGTATGCGCCTCCTACTAACGGAGTTTTGACAATTACTTTCCCTACTTCAATTTGAAAGTACGTGTTCATGAGCTTTTTTAACATAAAGGGAGCTTGAGAAGTAGTCGTAAAATAAACGGATCCATCGGGTCTTATTTCAGCGGTCGCACATCTCGTTTCCATTGCGGCGTGATCAGAAGGGCCCAGTGAAAAGGTTTCTTCAATTATCACTTCGCTTTCCTGCCAGCCTTTGTTTAGATCACCTTTACGTATTTTTGTTTTATTCGCAATGTTCGTATGTGCCTGAGGAAATACACCTTCTGTTTTTTTATAGGCGTCCAGTTGAGGATGAAGAAGCGTGGTATTACTCATAAAGGCCTCTGTCGGAGAATTAATAACGGAAAGTGGTTCGTATGTAACCTGAATAAGATCAGCTGCATGTCTCGCAATAATTGGGTTATCTGCTACAACAAGCGCTACTACTTCACCATAATAACGCACACGATCTTTGGCAACTGGATAACGGTCTTGAATTTCTTCTCCAATAAGAGGGATTGAATCTTGACCTGTGACAATTGCACGCACACCTGGTACGCGCCTGGCTACCTCAATATTTATCTGCTTAATTAACGCATGACCATAAGGACTCGTCAGCATTTGAACGTGAAGCATTCCTATTTCTTGTTCATCGGCCGTATACTTTGCTTTTCCCGTCACTTTATCAAACGCTTCTTTTCGAAAAACACTTTTTCCAAGTATACTCATCCTTCTCTCTCTCCTTTCTGCCTCATGGCATCTAACAGTTGGTTATAATCGTCTAATGTATCAACATCAATAAGTTGACTCTCTTCTATGAAGCTACCTTTGTACACTGGGGACTGTAAAATTAGCCTTGCCCCCTGATCTCCTGTTAATAAAAACAGTTTAGGAAATAGTTTGTTTGAAAGAATGATCGGAGGCTGCAATACTGATCTGTACAGAGTAGCCACGTAGTCTAGAGACGGATTGCAACACCATTTTGTTAGCCGGTCATTAATCATTTGACACGTAACAAACGGTTGATCAGCTAACATAATTAAAATGGCGTCTGCTTGTTTTGCTTGACGAAGCCCAGCTTTTATCGAATCAGATTGACCTCCTTTTGCAACAACAAACGTCCACTCATGAACATATTCTTTTTCATAAGCAATTGAAGGTATCCAACTTAAATCATCGTTACTTTTTACGACCACAATAAGCTCGGTAAGATGTGATTGAAGTGCTTGAACAAAAGCTAGACTTGCTAAGGGCTGATTGTTAATTGGCAAAAATCGTTTATCTTTTCCAAGTCTTGTACTATTGCCTGCTGCCAAATAAAGACCTACTACCCTCATCCGTTCTTTCTCCATTCCTGAATAAGCTCAGCCAAAATGCTAATCGCAATCTCTTCAGGACCTTTTGCGCCGATGGGTAATCCAACTGGAAAGTGAAGGTTTTTTGGAATTTGATTATCGTTAATTAAGCGTTGCGTACGCTTTTTTGTTCCTAGAACACCAATATAAGGAAGGGCCTGTTGAAGAAGATGTTGCAAAATTTCTTGATCCCTTTGAAAATTGTGGGTCATAATGATCGAAAAATCATAAGACTGAAACATCGTTTCTTTTAGTAAAGACGGTAGATGTTGACCAAACAAATAATCAGCTTTCAGAAATTGCTCACGTTTTATAAAACCCTCTCTCCAGTCACATACCGTCACGTAAAAACCCATATCTGCCGCAAATGAAACAAGAGGTTGCACATCTTGACCAGCACCAAAAATAATAAGGTGTGGGGTTGGACGAATGATCATTTTATAGACGTCTTTTCCAAGTTCAATTCTATTTTCAAGCTGATCTACACGAGGCGAAAAAAAATTCTCTACCAACTTTTCATTCGGACACCAATTTTTAACGTGTACAACCGTTTGTCTCTTTCGCAACCAATGCTGAACGTTTAAAAGACTATCCTTCAACTGTTCAGTCACAGGCTCTATTAGAATGGAAATGACTCCGCCGCACCCTACCTCTTCTCCCCATATGGGATCTTCATTTTCACGCATATTATATGTACAGATTATAGCTTTCTGTTGACGACGAACTTCCTCCGCTTGCATTACCACATCCTCTTCTAAGCAGCCACCGCTAATCATCCCAAAGCGTTCACCATTTTCCTGAATAAGTAGCATAGAACCTTCTCGAACATATGCCGATCCTTCAACGTTCACGATCGTCGCTAAAACATCTTGTGTTTGGGAGGTACAAATCCGTTGAAACAATTGATCTCTTTGCCGCAATTTACTCTCTCCTCATACAAAAATGGTAGGGGGGATACGAAGATCCCTCCTACCATTTTATGAAGCAATAATGTGGTTATTACTTTCAACTCGCCACATCAGCTGACTTAAATTGAGTGAAGAAAAAAACAAACACAATAATTGGTAGCGCGATTAAAAAAGCACTTCCAGGCGGTGTTTTAACTGTTGGAAGATCTGTTAATGCCATTTCTTATCACCCTTTTACAAATTTTTTAACAACATCGCGTCCACATGAAAATGATTTGAAACAATTTGCTTAAATTCATCAAAAACACGGCAATAATTTGGAATAAGCACAACGGGGCGCTCCCCTCCAAAAATAGGGCCGCCTAAATTAAAACTAAAACCACCAGGGGCAATAAATAAACCTGTAAATCCTATATCATCTTTTAAGAGTAAGATCGCCAGGACAATATCGATGCCATCTAGTACAGCACTCCCTAGTTTATTTCCATATTTCCCTTCTAACCGCACTCGCCCAATAATAGGGCCACTTACGGTGAGACTAAAGCCACCAGGCTCAATAATTACTCGTGACATCGTCAACTGCCCTGTTAATAATAATGCTGCGATAATCAGATCCACTTCTCGTTGAAAGAAGCGAAGTTTTTCCAATTCCTCTGCTTGACTTTCAATCATCCCTTCACACCCTCTGCCTATACTATATGCCTAGTTAGACAGAATGGTTATTTCATTTGCTCATTTTACTCTTCAAAGCGTACGACCAATCAAAATCGTTTGAAGAAAAATGGCTTCATCGACTGTAAGCTCTTTCGAAAGAGCTTTTTGTGCCCATTCCATACTAGACAGAATGCCTTTTTTATATGCTTTTTCATATGTTCTCGCCATTTCTTTCCACTGACTATCCGTTAAGTTCATTTTCCTCTCTCCTTGTGTTCGTAGCTGCTCCTCTTGTGCTCCACAAAACCAGTCCAAACCGCGTTCGCTATGTATCGTATTCAAATCGACATGCCCTTTAATCCCCGCTACTTTTCCACGCTGTGAGTACTGCCAAAGATGGCAATGCATATCAGGACGTGCATGATGCACATGACCTTTGTCTTCTGTTGAATACCTAGGAATCCATAGAAAATCAGCATCTATCTTGTGCATATGGTGCTGATGATAAAAATAGTGACCGGTATATAAGCCTACTTTCCAACCTGCCTGACGACAAACCTCAATGAACTCTTGTGTCGCAGGAATGAGGTCCTCATATCGCTTAACGGTTACTTCTTCTACGTCCACCGCTAAAAATTTTGCATCTGGATCTACGCGATGTAAAAAATCCGTTGCTTCTTTCCTCGCATCACGAATGCTTACAAAACGTGCATACGCATAGTGGCCAAAAGGAATGCGATATCTCTTACACCCTTGTACATATTGCTTATATTGACGATCAATTGAAGTAGAGCCATACTGTACGCGAATAATGGCTAAATCAATTTCTTTACTTGCTTGCTCGAAATCAATATCCCCCTGATGATGCGACAAATCGACAATTTTGTTCGTCATAAGATCCTCCTCTTTTCTTTCTTGTCATCATTAAAACATACTTTCGAAAAACAATAAAAAAGTAGCACTCATTGGCTGAGTGCTACTTGCTTTCTTTTTGCTTTTTGTATTGAGTTAAATTGATTGGCTTTCGACTAACCATATACTCGTTCAGTGCTTGTTCAAAAAATTTCTCTAACGTTTCGCCATCTTGAAGTAATCGTTCCATTTCGCGAAGCATTTCTTTAGGGAAGTGAACCGGAACTTTCTCATCCATTTGTCTTTTCACTCCTTTTTGCTGCGATCATAAAACCTCATGCTTTCATTATAAGCTACATCGCCTAGAAAAACAGCTTATTTATTAATGATCAAAAGAAAAAAGTGGTAATTCCATACAAGACGGTTGTAATACCCGCTGCAATAAGCGCTGGCTTTAGCTTATATCTTGCATAATCAATAACCGATAGATTTAAAATTTTAGCAATGGTGTTGGTATCATCGCTGAGTGGAGATGCAAAAGCGCCGAATGAACCACTCGCAAATACAGCACCGATAATTAATGGAAGCGATACGCCTGCGTGAGTCGCAATAGAAATTCCAAGCGGCATTAATATTCCCCATGTACCCCACGCAGAGCCAATAAAATAAGAGATGGCAGCTCCAAAGACAAACATAAGCGGGGTCACGAACATAGCAGGAATCCAGTTCGTATGAGCCGTAACGAAGCTTGAAAAACCTAAATCATCGGCAACAGACGATAGTCCCCAAACAACTGATAGGAGAACAATAACGGACATCAGATCATTTCCACCTGAAACAAAGCTGTTCATAATGTCCTGAAGCGGAAACTTTTGAACGATAAACAAAATGATCGTCACGAGCACCGTAAACATTAAGGATACGACCATCGCCTCCAACACATCCGCTTGAATGAATGATTGCAAAAAGCTATTTGCCTTTTGATGACCGCTCCACCACGTAAGAACAAGTGTAAGGACGATAACCAACATGAGCGGGATTAGCAGGTTCCACGGCTTTGAAGGCAGGTCCTTTGAAACAGAAGGATGACAGTTATGCCAATCATCATCTTCTACATTTTCTTCTCCTGTTGGAGCATTAGAGGAAGAATGATGAAAAAAGCTTAAATAAACGCCTAACAGAATAATAACAAAGGCAAAAAAGTTATACGGAATACTTTTCAAAAAGAGCGTATAAGGATCAGAAGTAATGCCTTGGTTTTGGGTAGCCATTTGAATAATCGATACCATATATCCGACGAACGCTGTTGCAACAGGAATCAATACGATAATTGGCGTCGCGGTCGTTTCAATAATAAATCCAAGCTCTTTTGTTGTCATTTTCACTTCTTTTAGTAGTGCTCTCATAATGGGAGCAATCGTGACAAAACGAAAGGTTGGAGCGCTGAACGTTCCGATCGTTGAAACGTATGTCAGAATAATTGCCTCTCGTCTCGTATTGATGCGCTCTGCGGCGGTTTCGACAAAGCCTTTAATTCCTCCTGTTGTTTTGATCATGCCAATTAAGCCCGAAAACATGTAAAGAAACACCACAATTTCAATGTTGCTTTTATCAATGAGTGCTTTTACAATATAGTGCACCATCGCATGCATACCACCTACGAGTGATGGTGCATGCAAGTAAGACCCAACAAGTAACCCTAGTAAAAGACCTGGAAGTACCTGCTTCGTTATAATCGCGACTGGAATGACGACCAGAAACGGAATGATTGAAACCCAGCTTGACTCCATATGTAATCACCTATCTTCCACTACAAACATTTCTTCTTTTTAGAGTGGCATTTAAAAGAAAGATTATACAAGTTGTGTGGAAAGTTGCTTATGGTCACTTTTTTCTTTCGTTAAAAACGCTCTAGCAACACATAGCAAAAGCCCTCGCACAGATGCGAGGGCTTTTATTTATTGTTCGATATTCGTTGATATTTGCCAGCTAACGTCAAATTGATCTTTTACTTGTCCATATAGAGGGCTCCAAAACGTTTCTTGAAGCGGCATGATGACGTGACCATTTTCACTGAGCTTGTCGAAAATCACTTTCGTCGTTTCTGGATCATTCGTTCCAATGCTTAAATTTACGTGTGAACCTGCATCATAAGGCTGTCCAGGAAACGTATCCGAAATCATCAAATCTGCGTTTGCTACTTTTAAATGTGCGTGCAAGACGCGGTCTTTCGCCTCATCCGGTACAGGGTGATCAGGATGAGCAGGCATGTCACCAAATGTCTGAACACTTTCCACTTTCGCTCCTAACACGTCTTCGTAAAACTTTACTGCTTGTTGGCCGTTGCCATTTAACACAAGATATGGATTCATTCCGACGATCATACAGGCACCTCTTTTTTTAATATATGCTTTCGATTCATATATTCGCGATCAAGTGTTCGGTTCCCTTCTCATCGTTTGACAAAATTTTATTATTTTAGAGAACGTGCTAATTCTGTGAAAATCACGCCTAGACCGTAAGCACCTGCATCTGGATACCCAAGGCTTCTTTCCCCAACGGCTCCAGCTCGTCCCATGCGAGCTACGATGTCTTTTGTTTTTTCTGCGCCTTCAACCGCTGCTTTTGCACCGTTCTCAAAAGCTTCTTTGAACGAAACGTCATTTTTTGCACTCTCACTCCACGTATCTGCACACGGAACGAGTGCATCAATCAACGTTTTATCGCCTACAACGGCACCTCTTCCAAAGGAACGCTCACCTGTCGTTTGAATACCTTTTACCGCTTCCTGTAGCATGTCCGCAAATTCTGCTACCGATAATTCTGTTTTTCCTTCTGTTGCTTTTCCAGCTGCACGAAACGCAGATCCCCAGATTGGACCGGATGCTCCTCCGCAATGTTCCATAATAACCATTGAACTTGCATCTAAAAATGAACCAATCGTAAGGGATTCTTGCTCGATAATATCCTGCCATTCTCTTTTCAGCTGTTTAAATCCTTTCGCAACGCTCATTCCAAAATCGCCGTCTCCAGCATGCGAATCTAACTCACAAAACGGAACTTCATTTTCGATAATGACTTCACTCATTTTATCAACGAGATATATCATGTTGTTTAGTGAAAGCTTATCACCACGCACATGGGCGTGCTCCTCACTAGTCTCTGCTGTAAAAGATACGATTTTGGGCTCGTCTTCTTCTAAAAGATCATGATATTCTACTTGTTCAACAGGGCCGTCTACTCGAAAAGCAGGGGTACTCGATTCTTTTGATAACAATTGCTTCAAGTCATCATCTAGCTTCATGAGTGTGACAGAAGCACCTGCCATATCAATACTCGTCATGTAGTTTCCAACAAACGTACGATGCACCGTTACGTTTTGATTTTTCAACTCACGCTGAAGCGAATGATTCAACACATAGAGCTCTTGAAGAGGCGTTCCGCCGAATCCATTGACCAATACCGCAACATCTTCACCGCTTGTGCAATCTAATTCCTTTAACAAGTCACTTGTCATACGCGATGCTAGCTCATCTGCGGTCATCATAACGTCTCTTTTTATTCCAGGCTCTCCGTGAATACCAACGCCATATTCGATTTCATTGTCGGCTAGTGAAAATGTCGGTGTTCCTTTTGCCGGAACCGTACAAGACGTTAATGCTACACCGATACTACGGACGTTTGCGGCTGCTTTCTCGGCCGCTGCTTTTACGCCTTCTAGATCACGGCCTTCTTCCGCCGCTGCTCCAGCAATTTTATGTACAAATACCGTTCCCGCAACACCGCGACGTCCAACAGAGTACAAGCTGTCCTCCACCGCGATATCATCCGTCACCCGAACATAATCCACTTTAATTCCGTCTTCCTCTGCAAGCGCAGCTCCGTTTTTAAAGTTCATCATATCTCCGCTGTAGTTTTTAATAATCATTAATACGCCTTGATCACTCGCAACAGATTTGATGCCTTGATATACCTGAATTTGAGACGGTGAGGCAAAAACATCTCCGCAAATGGCTGCATCAAGCATCCCTTTCCCAACAAATCCCGCGTGTGCCGGCTCGTGCCCACTGCCACCTCCGCTAATAAGGCTTACCTTTTCTACGTTTACATCTCGCTTTTTAATAACTTTGTATTTTTTTAACAATTGAAGTTCAGGGTGTGCCATAACGAATCCGTTACACATTTCTAAAATAAGATTTTCAGGCTGATTCATAATTTTTTTCATCGCTGATTCCTCCTCAGTTATGTACAACTCCTAATTTTATAAGCGTATTAATACACTGTACGCTCTATTATTATCAGCTATTTGTGTAGGCGTTTTCAAATATTTTACCCACTGAATACACCTTTGCTTTTTTCTTGCCGTTTATAGACGGGTGAACTAAACGCTTCACAATAACAAAACGAGCAGCCTCCAAGCCACTCGTTTTGTTATTGTTGCTGTCCGCTATCCTACCTCTTCTCCATAACCGCAAAATATTGGCCTCCATCGTCTGCAAAATTAAATACTTTACCAGAAGGCATATCAACGATCTCTCCTACTTTCACATTCTTTGCGACTAGGTCCTGACGTAGTTTCTCTACATCATCGGAAAAAAACAGCAACGAAGGCGTACCAAGGTTGACCTCAGGAGACATTTTAGCAATAATTTCTTTATCATGAATAATAATGGACGTTTCGGCGTCCTTTGTCGGAGCCATTTCAACCCATTTCATTCCCTGTCCATTTTCCTCAATGGACAGGATGCTAAATCCTACTTTGTCCTCCCAAAATCGAACAGCCTGATCCTGATTCTCTACATACAGCATAACTTGTCCAATTTTATGAATCATAGTAATCACTCCATTTAGTGAACTTCTCCATTACTATTCAAAGCCTTGATAAAAATTCCTGCTTTAATAAACAAACTTATTCGTTTTTTCTCAGTCATCCATCAATTCTCATACTTTTTATCACTATTAAATAAGCCTGTTGTTAACACTGTTATATTTTCAACATGGTTTTATTTATGATCGTTCTACGTCTATCGCTGTGATCGTTGAAACCACTTCAGCGTCCGTGTACCGATCGAAAGGCCAATTGCACCAAACATACCCGCTGCTAAACTATCAAAGATAACTTCATAGTGTGAAGCGGGTATTTGCGGCATTACAACCGCAACTGCTAGTAGTTCAAAGATTGCTACAAACCCAATTAGCACGAGTCTGCTTTTCCACGTTATGGCGATCTCTTTTCTTTGAAGCTCTTTTTCGATCAATCCGTGGGTAGGAACTTTCTCTTTACGCAATGAAAACACTCCTTGTTTTCTAAAATCGTATCAGTTTTATAACCAATTTCTAAAAAAACAGCTTCACGAAACGGAAAAAGTCTTTTTTATTTATCTAAGCCAAAAGCCGACTTCTTCTTTTAAAAACGAACTTTAATGACATGCTTTCTTTAATCGCTTTTCTTTACAAAACATGATGCCCTTTTAATTCTACAAACACAATTAGTGCTAACAACCCAAAAGCTAGCAGAAACCTCCATAACTTTTGAACAACATAAGGTGTCATTGATAATACGTTCATGTAAAATGCTCCTGAATTGTCAGGTGACCCAAAACTTCCACTCTCATTCGATACCTTTCTTTTATATGTAAAAGCTAGTACAAAAAGAAGGATATCCAGTATTCCGAAGAAAATGAGGAGTCCTATTTCGTTAGATGACATTCGTTCTATTCCTCCGTTTAAAACACATTTTAATAGTAGATAAAAAGAAACATACTCTACACGTCTACTTCCTTTGTTGATTAAATCCGTTTGAATTCTTAGATAAATATTGATAAGCAAATACGAATACGATTCAACACTGTAGCACACACTCAAGCCGAAACGCCTACTGGATTTTGAACATTCATTTCGTTTTTTTCCATGAGTATAATTAGCTGTCGAATTATTTTATCGATAAAAACGATTCCATTCAAGAAAAATTTTACAGCACATCAATTATTTATCCATCGATTGTAATTGTTTCAATGACTGGTGGTAGAAGGTTAAAAATCACGCTGAAGATGGCAAATAAAAAAGCCATTCCTCTGAATGGCCATACTCATTTTTTCGGTCCAAATGCACTCCAGTCAAAAGCATTCTCTTTTTCTTCTCGTTTCTTTTCTTCATGCTTACATTCTACCTTCTTTTCTTTTGTAAATGACATGATGTACCCACAATCCTCACACGCATATTTGTACACACATGAGTATGAGGAGTCGTTTTTTTCAGGATGATAGACTCTAAAATCTAGATCTCCCGTTGTATGCACATCATTATAGATATCCGTGTGAACGCTAACGTTTCCTTCTCCAGTGATTGTCGCATTGTTGTAAGCCGTTGAATAGATACTTGTGTCTAAATCCAAATCATAATAACCTTTTTTGAAATAGGCTCCTTTGCACACTAAACAACTAAATTCACTACTCATTCGCACCAGCTCCTCACAATCGATTAGTTTAATTTATTTATAAGATTGCGGTGATATGTACACTATTTTGTGGTGGAGGGATTATAAAGTATCTCTTATGACTATTTCTGTTAATCGTGCTGATCGATGGTACCTCATTGTAAATGGTTGACCCTAATCATTTTTATTAAAACGAAAAGGCCACCTTGCACCTAAGATTTAACCATTACATTTTAAATACCTATACGAAGAAAATCCTAAAATCAATGATTTTTTTAAAGCAATACCTTTTTTTGTATTTCTGCTTCAACTTCTACAATACAAATAAGAAATATATGGTAATTAAACTTATACATAAGTAGAATAGGAGAAGGAAAATAGACTCAAAAGGAGATGTTAAAATGAAAGTTGTAGGAATTATTCTTATTATATTTGGTCTAATTGGTCTGTTATTGTCCATGGCTATGTTTGGTGATATTGGCATCGCTGCAGCAATTGAAAGTATAACAGCCGTCTTATCAGGAATTGGTTTCTTATCTGCAAGTAAACAATTAAAACAAGGTTAGTAGATACAAATTATAAAAGTGAAGGGGTTTAGATAATGAAAAAAGTTTATGTATTACTTTTTACTCTGTTGCCCTCATTAGCTTTAGTAGCATGTAATCAATCAACGAGCAGTAAAGAATCACCTACTATAGATGATGCACTGAAATCCTTTCAAAAGGCTGGATTAGAGGCTGAAAATGCAAAGAAAATGACAAAGGATGATTATGGAATGGCTCCAATGAAAGCAAAAGAAGCTAAACGTTTCCTTATCCCATCATTAGGAGAAGATAACGGTGGACGTATCTTCATTTTTGATGACAAAAAAGATTTAGAACAAACAAAAGAATTTTACGATAAATTAGGAAAAGAAAGTGCTATGCTATTTTCTTGGACTGCGGCTACTAATAACATATTAATTCAGGTGAATGGTGACTTATCTGAAGATAAATTTAACGAATATAGAAAAGTTTTGGAGGATCTTAAATAACACATGTAGAGGAATACCTTATTGGTAATCCTCTTCAATTTAAATTTTAGCAAATAAAAAACACCTCAGGATTAAGGTGTTAAAAGATTATTCTTCACTTTTTTCACTATCTTCTTTTTCTTTTAAAGCGAAATATCCTGATGGAGTACAACATTCAAACGGAACAGAATCTAATTTCAAAATTCCACTTTTCTTATCCAGTGTGATTAAATGGGTTGCTTCTGACTCAAAAGCCGTATCTACAAACATCTGATCATTTGGATCTGCTATTTTCTTTCTTTTCTTGTCTCTTTTAAGGCGTAAAGTATTTACTGACCTACCTTTTTGGAACAAGATTACAACATCAGTTAGTGTTTCAACTATTTCAGTGGCATCCATTCCGCAACCATTACATTCTCTTTTAAGTATATATAAAAGTTCTCCAATAGTATCCTGTGAAAAAGCTAATCTTACACCAAGCGTTTCTAAATTTTCCATAAGCACTGCACTTGGGTTCCCCTCATCCCCAAATATTGCTTCAACAAAAACGCATGTATCAATTACAATTTTATTTACCATTTCTTTCGTTTTCTTCAATTGACTCTAGAACTTGCGAATAGGAGATATTATTTTTCTTCATATGAGATTGTACTCTTTTTCTAATACTCAAGAAAGCTTCAGATTGCGTTTTTAGAATCTTTTCTTCTGTAACTGCCATATCCTTTTCCTCCTTTGAACTCATATCATCACCTCTTTAACTTTATGTTAAACAGGTTTAGGGTTCACTGTATATATAAAGTTTATACCAAATTAATACAATTTTCAAACACGAATGACATATAATAACTATTTATGCTTATATGTGAGGATATTTTTAAATTTTATAGCGTTTATTACCAAGCGAAGCTCTAACCTGTTGCTCTGTTAATTCTTTTTCTTTAATTGTTTTTGAGCAAGTTTTCTAAATAATTTCATGATGAACAAGACCCTCTTCAAATTATCCTTTCTTAATTAAAACAGCATTAACAAAAGCTGCTATTATATTACTCACCATTTCATTAACATTATGCTGGATCAATAACATCTATTTAAATTATCAATTCCATCACATGAACAAATAATCGTTTTACACTTATCATAAATTAACATATAATTACAATTGGTGAAATTTCACAAAAGGGTTGGGATGCAATGAATAATACAAGTCCTAAAGAAATGTTGAAAAGAAAATGGTATTTGTCAATTTGGTTTATCTCCTTATTACTAGTCTTCTCTATAACTATTATTCCATTAATTGTTGCCGTCATTCTTTTAGTCAAACATCATCAGGAATCAAAACGAATTAACAATTATCTATTTAATGATCTTAGATTAGAAGAAATATTGGACGTAGAAATCCATAAAGAAAAGTTAAATACTGTGATCGAAGAATTGAAAATTGAAAAGAGTGCGTTACTGCAACAAAAAGCACAAAACGAATCAACGATTAAAGAAACAAACGTTGTTATCACAGAATTAAAAAATCAACTGTCCAGTGTAGAAAACGAATCGAGTTTACAGGATTTTGGACTTTATACTCCAAGATACAATTTAATTGATTCAGAGGCATATAAGAAAAGATTAAATAAAATTAGAGATAAACAAAAGCAATTAGTATCTGAATACAAGGCTACTGATCACATGATTTGGACAGTTAATGGATCTGAAAAAGAAGGTAAGAAATTAACTTACGACAACATTAAAATGATTATTAGAGCCTTTAATAACGAATGTGAAGTTGCTGTGTTTAAGGTAAAGTTTAACAATATAGAGTCAATTGAGAATCGAATTACTTCTGCTCACAAGACACTTAATAAACTCTACAAGACTAATAAAATATCCATCACAAATGAGTACCTAAACCTTAAACTTGAAGAATTGCACTTAGCTTATGAATACGAGCAGAAGAAAGAGGAAGAACGAGAAGAACAACGTCAAATTAGAGAACAAATAAAGGAAGAACAACGAGTTATACAGGAGATTAAAAAGCAACGTGAAAAGATTGAGAAGGAAGAAAAGCATTTCAACCAAGCAATCATTGTTGCCTATAGACAATTGCAGAATGCGAAGGATCAGGAGAAATTAGACCTTGAAGAAAAGGTTAGGGAACTAGAAGCTAAGTTAGCTGAGGTTCAAGTTCAGAAGGAAGATGTAGAGAATAGAGAGCGTAACACACGAGCAGGCTATGTATATATTATCTCTAATATTGGCTCATTTGGTGAGAATGTCTATAAGATTGGTATGACTAGACGGTTAGAGCCAATGGATCGTGTAAAGGAATTAGGAGATGCTTCCGTTCCATTCACGTTTGATGTTCATGCTATGATATTCAGCGAAGATGCTCCGTCACTTGAGAATGCATTGCACAAAGCTTTTCATCACAAACGAGTCAATAAGATAAATGAACGTAAAGAATTCTTTCATGTATCATTAGATGAAATTGAATTAGAAGTGAAAAAAAATTTTAATAAGGTTGTAGAGTTTACCAAGTTAGCTGAGGCTGAACATTATAGAGAATCATTGCGGATGAATCAACAAACTAATCAACCAGTAGCAACAGCATAAATAAAGCAAGAGTATCTAATTATCTAGATACTCTTTTTCATTCCACAGTTTTGACACTAAAATAGTAAATTGTTACAAATTACCTAGTTATTGCTTCAGAACATAAACATTCTCCTAAACTTACAATTTTCTCGTATTCTCTATCCAGTAGCCCATTTAAAATACCATAAAATAAGTGAAAATTAATTTCTTAACTTTGTATCCTATTTTAATATTGGGGATCATCTGTTTGAATGCATGAATGGCTAGTTCTGCTCTATTCTGCTACGTGAAATAAGTTAAAAGTTTACTTAAGTGCTTGTTGTTTTTAAATTGAATATGCTCATTGCGTAGATAATGGATAAATCTCCTAATATCGTTAGGAGTTAATTCCTAAGTGGGAATCATATGGTTTTCATGTTTAAAGAATTTATTTAACAACTTCATTGCTTCTTTCTTATTAGATAACGTTACTTTGGATAAACCTTCAGATTCCTTTGCGTAGAGATAAAAATTTAATAGCTCATCCCATGTATAAGAGACAGAAATGAGTTCCTTTTTAGATGAGGAATTATTTTGATTAAAACGTGTTCTAAACAATTTAGCATTTCAATTCATGAAAAAAAGAGCCTCCTTTACGATACAGGAGACTCTTTCTCTAATTGTAATTAGTCCGCAACACTAGTTTGTAATACAGTGTCGTTAATAACGTATACGAACACTTGCTATTGTTGAGTTTATGCTGGTGACAGGAATCGAACCTGCGACCTCATCCTTACCATGGATGCGCTACTACCGACTGAGCTACACCAGCGAAATAGATTGTGCGTTAGAACATAGAATAATTTGCTAATTACTAACGGCTGTTTTTTATTATATGAAAACTTCTCTATTTCCGCAAGGGCTTTTGACGAAAAAATCTACTTTTTTTCTTCTCTCAAAGCATTCGCTTCTTCTAGACATTCAATGACACAGAGCATTTCTTCCTTTGACACCGGACTATGACCCGTTTGAAAAAAATTGATCATTTCCTGAAGAAGAAGTGAATAAAATGGCGTCTGATCCTTGTAGATTGGCGCATAGTAAGAGCCCTCTTTTGTATGGATGACAGCTTCAAACGGCGCATCCTGCTCAAGATGAACGATGGCGGTTTGACCACCTTGATAATGAAAGGTAAGCATCTCCCCTGAAGAAGTTTTATGCACGCTTACTTTGTCGTGGCTCCTCCCTATCATGGACACAAGCATTTCCACACAGTGAATACCGTACCAAAAATAACCTGGAATCCCTTCTTCGAAGTCAAGCGGACCGCGAATATAAACACCTGTAAGAGGTGATTGAATGGCTTCATGACTAGCTTGCAGGGATTCCGCAAATCTTAGGCCGGAACAGCTCATCACGGGTGTGTTCGTCTCCTCGCTACGTTTTAAAATGGCTTTTGCATCTGCTAACGAATGAGCGAACGGTTTATCAATGAATACGGGCTTTTGATAGGCTGATAGCTCCTTGAACAAAGGTAGGTGGCTATCGCCGTCGACAGCTGTTATGCATGCAACATCTGCTTCTTTCATGACATCTGCCAAGCTATCTGCAACCGCAACGTTGTATTCCTCTGTTAAAGTTTGAGCGAATCCTTTGACCCGGTTCTTACTAATCGGGATATGCGAAGAAAAAAAAGGATACATCACCGTCACTTTTCCACCTTTTACGTGAAATGGATGACTTTCATCGTTTAATAGCTTTGTGAATGCTGTAGCATGAGACGTGTCAGGTCCAATGAGTGCGATACGCATGTGACCCCTCCAATTTCATTAAAGGGCCCCACGTTTAGGAGGCCCTTTTCTTATTTTACGTGCTGCTTTTCTAAAAAGGTTTGAACAAAGTGGTCGTCGTGCAGATGAGGGTATGCCGAATAAACACGTTGAATTTCTTCGAGCTGTCCTTCTGACAGCTCCTCATGCGGATTCAAGCAGAGTCGATTTTTTAACAGCCCCTGCATCCGAAGTACTTCATGAATTCCTGCAATACAGCCTGCAAATTGATTTTTCGCATCAAAGAATGCCGCATTGCTGTCTGTTACTTCGTGGGCTCGCTGAAACCATTCTTTAGAAAGCGATGAATCATTTCGCACGGCTTTTATTTCTTCTAAAAGCGCTACTGCCTTGGCTGTCCAAACAGCCCAATGTCCGAGCAGTCCGCCCACGATTCGTTTTTCGACGTGTTGACCGTTCACATCAAATCGATAGCTGCTTAGTAAATCAAGCACGATTTGATCGTCATTTCCCGTATACAACGCGACCTCATCTCTTCTTTTGGATTCACACACCGCTCTTACGACGTCGAGCGTTTGGTAGCGATTAAACGGAGCCATCTTAATCGCGAGCACGCCTTCAATGTCAGCAAACTCTCTCCAAAACTCGAAGCTTAGTACTCTTCCACCAACGGACGGTTGCAGATAAAAACCAAAAACAGGCATGATGACTGCAACGGATCGAACGTGCTCTAAAAGCTCTTTTTCCGAATAGTCCCCTAGCCCGCCTACACTCACAAGTGCAAGATCATATCCCAGGTTTTTAGCTATCGTTGCTTCGCTCTCTGCCTGCTGTGTTGGCCCGCATACCCCAGCAATCTTTAAAAAGGGCCTAGATACATTCCCCTCGTTAATAGCATCCATCGTGACTTTCAGAACGCGCTCGTATAAGTTGTGTTTTGGGTCACGTATTTCAAATTGCGTCGTATGCACACCAATCGCTACACCTCCTGCACCTGAGGAGATATAATAATTCGTTAAAAGCTTGTGCTGACGTTCATCAAACCTACGGTCTTCTGTGAGTGCAAGAGGATGTGCAGGTATTACCGTTCCATCATGCAAAAAATGCAACAGCTCTTGTGATAGTCCCATCTTAAAAGACCCCCTCACGCTGCTGAAAGTGCGTTGGCTTTTGAATGGTTGGCTGGTCCTGTTCTACCCATTCTGCCATCCATGTCATCATTTTTCGCAGTGACACACTCGGATAGCCAAATGCTTCAAAGCTTTTCGCTGCGTTACTAAGAAGCGCGGTATCCTGTTCATCGTGAACAAATGCAACATCCATTTTAAACAAGCGACCAAATTCTTGGGCAATAAATTTTACAGATGCTGTTTCAGGACCCGTAATGTTAAAAACCGTCGTAGGCGCACTGCAATGCAGCAAGGAACGAATGGCATACTCATTAGCATCTCCTTGCCAAATGACGTTCACATGCCCCATTCTCACATCAACCGGTTGTTTGGCATACACCTGCTTTGCTATTTCGAGAAGCACCCCGTAGCGCATATCGATCGCATAGTTTAAGCGGTAGATGCATAGTGGCGTTCGATACTTTGTGGAAAAATGTTCAAAGATTCGCTCCCGCCCTAAACATGACTGTGCATATTCCCCGACCGGATTTGGTTTTTCTGTTTCAAGAGATCCACCTTTGTTTACGGGTGTAAGCGGATAAACATTCCCCGTTGAAAACACGACGATGTTTGAATTACGGTATTTCTCCGCTACTCGTCCTGGTAAGTAAGTATTCATTGCCCATGTGTAATGTTCATTTCCATGTGTTCCAAACTTGGTTCCTGCCATATAAATTACGTTTTGACAAAGTGGGAGCTTTTCAAGATCCTGCTCATTCATTAAATCAGCTGCAATCGTCTCTACGCCCGCATCCTCTAAATCCTTTTGGTGTTCACGATTTGAAAAGCGAGAAACCCCTATAATTCTCTTCGTCATACCCGCCGCATCGATTGCTCTTTTTGCTAGCTTCGCAAGGCTCGGTCCCATTTTCCCTCCAACGCCTAAGATCATAATGTCACCGTCAATCTTTTTTATATCCTCCACTAAGCGCTGTGTAGGACGTGTAAGCTGCTCCTCTAACTCTGAAATGGTTCTCATAAAACTCCCTCCTTATCCTAATTTGATCGGCTGCTTTTTCTCACCTGACGCATAAGCTGCAAGTGCTACTTCCATCGCCTTTAAGCCATCAAAGCCTGTAATGGACGGCGTTCTCTTCTCCCGCACTGTTTGAATAAAGTCCTCGATTAAGCCGAGATCCATGTCTTTTGCGTACAGCGTATGCTGATATGCTTTCCCTGTGGAAGAGAAAATTTTAATGTGTTCTTTAAAAGCATCTGCCCGGAGCGTTCCTTTTGTTCCAATTAGTTCAATCGTAACGTCTCCCCAAGTTGGATTATTTTTGGATCGTGACCAGCTTGCATCATGAGAAGCAATGACACCATTTTCAAAAACAAGCGTAAGTAGGCCTGCATCATCAATATCATGATCTTGAAAAAAGCGATCAACTTCTGCCGTAACCTCGCTGATCTCTTCATTTAACAGCCAGCGCATAATATCCACCATATGAACGGTGTGATCTAGAACCGCACCTCCGCCAGATCGGTCTTTTTCGATAAACCAGCCGCCGGGATTTTGGCCACGATTTGTTGAGCGGATCGCAACAATTTCCCCAATCAGTGCTTTTTCAACTGCCTTTTTCAGTTGCTGCATCGGCTCACTAAAACGCACCGGAAAAGCGGTTTGTAAAATGACGCCTTCCTCTTCACAAACCCGAATCATTTCCGTCGCATCTTCTACAGACGTCGCAATGGGCTTTTCACACAAAACATGTTTTTTCGCTCTTGCGGCTTGAATGACCATATCTTTGTGCTTAACGTTTTCACTGCAAATAATAACCGCATCCAAATCCTGCGCTAAAAGCTCCGCATCCGTTCGGTAAAAGGTCGTGCTATACTGTTTAGCCGCCTGACTTCCTCGTTCTTCGTTCTCATCACTAATCCCAATAAGCTCTACGCCATCGACTTGCTTTAAACAATCGGCATAGCTATACGCATGCATATGAGCGAAACTCATTATTCCAACTTTCATCATTTCACCCCATTTACTAAATTAAAAGATGTGTCAAACAGCTGATGAACCGATCGTAGCGTTTTCAGATGCGTATCCGTAAACGGCACCGGAGCAATGGCTACTGGAGAAGAAAGCGAGGTCGTGACGTCACCTTCTATTGTGAACGGTGTAGCGTCTTCACTGTTATACTCCACTACGCCTTCTCGACCGCTCCACTCTGCATATAATTGTGGCTTAGCCTCTCGGGAAATGGTGAATTCATAGTGGCCCATTGCTTCATTTTTAAAGCGAATCATCACAATCACATGCTCAGTGTCTTGAATGGATGAATGTCGAATGCACAAACGATCCATTTCGCCAACCGCAAGGGACAGATTGAATAAATCACTCACGAGCAGTTCATGAAGGGGTTGTTTCCGTTCTTTTTCTTTTCTTCTTACGCGTAAAACACCTTGCTTACTCCATTCACTCATTGTGCTTACAAGCTTTTGAAACGCCTGATGCGAACCTAGTGGGAAGGAAACGGATATGCTACTTCCGATCAACTCTTCGACAAATGAGGCATCGAAAAGATTTTTCATTACGATTGAGGCGTCCAAGCAAACGGGATACGTCGTATTAAGCGCCTCTTTCCATTTCTCTCTGTCTTCGGTTTGCAAGTAGAGTATGGTTTCAGGTGATTGAGCTACGTGTAGAGCTAAAGAAATAGAGGGGAATTCCTGTTTCCCTTTTATGACTGCGTGATCGTGAATTTGAATGATGTTCATCCCTTTACCTCCTGCTCGTTCACGTAATGATGAAGTCTTGAAACAGCTTCTTTCACTGAACTTTTTGCATCATCGAAACCTTCGTACTCAACCGACAGCCACCCGTCATATCCACTTTTTTTAAGCTCCTGAATAATTCCCTTCACATCCACTTCACCATCGCCTGGAACCACGCCAATCCACTCTTGTCCTGTAATGGACGTAAATCCTTTATTTTGTTCGCCAGGCTGCTTTTTGCGAAAGTCTTTAAAGTGAACGTGACCTACCTGATTGATCAACTTTCGTAGACCGTTCAACGGTTCATCCTCTACTAGTAGGAAATTACCTGTATCAAAGGTTGATTTTACGTTCGGACTTTGAACGGCTGTTAAAATTTCTTTTACCTGATCGCTTTTCCCAGCAAGCAGCCCATGATTTTCAATCGCTAATATAACCCCTTGCTGTTCCGCATAGACCGCACTCTCGGCTAGCCCTTCAATAATCCAACTCTTACCGTCCTCAAAGCTAATGCCGTCTTTCACATCCCCACAGAATACGCGCACTACGTTTGTTTTTAACGCTACTGCCGTATCAATCGCATTCTTCACTTTTCTGATTTGAACATCGCGCTCTTGTTGTGTTTCCTTCACAAAATCATTGGATACGTCGTAGCAGCAGACGGTCATTCCTAGCTCGTCCAAGCACTTCATCACTTCTGGACGTTCCTTTTGCTCATCTGTCCAGTAAAAATCAAGAAGTTCTACGCTTTCAAGTCCAATGCTATGGGCAAAGTGGCAAAAATCAAGAATGCTCCACTTTTCTTTTTTAATCGTTGAGCTTAGGCTATACATGCTAACGCTAACCTTCACGTCACTCCCACCTTTCACCATCTACTTATTTAATTTCTGCAGCTGCTTTACAATAAAATGCAGCCGTTTTTCTTCTTGAAACGGGTTAAATTCGTGACTAAACTGCGGATACACTTCGATCTTTTTCTCTGACGTATTCGCATGATTGAACGCGGCAAACGCCGATGAAGGTGGAGCAACCGCATCCTCTAACCCAATCCCTATTAAGAGAGGAACCTGTATACGCGGACAAAAGTGCAGTGCATCTACGTATGAGAACGTTCGGAGCATCTGATCAAACTGCTCATATTGAGGGTCATTCAGTTTTAAATAGTTCACGACTTCCATATAAGGCCCTTTTAAGGCCACGTTTAGCGCGCGCTCGATGTGCGTCATGAACGGGTAGTCTGCTGCTACAAATGAGATGTCAGCATCGAGACCTGCTGAAACGAGAGCGAGACCTCCTCCTTGTGAGGCACCAAATGTACCCAATTTCGTTGGCTTGACGGGCGCTTCTTCTTTTAGCCATTTCAGCACCGCTAATGAGTCACGGTATACGTTCGTATAATAATAGTTTTCCGGCTGATAAATGCCGCTTAGCATCCACCCAGGTATACGCGAACCATTCTCATAGAGAGCAAAGTCCGGAGACTTCCCCTGCCCTCGTTGATCAAACGAAACGACCGTAAATCCTAATAGTGCCCACACTAAGTATTTAGTTGGCACGTTTCGACCTTCTGTATAACCATGATAATGAATTAAAACAGGGCCCTCTGTTACGCCCTTTGGTCTGATGTACCATCCGTGCAAAGGGGTCTCATCAAAACTTCTTAAGACAACGTCTGCCACCTCTACTTTTTCAACGGGATAATTGGTCCATGTTAACCAAACATCGTTTGATTTTTGACGAATCATTTCCTTTTGCTTTTCCCAAAATGAATTAAAATCATGAGGTAGCGACAAATCAGGTTTGTAGACATGTAACTCCTGTAACGGCAAATCATTGACTTGTCTCGGCATTGTCCTTCTCCAATCGCTCGTTGTAAAAGTGGTCGGGCCATTCTAACTCAAATCCTTTTTTACGCAATAACAGCTGAAACTCTCGTAAAAGAACAGCTGAATTTCGTACTTCTGTTGGCTGCTTTTTTTGCTGCAAACAAAATGCAACAAGCATGCCCGCCGCTTCTCCAATATTCCATTCCACCGGATGTAATCGGAAGCACCCGTTTGTAATGTGGGTCGTTCCGATATTCTTACACCCAGCTAAAAGATTATCGACCTGCTGTGGGATGAGCGCTCCAAGTGGAATGTGAAACGGAAGTGCCGGAATGTCCAGGTAATTTTGTCCCGATAAGCTCGGATGAAGATCAATACTATAGGATCCGATCCCAATACGATCCTCATGACATTTTCCTGTACCTTCTTTGTGATAAGCAGGTGATACATCATGCTCTGTTACACGATATTCTGCATGAATACGCCTAGATTCTCGAATATACGGTGCTTTTGCACAGCCATCTTTTGTTTGAAACACATCTGATCGGAGTATTAGCCCCGGATAACCTATCCCGCCATCTGGACGAATAGCTTCCGTTTGCAAGTAATAAAAAAGCGATAGACTTAGTTGCTTTGACTGGTACAGATGCTTTGTTTTTTCATCTTCAGACACGTCATAAATATTTCCTAGCAAATAATCATTTTGCGGCCAGTTCATAAGGCTTACATCAAACGACTTTGAGCGCGGAAACTGTTCTGCAGCAAATATTCTCCGATATGTCCATAATGGAAAGCCCGCTCCACCAGGAAATAGATCGTATTCCCTTTTCTCATGTGTAATTGGATGAGGGGCGTAAAAGCTCAGCATTTTATCTGGCCAAAAGTGTGGCTGATAATCTCGAAAAAAGGTATACATCGCCGGCTCTTCAATGATGTGCTCTTCGCCTGGACGATATTCCATTGCAAGCACAGAGGTAAATGCTTGAATATCACGCTGATCTGCTTTTTCACGGGCATGATCTTCCTTCGTGTCATCCTTCGCTTCTGCCCCCGTCACGTAGGGGATTTCTGCTAATGGTAGAACGTCTCCAGCTTCTGTTGCATCAATATAATAGCGTGCTTTGATTGTGTGTTCATGGTGAGTGTGAAGATGTTGAATCGTTACGTGTTTGAGCTCTCGTTGCTGCATCGTAACATTCTTGATGATGGTATGGGGTAGAATAGTAAGTTGGTTTGTTAAGAGATAAGGTCCAAGCATGTCATATAGGACATGTAGCGATACGCGCGGATCGTGACAGATTTTACTTACGAGTCCTTTACCTGGATTAAACAGCTGATCCGTTGCACCTTTAATTAAAAAGTGATCCTGATAATACTGCCGTACCTTTTCACGGTACATTCGATATGATTCTGTGCATCCGGCTTCTTCAATCCACGGATGTTCATCAGGTGGCACGCCTTGCGCAGTTACTTGACCGCCAATCCAATCTGTCTCCTCTGTCATCACGACTTTTAGACCTTGAGAACAGGCGGAAAGTGCGGCGGCACAGCCTCCCATTCCTCCTCCGATAATCAATAAATCAATGGCCATGTTCTGTCCTCCTTCTGTCAGCAACTATAGGCGAATTTCTTTCCCTTTTTGAGCAGACTCATAGACACCGCAAAGCATTTTCATCACCGTTACCCCGTCCTCAACAGAGCTAATTGGCTTTTTGTTATGTTTGCAGCAATCAACGAAATGATTAATTTCATTGTGAAACGCTTTCTCAAATGCAAAGCTTAAATGATCAATTTGTGGCGTTGCATTTAAAATCGTGTTGTATTTTTCGGTAATAATTTGCAGCTCAGGTTCAAACTCTGCTCCGCCTTTGTCACCAAATAGCTTCACAAAAATTTCATCCTTTTTTGCATGTAGGGTAAAGCTTACATCTACGTATAACGAGGCTCCGTTCTCAAAACGGATCAGCGCCGTTGCCAAATCCTCTACCGTGTTATGGGTTGGATCGTAATCAGCAGCTTGATAGAATGATAAATTTTCAATATGAGAGCGATTGCCAAGCTTATGATATGTATGACCGCTAATCGCTACTGGTTTCGGTTTCCCCATAAGATACCAGCAAATATCAATCATATGAACGCCTAAATCAATAAGCGGTCCTCCGCCTGATCGCTCGCGGTCTGAAAACCAACCTCCTGGGTTTCCAAGTCGACGTATACAAGAAGCTTTGGCATAATAGATCTCCCCTAAGTCGCCACCATCTAAAAACTTCTGTAAAATCGTTGTATTCTCTCCAAAACGTCGGACAAATCCAACTTGCAGAACTTTCCCTGACTTTTTGACTGCTTCTTCTACTCGGAGCGCTTCTTCAACCGTTTTACAAAGCGGTTTTTCTACGAGCACATGCTTATCCGCTTCAAGTGCCTTAATAGCAATTTCAGCATGTGAATTATTCCATGTACAAATGCTAATGGCTTCTACTTCGCTTTCCTTTAGCATCTCTTCATAGCTTGTGTATAAATGATTAATTCCGTACAGCTTTCCTTTTTCCCTTAAGCGTACCTCGTTTAAATCACAAAGCGCGACAACCTCAACATCACTATTCGTTAAGTACGGTTTAATATGATGCTCTGAAATACTCCCTAACCCAACAATCCCAATCTTTAACATCTCTCTTCCTCCTTCACTTCATTACTTGCTCTGATGACGTGCGCGAAGATTCATAGATTGCCTGAATCATTTTTAGTACGGCTAATCCTTGCGTTCCACTTATAAGCGGTGGTTCATTGGTGCGAATACAGCTAATAAAGTGCTGAAGCTCATCCGCAAACGGTATATTTTTTTCGTAGGTAGGCTTTGTCTCCACAAATAAATGATTTTCTTCTTTAAAAAGCGTAAGCGGTGTTAATTGAAGGCCTCCCTTGGTTCCAAACAATTCAAGGACAATATCCTCATCTTGAGGTCCATTCACGGCCCATGAAACCTGTATGTTTACATTCGCTTTATTGTGAAAGCGAATATAAGCAGACGTAAAATCCTCAACGTCAAATAAGTGAGATTGGTCTTTCTCACTCGAAGACCAGCTTGTGTTATAGCGTGTTTTGTAGTCACCTACTCCTTTTTGGGAAGAAGCGCTAACTGATAAGGGTTTTGGCTCTCCAAGCAAATACCATGCTAAATCTAATACGTGAACGCCAGTATCCATCATAGCTCCTCCACCAGAAAGTGCATGTTGTGTAAACCAGCCCTTTGGCGTTCCTCGTCTTCTCAGAAACCTTGCATTCACGTGGTAAATATCGCCCAAATCACCACGCTCAATTAATTCTTTCGCAATTTGAACATCACGGCGGAACCGGTGTGTCATTCCGACCATTGTCAGTACGTGATTCGTTTTCGCCACTTGAAGATAATGCTCTACTTCTAGCAGCGAAACTCCAATTGGTTTTTCGATAAATACATGTACACCCCGTTTGGCAGCCTCTAATGCGAGTGGAATATGAGAATGGTTGGATGTACAAATGAACACCCCGTCTAGCTTCTCACTCTCTAGCATTTCGACCGCATCCCTGTAAAAGGAGGGGATGTTAAACTGAGCTGCAACCTCTTCTGCTCGCTTCCTCTGCAAGTCAGCAATTGCGGCAATCGTTACGTGAGGAATGTTAAGCAAAAAGGGAATGTGGGCGTCTGCAGCAATTGAGCCTGCTCCAATGACTCCAACGCGAGTAGTTGTCATACATCTACTCCTTCCTCATACTGAATGACCTTGGTAAGAGACTGATGATTCGTCATGAGCGACTGAAATGCCTCTTCCACCTTCTCTAGCAGCGTGACTTCTTGAACGTATGGCGTGACGTTTATTTTTTTTTGCGCAAGAAGCCTTAAATATTCACCTACGTTTCGTCCTTCTGTCCAGCGTACAAATCCGTACGGATAATCAACGGCATTCTTTTCGTAAATCGGATCGTACCTTCCCGGCCCTCCGGCACGTGAAATTAAAATTTGTGCTTCTTTCGAGAACATTAGATTTCGTGGAAACAGAGGCTCAATGTCACCTACAATAATGACCTTTCCTTTATCACGTATCCACTTCAAGCTGTCGGTTGTTAACGAAGATTTCTTTCCACCTGCACATAGGAATACGGCATCTGCTCCTTGGCCCTCCGTTTGACGCTGAATCTGATCCTCTAACTGTTCTGCTGTCGTCATACTTTTAATTCCGGTAATGCTTTGAAACTGTGATGCGCGCTCTGGTGAGATGTCGTACGGAATGACTTGATAAGATGCGGCGTGTGCAATTTGAGCAAGAAGCTGCCCTAAAATCCCTAAACCCGCTACAATAGCTGTCTCCCCAAACTGTAGATTCGCAATGCGAAGCGCGTGAATGGCAATCGCACCTAGACCACCAAGAGCTCCTTCTTTTGGATCTACCGAAGCCGGAATTTTTCGGCACAGCGTTTTCGGTACAAGCAAATATTCAGAGTGACGCACATAAGGGGCTCCGTAGCAGGCGATTAAATCTCCCTTTTGGAAGGGCTCCGTTCCATCTCCACATTCTATTATTTTTCCTAGAGCACTATACCCCAAAGCGAAGCGCTGGCCTTCACTCTGAGTAAGCATACTGATTTCAGTCCCTGGGCTGATGACTGAAAAAACAGTTTTAATCAGTACGTAGTCCGCAACCACTTTCGGAATGTTCTCGTCTACAATTTGAACTTGTCGGTTATTGGCAATGATTGTTTTCAATGCTTCACCCTCTTCCTATTTGTGTCCATTCCTTTTGAGATGGAGATAGCTTTGCCCTTAAGCGTTTGCAAAAAAGCTCTTCGTTTGTCAAACCAGACCAATAGAGACGAAGCTCATTTTTCATTTCACGAAGCTCGTGAAACCGAACGCCCAAATCGGTATACCAGCGGTACGTCGGGATAATTTCACGAAATAGTGAATAACGAGACGGATGAAACACCCGTTCCCCCCCGCTCATTTCGGCTACTTTCTTCATACTTGGAAGGCTCAGCGTTTCGCGTCGAATCGTATCCTGCGCTTCTTCAGACGTCATATACTCAACGAATTGCTTGGCAATGTCTCGTTTCAATGACGTTTTATTGACCGCAAAACCGATCGCTAATAGCAACGTACGTGCGTCTGAAAAATAAGGAAGTGGTGCAATATCATACTGAATGAGATGCTCTTTCATTTCATTGAGACTAAAATAGGACGCAAGGATCATTGAAACGTTTTGTTCAGCAAAAAGCTGCTCTGCATCCGTATCACTGTCAGACAAGAAATTCTGCATCATGCCCTGCTCTTCAAAAATATTACGGCAGACGTGAATGCTTTCAATTAATTTTTTTTCATCAAACTGCACTTCCCCGTCTGCATCACGAGAAAAGTACACTTGGTTTTGCAGCAAGAAAATGGGCCATCTGTTAACAGACAGCGGATGAAAATAAAACCCGTGCTGATGTCCACTACCTGCCGTTAATTGATTGGCTGCTCTCAATAAATCATCCCATGTCCAGCTGCTATCTGGGAAGGAAAGACCCCTCTCTCTAAAGTGCTGTTGGTTGTAGCACAGCACAATTGGTGAGAAGATAAACGGCATCACGTATAAGTGATCCTGACGAAACCCTTCTTGCAAAAAGGGATAGACGTCATCATTCCAATCAAACGGTTCGAATAACTCCTTTGGTCCACTTTTAAATTCTCGGAAATCGTTATAGTTAATCGTCACTACGTCTACTAAATCATTTTTAAAGAAATCTCGTACCGTTTGATGATAGTGATCATACGGTAAGGCAATCGGCTGTACTTTTATATGAGCGTGCTTCTTTTCAAACTTCTCCACCAATGTTAAAAAAGAGGCTTCTTTTTCAAGAGATGGATAGTATCCTACTCGAAGCACGACCTTTTCAATAAGCTGACTTGATGCCACAATATTTCCTACTCGTGACTTTTTCATGATGAGCCCTTCATTCACAAGCTCATCAAGCCCTTTGCGTACGGAATTTTTACTGAGAGAAAAACGCTCCGCTAAAATAAGCTCAGACGGTAAATACTCGCCAACCTCAAGTTCTCCGTTTAAAATTTGTTCTCGAATACTTGTTACAAAATGATCAAGCAATTGTTTAAACTGCTCACGACTTTTTTTCTCACCCATTGTTGTGACACCTCTATTAATAAATTTCTACTTTAGACCGGAAAGCGCAATTCCTTTTACAAAATAACGTTGGAAGAAAATGAAGATCAAGAATGTTGGAACAAAGGATAGCACCGATCCCGCCATCTCTACACCAAAGTTTCCTTCTTTCGTTAAAAGGGATGCGAGTCCGACTGTGACTGGATACATATTTTCGCTTGTGGTAAAAATGAGTGGCGTTAACAAATCATTCCAGTTCCCAATGAAAGCGAACGTCCCGACTGTTGCAATGACGGGCTTTGCTAGCGGCAATAAGATGCGAAAAAATACGGTAAAGTCGCTTGCACCATCCATATAAGCCGCCTCTTCTAAATCCTTCGGTAGCGTCATCATAAACTGCCTGACGAAAAATACGCCTAGAATTCCCCATATCTCTGGAACGATAAGCGGCCAGTACGTGTTAATCCAGCCAAATTCACTAAACATGATGTAACGCGGAATAATAAGCAGCTGACTTGGAAGCATCACGACAGCCATCATGATCCAGAAAATTGCCTCACGCCCAGGAAATTTCTTTTTCGCAAAAATATAGCCTAGTATAGCTGCGAAAAACATTTGTGAAAAAACCGGGATAATGGTGATGACAAGTGAGTTAAAAATCCACCTTAGAAATTGTGCATTATCTAAAATGTAAATGAAATTTCCAATTGTAAGCGCCTGTTCCTTCAACCAAAGCAGTGGATTCCCAATCGGGATCTGCATATTTACTAGTGCACCCACAATCATAATGAGAAACGGGATTAAAAACAGAATACCAAATATAGCCAGTGGGACATATACCCATTTCGATGCTCGAACCATAAAATCCCCTCCATTATTTGTAGGTAACTTCTTTTCCCACGAATTTTCGCTGAATCAACGAAATGATAAAAATGATGAAGAATAAAATATACGCGAGTACACTTGCATAGCCTAATCGAAGTGATGTAAAGCCTTCTTGATACAAGTAATACACAATGGTAGTCGTCGAATAATCTGGGCCACCTGATGTTAATAGGAAGGCCGAATCAAAAATTTGAAACGAACCAATCGTTGTAATAATCGCCACGTAAAAATGAACGGGTAATAAAAGCGGAAACGTAATTTTCCAAAATAAGTTCCAGGAGGAAGCCCCGTCGATTCTGCCCGCCTCGTATAGCTCCGCAGGAATTGACTGAAGACCTGCATAGTAGTAAATCATCGTACTGCCGCACACTTTAAATACGCTTAATCCTGCTAGCACAACAAGCGCTTGCTTCGAGCTTGAGAAGAACAGCTGCGGAGGAATGCCTAATAAATGAAGAAATGAGTTCACCATTCCGCTATCTGTTCCATTAAATAGCCACGACCAGATCCCCGAGATGACGACAAATGATGTAACAACCGGAAGGAAAAAGACCCCTTTAAAAAATCCCGTTCCTTTTTTTCCACTGTTAATTAATAGGGCAAGAAACAACCCTAGTGCCATCGTTGGAATAATATAGTATAACGAGAATAAAAGCGTATTTCCGATTGCTTTCCACGCTAATTCATCCGAGAAAAAATTCAGCCAGTTTTTCAGCCCCACAAACTCTGCTTCCCCAATAATCGGCCAGTCCATAAACGTAATGTAAAAACTAAAAAGGATGGGGAAAATTTGAAAGATCATAAAGTGAATTAAAATAGGTACTAAAAAAATATAAACGATCCCATACTGGCTCCAGTGCTTTTTCCATTTACTCTGCGTTGGAGTGGATGTTTTTACAGTTGCCGTATCATAGCTTGGATTCGGTTGACCCATGCCTGATCCCCCTTTTGTAGTAGTTGTATTGAACTCCTTTATGTAAAAAGTGGTTTTACACAAAAGAGTTCAATACATCCTTTTTAATAGCATCACCCGAGCGTCCTAACATCTCGGGTGACAGGTCATTCATTGTACTCAATGAACGATTACTTTTTCAGTTCACTTTCAATTGCCTTCGCTGCTGCATCAGCCGCTTCTTTAGGCGTTTTGTTTCCTTCAAGCATTGCTTGCATTTCAGCTTGAACCTTCGGAATAATTGTACGAGCAACAGGACTCATTACGCCTGGCTTTGTAATATCCGTATAGCTTGCAAGCTGTTTCATTGCTGGATCTTCATCAAAGATACTAGATGCTGATTCGCGAGCTGGAATGTATTTCGTTAGTTTATTAAACTCCATTGAGTTTTCCTTGCTCGTCATTGTTTCAATAAATTCAGCTGCTAGCTTCTTATTTTCAGAGTTTGCTGGAATAACAAACATTCCTGTCGTTCCAAACGTCGCTTCTTCTTTGTCTTTTAAAGGAGGACCGACAACGAAGTCATTCATTCCTTTTGCACGTAGCGCAGAAAGAGTTGCTCCAGAGCCAAATACAGCTAACAGCTTCCCTTCAACGAACGGTGTGAAATGATCAGCTGCGCTAATGGAATCTTTCGGGATAAAGCCTTTTTTGTACCAGTCGTTAATTTTTGTAAATGCTTTTACACCTGCTTCATTATTGATAATAACTTTTCCGTCTTTATCAAGAATGTCTCCACCCGCTTGCCAAATGAATGGATAAAGCGTTGCGTTTGGCGTATTTGACCCTTCAAAATTACGTGCAAAGTACCCTTTATCAACTGCTTTTTGACCGAGCTCATCAAACTCATCCCACGTCTTCGGCAGATTATTTGGATCGCCGCCAATTTCTTTTAGGATTTTCGTATTATAAAAGTTTGCCATTGACTCACGAAGCATTGGTAAACCGTAGATTTTCTTATCATACGTCACAGCTTCTAAAGCTGTTTGAGAGAAATCATCTTTCCCCCAGTCTTTTCCTAAATATTGATCGAGTGGCGTTAAGAGCTTTTTATCGGCAAATTGTGCCATCATATCAGGAATCAGATAGAATACGTCTGGTCCTTGATTCGCAGATAGCGCCGTTAAAATCTTTTGCTCGCGATTTGCCCACGGAATTTCTTGAAACTTCACTGTTACTTTCGGATGTTTCTTTTTAAAATCCTTTGCAATGTTATCAAAGACTTTTGTTTGCTGATCCTTTAAATCTTTTCCAACATACGGATGAATCCAGACAGTTAATGTGGCCTTTTCATTTACCTTGTTATCGCCAGATGCTTTTTTGTCACTCGAACATGCTGCCAGAGAAAACACCAATACAAGCAAACAGAACCATATCCCTACTTTTTTCCTCAGCATTTCATTGTTCCTCCCCTTTTTGTCTCTTTTTTAACAACTCCTGGATGTTCTGGTTCATATCTGGTACTCAATTTCATCTTAATCAGCTTACCAATATAAGTCAATATATTTTTTATTTTCTGATAATTAATAAATTCCACGTTTTTACAAATAGGAACAAGCTCCTATATCTTCTGGAATTTAAAAATCCTTCTCCTATATTTTTTCTCTAGTAGAACATTCCTATAAATCGTTCGAGTTTTTCCGATCTCCAAATACAAAATGGTAAAAAATAACTAAACCAGATGTGAACCAATACAAAAAAAAAGCCCAATAATAAAAATTGGACTTTTCTTTCTATTCCTATTTGTTATCCTTCTATTTCCTCTTTTGAAGGAGGAGCCATAAATTCAGGACCAATTGGGTTTGGAACATGCTTGTTTAAGATTTGATCAATATCCTTTTTCGTTTCGTCGTCAACATGAAAATCAACCATTTCTCCTACTACGTCTACTTGATCAGGTCGGCGCGCTCCCCATAGTGCGACACTTGCTCCTGGCTGATCTAAAATCCAACGTACGGCTAAATGTAAAACCGTTTTTCCGTAGCGATCTTTCGCTAGCTGATCAAGGTCATGGACGGCTGCGAGATAATGATCAAAATTCGGTTGCTGAAATTTCGGATCATTGTTACGTAAATCATCTCCGTCAAATTGACGGTCAGCGCTCATTTTTCCTGATAGCAGGCCTCGGCATAAGCTTCCATAAAGAATCGTAGCAATATTATTTTTATGGGCGTAAGGTAAAATATCTTTCTCAATGTCACGTTCAAACAGGTTGTAAGGTGGCTGTACGGAATGAAGCGGAGCCACCTGCTTAAATTCCTCCATCTGTTCCGTTGAAAAATTACTCACACCAATGGCGCGAATTAATCCTTCATCATATAGTTCTTTCATCGCAGCAGCGGTTTCAGAAATTGGCGTATGTGGATCTGGCCAGTGCACCTGATACAGATCAATATAGTTCGTTTGCAAACGATGAAGAGAATCCTTAATTTCTTTATAAATACGCTCTTTGGAAGCATTACGAAATGGTTCTGGCTGATCACCCTTCGTCCAATCAAGCGCGGTTTTGGTCGCAATTACGATGTTATCTCGATTACCATACTCTTTAATCGCTTTTCCAACAATCTCTTCTGAATTTCCAAAGCCATATACAGCAGCTGTGTCAATAAACGTAATGCCTTTATCAAGTGCAGAGTGGATCGTTTTAATTGATTCTCTTTCATCAGATCCTCCCCACATCCATCCTCCGATGGCCCACGTTCCGAGACCAATTCGCGATGCTTCGACGTCTGATGTACCGATTTTTGTCTTTTCCATAGCTGAGACCTCCTGCTTGTTTTTTCTATACGTTCGTTACCCGTTATTTTTTCGCGCAAACCATTTATGACATACAAATAGAGCTATGGCACACTGATTGCCATAGCTCTAGCTTTTGCTACCCTATTAAAATTCATGTACAAAACTGTCTTACTGAGCCGTATATCCTCCATCAAGAACGGCAGCTTGTCCAGTCACACCTTTTGCTTTGTCACTTGCTAGGAATACCGCATAATCAGCAATTTCCTGAACGCTAATTAAACGTTTTTGCGGTACTAATGGGAAAATTACTTCTTCTAATACTTTTTCAAGCGCTACATGGCGAGTATCAGCAATACCTTGAAGCTGATTTCTTACAAGTGGTGTATCTACATAACCAGGACAAAGCGCATTAACGGTAATGCCGTGAGCTGCTCCTTCAAGTGCCGCTACTTTTGTTAACCCAATCACACCATGTTTTGAGCTGTTGTAAGCCGCTTTACCAGCAAAGCCAATTAGTCCGTTGATTGATGCCATGTTAATGATGCGACCAAATCCTTGCTTTTTCATAATTGGGAACGCATGCTTTGTTGCTACAAATGGTGCTGTTAGCATAATTTTAACGAGTAATTCAAATTTTTCAGTTGGAAACTTCTCGATTTCAGATACATATTGCATACCTGCATTGTTAATTAATATATCTAAACGTCCGTATGTGCTGACGCTATGTTCAATCGCTTGTTTAATTTCCTCTTCTTTTGTTACATCACATTTAATTCCCGTTGCATCAAACCCTGCATTTTTAAGTTCTGCAACAGCGCTTTCGATTGCTTGTTCATTTAAGTCAGAAATAACGACTTTTGCGCCCTCTTTTGCGAATTCACGAGCTACTTCTAGACCGATACCGCTCGCTGCTCCTGTTACGAGCGCTACTTTTTGATTTAATAGTTGATTCATTATCATTACCTCCATCTAAATTAACCACACTTTTATTTTACGCTTCGATTGTGTATAAATAAAATAGATAATATTTATTGGTTCTATAACCATTCGTTATGGGGGTACTTACATTGGACATTAAACATCTAGAATATTTCATGGCTGTTGCACATCATAAAAGCTTTACCAAGGCTGCACAAGCCATGCACGTCTCACAACCTGGCCTTAGTAAAATGATCAAAAACCTTGAAGAGGAACTCGACGTCATCTTACTTGACCGAAACGCAAAGGAAATGGCGCTGACAGATGCGGGAGAAATTTTGTTACAAAAAGCGGAAAAGATGATTGGTCTTCGAGCAGAAATTTCTTCGTCTCTTTATAATATTGTGCATATGAAAAAAGGAAAAATACGCATTGGAATTCCTCCAGTCGTTGGAACCGTCTTTTTCGCTGAAATTATCGCTGGTTTTCGGGAACGCTATCCAGACATTACAATTGATTTGTACGAGCAAGGTACACATATCGTGGAAAAACAAGTACTAGACGGCCAGTTAGATTTAGGGGTAGCCGTATTACCGGTCCATGAGCCTTCCCTCCATATGATTCCTTTTATTGAAGAAGAAATGGCGCTTCTTGTGTCTCAGTCCCATCACCTAGCTGATGAAGAAGCCGTTTCGTTAAAGGATTTGAAAGAGGAAGCATTTATTACGTTTAATAAACATTTTTCCGTTCATGATATAACTATCGAGGCATGTCGCGAACAAGGATTTGATCCGCACATTGCTTTCGAGAGCTCGCAGTGGGATTTTATTGGTGAAATGGTAGGAGCTAAAATCGGCATCTCTATTTTACCTAAATCGATTTGTACAAGGTTCCCTTCGAGCAAAGTGTCCGTTGTGTCTTTGCATAACCCTGTTATTCCATGGAAAGGCGGCATTATTTATAAAAAAGAACACTACCTTTCCTATGCCACACGTGAAATGATTCGCTATCTTGAAGAAGTTAACCCAATTCGCTATAACCATTTGGAATCGAATTGATAATTTTTATGTATTTTACACATGACAAAATGAGGAGTAGCATGAAATGTGTAAAACACATACAGGAGGCATACATCATGGAAGATAATCGTTATCAAGAAGGCTTAGACAAATTAATGGAATTTACAACTGAGGACAACAAAGACGTATCCACTCATTTAAAAATTGTGGATGACTTAAAAGATCTAGCACCGGACGTGGCAAAATTCATTATTGAATTTGCATACGGTGAAATTTATACACGTGAAGGTCTCGACAACAAGCAGCGTGCTCTAGCCGTTATCTCATCACTTGCAACACAAGGAACGGAGCCACAGCTTGAGCTACACATCAATACAGCATTAACAGCTGGCTTAACACCAAAAGAAATTGTTGAAACGTTCACACAGCTAATCCCATACACAGGGTTCCCACGTATCCTAAACGCACTACGCGTGGCGAAAAAAGTGTTTGAACAGCGCCACGTAGCTGTACAAGCCTAATTTCTGGTCTAACTCTATACACCTATCCACAAAGAAGAGGCGCTGTCCTCTTCTTTTTTTGTTCACTTTGCTCGGGTATCGGTCGTTTTTACTAGTTTATCGGTCACTTTCACCTTTCTATCGTTCACTTTTACTGGTCTATCGATCGTTTTCGCCTTTCTATCGGTCACTTTACTCCAGTTATCGGCTTTTTATAAGCTCATTCACTCTGCCTCTTCACTTGTTTGACCCTATCGATCGTTTTCACTCGTCTATCGGTCATTTTTACTGGTCTATCGCTCGTTTTCGCCTTTTTATCGGTCACTTTACTCCAGTTATCGACTTTTTATAAGCTCATTCACTCTGCCTCTTCACTTGTTTGACCCTATCGATCATTTTCACTCGTCTATCAATCACTTTTCCTAATCTATCGACCATTTCCACTCGTTTATCAAACTTTCACCAGTTCAGAGCAGTTGCCCTGTGCACTTGTGAAGCACTATTACTCGTTGTCATTCATTACATGGGCTTAATCCCTGTAAAAGTAGGGGCGACAAAAAAGCGCTCCCGTAACCGAATTAGTATGTTAGCTGTTCTCTACAAAAAGCGAATATTAATAGATTTTTGTCATAAATTTCTTATTTTACGATAATTATCTTTTAGAGAGGGTACACACATTAGTAACTTCTTATTCTATCGGCTCACTTTTTTCTAGAAGAAACGCAGTGTTTATGCTATTTTAATATAGGCTGTATGATAATTAGGAGGGACTTTGCTTGGATAAGTATTTATCAATGGATGAATGGCTGAATTTTGGAATAGCCATTGGAATTTTTGTCGTGTTTCTCATACTTCGTAAATTGTTTACGACTTATTTATTCAAGTTTATTATTCGTTTTGTAAAAAACAAAAATCATCTGATTACGACTATTTTAGAATCATTTGAAAAGCCAATGCGCTGGATATTTGTCATTATTGGATTGCAGCTTGCATTCCCTTATCTGCCGTTTGATTTGCTGACAGTGGAAACAGAACACCGCATCATTCGTTCGCTTTTTATCGCGCTAGCGGCGTGGGGAGGATATAGCTTAGCAGGATCAACATCATTGTTTTTTGCCACGTTTTCGAAAAACTTTGACTTTCAGGTTGATCGCATTGTTATTCCTTTCATTGAAAAAGCCGTTCGAATTATAATCGTTGTATTAGCAGTATCTGTTATTGCTGAAGAATGGGGCTTTAATGTAAACGGGTTTGTGGCAGGGCTCGGCCTTGGAGGTCTTGCATTTGCACTAGCAGCGAAAGATACGATTAGCAACTTGTTTGGGGGAATCGTGATCATTACCGAGAAGCCTTTCACAATAGGTGATTGGATCAAAACGCCTAGCGTCGAGGGTACGGTTGAGGACATTACGTTTAGAAGTACGAAAATTCGCACGTTCGCCCAAGCTGTTGTAACGGTTCCAAACGCTACGCTTTCCAACGAACCGGTTATTAACTGGTCTAAGATGGGGAAACGTCAGGTAGCGTTTCATATCGGTGTATCCTACTCAACGAAACGAGCTCACCTTGAGAGCGTCGTCTATCGTATTAAGCAAATGCTAATCGATGACCGAGACATACATAACGAAACGATTTTAGTGAACTTTGATCGCTTTAACGAATCTAGTTTCGATGTGTATCTATATTTCTTCACAAACACGACTGCCTTTGCTGAATATTTAAAAGTAAAGGAGCAGGTCAACTTTAAAATTTTAGAAGTACTTGAGGAAGAAGGCGTCAGTCTTGCCTTTCCAACTCGTTCTCTCGTAATCCAACAGGATGAATCACACGAAGCCATTCGTGAAGAGAATATTTTAGAGAAAGCTAAAAACTAACAAAAAAGCATTCGGGCGATAAACCCGAATGCTTTTTGCTTACATTAATGCTTCCTTTTGTGGAGGAGCTAAATAAACATCTTCTGCTTCTTTCATCTCTTCATCTTCATTTAGTAGTGGCTCACTACGCGTTACTTCAAGATATTGAATGTGGTGTCCTTCCATCTCTCTTACCATGAACTCATAGTAACCAAACGGAATAATCTGCCCTTGCTCAATATCGTATTTCTCGGTTAAGACCCATCCACCAATTGTATCGACGTCTTTGTCATCAATTTCTGTCCCAAGTAGATCATTTACTTCTCCAACAAGTACTTTTCCGTCGATAATATAATGATCGTCTGTTACCTTCTGAATTGATGGGCGCTCATCCGCATCAAACTCATCACGAATTTCACCAACGATTTCTTCTAGAATGTCCTCTACCGTTACAAGCCCTGCTGTTCCACCATACTCATCAATTAGGATCGCCATATGAATGCGCTCCTTCTGCATTTTCAGCAGCAAATCATGAATCGGAATGGACTCAATTACTTGAATCACAGGACGAACGTATTCACGAAGATTAATGTTTGTTTTTTCTTTATCAAACACATAGTCTGTAAAAATTTCTTTCATGTTTACCACACCTATGATGTGGTCCTTGTCACCGTCTACAACTGGATAACGGGTAAACTTTTCTTCTTTTACGACTTCCAAAATGTAATCAAGTGCATCTTCCTGGTCGAAGGACACAATTTCCGTCCTTGGTACCATAATTTCTTTTGCAACACGATCATCAAATTCGAAAATCTTGTTCACATATTTAAACTCAGATTGATTAATTTCACCGCTTTTATAGCTTTCTGAAAGAATAATGCGAAGCTCTTCTTCAGAGTGAGCTAATTCATGTTCTGCTACTGGTTTTAACCCGAACATGCCTGTGATGACACGCGCTGATCCATTTAGAATCCAAATAAATGGATACATTACTTTATAAAACAAAATAATCGGTCTAGCTGTTAATAAAGTAAGTGCTTCAGCCTTTTGAATGGCAAAAGTTTTCGGTGCCAACTCCCCTACCACAACGTGAATAAATGTCACGATACTAAACGCAATAATAAATGCGATTACATCCGATACTGATTCACTTAGCGGCAGGCTGTCAAATAATGGATCAAGTAACCTCTTCACTGCCGGTTCTGCTATCCAACCTAATGCGAGTGCTGTAATCGTAATTCCTAACTGACATGCGGATAAGTATTCATCAAGATTAGAAATGATGCGCTTTGCTGCGCGTGCATTCCTGCTACCTTCTGCTATCAACTGATCAATACGAGAACTGCGCACTTTTACAATTGCAAACTCAGTTGCAACGAAAAAGGCTGTTAAAGCAATCAAGATGGCTACTAAAACCAAGTTAAATATGTCCAAAAACGTTCCTTATCTCGCAAAATGCGAGTAAGGAGTCACCTCCTAAGTATAGAAAAATTATTTATATAAATAAACTGCTGTGGACACTGTCTATTTGCATTACACAATCAGCCCCTGAAGAGACTGTATAAGTCGTTTTCCTTCATCTGATAAATGGGTTGAAATGGTACGTTTCTCCGCTTCATCTAGCTGATTGAAAATAGGCAGGATACCACAAAGCTCTTTATTCAACTGTTCCACACGCTTGGCAATCTGCTCTGTTTGCTTTTGAAGCTCATCCTTTTCGATGTGTGTCGTTTTCCGTAACAAAAGCTTTTGCTTAATTTCGTCTAATGGGATATGAAGCTGCTTACAATTTTCAATAAACTTTAAATCTTCTAACGACTCTTCCGAATAATAGCGATAATTGGAAGCAGAGCGCTGAGCATGCAACAAGCCTAAATTCGTATAGTAATCAATCGTTCGCTTTGAGACGTTCGCAGCAACTGCTAGTTCGCCAATTTTATACACTGCCCCATCGTATCACCCCATTCAATCAACCTTTAATAGTTTTATTATAAACTATTAAACTGTACAGTCAAACGTTTCACTTATTTTTAAGATAATTAGGGGTATTTTTCCTCTTCCGCAAGCTTAGAGCAAAAGGCATGTAGAAGCTTGCCATTGTTAATAAAAATCCCGATAAAAACAAAACCAGCGGTGTCGTTAACAGCATACGATAATGTTCATTCGCATGAAGCAAACTAAGTTCAAGAATGAACAAGATCGCACCGATAACTTTTAACAAAATCCCAATGAAAAAAAGAACAAGTCGAGTCAAAACATACACGACACAACTTCCTTTCTTGTTTTTTACAGGGTATGTAGCAAACAATCACGTTATACGTGATTGTTCTGAAAAGTTTACTTATAGGGAAGAAAGTGTTGCTCCGATCGGTTCGCGAATAACCAGATCAAACATATCGTCATAATAAGTAGCGCTTAAATTAATGATCACCATTGGAATGGTTCCCTTTCTTTGCACCAAAAGAGGAATCTGATTGATTGGGGTTACCTCCAGTGACGAACCTAATACGATAAACAAATCACTGCTTAACGCTGACTGAATAGCTTCTTCAAATTGATGAATAGAATCCCCAAACAATACGACATTCGGTTTTAGAATCGTATCACATGGCTGTTTATTTTTCGAAATTATTTGACATTTCGGGACAGCATTGGCGTTCATGTGCGCTGCGTCATATCTTGTTTTACATTTTGGGCAGTGGGCATACTTTATCGTGCCATGAATTTCATACACGTACTTGTTCCCTGCCTCTTGATGAAGACCATCAATATTTTGCGTAATGACCCTCACCTGTTTACCACGACTTTCAAGCTCTGCGATAAACTCGTGTCCTTTGTTAGGCTTGTACTCATGTAAAAGCTTAATTCGAAAGATCTCTTTGAACAATGGCCAAAACTGGTTCGGATCACGTTCAAAATAAGGTCTAGAAACCACATCAACAAAGCTTAGATTTTTCTTATATAAACCATTTTGAGAGCGAAAATCAGGAATACCTGACTCCGTGCTTACTCCGGCGCCCGTAAAAAAGCAAATAGACTGTGCCCGGTCAATCCATGACTGAAGCGTTTTCACTTGTTCTTCCAATGTACGTATCTCCTTCACAAAACTTCAAATACGATTTTTACTAGTATAACACGTGATCCTTTTTCACAAAAATACGAACATTTACTCATTTAAAGAAAAAAGCCTAACAGCATTACTGTCAGGCCCTTTTTCCTTACAATATTAAATAGAAAGCTCTTTTGATAGTTGATACATGTTCATATCAATTTCATGCTTTTCTTTTAAAATTTCCATGATATCGTAGTCAACGATTTCGTTTTTGCGAATTCCGACTGCACGACCACCGTGACCAGCTAGTAGAAGATCCACAGCATGACCACCGAAACGGCTTCCTAGGACGCGATCCATCGCTGTTGGTGAACCACCACGTTGGATGTGACCAAGCACTGTTACGCGGTTATCAATTCCTTCTTCCTGCAAAGCATGAGCCACTTCGTCACCTGTCGCTACTCCTTCTGCTACTACAAGGATACTGTGTTTTTTACCACGTGCTAAACCGCTCTTTAAGCGATCTAATACGTCTTGGAAGTCTTCTTTTGATTCTGGAATTAGGATTGTTTCCGCTCCACCAGCAAGACCTGACCATAGCGCAATATCACCCGCATCGCGACCCATTACTTCAATAATGAACGTACGCTCATGAGAAGTAGCCGTATCACGGATTTTATCGATTGCATCGATAACGGTATTTAACGCTGTATCAAATCCTAATGTGAAGTCAGTTCCTGGGATATCATTATCAATTGTCCCTGGAATACCGATACAAGGGAACCCAGCTTCTGTTAATTTTACGGCACCCATGTAAGAACCGTCTCCACCAACAACTACTAATCCTTCAATACCGTGCTTTTTAAGGTTTTCAATCCCTTTTTGACGTCCTTCTTCTGTTTTGAATTCAGGACAACGTGCAGAATATAGCATTGTTCCGCCACGTTGAACGATATCTCCCACAGAACCAACATCTAATTTTTTAATGTTTCCTGCAATTAGTCCTTGGTAGCCTTGGTATACACCAAACACTTCAAGACCACTATGAATTCCTTTACGAACAACTGCACGAACAGCTGCGTTCATTCCTGGTGCATCTCCACCACTTGTTAAAACTGCAATACGCTTCATTAATAAGTCACCTCATTATACGATTATAACAAATATATTTTACATTATAATTTTAGTTCATAACGAACTTCAATTGCTTTTGTGCATTCTTTAACAAACAATTTTTTCAAGTGTACATTTCGCTATCATTCTATTATTCATTAAAAGAAACAATTACCTGTAATTATGGTCTGCTCACAAAGACATATTTTATCATGAAATGTTCGATAACTCTATACTCACTCCACAGAAAAATGAATTTTTTTTCATAAAAATCGCACAAGGAAGGGAATTTTTTTCTTCTACATTATTGTTTGGCAATTTCGTGAACAGCCGTTCATACGTATGCTCATATGTTAAGATGGAATAAAAAGGGAGGTTTTTAAACTGGCACTCCATAAAAGAATAAGCTTTTTTTTCCTACTTCTTCTTATCGTTTCATCAAATTGGCTGATCTATCGCCTAGATATTGTTTCATCTCATCCACCTGAAATGATTTGGGGATCATTGTTTGACTTTATGCTTGTCATCCCACTTCTCACCTATTTTTATTTTATCCATAAACGCTATTCCTTAACATATATTTTTCCGGTTATGGCAGCTGGTTATTTTGTTGCTCGTTTTGTTATTATTCCGAACGATTATGTACATACCATCACCTCATTAGGCTACATTGTGATAGGAGCCGAAGTGTTGTTTATCGTCGTTGAATTTTATATCGCTTATAAAATACTCCGTACAATTCCAACAATTGTAAGCGCCTATCGTGTGTACTATGCTCGAGTACCATTATTCTCATATGCGCTAAAAAAGGCTCTAAAAGACTCCCTGCCTCCTAATAAATTAATTGACGTATTCACAACCGAAATCAACATGTTTTATCATGCCTTCCTCTCATGGAAAAAACGCCCCATAAAAAGGGACGATGCTTATACGTATCACCAAAAAACGAGTGGCATTGCTATTTACATTATGCTCATTCACGCAGTATTAATTGAGACGATTGGCATTCACTACTTTCTTCACCAATTTAGTTCGACGCTTTCTTATATTTTATTGGCGCTTAATGTGTATACCGTTTTCTTTTTCATTGGTCATATTCAGGCGATTCGCCATAATCCGATTTTGTTAAACAAAGATGAGCTCATTTTGACGTACGGTCTTACTTCACATATGACGATTCCTTATGATCTTATTGAAGGCATAGCGCTGTATGCAAATAAGGAGCTTCCTGATAAGCAGCGCCTCAAGACAGCATTTGACGGACGTATTGCTGATTTTATTGACGAACCGCCTCACATGGAAATTGGGCTAAAAGAGCCAGTACGTGCACATTATCTATACGGAATGAAAAAAGAGGTTTCCACCGTATTTTTAAGAGTAGATGACCCGCAGCTATTTTTAAGTACCTTAAAGAATCGCATTCACCGTAACTAATCTTTGCTTACACGTCTCCTATCGTGGTATATATAACGATAGAAAAAGGATGAGAGGTGCAAAAGCATGACAACATTACTCATTGATATGGATTCTGTCATTTGTGATTTGATGACTCCATGGCATAAAAGATACAACGAAGACTTTGATGACGATTTATCAGTTGAGCGACTCGCCTGCTGGCAATCGGAAAAGTATGTAAAGCAAGAATGCGGGATAAAAATTTATGATTATCTAGACGAACCTGGCCTTTTTCGTCATTTAGAACCACTTCCCCATGCAATTGAGGTGCTTGAACGCCTGAATAAGAAAATGGAGATTCTGATCGTAACGAGTAGTCGCACGTTCGCGTTTACCGAAAAGGAGCAGTGGGTAAATGAGCATTTGCCGTTTATCGGTGCAAAGAATATCATTTTTACTCATCGAAAAGATAAAGTGTACGGTGATGTCTTATTTGATGATGCGCCTCATAACTTAGAAGCTTTTCATGCAACAGGCCGTCAAGCAGTGGCTATGAGCTATCCATATAACCAGGATGTGGATGTTCCGCATGTGAGCGACTGGCTTCAATTTGAAAAATGGGTAGATGACTATGTGAACACGCAAAAAGGGAACGAATGATACCATTCGCTCCCTTTTGTTATGAGGCCATAAAAGTCCTTTATAAATCTTTGTGAGTAAAAAACATATCCATAATAGCGTGTATAATCTCAACGGATTGATAACATACCACTGAAAGCGCAGCGCTTGAAAATAGTGCTACAACGAGCAGTCTGCTGAGTGTCATCATCTTCCCATCTCCCTCGTAAATGAATAGAAAAAGAATGTATTTAGTTTAGCACGCGTACAGGTTTGTTCAAGGACAAATGAAAGGGAAAATATCCACAAACGCCCAAAAAACTTGTCCATAATAGGCCGTTTCTCTATCTATAGCTGTTTCATACACCCTCTTATCACATACAACATAAACTAAAGCAGAAATACGAGGTGAGATAGTGATGACAAATGAGAAATCCATAGACTTACATGGACTGGTTAAAGACATTTTTACAAATCAACCTATCTCTAATGCAAAAGTAGAATTATTCGTATCCGATCGTGTACTTACTTCTTTTATCGCCTATACAAATGAACAAGGCTATTTTATTATCGAATCTCCTCTATCTGACGTCACACCTACTATAACCGTTACAGCCTCAGATTACGAAACCATTACTGTTGAAATTTCTCGCAGTGATCGATTAGGCAATGTTGAACTAGGTCTTCATCCGCTTTTTATTGACCCTTACCATCTCGGTCATATTTACGATGTAGAATGTTATTTAACTAATAAGCAAGGAGAACTAGTAGACTTAAGAACCGCGAGCGGTATTACTTTTCTAGAAATAGGTCCACGAATTCCTATTTATAGTCGACTATATACGGATATCCCCTCTTTAATCCATAAAATCCCCGTTTTAATCAAAGGATATGTTGTAATCAAAGTTCAGTCTGAACGTGGCTCGTTTACAACGCCACCCATTTCTTTTCAAAAAATTGAAACGTTTATGCTTTATGCACCAGAGGGGACCTTATTAGACTTTCAGCTTCATGCGGCCAACTGTGAGGCATCTATTCAATGCGAGCCTGACGAATACGGTATATCACGTTTTCAAGAACTCACCGTTTCCATTGATTTACACGAACATATTTCTGTGACAGCAAAAGAAGAGTAAAAGCTACTTCGATAGACCTATCTACTGTTACACCAACTTCATCAAAATCACACATTTTTTGTCGAAAAATTCGATTTATTGCGAATAACTAGTTTTTATTTTTCAGAATAATTTGTAAAATATCTGTAATCATAACTAGTACCATTGCGCCTATTCGCACGATGTGCTCCTTTATATACTAGAAGCAATACGGAGCGAGGAGGCATTTGAATGAGAAACTGGAAATTTAGTGATGAGAAAAGTGGGAACGAAATATGCTGACGGTAGATATGTATTTATGCAGACCGGATGCGACCATTGATGATGTTTCTGCCGTTAGTCAAAATCCATACCGCTATTTTATTCATCTAGACGACAAACGTGTTCACTTTATGTTGGATTCATTAGTATTGACCGACTTGAAAGGAGCGATTGTGCTTCGATATGGTGATGAAGTATTAATTGGTTTTGAACAATGTGATGGGCTCGAACAGCTGTGGTCCTTCTTTTTGAACGCTCTTGAAATACTAGATGAGAAAAAAATCGTCGAAGGGTTCGTTCCTGATCAATCATCTATGACCATTCAGCAGCTTTCTAGTCAGCAGATTGAATTTTGCTTAAATCAGCGGAAATGGACATTTTCCAAAAAAGAGTTTTTCTCTGTTCTCCTACAACATGCTGAGCACTTTTTTATTCGCATGGAAGAAATGCTTTCGTCAAAAACATATTTAAGACAGCTCAATCAAATAAAACGTATGCAGCGCTTTGCTCATTAACAAAAAAAGGGATGAACCATTGGTTCATCCCTTTTTCAACGCCTGATTTCCCGTGTACTTCCCCGGAATCCGAATATAAAAAGCCACGCCATCTGCTGTATTTCGTGCATAGACATTCGCACGATATAATGAGGCAATCCGCTTTACGATTGCTAGTCCTAGACCGTATTGACCTTTTTTTCCTTTTTGGAACGGCTCAAATAAATGAGCAAGCAGCGCTTCTTCAATTGGTGGACCATCGTTTGCAAAACAAATAAGAATGTCTCCGTCTACGGATTTAATGGAAATATCAATTTGCTCTTTTGCATATTTTAGGGCATTATCAAACAAATTCTCAAATACGACTTTCCACTGCTCCTCGTCACTATAAAAAGGAACTTCCTCTACGTTAATTGTCACATTAACTTCCGACTTGCGCGTGTGAAGTCTCATTTTCACTTCTTCAATCAACTGTCTAAAATCGACAGAATCAGCACGAAGATTTTGCTGTGCCATATAATCAAGCTTCGTTAAGTAGAGAAGATCTTTTATTTTTAGTTGTAGACGATCCGCTTCTTTTTGAATGGTATCTAGTGACGTCTCAAATGTACCATTTGGGTAGATGCCGTCCCTCAGAGCTTCAGTGTAACTTTGAATGACCATGATGGGCGTTTTAAGATCATGAGAAATATGCTGTAGCATAGATTGCTGCGCCTCATCCTGTGCCTTTAGCTGTATTCGCATTGAATCAATGGATGCTGCAAGGACGCCAATCTCATCTTTTCGGTCCATCATAATCGGTTCGTCCCACTGTCGCTTAGCAATGCGCTGTACATGTTTTTTCATTTCAACAATGGGCTTTGCAAGCCATTTTGAAAATAGCAGTACAATCCCAATTCCGCAAAGCAATACAAGAATAATGAGTACCATTAGACGACTCAATAACGTTTTAACGAGTTCTTGGCGGTACGAATCCCACATATATGACACATGATAATAGTTTTCTTCGCCAATCTTCACCTTACGAATAATGTAAAACATCACGTCCCCTTTTACGGTGAGGGTGTAACGTTTTTCATTCACCTCTTGAAGAAGAGCCTCTTTATAGAAACGCTTCACTGCCCAGTTGGGAAGCTCGCTTTTTTGATAAAGCTGTCCTTTTTCATTAATAAAAAGATGCTGAACGGAGCGCAAATTTTGAATTTGCTTTTGACTGCGCGTTGACTGCAGTGATCGATCACCGTACGTAAACAATTGCTGAGACGCTTCAATATTTGAATAAATTTCGTTTTTGAAAAACGTATGAAGCGTTCCCTTGATTAGAAAAATCAGTGTAATGCCGATAATAACAATAAGCAACGAAAAAACAAGTAAGATTTGAGCAAATAATGGCCTGTTTTTCATTGCTCAACAGACCTATATCCGAATCCATAAATCGTTTCTACGAGTAAATCTGGAAGCTTTTTTCGAATCCGACGAATCGTATCGTCAACGACACGATCGGACCCAAAGTAATCATCTCCCCATATTTGCTGTAAAATCTGCTCTCTCGAATAGGCTCTTCCCGTATTTTTAGCAAATAAGCAAAGCAAATCAAACTCTTTTGAAGAAAGCACGACCTCTTCATTTCCTGCCTGAATGGTTCTTCTTTGTTCGTTAATCAAGTACGTTCCAAATTGAATCGTCATTCCACCTGACTTCCCGTACACTCGCTCTAGGAGTTTTTTAGCTCGTACCACAAGCTCTTTCGGTAAAAACGGCTTGGCTAAGTAGTCATCGCTCCCCATCTCTAAGCCAATGATGCGATCCAAGTCTTCGTCGCGCGCCGAAATAAAAATAACCGGAATATTTTCATCTGCCTGTTTAATTTCTTTAATAAGCTCATAGCCATCAATATCGGGAAGCATAATATCTAAAATCCAAAGATGTGGACGATTACCTATTTGAGCCTTGGCACTTAAACCATCTAAAAAGGCAGACACGTTCCATCCTTCGTTTTCTAGATAGGTTTTTAAGACCTGATTTAAATTTTGTTCATCTTCCACTAAATACACCGTGTATGTCATTTTAAATCCCCCACGTATAGAGGGGACGTTACGTAACCGCCCCCTCTACTATCCATGTTCTATCATTGTATGTACGTTCTTATCTTTAACCGTTTTATTCATTTTATGAGAACTTTGTCCAAATGCTTTTCGTTGCATTTGGACATACGAGCGGTTTGTCATTTAAGACCGCTTCTCTTGATTATAAAAGTCTCCGAGCATTTCATCAAGGATATGAGTAATTGCACCAGAATCTCGTTTTTCAATCGCTGTGTCTAATTGTTTTAGCTGTTCACGGCGTTCTTTTTTCCATGTAACTCGCTGAATTCTCTCCACGTTCATCGCTCCTGTTCGTTTTCCATTGATTTCCGTAAGCTCTTCACGTGATGCATCGATTTGTTGAGTTGTCTTTGTATCCCCTGTTAGCTTTTCAAGGTCGTCCTTCCACTCAGGTTTTTGACCGCTATCTGTTTGCTGAAGCTTTTTGAATTTATCTTCTAATGATTTTAAGTCAGTTCCATAACGAGGATCATCGTCTTCTGATGAACCGCCGTTTGATAAAGGTGCCTGATCTTGGTCTATTTGTTTTTGTTGAGAAGCTGCCATAATTGTGATATGTGGAAAAGCTAATGTGAAGGCGATACCTCCAGCAATCCATTTTGCTTTCATACTCATCTATCATCACTCCTAAGTTTCTGTTCCCTTATTTTTTCTAATCTTAACCTCTATTTGAGGTCGAATCATCAAAACATTGTGTGAAATTATGTGATTATTTTGGATTCACTTCCCACATCCCCCCTAACGGAAGGTCTGTTAGAGGGGATGTGGGAAGCATAAGCGTCTGTCGCCTTCCCTTACGGGCTGACGCCATCCGCATATGTAGGTCTTGTTGGGTTGGTTCGGGGAGGTCTGGGTGGGCCTTATTTGGGAGGGGGGCTTTTTGTTTTGTGAAGCATTCTTTTTTTGTGGGACATCCTTTTGGTAGAGACTGCTCAATTGGGTAATGGCTTGGTCCCTTTCGAGTGTAGCCGTTTTTCATGAAACCTTACTGGTGCGGGCTTTGAGAACGATATTCTTGGTCAACCTCCCTGGTGGGTTGACTTTGGTTGGATAGGTAAACCTTTACGTAGTATGAATAATGGGTTTTTATTAGTTAACGGTGTTTATTTAGTTAGTTCGAGTTTTAGTTTGAAATTCCTTTTAAAAAATAATTCACGAAGCATTTTCTTTTCTACTTGTGAAGGGAGTAATGGGTTTAAAAAAGCACGACGCCATGAACGTGGTGCCGTGCTTTTTTAGTGTTATTAAGATGATTTGATGTCCATGTCGTCTGTTGAGCCCATTTTTTCTTGCACTTTTTTAATAATAAAGAATGTGTAGATGGCAATAAAGATGCTGAATACCCACGTGATGACTTGTCGAATGACAATCATATTTCCGTAGCCTTCCACTCCAAATTTTTGCAGCAGGTATAGTTTAACAATGCCTAGCAGAATATAACGCAGTGCAAAAAGGAGTGTGAGCCATTGAAACATTGAGAACAACGGTTTTTCTTTAAATAGTGGTAGGCTTTCTTCTCTTTTGTACCCCATGAGATAAGCAGTATCCACGAAAAAGTATAGGCCAAGCGGCTTTTTGATTAGCATGGTAATAAACAATACGACTCCTAGTCCAAACATAAAGTAGGCTTGGTTTACGAGCATCGTATCGGCTTTTCCTGAGATAATGTCAACGATCGTACGAATTAAAAGAGTAATGACTAAAAATAGCCCCGTTACGTTAAACTGCTTTTCCTTCACGAATGTGTAGATCGTGTAGATAAAGGCTGGAGCAGTCGATAGTAGGATGGCATAATAGTCACCTAAAAAGTGTCGGCCTTGATTCCAAATTAGATAAGGCAACGCAATGTAAAATAGCAAATCAAATATCACTTTATTTTTCATTCAATCTCTCGCTCCTATTGAAAACAATCTAATGATTTGGCAAACCGTTAAATAACTGAATTTTCTTTTCTCTCCTTCAGCTATGTGTCCTATCATATCATTTTTTCCAAAGTGACGTCATCTACTTTCGTCATTTCATCTTCCATCCCGCCAATTTGTGGTTTCATTCCGTCTAAAAATGTAAGGGTTTTCTTTTTTAAGTTATCAGAAAACCCTTATACAAAGGGAATTTTTTAACAAAATTACATATACTATTTATGAGCATAAAGAGATAATTTGTGACAAATTTGTGATAAACTCTAGTTGAAATGGATTGATAGAGGTTTTACATACTAACGACGAATAACAGCATGAACCTCTTGCTTAAGGAGTGAACAGAATGAGTGAACAGCAGGCACGTTTTTGTCGCGAATCGCTTGTCGTAAAAACAAGCCGTGTGTTTCCAATGGATACAAACAATCATGATACATTATTTGGCGGAAAATTGATGAGTTATATTGATGATGTGGCTTCAATTTCTGCCGCACGCCACGGACGCTTTGAAACCGTGACGGCTTCTACAGACTCAGTGGATTTTCTGCGCCCAATCGGGCAACAGCATTCCGTGTGCCTAGAATCTTACGTAACGTGGGCAGGAACGTCTTCAATGGAAGTGTTTGTGAAAGTTATTTCAGAGGAGTTGCGCACAGGGAAACGAGAGCTTGCCGCAACTGCTTTTTTAACGTTTGTCGCATTAGATGACGATGGCAAGCCTGTACGAGTGCCACGTGTCGTCCCAGAGACGGAAGAAGAATTTATGCTTCATGCTTCTGGGGAAGAGCGTGCAATTGAACGAAAAGCGCGTAAAAAACGCAGCCAAAGCTTAGCGAAAAAAATTGGCATTCAAAAGCCCTGGGAATAAAAAAAGAATCCAAACGGATTCTTTTTTTGCTTTATTTGCCGATAAACATCTGTGTCCAGTACGTTGTACCATTACTACCCTTAACAAAACCTACTCCAATAGCAGTGAAGTTTGCACTTAAAATGTTAGCACGGTGACCTGAGCTGTTCATCCAGCTATTCATTACCTCTTCAGGCGTTTGTTGACCTTTAGCGATGTTTTCGCCTGCTGCACGGTACGTAATCCCAAACTGCTTCATCATATCAAATGGTGAACCGTATGTTGGAGATTGATGATCAAAGTAACCCTTTGTCATCATGTCCTTTGATTTTGTACGCGCTACGTCACTTAATTTTGTATCTAGTTGTAGCGGTGAAAGTCCTGCCTTTTTGCGCTCTTGGTTTACTAGAGTAGCAACTTGCTTTTCGAATTCACTTACGTTTGTTGCTTGTGCAGTAGGCTGCGTTTGCTTGACCGGCTGTGTTTGTGTTTGTTTAACCGGTTGCGTTGGTTGTGGCGTTATTTTTTGCGGGACAGAATATGTTCCATAAAATTGATTTAGCCATTTCTCTAAATCATCCATGTTTGTCGCATTGTATGTATACACATACTTCTTTACTGTCGGTTGTGTTTGTGTTGCTGCATCAGCTTGTCCGCCCGCAAACATTGTCGTTGTTGCAAGAGTGGCACCTGCTAAGATAACTCCTAGTTTTTTCATGTGTCATGACCTCCTGTTTTTACGACCCCCACTTATATAATCCATAAATTCTTTTAAACTCTCAATGTGAAAATTATCCCATTTTAACGGTCTCTTTTGACCCATGACTAAAAACCCCTTTATTTGCAAGGGGTTTCAATAGTTTCAAAATTTAATATGTAAATAATGGAATGCTTGTTATTTCTTTTTTTTCTGCTCCATGATTACGTATTTACCCGAATACGTCTTACTCAAAAAAGCAATGCCTTGCTCTTTTTTCTCAAATAGAAAGGCCGAACCCATTTGTTGATTGAACGTCCACCCCTTCTTTTTCATTTCTTCAATAAAGGTAAAATAGTCTTTTCCCTTCATCAGATACGAAATAGGCTTATTTTTCACTTGAACAACCGAATGGTCTCCAGCTTCTATTTTTACCATTCCAATTAAATATGGAAGCGGGTTACCCTCTTGAAATAATTGACGACCGAAAAAGATAAAAAACACAATCAGCACTAATCCTACAACGAGCGTAATTTGCTTTTTCATACGCGCCTCCTAGTAAAAGTTTCCTTCTCTAGTTATGTTCGAACTAAAATAAAAAAAACCTTCTATTTTACTAAAAATGAAGGTTTTCTTTCTGTGCTATTTTATAAAAGCTTGTACATGCAATACTCGTCCACAAATTCTCCGTTAATTAAAAGAGAGGCAACCTTCTCTCCTTCAATTTCAAACCCCATATTTTGATAGAGTCTTAGTGCACGCTCATTGTGTTTCATCACCGTTAATTCCAAGCGTTTTAAGTCTTTGGCTTCTGCCCAATGAATAATCGTCTCAAAAAGTTTCGTGCCAATCTTTTTCCCCTGATGATCGTCTACTACCCCAATTACGATGTAGGCACAGTGACGCTTTCTTTTTAACTGATTCCCCATTCCGAATATGTATCCAATTAGCTCCCCATTTTCCTCGGCTACAAAAGCTGTGGAAAGCTCATCTTTGACAATGCGCTCAATACTTTCTCTTTGCTTCGTCTCCGTTGTTTCTCTTTCTCCACCTTCATATAGCATAAAACCTGTTTCATCCACTTTTTTCAGTAATGAAACAAATGCTGATGCATCATCTGGCTGCAACAAGCGAATATCCATGAAGCTTCCCCCTAGAGTCATTCTTTTTTGATAATTCAATATTATACCACTTCTTTGAAAGAGATTGAATGACCCAAAGGGGGATTTCATTGTAGTATTTTGCTCCTATATCTAGTTATAGGTGTTTTTGATGCATTTCTTACATTTCATCAATGATTGTTACACCTTTGCAAAGATTGTAGTGAAAACTTCAAAAAAAAGCGACGTTATGTAATCGAATAATTTGGTAGGATAGTAATAAGATAATTACTCGCTCAATTACAAAATAAAGGGATGTTTGAAATGAAAACAATGAACTGTTCATCATTTTTAGAAGAAACATTTCCGGATATCCATATTGAAAAACCATTATTTTATCATGCTCCAAATGGCATTCGTTTTCAACTTGGGGACACCGATCAAGCTTGGGATCAAGAATATATGTCAAGGGTGTACAAACGTGCCATTGCTCTATTTGAGGCTCTTCATTCTAGTCGTGATCATGTGATGCTTATTATCCACTTAAACCGTGCAGAAAAGCCCCACAATATGAAAAAAGCTCTCCATACGTTGAAACGTTTTTTACGCAAGAAATCCATTGGACATTCAACTGAAATAATGATTGATAAACAGCAGGATCAGGAGCGAAAGTCTCTTCGTCTTCTTGTTACGTGCCAATTAGCGGATATGAAACATGAATCCTTGCTAAAAGCGATCGCAAATCGAGACTTACAAATCCGTCCGTTCATTGAAGGGGATTGCTATTTTATTAACTTGGAAAAGAAAACGATCTATCATCTCTATGATGATCGAAAACTAGACATCGTCTCCAATAATGAGCAGTCATTGGACCCCTTATATAAAAATTATCAGGACTGGATTCTTGATTACGATACGCGTTCACAATATGATCGAAAATGTTGTCTGTAATGACTAAAAATAAAAGACGGCAAAAGGGAGGAATATGACATTCCTCCCTTTTACTTGCTCCCTACTGTCTTCATCCAGGAATCTGTTAGGCGAACTAATTCGTCCTGCTGCTGTTTCGTTGAGATGGTCGCCTTGCGATCACCCTTTTGCTCTCCGTACCACCCGAACTGCCCATGATTTCCACCTTTTATCGTTTGATACTCCGTATCTGCTGGAAGTAACGACTTTCCATGCTTCCATTTTGATCGATTGATCACACCGTCTTTTTCTGCAAAAACGGATAGTACCGGTAGATCAACGCGCGAAAAATCATTTTTGTTCATTGGATAGGACGCAAACAAAAAGAGCCCTGATAGGTCCTTTTGATGATTATAGGTATATTTTGCTGCTGAAACTCCACCTAGCGAATGTCCTCCAATAAACCACGTACCTACATCTGAATAATCAGCCTGTATATCACTGGCTATATTCGTCCCGAGAAAAGAAATATGAAGCGGAAATTTAGCAATGGTCACAAGATATCCTTTTTTTGCAAGTTCCTGCGCATAGTATCCGTATGACATCGCTTCTACTTTTGCCCCAGGATAAAAAATAATACCCGCCTTCGCATCTCCCTGAGGCAAAAAGGCCACATAATCGTCCCGCTGCACAATATTCTTTTCAGTAACATGTGAATATAGCTTTGACGATGGTTCATACGTAAAGTGTGACCAGACGAAAAAAACAACGGATGCAACAAGGGCCAAAACGATCACAGCCACAGCAAATATACTTGCTATCTTCTGAAAAGTTAACCCTTTCCTTGCTACTCGTTCTGTTTCCATTCATTTATCACCCTATTCAAAGGATTCACCAACAGCTGTTGAGAAGAAAAAGCCTTCTCTCACTTAGTGTAACCTATTTTATTAAAAACCTTCTTATGAGTACGCTTCTTTCCCTACGAATGCAGAGGAAGCGTGATCTCTACCTTTGTTCCGATGTGAAGCTTGCTTTTGATCGTCATATCTCCGTGATGTTCTTTTAGAATCTTCTGGCTAATCATTAAACCTAACCCTGTTCCCTTTTCTTTTGTGCTATAAAAAGGCTCGCCTAAATGTTTAATTCTCTCAGGGGAAATGCCCACCCCTTCATCAATAAAGATAATATGCACTCTATTTTGATGTTGTGCTAGCTGAATCGTCACCGTTCCCCCACTCTCCATTGATTCAATGGAGTTTTTAATAATATTGAGAAAAACCTGCTTCAGCTGGTTTTCATCTGCATAAATCGGTGCAGACTGTATTTGGAAATCTGTATGTATGTGAACGTTGGTGAGCACGCCTTCAATTTCCGCCACCGCCACGATGCTTTTAATAATTTTAATCGCATCTTTTTTCTCAAAAATGATGGCCTGTGGTCTTGCTAACGCTAAAAACTCATTCGTAATAAACTCAATTCGGCTCAGTTCTTCTAACATAATGTGATAAAACGGGAACGGTTCGCCTTGTTCGTTTAACAGCTGTAAAAAGCCTTTTAACGATGTAAGAGGATTTCGAATTTCATGAGCTACCCCCGCTGCTAGCTGACCAATGAGCGCGAGTTGCTTTGATTTTCGCAGCACATCCTCTGTTTTTTTGCGTGCCGTGATGTCTCGCGTTGTGGCAGAGAATCCGACTGCTTTCCCACTTTCGTCGCGAATAGGGCTCATCGTAATACTTGCATCAAATGAGGAGCCGTCTTTTCGATATCTCGTCGTTTCATATCCGTTAATGACGGCACCCGTTTCTAATTCATTCATGAATGTGACGAGCTCGTAATTCTTGTCTCCTTGAAGAAGCGCAATATTTTGTCCTACAATTTCATCCTTCGTCCAGCCGTAGACATGCTGAAACGCTTCGTTTACTCGAAGGATGGTTCCGTCCTTTTTCGCTAATGCAATCGTATCGGACGTATTTTCAAAAAATGATTCTAAAATTTCTTTTGTTTCTATGAGCTCGACTTCCATATGACGCTTTTTCGTCACGTCTTTTGCAATTCCAAATACGCCTTTGATCGCGCCATCTACCACAATAGGCACGTTCGTAATAATTAAAATGAGCTTTTCACCGCTTTTAGAAATAACAAAGGTTTCATATGAACTCGTCTCACCGCTTAATGCTTTCTGAAAATGACGCGTCGTATTACGATAATTCTCTGGCTGTATGAAATCATAAAAGTGATGCTTGACGATCTCTTTTTTTGTAAGCCCACTCAGTTTTTCAGTAGCGGGGTTAATTTCTAAAATATGACCGTTAAGATCTAGCATATAGATGCCTTCTGGGTGATAATTCACGAGTGATTTATAGCGCTGCTCACTCTCCGCTAACTTCATTTCCATCTCTTTACGGGACGTAATGTCTCGTCCAATAATGACTGTTCCTTGCTGGTCACCGTTTTCTGAAAACAAAGCGGAACTAATGATATCAAATATATACTGTTCTCCGTTCACTTCAATAATATGCTCAGCTTGAATCGGTTCTCCTGTTACACGGGCACGTTCATTTTGTCTCGTTAAACTTTCTAGAAGATCCTTATATTTCGGATATAAAGCGGAGAGATCTTCATTTGTTTTTCCTTTATAAAACTGTTGCTCCATTCGCAAAAGTGTCTCAAGCGAATGATTGACATCTAACCAGTTTCCTTCCTGATCTTCTACAATAACAAGATCAGTCATGGAGTTAATTAACGTTTTGAAGCGCTTCTCGACGAGTTCGTCTAAAAATAGCTTTGATTTATCCCGCTCAACAGCTAGACTAACCAAATAGCTACACGTATCAATGACCTCTAATTCAAACTCATCGGGCTCATATGGATGCTCGTAGTACATGGAAAATGTCCCAACGGGCTGATGATCAATTTTAATAGGAGCAGACCATGATGCATGAATGTGGTGATCAAGCGCTATTTTCCGCTGAGGGCCTCTCCATAGTTCATGATCTTCTTGGATATTTGAACAAATGACGATGTCGTTTCGAGCAATAGAGGCACCGCAAGACCCTACAGAAGAACCAATTTGTAGACCATTGATGGCTTGAATAAAGGAAGCCGGAAGAGTTGGAGCAGCCTGCATAACAAGATTCTGACGAATCTCGTCATATAAGAGAACGGAGCAGTGAACCCCACAATCTAATAGCTCCTCTATTTCCATTGAAAGTTCGCTTAAAATGGTTTTAAATAACTTTCCATTTACAATCTTTCTGGCGGTGCGTTGCTTAATATGTAAAAGTGATTCGCGATTTTTACGCGATGTGATGTCGTGTAGTGTAACAAGGAAACAAGCCTCCTCACCGGGTACGTGAATAGGCTGGACCTTCGTGTCAATCCACTTCAATTTACTTTCTAAATGCACCGATCGTATCAAAATTTGCTGCGGTTTTTTTCGGTGGGGCAGTTCGAGTATTTGCTGAAACGCTTCTCGATCCTTGGGATGAATATAGTCATATAATGTCTCGTAAGACGTATATGTACTTGTTTGTAAAGCTTCTTTTGCATATTGATTTTTATGCAAAATACGCCCAGACAAGTCAATAAAAATAATAGGTAATGGAATCATCTCGTACGCTTCTTTATGATCCATTGCACTTGTATTATCTGAGAAAATCATAACTTACTACCTCAGTTCCTCTCCGTCCTAAAAATCACAAAAACCGTCTCTCTTATTCAGTTTTTTTCTACTATAGCACGCTTATCACGCATCTTTTTATTGTCTCAACAATCTCTTGTCATTGTCAATGCTTGTTTTGGAACATTTTTCTTATCCATACCCTATTTTTCACAATCATAATGCAGGTTTCACGTAAAAAACAACACCATATGCTCTTCATCCACATATTTACCGTGAACTTTTAAGGCATTTTTTTCATAGCCAAAAACTGAAAAACCGAGACGCTCATACAAAGACTTCGCTTTTTCATTTGAAGCTGCTACAACGAGCTGTACTTGCTCGACTCGAATGCTCTTCGCCTCACTTAAAATCACTCTCATTAACTGCTCCGCTAGTCCGTTTCCTCGCGCTTCAGGTGCAACGTACACGCCCCATATGGACCCTTTGTGCCGTGTTTTCTCTCCAGTCTCTCGATTAAATCCTACAAACCCTTGAAGAACCCCGTGATCATTACATGCACCTATAATAAAGTGATCATCGTCTTTTGGGAATTCCGCTCTTACAGTTGTTAAATCCAGCTTCTTCGCTTCATAGTAGCTTTGTACAAAACTTATTTCTTCTTCATCTAAAGCGCGAAGACGCAGCTCCCAATAACACTCTATATCTTCATCGCTTAACTTTTTCAGTATCATATGCGCGCTCCCTTCTCTTTTTCATTAGTGTGAAAAAGAAGCGTTCATTTTATCCCGTTGAAACGAAAAACGCCCTTCATCCGTTGAGATAAAGGGCGTTCGTTTTATTGTTTATCATACGTTAATTGAAGTTCATCTTTAATTGGAATTCCATAATACCCCGTAAGCGGGATGGAAGACTTTGTTTCTCTTGCTCGTGTAATGGCACCTACATTAACATGTGTTAATGAAAAATGACGCTTTTGATAAAAGCGGAGGGCATCCAGATTATCATTGGATGTGATGAGCCATATCCGCTCGGCCTCGTGCTGAACGCTTTGCAAGAACGTGCTTAACAGCTGCGTTCCAACTCCTTTATACTTATCAAACGATTGAAGCAATAAAATCTCACATTCATTCTGTTCCATTCGGTAAATGAGGACACCAGAGGGCTGATCTCCTTTTTTAGCTATCCAAGCAGGATATTGGAGTAAATGGTGGGAGACACCCCTCGTGACCATTGTCGTCCCACCCCAGTACTCCTCAAGCACTTGTTCTATCCATTGCTCATCGCTCTTATCCTTTTTCATTACGCTTAACGCACCGTCATAAAAATTCATGATCTCTCCATCCTCTCAGCATATGCTTATCCAACTGATCACGTACTGGTTATGAAAAAAGCATTGGAGAAAGTTCCCCAATGCTTTTTTCATTAAGATGTTTTGTTTGCATCTTTTGCTTTTAAAAGCGTCATACGTTTTTTCAAGTATAAACCTTGTGCCATACCGAAGCAGTTACCTACTACCCAGTAAAGAGCTAGAGCGGATGGTAAAGAAAGTCCGGCAATTAAAACGAAGAGTGGCATAATATACATCGTAATCTTCATTTGTGGCGGCATTTCATCCGTCATGCTGACACGGATTTGTAAGAACGTCGTAATAGCTGCAACGACCGGTAAGATATAATAAGGGTCTGGGTGACCAAGACTGAACCATAAGAAGTCATGCGTTGCAATAACCTTTGTACGACCAATCGCATAATAGAACGCCATGATAATTGGCATTTGAATGAAAATTGGTAAACAACCAGCCACTGGATTGATTTTATATGTTTTATAAAGCTCCATCATTTCTTTTTGTAGCTTTTGTTGTGATTCCATGTCTTTAGATGGATATTTCTCACGAAGTTTTTCCATTTCTGGACGTAACGCTTGCATCGCCATTGTGCTTCGTTGCTGTCTAATGATCAGCGGTAAAAGAACGAGACGAATAATAATTGTAACGATAATAATGGAAAGACCGAAGTTTCCACCCGCAAATTCTGCTACTTTTTGTAACGCGACAGACATTGGATAAACGAAGTATTCGTTCCATACACCTGTGCTGTCTGGTGTAATTGGTTCTTTCATGTTACAGCCCGTCAGGACTAGCAACAGCATACCTACTAATAAAAATAACTTTTTCTTCATTCTCTTTCCTCCAGGTAAAATAGTTCAGTTAAATTTAGATGTATAAGAGAAGGAAAGGATCTTCCTCATCACCGTTAGACTTGCTTCGCTCTTTCACGGGTTTCTTGATAAAAATATATGAAATTCGCGATAAACGTTGCAAAATAAGTGTTGTACAGTTATGTGCCAAGGCTTCTTGCCGAACTTGTACACACTGAGAGTGGACAAAAGAACGACGAGAACCATCGTAGAGGTAATAACCCATTACAAAGATCAAGATCATCGTAATATATGGGATATATAAAATTAAATCATGTGTCAATTCCATGTCACAACTCGCTTTCACTGACAATATCGTCTATCATTGTACCATATCACTTCACATTTTCGATAGAATAATGAAATTTTTTCATAACGTTTTCATTATTTCGCCTTACTTATGTAAAAACATTCGCTATTGACATCATTAATTCCTGTTCGAATTGTACCAAACGAATATTTACAATGCAAAGTTCACTCCTACGTACCCCAATAAAATTTGTGAGTGTTCCAAGTAAAAATAAAAAAAGAGCGTGAATAGTAATATATCCACACTCTTCGCGTCTAAATGTTTACTTTAGTACTACAGTTGCGCTTTCCGTTTTTCCTTTTGCTACGTTCCCACTAGCAATGACGTCAAAAGAAGTTACAACCTCACTATTCGTAATGACTACTGGTGTAATGGTGCTTTTGGCCTTTTGTTTCACTAAGTCCAAATCAAAAGATACAAGTGGATCTCCCACTTTTACATGATCGCCCTGCTTAATGTAGGCTTGAAACCCTTCACCTTCCATTGCGACTGTTTCAAGACCAATATGGATTAAAATTTCTGTTCCTGCCTCTGTTTTAAGACCAATGGCATGCTTCGTGTGAAACAATTGAACAACTTCACCGTCTACAGGAGAAACAACATCTCCTTCTGCTGGTTCAATCGCAAATCCGTCCCCCATCATTTTTTGTGCAAAAACTGGATCTGGAACCTCTTCTAATGAAACAATTTTGCCCGTTAGCGGCGCAATCAACGTGTCTTCTTTCTTTTTTTCTTTTCCAAATAGTTTTTTGAACATCTCTATTCCTCCTAGATTGACCTGATGTTTTTGAAAGTTCATAAAATATTTACATGTTAAATTTAACCACGATTCATGTCGCCTCGCAACGAAAAGCCCCCGCGAACGCTCGTAATGGTTTAAAAACCAACCACTTCATAGTTTTTTGGATTTTGAATGACCATGCAATTTCGCCCAGCTTCCTTTGCTTCATATAATAAATCGTCCGCTTCCTTCACAATTTCCTGAGCCGTTTGATTCACCGTTCCGATTGCAACGCCGAAGCTCATGGTGACAGTGAAGGTATGATCCAGTATCGTTATATTTTGCAAGCTGCTTCCCGCTTCTTTTAAAAGCTCTCTTAATCTATCTTTGCATTTGAGAGGTAGTAAAAGCGAAAACTCTTCTCCCCCGTAGCGAAAGGCTTGACCTTTTGCTAGGTGCCCACAATCTTTTAACACAGCAGCCGCGCGTTTAATAACCTCATCACCTACAACATGCCCATATTGATCATTAATTGCTTTGAAATGGTCTAAGTCACACATAACGAGCAGAAATGGCTTTTTAGCATAAATAGAGTCTTGAAGCTCCTCCTGAAATGCACGGTGATTGGGCAACCCGCTTAAATAATCATGAAGAGCTGCTTCTTGAAACCACATTTTCTCGCTATGATGCTGTCTTTCTCTTGCCACTAGCATACTTCCCAACAAGCCGAGTAAAACCAAAAAACTGAGATTTAAACATAAGAAAAATGTTTTATCGTCATATTGATATTGTTCAAGGTAAAAATAAATAAATACGTATCCACAGATAATGCCTGTAACGCTTATAAAACTACCTCTTTTCCCCCAATAAATGGTTGCATGCATCACAATTAAGTAAGCAACGGGGAAGAAAAAGCTCGTAACCCCACCTGTTAGAATCATAAGCCAGATCGCTGCTACAAAATCAAACAATACGCCCCCATATGTAATCGTGGTAAAAATTCGTCCCTTTTGCTTATACCACCGCAAACACACTTGCGTAATGCTCATATAAATAAGACCCATCCAAAATAAATATGAGAACGCTCTCAATTCGAGTGACAGCATGTGACGGAACGAGGGAATATAAAAAATAATAGCTGCTATAGTAAGGAAAATCCATCGTAACAACGAAAAGAACATTTCGGTTTTATGGTCAGGTCCATATCGAAGCATCATGTTCTCACCTTTTCTTCAATAAAATAATTAACCTGTGTAAGTGCTATTCATAGCAATGCTGCTTTTAAATATGCATTTTGAAACGAACAGACTTTTCAATAGCATTTTACACCTTTTTGCTTATCTTTAATAGATGAAATAGAGCTATTTTTTCAATCGTTTTTCTCTTTTAAAAAGTCAGCCTTTTTTCAATTAAGGATTTTTTTCCACGCGCACATAAAAAAAAGACGACCTTCTAAAAGGCCGCCTTTGTCAATGGATAGTTGAGAAATTAAAATTTGCTTGCAACTGCTTTTGCTTCTGTAACAGCTTTTTCAAAGATCGCTTCCGCTTGTTCAGGAGCAGCAGCCATACCTTCCGTTGCAATAACCGTTACGTCTGTAATACCGAAGAATCCCATTACCGTTTTAAAGAAGCTTTGTGTATGCTCTAATTCAGCAGCAGGGCCTTCAGAATAGATGCCTCCGCGTGCTTCAAGAAGAACTACTTTTTTGTCTCCTACTAAACCAACAGGTCCTTGCTCTGTATATTGGAATGTTTTCCCTGATACCGCTACAGCATCAATGTATGCTTTTAATAACGGTGGGAAACCAAAGTTCCACATTGGAGCAGAAAAAACAACTTTATCAGCTGCTACAAATTGATCCACAAGCTCACCTAAACGACTTACTTTAGCCGCTTCTTCAGCTGATAATTCAGCACCTTCAGCAAGTTTGCCCCATGCGCCTAATACGTCAGCATCGATTAATGGAAGATTAGTAGAGTAAAGATCAAGCATTTCTACTTTATCTGCTGGATGCTCTGTTGAATAAGCATCTAAAAATTGGTTTGCAAGACGTGCTGAAAAAGATGCTTCGTCTGCTTTTGGATTTGCTTTTACATATAATACGTTTGCCATTATATTCATCTCCTAGTTCTTGTTGTAAAATAGTCTTGGTTCGAGATAATAGTTAGTTAACATATATCCTCAATTGAGTTATCTCGATTTCGAAACTTATTATTTCATATATTTTGATAGACGTCAAATACTTTCATCGTCTTCTTGAAAATTCGTTTGAATAACCACGAAATATATGGCACTTACTTGTTGTTATTCCAGCGATTTTCTATCCACTGATAGCCATAAAATACGATAACTAGAAGAGGTCCTACTAAAAAGGGATGCTGAATGATCCGTTTGACGAAAACAGATTGATCCACCGGAATTTTATAGAGCACATAGGCTAAAAGAAGAAAAAAAATGACAAATAGAAAAATTGATGCACTCATATAAAGAAGCGGCGCAAAAAAAGGATGAATGTTTCCCATTATATATGCTCCTATTCCCCCGCCAACTACACCAGCTATAACGCCGTTTACAATGGCTGTAGAGGTTGAATAGATGCCCGTATACCATCCCGTTCCTACACCAACAATAATTCCAATTGAAGCAGCATATTGATATGGCTGGTCCCATAAATAGGAAAGGCAAACACTTGCGAACAATCCATGCGTGAATCCTATTAGGGCTGCAATCATTCTTCCATGTTTTCTTGTCGTGTACGTAGAAAACTTTGCAAGATAATAGTTGATTAGACAAGCAAAGGACAGTAAAATAAGTACGATAATCAGCTCTTGTTTCAACATGGGTTCTCCTCTCCTACTCTTTCTTACTAGTTAATTTATATGCAACATTTACTAGATTTAGTCCTTTTTAACGAATATTCATAGTTATCATTGGTAAAATGCCAATATTATATATAAAATTGTTAAGTACAGACTATTTATGTTCGAGAGGGATTCCTGTATAATAAGTAGCTGTATTTGTTTTAAAACTGAAGGCTGTTAGGTGAGAAAATGGGTAATAATAACAACATTAGTAGATTTGATTGGAACTTAGCATTCATCCTCTTTTTGTTCTTTTGTGTAAGCTGTACGGCAATATATAGCGCTCAACATTTAGGACAATATGATGAAAACTTTGTCGTGAAACAAATTGTTTGGTATATCGTAGGAGCAGCAATTGCTGGAGGAGTAATGCTTTTAGATTCCGATCAGCTTCAAAAGCTGTCCTGGTATATGTATGGGCTTGGACTTTTGATTTTGACGTTTCTAATCGTAGCACCAGATTCAATTGCACACGAAGTGAACGGTGCAAAAAGCTGGTTCCAACTTCCTGGAATTGGTTCCCTGCAACCGTCAGAATTTATGAAAGTGTTTTTAATTATTGCGCTTAGTAACGTCATTGTGAAACACAATGAAAAATACCGAATTCGCTCGTTCCGAGAAGATATTTTGTTACTATTTAAGCTTGGATTAACGCTGTTAGTTCCGTGGTTGCTCGTCATGCAGCAGCCGGATTTAGGAACCGGGCTTGTAATGATTGCCATCTTCACAGGAATGGTATTCGTTTCGGGAATTTCGTGGAAAATTATTGTGCCGATTTTTTCATCCATCGCTGCTTTAGGCGTAGGAATTCTATCTCTCGTTGTTTATTTTCCTTCCTTTGTTAAAAATGTGTTGGGATTAAAAACATATCAATTAGGGCGAATTTATTCGTGGGTAGACCCTTACAACTATAGCGGATCAGATGGCTATCACTTAATTAAATCCCTTAATGCAATCGGTTCTGGTATGGTTAACGGCAGAGGGTTTACAAAAGGCATGGTATACCTCCCTGAAGGGCATACAGACTTCATCTTCGCTGTAATTGGCGAAGAGTTTGGGTTTATCGGTGGAAGTGTCGTTATCAGTCTGTTCTTTGTGCTTGTCTATTACTTAATTAAACTTGGACTCGAAACGCGTAACGAATTCAATTCATACTTATGTACGGGCGTTATTGCTCTTGTTTCGTTCCACGTATTCCAGAATATTGGGATGACCATTCAAGTTCTTCCAATTACGGGAATTCCTCTTCCATTTGTTTCATATGGGGGAAGCTCACTAATGGGAAATATGTTTGCAATGGGACTCATATTCGGCGTTTCGTTTCACTACAAGCGTTATATGTTCGGTTCAGAATAAGAGTAATGATTACCACAAAAAAACCACGCAAATGCGTGGTTTTTTTGTGGCGTTATTCTCGATCCAGCTGAATGTCATTTTCGCTTTCAACAATTACGTCAAAATGCCCTTTTTCTTCGAGCTTGCGCTGTGCCTCCATCGCTTCTTCTTCTGTTCCAAAGACAGGACCATCAAATACGCGTTCTCTCGTTTCACGATCTGTATATTGTACGACAAATGCTTTCATCACCTATTACCTCCATAAAACGTTATGTTAATAGTGGTGTACCCCTTTTTCACATTTGTTAATCCAATCTGTTTTTACTTACTCGATAGACGTCCACAGCTCTTCAGGATTCACTTCGTATATACCATTTTCACGGTACATCATGTTGCTCATAATAAACTCGCGTCGAATAGTCGCATAGTCATCATGAAATCGTTTAATGTGTTCATTAATTTCTTTTTCCTCATATTTTCGTCCTTTTTCAAAGCTTCTCATCATGTACCGTAAAATAATTTGTTTTTTCTTACGCTGTGCGGGAATTGTTTTTAGACGTCCGTCTCCTTGTAAGAAGTTTTGCACAATCAGCTCGTATTCCCCTTGTTTTGATTTGGTCAATTTCCCCTCTTCCCCTTCCATAATCATTTTTAGAAGCGCGTTTGAACTGAATTCCAATGACTTTTTATCCAAATAAAAGTAAATGGTATTTCCTTCTCGCCTCTGATAAATGGCTCCGATTTCCTTTAATTTGTTCATGTGATGTGTAATTGTCGGAGCCGTCAATCCTAGTTTCCCTGCAATCGCCTGACCGTGAAGAGGTCCATTTGTCAGCAACATTAAAATACGAATACGTGTCGTGTCTCCCATTGTTTTGTGAAAAGCGACTAATCGGTTTAACTGCATGTTATTCTCCTTCATTAGACTATTATCTAATTAGATAATAGTCTAATAACCAAAAATATGCAATTGATTTCCATAAAAAAAATGTGAGCCAGATTAGGCTCACATTTTTACACTTCGACATTCTCACTGTTTTTTTCTTCTAAAGCTGGATCATGCGTTGCTTCGATCCACTTTATATGATGACCATCTAGCTCTTTAATTTTGAAACGATAGCTTCCTGCGGTCAAACTATCTCCCTCTTGAATTTCAAACTCTTCTGAGAGAATCCAGCCGCCAATCGTGTCCATTTCGGTATCATCGATTTCAAGGTCAAACAGATCATTAACCTCTGAGATCAGAACCTTTCCATCTAACAGCGTTTTGTTTTCATTAATCTTTTGAATTTCAGCTTGTTCATCCGTATCGAATTCATCTCGAATGTCACCGACGATTTCTTCTAGGATATCCTCTACCGTTACAAGACCTGCCGTTCCACCGTACTCATCGACTAACACAGCCATATGAGTACGTTCCTTTTGCATTTTAATCAATAAGTCATGAATCGCAATCGTTTCAATGACTTGAATCACTGGACGAACATAATCATGAATGGAATGATCTTTTTTGACCCCGTTCATTACCAGGTCTGTATAAATTTCTTTCATATTCACTAATCCGATTACGTGGTCTTTATCCCCTTCAATAACGGGATAGCGAGTAAACTTCTCCTCGCGAATCACTTCAATGTTTTCACGGATCGTTTTTTCTTGATCGAGGGCAATAATCTCTTTTCTGGGCACCATAATTTCTTTTGCAAGGCGCTCGTCGAATTCAAAAATGTTATTCACGTATTTAAATTCTGACTGATTAATTTCCCCACTTTTAAAGCTTTCCGACAGAATGAGTCGAAGCTCTTCTTCTGTATGCGCTAGATCATGTTCACTAGCCGCTTCTAAACCAAATGTTTTTGTTACGCCACGCGCAGACGTGTTCAACAACCAAATAAATGGATATGTGACCTTATAAAATAAAATTAACGGCTGTGCCGTTAGCAGACTGATTTTTTCTGCCTTTTGAATGGCAAATGATTTCGGTGCTAATTCCCCTACCACAACGTGAATAAACGTAATCACTGCAAAAGCAATAATAAACGAAATAATGCCTGAAACAGAAGCAGGTAAACCTAGTTTTGTTAAAAGGGGATGAACTATTTCATCTACCGTTGGTTCACCAAGCCACCCTAGTCCAAGAGACGTAAGCGTAATACCTAGCTGACAAGCCGACAGATATTCATCTAAATTGTCTACCATTCGTTTAGCGGCTATAGCCCGCTTACTTCCCTCACCGATGAGCTGGTCTAATCTTGATGATCGTACCTTTACAATTGCAAACTCAGACGCCACAAAAAAACCTGAGATGGCGATTAATACTGCAATCATAATTAATTTAAAAACTTCCAATTTGGCTCCGTAACAAACGTACGGATTACACCTCCTGATTAATACAAAATCACGCCTATGTATTAAAGAACATACACAGTTTTACTAAAAAGCCATTATACGCGAGCTCCGTTACAAGGTCAAAAAATGACCTAATCGGTATTCTACTACAAATAAGTCTTTTTGTGAAAGAGTTACCCTTTGCAACAGTTTTAAAAACCTCGCCTAAATGCATGCACAAGTAAAAAACTACTGAGAAATCTCTCAGCAGTTTCTTTTTTATTTCATATTTAATGCTGCTTCTAATGCCACTTCAATCATTTCATTGAACGTCGTTTGACGCTCTTCAGAAGTCGTTTCTTCGCCTGTTAGAATATGATCGCTTACCGTTAGCACAGATAATGCACGACGACCGTACTTAGACGCTAACGTGTAAAGGGCCGTTGTTTCCATTTCTACCGCTAACACACCGTGATTAGCTAACTTTTCTAGATCGCCGTAATCATTGTAGAATTGGTCCGCAGTGAAAACGCTCCCTACTTTTAAGTTAAGACCTTTTTCAGTACCTGCATCATATGCACTTTTCAATAACGTAAAGTCTGCTGTTGGTGCATAGTCGATCGGTCCAAATGCCACGCGGTTCATTTGAGAATCTGTTGAAGACGTCATCGCTAAAATTACGTCGCGCACCTTTACGTCTTTTTGAATAGCGCCGCACGTTCCGACACGAATCAAGTTTTGTACGTTATATTCACGCATTAACTCATTGACATAGATTGAAATGGACGGAACACCCATACCCGTTCCCTGAACTGATACACGCTTCCCTTTGTATGTACCTGTAAAACCTAACATTCCACGAACTTCGTTATAGCATGTAACATCTTCTAAAAACGTTTCTGCAATATATTTTGCGCGTAATGGATCTCCTGGAAGTAAAATCGTTTCCGCAATCTCATTCGCTTTTGCCCCAATATGTACGCTCATTTTATTCCTCCTAATTATGTTCATGACATCTGCCTCAAGGACAGCCTTATTATAACCTAAAACAGGGAGCTATGCCACTGTTAGGAGGCGCTTTCACTTTCCTATTCTTTGTACATACACCTGCTTATCAAGGGCAAGCTATTAAAGATTAACCAAATAGTATAAAGGGGGAATTGCAATGGGAAAGAAACATCGCAATCGGATTAATTCACCGAAAAAGAATAATCATACGCCACCAGAGGCAATTGTAGCTGAGCATGAAGCACACGGGGATGAATACACAGCAGCAAAGCGTAAAAATGGCCCTGGTCATAACCATAACCAGTACACAAGTTAAAACCCTTGGATATCCAAGGGTTTTTCTAACGAATATGTGCGCGATTAACGGGCTGCCATCCTCCAGCCCATAGCTTGTAATAATGCTTTCCTCCTGTTCCTTCATCAATCATTAGCACGTCCCCTGTACTAACGAAACGGGCCTTGAAATCCCTTGGAAGAGTGTCTGCCACATTAAATGTGCGAAAGATGTGGAGCATGGCTTCATCATGATTACCAGCCGCAAGAGTCAAACGATATACTTGTCGATATCCTTTTTCTTCGCCCTTTCTCGGTGTTTGCATAATCGTCACATCGTATTCAAACGTACGCTTAATCATTTTTTTTACTTTCAACCATGTATTCACCATCTTCTAAACCTCTCCTTTGCTCTTAATCAATAAAACATATTTATACTGTATATTATTCAAGGTGAGATTTTCAAAATCCTTTCTCTAATTCTCAGTATTTTTGTCGAAATATTCAAAATTTTAAATAAAAAGAGAGAGCACCGAAAGAATCGGTACTCTCCCTATCTTCATCTAGAAGTTAGCGCATATTCACCCATACGCTTTTTACTTCCGTATAATTATCTAACGCATAACTTCCCATCTCACGGCCGATACCCGATTGCTTAAATCCACCAAACGGTGAAGCGGCATCAAATACGTTATAACAGTTCACCCATACCGTACCTGCTCTTAGCTTAGAGGCGATGTAATGAGCTTTTTTCACGTTTTCTGTCCATACACCTGCCGCTAATCCATAGGCGGTTTTGTTAGCACGATCGACCAAATCATCTAAGTCTTCAAACGGTAGTGCCGATACGACTGGACCGAAAATTTCTTCTTGTGCAATTTTCATATCATCATTTACGTTGGCAAAAATAGTAGGTGAAACGAAGTATCCTCTGTCGTAAGGGCTATTTCCTCCCGTTAACAGTTCTGCTCCCTGCTCTTTCCCACTATCAATGTAGCTCATAACGCGTTTTTGCTGCTCCTCAGATACGAGAGGACCCATTTCCACTCCGTCTTCTAGACCGTTTCCTTGCTTGATTTTGCGCGCGTGCGTAACGAGATCTGCTACAACGTTATCATACAGCTTTTTCTGAATAAAAAGGCGAGATCCCGCACTACATACTTGACCCTGATTGAACATAATTCCACTTAGCGCTCCAGGGATCGCACGAGATAAATCCGCATCAGGAAGGATAATATTCGGTGATTTACCGCCAAGCTCTAACGTTACTCGTTTTAACGTCTGGCTTGCCTGGTTCATAATGAGCTTTCCGACTTCCGTTGAACCCGTGAAGGCAATTTTATCAACATCAGGATGTTTGACGAGTGCTTGTCCTGTCGATTCTCCGTATCCAGTTAGGACGTTCACTACTCCGCTTGGGAAGCCAGCTTCTTGAATTAGTTTTGCTAGATATAGAGCTGAAAGCGGCGTTTGCTCTGCCGGCTTAAGTACAACCGTACATCCTGTTGCTAACGCTGCTCCAAGCTTCCAAGCAGCCATCAGTAACGGGAAGTTCCACGGAATAATTTGGGCTACTACCCCGACTGCTTCATGTCTTGTATAGTTAAAGTACGGACCGCTAACTGGAATCGTTTGTCCAGTAATTTTCGTTGCCCACCCCGCAAAATATCGGAAGTGCTCAGCGGTTAGCGGTACGTCTACATTGCGTGTTTCTGCTAACGGTTTTCCGTTATCCAGCGTTTCTAATTGAGCTAATTCTTCTTTATGCTCCTCAATTAAATCAGCTAGTTTATAAATTAAGCGGCTGCGATCTGATGCGCTCATCTTCGACCATTCGCCTTTTTCAAACGCGTGTCTTGCCGCTTTTACTGCCTTGTCTACATCATGTTCGTTCGCATCATACACATGAGCCAACGTCTCACCTGTTGCGGGGTTGTACGTTGGGAACGTTTTGTCGCTAGTGGACGAAATAAATTCTCCGTTTACAAATAGTTTCTTCGGCTCTTTCAAGTAGGACTCTAGCTGCTTGTTCGATTTGGATTCTTTTAGCATCTACAACCTCTCCTTTTAACCTATCTTTTTTGTTAACGCTTACAAAGAATGATGTAGCAATTTCTCATTCCGATTCTTATTGTAACGTCTTTTATCTGAATAGTAAAATATTTCTATCATTTTTTTGCATATTTTTTTAAAATGTAAAAAAATATGCAAAAAAAGCGCCAACACGTAGCGCTTTAAGCTCTATTTATAGAAAATTACTTATGATCGCTGTAATCAGGGCGACGGTAAAAAAGCAGATAATCGCCGTTACTAGACTCGAGATATACATGCTTTTCGTATAGCCTTGAAGTTCTTCCGTCGACTGTCGATCCACTTTTTTAACGTGGTAATACAGCGGAATGTTCACGATACCTAACATAAAAACAAAGAATAAAATGTATTCCCAAACGTCTCCAAAACCTGTAAAGAGCTGGCGATTGTCCATTAAATTCGCATTCATCATAAACATAATAGCAACCATGACGCTAGCAATAATCTGGCTTTTTTGTTGTTTCCGCCATTCGTTTCCGAGCTTCTCTTTCTCATACTCTAAAAGCTTTGCCATATTTTTAGAGAGGCGATAAATAAGGGGACGTTTGTCAAAAAGTAACAACATCGTTTGTGCAATCATGAGTAAACTCATCAGTATGAAGAAGTTTCTCATGCCAATCCCGATGTGGATGAGGCTAAAAAGAAGCAAAAATAAAACAGCAATAATGGCATTCATGAATAAGAATTGAAATTTTCGTAGTTTTAGTAACTGTGGTTGAGTCATCTAAAATTCCTCCTTACTCTATGTAATACGGCACAGAGTGGAAAAAGTTTCATTTTTTTGTATTCACGCAAAAAGAAGCATTCAAAAGCTTGTTTGCTTTTGAATGCTTCTTACGAGATTTGCTGCCTGATGCCCAACTTGTTCAAAACGCGCCGCTCGATCATGTCACAAATAAGATGTACCCCTGAATCTGTTAGCAGGTCGTACTGCGTGCATTTAATGGAGATAAATACGACCGTTCGATTTTCACACGTGACCGACAGATCAACAGAAAGTTCAAAGTCTCCGTCTGCGTTTAGTTCATAATAACTCGGTCCGCAAAAAAACGACGGCTTACCTAAAATACGAAAACCGGCTGATTGAATAAGATCAACCGTATAACGTTCAACTGTACACGCTAGAGCTTCACTAATGCAGCTGATGATCTCCGTGAGTCCCCCGCTATAAAAAAGGGGCAATTGTTCAAACAATGAACGAATCTGAAAGTGAAACGGCTGTGTTTTTATTGTTTCATAGAAATTACGTATATTAGAAATAGAAGATTGCTCCATATGTTGGTGTAAACAGGACAGAAAGCTCGTTCTAAAAACATTTGCTTTATTCGAGACCATTTCTATTCCTCCTTAGATGCTTCTCTGTTTATATATCCTAAATCTCCTCTTTGTAATCCTATTTTGACAGTTTTTTCTTCAGCAATATTTTAAATACGGTTACTAAGGTAAAGCCGAGCGAAAAGCCAGCTAATACGTCCGTGAAAAAATGAACCCCGACATAAATACGACTTAAGCCAATGAGAAAAATGATGACGCCAAGTAAAACGCACGATAAAGCTCGTCCAATGCCTTTTTTCTGGTAGTAAAGAATTAAAACCAAAATAAAGCCAAAAAAGGACATCGAATTCATTGCATGGCCGCTTGGAAAGCTGTAGCTAGATGCTGCCACTAGGTGCTCTACCGTTGGTCTCGGTCGGTGAACGAGTTCCTTCACGAACCAATTTAATACACGTGATGTAATATAGATGATTGCTAGCAAAGCTGCCGCATGATGTTGCTTCTTCACTAAAAGATAAAGGCATATGATAATTGCTATTACCCCGGTGACTTTCCACGATCCCAACGTACTCATAAAGACAAACAGCGCTGTAAATTCATCTCCACGTTTATTAAACATCGCATCTGTAATGGACTGATCTAGCGCTTGTACCCATTCTAGTTTGAAAATGGCCAATAAGCACATAAACAGGACGAGTGATGCCATTATATAAACGCCGTCTTTTCCTCTCTGTTTCATTCTCTCATTCCTTTCCGCTACGAATAAAAAAACATGTGGATGAAGACACCCACATGTTTTCGCACAAGCATTATTTTTTCGGCTGAGGGTAATGCTCTTTTTTCGGTGCCTGATTCACTACGAATTCATTTGAAAACTCCGGTTGTGTTTTTTGCTTATGTTGGATAGCCTTTTGTTCTGTTTGGTTACTATGTTTATGTGACATACGTTCGCCTCCCTTCTCCTCCTTAATATGTGAGGAAGAAGAGAGCTTTATCCGTTTTTAGCTATAGCGTGCCACAACGCTTTCAAGAAGTGATTTTAGCTGTGGAATATCTTCATCTGTCACTGTGAACCTGACGAGCGTTTCATCTAGTTCCAGTGCTTCTGCTAAAAAGCCACTGATTCCTCTTGAACGACGGTCTACCTCCATTAATACATCAAATTTCCCTGGAGCGCGAAAATAAAACATTAATTCGAGTTCATCTAGCTTTCCATGGAAAGCACCTCTTGTTGGGACAAACTCAAATTCTTGTAGAAACGGTAGACGCCCACGGAGACGTCTCGGTGCTTCCTCGCACTCGACTTGGCGCAAGCGAAAACCCATGTCACTCATCGCGTTAATCGTTGCGTGTAAGATTGGATGCGGAAGAACCTCCATATGATCCACATCAGACGGATCAACGGCATTTTTTATATCAAGACCTGTTGCGATCCATACTCTCGTTCTTCCCATCGTAACGGGCGTATCGGCAGGCAGATCAAATGAGAACGGGATTTCTTTCTTTTCCTGTGACTGAATCACAAAGGGATCAGCAATTTTAAAGCTATTTAACAAATAATTTTCTTTTACTTTGGAATCATTCACTTCTCGAATGTACGATGTATATAAGTTTAAATAAATGGAGTCGATCTCCTGCTCGACGTTTCCACCGTATACTTCGATCACTCCTTCAATCTTCTCTCCTGCAATAAGCTGATCTTTATAGAGCTTTGTATCTACTCTTGCAGATCCAATCCCCATTCTAGCTAACACTTTATTAAATATTGCCATTCTCTCACCCTCTACTTTGTGATAGGTAAATAGTGAAGCACGTCAACCTGAAGGTCTCCAATGGATTCATATTCACCTTCTATTTGTAACATTCGACGAATAATCTGCTTTAAAGGTACGGAAAGTGGTAGTTCTTGCTCCCAGCTCTTCTCTTCTGTCCCTTCTGTCTCGTAGGAAGAATACAAAAGGAAAAGCAAAAAATGGCCTAGCGCATAGATATCACTTTTAACGGTTACAGAGCGCATCAATCGCTTTTCTACGTCATAGGTATGAATATCCGGATCTGTGTCATGCTTCCATCTTGCAAGCCCAAAATCAATGATATGTATCGTACCACCGACATCAATGATATTTGGAATGCGTAAATCTCGGTGCACAATTCCTTGATCGTGAAGATCTGACACCACATCAATCACTTTTAATAAAATTGTCAATGATTCACTTTCAGAGTAACGACGATCGTCTCGGAAAATAAGATCCTCAAACGTATGTCCTTTTACATAATCCATAATAAGGAAGCTACCTTTTTTATCTTGGACACTGCGATGCAAGGACGGAATTTGAGGATGCTGAATAAATCCAAGCAGTTCGCACTCATATTGAAACGAGCGCTTTCCTCGTTCTAGCTTTTGCTTTGTTGGACGTAGCTGCTTTAACACGACGGATTCATCTGTGACAAGATCTGTTGCAACGTACGTAATGCCATAGCTGCCCATCCCTAACAATGTTTGAATTTTATATTGATGATCAATCACGTCCCCCTCTTTAAGAGGACGATCTTTTACGTATTCATATAGTTGATAAAACCAAGACATGAGAATCAGCTACTAAAAAAACTCGAGAAAAAGCTGCCACTTCGATGTTTTTTCTTGTAGTGATGATGTCCATAGCTAGAATGACCGTGGTGACTGTTTCGACGTTTTTTATAATCGCTGCTGCTGTAATGACGTCTTTTTTTATAGTCACTGCTGCTGTATCGACGGTGACTGCTTTGGCCTAAAAGAGATTTCAATATACGTTTAATCACGTACTTCCCTCATTTCATAAAAGTTATACTGTGTATACGTACTAGAAATCGAAAAGGTTTCACTAGCTCTCCTCTCTAACTACCCATTTCTCCATCGAAAAGGAGGTTTTTACACAATGTTTCACAATTTGTTCACAGAAGAAAAAGTTGAAATGGAGCATTTACACGCGACGGCAAATCTTCTTCTTGAAAAACCACCAAGTGAATTAGCGATTCTGTCAAAAAACGAAACAGCATTGATCCGTAAAATACGACTTCAAACAGATTCATTAAATCTAAATAACCTTACACGAACAAATGCTTATTTACATTTTTTTATTCGTCACCCTGAAATTCATTGGTCTCTCCTTGCACACATTGTATCTCGAAACGGTGGTTATCACATGACTGATTTAAAAGGAGGCTTGATTAAACATCTTCTTTCTACAAAGAAAAAAGAAGCCTTTTTTCATTTCCTTGAGCGAGCCAACGCGCTCATTTTTTATGATGCTTATCCGCAGCTTCTCCTGTATGAAGAAACGAAGCGACAGCAAAAATCGTTGTTTCATTTACTACCTGCCTTTCACGCATCATCGTTCATGTATATGATGTGGAATGAGTTTTTATCAACTAAAAACGCCTCTCTTCTGACTACTTCTCTCATTGTTAACGAGCAACACTACATCGAACAGAGGTTGATGCACCTTCCATTTGTCAAAAAACACGTGTTAAACACGTGGCAATTTACGCTTCAAGAATGGGGACGGATGACGTATGTGCTTCTTCCCTTACAAAAAGACCAGCACATTCGCATTGTCGGTCAAGCGATTGACTCTTTTTCGGATTTAACCAAACGAATTGAGTATGGAAAACACCTCTATCATTCGTTGTTTCACCCTTCTATTTTAAAAGGAGCGTGTCAGTTTATAGCCAATTATCCACATACTGCTTCACGGAGTGATTATAGTGAACAATTCTTTTCTCCACACCCTCACTCCCGCAAAGTACAAAGCCCATTTTTACATCACGCGTGGCCTAATATTCGTCACTCTTTTTATGACTTAAGCGATTGGTTTACATCACCGGATATGCTCTCGTTGTTAGAACCTTATCCGCCCTCTGAACCTATTGACATTACGGATGAATATTATAAAAAAATGACGGCCTTTTCGCTTTTAAGTCATCACTAAAAAGGAGGATCCTTAGAAAGATCCTCCTCTTCACCATACCCTCACTACTCAACCTCTTCATCAATAATGCATTTTTCTAGCAAATAATCAAAGGCAATGTCAGCTAACTCTTCAACCTCTTGTGCCGATGGAACATACCCTCTTTTCATTAGCTGATTGTAAAAGAACTCCGCTATCTCTTCCGTATCAATCACCACTTCGATTTCTTTCACAATATCACCCCTTTACACTTAGATGTATGATAAAAAAAGAGCTTGTATGTATAAAATTTAAAAAGTTTTAGCTTGTCCCATTTTCTAGTTCTACTAAAGCATGCCCGTCTCATATGAATGTATTAAACCCGTTTCTTAAAGGAGGAACTACTAATGAGACAAGTAACGACCGTACTAAAGCATAAAAAAGAAAACCACTTCGCATTATCTTCTATTTCGAAAATTCTACATAGCAAGACAGTCGATGAATGGTTTGAAACCATGCTAAATACAATGCTCTATGTTCTAGCAGTTCCTTATATTTTTTATGTTTTATGGCAGTTCTTACAGCTATGAGCGCTCTTTTGAGATTTTGGATAAATGCTTCATCACTAAATCCATTACCTCTACATATTCATCGTCTTCAAACATTTGGTGCAACAAAAAATAATCGTTATAGACATCAAGCAGGCCGTCGATGATCTCGCTTCGTTCTTTCAATATACGTTTGTGCTCTTTTTCATAGTCGTTTGATTTTTTCATCGCTGGTAGCAACTCCGTTTTATTGATTTCTTTTCCTAAGTACAGCATGTCAACACTTTGTAAATATTGATCGGACTGATCATGGGGGGAGATTAGCAGAAGTTCCTCTTCACTTGCTTCGAGCCATTCGCCGTCGCTAATACGCGAAAGCTCGTAAATAACGTCTTCCCAAGCATCTTCTTGGTATCGCCATATTTCCGTGCGAATTCCAATTACCTTAAACAAATCTTGACCATAGTTTTCGACGTTCACAACATCCCCAAAGAAAAATTGATATTCAAGCTCGAGCTTCTCTTGAATGAGTACTTTGCCATTGTATTCGTCAAGAAGCTCAATGGTTTCTTCTAAAAACAATCCTTCACTATCATTGACTTCATATACAAACAAACCATCCATTATTTTAATATCCGTAATGACTCCAACGGTACCATAAATGGTGATGACAACCGTGTCGCCAATTTGAAATTTTGGATTTGTGTCAGCCATCATCACACCCCCTTTGCTATGCAGTAACGACTTCTTAATTACGATAGTATATGCAGCTCAAGGAAAAGGGGGAAACCAACATCTTGAAATTAAGAATGTCCCACCAAGCGGTACTGAAAAAACAAAAAGAGGTTCTTTCCCTATAACGTAGTGATAGCACTATTTTCAGGGAAAGAACCTCTTTAAATGTCTAGTAAAAATGGGCATTAATTTTGAAGGTACGGAACGGCTTCTTCACTTTGATATAGCTCCCACGCCTCATCGAACACGCTCATGCTCGGTAGATAATGACCGTTCATCTCTAAATAGGAACTGATCTCATTATAATCTGTTTCCGCCTTTGGAAAGCTATGATCGTCATAAGCAGCTCGCGCAAACTCGCCAAGAGCATCGTTCTTTTTATTCGCTCGGTATTTCATTAAATAGTGATAAAAGGACTTCACTTCTTATCCTCCTCGTACCTTATTGTATATTTTTCTATACCTTATCACAGAATAGAAGCAACGTACACGCCCAGTGCTCGTTCTAACCTTCTCGGCATTTAAATTAGCTCGATCATATGGATATTTTCTCCCTAAAAAACACACCGATCGCCAGCAAAATCGGTGTGTTTCCTTATATCCCCACATACCTTCGTTAATTTGGATGGTTGCACTGCTCCCCGTTAAAACATACGCTTATACAACTGTTTTCTTCAAAATAACAAACTGAAATCAATTTATAATCTAATGGGTCGACAGGCTTAGGGATACACTATAAAAAAGCATTCTCATTCTCTTTTAGAGAGACTATGGTCCTTTGTAGTGTTACATCTGTATTACTTGTCCACTTTCTCTGTAATAGGCTCGGTTGCAAAAAAAATTCATTCATGTTTTAATCACGAAAAGAGCTGAACACGTAGTTAATAAAGGGAGCTCGACACATAACAAATTTTTATTAATCTGACATAGTCCTGACATATTGGTTGGGTATGATACATGATAGAGATTAAGCGAAGTGACATTAACTTCTGAAGAGGAGGTTTATATTTTTATCTTTTGAGGTAAAAAATGAATACTATGAGTAGATCAGCTTATTTTGACAACGCAAAATTCATATTAATTTTTCTAGTCGTCTTTGGACACACCATTTCTCCGTATCGAACGGACTCAGACGGCGTTCTGTCGATTTATCACTTTATCTTTATTTTTCACATGCCGGTTTTCATTTTACTGGCAGGATATTTTTCCAAAAATTTCAAAAAGAAAGGATACTACAAAAAGATTTTCACTAAGGTCGTTGTACCTTACCTCATTTTCCAAACGGTTTATACGTTTTACTACAATTTCATCTATGATGACCAAAGCTTTACGCTTCAATATCTCGTGCCGCGCTGGGCGATGTGGTTCCTACTGAGTTTAATTTTTTGGAAGCTCATGCTTCCACTGTTTGCTCGCTTCTCCATGTGGATCAGCATGCCGGTATCAATTGGTCTTGGTTTATTAGTAGGGTTTGTTGATGCGAACGGAATGGACAAAATTTTAAGTCTTAGCCGTATGCTTGTGTTTTTCCCTTTCTTCCTATTGGGTTATTACTTGTCGCAACATCAGAACTTTTTAGGAAAGTTGCTAACGTGGAAAAGTCGTCTCGTTTCAGCCGTTGTGCTAGTAGTCGCACTCACAGGAAGCTATTACTTCTTAAACGACACGTCATATACGGATATGCTGTACGGAACAAACATCTACAATGAGCCTGGAGAATTTATGATGCGAGTACTTCACTATACGATTTCCATCATTGTATCTTTCGCATTTATGGCTCTCATTCCAACGCAACGATTCTTGTTTACAGGCATTGGGCAACGTTCTTTATACGTGTACCTGTTGCACGGATTTGTGATTAAGTGGTTCTTTACGACGAAGTACGCGCAAAATCTTCATACATCTGGAGATTTCGTCATGCTAACCTTGTTGTCCATTCTTATTACGATGGTACTCGGAAGTCGTATTGTTGATGCCGTGATAACTGTCTTTAAACTTACGTTTAAATTCATCGTCACACGTAATTGGAGTCGCTTATCATTTAAAAAACGTCGAGTCTCATAATATTAGTTAAGAAAGACGCTTCTCATAGCAGAGGCGTCTTTTCTAGTTAAGGACATTATACCTATATTAACGAAAAAAGTCTATAAAATTCAGAAAATACTTTCTTTTTAGCTTTACATCACTTTTATCACTGATTAAGATAGTAAAAAGGAGTGATTACAGTGGAATTAGCCTATTACGACGGTCAATTTATCTCAATCGATGAAAAAGTAATTCCTATTGAAGAACGAGGACATCAGTTTGGAGACGGTGTGTATGAGTTTATCCGTGTCTACGATGGTCGTCCCTTTTTACTAACTGAACATTTAGAGCGACTCGAACGAAGCAGTAAGGAAATTTTACTAACACCTTCTCTTTCAAAAGAGGAAATCACAGCGATCGTAGAAGATGGATTACAACGAACAGGTTTGTTAGAAGCAGAAATTTATATGCAGTTCACTAGGGGAATAGCACCGCGAAATCACTTATTCCCACACGTTCCTTCTCAATTCTCAATGACGATTCGTCCAGCGAAAGTCATTCCTAGCGAGAAACGAAACGGTGTTGCGGTTCTTACACTTGAAGATGAGAGGTGGAAAAATTGCTACATAAAATCGCTTAACCTTCTCCCAAACTTACTTGCTAAGCAACGAGCTGTATCACAAGGGTTTGAAGAAGCGATATTAGTGAAAGACGGGTTCATTACCGAAGGATCAAGCAGCAACGTTTTTGTTGTCAAGCACGGAACGCTGTATACAACACCAGCAACTAATCGTATTTTGCACGGTATTACAAGAGCGGCTGTGTTAGAGTGTGCTAATCGAGTGAATGTTTCTTTTCAAGAAAAAGATATGAACATGGACTTTTTCCTAGATGCAGATGAAGCATTCTTTACAAGTACTTCCGTTGAACTGATGCCCATATCTCGCATAAACGAAACAAGCTTGCCACGCGAGCGCCCTATTACCGCTTCTTTGCACAGCGCGTATAAAAAGCTGTATGCAAAGAAAATTAGTTTTTAATTCTTCTCCCTAGTCTTGACTGGGGAGATTTTTTTCGTCTCTTAGCTTAATGGATTTTTCTGTCATCCGTTTACTGTAGATAAAAGCAAGCGGTAGCAAAAGCAATGGACGAAAAACGTGATTTAAAACGATGAAGAGGAGAAATAGCACGATCACAAACGATAACATTGCCCACTCACGACGCCATAATACACGGATAATAATCAAGAAAAAGATCACGATTCCTGCAACAAGTATGGTGAAGCTGAACATGTTCTCTCCCTCCTTACTTGTTGTATTCCCTCATCACTCCTTCTTACGCGGATTTATGAAACTTAACCTATATTTCCCACCTCACCTTCTTAAACAAAGTTATAGGGAGCAGCTATTCACCCCCTATTTTTATATCTTTTATTGGTTTTGTACTTTTTTAAATAGGAGAGAGGAAAAAAGCGTAAGAGTTGTGTTAGAATAGACCCTAGATGTGACGTTCTCGCGTTAGAGAGAGCAAGCACAATAAAATTTTCATTACACATGTAAGGAGAGTCAAAATGGAAAAAGCATTTATTTTTGGACACAAAAACCCTGACACAGATACAATTTGCTCTGCACTTGTATATGCTGACTTAAAAAGCAAGCTAGGCTTTGATGTAGAACCGGTACGTTTAGGTGAGGTAAACGGTGAAACACAATTCGCACTCGACTATTTTAAAGTAGAGGCACCACGTTTTGTCGAAACAGTAGCAAACGAAGTAAGTAACGTTATCTTAGTCGATCACAACGAGTTTCAGCAAAGCGCAACAGACATTGATCAAGTTCGTATTTTAGAAGTAATTGATCATCATCGTATCGCAAATTTTGAAACAAGTGATCCTTTGTACTACCGCGCTGAGCCTGTAGGCTGCACAGCAACAATCCTAAACAAAATGTACAAAGAACATAACGTAGAGATCACAAAAGAAATGGCTGGGTTAATGCTATCAGCAATTATTTCTGACTCTCTACTATTCAAATCTCCAACTTGCACAGATCAAGACATTGCTGCTGCGCGCGAGCTTGCCGAAATTGCAGGGGTAAACGCAGATGAGTATGGTCTTGAAATGCTAAAAGCTGGCGCAGACTTAAGCGACAAAACAGTTGCACAGCTAATTTCTCTTGATGCAAAAGAATTCGAAATGGGTGGCCACAAAGTCGTAATCGCACAAGTAAATGCGGTTGATACAAATGATGTGTTGGCTCGTCAAGAAGAATTAGAAGCGTCTATTTTAGGTGTTATTGTTGAAAGTGAATTAGACTTATTCCTTTTAGTTGTAACGGACATTCTTGAAAATGATTCTGTTGCCCTTGCATTAGGACGCGAAGTTGCGGCTGTAGAACGCGCATACAACGTTGAACTAAGCAACAACACTGCTTTGTTAAAAGGCGTTGTTTCTCGTAAAAAACAAGTCGTTCCTGTTTTAACAGAGACATTAAATGCAACTCCAAAACAAGCATAATCAAAAAAAAGTACCGCCTGCGAAAGCGGTACTTTTTTTGAACACTTTATTTCAATTCTTTAGCCATTAAAAATTAAAGTAATTTTTCTTTAACCATGTTGGGACAGCCAAAAATTCGACAAACGTTAGGCTTTTCTCTAGCTTCTTCGTATCAATCATCATAAAGTGATTCTCAATTTCTTCGATGGTCTCTTCGGTTTGATAATTCATTCCACAAGAAGGACATTGAATACATGGCGTTTCGGTAATCTCAATGCTTCTTGAACCGTCAGGAAGCTCCCAATATACCGTAGTTGTTGTCTCAAATGCGCCCTTTTCCTCGCACCATACACAATCCATTATGAACACCTTCTTTTAGGAAGAGGAAGAGTCATCTTTGGGATCCCCTTCGCTATTTTTCTTCACTTGAGCCTGGAATTTCTTTTCTTTTAGTTCATCGCGCTTTTCACGCTTATTTTTCAGCGAAGCATGCTCAGGATTTTGCTCGTATTCTTTCCTCCTGTATAAACGTTGCAGTCCTTCAGGAACTAAGTTAAAGCGTTCTTCGTTCAGAAGACCTGAAATACCTCCGGATGATTTCTTCTCGTCGGCTTTTGGATAAATACTATTAAAGTAATCATCTGCCCGCCCTGATACGTAGTGTTCTGGCTCTGGATAAGTTGTAATAACTCCTTCAAAGTTTCGCAGCACTACTTTGTTGGCGCTTTGACTAATTAAGTAATTTGGCTGTAAGGCAATTTTCCCCCCGCCTCCAGGCGCATCTACTACAAAGGTTGGTACTGCATAGCCTGACGTATGACCGCGCAATCCTTCCATAATTTCAAGCCCTTTCGCAACTGGTGCGCGGAAGTGACCAATCCCCTCTGATAAATCACATTGATAAATATAATAAGGGCGAACACGTATTTTCACTAAATCATGCATAAGCTTTTTCATAATAACCACGCTATCATTAATTCCGGCAAGAATAACGGCCTGATTTCCTACAGGGACGCCTGCATTTGTAAGCATTTCACAGGCTGTTTTCGACTCTTCGGTAATTTCAATCGACGTGTTAAAATGCGTATTTAACCAAACTGGGTGATACTTTTTCAAAATATTGCACAGGTTTTCGGTTATGCGCTGCGGAAAAACAACGGGTGCGCGAGTACCAATACGAATAATTTCAACATGTGGAATGGCGCGTAGATTTTTTAAAATGTATTCTAAGATGGTGTCGTTGATTAAAAGGCCGTCTCCTCCTGAAATGAGGACATCACGCACAGCAGGGGTAGAACGAATATAGGCAATCGCGTCATCTAACTGTTTCTTTGGTACACCCATGCCAATTTGCCCTGAAAAACGTCTTCTTGTACAGTAACGGCAATACATGGAGCACTGATTCGTCACAAGGAATAGCACGCGGTCTGGGTAGCGATGAGTAAGACCTGGTACTGGAGAATCTTCATCTTCGTGAAGCGGATCTTCCAAATCATATTTCGTTTTATGAAGTTCTTCTCCAACAGGAACCGACTGCATGCGAATCGGGCAACGTGGATCGTCTGGATTCATTAGCCACGCGTAGTAGGGCGTAATATTTAACGGGATCGTTTTTGTTGAAATTCGAACGCCCTCTTCTTCTTCTGGCGTTAGATTAATGACTTTTTTCAAATCGGGGAGCGTCCGGATCGTATTGGTTAACTGCCAAATCCAATCGTTCCACTGCTCCTCCGTCACGTCTTTCCATAATTCTATCTCTTTCCAATGCCTTTTTGGCTTATATAAATCTTGCCACATTAACGTCGCCTCCTTAATAATGAGTTGCGGTACACCTTTGGCAAATCCCTCTCATCAATCAATATAGCAACAAACGCTAGTGTTTAGTGGAAGAAGATCGATACATATTTATATGTTGAATATAGGCATTTGGTTATCTTTCGCTCTGTATATCTAGGCTAAATTCTTTGTCCATACGTTCATGTCTTCAAGCTTATCAAAAATAAAGCAATTATTCGTTAAACGGCCATAATACTCATAGCCGAGCTGATAAAACGCAGCGTTCATTCCAAACGAAAGGCTTCGGGCAATCGTATAAACACAGAAGATCTGCCTGGATGCTAAATTCTCCTCTAACGCAACAAGCAAATGCTTCATTAATCCATGCTTGCGATACTCGGGAAGCGTCGCACAGTCTGTAAGCTCTGCATTATGATACGTTTCATTCACTTCTGCTGAAGCAGCGCTAATAATACGATTGTTGTGGCGAATGATGGCGAAGACAGCCCCTTCTTCTAATAAGCCTTTTACATAGTTAGGATGATGAAGAGGGGCTGGATAGATTTCAAATACCGTTTGATATAGGCTCGCAAGCTCATTAGCATCGTCTACGGTCGCAAAGCCTTTTACATAGCTAGAAGAAAGCGCTATCAAATCTAAAGAAAGGGGCAGTCGTTTGACGGACTGTATGATCTGATCTTCTTCGATCCACTTTTCGGTTTGATGGCGAGCTGTCTCAAAGTATTGCGTCATAAAATACGCGGTACTGCCGTTAAAATAATCTGGAATAAGTGCTTCTAACTGAAATCCATTTGAAATAAAGGAAGAAACATGCTCAAATTTTGATTTAAAAATCAGCTTTTCATATTGATGCTTCTCCCGCTCCTTAAGCATCTCTTCTATAACGAGCAAAACATTTCCTCGGTAATCGTCAATGCGCAAGCGCTTATTAAAGTGATCGCATACATACTCTATGTAGCATCGACTCGTATTCATAATGCGTTTCTCATAAAAAACGTCTGTATTCATTCGGTTACCTCCTTTCTAGTAAAAAATCTTCACTACTACTATATAGACGCCTTGGCTTATTTATGAGGAAAATTCTATGATTTTCGTTCTCTCTTACATGAAATGAAATAACAAATAGTAGATTCCTACTCCGAGTAAAAAGAGAACAAAGCGCCAAACACCATGTATACGAGCATCATGCTGCTGTGCGGATGCAAAAAAGCTTTGAACATTTACAATGAAAAACATCCCTAGAAGTAAAAGAGCGGTTTGTAACCAAAAATGCTGAAATTCGTTGACCTTTTTAATCCATACCATCATAAATAGCGCATATAAAAACCCTAGAAATACTTGCAAACTACTAAACTGAATTTTTTCCATTCGTACTTTTCGCCTTTGATATGCGGACTTGATAACGTCCATGTCCCCTCCACCTTTTTCCATTTCTTTTTATTTAAATTATATCAGATAATAATAAATTTTCAGATATAATTTACAAAAGGAGGAATTATTTGCTTTGTCCGCACCATTCTACAATTGTTAAAGCTAGAATTTCTGCTGCTTCAAATACCTTTTTTAGCTCAATGTATTCATTTGGAAAATGGGCCATCTCTGTTTGACCAGGCCCAAATACAATAGTCGGTGTATCTCCTACGTTCGTTAATAGCCCACCGTCCGTACCCCAAGGTGAGGCTTCAAGAATAGGGTCTTTTCCTAAAACACCTCTGAACTGAGCTGTTAAAATAGTAACAAGATCATGTTCGATATTCATTTGACTTGGCAACCAGTGCGCCCCAAACCACTCCAATTGAGTAGGATGACTTTCAAACCAGCTATCAATCTCACTTAGCTTCTGCAACCATGTTGCTGTCTCTTCTCTTACCTGTGTCAATGTTTCGTGGGGACCTACACCAATTCTCCCCTCAATCGTTACTTCGTCGGGAACAGAGGATGGCCATGACCCACCTGATATTTTTCCGATATTAATAGGAAGAGGAATTGGAATGGATTGATAGAGAGGATCTGTAATGCGCGCATTGCGAACCTTTTCAAATTCCTGTAAATGCTGAACAACCTTCATTGCTTTTTCAATCGCACTTACGCCCTCATAGCGTGTTCCTCCATGGGCGGACATGCCATGAACAACAACACGAAACCACATCGACCCTTGTTGTTTCGGAAAAATCTTCATATTTGTAGGCTCTGGTATGATCGCTGCATCCGCTCGATACCCTCGCTCAATACATGCAAGCGTTCCTGCTCCTCCGCTCTCCTCTTCAATAACGCTTTGAAAGATTACGTCACCTTTTAATGAAATATCCAAGCTAATGAGCGCTTCAAGAGCGAGAATCATCGCAACGTTTCCACCTTTCATATCCGTGGACCCTCTTCCGTATAGACGACCATCCTTCACTTTCCCACTAAATGGATCATCTTCCCAAAGCTTCACATCCCCTTCTGGTACAACATCAATATGCCCATTAAGGATTAAGGAGCGTCCTCCTCCACTTCCTTTCCATACGCCAACTACATTCGGGCTATCCCGAAACGATGATCGAGCCGTTACAAATGCCTCATGTTTTTTTAGATCACGAATCTTCGGCTCCCAAATATCAATTTCCAACCCTAGCTGACGAAGTTTTTCCACGACCATGGCCTGCACGTTTTTTTCATTTCCTTGTGTGCTTGCTTCTTGTACAAAGCGCTTTAGCATACGTATTCCTTTTGCCTCGTGTTTTTGAATCCATTCGTGGATGGCGCTCGCTTGTTCATTCATTGTAATCTCTCCTTTATTCGTTCGTTTTAATGTGGTCACTAATTAATAAAGGGGCATTCGTATGACGAATAACATCGTGAATGGTATAAGGGGCCATTACCTCTGTGAGAAGTAGCCCTTTTTTCGTTACCTGAATAACTGCTTGATCGGTGATAATCAAATTTACACAAGCCTTCGCCGTTAGTGGGAGCGAGCATTTATGCACAATTTTTGATTCACCGTTTTTATTGCAATGATTCATCACGACAATAACCTTTTTCGCTCTTTCAGCTAACTCCATCGCTCCGCCCATTCCAGGAACACGCTTTCCTGGTACAATCCAATTGGCAAGATCTCCGCCCTCACTTACTTCTAGTGCGCCTAGTACTGTAACATCGACCATTCCTCGCCTAATCATCGCAAAAGCAATCGCACTATCACAGTAGGATGAGCCAGCAACTGTTGTAACAGGATATCCAGCCGCATTGCAAACATGCGCATTTTCCTCCCCCACACCTGGGGTCGGTCCCATTCCTAAAATCCCATTTTCCGCATGAAACATTACCGAGCAGTCTGACGAGAGATAGTTTGGAATTAGGGAAGGAATGCCAATCCCTAAATTGACAATCATTCCATGATGAATTTCTTGCGCTGCTCGTTTGGCCATTTTTTCTCGACTATTCATTCCCACACCCACTTCCATTCCACCCCTTTTGTCTGCACAATATGCTGAACAAAAATACCCGGGGTTATAATTTCGTCAGGACCTAGCTCTCCTAACGCAACGATTTCCTCTACTTCTGCAATCGTTACGTTTCCTGCCATTGCCACAAGCGGATTCGTATTTCGTGCACTTTTATCAAAAATTAGATTTCCGAATTCATCGGCTTTTTTTGCATAAACGATCGATACATCAGCTGTTAGGGCCGTCTCCGCTAAAAATGTTTTCCCATCTAGTTCAACGACTCCTTTACCTTTGTTAACAATTTCATTATCCAATCCTGTTTCAACGAGTATCCCACCTAACCCAACTCCTCCTGCTCGGATTCGTTCAGCAAGCGTTCCTTGAGGAGAAAATTCCACGTCCATTTTCCCCTCCGTCATTAGCTTACCTGCAAGAGGGTTCGAGCCAATGTGAGAGGCAATTACTTTTTTTATGCTTCCTGCGCTCACTAGTTTCCCAACCCCGATATGAGGAAATCCCGTGTCATTGCAAATAAGCGTTAAATTTTTTGTCCCCTTATTTACTAGGACATCAATCAATGTAGGAGGCGAGCCAATTCCGCCAAATCCTCCTGCCATTAAAATACTGCCGTCAGATATGAGCGCGCATGCCTCTTCAGCAGAAATAATCTTTCCAAATACATTTTTCAATTATATTTCTCCTTTCAGCTCATGTTCGAGTTCCTTAATGGACAGAGAAAATAGGTTGAATAATTCATCCATTTCATCGTCTGAAATGATAAAAGGTGGTGATAAGATTACAGCATCACCGTCTATGCCATCCTCCCCGGCTGCGGCAGGATAGATTAATAAGCCATTTCTTTGTGCTTTTTCTACTAAGCGAGACATTACGTTTAAATGACGTTCAAAAGGTTGTTTGGTCAATGTATTTTGTACGAGCTCAACCCCGATGAGCAATCCTTTTCCTCGAATGTCACCGATCATGGATGTTTCTCCTTGAAGACGTTTCAGCTTTTGTTTGAGCCTTTTCCCTTTTTCTTCTACTTGATCGACAAGCTTATGGCGTTCTAAATAGGAGAGGACAGCCATCGAAACCGCTGCTGATAGTGGGTTTCCACTAAACGTATGACCACTCATCACTACCTTCGTTCCGCTTAAAATAGGATCAATTACCTTTTGGCTAGCGAGCGTGGCAGCAATTGGGGAATACCCTGCGCTCAGTCCTTTTCCAAGTGTGACAATATCAGGCTTTACGTTCCAGTGTTGATAGCCGAAATGTGTCCCGGTTCGTCCGTTTCCAGTCATCACCTCATCCATAATAAAAAGCACGTCATGCTTCTCACAAATCTCTTGAATTTTTTCATAATACCCATCTGGTGGCGTCAGCGCTCCCCCTGCTGCTCCCACAATTGGTTCAGCAATAAATGCCGCAATATATTGAGCACCTATTCTCTTAATCACACGCTCTAACTCAGAGGCACAGGCTAATTGACAGCTAGGATACGAACTTTTATGAGGGCAACGATAGCAATAAGGAGGTGATATAGATGGATATTCTTCGAGAAGTGGCACAAAACGCATCCTGCGAAGCGGATGACCTGACATCGAGAGCGCTCCTACTGTGATACCGTGATAACTCATCCATCTCGATAGAATCTTTGTTTTCGTTCCTCGTCCCTGCTCCTGCCAGTGCTGAATAGCCATTTTCATTGCCGTCTCTGTGGCCTCTGTACCGCTATTGACAAAGAATGTCCACGGGAGATGACCGTCAGATAAGCGACAAAGCGTATCTGCTAATTGTTCAGCAGGCTCACTTGTGAACTGTGAACGATAAACGAACGCAACCTTTTTCGCCTGCTCATTCATTGCCTCAATAATTTCATCCACACCGTGTCCGATACTTGCGGTTACTGCTCCAGATGATCCATCTATGTATCGTTTTCCATTTTGATCATACAAATAAATACCTTTTCCATGAGAAATCATGGGATACTCTTGATCTAAAAGGGGTTTAATTAGTCGACTCTGCGGCATAAGAGCGCCTCCGTTTCTTGAACTCTTTCTCTACATTTATATGTTGACTCTCTCCGTTTCTTTCGTAGAAAAAGTAGACAAGTTCAAAAAGGCCTACTTTATCTCTATTGCTCGAGATAAAACAGGCCTTTTCCACTAGTAACTCTAGTTAATGATCCATTGAATATCATTCCCGTATGCACGTACGGACGTTTGTCCACCAACAGGATAGGTTACGATGGGAGAAGTATGTCCAACATTTACATTCGCGATAATTGGAATGTTCCTTAATTCTTTTTTAGACGCAATGATTTGCTTTAGCAATGGAAGCGTCATATTTGATTTCTGTTCAAATCGTCCAATAATGAGCGCTTTTAGCGGTGTCGCATCGTATAGATGAAGCAGCGATTGCAAATCACGATCAAACGTCTCGGGAATCGTCATGGAATCATCTTCCACAACTAAAATCGAATTAGCCAACGACGGCATATACTCCGTTCCTTGTAAGAGATTGAGCGTGCATAAATTTCCACCGAGAAGCGTTCCTTCTGCCTCTCCCTCTTGAATAATGACCCAATCATTGTCATAAAATGTTCGATCACTTTGATTAAGATACCATGCATCATCCGACCAATGAGCCGATGGTTTTAGATGAATAGGCTCTTTCATCATAACAGCTTTTTGAAAATGCTCATATGAATAATCGAAGCCTTTTTCCATTCCAAACGTAGAAAAATGTGGCCCCGAATAGGTAACTAATCCAGTTTTTTTATAGAGCGCATGAGAGAGTGCGGTAATGTCAGAATATCCGCAGATCATCTTTGGATGTTGCTTAATCAGATCATAATCAATATAAGAAAGCAGCTGATTGCTATTAAATCCGCCTAATGTCGTCATAATGCCTTTTACATTGGGATCAGAAAACGCCTCGTGAAGATCCTCTATTCTCGATTCAATCGAAGACGAAGCAAAATCATCGATTTCAAATGCATGCTTTGAGATCGATACTGTTAATCCTAATGCCTCAAACCGTTCCTTTGCTCGTTTAATCACTTGCTCTTCTATTATTGCAAGACTTCGTGAAGGCGCAATCACTCGAATTTCATCGCCTGCTTGTAACGCTTTTGGTTGTAACATGTTGTTCATCCTTTCCATTATCTTATCCTCTTTTCACTTCTTTTTCCTGTCATAAAATCCCTTCTTGACAATAAAAAAACGAATGTTTCACACACAAAGTGAGAAGACATTCGTTTTAGTCGAATTAAATCGTAACGGGAACAAATTCAGTCGTTTTACCCGTATGTAGCGTTTCAACAATATCTCGTGCAATCCATACACCGCACGCGCTTGCCTGCGCGAGTCCGCGCGTAATTCCAGCTCCATCTCCACCTACATATAAACCAGAAATTTCTGTTTCAAATTTATCATTTAGTTTCGGGCGGGCTGAATAGAATTTCGCTTCTACTCCGTAAAACAACGTATGCTCTGATGCGAGACCTGGTGTGACATGATTAAGTGCCTCCGTCATCTCAATTAAGCTTTTCATTGTATTGTACGGAAGAGCCAAACCAAGATCTCCTGGAACCGCTTCTTTTAACGTCGGTTCTAGGAACCCTTCTTGAATACGTTTTAGCGTTGAACGACGACCCTTTAAAATATCACCATACTTCTGTACCGTGATACCTCCGCTTGATAACGCGTTCGCTAATCGTGACACTTCATGGGCATACTCGTTCGGTTGATCAAATGGATCAGCAAATTTATGGGAAACAAGTAACGCAAAGTTTGTATTACTGCTACCAAGCTTTTCATCTTTGTACGCATGACCATTCGCAAGCATAATGCCAGAGTGGTTTTCAACAACAACATGACCTGATGGATTACTACAAAACGTACGTACACGCGTTCCAACGGATGTGTTAAAAATAAACTTTCCTTCGTACAGATGACGGTTGATTTCTTCCATCACAATGTTTGATGTTTCTACACGAACACCGATGTCTACTTGGTTGTTAATCATGCGTAGGCGACGATTTTTCATCACTTTTGTTAGCCACGTTGAGCCATCACGCCCTGGTGTAATAACCACTTTGTCCGCTGTAATTTTATCACCATTTTTCAAGAGAATTCCTTTTGCTTGGTGCGTCCCATCCACTTTTTCTGTGATTAGATCTTCTACTTCCGTTTTAAACACCATGTCAACACGGTCTTTTAAATATTCAAAAATACTCATCAAAATTTCAAGATTTTGCTCTGTGCCAAGATGGCGAACTTGGGCGCGAAGCAATTTAAGCCCTGCAGCGTACCCACGACGCTCGATGTCACGCACTTGATCCGTCATTGGATCTGTAATGCTTTCCGTTGCACCGTGACTTAAGTTAATGTCATCCACATATTTGATGAGCTCAACCACTTTTGATTCAGGAAGATAATCCGTCATCCATCCACCAAATTCGCTCGTAATATTAAATTTCCCGTCTGAATAAGCTCCTGCTCCACCAAATCCATTGGTAATTGAGCATGCTGGTAAACATCCTGCAAAATCCTTTTTCCCGGCGGCCGGTGGACACTTCGTTATTTTTTTCTGAAGAATCGGACAATTACGACGATAAATATCGTGTCCTTTATCTATTAATAATATATTTGCCTGTGGCAATTTAAGGGTTAATTCATAACAAGTAAAAATCCCAGCGGGTCCTGCACCCACAACGATTACATCATATTGTGATTTCAATAGCTTTCGCCTCCATCGTAATCCTACTCGGGATGATCGCATCACCATGTGTAACTATAGCAAAGTTATTTATTGAAGTCAACAATATAAACGAACATTAAAATATAAAATAAATATAATGTTCGCTTTTTGTTACTTTATCTTTATTTTATATTCATAAATATGGATAATAAATAATTTTTATTTTCTAAAAAAATAAATAGCCCTTACACTATGTAAGGACTATCTTGCGCTGTAGAGGTAAATGAATTGTAACCGTCGTTCCTTTACCAACTTCGCTGGCAAACGTCATTTTTCCATTATGCTGTTCGATAATACGATAGCTAATCATCAATCCAAGACCCGTTCCAGAGGACTTTGTAGAAAAGAACGGTTCCCCTAGCTTCGCAAGCGATTCTTTCGGGATCCCTTGTCCCTCATCTCGAATTTGAACCACCGCTTCATCGTCTTTTTTTTCCACTCGAATCGTAACGGTTCCACGTTCCATTGATTCTAACGCATTTTGAATTAGATTAATGAATACTTGCTTAATCGCATTTTCGTCGCAATAAATCGTAATGTCATCTGCTTCAAATCCACTTAAAATTTGCGAATTATTATAGCTAGCATGCGTATTAAGAAGCAGCACCACGTGTCTCATAATGGTTTGTAGACTTTTCATTTCATAATCTTTGACTTGCTTTGGCTTGGCTAGTGTTAAAAATTCGTGGATAATGGATTCAACACGATTCAATTCTTCTAGCATAATCGTATTGTATTCTTCATTATATTCTTTCGAGGCCTGTAGCAATTGAATGAAACCCTTAATGGCTGTCATCGGATTTCGAATTTCATGAGCAACTCCCGCAGCTAGTTTGCTAACAACAGTTAACTTCTCCGATGTGCTAACCATCTCATCATACTTACGGCGATTTGTAACATCGCGCATAATATATTGAATGGCTTTTCCTTCTTTAAATTGAATTTTTACCGCTGATGAATCAATCGATAGAATTTGTCCGTTTCTCGTCATAATCCTTACTTCTGATTGAGCATGAACTTTTGATCCACTTAAAATGCGTTCCATTCGTTTTTTCGTCTTCTCAATATCGTCAGGATGAATAAAATCAAAGAAAGACCTGTCCATACATTGACTCTTTTTGGCTACACCAAGCAACCTATATCCAGCTGGGTTTAAGTATTGAATCCGTTCATTTTGCACGACGATGAACGCATCTTGACTTTGCTTTACAAACTGCTTATATTGCTTCATTTTCTGAATGATTTCTTCTTTTTTTTCATTTGTTACGGAAAAATCTCGTATTTGAATCGCGATATATTCGTCCTCTTGATTAGGGGAAAGCTGGAGCTTTTGAAGTTGCATATGTATAGGCTTATGATGCACATCTCGCTTCTTTAACAGCAAAAAATGTTCTTCACCCTCGGATAAGGCTTGCACCTCACTGCGTTGAACACGAAATACTGTCGAAAAGGTGAAAAAGTTTTGATCTTGAATCATCTCAAGCGATAGATCGAAGAGACGTAAAAATGAGTCATTTGCAAATCGGATATCCCCATCTTTTGTCATAAGAAGTATGGGGGTTAATGAAATCTTGCAAAGCTCTTCAAACAGATTCATCGTTTCCATGTAGTCACCTTCATATTCTCACTTTCTATTAGATAGTATAATATGGAAATCAAGATAAATCTACCTTGAATATTTTTCTAAAACCTATCCAAGAACAAAACGTAAGGCCCCTTTTCTCAAAAGGGCCTCTTACAATTTACATTTAACAGAAACAAGAACAGCCGATAATGACGAGTAAAATAAATAAAACAATGATCAAGACAAAAGAATTTCCGTGGCCTGTTCCGCATCCTCCATAAGAATAAACCTGCCCACAACCATATCCATCATAACCGTACATTATTTCATTCTCCTTTCGTCTTACCTAGGTAATCATTACCTTTACACTGTATGTTTGCCTAGTTTGTATTGTCTGGGCATATGCCTATTTTTTGAAAATTTTTCATTTCATCGCTACAATTCTTTCTCTTCCCATGTATACGTGTATAAGTACAAAAGCACACAAACAGCAAAAATCGTTACCATATATTCCTTTGATAATTCAATCACCCCACCAATAAAAGGAAGGTGATAAGCATACGTAGCAAGAATATCTTTTTTGGCTACTGGCTCTAGTACAGGCATGTTTTTGGTACCGATGTTAATCATGTAATGATGTTGATCCGTAATTTTTTCGATTCGGTGAATGGTGGTCATTTCACGCGTAGATGAAGCAGATATCAAAATAACCGTTCCTTCTTTTAACGGTTGCTGATGAAATTGTTTGGCGATGACGAGAGACTTTTGCGGGATAGTGGAGGCTAATTCGCTGTTCTCCTGTACTGTCAGATGATAACCAAAAAACAGGGGAACTAACGAGAAGAAAATCGCAGTAAACGATACAATATATAACACAAGAACCCATCTAAACCAGTAAAATCTTCGTTCACGGCTTTCGACCATTTTCTGTCACCTCCACGAGAAGCTTATTCATGTGAGAGACAGACTGCCGAACGATTTGATCCTTTCTTTGGGATTCAGACACGGTCACAAAATGACTTAGAATTACTACTAGTATGACGCCCATAATCATAATTCTGATCGACATCTTATAAAATTTTTTCATACCTCCCACCCCTTTGCCTACTTTTTCATTTGAACGTTTTTCCTTTTAACGTGTTGTAGTATTATATGCACAATCAGGCGTTTGGATAGTTGGTCTTATTCTAATCATTTCGAAGGCAACGAGCATATTTTTTAATATTTCGCATATGTTTTCAACGTACAATATTCGCTTTTCAGTGGTGAATTCGCGAAAAGGAGTTGAGCGTATGTACAACATGTATAACCCATATGGTCTATATGATTCTTCGGGATTATCAGGCGGATATCGGGATAAAAATATGCAAAAAGCCATCATGTATGACATGCTGTCAAATTACTATAAATATCGAGATCCTAACCTCCATATTTTGTATTATCAAAAGCACTTAGAGCGTGTGCAAGAGGCATCAAGAGACTTTCAGGATCAATACAGACATCCTGGCCCTCTTATTCGAATTTTCCATGCGTCACCAGGAGCACCAAGCGTTGATATTTATTTAAACGGGCGAAAGGTTATTCGAAGTCTTGCCTTTAAACAAGAAACAGATTATATTCCGTTAAAGAAAGGCGATACGTATAAGATCGATATTTACCAAGCTGGACAGCAGGGGCAGCCTTTATTAACGAAAAGTGTGAAAGTAGAGGATGGTCAACGATATACCGTCGCAGCAATTAATGATCCAGCCAATCTTGATCTACTTTTAATTGCAGATGATCATAAGGTGCCAAAGGGTGAATCAAAGGTGAGATTTGTTCATCTTTCGCCTGATGCGCCAGCTGTTGATATTGTGGTTAAAAACGGTGATCCAATCTTTTCAAATATTGCCTATCGTCAAGTAACTGATTATGTCGGTATTACCCCAATGACGCTAATGCTTGAAGTGAGACCAGCAGGACAAAAGAAATCTGTTCTTGAAATTCCACCGCTTCGTCTTCGTCCTAATCGTTCCTACACGATTTATGCGGTTGGAAAACTAAGTGGGCAACCACCGCTTGAACCTTTACTTGTTCAAGATACGCTCGAATAATAAAAAAGGCCGCTGATATGTGTCAGCGGCCTTTTCAATGCTCCTACTTTACGGAGTCAATTAATTTGAAGCGGAACTCATCTTTTTCTAAATTAAACTTCTCTACCTTTACTCTAAAGTCGTTCGTCGTCCTCATTTCCTGTAACCCGACATATACAGATTCATCTGCTGGATTAATTTTTACATAGTCAGGAAGATTGAAGTTGTTGTTCACGTATTTTAAGACCGTACGTACAGGTAGTTGCAGTTTCCCAACGGAAAGAGATTTCTGCTCCAAAATAATCCCACCGTTCTTTTGCACATGTGGCTCAAAGGCCATTTGTACATCCAGCTTATTATCAAAAGCTTGAATGGTTCCATTCACCTCGACCTGGTCCGTTAGTCGAACATTATAGTTTAATTCTTCATTATGAAATTCTTTTTGCAAATACTTATCAATGAGCGCATTTAAATCTTTCTTTTTCGCTAAAATTGTTAGTTCGACTTGTTTTTTCTGTGGCTGATTACCACTTGGAAAAGGTTGATTATCGGCCGGCTGAAAAATAAGCACGATCACGACAAGTACAATTACAATATTAAGCGTCAAAAGTCCCCAAAAAAGACGTTTCCATTTTTTCATTCAAAACCAAACTCCTTATTTAGCCGTTGCTTCATCATTTTCTTCATGAGTTGGAAGATTGTCTGGCGGATCTTGTTTCACGTAAAAGTTAATACGGTCTGCCATTAACTCATACCCTTTTTTATTTGGGTGAAACTGATCTTTTCCGAGAAGTTTATCTTCCTTTGGATTTGAGAAGATATCTTCTACTTTCACGTATGTCACACCCTTATGACGATTTGCTATCCGCTCGCTTGCCTGATTCCATTGTGAAACAACCGTATTAATTTCTTGAACCGAATTTAACGAGTGAAAGAACGGATTGTAAAAGCCAATCAAATAAATATGCGCATTCGGATTCAAACTGCGTATTTTATTGAGAACACGGTTCAATCGAAATTCGTATTTGGCTTGTTCTTTATCAAATGCTTCAACAGAAATATTATAAAAGAAATTCTTTACTACTTTCATAATGTCGTTTCCACCGATCGTGACAAAAATAACGTCTCCTCTTGACACCTTTGCCCCAATCTCCTCTTGATCCAATCGTGCTAGCAACTGATCTGTACGGTTTCCACGTTTTCCAAGGTTACTCACCCGAACATTGTCTACTGAACGTTGCTGTGAAAGAAACTTCACGACATAAGGCACATATCCACCCTTTTTAGATGAATCGCCTACCCCCTCTGTCAATGAGTCCCCGATCGCCACTACGTTGAGATCAACTGGAAAAAATCCCTTTGGTAAATGAGACTTATCAATCAGATCAAGCTTTTTTTCACTAGCCTCAGACGGTGCTCGAAATGAGAATACGGGTGACGAACAGGCACTTAGCAACACCGTACATATCATTAATACGATATATAATTTGTATTTATGCATTTACAACACCTACTGTATTATCATTGATGAATTCCACATCGATTTTATTTATCATCATAACACACATTAACTCGATGATTATAGAGTTTCTACTAAATTCTACGTTGAAAACGCTTTAAAGTTTCCCATTCGTGTAGATGAGAACCAATATTTTTGCATCTGTGCTATTTAACCTGTCTTCTTTAAAATAGATGGTTTTGATCTTGCCAATGGAATGACCTCTTATCAGCTTTGCTGTCCTCTTTTCTACCGAACTCACTGCTTCATTCATCTTATACTTTATGTTTACCCAAAACTAAAAAACGCCATGCCTATGCACAGCGTAATACTTGCGTTACTCGTTAAGTGTTTTTGCATCTTGTACAATTTCTTTGTACGGCACGTTAGCAAACCCACTATAGCTTTTCATAATTTTCCCATCCTTATCAACGAGAAACAAGTGCGTACCGTGCGTTACCTGTGTGGATGCATCCGTTTTTTGTACCAACTCGTGAAATTGGGTCTTTGCCTGTTTTTCGATTGTCTCTTGGCTATAACCCGTCAGGAATGTCCAGTTAGAGAAATCTTCCGTAAATTGTTGAGCAAAGCTCTTTAACGCCTCGGGCGTATCATTTTCTGGATCAATACTAAACGATACAAACTCCACAGGTACGTTTTCTTTTTTCATCATGCGCTGTAGCTTTGCCATATGCGCTGTAATGGGTGGACAAACCGTTTCACAGTTCGTAAAAATAAAGTTCGCAATCCACACTTTATTCGTTAAATCTTTTGTACCAAATTCCTTATCTTCTTGGTTTGTGTATGTAAACGAATCTAAATTCCAATTCAGTGCGTTCGCTAGCTGCGGTTTGCCACACGCAGAGATGATCATTGTGGCCGCTAACATCACGACAACTAAACGATATCGACGTAGTAACACCTTCACCACTCCCTTATTTATTGTTTAATGGCAAGGATTCGTTCTCCTTCGGCAGAAATTTTCGGAAACTCAAGCAAAAAGGTTGTCCCTAATCCACGCTGACTTTGAACTTGAATTTTCCCTTTCATCTTTTCAATAATTTGATAGGAAACCATTAGACCGATTCCCGTTCCTTTTTCTTTTAAAGAATAAAAAGGTGTACCCAATCGCTCTAGTTCTTCCTTGTTCATACCGATTCCCGTATCAGATACTTTAATTAATGCGTTATGTTCTGTTTCCTCTAATACTACTTTTAACGTACCTCCGTGCTTCATTGCTTCGATCCCGTTTTTCATAATGTTCAGCAAGACTTGATTGAACTCATTCCTCACACCCCGAATAACGGGTTTAGCATTTAAGCTGACTTCAATATTAATATTGTTTGTCAGCAGTGCGTATGATGACAACAGCTCAACAAGATTATTAACAGACGCATAGCAATGAATGGCTTCTGTTTGCTCAACGTCTGGGCGAGCTAATGATAAATAATCATTAATAATAATTTCCGCCCGATTAATCTCATCGATCATTAGCTGAATGTAGCCTTTTTCCGTATCACTCAAATTATCCTTTGCGTAAAAAAGCTGTAAAAAGCCTTTTACTACCGTCATTGGATTGCGGATTTCGTGGGCAACTGAAGCCGCTAATTGACCAATCGCATTCATTTTTTCTGCACGCTGCAGCTCCTTTTGAAGCCTTGTCTTCTCAATAATAAGCTCCATTTCATCAATGGCTTTTTCTAATCCTTTGAGCGGTGGTTTTGGTGATGCTTTTTCTCCTAAGTTTTCCTTTGTAACCGCTACTTGTTCGAACAAGGTTTGAAGCATTAACGTCATCTCATTGAATTGCTTACTAATCTCGCCTAATTCTGACGCGTCCTGTTGCCTTAACCTTACTTGAAAATTCCCTTTGCTCACTTGCTGAATACCGAGAAGCAATTCTCGAAGCGGAGACATAAGCTTTCGCAGTCCCCAGTCCTGGAAGAAAATGATGATCGTGAAGAAAATAATACATCCGGCAATTAAAGAAGCAATGAGCTTTCTTTGAAACGTAGCGAGTATGCTCGCATCAACGCTTACTCCGACAACTCCCACCACCTCTTTATTTGAATCCTGAATAGGAGCAAATGACGTCGTCCAAACGCCGAATCGGTCTTTATAAACATGTGTTTCTGTCATTTTTTTTGTCTTAATTGCCTTTTGGTACGCTTCGTAAAACCTGGGATCTGCTTGGTAGATATGCTTTTTCCCTAACCGTTTCTCAACTTCCTTATCAGATACAACAAGCATTTTCACGTTATTTCCTGCTACCTTTTTAGTTGAAACGACATAGCTCAACAGGTAGGAAGAGGAGGAATTACTTACCTTCTGTATATCCCTTTTCACCCGCGAATTCGCATCGGTGTTTGAATCTTTCGAATTCTCTACCTTTAAAATATCCGTCGCATTTAACGTATGACTATAAAATGAGGAAACGCCCGTTGCCTGTTGCATCAAGATATCCTTTGTCATATTGCGCTGCACATGGTAGCTTATGTATGCTGTTCCTACGCCCATTAAAATCACCACAAAGGTTGAAAACAGGACGGTTTTGTTAAAGATGCTCAAATTGCGAATATACTCTCTCATTACTGAACCTCATCACTATGACATTTTTTTCATTTCTATTTTTTACGCACAGCATCAGCAATCTATCATACATCCTATATTTTCCTAAAATTATATCATACTCTACTTATCTATCACATCTACAATTAAAATAATCCTAGTTGTAAAACTAGGATTATCACTCTGCATAATACATAAATCCAATAGCTCCTACACCTGTATGTGTAGAGATGATAGGAGTCGTATCCTCAATAGAGAATTTGGAAAAACCGCTTACATTTATAACCGCCTCTTTGACTCGGTTGGCTAATTCAATTCCCTCCGCATGAACAAGGCCAACGCCTTTTACGGTTTTACCTTGAATGGCTTCTTGAAACTGCTTTGTTAGAAATTTTACAACTTGCGAATGACTTCTAGCTTTCGATACAGGTGTATACACACCGTCAGCCAAAGAAGCAATCGGCTTAATATTTAGAAGCGATCCAATGAGCGCTTTGCCGCGTCCAATTCGCCCGCCTTTAATTAAATTTTCAAGTGTATCAACCACGACAAATAGCGTAGTATTCCGTCTAATATCTTCTAATCTTTTGACAATTTCAGAAATTCCCTTGCCCTCTTTCACCATATTCGATGCTTCAATTACTTGAAATGCAAGGCCTTTGGAAATATACATCGAATCAATTACGGTCACGTTAGCATCTACCATTTGAGCTGCACTCTCAGCTGCACGAACAGTTCCACTCATGCCACCTGTCATGTGAATGGATAGAATTTCACTACCATCACTACTTAAGCGCTCATATAGTTCTACAAATTCACCAATTGCTGGCTGTGAGCTTTTTGGAAGCTCATTCGAATGTTTCATTTTTTCAATAAATTCAGTCGGCGTAATGTCTACTCGGTCTAAATAGGTTTGATTATCAATACAGATTGACAGAGGAATTACTTCAACTCCGTACTGCTCAATCTCCTCTTTGGTTAAATCAGCAGTAGAATCTGTTACAATCTTAATTTTTGCCATGAAGTCACCTCTTTATAATACCTTGCACATCATTATATCACCTTTTTCTTTATGCTAACAGCACCATTCTAAATAAAAAAATGGCAACTTTTCTACATTTAATAGAAAAATTACCATCTCTTTTATGCATTGTGTTTTAGCGTATTGAAATAAAAAATCCGTTCGTAATCTTTCCACTTTAACACTCGTTTCAAATGGTCTTTAAATGAATATAGGCTGTTCGGATGTTTCTCACTGTAAATCTTGCTTAAAAAGATTTCGAATCGAGCTGAGATCATAAATTTTAACGTATCATCTTCCCTCAACATTGGAATATCAATCACTTTTACTCGTTGGCCACTTGCATGAATAAATTCAAGGCTTTTGAATAGCAAGATATCAATCCTCTTTTTCACCCGTTTGTTCCATTATACAACGTTTCATCGCGCAAAAGTTGTCTAAATATGGCGGTTCATTAGAAAATTTCTAACTTCCTCCCCAAGACCTATATAAGCATAAAAATACCCTTATCTGATACTAGATAAATAGATGAAATAAATTACTATTTTTATTAATTTCTGTGAATGGGAACCCTTTTTTCTCCATTCGTGCAACAAGTGGAACATAGTCCTCTTTGTATTTAAGTTCGATCCCCACAAGAGCTGGTCCGCTATCTTTGTTATTTTTCTTCGTATATTCAAAGCGAGAAATATCGTCGTTAGGTCCTAATACTTCATCTAAAAATTCTCTTAGCGCCCCTGCTCGCTGAGGAAAATTCACGATAAAATAATGCTGAAGACCTTCGAAAATCATCGACTTTTCCTTGATCTCCTGCATACGACCAATATCGTTGTTGCCCCCGCTTATAACACAAACAATCGTTTTTCCTTTCAACTGCTCGCGGTATGCATCGAGTGCTGCAACAGGAAGTGCCCCCGCCGGTTCGACGACAATCGCATTTTCATTATAAAGAGATAGAATAGTTGAACACACTTTTCCTTCGGGAACGACAACAATATCATCTAATAGATTTTTACAAACCTCATAGGGCTGGGTACCAACGCGCTTAACGGCGGCCCCGTCCACAAATGGATCGATGGTTCCTAACGTAACTACTTCTCCTTTTTGCAATGATGTATGCATACTGGGTGCTCCGCTCGGTTCCACTCCAATAAGCTGTGTGTGCGGTGAAATACTCTTAAAATATGTACCGATTCCTGAGACTAATCCTCCGCCTCCGATGCTTGCGAATACGTAATCGATTTCTTCTTCACAATCGTTTAACACTTCTACCGCTACCGTGCCTTGACCAGCAATGACGTCCGTGTCATCAAAGGGATGGATAAATGTTCGACCCTCTTGATCGCTGCATGCAATCGCTTTTTCGTACGAATCGTCAAACGTATCTCCTATTAGAACAATCTCCACAAATTCCTTTCCGAGAAACCCGACTTGATTCACTTTTTGTCGCGGAGTGGTGCTTGGCATGAAGATCTTCCCTTGAATTTTCAAATGGCGGCATGCATACGCAACGCCTTGTGCATGGTTTCCTGCACTTGCACACGCAATTCCATTCTCTAATTGCTCGGGGGTAAGCTTTTTGATTTTGTTGTACGCTCCTCTCAGCTTAAACGACCTCACAGCCTGTAGATCTTCACGCTTTAAATAGACGTTGCACTCATAGCGCTCGGATAAAATATCATTTTTTTGCAGTGGAGTATGAATAACAACATCTTTAATCATCTGATTTGCAATAATAATATCTTCTAGTTGTACGACTTTCTTACGATTTTTCACCTGTTGTTTCATCCTCAACTTCCTTCCTTCTCCTTTAGTAATTTGTACATTATATCACAAAATATTAAGAAAAATCATTATTTTCTTTCAATAAGGTTTTTTTCTTTAAACAGATGAAAAAAGGGTATAACTAGTACTAGTAACAAAGAAAAATAGACGTATGCACAATGAGGAGGAGAAGAAAATGGTCGCTATATGCTTCGTAAAGAAGATACAAGCGGTGAAATATTTAACTCTCCAGAAGAACTCCTTCAATGGGTAGAAACCAACTGGAGCTCAGAAAAATTTCAGCAGCCGGAAGAATTTCAGCACATGATTCTATCACTTCGAAAATATGTTCATGAGGAAGCCTAAAAAGAAAGAGGAGCACCATTTGCTCCTCTTTCTTTTTGGATCGTATTATTATAAATAGGATGTTGTACGCCCCATATCGGTAATAAGATACGGATTGTCTTTTTTCATACGCTCTACTAATGTGCTCGCTTGTTGACGATCTTCCTTTAGAACCGTTAATTCTCGCTCCGTAATTCCCACAAGCTGCAAGAAATCAACCCTTCCGTGCAGCGTATCCACTCCATCGATTTCCGTATCATTCACAACTAAAAGAGCCGTAATAGCAGAAACGGTGCCAATATGGAGGGATTCCCCGCTTCCTCCAATAAATTGTAGTGGTTCAAAAAAACGCTCTTGTGTGTATGTATAGCGAGCAAGATTTGAGAGCATATCAATTCCCCAAAAGCAATCTTCGGCTGCGTTCTCCTTTAACTTTAACGTCATTTCGTATCCCCATTTGCTCCACTCTCCGCCAAATGCCTGTTCATTTGCGTACAATTCTGTCATTCCATATGTCACAATATGTTTGTAACCGCTCGGGGAATCGTAAATACTATAGCCATCCAAAAAGGCATCTCCACCGAATAGCGCTCTAGCATGAAGGTCAGTTGCAAAATGTGCAGGCTCTTGATCACCGTAGCGACGCGCAAATGCCTGATCAATCGCATCCCATCCAGGTGCCCAATCCTCTTGTAAATCCACCTGGTTTTGATATTCTTCTAGATTCATTTTCCGTCCTCCTATTTATCCTTCTTTTTGTACAAATTCAATAAAATATTTCTGAAAACCATTGTAAAGATCCGCTACCTCATCGATTGCGTTCTTAATAAATACATAAACATCTTTGGATTGTGAGTTTTCTAGAGTTGATGAATACAGAGAATTCTCATAGCTTGTAAACATTTCAAAGAAAGACTCACAGTTCACCTTGCCGTGTTTCTCTATTCATACCACACCTATTCATTTTTAAACGTTGCTATTATTTCACGATACATTAAATTTTAATTCACGCAAACGGCGATACGTATTCTCCCTTTCTCCTAAAAAGGACGAGATGTTTGTGTCATTTAAATATTTCGATGGTTATCACTCATTATTTATCGGTTTAGCAGCGAAGACAAAAAGATGGATGACTACTAAGCCATCCATCTTCTACGTGATTTATCTGCGTTCATATACGACAAACGAATACGAATACGGATTTTTCTCATCTCTTATGCCTGGTGTGCGCGACACTTCTTCCCATATAGAAACGTCAATTTCCGGAAAATGCGTATCACCTTCAAACGTTTCCTCGATATGCGTGATATAAAGCCTGTCAGCAATCGCCATCGTTTGCTGATACACTTCTCCACCACCGATCACAAATAATTCTTTTGATGCGGAAGCGTTTTGTAATTCATCTAGAGAAGTAACGATGGTTACACCATCAAGATGTAGGTCAGCGTTGCGTGTAATAACAATGTTCTCACGACCTGGAAGTGGTCTTCCAATCGATTCAAACGTTTTACGTCCCATTACTACCGGGTGACCCATCGTTACCTTTTTAAAATAAGCTAGATCTGCTGGCAAGCGCCAAGGCATATCGTTGTCCGCTCCGATTAAGCGCTTTTGATCCATGGCCGCAATTAACGAAATCACACGCTCACAGCTCCTTTAATATGAGGATGTGGATCGTACTCCGTTAATTCAAAGTCTTCAAACGTAAAGTCAAAAATGGACGTAACGTTCGGATTGATCTTCATTTTCGGTAAACTTCTTGGCTCACGCGTTAGCTGAAGGTTTACTTGTTCAATATGATTGGAGTAAATATGCGCATCCCCAAGCGTATGAACAAAATCACCTGGTTCTAATCCGCACACTTGCGCCATCATCATCGTTAATAGTGCATAAGAGGCGATATTAAACGGCACCCCTAAGAATACATCTGCAGAGCGCTGATAGAGCTGACACGATAGCTTTCCATCCGCCACATAAAATTGAAACAAGCAATGACACGGCGGAAGCGCCATGTTGTCTACGTCCGCTACGTTCCATGCGCTGACAATCATACGTCTCGAATCCGGATTATGCTTGATTTGTTCCACTACTTTTGTAATTTGATCAATGTGACCACCATCAGGCGTTGGCCAAGAGCGCCACTGATGACCGTATACAGGTCCAAGCTCCCCTTGTTCATCTGCCCACTCGTTCCAAATACGCACGCCGTTATCCTGAAGATATTTTACATTCGTATCCCCGTCTAAAAACCAGAGCAGTTCATGAATGATTGATTTTAAGTGAAGCTTTTTCGTTGTTAAAAGCGGAAATCCTTCTTGTAGATCAAAGCGCATTTGATGTCCAAACGTACTTATCGTTCCTGTACCTGTTCGGTCTTCTTTTTTTGTTCCATTTGTGAGAATATGCTCACACAATTGTAAATATTGATTCATATCATGCACTTCCTTCTACTATATTTCTCTTTTCATTGTAAAGGTGTCTGTAAAGAGAAACAAGGAAATCTTATGTGAACAAATGCTAAACGCTAATTAAACACAATCGTGCGATTTTCATGGACAATGACACGGTCCTCTAAATGCCATTTAACCGCATTGTTCAACACTCGTCGCTCAATGGATCGTCCAATTTTCTTTAAATCTTCTGCTTGATTGCGGTGATCGACCCGTTCAATATCCTGCTCAATAATAGGGCCTTCATCAAGATCGTCCGTCACGTAATGCGACGTCGCACCAATTAACTTTACTCCACGTTCATACGCACGATGATATGGCTTTGCCCCTACAAAAGCAGGGAGAAACGAGTGATGAATGTTGATGATTTGATATGGATGGGCTCTCACAAAGTTAGGTGTAAGGATTTGCATGTAGCGTGCTAAAATAATGACATCGATTTCTTCCTTTTGAAGCATCGCTAGCTGCTTTTTCTCGACTTCTTCGCGGATATCTTTCGACGCCGGCAAATAGTAAAACGGAATTCCGAATGATTCGACCACACTTCGCGCTTCCTCATGATTACTAATGACCAGCGCCAAATCACACATTAATTCGCCACTTTGCCATTCCCATAGCAATTCAAGTAAACAATGAAGCTCCTTTGATACAAAAACGGCTGTCCTTTTTAGTTCTGATACACGCGTAAATTTCCATTCCATGTTAAAAACCGACGCAATAGGACGGAACTCCTTCTCAAGAGTCGCTTTTCGTTCAGCTAATTCCTCCATCTCAAATTCAATGCGAATAAAAAATGTTCCACCTGATGGATTGGTCGAATATTGATTGGACTCAATAATATTTGCTCCGTGATCGTATAAAAACTTTGAAACACTTGCGACAATCCCTTGCTGATCAGGACAGCTAATAAGCAATCTTCCCCGATTTATGTAACGCTGCTTATAGGATTCAACCGATGTTCCCGTAAATGCATTCATGATGATTCCCCCTGTTATAATTTTCAGATTATTTAATCATTATAACGAAAATTTTTTTCATCTGTAAATGACTTTTCGTAAAAAGAGCTTTTTTTCGATTTAGCGCTTGGCAAAAAGGCCTCTTTCCCATGTGTTTGATTCGGTAGCGAATCCTTTACTACCGTTAGCAAATGAAAGAGACCTTCTTAATGAATGGCATCATACGAGTTGTCACATTATAGGAAATTTAATAATCCGCCAATAATCATCATCGCACCTAGGCTACCGAATAAAAAATACCCAACATATTTTATTCCTTGTGGAAATTTACCTATATTTTTTATCCCTTCTTTATTTAGAGGGCCACCGCTTGCGATACGCTGATATTCCTCAATAGGTGAAGAAGTATGTGCAGTTCCTAAATCATGCCCAGCCGTAGATTTTTTTCCGATCGTTTCTTTCATGTTACGCCTCCCCCCTTTTTTTCTTGGCATCGTCTATCTGCTTCATATTATTCCCCTTTATCTTATTGAAAACCTTTACTAGGTGATTTCTTACCACTCATTTCTCTGTACATACTATTACTTTTCCATACAGATTATTTAGAACATATTTTTATTAAAAATGATTACACACAAAAAAACCACTCGTTGGAGTGGTTTTTAGCTATACCATTTTGGTGGTTCATTGTTATTCCAATATATTTTGGCTAGATCATAATGTTTTTGGAACTGGTCGTCAGCCATGTGGTAATGGAAATTAAACCAATACCCTTCTTTTGGTGGATGATCCCGGCGCACGTGGAATCGAATTAAATCTTGACCTGTCTCACGATCGTACACATGAAAAATCTTTTCACCGTAGCCTCCAGCAGGATGCTCACTAATTTCTAAGTTATTAAGATAAGGATATTTCTCCACAAAGGCCGTCAGGGTTTGTTCAACTTGCGGTAGCACTTGAGCACGGAACTGATCGTCAATTTTCGGACCAATTTTTGTTCCGAATTTCTCTACCGACTGTGCTTCAATGGACTGCATTGCATTCGCAACAAATTCTTTTGGCGTTTCTGTTTCCTCTTGGGGCGTTTCGTTATAATAATAAGCTAATTCGTCCGGAGATGCCTCCTGAACATAGTTTTCTTTGTGATTGGTGTTACTTGCTTCTGCTTCGTCTATGTACAAGTATTCCGGTGGAGTGACCAGTCCAAATGTACAAACCGTTATTAAGACAATGAGTGTTTTACGCATCCATTTTGGCATCGTACGTCTTCCTTTCCTCTGCTAATCTCCTTTATCTATCATTCACGTTCATTTATAAATAAGCTGATGATACTCTATAACCTCTGCTCATACTAGTTAAACCTTTTCGTTCTATTCGTTTCCGTGTTCTCGTCAATTGTATCATAGATGAAAACGTTTTACTTTCTTCCTTATAAAAGTTTTTAAAACAGACCATAATAAGTAACAATATTGAAAAAACTTTCGATTATACAAAGATGAATACTATTCGTCAAAAAAAAGCGACTTTCTATATAGACGAGCAAATCAGTAAAAGGTTTCATTTTTTCATCACTTATTTCAAAATATAAGGAGGATATGCTTTTGGATGCCGTATTTGTCTCAGCGTGCTTTTCGATGCTCGCATTCTTCATTATTCTAACGATCGTGGATTAAAAAAAGCTGAAGTCACAGTGATGACTTCAGCTTTTGAAGTTGGTTCCATTTCATATGAGGATCATCTAACTCCATTTTCTTTAAAACGCTTAAACCTCTAACACACCAAAATGGAATTTAGCGGTTTTACGACGATAAACGTCAAATCCGAACTGTTCAAAGCGATTACTCTGCCAGTGATCTTTTAATACTACTCGCTTCTTAGCAACCCGCTTTGCTTCTTCCATTACTTCTTCTGAAATTGTGGTATATAAGGCTACTTGTTTTAATCCTCTGATGCCATCAGATTCCTCAATGGTCTCTGAAAACATCGGATCAAAGTAGACTACATCCACACTGTTATCCTCACAGCAGCGTAAGTAGGCTTCAAAGGTTTGATGATGAACGAAAATACGCTGCATGGCTTCATCAAGCTCTGAGACACCTGTAGACCATGACTGTAATCCCTCTTTCACAAGATACGCAACGTATCGATTTCCTTCAATCCCCATTACGCGGCCGCTTTCCCCTGTAACAAGACTCGCAATAATACTGTCAGAGGCGAGCCCAAGCGTACAATCTAGAAAACTCATTCCTTCTTCTAATTTCGTCGCTTCAAGAAAAGGATCGTACTCTCCCCTTAGCACTCGTTTGGCCCGAAACATGGATGAATTGGGATGAAAGAAAATGGGCTCCTCTCCGTCATACGGATGAAGCTCCAACCGATTTTTGCCAACGGCGATTACATCTGCCTCCTCCCGCTGCTGAAGAGTGAAAATAGACTCTTTGTTTCTCGTAACGTATGGCACACAAAGCTCACCTGCTACGCTTCTTGCTTTTTTAACCATTTCTTGATTCGTTCGACCGGCTGTCGTGACAATCACTTTCATTGCTCCTCCTGCTTCCGTTAAAAAAGGATGTCATAATGACATCCTTTTCTCTTTACAAAAGTATATGCGTAACTCTTTTTAATATCTACCTATATGCTGTGTCAGAAATTCGACAATTAGCAGTGCTTATCAAGGGCTTGCACGATGTTTTCAAAAATCGCTTCAAGTGGCTGTCCTTCAATATCATGACGAGGAATAAAGTGAAGCACTTCTTTTCCTTTTAAAAGAGCCATGGATGGAGAAGACGGTTCAATTCCATCGAAGTATTCGCGCATTTTTGCCGTTGCATCTTTATCTTGACCAGCGAAAACCGTTACGATATGGTCAGGCTTTTTCTCACTGTGCAATACTGCCTGGGTAGCAGCAGGGCGTGCTAATCCAGCCGCACATCCGCATACGGAATTGACAACCACAAACGTTGTTCCTTCCACTTTTTCCATAAATTCCTCGACTGCGTTTTCATCACGTAATTCTGCAAATCCTGCATTTGTTAACTCTGTGCGCATTGGTTGAACCAATTGACGCATATATTCTTCATAAGCCATTGACATGGTGAATTACCTCCTCACGTTCCTTTAACGCTTACAGCATACTACAAATGCAGGCTGTAGCGCAATGAAATGAACCGTAATTTCCCATTGTTAGACGGAATTTATAGAGCAGGCGATCTCCAGCAAAAAAAGAAATCCTTAAGCAGAGGCCACTGAAAAAGTCCTTAAAGGGTTGCGTTCATAACGGAGTCGGTTGATTTCCACTCCAGGTCGCTTCGCTTTCCGTGGGGCGTGCGGTGAGCCTCCTCGCTGCGCTGCGGGGTCTCACCTGTCACGCTAATCCCGCAGGAGTCTCGCACCTTCCGTTTCAAACAACCTAGAGCGACTGCATCAGATAGAATAGCGAATTCAAGCATAGATACGGGTATGATGCGCCACATCCGCGGGTCTAGTTGGCATGGAAATGCAAGGGGCAAGGTCCATTTTCACCGGCAGCCTAAAAAGAATGAAAAAAGCTGAATCCATTCCAAAAACGGAGTGGATTCAGCTTTTTTGTCTTATGTTCTAATGATTATCTAAAAAAATCCGAAGTTTTTCAGAGGCCTCCTTAAGCAAGGAGGCCTTTTTATTTATTTTTTAACCGGCACTTTTTGCTCAGCTTCTTCAAAGAGGTCTGTTACAGCCCCTTTTGATGAGCATGATACAAGGCGTGCATATTTACCAAGAACGCCCTTGTTATGAAGAGGTGGTGCAATCCAGTCTTCACGACGACGTTCTAACTCATCTGCGCTCACGTTCATTGTAATTTCCTGGGCAACCGAATCAATCGTCACTTCGTCCCCTGTTTGAAGAAGTGCAATCGGTCCTCCAACCTGTGCTTCAGGTGCGATATGCCCTACAACAAGTCCATGTGTTCCACCTGAAAAACGACCGTCTGTTAGAAGCGCAACAGATTCTCCAAGCCCTTTCCCGACAAGAATGGCAGATAGTGAGAGCATTTCAGGCATACCAGGACCACCTTTTGGCCCCTCGTAGCGAATAACTAGCACGTCACCGTCTACAATTTCATTGTTCATCACGGCCTGTGTTGCTTCTTCCTCGGTATCAAACACTTTTGCTGGTCCCGTATGACGAGTAACCTTCACACCGGATACTTTTGCAAGTGCCCCGCTTGGCGCTAGGTTCCCTTTTAAAATAACAAGCGGTCCCGCTTCGCGAAGTGGTTTTGATACGGGCTGGATGATATCTTGCCCCTCTTTTAAAGAAGGTGCATCAGCTAAGTTTTCCGCGATCGTTTTTCCTGTTACCGTCAAACAATCACCGTGCAAGTATCCTTCTTCAAGCAATAGTTTCATAACGGCAGGAATTCCACCAATTTCGTGTAAGTCCTCCATTACGTATTTTCCGCTCGGCTTTAAATCAGCTAAGTGAGGCACTTTCTTTTGAATACGATCAAAATCATCTAAATCTAGATCTACTTCCACTGAATGTGCAATGGCTAATAAATGAAGAACGGCATTTGTGGAACCTCCAAGTGCCATAACGACGGTAATTGCATTTTCAAATGCTTTTTTCGTCATGATGTCTTTTGGATAGATTCCTTTTTCAAGCAAATGATACGCTGCTTGTCCAGCTTTGTAGCAATCGTCTAGCTTATTTGGTGATTCCGCTGGATTTGATGAACTTCCAGGTAAGCTCATTCCTAGCGCCTCAATAGCTGATGCCATCGTATTTGCCGTGTACATTCCCCCGCACGATCCAGCTCCAGGACACGCATGACACTCGATATCATTTAGTTCTTCACGAGTGATTTTTCCTGCATTATATTGTCCTACTCCTTCAAATACAGATACGATATCTAACTTTTTGCCGTTATGGTATCCCGGTGAAATCGTTCCGCCGTACACGAACAACGCTGGTACTTCAGAGCGTGCAATCGCAATCATACAGCCTGGCATATTTTTATCGCAGCCTCCAACCGCTACGTACGCATCAAGATTTTCAGCGCCCACTACGGTTTCAATTGAGTCAGCAATTACATCACGGCTTGGAAGCGAGTAGCGCATTCCGTCTGTTCCCATTGAAATTCCATCTGACACGGTAATCGTATTAAAAATAAGCGGTGCGCCACCGGCCTCACTTACACCTTTCTTCGCTCTTATTGCTAATTGATCAATATGTATATTACAAGGAGTAACTTCACTCCACGTTCCTGCAATTCCAATCATCGGTTTTTTAAAATCTTCATCTTTAAACCCAACTGCTCTGAGCATAGCACGGTTCGGTGCTCGTCTTGCGTCTTCACTGATGGCCTTACTACGAATTCTAAGATCTTTGCTCATTATTAGTTCCTCCCTAACCTCAAATAAATGAAATATTCTCTATATTTAAAACAATATAGACCTTTTTTCTGACTTTTTCAACCTTATTATCAGAATTTTTTAATCTTTTTATTTATTCTGACCATTTGGTAGCGCTTTCTTTTGAAACAAAAGAAAAGAAGGCCTTGTAAGCCTTCTCTCATTGTTATTTTCTGCTTTCTGTCATCTGTTTCCAAACGGAGCCTTTCGCTTCTTCTCCGCCTTCAATGCGCTCAATGGCCATTTTAATTTGCATGCTTACTTCAAACTCTGCATCATTTTCTGCAGCCTTAAGCGCCGGAAGAGAAGCGTCGTCTCCCACTTCATACAAAAACATCGCCGCACGCCAACGTACAAGCTTGTTTTTATCCTGTAACGCTTCACACATAGCAGGAGCTGCTTCTTCGAACCCTAAGTCTGATAAGCAGTCACCTGCTGTACGGCGTACCGTTACAGACTTATCTTTGAGCGCTTCGTAAAGATACGGAAGCACCGCTTTATTTTCAATCATGCCAAGATAGACCGTAGCCAAGCGTCGAATAGACGGTTTCTCATCATGTAGGGCCTTCTCTAACACAGGAAGATCCTCTTCTGTCGGATTCATTTGTTCTAGATGCGCATAGCGCTTTTGCCAATCTTCCTCGTCTAACATATCAGTCGTTACCTTGTAGCTTGAACGAGGCTGAATGGTAACCGTTCCTTCTTTTTCATCCTTCGCCGTTTTGACAAGACGATGCAATCGCTCTTCCGGGTAAGCAGCTGAAAGTTCCTCGACTACTTCTTGACCAATTTCTTCAAGCTCACCGTAGCGAACCCCTTGCTCTTTCCACTTACGTTCTAATACGACGTTATCTGCGTAGCGCTGAACTTCTGCAACGGCTAGCTGAAAGCGTTCTGGAAGACCAAAGCGTTTTTCATTATGATCGTCCGCTAGTTTTACTTGCATCGGAACATTTTTGAAGACTTGAATGGACACTTTTACTTCACCAAAATGATCGTTTGGTTGCTTCGCTTGTTCCTCATTTTCTTCTACTGATTCACCAAATGCGGCACGTACAAGAGGAAGGAGCAGTTGCCAATCGTATCTTGCATTTCGCTCTACGGCTAAGAAGTCTGCGACATGATAGACGCCTTTCACTCCTTCGACCTTCATGATTTCTTGAACTACTGCCGGTGCTTCCTGCACATTGTCTTTGTTGTAATTGTTGCTTTTCCCACCTGGTAAAACTTCGTCTAAACTGATTTTCATCGTGTTTGGACTTGGGGTAGGTTCGATTGATTTAATTCTCATGTTTAACCGCTCCTTTAATACAAATTCCTATCTTGAATTGTAGCATACACGAAAGTCTACCGTCTAATATGCTGAACCCTCTAAAAAAAGCGTGCCGCCTTTGGCGACACGCTTTTGTCATTACGACCCTTGTAGTTCTTCCACAAGTTCTGAAAGCTCTGCCCAACGATCCATTAGTCGGTTTAGTTCGGCATTTGTTTCCTCTTGGGCAACAGACAGCTGATGGGCTTTTTCATAGTTGCTTCCTGCCTGCTCAATTTCAGCAGCGAGGCGCTCTACTTCCTCCTCAGCTTCTGCAATTCGATCCTCAATCTCTTCCCACTCTTTTTGTTCCTTGTAGGATAAGCGACGTTTTTTTGTTTTTTCAGGCTGTGACTTTTCCATTTTTTCTTTTTTCGCCACAGGTTCTTTTTGCTTCGTTTCTTCTTTTTCAAGATACTCTGTGTAAGCACCGAAATACGTTTCAATTTCTCCCTGACCTTTAAACACGAATAGATAATCAGCCACTTTATCTAAGAAATAGCGGTCATGCGAAACCGTGATCACGACACCCGGAAACTCTTCTAAATAGTCTTCTAGAATCGTTAGCGTTTGCGTATCTAAATCATTCGTCGGCTCATCTAGTAAAAGGACATTTGGTTCAGTCATTAACAGCTTCAATAAATAGAGACGTCGACGTTCCCCACCCGATAATTTACGAATTGGGGTGCCGTGTGTATGAGACGGGAATAAAAAGCGCTCAAGCATTTGCGAAGCAGACAGCGTTTTTCCGTCACTCGCATGAATCACTTCTGCTGACTCTTTTACATAGTCGATCATGCGCTGATTAAGATCCATGTCGTCATTTTCCTGCGTATAATAAGCGATCTTAACCGTTTGACCACGGTCGATTTCACCTGCCTCTGGTTCAATTCGTCCTGCAATCATATTCAACAATGTCGATTTTCCACTTCCATTTTGTCCTGTAATCCCTAAACGATCTCGTTTTTGGATGATATGCGTCAAATCTCTGACAAGCGTCTTATCTTCGTATGACTTTGATACAGCGCTTAGTTCAAATACTTTCTTTCCAAGGCGACTTCCCGAGAGGCTCATGTCTAACTTTTCACTCTCAGGACCTCCCAATTTCCCTTCAAGATCTTCGAAGCGCTGAATTCTCGCTTTTTGTTTTGTCGTTCTTGCTTTTGCTCCGCGACGAATCCATGCTAGTTCATTTCGGTACAAGTTTTGAAGCTTCGCCTGTGTGGCGCGCTCATTTTCCTCCCGAATCGCTTTTCCTTCTAGAAAAGCCGCATAGTTGCCTTCGTACGAGTAGATGTGACCACCTTCAAGTTCAAACATACGGTTTGTAATGGCATCTAAGAAATAGCGATCATGCGTGACAAGTAAAAGGGAACCTTGGTAGCGTGAGAGGTATTCCTCAAGCCATTTGATTGTTTGATAATCAAGGTGGTTGGTCGGCTCATCCAAAATCAATAAATCAGGTGTTTCGATAAGACACTGTGCTAGCGCCACTCGTTTTTTCTGTCCACCTGACATTTCACCCATTTTGGCATCCATTTTTGTGATGCCGAGCTTGTTTAAAATGGCCTGTGCATTTGAATTGGCATCCCATGCATTCATCGCATCCATGCGCTGCTGCAGACGAAACACGTCTTGCTGATAGCTTTCATTCATTGAATCTTGCTGCAAACGATAAAGGGCGAGCTCATATTCTTTTAAAAGCTGTAGAAGAGGCGTATCACCGCTAAAGATTTGCTCTAGAACTGTCCAATCTGGATTGAATTCAGGATGCTGTGCTAGATAGCTTATGTGATAGTCTTTCGGGTGCGTAATCTCACCCTCATCTGATACGTCTAAACCGGCAATAATTTTTAGTAGCGTGGATTTCCCTGTTCCGTTCACACCAATCAGGCCAATTCGCTCGTTTTCTGAGATCGTAAATGACAGGTGATCAAATAATTCTTTTTCTCCGTAGGATTTTGTTAATCCCTCAACCGCTAATATCTTCATGCTAAACCATTCCATTCTTTCAAAAATTGTTGTAAAAATTGCTCCATGAACGCATGACGTTCTTCTGCTAGTTCTCTCCCTTTATCTGTGTTCATTAAGTCCTTGAGCTTGAGAAGCTTTTCGTAAAAATGATGAATGGGGGTGGACTCGTTTTTACGATACTCTTCTGCGGTCATATGATCACGAACCGCTAATTCCTCATCGTACATTCGGTGTCCTTTTGACCCTCCATATGTAAACGTTCTGGCTACGCCAATGGCTCCAATTGCATCTAAACGATCTGCATCCTGAACAATATGACCTTCCATTGTCTGAAGAGGAGGTTGCTGACCTCCTTTAAATGATATTCCACGAAGGATCGTGATGACGTGCTCGGTTTGCTCCGTTGTAATTGCAAACGGCTCCAATAAAGCTCTTACATCTCGGTAAGCCTGCTCCACATCTGAAAAGAGCTTTTCATCTACCGCATCATGAAGAAGAGCCGCTAGTTCAATTACGAGTATATCTACTTCGACGTCTTTTGCGATCAGCAGCGCATTTCGGTGCACCCTCTTAATATGATCCCAGTCGTGGCCGCTGTGATCATGGGCCAATTTTTCCTTTACCCAACCCTTTGTTTGCTCAATAATCTCTACTGTTTGATTCATCGTTTTCCTCTATTCCTATGCTATTTTTAATCGAGCTTTTTATTCACCTATTGTAACACTAAACGCTTTGTAGAACGAGCCGTTCACTTGTCATAAAAAAAGACGTTTCATAACATCCAAAAAAAGGAATTGTCTTTTTAGACTAAATACCTTTATACATTTTTAGGAGGAATGCACATGCACCGTCAGCTTGTTCATGATAAGGAAAAAATCTACTTTATTCTATGTTTAATTGTAAGTATCATTATCTATTTCTTACTCATCTTTAGCATTGTTGGCATTATCGTTCTAATCTTGGGACTATTTATTTCGTGGTGGACACATGGACTAATTATGGGGTCAATCCGACGAAACGGCGTTCGACTTACCGAAAAACAGTATCCTGACATTCATAAAAAAGCCGCTAAGATGATTGAAGAAATGGACTTAATCCGTCTTCCTCATATATTCATCGTTCAGTCTGAGGGCGCGCTTAATGCGTTTGCAACCCGTTTTTTCGGACGAAACTTTGTTGTTCTCTACTCAAATATTGTGGAAATAGCCGCTGAAGGCCACGATGAGGAGCTACAGTTTGTCATCGCCCACGAGCTTGCTCATATTAAACAAAATCACATTGTAAAAAATATCCTTATTTTACCTGCGATGTGGGTTCCTTATTTAGGAAGCGCTTATTCGAGAGCTTGTGAGTATACGTGTGACCGCATGGCTAGTGCTTATATTAAAAATGAGCAGGCAGCCGTTCATGCACTAGGAGTGTTAGCTGTAGGTACCCCGCTATCTATAAACTTAAATGTGAAAGAATACATTGCAACTAGTATGAGAGAAACGGGCCTTTTCGTATGGATGAGTGAAAAGCTATCTACCCATCCTCCTCTTCCGAAACGAATTAAGGCTGTGCAAAACTTCTATACGTATCCAGAATCGTATGGAGTTCCTGCTTCCTTTCTTCACTCAACTCAGCAAACCATCTCCTTTGATAAATAACGAAGGAAAACGCCCTTCCCCAGCGGATAAGACGATGAGTAAGGGCGTTTCTTATGATAAAATTGCTTTGTTAATAATAGAAGGAACATCCAATAAAATAATCATTCGCTCGCCAAGCTTAACGGTTTCCATCTCTTGAATTTTCTGTACGTTCGTTGGTTCAATGGTTACCACATCTGTTGCCTCATCGACGATTACGCCAATGACCTTATGATGATATTCAATTACCACAATACGCTGCTCCTGCTCTTCCTTATCATGACGCTCTCCGAAATAGTTTGCTAGAGACATAATGGGAATGACTTCTCCACGCACTTGCATCATCCCTTTTAAAAGTCCTTCAGGTCCTGGGAATCTTCGATAGGGCTGCATCCGTTCAATTGAAATGACGTAGTCAACCTGAATGGCAAACTCTTCTTCTCCAACCTTTACGATAACAGATTTATTTACCAACACGTTTGATCCTCCTCACACCGTAAATTTTCCAACAAGCGTTTGCAAATCTTCTGCCATTCTCGATAAATGCGCTGACGCAGAAGCAAGCTCTTCAATTGCGACAAGCTGTTGCTGAGTAGAAGCCGCGACGCTTTCTGAATTTCTAGCTGTTTGATTAGCAATGGCGCTAATTTCTCCTACAGCTGCATTTAGTTCTTCACTAACCGCGGAGATTTCCTCTGACGTAGCAGACACATCTTGAACTTGATGTGCGACACTTTCCGACTGCTCAAGAATATGACCAAACACACTGCCCACTTGTCCAATGATTTCCGTTCCAGATTTTGATTCTTCTTTTACTTTTCTCATTGATTCCACGGATTTTACAGAATCTTTCTGAATGCCCTTGATTAAATCCGTAATTTCTCTCGAGGAGCTTGCTGACTGCTCCGCTAATTTCCGGACTTCATCTGCTACGACCGCAAACCCTTTTCCTTGTTCGCCGGCTCTTGCGGCTTCAATAGCAGCGTTTAGTGCTAAAAGATTCGTTTGCGACGCAATATCGGTAATGACACTCACGATCCGCTCGATGTTTTTGGCTCGTTCATCTAGTAGCTGAATAACCTGAGCTGTTTCTTCCACGGAATCTTGAATATTTTCCATTTGTGAAATCGCTTTTTGCACGAACGTATTTCCTTGCTGAGCCCCTTCAGCCGCTTTTAAAGCAAGGTCAGCTACTTCTGTGGAGCTACTCGCAATACGCTGAATGCCAATGCTCACTTCCTCTGTTCCTTTTGCTCCCTCCTCTGCCTGCTTTCCTTGTTCAACTGCTCCTCTTGCCACCTGCTGTACATCGCTTGCTACTTGATCGGCAGACTCTTTCGATTGTTCTCCTATCGCCGTCAGCTCTTCCGAATTCGCAGCCAATGATACTGCATTGCTTTGGATATCTTTCATCGTACTCCGAAGTCCTGTCATCATATTGTTAAACGAAGACGTCAGCTGTCCTAGTTCATCCTTCGACTGGTAATACCCTTGTACCGTTAAATCCCCATCTTCTGCATGCTTCATTAAGTCTTTCATAGACGCTACTGGTCGTGTAATGGTACGTGTCACATACATCGCGAGAAGGAAGAAACTAATAATAGCTCCTGCTGTAATTCCAAGAGTAATCCATATGGCTTTTTGAAAGCTTGTCGTTGACTCGGTATTTAATTCCTTTGCCTTTTGAGCATTTAAATCAACTAATTGGTTTAATAGATTACTTAACTCTTCGAATTTATCACTGGCATTCTCGCTATAATAAGCGTACGCCTCTTTATTTTTTCCAGAGTCAGCCAAATCAATTGCAACCTGTCTTACGGCTCGAAAAGCCGCAAAATCTTTCTTTAATTGATTAAACATTTCACGTTCTTTTGACGTCATGGATGTTGCTTCGTATTTTTTCATCATCTGATCGTTCACTTTTCGATTGTTCGCTAACTGTTGGTTGAATTGTTTAACAATTGTCTTGTCTTCCGTAAGCATATTTTTAAAGACGAGAGACTCACTTGTGCGAATGTTGTAACGAATTTTATTCATGAGATCGACTGACAAAAGTCGATTGGAATACATCATGTTTGAATTATTCGCCATTTGATTCATATAATTATAGGAGATGGTGCTGACCCACAAAATAAATAGGATTGCCACAATCACAAGGCTAAAAATCTTCTTTCCAAATGTTAGATTAACAAACCAGTTCATATTCTCACCCTTTTTTACTAGTTTGTTTTATAGTATGAGGTTTAAGTAGGACTGGCTGTAGGGAATTTCACTATTTATTTGCACCAAAAAACGACTAGGAGAGTGCTCTCCTAGTCGTTTTTTAAAAAGCTTATTTTGTCAGCAATTCTTCAATGTCCTTTTTGATATCTGCTGGAGATGTTTGAGGAGCATAGCGCTTCACAACATCTCCTTCTTTCGTTACAAGGAACTTCGTGAAATTCCATTTAATTGCTTTCGATCCTAACAGACCAGGCGCTTTTTCACTTAAGTATGTAAACAGTGGATGTGCATTGTTTCCTTTTACATCTACTTTCGCAAACATTGGGAAGGTAACACCGTAATTTAGCTCACAAAATTGCTCAATGTCTCCTTCATTTCCTGGCTCTTGGCCACCAAACTGATTACATGGGAAACCAAGAATATCTAATCCCTGTTCTTTGTACTGCTCATAAACAGCCTGTAGCTCTTTATATTGAGGGGTAAATCCACATTTACTTGCCGTGTTGACAATAAGGAGCACCTTTCCTTGATACTTCTCTAATGATACGTCCTCACCTTGAATCGTTTTAGCTGAAAATTCATATACACTCATGCAAACGCCTCCTTTTTCCTCATTGTAAGAGGTTTTCGTTCAAATACCAACTAAAAAAGCTCAGGAAAGACGATTTAAGGATAAATCGCTCCTAGCTTTTCTAGGGTTTTTAACATGTAATCAATCATCTGGATTAAATCATCCACCTGATCTTCATAGATGAAGCGATTAAACGCCACGGTCACTTTATTTTCATAATGATTGCTACCGTATATGTATGAAATCTTTTGTTCAATTGGATAATCTCCACCCCAAAGGTCGACCATTGTGTTCTGAATTTCTTCACACATTTCATCCGAAAACGGCTTGGCATCCTGCAAAGTAAAATGCACTTCCACTCGGCATGCAGGACGTTCCTTACGCTGCTTTCTCGTTGAAAGTTCTGCATAGATGTTATCAAGGTCTGTTGTTAGCTTCATGGTTGCTGTTACCGTTGAACGTCTTTGAAACGAAATACAATACAACCTCGAAAATTGGGCCAGATCTACCAAGTCTTCTCGATTCACCACAGAAATAATGCCCTCTAAGTCTAAGTCGTAGATCTCACCTTCTACCACGACCTTTAAGTTATCAAATACGATGGGATCAAACATACTGGGCCCTCCTTTCTGATCTTCTTTTACTAATAGTTTATCCTATTTTTCATCATGATGTCTCACTTAAACAACGCTCCGATATGCACCATATCTTTTAAGTGTAGACGGTTCAGCCCGTTCTTAATCAGCATATGACAAAAGAAGCGCGAAATCGCGCTTCTTTCTGAGCATTCATTTCAATTCACTTAAAAAATACCTACTGCTTTGCCATCTTCATCAACATCCATTTTTAATGCGGCTGGCTGTTTTGGCAATCCAGGCATTGTCATAATACTGCCCGTAAGCGCCACTAAAAATCCTGCACCAATAGAAGGTCGGAATTCACGAATCGAAATGGTGAATCCTGACGGTCTACCTAGTTTTGTTTGATCATCGCTTAGTGAATATTGTGTTTTAGCCATACAGATCGGTAAGTTATCCCACCCGTTTTGTTCAAACTGCTTCATTTGTTTTTGTGCCTTGGCAGAAAACTCTACTCCGTCTGCTCCGTATACCACTTTCGCAATCGTTTCAGCTTTCGACGCAATTGAATCACTCACATCATACAACGGCGCAAACTGGTTTGTTTCTTTTTCCATGACGTCTAGAACCGTTTTTGCAAGCTCTAATCCGCCTTCGCCACCTTTTTCCCATACTTCCGTCAGCGCGACAGGAATCCCTTGTTCCTTACACCATGATAGCAATGCCTCTCCTTCAGCATCTGTATCCGTAATGAAACGATTGATTGCTACCACGTACGGCACACCGAATGCTTCAATCGTTTCCGTATGCTTTTTCAAGTTTTCGATTCCACCCAAAAGCGCTTGAACGTTTTCTTCTTTTAACTGATCTTTTGCTAATCCCCCGTGCATTTTCAAGGCACGAATTGTTGCTACGACAACGACAGCTTCCGGAGTAAAATCAGCCATTCTTGCTTTAATGTTCAAGAATTTTTCAGCACCTAAATCAGCCCCAAATCCTGCTTCTGTTACAACGTAATCCCCAAGTTTAGCAGCCATTTTTGTCGCAATCACGCTGTTACAACCGTGCGCAATATTCGCGAACGGACCACCATGAATAATAGCTGGCGTATGTTCAAGTGTTTGCACAAGGTTCGGCTTGATCGCATCTTTTAAGAGGAGCGTAAGCGCACCTTCTGCACCTAGATCTTGCACCGTTACAGGCTCATTGTCCATGTTGTAAGCCACAACGATTCGAGCAAGACGGCGCTTTAAATCCTGCGTATCCGTTGCTAAACAGAAAATCGCCATAATTTCGGATGCCACCGTAATGTCAAATCCGTCTTCCCTTGGAACACCTTGTGTCGGCCCACCCAATCCGACCACCACTTGTCGAAGAGCACGATCGTTCATATCTAGCACACGTTTCCACGTAATTTTACGCGTGTCAATGCGAAGTGCATTGCCCTGGTGAATATGATTATCAAGAAGCGCTGCTAGCGCGTTGTTTGCAGTTGTGATTGCGTGAAGATCCCCAGTGAAATGCAAATTGATATCTTCCATTGGAATAACCTGTGAATATCCACCGCCGGCTGCTCCACCTTTAATTCCCATCACAGGACCTAATGATGGTTCACGCATCGCAATAATCGCCTTTTTGTCCAAACGATTCAACGCTTGACCAAGTCCAACCGTTACCGTTGATTTCCCCTCTCCTGCTGCTGTAGGATTAATCGCCGTAACTAAAATTACTTTTCCATCCTTTTTCGTATGTAAACGATTCATGATCTCAAGAGACAGCTTGGCTTTGTAATGTCCATAAGGCTCTAGCTCATGCTCTTGAATATCCAACTGCGTCGCTATGTCCTTAATCGGCTTCATTTTGGCTTCTTGTGCAATCTCTAAATCACTTTTGACTTTTGAAGTTAAATCCATAAAAAAAACCTCACTTCTATCTCATTTATTGTTCACTGTCATTTTAACATCTTTTTTATAAAATACGAATGATTAAAAAAATTTTAGCTGAAATGTTCACATTTATGAAAATCATCCTTTTGAGCTATTTTCCCCGCAACGTGTTCTTCTATCCGACGGTTTTCTCTACTTTGCTGAATGGTTAAAACAAAAAAGGCGTTATCAACATTGGTTGTTTCTTAAAAACTAGCTTGATCATTCATTCGATCCAAGGAAACATGCAGGTTGATAAATTATCTGTATATTCATATAATACAGATACGCGTCATCTCGACGTGTAGAATACTTCTACTAGGAGGTACCGTTCATTGCCTATTAATATTCCGCGCAATCTTCCCGCCAAGGAGATTTTAGAAAGCGAACGTATTTTTATTATGGATGAAACACGGGCGTCATCTCAGGATATCCGTCCATTAAATATTGTGATTTTAAACTTAATGCCAGAAAAGGAAAAATCGGAGGCACAGCTGCTTCGTCTATTAGGAAACTCACCGCTTCAAGTACATATTACGCTACTGTATCCCGTCACACATGAAACAAAAACAACGAGTAAAAACCATCTAGATGAATTTTATAAAACGTTTCGTGAAATCAAACATTTAAAGTTCGACGGTATGATCATTACAGGTGCTCCTGTTGAACTATTGCATTTTGAAGCAGTTGATTACTGGCCTGAATTACAGGAAATCATGGATTGGTCAAAAAGTCACGTCACATCAACGTTGCATATTTGCTGGGGCGCACAAGCAGGACTTTACCATCACTTCGGAATTGACAAGCGGGAGCTTTCGAAAAAATGTTCTGGGGTGTTCACGCACCAAATTATTCAAGAGCCCGTTAAATTGTTAAGAGGGTTTGATGACATTTTTTTCTCTCCTCATTCACGCTATACGGACGTTGACCTGCAAGAAGTTGTTCATCATCCAGAACTTCAGCTTTTATCTTATTCAGATGAAGCAGGCGTCTACCTTGTCATGTCTCGCGATGAACGATTTGTATTTATTACAGGTCATCCTGAATACGATGCCCAAACGCTGCAGGAGGAATATGAACGGGACGTAGCAAAAGGCCTCGATATTTACGTTCCGACTAATTATTTTCCGAACAATGACCCAAGCGGTCAGCCAAGAAAAACGTGGCGTTCGCACGCAAACTTATTGTTTATGAACTGGCTCAACTACTACGTGTATCAAGAAACACCGTTTGAGTGGCAATAACACAAAAAGAAGGTAGCCGACTTACTGGCTACCTTCCTTACATTACGCGTGCTTTTCTAACATAAACACCCATAAGAAAGTAAGCGCCTGCTGTAGCTCTCTTGAAAGAGACTTTTTCATTTCATTTGTGACGCCTCTTTTATATACACCGTAACCACCGATCGTGTGCAGGCCGTTCTCATTTGCTAGCTGCTCGAACTCCCACGGCATCATCGTATTGCATATGACATCTTTTCCGTACAAACGCGCATAGCTATTTGACCTAGGCTGAGCGGTTGGTCCTAAAATACCAATGCATGCCTTTCCTTCTGCCTTTAGCACACGCTTAATTTCCGTCAATGCCTGAAGGGGAGAAGACGTCCATTCAAGTACATTGATGGCCATAACGGCATCCTGTGATTCATCTTTAAAAGGAAGTGCCATAATATCGGCCTCGTAAAACGAAAATTCTTCGCTTTCCCCTAGCTCTCTTGCTTTTTGGACCATTTCACTTGATAAATCTACACCCGTTACTTTGTATCCTGCTCTATGTAAAAGAGATGAACCGTATCCATCACCACAGCCAATATCTAGTAATTGACTACCTTCTTTTATATGCTCTTGGATGAGAGGCACAATATCTTTTCGGCTTCCTTCCGTCCACATGTTTTCACTTTTTTGATTCCAAAACGTTACTCCTTCGTCCCATTTTTTCTTTGCTTCCTCGTGCCAGTTAAACATGTAATCCCCTCCACGAATAAATTGTTTCTTCACTATTATCATAGCGCTTTCATACATAATTTTCATCTAAAAAGCTACGCTATACATATAAGGGAGAAACACAACTCCTTTTATTCTTTGCCGAAAGGAGTGAAGCCTAGTGGCAAAAGAACAATTTGTTGCCGTTCGCAAAAACAGTGATGGTGATCTGGACGAATTTCAAACAGCGTCTGGACAAATACTCTCTTATCAAGATGCTCTCCAACTTGTTCAAGCGGGCAACGTTGAGAATGTGAGTGCATTTAAAGGAAAAGATGGCGGCACCTACATTAGAAGTAATCCTGACGGTGACAAGTCAAACAACTTAGATTCATTACCTACTTTTTAAAGGAGAATAACGATGACTAAAAAACATAATAACGGCAGTGCAAATCAAAGCAATCCGAAAAGACAGCATGAGCTTGTTGAAATGGGACAAGAAATTGCTAGCGGAGATAACAGCAAAGGCAATAAGCGCAACAAAGATCAAAACGATAAAACGGCTCATTAATTCGAGGTCAGCAGCGGTAAGTCGCTGCTGACTTCTTTCATGTATACAAAGGTTAATTAGTAGACAGTTAAATTGTTAGAATATAAACTATTATCTGTAATTTATTTTAAAAAAGGGGGAATTAGTTTGCTTGCCATTCAACATGCGACTATTTTAACGGGATTAGGAGAAACGATACATAACGCAACGATCCTAGTAAAGGAAGGAAAAATTGAGGGCTTTGGACCTGATCTTTCCGTACCAAGCAATTATACTGTGATTGACGGGACAGGAACCTTCGTTACACCAGGGTTAATTGATGTACATACGCACGTAGGAATTTCAGAGCACGGAGTCGGCAGAGAAGGACAGGACGGAAATGAAGTAAGCTCTCCAACAACGCCTTATGTACGTGCTATTGACGGAATTAATCCAAATGATCGTGCCTTTACTTTCGCACGCGAGGCAGGAATTACCACCGTGCAGATCATGCCTGGAAGCGCAAACGTCGTGGGCGGTGAAATGTCTGTGGTAAAAACGCACGGACGCGTCATTGATGAGATGATTCTAAGATCTCCGTCTGGGATGAAATCTGCACTTGGCGAAAATCCAAAGCGTGTATACGGAGGAAAAGGCGTACTTCCTACAACACGAATGGGTGTTGCCTCTCTTTTACGCGAACAGTTTATTAAAGCGCAAAACTATCTTCATCGAATTGATGGTGAATCAGAGGTTGACCGTGATCTAGGTCTTGAACAGTTTGCCAAAGTATTAAAAGGAGAAATTCCACTGCGTGTTCATGCTCATCGTGCAGATGATATTATGACTCTTATTCGTATCGCAAAAGAATTCGACTTTGATTTCACGATCGAGCATTGTACAGACAGCAACGAGATTGCCGATTATATCGCTAAAACGGGAATGCGCGTTTCAGTTGGTCCAACAATGTCGAGCGGGACAAAAGTTGAAACATCCAACCGTAGCTGGTCCACTCTTCTTGCATTAAAGAAAGCAGGCGTTCCGTTCTCTATTACGACGGACCATCCAGTTGTCGGCATTCAATACTTAATGACGAGCGTGATTTTAGCTGTCAAAAACGGTCTAGACGAAGAAACGGCTCTCCAAGCCGTGACGAGTAACGCCGCTAAACATTTAGGCGTAGAAGATCGCGTCGGATCGATTGAGATAGACAAGGATGCGGATCTCGTTATTTGGTCAGGTGATCCATTTGATCTTCGTGAGAACGTCCTGACAACCATTATTGGTGGAAACGTCGTCTATCAGCGTTCGTAAAAAAATAAAAAAGGCTCCAAATGAGCCTTTTTATTTTCCACCTACGTATGGCAGTACACGAAGAACATACGCCTAAACAGGTTGTAAGGTATCTACCTTTAAGCCGTCAACATCAGACGGTTTTTGACTGTGTTAAATCGCATAGTAGAATGCTTTTTCCATCTCCATCTCCATCTCCATTAGTGATGTCCTGGCATATGCTGTGATTTCTCTTTATCCATGTCTTTTGTCAGTTTCTCTACTTCTGCTTTTGGTACATCTCCCGCCACGACATATGTCTTCGGCATATTGTGCATATCATGAGCCGTCACGTGTGTTTGGACAAAATACACGCCTGCTTCCGAAAAACGATGTTGAATCGCATACATCCCTTTTTTTGCAGCAGTCGCCTTAATCAGTTCGCTTTTTTCATCTGCTCCTGCTTTCCAAATTTCAAACTTTACTTCGTCTGCATCATTCACATTTTTGGTTCCTTGCGTGACGTGAATCATCAACTGTTCCTCTTTATTTGTATCGACTTCTTTTGGAATCTCAAACTTAACCTCAATTGGCTTTGGCACGGTTGCTTCTGTTGCCGTATCGTTTGAACAGCCCGACGCCAATAAAATCCCGACACTTACAAGTACACTTACCCCTATTCGTTTCATTCTCCCAGCCCCTCACTAGTCAATCGTCTGTTTTCTGTCTATTCGTTTGATGAACAACAGCCGGTTCCATTCATTTTGTCATGGATGATTTTAATTGCTTCATCAAACGAACAAATTTGACCACCAAACCCGGCTTGAAACCTTTTTGCATCATTGGCTGATGCAAATACCAACACTTGAGGATCGCAGCACTGTACAGCTAATTCACTACCAATAAGAAAAGTTGCCATCTTAGCACTTACCGTTGTATCTAACAGAAAATCTCGACCAATTACTTGAGCTACTTGCTCTTTCATCTGCTCGTATCTCATCAGCCCACAGTGAGCACAGCACGTATGCTCGATTTGCTGTTGGTGCGTAATGATTTGAATTGACAGACGACCTGTTCCTTCTTTTGCACAGTATGAGCATCGATTTGCAAAAACAGGCTCTTCTTTCCGTAGAGCGATTCCATTGGAAGTTTTAATCACTTGATTTGAGTCAATTAACGGTTTAAGGTCCCGGTAGACGGTCATCTCCGAAACATCTAAACGGTTGCTAATATCAGAGACACGAAGCGTTTCTTCTTGCTGTAGCCATTCTAGTATTTGATGTTGTCGATCAATGGGTAACACTGTGGTTACATCCTCCTTTTCGCTTATTTTGACGTCCCCTATAAAAGTCTCTTATCTTAAGAATATTTTATCCTCATTCACGAATCAAGCATTTTCCTGGTACTTTCTGTGATTATTTGTGAGAATTCCACATCTGCAGACACAACAAAGAGCCCGTTCATACGAACAGGCTCTTTCGCTTCACTGCTTACTTCACAGGAGGTGTTGGTGTTGGCGTCGCATAGCCCTTTTCATATTTTTTATCAATCATCGCTCGAATCTCTTTAATAGAAGCACCGCTATCATATTGCTGAATCGCTTCATCGGCAATTTTCAAGCATACCCCACAGCGCGTAGCATGATCATCCCAAACGACAGCTCCGTCGTCCTTATTTTCATAGATAAAGCAATCATAGTTGTTTTTATGACCAGCCGTTGTTCCGCATCCGCAAAAGCACGGAATGTTCTCGAGAAGTGCTCGATGTTTCGCTACTTCACTGTATAATCGCTTCATGTCGTCTGGTTGCTTATTTAAAAAGCTTGGCAAGTCATTTGAATTCTGCGTCTGCTCACGAATATCAGCCACGGTGTGTTCTGCATGATGTTTATGTTCCGCAGCATGACTTTCCATTTTGTCATTTGAAAGAATAGTATGCGGCTGCTGTTGTGCACAGCCTGTCGTCATCGTTCCGAGACCGATGAGAAGAGTCAATACGGATTTTTTCATGTTTCATCATCCCTTTTTATAATATAACGTACTTGAACAACGCGTATGTTTTACTATTTACCAAATTCATGCATTCTATAACTTTCGTAAGATCCTTATGGATGTACAATGAAATGTATCTCGGCAGGTTCTTCGCTGTGAAGAGAGCGTTCGAGGCGGATAAAGCGCATGTTAAGAACGGGAAGCAAAAAAGATCACATCCAAATAGACGCAACCTTTTTCATCATTAAGCTCGTAGTACAGGCAATTCTTTCAAACCACGCAATAAAAATACAGACCGCCATTCCAAGTCTGATAGTGATCCCGCAGGCGTAATATGAGGAAAAGCACGAAGTAATTTCCGAAACGCAATACTTCCCTCCAGCCTCGCTAAAGGTGCACCTAAACAAAAGTGAATGCCATATCCAAACGCCATGTGTGGATTTGGCTTCCGGGTAATGTCAAGCAGGTGTGGATTTTTAAATTTCCGCTCATCTCGGTTTGCAGAAGAGATAGATGCGATGACCATATCTCCTTTTTGAATCGTTTTACCGTGAAGAACAATATTTTCATCTGCCCAGCGAGCTGTTGATGAATCGACTGGACTATGAAAGCGTAACATCTCTTCAATGGCTGTTTCGGTTAAATTAGGATCACTTTTCAAAAGCTCTAGTTGTTTCGGATGTTCAAATAACGCATACATACCGTTCCCAATCAAATTCACCGTTGTCTCATGGCCCGCAATAATTAAAAGAAAAATCATCGAGTAAAGCTCATTCCCTTGGAGCTTGTCTCCTTCTTCTTCGGCATGAATAAGCCCTGTAATTAGGTCATTTTGTGGATTCTCTCGTCTCTCTTTAATTAAGTAATCTAAGTACTCTACAAAAGCTTTCACATCTTCTGCAAATTTGCTATGTTCATTTTCTGACGCTGAAACAATCGTATTGGACCACTTTCGGAATTTATGGCGATCTTCAACAGGAACGCCTAGTAATTCACTGATGACGATAATAGGAAGCGGAAAGGCAAACTCATCAATTAAATCAAAAGAACCTTCCATATGTTCCATATCTTTAAGAAGACTATCGGCAATTTGCTCGATACGAGGTGCTAGTTTCAACATTTCTTTTGGATTAAAGCTAGGCTGCATGAGGCGTCGAAGTCTTGTATGATCAGGAGGGTCTACGTTCAACATCATGTTATGAAAAAGCTTAGCTTCGTTGGAGTGTGCATCTGCAGAAGAAATTGCACCAAAAACCTTTGACTGATCTTTGATGAAGCTACTCGATTTTAAGAGTTCTACCACATCGTCATAGCGACTAATTAACCATCCCGTTCTCCCTCCTTGAAGTGAAAAGGAATGAGCCGGTTCGTCCGCACGTAGACGTTTATAAAATTCATAGTCATTTTTTCGAAAATCAGGCGAAAATATGTTTGTCTCTGTTTCCATCGTCTTCCTCCTCTGAACTTATCAAATATATCAGTATATTCAGTATAATTAAGAGAGATTATTTTTACAAATGTTCTGAAACTCTTTACGGGCTTGTGTGATAGCGTTTTCCACAAACGAAAAATTTTCTACAAGAAGGAATTCCCTTTTAAAATTTGTTACATTTGGAATTTACATCATGATGTTCCTAGTATATAATCAATTTTTAATGTCATGTTTTCTAACATAAGTATTTTTTTGGAGAAAGATTCTTTCTCGTAGCAATGGGTAAACATACATATGTATACACCTGGTTACTTAAATTCCATTTTTATGAGGTGATGAAATGAACAATACTCCAAGCCCTTTTGAGCTATGGGTGCTGGACGTGAACGACTTTTTTTGGTCCAAGCTATTAATTGTCTTACTAATCGGAGTTGGATTGTATTTTACGTTCCGCTCAAAATTCCTTCAAGTTCGATTAATTCCTGAAATGCTGCGCGTGTTGATGGAAGGAAGATCATCCAAAAAAGGAATTACTCCCTTCCAAGCATTTTGTATTAGTATGGCGGCACGTGTTGGAACAGGAAATATTACAGGGATCGCCATCGCTATTCACTTAGGTGGACCTGGTTCTATTTTCTGGATGTGGATTCTCGCAATCATTAGCTCCGTGTCTGCATTTATTGAGAGCACGCTCGCACAAATTTATAAAATTAAAGACGGTGACGGTTTCCGCGGTGGCCCTGCGTACTACATGGAAAAAGGGTTAAAGAAACGCTGGCTCGGAATTCTGTTCGCTATCCTCATTACTTTATCATTCGCGCTTATCTTTAATGCCGTGCAATCCAATACCATCACGCTCGCATTCGAACAAGCATTTGATACAAACCGCTTTGTTGTAGGTATCATTATGGTAGTTTGTTTTGCCTTTATCATTTTCGGTGGGATTAAACGGATTGCCAAAATGTCCGAATATATTGTCGTAATCTTAGCTGTTCTTTATATTGCTATCGCTGTTCTTGTTGTCGTAATGAACATCACACAGCTACCGGGCGTTATTTCTCTCATCGTGAAAAATGCCTTTGGATTTGAACAAGTAGCAGGAGGAACGTTAGGTGCCATCGTAATGAACGGAATCAAACGTGGTCTCTTCTCAAATGAAGCTGGTATGGGTAGTGCACCAAATGCTGCCGCTACTGCTGTTACTAGTCACCCTGCAAAACAAGGTCTTATTCAAGCTTTCGGTGTATTAACAGATACGCTGATCATTTGTTCAAGTACGGCGTTTATCGTTTTATTCTCGAACGTGTACAAAACGACGAATCTAAGCGGGATTGAGTTAACACAAGCTTCTCTTAATACGCACATTGGCTCTTGGGCAAGTGCACTGCTAGCCATTATGATTTTCTTGTTTGCCTTTAGTACGCTTATCGGGAACTACTACTACGGCGAAACAAATATTGAATTTTTAAATGGTGGAAAAGTTTGGTTAAGTGTCTACCGAGTAGCCGTTCTAATCATGATTTTATTCGGCTCCGTAGCAAAAATTAGTCTAGTGTGGAACTTAGCGGACTTGTTTATGGGTCTAATGGTTGTGGTTAACCTTCTATCGATCTTGTTCTTATCAAAAATTGCCTTTGCGGCACTGAAAGATTATATGCGTCAGCGTAAACAAGGAAAAGATCCTGTGTTTTATCGTGATAGCATTCCAGGACTTGATGGCATTGAAGGATGGGAAGACTCACCATCAAAAAGAAATTTAGAAAAACATAATGCTTAAATAACAAAAGGAGAAATGCACCGTGCATTTCTCCTTTTGTTATTTATCAAACTCCATCTTCCAACTGAAATAGTCATTATCAGGATTTTTTTCGTAGCGCATTTTCGCATCGAATTTGTTTCCTTTTTTACTCGTTAGCCCCTTTACAGTCGTAACTCCGTTTTTTAACAGGGCTTTGACCATCGTTTTTGTTGGCTTCTTTTTCATCGTTGCTAAAAACTTATCGTTTTTCCAAATCACAAATTTACAGCCATTTTTCCAATTGCTGCAGCCAAATCCTTTTTGCCCCTCAATGACGGCATGGCCACAAAGCGGACATTTGCCCATGACCTCATTCGTACGACGCTGTGACGTTACCTCATTGATCGTCACGTCTTTTTCTCCTTTAATCGTTTCAACCGAATGTGAGGTAAAGTCAAAAATAAGCTGTAAAAACTCCTGTTTTGTAACGGTGCGTTTTTCGATATCGTGAAGTGATTTTTCCAATCGACCGGTAAACTCGAGATTAAACAGGTCTTTAATCGGGAATGTGTCAACCAAATCGCGACCAAGCTTTGTACAGAACAGGTTTTTGTTTTCTGATTCGATATATCCAACATCCTTTAGCTTTTTGATCGTTTCTGCTCTCGTTGCCGGTGTTCCGATGCTAAAACCACTTAAAATGGCATGAACGCTCTCTTCATCGTCTCCGTCTCCTTCGAAGTTTTTCCCGCACGTTTCCATGACGCGAAGAAGCGTTTTTTCTGTATGCTGCTTTGGCGGCTTTGTTGTGTGAGTTGTTACCTCACTTTTCACTAAGTCCACGGGATCATTCGCTTGAACGAGCGGTAAGATCGTATCTTTTGACTGCACCTTCTCAACCTTTTTCCATCCCTCTACTAGCTGCACTTTCCCTTTTGAGATGAACAGACCTTTTAACGCAACATCTTTAATTTTCGTTTCAATCCGCGTTTCTTCATACTCTGCAACCGGCATAAACTGCATGATAAAGCGATTCTTAATCGCATCATACACATGTTGCTCATCTGGTGACAGCTTTTTCGGCTTCACATAAGTTGGAATAATAGCGCTATGGCTATCTACCTTGGCATTATCAAACACGCGCTTTGATTTTACAAACTTAATTTCGTCCTTATAAGGCAGCCCCTCTGACAGCGTTTCAAGTACTTTTGCGGTTTTCCCAACTAGACTCTCCTCAAGTGCAATGCTCGCAGTCCTTGGATACGTGATGAACTTTTTCTCGTAGAGGGACTGTGCTACTTTTAACACTTTATCTGACGTCCATCCTTTGTATTTACTTGTAATATGACCTTGTAGATTCGACAAGTTAAATAAAAACGGCGGGTATTCCTTTTTCTTTTGAACCTGCTTATCATGAATTACGCCCGACTTATCTTCAAGCATCGCCTTTATTTCATCAAGCGTTTCTTTTGCTTTAAATTTGTCGTCCTTACCTTCTGTGTACGTGCCGTCGTATTCGTCTCCTTGCTGCGTTTTAAACGTCCCTTGAAGCTTGTAGTAATTCTCGGGTACAAACGTCTCAATCTCTCGGTCGCGATCGTAAATAATTTTTAGCGTCGGTAGTAAGACACGCCCAATATTCAGCGCTTTTCCTTTTCCCTTTTGATACTTCAGCGTCGCAACAGACGTTAAATTAATGCCAATGACCCAGTCAGCCCACTGTCTGCTTACCCCCGCATCCTGCAGAGGACGAAGCTCTGTATTGGGCTTCACATTTTGCAGACCGTTCATCACTTCAGCGGGCGTCCATTCGTTTAAAAGTAAACGATAGACTTGTTTATCCGTTCGCAGATTATAAATAATGCTATCGCCAATAACCTGTCCTTCGCGGTCATAGTCACAGGCTGAAATAATTCCGTCTACGTCAGGTCTTTTCATTAATCCGTGGATGATCTTCAGCTGCTTTTGTGCTCCTCTATCCGGTTTTTCGCGGTTTTTCGGATCGCTTTTTACTTTGTATTTGAAGGCTTGCGGAATAAACGGAAAGTTTTCCATCTTCCACGTTGACATTTTTTCATCGTAATCTTTTGCATCATATAATTGAAGAAGATGACCAAACGCCCACGTCACGATATAGCCGTTTCCTTCAAAGTAACCGTCCTGCTTTCCTTTTATCTTAAGCGCATCTGCAATATTGCGTGAGACAGACGGCTTTTCTGCAATAATTAATTTCATCTTTTAATCACCTTGTATTCGTTCGAATTTCTAGCTCTGATTGATTTATTTTACCATAGAAATACCCGTTACCCTACTTAAAACCAAAACGAGCGTTCGCTAAAAATAAAAACCCTCTCAGTGGAATAGCCGCTTGAAGAGGGTTCAAAAGATTTATGCTTCTGCTTTTAATACAAGCATCACACTCGCTAAAATAAGACTTGCACCGAAAATAAAGCCGATTCCAAGCTGTTCATGTAGCAAAAGCCAGCCAAGAATAGCGCCAACGAGCGGCTGAAAGAAGAAAAAGACGCCTGTAACAACTGCAAACCCTTATTTCCTAGCAAGGTGAAGGTTAGTATATTCACACACATAAAAAAAGAACAGATCAAATCGATCTGTTCTTTACGGCTTTGAAAGCTCGCTTTCCGTTACCCATTTATGATTGCGAACTTTTTTACCACCCGTTGTTGGATTGTAGTCCACCATGTACACCGTCGTTTTTTCAGCTGAATCAACGGTTGCCTCAGCACCCTTCATCCCTTTCATATGATCGGCTTCAAGAGTTACTTCCTTTCCAGGTTTTAACTCCTTTTTCCCAGCTCCTTTTACCTCTTCTTGAATGACCCATTTATGATTTTCTACTTTCTCTCCACCGGTTGTTGGTGTATACGAAACGGTATACGCAGTTGTGTCGTAGGCGCCAACAATCGTCGCTTTTGCTCCGTCCATTCCCTTCATATGATCAGCCTTCATGATTGCCTCACTTCCAATTTTAAACGTTGGGTTTTGAGACGCTTGAAGATTTTTTGGAACCTCTCCACTACTCGAATGATTCATTCCCTCATGGTTCATCTCATGAGATTGACCATCTGACTTCTCATCGTGTCCAGAACTACTGCAACCACTTAACGCAATTATTGCAGCAGCCCCTATCGCTAGCCATGTTTTCTTCATCTTTATTCCTCACCTTCTCACAATGTAGTTGTTTGGTTCTATTGTAACCAGCGCTTGTGTAGATATTGTGAAGATAAGGAATTTTATTCTTTTGAAAGGTCTTGTAAAATAGGTCGCTTGCGCAGCGATAACGCAGGGGAAAGGGTTGCCAAAAAACCAATTACGGGTGATACGAGTAACGCTAGTGAAACGAATGGCCATGAGATAGTTAGTTTGTGATAATCAAGTGCTAGTAAGAGCTGATTAAGAATAATCGTACCGAAGACCGCTCCTAAAAGCCCACCTGTGAACGTAAGCACCATTCCCTCTGCAACGGTTATTTGTACAATTCGTCTCGCATTTGTCCCAAGCGCTCGAAGCGTTGCAAATTCGCTCACTCGTTCTCGTAAGCTGCTAGCCATACTATTCATTAACCCAATAAAAGATAAGAAGCATATTAGTGAAACGGTGACAATCAAAATTGAAAAGCGCTGATTAAATTGCCTAGATAACTGATTCAGTTCCTCCTGCAGATTAAAAAGAATGATTTTAGAAGATGGCTCGTTTGTCGTAACATCTTGTACCGTTTTTTCGACTTGGTCCTCAAACGCCTTTGATGTTACCTTATAATGAACTTCATCTAACGTATCAACACTAAACCGCTTTTTCATAAAGGAAGGTGACACATACACTCCCATGTCTTCTGGATCACTTAATGGCAATGTTTTAATAATGCCGACTACTTTAAAACGTGCAGATTTCTTCATTTTCTGCTTCTCGTTTACAGTCAGTTCATTTTTCGTAAACGAAACAGCTGTATCCTCAATAACATTTATCATAGAACCTATTTTGTAGCCTAAAAGCTTTGCTGTGTACTGTGTGATAACCACATGATTATCGTTAAGATCCGTCGTGCCTTCTACTACGTGTAATGGTAATGACTGACTCATTCTCTGAAAATCTACCCCCTCTACTCCTATCATCACTTCTTGACGTCCGTTGATTGTATAGGTCATGAGCTTGTCATCTTTTTTTACTCTATTCATATCTAATCCTTGTGTATAAGCCGCGATACTTTTAAAAACAGGAACAGCCTCTACATGAGGAATAGAGTCAATGCGGTCGTAGAATTCGGGTGAAAGACCTCGTTCATCATACGCTGAATTTGAACTAATGACATGACTTAGAGGATACTGATCTTGAATGGATTTCTCCGTTCCATTCTTTACGACAGTTAGAATTCCTGTACCTACTATGCAAACCATAATTCCTAGTAACACGATGCCTACGATTTGCGTACTTCTCCTTAATTGCCGAACAGCGTTTCTTCCTATCAATTTTCCGTATGAAGAAAACAATGCAGAAAAAACGTTCATCAAGACGAGAATCGTATTTTTTATAAATAAGGATAAACCTAGTAACACAGAAAGAATGAGTAACCCTACCGCTAATAGGTATAGCTTTGGACTATGAATATACACATAGTTGCAAAAGGTTATACTCATCGATAGTGCGAGAGCAACACCGCTTGTGATCACGGATAATAACCGTTGTTTTCTAATATCATAAGACGCCCGGTAGGCTTGAAGCGGAGATTGGTTTCCTGCCCCAACTGCTGGTAGTACACTCACCATAATCGTCAAGGCAATAGCTAGTAGCGTGTTTCCAAAAACAGCTCCCCAGTGTATAGCTAGCTTCTGAATCATTATTCCACTTATTTGCGCGACCGTACTTTTTAAGACAATGGATAAAACCATTCCCCCTAGCAATCCAATCATTCCTGATATCACATTCATGATGACAGATTGATATAAAATGATCCATATGAGCTGTTTTTTCTGTGCGCCTATTAATCGAAGTACTGAAAACTCTCGTTTACGTTCTTGAATGGACATTTGCAGCGTGCTGAGAAATAACAGCATACTTCCAAACACAATAACGACTCCGAGTCCTGACACGACAGGCTTTAAACCACCCATTTGATCTTGTTCTTTATCCTTCATTGACTGTGGATCGATGTAAAAGTCCGAATCGATCTCTTTTAATTGTTTAATAATGTGCTGCTTCTGTTTAGCATCTGTTAATTTAATGAGTAGCGTCGTTGTATGATTGATTTGCCCCGTCGCATCACCTAACCATCTAAAATCAAAAAGCACGATGGATTGTAGTGCTTGATCTTTCTTCAAAATCCCTGAAACGCGTACCTCCTGTGGACGCTGAGGCGGAAAGGGGAACTGAAGCTTTGAGCCAATATGTAGATTTTCAGCTTTAGAAAGGCTGTATGGAATCACGACCTCACCACGTTTTGGCAACCTTCCGGATGATAGTTTCGTCAGCTGATGTTCTCTTGCTAGCTGCTCATCTTTTACGCCAATATACATCGGCTGAAGCGCCATTTCATCTTGAAACGAATGTTCTTTTCCGATATACGGATATAAAAAGGGCGTTGTTTTCTCCACGTCATCTAAATGCTGAATTTTATGTACAATATGCGGCGTGATGAAAGACTCTGCACTTTGGTACCCTACTACTAAATCATAATCACCATACTTCTCCTTAACAATTGATGTATTGGCATGTTCTAATGTTGCTATCAAAACGGTTGCTGCAATTAAAAGAGAAAAACCAATGGAAACGCCGGCAATAGATAAAATCGTCCGGCTTTTTCTAGCGGTCATTAAGCGAACGGCTAACTTGAGGATCGTCTTCATACCATCATTCCTTCTACTCGTTCAGTGATTTGAGCAATGTACTCTTTTCTACTGTATCCCTCATTTAGTAAGGTTAGTTCATCCTTCACCCTGCCATCTTGCAAAAACAACACACGATGCGCGTAGGACGCAACGGTTGCATCATGAGTCACCATGACGAGAGAATGACCAAGGTGATCACAAAACTCCCGCAAAATAGCGAGTGTTTCTTTTCCAGTCTTAGAATCTAGACTTCCTGTTGGTTCATCAGCGAGGATAATACTTGGCTTGGTAATTAAAGATCTTGCGATAGCAACACGCTGCTGCTGACCACCTGATAATTGCGAAGGATATTGATCCTTTAAATGATCGATTCCTAACCGTTTTAAAAGCTCCTCTCCCGATTTTCGAGTACGCTTTTGACCTGCTAATTCTAATGGTAATACGACGTTTTCAAACACGGTTAAGACCGGGAGAAGATTAAAAAATTGAAAGATAAACCCCACCTCTCGACGCCGAATGTTAGTTAACTGTTTATCCCCTAGCGAGTAGAGTGAACGACCATTTAAAAAGACGCTACCTTTTGATGGTTGATCTAATCCAGAGAGCATATTTAACAAGGTTGATTTTCCCGAGCCGCTTCTTCCCATAATTGCGAGGAACTCACCTTTTTTCACTTCCATGCTTACACCCTTTAATGCATAAAACGATCGGTTTCCCTCTTCATAAACTTTGCTTACGTTTTCTACTTTTACTATTTGGTTCATTATGTAAAACCTCCTTGTACATGTAACTTTAGAAGAAAAGTCTCAACATACTGTTCATGAAATATCAAAAAAGTATCAATTTTCGGGAGTAAAACAATGCAAAAAGGATTTATTTGGTATAATGAGGTCGAATAAGACAACTGTGAGGGATCAAATATGAAGCAACGAATTTTACTTATTGATGACGAAGAAGAAATTGCGGAATTGCTAGAAGACTTTTTACTAGTAGAAGGATACGAGGTCTACCAAGCTACGACTGGAGACGATGCAAAAAAAATTCTCGCTCAAACGACCATTCATTTTATTTTGCTTGATATTATGATGCCAGGTGAATCAGGGTTCACTCTCTGCAAGCAAATTCGAGAGCGCTATAATACACCTATTCTTTTTTTAAGCGCCTTGCAAAACGATACGGATAAAATTCGCGGGCTCTCGATCGGAGCAGATGATTACATCGTCAAAAATGCGACGCCGTTAGAAATTATCGCTCGTATCAAAGCTGTTAACCGAAGAGTCTATCGTGATCAATCTACTTCTCTACGCTCAGAGGTGGTGAGATGTGGCGATGTGGAATTGCAGCTTTCCACAAGACGGCTACAGGTTAACGAGCAGGAAGTAGTTCTAACTGCAAAGGAATTTGAGTTAATGAAGTTATTTTTATCTCACCTCAATCAAGTGTTTACGCATGAACAAATTATTCAACGAATTTGGGGATATGAAGACGGGGACTCTCATACGGTTCGTGTATACATCGCAAAGCTACGCGAAAAAATAGAAACAAAAACAAGCTCATTTCAGATTTCGACTGTGTGGGGAGTTGGATACAAAGCAGAGGAGAGAATAGGATGAACGGACTTCAGCTCTCGATTAAAAAATGGGCTCTCCTTTTTCTACTACTATTCTTAATCGTTCCGATTGTAATGACTAGGGTAACGGTTTATTTCTATGATTACTTTTCTTCTCCATATCAAGATGAATTAGAAAGTACAACCCCGTGGTTACAGAGTCATGTTTTAGAAGAAGTACACAGATGGGATCAACCATCTTATCAGCAATCGCTAAATCACTCTTCACGTAAGCTAGGAATTCGTTTGGAGCTGTTAAATAGCGCTAAACAAACAGTTTTCTCTAACCTGTCTCACACAAATAGTTATCAGCTTCATTCAACGTCAGCAGTTCAAATAGAGGAAGCGGGAACAACTCTTGAGCACTATCCTATCTTTGAAAACAATCGGCTAATTGGGACCGTATATGTGCAGGACCAGCGCTCTTTCATACCGCGAAAAACTTCTTGGACTCATTACCTCATCACTGAGTGGGGCGGATTATTTGTATGGCTTTTCTTTTTTTCTTTCATTTTAGCGGTAAGCCTTCGTTTCGTTAAACAAAAAATTCTCTATCCGTTAAAGGAGTTTCAACATGCGACTGCCTTGATTAGCAACCAACATTTTAGCTTCCCCGTTCCTACTACGCCTGTAAAAGAAATTAACGAGCTGTCTATGGCCATTCAAACGATGCAAGTAGAGCTAGAATTATCATTGCAAAAACAGGCAACAATGGAAAAGGAACGAAAGCTATTTATCTCGTCCATCATTCACGATTTGCGAACACCCTTGTTCACGATTAGAGGTTCATTAGAAGGGATCAAACAAGGAATTGCGCAAACACCTGAAAAACTAAATAAATACATTGAGATTAGCTATCAAAAAGCGAGCTTACTTAATCAATTAATTGATGATTTACATACGTATACCACTACGAACTACATAGAAGCTCCTCTTCAAAAGCAGGAAATTTTGCTTCATCCTTTCCTTTCTGACATGATCATGGGATTTTCATCAATGGCGAGAGAGAAAGATATTGAGCTTATCTATTCCAAGTGCGACAATAGCATTCACATAAACGGTGATTACCTTCTCTTATCACGAGCCTTGGAAAATATAATTGGAAACGCTATTCGCTATACGGAAACACATGGTCAGGTCACGATCGCTGTTTCAACGGCAGACCCAGATTTTGTTCATATAATCATTATGGATAACGGAATAGGAATTTCATCAACCGAGCTTCCTTACATTTTTGAACCTTTGTATCGAGGAGAAAAATCACGCAATCGAAAAACAGGTGGAAGCGGATTAGGACTTTCTATTGCCAAGCAGGTCATTTTGCGACATGAAGGAACTATTTTCATAGATAGCAAGCTAGAGGAAGGAACGACGGTGACCATTTCACTTCCTTATATATACAAAAAGCCGATCTCATAGCTGAAATCGGCTTTTTCCTATAAATATTTATTTTACTTGATCGTTTTTATCATCTGTAAACCATTTGCTTACAGTAGCAGGATTGCTGATGACTCCTGCTGCAACAAGAAAAGTTAATGCAGCGTTAACGACCATGTCGTACTTTTCAGTGGAAATTTGCACCCCAAATAATTGAAGAATCATAAGTAGTAAAGATGCTAACGACACCCACAGTCCGTAGTTTTTCCAGCGTCCCATCGTCATCACTCCTTATTTTAGCAACTTCTCTATTAGCATATGCAGTTGCTAGAATAAGGTGATAGACGCGTTTACGCTTTTTTCAAATACTGATATAGTTCATACCCAATGGCTGAAATAGCGGATCGTCCCTTATAGGAATTGACGAGCTGATGAGTTAGAACCGCTACATATATACGCTGTCCATAGCCATCAATAATCGCGACATCATGCTCAACGCCTTCTAACTCTCCTGTTTTGTTGGCAATTGTAACGGTATCATCCATTCTCGCTGGGAGCTTATCTTGAAATTGCTGTTTGGTTAAGATTGAATAAATCTCTTGCCTGCTTTCACGTGACAAAAACTGTTCATTTTCTATCAATGTTAAAAGCTTCACCATGTCGCGCGCAGACGTCCAATTATCCTTCCCTTTTTTGATCGCCTCATAATCCATCATTTCTCGTTGCAGCACGGTCGCTTCTGTGAAGGCGTGACAATAATCATTAACGGCATTCATGTTCAAACGATGAATAAGCGCATTTGTCGCCATGTTGTCTGAAACAGTGATCATTAACACGGCCAAATCGTACCACGTGAGCTTCACATCGTTCGTAAGGGACTGAAGAACTCCTGCTCCGCCGACTCTCTTAAAATCCTTTATTTCGTTTATCTCACGTAAATGAATGAGACCCTGTTCTACTTGATGAAAGAGTTCGAGCAAAATAGGAATTTTAATGAGGCTTGCAGATGGCATAGACAGATCGCCGTTCACATTAATATGTTCGTTTCCTAGCTGGACATAGACACCCATACGTCCACTGATCCCATTCACAATGTTCTCGATTGTATTCTGTAAATCTTGAACCTTGTTCATCTTAACTTGTTGTCACTTCTTGTTTTTGCTTGTCCATTATTTCCTGATTATACAGATGACACGCTACAAAATGACCGCTCTCAGCTTCTTGCCAAACTGGTTTTTTCGCTGCGCAAACGTCCATGGCATGAGGACAGCGCGTGCGGAACGTGCAGCCACTCGGCGGGTTAATTGGACTTGGTATTTCCCCTTTTAAAATAATACGCTGACGCTTGTCCTCTACGTCAGGGTCAGGAATTGGGATGGCTGATAGAAGCGCCTGCGTATATGGATGAAGAGGATTTTTATAGAGCTCATCGCTTGTCGTAAGCTCCATCATATTTCCCAAATACATGACGCCAATTCGGTCACTAATATGCTTTACCATTGAAAGGTCATGCGCAATGAATAAATACGTAAGTCCTTGTTCTACTTGAAGCTTTTTTAATAGATTGACTACTTGCGCCTGAACAGACACATCTAAAGCGGATATCGGTTCATCTGCAATAATAAACTCTGGTTCTAGCGCTAGTGCACGAGCGATTCCAATTCGCTGACGCTGCCCGCCGCTAAATTCATGCGGATAGCGGTTGGCATGCTCACGATTAAGCCCGACAAGTTCTAGAAGTTCATAGATGCGCTCATTTTGTTTCTTCTTGTTCGGATACAATCGATGTACTTCCATCGGTTCTGCGATAATATCTCGCACGGTTGAACGAGGATTTAACGATGCATATGGGTCTTGAAAAATCATTTGAATTTTGCGCTGATACTTGGTGCGCTCCTTTTCAGATAACTCGTCCATATCGCGTCCTTCATAGAGAACCTTTCCGTCCGTGCGATTGTACAGCCGCATAATCGTTCTTCCCGTTGTCGATTTTCCACATCCAGACTCACCTACTAAACCAAACGTTTCTCCTTTGTAGATATCAAACGAAATACCATCGACCGCCTTGACGACTTGATTTTTATCTGCTGGGAAATATTTTTGTAAGTTTTGAATCATCAATAGACGTTCCTTCTCCATGCCTAACCCCTCCATTTTTTCAAAAAGCTATCTTATTTCCAATATCGGCTCGCATGACAGAGCTCTTTTTCATAGATGGTGCCTTTTAATTCAATGACCTCAATACCTTTTCCTGTTTGAGGAGCATGAATCATTTCTCCGTTTCCATAATAAATCCCCACATGATGAAGCTTTCCTTTCCCTTCTTCATATGCGAAGAATAGGAGATCGCCGGGCTTCAATTGATGAAACGGTACGCTCTCACCTGCGGCTGCTTGGTCATGCGCATCACGTGCGATCATGATTCCATTTGCTTTGCACATTGTGTAACTAAACCCTGAACAATCAAACCCAAATCCACTCATTCCACCCCATAAGTAAGGAAGACCAATAAACGCTTTTCCGGCTCCGACAATTCCTTCCCCGTTTCCTCTTGGAAGTTCGTTCACCGAATGCAAGAACGTAATATCTTCTTTTTTTACACGTGCTGTTCCTTGAGGTATTCGAACGCGGATGTATGTCCCTAATTCCTCTACGACCGGTAGCCTCGTTTGAAAACTTACGTGAAGAAGCGGCTGATCTTCCTCATCATATAGCCATGCTGTTTGCTTAATAACGCTGATAAGCGGAGATTGCTCAACGTTCCACTCATCCACTTCTGACAGCTGCCTTTTTGGCATCCACCCAGGATAGCCTCGTTCCTGCTTTGAAGACGGCTGTTCAGGAATGACCACTTCCACCCACTCACCGTGCTCACTGATGATCTCAACTTTTTGACCAAGAAGCACCTGTGTTTGAACAAGATTGTGATTGCATAGATCAAGAAGCTGATCATGACTTAAGCTTTTAATCCATCCTTCAATATTTGCAGGATAGCTCACCGCTTGTTGATCCAACTCTCTTGGTGAGTCATGAGATGTCCAAATCGTTGCGACCGGTACGTTTATAACAAATGATTTACCCAATTTGTATGCCTCCTTTTAAATTCACATCCGTAATGCCAAGGCCCGTTTTTTGAGCGAATGAAATGTGGCGTCCACTGTAGTGAATACCGCCTGTGACGATATCTTCTGCAAGCATGAGCGGTGCATCAAAATCAAAACGCGTAATGTTCTTTTTACTAGCGGCAAAGTGGGCTGCAGCCGTAATGCCTATCTTTGTTTCAATCATGCTTCCGACCATACATTGAATGCCGTTTAATTCAGCAAGGGCGTTAATTTTTTCAGCTTGATAAATGCCGCCTGCTTTCATAAGCTTAATGTTAATTAAATCCGCACTTCTCGTCGCTACTACCTCTAGCGCTTGATTAGGTGTAAATACACTTTCGTCTGCCATAATGAGCGTGTTGACGTGATCCGTTACTCTTTTTAGACCTGCGATGTCTGACGCGACCACGGGTTGCTCTACTAGCTCAATATTGAGTCCCAAATCTTCCATTTGACAAATCGCGTAAATAGATTCTTTTACGCTCCATCCTTGATTGGCGTCTAGACGTATTTTGGGCTCATTGCCAACCACCTGGCGTATTCGTTTTATGCGCTCAATATCGGTTTGAATGTCATCTTTTCCAACCTTGATTTTCAGAACGTCAAATCCATCCTTTATGTACTGCACAGCATCATCCGCCATTTCTTCTGGCTCATTTACGCTTACCGTGTAGTCTGTTTCAAGACCTTCTCTGTACCCACCAAGATACTGATACAGCGGCAAACCGCTATGCTGTGCCAAGCAGTCGTATAGGGCCATATCCACAGCTGCTTTTGCACTTGAGTTTCGAACGATGCTAGAGGCTATATCATGAAAAAGAGCTTCATAGTGTAAGAGATTCCTTCCGATTAGCTTTGGTTTAATCACCTGCTGAATCGCTGCTTCAATGCTATCTAAGCTATCACCTGTAATTACTACTGTTGGGGGCGCTTCTCCCCAGCCAATTGTTCCGTCATCACACATCACCTTTACGATAATCGCTTCGGCTAAGTGAACCGTGCGAAGCGCTGTTTTAAATGGTTTATGTAATGGTACTGCGACTCGGTACGTATGTAAGTCTGTAATCTTCATTTCTAGTCCCTCCCCGTCTATCTATCGTGCTTGAAAAAGCCTATCGTTTTAATTCATCATCTACTCACTATATGCAAGAAGGTGCCCAGGCGTGTTGCCCATGGACACCTTCCTAGCTGTGCTGTTTTATTTCTTGTCTGCCCACTTAAGTTCTAAGTACCCAACAGGATGACGGACAATTCCTGTTACGTCTTTATTTTGCAAGTACACTTGGTTGTAGAAATGAATCGGTAAGATTGGCATATCATCAAATAAAATTTGTTCTGCTTCGTGCATAATTTTAAAACGTTTTTCTTCATCGGCTTCGCTCTTCGCTTGTTTGATTAGCTCATCATATTTCGGATTGCTCCACCCTGTACGGTTCATTGAATGACCCGTTTGGAAATTTTCTAAGAAGTTAATTGGATCAGCGTAATCAGCTAAGAATGAGCTACGTGAGAATTGGAATTTAAGCTTCTTTTGCTCATCTTGGAACACGTTCCACTCCATATTCGCAAGCTTCACATCAACGCCTAAATTTTCTTTCAGCATATCTTGCATTGCTTCTGCAATTTTTTTGTGATCTTCACTTGTGCTGTACGTTAATGTAACAGCTGGTAACTTGCTGTATCCTTCTTCTTTCATCCCTTTTTCTAACAATGATTTTGCTTCCTTGTTATCAAATTTCACAAGATCTCCGCCTGTTTTACGGAAGTCATCTCCTGAAGGTTCATTAAAGCCTGGTGAAACGAATGCAGTAGCTGGCTTTTGTTTTCTTTTTGTTACGTAATCCACGATCTTTTGTTGATCAACCGCCATTGCGAACGCTTTACGAATATTCGCATTTTGGAATGGCTCCATGTTTACGTTGAAGCGGTAGAAATATTCACCTGCTTGGTCATCTACTTTTACTTCACCATCTTTGAAAAGCTTATCGCTTAAATCAGATGGTACGCCCGATGTATCAAGTTCTCCTGTTTGGAAAAGCTGATATTCAGTCGTTGTATCGCTCACTTCAGCCCAATTTACTTGATCAAGCTTTACATTTTTCGCATCCCAATATTGATCGTTTTTCTTCATAACAAAATTGCTGTCATGCTTCCACTCTGTTAACTTGAATGGCCCATTGGCAACAAATGTGTCAGCCTCTGCATACCATTTCGGATTTTTCTCCGCCACTTTTTGATTGATTGGGAAAAATGCTGGGTTTGCAATAACGCTTAGGAAATACGCTTGTGGACTTGTTAACGTTACTTCTAGTGTTTTATCATCTGTTGCTTTTACTTGTACGTTGTCTGCTGTTCCTTTACCCGTGTTAAATTCTTCGCCGCCTTTAATGAAGTAACCTAAAAACGCAGCAGAAGAAGCTGTTTTTGGGTCTAATAATCGTTTCCAAGCAAATTCAAAGTCTCCCGCTGTTACAGGATCACCGTTTGACCACTTCGCATTGTCACGAATATGGAACGTATATTTTGTTCCATCCTCTGATACATCCCAGTCCTTTGCAGTAGCAGCTTCAGGATTGTGATCTTTCCCTAAACGCGTCATCCCTTCCATAAGGTTGTTTAGCGCATTCCAAGAAACCGAATCAAATCCGATTGGCGGATCCAGTGAAGTAGGCTCCTGACCATTGTTTAAATACAGAACCTTTGATCCTTTTTTACCACCGCTTTTCTCTGAGTCATTTGCTTGATCACTTGTTGCCGTACAGGCTGCAAGTGCAAATACAAGCATGACCATTACGCATAGCGAAAACACTTTTTTCATTCGAAATCCCCCTCAGTCTAGTCATCTATTGTAATCTGTAAAACAGATAAAACCCCTTCGTTTATGCTAACGTACTGACAAGCTTTTTCGCTCTCTCATCCTGCAGCCAGCAGCTCGTATGATGTCCCTCGCTAATGATCGTGTCATTTGGATGGACACGGTCACACACTTCCATCGCATACGGACATCTTGGTGCAAACGCACACCCTGTAGGCGGAGAGAATAAATCAGGCGGTGACCCTGGAATTGGAATTAAATCTCCACCTTGCAAATCTAACCTCGGAACAGAATTTAGCAGTCCTTTGGTGTACGGATGCTGCGGGTTATAAAAGATTTCTCGTCTCGTTCCTGCTTCTACTACTTTTCCTGCATACATGACGACCACTCGATCAGTCACTTGAGCAACCACGCCTAAGTCATGCGTAATGAGAATGATCGAAACGTTTGTTTTACGCTGAATATCTCGGAATAATTCGAGAATTTGAGCTTGAATCGTGACATCAAGAGCGGTCGTTGGCTCATCCGCAATAATGACTTCCGGCTCGCAGACCAATGACATTGCAATAACAATGCGTTGCCTCATTCCACCACTAAATTGATGAGGATATTGCTTTAAGCGCTCCTTAGGACTTGAAATTCCTACTAGCTCTAGCATTTCAACAGCCTTTTGTTTTGCTTGTTGCTTCGTTGCTTTCGTATGTTGCATAATTCCTTCTGTAATTTGCTCCCCAACGGTAATCGTTGGATTCAGGGCAGTCATTGGATCTTGGAAAATCATTGAGATCTCTGATCCTCTGATTTTACGCATCTCTGATTCTTTTAATTTTGTTAAATCGTTTCCTTTAAATAAAATAGAGCCGTCTGCAATACGTCCCGTTGCTTTTGGAATAAGGCGCATAATGCTTTGAGAGGTAACACTTTTTCCACATCCTGATTCCCCTACAATCGCAATTGTCTCGCCCTTATGGAGATCAAATCCGACTCCTCGTACTGCTTTTACAGTGCCCCCGTATGTATCAAAGGAGACGTGTAAGTTTTTTATTTCAAGTACTTTTTCCATGCTTTACCTCCTTAACTTCGGATCTAATGCGTCTTGAAGTCCATCTCCGAGTACGTTAAATGCATACATCGTGATCGAAATAAAGAAAGCTGGGAAAAACAAACGCCACCAGTAGCCAGCTAAAATACTTGTTACTCCGTCACTTGCCATTACTCCCCAACTCGCATACGGAGCCTGAATGCCAAGACCTAAAAAGCTCAGGAAGGCTTCAGCAAAAATGGCGGAAGGAACCGTCAACGTCATTTGAACGATAATCGCGCCCATTGTGTTCGGAAGTAAGTTTTTACGAATAATTCGAAATACTTTCGTTCCAAACGTCTGAGATGCTAACACGAATTCATAGTTTTTAATTTGGAGCACCTGTCCGCGAACAATTCGCGCCATTCCTACCCATCCGGTAACAGTAAGAGCCACAATGATCGTTCCCATACCTGGGCCCATTACAACCATTAGAAGAATAACGACTAGAAGGTACGGTAGACCATATAAAACCTCTACGATACGCATCATGATGTTATCGGTTCTCCCACCTTTATAACCTGAAATCCCTCCATACAACACACCAATAATAAAGTCAATTAAGGCCGCCATAAATCCAACAAACAGCGAGATTCTAGCTCCATACCATGTTCGTGTGAACACATCTCGGCCCATATCATCGGTTCCAAACCAGTGCGTAGAGGACGGCGCTAAGTTTTGATCTGTCAACGTCTGCTTTGTCACGCTATGAGGAGAAATGATGGGACCAATGATTGCCATGATAATGAGAACAATTAGCATTACAAGCCCCGTCATCGCCAGCTTATTTTTGCGCAGCCTTCGCCAAGCATCCTGCCAATAGGAGAGACTTGGTCTTACTACTGCTTCTGCTTCGTTTGCATCTTTTTTCTTTGGTACAAACCATTCATCTAAAACCGTATTCGGGTCTTGTTGTGTAGGAAGTCCCATACCTTACCCCTCCTTCTTATGAAGCTTAATTCGAGGATCTAAAAATCCATAAGCTAAATCAACCACAAAGAGCATAAAAATCAAAAATGCGCTATAAAATACGGTCGTCCCCATGATTACCGGGTAGTCACGATCGTTAATACTCTGGACGAAATATTTCCCCATCCCAGGAATAGCGAAGATCTTTTCAATGACAAAGCTTCCTGTTAAAATACCTGCAGCTAGCGCTCCAATGATCGTCACGACAGGTAACAACGCATTTCTAAGCGCATGTTTTACAACGATTTTAAACGGCGTAAGTCCTTTCGCTGTCGCTGTTCGGATATAATCCTGTGTAAGAACCTCAAGCATACTAGACCTAGTCAGACGTGCAATAATCGCCATCGGCCCTGTAGCGAGGGCCACAGTTGGCAAAATCATGTGCTTCCAGCTTGTCCACATGGCACCAGGTAGAATCTCCCAGTTAACAGCAAGTTGCTGAATGAGCAGGGGAGCCATGACAAAGTTTGGGATAGAAATTCCTAAAACAGCTAGGGTCATAGCGACATAATCGACAATTCCGTTGTGAAATAAGGCGGCGATAATTCCTAAAATAATTCCGGAGATAATAGCAACAATAAGCGTTACGGTTCCAAGTTCGAGTGATACTGGAAAACCGCGTGATAGCAAGTCATTTACCGTTGAATCTGGTTGTTTAATTGAAGGACCAAAATCGAACGTGGCGATCGATTTCAGGTAAAGAAAATACTGCGTATAGAGCGGTTGATCTAAATGATAATGTGCCTCTAAGTTCTTTTGAACGACGTCGCTTGTGTTACGCTCTTGGTTAAATGGTGAACCTGGAATCATATGCATGAGAAAGAACGTAAGTGTGGTAATAATCCACAGCGTAGCAATCATCGCGACAAATCGCTTAACTATATATTTTCCCATTGTCATCACACTTTCTTAACAGAATGTTGTTCGCATTGCAAGCTCAGTCATGACGAGCATCGCTTGATAAGCTTCTAGTATGTTATCAGCTTCGTAACGTACAATCGTTGTTCCTTTTTCAATTTCTGTTTTAGGCATTAAGTGAGCCCATTCGGCTTGTCCATAATTGGCAAATTCAATTCGAAGAACTGGTTTTTCAGGCGGAACGAGTGGTTTCACTTCTTTTTTTAGCGCTTCTTCTGTCTTCGCCTTTAGCAGCTCTGCCGCTTTTGCGGGTGTTAAGCTCTTGGACGCCGAACGCGAAATCGCTTCTTTGACTACCGCTGTCGTTACATTCGGGATAAGCGCCTCTGCTTCAGCGGCCGCTTGATCATCACCTGCAACGAGTAAAACAGGTACTCCGTAGTAACCTGCTACGTATGCATTGAATCCTAATTCTCCTACTTCAACCTCATTTATGTACATACGGCGAACGCCAAAAATCATGCTATGTGTCATTACTCCTGGAACGGAAGCACGAGCGTGATAGCCAAGAAACATTGCTCCTTTAAAGCTGTCATCTAATCCTTGAACCATGGAAAATGGCTTTACATCACCCGTAATTAACTGCGTATCTGGGTGTAGATGTTCAATAAGCAAGTTGTTCATTTTGGAATGACTGTCATTCACCACCACTTCCTCGCATCCAGACGCAAAGGCGGTATTTACGACGGCATTGGTTTCATTCGTCATAATCAGTCGCCCACGTTCATAATTGTGTCTAGAAGAATCGACGTGCGATGCATCAACAAGTCCTGTAATCCCTTCCATGTCGACAGAAACGTACAATTTCATTCTGCTGTCCCCCTGATTTTTTCTTTTATACTTTTTTAAATTTTCTTAAAATTATAGATCATATGATTCGAGATTGCAATTAGATGTCAGAAAATAAAAAAAATATTGGTTATTGACGAATTCTTCATTTTTTGCGTAAATTGGACTTCTTTCAAAGAATGAAATCCCTTTAAAAAAGACGAAGCCCGAACAAATTGTTCGAACTTCGTCTTTTTGGTTGGTTTTTTAACCGATTAGTTTTTTACTGATTGCATGATGTACTGAAGAGCCTGATCATCACCTTGAACATCATATAGTTCCCCGTCATGCTGCAGGCGAATACTGTGGAAGACCTGCAAATAGTCCTCACAAGCCTCGCAATAGACTTCTTCATCCTTATTCCAAAAGCTATATAGAGAATAGTTCTTATGCTTTGATTCCGGATATTGTGCTTTGTACTCATTTACAAGCTCTACGTAGCGGGCAAGAGCGGCTTCTTTTTCATCAAAGGAAAGCTCACTTGTAATTTGATCTTGCCAATCGCTTAAAAAATACCAAGGCTCACAATCTTCTTTTGCTACATAAATCGTCCAGCCTTTTTCCATCTTAAACACCTCTTTTAACTTGACCCCTTACATCTAGTATATACGTTTTCTTCCTATTACCCAAAGAATATACCTATAAGTGGAAAAAAGAGGAACCTTTTATGCTTTTAACAACCCCTGTAATCGAAGCGGCTCTAGATCTTCGTCTATAAGCGCCTGCTCCTTAAAAAAGCCACTCTCATCTTCTTTTAGGACACGTTTCAGCTGCTCATTCGCCTCTTCGTAACGATGTAGCTTTGCTAAATAACATGCCTGATTGTACCTTGCTTCTAGAAATGAATCCTCTTCACGCAATACGTTCTCTGTTAATACGAGCGCTTTGTCCACTTGATGAGTGGCATAATAAGCTCGACTTAACTCGTTTTGTAGCGCAAGTGAAGAATGAATGTTTGTTCCCTCTTCTAATACTCGAACCGCATCTGTATATCGCCCCATTTTATGATAGAGTGCGCCAAGTCCCTGATGTACGTTTCGAGTATAAGGATTTTTCTCGATTGCACGCAGGAATAACTGCTCGGCTTCTTGATCATAGGACATCAGTTCTAATAAAAAGGCTTTTTTCACCCAAATTTCTTCTTCGTCTGGTGCTTCCTGCATCATTTGCTCAGCAAAGGGAATCGCTTCATGAGGATCTAACTCCTGTGAATATGTTAAATGCAGAATAAGAAGCTGATCAGCTAGTGATAGGCTAAATGAATGATTCAACCCTTTTTTCAATGCTTTTGCGGCATCCTTTATGAGCTCCACTTTCTCATATAAATGTGCTAGCTGCTCATACGCGAGCTCGTTATCTGGATTTAGCTTCATCGCTTTTTCATATAAATCGATTTGTAGCCCAATCCTCATAAACTGCCGGGATTTCCCCTTAATTTTAGAGAAAGCACGAGTGAAAAAGGACCCTTTCCTTTGTTCAGCAGCTTCTTCATTTTCTCCGACAGACATCGCCATATACACATTGACTAAGCTTCGTTCTTCGTTCGTAAAAGACATGTCCTTTAGCCATTTTGGAATCTCCATTGTCTCATTTAAACGGTCAGCAGCCATGACCAATAGAGAATAAAAGTCCTCACGATGATGATTTTGTTGAATCAAACGCCTCATTCGTTTCAAGGTCTCCGTTGGATTCGTCTGCAAGAGATGAGCTGCGTAATGCTTTTGAAGCTCTAGATGATTTTCATTTATCTCCAACGCGCTCCTCAGACTTTCTATTGCATGCTCGTCTTTTCCAACAGCCTCATAAACATAAGCCAAACTATCTAAGCGCCATTCCTCCAAAACCTTTCCTTGAAGGTTTTGCAACAAATGTAGGAGCTGTTCATAATCCTCATTAGTCGTGGACAAAGCGGCAAGTGCTGCCATATTGACATCCATTGGATTTTGATCAAAAGCTTGTAGCAAGTAGTAGCGCTCTGCTTTCTTATCTTCTTCAAAGAATGCGATTTCTGCTAGGGACAAGTAGTCCTCAACACTTGCTTCCTCTACTTGTATGCTCCGTTCATAATAACTTTTTGCTTTGTTTAAAGCGCCTAATTCCTTATATAGTTCCCCAAGTCTAGACAGCGCTTTGGGTACTTGTTCAAAAATCCGCTCATATGTCGAAATGGCCTCTTGTACATTCCCCATTTTTTCAGCAAAAAAGGCTTGATAATAATCATACATGTCGCTTCCATTTTTCATTTCTTTTAGCTTTCCGACAAATTCGTATCCACGCTGAAGAAACATAGTTTTATCAAGCGCCTGGACATACAGCTCTAGCGCGGTTTCTTCCTTATACGTCATGTGAATAAGACCTGCCTCGAATAAATCCAGCGCACGCATCAGTGCTGAATGATCCTTCTTCGACTCCACTCCCTCTGCAAACAGTAGCTGACCAGCGTTAATTAAAAAGTCGCTTCTGTCTGAGAATTGACTCTCTAGTGATTGTAAATACACAAAGGCTTGATCATACTGCTGTTGACGAATCCATACGTGTGCGGTTCCGATGTGAGCGAACACTTCCTCTGAATTTCGCTCTAAGCATCCTTGATACATTTCCAATGCGTTCTCATATTGTTCTTGATCATGATAAAAATCACCGAATTTTAAATAAAGAGCGTCAGGTTCAACCACGTTTCGAATTCCTTCTGTTAAAAGGGGCTCGACAAGCTCCATTTTCCCGGTCTGTTCGTATAGCTCTACTAGGGACTCATAAATCGGAACAATCGTTCTATCAAGCGCTTTTGCTGTGCAATATCCACGAATGGCTTTTGCATTCTTTCCAAGGATCTCATCGCATTTTGCACGTTCATACCAAAGATAAGAATCGGTTTTATGATGTCGAATGAGCTGATCAAGCATCATGCGGGCTTCTTCCACACGTTCTTGTTCCCGCAAAATGAGGGCATGGTTCATATGTACAAATACTTCCTCATGTCCCGTCACAACGGCAATTTCAGAGTAATGAAGTGCTCTTTCTCCCTCTTCTTCATAGAGCGAACTTAGCGCCATATAACTCCAAACGTATGGCTGATCCCAATCTCCTTCTAAAGAACGTCTGAAGTACTGAATGGCCTCATCATACCGATCATACTGAAAAGCAATGCGCCCTTTTAAATAGTTGTACATCGGGCTTTGTCGTTTCTTTGTTACTTTCGTTAGCCAATTGTTGGCCTCTTCTAGCTCATTTAACTGTACGAGGCTGTAGGCGATTTGTAGCTGAATATCTTTGTGATGACTCGCACTTTCCTTTAAGCGCTCCGCACACTCTAGAATAAACTCCTTCTTTTCCGGTAAATGAAAATGCTTCACTACGTACAAAGGTGTATAGAGGGTGTCGGGATGATTCTGTAAAAAAGCAACAAATTGTTGGAGATGCTTGCTCGCATCCTCCTCCATTTTTTCAGCAAACTCATACATTTGTTCGAAATACACGTTCTCACTTTGTGGCAGAGCGTCGAGCGATTCGCTATCACTCGGAGTAAACGCCAAACACATATAATACGTATTGGCATATGTTCCTTGAAACTCTTCGTAAGACACTAAGTTTGGCTCTAAGCTATTCGGATCTTGCACGTATAGTACAGCAAGGGTATCGTCATAGCCGAACACAACCTGAACGTGTGCCGTGTGCTCCATATCAATCGAAATTAATACCGGCACGTTCATATCGAGCAACTTTTTCAAACGATCCACAGATCCAACAAAAAAGCGTGTGGAAAACCCTAACGAACGCAAATAAGCAGCCGTCGTCGAAAGCTTAGATCCTGTGACATCAAAGATCGCAGACGCAATTTCCACCTGAGATTTGCGAACACCAAACAGCGTGAGCATCATTTCCATACTAGCAGGTACACAATAGTTATGCTGTTGAACGACTGGTTTGATAGGTAAAATATGTGAGTTGCCTATTGGATGAGTTGTCAACCTTCTATACGGAGATTTTTGCAAACGTTTTGTTTGTGATAAAAACTGGCGGGCTTCCTCGATTTTATTTAAGCGGTACAGGGCCTCTACTCGTAAATGTGCGACATATCCCTTATAAACGTGAAAAGGAAGAAGTTCCTCGACTCGCTCAATGGCTTTAGGAAGATCAGCAAATCGCTTTGCTCCTCTTAACCTTCTCACTCGCTCTAAAGAGAAAGACGGGATATCAGGAAAAAGGTGCTCTCCTTCTTCCGCAAGTTGCAGTGCTTCTTCCTCGTTTCCTGCTGCGGCCTTTAAATCAATTAGTAAAAGCCTGCACATATATCCTCTTGTACGTTCATCCATCCCTTGTTTTAACGCGGCTTCTGCTTTGTCTACTTCTCCGAGCTGTAAATAAAAATAACCCCATTTATCAAAGACAGGGCCCGTTTTCTCTTTCTCGATTACTTGCATAAGAAGCAGCGCCTCGTCATACCGACGCATTTCAAGAAGTGCACGAACGATCGTAAAACGTGCTCTTTCTTCATCAGATGAAGAGTAGGCTTTTGTTTCAAGCGCTTCTTCAAGAGTTTCCATAGCATCTAATGCTTTTCCCTCATCAATCCATTCGTCACATACCCATATAAGCGTCCGAATCGTATCAAAGCGTCGATGGGCGTATCTGGCAACGAATCCTGTGTAATGATACATATGACCTTGGTCAAGCAATCGTAATATATAGTAAAAATCATCTACTGATTGAAGTGATGATAGTCGCTGTTTTAAAAATGAGACTGAATTTTGTTTCTGTATGGATCGAATTTCTTCATATATTTCCTGCAGCGCAGGGGAAAATCTATTCTCCTTGATCCACGTACGAATTTTAACTATATCCATTCTCCACCTCTATCTTTCCTGTAACGTCATTTTCACGAGACTCCCTCTTTTCAAAGAAGTCTTTGCCACAAAGTAGCTGACCTCTATCATAGACAAAAAACACAAAACTTTCCACATAAAAATAAAGGTAATCCAACTCGGCGATTCTGATTTTATTTCACAAAAAAATCCATGTCTTCACGACATGGATTTTATCGGTAAATTATTCACTACTCAAACAGGTGCTTTTTTCACTTTTGGCGCAACCTTTTTCGTTTCCTTTCCAGGTTTTACAGCAAACCATACAACAATAACACCAACTAGGCTACTATATATAGACGTATGGAATACAGCTTGATCTGACATTTTGATGAGAAGCGCATATACAGGTGGACCAGCTGCAACACCCACAAACCGCATGGAACTGTAAAGAGACGTAATGGTTCCTCTCTCCTCTTTCTCAATTCCTTCTGTTATAAGAGCGTCCAAGCTAGGCAATGCAGCTCCAATTCCAATTCCTCCTACTACTAAAGCAGATAAAAGGAATACGAGGGACATATTGAAAAATAGGAAGATAAATGCTCCAGCTAATAAAAGAAAACCAACAAAAATCGTCCATTTCATCACTTGTTTGTTTTCCCCTAGCTTTTTCCCTGCTACAAAAGACGAAATTGATAAAGCTAAAAGCGGGATCGCCATGACGAGTCCTTTTTTCGTACCATAAATTCCATGACGCTCCTCTAATATTGTCGATAAGTAAAATAAAATGCCAAAAAGGACAAACATGATGATGCCACCTAATAGGAAGATAGCAAGAAGCCAGCGAAGATTTTTTTTCAACGTCGCTTTTACATTGCGAGCGAATTCGGCAAACTCCTGTACTTCTTGATCTTTTTTCTTCGGTGTTTTGACGAAAAATAACACAAGTACAATCGAAATCGCACATAAGAGAGGAATAAACCAAAAAGGAAGGAACCAAATAAATGAAGCTAGAAAAGCGCCTAAAATAGGACTTAAAACTTTCCCAAACGTATTGGCCGTTTCGATAAGTCCTAACCCTTTTGTCACTTCATCTTCATTTTTGAACAAGTCCCCTACACAGGGAATAACAACGGGCATAGCACCTGCGGATCCAATGCCTTGAATCACGCGCCCAACTAAAATAAAAAGATACGGGTTCTCCATTTTCCAAGAAGCAAATCCTGTTATGGCGCCTCCGATTGCAGCCAACAATAAACTTGGAATGATTACTTTTTTTCGACCAAATCGATCCGATAAATAGCCTGCGATCGGAATAAGCAGGATTGCGACAATTGAATACACCGTAATAATCATAGACACTTGAAAAGAGCTAATATTAAGCGTCTTTTCAATAACAGGTAATACTGGGATAAGCATAGAATTTCCAAGTGTCATGATCAGCGGAACAGATGCTAGCGCAAACAAATCAAGAGTTTTCTTTTCTTCCATATGATCCTCCGCCTCACAGAAACGTTCGTTTCTTTTCCTTACTTTTTTCTGTCAAAAGCCCTGCTGTTAGTTTGTGCAGTCGTCCTTCTACTATTCCTTTTCTTCATCAAATTGTTTTCAAACAAAAAAACCTAAGACGGGATCATCTTAGGTTCTTCTCACATTATTTGGTTACTTTCTCCTTGCTCATTATACATAAATTGTTTGGTAATAACGTGTTCAACATAAACGGTTGTTAAATCTCGCTTCTTCACTTGCGCTACGATCAAACCTTTAGGATCACCAATGGTAAAGCTTTGTCCATCCTGAAATTGCAACAGTTTTTCACCTAGTGACAACACCCGCTCATACACATGCTTCGTGGTGTCAGGTGATAAGGAAACATACGGTGACGAAAAGAGCACAATAATTTCTTGATCATTAATCGAAGTTCGATACATTATGAACAGCCCCTTATGGATCTCATCATTTTCTTCTTATTTTACTATAAAAGATGGAAAAGCGTAAGTATCACATCTCTAATAAAGCGCTTACTTAACTCATTATTTTTAATATTTAATATATAAATGCGGAAGGTATCTTGACTACTATTGACCGTTATTGTATATTTAAGACAATCATTTACCAAAATATATGTGGAGATTTGCTGAATTTCCTTTTTTATTTAGTAAGTGATTAAAAAGTTTCCAGTAGCGTTTGTCTACAAGGTAATAGGAGGATTAAGTATTATGCAAAACGGTAAAGTAAAATGGTTCAACAATGAAAAAGGTTTTGGTTTTATCGAAGTTGAAGGCGGAGACGATGTATTCGTTCACTTCACAGCTATCGAAGGTGACGGTTACAAATCTTTAGAAGAAGGTCAAGAAGTTTCTTTTGAAATCGTTGAAGGAAACCGTGGCCCTCAAGCTGCTAACGTAGTAAAACTTTAATCACAAAATCGTATGATTAACGATACACACATATAGGAAGCTCACTATTTATAGTGGGCTTCTTTTTTATTTTACTCCACACATCCGCGTATAGATTCCAAAAAGAAAACCACTCTAAAAGATAGGAGGTGGAAAAATGGACAGACTTCCAAATCAAGACGTGACAACGGGCTATAATGAATTACAGCAGGCCCAAGTATCAATCAAATCAGCTCAAAAAATGATTGGCGCTGCAACAATGAGCATGGATGAAGAACAATTGCAATCGGCAACTGAAGCGCTTAGCCAAGCAAAGCAACAACTTACCGCTGCGCAAAATCAAGCAACAGGTGTCGATACAGAATTTCTTCAGCAATGTGAGCAGCTATTATCGCAATGTGAAACACAGTTAACACAAGCTAAACAATAAGCCTTAAACTGAAAAAGACCGCTTCTGCTTTACTCAACACATGATCTACTGTTGAAAGCGAGAAATCGGTCTTTTTCAGCCTGTTCATTTTTTAACGAGCATTTCACCATATTCTTTAATCTTTTCGCCGATTGTACATTGATTAATGCAAAATGACTGCGCATAGTTTTTTCCTTTTTCTTTATTAAACGTTTTTTTCACGAAGCAATCCTCGCAGTAATAATCGAGGAGTTCTGTTACTTCTTGCAATAGTTGTTTTCGATTCACCTTGTTCATCTCCTGCATTATTCTCATAAAAAGTTTAACGTTCTGCATGACTGGAAATATCAATTCCTTGAAGTGCCTGTGTAGCCAATTGATCTGCTTCTTGATTTTGCTTGCGCGAAATGGCTTCATAAATAGGGGAAATCCCGAGTTTTTGTAGTTTTTCTTCGATTCGATCTAAATAGCGGTTGAATTGGTCCTCAAAGCACGGCCATTCCCCTGAAAGCTGATTAAGTACGACCTGCGAATCTCCGCGAAAAACGACTTTTAAGTGATGAGCACCTAAAAGCTCCAATTGATCGACAACATACAAAAAGGCTACATACTCTGCTTCGTTATTTGATGTAATTTCCTGAAGCAATTCGTTTTGTCGAATGCGAAAATGCTTGCCATTTTTCTTGTAGTAAACCACAATTCCCAATCCTGCAAGCTTCTCTGTCTTATTATATCCACCGTCAAAATACGCGATAATATCATGCGGCTCTGTTTCGACTTCTTTTAAAAGTTTTTTAGCTTCTTTCAACGTCCAGCTTTGCTGCTGCTCATCCACAAATTGAATCTCTTTCACTCTTCCGGTTCGCTCAAGATCGGCAGCTAACAGTAGAGCAGCATTTGCTTCTAGCCATTCCGAAGTAAAAGAACAACTCTTTCCCTTTGGAGGCTGGTAGTGCCAAATAATTTGAAATTGCATCTCGTTTCCTCCATTTGTTCAAATGAATTACTCGCTGTTGCAATACGTCATGTCTAGCACGCTCATCTTCGCTCTTTGTCACATGTTGCATTATCTTACCACTAGTTAAATCTTCAAGCAAGTTTTTTGAAATATACGTAGAAGCAACAATTGCTATGACACTTATTATACGTTTTTTTCAGTACTTTAACCGATCTTGTCTCACCATCGATCAGGGATTGATAATATATTCTTTGTTTCCTGCGTTTTTCCTGTTCATTTTGTATAATGGTAACAAGGTAATTTAGAGGAGGAACAAAAATGATTGAAGTATACATTGATGGTGCTAGCGCCGGTAACCCTGGACCATCCGGAATTGGCATCTTCATTAAGGGAGACGGGGGAGCTAAGAAATTTTCGATTCCCCTTGGAATTATGTCGAATCACGAGGCGGAATATCATGCGCTTGTGAAGGCGCTAGAAATTTGTTTAGAAGAAGGATATCGGACAGTATCATTTCGAACGGATTCACAGCTTGTAGACCGAGCCATCGAGAAGGAATACGTAAAAAATGCTACTTTTAAACCCTTTCTTGAGCGAGCTTTAACTTTGTCAAAAGAATTTGATCTATTTTTTATGAAGTGGATTCCGAGCAGCCAAAACTCCGTAGCAGATGAACTCGCACGCTTAGCTGTACAAAAAAGCAAAGAAGTATCAGAGTAAACATCATTGAAAAGCCCACTCAAAAAAAGTGGGCTCCCTACTTTACTGAACCATTCAATAGCTCAGATTCATATCATACCTTTTTGCTCGAAAAACATTGTTGCCTGTCTACGTGTTTGAATCTTTTCTGCTGTTAAGCTTTCAACGAGAGACATAAAAAAGCTGCCGTCAAATTCTCTTTGCATTTTAAGCGTCCACTCAATCGCATAGATGACAACCTCTTCAGAAGCTCCTGCATACTGCTGACCAAATGCAATAAAGCCTCTAGCGTCTTCCCTTAAATGAAAGCCTTTTTCTTCAAGATAAAGAAGATACTCCTCAATTGTTCGTATCGCTTTCACCGTGTCGACCCATCCTTTTTTGAGCATTCCTTCTTTATCTTAGCGCATATTTCGACATTTGGCTACGACTAATCCTCTAAAAAGTAACCGAGTGCACCAATTCCAATGCCAAGCAAAGCGCCTGCCAATACTTCTGCTGGCTGATGGCCGAGCATTTCCTTTAATCGTTGCTCTGTTAGGTCATGAACACCGTGATCTGGCTCTCCCGCTAGTCGCTCAATTTCCTCATCAAGGGTATTTACTTTGATCGTAATCTCCCCCGTTTGCCTTCTGATTCCTTGTGCATCATACATAACAATTGAACCAAAAATCGTTGCTAACGCAAACTCAATGGACGATACACCTTTTTTGAGCGCAGTGTAAGTCGCAAGTGAAGCAACACCTGCTGAGTGTGAGCTAGGCATTCCTCCTGTAGCAATTGCTTCTGACCAAATCCATTTACCGGTTTGCTGCTTTTTTATCGGTATTTTTAATAACTGAGCGATGGTAATGGATGATAGTCCAATTAGTATTCCATTGTTCACTATCCTCACCTCTTTCTAGTCTGTATCTTTTTCAACACGAACAAGTGCTTTTACACCCCCACTACGTGCTTCGATTCGCTCACAAAAGCCTAGATATAACGATGGCTCTAGCATATGCTAGAGCCATCGTTGGAACAAAAGAAGCGAGTAAGACGATGTTAGCGTTTTTTCTTCTTCTTTTGCATTTGATTATTTAATTTCGCAGCTTCAACATCCGCATACGTACCAAATTCTTGACCGTACTTGCTACCGCTTTGCTGCTTTGATGCTTGTTTGCTGCTCACTTGATTGGTGTCAAAAGCAGAACCAAATTCCTGCGTATATTGGTACTGCGTTTTTCCCTTTGCCTTTGACGCTTTTTTCGCCTTTGAGACGTGAGCTTCTGAACCAAATTCTTGATTGTATTGGTTCTTTTTATTTTCTAGCTGTTGGGGATTGTGTGCGCTGTGTTCAGATGCAAATTCATTTTTGTACTGATTCAATTTTTCATTGTTTTTACTTTGTGCATTTGCATTTGCTTTTTTTGTTCTACCCATCGCAATCTCCTCCTTCAACTTGCACTCTTTTTTGAGTACATTGTTAGTATGAGTTAAGAGGCGATAAGTATGTTTTGTAAAATTAGCTAAGGTCGGTATCAATTAGGTTTCCTTCATATGTAATCCAATCGCTCCAGCTACCGGGATAAAGCTTCACGTTCGTAAACCCCGCTTCTAAAAGTGCAACGATATTCGGACAAGCGGTCACACCTGATCCGCAGTAGACAATGATTTCTTTCGTTCGGTCGATATCCGAAAAGTGCGCCCGCAATTCTTCAGCGCTTGCCCAGCGTTGCTCACTTTTCAAAATGCCTTTCCAAAACTTATTCTGTGCTCCTGGAATATGGCCTGCTTTTGCATCAATTGGCTCTTCTAGCCCTTTGTAACGCTTTTCCTCACGTGAATCAATAACGAGTACGTCTTCCGTCAATAGCTTATTTTTCAGCTGTTCCATATCCACTTTCATGTCATGCTGAACCATTGGTGTGTAGGATGCTTTTGGATACGATGTAACGTCTTTTGTTACGTCATATCCCGCTTCTTTCCAAGCTTGAAATCCTCCATTTAAAATATACGTCTCCTGATTCCCCACATATTTCATAAGCCAGAAAAACCTTGAGGCCATCGCTCCACCTTGATCATCATACGCAATAACCTTCGTATCATTTGTAATTCCTTGCGCTTCTAAATACGATACGAAATTGTCCACACTAGGAAGTGGATGTCTCCCACCATGCTCAAGAACAGGAGAAGATAACACCTCCTCCAAATGTGCATACACAGCGCCAGGAATATGCGCTTCCTTGTAAACATGAGCCCCCGTTGAACGATTTCCTAAATCAAAACGACAGTCCACTACGCGCACAGATGGATCTGATAAAGCAGATTTAACTTCACTTGGCTCTAAAATAAAAGAATGCATCTTTACCACTCCTTTTAGGGAAATCCCCGACTTTTACATTAATTTGTGCTGCTTTAATAAGAGTAGATCAATGTCACTACGCATACGTTTTCCTTCTGGAAGCTCCTCTACAATCCTCTGTAGATTCTCCATTTGGGAATGGATTCGTTCATGTAAGCATTCATACGTTGACTGACGAACTGGTTGACCTGTTTTTTTACAGCTTTGTAGTTCATTCACCGCTTCTTGCTGTTCCTTATTTAAGGTCAGCATTGAAATTCCTCTAGAAAACTCTACGGGCGGAAGCTGTTTATATGTCTTCATATAATGAAGATAGGAATAAGACCTCACGATATGAAGAAGAATCTTCGTATGCTTATACGAAGGTTCTTTCACTCGTTTTTTCATGTTCGTACGTAGCAGCTGCAGATAATGATACCCGAGCGATTTTAATGAGTAATTTTTTTGAATAAGCTCTCGCATCGTCACAGCAAAAGAGGTATTTTTGATGTACACCTCGCTTGAAAAGAGCCACTCATATAGAGATGGATTTGATTTATTTAACAGCTCCATCGCTTTGTATAAATCCCACCCGTGATACTCTACTAATCCTTCATGATGTGTGAGCACTTCTGCTGGTCGGCGCAGCTTCAAGTACTCGCTCGTTTCGTATTTAAAAATAAAGCGCACGTCATAATCGCTCTCATTTGTTTGAAGGCCATATGCCCGACTGCCTGCTTCACATGCATATAAAATTGTAACGCCGTGTTCCTTTTCTAACTGTTGAAGCTTCGTTATGATGGTCTTTTTCATACGTGTCCTTTCACAAACTATTGCAGAAGCTGTAGCAAATCCTGCTTCCACTTTTTCAAATGATCTTGATCAATTGGCTGTCTAACAATGTTTCGTAACCCATCAAAGTACTGTGCAAGCTCTTCACGCATCTCCATAAAGTACGCATCACTATACGTATGCCACGTTTGACTATAATCTTTCACAAACACTTGTTCTTCTTGTTGAAGATACGTTTTTAGCAGAGGCTCCGCTTTTTCTTGAATCGCCATTTTCATTTTCTCTTTTTCATTTTTCGCAAAAAAGCGCTTGCTGTTTTTATATAATTGAAGAGATGGTTCAAATAACGGTATGTCGTCATCCGCAATTGGCGGTGAAAGTTCGAAAGCTGGGAAAGATGCAATCGTTAAGCCATCCGGTTGAAGCGGCATCTCGCTGCTCACTAACTGTTGTAAAAAGACGCGGTGTCGATCAAACGCTTTTTTCGTTAAAAATTGCTCCATCCGAAGCGTCGTGGCACGAAGCTCCTGCATTGTATCAAACGACATCGCCTCAAGCAGCTCACGTAGATTACGTGCAAGCTGTTCTTTAATTTTCCCTTTCTCTTCTTTAATCGTAGCTGGATTAAAGGACTCTCTAAAGAAGTCTGCATAACGCAAGAATACGCGTTGATTCACATAATATAAAAGCTCTTTAATTTCCTGGTGAATGACGTCCTCTTTTATTTCTTGACGCACTCCCTCTAAGTTACGAAGCGATTGCTCTTCTTTTTGAGAAAGGTGCTGCAAATACCCTTTTTCATCTCGCTGTGCAGCGGTTTGTAGCTCTTCTATTTCATGTATCATATCATGAGCAGTCTTCATGTCCTCGTAGGCTGCTTTCATGACAATTTCGCGCAGTTCATTTTCGATAAAATGATAAAAATGTTGCTTAAAGTCAACAAACTTAGGATTCATCTCGTCTTGAAGCGCCTCTAAGCTTGAGATTGGAAAAAGACGCGGAAAACGAATACCGTATTGCGTTAGCTGATCGTGCACATAGCGGATAACCGTATTTAATTCTTCCTTTGAAGACGCAAGATCTGCGGCATTTATTAAGAAAAACATTTTATCGAGTGAGAACAGATCCTTCACACGACCTAGCTGAATTAAAAATTCCCGGTCAGCTTTTGAGAATGCATGATTGTAATATGTAACAAACAATACCGCATCTGCGCTCTTAATGTAGTTAAACGCTACCCCTGTATGTCGCGCATTAATTGAATCTGCCCCTGGTGTATCCACAAGAGTGATTCCTTTTTGGGTGATCGCACAGTCATAAAACAGCTCAATCATTTCGACAAAACACGCTTTATATTCTTCGGCCACATAGTCACCGAATTCAGCTAACGTAATTTGAAGACGACTGCCAAGGTGTGAAGCAACGGCTTTATACCCTTTTTGAACGGCCTGAAGGAAAGATAAATGCAACTTTTTCTTCGCATCGACGTTTGGATTCGTTCTTTCCACTTCTGCAATGGCTTTTAGCGCCTCTTCCATCGTTGAGACGTCATATTGGAAAAAGCGTAGCGACAGCTTTAGTTCTGTTAACAAAGCCTCTTCCGTTTTTAACGTCACCTGAACCGTTTGATGCGGGTGATCAGATGTTGGTGGGACGATTTTATTAATGGTTGCGGTCGTTGGGTTTGGCGATACAGGAAGCACAGACTCTCCGATTAACGCATTTGCAAACGACGATTTACCGGCACTAAAAGCACCGAATAAAGCAACGGTAAAGGACTGATTTTGCAGGTTTTCCTTCCGCTTTTTCATTTGCTTTTGAATGGAAGAAAGTTGTTCTAAAACACCTGTTACCTCAATTGCTTGATCAAGGGCGCATATCGTTTGTTCGACGGTACGTTCAGTCCTATTGACCTCAATGTGGGCTTCACTCACTTCAAACGTTTCCCCATTTAGATCAATTGATTGAACCTGCTCCTGCTGTTCGGCAGAAGCCCACTGAAACTGCTCTTGAATCATCTGATAAATTCGCTCATCCGATGGCACTTTCGGATGTTCTTTCATTAGGATGCCGAGCGCCTGCTCTGCTTCACGTAACTCTTTCCGCTGTTGCTCTAGCAACTGATTTGCTCGGTTATAATCTCGTTTTGCCTGCAGCTCTGTACGCTCACTCGCTAAACGTTCTTCTTCGTTAGACGACCATTTTACAAGCGCATCTGTTAAAAAGGCTGTACTCTCACGTTCTGCTTGCTTTCGAATCTCTGTCATCACATCATTTGTATAGACAAGAACGTAATCACCTGATAAGACCGCTCCCGTTTTAACGAGCTGTGCAAGCATTTCTTTTGAGAAAGAAACCGAAAAGGCCTCTGCTCGGTCTTTTAAGTCACCGCTTTGAATGTCGAATTTCTTGAGCCATCCTGTTAAGTACTGTCGGACATGCCAATCAAGCTGAGCGGTTACCTGCTCTTGTAGAGAAGCGTAGAAGGCATCCAAACGCTCTATCCGTTCTTGCTCTGTTTTTTTCTTTGAAAACAAAAGCCCTACTTTAAACCCAGGCTGCATGCTTTCAACAAAAGCACGCGCAAGCTCACGGATTGGATACGTCATAATATTAGCATTCTCAATAATCTTTTTGGACTCTGTGCGAAACACTTTTTCCATCACGTCTTTTTGCTCTGCGCCACTTTTTTTTGTTTCTTCTATTGCTTTTAAACGTTCAATAATGAACGCTGTCTCATTCGTATTTGCTAATTCTTCTGTCATTTGTTCAATATACGAGTCCGACTTTCGCTCGACGAATTGAACATGATCATCAATGAGGGTACGAAGAGCTGCGCGTATGCTACTCTCCGCACCGTTTTGGTGTTCTTGTACAACACCGCTTATAAAACGTTTAACGTCAGCAAGCTGATTTCCCGGATACTCCGGCTTTTTAATCGACGTATAAAAAATGCCGTCAGGATAGACATTCCAATTAGCGAAGGAGGAACTAACCGCATGTTGAAACGAAGGGAAGCTTAGCTCGCTATCACGATGTTTATCAATTTGGTTAATAATCAAATACACGCGTTTCCCTTGCTCTTTCAAACGTTTGGTAAATTGAAAGTTCAGTTCAGACTGTACATGATTATAGTCCATCACATAAAAAATAACGTCTGCTAGATGTAGGGCAGATTCTGTCGCGATACGGTGAGCATCATCTGTTGAATCGATTCCCGGTGTATCCATGACCACCACATCTTTTGGAAGCAAATTGCCGGATACGGAAAGATGAACCTCGCTAATTTCATCTCCTAGTTTGCAAAATTGCTTAATCTTCTCAAAATCATACGGAGCCGGATAGCGAACAGCTTCTCCGTTTGTATAATGAATCGTTGCATGCTCCTCTCCGCCTTGCACAGAAACGAGATTTGCACTCGTCGGAATTGGACTTGCAGGCAATAAAGAATGCCCCACAAGCTCATTGATCATGCTTGATTTCCCTGCTGAAAAATGGCCGCAAAAAGCCATAACAAATTGATTTTTTATCCACTTTCTCAATAACTGAAGAACTTTTTGTGCGTTCTCATAATCTCCCTCTTGTTCAAAGCGCTCGTAAAGCGCTGTCAGAAGACCTGTAAGTTGCTGATTTTTTGTCTCTACCATGACGTATTCCCCTTTATATCCCGATGATAGTTCTATTCTACTTGATTGTGTGCGCTTTTTCACTGAAAAGTACAAAAATTATTAAGTGCGAACAGAAAAAGGATCTAACGGCTATTCCGCTAGATCCTTTTGAATTTACGTGTATATTAAGATGCTTTTTGGACTTTTTCAATGTTTTTTAATACGTACGTCATAACCGCCGTACACGCAACGATCGTACCGCCTACAAATAAACTGACCATCATTGTCACCCCGTTCTTCTCATTGATAGTGAGAATCTTTATCATTGACTTTATGTTATCACGAAAGATAATCATTTTCAATTAGAATTTTAGATTTTTTTCATTCCATTCACTGCATCTTCATAATTCGTGTGCATCTTTAGTGCCTCTTCCTCAGCAGGAATGCGAATAGAGAGCACAAATAAGTTTAACAACGTAAATAAAATGAGTGTTGCGTAGGCTTGAAAAAGAAGCGGAATGAGAATGAACTCGACTGCCACGATAATATAATTAGGGTGCTTCACGTATTTATATGGACCCTTCATTTCAATCGATGCTTGTGGTAACACGATAATTTTTGTATTCCAATACTTCCCGAGCGACGAGATGACCCATATTCGCAAAAGCTGTGTGAGAATGAACGCTCCTAACAACCATTTCCATGTAGAAAAAAGATCACGTTGAAAATAGTCCACCTCACCAATTAAACAAAGAAAAAAGCCACCATGTAATAGAACAAGCCATTTGTAGTGCTCTTTTCCCGCCTCAATTGCGCCCTTAGACTTCATCCATTTTTCATTTCGCTTCGCTACAACCAACTCACTTAGACGCTGCACTATAACAAGTACTAAAAACAGATAAAAAATCATGCTTCCCACCTCATTAACACAAGCTCAGAGCTAAAGCCTGGCCCTAATGCTGTTAATAAACCGTACTCATTTTCTTTGATGTCATCTTGCATAAAACGATCCAACACATATAAAACAGTCGCAGACGACATATTTCCATGTTCCTGTAAAACATTTGCTGAATGCTCAATCATATGCGCGGTAAAACCGAGTGAATCGACATAGGCATCAAGAACTTTTTTTCCACCAGGATGAGCAATAAAATGTTTCATATCTGACGTATGCAACGAATGCTTGCTCAAAAAGGTGTCAACCTGCACCGGGAGCCAGCTTCCTATAATGGTTGGAATATCTTTTGAAAAGACAACGTAAAGCCCCTCATCCTTCACATCCCACCCCATTACATCCTCGGAGTGTGGCATTAGAGTAGATTGTGTATCCACCATACGTGGTACAGTCGATAATTTCCCCCACATACGCGTATCAACTTCCTCCCCGACTACGAGCGCACACGCCACGCCATCGGCAAATAGAGAGGTGCCAATCAAATTACTTTTTGAGCGGTCGTTTCTTTGAAAGGTGAGGCTGCAAAGTTCCACGGATAAAACAAGTACCTTCGCTGTTGGAAATGCGGTGCAATATTCATGTGCACGTGCCAAGCCAGAAGCTCCACCTGCACACCCTAATCCCCAAATGGGTATACGTTTGGTGTGGGGTGAAAAAGGCAGCTCATTCATGATTCTCGCCTCAATGCTAGGCGTTGAAAGCCCCGATGTGGAAATAAAAAAAATAGCCTCTATTTCTTCATAAGGTACGTTTTCCATTAAATATGTATGACTTGTTAAACAAGAGACAATGGCCTGACTGCCTAACTGAACAGCCTGTTCAATATACGCATCGTTTTTTTCGGCAAAAGAATGATCGTTTTGAAACCAAGACATGCCTTTTGCGAAGTGACGCTGCTTAATTTGTCCATTCGCAAACACCGTTAATAAACGGTTAATATCTCGGAAGCTTTCACTGAACAGTTCTTGTGCAAATTCAACGGTTTGATCCTGAGTGAGTAAAAATTGGGGAAACGCCGTTCCAACTGACATAACTTTCGACATCTTCATCACCTCAAAAGGAAATCCTTGTTCTATTTCCAAACTATAGGAATTTAATGGTTATATCGTTTGTTATTTTTTCGGAGGTTATGCAATGAACACAATAAAAAAACTTTCCCGTTTTCGGGAAAGTCTATGTTTTGAAGGAGTATGTTTGTTGTGCACCTTTATTATAACGCATCTTTCTTCTTTTTAAATCAACAAAATCTGGAATCAAAAAAAGACGGACATATAAATTTCATCTACGTACTGACCGTTGATATATGCCTGTTCTTTGAATACGCCTTCTTCTTCAAAACCTACTTTTTCATAAAGCGTTTTAGCTACAGGGTTAGACGCAAACACTGTTAGACTCAGCTTATGGAGGTCGTTTGCACGGCACCAGTTAAGCGTATATTCCATAAATTGTTTGCCAATGCCCATTCCTTGCGCTTTCGAGACAAGCCACGTACGGAAAAGACCTGTGCGGCGCTTCATTTTGATTTCTCCGCGTAACACACGCGCAATGCCGACAATTTCTCCTTCTACTTCCGCGACCACATACATGTGACCTTCTTCAATCACTTTTTCAATAAAGTTTATTTCTTCTTCAAGCGTACGCGGGTGATCCTTTTGAATAAATTCACCTGCGCTAATAATTTCCCTTACTGCTTCTGTTATATATTGAGCGTCACGTTCAATTGCTGGACGAATCGTAACGCGTTTTCCATTTTTCGCTTCAAATGTAACAGTTGGATTTTTTGTTGTAATGGTCATCCCTTTCACTCCTTTGACGTACATTCATGTTGTATATTTAGTTTTTTCCGTGTGCTTGTTTTTATCCGATAAATCATGAATCTACTTACTTTATAAGCATGCTAAAATGTTAGACGGAAAGCACTATTCTCACATACATTGCACAGAATTTCAAATGTTATCTTCCCATCGTATATTTTTACACGATTTGTACAATTTAACATGATATCGAACCCGTTATGAATCAAAGAAAACTTGAACCTATCCAGAAAGCAACATCAAAAAGAAACGAAGAATGGAGCACTCTTCAACAAAAAAAGCCCCACTAAAAAAGCTTTTAGTAAAGGCTTTTCCTCATTTATTTTTGTCTAGCGCTTTAAAGCAGCGTAAAAGGAATCGATTGTTTCTTGCCCATTCATTCACCCGGTCGGTTATATGTTACATACGTGCCTGCAATTAGATCATGAATGCTCCGTTTATCTTCTCGAATTCCTACCATAATCCCGCTCACAATGGCCGCAATCCCTAACGTAATGGCATAAATAAATGCACCACATAATACCCTGATGACCATCGTACCAATTCTTACATCTTCACCATCTATTTTCACAATACGAATGCCGCATACTCTCTTTCCTACCACGTACCCTCTCCAATAAACAGGTAGAAAAATTCCGTATAAAGCACTGAGGAGATTAATCCACCCATCTCCAGACGAATTGTCAATATCTCCTGTAATGACGAATGACAAAATGCTCAGTGGAATTCCAATCACGAGCCCGTCTAAAAGAGCAGCCCCCAATCGAATCCAAAAACCAGCTGGGTTATGAACATCCATCTTATACGTCCCCCTTTTATATGTTTAAAATCAGCGTATATATGTAACATATTCCTATGACAAGTCATTTAGAAATCCCGTTGAAAATGTTACAGAGAATGTGACGTAGAACTGGCTATACAAAAAGAGCCACCTGTATCTCTTCTTGTTGAACAAGAAGAGATACAGGTGGCTTCTGACATACATATAGAATTAGAAAGTACTTTACGAAATACGCTGAGTCGATGATGAGAGAACACGAACTTTTTCACGTTCGCTCTTTTTGCTCACTGAAACATTAAAAATTAAATTCAGCACGATCGCCGTGATACTTCCAGCAACGATTCCATTTCCCGTAAGGATTTGGAGAGCCGTTGGAAACTTAGCGAATAGATCGGGAACAACCGTTACACCTAAGCCCATTCCAACAGAACAAGCAATAATTAATAAATTTTCTTGTGAGGCAAAGTTGACCTCACTAAGCATTTTAATCCCGTACGCTACAACCATTCCAAACATTGCGACCATCGCACCACCAAGAACAGGATGGGGAATAATCGTAGTAATCGCCGCAAGCTTCGGTAAAAAGCCTAATACAATCAGCATACCACCTGCTGTTGCAATAACTTTACGTGATTTTACACCTGAGAGTTGAAGCAATCCAACGTTTTGTGAGTAGGTCGTGTATGGAAAAGCATTAAACAGACCTCCAAACAAAATCGCTAAGCCTTCTGCACGATAGCCTCTTGCTAAATCATCTTCATTGATTTCTTCCTCACATATATCACTTAAAGCAAAATAAACGCCTGTTGATTCTACTAAGCTTACAATGGCAACGAGCACCATCGTTAAAATGGCCGTAACGTTAAACGTCGGAAAGCCAAAATGAAAGACTTCAGGGAGATGAAGCCAAGACGCCTCTTTCACAGGTGTAATATCAACCTTCCCCATAAAGGCTCCTACAATCGTTCCACCTACTAACCCAATCAAAATGGCAACGGAGCGAACAAATCCTTTTAAAAAACGAAACAGTAAAATGATGAACAAAAGCACGCCAAACGCAAGTCCGATGTTGCTTAAGCTTCCAAAATCACTTGCGCCTTCGCCACCAGCCATGTCTTTCATCGCAACTGGAATAAGTGTGATCCCGATAATTGTGACAACGGATCCCGTTACAACAGGAGGGAAAAATCGAACAAGTTTTCCAAAGAATTTAGCAAAAATCGTGACCAAAATACCTGCTGTAATGATCGAGCCGTAAATGGCAGATACACCGTACGACTGTCCAATTGAAATCATCGGTCCCACTGCTGTGAACGTACAGCCTAATACAACCGGAAGTCCGATTCCGAAAAATTTGTTTCTCATTACTTGAAGAAGCGTTGCGACACCACACATCATCAAATCAATGGCTACAAGGTACGTAAGCTGGAGAGACGTTAACCCGATTGCTCCACCCACAATCAGGGGAACAATAACTGCACCTCCGTACATCGCAAGAACATGCTGAAAACTTAGCGATAGCGTTTTTCCGTTCATACGCCAACCTCCTCGATTTGTTCGGTTGCAAATGTCACTTTATTGTCTGCAAGTGATGAAACACGTGCTAGCGAGTAGACATTTACTCCTTGCTCACGCAGCTGCTTACCACCATCTTGGAACGCTTTCTCAATGACAATCCCAATTCCAGCCACTTTGGCATTCGCTTGCTTCACTAATTCCATTAATCCAAAGGCTGCCTGACCGTTTGCTAAAAAATCATCAATGATGAGGACCGTATCGTCTTCTGAAATAAATTTATCGGCAATTGATATTTCGTTTTCCTCTTGCTTCGTAAACGAGTATACCTTTGCTGTTAAAAGCCCGTCTTGAAGCGTTAACGATTTGCGCTTTCTGGCAAAAATCATTGGTACTTCAAGGTGAAGTGCCGCCATAATAGCTGGAGCAATTCCAGAAGATTCAATTGTTACTACCTTTGTAATACCCGCGTCCGCAAAGTAAGCGGCGAACTCTTTTCCCATCTCCTGCATTAAGAATGGATCCATTTGATGATTTAAAAACGTATCCACTTTTAAAACAGTATCAGACAACACAATTCCTTCTTCAACGATTTTATTTTTTAGTAATTCCATTTTCGTCACCTTACCTTTCATCCCATACAAAAAGGGCGTTGTTTTACTCAAACATGAGTAAAACAACGCCCTCGACTATTTGTGATCAATAAAATAGCGATATGCATCGTTTACTCATAGTCAAATCGTTTACGGTGATTTGGTAGAAACTTGCGGGCCATATTCCCGCTATTATATGAGTACAAATTGTTTATTGAATTAGTTGCATTATATCACCTAAGACGAAACTTGGAAAGACATTTTCAAACAAATACCGAACAATATAGAATATGTTTATGGGAAATATTTGTTTTTAGACCCGTAAAAAAAGGAAGCGTTGCTCAGAGGCCACTGAAAAAGTCCTTAAAGGATTGCGTTCATAACGGAGTCGGTTGATTTCCACTCTAGGTCGCTTCGCTTTCCGCGGGGCGTGCGGTGAGCCTCCTCGTTGCTCTGCGGGGTCTCACCTGTCACGCTAATCCCGCAGGAGTCTCGCATCTTCCGTTCCAATCAGCCTAGAGCGACTACATCAGATAGAACGGCCAAGTTTCCATTTTGAAAGGAACTTGGCCGTTTTTAACTTTATAATGAAGAAAATCCATTTATTCAAAAGGGTGGTTCCAATGATTCCGTTTCATTGAAGTCAACGGAACATACTGAACAAGCAACTTTTCAAAGAGGAGCATACTTCAAGGAGAAATCCAAGGAACGGTCTAAAATTGAAGGGAAGAATAGCGAATTCAAGCATAGACATGGGTATGATGTAGCCACATCCACGGGTCTCGTTGGCATGGAAATGCAAGGGGCAATGGTCATTTTCACCGTCAACCTAAAAAGAATTTTAAAGCTAATGAAGTAAAACAAGGGAAGAAGAATGAAGAAAAAGTTGGATAAATTCCAAAAAAAAGGAATATATCCAACTTTTTTGTCTTACGTTCTACTGATCATCTGAAAAATCCGAAGTTTTTCAGTGGCCTCGTTGCTCAGCTTCCTTTTTTGTTCCTTGTTATTATCGTTGAGGTACCGCTTCTAAAGGCTTTGCATTTCCGAAAACCGGGCGTTTGTTTGTTGATGGTGCTGCCCATTTCACCGCGTTTTCAATCACTTTTAAAACGTCTTTATTGTGATAAGTTGGGTATGTTTCATGACCTGGACGGAAGTAAAAGATTTTACCGTTACCACGCTTGAACGTACAGCCACTTCTGAATACTTCTCCACCGGTGAACCAGCTTACAAGTACCACTTCATCAGGAGCTGGAATATCAAAGAACTCGCCGTACATTTCTTCCTGAGGAAGCTCAATGTATTCGCCAATTCCTTCAACAATTGGATGAGAAGGATTAACGACCCACAAACGTTCCTTATCATCTGCTTCACGCCATTTCAAATCACAGCTTGTTCCCATTAGACGTTTGAACACTTTTGAGAAATGTCCTGAGTGAAGAACAATAAGCCCCATTCCGTCTAATACACGCTGTACGACTTTTTGAACAATCTCTTCTTCTACTTCATCGTGTGCAATATGACCCCACCATACAAGCACATCCGTCTTTTCTAGCACTTCATCTGTTAAGCCGTGTTCTGGTTCATCAAGAGTTGCTGTTTTAGTAGAAATACCCTGTTCCCCTAGGTAAGACGCAATCGCCGCGTGAATACCTTCTGGATAAATTTCACGTACCTTTTCATTCTTCTTTTCATGACGATATTCGTTCCAAATTGTTACGTTCATTTCTTCATCCCCTTGATTGTTTAGTAAAAGTAAATTCTTCTTTTAACCTATTAAAACCGCTCAATTTACCTATCCTACAGTGAAAGATTTCCCTTGTAAAAACGTTTGAGTAAACGTTTTAGTAACAGGCAGGAAATTTTCCCCTTGAAAAGCAACTGTGTATAATTATATCATAGAGTTATAGAAAGGGCTTTCAAGATCGAATTTTCAGATTAAAGAAGGTTATACCTGCATTCTCTCATGACTTATACAACTTGACAAGTACTATCCCGTTTTTTAGCAGGTAAAAGGAGATGACCATATGATTAAACTAGGAATGATCGGTGCCGGTGGAATTGCCAGGGGTGCTCATGCACCTGCACTAAAAGCATTGGCGGATGGAGTGAAGGTCGTCGCAATTTCAGACTTGAATGAAGCGGCAACCGAAGAACTTTCTTTATTATTCCCTGAAGCGAAAACGTTTACGGATTTTCATGATTTATTAAATGAAGACCTTGATGCGGTCGTTGTAACAACCCCTAATTTTCTTCACTTCTCAATGGCAAAAGCGGCCTTAGAAGCAGGCAAGCACGTGCTATGTGAAAAGCCGCTTGCATTAAATGAAGACGAAGCGGCTCAGATGGTTCAGCTTGCAAAACAGCAGGGGAAAATTTTAATGACCGCTTTTAATAACCGTTACCGCGATGATATTCAGTACTTAAAATCGTTCATCAGCGAAGGAAAAACCGGTCCAATCTATCACGCAAAATGCGGTTGGATCAGACGATCAGGCATTCCTGGCTGGGGCGGATGGTTTACAAATAAAGCGTTGTCTGGTGGCGGTCCTCTTATTGATCTAGGAGTTCATATGCTAGACATTACGCTCTATTTGTTAGGTGACCTTGAGATTACAAGCGTTACAGGTCAAACCTACCGCGCATTTGGTGATAAGAGCACCTCTCGTGCTTGGGGCGTTGCAAATGCAAGCGGCACATTTGATGTAGAAGATTTTGCGAGCGCCTTTATTCGTCTTGAAAATGGGTCCACTATTACGCTTGACGTTAGCTGGGCAGCGAACGTGGAAGAGGAAAGGGTATTTATGCAGCTTTACGGTGAAAAAGCCGGCATTCAGCTTGAAAACGGAAAGCCATTAAAGATTTTTAGCGAGCAGAATGGCATCTTAGAAGATACCGAGCCAAAAGTGATGTTTGATGATCCAAAGGCTCGTCGCGAAATGTGGGCTCACTTTATCGAGTGTATTAAAACAGGCAAAGAGCCGATCTCAAGTGGAGAAGCTGGACAGCGTATTAATCGAATTTTAGACGCGATCTATGTATCTAGTGAAAATGGCAAAGAAGTGTCTCTGCAAGGAAATGAAGATACATCTGAAGTAACCGCATAAAACGAACGCAAAGATTATGACAACCAACAAGGAGTGAGGGAGAAATGAAATTAGGCGTGCTAACGGTATTGTATCAAAACCTTCCGTTTGAGGAAGCGTTGAACCGAATCAAGGAAAAAGGGCTTCAAACGATTGAACTTGGTACAGGAAACTACCCGGGAAATCATCATTGCAACCCTTCTATTTTATTGGAAGAAGCAGAAGCATTAAAGACGTTTCAGCAACAAATTCAAGACCGAGGCCTTGAAATTAGCGCTTTAAGCTGCCATGGGAATCCGCTCCATCCCAATCAAGAAACGGCTAAGAGTGCGCATGACACGTGGCGCGAGACGGTTCTGCTTGCTGAGAAGTTAGGACTCGATACAATCAACTTGTTTTCAGGATGTCCAGGCGATTCCGTGCATTCAAAACATCCAAACTGGGTTACTTGCGCATGGCCACCTGATTACCTAGAGATTTTAGACTGGCAGTGGAACGAACAGCTCATCCCTTATTGGAAAGAGGAAGCGGCTTTTGCTCGTGAACATGGCGTAACTAAAATCGCGTTTGAGATGCACCCAGGGTTTATGGTATATAATCCTGAAACACTTCTGCGTCTTCGTGAAGCGGTCGGTCCAGAAATTGGCGCAAACTATGACCCTAGTCACCTTGTGTGGCAAGGAATGGACCCTGTTGAAACGATTAAGCTTCTCGGAAAAGCGGGTGCGATTTTCCACGTTCATGCAAAAGATACATATGTGGATCAAACGAACACAGCCAAAAATGGTGTGCTCGATACAAAAGCATATGATCAATTTATGGACCGCTCCTGGTCATTTAGAAGCGTCGGATATGGAATGGACGAAAAGAAATGGAAGGACATCGTTTCTACGCTGCGTATGATTGGATATGATGGTGCAATCAGCATTGAGCACGAAGACGGCCTCGCTTCTGTAGAAGAAGGGTTTTCAAAAGCTGTTGATACGCTTAAGCGTGCCCTATTCTTTGAAAAACAATCTGAGATTTGGTGGGCATAAAAAAACAAGGGGTCATTACGGCGAGGCCACTGAAAAAGTCTGTAAAGGATTGCATTCATAACGGAGTCGGTTGATTTCCACTCCAGGTCGCTTCGCTTTCCGCGGGGCGTGCGGTGAGCCTCCTCGCTGCTCTGCGGGGTCTCACCTGTCACGCTAATCCCGCAGGAGTCTCGCACCTTCCGTTCCAAACCACCTAGAGCGACTGCATCAGATGTAGTCACCAAGTTTCCATTTTGAAAGGAAGTTGGCCGTTTTTTGCTTGATACTAAAGAAAATCTATTTATTTAAAAGGAAGCATACTTCAAGAAGAGAAATCCAAGGAACGGTCTAAAATTGAAGCGAAGAATAGCGAATTCAAGCACAGACACGGATATGATGTCGCCACATCCATGGGTCTCGTTGTCATGGAGATGCAAGGGGCAATAGCCATTCTCACCGTCAACCTAAAAAGAATGTGAAATCTAATGAAGGAAAACATGAAAAGAAGAATGAAGAAAAAACTGGATCTATTCCAAAAAACGGAATAGATCCAGCTTTTCTGTCTTACGTACTACTGATCATCTAAAAAAGCCGAGGTTTGTCAGTGGCCTCATTACGGCTCCTTGTTTTTTTCTTATACTAGTTGATAAACGCGGCTATACTTCTCTTCTAAATAGTCGATTAAATACTGAGCGTTAAGTCCTTCACCCGTTACATCGTGAAGAATTTCTAATGGTTTCTTCATTTTACCGTATTGGTGAATGTTTTCTGTTAACCATTCGCGAATGACAGAGAATTTGCCTTCCGCTAAAAGCTCATCAAACTGTGGAAGATCTTTCAGCATTGCTGCTTTAAATTGCGCTGCATACATATATCCTAGTGCATAAGACGGGAAGTAACCGAAGCTTCCACCTGACCAGTGAACATCTTGAAGAACTCCCTCACCATCGTGGCTTGGACGAACGCCTAAATACTCTTCGTATTTATCATTCCAAACTTGTGGTAAATCTTTCACTTCGATATCTCCGTTAATAAGGCCCTTCTCAATTTCATAACGAATCATAATATGAAGTGGATATGTTAGCTCATCTGCCTCAATACGAATAAGTGACGGCTTTGATTCGTTTACCCCTCGGTAAAAATCATCTAGCGCTACGTCATCAAATTGGCCTGGTGCATATTGTTTCAATACATCATAATTGCGCTTCCAGAACGAATAGTTCTTCCCGATGAATTTTTCAAAGAATAACGATTGTGACTCATGAATGCCCATTGAGGTACCATCACAAAGGTTCGTACCCACAAGCTCTTTTGAAATATTTTGTTCATAGACCGCATGACCACACTCATGAATGGTTCCAAAAATAGCCGTACGGAAATCTTTTTCATCATAGCGTGTTGTTACACGAACATCTCCAGGATTTAAACCAGTTGCAAACGGGTGAACCGTCTCATCTAGACGACCTGCTTCAAAGTCATACCCAAGCTCTTGTAAAATCGCAAGACTGAACTCACGCTGCTTGTCTTTCGGGAAATGACGGTGTAAAAACGATGTATCTGGCTTATGAGTAGAAGACATAATTTGTTGAACAAGTGGCACGATACGATCACGAACTTGACCGAAAACGCGATCGACTACTTCTACCGTCACCCCTGGCTCATATAAGTCAAGAAGCGTGTTGTATTTGTTTCCTTCATAGCCCCAATACTCAACGAAACGACGATTGAACTCAACGATCTTTTCAAGATACGGCTGAAACATTGAAAAATCGGCTTTTTCTTTCGCTTCTTCCCACGCTGCTTCTGCTTTTGACGTTAAGATTACGTACTCACGGTATTCGTCAGCAGGAATTTTTTTGTTCAAGTCGTACTCTTTTTTACATTCTTCTACCGCTTTTTTCGTTACTTCTGATATGTATGTATGTGCTTCTGGTGTACTTAATTGTGCAATATAGCCTGCCATTTCATCTGATGTTGACATCGCAAACGTCTCAGATGATAACACACCAATTACTTCTGAGCGCTGTTCAACGCCCTTTTTCGGTGCTCCTGTACGTAAGTCCCAATACATAACGCCAATGGCTTCCCCGTAGCTACGGATTTTACCGACATACTGCAAAAAATCTTTTTCTACTTGCTGAATGTTTGTTTCCATTCTCTTTTCCCCCTCCATATATAAAAACGGAACTTTCTGAATAATTTTATCATATCTATTAAATGAAGTCGATTTCAAAGAATTCATATGTCTGGTCCTAAAATAGTTCATAGAAGGCTTCTATGACTCTGTCTCAATAATTAGAAGGACGCTTTCTCGTGGTAGTACGTCTCTCAATCTTTTTTGCGATAAAGGCGATAAAATTCCGATACAACTCATTTATAGCGTCCTTTTAAATGAGAAAATTACTTTTTTTGATGCATTTAATCTTTCACTACCTAGCTGGTATTAAACTTTTTTTCTTTCTGAGTATTTAATCGTTCCCCAACCAATGGTTGAACCTAAAGAAATAAATAAAGCTCGAACTACTCCAGCCGTATTTACTTCTGAAGGAAAAAATATTTTTCCTGCAATTAATAGAGAAACAAATGTGAGTAGAAAGACTAGCATAGACTTCCATATGAGTGTTTTCACATTAAAACTCCTTTATTAAAAATAACCATTCAACGTATTCATAGTTTGTTAATTGAAGTTAATTTCAGAAAGCACATAAAAAATAGAGACTCTAGCTTTTACTAGAGTCTCCGCTTTTTATCCTTGAGCGGCTGTTGGTAAATTCTTTTTCACCGTTGTTAAAAGCTCGTCCTCAATGTTCTCATCCACGTAAATCGTAATAAATCCGTTGTCTTCATGCGAACGAATTAAGCGACCTACTCCCTGCTTTAAACGCAGCAGCATGTACGGAAGATCCGCATCTAAGAATGGGTCAGCTACTTGGTTTCGTTTCGCCTGGAAAACAGGATCGTTCGGTGGGAACGGTAGTGACCAAATAATGACATTCGATAAAGCAGGACCTGGAATATCAAGACCTTCCCAAAGGTGAACGGCACAAAGAATGGTTTCTTCTTCACGCTGGAAACGCGCGACAAGCTTACTAATCTCCTGATCACCTTCAAATAGGAATTCATATTGTCCATAGTCTTTAACAGACGCTTTAAAGCGGGCTAATTCCTCTTTATTCGTAAATAAGAAGAGAGCTCGTCCACCTGTTTTTTCGACTTCTTTCATGCTATCTTGAAGCTTTTGTTGGAACGAATCTTCACTCGATACTTTCTTTACGTTAATCTTCATTTGCTCATCATAATCAAACGGAGAAGCAATCGTAAAGGACAAGTAGTCGCTAATTCCTAAGCTATACGCTAAATAATCAAACGTTTCATTATCGGAAAGGGTAGCAGAAGTAAATAGGAACGGCTTCTTCTGTGAGAAGACCTGATCTTTTAAGATATCTTTCACCGCTTGTGGCATAATCACAAGCGTTAATTCACCGTGAAGCTCTTCTACCCAGTAAATCGCTTGATCATCTTTCATAAATAGGCGAAGTGAATAATCAATTTGATCCAAGTATTCATCTACAATACGAAGCGCATACTCATCAATCGTATACGTTTCACTTTCAAACACAAGATCATTTCCGATTTCCTCTAGTAAATCAAGCAAATCTTGCGCGACCGTTTGAAGCTCTTTCGTCAGTTTGACTTCTTTTCGGTCTGATCCACTTACTTCTACACTTGATTCAAATAACGTATCAAAAAAGGCTGAATACTGTTTTAATGCACGCTCAATTTTAAACGCAAACTCTTCACGCACATCATTTTCTAGCAGACGCGTAAGCAAGTTTTCAAGCGTATCTTCTTGCACGCGGTACGTTAATGCTTTTTGTGCTGCAAACTCAAGCAAATGTCCTTCATCAAATACAACGGCACTGCTTTCAGGTAATAACGGAAGCTGACCTTCTCGTTTTCTCGCATCGTATGTCCAAACATGCTCCATATAGAAGTCATGTGAGCAAATAATTAAGTCCGTTGACTTACGGTAATGTTCACGAGACAACGTTAATCCACAGCGATGACGTTGATCACAAGAGAAACAGTCCTGGAACGTATCCCAGTTAATTTTACTCCACTGATCATCTGTTAAGTTCGGGTATTCCTTACGATCTCCGTAATGATAAAAAGACTGCATACCACTTCGATCATGCACAAAATCAGGAAGCGTATCGTAGACTCCATCGATGTTTTCGTCTTCTGATGCGACCATCACATTCTCAAGTTTTTTCAGGCATAGATATTGATCTTGTGATTTTGCAAGACGAACATCAATGTTCAAATCAAGGATTTTCGATAACTTTGCAATATCGCCCTCATCTTTCACAAGCTGTTCGATAAGCGTTTCATCCGCACAAGCAATGATTGCTGGCTTTCCTGTATATCGTGCGTAACATAGCGCGTAAAGTAGGTATACAATCGTTTTTCCCGTTCCTACCCCTGCTTCTGCAAACATAATATTTTTTTCTTTAAAGGCGCGTTCCACTTGAAACGCCATAAAAATTTGTTCATCACGAAGCTCTAATCCTGCTTCAGGTAAAATATCGTAAAATACATCCCCGATCCATTCATTAAGCTTTTCAAAAAAGTTCTCTTTCGGGTTCATTTCAAAGGGTAAACGCTCTCTGATCATGGTTATTAATACTCCTTCAAAATCTAAATTAGACAATCTCTGATTATCCATTATATTTATCAAAAAGTCAATACAAACAGAAAAAAAGAGCACGTGTAGAAGCGTTATTCTGCACATGCTCTTTTTTGGTAGGCACCTTTCTTCTTATCCTACTATATTCGAGGAGAATACTCGTTCTCCTTCTATGTTAAAAAGAAATTTATTACGAATCGAACGATGACCAATACATTCGTTCATTTGAGGAAGCGTACTCTAATGCCTTTTCTAGATCACCCTTTGCTTGTTCTAATTCAGCTAAGCTTTCTTGCGCTACGCCTCCGTTTTCAGCTAATAAATGATAACTGCGCGAAAGCGCCTGATTAATAAGTGCAAAATTAACTCCGTCTCTAGCCATAACTAAACTCCTCCTTACTATAACGCTAGATTTAGTAAATACTGTTAGTATATGACGAGAAAAGGAATTTTATGCATCTTTTAGATAGCTAATCCTCTACTCTTGTGTCAAACGAAAGTGGCACTTATCGCTTTAAATAGAAAAAAGCACCTCATCTGCTTGAGGTGCTTTACATTTTAGTTTTCTTTTCTCCACGGACGTTCATCCCAGTACTGTTAGTAGTACCGTTTCAATAAATCCGTTAAACGATTCCTGCAAACGCATTCGCGTTACTTTCACTGCCTAATTTAACTAAACAGTTAATAGAACGAAGAATAATCGATATCCTTATGGAAGGATCGCAGCCGCATTAACGAAATGGTGGTTTTTCAGCAGTCACTACATCTCGGATGTATCACCTTTATTATTGGTCGCCTTTGCACCATCACGTTTTTTGACACCTTTGCTTGTATAAGGTTTGGCACTCTTTGCTTTGTTGGCACTAGATTGCCAACGCGTCCAGCCCTTCTTACCTGTTCCTCTACCCGTTCCGCCTTTACCCTTAGCTTTACTCATATCATCACTCCATTATTTTTCTATGTTGAGCCAATCGTCGTTGATTTGCACCTGCAACTTAACTGACATGTCCGTTTTATAAGGTAATCAACACCAGAGCCTAAAAAAGAAGCAGAAATCCTGCTTCTTTTTAAATGACCCTCTATCAATATTATTCAACAGATTATCCTGATCATTTTGCTGTTTCAATGCCGTTCTCTAGAGATTCACATCACGTTGTGTCATCAAAAATAATTCAATAAGCTTTTGATTACTATATTTGACAGCCTTCAAACCATCGATATATCAATTCGTTTTAGAAGGACGTTTGCCCCAATACTGGTAATAATCCGTTTCAATAAATCCGTTAAAGAGCTTGCGCTTTTTAGTCGCAGGCTTTCCGTAGACTTGCTCGAAGCCTTTGTGTGACGTCAGCATGTAGATCGACCATGTTTCAAGAGGAAGAAGCGCTTCTCCCATCCCTTTGTACATATGCTCGACTGACGGACGGTCACTTAGACGTTCCCCGTATGGTGGGTTTCCAACAATTACTCCAGATTCTTTTCTCGTGGTAAAGTCAGATACTTGCATTTGTTTGAATGTAATGAGATCCCCAAGACCTGCTTCAAATGCGTTTTGGCGAGCAATTTCGACCATGCGATGATCAATATCAAGACCGGTAATATCCAGGGGCTGATCGTAGTTTGCTAGCTCCTCCGCTTCATCACGTGCTTTTTCCCACACATCTTCTGGTACCCAAGGCCAATCCTCAGAAATGAACTCACGGTTAAAACCGGGTGCAATATTTTGACCAATAAGCGCTGCTTCAATCGCAATTGTACCTGACCCACAGAAAGGATCAACAAACGGACGATCTGGATGCCAGTTTGTAAGCTTCACAAGCGCTGCCGCAAGCGTTTCTTTTAGAGGTGCTTCCCCTTGTCCAACACGATAACCACGCTTATGAAGCCCCGCTCCACTTGCATCAATGGTAATGGTTGCCACGTCTTTTAAAAGTGCCACTTCAATCTTAAACGTCGGGCCTGTTTCTTCTAGCCAGCTTGTTGTTTTTTTGTAGTGAGACTTCATTTTTTCAACGATCGCTTTTTTTACGATCCCCTGACAATCAGATACGCTAAATAGCTTTGACTTAACAGATTTTCCGCTAACAGGAAAGTTTGCGTCTTCTGGCAGAAAATCTCCCCAATTAAGCGCTTTTGTCTTTTCAAATAACTCATCAAACGTAGTGGCACGGAATTCGCCCACTTTTACACGAACACGGTCAGCCGTACGAAGCCAAATGTTACTTCTAGCAATCGCTAGAGCATCTCCGCGGTACGTTACTTTGCCGTTTGAGACTTGTGCATCATAGCCAAGATCTCGAACTTCTTGTCCAACAAGAGCTTCTAAGCCCATTGCGGCTGTTGCAATTAATGTATACTCTTTTTTCATCCTTAAACCTCGTTCTTTTAGTTATTTACCTTCTGTTAAATTACCATAACGGGCATCATGTTTCAATGTCCTATATGAGAATATACGGTGTCAAAACACTTAAATTTTCCCCATACAAAAAGCTCAGCTAGTTAAAAAGCTGAGCTTTTGTAAAATATGCAACCGTTTGCCTAGATTAGTTCGTTAAAAGATACACACGAGTCTCATATGGCTTTAGGTTAAATGAATAAACCGATTCAATTGTTTCCACTGGATAGTTATGAAGCAACAGCTTTTGATTCGTTACGTTCATTTCCTCAGGAAGCTCAAATTTCGCTTCTTGATCAGACATGTTACACACAATTAACGCTTGTTCGTCGCCTAGTGTACGAGTATAAGCGAAAAGCTGTGTATGATCCGGATGAAGTAAATCGTATTCTCCGTAGACTAACACGTCGTTTGTTTTGCGAATATGGATGAGCGATTTGTAAAAGTTTAAAATAGACTGCGGATCGTCTGTTTGTGTTTTTACGTTAACCTCGATAAAGTTTGGATTAATACCGAACCACGGTGTACCAGTTGTAAAGCCCGCATTTTCTTCTGAAGACCATTGCATTGGTGTACGTGAATTATCACGTCCTTCTTCCCAAATAACCTTCATAATTTCTTCATGTGGACGACCCTTTTCCGTTTCAATGCGGTAGTAGTTAATCATGCCCACATCATCATACTGATCAATTGTTGCGAACTTCACGTTCGTCATTCCAATTTCTTGGCCTTGATAAATAAATGGTGTGCCCTTCATTAAAAAGTACATCGCCGCTAAACACTTCGCACTCTCTTCACGAAATTCCATGCTACCAAATTTATTAATAGAACGAATTTGGTCGTGATTTTCTAAGTAGAGCGCATTCCAGCCATTTACTTCTGCTAATCCGCGCTGCCAGTTCGTTAAAATCATCTTCAGTTGCAGTAAATCAAGCGGTTCGTCTGTTCCCTTTGACCAAAGCCCCATGTGCTCAAACTGAAAAATCATATTGAACTTTCCTTCTTCAGAACCAACCCACTGACTAGCACCGTCCCATTTTACTCCATTAGCTTCTCCAACCGTCATAATGTCATATTTATCAAACGTGCTATTTTTTAGCTCTTTTAAAAATTCTTGAATCCCCGGTCGGTTCATATGTCCTTCATAAGATGGTACATAATCAAGCTCTTCTGGATTTGGTAAGTCAGGTAGTCCCTCTACCTTTTTAATGTGTGAAATCGCATCGACGCGGAAACCGTCAATTCCTTTGTCTAACCACCAGTTCACCATTTCATAAAGCTCGTTTCGAACCAATTCATTTTCCCAGTTTAAATCTGGCTGTTTGCGAGAGAAGACGTGCAGGTAGTATTCGTCTGTTGCTTCATCATATTCCCATGCAGAACCACTGAAAATTGACTCCCAGTTATTTGGCTCCTTGCCTTCTTTTCCTTCTTTCCACATGTAATAATCACGGTACGGATTATCTTTTGATGAGCGAGATTCTACAAACCACGGATGCTCATCTGACGTATGGTTAATGACCAGATCCATAATTAGCTTCATATCTCGGCGATGCACTTCGTCAAGCAGCTGATCAAAATCAGCCATCGTGCCGAAATCCTTCATAATATCTTTGTAGTCACTAATATCGTAACCGTTATCATCATTTGGCGATTTGTAAATTGGACAAATCCAAATTACGTCAATTCCTAAGTCCTTTAAATAGTCGAGCTTTGAAATAACCCCTTGAATATCGCCAATTCCATCTCCATTAGAATCCATAAAGCTTCGTGGATATATTTGATAAGCGACCGCTTCTTTCCACCATTTCTTTTCCAATATGTTCAACCCCTCACAAAAACAAAATCAATGTTTATGATGCGTATGCATCTTCCCCTATTCTATAATGAAAACGCATAAAAAAATAGACTTTTAGCAAAATTTCCTTCTATTCAACATAAATGATGACTTCTTTTACAACTAAAAAAAGAGAAGGATCTCTCCTTCTCTCATCTACACCTTTAGCTTATTGGCTGCTCTTGCGCCTGTACTTCCGCTTCTTTTTCTTTATCACGCTTAATGCGTCCGTTTCCTACGGATAGCGCAACGAAGATACCAAGTCCCACAAATACAAGTCCTGTTAAGAAGACCGTTGTAAACGAAGACGTCCAGACGTTTTCAATCGTATGAATGATTGGTGCTTTCACTTGATCAGGCATTTTAAGCGCGTCTGGCTTTACTAATAGACCAAACAACGCATCTGTTTTGTCACTAAGCTTCTCAAGAACACCTTGAATCATTGGATTTTTCTCATCTGCTGCTGCATCCACCATCTTATCTTTTAGCGATTGATTCATGACAACGTTTAACACCGTCACACCAATCGTTCCTCCAATGGATCGGAAGAATGTAGAAGCAGACGTTACCGCACCTAGACGGCTTTTTGGGAATTCGTTTTGAATCGCAATCATAAGCGTTGGCATCACTAGACCCATTCCGAATCCCATAATCACCATATATGCATAAGCCGTCATTGTACTTGATTCAAGACCCATCGTACTCATTAAGTAAAAGCCGCCTGTTGTAATCAGCATTCCGACTGTTAGCACGGTGCGGAACGTGAATTTGAGTAGCAAACGTCCTCCAATAATGCTCGCAATGATCAGTGAAATCATCATCGGCGTCATCGTAGACCCCGCTTGTGTTGGAGTTACACCTAAAATTCCTTGCATAAATAGAGGTACGAACATAATTGCTCCGAACATTCCCAAACCAATTAAGAAGCCTAAACCATTCACCGTCGCAAACACACGGTTTTTAAACAAGCTCATATCTAAAATCGGTTCTTTGACTTTCGTTTCAATAATACCGAATGCGATTAGTAGGACAACCGCAACTACAATCATGACAATACTTTGGGTAGATCCCCAAGCAAATTTATCGCCTCCGAACGTGAGCCAGATAAGCAATAGAACTAACCCAGGTACAAGGGCAAGTATTCCCCAGTAGTCAATGTATACTTTTTCTTTTGTGCCTACCACTTCATGCTTCATTCCAATAAAGATTAGGATGGCAGATAATAAACCAAACGGTACGTTAATTAAGAAAATCCAGTGCCAGCTAATTGTATCAACAATGAACCCACCAATAAACGGACCGATTACAGAACTTAATCCAAACAGTGCTCCGAAGATCCCTTGCCATTTTGCACGCTGTTCCGCTGTAAAAATATCACCAATAATTGTTTGAGATAGCGGCATAATCATCCCGCCCCCAATACCTTGAAGCGCACGGTACAGTACTAACTGCTCCATGCTATGAGCGGTTCCACAAAGCGCGGAACCGATAATAAAGATAATCGTTCCAAGTAAGTATAAAAATCGTCGACCGTACAAATCGGACATCTTCCCGACAATCGGAATAACGACGGTTGATGTGATCATGTACGCTGTTGTGACCCAAGCAAAAATTGAGAACCCGTTTAATTCACCAATAATTGTTGGCATTGCTGTTCCGACAATGGTTTGCTCAAGCGCACTAAAAAACATCCCTATAATTAGACCAATAATTACGAGACGTTTATTAATTCCCGGTTGAACTTGTTGTTCCATATGATGACTCCCCATTTCATTCTATGTGTTTATACGTTTGCCCTATTGCGTAAGGCTATCCAATGTATCGGCATTTTTATTCATTGCTTAACCTCTTACAAAGAGCGATAAATAATCCTCTTCGCTTACCACCTCAAGTGTTGCTTATTTTCTTCGGTAAAGGTATGATGAATGTAAAATGACCGTTCAGTCAGATTATAAGACATAGTTATTTATAAGTCAAAGGTTTTATCATGACCGACTGGTCATCCCAAAAATAAAAGGATTTGAACGAACAGTATATAGGCACTTTCGTTTGAGCTTTACAAAAAGGAGAGGAAAGAGTTGAACAATGCTGCACTTACAAAGCGACAAACACGTTTAAAAAACATGGTCGAAAAATTTAAATTACAGGGTATTCAGATTGAATTTATTAAACCGCGAGCTGCTCTTTCACTTCCTCTGCTGAAGCATTTGTATCCCGCTACTGAATCGATTCCACAAAAGTGATGATGTACGTTATACTAGAGGTAATTCATTAGTAATTTTTGATCAAGGATTTTGCAAGAGGACGTGTAAAGAATGATAAACGAAAAACAAAAAAGTATTTTAGAAGTAGCGATGAAACTTTTTTCCAAAAAGGGGTATCACGCGACATCTATTCAAGAAATTGCAGAAAAAAGTGGCATTGCCAAGGGCTCTGTTTACAACTATTTTTCATCCAAAGAAGATTTACTGTTTTCCATTTTAAAATATTATCACGACATTTTATTTGAAAAAATTGTTCATTTAGATAAAGATCCGAGTCTTCCACCACGAGAAATGTTTGTGAAACAAATCCAAATTCAGTTAGAGGAATTTGTGAAGTACAAAGATTATTTTCATATGCATATGCGTGAACAGGCAGGTGAGATGAAAGAAGGCATGCGTGAATATTTTTTCAAAATGCGTGCTCAGCTTCACAACTGGTATGAAGTTCGCTTACGCCAAATGTACGGACCGAAAATTGAACCGCATATTTATGATTGTATTGCCATTTTAAGCGGCATGATTCGTGAATACATGTTTTACATCATTTCCGAAAACATTGCGATAAAAGTGGACGAACTAGCGCAGTTTTTAGTCCATCGCATTGATGGGATTGTAAAAAGCTTTGATGTGAGTGCGACAACGATTTTAAATAAAACGTTAATGAACGAATATATGAAAACTTCATGCGCCGGACAGAGCACAAAGATACGACTTCTCTCCCTGTGCAAGGACATGAAAAAAATTTGTCATGAGTTTACGATAAACGAGCCTTACTTTGAAAAAGCATCCTCCTCTATTGATGCGCTCATAGAAGAATTAGAACAAGATCACAGCGAGCCTCGAATGATTATTATTGAAGGGCTGATTCTCATGATCGAACAGTTTAACATCGAAGCACTTCAGCCATTAATAGCGGAATTTCGAATGTCCTTACCAATGTTAACAAACGCCCACTAAAAGCGAGAAGTCCTCGCTTTTTTTTTGCATAAAAAAACCCTCCAATGTGCTTTGGAGAGCTGGTGTGGATTGATTAAAATAATCAATGAATATTTATTGTGATCGTGATGCTTATCAATAACGTTCTGTAAGCCATGTTTTGTACCTTTGTACTGCAAGCGGTCCGCAACCTCGTACTCCGGTAGCAATCATCTATCTACAGATTGGTATCTGTCCTTTCATCCGTTTAGTTCCTTCCGAAAAGTGCCCCTACCATTATTTGGGTTTCTCGCTCGAGGGGTTTACCGCGTTCCACTCTCATCATTTCTGATAAGACTACGTCACTGTGGCACGTTATAGGTATTCAAGCCATATTCAGATGAACTTAGGCTTTTTCCCTGCCGTTAGCCCAGTCAAAGACCAGACTACCCTAGCTTATGAATTGGCTAGGCACGAACACTACAAGCATCTCAGCCTGTGCGAGCATGGACTTTCCTCTGCACTGTCAAGCAGTACAGCGATTGCTCGAACGTTATTGTCAACGACAAATCATAGTATAATAAAAAATGAACAAAGATGCAAATGATTTTTTGCATCTTTTTTAAAAACTGTTTTTTTCGTCCAACATTTGGATTAGAGGGCAGACTTTACGACGCCCCAATCCGATGGTTTATTCGTATAACTTGCTACCAAATACATGCTTCTCTAGGTTCGATAAACGTTTTAAAATATCGAAATTTGTTGTTCCTGCTTGTGTAGAGGACGGTGCTGAATATGACTGCTGTCTTCTACTGCTGTCTTCTAGCTGCTTGCGCAAGCGTAGATTTTCCTGCTGCAGTTCCTCAATTTCATGATAAAACACTTCATAGTCTTTAATGATTCCATCTAAAAACTTATCTACTTCTTCTTGGCTGTAACCACGCATCGTCGTTTTAAAATCTTTTTCTAAAATCTCTTTGGCACTAAATTTAATTTTATCAGATAACATTCTTTTCTCACCTCGGTACAATAACCCTTATTATTTCTTTTTATTTTATACATATTAGTATACCCAACGCAATATGTACAACCCTAACTTTATGCGAAATTTAGCGCTAGTTATACTCGGTATGATTAGATATGTAAACAAACTCAACGAAGAAAGCTTACAATTACCTAGAGAAACCAAAGCTATCTTTGTCCAAATGTTTCTCCTCTATTTTTTCAAAAATAAAGTGAAATGTCAATTTTCTTTCAAACGTTTTTTTCGACAAGACGGTTAAAACTGATTGTATTTTTCTTCCTCTACAATATCCTGTAAATCATACGAGGTAATCGTCCAAATATCATACGGATAGCGTTCGGCGTATTTTTTAGCGGTTTCGTACATAAATTTGGGACTTCCACCGTGCTCCTCATCAAACATAACTAATAGCGCATCACTCTTTTGTATGAAAAATTGATTTTTCATACGAAATTGTTCGGGGCTTTCATATTTTCGCTTCGTAATGCTATCCATAAAATCAGCTTGACTGCAAATAAATTCGTACAACTCTTTATTTTGTTCATTCCACTTTTCTTCCTGCTCTAGAAAAGGCGTTAAAATACCTAACTGAAGCTGAGGATATTCGAGCTGAAGGTCAAATACGACTTCTGCCGCCCATAATTCTACCCCTAATTGACCACTAATAATGACCCACTCTAGCCCTTCTTCTATAAGCGGTACGAGCTTTTTATGGATGGCTTTTTTAATATATCCCACGCCTTCATGATCTTGTTTGAAAATACCTAGCTCAAATGGCTTATACCCTGTGACAGCTACTACTTTCGGCATGATTATCACCTCTTTTTTATACATGTTTCCTTTAGTATAGACGAAAGCTGCCGATAAATAAAAGAGGAACTGAACAGTGTCAGTTCCTAAAAAATCATTAATATCCGCCATACCCGTGAGGTGGTCTAGGTCCCCATGGGCCCTGTGGACCTCCCATTGGTCCTTGTGGACAACAAGGCGGCTGACCGCAGCTGAAGTGCTGGCTAGTTGTCGGGTCAAGTGCTGATTGAGTTTGTGGGAAATAATGATTGTGCTTGAAATTTGTTTGATTTACAAACGTTGTGTGAGTCGGATGAACATGAGGCACGATAACCTCTTGACAGTTAAACTGCACGCAACATTTCGTTGGGTGAACAACAGGTGGCATAACGATTGGTGGTCTACCAAACATAAAGCATTCCCCTTTCATATTGTATTTTACTTACATTAATACAGTATGAAAGAACGATGATACCTGTACTGATATAAACACCTAATTTATGTTAAAAAGTAAAACCTGTATTTTTCATTCCTGATAATACAATAACCGTTAAGCAAATTACTGCAAAAAATGAGACTAAAATGATGTTTTTCATGTAACCATCTCCAATGAGTGTAGTATTTTCTATAATTCAATCATTACAATGCAATATTTTAACAATGACTGAAAAATAGGACAATACAAAAGTGTAAAAATAGAAAATGTCGTAATTTTGCTAATTTTCTATTTTATACAGGAGATTGATGCTAAATACTTACTGCCTACCGAGCTTCTTTATAAGCCGCCCAATTCGCTTTTGAAACGCGTCTTCTTCACGGTCAGTTCCCGCTTCGTTTTGTACCCATTTCTCATAGGATGCTTCAGCATACCGAAGCGCTTTTTCCACATCCTTTTTCTGATGCTCGTACACTTTCGCAAGCTCAATTCCCGCCTCAAGCGACACTTCATCATCTTCTCCCACAAGACTTTCCCAAATTTCAACAGCTTCATCCCACTGCTTTTGTTTTTTGTATTGTTTTGCAAGTGCCATTTGTGCCTCGCTGTATTTCACCGAGTCGGCTGTAATCGTCTCATAGAAATGCTGTGCCGTAGACTGATCACCTAGTTTGTCATACCACTTGGCTATTTCAAACGTTTCCCGCTGACTTTTCGTTTCCACTCCAAGCAGACCTTTGGAAATATGAATGTAGAGGGTAATTAACGATAAAATATCTCGCTCGTTATGCTTCATAACTTCAAAGATCCCCTTTGGATCCTTTGACTCTATGTAGTCAAAATAAATCATTGGGGCCAAAAACCCTGGTATATCATCCTCGCGCTGCTGTACTTGTAAAATGTCCTGCTCTACTTTTGTTAATTTCACAGATTCCATCCGATGTTTCCACAGCCTTCTAGCGGGGTGAAGTAAGTCAAAATGCTCAAAGCTCGGAAGCGCCGGTAAGTGATTTCTTAAAAGCGTATGGCGGGTGCGCACTTGCGGCCAGTCAAAGGATTTTCCATTATAATGGACGCTTAGCTTACTTTGCTCTAAGTCCTGAAGAAAGGAATAATAAAGAGCGGCTTCAGCACTAGGGCTCGGCAGTAAATATTGTGTCACCTCGACCTCTTGTGATGTCACCTTTCCTACTCCTAGTAAAAACACGGTTGTACCTGTTCCATGACTAAGACCTGTTGTTTCCGTATCAAAGAAAAACAGTTCTTCTACCTCTGTCGATTTTAACGACAAAGGGTGTCTCACATCACTGTTTACCCACTGATTTTTCACCTCAAACAATTCACCAAATGCATACAGGCCGTGCTGATGGTTCAATGAATAGCGCTGTTTTCGCACAAAAATGTACTCTTTCTCCACATAATGCGGGACAGCATTAAACGCCTGCCATTCTGCTAAAAAGGGGATGTTTCCCTCTATAATGTGCTGTGCAGGTTTTTCCACGGGCTTGTTTTCTTCTTTTGAAATATGCTTTTTCATCCGGTTCAATTTTGATTTTAGGGACACCTTCATCACCTTTTATTCTCATATTGTTTCGTTTACTATATCACGTTTTCGAATCCTTTTTCATTTTCCGCACAAAGAAAAACACTAAGGAGGTTCCCTAGTGTTTAGCATTTATTCAGAAGTTGATTGCAGAAGACGCAATAGCTTTAGCGCGTCTTGTTTCGCCGTGTCACCCGTCGCTTCCATTCCGATGCAAGAAGGACATCCTGACTCACACGAACAGTCTCCAATCATCCCATATGCCTCTTCTAGAAGCTGATCCATCATCGTATACACCTTGTCACTGAGACCGACGCCACCTGGATAGCGGTCGTATAAAAAGATCGTAGGCTTTTCATTATGCACTGCTTTTAACTGCGGAACGGTGTGCAAATCAGACGGATCGCACATGACCATAAGCGGCGCAATGGATTGAAGAGAGTGTGACACGGAAATAAGCGCTTGTTCCACACGCTCCGTTGATCCTCCGAACAACGCATCAGGCTCAAAGCTAATCCAAACAGCATTCGTATGCAGCTCCTCTTCCGGGAGATGAATGGGACCTGATCCGATGTTTTCATGTGTTTCAAACTTAATCTTCTTAAAAATCGTTGCCATCGCGCTTACCATTACGTCGCCATAGCCCACCTCATAAGGTGCGTGTTCAAAATGCTTGTCTTCTTCTAGCACCTTTAAATTAACCGCTAGATTTGCATCCGTAAAGTAGTCGACGTCCACTTCCCGAACATACGCCTTCTTCTCGTCCCAATCTAGTTCCTCTACTTGAAACTGCGTACCTTGATGAAGATAAATAGCTTCGTCATGTAACAGCGTCATCGCACTGAACGTATCCATTTCTCCAATGACTTTGACGTTCGCTACGTCGGAAATATCAATAATCACCACGTTTTCTTGGGATGCAGAACGCAGACTGATGTTGTGAGCAGGAAATGAATCATTCATCCAATACCACTTGTCACCGTTTAAATGCACGACGCGCTCTTCACCTAAAAATTCGAGCACGTCTTCAATATCCACCCCGCCGAACTGCTCTCCTTGTCTAAACGGCAGCTCATAGGATGCACACTTTACATGATCAACTAAGATCACCAAGTTATCTGGATTGATTCGGGCTGTTTCTGGATTTTGCTCAAAGAAATACGCAGGATTTTGGATAATATACTGATCGAGTGGACTAGAGCTTGCTACCATCACAATAACCGCCTCTCCGTGACGACGACCTGCTCGTCCTGCCTGCTGCCAGGCACTTGCAATCGTTCCAGGATATCCGGTCATAATACATACTTGAAGCTGACCAATATCAACTCCTAGCTCAAGCGCATTCGTGCTGACGACTCCGTATATTTCACCGTTTCGTAGTCCTCGCTCAATTTCACGGCGCTGTTTCGGTAAATATCCACCCCGATAACCTTGAATGGATTTCGCGCTCAGCTCGTTTTTCACTAGCTCCTGAAGATACGTTAAAATGATCTCCACTCGGACACGACTGCGCGCAAACACGATTGTTTGAATTTTATTTTTCAAAAATTCTCCCGCAAGCTTCCGCACCTCAAGGGTAGCGCTGCGTCGAATATTAAGTGGCTTATTTACGATCGGTGGATTATAAAAAATAAAATGCTTTCGTCCGGTCGGAGCACCGTTGTTATTAATCAAGGTAACCTGTTCTCCTGTTAGCTGCGAAGCAAGCTCATTTGGATTGGCAATGGTAGCAGACGTACAGATGAATGTTGGATTGCTACCGTAATACGCACAAATGCGCTTTAATCGACGAATTACATTCGCAACATGACTTCCAAATACGCCGCGATACGTGTGCAGTTCGTCAATAACGATATACTTTAAGTTTTCAAATAAAGACACCCATTTTGTATGATGTGGCAAAATAGCAGAATGCAGCATATCTGGATTTGTAATAACGACGTGACCTGCTTTTCGTACCTTTTGACGAATGTTTGCAGGTGTATCGCCGTCATACGTATAGCTATTAATCGGCACACCCATTTCCTCGATCATCTCGTTAATCTCGCTCTTTTGGTCCTGTGCGAGTGCTTTTGTTGGAAACAAATAAAGAGCTCTCGACTGTTCATCTTCTAGCACGCTTTGTAAAACAGGAAGGTTATAGCACAGCGTTTTACCAGATGCTGTTGGCGTAACCGCCACAAAGTGCTGTTTATGATAAGCCTTATGAAAGGCCGTTTCTTGGTGGGTATAAAGAGCGCCAATACCACGATTTTCTAAGGCGATCTTTAATCGTTCATCCATAAAATCAGGAAACGGAGTCGTTTTGGCTTCCGTTGGCTCAATGGTTTCCCAATGAATAACCTGATCTTTATAGTCAGGATTTTCTTTTAAAAGGTCAATAATTTCATGCAACTCTTTTTTTACTCTCATTTTCATCACCTGCTTCTATTTTACCGAATATGCGTTCTGAATAAAACCACTAGTTTTTACGAACGTGGATGAACTTCCTACAATTGGATAAGGTAATAATGAAATCATTATGTAAGGAGTGAATCGATATGGCAACGGCGTATTTATGCCCAAGCTGCAAAACCAACCGAACGAGATTCAACGTGATCGAACAAGTCGCGACTTCCGTGAAACTCGATCCCCGTACAGGAGATGTAGAAGAAACATATACGAGCGACAACGTGCACCCTTTTCATAAACCATATCAAGGACCACAGCGCAGAATTCAATGTGCGGCTTGTGGATTGGTTGAAGATGAACAAATGTTTCAAGCTTTCGCTGAGCATCATAAGCTTACGTAAAAGAAAACCAGGCTCACAGATGGGCCTGGTTTTCTTTTATTTTTGCAGTAGCTGACTAATAACTACGTTCGCATCATGCGTCGGTCGCTCACATGCAAAATTAGCACAGTTGTAGATCGTCGTTTTCCCTTTGACAAACGGATAGTCTTCTAGAAGAGGTAAGCGATTCTCGTCTCCTTCTTCTACTACAAGATACGCCACTTCTGGGAGAAATTCCTTTTGTAAAATTGAAACAAGATCTCGAACACCCTGGTCGTCCTTTGAGCCGCGTATAATAATTTCACGATGATCCATTTGCAGCTCGAGAAACGCATGTAAAAACTGAGCATGTCCACTTCCATAACTTGTTACTTCACGCTCAAACGTTTGAAACATTCTGTGGACGGCTTTCAATGTTTCTTGATCGCCTGTTAGCTTCGCTAGCTTAAGCAGCTGGGTAACCGCTACACCATTTCCTGATGGAAGCGCTCCGTCATAACTTTCCTTCTCACGGGCAATGAGCTCCTCGCCGTCTTTCGCACTAAAATAAAAACCACCGTGCTCTTTATCCCAAAAGAGATGAAATAGCTCGTTGCTCAATTTTTGTGCTTTTTCTAAATAATCCACTGACAGCGTTGCTTGATAAAGCTCCATATAAGCCCACAGCAAATAGGCATAGTCATCAACAAATCCCTTTTCTTTTACCTCACCGTCTCGGTAGCGTACCATTAAGCGATCGTTTAGAATCATCTTGTCTTCAATAAATGCTAGAGCACGTTCCGCCCGTGCAATGTAGTCATTCCGTTCAAAGACGCGACCTGCCTTTGCTAGTGCACTAATCATTAATCCGTTCCAAGACGTTAAGATTTTATCGTCCACATGCGGATAGATCCGCTTTTCTCGTTCTGCTAACAGTAAGCTTTTGGCATCTTCTAGTCTAGAAAACAAGTTGTCTCCGTAGCGCTCTACTTTTTTCTCGATCTCGGTGTAAATGAGGTGTGGAATATTCGCTCCCTCAAAGTTTCCTTCATCACGAATGTTGTACACATCGATGAACATTTTTGCTTCTCGTTCAGGCAAAATTCGCTCAATCTCTTCCTTGCTCCACACGTAATACTTTCCTTCCACTCCTTCAGAATCTGCATCAATGGCCGAGTAAAAAGCCCCTTGCTCTCCCGTCATCTCACGGTCTAAAAACGTCACCATACCCTCTACAATATCCCTGTAGCGCATATCTTTTACCATTTGATAACCTTCTGTATAAGCATGAATAAGCAAGGCATTGTCATAAAGCATTTTCTCAAAATGAGGAACGAGCCACTGTGGATCTGTCGAATAGCGTGAAAACCCAGACCCGATGTGGTCGTAAATCCCACCGTTCGCTAAACTTCCGAGCGTTTTTCTAACCATGTAGAGAGCATTTTCATTTTCACTCCATCTGTAATAACGAAGTAAAAATGTGAGCATATGAGGTGTCGGAAACTTCGGTGCTTGTCCAAATCCGCCGTATACGGTGTCAAAGCTTCCCGCAAGCTGCTGAAACGTCTTATGTAAAATGGAAGGTGACAAGGTTTGATCCGATGAAACGTGCAAGTTCTGCTTCAAGCCTCGCATAATATTGTTTGCAACGTTCTCGACATGATCACGATCGTCCTCAAAACGCGTTGATAATTGTTGAAGAACATCCATAAACCTAGGGCGATTCATCATGCTTGTTTTAGGGAAATATGTACCGGCGAAAAAAGGCTTTTGATCAGGTGTTAAAAACACATTAAGCGGCCATCCCCCCTGTTGAGTAATCATCTGGCATACTTTCATATAAATCGAATCAACGTCCGGTCGTTCTTCTCGATCTACTTTAACAGCAATAAAATGGTCATTAAGGAGCGTTGCTACTTCTTCATCTTCAAAGCTTTCGTGCGCCATGACGTGACACCAATGACATGTAGATATAATCATCCTCTATTTCATCGTATAGCCCGAAGGCTAGGAATAGCCAATTGACACTAATACCGGCTTGCCTTCCCTTTTAGCCTTTTGAAACGCTTCAGGTCCCCACGCAAACCAGTCAACAGGATTATGAGCATGTTGTAAAAGATAAGGTGACTTTTCATGTATTAATCGATTTGTATATTTATGTTTATTTTCAAACATATCTATCACTTCCTTTAGTTTTATTGTGTAGCTACCTAATTAAATATTACCCCTTCTAATGTTAGAACACTAATTTTTATTAATCAAAAGATATAAACTTCTGGAAGATACTTAGAATATACAAAATCCCTTCGTATCATCTTTGAAATCTTTCAGAGGTGATACCGAATTGGAAAATCAAAAAATTACAATCACAACGTCTGCAACAAATCGCTTATTATAATCTCTAAAAAAAAAAGACTCCTATACAGGAGTCTTTTCAATTATGCTTTTTGAACGTTAGCAGCTTGTGCTCCACGTTGACCTTGCTCGATGTCAAACGTCACTTTTTGACCTTCGTCTAATGATTTATAACCTTCACCTTGAATAGCGCTGAAATGAACGAATACATCTTCTCCGCCTTCAACTTCGATAAAACCGAATCCTTTTTCTGCATTAAACCATTTTACTGTACCTTGTGCCATACTGTTTCCTCCTGCTGTGGAATATTCCACAAATATATTACCACTATTGTTCAAGCACACCATTTCAAGATCAAACCATTTAATTCGTTTTTTCTTTTCACAATATACCGAACAAGAATAAGTTATCTTTAGCGTAACCTATAGTGGGATGAATAGCAATACTGGAAAATTTAATAACTCAAAAATCTTCATCTGTTCATCTTCTGCCCAAACACCTATACACGACACATATAGAACAGGTACTAACGCCTCGAACGTTGAAGAACAGTAACTCCATTTGATCTATCCCAATAATAAAATTAGTAAGAGCTCTTTTTTAAAGGTCCTAATTAATAAATAGTAATGGCTTGAGAAAGACTCGATTTTATTTTAATTCCTTTAAATACAAATCCAAGCTGTATCGCATTTCTTGCTACCTCTACTCGTATTCCGCAAAGGATTGGTTCAATTCCGATCATTTTTAGCGCACCAATTAATTGCGAAAGATGGTGACCAACTACGCTACTTACAATGATTGTTCCCGACAGATCAATATACAGTTTCTTCACTTGCATTCTGGTACAACGTTCTAATGTAGATTCTAAAATAACCTGAGCTCGTCTTTCATCAATCGTTCCTATGAGCGGTAACAGTGCAATATCGCACTCTTTCAGACTAATAACGGGAGCACTTAACTCATCAATAGTTTTTCGTTGTGTTTTTAAGCTTAGCTGCATAGCTTCATGAGATTCTTTGGCAATGGTACAGATGACGATATCAAACATCTTAGTAACTAACCGTTGATATTTCATTTCTAATGATGGGGTAATGTCTGCATGTCGGGAAAAGTATGTATCAAGAAAGATAAAATAAAGTTCTCGATTTTTCATAAACTCGCTCATGATGAGGTGGAGAGGAGTATCGTGATACGTAACATTTTGAACAATTTCCTTTACCTAGGGAGAAAAATTAGCTTTAAAAGAGAGCTTGTTTATCTATCTAATGACGAGCAGATCACATCTTCATTTGCCAATTATCACACTAAGCCAGTAGTTGTGCAGCAATGATTGAGCTAGAATACAAAATAGACCTTGCCAAAAATTGAAGTTGCTCATTATAGCTTTAGGATTAGGAACAAACGTATTCAAATCGGGCCTTTCACGAAGTTGATCTATTAAACGTTCAATTTAAAGTGATTAACCAGCAATTATTAACATATTTCCTTCATTTTATAGAAGAATGATATAACCGAAATCTAATTCATAGCAGCCTTGAGTATTTAGCTTTTTAATAAACTACCTATCTTTTTAATGTTCACTAGCGGTCAATCACTCTTTTTGATTTCTCCACTCATTTTACGAAATCACAATTCGAAGCTTGTCCAAACGCTCTGCTACCGGCTTTCTCCATTTCTCCGCAAGCTCTCCTACAGCTAGAATTTTCTCCATTCCTTCTGTATTCTTAGGCTGGTGAAAATAGATGTCGTTGCAATAAGCGACAGATATCTTAGCTGGATGAGCTTGTACGAGATGAATCGTCGCATCTTCTGAGATTTCGCCTTCTTGCAACACTCGACACAAGTAGCCAGTGTAACCAGTTTCAACAATTCGTTTTAGCAATCCATCTACGTTTGTTCGCTTCGTAATGGTCGAACAAGGGACACGTGGCTGCGTTACTTGAACGACCGCATCACCTATTTGAAAGACGTCTCCAATGTAGATGTCTTTTTCCAGCATATTTGTGACTGTTATATTTTCTCCAAATGCTGCAGAAGCAAGCGTTGTTGAAAACTCTTTCTGCCACTGTTCATAATGCTCATATGGATAGATGCAAACAGCTCGGTCAGCCCCGCCGTGATGTTTTAAATCGGCTACTCCGTCTCCTCTAAATCCCTCTTTTGCTAGAAAGCTCGTTGACACACGCTCCTTGCATATACCTGTTTTGATTTCTTTTCCATCCGCACACGTAAAGCTTTTTGCTGTTCCGATTGCTAAATGTTTGATCTTCACTATACTCTCTCCTTTATACGATCTCTCTACTATTATTCTAATTCCCTATGTACTTATAGTTGCTGAAGAAGCTCCTTCACTGGCCCTTGCTTCTCTTCACTCCATTCGACATGAACCTCAAACGTTCCCTCGTTGAAAAAGAGCGGGAACCGTTTCTTAAACCAATCCTGCATCGGCAAATGTTTCGCTTTTGTAATCGGCACCCAATGTAATTCGCCTTCAGGAGGATGTTGAAGAAGCTCCCCTTGGAATGATGTTGCAATATAATTAAACACCATATACCTGTAGTCCTTATTTGGATCTACATATTCGTCCAGTCCTTTGTATATAAGCTTTTTCACTTTAAGACCTGTCTCTTCAAAAACCTCGCGAATAGCTGCCTCTGCTGGGCTTTCTGGGAAATCCACTTTGCCTCCTGGTCCAATGTAACCCGGAAACCCTCGCTCACTTGGCCGATTGATGAGCAACACATGATCACCGTCTTGTACTAAACACATCGTGTATAGATCTACTTTCGTCATTTTTACCCCTTCTCTCGATTTCACTGTACGTCTCATATTATAGCAATCTTACACTTTAGCGTAATGCTTTTTAATAAAAACAAAAAAGACGAGAAATCCTCGTCTATCCGTCAAGCCTATCTAGCTTTTCCGAAATTCTCTTTAACAACACATTTCGTTCCTGCTGTGCCTTAAGAAATTTCACTAAAAACCATGCGATAAAAACAATCGGAATAAAATAAATGAGTAGCGGGATAATGTTGAAAACGAACATGTTTATAAGCTCCTTCACAGCTAGAATTACCATATTATACAATAAAACACCTACTTATTAAAGAAGCTTGTCATTCTCCTTTACAACAGGCCATTTTTCTTTCCGTAGTGCTCTCATCAGCTCTGGACTTGCGTGTAAATGTTCCTGAACCAGTTCTTTCGGCGTAAGCGCCATCCACTGGTTCAGTGAAATGTCTTCAAAACGGTCGCTTTTGAACACCTCTAAAAACCACACGCTTTTTTTACCTGTATTTTGAACATAATGACCCATCGCAAACGGAACGTACCCAACGTCTCCGGCTCGATAATTGAACGTGCGTGCTGCTCCGTTCGCCGCAAATACGGTCATACGAGCGGTTCCCGTTAAATAATACTGCCATTCATCATTGTTTGGATGCCAGTGAAGCTCTCTAATTCCTCCAGGCTTTATTTCTACTAGCGCGGCGGCTGTAGTGGTAGAGACGGGAAAGCTTTTGGAATCGACAATTCGAACCGTTCCTCCCGAAAACACAAGCGGTTTTTGCGCAAGAAGTCGATATGTAAAGCTTTTTGGAACGGTTCCATACGGATCAGATACTTTTTGGCTGTCAATGGACCCTGGGACCGTTGCTTGAAAAATATAGCGCTCTTTTTTGGGCAGAGAAGCAAATGCACTTTCTGAAACGCCAAAATTTGCCGCTAAGACGTCTTTTGGGATATGCGCAAACCAATCCGTAATGGAGAACGTGTCAAACTCAGAAAACTGGCCGTCATCAAATATAAGAAGAAACTCACAGCCCTCTTCTAATCCTTGAATCGAGTGAGGAATGCCCGCCGGGAAAAACCATAGATCTCCTGCTTCCACATCCTCGATAAAATTTCGTCCATCTTGGTCAACAGACGTGATGCGGGCTCGACCTAAAATCATGTACGCCCATTCCGACTGCTTGTGCCAATGCAGCTCACGAACCCCACCAGGCGTTAAGCGCATGTTTACAGCCGCAAGCGTAGTCGAAATCGGAAGCTCTCTTGCCGTCACTTCACGAGACCAGCCGCCTTGATTTAAATGCATGTGCGTATCAGAAAACGAAAATTTTAAATTAGGAATTAACCCTTCATCCGTTTCAGGTGGGACAAACATATCCGGATTTTCCATGTCTCGCATCACATCACGAGGACCAAAATCTGTTGCACCTGCTCCGTCTTTTCGAATTGGCTGAGGTATATCATGAGAAGAATGTTGATCGTCTTTCATTCTGCTACTCCCTTCTGTACCATTCGTTAGGCGATTCTCTTTTATATATGAATCTTTTTCCTAAATTATCTCCTTTTCTAGCACACTACGCATCTCACTCACTTAGTACAAGTAATCATAAATGTTTTTAGCAAATAACACGACCGTCACAACGATAAACAACGTACGAACGTAGCCACTTCCCCTTTTAATGGCAAATTTAGAACCGACAATGGAGCCGAAAATTTGCGCAATTCCCATAATAAGACCGTATGTATAATTCACCTGTCCTAAATACATGAACATTAGGAGACCTGCAATATTACTTGAAAAATTCAGAAACTTCGCGTTGCCAGCTGCTTTTAGAAAATCAAACCCAACAAGCAAAAAAGCAAAGATTAAAAAGGATCCTGTTCCAGGTCCCAAAAAACCATCGTAAAAGCCAATAAGGAAAAGTAAGAAGGTAAATAAAAGAACATAGAAAGTTGATAGCTGTTTCGGAGCTGAGATACTCCCCCAGTCTTTTTTGATAATCGTATAAACGGCGACAGCTACCAACATAACAAGCATAAGCGGTTTTAACACTTCGGGGTTCATTAAATGTACGACCCATGCGCCGATCATCGAACCGATAAATGAAAGAGGAAAGTATTTGTATACCGATTTTAATTCAATGGTACCTGAACGATAAAACATAATTGTGCTTGTCAGAGATCCCATACTTCCTGCAAGCTTATTCGTCGCAACCGTTGTCGCGGGACTCATTCCCGTAAAAAGCAAAGCAGGAATCGTAATTAATCCTCCTCCGCCGACGACTGAGTCGATAAAAGCAGCTAAAAAGCCAAAGAACAGCAAAAATAATACCATAGACGCATCTAGATGCATTGTTTTACAGCCTCCTTTTATAGTCACTACTAAAATAGTAACTAAATATTTGCAAACTGTAAATGCTTTTTGTCATAATGGAAGAAGAAAATATCCTATATGGAGGGATTCGGTGAAACAAACAATTGAACAGCTTAAAAAGATGGGCTTTAATGAATATGAATCCAAAGCTTACCTTTCGCTTGTAAAACAAGGACCCGTAAGTGCGTATCAAGTAAGCAAAGACTCTGGTATTCCGCGCTCAAGAATTTATGACGTGTTAGGAAATTTAAGCGAAAAAGGAATTGTGATGGTCGAAGAAATTGAAGCACAAACTCGCTATTCACCACTACCTGTCGCTATTTTTTTAGAAAAAGCACGCTCTGATTGGGAGTCCACCTACGTTGTGTTAGAGGATTCGTTAAAGCAGCTTGAAACAGAAACGAGTCGGGACGATAACCGAATTGTGACGCTGAAGGAGAAACAAAGTATTGTTAGCTACTGTGCCTCCCTCATTCAAAAAGCAACAAAGCGAATCGTGCTTTCCGTTTGGGATGACATGTATGAGTTATTAAAAGCAGAATTAGAGGCAGTGAGTAAAGACGTTTCCATTCAAGGCATTACGCTACATGTGGAAGAGCCCACTGGAAACTTAGAGCCTCACCGCATTACAACCTTTACGGAGGCTCCTTCCACTGAGCGCTGGTTTATCTTATCCATTGATTCAAACGAAATGATTTACGGTCCTTCGGTTAACGACCGGGATCTCGCCTTTTATACCGATGATCCCATTCATATTCATCTATTAGAAGATTATGTTTGGCATGATGTATTAGTAAATCGTCTTGCTAAACGAAACCAGGATGAATTAGATGCTTGGATAACGAAAGAACGAAAAGCGTTTTTTATTCATTAACCTTCCATCGGTGCGTAAAATCAACAACAACTTGCTTGCATAAGATAAGGAATTTACGAAACATCCGCTCCTTATCTTCTGCACGAGCAACTTGCTCTTTTGTTACCTCACGATTTAAACTTGCTACAATGCGTTGATTAACCTCTTCGTTATTCAAAAGGCTCACGTGACCAATTCCTTGCAGCTCCACGTTTTCTGCACCCTTTAGCTTTGATAGACCATTGGCTACAATTTGATCACCTGTGCTGTAAATGGACGTATATAAAATAGGGTGATACGGATCAAATCCCTGTATAATATCTGTGGCTCCTAAGCGATTGGCTCCGCCTAGCGTAACAACATGTTCCACCTTACCGTTACCACCTAGATTTTTTAGGTAAAACAGCGTATTTGCCCCGCCCATACTGTGTGCAACAATGTCAACTTTATTAGCACCCGTTTCCTTTAATACATCATCAACGAACTGAGCAAGTTCAGGGCCGTTAGTTGAATTCCTTCCAAGAACGGTATCAGAAAAATCAATCGCAAACATATTTTCAGCATTCCAGCCATGATCAACTAAATAGGCTTGAATATACGTAAAGTCGTACGAAGCCCCGCTTATTCCATGAGCAAATACAACAGGATTATGAACGCTTTCTGCTTTTGCCGCAATAGAAATGGAACTGAGGCATAATGCTATGCTTATACACAAAGCGACAACGTATTTTTTCATCATTGTATTCCCCTTTTGTTGGAATCCATTTCTATTATTATATCGAAAAGTAGGAATATGGTAAATATATACACATATCTCCATTAAAACGTATATGTGACACCCGTCAATTCCTCTGAAAGCGTCCATAATTGCTTTGAAACATCCTGATTATATAGCTTTTCAATCGTCTGATCGATCGTCGGATAGCCTTTTCGTCGTCCTTTACCATCTGGACCTATAAATTCCCCGCCGTTCAGAGGCTCTGTTGCTGCGTATAGGGTTGGAAGTGCCCCCATACTCGCTGGCTGTGCCACTAGCTTAAATAAAAAGCCCACTACTTTGTTCGTTTGCTTTCCTGAATTTCGTGATGCTAAGTTTGTAAAGGAAACGCCTGGGTGAGCGGCTACGCTTATAGCGTCCACTCCATGTTCTTTTAGCTTATAATCCAACTCACGTGAGAACAATAAATTGGCAAGCTTACTTTGCGCATAAAACTGGAAAGCACGATAGCCGTTGGCACCATCAAGATTGTCAAAGTGAATTTTGCCGCTGTCCGCTGCTAAGCTACTTAATGCGACAACTCTTGAGCCTGGTGTTTGAATTAATCTCTCTAGCAGCAAACCAGTAAGCGCAAAATGCCCTAAATGATTCGTACCGAACTGTGACTCAAATCCGTCTTTTGTAAGACTTAACGGTGGAACCATAATGCCTGCATTGTTAATGAGAATAGACAACGTGTTATACTGATTTTTAAATTCTTCCGCAAACGTACGAACGCTTACAAGATCACTAAGATCAAGCTTCATGACCTGCAAATCAGCGTGCGGATGCGTTTCTCTTATGACATTTGCCGCCTCTTCACCTTTTGTTGTGTTTCGCACCGCCATAATGAGCGTCGCACCCTTGGCTGCTAGTGCAGACGCTGTTTCAAGACCGAGTCCACTGCTTGCCCCTGTCACGATCACGACTTTCCCTGCCAAATCTCCTATCTTATCCACTGTCCACCCTTGACTCATTCTTAATCCACTCCTACTTTTCATCATTTATCTTAACCTCTATATTACTGATCATTATGGTAGAAAGCAAAACTGTATGTCTAATAGATTTTGTTATATGAAGCGAAAGTGTTATTAACTTACGTTTGCAAGAGAAATATTGTAACAATATAATAAAATGCAACGAGTAAGCTAGTAAATACTAAGTCAAGATAAGTGGAAGATGTGATTGCTCACACTATCATTAGGTTCGTTCCCATGCATAAAACCCTTAAAGTTTACTTTAAGGGTTTTATGCTTTAAAAGCGTTATTTTCCGCTAACAGACTCACCTTCAACAAGCGTGACGTAGATTCGCTCATTATGTACTTCTTTCTGTTGAATAAGCTGCAAGAGCTGGACAGCTGCAAGAGCTCCCCATTTTCGCTTGGAATAATTGATCGTAGCTAATCGTGGACTTGTATATTGGGTTAGCTCGATGTTGTCAAAGCCCATTATATGAATATGTTCGCCAACCTGATAATCAGTTTTAGCTAAATAATTGTACATCCCAATCGCCATTTCATCATTCAAACAAAAAACACCGACCGGTTCTGTATACTCTTCAATAATTCTTTTGGCTGCTTTTTCACCCGATTGTTTATCAAATCCGCCTTGAATTTCATGATATGAGACATGAGGATAACGCTGTACTTCCTGCCTAACCGCTTCAAGTCGCTGCTGTGAATCATATGAACCGTTTGGTCCTGTTACGGCGTACAACTTTTTATGTCGGTTCTCTACAAAGTGCTCAATGGCAAGCGTAGCCCCTGCTTTGTTATCAAGAAGAACTTGCTTAATGTTGTCATGTGCAAGCTCTCGGTCCATCACAACTAATTTGTGACCACGTTCTGCAAAAGTTAGCAAATCAGTGCTTGAAAACGTTTGATCCAATACAACAGCACCATCAATCATTCCTTCTGGCAAGAAACGGTGAGACTCTTTTCCACTGCACACGATCAGTTCATATCCGTGAGCACCTAGCGCCTCGGACATTCCTTGAAGAAGCTCTCCATAAAACGCACCGCTATAATTCGTTAAGAACACGCCAATAATTTTCGTTTCACGCTTCTTTAACGAGCGTGCCGCCGCGTTTGGAATATAATTCAATTCTTTCGCAATGGCTAAAATACGTGCAGACGTCTCTTCTGTCACCTTTGTACTGCCATTTAATGCATATGAAACAGTCGAAATAGAAACTCCCGCCTGTTTCGCAATATCTTTTATGCTAACCAATACATTCTCTCCTATCTTTGTCTATTACTTCATTACTCTTTCGTTAAAGAAACAGGTCAATTGTGTTTTGATCACCTTTTAAGTACTTTGCTAATTCTTCTTTTGAAATACGCAAACCGCCCGCTCTATAAGAATTGTGCAGGTTTGTTATTTTGACCGAAACTCCGTTCACATCCACTCGCTTGTCATCATTGCCTGTTAAGTGGTACAAAATCGTAACAGGCTTACGATTAAATGTAAAGCTAAAACTTAATCCGTCTAGCTTTTTTGGAAGCACTGGATCAAGAATCAAATCCCCACCTTCTTGCCGAGTTCCTAAGCAGTTTGAAATAAGCTGGTTAATATAAATTCCTGGACCGCTTGAATAAATGCGCCAGCCACCTTTTACTTTAACTTCTCCGTTACGAAGCTCATCAAATCGCGCCTGTGCCTCGTAGCGATCGGAGAAGTTGCCGTCTGAACTGCTGAAATAGGCATTGCTTTGACGATAATCCGCATTTAACACTACCTGCTGTATTCCTACTGGATTAATTTTCGCCAAGCCGCTCCATACTTCCTCTTCTTTTCCGATTTTTGCCATCGCTTCTACAAAGCGAATATGCGCATGAACATACTGCAAACCGACTTCTCGTCCAAAATTTGCTGCTTGCTCTGCACGCTTAAAGTTTGTGCTTACCCCGCCTTTATATTGAGCAGGACGATTCATGAGCCGGACACCGTCCGGACAGTCTAATTCTCGCTTAATCACTTCATAGTGCGATTGAGCTTGTTCAGGTGTTAAAAGTTCACTAATCATACTTCTTGTCATCGGAAGCAATCGATAGTGAATACCCGTTTTTTCATCTTCTGGATGAAGCATCTTCTTACTAACCCCTTCTTCTTCCATATAGATAAAACCAGGAATAACGGATGAGGTTAATATATACCGGTTGTAGTCCGTTTGAATGCGTGAGGCTAGATCGGCAAATATCGTCGACTCTTTCTCATACTTACCTTTTAGCGCTTTAGAAAACTGATCAAAAACTTGATACGTTAAGGCAACTGTCCAGCTGCTGATCATGTATTTCTTTAGCTGTGCGTTGGCTGGTTGTAGCGTATCATCCCAATCTCCGTCACCATATGATGATAGGGCTGTTCCATGCAGAAAATTCCGTTCAATATAAGCAACTTGCTTATGAATATGATCTAGAATAGTTGCTTCTTGATCGGTAAATCCGAACGTATCCTCTCTCGTATAAGGAATCGTTTCTTGAAGAAGCGCATAATCATTTGTCGCATTTAAATAATCACTCACGATTTTTAACGGCCATACAATCACATCACCATGACTTTCCTGTTGCTGAATAGAAGCGTATTGGTCAAACATAAACCACTGCGGCCAATTTCCCTCTCCTTCGTACTGATGACTATAAACCGTTTTGATAATTTCTTTCACAGATTCATAATGATGTGTTGCTAAGAAGTACTCGGTTGGTCCTTGGCAAACATCTCTCGTTCCCCATGCTGCACCTCCATATTGCTCTAATCCGTGGGGAACAGAGTAATGAACAAGCATATTGTGCGTATACCACCAGACAACGTCATTGACTTTTTCTACCTCAACATCTAAGTGGGGATGAGAAAGAGAGAACTCATTCATCACTTCTTTATAAAAAGTACGATAACGTTCTTTCTCTTGTTCTTCATCATGCTCAACTAATAATTTTTCCTCACCGTCGAGACTTCCTTGCAGAGAGAGCGTCCATGCAGATGTTTTTTCAATTTCTAATGAAACTAGTGACGTCGCCGCCATTTCGTCTTCTGTAAATAGATCGCTGTTCGTAACTTCTGCTCCGCTTACTTCCATTGTGTAGCAAAGTTTCGGATGCGTTTCTCCACTATCAGCATGAGCATCCGCATAGAAAAATCTCTTCTGCCCTTTTTCCTTAACGTGAAACGGCACATCATATTCGTTGTTATTCATTGAAATCTGATTTGTCACCACATAACGATAAGGTCGTCCCAACACGGATTGCACTTTCAGATGAATCTCCGGGCGATCAAGTACCGTATAGTTTGTAATGAGAATAAGGTCATCCTCCGTTTTATAAAACCAGCGTACATAATTAAATCCCATTTCAAACAAGGAGGGCATCGCTAATAAATGATAAGCCCCGTTTTTTTCAATATAAATACGTTGTCCGGAAGTTTTAGAGATATTAAGTGCATTGCGGGTATTCGTCATCATTTTATTGAATGATGTATTTCCTAGAACGACCTGTGAATTAAAAACACCGTACATATAGGAAGTTGTAGTGAGCACGCTCGAATTCAATGCATCATTTTGACCCGTCATTAAAATATGACCATGAGGGCGCTCAACTAACAGCTCCTTTTCCCTTAGCACAACATGCTCATGCTTGTCGGTGAAAAATGATAGAAGCGTCTCATCCTTGTATTCTTCTTGATGACGAGAGGGAAAATAGTAATGAATTTCATCTCGCGTTAAGGATTGTGAACGTAATGGTTCCCCTAGCTTATCGCTACTAGAAAATGATGAAGGGACGTTCTCATTCTGGGATGGAGTAATTTCCTCCCACGCTCTTTTAATCTCTTCTTTATACGCTATCTCTGTCACCGCTTCTGGATGATCTGGGGAAAAGCAGCCGTAGAAAACAAAACGAAGATTTCCATCTAGTCGTTTTCGCTGTGATTGAAGTGCAGTATAAGCAAATTCGTATTGATAATTTTTGTTCGCTAATGAAGGTGCTACAAGTGATACTGGTATATGTGTTTCTTTGTAGTCATGACCAAAAAATTGAAAACCATCGGTGCTATACGCAACTGCTCCTGTTAAAGAACCTTGCTGCAAATACGGAAACGCTGTTACCTGAGGCTGATTTTGTCTTGAACATACGACATATCCATATGCTTCATCCTGAAACACTTGATGATCGATATATTGAGAAACAAAGGCTTCATTCGTTCGCACCGCTCCTTTATGAGCTAAACCAACATCCTGACCATAGATGACTTCTGCATCTGTCTCCCCATCATACCCTTCTAACGTAACATCCCAAAACCATATGCCTTTTTCTGTAAGCGTAAAAACGACCTTGTATTGAATGTCCTCTACCTCACCAACAAATATGACCTGCGAATTAGTATAGGAAACGTGACTGTTTGATTTCCGACCAACTAATGGATACCAAACGGACTGATCACCTTTAAATAGCCGCAAATAAATGTTGTTAAATGAGCCGTCTATTGGATTAGATAGCCACTGGTTAATCATTATGTCTCCGTGCGCAATTTCATAGATATCCCCGGTATTTAAAAATGTAAATTGATATGATCCTGCTTGAATCTGAAAGTGTGCCGTTCGTTGTGTTTGCATCTCATTTCCCCTCGTCTGTTAGTCAATTAATTCAAAGTAAAATCCCTCAACCTGCTGACTGTTGCCTCCCACGTATGCAATGAATGCTCCATTGTCGCTTTTAAACTGTAAATTACGGTGATAATAGCGTAGCTGTTCCTCTGAAATTGTAAAGGATACTGTTTTTGTTTCTCCTGGTTGCAAATGAATCGTTTTGAATCCCTTTAGTTCTTTCAATGGTCTTACTACATCTCCTGATACATCACGAATGTAAAGCTGAACGATTTCATCGCCTTCTCGTTCACCGATATTGGTAATTTCAACAGATAGCGAGATGGTCTCCCCTTTTTTCAGCTTTTGTTCAGATAACGTGCCATTTCGATAGCGAAATGTCGTATAGCTTAATCCAAAACCGAATGGAAGAAGCGGTTCATTTGGAATATCTAAATATTGTGATACGTAGCGCTCCTGTGCATCAGGTGCATCTTTTGGTCTTCCTGTATTAAATGCGTTGTAATACACGGGTATTTGCCCAGCCGAGTATGGAAACGACATCGTCAGTTTTCCAGAAGGTGTGCACATTCCAAATAGTAAATTTGCAATAGCCGCACCACCTTCAGTCCCGGGATACCAGGCTTCAAGTATTGCATCAGACTCTTCCATTACCCCATGTAGGTCTAGCGGTCGTCCGTTAAACAATACCGTTACAATAGGCCTCTTTATTTTTTGCATCTCTTTTATGAGCTCAAGCTGAGCAAGTGGCAACTGAATGTCTGCTCGACATCCTGCTTCTCCACTCATTTCCGAATGCTCACCAAGCGCTAAGACGACTACATCTGCTTGCTCTGCTACACGTATGGCTTCCTTCAACTGTTCCTTAGTAACTCTCTCAATCTCGCACCCTTGCGCAAATGTAAGGTGAGCACTGTTCTTCTGCATTCCATTATAAAGAGTGACTGCCTGTTTTCTGTCCCCTAGCCAAGACCAAGGTCCTAGAATATCGTCACTGTTTGCAAATGGACCAATAACCGCAACTCTTTTCTCTTTATCCAGTGGAAGAATACCGTTATTTTTTAGTAACACGCATGATTTTTCAGCTAGCTCTCGTGCTTGTCTACGATGTTCCTCACACATAATAACCTCTTTCTCTAATCGTTCAGAAGCTCCTCTGTAAGGATTATCAAACAGTCCTAATTTTTCTTTTAGTGTTAAAATACGCATGACAGCTTCATCTAAAATACACTCTTCTACAACACCCTCTTCAATTAGCTCTTTTAAGTAACGATCATAGCAAGCGGTCATCATTTCGATATCAACGCCCGCGCGAAGCGCTTTAGAAGCTGCTTCTTTTTCATTTTCGGCTATGCCATGAGGAATCAGTTCTTTCACTGCTCCCCAGTCTGAGATCAAAACACCATTAAATCCCCATTCACTTCGCAAGAGCTCTCTCATGAGCCATTCGTTTCCTGTTGCTGGCACCCCATCAATCGTATTAAAAGCGGTCATAACCATTTCGCAACCTTCATCCAATGCTGCCTTATAGGCTGGAAGATATGATTCACGCAATTGTCTTTCCGACATATTTACCGTGTTGTAATCACGTCCGCCTTCTGCAGCACCGTACCCAGCAAAATGCTTTACACATGCAGCAACACTTAGCGTATCGTTTTTTAAATTACTTCCTTGGAACCCTCTGACAAGCGCTCTGCTAAACTGACTATTTAAATACGGATCCTCGCCCGTTGATTCCATTACACGTCCCCATCTAGGATCTCGTACCAAATCTACCATTGGAGCAAACGTTACGTGTATGCCTGAAACGGCTGCTTCTTTCGCTGCAATTTCAGCACTTCTTTCCGCTAGCTCGAGATTCCACGAACAACCCACTGCTAAAGGAACAGGAAAGATGGTTTTATATCCGTGGACAACATCAGCCATAAAAAGCAAGGGAATATGTAGTCGATTTTCTTCCAAATGTGTTTTTTGAATATGGATGGTTTGATTTGCTCCTGCAGCACCTAGTACGGATCCACTGTTGCGCACCGTTTCTTCACTAATTCCCATCTCTTCCATTGGCCCCGTAATTTGTCCATCATTGCCAGCTCCCTTGAAAAAAGGCGTTGCAAGCTGAATAAGCTGACCAATTTTCTCATCAAGCGTCATTTGTTGTAAAAGTTCCTCAAGCTGATGCTGTTTACTCATATAAACCCCTCCCACTGAATTTTCCTTACGCTACATTGTTTCATTTAGTGAAACGTTTCGAAAACTGTTATACCAAAATTATAAACGCTTACATTTTTAGAGTCAACGTCAAATAGAAACGTTTTTATTTTTGTATCTAAAAATATGAATTTTTATCTATTTCTAGATTATTACAATTATAATTTCCTCGTTTTAAATATAATTAGAGGGTTAAACTCTTTAAACATTTAAAAAATATCATTGAAAACGATTTCAAATTCACTTATAATGACTCTATCGAAACGTTTCTTGCTTCAAAATAGGTTTTTGTTATTTTAATGGTGAAACGTTTTTGTATATTTTTTTATCTTTTTTTTCGAAACGTTTCACCAAAAGGATGTGAAGGAATAAGAGCTTAAACCTGCAGCAAAATTAATTTTCATTATTCAATTCGGAGGGGTTTATATGAAAAAGAAATTCATGGCAGCTGCTTTACTAGGTACAGTGCTCGTGTCTAGTGCATTATCTGGATGTTCATCAAGTTCGTCGTCCGACGCAAGTGATCAAAATACGATTACCGTTTGGGGAATGGGTGAAGAAGCAAAGTCATTGCCGAAAATCGCCGCTCAATTTGAAAAAGAAAACCCTAAAATTGACGTTAAAGTACAAGCCATTCCTTGGGGAACTGCTCACGATAAGCTCTTAACAGCGGTAGCCTCTAAAAGTGGTCCTGATGTCGTACAAATGGGAACCACATGGATGCCTGAATTCGCATCTGCGAATGCACTCATGGATTTAACGCCATATTTAAAAAAGCACCCTGAACTTGATGCTGCTAATTACTTTGATGGGGCTATTGAAACGACAAAGTTTGACGAGAAAGTTGTGGGAGTTCCTTGGTATATTGACACTCGTGTACTCTTTTACCGAAAAGATTTGTTAAAGAAAGTAGGTTATGATCAACCACCAAAAACGTGGGACGAACTATATGACGCTGCCAAAAAGCTGCGTGATCGCGGAAAAGGAAAATATGGCATTAGCCTTGACCCAAAAGAACAATCATTATCCTTTATGTTTGCACGTCAGAATGGCTCCGAACTGATCAGCGATAAAAACAAACCGCTGTTTAATCAAAAGGAATTTGTCGATGCGGTATCTTATTTAAATAGCTTCTATAAAGACGATTTAGCTCCAACTGATTTGGGCATGGATGCTGTTCAGTCGTTCCGTGGCGACGCTATTGTTCCAATGTTTATCAGCGGTCCATGGATGATTAAGTTAATTAATGATCAAGCTCCTGAACTAAAAGGAAAATGGGCAACGGCTGTTCTTCCAGCAAAAGAAAATAATTTGTCTGTTTTAGGCGGCTCTAACCTATCAGTCTTTCAATATACAAAGAAAAAAGATGCTTCTTTAAAATTTATTGCGTACATGAACAAACCTGAAACACAGTTGAAGTGGAAAGAGATGACTAACACCTTGCCTTCAACGAAAAAAGCGTGGGAAGATCCTTCACTTAAAGACGATCCGATTTATAAGGTAATTGGGGAACAAATGGATGCGGCAAAACCCGTTCCTGTTATTAAACAGTATGAATCTATTGCACAAGCTTACATTAAGAGTTTTGAGAAAATCTATCGTGGTCAAACGAGTGTCCAAAAAGAAATGGATAGCTTTAATAAAACGGCTGAAAAGCTACTAGAAAAATAACATGCGGGTGCGGAGACAAGTGGGTATCCCTTGTCTCCTGCACAACGGAAAGGAGCTCACGATGAAAAGCTTTATGAACATGAAAGCACCGTATTTCTTTATTGCACCAACAATTATTTTGTTAGCCCTATTTTCAATCTTTCCCATTTTTATTGCTCTCATTATTAGTTTTACTGATATTAATTTAGCAGGCCTTGCTGATTGGTCAACGATTAAATTTATTGGCTTTCAAAACTACAAAGATGTGTTAACTGATCCTCTATTTGTTAAATCCATTTTGAATACCTTGTTTTATGTTGTATTTGGTGTTCCCCTAGTCATTATTTGTTCATTAAGTATTGCTCTTTTAATTAACTTTGGAAAATCTCGTATCTTCCAACTGTTTCGAGCGGTATTTTACATGCCTTCTATTACAAATGTAGTGGCTGTAGCCGTCGTATGGAGCTACTTATACAATCCACAATTTGGATTGTTCAATTACATACTGAACTTGCTACACATCCCCTCTATTCCATGGCTACAAGATCCCCTTGTCGCTAAGATTTCGCTCATTTTATTAGCTCTATGGCGAGCGATTGGAGTTAACATGATTATATTTCTTGCGGCGCTTCAAGGGATACCAAAAATGTATTATGAAGCAGCACAGCTTGACGGTGCTAATCATTGGAAACAATTGACAAAAATTACGGTGCCTTTACTTCGCTACGCCATCTTTTTCGTTTCGATTACGACGATGATTGGCTGGTTGCAATTTTTTGAGGAACCATTTGTCATGACCGATGGCGGACCATTAGATAGTACAACATCTGTTGCGTTGTTTATCTATCGAAATGGTTTCCAATTAAGCAACTTTGGATATGCTGCAGCGGGCTCCTTTATCTTATTTATCGCCATTATTATTATTACCCTTGTTCAATTCAAACTACAAAATCGAAAAACTAGCCTGTAAGAAGGACGGTGAACTACTAGATGGAAACGAAACTACTGAAAGCCCAAATCGTTCGTACAAAAGAACGAAACCAGCGACCAAAGCGCAGCGTGTCACAATGGATTGTTGGAATTATTTTAAGTATTGCTGGCTTACTATTCTTGATTCCATTTATTTGGATGATTTTATCTGCTTTTAAGCCTGAGAACGAAGTGATGAAGCTTACTCCTACCCTGCTCCCAAAAGAATTTACGCTTGAGAACTTTCAAATGCTATTTGAGAGCATGAACTTTGCAGGTTACTTGAAAAATACGATTATTATTGTTCTTTGCTCGTTTTTCGGGCTATTTTTAAACGCAATGGCTGGCTATGCGTTTGCTAAGTATAAATTTAAAGGTAAAGACAAGCTTTTTTATCTCGTACTCGCAACCATGATGATTCCAGGTCAAGTTACAATGATTCCGGTGTATTTATTATTAAACGAAATGCATTTAACAAACACGATGGCAGGGATTGTGCTTCCTGGTCTCGTTGGTGCCTTTGGTATTTTCTTGTTTCGCCAATTCATGTCCACAATTCCAGATGAATTAATTGAGGCAGCAAGAATTGATGGTGCAAGCGAATTTCGAATTTTTGTTCGTATCGTTATTCCAATGTGTAAACCTATTTTTGCCGTACAAGGGATTTTAACCTTTATCGCTGGCTGGAATAGCTTCCTATGGCCATTAATTATCGCTAACGATGAAAGTCTCTATACGCTTTCTGTTGGATTGTCCTTGCTAAAGGGTCAATATGGAGGGAACTTTGCTCTTCAAATGGCAGGTTCCACATTCATGGTCGTGCCGATCATTATTATTTTTATGTTCTTCCAAAAACACATCATCGATGGCTATAACATGTCAGGCATGAAATAATCGCTCGCCCAGCTGCTTTACGACAAAACAGCTGGGCATTTTATTTCCCCTCCAATATCTGTCATACTTCCACACATAAAAATGGTAATTTATGCTAAGATAAATAGATCACGCAAAGCTATTTTACCGAGAGGATGACAAACCATGAATCGAAAAAAGGAATTATTTTTACTTATTTTATATGCAGCCGCGCTTATTTGGTCGGCCATCTCACCCGTCGATCGGTTTACATGGTGGCTTGAGGTCACTCCCGCACTCATTGCACTCCTTTTATTACTCGTTACATATGATCGTTTTCAATTCACCACGCTCGCCTATGTGTTAATTTTCATCCACTGCGTGATTTTATTTGTTGGTGGGCACTACACGTACGCGCGAATGCCGCTATTCACATGGCTACAGGACGTAATGGATTTAGACCGAAATTACTATGATCGACTTGGTCACATTGCGCAAGGATTTATTCCGGCGATTATTATTCGGGAAATTTTATGGCGTAACTCTCCGCTTAAAGGAAGCAGATGGCTTTCTTTTATCGTCGTCAGTATTTGCCTTGCGATCAGCGCCATGTACGAGTTAATTGAATTCGGTGTTGCTTTAATGACTGGAAAAGCAGCCGAGGCTTTTCTTGGTACACAGGGAGATGTGTGGGACACCCAGTGGGATATGCTTTTTGCTCTTATCGGGGCGATTGTGTCACTCATTCTATTAAGCTATGTTCATACAAAGCAATTAAACAAAAAAACACGCTATCGATGGTTTTAATTCCATTGTGGGCGTGTTTTTCTATTATTACAGCTTTAGTTTACTTTTCCTTATACAATTCAAAATCATCTAACGTTCCCCATGCTCCTGCATCTGCCTTTATACGTGCTCCGATTGTAATCTTTCTATTTGCAACAGGAATGTGACTTAACTTCGGATTACTCCAATTAAGCCAACCATTTACTTCTGTCATTGCTTTATATTCTTTTCCATCTACTATCGCATACAGATACATCTCAGATACGCCTGGATTTCCTCCCTGTAAAAACATTGAAAGGTCATAATACCCAGACTCTAGATTCGTAATGGTTTGTTCGACGTTAAAACCAACGCGCTGATCCGAATAAAAATGTAGAGAATAGTTACCTGTTTTCGCATCACTTTCTTTCCATTGAAAATCTGTATGAGGTAACGTTCCTGGATCATACGTAATGTTCCACTTCGTGCGATCTTCCTCTTCAAAACTTGAGTTGGCAACAAGATTGCGAGGATGTATGTTCAACATCATTTTAGCAATCATTCCACCTTGCACAGTGCCCGTAATGTCGTACTGACCCGCACCACCTTTTAGAGCTTGTTGCACCATTTGTTGATCCCAGTTCACTGCTACATTTTTCTGAGTTCCGTCATTGTATGTAGCCATTATGGAACTTGGCAACACCAGTTCTTTCCCCTCAATTATACTTACAGAAACTTCTTTTATTTCATCGATCTTTAGGGGCGCGACCGCACCTGTACGAACGTACTTAAATACGTTCAATGACGAAAGTGGATGACCCGAAAAATCAAATAGTGCCTGGTTATCGACTGCACTTCCACCAAACCATTTTCCTGCATCTTCTGGATCGTATTCCTTGGCATAACTAGATGCCCATCCAGATCCATATTTCTCCCACTTCATTTTATTTTGCTTTAAATGACCAGGCTTTCCAACTGGAAGCCAAGCCGGCTCCCAATAAAAGACCCCAATTCCCGGTGTACCGACATCTGAAACGGCTTGAATAACGTCACGCACAGAATGCGCTTGTCCTTGAACCGTAATAGGATATGACAGCGTCTGCCCACTCTTCTTAGGAGCCGTATTCTCATGGCCATCTCCGTCACTAGCGGTATATGCATAGGACGTTTCCGCCACCATCACTTTTTTTCCAGAAATGTTCGCCACGTCTTTTAATACCGCTGTTAAATTAGACAGCGTTCCGTGCCAAAACGGATAATAAGAACTTGCAAATACGTCATAATCTACTTTGTTCTCTTTTAACATAAGAGCAATATTCCGATATCTTCCTTCTGTTTCAGGGTTCGTGAAGTGAAGGGCAACGAGAATATGTTGATTGAACGATCGCACCGCCCTGCTGCCTTCATTAAATAATGAGCTTATTTTTGTCCAATCTTTTTCACCAACAAAGGCTCCGTTCGTTTCATTGCCGATCTGAACCATGCCGACGTTAACTCCCTGATCAATTAACGTTTTTAGACTCTTTTTCGTATAGGAGTAAAGAGCCTGTTTCTTCTTCTCAAAGTTGAAGCTCTTCCATGCTTTAGGAACTTGCTGCTTTGCAGGATCGGCCCAAAAATCGGAATAGTGGAAATCAACGAGTACCTTCATTCCATTCGCTGTCGCCCTTTTACCAATTTCAATTGCTTTTTTCAAATCGCTATTTCCACCGCCATAGCCATTCCCTTTCGTATCGTACGGATTATTCCAAACGCGAACACGAACATAATTGACGCCTGACTGGCGGAGCGTTTTCATGATATCCTGCTTTTTCCCAGAATTGCTATAAAATTTCACTCCGCTCTGCTCGAGTGACACAATACTTGAAATATCAACACCATTTATAAAATCCGATTTCAGATTTTTTACTTTTTCAACAAAAATATCTGCGCTAACAGGGCGGCTTGATGTTGTTTCTGCTGATGAGCTAATAGAAGCTGTTAATAATGAAGCCATAAGTACGACTGCCGACAGCCCGATTTTTTTCTTCATTTTTTCTCACCTTCATTCATTATTTAGAACAACATGAATTTAGCACATAGATTTATTCAACGCTCTCGTTTCAGAACACGTGTCTCATAAACGTTTAAGATGATTTCTCCCTCTTCATTTTCCCCGGAGAGTACGTTCTTCATCGAATTTGGAATCGTGGCAACCTGTTTTTCTTCTGTAAAGTTCATAATGAAGATATACTCATGTTCATCGTCATATCGGCATTGAACGGATACGCCCTTACCATGATCAATCACTGCTTCTAATTTCAAGGATAATTCTTCTATGATCTTTTCATAAAACGCTTCATGGAAAGTATCTTCAAGACGGGCGCCTATATAGTACGCACATCCTTTACCATAACTATGTTTTGTAACCGCTGAGGTATCGGCATAAAAATCCTGTTTGTATTGACCTTCTTCAGTAGCTGTTTGAAGGTTGAGAATGGTAGCGTAATCCTTCACTCTATAAGACTTTCCGTCATATTCCACAGCATTCTCATCCGCCGGATAAAACGTATCTGTTTCAAGTGGCTGCATGCCAAAAATGTCTTGTAGATCCTTATGCCATCCACCTAAATAAGCAAGATCAGACTCATTAACAACCCCACTCATGTAGGTCATTACAAGCGTTCCTCCTTGTTCAACAAATGCTTTTAATCGTGAAATCGTCTGCTCACTTGCTAAATAAAGCATAGGAACGATAAGAAGTTTATAAGAGGTAAAATCTTGCTCTTTTGTAATGACATCTACCGGAATATCTCTCTCCCAAAAAGTGCGGTAATGCTGTTGTAACGTTTGCGGATATCTTTTTGTTTCTAAACCGAACCCTTGTGCATCGTCTAGCGCCCACTGACTTTCCCAATCGTATAAAATCGCTACATTACTGCTACGATTTGTCCCCACAACTTCTGACAGCTTCTCTAGCGCCTTCCCAACGGTTGCTACGTCTTGAAAAACACGGTTGTTTGGGCTATTGTCGTGATCTACGACAGCACCATGAAATTTCTCTGATGATCCCCTAGATTTCCGCCATTGAAAATACAGAATGCTATCCGAACCATGTGCAACCATTTGCATCGCAGAAAGCAGATGCATACCTGGTCGCTTTGCTTTATTTACGCTATGCCAATTTACGGCACTTGGCGTTGATTCCATTAATAAAAAAGGTTGCTGCTTTAGACTGCGATACAAGTCATTAATAAACCCTACCTTCATCGCTAGATCTGCCGTTGTTTCCCAGTCGTTATGCCAAGCAGGATAAGCATCCCAGCTAATTACGTCCATATGCTTCGCAAATTTGCTGTAATCAAGGGATTGAAACGGGATTAAGTCATGTGTATCCGCCATGAAGTTCGTTGTAATAGGGATATTGGGTGTAATGGCTTTAATCGGAACAATTTCATTTTCAAAAAATGAGATGGTTTGGTCCGTTACAAATCGCTTCCAATCTAAATTCAGACCATGAACCGCACTTTCCCCGATAGAAGACGGCGACTCGATCTGTGACCAATTTGTATACGTATGGCTCCAGAAAGGACCCCACCATGCATCATTCAACGATTTTAAATCCTTATATTTTTCGTGTAGCCAGCTTCGAAATGCCGCTTGGCAAAGAGAACAATGGCAATCACCGCTGTATTCATTTGAAATATGCCACATGAGTAAAGCCGGGTGATTTCCGTATCGCGCTGCTAACAGCTCATTGATCTTTCTTGTCTTTTCACGATAGACGGGTGACGTAAAACAATGATTATGCCTTCCCCCGTGAAGCTGTTTCACTCGAGAGTCATTCACTCGAAGGACTTCAGGGTACGCTTGCGATAACCAAGCAGGTCTTGCACCGCTTGGAGTTGCTAAAATAATTCTCCCGCCATTCTCATCAATCGTTCGAAAAATTTCATCGAGCCACTCAAACTGATACACACCTTCTTCTGGCTCTAACGCACTCCATGCAAAAATACCCACGGAAAATGTATTGGTATGTGAAAGCTTCATTAATTTTAAATCTTCAGCTAAAATATCCGGATGATCGAGCCACTGGTCTGGATTGTAATCACCACCATGGAGCATAAATCTAGCATCTGTTGTATAGGTTTTTTGACGGTTTGACATATTCTTCTCCTTTATACAAGCTGTTTTATCCTTTCGTTCCGCCGGCGGTTAACCCTGAAACGAAATTTCGTTGTAGCACTAAGAAAATAATCGCAATCGGAATGCTGATGAGAATAGCTCCCGCAGCAAATGTCGTATAACTTGCTCCCATTACCTCGTTGACAAGGTTATATAGTCCAATAGGTAGCGTGTATGAATCAGGAGTTCGGAGAATAGTAGAGGCCATGACAAAATCACCTAAAGGACCTGTAAAACCATTCATCGCCACAACTGCAATCATTGGCTTTGATAGCGGCATTAAAATCTGCATGAAAATTCTCGTGTTGCTTGCACCATCCATCTTCGCACTCTCATCCAGTTCCATTGGAATGGAGTCCATATACCCTTTCATTAAATACGTGTTCATTGGAATTGTCCCGCCAATATACAGAAGAATTAATAACCAATGACTATTGATCATTCCTAGCATTTGAGCTAGTACAAAAAGGGCAATTAGCGCTGAAAACTGCGGAATCATTTGCAGGAGTAAAAAAAGCGTTAAGGCATTTTTTCTTCCTCTAAAACGAAATCGGGAAAACGCATAAGCGGTAAAGGACACGCTAATAACTGATCCAATCATTGTAAACACACTTATCTTCAATGAGTTAAGATACCAATGAACATATTGGAGACTTTTATTTCCTGAAAATAGTTCCTTATAGTGATCCAACGTCGGGTTTTTCGGAATAATGGAGGTGCTCACTAGACTATTGCCAGGATTAAAACTTGCTCCTATTGTCCAAAGCAGTGGATAAATGATGACCACTACAACGAACGTCAAAATTAGATATGATATGACAAGTCGCGAGAAACGCTTGCTCTTCATCCCTTTTAACATCTGTTAAGCTCCCTCCTTAAACGAACTTGTGCGTCTAAATTGCCATAAAGCAATGGCAATAACAAAAACGGATAGTAAAATGGTTAAAGCTGCCGCAAGTGAATACTGACTAGACTGCATCGTTAATTTATAAATCCACGAAACGAGAATGTCCGTTCCACCAGCGGTTGACCCTGGTACTGCTGGTCCCCCACCATTGAACAGATAAATAATGTTAAAATTATTAAAGTTAAATGTGTATTGCGTAATAAGAATAGGAGCCATTGCTAATAAAATCATTGGCATCGTAATGTGGCGAAACTTTGCTGTAATGGACGCACCATCAATAGTCGCTGCTTCATACAAGTCCTCTGGTATTGACTGCAATACACCTGTTGTGACAAGAAAAATATAGGGGAAGCCTAGCCACCCTTGCATTAGAATAAGCGCTAGCTTTGACCAAGCTGCATTGGTCATCCAAGGAACTGGATCAATGCCAAATACTGCTAAAATTGTGTTATTTACTGCCCCAAAGCTGTCATTGAACAATCCAGCGAAAATCAAAATTGTCACAAATCCTGGTACTGCCCACGGAAGAACAAGTATCGTTCGGTAAAATCGCTTAAACTTTAAATCCTTTTGATTGACCAGCACAGCTAAAAATATTCCCACTGCTATTTGAACGGTAGATGCAACAAGGGTCCATATCACAGTCCAACCGAGAACATCAAAAAAGGTTGAGCGCCATATGTCTACCGTGAAGATTTGCTTAAAGGTATCTAATCCTACCCAATCTGCTAAATGAGCAGGTGGGGAATGATACAAGTCATAGTTTGTAAACGCAAGAGCAAAACTAAATAAAATAGGAAAAATGACAGCAAAAATTAATAGAAGAAAAGACGGACCACTAATGAGATAAGGATAACCTTGTTCAATTAAATTATGATAATCTTCTTTTAGCGAACTAGCCTTTCCATTCCTTTCTCGTTTTTGTCCATTTTGATACGCATCACGTAAATTTATATAATAAAAACTAACTCCAAATCCGGTGACAATGAGCGCAATAATTCCTTCTGCTAATAAAAAAATAGAGTTATCGCGGGGAACTTGAGTACCAAGAGTTATTAATCCCCAAAAGCCCATATTGAATAAGTCTTTAAAGACAATGATAAAGGATACTGTTAAGAGTAAAAATAAGCTTCCCTTGATCCATTGCCTGTTGTAAAGCTGACCAACACCTGGAATGATTGATAATAAAGTAGCTTTCTGACGATGTTGCACAACCTTTCACCTCTTTACGAATACCGTTTCTAATACTCTTTATCACACGCTCTCATTCTTTACGGAAGAATTGTATAATGCGTGTGATAAGAGTCTAGCAGGGGCTATAATAAGGGGGCCCCTAACGTTTTATTATTTTCCGTGCTTTGCCTTAATTTGACCTTTAATCGTTTTCGCTGCTTGATTCAGTGCTTCTTTTGGATTCGCTTTTCCAGTTGCAATTGTCTGTAGAGCAGCATCTGTTGGCGTCCATACTTCATTCATCTCTGGAATATTAGGGGTTAATTCCGAGAACTGTGACTGCTGAGCTACTGCCTGAGCTGCTTCGCTCTTAGTAACGACTGGGTCATCAGCTAATTCTTTGACCGCAGGTACTTCTTGCGTTACTTCATAGCGTTTTTTCGAATTTTCTTTGTTTGCTAGAAACTCAACAAGCTGCTGAGCAAGCTCTGGCTCTTTCGAATACGTGCTAACGTTGTAGCTTTTCACACCGACAAATGAGCTCATGTTTTGCCCATTTTCAAGTTGAGGGAGTTTAGCCACCCCAAAATTAATTCCTGCTTTTGTAAACGGCTCGATATTCCAAGGCCCAGAGATAATGGCTGCTGCTTTTCCTGACGTAAAGAGTGATTCAAGTACGTTAATTCCTTGTGCACCTACAATACCGGCAGGAAATAACTTTTCTTTATAAAACTTTTGAATAACTTCTGCTCCTTGTATCGCTCCCTCATTATTAATTCCAATGTCTGTTGGGTCGTATGTTCCTTTGCTATCTTTTGAAAAAATATAACCTCCGTACCCACCCATTACGCTTTGTGCGTAATAGATCTGATCAAAGAGAGCTAGAAATCCATAATTCCCGTTTTTTGTTACTTTTTTATCGTATTGATACCATTCATCAAGTGTTTTCGGTAGTTCCTCTTCTTTTATGAGATCTTTATTGTAATAGAGCATAGTCGTCTCAACTGCTTTTGGTAATCCATATACCGATCCGTCGACCTTTTCAGCATCCATTGCCACATCTGTATACAGAGATTGAATATCATCACCTACATCCAACTTTTTAATAAGCCCCTCTGTTACCGCTGTTCCAATTTGGTCACCAGGCATCGTAAGAACGTCAGGACCCGTTCCTGCCGGGCCATCTAATCGTAACCCTTCAATTTGCTTTGCATACGGCTTTTCCATGACATTCACTTTTACATGATGCTCTTTCTCAAATTGAGCAATTGCCTCCTTAATTCCTGAAGACTTTTGCTGATCTTCCCAAACTAGAAGTGTCTTATTCTTTGAATCTTCTTTTGACACGGAGTTTACTTTCCCATCATCTTTCGGTCCACAAGCTGTTAAAGAAAGACTCAACGCCAATCCACCTATAAGCCCTAGATACTTTTTGGACTTTTTCATGCCACCTCATCCTTTCATTTACATCCAATAATTTGAAACCGCTTTCTAAAACTAAATATAGCACCGTAAGAAAAACATGTAAATAAATTTTTTAACTAAATTTAGTAAAATATTTTACTAATCAATTCGTTTTTTATACTAAAAAAATAAAAACGCCTATTTGTTAATAGACGTCTTGAAGAGTAATATATAGCGTACACACTTCTTTAGTTTGTACTTTTTCTTGTAACAAGTTCCGTTCCTATATAAAGCGTTTTACTACTTTTTCTTTTTTCCATTACGCGTTCAATAAGCATTTCCATCGCATTTTTACAAATTTCTTTCATATCAATATTAAACGTAGTTAACGGTGGGGAAACATATTTTGCGATACTAATATTGTTGACACTAATTATACTTACACGATCTGGAATTGAAACTCTTTTTTCGTTCAGCGCTTGCAAACATCCCACTGCAATCGGATCCGCAGCAATAAAAAAAGCGGTAGGAAGTTTATCTCCTAGTGTGTCCAACGCTTGATTCATTAAGTACACGCCGTTCTCAACAGAAAATCCTCTTCGACAAAAAATATACGCATCGTTCAACTTATCCTTACTACTCATATACGTACGAAATGTGCGTTCTCGTATATCCATCTCATCAAGATCTGTATTAGGGTTATGATACGTTCCTCCAATAAAACCAATCTCTGTGTGCCCCTTTTCCATTAAATACTTAATTGTTCGAATCGTCGTTTGCGCCAAATCCGGTCGAACAGAATCAAATGAATACGCGTCAGGCGTTGAATCGACGAATACGCCATTCGGGGTCAGACTATGTAAGTGTGCTAACTCTTGATCAGAGAAAATTCCCACCGCAATAAAACCTTCGATATTGTCTGGAATTTTTTCAATTCCGTCTGCTATCTTATACGTCGTTAATTCAACATTGTATTTTCGAGCGAGCTTCTCAATTTCCAAACGCATTTCCTTAAAATACACGTCTTCGAGCTCTTCCTTATCTGTTAACCAGTACAAAAAAGCAATATTCTTCACCAACAGCCGAACCGTTTTTCTCCGGTAATTCAACCTTTCTGCCACTTCATATACTTTCTCTCTTGTTTCATCAGGCACGGACAAACTTGGGTCATTATTTAACACACGTGAAACCGTGGAAATCGAATATCCCGCTGCTTCAGCGATATCTTTAATCGTTGCCATAGCTACTCTCCACCTTATTTTTCGTTTAACTAATCTATATAAGTAAATTTTTTTACTTCCTTTTACTTATTTTTACTTATCGATAGACAGAAGTCAATAGTATAAATGAAACTACTTTACTTTCTAAATCTAAGTATCAACCTCTCCTATTTCATTCATGTGATACTCCTCGATAGAATAGAAAAACCACTTCGCTAAAGGTGCGCTTTTATTCATTTACATACCATGTTTATATAGATGGCTAAAATAAGAGACACTGATTTTCCCTTTCAGTTCTTCTAATATTAAGGTCAATATAGATATTAACAATAATTTTTTATTGTAAAACGATAAATTTTAAGCTATTATACAGAAAAAGGAGGAAAATATATGAAATTTAAAACCGGCTTCTTGAAAGGCGCGCTCTTTTTTATTGGCATTCTTATTTTGGTTTTATCTGTGTTTTGGTTACCTACTGTCTCAAAAGAATTAGCTACATCAAACCCTGACTACGCACACCTGCGCTTACCCTTACTGCTTGGCTTGTACATAACGCTTATTCCATTTTACATTGCCCTGTACCAAGCGTTTCGACTTTTACATTTTATTGAGAAACAGTATGCTTTTTCAGCAGCATCGCTCTACTCACTGTGCGTTATTAAAAACTGTGCAGTTGCCATCGTCGTTTTATACATAGCAGGAATGAGCTACTTAGCTTTTTCAAATGCCTTACATCCTGGAATCGCCGTTATGGGTGCCATCATTTTATTTGCGTGTATTTCCATCGCGCTCCTTTCAATGCTACTACACGAACTGCTACGGAGCGGACTAAACTTAAAAACAGAAAATGAGTTAACGATTTGAGGTGGTTACGATGAGTATTGTAGTGAACATTGATGTGATGCTTGCCAAACGAAAAATGAGCGTCACAGAGCTGTCTGAGCGAGTAGGTATTACGATGGCCAATATCTCGATTTTAAAAAATGGAAAAGCAAAGGCTATACGTATTCAGACGTTAGATGCTATTTGTCAGGCACTCAATTGTCAGCCGGGTGATATTTTGGAGTACGTTTCCGATGAAGAGTGTTAACGATTAAACAAAAGGATGTATGAAATGGATTTTACACATGATACGATTGAACTTTTTCACACCTACAAACACCTTGCTGTTTTACTTAGCATTGCATTTAATATCGTCATTAGTATACTCGGGGTTGTTCCAAGCGTTTTTCTAACCGCCGCAAACTTGGCGGTATTCGGCTTTGCACAGGGCATGTGGATTTCATTTTTAGGAGAAAGCATTGGCGCAATTTTAGCTTTCCTTCTGTACCGCAAAGGGCTTTCTAGTCTTCAAGATCGAAAGGGATTTTCCCATCCTAAAATTCAACGGTTGTTACATGCTACAAAAAGCGAGTCATTTCTCCTTACTTTAAGTTTGCGCCTCATGCCCTTTGTTCCGTCTGGCCTTGTTACTTTTATTGCTTCAATTGGTAAAACGACTCTCATGATTTTTGCAACGGCTAGCTCTCTTGGAAAAATACCAGCAATTTTAATCGAAGGATTTTCGGTCAATGAAATGATGAATGTCACGACAACCGGAAAACTATTGATGGCGCTTTTTGCTGTCACTGGCTTCGTGCTGTTACTAAAACGATTACGTTAATAGAAAGGATTACGGATCTTATGATGATCATCGTACTTTTGGTTTTATTTCTCTGTATCATTTCAAGTATTTCCTTTTGGAGGTTGAAAAAGCGCTGGATCTCACTTCTTCTTTTTTCACCCGTGTTCATTGTTATGTCATTCGTGGGGTTTGTCTTCTTCAACTCTTGGTATCATGTTTCGCCGAAAGATGTATCGTTCGAGATTCAACAACAAAACCAAACTTATACCGTCAAGGGTCACTGGTCAAAACCTCTTGATTTCTACCGTTTTCCGACTGATTTCATTGCAATTGATACGGGTAAACAAGGTGTACCTATTACAATGAAACGCCCAAGAATTCATAACCATAAGAGCCTTCATCGCTCCTTTTTAGACTCAGAAGTTCGTCATTGGCTGAATGAACAAAAGATCAATACGCCCTCTCTAACACTATTCGATGTAAGGGCTAGTAGAAGCATGCAATTTTCTTTCACTCTTCCTCAAGGCATCGATCCTAGCTCATTAAAAATCTACTACATTCACGTTCGAGAAGATCCAATGGACCCTTTGACCTTTTGGAAAAAGCGAATCGTGTTGCCATAAACACTCCCTTTCCCTCTTTGGGAATAGGGACTTCAAAAACTTCGTACCATTTTCTTTATCGTATGGATGACGACTTCTGGTTCATCGTGTTGAATATAATGTGCACTATTAGTCGCGAGTGTAAAAGTACTGTCTTCAGAGAGTGCGAGAAGCTCACGCTGCATCTCATTCCAAAGCAATTGTGAATCAGCCGAATAATGCGCTTTGTTTCCTGCGCATAAAACAACTAATGGTATAGTCAACTTTCTTCTTTTTTGTTTCATCTGTTTTAAACTCTCCATGAATTCATCGTAACTTCCTTCGTGAATAAACTGCTTTTGATAAGCATCTCGGAATTCCAGTGACATCGTCGGAAGAAATCGTTCTCTATAGTCTTCATGCGTTGAATCGATTAAAATTAACCCCGCTACTTCATCTTCATACTCTGTTGCAAACAATCTCATGTTGACTCCACCAAACGAATGGCCCACTAGCACATACGGAGGCTTCACGTTAAGTTTCACAAGCATTTCTTTTAGCTCTATCATCATTTTCTCACTCGTTCTTTCGTTAGAGCTGCTTTCACTACCCCCCAAGCCCGCTCGGTCGTACATCACGACTTCAGTGAGCTCTGAAAGCTCAGGAATAATTTTCTTCCACGCTTTTGAGTAATCACCGTATCCTGCATCCATAATTACTGTCGGATGGTTACCTTTTTCACCTACAATATGTGCATAGAGAATGCAGCCATCTATTTCAACAAACCGTTCACGGCCTTCTTTATTTTCCCTCACTCTTACCACGCCCCCCTTTGATTTCATGTATTCTCTTTACCATACTACAAAAGGAGCCACAAAGGCTCCTTTTTTTTACAGTTCTTCTCCATTTGTTTCAATGACACGCTGATACCAATAGAAACTATCTTTTTTGCTTCTCTTTAGCGTTCCATTGCCTTCATCATCTAAATCTACGTAAATAAATCCATATCGTTTAGACATTTCGGAGGTTGAAAAACTCACTAAATCGATCGGGCCCCATGCCGTGTATCCCATTAGATCTACGCCATCACGAATTGCTTCACCCATTTGTTCAATGTGTTGTTTGAGATAATCAATTCTGTAGGAATCATGAATGCTTCCATCCTCTTCAACCTGATCAAATGCACCTAACCCGTTCTCTACAACAAAAAGCGGTTTTTCATAGCGTTCATATAACATATTTAAAAGCGTACGAAGGCCAACAGGATCAATTTGCCATCCCCAGTCAGAAGCCTCTAAATACGGATTTTTCAAGTTCGTTAAGATGTTGCCCGCGGCCTTCTCTCCAGCACTTTCTGTTCTCGCTGCCACCGTCGACATGTAGTAGCTCAGAGAAACAAAATCCACGAGATTCTCTTTTAAAAGATGGGCGTCTTCTGGCAACATCTCTACACGGATATTATGCTCGCTAAAGAAACGGTTCATATAAAACGGATAGTGTCCCCTCACTTGAACATCGGTGAAGAAAAAGGTTTTATGCTGATCCATAAGCGCAGATCGCACATCTTCTGGATGCGGGGTATTTGGGTAATTAATCATTCCAAGCACCATGCAGCCGATCTGAGCTTGAGGTGCAAGGCGATGACAAGCCTCTACCGCTTTCGCACTCGCTACTAGCTGATGATGAGCAGCTTGATAAGTAGCCTGTAGCACATTCCCATCCTTCACCTTATCACGTAAAATCCCTCCGCTAATAAAAGGGCTCATAATAATGGAGTTAATTTCATTAAATGTAACCCAATACTTTACCTTATGACGATATCGAGTAATCACTGTCTCAGCGTAATGTGCAAAATAATCCACCACTTTACGATTTAACCACCCACCGTATTCTACGGATAAATGAAGCGGCATTTCATAGTGAGAGAGTGTGACAATTGGCTCGATATCATTTTTTACTAACTCGTCTAGTAATTCGTCATAGTAGGCAAGCCCCTGTTCGTTCGGTACTTGCTCATCCCCACTTGGGAAGATTCGTGTCCATGCAATCGATATACGGAAAGTTTTAAACCCCAACTCTTTAAAAAGCGCAATATCTTCCTTAAAGCGATGGTAAAAATCAATTCCATGGCGTTTTGGAAAATGTCGGTTATCTTCATCTCGTAATGCTTCTCTAACTTCTTCTGTTGATGGAAAAGGAAGCTCTAGCTTTTTACGATTCTCCGGCTTAATTCGCTCAATTACGTCATTGTTTGATAGGCCTTTTCCACCGATATTGTATGCTCCTTCAATTTGGTTAGCCGCTGTTGCACCACCCCATAGAAATCCTTCTGGAAAACGCGTGAACTGCTTTGTCATAATCTGTATCCCCTTATCTATATAAATAGTTGGAATGGGTCCTTAGCCCCTCTGCTTATAAAACAGTTTAAATCGTTATCGTAAGAAAATATATGAAGAAAAGCCATTTAGAAACAGGTGTCTAGAAAAGGGATTTGTTTCTATTAAAAAACACTGTGTTTCTTTCAAACAAAAACATTGATACAATAATTAAAAATAAACGACAGCTAGGAGAATGAGAATGTTTCCAACTCACATTATTTCGACCTTTAATGAATTAGAGCATGCTTTATATAAATACGTTTTAGCACATGCCGAGCAAGTCGTTTATATGAGAATTCGGGACCTAGCGACTGAGTCCCATGTATCTACGTCTACGATTTTACGTTTTTGCCGAAAATTAAACTGTGATGGATTTACCGAGTTCAAAGTAAAGCTGAAAATGTATCTTTCTGAGCAGCACGATCGTTCAAAGCCTTTAAAAGAGATGAACTATTTTCTATCAGAATTTATGGATCGTACGTTAAACGGAGATTTTCATACTCATATGGAAAAAGCAGCGATGACCCTTCACAAGAAGGATAATTTGCTGTTTGTGGGGATTGGGAGCTCTGGCATTCTTGCTCAATATGGCGCTCGCTATTTTTCAAGTCTTGGGAGATTTGCACTTTACATCAACGATCCTTATTTTCCTATTCAATCGCATCACTTGCATAACAGTATCACCGTCGCACTCTCCGTATCTGGTGAAACAAGTCATACGATTGAGCAAGCTAGAAGATTAAAAGAACAAGGAAATCAGTTAATTAGTATTACGAACAATGCGAACTGCACCTTAGCACAAATGTCTGATGTGAACATTCCCTACTATGTAACAGAGGAGCATACTTCGATTGCGAATATGCCCATTAACATTACTACCCAGCTTCCGGTGATGTATATTTTAGAGACGCTTGCTCGTAACGTGTACAAGCTTGATGAGCAGAAATAAAACATGCTTTTCTTCATGATGGAATGAACTTCTATTGTTACGTCAATACTCATGAAGAGGTGATCAAGCATGTTTGAAGTGATTCAGCAACTAAAAACACAAATTAACAATTTAGAGCTTCGCTATTGGTACGAACAAGATGTATTCAGCCCGCACTGGTGGGTTATTTTAATTATCAGTGCCCTATTTGTCCTTCTCCTTTGTTTACTTATTGATCGGCAGCGGGTTGTTTTTATTTGGCTCGTGTTTTTTATAAGCTTTTTGTTAGCCGGACTTGTCGATGAATTCGGCACATATTTTGGGTTATGGAGCTACCCTCATCAGCTTTTAATCTTCACGAGTCGTTTTAATACCGTTGATTTTTCCATTATTCCGGTCACCATTACGTTGGTATACCAGTTCTTTAGCAAATGGAGCTTTTTCTTAATTGCTCACATTATCGTGTCGGCTATTATTGGCTTTATCGGCGTTCCTCTTTTCGTTCACTTTGATTTGTACCAATTAAATCAATGGTCGTATTGGAACTCATTTTTAACCGTTTTAGCACTTGGAATGATAGTAAAACTCATTAGTGATGCCATCGATCAGTATAAACATAACAAAACGTATTAATCAAAAAGGAGAAATCTGTTCAAAGATCTCTCCTTTTTATTATGACCCAAGTGAAACAGGAGCTGTTTTTTGAACGAATTTCACAAACAAGAATCGAACGACAGGTCCCATAATAAGTAGCTGTAGTGGATAAGCAACAACGAAATTTTTCCACACGTTTTCACCATACTCCGACCAACTCGCCCCGCCTAATGCAGAATGTGACATAATCAAACCAAAGGCAGACATGCAAAGCACCATCCCAATGACCATAAGCGTCGAAATTGTTAAGATCATGATTACCTTTTTCTTTTTTGTAAACGGTAGCTTAAAGGCAAGCTTTCTCGCAAACGGTCCTACAATGACTAGCTCCACAACAAACGCAACGACAAATGCTAGTAAAAGTCCTAAAACAAGCTGTCCAAATGTTAACTGTTCGTATTGACCACTTCGAATCATGTTGTACATTCCCATCACAACAGCCATTCCGAAACACATCATTAAACCAAAATAAAGTCCTTCTTTTTTTGTTTTTGGCATCTATACTCTCTCCTTTTTTGAATAGAAGCTTAGTATAGCAAGGAAGAAAATCTCCTCGTAAGTGACAATTTTGTGAACGTTTTTCTATTTAAAGACAATAAAAAACAAGTCATCCCTGACCGGCATGACTTGTTTTTCTTTAAAGCGTCTAGTTAAGATAGAAAAGCTACTGCAAACAAAGACACAATGACCAATAAAACGATTGAAATAATTTTCCACACGCCTCTTTTACTAAACAACATCGCAATAAAAGAGAGAACAATACCCGCTATTAAAATAGTATTAGAAACATAATCCGATGTATGTATAAGTACTCCACTTGAGGCCAATAAAGCAAGGAGTAAAATAAAGACTGAAATGATTCCTAAGTATTTTTTCATACAAAACCACCTCCCACGAAATCAAAACGCTTACTGAATCAGTTCATTTTACAATCTACCTGCTATTATAACGCACATCACCCTTTTATTTTCCAGTTCATATGTCTTAATTTGCAGATTTCTGTTTTTTAAAGATAGGTGTTTTAACCTACTTACTGTTTCCAAATAAAAAAGATCAGCAAATGCTGACCTCTTTTTACTCATCACTACCGCATTTTAACTAAAAGAAAAAAAGCGCTATAATGGAGAAAATGCTAGAAAAGAGGTTGATGGAATGATTCGTTTTGGAATTGTAGGGACGAACTGGATTACCGATCGTTTACTAGAAGCAGCTAGTTTTGTAGAAGATTTTCAGCTCACGGCTGTTTATTCAAGAACAGAGGAACGTGCGAAAGAAGTTAGAGAAAAATATCGTGCCACTCATTTGTTTACAAGCCTAGAGGAAATGGCGAAGAGCGATGTCATCGATGCCGTATACATCGCAACCCCGAATGCCTTCCACGCTGACCAAGCGGTGCTTTTTTTAGAAAATGGCAAACACGTGCTATGCGAAAAACCGCTGGCTGCAAATGAACACGAAGTATCACGAATGATTACGTGTGCAAAGCAAAACCGTGTTGTCCTCATGGAAGCAATGAAATCAACGCTTCTCCCAAACTTTAAAGTAATTCAGGAGCACATACATAAGGTAGGTCCCATTCGTAAATATGTAGCAAGCTACTGCCAATATTCATCGCGATATGATAAATACAAAGAAGGCATCGTCTTGAATGCGTTTAAGCCTGAATTAGCTAACGGTGCTCTAATGGACCTTGGCGTTTATTGCTTATACCCACTGATTACATTGTTCGGTGAACCAGAAAAGATAGAGGCATCAGCTTTTATGCTGGAGTCGGGTGTTGACGGACAAGGAAGCGTGTTGCTTCAATACGTTGATCGAGATGCGGTCGTCATGTATTCAAAAATTACAAACTCCTATACCCCAACAGAAATTCAAGGCGAACATGGGAGCATGATGATTGATAAAATTCACGGAGCCGAAAAAGTAGAAATTCGCTACAACGATGGAACGGTTGAAGATCTTACAGTCGAACAGTCGCTGCCAGGGATGTACTACGAGTTAGCTGAATTTGTTCGTCTAGTCAAACAGGGTGAGCTTGAATCTCCTACAAATTCTCATGAACGATCACTTCTTACCATGCGAACGATGGACGCAATTCGTCGCAAGATCGGGCTTGTTTATCCGAACGATATGCTCTAATGGTCTAAGTCAAAGCCCCCTCTTCCCTTAAAAGAGAGGGCTTTTTTTATAACCTTATGGATTTTTTCCTAAGTACGAGCAAAACTGCGTTATAATAGAAATAAACCACAAAAAAGGATTTGAGCATCATGGGTACGATGAACATTTTTCAGTTTACTGGAAGAAGAACGATTAAAACAGGAGTTGCCGTATTTTTAACAGCCCTCATCTGCCACCTCATGAACTGGTCCCCTATGTTCGCTGTTGTCACCGCGATTGTGACGATTGAACCTACCGCGATTGACTCCATCAAAAAAGCGTTTATTCGCTTTCCTGCTACGGCGATCGGAACAGCCATTGCCATGTTATTTACATTTTGGCTCGGCGATAGCGTTTTCACGTATACGTTCGTAGCCGTTCTAACAATTGTTACTTGCTATAAGTTAAAGCTAAACGACGGAATGATTGTTGCAACCTTAACAGGTGTACTAATGATTGCAACCGTTCATCAGCATTATGTTTCATCGTTTTTCGTACGTCTAGAAACAACGACGACCGGCTTAGTTGTCGCTTCCTTAGTCAATGTGCTGTTATTACCACCAAAATACTCAGTAATGATCGCGAGTAAAATCCAACAGCTTTTTTATGAATCAGCAGATCTATTAACAAAAAGAAGTATGGAGCTTCTTTGTAACCAACCGTTTGACAAAGATATTCGTCAAGCCTTTCAAACACTTTCACGACGCTTAGAAGATGTGGAAAAGCTTTGCTCCTACCAGAAAAAAGAATGGCGATTTCACCGAATTGCTCGCAAGGACATCCGCGCTTTTCATTATGAATATAAAAAATTAATGATTCTTCGTCAGCTTCTTTACCACATTGGTAATGTTGTTTACCTACCTTCTCACCACCTTGTACTAGACCATCAACATATGAAGTTTCTGACGTTCATTATTCAACAATTAAAAGAGAGCTTATATAGCCGTTCATTTTCTATTCAGCCTGACACGTATCGTCAAATAAGCGAGCTGCGACAATGGTTTTTAGAGCTAGAACATATGAAATGCGAAAATGCACTAGCAGGTGAGCAGCGATTAGTACCTGAGACAGCCATTTTATACGAGTTTCTTTCTATTCATCACTTAATCCAGGATTTGCACTTGTTACATCATCATGAGGTTCGTCATCAAAAAGTGGTAACTAGCCATTATCAAGCATAAAAAGAGCAAACTTCTTACAATTACTAGCATCTCGCTCGTGAACGCTATATGATAGACTAGAAGATTTATTTAAGAAACTGATTTTTAGTATGAGGAGTTTAAAATTATTATGAATGACTATATTTCGACAAGTAAGGTAGCGGTTGAGGCCTTAAAATTGCTTAATATTAAAGAAACAGCGAGAAATTCGGATAATCTTCGCCGCAGCATTAATGAACTGATTCAAAAGAAGGAACTAAAGGGGATTAGAGATCACAAGTTTTATTATCTCTCTCAAGAACAAGTTAACTACTATTTAAAACTCATAAAGGAAAATTCACATGTGCTTCCACCGAGCATTATTAAAGAGTTAAATCAGCATGATGATCAACAGCTCGTTGCGGACATTTACAGCAGCGTGCTCAATGCGAACGGTGTAGAAAAATTAAAACAACTAATTCAGTTATATGATGATGGCATTATTGAAATCACGACTGAACAGCTACAAAACATTATTACAAACCACCATTTTGTGGATCTTAAATCATGACTATTAGGGTGATAGAAGAGGAGCTATTTATAAAAGATAAATAGCTCCTCTTCTATTAATTCAGCAAGAGTTACATAAGAAAAAAAATCAAAAAGAGGTACATTATGGTAAAAATAGAGCGCAATAAAAAAATGCGTTTAACGCATTATCCTCGTTTCCTTGTGTAGACTTTCGTGATGGACTTTGACATGGTCGTCGGAAAGCTTGTAATGCTTGCAAAGGTACGTCTAATCGTTCGCACATCTAACATCGGCACTTCTAATGCATACGTATTGTTTAAATAAGCAATATATTTATTGATGTCTTGAAGTACTTCCTTCGTCAGCACGAACCTACCAATTAAGGATACGCCATTTGCCATTCGAATCATTTTTTCGTTTTCATCTTTTAATAACGTATAAGAATGCTTCTTAATTACCAATCCCTTGCTCTTTCCAGAGAGATAGAATTTAAAGTGAAACTCATAGCACTCACACTGTGGATCATTCGCGTGTGTTTCAGTCATTTCATCTTTATATGTATGCAACTCTTTTGACTGAAGATTGTCGTTTGAATCCCTCGATGATACGTTCTTATTTTTTTTACAATACATTCTCTCACCTCTTTACCGCCTTTTACACATAAAGGCCACAACCCCTCCATTGTCTACAAACGCTCAGCGCTTACGGCATTGCTTCATAAATGTATGAAGTACCTTTTAATTCCCACCAAAAATTCTACAGAGAAAACGCATAAAAACATTATAGAATACTAAAAAAACTTAGTAAAAAAAAATTCGTCTATTTTCGCTTATACAAGCCAAAAATAAACCTTTTCTCCTAATAATAAGGAATATTCTAACTTTTATTTTCAACCAAATAAAAAGAACACCTTTTGCTGAAAAGGTGTTCTTTTTGATCGGTTTAGTAAAGTCCTGTTAATGAATAGAATAAGATGACGAAGAAACATGCCAGCGTTTTAATGATCGTTAACGCAAAAATATCTTTGTACGATTGTTTATGTGTTAAGCCTGTAACAGCAAGGAGTGTGATTACGGCTCCGTTATGAGGAAGCGTATCCATACCACCGGATGCCATAGCAATGACCCTGTGCATAACTTCTGGATCAATATTAAACTTTTGAGCAGCTTCTACGTATTTATCTCCCATCGCACTTAACGCGATTCCTAACCCGCCGGATGCGGAACCCGTCAAACCAGCTAATACGTTTGTCGTAACGGCTCCGTTAACGAGTGGATTCGTAAACGTATGAGAAATTCCGTCACGTACAACGCTAAAACCAGGTAGTGCAGCAATAACTCCACCAAATCCATATTCAGACGCCGTATTCATCGTAGCTAACAAAGCTCCTCCAATACTTGCGTTTAAACCCGTTTGGAAGTTTACCATAATGTTCTTCCATCCGTAAATCATAGTGGCGATAATTCCGATTAAAAGGGCTAGTTCTACAGACCAAATCCCTGCAACCGTATTTAAGTCAACAACTCCAAATGACTCTAAACCAATTTTAGAAAAATCAAATCCGTTTGGATACCATTTGACGACGGACATGACGAACAATTTGTTCGAAACCCCTACGAGGATAAGCGGTGCAAAAGCGAGCCACTGGCGCAATGCACTTGGCTGTGGTGACGTAGAAAGAGATGCTTGTGCTGCTTCTGTTTCAGCAGATGCCGCAAGCTCTGCATTTCCACTCTCTACACCAAAATAACCTTCGCCCTTCGCGTGCGCTTTTTTACGCTGACGCTCCAAATAAAGCATGCCAATTGTAAATACAAAAATAGCGCCGATAATCCCTAAGATAGGGGCTGCGTAAATATCCGTTTTAAAGAATGATGTTGGAATAACGTTTTGAATTTGTGGTGTTCCAGGCAGAGCGTCCATCGTAAATGTAACCGCTCCTAAAGCAATTGTTCCTGGAATTAAACGTTTCGGGATGTTTGCTTCGCGGAATAGATTAGCAGCAAACGGATATGCAGCAAATGCAACAACGAATAAGCTTACGCCGCTATACGTTAAGATGGCACATAGTAAAACGATCGCTAAAATCGCTCTCTTTGCACCAACAAAGCGGACAATCGTCTTCGCAATGGATTCAGCAACGCCAGATGTTTCAACTAGCTTACCAAATACGGCCCCTAATAAGAAAACGGGGAAATAGTTCTTAATAAATCCAACCATTTTTTCCATAAAAATATTCGAGAAAAACGGTAGTACATAGCTTGGCTCTGTTAGCATAACGGCCAATAATGCGCAAAGCGGCGCAAAAAGGATCACAGAAAACCCACGATACGCGATTAACATCAGCAAACCTAATGCCAGAATGATAATTAATAAATCCATATAATATCCCCCTCAAATTCATTGTTACAGCATGAAGTGTTGTCTCAATTTACATGTAGGAAGAAACTATGTATGGGTCATTCTCGTTTCATGATGGTTAGTGACAAAATGGTGGTCGTGAATGATTCTACATATCTCTTATGCTTATTAAACCTCCCTCCACATTTTTTGATAACGCTTTCTTTTTGTTTTTTAAAGCGCTGTCGATGCTCGACTATGTCCATTATACTGTATCTGTCACAGAATAGACATGATTAATTTATGATCTATAACAGTTTTTTTGAATATTTTTACAAAAAACTCACCCTCATGATGATTATTTGGTGAGCAGTTGTGTTTTTATCCATTTTTTATGTATGTGACAGCGCTTTGTTAACGAGATAACAGACGACGATATTTACGATAAATCAATGTAAGTGATACCCCAAGTAGGATTAAAAGAGCCGTATAGAAACCTTTAAAAAAATTACCTACTGATGAATGAGGAAAACTGTCATTGAAAACGAGTGAAGTTGCAACTGATAATCCACTCATAAAAGCTAATCCCGTTGTTAGCAATAATCCTTTGTATTTTTGAGCATTGGACTCGCGATCAGAATACAGCGTTTCCGAAAAACGTTCTCCAGCTTTTCCTTTAAAAACGTGCCATCCTAAAAAAGAATCGACGTGCTCCCAGCCCGCCTCTTTAAAAATTACTTTGTACTCTTCTAGATCTTTATTCGACGTGCTTTTGTAATCTAGTTTATAGATCACATCTGCTGGTTCGCCCTGCTCAAAGTGATATCGAAATTTACGATATCCTTTAAAATACCATCCTTTTTGAACCATGCTATTTAACCACTGCTCTTCCTTCTCATCTTGCCAGGCAAAAAATACGCGAAAACAACTCTTTTCTTTTTTCATGTCAAATCCTCCCCTAGTTTCTCCACGTATGGCTTACTTCTTTCTACAAGTTCATGCAGGCGCTCATACTCTGCTTGGATAACACGATTTCCAAGAACGGTCAGCTGATAATTTTTCTTGCGCTCTTGAACATCCACTTTTACGATCAACCCATCCTTTTCTAGCTTACTAAGGGCCCCGTAAAGCGTACCAGGTCCAAGTCTTACCGTTCCCTTACTCATTTCTTCTACCTTTTGCATAATGCCGTATCCGTGAAGGGAAGACCCCAGAGCGAGCAAAATGTAGTACGTTGTGTGCGTCAAAGGAAGATGGTCATCAACCGTTCGTTTCTTTTTCATTGCTCTTCTCTCCCGCCTTTTATATCGACATGCGATATATCGTATAGTGATATAATACCAACTTTAAAATTGGAAGTCAATATCCACAAATAGGATTTTTTCACCGTTTTATGTGTCCCTTTAACTTCCTCATTAGCATAGCTGCAATACAAGCCCCTACTTGACGTTTAAAATATAAGGAATTGATGACTAACACCCCCGTTGATTTTCAGCGTAGATTTTTTTACAAAACGAAAAGCCTCTCCCTTTTCCGCACAAACGCGGAGAATGGAGAGGCTAGGTAACTCTACTTGTTATTATTCATATAAAAATGCAAAAATCTCTGGAAGGCGCTTGTTCCAAGCAATCTCGTTATGCTCGGCACCTTCTATAATTTCAAACTTACACTCAATCACTTTTCCCTTAATTAGCTTATACAAGCGTTCACTTGAATCAACGTACATTGCTGCATCAACATCACCAGACGCTTCTTGGGTCCCGACATCTAAATAAAATTTTTGAATCACCGTTGGTTCACTTTGCGCGACTAGTTCTTCAATTTCCTTTTGGTTAAACCAATATGCAGAAGATAGAGAAGCAATACGATTAAATACATTCGGATATTGAAAAGCTGCGTAAGTGGAAATTAATCCACCCATAGAACTTCCAGCCATCGCTGTATCGTTCGGAATGGTACGATAGTTGTCATCAATAAATGGCTTCAGCTCGTTGACGATATACTCTACGTATTGCTTTCCTTCTCCACCAAACGTCTCATCTAAATTTCTCATCAATTTTCCAATGTCTTTGTTTTCCCAAGGACCATATTCGTCCAAACGCTTATTTCCTTCGTTTTCCGTATTACAATCAATCCCTACCACAATGAGTTCATAAGAGGACGAATCCAAAAATTCACCCATCTTCCACGCCATTCCGTACCCTGCCTCTTCATCGAAGAATAAGTTTTGTCCGTCGTGCATGTACAAAACAGGATAGCTTTTGTCACTAGAATGATAGCTTGGTGGAAGATAGACCCGCACCGTTCTCTCCCTTTGCAAAGGTGTAATCGTCACCTTAAACGTCTCAATCATCTTTTATTTCCCCTCTTTCTCCACCCTATATTGAATTAAACAACGGCAACAATTAATACCTCGTGCCCAGCAAGCTTAAGTTCTTTTTCATCTAGTTTCATATTCGTATCAATGACCGGAAGAAGTTTCTTTCCTTTTAGTGAATGAGGCTTTGTAATGGAAATAGCTTCTGAACTGTTGTTAAAGACAAACAAAAGCGTATCGTCTCCATTCGTTTTCGTATACATCACATGATTTGTTGTGTTGCTGTACTGAATAAAATCAAGCTCCCCATCGTTTCCAAACACGCCATTATCCCGACGAAGCGCAATTAGCTTTGTAATATACTGCAACAGCTCACGATCTTGCTTCTCTTCTGCCCATTCCATGCACTTTCGACATCCTGGGTCCATGTCACCTGACATCCCAATTTCATCACCGTAATAAATACATGGTGTCCCTGGTGCTGATAGTAGGAATGTGAACAACTGCTTCACCTTTTCCTTATTCCCCTCACAAGTTGTTAAAATGCGTGGCGTATCATGACTTCCTAATAAATTAAACGCTGCTTCCATTACATTTTTTGGATACATCACGAGCGTTTCCACCGTTTGGTTCACAAATTCTTCCGCCGTTATTTCTTGCTTTGCAAAAAAGTCAATGGCTCCGCTTGTATACGGGTAGTTCATGACGGCGTCAAATTGATCTCCTTGCAGCCACGGCATTGCATCATGCCAGATCTCGCCTAAGATATATACATCCGACTTAATAGCACGAACTTCTTTACGAAATTCCCTCCAAAAGTCATGTGATACCTCGTTTGCTACATCTAATCGCCAACCGTCAATATTAAATTCCCTTACCCAATATCGACCAACTTCTAGTAAATATTCGCGAAGCTCCGCATTGGACGTGTTAAGCTTTGGCATCTCTTCTGTAAAAGCAAACGTTGCATAATTAGGCTTTGGTTTTGTTTTAACAGGAAAATCCTTAATATAAAACCAGTTTTTATAACGCGATTTCTCTCCATTCTTCAGTACATCCTGGAAAGGTGGGAAATAAAAACCGGAATGATTAAATACCGCATCAAGCATTACTTTGATGCCTTTTTTATGACACGTATCCACAAATTTCTTAAACGTTTCTTTATCCCCAAACTGTGGATCAATCTCCATATAATCGATCGTGTCATATTTATGATTTGAGTAAGCTTTGAAAATAGGCGTTAAATACAGCCCTGTAATACCAAGCTCTACTAAATGATCCAAGTGGTCCATAATTCCCTTCAGATCTCCGCCAAAGAAATTATTAGGCTTTGGTTCCGCACTTCCCCATGGTAGCGCTCCTTTTGGATTAATCGACTCATCTCCATTTCCAAAACGTTCAGGGAAAATTTGATACCATACCGTGTCTTTCACCCAAGAAGGAGCCGAAAAGACGTCTTCTTCATTTAAGTATGGAAAGGTAAAAAATGAATTATTTGTTCGTGTATTTAAATCAACGAAAAAACCTTTTTCTGTATAGATAGCGGTTTCATTTTTCTGTTCTAGTTGGAATGCATATTTCACACGCTTTGTTTCTGTTTTGATTTCACCAAACCAATAATCAAATAGACTCGTGCTTTTTTCTTTTTTCATTGAAACAGACTGATCACGATGCCATTCCCATACATCATTCTCATTTTTCTCCCATGAAAAAGGATCTCCCCATAAAATGGTCACCGCACTACAGTCTTCCTTTTTCGTTCTTAGACGAATATGTAACGTTTCTGCATCGTATGCATACGCGAAATTTCCTTTTGGACGATGGTAAACAGCTTCTTGTAACATAATATACACCCCTAATAGTTTGACTTAATCGTTTAAGTTAAGTGAAAAAAGGAAAGCAGAATTACTCTGCTTCTTGCATCTTGTATTTGAACATATCAGAACAGTCTTCCTCATCTAATAATAGCTTCATGATATGAAAGGCTATTTCATCCTTAGACAACTTAAACGTAACCTTTTCCACTGTACGTGGAACTAGCTCGTCGCATCCAGCTGTACAGACACAAATTATGTTATCGTTTACGTGCTGATTTTTAACAGCGGCTGCCAAAAACTCATTAAAGACAATCACTTGTTTCCCTTTGTTTTTTTCTAGAAAATAAGCAAGATCTTCTTCTGATCTGGCAACATGAATATGCTCCTCAGGTATGCCGCTTGCCGCTTTTACACGCTGGAGAATTTGCTCGTTTTGGAACTCTTCCATGATGATTACGTAGTCTCGCGTTATATATTGCTTGGCACGTTGCACGGCACGTTCAAAATCTGGCAGTACTTTAAAAAATAGCTCATCCTCTATATAACTATCAATTAAAACAATAGGAACCATCGTGAACTGATTGGAAATACGATAGAAGTTCGACTCCTTCACATCAATTAAAAATACGCCATCAAGCTTTCGCTCCGTAATAATATGGTGATTAGGCGCTTTTTCATCAATCGTTGAAAACAGCACATGATAACCATCTTCTGTTAATCGTTTTTCTAACTGACTGACAAAATGGGCATGATATAGCTGTTTCCACACCATTTCGTTTGGCGTCCTATTCAACAAAATACCAACAAGACCCGTCTTTTGTTTGACTAATGAACGAGCAGCTAAATTCGGTGCATAATTTAAACGATGAGCGATCTCTAACACACGATTTCGTGTTTCTAATGGAATCGTTTGATTTTTTACGTTGTTAATAATGTAGCTTACAGTTGCGACAGAAACCTTCGCTTCCTGCGCGATATCTTTCATCGTTACTTTTTTCATTCTTCATAACCTCTTCACTTAAACGATTAAGTTGAATGTACCACATCCCTTTTTATTTGTCTATCTAATTTTTCCGACTATTATCGATCAGGTTTTGAAAGGTTAGAAGAAGGCTATAATACAGGTAGTGGTTCACAGAAAAGGAGTTTTGCTATGTCTTCTTCAATAAAAGCTCTCATCTTTGACGTGTATGGAACGTTACTTGACGTTCATTCTGTTATTGAAAAGTGTGAAGAGCTCTATCCCGAAAAGGGCAAACAAATCAGTCAAACATGGCGCCAAAAGCAAATTGAATACTCATTTTTACGTCAGCTTATGGGAAACTATACGCCATTCTCACACGTAACGGCAGACGCTCTTCGTTACGCTGTTCATGAACACGGTTACGAATTGTTACATAATCAAGAGCAAACCTTAATGAATGCTTACTTACATCTACAGCATTATGATGAAGTTGAAGCCGTGTTAAAGGAATTCACCAACTGCAAGCGGGCTGTTTTCTCAAATGGTTCACATGACATGTTAGATCCTCTTATAAAGAACGCTGGTCTTACTTCTTTATTCGATAAAATCATTAGCGTAGACGATGTGAAACAATACAAACCAACGCCTGCTAGCTACCTTCATGCTCTAAACGTATTAGGAGTCGAACGACATGAAGTACTGTTTATGTCATCCAATGGATGGGATATATCCGGTGCGAAAAGCTTCGGATTCCGTACCGCGTGGATCAATCGACTTCACAAACCGACGGAACAACTTCAAGTACCACCTGATGCAATCTATTCAGATTTACGTGGAATTCTAGAATGGAAATGAGTCAAAAGACGCCTTCTAAGGTGTCTTTTTCGATGTGCTCTTGCACTTTATTTTTTATCTACTGGAAAATTTACGTTATAATAATAGATAGCAATTTTTATCGTAAATTCAAGAAGACTTCGATTCTACTTTTTCAGTCCTCTTATGTGCCAAAAGGAGATCAGTAATGGCCATCTTAATTGTTGATGATAATCAAGTAAATTTATTTGTTATTGAGAAGATTTTAAAGGGTGCAGGGTATACCGATTATCATTCTTTTACATCTGCTCGTGAACTATTTAAATATTTAAAAGTGTCCGATGAACACGCTCAGCTTCCTCCAGCAGATGTTATTCTAATGGATATTATGATGCCAGAAATGGATGGAATTGAAGCATGTAAATACCTTCAAAAAATAGCGCATTTAAAAGATATTCCGGTCATTTTTGTTACGGCTCTTGAAGATTCACAGAAAGTCGCAGAGGCGTTAGATGTCGGAGGCGTTGACTACATTACAAAACCGATTAATAAAATAGAACTTCTCGCACGACTTCGTGTTGCGCTACGACTAAAAGAAGAAAAAGATTGGCATACCGAACAAGATCTAAAAATTCGCAATGAGCTCGATCTCGCCACACAGGTACAGCGAACATTGCTAAGTGAACCGATCTTTACAGATCATATTCACATTGCTGCATCCTACATTCCTGCTTACAAGCTTGCCGGTGACTTATACTACTGGCACAAAATCGATGAGGATCGTTACGCAGTCATTCTTCTCGACATGATGGGGCACGGAATTTCAGCATCGCTTGTGTGTATGTTCATCTCTTCTGTCCTCCGGGATGCGATTCGAAAACATACCGATCCCGAATCGGTTATTACAGAATTAAACCGCTGGATGGCTTACATCGCAAAAGATGACAGCTACCTGCACTATTACTTTACAGCAATTTACCTCGTTGTAGACACTAATAAAAAGACCGTGACATACGTGAACGCAGGGCATCCACCGGGCTTTGCTTGTGTTGATGGAAAAGACTTTATTACATTAGAGCGTGGTAGCCTAGCAGTTGGCTTTACGGAGCACATAAAAGTAAATGCTACAACTCTTCACTATGAAAATAGCATTCAGCTCCTCTTGTATACAGATGGTGTGGAAGAAGCATTGGAGCGTACTGGACGTGACCCTATCGCTTACCTCCAAAACGCCACGTCTCAATACTGGAATCCATTAGCTTCTAATTCGCCTATCGACATGATTTTGTCAAAAGATTTGCAGTACAATCAGCCTGATGATATGTGTACGGTAATGATCTGCGTACAATCATGAAAAAACGACCTACATATGCGTAGGTCGTTTTTTATTAGCACTTTTGATAGATTCGCTCAATGGGATTAAAATCTCGGTACAGCTTCCGGTCATAATCGATACGAAGCGCTTCTTTGTTTCCTAGCCCTAAAAATCCTCCATGACTAAGGCTCTCGTAAAATAAATCGTGTACGCTATCTTGCAACGTTTGATTGAAATAAATCATGACGTTGCGACAAATGATAACGTGAAACTCATTAAACGAGCCATCGGTAACAAGATTATGCTGAGCAAAGATAATATTTCGTGTTAAAGACGGATGAAAGTAAGCGGCGGCATAATCCGTCGTGTAGTACTCTGAGAACTCCTGCTTGCCACCTGCTTGCAGATAGTTTCTCGTATAGGTTTGCATTTTTTTTAATGAAAAAATGCCGCTTTCCGCTTTCTTCAATACTTTTTCATTCATATCCGTTGCATAAATTTTTGTTTTATCCCCTAGCCCTTCCTCTTCCATTAAAATCGCCATGGAGTAAGCCTCCTCGCCTGTCGCACAGCCAGCATGCCAAATCCGAATTTCTGGATAATGACGCAAAAGAGGCACTACTTGCTTTCGAAAGGTTAAGAAGAAACTAGGATCCCGAAACATCTCTGTGACGTTAATCGAAAAATCACTCAATAGCTTTTCAATATACCCAGGCTCATGAATAACCTTTTCTATTACTCGACTTATCGTCGGAATTTGCTCCAAGCGCATTCGATGTTGAATTCGTCTTTCTATTGACGAGCGCATATATTCACGAAAATCGAAGCCCGATATACGATACATCGTCTCTAGAAGCAATTCAATCTCAAGCTGCTCTCGTTCTTCAATTGTCGATAGATATTGCTTCACTTCTTATTCTCTCCTTCTGCGGATTGCGTACTCCGTTTCAACCTTACTTTGATGATTTAGTAAGCCAAACGCTCATAACTGAAAACAGCTGATCCAGTTTTAGCGGCTTGCTGATATAATCGGACGCTCCTGCCTCTAGACATTTTTGGCGGTCGCCTTTCATTGCTTTTGCCGTTAGCGCAATAATAGGAAGCTCATTGAAAAACGGAATAGATCGAATGCGTTGCATCGTTTCATAGCCATCCATGCCTGGCATCATGATGTCCATTAACACAATATCAATGTCTAAGTTTTTCTCCATTAGCTCGAGGCATTCGATACCGTTTTGAGCAGCAATAATATTCATTCCCTCTGCTTCTAATGCTGTTTTTAATGCGTAGATGTTCCGATTGTCATCATCACAAATCAATACGGTCTTTCCTTGATAAATACTTGATGACGCGTCGGAAGGAACTGGGTTCTTCTCTTCTTCTATCTCTACTGCTTGAATGAGAGGCGCATCAATCGTTGCTGCCACTTCAAGCGGCGCTTGCTCAACTTCATGAATGGCTGCAAGTCCATTTGGCAAGCTCGGAATGTATAACGTAAAGACGCTTCCTTGACCTTCTTGACTGTCAACCATAATCCAGCCACCAAGCAGCTTAATAAACTCTCGGCAGATTGATAAACCAAGGCCTGTACCGCCATACTTTCTTGCGGTCGCTCCTTCAGCCTGCTGGAACGCTTCAAAGATTAGCTGTTGCTTGTCTTTAGCAATTCCAATGCCCGTATCCACTACTTTTATTTCAATCCAGAAGTCAGCACCCTTTGTGTCCACCCATCTGTGCGCAACTTTTTCTTCCACTTTGCGGATCGAGATGGAAACAGAGCCTTCTTCTGTAAACTTAAAGCTGTTTGATAATAGATTTTTTAAGATTTGCTGAATGCGCTGCTCATCTGAGTAAAGTATGTCAGGAACATTTTTATCCTTATTAATGACAAATGATAACCCTTTTTTCTGGCTCACGTGACGGAACTGTTGATCGATATAGGAAGGAAGTTCACTTAAGTTCGTTTCAGAGAACGTAATATCTAATTTTCCGGCTTCCACTTTTGATAAATCCAAAATATCATTAATCAAATTCAATAAATCTTTTCCTGAAGAGTGAATAACCGTCGCAAATTCTTTTTGATCTTCAAGTGATCCTTCGGCAGCCGTGTCTGAAAGCATTTCAGATAAAATTAAAATGCTGTTCAACGGTGTACGAAGCTCATGCGACATATTCGCAAGAAACTCCGATTTATATTTTGAACTTAACTGCAGCTGTTCCGCTTTTTCTTCTAAATCATTTTTAGCCATTTGTAAATCCATTGATTTTTGCTCTGCGTCTCTCGTTCGTTCTTCAAGCTGCTCGTTAATCATACGCAGCTCTTCTGACTGTGACTGTAGCTCTTCTGATTGTGCCTGAAGCTCTTCGGACTGCGTTTGAAGCTCCTCTGACTGAGCCTGTAATTCTTCCGTCATCATCTGTGATTCCGCTAACAGACGCTCAATTTCCATACGCCCTAATACGTTATTAACGGTAATACCTAACGTATCTAAAAGCTGTACAAGAAGGCGTTGTTGAAGATCTGTGTATGGGCGAATGCTCGCCAATTCAATCACAGCCACAACGTTTCCTTCATATAAAACAGGTGCGATCAGAATACTCGTTGGCTTCACTTCTCCTAATCCAGAAGCGATAAATGTGTAGTCAGTTGGAATTTCTTCAATTACTCTCATCTTTTTCTCAATTGCACACTGACCAATAATTCCTTCACCGAACAAGAATGATTTCCTGCCTACATCATCGGCGCGTCCTGCAAAGCTTGCTACCTTTAGAAAATGAGGATTGTTCTCCTCTCCTTTTCGCAAGTAAAAAGCTCCCATAGATGCACCGATTAGCGGCGTTAATTTGGCCATAAATTTATCTGCTAGCAGTTCTACATCCACAATATTTTGGTACATCGTCGTTACGTCCGCAATTCCTGTTTGAATCCAGTTTTGATCTGAAATTTGCTCGTTAAATCGCTGTTCTTTTTCATTATATCGTTCTAGTGATGACGCCATTTCATTAAAGGCGAGACCGATTTGACCAATCTCATCTTTGATTCCTACTTCCACTCGTGGAAGCGTGCTTAAATCCGTATAATCAATATTTCCCATCACATCTGAAATATTTTTTAACGTCTTAGATGTGCTCTTAATGACCCACATAGACGCACCCATAATTAAAAGCAGGCAACATAGAATACCTAAAATAACCACCGTTAAAATCTGATTGTACGTATCATTTGAATCTTTTAAGGCTTGGTTCATTAGGTCTTCCTGAACTTTTTTAAATTTACCCAAGTTTTCTGTAAGCATCTCACGCTTCTGTTGGTGCTCTTTAAAAAGCGATGAAAACGCCTTCTCATTAATGTTTCCTTCTGTCTTTTGAACAATTTGAGTCTCTGTTTCAATGTAATTTTCATATTGAATTTGAATTTGTGTTAATAAGTCTCTTGCCTGAGCACGGTTTAAAATGCTTGACAATGTGGTAATATCTTTTTGTATCGTCACTCGGTTATTTTCTAAGCGTTTGATACTTTCCTCGCGACTCTGCTTGTTCTCTTCATTCATTAAATACAGTAATTCACGATCAGACTGTGAAAATAGTTGCTGAATTTCGGTCGCCTGACTTACTTTTCCGTATCGATCTTCAACTATTTCAAGCATGTTGCTTTTCATGTTGTTGATCATCACAATAATGCCAACTAGCATGACAGTGATAAAAAGCATGATAAGGCCAAACCCTAAAATCTGCTTTTTTCGAAAGCTCATTTTGTTCTCCTACTTTCACTATTCAATTTTACTTACTCAATCATTAATTTATAATGTCTTGGATAGATGTACAAAAAGGGGCAACTATTTTTAACAACATCTTCGTTTAGAAAGGGGTAAAGAATCTACCTATTATAGCATTACTATTCTATTACAACTTTTTACACAGGACAACTCTTAATGTGCTCGGAAAAACAAAAAAGGATTGCACATTTGCAACCCTCTGTTTTCCTTTTATTCATTGTTTTCGAGATTAAAATTAATGTATACATATATTAATGAAGAAACTCGGTTATTGATGCAGATGTGCGACAACTAGGACGTCTAGATGTCGCGTTTCTTTCAACAGTTTTTGAACAATGGACCCTCTCCAAATTTCTTCTATACGTGATTTTGCTGAATGACCAATAATTATTTGGGTGGCCCGATTTTCATAAAAATACTGCTGTAAGACACCAACAACCTTGCGGCGGTCACTAACGGTAGACGTATGAAAATGTCCCCCTAACCGTTTCGTCATCTTTTTCACGTGCTCTTTTGCTTTTTCCTCCTGATCGTTTAGAGGATGATCTTGAACGTACACAACATACCAATCTGCCTTAAGGCGATAGGCAATCCGAAAGCCTCGCCGAATTAACAGCTCACTGTTTGATCCGAGATGTATACATACACAAATGACTTCTTCCGTTCGCCACGGTCCCCTCAATGCTTTTGTATGCTCCCACGATTCCAATCGTTCATCTACATCATCCGCTACCTCCCGAAGTGCCATCTCCCGTAGCGCAATCAAATTTCCCGTTTTAAAAAAATGAGATAGTGACTGCTCAATCTTATCTGCTCGGTAAATGTTCCCTTCCTTCATCCGTTGCCTAAGCGCTTTAGGTGAAATATCAATTAGCTCGATTTCATCTGCCATGCGCAGCACCCGGTCAGGAACGGTCTCTCGAACGCGGATTCCCGTAATTTGCTTTACGCTATCATTAAGACTTTCAATATGCTGAATATTTAACGTGGAGATAACCGAAATACCTGCCTTTAAAACTTTTTCAACATCTTCATACCGCTTCATCCGAATACTCCCCGGGACATTCGTGTGAGCAAGCTCATCAATTAAGACCACTTCTGGATTTCTCATTAAAATAGCTTTCGTATCCATCTCCTCGAGAGTCACGCCTTTATACGGAATTTGTTTACGTGGAATGATTTCTAGTACGCCAACCTGCTCAAGGGTTTCACTCCGACCGTGCGTTTCCAAAAGCCCAATGACCACATCAATTCCTTTTTCCCGAAGTTCATTTGCCTCTCTCAACATCGTGTAGGTCTTCCCTACACCAGGGGCGGCGCCAATGTATACTTTTAACGTACCGCGCTTAATGTGATCAATTCGATTTTCTACCTCTTGATCAGACGGTCGTCGATACGGATTTTCATCTATTTTCCTTTGCCTAGCGGGAAGTACGCGCTCTCCTTCCTTTTCAGCTCGATCTGCGACAATAAAAAGATCAATATTTCGCGTTGCCCGAAGAATTTTATGAAGAATTGATCCGTGCCAAAACTCTTCCCACCTACTTCTTTTGGATTGCCCCATGACGATGCGAGTCGTATTATTTTGGATTGCATATTCCACAATTTCATCTGCTACATCGTCTTTTTTAAGTACTTTTTCTTCAAATGTGCCACCTAACTTCTCTACTAGCTGGACCATCGATCGTTTGAACGTTTCTTTTTCCTCGGATAGACGATGCCCAGTATTTCGGAAGCAGACAACGTTAAGCTCCCCGCCTAACCGCTTCGCAATTTGATCCCCGCGCCTTATTAAAAGCGAACCATTCCAATAATATTGTGCCGAGACCAGTATTCTCTCCGTTGCACCTGATGCACCGAGAAGACCATACTTTTGACGATATTCATCCAGGTGTTCGTTTACCTCTCCAGCTAATACCCGAAGTGACAACTCTCGTAGCACAGCTAAGTTATCTTTCTGAAAAAGAGAGCTCTTGATGTGCTGATCCATCGTCTCTTCTTCTAATCGCTTTAACATTACTTCTGGGGTTACGTCCAAAAGCTTAATATCATCTGCTAACGAAAGGGTATGTTTCGGTACACATTCGTCATTCGTAAAATGCATGGATGTAAATTCATTGGCAAGCTTATGAATATCTTCTAGTTCATAGATGTTGATGGTCGCAATGACACTTATTTGCTTATTAATCAGCATCATGACCTCTTCTAGCCTTGTCACATAAGCGGCTTCTGGCCGATTTCGATGTGCGAGGTGGTCAACTAACACCACTTCAGGATTTCGCTCTAAAATAGATTCAATATCTAAATCACACTGCTCCACCTCTCCTTTCTTCCACCCAATCACAGGCATCTGTTCTAATTGATTCGCTTGATTTTGTACTTTCGGTCCAGCAGATCGACTCATGCAGCCAACCACCACATCAATGCCTTTCTTTTTTAGGTCATTTCCTTCTAAAAGCAGGTGATACGTTTTTCCTGAGCCACTTACTGCCCCAAGGATAATTTTAAACCGTCCTTTTTGAACATTTAAAATGGATTGTTCGACCTCTTCCTGTGTTTTACGTCGAAATAGCTCTGTCAAACTAGCTGTCCTCCTCTCTATGAAAAAGGGCATTCCAGCTCACACTGAAATGCCAAAGGCTTATTTTAACTGATCTAGCGCTACGTTAAGTTCCAATACGTTCACTCGTTGATCTCCAAACACACCTAATTGACGACCATCTGTATGTTTTTTAATGAGTTCGTACAGCTTCTGTTCATCAATGTTACGTTCTTTTGAGATGCGTGGAACCTGAACCTTTGCCGCCATGGGTGAAATATGTGGATCAAGTCCAGATCCAGAGTTTGTGAGCAGATCAGCAGGTACCTCACTCTTCTTTATGCTCGGATTTTCTTTTAAAAACATCGCCAAGTCCTTTTTCGTTCGATCAATCATGTCTTGATTTGACGGGGCATAGTTTCCTGACCCTGATCCAGCAGCATCATAATTAATAGAAGAAACACGTCCCGTAAAATAACGCGGATCTTTAAATTGCTGTCCAATTAGCTTCGAGCCGATAACCTTTCCTTGCTCATTTTTCAGAAGGCTTCCCTCTGCTTTTTCAGGCATAATGATCTGAGCAATTCCCGTCATTCCTAATGGGTAAACAATTCCACATATAAGTAGTAGCACAACCGCTAGTCGCAAATTTTTCAACATTTTCCTCACCTTTATTCTCTATAGTTTTCTCATGCTACATGTAGTAACGTTAGAAGTAAATCGATTACTTTAATCCCAAAGAACGGTGCAATGATGCCACCTAATCCATAGATAAAGAGATTTCGATTTAATAGCTTTGTTGCGCTCATTGGTACATACTTTACCCCTTTCATAGCGAGAGGAATAAGGAGTGGGATGATTACCGCATTAAAAATGAGCGCGGACAAAATAGCACTTTCCGGTGTCGCAAGACGCATGATGTTCAGTGACTGCATCTGCGGAATTGCGAGCATAAACATCGCAGGGATGATCGCAAAATATTTTGCTACGTCATTTGCGATACTAAAGGTCGTAAGAGCTCCGCGCGTCATAAGCAACTGCTTTCCAATCGAAACAACTTCAATGATTTTTGTTGGATTTGAATCCAGATCGACCATGTTTGCGGCTTCTTTCGCCGCAATTGTTCCACTGTTCATCGCAATTCCGACGTCAGCTTGAGCAAGTGCCGGTGCATCATTTGTTCCATCTCCCGTCATCGCTACTAGCTTTCCTTCAGACTGTTCTTTTTTGATAACAGCGATCTTATCTTCCGGCTTCGCTTCGGCGATAAACTCATCCACCCCAGCTTCTTTTGCGATCGTCGCAGCTGTTAATGGATTATCACCTGTACACATAACGGTCTTAATGCCCATTCTTCGTAGCTCTTCAAAACGTTCTTTCATGCCAGGCTTCACCGTATCCTTTAAATAGATGAGCCCGACGATACGATTTCCTTCTGAAACAGCTAGTGGTGTTCCCCCTTCTATCGCAATTTGCTTCGTACGCATATCCAAGTCACTCGGTATGCTTCCACCTTGTTCTAATACAAACTGCTTAATCGCCTCAACTGCGCCTTTTCTCACCACTCGTCCTGTGTTAAAATCAGTTCCGCTCATGCGTGTTTCTGCTTTAAATTCTACTCCATGAGATCCTTCTATTTTAAATTCTTCCCTTGGTACCCCAAGCTTTTTCGCAAGTTCAACGATGGATCGACCTTCAGGCGTCTCATCATGAAGAGACGTGTGAAGAGCGATGGAATTTAACTCTTCTTTTGATACTTTGTTTATCATAATAAAAGAAGCTGCCATACGATTTCCATGCGTGATTGTTCCGGTCTTATCAAGAATAATCGTATTAATATCACCTGCAGCTTCGACCGCTTTTCCTGACATCGCAATAACATTAAACTGTGTGACCCGGTCCATCCCTGCGATTCCAATTGCAGATAGTAATCCTCCGATCGTAGTCGGAATCAAACAGACTAACAGCGCAATTAGCGTCGCAATCGGTACAGTCGCGTTTACATATGAAGAAATCGGAACAAGTGTCGTACAGACGATTAAAAAGATAAGGGTTAAGCTAACAAGAAGCGTGTTTAACGCAATTTCATTTGGCGTTTTTTGACGTTTTGCTCCTTCCACTAGTCCAATCATTCGGTCTAGAAATGACTCTCCAGAGTTCGTTGTGATCTTCACCTTAATTCTGTCACTCACAACCCTTGTTCCACCAGTAACTGAGCTGAAGTCTCCACCCGATTCTTTAATAACAGGTGCAGATTCACCTGTTATCGCCGATTCATCGACAGATGCTACCCCTTGAATCACTTCCCCATCACTTGGGATTAACTCATTGGCTTCTACAATGACGACGTCTCCTTTTCGAAGATCCGTTGAGCTTACGAGCTTCGTCGTCCCGGTTGGTAAAAGAAGCGTTGCTTTTGTGTCCTGCTTCGTTTTCTTTAAACTATCTGCCTGTGCTTTTCCACGCCCTTCTGCAAGCGCCTCAGCAAAGTTGGCAAATAAAATCGTTAAAAACAGAATGAAGCTCACCCCAGCATTGTAGAGGGCACTTTCTCCCTTACCGAATAAGGTAGGAAAAATACTGAGTACGAGCGTAATGACAAACCCAATTTCTACAACAAACATCACCGGGTTTTTAGCCATGATGCGTGGATGAAATTTTTTAAAGGCATCACTAGCTGCCTGTTTCATAATTTGATTATTAAGCGTTTTGCGATTGCTATTCATCGAAAAGACTCCTTTTTTATATCACTCTTAAACATGCACTCTCTAGCGAATCGTGAGCCACTCTGCAATAGGACCAAGGGCAATAACTGGGAAGAACGTTAACGCTCCCACAATTAATACGGTAGATAACAAAATGACCATGAACGTGCTATTATCTGTTTTAAATGTCCCAAGCGTTTCTGGAACTGGTTTTTTCGCTAATAATGATCCTGCTACTGCAATCATCGCGATCATAGATAAATACCTTCCGAGAAGCATGACAATTCCCGTCGACACATTCCAAAACGGTGTATTATCCCCTAATCCTTCAAATCCAGAGCCGTTATTGGCAGCGGATGATGTAAATTCATATAAAACTTGTGAAATACCGTGGAATCCGGCATTTGAAATGGCTGATGACCCCATACTTGTTACGAGTGCCCATGCTGTTGGCAATAAGGTAATGATGGGATGAACCAAAATCGTAATCGCAATAAGCTTCATTTCTTTTCCTTCAATTTTTCTTCCTAAAAATTCAGGTGTGCGCCCTACCATAAGACCTGCTAAGAAGACGGCTAAAATGGCATACATCAACATGTTAATTGTTCCTACACCATCACCGCCAAATACGCAGTTAAGCATCATTAATCCAAGAGGAACAATGCCACCAAGCGGTGTGAGAGTATCATGCATATTATTAACTGTTCCTGTTGTGGCAGCGGTTGTAACGGTTGTAAACAATGCGCTTTGAGCAATGCCAAACCGCACTTCCTTACCTTCCATGCTACCTTCTGATTGAGAAAGACCGATTTTTTCTAGCGCTGGGTTGCCGTTGCTTTCTGCAATATACGCTAGACTTAAAAAGGCAACAAACATAAGTGCCATAGCTGAAAAGAAAATCCATCCTTGCTTGCGGCTTTTCGCCATATGTCCAAAGGCAAATGGCAACGACGCTGGAATTAAAAACATCGAGATGATTTCAAGAACGTTTGTTAGTGGTGTCGGATTTTCAAATGGATGAGCCGAGTTAACCCCAAAGAATCCTCCTCCATTCGTTCCTAAATGTTTGATGGACTCTAGTGCTGCAACAGGTCCTCTAGCAATTTGCTGCTGAATGCCTTCGATCGTTGTTGCTTGAACAGTCGCATGAAGCGTTTGTGGCACTCCTTGTGCAATTAGTAGAATACCTACGATAACCGAAAGCGGAATTAAAATACGCGTATGCGCACGTACTAAATCAACGTAAAAATTCCCAATGGTGCGTTTTCCTGTTAAACCACGGAAAAATGCGATACAAAGTGCTAGCCCTGTTGCTGGCGTCGTGAACATCAAATACATAATGACGCTCATTTGTGAAAAGTATGAAAGCCCTGACTCACCGCTGTAGTGCTGTAAGTTCGTATTTGTCAAAAAGCTTGAAATTGTGTTAAAGGACAAGAGTGGGTCCATGCCGGCAATATTGCTTGGGTTGCCTGGTAGGAACCCTTGCATTCTGACAATGAGATATCCAATTCCGAACATGACGATATTACTTAAAAGCAATGCTTTCGCATATTGCTTCCACGTCATGTCAGCCGTTGAAATACCACCAAGCTTATAAACTCCTTTTTCAACACCACCAAAAATGGAATCAAGCCTTGTTCCTTCAAGTGAAAATGCTTGTGAAATATATCGCCCCATTATAATGGCTAGGAATAGAACGATGACGAGCACGATCCCCATTTGTAAAACGTCCATATTTTTCTCCTCCGAAACGTGTCAGTTAATATTTTTCAGGATGAATGAGTGCATCAAGTAGATAAACAGCCACTCCAATGACTAGTACGATGAGAACGATCACTTCGTCCCCTCCTTATTCTTTAATGATGTTGTCACAAAATGCGATAAATCCGTAGAATGCTAGAAAAATGACCCCCGTCATGGCTAGTGCTACAAAATCCATTGTTTCTTCCTCCCTTTCTCATTGCGCCTCCCAAAAAAGCGAATATGCGTCCTGCCTGCGCTCTCCGTTCTCTATATGAATAGAACAAGCCGAAAACAAAAAAATAGACCGATGCTTACTTTCCCCCCATAAGACCATAAAGAAAGATACTTGAATAAAAACATCCAAGATCACGCTTCATGATCATTCTGTGGAGAAAAAGTACTCATCGGTCTACGTAACGTCTAGCAAGCACACGCTTCCTCTACGTTCTGTCTCCCATACTTTTTCAGTTATGATTGGTTTGTAGGCAAAATAAAAAGACCTCAATTACATCAAGTATTTTCTAAGCACGAAAAAAACGCACAAAAAAAACACCTGAACAAGGTGGTCTACGACCTCCTTCGCTTTAGCCGACGAAGTTAGCTGACGGGTAGGATGGCGAAAGAGTATCTCATCCCTTCTACAAAATCGTAGAATTAACCCCAAAAAATTGGTTCCTCCGTTCTCCCTCAGGAGACTAGGCCGATATGTAATTGATTGATTACGAGGTTTATTTTACGCCGTGGACCAAAACTTGTAAATACCCTTTTTGAAATTTTTTTCTTTTTTCTTTTGCTACTCGTTTATTCCACCCATTTCCAAACGCACACAAAAAAATAGGCATTGACAATCCTAAAAACGCCTATTACTATTAGTTCAACTTCACTGCAAGTCAAAAACAGATGGATCGTCAAAACTTAGGAGGGTACAGATCGTGCCGTTAACAAAACGAAAATTAGAAGCTGAAATTAGTGAATCTTTGATTAAAGTACAGCGTGAGCTCATGGGCCGTGGTCCACAGGAAGCGAAAACATACATTATTCAGGATATGGTTATTACTCGATTTAAGGGTGTACTAACCGTGGAAGAAAAACATTTGGTTGAAAACGACAACGGACGAAAGCTCGTCAAGCAGATGAGACAGCTACTTCGAGAAATGTACAGCAAGCATTTCGAAGACGTCATCGAAGAGCATACAGGCTGTAAAGTGCTTTCAAGCCATAGCGATACAAGCACAAAAATAGGTGAGCGAATAGAAGTATTCATTATGGATAAAGATTTGGAAAAGGACTTAGAGGCTCACCTCCCTCCTAAGGCATCACTTGCTCAGTAATTTCTTATTTTACTCATACGAAAAGAAGCCTCCTTGACCAAATAGTGGTAAAAAAGGCTTCTTCATTTGTTTAGTTATGTAATCATTTTAATAATAATTCAATAAGCGCCATCTTTTTTCGGAACTTTTTAATTTGAAATTCGGCTTCTTCAATAAGCGGATTGCAGATGCTCGGTGAGAAGACGTTCTTTGCCATTTCCTTTGTCTGTGCAATACGTTGCTCACAGCAAGCGATATGGTTTGCATACTCATTTTTTAAATCAGAAAGCGCTAGGTTTGTCAGGTCAGACATCATGGCCTCCATATTTAACTGCTTAGCGTCGATCGCTGCTAACGGTTCCTTCTCCACTTGTTCATATCCGTCCAGTACCATCATTTTTATTCTCTCCCTTTTCATTCTAAATGGTTTATTGATAGTGTATTTCCCCACTTTCAGAAAGTTAGACATGTTTTTAAAACTTTTTTGCATAAAAATTATTTTCATTAGAAATTGATAGAAAATTAAAAATAATTTATAACACATATTAGTAGCAGGTAATAATGTTTAGTTATATAATAGAAGAGAAGTAAGATAAGCTACGTGGGATTTTTAACAAAAGAGAAAGCGTCATACAGTGGGGTTAGGATGAACGACTGAATTCAGATGAGCCGTATTCATCGGTTTGTAAAAGATAATTCAGCGTAAATTTGAGGAGGAAATACGATGAAGTTAACAGATTTAATTGCCCCAGAGCAATACAATTTAACACAAGAAATAGAGAAACACTATTCGGACAAAATTGCCTTAAAGTGGCATGATGACGAAGGAAATCACGAAGAAGTAACTTACCGCGAGCTAATTGATCGTGCAAATAAATTAGCAAACGGATTAAAAGCGCTCGGGCTAAAAAAAGGGGATCGCATGATGGTCATTGTCCCTCGATTAGTTCAATCGTACGTGATCTATTTGGCTGCCTTTAAATCAGGGTTAGTCATTATCCCAGGTTCGCAAATGCTGCGTGCCAAAGATATCGCCTACCGCTTAAATCAATCAGAAGCGAAAGCAGTCATTAGCTATTATGATTACTGTGAGGAAGTAGACCTTATTAAAGAGCCGACTCCATCAGTACAGCATAAGCTAACATTTGGGGAAGACGTAGCGGGATGGGATCGTCTAGAACCGATTCTTGACCAGCATTCTGTGACATTTGAAGCGCCGATTACTCATAAAGATGATATGGCTCTTCTTTCCTATACATCTGGTACAACAGGAAATCCAAAAGGTGTTGTTCATAGCCACGGTTGGGCATATGCTCACTTACGCATCGCCCCAACAAAATGGCTAAACATAAAAGAAAACGATACGGTATGGGCAACAGCAGGTCCTGGCTGGCAAAAATGGATTTGGAGTCCATTCCTTTCTGTATTAGGTACTGGCTCAACTGGATTTGTCTATAACGGACGCTTTGATGCGAAGCAATACATGCAGCTTTTACAAGACCATCAAATTAACGTTCTATGCTGTACACCAACAGAATATCGCCTGATCGCGAAGCTTGATGATCTTGCTTCATTCGATCTGTCTCACCTTCGCAGCGCCGTATCTGCCGGTGAACCGCTTAATCGCGAAATGATTGACGTCTTTCAACGCAACTTTAACATTCAAGTACGTGATGGATACGGTCAAACAGAAAATACGCTTCTCATCGGTACCCTTGATGGTACAACGATGCGTCCTGGATCAATGGGGAAACCAATCATTGACGCGTTCATTGATATTATTGATGAAGATGGACAGCCTGTGAAAGCTGGTGAAGTGGGTGATATCGCAGTACGTAAAGATTTCCCTGCACTTTTCAAAACGTACTACAAAGAGCCTGAACGTACACAATCAGCGCTTCGCGGAAACTACTACCTGACTGGTGACAAAGCATCAAAAGACGCGGACGGCTACTACTGGTTTGAAGGCCGCGGTGATGACATTATCATTAGCTCTGGATATACGATTGGGCCATTCGAAGTTGAGGATGCGCTAATCAAGCACGCTGCTGTTCGTGAATGTGCGGTCGTAGCAAGCCCTGATCCAATTCGTGGACATGTCGTAAAAGCCTTTGTCGTACTGCGCGACGATGTAAAGGAAAGCGATGAGCTTGTAAAGGAATTACAGGATCATGTAAAAGCGGTCACTGCTCCTTACAAATATCCGCGTAAAGTATCGTTTGTCGAGGCCCTACCGAAGACTGAATCCGGTAAAATTCGCCGCATTGAGCTTCGAAAACAAGAAGAACAATTAACACAAGCATAACGAAAAAGCTGCTCGGAGTATTCCGAGCAGCTTTTTTCTATTCGACTACGTATCCTTCAGAAGTTTTGGCCGATGTTTCAGGCTCTAAATGAATGAGCACCTCTGATTTTGGAAACTGTTCTTGAATGTCATTTTTAATCGCATGCGAAACACGATGAGCCTCGTCTAAAGATGTTTGAATGGGAAAAACAAGGTGAAAGTCTACGTGCTCATCCGCACCTGATCGTCTCGTGCGAAAGTGATGATATTCAATAAACTGATTTCCATACTTCTCAATAATCTTCTTGATCCCCTCTTCTTCCTCATCCGATAAGCGAATATCAACGAGCGGAAGAAACGATTCTTTTCCAAGACCGATTGCTTCCCAAATAATATAAATGGCAATTGCAATCCCGATTAATGGATCTAAAATGAGCCAATCCGTTAACGTCACAAGCAGTAAGCTGACGGCCACACCAAGTGACGAATATACGTCTGTTAATAGATGAAGACCGTTTGATTTCATTGCGACAGAATTGGTGGCTTCTCCTACCTTTTGAATTTTCTTTCCGACAATAAAATTAATTAGTGCGCCTAAAAGCATAACTCCTATTCCGAGCATCGGTAGCTCAATCGGTTCAGGATGCTTAAGTTTTGCGATCGACTCCTGAATAATCCAAATACCTGCCACCATAATAAGAATGGTCTCAATGGTTCCTGAGATATTTTCAATTTTACCATGGCCGTACGGATGCTTTTCATCTGGTGGATTGTTCGATAAGCGAACAGAAATAAATGCGATGACCGAAGCAACCAAGTCTAGTGATGAATGAATGGCTTCTGAGACAATCGCAACAGAGCCAGTCATAATACCAACGACAAGTTTCAATGTCACTACAACAGTGTTGCTGACAATTGATAATCCAGCCATATTTTTTGAATGTTTGAGATCCACTATACGCTCACTCCTTTATGCTTTTTATAGTGTGCCTTAACTTCGCAAAATCATGTTCGCACTTTGTAAAATTTTTCATTTTTAAACGGAGTGAAATTGACGAAAACTCCTCTACTTTTTATACTGTAGGAAGCGCATATAAAGAAACGGGTGATAAAATGGATTTTGAATTTAATTTCCTCTCCTTCTATGTGATTCAAGTAGAAGGAAAAGGTGAACAAACAAGCAAACAATACAAGCACTTTCAAACGTTAGACCAAGAGGATTATGAAGACAGTGCCTTGAAGGATTTTTTAGACGGAGAGCTTTCTAAAATATCAAAGCGAAAAGTTGAACGTCATCCAAAGGCCGAACAAGTTCCAACGAAGATTGGCTATTTTGTCGTAGAGGAAGGCTATGACCTCGGTTCAAACCCGAACTACAACTTGTTTCATAAAGCGCGTTATGCGGAAACGAAAGACGAATTCGAAGAGCTTTCTGAGCAATTTGTTGGTACATACTTAGATGCTAGTGCAGTTCGTGGCGGCGTTTTTTTAGTTGCCTCCGCAAAGCTACGCAAGTACTTTGATGATCCCTTTGTATTCATTATGAAGTGTGATTTCGAACCAAAGGTCGCATCCATTTCGGATGAATCGAGCTTAATTCGCAACGTCGAGATGGCGATTACGACGAAAAATATGAAATCCATTCAATACCCCTACATGCCTGAAGAAGGCATTGTCGAAGAAGGCGAGCTGAAAATTCATCAGTCATCACACGCTCGCTACTTTGAGGACTTCTTAAAATTTGTCGACTACAACGAGCCGATGACAGAAATTATGAAAACACAAGTAATGGACATGGTACGAGAACACGTCGCAGAAGTATTTGAGCCAGAAAGCACCGAGCTTGAGCAGTTTGAATCGGATATGGAGCTGTGGGCAACGAGCGAAAAACGTGAGCTTCAGGAGCGATTAGACACGCACCAGGTCATTGAAGCAGCCGCTCATATCGTCGAACATACGCCTGAAGCCGAGTTAAAAATGAAGCTTGGCGAAACGGAAATTAAAGGTCTACTCGCTGACTTCGGGGAAAATATCCACCTTGCCAAAGTAAACGGTCGCTACGTAGCCGTTATTGAAGCAGAATCCATTCTATTTGAAAAAGGCGCTTCACCGATTGAGTTTCATAAGCCAGATGAGCTTCATGAGATTATTGAGAAGATTAGTAGTAAGCGCTGGGATGATTAAACAAAGATCAATGACGTTATGCAGTACATAAAAAATGTCCCAGGTATATTAGTAGCAATAAGTTTACGAACTCATTGCTATTAGCCATATGCGGAAATACATTTTTAGTACTAGCTTTGCCTAGAATGACAAAAAGTAGTGAGCACATTTCGCTCACTACTTTTTACTTCGTTCTCTGTAAGTCTAACTATTATAAGATGGGATTTCATGAAAAAAAGCATTTGTTTCTGTGGAACTATGTATTTCTGACACTCAGGTAATTGTTTACCCTTTATCCACTAAGGTACGATAGTCCGGATTGTATTGAGTCCACCCGCCGCCTTCTTTCGAAGTAAGATCTACACTCGTATTCCCATCTCCGTCTACCCATATTGTTTCTCCACTTGCAAGCGTTCGTTCATAGGGATGAACATTGTGACTATTAGGGTTATCTTCTTGTATGTATTCGTTATCCGTTTCTGCAGCCATATTTTCCGATGAATGATTTGCATCTATCCCTCCTTCATTTCCGTTTACATCAATCACATCCACTACATCTAAAATAGACACTCCCAGAATTCCTACTGCTGCCGTTTTACCAACATCATCACTACAAAAATCAGATATAAATAATCCTATTGCTAAAATTTTTTTAGGTAATTAATAGTACGCACTAAGAGTAAAACGAAAGAAGGGCAGTGAGTTGCTGCTCTTCTTTCGTCTTATTTTATAATTACTGAAATTATTTGGTTATATTGCTAAATTGGTAATTAACCGCCTACACAGACCCCATCTCTTTCTTCCGATTCTTATCACGATACATATTTTGATCCGCTTCAATAAATAAGCTATCCATCTTCCCTAAAGAACTGTGGCTGTAAGCGTAGCCGACGGACATGTGAATAGGCAGGCCATCACACGTTTGATTGTGGGAGGTGATGTCACCGTAGATATTCTCACATAGACGCTTCACCGTTACATACTCAACGTTCGGAATGACGATGGCAAATTCATCGCCACCTATTCGTGCGACGCTTCCGTATCCTTTGAAATAATCGTTTAGGAGAGTGGCGAATTTTTTAATAAGGTCATCGCCTTTTTTATGACCATAATAATCGTTCACGTATTTCAGATCATCAAGGTCACATAAAATGATCGCCAATGACTCGTCACAATGATGGTTATAGTGACTTACTCGTTCTTCAAAATAATCTCGGTTATACACGTCTGTCAACGGATCGTGAGTAAGACGGTATTCTAATTTTTTTTGCAGACGCATTTTTTCATCAATGTTTCTCATAATTCCTTGAACGGCAACGAGCTCCCCTTTTTCATAAATAGGCGTTGCGTATTCTTCAAACCATTTATAATTTCCATCCATGTCTTTTAGGCGCTGGACAATGGGACGACTATAATCAATCGTGCCACTCATCTTTTTTTGCATGATTTCGTAATCATCAGGATGAATCAAATCATACGGCGTTTGTGAATTTTGGTGTAGCTTTTGCAGAACGCCCTCTCCTAAAAAATATTCTACTGAAGGACTCGTATATTGATGTTGAAGAATAGGCTTGATCTGATACGAATAAATGATGTCCTTTGATGTTTCCACGAGCTGAAACACTTTATTTTTGTGTGCAAATATTTGCCTTCTTTTCACTCGTGTAACGCTTATATAGGCTTGTAGCATCCCAACTCCAAAAATAATACCTAGCATAAAAAATAGTACATTCATAAAAATTTCCCCTACTCTAGCATGATCGTTTTAGTTGTCGTCTTATTGAATAACATGCTCAGCAGCGATAAAAAAAGTAGACAAATACCAATTTGTCTACTTCATTAGATAAATCGGTAACTGGCTGACATAATCTTTCGACTTTAGTCCCTGTAGCTTTGCGTCTTCACCTTTCGATGAATTTGCCTTTATCGCTTTGTTATTTTATTGTTAAAAAATGTTATTTTATGATACAATTATATATAACAATAATAATTAGGTCAATATACCTAATACTATTATATTATTATTTTACCCAAAATTACCTTTTTATTAACAACTAAATAAAAAAAGCATGAAGACATCGAGTCTTCATGCTTTTTTCACTTATTGACGATCAAACAATGAGCTCCCCGCAATTCCTGGGTTCGTCATTTCATACGGATTTAAAATTAAGTCCAGCTCTTCTTCTGTTAACACATCATACTGTAAACATAGCTCACGGACTGATTTTCCTTTTAAGATCGCTTCACGCGCAATGCGGGATACTACTTCATATCCTAAGTGCGGATTCACAGCTGTAATGATTCCCACGCTTTTTTCTACATATTCTTTCAAGCGCTGTTCATTCGCTTCAATTCCAGCTAAACAATGATGCGTAAACACGCCAAATGCATTGTTCATAATACTAATAGATTGTAAAAGGTTAAATACAAGGACAGGCTCCATCACGTTCAGCTCAAGCTGCCCCGCTTCAGAAGCTAGACAAATCGTATGGTCGTTTCCGATTACTTGGAAAGCCACTTGGTTAATAAGCTCTGGCATAACCGGATTTACTTTTCCTGGCATAATCGATGATCCTGGTTGACGAGCCGGCAGACTAATTTCACCTAATCCTGCACGTGGGCCTGACGCCATTAGACGAAGGTCATTGGCAATCTTAGACATGTTCATCATGCATACTTTTAACGCAGCTGACACTTCTGTATAAGCGTCTGTGTTTTGCGTGGCATCAACTAAGTGCTCCGCTCCAACAAGCGGGAATCCACTAATCGTTGCCAAATGCTTCACAACATTTTCAATATAGCGAGGATCTGCGTTCAATCCTGTTCCAACGGCCGTTGCGCCCATATTCACTTCATACAAATGATCGCGTGTATTCGAAATACGTTTCATATCACGCTCTAGTACACGGCTGTATGCCTCAAATTCCTGGCCAAGACGGATTGGTACAGCATCTTGTAAGTGCGTACGTCCCATTTTAATCACGTGGTCAAACTGCTTTGCTTTTTCTTTAAACACGCCGTGCATCGTTTTCATCGTCACAAGAAGCTTTTCTAGCAAACTCAACGTTGAAAGATGAATTGCCGTTGGAAACACGTCATTTGTCGACTGTGACATGTTCACGTGGCTATTTGGGCTGAGCTTGCTGTAATCACCTTTGCTGTAACCCAGTATTTCTAATGCTCGGTTGGCAATGACTTCATTCGCATTCATATTCATCGAAGTTCCTGCTCCGCCTTGAATCGGATCAACGATAAAGTAATCGTGCCACTTCCCATCAATAATCTCTTCTGCTGCTTGAACAATAGCCTTTCCGAGCCCATCGTATAAGCGCGTAACGTCCATATTTGCAAGCGCTGCTGCTTTTTTTACAATAGCCAGTGCTTTAATCATTTCTTCATGAATTTTATAGCCGGTAATCGGAAAATTTTCTACGGCACGTAGCGTCTGAACGCCATAATATACATCAGACGGAATTTCTTTTTCTCCTAAAAAGTCTCTCTCGGTGCGATAGTTTCCATTAGAAGTTGTCATCATATACCCTACTTTCTTATGTATCCTGATCAATAACGATCATTCTTCCTTACTAACTATAACAGAAATCAGCAAATTGTCAGCCTGAATTTTTAATCTTTTTATTTTTCCATGTTCCCCTTATTTCATGCTTTCCAAAATAAAAAAGCGATGAAAACTCATCGCTTTTTTATGCTTTCTTACGTAGAATCACCATGCAGATGGTGATGATAACAAACGCTATAAGAGCTAGGAACGGAATTGTGATAAATCCGAGCCAGTTAATGTATTCACCCGTACACGGTACGCCGCTCTGACACATCTGAACGTGCTGCATAGCAGGGATTTTCTGCAACGCATAATGATAGCTCGATAACACAATCCCAATTCCAGATAAGGGCAGGACATATCGGTAAATATGCGTATCATTTTTATAAAAGGCAATCCCTAAAATAAACGCAAGTGGGTACATAAGAATTCGCTGATACCAGCACAGGGTACAAGGGATAAAGTGGCGAACCTCGCTAAAAAATAAGCTCCCTAGCATGGCAATAAGAGCCGTAAGCCACGCTAACGCTAATGACTTATTCATCGCTTATTTTTTCTCCTTTGCCGCATCTTCAACCATTTTGTTCAAATCATTCAAATCAGATACAGGTTTTCCGTTCACAAAGAAAGTTGGTGTTCCTTGAATACCAAGCTTTTGGACATAGGCCATGTCTTCGTCAAAGGCATTTTTTACTTTCTCACTTTTCGCTGCTTCTTGAACTTTTTTTACTTCGTCAGGTGTTGCGATTGTAGCTAACGTTTTCGCTAAAAAGGAATCACTGAAGAACTCTTTTTGTTCATATGCCGTATCTTCAGGTTGCTTTTCATATAGAAGGTTATGAAACTTCCAGAACTTTTCGTTTCCTAACTCTTGGTACACACCCTCCGCGAACTTCGCTGCTGTTTCAGAATCTTCGCGAATAAACGCGTAGTTCATGAAATAAAGCTTTGCTTTACCCGTATCAACCAAATCTTTTTTGATCTTTGGCACAATCTGGCTATTTACCTGCTTACAAATTGGGCATTTATAATCGCCGAACTCTACAATGCTAACAGGAGCCGTTTCTTTCCCCTCAAAAGGTTGATTGCTATAATTGAAGTTCGCTTTTTGAGGAGTTGCTTCGTTCTTACCATTATTATTTTGCATACCATTGTAAACCAGGATAAAAATCAGTACACACGCGGCAATGATCCCGATCGTCCAAAACATCATTTTGGTTGTTGAAGACGTATCAGACTGCTTGGACCCTTTTTTAGTATTTGGCGATGGCGTTTTCACATTTGTCGTTTGCTTTGGCCGATTGTTTGATTTTTTATTCGATTTAGCCATGCGTTCACCTCATTTTTCAAATTGACAATTTATTAGAATACGTTACTTCCATAATACGTGTTCTCAAGCCTTTTTGGCTAGTACAGATTTCGGTTGGTCAAATAAATGTCACAAATTCAAGATATCTTAATTAAATATATTGACTTAAGAATCATTCATTCCAAACAAAGCGCCCAATCAGCCACATTGGTGATTGAGCGTTATTTTTTCCATTTGCGATAGATGCGGTACCCGTATCTTGATAGATTCAAAACAAAATGAGGAATGGGGATTGGAAGCTTGAGGAGCGTCGGAACATACAGCTTGTAATAAGCCTTAGATAAATCTCTCCATTTCCGATCTTCCTTTTCTAGGTAAAAATCAGAGACGTCTACTACATATCCTCTGCCATTTTCCATCATGACGTTTTTACCGTGTACATCACAAGGCGTTAAGCCCTTTTTCCTTGCATACTGGAGCGCTTCCTCTACGTCTTCAATCACTTGCTTCGGAATTCGAACGGCTCGGTGCAGCGCATCATACAGCGTAATTCCTCTTAGTCTCTTTAAAATGAGATAGTGCTTACTCTGATAAATAAGCTCTGAGTAGGCAGGATGAGGACCAATTTGCTTGTACACATCTGCTTCTAACTCCGCTGCTTCTTCTTCCCTAGCGTATACTTTTACGACCCAATCCGGATACTGATTGTTCATGAACACGGCCGCATAGTTTCCGACACCTAGGCACTTCCATCCTTTCGCAACGGAAATGACCTGAATCGGATCGTAAGGATGAGGACTCTTCATATCCAATGAAGGAAGTAATTTATGTTCAACTTTATAAATAAAATCATCTAAACTCTTCTGCATTTCATACCAACTCCGTATTTACATCAATCTAACTTTTAAAGGATAAATAATATGATCGCATTATATAGAGATTTACGGAAAAAGAAAAGAATTTAAGCTCTCCCTGTTTTCTAAATAGCTTTTTTTAACCTATAGTTCTTCTTTTATATCGAAAACTCCTTCTTAAGAAGATGTGCAAAAAAGAGAGAGCTAACGGATTAGCTCTCTCTTGGTAAATCGATCTATGGATGGACAATCCAACTTTTTTTAATAATGAAGTGACTCTGTATAGTCACACTTTAAACACTTTCTTGTACAATCGGTTTCTAGAAAGACGTGCTGACAATTTGCTTGAATACTAGCAATCTGATGATGTAGTTCCATCACCTCCTTTTTTAGGCGAAGAATTTGCTGTTGATGCAGCTGAATTTGTACAGACATCGTTTTATCGATAAATTGTTGATCCATTGGCGACAAACTCCTCCGCTTTTTGCTTCAACCCTTCTGCTATATCTTCACTTTTTTCTTCTTGTACTTTCTTTCGCAAATCATGTGAAATCCGCATCGAGCAAAACTTTGGTCCACACATAGAGCAAAAATGCGCGACTTTGGCTCCCTCTGCCGGAAGCGTTTCGTCATGATAGCTTCTTGCTCGGTCCGGATCAAGCGATAAATTAAACTGATCGTGCCAACGAAACTCAAAGCGTGCTTTAGACAGCGCATCATCACGCAACTGTGCTCCTGGATGGCCTTTCGCTAAATCCGCCGCGTGGGCCGCGATTTTATACGTAATAACGCCCTCTCGAACATCATTTTTATTTGGAAGACCTAAATGCTCTTTCGGAGTTACATAGCAAAGCATGGCTGTACCGAACCAGCCAATCATCGCAGCACCGATAGCTGATGTAATATGATCATATCCGGGAGCAATATCAGTTGTAAGCGGTCCAAGCGTATAAAATGGGGCTTCCCGACAAATGTCTAGCTGCTTCTCCATGTTCTCTTTAATCTTATGCATCGGAACGTGCCCTGGCCCTTCTATCATGACCTGTACATCATGTTTCCAAGCAATCGTTGTTAGCTCACCGAGCGTTTCTAATTCAGCAAACTGGGCTTCATCATTCGCATCTGCAATTGAGCCGGGGCGCAGCCCATCTCCAAGTGAAATGGAAATATCGTACGCTTTTAGGATCTCGCAAATCTCTTCGAAGTGTGTATAAAGAAAACTTTCCTCATGATGTCCCAAGCACCACTGTGCCATAATAGAGCCACCTCGAGAGACGATTCCCGTTAGACGCTTAACAGTGAGAGGGATGTACCGTAGCAACACGCCAGCATGAATGGTGAAATAGTCGACTCCCTGTTCAGCTTGTTCAATAAGGGTATCGCGAAAAATTTCCCATGTTAGATTTTCTGCAATGCCGTTTACTTTTTCAAGCGCTTGATAGATAGGCACGGTTCCAACCGGAACGGGGCAGTTGCGAATAATCCATTCTCTCGTTGTATGGATATCCTTCCCCGTCGACAGATCCATGAGCGTATCAGCTCCCCAATGCGTTGCCCATACCATTTTCTCTACCTCTTCTTCAATCGAGGAAGTCACAGCCGAGTTTCCAATGTTCGCATTAATCTTTACGTGAAAATTTCGTCCAATAATCATCGGCTCGCTTTCTGGATGATTAATGTTCGCTGGCAAAATGGCGCGACCCATTGCAATTTCTTCTCGAACAAATTCAGCAGACAAATTCTCTCGAATAGCAACGAACTCCATTTCAGGTGTGACAATCCCTTTTTTGGCATAATGCATTTGTGTAACGTTTTGTCCTTGCAGCGCTTTTTTCGGCTTACGTCCATAAGAAGGAAGAGGATGGCTACGTTTACTAAATCCATTATCTTCTGGTTTTACTTCACGACCTTCATACGCTTCTGTATCCTGCCGTTCGGTGATCCACGTCTCGCGAAGAGGCGGTAGTCCCTTCTTCACATTGATACTGTGATTCGGATCCGTATAAGCACCGCTTGTGTCATAGACGCGCAGTGGATCATTTGAAACCTCTCCTTCTGTTGTTACAGTTGGGCTGAGCTTAATCTCTCGCATCGGCACCCGAATCGTCGGGGATGACCCTTCAACATAAACTTTTTTACTGTTGGAAAATGACTTACTCCACTCAAATACGTCAGGCGTACTCATAAATAGCTTCCTCCTTTTAGTAAATGGAGGTCAGCCAGCGAAATAAAAAAGGTTCCATGAAATCATGGAACCTGACTGGTTATGTAAAAAGCACAGAAAAGCCTGCACTCTCTACTTCCCTACGCTGGTATGACCCAGATCAGGTTCGGAGGGTCAAAGAACTTTGGGCGTTCTTCTCTCAGTCTAAGCACTATTAGACTCCCCTAGTAGAATGGTGTTTCGTAATAAAATTCGTTATTGCTCCCCTAAAGTATCACATATTTTTGAAAATGAAAACCTTTTTCCATAAAAAAAGAAAAAGTCCTACTATGGGCACCCACACTGATGATCGACCGTTTCACTCATAATTGAGATCGATCTTGGAATACTATCGAAAAAAGGAGGATGACGATGAACATTACTTCAAATGATCAAGCCATTATTGAGCAAGCATTAAAAGTTGCCGCTGCCCAAACAACGGATTATCAGGAAATTACACAATATCAGGAAGTGTTAAAGAAAATGTCCTCTTCTGTTACGAGCGCAAAGCAAGACGGATTTCGCTACGATTACGACGACTATTCTATTTAAGGGAAAGCCTTCTTGCTTTTCCCTTAAATTAATTGTACATCCACGACGTCTGTGAGCAGTCGTTCATGTTGTTCGTTAAACGTATCCACAAATTGTAATGTTGTCCCATACAACATGACCTTTTTAATTCTCCCCATCTCCGTTCGTAATTCTCCGTCGTGATAATATGTTAAGTATACAAGCTGATCGTTATGTAGAGCAGTCTTCAATAAATAATTCATCCGGTCTTCCTGATCTTGTTCTAGCACGGGCTTTATGATTTTGGACTGTGCACTAACTAATGAGCGAATGCCTTGAAACTGTTCTGGTATGGATGCAAAAGGTTGCCATTTTTTCATTATTCGTTCCCCTTACTGTTTCGTTATGTGTACTAAGATTGGTGGCCGCTTATTTTTTCATTTCGAGATCGTCCTGTAGCATGAGGCATATAGCTTACGGCCCATAATAAACTATTTTTTCCGAAGCGCCCCCGAATGTCATCCATCGCATGCGCGAGCTTGATTTGATTTTCTCTCTTTCCTTCATCACAAAATAAATGCATTTGTCTTTCATCATCGTCTACTAGCTGAGTTAAGGCCGTCCCTAACTTTTTAACAGGTCCTCCCTTATAGTAACGATTAAACAACGTTAAAAATCCTTCGTACACTTCAAGCGTCAAGTTTGTATCAAAAGAAAGCGTTTGTTGCTTGGAAAATCCTTTTTCTGAATATGTATGCTGATACACAACCGTGAGATGAATGGTACGAACACATTTCCGCTGTTTTCGAAGCCTAAAGCAAAGCTCTTCAATTTGCTCTAACAATAAAATTTTCAAGTCCTCTACCCTTTGATAGGCATGAGGTAGAATTTGGCTTTTATGAATAGACGGTTGAACAGCTCGATATGTTTCACTAATTCGACTAAAATCAATTCCATTTGCATGTTCATGAAGCATTCTGCCCTTTTCTTTGCCAAAGTGCTGAATAAGCGATGCCAACGGGTACACTGCAATGGCTCCAATTGTATAGACGCCAAGGCGCTTAAGCTTTACCTCCGTTCTCTCTCCAATCCCCCACATTTTTTTCAGTGAGCGCATCGGCCATAGTTTTTGAGGCAGATCACCATAATCCCAAGACGCGATACCACTGAGTGCCTTTTTCCCTTCAAAATCCAATGCAAGCTTTGCCATAAGTGGATTTGGACCAATTCCAAAGGTCACATCAACACCTGTCTCAGCGAACACCGCTCGCTGAATAATGAACGCTAATTGAGTGGCGTCTTTTGCAAATAAATGCAAAGAAGCCGTGCAGTCAATGAACGCTTCATCTATTGAATATGTATGTAAATCTTCAGGAGATACGTACCTTAGTAAAATCGAGGTAATGTGATTAGACACGCGTATATACGTTGACATTGAGGGATTCATAACATGAATATTTTTCTCGTGCGGAATTTCAAATAGTCTTCTTCCCGTTTGGATGCCGTGAACTTTTTTCAGCAAGGGGGTGGCGGATAAAACGACAGAGCCCCGCTCCTCTTTATTCGACACTACCGCTAGCTTTGTCAGACGAGGATCCAAATCATTCATCAAACACGTGACGGTTGCAAAAAAGCTCCGTGCATCAATGCACATAATGATGCGTTTTGGTAAATTCATTTCATTGTTCATATACGCTCCTCCACAAACAGAACATTTGTTCTTATTATAGAATGTTTACGCTAGTAGCGCAATCCTTCTATACAAAAAGAAAATTTTTCATTCCTTTTTTGACCTTCCTATAAATGGGTTCAAAAAACTCACGCTGTTTTTGAATAAAACAAACGATAAAACGCATTATAAAAATAAAAAGGAGTGTGGTTTACATGAAAAAGCTACTAACAGCAACTTTATATGGAGCATTAGCTGTATCATTAATTACTGGATGTTCATCTAAAAATGAAGGTCAAGACGATGGAATGAACGATAACGGCACGCGTAACGTCAGCTACAAAAATAATGACAATGATATGAGTGGTAATGTCGACAACGACGCAAATATCAATGATGATAACAACAACCGTGCTGATCGCATGGACGTTGCAGATGAGGCAGCAAATCGTATTACAAAATTAAAAGATGTTAAAGATGCAAACGTGATTACAACCAATCATAATGCATACGTAGCAGCTATTTTAGAAGACAATGTAAACGAAGATCGTACAAAAGAAGTGAAAAAGAAAATTGCCAAAGAAGTGCGTAAATCAGACAACAGCATCAATGATGTGTTTGTTTCAACTAATCCTGATGTGTTTGACCGTATGCAAGGTTACGGAAAACAGCTTGAAAAAGGCAACCCTGTATCTGGTTTAGGAAAAGAAATCTCAGAATTCTTCCAACGTTCATTCCCGACAAATAATTAATCACGAACAGAAAAAACCTCCCTTTAAAAGGAGGTTTTTTCTGTTTTGAGCTTCGGTGCTTGTTTCATTTTTCCCTTTACATGCTTTAGTGTCGCCACAATCATGAAGCTTACAATGACCAGAAGGAGCCAAGAACTCATCTTCCCGATCCCAACGAGGTGCCAACCTTGCTCTTGATTTGGATATTGCCAGGCGCTAAAAAAGGTCGCAATGTTTTCCGCTACCCAAATAAAGAAACCAATTAAGACAAATGAAAGCGCAACGGGCATCTTATATGTTCGGTCATTAACCGTAAAATACACAACCGTTCGATGAAAAATGATTAACGTTGCTACTTTTAATACCCAGCGAAAATCGTAAATAAAGTGATCCGTATAGAAGTTAAAATAAATCCCTGCGCTCAATGCACAGACAACCCACGTAGATGGCCAATTCCCAAGCGTTATATCAAACCTTCGCCACGCTTGGCACATGTAACTCGCCACGCTCGCATACATAAAGCCGCTATATAAAGGAACACCGGAAATTTTTGTCCACGCTTCTTCAGGATATGCCCATGATCCCATGTGTGTTTTGTACAGTTCAAGCGCCAATCCAATGAGATGAAAGACGCAAATAACCTTGACTTCATCCCACGTCTCTCGCTTCGTTACGACCATCAGCACCTGTGTAACAAGGCAGATGATTAAAATAAGGTCATACCGAGCGATAAGAGACAAGTGGATGACTTTTGTAATGGCCAATGATAAAAAGATGACGACAGGAAAGATACACGATTTGGCTTGCTCCATACCAAAATCCCAAAATTGTTTCATTCAATATTCCTCACACTGTTTTGATTTCGTCTTTTACAAAAGTAAATTATTCCAAATAAACAATGAAATAACAAGCACTATTTTATAAGTGTAAAAAAACGAACGCAGGAAAACCTCCTGCATTCGTTCATGGGCGAAGAATACCTTCTTTTAATTGATGCAACAACAACTTCTCACGATCGGGGCTGATTAAATGTAGCTCATGCATGGCCCGTGTCATCGCGACATATAAAAGCTTCACATCTAATTCAGTTTGTTCATACAAATCGTTGTAGCAGGCGATAATAACCGAATCAAACTCTAATCCCTTTGAAACATATGATGGCATGATCAAAAGGTGTCCTTTGTTCATCGGTTCATGCTCTAAAAGGAGCTGTACAGGTTCTGTGCTATGCTTTTTCATAAGCTCATAAATCACGGCACACTCGCGGTCATTCTTTCCAATCACCGCGATCAAATCACAGCCCTTTTCTCTGCTTTCTTCTACGCTTTTTAAAACAGAAGCAGCAAACTCTTCCTCCCCTTCAAATGATTGAAATGACGGCTTTTGTCCATGCCGAACGACAGGCTCAACCGTTGGGAAATCCTGTTTTAAAAGTTGCAATGTCGCATTTGCCAAATCCATAATTTCAATGGTTGTTCGATAGCTTTTTTTAAGGGTCATAAAATTAGACCGCGGAAGAATTTTTTCAGTAACCGTCTTCCAGCTTTTTAATCCTCTATAGGAATGAATTCCTTGTGCTAAATCACCCACGACAGTAAACATGTCTGTTTCAAGTCCCGCTTTTAGAGCGTAAAGTTGAAAGTGGCTATAATCTTGCGCTTCGTCAATTACCACATTTCGAGCACGTTTTTCCTTTGGTATGCCGTTAATTTTATGCTTAATATAGAAAAGAGGCGCTAGATCCTCGACTTCAAATTCTTTTCCTGCTAGAAGATCCTGCTGATATAGCCTAAATCGTTCCGACTGCTGCGTTGACAAAATGTCTTCACTTACCTCTGCAAACAGATTGGCATCATTGAACAGTTCTTTGTAATAGGTCAACATTTTCTTCGGCGTGAGTGGCTTCATATAACGCGAAACAGCAGTCTTTGCTTCTTTTTGAAGCGTATTAAATCGCTCTTCCTTCCATTCCATCACATCGACAACTCGCTGTTTTCGCTTTTCTTTGTTCTGAACATGAAATAGTGCTTGCTCAAGCATCGTATCGTATTTTTTTTGGATATTGTCTAAAATCATCTTCTTTTTTTGACGTAAGTGAGATTTTAATACTTCCTTAATTTTATCATTGCGTTTTTGGAAGGATAGATAATTATAATCCGTTAAATACAAACGCTTTAGCTTTGTCCCGTTCACAAGACGGTATTTTTCAAGCATAAAATCGTCTTTCGGACAAAGCTCTAAGCGTATTCTGCTAATGTAACGGTCCAGCAACTTCTTATATTTTAAGCTCCCTTTAAAACCGGATACCCATTTTTCAAAGGTCGGATCTTCCCATTCACCGTTCACTAGCTTAATCAACTTCGCCTGTGGAGAACGAACCTTCATTTTTTCGCCAATGGCTTCTTGCATATAATCAATATACGTCGTTTGGCGAATACGGTTTACTCCAAGCTCTGGAAGTACGTCCCCTATGTAATCAATAAACATTCGGTTCGGAGCAATAATCATTAATTCTTCTGGTCGGAACGAATCGGCGTAGTGATACAAGAAATAGGAAATACGATGCAACGCAATAGTCGTTTTTCCGCTTCCCGCAGCGCCCTGCACGATAATCGGACGGTTCAAGTCAGCACGAATAATTTGGTTCTGTTCCGCTTGAATCGTCGACACGATCTCTGTCAAACGGTGATCAGCTTTTCCTGCTAATGATTCCTGTAACAGTTCATCTGTTGTCGTTAAGTCCACATCACGAAAATCCAGCAGCTTTCCGTCTTCGATTTTATATTGGCGCTTCTTCGATAAGTTTCCTTCGTACTCTTCTCCGTAAGCCTCATACGATACATCCCCAATACGACCATCGTAGTAAACATTGGCAATCGGTGACCGCCAATCAATGACGATCGGCTCTTGCGTTTCAGGCTCATGAAGCGAAATCTTTCCAATATAAAGAATCTCTTCCTCCTGCTTATCGGCTGCTTTGAAATTAATGCGCGCAAAATAAGGTCTTGGAAGTACTTCTTTTAAATGCTTCAGCTCTCCTTCAGCAATGTTCAAAAAGTTGCTCGTCGCAAGTAAGCTCGTGTAGTTCAAGCTGCTGTCAGAGTCTCCAATGCCTTCCATTGCTTCTTTTAAATTAGTTTTGTGCTGTCCTTGGTTGAGTTCTGCTAGTTGGATAATGGCCTGCATGTATCCTTTTGTGTAGGAAAGACGCTCCGTTTCTTTGGAATAATCCGGATGTTTCTGGATAGTCATGATTTTCTCCTTTCACTTTTCATGCTTAAAAGATGTCATATGAGGGTGTTTGAGAGGGTCTAATTTTTGTGAAAGCACCCTCTAATATACCACATAATGAAACCGCACACAATTTTCTTACACCTAATTTATTCCGTTTGTACGCTGGTGATCTGCTCCTTTTTATTTAAAACCAACAGAAAAATTTGGCGAAATTAATAATTTTAATATTCAAAATATTTTTACTTTAATTTATTTTAGTAAACGCTTACATATGCAAGGTTATAGCATTTGTCAATTCCTGCTTGTTCTTTTTGAACATCTAGTTGGGTTGAATTGATATTCATTGTTTGATAGGTTAAATAACCATAAGCAGAAAAATTTGAAAATTATTTCGAATTTAAAAAAAGAGAAAAAAGGGAGCGATTAGGTGGACATAGGAGTTTATATTTCATTAGCCATTTATTTTTTAGGGATGATCGGAATTGGGATTTATGCGTATAAAAAAAGCACAGACGATGTATCAGGTTATATGCTCGGGGGACGCGGATTAGGTCCTGCTGTTACAGCATTATCCGCTGGGGCAGCAGATATGAGTGGATGGATGCTCATGGGATTACCAGGCGCCATGTTCAAAGACGGTGTATCAAGTTTGTGGATTGCCGTTGGGTTACTAATTGGAGCCTACTTAAATTATTTACTTATTGCGCCTCGACTACGAACATATACAGAAGTAGCAAATGACTCGATTACAATTCCAGACTATTTCGAAAATCGATTTCATGATACCTCGCGAATCCTTCGTACTGTATCAGCAGTTGTTATCATCGTATTCTTCACGCTTTATATCTCATCAGGACTTGTATCAGGTGGGCGACTGTTTCAGTCCTCCTTTGGGCTTGATTATAAATGGGGCATGATACTAACGGCCGGTGTCGTTATTGCTTACACCTTGTTTGGGGGGTTTTTAGCCGTCAGCTTAACAGATTTTGTGCAAGGAGTTATTATGTTCGTCGCCCTTGTCCTTGTACCAATCGTCGCGTTTACGGATGTTGGTGGGGTTAAGACCTCTTTTACTATCATTAAAGATGTCAACCCAGCGCTGCTAAACTTCTTTGAAGGCACGACCGTAATCGGCATTGTTTCTCTGTTAGCATGGGGACTTGGGTATTTTGGTCAGCCTCACATTATCGTGCGCTTTATGGCCATTACGTCCATTAAAGAAATTCGCTCTGCGAGGCGTATCGGAATCGGTTGGATGGCGGTTTCCATCGTTGGAGCTATGTTAACCGGGCTTGTCGGCATTTCGTATTACAAGCAGAACGGGATGTCACTAAAAGATCCAGAGACGATTTTTATTGAGTTTTCACATATTTTATTCCATCCATTAATTACAGGTTTCCTCTTATCTGCTATTTTAGCAGCGATCATGAGTACCATTTCTTCGCAGTTACTCGTAACCTCAAGTGGACTGACTGAGGATATTTACAAAACGTTCTTTAGACGACAAGCTACAGATAAAGAACTTGTATTTTTTGGACGCCTATCTGTTTTAGTAGTCGCTGTGATCGGCATTTTAATGTCCCTCACTCCGAGCAAAACGATTTTAGATTTAGTTGGCTACGCATGGGCTGGATTTGGATCTGCATTTGGACCCGCTGTCTTGCTAAGTCTCTTTTGGAAACGTATGACGAAGTGGGGAGCGCTATCAGGAATGATTGTTGGCGCTGCGACCGTCCTCATATGGGTGAATGCAGGATTAAGTCCAAAACTATATGAAATGATTCCTGGATTCTTCTTAAGCCTCCTCGCTGTCATTGTAGTTAGCTTGTTCACCAAAAAACCTTCTGCCGACGTACAAGACACGTTTGACGAAATGGAAACGACGTTAGAAAGAGAACTCAAAGCTATGTAATGATTTTTAGAGTAGAGAGTCATTCTCTACTCTTTTTTCGTTTTAAGAACGGTAACTGAAACATATATATGAGGGATACGATTATTTCGAACGGAGGTTTATTGTATGAATGGGCTCTACCATCAGGATCATTATCTTGAGCACGATCATCTCAATGCGCTCACGGTAAACGGAAAATCAGAGATTGAAGTCATGCCAGATCAAATTTCGTTAACGATTGGAGTTCGCACGGAAGAATTAACTGTTCAAGAAGCGCTGAAAAAAAATGCTCAATTATCGAACGATATGATTCAAGCTCTTCATCAAATTGGCATTCAAAATGGCCAAATTGAAACGAAATCCTTTTCGGTTCATCCACGTTATGATTACCACGATGGACACTCGACGCTAATTGGCTATGAAGTTCTTCATTTATTTGAAATTACGGTTAGCGATGTGAAACAAGCTGGGCAGGTCTATGATACAGCACTTACAGGCGGCGCAAATTTAGCTCAGGACATTCAATTCAGCGTTAAAAAACCTGAGCAATACTACCAGCAAGCCTTAACGGATGCATTATTAAACGCCCAGGAAAAAGCAGCTACCTTGGCACAGACGATGCAGGTTCCTCTTCAGCGAATTCCATTTAAAATCATTGAAGAATCCTCTCAGTATACGCAGGATTTTCAAGCTTCCTATAAAGGATTTGCCGCTTCTTCTACTCCTATTCAACCACAAACACTCAAAATAAGTGCTGCTGTGCGCGCTTGGTTTCACTATTCCTAATGGACGACGACTACCTTCTCATGAGAAAATGTACTAGATCACGTGAGAAGGTTTTCCACCTTCTTAGACAGGCCGTAACCTAGAAGGAGAAGGAAATGAACTACGAACAACTACTATCAGCTTACCGCACGCTTTGGAGTAGCCGCGCTCTTCCTACACTTGAAACAGCTGAGTTTACTCTAAAAGAGGCCATTCAAAAAGAATTAGGGGATGAAATGACACACCCTCGTGTACGAAAGCCTCTACACATGAAGTACCATTTTGCTCTCACACGCATTTTAGAATCTTCCCTTCCAGAGGGAGATCAGTTAGCGTTAATTCGCCTTCATCACACACTATATGAAGAACTGTTACATCGTTAAAAAGGAAGCAACGCATCCGTTGCTTCCTTTTTATCATTTTGCCGTTTGGGGATGTTTTTCTAGCGCTTGTTCAAAGTCCTGCTTCAAATCTGTAAATTCCTCAAGTCCCACTGAAATACGGATGAGTGATTCGGTAATGCCACGCTCAAGACGCTTCGCCTCTGGTATGCTTGCATGAGACATCGTCGCTGGCTGCGTTAAAATCGTTTCCACCCCACCTAAACTAACTCCGACAGAAGCAAACTGAACGTCTTGTAAAAATTGCTTCGCATGCTCTGGAGTTTTAAGCTTAAACGAAATCATTCCCCCTGCTCCGCTTGTTTGCTGTTTGGATAACTCGTAGTCAGGATGAGATGTTAAGCCTGGATAAAAGGTTTCTTCCACCTCTTCATGCTCTTGTAGCCACTGTGCAAGCTGATGAGCGGTTTTCTGCTGTTGCTCTAGACGCACTTTTAGCGTTTTTAACCCTCTTAATAAAAGCCAACAGTCTTGAGGTCCTAATATCGCTCCGAATGCATTTTGAATAAATTTAATTTCATTTGCCAAAGGCTCTGTTGCTGTTACAACTAGGCCTCCTACTACGTCGCTATGACCGCTAATATATTTTGTGGCGCTATGAATGACAATATCTGCTCCGAGCTCTAGTGGTTGCTGTAGGTAGGGCGTTAAGAACGTATTATCCACAATCGTTAAAATCTCCTGTTCCCCTGCGACAGTGGCTACTTCTTTAATATCCGTTACGCTGAGAAATGGATTTGACGGTGTTTCGAGGTAAATGGCTTTTGTCTGCGGGGTAATGGCTTCCTTAACAGCTGCTACATTAGTCGTATCCGCAAATACAGCTTTAATACCAAAACGATTAAAAAGCTGTGTTAATACACGGTAGGTCCCCCCGTATGTATCATCCGAGACGACAATCTCATCTCCAGATTTAAACAGACACAAGACGGAAGAAATAGCGGCCATCCCTGATGAAAAAGCAAAGCCTGCATAGCCATTTTCTAGTTGTGCAATCGTATTTTCAAGCGCTTCACGAGTCGGATTTCCTGAACGAGAATAATCGTATTTCCCATCGTTGTCTGATGCTTCTTGATTAAAGGTAGAAACTTGGTAAATTGGGACGCTTACTGCACCGTAATGTTCTCCAATTCCTGTTTTCGCATGAATCAATTTTGTTCCAAACTCAATGGTTGACGGCTGTTTTTGCAAACTCATGGAATACCTCCTTTAGATCTTCAATTAAATCATCAACATGTTCAATTCCAACCGATAGTCGTAGTAACGAATTGGTTACACCGATGCTATTACGGATCTCTTCTGGAATATCGGCGTGCGTTTGACGAGCTGGAAACGTAATTAAGCTTTCTACTCCACCAAGACTTTCAGCAAACGTAATGACTTTTAAATGCTCCAGTAGAAACGGGACGAGTTCCTCTTCCTTTACGGTGAAAGAAATCATGCCACCGAATCCTGTTGCCTGACGCTTCATAATGTCATGACCAGGGTGATCCGCTAGTCCCGGATAGTAAACTGTTTCGACCTGCTCGCACTCTGTGAGCCACTGAGCAATTTTGAGCGCATTTTCTTGATGTCGTTCCATGCGTAGACCTAATGTTTTTAACCCACGGATTAAGAGCCAACAATCCTGTGGTCCTAAAATAGCTCCTACTGCATTTTGATAAAATCGTACGTTCTCCCCTAATTCCTTCGATCTCGCAACGACCAATCCACCAATCACGTCATTATGACCACCAATATATTTGCTTGCACTATGCACAACAAGATCTGCACCTAATGCGAGTGGGCGCTGAAAATAAGGAGACATGAACGTATTATCTACAATCGTCCATAAATCATATTTCTTTGCAATATCAATCGCTTTCTCTAAATCTGTTACGTGCGTAAGAGGATTTGTCGGCGTCTCAATGAACAACGCTTTCGTGTTCGGTTGCACCGCTCCTTCAATCTCTTCAGCATGAGCCGTATTCACATATGTAACGGTAATGCCATGCTCCGAAACAATGTCGCTTAATACGCGATATGTTCCGCCGTATAAGTCTTCTGAAACCACAAGGTGATCACCATTTTTAAATAAATAAAGAAGTGACGTAATCGCAGCCATTCCTGATGAAAAAGCGAGCCCTACTTCTCCTTCCTCTAACACGGCAATGGCTTCTTCAAGCGCTGTGCGAGTTGGGTTAGCCGTTCGTGAATAGTCGTATCCCGTGCTTTCTCCTAGGCGAGGATGTTGAAAGGTTGATGCTTGATAAATCGGGGTTGTCAGTGACCCAGTAGAAGGGTCTTTTCGAATTCCGGCTTGCACTAGTTTCGTATGAATATGCATACATATCGCTCCTTTTACGTGTTCTCGTTTTTCTCTAAATAAAAAGACACTCTTCACGATGAAGAGTGTCGGTTAAAAACCCACCACTCTCATCTGTGAGAACAAATACCTTTGTTCTACAGGAATTAGCACCGTTCAAATCAGTTTACGCTGATCTGATGGTTGCCGGGCTTCACAGGGCCAGTCCCTCCGCCACTCTGGATAAGAGTATTACCAGTTTCATATTATTTAGATGTTGATACTTACTTTAATGAATAATTAGAATAATGTCAATGAATTTTTATAAAAATCTTAATTTTCCCATTCATTTAGCCAGTAAAGGATTTAAACTGGCATTAAACAAACCAATGAGATCACTCTCATTGGTTATGGTAGATGAATGGTTTTTACATGATAGCTCTTCCAATGAATCGTTTTTCCATTTGCCTGCACAAGTTCGATAATATTGTTTGAAATCCCTTTTAATAGGCCACTTTTATTGAATTGATCCCCTAAATCGAATACAACAAGTTTTCCTTCCATCTTTTTCAGCTGTTCTTCAAACGTACGGGCGAGCGGAATATTAGAAGGGTTAACCGGAAGCTCCTCGTTACTAAGTGTATAAGGTGTTAAATTATGATTGTACGGAGTAAGCCATTTTAAATGGTGTAGAGAAATAAAGAGTGTCTTATAGATTGGGGAGTAAAAGACAAAATAGTCGTTTAGCACACTTGTAATATATCCATGAATGGATTTGTTTCCTGTTACAAATATTTCAACAAACTTCCCTTTTGCCTGCTGCAACGTTTTTCGGTATGAAATCGTGTCCGTATCATCAAGAGGTGATTCTTGCTCGGAAATTGTTAATTCTTCACTAGTTTCTTCATTAATATTATGAAGGTGTACAAGTGGAATATATAGGTATTTTTCACCATCATTTAGAACGATGATATCTAGTCCTACGTCTACTACTTTTCCAATAAAAAATGTCTTCCCTGTAATTTCAATGTTTACATTTTTATCAATATAGCTTTTTAATGGGTTTGTCATCGCGTTGCCTCCTTTCCTTCGTTGAAAATAAGGGTGCAAAAAATGCACCCTTTTTTGCCTTTAGGAAAAGATTAACCTCTCCATTTATAGCTTCTTGTTCTTACAACTGTCTCTTGTTGTGTCCCTCTAGAGCGATTGCTGCGCTGCTGTTGTTGCGGCTGTTGCTGTTGTTGCGGCTGTTGCGGCTGTTGCGGCTGTTGCTGTGCACCTTCTGCTTGTTGGTTTTCTTGGCCATTCTCTTGTTGATTTTGTTTTTCAGCTTGCTTAAGTCCTTTACGTGGTCCTTCACTAATACTACGAACATGAGAAGGGTTGATGCGAATGATTTGCGTATTATTCACAATTTCAATGCACTTAGAAGAGATGACAAGTACACCTTCAATTGCTTCTGGTCCACCAACGTTTAGAGCTACCCAGCGATTACTCAAAATTTTGAATAGGTTTTTAAAGCTGCTCGTTTTGATATAAGATGGGTTGTCACAGAATGATGCTTGTTGAGAGCGATTGCCATCTTGCTGTTTCGGGATAATTGGTGTTACGCTTTTAATGTGTTCTACTTCAAGATACACAATGCCATCTTCTTTTGTACAAAGCACAACGTAATTGTCTACTACGTCCACTAATAATCCTTTGCTTGACTCAGGTCCATAGTTCAGCTGTACGTTTTGCCCTTTAAGAGAAGCGAGTACGCCTTTGAAGCTAGCGACTTTTGAACAAGCGCTTTGACCCATAATCATTCCTTGCATTGAATTTTCCTTAGAATCTTCGGTCACGCTTTTCACGTGTGCACTGTTGAAATAAACAAACTGTGGTGCTTCATTGGGTTTTTTAGCAGCCTGAGCAAGGGTAAAGAAATCATTTTTCACTTCAATTAATGTTCCTTCTTTTGATTCAGGACCCCCACGGTTAACCTTTACTTGCTTGCCTACTAACGGTTTGACACATCCAGAAAACCCACTACAACCAGCGGTGTTATCCGCTTTTTTGCTGCTAATACCAGTAATATGATACGTCATATTTGTTCCTCCTTGATATTCATCCATATAGGTTGTTTATACTGTATATATACGTATCACAAACTAGCTTTGACTCTATTAATCTGCCTATTTCTTTTAAATTCAGCGCTTGCCCATACGCGCAACAGCTAGAGTAAATTTCCCACTTCGTTTAGCAGCACTTGACGTCTTTTCTCAATAAAATCTAGGATAAAATCGGGTTCCTTATGAAACTGATCTAATCGCTCTTTCAAAAATGGGTCATTCATAACGGACGGTTTGATTTTCGTATAGAGTGAACGCACTTTCTCCTCCATATATGGAACGGTGAACTGATGATGTAGCACCTCTGTCAAAATAGCTGCATATTGTTTACGAAATCGCTCGACGTCTAGAAGGCGTGCTGTCAACGTATTAAAGCCCTCAACCCTTACATAATCGGGGTCCATTTCTTTTCCGGTCAAATCGCGTCCCCACGTGGCATCATAGTCCCACGGAATCATGTAAAACCGCTTGCTCTCACCATGACAGTAGAGAGCATAGTTCTGGACAAAGCCATCATAATTTTGCGTACAGACGATTCCTGTGAGCCATCTTAAGTATTGATCCACATCCAAATAATTTTCTACCTCATTCTCAAACTCATCACGCTTGAGCGTGTTCGTTTTGTAGATAAACTCCTGAAGACGTTCCATATCACCTTCTACTTCCACTTTTGTCTCATACCCAAGGTCAAGCGACTTTTTCACGTCGTCATCGAGCTCACTCATTAAAGAAAAATTAGCGTCCGCGTCGACGGCATAAAATATGGAACCGTGTGGTAAGTTTCGTGCAAGAAGAAAGTCTTCATTTACCGATTCTAGCCTTAAATACACCCCTTGCTTTCTTGCATTCAACGTTAAATCTACGTGCTCTGAACGAGGCGATAGCACACCAATAGATGAAAAAAAATCGAGTGACAACTTATTTCTCATTAAGGACGGATCTTCATATTCAGCGTTTAAGTGCCACTCTTGTTCTCCAAATAAACGCTTTGGCTTATAGTAAGCGATATAATATGACTTTTTCGTTAGCTTTCTTATGTGAGCTCCCCTATACACGGCGTCTACTTCAACCTTTTTATTTCTCCATTTCAGCTGCCCTGGGACCAAATCATCCGACCAGACGTTTTGCTTTAATAGACGGATGTCTCGGGGGTTAATGTACAACTGACAAACTTCCATACTCATAAATGAACCCTCCATCTCAACGATATTAAATCCTATGTCAAAAACCTACAGGCGGTTCATCTATTTTTCTGAAAATAGTACATTCAACCATATCGTCTTGGACATCACCTACGTACATTACTAGTAGAGGAAACACCTATATCCTCTAAATTGAGCCAAGTTTTAAAAGGAGGAGCTTTTATCGTGAGTTATCATGACGAATATTTAAGAAATGCTGCAGACGATGCACATTCCAATGGATTAGGCGACTTTATGTGTCAAGAGCCTAGACCTAGAAGACGCCCTTGTGGCTGTTTCAACTTCTGCGGAGGCCTTTGCGGCGGACGTAGATCTAGATCTGAAGAGCCGCAAGTAGAACCTATTGAGCAACAACGTCCTCGCAGACGCCGCCGTCGTCAAGTACAGCGTTCTGTTTGTTCAGATGTTCGTTCTATGCGCCGTTCTAACCGCTCTACACGCCGCTCTAGCCGTCGTTCTAATCGCTCTACGCGCCGTTCCCGCCAACGTTCTAATCGCCGTTCTCGTCGTTCCAACCAACGTTCTAATCGCCGTTCTCGCCGTTCTCGCCGTTCTCGCCGTCGTTCTAATCGTCGCTCTCGCCGTTCTAACCGCCGCTCTGATCGTCGTTCTCGCCGCTCTGATCGCGGATGCTACTATAGAACAAGCAACAGTGATTCTGCCCGTCACTACTGTCGTGGAAACCAAACTTATTTACGTTTCTAATCGTAAAAACCTACAAAAAAAGAGGTGCTCTCACTATGAGAGTACCTCTTCTTTTCGTCCTTATTTTAACAAACCTTTTTGTTTCAAAAAGTCTTCTGCCACTTTTTTCGGAGATTCGCCTTTTGCATTTACGGCATAGTTCATCTCCTGCATTTCAGCATCTGAAATTTTTCCACCTAGTTTATTTAAGATTTTTTTCAACTCTGGGTATTTTTTCAACGTTTCTTTTCGTAACAGGGGTGCACATTGGTAGGGTGGAAACATGCTTTTATCATCTTCTAAAATCTTTAAATTAAATTGCTTCATTTCCCCATCCGTCGCATACGCATCCACTAGATTAATATCGCCTTTATGAATAGCACGGTAGCGTAATTTAGCTTGCATCGTTTTTAGATTCGAGAACTGCAAGCCATACGTTTTTTGAATACCTTTGTACCCATCTTCTCGATCAGAGAATTCAAGCGTAAAGCCAGGCTTTAGCTGTGATCTTACTCGTTGCAAATCAGAGATCGTCTTTAAATTATTCTCTTTTGCAAATTGTTCAGGTACAGCAAGAGCATACGTATTATTGAAATTCATTGGTTGTAAAAGAGCTAAATCTTCTTTTTTATCGAGACCCTTACGAGCTTGTTCAAATACCTCTTTTCGATCATGACTCGTCGGTTTTTCCTTAATCAGATTCGTAATCACTGTTCCAGAGTATTCTGGATACAAGTCGATCTCTTTGCTTTTAAGCGCGCTGTATACAAACGTAGTAGCTCCGAAGCCTGGCTTCAAATCTACTTTTAAGTCCGTCTCATCCTCAATGAGTAGCTTGTACATATTAATCAAGATATCTGCTTCAGACCCTGTCTTACCTGCGAACACAAGATCTGACTTGGCAGCCTGTGAAAAGGCAAACGGTGTACCTAGCACCAGAGCGGCAACAATAACCGAAATGAGTGCGCGCTTTGGTGATCGATTTTTTGTTGATTTCTCGATCAAGCGGAGTAGAAAATCAAAGAGTAACGCAAGTAGTGCAGCAGGAACGGCTCCAAACACGATGAGGTAATTATCATTTCGATCAATTCCTAATAGAATAAGATCTCCGAGTCCCCCCGCACCAATAAGTGCTGCAAGAGTAGCGGTTCCAATAATAAGAACCATCGCTGTGCGGATACCCGCCATAATAATCGGTAACGCGAGCGGAAGCTCAACCTTTGTCAGCTGCTGTCTCGTCGTCATTCCCAGTGCTCGTGAGGCTTCACATAGCGATGGATCTACCTCTGTAATGCCTGTATATGTATTACGTAAGATGGGTAGAAGCGCATAAAGCGTTAGGGCAATAATAGCGTTCCCTTTCCCAATTCCTACAAGTGGTATGAGTAATCCCAGTAAAGCAAGTGACGGAATCGTTTGCATAATGGCCGTAATCCCAATAATGGGTTCCGCAATTCTTTTATGTCTTGTTAAATAAATCCCTAGCGGTACCGAAATGATAACAGCGAAAAACAAAGCCACAAGTGAAATTTGAATATGTTCTAATAGGGCCTTTCCTAAGTCAGGACCTCGTTCGTTAAAGTAATTCACAAATGTATTCACGATCCAATAAACCCTCCCTCTTTTGAATGATCATATAAAAATTCGAGGATCATACTGCTTGTCACGATACCAATTTCTTCATTTCGACGCAGTACGCGAAGAGCCGAATGATGGTGTAAAAGCTCATAGGCTTCTTCAATGGTTGCATTGGATTTTATTTCAGCTGTCGTAGCTTCAGGTATTGTTTGCATACGATCACGGAACTTTTTCACTACTTCTATGACATTCGTTGCCCATACGTTTTGGCGGTTTCCTAAAAATGATTCCACAAAATCATTTGCTGGATCATTTACTAACTCTTCCGGTGTACCAATTTGCACCACATGCCCGTCTTTCATCAAACAGACGCGGTCACCAAGCGTTAGCGCTTCGTTCATATCGTGGGTGACGAATACGATCGTTTTTTTAATCTTTGCTTGAAGCGCCACGATATCCTTTTGGAGCTGTTCACGGCTAATGGGATCCAGTGCACTAAATGGCTCATCCATTAAAATAACCGGTGGATCGGCAGCAAGGGCCCTTGCCACACCGATACGCTGCTGTTGACCTCCTGATAACTCTGAGGGCTTTCTGTTTCGATATTGCTCTGGATCTAGACCTACTAGTTCTAATAGTTCCGTAACACGTGCTTTTACTTTTTTCTTATCCCAGCCTTTTAACTCGGGAACAATTGAGATGTTTTCTTCAATCGTCATGTGCGGAAATAAAGCGATTTGTTGGAGGACGTACCCAATATTGCGGCGTAATTCATGGATATTATAATCATGGATGCTTTTATCCCTAATTAAAATTTTTCCATCTGAGGTTTCGTTCAGACGATTAATCATTTTCAAAGTGGTCGTCTTTCCACATCCGCTCGGCCCGATCAAAACAAAAAACTCGCCTTCGTTAATGGTCATGTCAAGACTTTTAACTGCTCTTGTTCCGTCGGGATATACTTTTTCGACATTTACAAAACTAATCACATACTTCACTTCCTGTTCTCTATTTTTTACTGTGGAGATTCTTTCGCCCTTCGTATAAAACACTTGTTTATTGAACACACCAAGTAGTTCAACGGCTAGCTTATGACCTATACATAGTAAGTGTTTGACTCCTTCTCGTAAAAAAAATGCGCATCTAAACGTATCTTTCCTTAAATTTACTTTCCCTTCCCTTGTGCTAACTAAACATATTTTTCCCACTTAACTTTTAATTTGGCACATATATAAATTTATTCATCTTACGTTTAAATACAGTCAAAAACGGAATGTTTTACAAAAAAATTCATACAATTTATCAATTAGCTTGGACACATTCGGAAAATTCCATCTACTGAACGCTGTTAGTAGATGAAAAAAGAAAATAAAACACGTTTTGGAGGAAAAAAGATGTTTCAAAAAGGGGAAATACGTCTAAAGTACTATAAGGTAACAAAATACTTCACTGAGGAGTTTTCCATATGATTCACATAGATGAAATTTTGCTGTTCATTAAAGAGCGAGATCGTTTAATGCGCGAATACAAAAGCTGTAGTGAACCATACCTAAAAAAATCGATTCACCACGACATTATCCTTTTAAATGCGGCTATTTATTCTATATAACATGCAAAAGGACACCCCCATAAACGGTGCCCTCTTGCATGATTTTTATATTTTAAACACTCCTGAAATTCCCTTCACTACAGATGTCAATTGATTCATCGCTCCAACCATCTGACCTGCTGTACTCATTACTTTATTAATGTCATAATTCCCGTCTGCCGTTTTAAACTGTGACATAATGGAAGGCTGGGCTTTATTTTGCGTATTGTACTTTGGATAAGGTGTTGGATACATGACCGGAAACGATTGATTATTAGCTCCTCCGTTGGCAGGTGGACTTTGCATGATTGGAGCACCTGGATTCATACCGTTTCCCATTGGGGGCATCCCCATACCCATGTAAGTAGGAAACCCCATCATCGGCATAGGCTGGTTATTGTAGGTCGGCTGCATATACGGTGAATGAGGAAAAGCCGTGGATAAATCAAAGCGTGGATGCGCTGATTCTGATGAATAATAAGGGCCATTCATTACCGTAACCTCCTTTCCTTTTTCAGTCCATTTTACTCCTAGTGTATGAGAAAATAAAAAGAAGGTGTATAAACGCCTACTCAAAAAAGTTGTTGAATTCTGTCGAAAGTTTAAATTTTTGGAATTCGGTCTATTTTTAAAATTCATGTTACGATGGAAAAAAGGTACTAGGAGGGATTGTCATGGAAGTTACAGCACTTCGTGAACACTTTAAAAACCATAAACAGTATGAACCACAGCATAATGAATTACTGGATTTTGCCCAACAAAAGTACTTAAAAGGAGAAATTACGATTACTGAGTACAAGGAACTTTCTCGCGAACTTGAGCATCATGGTGCTCAAAAACCTGATTTTTTATTTGAAAATTAACTTTTTTTGAGAACGGCCCAACCTTTTCCAGCTTTGGCACGTTCTCTTTTTTTATTTCCCAGCCATATTTTCTTCTCGCTTTTCTCATATTATAAGGGTACTTATTCAATCAAAGGAGGAACCCTTATGAGCCGAGGAAAACATTTTAATCACAAAACAAAAGGGCACGACCATCAACTTCCGGAGTCTGGAAAAGCGGTTGAAGCAAAAACACACGAAACGGTTGAATTTGCGATTGAACCCGTAGCAGCTGAAGGAGATCGCCCGGTATCCGTCAAAAAAACGAAAAAATAACGTCAAAAAGGCAATGAACCATTAAATGGACTCATTGCCTTTTTCCTTGTATGTTAAAATGGATTCTAGCACGTATTTATTCGCTTGATACATTTGCTTAAAGCGCTTCACTTTTGTATCGGTATAAAACGATTGTAACACCACATTGTTCAAGTTTTCTTCGGTGGAATCAATTTGATTTGGAGCAATATATTTCGGCTTCTCTTCTTTGATCCACTCTTTGCACAGCTCCTGCCACTCGTCTTTCTTCGGATAAAATTCATCCACGTATGGTTTTACTTCTCCGAAAAAATTAGGTTCGTACCCTTCTTCTTGAAGCCGTTCCTCGAGTCTTCGCAGTGCCTTTTCGTTTTCTTTATGCAAATAGCTTGTTAACGTTTGAATTACATCTGCCATCTGTTCCTTCACCTCTAGATGACAGTGTACCATGAATAAAAGAAATTGAACATTACACGGTGCGAAGCAGCAGACGCTTAGCTTCCCACACATACCCTTCAGGTTCACTCGTTTCGTCTGTCACTTTATTAAGGTCGTACAAACAGTGAGAAATGTGATTTGCTTTCTCCTGAAAATGCTGCTCTGTTGCATATCGATGTTCATTTATTTGAAGTGGAATATGACGTTCAACGGCTTCAATTTGCTGGAATAGATCATCTAATAATGAGAGAACCTCATCTTTCTTCACAAATTTCTTTTTCATCTTGATCCCTCCATGTCCTTCAATTTCACAAATGATTTTGTTTTAAGTATATTCTCTTTTCAAATTCAAACACCTTCGCATCTGACAAAACTAGAACTATTTCGGCAAAGAAAGTGGTTTTCTCTATTCTATAAGAGATTTCGACAGCATTTTTCACTTTCGTGCATGAAAAGAACGGCTATGCAAAAACTAACATCAGGAGGTGTTGAACATGTCAAAACAATCTCAAACAAACCAAAAAAATCAGCAAAATAAAACAACATCACAAGTTGAACCAGGGAGTAAAGGTTTTGTGGACAAGAAGTTAAACGGCCCTAACCGTCCATCTACGTAACCATTAAGCAACAAAATCACACATTAAAAAACCTCAACTTTATCGCGTTGAGGTTTTTCGTTATCTCTTCCTCCACCACTGCTCGGCCAAGATTAACATATGAAGCTCAATCTCTTTTTTCTGATACCAGCTCGTCAAATGGGTTTGTTTCAATACCACTGGAGCCGTCATCCAACGGGTCACTTTCGATTTCCGCACGAGCCATTCATTTGTTTCAGACTGATGATGATGGACAATGGGATACGTTATGCGAAGGATTGGCGTCGTTGGTCTTTTCCATGAGTGAAAATACTGCTCATAATCATGTCTAGATCCCGTATGAGCAGTCTTTTGTGAAAACTTCCAAAATAAAGGATATAGCATAGGATCAAAGAGAAGCTGTGCTAGCTTTTTCCCGAGCTCAATGCGCTTAGATACGTTCCAAAAATGATGAACGGAGCACCCGTATAACTCACCTTCTAGAGTAGGGAAAAGAACCGAACTAAAATGCAACCAGTCTTGAAATTGAAACACAAACGATTTGAATACTTTCTTTTGATAGAAAGGATGTTTCATGACAGGCTTTTGAATGATGTTCTGTTCGTTCACAATTAACGCATGCATCAGCATCTTCTCATTCCTTGTTTCCCAGAACTCCTCCCATTGTTCCTGCATGAACCTAGAAACACCGAAATGTGAAAGAAGATGAAAAAGCGGCGTTTGATGTTGCAGAGATGCTTCATACAATAAAAGCTGCGGATAGGCATCTTGAAAGATAAGCCAATTTGCACGCTCATATGTTTGAAACAGAATGCCTCGTTGTTTCTGGTTAATCGCTTGACTCATCCATTCCCCTTCCAAATCGCACATGTTCCATCCAGCATTTCGAGACACCATACTGGCTAAAAACGACCACTTAATTTCTCGGTGCTTGTTATAGTAGTTTGCATATGCTTCTGTCCGGGAAATATTGTCCATATTAAAGAAAGACGTTTGTTGCTTGATAGATGAAAGTAACCGATCGATAAGTCTTCACATCCTTCTATTGGGTGTGATATACAACATAATGTTGCTATTGAAGTGCCACGTTAGGATTTCTTGCTAAGGAATAGGCGTATATAACTAATTAAAGACCTTCCTCCGCCCTTCTATAGAGGTGAGTTTTATAGATACTATTGCTTTCATTAAAACACCGTATTAGAATAAGCATGGCTTTTGTTTCAAAAGCTATAGGGAGTTGCTTATATTGTTTTCCATTTTGTTTAAAATATGAGAAGAGAGCGGTCATATTTTAAACAATGATGTTGTCTCAGAGCGGTCAGAAAACGGCTCACCGTACGAATGCTATAATTAAATTATCCATAGTCGTCCGTTTTTTGTTATGATATAGTATATGTTTCTGATGCACTTATGAAGGAGGTTGACTGTGGATGATCAGGTATCCTAATGGGAAGGTTTATACACCTGCTTCGCCTAAGGAAAAAGCGCGAACCGTTAAGGAATCAACCTATAGCAACCGTGGAATGACGCTTGAAGAAGATTTGAACGAATCAAATCAATATTATTTATCACATGATATTGCCGTTGTACATAAAAAACCAACTCCCGTTCAAATTGTTAACGTGGATTACCCAAAACGAAGTGCGGCAGTTATCAAAGAAGCCTACTTTAAACAAGCTTCTACAACCGATTACAACGGAGTATATCGAGGGAAATATCTTGATTTTGAAGCAAAGGAAACGAAGAATAAAACCTCTTTTCCGTTGCAAAATTTTCATGAGCATCAAATCCACCATATGAAACAGGTAGTGAAACAACAAGGCATTGCATTTGTCATCCTTATGTTCACTGCTGCAGAAGAAATTTATCTATTAAAAGCTGAAGACTTGTTTCCATATTGGGAAAAAATGAAACAAGACGGACGAAAATCAATTCCCAAAAAAGACGTTGAAGAAAAGGGATTCCTCATTCGATACGGCTTTCATCCACGGATTGATTATATAAAAATAATAGATAAATTGTATTTTTAAGAGTATGATATATATGTTTTGTTTTTATCATTCTCTTATCACTTCTTGAAAGGCAGGAGTATTTATGTCTGAGAATTATACTTCTCGTGAAGAACGAAGAAAGAAATCTACTGAAGGAAAAGGAAAACAAAAACCATCCGGCAGTGGAAAACCTAATAAAAAGAAGCGTGGAGGTATTTTTCGCAAAATCATTGTCGCGATCCTTTTACTCGGTATTATCGGCGTCATTGCAGGAGCAGCAACTTTCTTTGCAATGATTAGTGATGCACCGAAAATTGATGATGCAATGCTGAAAGATCCCCTTTCTTCTAAAATTTATGACAAAAATGGCAACAAGATTGCAGAACTTGGAATTAATAGACGTACATATGCGAATTATGATGAAATTCCTGAATCTGTAAAAAACGCATTTCTTGCGACGGAAGATGCTCGCTTTTACAAGCATCACGGCGTAGACTTCTATCGTCTAGGAGGCGCTGTACTAGCAAACTTTAAAGACGGGTTTGGTTCTGAAGGAGCAAGTACCATTACGCAGCAGGTTGTGAAAAACTCGGTGTTATCACCTGAGAAAACCGTTAAGCGTAAAGTACAAGAAATGTGGCTATCGTTCAAACTGGAGCAAAAGTACTCCAAAAATAAAATTTTGGAAATGTACTTAAACAAAATTTATTTTGCATCAGGCTCTGCACCAGTTTACGGAATTAAAGAAGCCGCCGATCACTTCTATGGCGTGAAAGATTTGAAAGACTTAAAAATTGAGCAAGCGGCAATGCTTGCTGGATTGCCAAAAGCACCAACAACGTATAACCCTTACGTTAACCCAGATCGTGCGAAGAATCGCCGTGATACGGTGTTAATGCTAATGGCGAAACACGGATTTATTTCGAAAGAAGATTCTAAAAAGGCCCAACAGGTGCCGATTACAGAAGGTCTTGTGAAACAAGACAAAACAGAAGACAAGTACACGGTATTTGTAGACCAAGTGATTAAGGAAATCAAAGAAAAAACCGGTGCTGACATTTTCTCAGCTGGTTTAGAAATTCATACAACGCTTGATCCAGATGCACAGGATTATATGGACCGTGCCATGAATACGGATGAGATTGTTCAATACCCGAATAAAGACTTCCAAGTCGGAATGGTGTTATTAGACACAAAAACAGGCGAAGTTCAGGCCATTGGCGGAGGAAGAAATCGCGTAGCCCGCGGGCTCAACTTTGCAACAGACTTCCCTAGACAGCCGGGTTCGACGATCAAACCAATTTTAGACTACGGCCCTGCTGTAGATAAATTAAAGTGGTCTACAGCTGAACCAATTAACGATGAAGAAGGCTATTCGTATACGAACGGTACACCAATTAAAAACTTTGAGGGTGGGTACAAAGGATGGATGACCATCCGTCAGGCTCTAGCAGACTCTCGTAACATCCCAGCTCTTAAAGCATTCCAAGCAGCTGGAGCGGATAAAGCGCGTGAATTTGCAACAGGTCTTGGCATTCCACTTGAAAAAAGCATTCCAGAATCCTACTCTATTGGAGGATTTGAGCATGGGATTACGCCAATGCAACTTGCAGGTGCTTATAGTGCCTTCGGTAACGAAGGGATTTATAACAAACCTCATACTGTGACAAAGGTTGTCTTCCCTGACGGAACAGAGATGGACTTAAGTCCAAAACCAAAAGTAGCGATGAAAGACTATACATCATTCATTTTGACAGAAATGATGCGCTCCGTTGTTGAAGATGGAACAGGTAAAAAGGCCGCAATTGCAGGTCTTCCTGTAGCTGGTAAAACAGGAACAACAAACTTCCCGAAAGAAGTTCGAGATCGCTATGATATTCCTTCTAATGGGGTACCAGATATTTGGTTTGCAGGTTATACCCCTAAATATACGGCAGCTGTTTGGACAGGGTATGAAAAAACAAACAGTAAAAACTATATTTTAAGTCCGACTGAGAAAAACTTCGCAAAAGAAATCTTTAAAAAGGTCGTAGGTCATGTTTCAGAAGGTAAGAAAACGGGTGAGTTTAAGCAGCCTGATAGTGTAGAAAAAGTAGCGATTGAAAAAGATTCGTTCCCTACACGTAAGCCAAGTGCTTATACACCAAAAGATAAAATTGGTTATGAATACTTTGTAAAAGGTACTGAGCCAACAAAAGTATCGAAAAAATTCAAAGCAACTAGTGCAAAAAAACCTCAGGGTCTTTCTGCTAATTATGATTCTGTAACAAATCACATTTACCTAAACTGGTCGTATCCAGATGAGGATATGAGTAAAACATCCTTTGAAGTGAGCGTTTCAGTAGATGGTAGTGGTGCTCAGCAGCTCACAACAACCAATCAGTTAAACGTTGCGCTGCCGAACCCAAACCCAGGATCTCGCTATAAGTTTAAAGTCGTAGCCGTAAACGACGGCGTTCGTAGCGCCCCATCCTATGCAAGTGTAAGCATTCCTGGTGGCGAAGAAGAACAGCCGGCAGAGGATCCGGGTCAAACAGATGAAAATCAAGATCCAGGAACAGATCCAAATGCCCCTGATCCGAATGAAGATCAAGGTAGTGAGGATAACGGGCAGACAAACCCGGGAGACAATAACGGAAACAACGGTCAAGATAACGGCCAGAAACCGGGAGACAATAACGGAAATGGAAACGGAAACGGATCCGGAAATGACAATGGAAACAGCGGCGGTAATAATGGTGGAAATAATGGCGGTAATACAGGTGGAGACAACGGTGGAAATGGTGATACAGGCGGTGGCAATAACCAGCAGCCTACTCAACCAACAAATCCGGGAACAACACCTCCTGGTCAAAGCCAGCCAGGACAGCCAACAACTCCAGGAACAACGCCTCCTGGTCAAGGTCAACCAAGTAATCCAGGCAAAAACCCAGGTAATGGAGACTCAACAGATCAACCTGAAAGTTCTCCAACACCATAAAAAAAATGAACCGTGCGATGCGCACGGTTCATTTTTTTATGTTCATAATTGACTTTTTATAATAGATTTTTTCAATTTCAGTGTACAGTTCTGAAAGCTGACTATAGCTGTGATGCAGATTCGGACGTTGCAGCACGAACGCAAGACGTTCCCACACATTAATTGGTTTATAAGTTAGTGTCGGAATATGCTCATTCAAATGGACAATCCCAGGAACAGGCTGATCATTCATCCAAAATAAAACGCTAATGAAATGTGCGACCCAGCGAGTCATCGGTTCTTTTGCCTCTTTGTTTTTACGCTGTTGAAAAACTTCACCAATCTGGATTTTCTCCTCTTTCCAACGTCGAAACACGATCGGAATATAAAAAGTAGCATCCGTCCAAGGCTTGACTACACCCTCACCTAATTTTTCTTGTATATCATATAGAAAGTAACGATCATGAAGCAGTTCTTCAAAATCTTTTTCCGTGTCGATACGTAAGGATAGATAAAGATCTTGGAAAAAAGGTGCTTGCTGAAAATCTTTTGGGATCATTAATTCGCTCATTTTTTCTCCCTACCCTTCATTCTCTTTTGACCTTCACGGCAAATTTCGAGCAGCGGACAAATGTCGCACTGAGGTGACTGTGCCTTGCAGTGATAGCGACCGAAAAAAATAAGACGATGGTGCGTTACGCTCCACTCTTCTTCTGGCACTTTTCTCATCAACGTTTTTTCTACTTCCGTAACAGAATCCTTCCAGCGGCAAATGCCTAGACGCTTACTGACGCGCTCTACGTGTGTATCAACCGCAATAGCTGGCACACCAAATGCGACTGATGCCACAACGTTGGCCGTTTTTCTACCTACGCCTGCAAGCTTTACTAGCTCTTCCTGTGTTTCAGGTACATTCCCTCCATACACATGAATAAGGTCTTCACAAAGCTTGCGAATGTTTTTGGCTTTGTTTCGATATAAACCAATGGAACGAATATCATGCTGTAGCTCCTCTTCTGTTACTGCCAGGTAATCCTCTGGTACATGATATTTCTTAAATAATTCTGTCGTGACCTTATTGACAAGTGCATCTGTACACTGAGCGGACAGCACAACGGCAATAACTAAATCAAACGGATTACGATGATTTAATTCACAGTGTGCATCTGGAAACATTTCAGCCATTGTATCCAAACAAAATCGAATTTGCTTTAACGTTAACATAACCTTCCCTCACTTTTTCTCAATTTAAACTAAAAAAAGGATCATTCGAAACGGTAGTGATCGTTTCAAATCATCCTTTCAACAACCTAACGAGCAGGTTCTATTGATGTGCAAAGATCTTTCGTTTCGACGACTATCCATCTTATTGCTCAAGCCAATTAAAAAACGGAATCGCATTGCTGCGCTGTGGTTGACTGACTGCTTGCTTTTTCGTTTGCTGATGCTGACGAAAGCGCTGGCCATGATTTCTTGCTTGTTCAATCGTTTTGACGCCATTTTTCTTCCATTCAAATAAAATACGATCGATATAGCGGAAGTTCAGTTTTCCTGACATCACCGCTTCTCTAAGAGCAGCTTTAATAATTACAGAATCATGATAATCTTGGTCCTGCCACATCGCGAGCGTTTCACATTCAAACGGTGAAAGAGGACGTCCAAATTCTTTTTCAAACATCGTGTATAAATTTGCTTCCTCTTCTTCTTGCTCAATTTGCTTATGCTTTTTATTTTCGTCAAAAAGCAAGGAAACAAGCTTATACCAAAGCGGCTGAAGCGTATAAAATTCAGCAATCATTGAAGAAGGGTCCTGCTTTTGTTCAATGCCAATAAATCCTTCTTTCAGTAACTTTCTTAACACTTCCATGCATTTAGCAGCCGAGATGCTCATCTTTTTAGACATTTCCTCAGGAGTTAAAAAATCATTTCCTCCCTCAATTGCTACATGGATGTGCAAGATCATCATAAACTCTTGTTCATTTAATCCTAATTCAGCATAATGATTCATGAGAAGCTTCGGAATTGCGACGCTTCCTTCTGATAACCACTCTGCCATTTTGTTTTTTTCCATTCTGAACACCTCAATTGTAAGTATACCATGAAGTCCTTCTTCATTTAAAAAGTGTGGGGATAAATTTTTTTGAATGCGACTGAATCTTTTTCATTATGCCCTAAAAAATAAGATGAACCGCCATGCTATCCATTTTGATTGGACGTTCACGACGGTTCATATGACAGTGATGACACATCACTTTTTAATGAGTAGATGTTTATAGATTAAGGATATAAACGGTTTAATAGACGTGGGAATGGAATTGTTTCACGTACGTGTTCAACGCCGCTAATCCATGCCACTGTGCGCTCTAAACCTAGTCCAAATCCAGAATGAGGTACAGAACCGTATTTACGAAGTTCTAAATACCACTTGTATGTTTCAGGATCTAATTCATGTTCCTTCACGCGTTTTTGCAATAAGTCGTTATCATGAATACGCTCTGATCCACCGATAATTTCACCGTAACCTTCTGGCGCAATTAAATCTGCACATAATACAACATCTTCACGATTTGGATCTGGTTGCATATAGAAAGGTTTTAGAGATGTTGGATAGTGTGTAATAAATACCGGCTTGTCATAGCTTTCAGCGATTGCCGTTTCGTGCGGTGCACCGAAATCATCACCCCACTGAATATCGTCAAATCCTTTTTCATGTAAGAACTTCAGTGCATCGTCATACGTAATACGCGGGAATGGTGCTTTAATATTTTCTAATTTAGAAAGATCGCGACCAAGCGTATTTAATTCTAATGAACAATTTTTAAGCACAGATTGAACCACATGTGATACGTAATTTTCTTGAACTTGTAGGTTATCTTCAAATTCACAGAACGCCATTTCCGGTTCGATCATCCAAAACTCAATCAAGTGACGACGAGTTTTCGATTTTTCAGCACGGAATGTTGGACCGAATGAGAACACTTTTCCAAGCGCCATTGCAGCTGCTTCCATGTAAAGCTGACCGCTTTGAGAAAGATAAGCATCTTCATCAAAATATTTTGTATGGAATAGTTCCGTTGTTCCTTCAGGAGCACTTCCTGTTAGAATTGGCGGATCAATTTTTGTAAATCCATTCTCATTGAAAAATTCATATGTCGCACGAATAATTTCGTTACGAACTTTCATTACCGCATGCTGACGCTTTGAACGCAACCAAAGATGACGATGATCCATTAAGAACTCTGTGCCATGCTCTTTTGGTGTGATCGGGTAATCAACCGCTGCATGAATTAACTCGACGTTTGTTACCGTTAATTCATAACCAAACGGTGAACGCTCGTCCTCACGTACAACACCTGTTACATATAAAGAAGACTCTTGCGTTGTGGACTTCGCAAGTTGAAATACGTCTTCTCCTACTTCTGCTTTAACAACAACGCCTTGCATAAAGCCCGTACCATCACGAAGCTGTAAGAAAGCAATTTTTCCACTTGAACGTTTATTTGCAAGCCAAGCACCAATGGTTACTTCTTCGCCCACGTGCTTGTTTACTTCTGAAATCGTAATCTTCACGATATAAACCCCTCCAAGAACTTACAGTACAAATAGTATGTATAATCCCTATCATTATACAATTCGACACACATAATAACAAGGGGTGACCTTCAAAAGGAAACATCCCCCTGTATTTTCTTTATGAACGCAAGCTTGACACTCGACTCATACAGTCATTGAAAAAAGGTAAGACACCCTTTTCAAAAGAATGTCTTACCTCTGCTATTTATTTCATGTGGCGATTCATAAACTGTTCAATGCGCTCAATCGCTTTTTCGACTAAATCAAGAGACGTCGCATAAGATAATCGTACATTATCAGGTGCTCCGAATCCTGATCCAGGCACAAGCGCTACCTTTTCTTCTTCTAAAATAGCTTCTACCCAGTCGTCTACAGTTGAGAAACCTGTCATCTTCACTGCTTCTGACACGTTCGGGAATAAGTAAAACGCCCCCTGTGGTTTCACACAGCTGAATCCTGGAAGCTGAACAAGCTTCTTATAAATAATCGTCAGACGTTCTTCAAACGCAGTGCGCATCATTTCAACAGGCTCTTGACTTCCTTCATATGCAGCGATTGTCCCGTACTGTGCGATCGACGTTGGATTTGATGTACTGTGGCTCGCAAGGTTTGTCATTGCTTTAATAATGTCTACATTTCCTGCTGCATATCCAATGCGCCACCCTGTCATTGAATGTGATTTGGATACCCCATTAATGATGATCGTTTGCTCTTTTAATTCAGGAGATAGCTCCGCGATAGACGTATGCGTTGCACCATCATACACAAGCTTTTCGTAAATTTCGTCAGACACAATCAGAACGTCATGCTTCAAGCAAACTTCGCCTAACGCTTTTAACTCTCCAGCGCTGTAAATAACCCCCGTTGGATTGCTAGGTGAGTTAATAATAACTGCTTTTGTACGCTCTGTAATGGACGATTCTAGCTGCTCAGGCGTAATTTTAAAGTGATTCTGTTCTTTTCCTTCCACATATACAGGCGTTCCTTCCGCAAGTTTTACTTGCTCCGGATAGCTTACCCAATATGGTGTTGGGATAATGACTTCGTCTCCTTCATCTAAAAGCACTTGAAACAATGTATAGAGCGCATGCTTTGCACCGGAACATACAATAACTTGATTTGCCGCATACTGAATGTGCTGATCTTGTTCAAACTTTTTAATAATTGCTTCTTTTAAAGTAGCAAGCCCTCCAGCAGGCGTATACTTTGTATGTCCTTCTTTCATCGCAGCTTCAGCTGCCTCAATAATATGTTCAGGCGTATTAAAATCAGGCTCTCCAGCACCTAGACCAATCACATCATGACCTGCTGCTTTTAATTCTTTCGCTTTTGCGGTGATCGCAAGAGTTGAAGATGGTGTTAGTGCTGATACTCGTTTGGCTAGTTTCAACGAAATCTCCCCCTACAATTAAAAGTAAGTATTGTTCGAATTTATTCTTCTAGTCTTCGTGAACGCTCACAAAATGAAACGCCCCCGAAATCCAGCTGAACACGCTTTTGCTCACAGCATATGTTTAATCATTCACAATATCTTGCACGTTTTCTCTATGTTCTCACCTGAATTCGAGAATTAAGATTGATACAAGCGATAAAGCTTCGTGAACTTTCCAGTTTCAAACGCAACGTAGTAATATGTAAAGCGATTCTCAGAATCGACATACGTCACTTCCCATGCCGGATACTCTTTGTTTGTTTGATCGTCTTTTGTAACCCCTAAACGGATGGATTTAATCTCTTCAGGGTTTTTATCCGCTTGAACTTTTTCTTTTACTTCTTTTTTCGTAATGCCTTGACTCACTTTTTTTACTATCATATCATGTTTTTTCTGATTTTTCGGCATCCATACGATAACTTTCTCGTTTTTCTTTGTTTTACCGCGCCCTACGTAGTACGTCTCATCACCATAGTACGTAGTTATACTACTAACGCTTTTTAAGTTTGCTTTCTCCTTTACCGTCTTTTCCATTTTGCTTTCGACCTTTTCCTGGGTCTTGAACGTGTGGTTGTATACGGAGACGGATTGCCAAATAAGAAAAATAAGTAACAGAGCAACTACACTAATAATCCATTTTTTCATGATAATACCTTCTTACGTACGATAGATTGTAAATACGGCTGTATTTTGGTCTTCTTCATCTAGTGCGAGGCCAAACATAAGATCTTTCTTTTTTAACGTTCGGTTTAAGCTGTCGACGATCTTATATAAATCCTCTGAATGCTGAATACGGACAGTTGATAAAACTTCAATTTTACTTTCCATGTTATTTCCTCCCTTTACATCACAAAATTGTTAATCATATTTGTACATTTGACGGTCACAATAAAAGTACAAAGCAACACCTACAAATGATTTCAACCATTATTATAACAGTGAAGAAACGTTTGTCGAAAAATATTTTTAACTTTTAACTATAAACCCTTTCGAGTCCACACCACCATTTTTTGCAGCTGTTTTCCAGCTGCCTTTTTTTATTTTGGGAGTGTAATGAGCTGATACGTATCCTCCTTCAATTTAACCGCAACGCTTACATAAGCTAGCTGATAGACGTCAATCCAGTGTTCGCTCAATTGCTCAAGAAGCTCGGCATTCGGTTGACTCTGCCTTTGATGAAAAATAATGGCCGCATGTGGGTCTGTCATTTTGAGAAAAGGCTCTCCAAGCGGTTTTTCACCGAAGTGCGGCACTTTTATAATACTTACCTTCTGCAAAGGCTGTTGCAGATTCTCGTCACTTGGATCTGTAGACATATATAAAAGCTTGATCTGTCCGAATTGAATGAGTAAATTAACCCCATCGCTGCTTTTTTTTACTATTTGAAGATGAAGCTTTGTTGAAAGAGGAAGTGACTGCTGATCTTTAAGCAACGTCACTCCGTCTTTTGGTACTGTTCTGTACACCTGTTCTGGATGAAGCCTTTTACAAAAGTACGATATGTTTGCATTATAGGGGGATTCCTCCTTTGTCACAATGATCGCATCGACTCGGTTAACATCCATCGCGCGGAGATGAGAGTAAAGTTCCCTACTACTCCCTTCTCCGCCTGTATTCACTAAAATGGCTTTCCCAAATCCATCTTGTAGTAACGTTGCTTCCCCATTTTTTAAGTGAAAAAACGTAATTAGCGCTTCTTTCTGATTTAGTTGTACGTTAATATCCTGTAAGGATGCTGCGTTTCCTACGTTTGTTATGGAAAGAAGAAGTAAAAGCACGAACAGTACCCGTTTCATGTTATCGCCTCATTCTGAGATTGTCGTCCAAAAGTTCTCCAAATCACCTAATAGCATATGAAAAGGCTTCTCGTACACTGGAACCGTTGGTAGAGACTGCAAGAAAAACTTTCCGTAGTCCGCTTGTGTAATACGTCTATCAAAAATGTACACGACCCCACGATCTGTTGTACTTCGAATTAAACGTCCAAATCCTTGTTTAAATCTTAGAACAGCCTGAGGCAACGAGTAGTCCATAAAAGGGCTTTTCCCTTCAGCTTTTATTTTTTCAAGCTTTGCTGCTACAATAGGCTGATCTGGCGGTGCAAAAGGTAACCGTACGATTACAAGGCATGAAAGCTTTTCACCTGGAATATCAATTCCTTCCCAAAAGCTGCTCGTTCCTAGAAGAATGGATTTATCAAACTGCATGAAATCCTTCATCAATCTGTTTCGATTTCGTGTTGTAACGCCCTGTGCTAACAACACAAATTCGTCTAATTGATTAAATTCTTTTACATACTGATACGTCTTTTTGAGCATTTCATACGACGTGAAAAGCATGAGCATTCGTCCATTTGTCACGGAAGCAATATCAATAATATTCTCCGCTAAAATCATGCTATATTCGTCTAGCGTCACTTCTTTAATAGACGGCATGTCTTCTGGAATAAATACTTTTGCCTGCAGATCGTAGCGGAAAGGTGATGGCACAGACAGTGTTAATGGATCAAATTCGCTCAGTCCTAATTCCCTCATAATATACGTAAACGTCTGATTCGCTGTAAGCGTCGCAGACGTGAGTACAACGCTTTTCTTTTCTCTAAAGAAGTTTTCTGCAAGTTCCGTTGCTACATCTACGGGCTGGCTATAAAGATACGTCGCATTTGCTGCCCCTCTTGGTTCAATTTCCATCCATGTGACAGCATTATCATGAGACTGCGCTAACAGAAAATGAAGCTTCTCTCGTATGCTCTTTAGCTCTGTGCACAACCCTAAAAATTCATTCAGCTGATGTAATTCTTGCTTGCTTAACAACTGTGGAGTCTCTTCATTAATTAACAGTTGTTCATCAATGATTTGTAAAACATCATGGAGTAGAAAGCGAACTCGTGACCCTGTTTCCTCAATTACAGACCAGTGTCGGCCTGCTTCATTCCCCACTTGATAGCGGTAGCTAATGCGCCCTCCGTCTGGAGACTCCTCGCTCACCTTTCCTTTCACATAGGAATGAATGAGACGAAACGCATCGTCCACCTCAACTCGAACATCGTTTAGTAACTTGTGAAGGTTTTTTACTACGCTTCGCCCAGGGAGCGCTATTTTTTGAAGAACATCACTTGCTTTTGACAATAAGCTGTCTTCTTTTTCTAACGTCCCGATTCTTGTCAGAACGTTGTGAATTGAAAAGTAATCGATTTGCACGCCTAGCTCTTCGCTAGCTGTACTTTCCAAATGATGAGCCTCATCGACAACCACTCGATCATACGGTGGCAGTAGTGAATTTTTATGTTGGATATCCATTAAAAGCAACCTATGATTCGTAATGACAACGTCTGCCTGATTAGCCTTTTCACGTGCTCTCTGGTAGAACGAATAGCTTCGCCACGGTTCACGAAGATCCAAAGAAGAAGGATTAGCCTCACTCATTTGACTCCATACGAGCTTCCCTCCAGATGGAAGATTCACTTCTTCAATATCACCTGTCTCCGTTTCCGTTAGCCATACTAAAATAGCGGCTTTCGTTAAAATGGAGTCGTAATTATTATCTGTTTCTTTTAGTAGATTTATGAACTTACGAATGTTCAAATATTGATTCCGACCCTTCAATACAACCATTGAAAAAGAAGGAAATAGCTTATGTAAAATGGGAAGATCCCGGTCAATCAGCTGATGCTGCAGCGTAATCGTATGTGTTGAAATGACGATGCGTTCGCCGTGAGTAAGGGCATAATAAAGCGCCGGCATTAAATAAGCAAACGTCTTTCCGACGCCCGTGCCTGCTTCAATTAGCGCGTGTTTCTGATTTGAGAACGCCTCATATACTTTCTCAATCATTTCCCACTGTGCGTTTCGTCTTTCGTACGTCGGAAACACAGTCGGAAGCTGTTGCTCTTTTTCCGTCATAAAATCCTGGAAGGACATCGTTATTTCTTCACGTGTTGGCTGAAAATCTGGCTGTTTTTTTAGCGCCACTCCGTTCAACCATAAAAATCGTCCGTCCTCTTCTTCTAGATGCTGCTCTTTTTCATACAACAAGTCTTGTATAAGTTCACTTATTTCGCTTTTCAAATGCAGACATAATTGTTCAAGCTGACGCAATGTTGCAAGCGGTAAATCTCGCATCTTCCCAATGAACGACAGCAAAATATGAGCGGTCACCTCAGCATCACTATCTGCTTGATGAGGGTTGCTGTGCTCAATATCCAAATAATCAGCTAATTGATTTAGCTTGTAACCATCTACCGTTGGTAAAAGTATTCTAGCTAGCTCGACGGTATCTAACGTGGAGTTGTACAGCATTCCATATCCACATCTCGTTAATTCCTCCTGAAGAAACGAGAAATCAAATGCTACGTTATGAGCGACAAAATACGCATCACGCAATAGATCTAAAATTCTAGGAGCTATTTCCTCAAATGATGGGGCATCAATGACCATATCATCTGTAATATTTGTTAGTTGTTCGATAAAAGGCGGAATATTCATATACGGATTCACGAAGCTTGAGAATTGATCCACCATTACTCCATTCTCAATTACTACCGCCGCAAACTGAATAATTCGATCGCCTTGTCTTGGTGAATGGCCAGTTGTTTCTAAATCAATGACCACAAACCTGTTGCTCATAGTTAACACCTCATTTCCATCCTTCTTAGTATAATGCACATATCGTCAAATTAAAAAGGATTAAAGCAACTCTACTAATAAAAATTATCAGCAGATGCTTTAATCCTTCTACAAAATCCTATTTTATGTCATTACAAGATCGTATGAGCAGGCTCTTGCTTTAGTAGCTGTGTAATTTGATTATGTTCATCCATAATCGCAACAGTTGGATGATGACTAGCGATTTTTTCTTCCGGTACAAGCGTATACGAAATAATGATCACAATATCGTCCGGTTGCACAAGACGTGCAGCAGCACCGTTTAAACAAATAACGCCGCTCCCCCGTTGACCCGGAATCACATATGTTTCTAAGCGTGCACCGTTATTATTGTTAACAATCTGAACTTTCTCATTAGCTACAATTCCTACGGCATCAATAATATCTTCATCAATTGTAATGCTACCTACATAATTTAAATTAGCTTCCGTGACACGAGCACGGTGAATTTTTGCATTCATCATCGTACGAAACATACTTACGTCCCCCATTATAGTAGTTTGACTAAACATTTCTTCCGTTACATGTGCTTCATAGAGTTAAGTGAACTTTATGAAGCACATACAGTTAAATTTCCATCGTTAGATTATCAATTAAACGTGCTTTTGAGAATTTGACTGCAACCGCGATAATGATGCGGCCTTTAAGCATTTGAATGGGCTCTAATTCCGGGTAAGAATAGATCTCCACGTAATCAATGACGCCGTCCGTTTTTTCTTCAATCTGAGAAACAATCTCTTCATAAAGAACGGACGTATTTCTCTCCCCTTGTTCAATGCGTGCTTTTGCAGCTTGTAGCGCCTCGTTGATCGCAGGTGCCTGTGCTCGTTCAACTTCTGTTAAGTATACGTTGCGCGAGCTTTTGGCCAAGCCGTCTTCTTCTCTAACCGTCGGAACTCCTATTAGTTCAATAGGGAAACGGAAGTCGGAAATAAGGCCTTCTACTACGGCTACTTGCTGAGCATCCTTCATACCGAAGTAAGCACGGTCAGGTGTTACGATATTAAACAGCTTTGTTAGAACAGTCGCCACACCGTCAAAATGACCTGGACGTGATTTCCCACAAAGAACGTCAACACGCTTCGTCACTTGAATCGTGATTGACGGCTCGTTTGGATACATTTCGTTCACGTCTGGATAAAAAATATAATCTACTCCCGCTTCTTTTGCTACGTTTTGGTCGCGTTCAAAATCGCGCGGATATGCGTCTAAATCTTCGTTCGGTCCGAACTGTGTTGGATTGACAAAAATGCTGAGAACTACGACATCGTTTTGTTCACGGGCTTTGTTAAGCAAGGACTGATGACCTTCATGAAGATAGCCCATCGTTGGAACAAAACCAATCGTTTTCCCCTCATAGCGCTCTTGTTTGATCGTCTGCTGTAATTCGTGGATATGCATAATCGTCTTCAAGTTATTTTCCTCCGTAAAGTGCACTAAGCTGTTCTTGTTTCATTGTGAATGTATGCTGTTCCGCTGGGAACTGACGAGCCTTCACTTCTTTTACGTACTGACTAAGGCTGAACATGATCGGTTCACGAAGCGATTCATATTGCTTCACAAATTTCGGTACGCGCTCGACTCCGTAAGTTAATACGTCGTGATAGACAAGCACCTGTCCGTCTGCTTCTACACCCGCTCCAATTCCGATCGTTGGAATCGATAGCTGCTTTGAAATTTCTTCTGCTAATTGGCGAGGCACACATTCAAGCACAAGCGCAATCGCCCCTGCCTCTTCACATTTTTTCGCATCTTCGATTAGCTTTTTCGCTTCCTCAGCGTCTCGTCCTTGAACTCTGTATCCACCTAACACTCCAACCGATTGCGGAGTAAGACCTAAATGGCCAACAACAGGAACCCCCGCATTTGTAATATCACGAATCGCACCTAGCACCTCACCCGCTCCTTCAAGCTTCAGCGCATGTGCTCCGCTCTCTTGAATAATTCGAGCTGCATTTCTCATCGTATCTTCCTTTGACAAGTGATACGACATAAACGGCATATCCGTTACGATAAAGGTATCTGTTGCCCCTCGTTTTACCGCTTTTGTATGATGAATCATATCATCTACCGTTACGGGAATCGTTGAATCATAGCCTAAAACGACCATTCCAAGAGAATCACCAACTAAAATCATATCCACTCCTGCCGCTTCCGCGTACTTTGCAGATGGATAGTCATACGCCGTTAGCATCACAATTGGTTCATGCTGCTGCTTCATTTTTAAAAAATCCATTTTCGTTTTCATCATCTTCCTCCTTTGGTTGTAGAGGAAATGAAGTACCGAACATATAAAAAAACTTCTTTCCACAGGAAAGAAGGATCGGTTCACATCGGTATATTCATCCCTCTGTCCTAGTCCCTATTCTGGATCAAGGCAGAATCCTATTTAATTTCACATAAAAAAATACAGATAATAGGTGCAGTTCTTTCGATACTACCCTGATATCTGTATTATAAAAAACTTATCTAAAATTGACCAGTATTATCTTTTACTTACTTTTAAGCGAAATATCGGCTGAATGAATGTAGTGAACTTTTCCGTGTAAATCTTCTAAAAGGAGCGTTCCGTCATCCGTAATGCCCTTTGCGGTACCTTCAATTGTCTCACGAAGCGTGCGGGCAACAATCTGCTTTCCGATCGTAACCGCGTAGCTTTCCCACAGCAATTTAACAACTTTAAATCCGTGTGTAAGATAGTCGTCATATAATTTTTCAAGCTTTAAGAAAATCGTCTGCATAAGCTCTGCTCGGTTAATCTGTTGTCCACTTTCAATTGATAGGGACGTCGCTATTTTTTGGATATTGGGCGCAAAATCAGATGCCTGTTGGTTAACATTAATGCCAATCCCAACGATGACCGAATGAACGCGCTCCACGTCCGCCTGCATTTCTGTTAAAATTCCTACAAGCTTTTTCCCGTTAATTAAAATATCGTTAGGCCATTTGATGTCCGGAGACAAGTCCGTTATTTCTTCAATAGCTTGTACAATCGCTACGGCAGCTAATAGTGTCAGCTGCGGCGCCTGCTGTGGCGGGACAGTCGGACGCAAAATAATACTCATCCAAACTCCCGTGTATTTCGGTGAATACCACACGCGATCTAAGCGTCCTCGACCGGACGTTTGCTCTTCCGCTACGACAACGGTTCCTTCTACCGCATCCTCCTGAGCAAGACGATGCGCTATTTTTTGCGTTGATTCTACGCTTTCTTCGTAGTGAACATGATGACCCATTCGCTTTGTATGAAGACCAAGCAATAGTTCGTTTGAGGTAACCTTATTTGGAACACGAATGATACGATAGCCTTTTTTACGAACGGCTTCTAGCTCGTATCCTTCGCTTCGCAAATCTTCAATATGCTTCCAAACGGCCGTTCGTGAGCAATTCAGTTGTTCACTAATCATTTGACCTGATACATAATCTGTTTCGGCATTCGTAAAGATTTCTAACAGCTTTCTTCTCATTGCTGATTGCATTTCAGCCACTCCTTTATTGCGCTTTGCTCGTTCTGTAAACGCCCTGCTACTACTTCCTGCTCAATCAATTGAAGCGTCTCAGAAAGCCAAGGACCGCCCTTTTTCCCAGACCAACTCATAAGGTCTGTTCCTTTTACTGCTAGCTCCTTAAGCGAGTGAATAGGAAGGCGATCATACCATTCTTTTACCGCATTAAACTGAATGGAAGCAATCCCAAACGCACGATGAAGGCGAACCACGTTTAACGCACGCTCAAGACCATATGTATATAAAATTTGTGCCGTCCATCCGTCCCTGCTCACGGCTTCAAATGCCGCTACGGCAAATTCAATTTCTTTAATGCTTCGATTTGACAGCTTCCATTTTTTAAGAAAAGCGGTACACTCTGCTTCCTCAAGAACGAGCAATAAAAGCGCCCACAACTCATTTTGTTCCTTTAACTCTCCTAAGTGACTGTTCGCCACTTTTGCAAGAGAACGTGCCGACCCATAGAGTCCCGGAAGAAAATCATGTACGCCAGTTTCGTTCATCAACGTAATCGCCTTTTTCACAAAAGGACCCGAGAGCATTTTTTCAAATTCAATCGTTATTCTCTCTACTGAAACGTGCTGAAGCAGCGATTTATGTTCCTTGATGGCTTCTTTGGTCCGATCTTCTAACTGAAACCCAAGCTGACTGACAAAGCGAAGGGCTCTCATCATTCGGAGCGCATCTTCTGTAAATCGCTCTTTTGCTTCTCCTACCGTACAAATGATGCGATCTTTAATCGCCTGCTGTCCATTAAAAGGATCTAGTAATTCGCCATCTTTGTTCATGGCAATTGCGTTAATGGTAAAGTCACGACGCTCTAAATCGGCCGTCAATGACGTAATAAACTGAACGGAAGCGGGGCGGCGGAAATCTTCATATTCCCCTTCCGCCCGAAAAGTCGTTACTTCATATTGCTCACCGTCTAATACCACCACAACCGTCCCGTGCTCAATTCCAACGAGGATCGTTTTCGAAAATAGGGCCATCACTTCTTCTGGCTTTGCTGATGTAGCAATGTCAACATCGCCAATTTCACGGCCAATAATCACGTCTCGTACAGCACCACCTACAAAATACGCCTCGTGCCCATGTTGTTCTAACGTTTCAATAATCGTCATAGGACGAATAAAAGGTTCGTTCATCATAATCTCCTTTTAGATTCTGCCGAGTGCTCGGTAATAAATTTGTTCGTATTGATCCACAATCGTCGTTGAGTGAAATTGTTCTTTGACAGCTGACAGCGCCTGAGAAGTAATGTCATGATATAATTTTTCATCTTGCAAAAGCATTAGCGTCTTATCCGCCATATCCTCGACATCACCAAGCTCGCAAATAAAGCCCGTTTTTCCGTCTTCAATAACTTCTGGTATTCCTCCGACATTTGTGCCCACACAAGCGACTTCACAGCCCATCGCCTCTAGTAAAACTAAACCAAAGCTTTCTTTTTCCGATAATAGAAGCTTTACGTCACTGATTGAATACAATTCTTCGACATTTTCCTGTTTCCCAAGAAATAAGACGCGCTCATTTAAGTTTCGCTTTTGCACTTCGCTTATAACACCTGTCATTTCAGGCCCATCACCGATAAGTAACAGCTTAGAAGGAACTTGTTTATTTACGCGCTCAAACACCTCGATCACATCTTTTACACGCTTCACAGGCCGGAAGTTCGAAATATGAATGAGCACTTTTTCATGCTCCTCAATTCCATATTCTGTACGCAAATGAGACATGTCTGTTCGACGGTACACGCGCTCATCGATAAAGTTATACACGGGCTCGATTTTCTTATTTGGAGCCACTAGATCATAGGTTTGCTCAATGAGCGCTTTTGAGACCGCTGTAACTTCATCAGATTGTTCGATCCCAAACTTGATTAAATCTTTTAACGATAGGTCATATCCAAGCACTGTAATATCCGTCCCGTGCAGCGTCGTGACAATTTTCAAATGATCGCCTACCATCTTTTTAGCCAAATAAGAGCAGACAGCGTGAGGAATAGCGTAATGCGCGTGAATTAAATCTAATTCCTCTCGCTTTGCTACCTCTGCTATTTTGGAAGCAAGCGCTAAATCATAAGGAGGATATTTGAACACCGAGTATTGATTGACTTCGACTTCATGGTAATAAATATTCGGATAAACTTTCGTCAGACGAAAAGGCATGCTCGATGAAATAAAATGAATTTCATGTCCCTTTTCAGCTAGAAGTTTCCCAAGTTCCGTTGCGACAACACCTGAACCACCTACAGAGGGATAGCACACGATTCCAATTTTGAGTTTCATTCTTGCCCTCCTATTAAGTCAGCATGTAATAATAACGGTTTTTTTGTCAAAAACCCTTCTGCGTATAACACCCCAACCTCTTTTCCTACCAAACGGTCTCTGCTCTCTACCGTCTCAATGTAGCCATTCACAAGCGGGGTCGTAAACGTTGTCTCTGTTTGCACAAACTGACTTTCATATGCGTTTAAACTCGCACGTTTCTTTTCAAAGGTTGTCGATACATCCACGGCAAAATGCGGTTTTTGAAAGCCATTGATCACATAAAAATGAAGAGCTTCTATCCGGTGTGCAGGCTGACCGTAATCGTCTCGGTAATTCTTGACACCTGCCGAAAAGGCCGCTTCTTCTACTAATCGCGCACAATTTCCATGATCAGGATGACGATCTTCGAAATATGGGGCAAAGACTAGTCTAGGCTGATACTTGCGAATAATGGAGGCTACTTCACGAATATAATCCGCAGTTAAAAATAAGCCTCGATCTGGAATATGTAAATGAATACGCTCTTCTACCCCAAGAATAGCAGCGGCATTCGCTGCTTCCTCTTTTCGAATGTCGACCGTTCCATTTGAAGATAATTCGGCATGAGTAAGATCACAAATTCCGACCTTTAACCCGCTTTCGACCATTTTAGCAATTGTTCCACCCATACCGATTTCAACATCATCGGCATGGGCGCCAAATGCTAATACATCTAGCTTTTGAATACTCATTTTACTCTCCTTTTTTACCTCGTACGATGTTTCTCCATGTTAAATCCCCTCGTTCTAACCCGCGTATAAGAATTTCTGCTGTGCCCATATTTGTCGCAAGAGGCACGGCATACACGTCACATAAACGCATTAATGCTGAAACATCCGGCTCATGAGGCTGCGCTGTTAGTGGGTCACGGAAGAAAATAACCATATCCATGCGATTTTGAGCGATTAAAGCCCCAATTTCCTGATCGCCTCCGAGCGGACCTGATTGAAAACGATGCACGGATAAGCCGGTCGCTTCCATTATTTCCTTCCCTGTTGTACCCGTTGCAAACAGTTCATGATCCTCTAACACATATTTATACGCAGTCGTAAACTGAATCATATCATTTTTCTTTTTGTCATGTGCAACTAACGCAATTTTCATCCCAGTACCCCCTTTTAATAATCCTTACTCGATAATGTTTTCAAGTCCGTACACAAGCGTATCAAGCTTCATAACCGTATCAACCGACACTTTTACGCCAGACATGAAGGATGCACGATTATAAGAATCATGACGAATGGTTAATGATTGGCCAAACCCACCAAACAACACTTCTTGATGTGCCACAAGCCCAGGAAGACGTACGCTATGGAGACGAATACCGTCATAATCTGCCCCTCTTGCACCTGGAATCGTTTCTTTTTCATCCGGATGACCTTGCTTTTTCGATTCACGAACTTCAGAAATAAGCTCAGCTGTTTTTACACCTGTACCAGACGGAGCATCTAATTTCTGATCGTGATGAAGCTCAATAATTTCGACGTCTTCGAAATATTTTGCAGCCATTTGTGAAAACTTCATCATTAAAATCGCACCAATCGCAAAGTTAGGGGCAATAATACAGCCAATTCCCTTGTCTTCTGCTAACGTTCGCAGTTCTGTAAGATCTGCCTCTGAAAAACCTGTTGTTCCGACTACTGCACGAACACCATGCTCAAGCGCTTTTTTCGTATGTACACGGCCAATCTCAGGTGTTGTTAAATCAACTAATACATCGGCCTCTACTTCTGCTAAACATTCATCAATATCTGTATAAATAGGGGCATGAAGAGATGATGTTGGCACAACCTCATCAATATATTTCCCTTTGTTCGTGCGATCCAAAGCAGCGACTAACTCAAAGTGCTCTGTATCGGCAATCAAATTTAACGCCTCTAATCCCATTCTTCCTCGTGGTCCTGCTAAAATGATACGTGTTGTCATTTTGTACTCTCTCCCTCTGTGTCTTCAATTTTTGTCCATCGGTCTTTATCACGCGTATTGAATTTCTCCATTACCATATCATGTGCTTCTTGGAGATCAATATTAAGTGAGTTGGCAAAGCAAATTAAGACGAATAAAACATCGCCCATTTCCTCTTCTACTGTACGGGCCTTCTCGGTTTTCTTTTTTGGCTTTTCACCGTAAAAATGGTTAATCTCTCTTGATAATTCACCAAGCTCTTCCGTCATGCGTGCGAGCATCGCAAGTGGGCTAAAATATCCTTCTTTAAACTGACTTATGTATGTATCAACTTCTTTTTGAAGCTGTTGCATCGTCTTTTCAGCCATTCCTTCACCTCTTTTATCATCTTTTTTCTTCATGTTAGCTAAAACCCTCTTTTTTGACAAACAATACGTTTAGGGGGTTTACCAATACTCATACTTTACACTATTATATTAAGGTAGTGATTCAAGTGAATATCAGGAGGTACATATGTTTACGGGTATTAAACTGAAAAATATTATCTTTATTTTAATAGGTTGCGCTATTTTTGGATTCGGACTCGTTAATTTTAACATGGAAAATAAGCTAGCAGAAGGTGGCTTGACTGGAATTACGCTAATTTTGTACTTCCTGTTTCATATAGACCCATCTTACAGTAACTTAGTATTAAACATCCCCTTGCTTTTTATTGGATGGAAGCAGTTAGGTCGTACATCCTTTTTTTATACGGTACTAGGAGTAGCAGGACTTTCACTCTTTCTTTGGATTTTCCAGCGTTATTCTCTCCATATTAATCTTCGTCATGATATGTTCCTTGTTGCCCTATTTGCAGGCGTATTTATCGGTGTCGGACTCGGCATTATTTTTCGCTTTGGTGGCACGACAGGCGGAGTTGATATTATTGCACGTCTTGTTCAAAAATACGTGGGCTGGAATATGGGAAAAACGATGTTTTTATTCGATTTCTGCGTTATCGCGATCTCCCTTGTCTATTTAGACTACAAACAGGCCATGTACACGCTTGTTGCGGTATTCGTAGCCGCTCGTGTGATTGATTTTATGCAAGAAGGTGCATATGCGGCTCGTGGAGCAACCATTATTTCAAGTAAAAACGAGGACATTTCTCAAAAAATTATGAAAGAAATGGACCGAGGCGTGACGATTTTAAAAGGCCAAGGATCATTTTCGAAACAAGATATGAACGTTCTATACTGCGTGGTAGGCCGAAATGAAATTTTTCGCTTAAAACAAATTATTACGTCTATTGATCCTCATGCCTTTGTATCAGTTAGTGAAGTGCATGATGTGCTAGGTGAAGGATTTACCTTAGATGAAAATAAACAACCGCTCGAACGCTAAAGCAAAGAGGCTAAGGACAATTGTCCTCAGCCTCTTTTGCGTTAATCTTCGTTTCGTGTCATACCTGTGTAAATTAAAATTAAGCGGAGTAGCTCTAATACGGCGACTGCGGCTGCAGCAACGTACGTCATCGCTGCGGCATTTAGTACTTTACGCGTTTCCTTCTCCTCATCATTACGAATCACACCAGATGATACGAGCTGATCCATCGCACGATTCGATGCATTGAACTCTACTGGGAGCGTTACGAGCTGGAAAAGAACGGCTGCTGCCATAAAGACGATCCCAAGAAGGAGCAAATCTGATAGGTGAGCGAGCATCCCAACTAAAATCAAAATCCACGATAAGTTAGAACCTAAATTCGCAACAGGGACTAATCGATGACGGAAGCGTAAAAACGCATAGTCCTGCTTATCTTGAACAGCATGACCTACTTCATGGGCTGCAACAGCCGCACCGGCGACCGACGTACCGTAGTAGTTCCCTTCTGATAATCGAACTGTTTTATCTCGAGGATCGTAATGATCACTTAAAAACCCTCCAACAGGTTCCACACCAACGTTATATAATCCATTCTCATCTAAGATTTTACGTGCCACTTCCGCACCGCTCATTCCAGAAGAGTTGGAGATTTCCGAATATTTCTTGTATGCGCCCTTAACTTTGAACTGAGCCCAAATTGGAACAAGAACAATAATAAGGAAGTAAATCAGGTATCCATATCCCATTCAAGCAATCCTCCAGTAAAGATGTATTTATTACTAGTTTATTCAACATGAAGGCTTGATGTCAAACCTAAAGCTCCTGTGGATGATGAGTAATAATATTGTTTCCATTGTATTTTCTCCAGCCAACGTAAGATAATGTAAGGATAATAATACTTCCTGTTGTGATCATCATCCAGATCAGCGATGAATCGACACCGTTATCTTTTACATTTTGAAAAAGCTCCTTCAAATCCTTCTCCATCTCATTCAGCTGTTTCATCTGGGTTGCTTCATCCGTTGCCTGCGCGTCGAGCTCATTTAAATGGGCGTTCATTTTTTGCACGAACTCAGATTTGATGTCGACTTTTACACTCGGTTCAATCGTTTCATATTGATTTAAAAACTGCGTGAGCTGCTGCTGAAATAAATCTTTTTGTCCCTGCGCAGCGGTTGTCTTTAACTGCTTAAACGTTGTCATGATCGGACCTTCCATCTCTGTCCAAAGAGGCTGATGCTCTGATTGAAGTGCATCAACAAGCAGGCGGAACTGCATGACCTTACGTACCTTTACATCTAGCGGCAACGTTGCTGTTAGCGACTGTATGGCTTCTTCATGGCTAACCGTCAGCACTCGTAAATCATCCATCGTTATGTGTAAAGCTTGAATATTAAGCTGCACGAACTGATCTGAAAATTGAGTGAGCATTTTTTCTGCTTCTGTGAGCTGATCCTGCTTCACTAGCTCTAGTGCCTCATCAGAGAGTAGATTTAGGTCTTTCCAATATCCATTTTCCTTCGCAAACGCTGTTTGATGCATCATGAAAAAACATAGTAACCCAATTAGTAAGACCCTCATCTTATCCCCCCTCTAGCTTCTAATACTATTTATGAGAAGAGGGACAAGAGTAGACCATTTATTTTTGTCTAGACATGGTTTGAACAAAGTTCTGAGTGTAGTATTTTTGATAAACCCCTACGCCTAGTTTGTTAAAGTTTTTATTGAGTAATGCCTTACGGTGTCCTTCGCTGTTCAACCAGCCTTCAACAGCTGCAGCACCATCTTGGTACTGAGCGGCAATGTTTTCACCTGCCGTTAAGTACGTGATCTCTCCTTTTTCAAGACGCTTCGCTAAATCACCAGCCGTTGGGGAGACGTGATCAAAATAATTGTTCATGCTCATATCCTTACTATGTCCATACGCAACGTCAGCTGTGTTCTGATCCCAAGAAAGCTTGCTTAAACGGTGCGTTTGGCGAATTACGTTCGTAATATCTAAAATTTGCTGAGCGTTGCCATCCTCTACGTCCTTCCACTGATCTTCACTGAGTGGCTCTGGGTTAAGTAGCTCACCCCGGTAAGACAGCTCATATGGTCGTAGCTTGATCAAAGTAGGAGCATCTACTGCTCGAACGCTTGAGAGTCTATCAGTGAACTTATCAAAGTATAGCTGAACGAAAAGATCATCATATTTTACCAACGGTCGTACGACTTGATCATCATCCGTTAATTCAAAGCGGTAGTGGTTGCCATCATAAGAAAACGATACTTCTGAAGACACCGATAGCTGCTTTAACGTCTCCTGTCGCGTTTGCCCTAAAACGAACGGCCCCATGTTAACTTTTGGCCCAATCACAAATGCAGTGACGACGCGATTATTGCTAATGCCAACTTGCATATAGTGAGACGCATCTTTTTTGTAAATCCACCAGTCATAATCGTAGGAAGACGGATCAATACGATCTGGCTCCCCCCATACGCTCATTAACTCCTCTGAACTTTTCCCGATGGCATTTAGTACATTTTTATCATCATCCTGATTTACTGCTTCAGGAATTGCATTCGAATCTAACTGTTCTTCATTACTAGATTGATTTTCAAAAATTGGTAGATAATCATACGTATATAAAAAAATAGATAAAAGGACTAAAATAAATAAAACCTTTTTCAGTTGCCTTCCACTCCTTATACCCTACTTAAACATTTCAAGCGGTCTGTTTGTCCACTAGTTCACTTTATGTATCATTTTCACAAAAAATAATAAAGGATGCTATTTTTTACAAAAATTAACGATCTTTATCATCTTTTCTTCCTTTAACCCCATTATACCTGTTTATTCAAAAAAAACGAATAATAAGGACAGCCCAATTTTGAGCCGTCCTTGTGAATGTACGATTAATTACAATAAATAGTTAGTGAGGATGATGTTCGGAAATTTCGGTTAGAGCTGCGCCCGCTCGTTGGTCTGAATATTGGTTTATAGATAAATCTCCCAGCGAAATCATTCCCACTACTTGGCCTTGATCTACAACAGGTAGCCGTCTAATTTGATGTTCGGCCATTAGTTGTGCGGCTTCTTCGACAGACATATCAGGTGTCGCAGAAAATAAATTATGGCTCATAATATCCGTTACACGAGATGAATTTGCTTTTTTACCAGCAATCCCTCTTGTTACTAAATCTCGATCTGTCAACATTCCTACCAATTGGTTATGATCAACTATTGGAATAGCTCCTACATTTAATTCTTTCATTTTGAGAGCTACTTCATAAACATTATCTTGCGATGTACATGCTTGTACATCTGTCGTCATCACTTCACGAACCGTTTGCATATTTATTCCCTCCTATTTAAAACAACGTGACAAACGAATACTCTTTCTTAGTATGATCTTCTCCGCCACTTTATCTCTGGGAATTTATTCGATTACTCCCACAATAACGATGTTTTATTGAAAGTTTTTCCTATTCATACTATTATTAATTTAGGGTGTATATGTTTTGAGGAGGGGATGTTACATGAAGTTTGAAAAAACAGGTCTTGAAGACCAAACGATTGAACTTTCTTATTTGGACGACATCATGAAAGACGTAGGGTTAGTGCGTGCTGGGCAATGGGACTATGAACGCGTGACGTATGACAAAAAAATCGAAATTCAAGATGATGTGTATTACCTTCGTGTTCAAGGTTACGCAGTATCTGGAGATGTTGGTGCACGTCATGCATTTATTAAGCTCTTACCACCTCTTCTAGGGAAGCACTATTATCCACATGGAGTGGAGTACGGTGAAGGTGAAACGTTCCCTTCGTCTCTAGTTACACAATGTGAGAGAACGCTTAAACAAGCCTACGAAGAGATCCGAGTCTTAACTTCTCAATCAAAATCAGTCACAGAATAAAAAGCAAAAACGCTACCTTCTCATAATGAAGGAGCGTTTTTTTATAGAATTTCTTTTACATATATACGCACTTCTCGAATGGTATAATTTGCAACAGCTTTAAATTCATCCATAATCATCTGCTGAACCTTTTCACACTCATTTCGTATATTCGGCTTCAATGACATCGCAATTTGAATAAAAAGGCTGAAGCTTGCAAGTCCCTCCCATACGGTGAAATTGTCCACCTCATAGCTGAGGAGCTTAATCCCTGATTCTTCCCCGAAGCATACCGATAACACAAAAGGGATCACCAGGTCATGAACGTTTTTTTTTCGTCCGATCATTTTCCTTCCCCCTCTTTTTATCAGCTGTTTCATTATCATATGTAACGGCCTTCATAATGTTATCATGTGCCAAAAGAGTTTCTAATATAAGCATGATTGTGGGAATAGAAACTGCTAAGGGAGAAAGGAGCAGGTGAACTAACCTCTTAAAAGAAATCCATAAAATACGTAGACAGCTCAGGCAATGCCTCCTCTAGTCGCTTCACATCCTCTTGATTCCCTTCAATCTTTCCGATCTTATACAACTGCTGTGGTGTTTGATAGCCAAGTAAAATGCTCGATAGCTCATTAATAGAAAGACGAATTCCTTTCTTAGGAGGATGCGAACATGACGTGTGCGTGCTCGTTTTATTAAAGACTTCTATGCCGCCCTCTTTCACTAGATAGCTGCCATTGTTCCATGTGGCATATTCATCATAAATATGTAAAAAGAATGGATTTTTAATCGTTTGAAACGGATACGTGGACAAAAATGTCGTCACATCAACAATTCGAGCCATAAAGTAAGGCCTAATTGCTTGCTCACAGCGCGGATTGTCTAACAAATAAGGTAGTTCATCGCTCTTTGGCACAACCATCGTCACTTTTTGAACCATCGAATCGTGCTGACATATAAAATTCCACAGTCCTCTTGTTGCTTCTTCATTTAATGCCACAAACTCATGCACCTCTAAATGACGATTTTTTAAGGAGTACATCAAATACCCTAGATTTTGCTTGTCTTCTCCTTCATATACAACTACATGATCCCCTTCATCCCAAATACTTTTATCCCACCACTCTTCTGTTCTGCAAAGCATACCGCTATAACGAGAAGCGAATTGTTCATAAATTCCATGAATGCCGGGACGATCTCTCTCCTTATTCGCTCGCCACACATGTCCATTACTAGCCCGCATGCGAACTAAGTCATTAGGGGTAAACGTATACGTCTTATGATCCACAAACAATTCCCAACCAAATTTTCGATAAAAGCTTATTTTAAAGGGATGCAAATAAGAAAGCGTGTAGTTATTTTCCTTCATCCACTTTAAGGCATCGACTAATAGTCCCTTTACTAAGCCACCACGACGATGCTCTGGCCACGTCGCAACGCTCGCCACACCTGCCATCTTAAATTCCGTTTGGTGGATATTCACCGTTTTGGAAAGGAGATGAAGTTTGGATAAAAGACGATCATTTTCCATGACTCCTAATAGATGAAAGTTCGCGAGGTTTTGGAGCTTTTGTTCATACTCCTTTTCAGCCACTTTATATTGAAACGCATATTCTGATAGTGCTATAACCTGCTCGTATTCACGTTCTGTTAACACTTTTGTTTTAGTCATCGTCTGTTCCCCCTTGATATAGAATAAAAAAACGAAAAGACAATACATTGGGATGCATTGTCTTCTTGCCCGTTAGAAGCCTAGTACAGCTTTTACAAGAGACGTTGTTTCTCCGCCTGGATACAAGAGGTATAAAAGCGTGTATACCGCAACTCCTGTAATAGCAGAAAAGAACCAAACGATACTTGTTAGCGGACCTAGCCTACGGTGATTTCTCATGCTGCTTTTATAACCTGTCCAAAGCGTAATTAGTCCAAAAGCTCCTCCAATGGTTGCAAGCGTAATATGAAAAATGAGAAAGGCCGTATAGTACATTTTAATCGTGTGTGGACCGCCAAATTGTGTATTCCCAACAAAAACGGTCTTAGATAAATAAATGATAAAAAAGATCAGGGCAGTCACCCCTGCCCAAAACATAACCTTACGATGGGCATTAACTTTTCGCTTAATGATTAAGTACCAACCGATCGCCACTAGGATCGCACTAATCACAATAAAAACTGTACTAACAGCAGGTAAAATATGCAATAAATCCATTTGGCCATCCTTTCCACTCTCAATCCGAAATACTCCTCTAAACGGAGAGAGAATCATAGGCTTATAGTAGTTGCGTTAGAGCTTTGGTGAAATAGATACGTGTGGGCTATGAGGTTGTACGGACGGATCCGGTACTTCATCTTTTGCTCGTTCTTTACGAGCCCACTGATAAAAGATATAAGCAAGAATACTTCCGTACACAATTTCTTGGATAATTTTCATTAGCACACCGCCCAACTGCTGATCTTCAACGAGCGGAAGCATATTAAACATCTCAGGACCTATCTGTGGAATAGACGCCATCATATCAGGTGATACGCACAGAGACAGCGCTTGTACCCACGACTGTGGATCCGCATACGTTGCATATAAAGGTGTTTTGGCGAAAATGATTAGTGCACATGCAGGTGTCAGCAAAATTCCATTTGCGAACACGTACCCGACTTTCTTAATCCCTGATAACGACTCATAGCCTGGTGCTTTATTCATAAGCGGCCACCACATGCAGAATGCGGAAACAAACAGCACAATATTTACTACCGCATGCCAAGTCATATCAGTTTTAATGGCATCAAAGATTAATGGAATATGATAAATCGAAAAGAGCGTATTAAAAACGAGTAGTGCAATAAGAGGCTTTGAAAAAAATTGAAAGAGCGGTCTCACAATCGGTGCCTCAATGATCGATTGTATAAGCCAATTCGGCAATCCTAAAATCAGTAACGGCGGAATGACAAGGTAAACGATCGCCATTTGCGTCATGTGCGCACTAAACATTAAATGCCCCATTAAGTCAACTGGACTCCCTTTACATGCATACAACAAAACAATACTTAAGATAAAAAAGGTTTTCGTTGAAAGAGAAACTGACGTAGAATCTTTAAAAAATCGACGTCCTGGTCCCACGAACCACAGGTAAACTACGATGAGTAGTACATTCGCTGCTAGAAAATATGGACTCCACATAGCGTCAAATCCAAAAAGCAAAAGATTATCATACATCACTCACACCACCTTTACTTCGTTTACGTACAAGTTGTTCTTTAAGCAATAAAAAGGCGACTCAAAGAAGAAAAATCTCTTCTTATGAGTCGCCTCGAATCACAGCTGTTCATCGCCTATTCAATTAAATTTCATTCACTTATTACCTAGGCAATGTCAGCTGTATGTTTCCGTTGTGATCAGCTACCGAAATAGCTACTACTCATAAGACTTTTACCACCAAATAATGGTTACGAATGTTAGTAGAGTGATAAGCCCTACTAGCAACCCAGAATAAAGGAATAGGGAAGGTACCGCGTGTCCTTTATGACTCATATGCATGAAATAGTACAGTTGGAAGATTACTTGAACAACTGCTAGCAGCATAATAAACGGTACGGTATACCATCCACCAAAATCTTCATTCCAAACCGCAAGGAACGCAACTAGCGTTAAAAAGAGCATCAGGCCGAATGAAATGACTTGAAACTTCATTTCCTCTGCATTCTTTTTTTTGCGATATTTCAAATCTACTCTTGGGTTACCTGAATTTGATTGATTAGTCGCCATCAGTTTATCCCACCATTCCCATTAAGTATACGACTGTAAAAATGAACACCCATACGACGTCAATGAAATGCCAATACAAGCTTGCTACATAGAATTTTGGTGCATTATACAAATTTAATCCTCGTCTTCCATTTCGGATCATAAGCGTTAAAATCCACGATAATCCTACCGCTACGTGAGCTCCGTGAAAACCTACAAGGGTATAAAACGCCGAACCGAAGGCACTACTTGTAAATGTATGCTTAAACTCATGTACATAGTGATTAAACTCATAAATTTCTAGCCCAAGGAATCCAGCCCCTAACAGAACCGTAATTCCAAACCAAAGCATCATCTTTGAAAAAGCAAAGTTTTTCATATGATAGATCGCATATACACTTGTTAAGCTACTTGTTAACAGGAGCATTGTCGCGGCAAAAACCAACGGTAGTTCGAACAGTTCCTGAGTTGTTGCTCCACCTGCATTGTGATCCTTTAGTGCGAGATACGTTGCAAATAATGTGGCGAATAAAACGGTTTCTCCTCCAAGGAAAAGCCAGAATCCTAGAAACTTGTTTTTTCCTTCTAGGGTCGCTTTTTCAGGAGACTCAGGAAACGTAGCAGCTGTAAATTTTTCTTCTGCATGCATTACGCCTTAACCTCCTTTGAATCATCATCCATTAACTCTTCTTTATGAATGTGATAACCGTGATCATCAATCCAAGATCGTAAGAACATTCCTAGCAACGTAATAGCTAAACCAATTCCTCCGACAACATCACCCCATCCATGTTCGTTCCGGAACATGAAACCAAGCGCTGCGATGAATAATCCACTAGCGATGACTACAGGTAAAATAGAGGAGTTTGGCATGTGAATATCACCAATCGGTTCAGCTGGAGTTAGCTCCGTTTTTCCTTCCATTTTTTCGATCCATAGAGCATCTAATCCACGCACAAGCGGCGTTTGCTTAAAATTGTATTCAGGTGCTGGTGATGAAATCGCCCACTCAATTGTACGACCGTCTCCCCAAGCATCCCCTTTTGCTACTTCTCCGTTTATGCTTGTTTTGATTACGTTAAACACAAGCACAATTGTAGCTGCTGCCATAAAGAAGGCTCCTATTGAACTAATTAAGTTGGCCGTTTCCCATCCTTGATTAGGAAGGAACGTTGCAACACGACGCGGCATCCCCATCAAACCTAGGAAATGCTGAATAAAGAATGTCAAATGGAAGCCGAAGAAGAATAACCAAAACGTTACTTTTCCTAGAGCATCACTTAACATGCGACCAAACATTTTAGGCCACCAGTAGTGAACACCTGCTAGTAAGGCAAACACCACTCCCCCTACGATAACGTAGTGAAAGTGAGCAACAACGAAATAAGAATCATGATACTGATAATCAGCTGGTGCTGCGGCATTCATAATTCCGGTTACCCCACCAATAACAAAGGATGGAATAAATGCTACCCCGTAAAGCATCGGCGTTGTAAACTTGATGCTTCCTCCCCACATCGTGAAGAGCCAGTTGAATATTTTAATACCGGTTGGAACACCAATTGCCATCGTTGCTACGGCAAAAATAGCGTTGGCAATAGGACCAAGTCCCGTTGTGAACATGTGATGCGCCCATACCATGAATCCTAAAAATCCAATTAGTACTGTCGCAAACACCATCGAGGAGTATCCAAACAAGCGCTTTCGAGAAAATGTTGCGAATACTTCTGAGAAAACACCGAACGCTGGAAGAACAAGTATGTAAACTTCCGGATGTCCGAAAATCCAAAATAGATGTTCCCAGATAATCGTATTCCCACCTAGTGCTGGGTCAAAGAAGTTTGAACCAAATAAACGATCAAAAATCATCAAGAATAACCCTACCGTTAACGGTGGAAATGCGAATAAAATAAGTGCAGATGTAACAAATGTTGACCAGGTGAACAAAGGCATTCTCATGTAAGTCATTCCCGGTGCTCTCATGTTAATGATCGTCACAAGAAAGTTAATTCCACCTATCAGTGTTCCTGCACCGGATATTTGAAGACCGAGTGCATAAAAATCAATTCCGTGCTCTTGAGATGCCATCGACAAGCTTGTATAAGCCGTCCACCCAGCATCAGGCGCCTGCCCGAAGAACCAGCTTAAGTTTAAGAACACTCCACCGGCAAAAAACAACCAAAACCCTAGCGCATTTACGAACGGAAAGGCAACGTCACGCGCCCCAATTTGAAGTGGAACAACTGCGTTCATTAACGCAAAGATAAGCGGCATGGCTGCTAGGAAGATCATTGTCGTTCCGTGCATCGTTAACACTTCATTGTAGGTTGTTCCTAAAATAAAGTCATTATCAGGCTTAATAAGCTGAATGCGAATAAATAAAGCTTCAAGACCGCCGACAAGGAAGAAAAATCCTCCCGCAATTAAATATAAAATGGCGATTTTTTTATGATCTACAGTTGTTAAGTAATCCCAAACCGTAGCACCGAAGCCTTTCCTTTGACTCAATGTACTCACGGCTTAACCTCCCCTTTGTCGTAACTATACGAGCATGTTACTAGACCTTTATTCAACTTTCATTCCCATCAAGTACTTCGTTAACTGATCAATTTGTTCATCAGTTAAATTTCCATACTTTCCTGTCATCTTGTTGCCCGGCTTGATCGATTCAGGATCTTTCAGCCATTTTTTAATGCTTTCTTCATTGTTTGGTAGAATTCCTGCCACACGCTCACGGTCCGCAAAATCAGTTAAGTTCGGCGCTGTGCGAGCTACTTCAGCACGAGTATCTTTTGCTTCTACCGCATGACATGATAAACAGTTTTTCTTAAATACTTCTTCGCCAGCCTGTGCGTCTGCATCGGCTACTTCTGGTTTTGCACTTTTCATTTTATCTACCCAAGCATTAAATTCATCCTTTGGTAGCGCTTTAACTTTAAAATCCATAAGTGCATGAGACGGGCCGCATAGTTCAGCACATTTCCCATAGAAAATACCGCCGGCCTTTTCAGCTTTTTTCGAATCGAAGACTAACCAAAACTTATTATCATTTTCTACGTTTGTATCAATTTTTCCACCAACGGAAGGAATCCAGAAGGAATGTTTCACATCAGAAGCTTTAACTTTGAAGTAGACTTTTTGATCGGTAGGTACTACAAGATCTTGAGAAGTAATGATTTTTTTGTCAGGATATTCAAACTCCCACCAATACAAGTTTGCGCGGACATTCACAACGAGTGCATCCTTGTCTTTGTTCTTCCCTTCCATTCCTGAAACGTTCGCCAGTGTGAACGTATCCTTCACAGTCGGAATGGCTAGAATAATTAACAGCAAAATTGGAATAACAGTCCAAATGATTTCTAATTTCTTGCTGCCTTCCACCTGCTTTGGAATAACATCTTCATCTCCTTCGCGGCGACGAAAACGTACCACCACATAGATAAAGATAATGGTGACGACTACAATAACTAAAACCATTATAATCGTGCTAAGTAGCATCAACGAATACTGCATGTCAGCTACTTCACCAGCCGGTTGCAGCGTTGATAAAAACGGTTTGCCACAGCCTGCTAATAAAAGCGCGATCATGCTAAATAGTAACATTATGCGCCATTTAGGTAGCCATTTTTTCATACCCCATCCATACCCCTCTTTCATTGATGTGATTTCATTTCCGTTTCAAAAAACTGAAACATTAATCCCTTCTATATAGAAATTCATTAAGAAGAAATTCCCCTTGTAATGTTGCAGACTTTAAATGAATAAAGTTGCCACAACCATTAAAACGAATACGATCGTTAAGTAGTTAACCGAATAAACAAACATCAGGCTTCCCCACTTTTTATCGTCTTTCAAACTAGTATATTTTAAGGCTCCAAGACTTAACCATCCTATTGTAAGAATCGTGGTGACAATAACAAACCAGAGCCCGAGTTCATATAAGTAAAACGGAAGCGGAAGCAAGCAGGCAATCCAAATCATAACTTGCCTCTTCGTGACGCTAAAACCATATACAACCGGCAGCATAGGAATATTGGCTGCGCGGTACTCTTCACTTCTTCGCATCGCAAGCGCCAGAAAATGAGGTGGCTGCCAGATGAACATCATCAGAAATAAAATCCATGCTACAATATGTAAATTTGAATCTACTGCTGCCCATCCAATGAGTGGAGGGACTGCTCCTGATATGCTTCCTACAACGGTATTAATCGTATACTGTCGCTTCGACCAAAGCGTATAGAAAAACACGTAGGTGATCACTCCTACTAGCCCAATTACAGCTGCAGTAAGGGTAGTAGCCAAAAGCATGAATAATCCTAACAGGGTCAATCCTATTCCCATAAACAACACGATCACCGGGTTAAAGCGTCCTGTCACTGTCGGCCGTTCCTTCGTTCGTTCCATTAAATGATCAATGTCACGATCGATATAATTGTTTAAGCTACAGGATCCCGCAATTATGAGAGCGGTACCAATTAGAGAGAAAAAAGCAAGATCTAAATTTTGAAGAAAACGTTCTCCATTAAAATAGAGGGCTAACCAAAAACCTGTAAAAGCGGTAATTAAGTTTGAATTTACGATTCCAATCTTGATGGTAGCTAAAAAGTCTTTCCAAACCGATGTCACCACAATGGGGTGCAGCAACGGCTTTTCTGAATAATCTTCAGAATCTTCCGACGATCTCAACCTGACGTTGCTCATCGTAGCTCCTCCTTTGCCCTTCATCATACTGAATCGATGATTATGACTATTAAACTGATTGATGGTATATGTGTGTGCAGGAAACAGCGTACAGCTTGTAAAGGTGATGAAGAAGACTTCGAGAAAACCGCAAAGAGGGGTCTATGGTGAGTGTGTTTTCTCCTTTATATTAGAACATGTTTCTCGTGTATATTAAAACACATTTTTAGGTAATTTTGTGAAAAAAATGTGAAATTTATATGGATTTTTTTCGATAGATGACACAAAATCATTACGCATCAAGAAGAAAGAGTTATAATTCACATGAGACACATTCAAGCCTTTGTTGCTTACTTCGAAAGGTTTAACGTGTGTCGATCTAGTTAGAGAACGATTTTCTTCTGTATAATTTCTAGCTGAAGCTAGCATATGCCTGCTATTTTCGTAACTTTTTTATAGGCAAGAGAATCCTTATCCATATTTTAACACATACTGACTATAAAAAAGGCGATTATTTATACTTATATCTTGGCATTCATTCCTTCTTCTTTGCATGTATTCTATTGATATAATAAAATTAATACTTGTCTATAGAGTTTATATGTACAGGAAGCACTATTTCTAGGCGGTGGTATTTTGAACAAATTATTGAAAGCTCTATCAGTTGTCACCACTCTTTGTATGGCGGTGATTTTACTTGGGGGAGCGTTAGTAACAAAAACAGGATCTGGTCTTGGGTGTGGACGTCAGTGGCCTCTTTGTCACGGTCAAATTATCCCGCATCCGCTTACGATTGAAACCGTTATTGAGTTGAGTCATCGAGCAGCATCTGGTCTCGGTGGTATTCTAGTTCTTGCACTATGTATTTGGTGTTGGATTGCCTTAAAACACGTTCGTGAAGCTCGTCCTCTAGCAGTTATTGCGTTTGTTTTCTTAGTGCTTCAAGCACTTCTTGGAGCTGCGGCCGTTGTATGGGGACAAGTTGCACTTGTCATGGCTCTTCACTTTGGGATTTCTCTTATTTCGTTCGCATCCGTGCTCCTCTTAACACTGCTAGTGTTTGAGGTTGATCGCAAATTTGATTCCCTCTCTTTACGTTTCGGTCGTACCATGCTATTTCATATTTACGGCATTTTGATTTATAGCTATGTCGTCGTTTACACAGGTGCTTACGTACGTCATACGAAATCAAGCCTTGCTTGTGCGAGCGTTCCGTTTTGCTCAAACGGTAGCATCGGGTTGCCACAGGACTTTTATCAGTGGGTACAAATGGGACATCGACTTGCTGCAACGCTAATTTTCGTATGGATCTTAATTGCATTTATTCATGCGTTTAAGCATTATCGTCAGCAGAAGGTTGTATTTTACAGTTGGTTAATCAGCTTTATTCTCATCACGCTTCAAGCCTTATCAGGTGCATTGTCCGTACTAAGTCATTTAGCATTAGGCTTTGCCTTAATGCACTCATTATTTATTTCATGTCTGTTCGGTGTGCTAAGCTACTTAGCGATGCTCGCCCTTCGCAGTCAGCGTAATAAAAAATCGATGAGATAAAAAAAGATCGAGGAACTCACGCTCCTCGATCTTTTTATGTTATTTCGATAGTTCAATTAGTAAATCTCCTGGTTCGATTGCTTCACCATTTTTAATAAAGATATCTTTTACCGTTCCTGAATAAGGAGCTTGAACGGTTGTTTCCATTTTCATCGCTTCTGTAATCATCAAATGATCGCCTTTGGCTACTTGATCGCCTTTATCTACTAGTAATTTAATGACTGTACCAGGCATAGTTGCCCCGATATGACTAGGGTTGCTTGGATCAATCTTCGTTTTTGTTGCGACTGTTGCCTTGATGCTTTCATCTTTGATCACTACTTCACGTGGCTGACCGTTCAACTCAAAGTAAACGACACGCGTACCGTTTGACTGCGGCTCTCCGATTGAGACAAGCTTCACAATCAACGTTTTTCCTTGTTCAATCTCAATCTCTACTTCTTCACCTAAACGCATACCATGAAGGAACGTCGGTGTATCAAGTACAGAGATGTCACCGTACTGCTCCACTGCTTTGCTGTACTCCATGAATACTTTTGGATAGAGAGCGTAAGCGATGACGTCAAAGCTTGTGACCGCACGATTTAATGAGTGGAATAACGTGTCACGAATCTCTTTGAAATCAACCGGCTCCAACAGTTCGCCCGGACGATCCGTTACAGGCTTTTTACCTTTTAAAATAATACGCTGCAGTTCTTTTGGGAATCCGCCGTGTGGCTGTCCCAAATAGCCCTCAAACAACTCGACAACAGAATCTGGGAAATCAAGCGTTTCGCCGCGTTCATAAATATCATCTTCTGTTAGGTTATTTTGAACCATATAAAGCGCCATATCGCCTACTACTTTTGATGATGGCGTTACTTTTACTAGATCGCCAAACATTTGGTTAACACGCGAATACATTTCTTTCACTTCATCCCAACGATCTCCTAGACCGACAGCTTTCGCTTGCTGCTGGAGGTTACTGTACTGTCCACCAGGCATTTCATGGACATACACTTCCGTATGTGGAGCATTCATGCCACTTTCAAAGTCTTTGTAATACTTACGAACATCTTCCCAATAATTAGATAATTGCTCTAATCCTGCAATATTTAAGTTAGGCTTGCGATCTGTTCCTTCAAGCGCATAGTACAGAGAGTTTGCACTTGGCTGAGACGTAAGACCTGCCATAGAGCTTGCTGCCACGTCTACGATATCGACTCCCGCTTCAATAGCTTTTGCGTATGTGTATAGACCGTTTCCGCTCGTATCGTGTGTATGCAGATGAATAGGAATATCTACCGTTTCTTTTAGGGCTGATACAAGGTCATACGCAGCCTGCGGCTTTAATAGACCTGCCATATCTTTAATCCCTAAAATATGCGCTCCTGATGCTTCTAGCTCTTTAGCCATCGTTTTGTAATAATCGAGATCGTATTTACGTCGCGTTGGATCTAAAATATCACCCGTATAGCAAATCGCTGCCTCTGCGATTTTATTGTTTTTACGTACAGAATCAATGGCAAGCGTCATTCCAGGAACCCAGTTCAAGCTATCAAAGATTCGGAATACATCAATCCCTGCTTGAGATGACTTCTCGACAAATTCTTTAATAACGTTATCTGGATAATTTTTATACCCTACGGCATTTGAAGCACGAAGTAACATTTGGAAAAGAACGTTTGGTGCTTCTTCACGAAGCTTCAGCAAACGATCCCACGGATCTTCTTTTAAGAAGCGATAAGACACATCAAATGTTGCCCCTCCCCACATTTCCATCGAGAACAGGTTTGGTAATAGCTGCGCTGTTGGCTTTGCAATTTGTTTTAAATCGTTTGTTCTCACACGCGTAGCTAAAAGCGACTGATGAGCATCACGGAACGTTGTATCCGTTAAGAGTACTTCTTTTTGTTCTTTCACCCATTTTACAAGCCCTTCAGGACCTTGCTCATCTAAAATTTGCTTCGTCCCTTTTAATGGCTCTGTTAAAGTTGATAGAGCTGGAATACGAAGATTCCCATGATCAGGTTTTTTCTTACTTTCCACACCTGGGAAGCCGTTAACCGTTACGTTGGCAATGTACGTTAGCATTTTTGTTCCACGGTCCTTACGTTTTGGGAACACGAAAAGCTCTGGCGTTGTATCAATAAATGATGTATTGTAGCTTCCTGTTAAAAAGTCTTCGTGTTTGACTACGTTTTCTAAAAACGGAATATTGGTTTTAATTCCACGAATACGAAACTCGCGAAGATTTCGGACCATTTTCGCTGCCGCTTGATCAAACGTAAGCGCCCATGTCGTTACTTTTACAAGTAGTGAGTCGTAGTAAGGCGTGATAACAGCGCCTTGGAAGCTGTTTCCCGTATCAAGACGAACACCGAATCCACCGCCGGAGCGATAAGCCATAATTTTCCCCGTATCTGGCATGAAGTTATTTAACGGATCTTCTGTCGTAACACGAGATTGAATCGCATACCCATTTGTACGAATGTCTTCTTGCGCTGGAACGCCCACTATAGGACTATTTAAATCATAACCATCTGCAATTAAAATTTGTGATTGTACAATATCAATTCCTGTAATCATTTCCGTAATCGTATGCTCAACCTGAACACGTGGATTTACTTCAATGAAATAAAATTCATCATTCGCTACTAAGAATTCTACTGTTCCAGCATTTATGTACTGTACATTTTCCATTAATTTTACAGCCGCTTCACAAATTCGGTCGCGAAGCTCTGCGGAAAGGGACAAGCTCGGTGCAACCTCTACTACTTTTTGATGTCGACGCTGAACGGAACAATCGCGCTCATACAAATGAACGATATTCCCTGAGTGATCCCCTAAGATCTGCACTTCAATATGTTTTGGATTCTCGACAAATTTTTCTACATATACTTCATCGCTACCAAACGCAGCCTTCGCTTCTGACTTCGCACGCTCGTAGGACTCTTTTACACCAGCTTCATTGCGGACGATACGCATCCCTCGCCCACCGCCACCTAAAGCAGCTTTAATCATAAGTGGATACCCGTGTTGTCTTCCGAATTCTTCCACTTCTTTCAGAGAAGAGATTGGACCATCTGTTCCAGGAATAACCGGAATGCCTGCTTCAACTGCTTGATAGCGTGCCTTTACCTTATCCCCGAACATGTTCAGATGTTTAGAATTAGGACCGATGAAGACGATGCCTTCTTCTTCACATCGAGTAGCGAATTTAATATTTTCAGATAAAAATCCGTATCCCGGATGAATAGCATCAACGCCATGTGATTTGGCGATCTCAATAATTCCTTCAATATCAAGGTACGCATCGATCGGCTTTTTGCCTTCCCCTACAAGATAGGCCTCATCTGCTTTATAGCGATGATAGGAGCCTGAATCCTCTTTTGAATAAATCGCAACTGTTCGGATATTTAGCTCGTTACAAGCACGAAATACCCGTATCGCGATTTCACCTCTGTTTGCTACTAATACTTTTTTTATCTTTTTCGTTACACGACTCACACTCTTCTCTCCTTTCTAACTGCTTCATCATAATTCTATTTATTCTCCCTTGAATTCGTCGTTACGTTTATCCATCTAAAATGCATAAATATAACACATAAACAGGGTATCTATGAAATCAGAGTAAGCCATAAAAATCGCTTACTCTGTTTTTCCTACGCATTTGTATTTAATGAAAACGGAGCAGGCTTGTCCACTGATGAGCCTTCTTCTCTTTGCTTCCATTCTTGATACCTAACAAACATGGAGATATTCAAGATAATTCCCATGGCAATAATCAGTACAATAAGTGAAGAACCACCATAGCTAATAAACGGAAGAGGCACTCCGGTAATTGGAATTAAACCGGTAAGTCCACCCAAATTGATGCTCGTTTGAATAGTAATCATCGTAGCAACACCTATACAAAATAGGCTACCAACAGGATCCGTACATCGCCTCGCTAAAAGTAGACTTTTTAGTACGATAAAGGCTAATAAGAATAATACAATAGCTACGCCGAAAAAGCCAAGTTCTTCTGCAATGACCGCCATAATAAAATCGGTGTGGGATTCTGGTAAATACCCATATTTTTGAATACTTTCCCCTAATCCACGTCCTCCTAATCCACCTGAACCAATAGCTAAATAAGAATTTACCAGCTGATATCCATCTGTTTGTTCAAGCTTAAACGGATCGGAAGCTCCTGTAAATCGAGATACCTGCTCATCGGTAATAAGGCCTTTCATCATAATAATCGGCGCAGCAATCGCCACCATTATCAATGCTAAAACAGATAGCTTAACGAACGTTTTTCGATTAATGCCTGACGATGCCATAATCACAATGCTTACTAACCCAATAATGGATGCTGTACCAAGGTCTGGCTGTGCAGCAACGAGTCCACAAACAACAATCGTCAATAGTAGCGGTGGAAAAAAAGCTTTTTTTAGATTGTTAATATTCTCTTGCCGCCGTCCTAGTATGGTAGCAAGATACATGATGACCACAATTTTTGCAAACTCTGCAGGCTGTATGCCCATGCCCCCAATTCCTAACCAGCTTTTTGCGTTCCCTGCCGTATGTCCGATAAATCGAAGTAAGATAAGTAAACCGGCTGTGCCAAGAACGATAGGCGGAATAATCTTTGCATAGGCTTTGTATGGAAAGATCATCGTTACTAGTAAAAAGAAGCTAGCGATAATAAGCCATAGCGCTTGACGATTAAAGAAGAAATCACTTTCCCGTTTATATCTCGTAACGGCAGTAATCATACTGGAACTATAAATCATCACAAGTCCTATAATACAAAGCGCGACAACTGCAATCAAAAGCGTATAGTCGTAATGACGAAACATTCTTTTTAACATCCATCATCTTCCCTCATCTTATTTTTGTTGAAGGTATGTAAAAATATTGACTTTATTGTACTATATTTTCTGACAATAAGGCACCTAAAACTTTTTATTTATCAAAAGAAACATTCTTCCAATACAACGCGTAGAAAATCCCTCTATCGATTTCAAACATTGTATAATAAAAAACTCAAACTATCACGTCAATAGTTTGAGTTTCTACATGCGGTGTGCACGTTTATTTTTTTGTAAATGCTTCATGAAGTGCTGATAGCTCTTTTTCTAACCGATTTAGCAAGTTTTTACCAAACTGCTCCTCAATTAGACCAAGGCGGACTGCAAAATCAATTTCTCTTGATAATCCGAACATTTGCGTATCCAATACTTCTTCGTATAACGGACACTGAGGCATGGTTAAATTATCCATTTGAACTCGAATTAATCTCAAGATTTTTTCTGCATCAGCATTTAGTAAAGCATGTGCCTTTTCACGATGATCTACGACTATTTCAGGCGTCAAAATCAATCCCTCCGTTCACGAGCGATTTGCCAATACTATTAATAAATCATATCGTTAAACACGAAAAAAAGCAAGAATTAAGAGGAAACTCCCTTCCTATTTGCTCACGTTTTTGATCTCTTCGTTTTTGTCTACGGATGACAGGTCTATCCAATAGCGTTATACTTAAAATCAGGGCACCATTACTAACCGTGGTAAAAAAGGATGGATGACAACAGTGAATACAATTATGTCAATTGAAGGAAATGTTCAATATGCAATTACGCTTGATGCAGGCGTCTGGATTTTTGATGATCGTAAGGTTGACTTAACAACGTATTTTCAAGAAAAACCAGTACAAAAGGATGAGATAGCAGAATATACAAAATCTGTCTCTGCTCATTGGGATCGTGAAATTCAAGAAGGGGCCGTATTTCCTCCTACTTTGAAGACTGAACGAAAATTCAAGAAACAGGAAGTATTGACAGGAACATTCGGCATTTCATTTCGCGATTTTTTAAAAAATGCGGAGCCGCTTAAAGAAGCTTCTGTGGTTACGATTGTAACAGAAAACGATCAAATTACCATTCCATTGGAACAAGCCTACACGCTGATCCTTGGATTTTCAAAAGATGGCAAGCCACTTTTGGAAGACGGTCCGATTCACGTCTATTATGAAGACGGTTCCAATGAACAAAACCCTATTAAGCACGTGCGTAAATTCGTGGTGCAATAACGAACAAATTCCCGCCTCATCATCGTGAGACGGGAATTTTTTTAAAGAAGATCTGCGGCAAGCTGCGCAAGTCCAGAGCGCTCACCTTTAACTAACCTCGTATGACCAGCAATCTTTTGATCCTTAAACTTTTCTACCACATACGTCAAGCCATTATTATATTCGTCAAGATATGGATGGTCGATCTGAGCAGGATCCCCCATTAAAATAATTTTGCTTCGTTCTCCTACTCGAGTCAGAATGGTCTTCACTTCGTGTTTCGTTAAATTTTGCGCCTCGTCAATAATGATAAACTGGTCTGGAATGCTTCTTCCTCTTATATACGTGAGCGCTTCTACTTCAATTGAACCCATTCCTGCTAAGATTGCATCCAGTTCTCCTGGCTTTTTCGTATTAAATAGATACTCCAAGTTATCATAAACCGGTTGCATCCACGGTCGCAGCTTTTCTTCCTTTTCACCCGGCAAAAACCCAATATCTTTTCCGACAGGAACAATAGGCCGTGCAACAAGAAGTTTTTTAAACAATCCTAAGTCTTCTGTTTGCATTAATCCAGCTGCTAGAGCTAAAAGCGTCTTTCCAGTCCCTGCTTTTCCAATCATCGTCACAAGCTGGATATCATTTCGAAGCAGCAATTCAAACGCCATAATTTGCTGAACATTCCGCGGCTTAATTCCCCAAATGTGATCATTGTCAAACACCAGTTTTCGTACTTTTTGGGTAGTTGGATCTACAATACCAATCGCTGATCCTGAGCCTCCAAAGGCATCTTTTAAAACGAGAAATTGATGTGGATAAAAGGGATGATTAGCAATGCTGAGAAGAGGAAGCTCTCCTTTTTCATAAAACTGATTTAATAACTCAACCGATACGTACACTTCCAAATAACCGGTATAAATGCTATTAAAGTCCACGACACGATCGCTTAAAAAGTCTTCCGCTAAAAGACCAATCGCATCTGCTTTTACTCGCACTAGCACATCCTTACTTACTAGAATGACTTCTCTGCCATCCTCTTTTGTTTCTTCCTCTAACGAAAGATTTTTCGCTACTGCTAAAATCCGGTTGTCATTCGTTTTTTCAATAAAAATTTCTTGTAGCTCATGAAAAGAACGATGATTGAGCTCAATGCGCAAATACCCGCCATTTTCGAGCGGTACTCGCTCATGCAACTTCCCCGACTGCCTGAGCCCATCAATTAGCTTGGACACTTGTCTGGCGTTTCTCCCAATCTCATCCATATTTCGCTTTTTCGAATCCACTTCTTCAAGTACGACTGCAGGTATTACGACTTCATTTTTCTCAAAGGAAAAAATTGAGTGTGGGTCTTGTAATAACACGTTTGTATCCAGTACATAGATTTTATCCAAACCTTCTCCTCCTGCTCCAAATGTTTTCCTTCAAAGGAGTTCATGTTTACGTCCAAAACTTCCCTTTCAAAAGCCGCGTCGTGTGCTAGCAATGAAAGGTGGACGTCCTATTTGCTTTAAATATATGAAGCGGTGCATAAAGATAGAAGAACTATTGAACAATAAATACAAACATACTACAAAAAACGATGAATCTAGTTAGGAGTGTCTATCATGAAAAAGATATGGATTCTTACTAGCCTTTTTCTATGTCTCCCACTTGTTGGCTGTACCATGGGAAATAATAACGAGGCTGAGCAAAAATTAAACGATCCAAACCGCACCATCAACGTAAAAAATTCCGCACCCGATCAAATGCAGCATAAGTCGGCTAAGGAAATCGCGAGACACCTTGTCACGCTTTCAGAAGACGTGCCTGGGGTAAACGATGCCACAGCAGTTATTGTTGGAAAATATGCGCTTGTTGGCATCGATGTGGACAATAATTTAGACCGTTCTGAAGTGGCATCAACGAAATACACGGTCGCGGAAGGGTTAAAAAATGATCCTTACGGTGCACATGCTGTTGTACTAGCAGATCCTGACACATACACGCGCTTAAAATCGATTGCAAGACAAATTCGCCAAGGTCACCCGGTTACAGGGTTTCTCGACGAGCTAGCTGCGATGGTAAACCGCGTAATGCCAGAAGTTTCACAGCAAATTAGGAAAAACCCAGAGGGAACGGGGACAAATGATAATAAGCTCTCTCCTAAACAGCAAAAAGAGCTTAAGGATAATCAACTGAAACAATCCAATCACAAAATTCAAGATAACAAAGAATAAAAAAGCTTCGTCCGGTTAAGCGGACGAAGCTTTTTTACGCATTAGCAAACGATACGTAATGAGAAGAACAATCATAAAGAGTGCATGGCCAAAAGTCCAATAAAACAGAGACCAGCCATTCCACACCCCTGGTGTAGCTTGATGTGCTAGCAGTGTTAGCGGAAAATAGAGAAAGATGGTCGGTATTGTCAAACAAGCGGCAATCAGCACGTGCATCCGCAGTGTCTCCCATTTTTTAAATTGAAGCACACCACCGAATACAAGACCAATCATGACGGCAATAATCAAATGAAACAGAAATTCAACGACTTCAGGCCAATCAACGTTTCCGATTACAGGAATAAAGTCTACGTTCAGTAATAGCGTATAGACTTTTTCTCCTGTGATGAATTGAATCATTTTTAAAAAGAGACCTAATATAAGACCTGCTATTGCGCCTGACCATGCCCCCCTATTCAACGCCTACCAGTCCTCCTTCGTTACCTTTGATGCATATAGACTAAACTTTCCTGTTGCAATACGAGCCTTTGTTTTGTCTTCAATACGATCATGGCAGCTTTGGCACATATACGTATGAATAGGACGGTTACGCAAACGCTTTGCTTGAAGCGTTTCATCATGAATGCTTTCAATTTTATCGCAAATTACACATTTAACTCTCATACTGTCACCTCAATCTTTATAAAGATATTGTATACGATAGAAGAACCTTACGAAAGAAAAAGAAGCGATTTCTTACACATTCATCGTTTATTAGCTATAGAACATACTCATTTTATAAAAAGATGGTAGCAAATGATCTCCATATATTTTCAGCACCTGTTAAAAGAGGTAAGATAAGAAGTACACTTATAAGGGAGGAATGAACGTGTCGAATCAAGTTGAACCAACTTTAATTCAGCCACTATTTGATAGCCTACAGCAACAGCACTTTGTTACATTATCTACCATTGATTTTGAAACATCTGCGCCCAACGTCAGCGCTATTTCTTGGGTTACAGCAACCGATCATACTCATATTCGCTTTGCCGTTGATAATCGGTCTCGTATCGTAAAGAACCTTCAAAAACAGCCTGACGCTGTCATTAATATTATTGCTAATGAATCATGCTACTCCATTTCGGGTCATGCCGTCCTGCTTCAGGAGCGACTAGCAAATGTGCCTCTAAAGCTCGCTTTAATTGAGCTTACGGTGAAAGAAGTTCGCGACGTGATGTTTTATGGATCGAAAATTTCGACAGAGCCTAATTACGAAAAAACGTATGACCCTGTAGCGGCAGCAAAGCTTGACAAACAGGTAATTGAAGCAGTCCACAACGCATAAATAGGTATGAAAAAAAGAGATAAGGCACATGCCTTATCTCTTTTCTTCTAAAGGGTAGCTTTTAAATTTTTCAGGCTCCCTTTTAATGTGATCATACATCGCATCAACAAGTTCTTTCGGAAAACGAGTTTTCTTTTCTTCCTGCTGACGAGAGTAGATCACTTCGTACATTTCTTCATGTTCGATGATCGTCACGTTTTCGACGTGATGATCATCTTTTAACATGTGATCGAACAATGTGAAAGTTTCTTGAGCTGCATAATCATCCGGTCTTGCATCGGCTACCTTTTTGATCGTTAACCAGTTATACAAAGCATCCTGAATTGATTTCAATGCTGCAACCCCTTTTTATAGATTCTGATTTGCCTCATGTTTTTTCGACTGATGCAAACGAACTTTATAAATAATAAGTACGAGAGCCGCAACTACTAATCCTTCTGCAATTGGTAAAAATGCGCCAAAAAATGTGAGCACACTACAACCAATGGCTAAGAACAAGTAAATGACCGCTGATTTTAGAAGCGGCAGTCGCTTCGCAAACCCTAACTTATATACAACGATTGAAAGAATCAATATCGTGATGTAAAGGAGTTTCATACCTAGAACTGGCTGTTCATCGATTCTAAATAACGCTGCAAAAAAGGATAAATGCTCTTGAACTTTCATTCAAAGCTCCCCCTTGTTATCTAGACGTTAGTTTTATTCAGCAAACTTTTTCTTTTTCGCCATTTTTTCGCGTTCATTCTTATCAAGAATTTTTTTACGAAGACGAATTGATTCAGGTGTGATTTCACAGTACTCATCGTCATTTAGATATTCTAATGATTGCTCTAAAGACATGATACGTGGTTTTTTCATGCTTGTTGTTTGATCTTTTGTAGCAGAACGCACGTTAGTCGCTTGCTTCATTTTACAAATGTTAACAACTAGGTCGTTGTCGCGGTTATGCTCCCCTACGATCATCCCTTGGTATACTTCTGTACCAGGCTCTACGAACACTGTACCACGATCTTCGATACCTGTAATTCCGTAAGTAGATGATTTTCCTGTTTCCATGGAAACAAGTACACCTTGACGGCGTCCGCCTACTTGACCAGATTGCATTGGCTGGTAGCTATCAAATGAATGGTTGATGATACCAAATCCACGTGTTAATGATAAGAACTCAGTTGTATAACCAATTAGTCCACGAGCTGGAACCATAAATGTTAAACGAACTTGTCCACTTCCGTTGTTGACCATATCAACCATTTCACCTTTACGAGCTCCCATTGATTCCATAATTGAACCTGTGTGCTCTTCAGGTACGTCGATTTGAACGCGCTCTACAGGCTCGCTGCGAACACCATCAATTAAACGAACGATAACTTCTGGTTTTGATACTTGAAGCTCATACCCTTCACGGCGCATGTTTTCGATTAAGATTGAAAGGTGAAGCTCACCACGTCCTGAGATTACCCAAGCATCTGGTGAATCCGTTGGCTCAACGCGTAAACTTACATCTGTTTCAAGCTCAGACATTAAGCGCTCTTCAATTTTACGAGCCGTTACGAACTTCCCTTCGCGTCCTGCGAATGGGCTGTTGTTCACAAGGAACGTCATTTGAAGCGTTGGCTCATCGATACGTAAGATTGGTAGTGCATCCTGATGTTCTGTCGGACATACTGTTTCCCCTACGTTGATATCTTCCATTCCGGAAACGGCAATCAAGTCCCCAGCTTTTGCTTCTTGGATTTCAACACGTTTTAATCCTAGGAAACCAAACATTTTTGTTACACGGAATTGTTTAACCGTTCCGTCTAACTTCATTAACGCTACTTGTTGACCTACCTTCATCGTTCCGCGGAATACGCGGCCGACACCGATACGTCCTACATAGTCATTGTAGTCAAGCATTGCTACTTGGAATTGTAACGGCTCTTCGCTGTTGTCAACAGGTGCTGGAATGTTTTCGATAATGGATTCGAATAATGCTTCCATGTTGTCATCTTGCTTTTCAGCTGTATGACTAGCTGTTCCATTAATTGCTGATGCATACACAACAGGGAATTCAAGTTGTTCTTCTGTTGCACCTAATTCAATAAATAGATCAATTACTTCGTCTACTACTTCAGCAGGACGAGCAAAGTCACGGTCAATTTTGTTTACAACAACAATTGGCGTTAAGTTTTGCTCAAGTGCTTTTTTCAATACGAAGCGTGTTTGTGGCATACAACCTTCATATGCATCGACAACAAGTAACACACCATCAACCATTTTCATGATACGTTCTACTTCTCCACCGAAGTCCGCATGTCCTGGTGTATCCATGATATTAATGCGCGTATCCTTGTAGTTAATTGCTGTATTTTTCGCTAAAATGGTAATGCCGCGCTCGCGCTCAAGGTCGTTTGAGTCCATTGCGCGCTCTTCAACATGTTCATTTGAACGGAAAGTCCCAGATTGGTGTAATAATTTATCTACTAAAGTTGTTTTCCCATGGTCTACGTGGGCAATAATTGCGATGTTTCGCAAATCGTGACGAATATTCAAGCTTTTCACTCCTAAATTTATAATAACTAAAACATTATACCACAATGAATATAAGGATGGAATTATTCGAATAATTTATGTAAACTAATAATTAAAAGGGACAATGGGAGGATCACATCATGAAAAAAATAAAATGGATTTTTATGTTCTATGCAGTTCTTGCAACAATTTCAATTATGGCCATTGGCGTCTTCATTGGTGAACAAAGTATTCTAGGTATACTATTAGCCATTGTAGCACTCATTATTATTATGGGACTCGGATTTACGAAGAAAAAACAGCTACGTGAACGCGGCGAGCTATAAGAGCCGTCAAAAAAAGTCCTCAACCAGAGGACTTTTTTTATAGGGGATGAACCATGATCATAAATGATCTTCCTGCTTCATCCTCTTCCACTTTAAATTGCTCAAACCCGCACGAAGATAAGAAGTGAATCCACGATAATTTTTCAATCGGCACGCCTGCAAACAAAACGTCATGCTGGTTGCTTGTAAAATTTGCTATCATCTCACCTATAATAGCCTGTCCGTATCCTTGTCTTCGTTTATTTTTAGCAATTAAGATCGTTCCAATCCATGCCTTTTCATTAGAAGGAGCCCACTCCACCCCAAACGTGATGCCAATTGGCTCTTGGCCGTCGTACCATACACACCATTCTCCTGCAAGCATGTCATACCTTTTCAAGTATCCCTTTAACTGATCTTCATGACACTCTTCGCTTTGCCACTCTGGGCTTTCTGACACAAGTTTTTGAAAGAAAGACAGGTGTTGTCTTTGAAAAAGTTTGGAAACGAGCATTACCGTGAAGCTTTCCTAAAATAGTTCTCTAGAATTTCTTCGTGTAGTCCCGGCTTCCCAACAAAGATACTATTTTGCTTCAGTAAATCGATTTCTGTTCCTTCAAAATTAGTTGCTACTCCCCCTACTTCATTAATTAAAATGAGGCCAGCTGCGAAGTCCCAAGGAGCTAATCGAGGAGTGATGTAGGCATCCAATCTTCCTGCAGCAACGTAAGCCAGTTCAATAGCTGCTGTGCCGTATGAGCGTGTCCCGCGTACCGCTGTGACAAGCGGTGATAATACACTAGGGTCAATACGGAAGTTTTTTGTTACCCACGTTGCATTTAAAGCAAGAATCGCTTCTTTTACTGAAACAGGATCAAGCTTCGGAAGCTCAATATCATTCATATAAGCACCTTGTCCTCGTCGCGCATGGTACAACTCGTCGTGAATGACATCGTAAATAAAACCAATTTCTCCTACTCCATCAACATAAATACCAACCGAAATGGCAAAGTTGCGCTGCTGATGAACAAAATTCATCGTGCCATCAATCGGATCAATAATCCAAATTGTTCCGTCAGTAGACTCTAATTTTTCACCGTACCCTTCTTCACCAAGAATATGATGCTCTGGGAACGTTTCACGAATATGCTTAATAAAATATTGCTCTACTTCTTTATCCATGTTAGTGACCAAATCGTTTGGATTTGACTTTGTTTGAATTAGAAGTTCTTTACTAAATGATTGCTTAATTAATTCTCCTGCTTCTCTCACCCATTTTTCTGCGTATGTATAGATCGTTTCTAAATTTGACAGCATGGTTGTAAAGCCTCCTCAAAGGATAAGAATATACCTATTTGTAGTGTATAGAAAAACGGAACAAGAAATCAAGTAAACGCGTTCACACAAAAAAGCGAACCCTTTGGTGGAAAGGTTCGCTTTTTTCAAACAGTCATGCATTCTGAAGCCTCATCCATTCTTGGCGAATTCTTTCCAGTTTTTGTTTCGTTTCTCGTTTTTTATCTTCATTGTTTTCAACCATAGCATCATAAAGAGTTGCAAGTTCATAATCCAGCTCCAATCGAAGCACCGCAAGTCGTCGATTTCCGTCCCCTTTTTTATACATATTCACCACTTGCTTCATTCCCATACACTCCTTCCATAAATTCTCATTGTTTTCATCTTGTCTTCAATAAACTAAATTTTCAGATATTTTTGTTTCTACTAGTGTATGACGAAACCAAAAATCCTGTAACTAAATTGTGTGATTACCTATAGAAAAATTAATAGACGAATTGTGACAAGCTCTGAGGCTGAGATCAAAAAACATGAGAAAAACATCGCCTCTATGATAAAATCAAACCAATGTTTGATACACAACTGGAGGTATATATGACGTTCAACGGGTTTACACAAGACGATTTTCATGTATTTAAGGTAGATGGATTAGATGAGCGAATGGATGCTTTAAAGACGCACATCCGTCCAAAGCTTGAAGAGCTTGGTCAATACTTTGCTCCGACACTCTCATCAATGGTAGGAGACGAAATGTTTTATCACGTAGCAAAGCATGCACGCCGCACCATTAATCCCCCAAAGGATACATGGGTAGCGTTTGCGCCAAATAAGCGTGGATATAAAATGATGCCACACTTTCAAATCGGACTTTGGGAATCACATGTTTTTATTTGGTTTGCTGTTATTTATGAAGCGCCTATTAAAGGTGACTATTCCAAAACGCTTCTTGCACACTTAAACGACATTACACAGCAAATTCCTGATACTTTTGTATGGTCAAAAGACCATATGAAGCCTGAGGTATTGCCGATGAACCAAATGACAGATCATGATCTTAAAACGCTTTTCGAGCGCTTAGGCACGGTGAAAAAAGCTGAAATTCTATGTGGTCGAACCATTTCTGCAGAAGATGCCATGTCAATAAGCGGTGAGGAGTGGCTTGCACTTATAGACGATAGTTTTAGAACGCTTCAGCCTTTGTATGACCTTACAAAAACAAAGGTTCTTTCATAAAAAAACAGCAGGCGCCTTCGATGATGAAGACTCCTGCTACCCATACACATTATTTCATTTTAATAAAATCTCCACTTGCCGCATCTTTTGCTTTTTTTATGACGCGATACGTCGAGTATCCACTTTCTTCTTCAAATTCTTTATCAATTTTTTTCTCTTCAGATTTACTTGGAACAATTTCTTTAAATCGTCGGTACAAGCTCATCAGCTCATCACGATCCATGCCCTTTTCATACGCTCGTTCGACCGCTTCAAAAAACTGCACAGCATCAATAATTTCTTCTGTTGCCCAATCAATCGCTATCGGATATTGATACTCCATATACTCTCACTCCGTCTCTTAACTAATTCCAGCGCACGCGAATTTGCTCGGCTTCTTTCACCATTCGCTGAAACAATTCCTCAACGCTTGGTACATCCTTTATTAATCCCATCACTTGACCAGCCCATGCGAAGCCTTCCGCCTGATGACCGTCATAGATGTATCGTTTATTAGCTTCACCACTTATGTACTCTTTTAACTGCTCGTAAGTTGATTTTTCTGCCTCTAAAGCTAAAATGCGATCCGTCCATTCGTTGGATACGGCCCTCGCAGGGGCACCAAGCGAGCGCTTAATCACTACTGTATCATATTCTTGACCATTAACAAGAGCCTGCTTATACAAATCATGCGCATGCACGCATTCTTTTGTTGCAATAAAACGCGTTCCCATCTCAATTCCTTCTGCTCCAAGGCTTAGTGCTGCCATTAGTCCTCTTCCATCTCCAATGCCTCCTGAGGCAATTACAGGAATTGACACAGCGTCAACTACTTGAGGAATCAACACGAATGTACTCGTATCTTGACGACCTAGGTGTCCTCCTCCTTCTTGTCCGACTACCATCACCGCATCTGCTCCAAGCTCTTCCGCTTTTTCAGCCTGCCGCCTCGCTGCAACAAGTACAAGCTTCTTACTAGATGTTCCCTTCATTTGTTCGAAAATAGGTGCTGGATTCCCCCCTGTCATCGTCACGACCGGAACCTCTTCTTCAATCGCTACGTCGAGCATATGTTGAAACGGACGACCGTGCTGCCCGATCGCGAAGTTTACTCCAAATGGTTTATTCGTTTTTTTCTTGACAGCTTGAATTTCCTTGCGGAGATCATCTGGCGTCTTAAGGGACATCGCCGTAATTTGTCCTAGCCCTCCGGCATTCGAAACAGCTGCAGCAAGATCAGAATAAGCTAAATAAGCTAGTCCCCCTTGAATAATTGGATACTCAATTCCTAGCAAACTCGTAATTTTTGTTTCCCACTTCATATCATCACCTCATTTTATTAGGTTCTCCTTTTCATAAAAAAAACCTCTTTCTAGTATTCACTCTACTCGTCTTTCCTGCCACTATTCCGTTCATTTCTTCTCTTTTATTCAACTGAATGAATGTCACACTTCCCACATTAAAAATTTAGCTATGCAATGAAAGCAATAAGTGCTATAATTCATTTGTTTTATGACTTTCCTTTCAATAAAAAGCGTATATAAATACGATAAAACTGACATAAAAGTCAACCGTGAAAAGCGGAATTATTTTGATGTAAAGAGGTGGATAGCAAAGTTGTCTTCTCAATTTGATACGCCGTTATTTTCCGGCATTGTAGAACACGCGAAAAAAAATCCTACACAATTCCATATTCCTGGTCATAAAAAGGGAGCTGGGATGGATCCAACATTTCGAGAATTTATTGGTGAAAATGCATTATCGATCGATTTAATTAATATTCAACCACTCGATGACCTTCATCAGCCAAAGGGCATTATTAAACAAGCCCAAGATTTAGCTGCTGAGGCATTCGGTGCTGATCATACATTCTTCTCCGTTCAAGGGACGAGCGGTGCGATTATGACCATGGTCATGTCAGTATGTGGCCCTGGAGATAAAATTATCGTTCCACGTAACGTGCATAAATCTGTTATGAGTGCCATCGTATTTTCAGGAGCTACACCTGTGTTCATTCATCCAGAAGTGGACCCGAACCTAGGAATCTCACACGGGATGACGCCTGAAGCTGTTCAAAGGGCATTACTGCAGCATCCAGATGCTAAAGGGGTATTAGTCATTAACCCTACTTACTTTGGCATTGCCGGTGATTTACAAAAAATTGTGGAAGTGGCTCATTCTTATCACGTTCCCGTTCTTGTCGATGAAGCACACGGCGTTCATATTCATTTTCATGATAAACTGCCCCTTTCTGCGATGCAGGCTGGTGCAGATATGGCCGCAACAAGCGTGCACAAGCTAGGCGGGTCAATGACACAAAGCTCGATCTTAAATGTACGAGAAGGCCTTGTTTCTCCGTCTCGTATTCAAAGTATCTTGAGCATGCTCACAACTACGTCAACTTCTTATTTGTTACTTGCGTCACTAGACGTTGCAAGAAAGCGCTTGGCAACAGAAGGATATGAGCTAGCAGAAAGAGCCATTCGCCTCGCAGAAGAAGCTCGAAAACAAATTAATGAGATTCATCATCTTCACTGTGTCGGAACTGAAATTCTTGGTACGGAAGCGACCTTCGATTTAGATCCAACGAAGCTGATTGTATCCGTACGCGAACTTGGTATCACTGGCTATGAAGTAGAGAAGTGGTTACGTGAGCATTATAATATCGAAGTAGAAATGTCTGATCTCTACAATATTTTATGTATCGTCACACCAGGTGACCAAGAAGGCGACATTGAATTACTCGTTCGAGCGCTCACTTCTCTCTCTGAAGAGTTCAGCCATTTATCTGATAACCATCTTCCTGTATCGGTGATGCTTCCGGATATTCCTGTACTTGCCTTAACTCCTCGTGATGCCTTTTATGCAGAGACGGAAGTTGTTCCAATTGAAGAATCTGCAGGGCGTATCATTGCGGAATTTGTGATGGTGTATCCACCGGGCATTCCTATTTTTATTCCCGGTGAAATTATTACAGAAGATAACTTGGCTTATATTCAAGAAAACCTTGAGGCTGGCTTACCCGTTCAAGGACCAGAAGATTTCACGTTGCAATCTCTTCGTGTTATCAAGGAGCACAAAGCTATTCGTTAAGACAAAAAGCAGCGACCTCATGACAGGTCGCTGCTTTTATTCTATTATTCTGGAATTTCGATTCCTTCTTCGCATCCCTGACATCGTCCGTATAACGTTGTAACCTTTTCATCTTCAAAATGATCAATCGTACAGTTGCATCCCTGACAAATAATTGTTCCCACGGCCAACTCCCCTTTATCATTCATATTTTAAACATGATTACCCTTTTTGAAAACGCTTTTATTTTCTTTGTTATTATAATATTATGGCATTTTTGAATTGTCAACCACAATTAGTATAACTTATTTAAAATAATAATATAACCTATTTAGAGTCATAATCAATCAATAGGAGGAATATGATAAAGTTTCTGGTAAAACATTTGATGCACTTCTTTACTCAGTGATAAACTGAAAACACCTCATCAAGATCTGTCACGTTAGCAAGTGAAAAAGTACAGAATGAAGGAGGAAATGGACGTGGAACATATTTCTTATATTCATTTAACGTCTACATCCACACAAAAGAGCATTACGTTTGAAGAGTTAAAAACATGGCTGACTTATTATGAAAATCTTCTAACAAAGACGGGGCAGCAGTTGAACTGGGAATATGAACAAACCGGTTTTCCCTATAAAGTAATGGAAACAGAATCATCTCTTTATTTAAAAGGAACGCTTCCACAATACTATTCCATTCTGTTAGACATTACGGTGACCGATGAAACAGCCGCCATAAAAATTGCCCTTCCTTCTAAGGCCACGCATGGCGATAAAGGAAAGGCAAATGAGTTGGCAAAGTTTTTAGCCAAAAAGCTGAAAGGACAGCTTCAATTATTTAACGGCCGGATCATGTCTTTCTAGGAATGTACCTATTTGAACGCTGTTGTGATGACTTCTTTCACTTGTTCTTGCGTTAGTCCCTTCCAAAACAAGTGATTGTAAACGAGTAAATCCACGTGTAGATGAGTCTCTGATTGGTCTTGTTTTACTTCACCGCTCGTGCCGCTATTGCCGACGAGTCCAATCAGCGTTTTGTTTGATACTTCATCCCCTACTTGAAGAGAATTCGATACGGTGCTTAAATGGGCAAATCGTGCTTGTACCCCGTTCTCATATTGAATCCATACCTGTCGACCACGTAGCTTATCCAAAATGTACTGCGGTGTGTGACCAATCGTCTGACAAATCGCGAGGTCAGCTTCACGTTGCATCTCTGAGGTGTACCCTTTATAATCGTGATCCACTCGGACTACCTTACCGTCCCCCATGGCATAAACCGGTGTTTTCTTTGAAATGGTGATACCAGACGAATAGCCGTACCAATCAAGTCCTTCATGAAAATCATTTCGATACCACCTTCTCGCACCAGGGAGATGGGAGGAATACGTATCTGCCTTCGCTCCGTGAATCGGGGTTGAAAGCTCTGAAAACTTGCTCTTTACTTCATTTATGGTGATCATCTCTTTTTTTGCTGTAACACTGTCAATAGAAGTGGCCAAAGCCGATGGCACTACTTCCGCATGATCAGCACGCAGCGTCACTTCGCGATTCAATACCGTTTCCATAAAATCAATCGGCACGTACACTTGATGATTTTGGTAGAGAATATTATCTCGTTGAAAAGGAATATACTCTCCGTTTTTAACTACAACCGGAATCTTTTCCGTAAGCTCATACGAATTATGATCAACTCGCATCGTCAGTTGTCGATTCACTTTATCATAGTGAAAGGAACCTTGAAGATAGTTGATCATTGATTGTAGCGGGATATAAGGCTCTTCTTTAAAGTAGTGGATAGGTAATTCTTGAACCGTTGCTGAACTTTCGTCTTTTTTCTCCATCCAGTATAATGATAAAAACGTAACGATACATATCACCATACCAATTCCGATCCATTTTGGTTTCAACGTGATGCTCCCCTCCTTGCTTTCTTCTACATAAAAGCCTGCGAACGTTTAGAAAAAGTACTAAAAATTTACTTCTTAGTATCGCCAAGCATGAGAAATGTTATGCGAAAAAGGTACAAACTTATCTTAAAAACGTGATAAAATAAATACGACTAACGTCTGCTACACATGAGATGTACCTTTATATGTACAAATAGCGCACGAAATAAGCACTTGTGATTGCAGTGGATTGTTCTACAGGAGGTTCAAATGAAAGGAAAAACCCTACTAATTCTTGGCGTGATCAGCTTGATCTACACCTATTGCACACCGTTTATTTTTAAAGCTCACGTTCAACACCCAACCGTGCATACGACAGCTCATTTTGGCTCACCTTTTCCCTTTGTTGAAAAAAGTTTTTCAGAGACGTCCGTACCAGCCGGTCAGAGTGCAACTGTTGCTTTTCACTCTTACTTTAATGAAAGCATCACATTCAAGCTGACGCCTTTCCTACTCTCGACTTTAGGACATTTTGTTTTACTTTTAGCCATTACATACTTAGCATCAAAATTTTTGGGTTTTTCCCGACAAAAGAGCCAATAAGTCAATGACTTATTGGCTCTTTTTCCATATTGAACGGTCGACAAACGTTTTGATTTATGTTTAAATGGGTAACTGTCTTGTCTGGACTGAATTTGCGAATAAATTTTCAACGTTCACAAAAGCTAAGATAAGGTTTGTATGTCGAAAGGAGATTTTGCATGAAAAAGGTAAGTTCAGTATTTTGGATTTCAATTGTTGTAACGGTTCTATTCATTATTTGGGGGGCATTACCTGAAGCAACTTTAGGGAGTGCAAGCTTAGGATCTGTTACAAACGCTATTCAAACGTTTATCGTTGATAAATTTGGATGGTATTACTTATTAGCAGGAAGTATCTTTGTTATTTTTGTCTTATTCCTCATTTTTTCTCGCTACGGAAGTATTCGTTTAGGTAAAGATGATGAGAGACCTGAATACAGTTACATAAGCTGGTTCGCTATGCTCTTTAGTGCCGGAATGGGGATCGGATTAGTATTCTGGGGAGCTTCAGAGCCAATTAGTCATTTCCACGTACCACCAGCAGGTGACGGTGGCACAGCTGATGCTGCGCGTACTGCCATGCGCTATTCATTTTTCCACTGGGGATTACACCCTTGGGCCATTTACTCCGTTTTAGCCCTTGCACTTGCTTATTTCCAATTTCGAAAAGGCGCACCGCTATTAATTAGCAACATTTTACGCCCACTTCTTGGTGATCGTGTTGATGGTGGTTTAGGAACCTTCGTTAACTTTATCGCTGTATTTGCAACGATCTTTGGTGTCGCAACATCTTTAGGTCTTGGAGCGATTCAAATTAGCGGTGGATTATCGTATATTTCACCCATCACAAATAATTTTACGACACAGCTGATTATTATCATCGTCGTAACGCTACTGTTTCTTTTGTCAGCGAAGAGCGGACTCGACAAAGGAATTAAATACTTGAGTAACTTAAATGTTATCATTGCGATTGTTCTTTTACTTGTCGTACTATTTGTAAGTAAAACCAACTTTATTATGGATCTGTTTGTTACAACACTCGGTAGTTACATTCAATACCTGCCATCTATGAGTTTCCGACTGACTCCATTTGATCAAGATAATACATGGATTAAAGATTGGACTATTTTCTATTGGGCATGGTGGATTTCATGGGCTCCGTTCGTTGGAACATTTATTGCCCGTATTTCTCGAGGACGTACAATTCGAGAATTTTTAATTGGTGTATTAGCCGTTCCAACTATTTTAGGGGGACTTTGGTTCTCAACTTTCGGGGGATCTGCTATCTTCCTTGATTACTTTGAAAAACTTCCGGTATTTGAAGTAATGAGTGATAAAGGGACAGAAGTTGCATTATTCTATGTGCTTCAGCAGCTTCCGATGGGAACGATTTTGTCTGTTATTGCAATCATCTTAATTGCAACATTCTTTATTACATCTGCCGATTCGGCTACGTTCGTACTCGGAATGCAAACAACACGAGGATCATTGAACCCGCCGAATACAGTAAAATTAGTTTGGGGTATCATCCAAGCCTTAACAGCGATTGTTCTTCTTCGAACAGGAGGATTAGAGGCCTTGCAGACGGCTTCTATCATAGCCGCCTTGCCGTTCTCAATTGTACTCATACTCGCCGTATTCTCGCTCATAAAGGCATTTAAAGGTGAAAAACGACAAGTAAGTAATAAATAAAAAAAGATGTGCCGACGAATCGTTGGCACATCTTTTTTTTAGAATACCATCCATAAAATTTTTTGACATCCGAAAAAGCTTCCTAAAATCAAGATCGTAACAAACAGTGCGGTTCGTTTACGTTCAATTAAGCGCTCTGCAATTAAGTAAGCGACATACCCAAACACAACAAATAAAATGACTTTCGATGACAATTTATCTCGATTTGATAGATACTCAACGAAGGAATATCCACTCCATAGTATTAAATGAATGCACAGTAATAATAGGTTCATTCCCTTCATGCCTTCACCACTCTTCAATACCTGCTTTTTTCTATCTTATGCAGCTTGACCCATTTTATCACGCTTCTTTTCACATAACACCATCTATAATGCCGAGTAGCGAGAGAGTGAGCGGAATTCTAGCTAAAATTGAATCTAGGGTCCTTAAGTACTATTATAAGCTCTTAGAATAAAAACTGAGAAGAAACGGTAAAAGAAAGTTGTTCGCTAACACAAAAAAGAACCTATCCATAGGGTAGGTTCTCTAAAATAATCATTATTTTACGATGTGGATTGGGCTACCTAGTGCTACTTCAGCAGCTTCCATTGTTGCTTCACCAAGAGTTGGATGAGCATGAATTGTTAATGCGATATCTTCAGCTGTCATTCCAGCCTCAATTGCAAGACCTAGTTCTGCGATTACGTCAGAAGCATTTGGACCAGCGATTTGCGCACCAATTACAACGCCATCTTCTTTGCGAGTAACAATTTTTAAGAAACCTTCTGCAGCGTCAAGTGCAAGTGCACGTCCATTAGCAGCGAATGGGAATTTAGCAGCTGTAACTGCAACGCCCTCTTCTTTTGCTTGAGCTTCTGTATAACCAACAGATGCAAGTTCAGGCTCAGAGAATACGACAGCAGGAATTCCAAGGTAGTCGATTTCAGATGCTTCACCAGCGATTGCTTCTGCAGCGATTTTACCTTCGTAAGATGCTTTATGAGCAAGTGGTGGTCCAGGAACGATGTCCCCGATCGCATAGATGCTGCTTACAGATGTACGGCATTGGTTGTCGATTTCGATCACACCGCGATCAGACATTTTCACGCCTACTTGGTCAAGACCAAGCTCATCTGTGTTTGGACGACGTCCAACTGTTACTAGAACGTAATCAGCTTCAACTACTTTTGATTCGCCGTTTACTTCAAACGTAACTTTTACGCCGTTTTCTGTTTCTTCTACACCTTTAGCCATTGCTTTAGTGTGAATTTCAACGTTTCCTTTTTTCTTAAGGTTACGTTTTACAAGTGAGCTCATTTGTTTTTCGAAGCCTAAAAGGATGTCTTCGCCAGCTTCAACAAATGTTACTTCAGAACCGAAGTTAGCATATGCAGTACCAAGCTCAGTACCGATGTAACCGCCACCGATTACAACTAATTTTTTCGGAACTTCTTGTAATGCTAAAGCACCAGTAGAGTCAAGAACGCGTTTAGAGAACTTGAATCCTGGAATCTCGATTGGACGAGAACCTGTTGCTAAGATAGCATTTTTGAATTTGTATGTTTGTGCAGAATTTTCATCCATTACACGTACTGTTTCATTGTCAACGAAGTAAGCTTCACCACGAACGATGTCTACTTTGTTACCTTTAAGAAGGCCTTCAACACCGCCAGTAAGTTTTTTAACAACGCCGCCTTTGAATTCTTGAACTTTAGAGAAATCAACTGTTACGTTCTCAGCTTTAATTCCCATGTTTTCAGAATGCTTCGCGTTTTCGAAACGGTGACCTGCAGTGATCAATGCTTTTGAAGGAATACATCCAACGTTTAAGCAAACCCCACCAAGCGTTGCTTTTTCTACGATTGTTACTTTTTGTCCTAATTGTGCTGCACGAATTGCTGCAACATATCCGCCAGGACCCGCACCAATGACTAGAGTATCAGTTTCAATTGGGAAATCTCCTACTACCATTTTTTACCCCTCCATTAATAATAATTCTGGATCATTTAATAGACGTTTAATGTGGTTAAGCGCATTTTGAGCAGTAGCACCATCGATCATACGGTGGTCAAAGCTTAAAGATAACGCTAATACTGGAGCAATAACAATTTCGCCATCGCGCACAACTGGTTTTTCAGCGATACGACCAATACCTAAGATCGCTACTTCTGGATGGTTGATAACTGGAGTGAACCATTGACCACCAGCAGAACCGATGTTAGAGATTGTGCAAGAAGCACCTTTCATTTCAGCAGGAGCTAATTTACCGTCACGAGCTTTACCAGCAAGTTCGTTGATTTCATTAGAAACTGAGAATACAGACTTACGGTCAGCATTTTTTACAACAGGTACTAATAGACCTTTTTCAGTATCAGCAGCGATACCGATGTTGTAATAGTGCTTGTGCACGATTTCGTCTGTAGCATCGTCGATAGAAGTGTTAAGAGCTGGGAACTTCTTAAGAGCAGAAGTTAACGCTTTAACAACGTAAGGTAAGAATGTTAATTTAATACCTTGATCTGCAGCAACTTCTTTGAATTTTTTACGGTGTGCAACAAGTTTCGTTACATCAATTTCGTCCATTAACGTTACGTGAGGAGCTGTGTGCTTAGAGTTAACCATCGCTTTAGCGATTGCACGACGCATACCACTCATTTTCTCACGAGTTTCTGGGAATTCACCTTCAGGAATAGCCGTTGCAGCAGCTTTTGTTTCTGCTTTTTCTTCTTTAGCAGCAGGTGCTTCAGTTGCAGGTGCAGCAGATCCGCCAGCTACGAAGTTTTCAACGTCTTCTTTTGTGATGCGGCCGTTTTTAGCAGTACCAGGAACCGCTTTAATATCGATGCCTTTTTCACGAGCTAATTTACGCACTGAAGGCATAGCGATTACTTTACGGTTAGGGTCAACGTCTGCTTGAGCTTGAGCGCCTGCACCAGTTTCAGCTTTCGCTTCTTGTTTCGGTGCTTCTTCTTTTGCTACATCTTGACCAGCTTCAGCAGTTGCTTGAACTTGTGCTTCTTCTTTAGGCTCGTCGTCGTGATCGTCACCTTTGAATTTTAAGTTTTCGTAACCAGGTGCATCAAATGTAACGATAACTTGTCCAACTACTGCTACAGTTCCTTCGTCCACTTTTAATTCTAATACTTTTCCTTTAACAGGAGAAGGAATTTCTACTACAGCTTTATCATTTTGTACTTCAGCAAGTACATCGTCTTCTTCAATTTCATCTCCAGGTTTCACAAACCATTTTACAATTTCACCTTCGTGAATACCTTCACCGATATCTGGCAGTTTAAATTCGAATGACAAGTGTCTTCAACCTCCTAGTGTGTACTTTCCTAACATTATGAGAAATGACTGTAGAAAAAATCAGCAATTCTGCTGATTTTTCTATAGTCAAACATGCTTAACTTAAATTAGAAGTTTAAAACTTTTTTCGCAGTTTCTACGATATCCTTATGGTTTGGTAACCATACTCCCTCAGCTTGAGTGAATGGATATACAGTATCAGGTGCAGCTACACGTAATACTGGAGCTTCTAGGCTTAAGATCGCACGGTCGTTGATTTCAGCTACTACGTTAGCAGCGATACCAGCTTGTTTTTGTGCTTCTTGAACAACGATAGCACGACCAGTTTTTTCAACTGAAGCTACGATCGTTTCGATGTCTAAAGGTTGAATCGTACGTAGGTCGATTACTTCTACGGAGTGGCCATCTTTTTCAAGTTCTTCAGCAGCTTTTAATGAAGCATGAACCATTGCACCGTAAGTTACGATTGTAAGGTCAGAACCTTCACGTTTCACTTCTGCTTTTCCTAATGGAATTGTGTACTCTTCTTCAGGTACCTCTTCACGGAAAGAACGGTATAATTTCATGTGCTCCAAGAAGATAACTGGGTCGTTATCACGGATAGATGAAATTAAAAGTCCTTTTGCATCGTAAGGGCTTGAAGGAATAACTACTTTTAGACCAGGTTGAGAAGCTACAAGACCTTCTAAGCTGTCTGCATGTAGTTCAGGTGTATGTACACCACCACCGAATGGAGAGCGTACAGTAATTGGAGCCGTCCAGCGACCACCAGAACGGTAGCGCATACGAGCCATTTGACCAGAGATTGAATCCATTACTTCGTATACGAAACCGAAGAATTGAATTTCTGGTACAGGACGGAAGCCTTGTGTAGCAAGACCAATTGCAAGACCACCAATACCAGATTCAGCAAGAGGTGTATCAAATACACGATCTTCACCGAATTCTTGATGAAGGCCTTCAGTCGCACGGAATACCCCGCCGTTTACGCCAACATCTTCACCGAAAACTAGCACGTTTTCATCATTTTTTAATTCTGTGCGTAACGCATCAGTGATAGCCTGAATCATTGTCATTTGCGCCATGGCTTACTTCGACTCCTTCTCTTTGTAGATTTCATACTGCTCTTTCAAGTTGAAAGGCATTTCTTCATACATGATTTCCATTAAGTCAGTAACCGTTTGTTTTGGAGTATCATCCGCTTCTTTGATAGCTTGTTTGATATCTTCTTTTGCTTGTTCGATTACTTCGTTTTCGATTTCCTCGCTCCATAGACCTTTGCCTTCTAAGAACTTGCGGAAACGAACTAATGGATCTTTCTTTTCCCACTCAGTATCAAGGTCTGCTGTACGATAACGAGTTGGGTCATCACCAGCCATTGTATGTGGACCGTAACGGTAAGTTAATGTTTCAATTACTGTTGGACCTTCACCGTTGATCGCGCGCTCACGTGCTTCTTTAACAGCAGCATATACAGCTAACGCATCCATTCCATCTACTTGGATACCAGGAAGTCCTGCAGCAATACCTTTTTGCGCAATTGTTTTCGCTGCTGATTGTTTTTCAACAGGAGTTGAGATTGCGAAACGGTTATTTTGGATTACGAAGATTGCTGGAGCTTTGAATGCACCTGCAAAGTTAATACCTTCGTAGAAGTCACCTTGTGAAGCTCCGCCGTCACCAGTATAAGTGATTGCAACAGCTTTTTTACCGCGCTTTTTAAGTCCTAAAGCAACACCTGCTGCTTGGATATATTGAGCACCGATAATGATTTGTGGAGATACTGCATTAACATCTGCAGGCATTTGATTCCCTTTGAAATGTCCACGAGAGAATAAGAATGCTTGTGTTAATGGAAGACCATGCCAGATTAATTGTGGTACATCACGGTAACCTGGTAGTACAAAGTCCTCTTTCTCTAAAGCAAAGTGAGAAGCAATTTGAGATGCTTCTTGACCTGCTGTAGGTGCGTAGAAACCTAAACGACCTTGACGGTTCAATGAAATTGAACGTTGGTCTAGAATACGTGTATATACCATACGACGCATTAGTTCTTTTAATTGATCATCAGATAAAGCTGGCATTGCTGCTTCGTTAACAACTTCGCCCTCTTCATTAAGAATTTGTAACGTTGGGTACTGCTCAGCAACGGCTTCAAGTTGCTTGTTTAAATCAAAAGTAGCTTTTTTCGTTTTTGCAGCCATCTTTGTCACCTCTTCCTTTCATTTCACCAATTTATTCATGACGTTAGTCAATACTGAAAGTGTACATACATAGTTAGATTGTCCAAAACTATTAAAGAAAAACATTCAAATCATTGACTAGCTAAATTTGAGTTCGCGCTTTTTTACACTGATATGTATTCCCCCGCAAACTCAATCAAAACATGAGCAAAAGGAAAGTTCGAACGAATGCAATCATTCGTTCATCTGTATTAGTCTCTCTCTATTCGAGATTAATACAACCAATCATTCCATCGCTTAGTTTACACCATGTTAAAATGATTCGTCAATCCTTTTGTATCACTATTTAAAAAGATTGTAGAATCAATTTTAAATAGTGTGGAAATGGCGAACTGTATTAATACACATCGCTAATCTGTACTATATTGTTTTATAGCACCACTGATTTATAAGGGAATGTTTTTTCGACAAATTCCTACATTAGCGTACCATAAAAAGAAAGAAGGCTCAAAAAAGTACGTCTTTTTTGAGCCTTCTTTTTGGCCAGTCATTTTATCATTTTGACGATTCAATACCAGCCTTTTTATAAAATTGTTCTTTGTCATCGTTGTATTTTTTCGTGAGGTCATTGAATACCTTGTTTTCTTTGACAATTTTGTCGTAGGTTTCATTAATGGAGGTAATTTGCTTTTCAAGTTCATCTAACGTGATCTCATCCTTTTGAAACATTTTGTAAAGGTCTCGATCTAATGTGATGGACTGCTCGTAATTAGCATATAGGCGGTCATAAGAAGCGTAACGCTTTTCCATTACGTCTTTTAACTGCTCTGCTTGTTCTTTCAGTTTCGCATCTTCCAATGAGTCAATACGCTTGGTAATCGCATCGAATTTCTCTTTAGAGGCGTGAATGCTTTCTTTCTCTTTTTGAAGATGCTTTTCACGTTTATCAATCAGTTTTAACGCATCATCTGACAAGGCTTTAATCTGATCGTGTTCTTTCATCCCTAACGCAATGATTTGATCATAGATACCTTTTTCTTCTTTTTCAAGATTCACCAACGGCTCCTGCTGATTTAAAAACCCTTTCTCCTGTGCAACAACTTTCTCAAGTGAAGAATAAATTTGCTGCTGTGGAGAAGGATCGTCCGAACATGCGCCTAAAACCAGTACCGTACACATTCCAACAAGCAATGCGCTGCCCTTTTTTACCCATCTTTCCAAATCGAACGTCCTCCTTACATATCTTGTAGATCTTATACTACAGGAATTAACAAATAATGAAAAGAGACGATTCTGCCATTTAAAACATGAATATAGGCATTTGCTCTACACACCTTTTCATTCCCTACATATATTGTATTAACCCAGCACATGAAAAGAAAAAATCATGAGGGCTGGTGGAAAACTTATATTACTAGGAGGTCTTTCAATATGTACGGTTACGGATATGGATATGGTGGCGGATGTAATCCTTGTGGTTACGGTTATGGTGGAGTTGGATACGGTGGAAGAGGATTTGTATTATTAGTTGTATTGTTCATTCTTTTAATCATTGTTGGTTGTGGCTGTGGAGCTTGGTAATAACAGCTAACATCGAAGCGGCGGATTTCGCCGCTTTTCTATTTTTCACCCTCTAACCCCTTTTTTATCAACAGTTTTGGTGACTTTTACATATTCTTTTGATAGACTTTGGATATATCGCATATGATGTAAGTAATTCGAATTAGGGAGATGTTAATCTTGATTACAATGAACGATATTATACAAGAAGGGCATCCGACGCTGCGTGAAGTCGCAACAGAGGTATCATTACCTGCTTCGGAGGAAGACAAACAAATTTTAGCTAGCTTAATGGAATATGTTCAAAACAGCCAAAATCCTGATATGGTTGAAAAATACGGGCTTCGTCCTGGGATCGGCCTGGCTGCACCGCAAATTAACGTATCAAAGCGAATGATTGCCGTTCACGTAACGGACGAAAAAGGTACGTTATACAGCTACGCACTATTTAACCCCAAAATTATTAGCCATTCTGTCGAGAAAACTTATTTAACAAGCGGAGAAGGTTGCCTATCTGTTGAGCGAAGCGTTCCTGGGTTTGTTCCCCGCTACATGAGAGTAACGGTAACAGGAACAACATTAGACGGTGAAGAAGTGAAACTACGTCTAAAAGGACTTCCTGCTGTTGTGTTTCAACATGAGATTGATCATCTAAACGGCGTAATGTTCTACGACTACATTAATGAACAGCAGCCGTTTGACCAACCAGCAGATGCACAGCCGTTAGAGCGCTGATGCCACAGACCGCATTTCAATTGAAATGCGGTCTGTTTTTTTAAAGATTGGACAGCTCCTTTATGGACAGGCGAAACAACGTACATGAAGACGTCGATCGTAAACCTCTTCTTTTAACCCCTATTTCCTTCTACTTCTCCCCCCTATTTTATGCTTTGAATATAGTAAAAAAACATGATTCACCTACTATTTTTATGATATTCCATATATAACCATGCTATTTTTGAGAAAAATTTCATATAATAGATACTATAGAGAGAAAGGATCCTTTTTTCATCTCTGCCTCTAGCAGGTAGAGTCAAGCCTATCGCTGAACACGTTTGCTAGACGCAATCAATTTAACAGGGATCTAGCGGTTATTACACGCGACCGAGCTCAAAGAGGACGGAACATCCCTTTGACTTCGAGTAAATGACATGACTATTTTGGACAAGGAGATGAGCTACTATGCTAAAACGTCTACGAAAGAAGTTAGCAAATCGTTGGAAAGAGCTACTCCGTAAGAAGTCTATCGCATAATAAAATCATAATTATTAGAGAGGCAATATGAAAGGAGAACTTGCCTTTCGTATTGCCTTAATTTATTGTTATAAGAAAGAGAGCAATGCTACTTGCAAAAAGGATCTCGTTTCGGCTACTATCTTAACAAGACGATTTGCAGGTTTCCACCAGCATTTCTCAAAGCGCGGATGATGTTCATACTATTTTTCTAGTTGCGGTATAGTGGATAATGAATTGACTTCACTTCGTTCCATGAATACAATTTAGTGAAGATGCATTTTATTAGTGTTATAACTAGAAAATAAATGAAATACATACCCATTTTGTAATATAATAAAAAAAGTTACTTGAATTTCGGATTAAGGAGAGAGATAAGAAATGATTTTTAAAGTATATTTCCAAGAAAGCATTAAGCAAGTTCCCGTACGTGAGCACACAAAAACCGTGTATGTAGAGGCAGACTCTGAGAAAGACGTACGATTAAAACTGAAGGACCGTAATCTTAACATCGAATTCGTTCAACCAATTCGTGGTGCTCATTTAGAATATGAACAGCAACATGAAGATTTCAAAGTATTGGAGATAGGATAATATGAAATTTGTAAAAAACAATCAAACTTCTGTTTTCGCCCTCGGTGGACTAGGCGAAATCGGGAAGAATACGTATGCTGTTCAATTCCAAGACGAAATTATTGTCATTGATGCTGGGATTAAGTTTCCTGAAGACGAGCTTCTTGGTATTGATTACGTTATTCCAGACTACTCATATCTAGTAAAAAACGAAGATAAAATCCGTGGTTTATTCATTACTCATGGACACGAAGATCACATCGGCGGGATTCCTTACTTACTACGTCAAGTAGATATTCCAATCTACGCTGGAAAACTTGCAATGGGTCTTATTAAAAATAAACTTGAAGAGCATGGGTTATTACGTAAAGCAAAGCTTCATGAAATTCAGGAAGATGATATTATCAAATTCCGAAAAACATCGGTGACGTTTTTCCGTACTACACATAGCATTCCTGATTCCTATGGTGTCGTTGTCAAAACACCTAATGGACAAATCGTACATACAGGCGATTTTAAATTTGATTTCACTCCTGTAGGTGAACCAGCCAACTTAACAAAAATGGCTGAGATCGGCAAAGAAGGTGTACTTTGCTTACTTTCTGATAGCACAAACAGTGAAGTGCCAAACTTCACGATTTCTGAACGTCGTGTAGGCGATAGCATTAACGATATCTTCCGTAAAGTAGATGGTCGTATTATTTTTGCAACGTTTGCCTCTAACATTCACCGTCTTCAACAAGTGATTGAAGCAGCTGTGCAAAACAATCGTAAAGTAGCTGTATTTGGACGAAGCATGGAATCTGCGATTGAAATTGGTCAAAGCCTTGGCTATATCCAATGTCCAAAAGATACGTTCATTGAAGCGTCTCAAATCAATCGTCTCCCAGCTAACCGCGTCACAATTTTATGTACAGGAAGCCAAGGAGAGCCAATGGCTGCGTTATCTCGTATCGCAAACGGGACGCATCGTCAAATTCAAATCATTCCGGGAGATACGGTTGTATTCTCATCTTCACCGATTCCGGGTAATACCGTAAGCGTTAGCAGAACCATTAACCTTCTGTACCGCGCTGGTGCTGATGTTATTCACGGACCGTTAAATGACATCCATACATCTGGTCACGGTGGACAGCAAGAGCAAAAGCTAATGCTTCGCTTAATTAAGCCAAAATACTTCATGCCAATTCACGGTGAATATCGCATGCAAAAAATGCACATCAAGCTTGCTGTTGACTGCGGCGTGCCGGAAGAGAACTGTTTCATCATGGACAATGGTGAAGTGTTAGCATTAAGTGAAGATGAAGCATCTGTTGCTGGTAAAATTCCATCTGGATCTGTATACATTGATGGAAACGGTATCGGAGACATCGGAAACATCGTGTTGCGCGACCGCCGTATTCTTTCTGAAGAAGGTCTTGTTATCGTTGTCGTAAGCATCAACATGAAGGACTTTAAAATTGCAGCTGGTCCAGACATTATCTCTCGTGGTTTTGTCTACATGCGTGAGTCAGGTGACCTTATTAATGACGCACAAGCATTGATTACAAAACATCTTAATAAAGTAATGGAACGTCGTACGTCTCAGTGGTCTGAAATTAAAAATGAGATCACAGATACGCTTGCTCCGTTCTTGTACGAAAAAACAAAACGTCGTCCAATGATTTTACCAATCATCATGGAAGTATGACGATAAAAAAAGCTCGCCGCCTGGCGAGCTTTTTTTATGCGGTTTGTTTCCGTTCCATTACGTTGATGCTGATTCCCATCATGATAATTCCCATCAATAATAAAATGACAACTGAATAGAAAGATTGTTGCCATTCATACCCATGAATCGTTACTCCTTTTAGTAAATCCATTCCGTACGTAATAGGAACAATTTTAGATAAACTGATCATAACGTTTGAGGAAACGATCTCAATTGGCCAATAGGCTCCTCCAATCATCGCCATGCTTACGGATAAAAGAGGAATAAGTGCTCGGAAATGATGAACCGTCTTTACTAAACTCGTAATTAATAAAGAAAAGGCAACAATTGCAAAAACGTATGGTGCGATCAGTAAAAGAACGAAACCAAGGGAGGTATGAAAATCCACACCCGCTACGAAATGAAAAACGCTAAACACAAGCGCAATTTGTGCATACCCAACCACAAAGCTATAAATCAAATGACCCAAATAAATGCTTGTTTTTGAGACGGGAGATAAAATGACCCGGTTCCATACCCCCTGCTGACGCTCATTAAAGAGACCAAACACGCTAAAAGCAATGGTATAGATCGAAAAAAACAACGTAAATCCGAAAATTGCCTGAAGCTGATTACTATTGTCTACCGACAGCTTTCCTTCCATCGATGTATCGTTCATCGTAAAAACAGGATGCTTCTTGGATTCCTGAAATACTCTTTCGATCTTCTTCTGATCCACTGCTGGATTTGCTGCTGCAATGGCTGTTTTTTGACTATTTTCTGCATAAACCGATTGTACAAACGGATCTAGCAGTGACTTCTGTACATTCTCACCAATGACGATGACATTATAACGATCAGGATAAACTTCCAGCCCTACAGAGCTTTCTCCAGCACTCACGTCTTTTTTTATCCCTTTTAAGCTGCTTAGATGAAAGCTAAAAACATCCGATTGATTCAATTCCTTTAATAAGGCTTTTTCAGGAGCGCCTGATAGGTGACTATAAACAGGAACAGGTTCTTTTCCCCCATTTGTTCCTCCTAAAAAATACGCAAATGCCATTGCGAGCACGGTCATTAAAATGGTCGCACCTGGTCTGCGAGCTAGAAGCTTAAAACGAGCCCATAAAATCGATGTCATATCGCCACCTCTCCCTTCCTACGATTAAACATGAACACAGATAGCATAAGAAATACTAATCCGTACAAAAGCAACACAACGACAGACGTTTGAATGTCAGAGAACGAATACCCTTGCACAACTTGTAGATAAGCCATTAACCCTGCGCCGTTTGGAACAAACTCGGATAAGTTTTGCAAAGATGCTGGTAGCTGTGAAGTTGGGACAAAGCTCCCACCGATCAGAGCTAGAATCGATACGACCACAGATGAGAAGATTGCGGATGCACTAGAAGATCCTGAAATAAAATTGAGAACGGCTAAGAACACCCCCATACCGCCCACAGCTAAGCTAATCGCCAGCGTGACAATGAAAAATAGTCCGATACTTGCCCAGTATACGTGATAGATTAGAGCAGCAAGACCAAACAAGATCGAAAGCTGTAAAAACGCAATAAGCGCAGTCGAACAAAATATACTTCCGAAATAGGCATAAGGAGACAGATTGGAAATGATAATTCGATCATACACGTGCTGTTCTTTGTCCATGTACGAATAACTAGCCATCGTTGAAGCGACATACATTACAAACATCATACTCATGGCAATCGTATAATAAGCAATGGCACTGAGCGGCTTCTCTTGGTGAACAGCTTTTACAGCCCCAAACACCTTCCCTTCCTCATGTGGAACTTTGACAACCACTTTACTGAGGTTAGACTGTAGCGTTAATTGCTTTTGGTAGGAAGTTAGTATATCTTGAACGAGCTTCACTGCATTTTCCTTTTTTTCGTTGTATGTCACTTGTAGAGTAGGCGTCTCTTTCTTGTTTAACAGCATGTGCTGCAATACCTCATAAGAAAAGTTTTGAGGCACGATGATAACCGCCGTATTTTTTTTGTTTTTCCGCTCTTTTTTTGCTTCCTTTACCGTCATTTCTTTTACGGTGATCATGCTCTTTACAACGTCGCTTCCTAAAACGTTACGTTTCAAAAGTTCGATTGGTTTGAGCTTTTCTGTCCCCTGCAGAATCGCTTTTTTCTGCTCAGCTGGGACCGGCATGTTCGCTATTTCTTCGGAAAACTTTTTCGCCTCTGCTTCTTCGTTCCCTTCCTGAGCTATGATCACGTTTGCTTTTAGAGATGATTGGGTCGATTCGCCTAGCGATCCTAGCGCGTTTCCGAGAATCGTAATTAATACAAACGGCATTAATAAAATAACCATTAGCTGTTGTGGCTTTCGCAAAAACAAGGTCAAATCCTTTTGAACAAGTCGAAATATCACAAGAAATCCCCCTCTCTTAGTCTCTTAACTGTCTTCCTGTTAAATGTAAAAATACATCTTCAAGCGTTGGTGTTTTCACTTCTACCGATGTAATCATCACTTTACACTGATCAGCGCTTTTGAATAATTCTGGTAAAATGTGAACTTGCTTTGGAACCAACACCGTGACTACTTTATCTTGCACCATGACGTTTGAAATGGAAGGATGATTTTTTAAGAGAGTGATAAACGATTCGTCATGAATCGTCACTTTCATTTGAATCGTATTTTCAGCAGAAAGGATATTTTTAATTTCATCCTTCGTACCAGAAGCAATAATGTCGCCTTTATCCATAATATAAATGCGATCGCATAAATACTCTACTTCTTCCATGTAGTGACTTGTGTACAAAACCGTCATCTGTTTTTCTTCGTTTAAACGTCGAACGGTTTCTAAAATATGATTTCGTGATTGCGGATCAATTCCTACCGTTGGTTCATCCATAATAATAATTTGAGGGTCATTCATTAACGCAACCCCGATATTTAAACGCCGCTTCATTCCACCAGAAAATGTTTTCGCTTGATCGTTCTGACGATCGCTTAGCCCGATAATTTCCAATACTTCCTGTACCTTTTTGCCAAGCTTCTCTCCGCGAAGTCCATGAAGCCTGCCAAAAAACATTAAATTTTCTTTTGCACTTAGCTCCATATACACCGCTATTTCCTGAGGAACAATTCCTAAAATGTCTCGAAGCGTTTGCGGCTTTTTTAAAATACTTTCATTGAACACTCGAATATCACCGCTTGTCGGGGGAATAAGGGAAGAAATCATTGAGATCGTGGTGGATTTCCCTGCACCATTTGGCCCCAACAACCCCACTGTTTCGCCTTTTTCTAAAAATAAATTTACCCCGTTCACCGCTTTTGTCTTTTTGTATTGTTTTGTTATGTTCACCACTTCTAACATATTTTTCTCCTCCTTTGTTCTCTCTCTATCATAAGCTCTGAATGGAATGTTCTACACTTTCCTCCGTCACTGTTTTTCTTTTTTACCCATGACCTCCGTCACTTCTTTTCTCTTTTCATATAAAAAGACCCCATTAACGGAGCCTTTTAAGCAAGGTGATGTCGAACGGCATAAATCGCAAGCTGTGTCCGATCTCGCAATTCGAGCTTATTCAATACTTGTGTAATATGATTTTTAACTGTTCCAATAGATAAATACAGCTCATCGGCAATCTCTTTATTCGTTTTCCCCTCACCCACTAACTTTGTGACAGCAAGCTCTCTCGGGCTTAGGGGAATCTCTGAAGCCTGAACGTTCGGTGTTTGCAATAAGCGCGGAACGACTTTTGCAGCGACGTTATCATGAATGGTCAGTCCCCCATTTAGACAGCTACGGATCGCTTCAATAAGCTTTACAGGCTCCGCATCTTTGAGCATAAATCCGTTCGCTCCATCCTTTAGTGCCTGCAGAGCATATTCATCATCATTAAACGTCGTTAAAATAAGAATTTTCATCTGGGGATTAATTCCTTTTATTTTCCTAGTCGCTTCAAGGCCGTTCATAATCGGCATCCGGATGTCCATTACGACCATATCAACGATATGCTTATGCAATTGTGCAAGCGCCTCTTCTCCATTGCTTGCTTCAGCAACCACTCGAAAATCATCATCAATTTCAATCATCATTTTCAGTCCTTGCCTAACGATATGCTGATCCTCAACGAGTAGGATGTTCCACATGTTCTGGTCCCTCCACCTTCAAAAATCCTTCTATAACAAAGGTTGATTCTGTTTGATAAAATGTGACGCTCCCTTTTATTTCTTCAACACGATCTTTTAATCCTTTTAATCCAAATCCTGGTTGAAACGGTATCGGTTTATGTACGGTATTCACAATTCTAAAGGACAAATCTCCTATTGCGCTCAGTCCTAACGTCACGTGAACGTCACGTGATGATCCGTAGCGCATCGCATTGGTTAATCCTTCTTGCATAATACGATATAAGACGACACTCTGACGGTTTGATAGTGGCAGAGACAATGCGCCCTGCTTCGTCGTAAATTCCACTTTCATATGACTCTCGGATTCTAGCTTCCGAATTAAAAGAAGAACAGACGGAATGCCCGTTACTTCTTCGTCCTTTAAGGTACGTACTGCGCTTCTGGTTTCCTCTAAGCTTTCTTTTGCGAGCCTTTTAAGTGTCGGAGCGGCTTCGGCTGATGATTCAGGCTTTAAGATCATCATTTCAATTTGCATTAAAAGCGCAGTTAGCTTGTGCCCTACTGAATCATGCATATCACGTGCGATACGTGTTCTTTCCTGAACTCGGGCTCCCTGTTCATTTTTTAACGCCATTCTTTTTATGTGTCGATATTCGCCTAATAAGTGCTCATACAATTGCTGTTTTTCCATCTTTTGTTGGCGATTTTGACTTAACGCAAGTAATAAAAACATGAAGAAAAAAACAATCAAAACATCTTCAGCAATGTAATTCATTGAATGAGAAAAGAGCAAAAGAATCATGCTCACTATAGAAGAAAGAACGGTGTAGAGACGAGATGTTTTGTACGGAAGCTGAAAAACTGCCTCGAGCGCTAAGTATGCGATCAGTAGTACGGAGTAAAACGGATAGTTATATCGAATGGCTGCTAGTACAATAATAACAAGCCCCACTACATAACCGATGAGCGGCTGCTTTAAAATCGGTAATAAAAAATAAAAGAGCATGGATATACTTAACAATAAAAATGCTGTAATGATTCGAGAAAACGTATAGGGAATGGACAAAATGAAGAGAATCCACAGAAGCAAAAATAAGCTCCATCTACTCAAAAATATACGCACCTTTTCACCCCTTTTATTACTGAGTATAAGTCTATTTTGTTAAAAAGGACCGTCTTCTCTCCAATCCACTTGAGAATTAGATAGAAGACGATCCGAGTAGTTAACGACTATAAAGTTTTGTTTGGAAACGATCAATGTCTGAATCCGCACCGATAATAATTAAAATATCTCCTTCTTGAATGAGCTCCGATGCCTGTGGAGATACGATAATCTCCTTCTCGCGCTTAATCGCGACGATATTAATTCCATATTTCGCTCGAATGTCGAGCTCAATTAGGGAATAACCTGCCATACGACTGTTGGCAATTACTTCGATAATACTATGCTCATCAGACAGCTCCAAGTAGTCAAGTACGCTGTTTGAAATAATATTATTCGCAATTCGTTTCCCCATATCACGTTCTGGATGAACGATTTTGTCTGCGCCAATTTTTGATAGTACCTTTTCATGATAGTCATTTTGAGCTTTTACGGTGATTTTCTTAACTCCTAGTTCCTTTAAGATAATCGTTGTTAAAATACTCGCTTGAATATTATCGCCAATCGCTACGATGACGTGATCAAAGTTACGAATGCCGAGGCTTTTTAACACCATCTCGTCTGTCGTATCTCCCACGACAGCATGAGAGGCGATATTAGCGTATTGATTTACTTTATCTTCATCCATATCAATCGCCAAAACTTCCATTCCTTGATCACTAAGCGTTTGACAAATGCTTCCGCCAAATCGACCTAATCCGATAACGGCAAATTCCTTCTTCACAAGAACTCCTCCATTATAAAAAGCTTCCATCTAAGTATGTACATACCTCTCTGATTGTATCATATATTTCTGTCTTTTATACGATTTCCCTGCTACAAATAAAAGAAGGTAACACAATGGTTACCCTCTTCTTAATCAAGCTGACGTTGAATCAATCATACGAAACTGTGCTTTTACTAATTCGTAATAAACACCTTGTTGCCTCATCAGCTCCTGATGATTTCCAAACTCTTCAATCTCCCCGTGATTTAGAACAAAGATTTTATCTGCCTCACGAATGGTTGACAGACGATGCGCAATCATAATGGCTGTGCGGCCCTTCAATAAGGTTCGAAGCGCATTTTGAATAATGAGCTCCGTCTCGGTGTCAATGCTTGCTGTTGCTTCGTCTAGAATAATAATGCTTGGATCAGCAAGCAGCGTTCGCGCAAATGATAAAAGCTGTCTCTCCCCTACAGATAAGATATTTCCTCGCTCTTCGACTTCTGTATCGTAGCCATTTTTCAGCTTTAAAATAAACTCATCGGCCCCAACAGCTTTCGCAGCACGAATCACGTCCTCATCTGTTGCGTCAGGACGTCCAAAGCGGATATTTTCCATAATGGTACCCGAAAAGATAAACGTATCCTGAAGTACCACACTGATGCGTGAGCGCAGGCTTGATACGGTCACATCACGAATATCAATGCCATCTATTTTCACTCTTCCGCTTGTTGGATCGTAAAAACGCGTAATTAGGTTGGCAATGGACGTTTTTCCAGAACCCGTATGCCCAACGAGTGCAACTGTTTCCCCCGCTTCCATTGTGAGAGAAATTCCTTTTAACGCCAAGCGTTTTTGATCGTAGGAAAATTCAACTTCCTCAAACTCAATTTTCCCTTTAATCTCGTCTAAGTGCTTTGCATTGTCTTTTTCATCAACGAGCGGCTTCTCATCTAGAAATTCAAAAATACGCTCTGAAGACGCCATTCCCATTAAAAGTTGGTTGTAGACTTGCCCCATTCGAGAAATCGGCTCCCAAAACATTCCGAGATAAAACGCAAATGAAACAAATTTCCCAATCGTCAACGTTCCATCTGCGATAAGCGTTGTCCCGTACCATAATAAAATGGCTGTTCCAAGCGCGTTCGACATTTCCACAAACGGACGAAACATGGCGTTTTTACGTGTAGCGCTTCGCCAGCTTTCGTATGTTTCTGTATTTACACCATCAAAAAATGCAATATTTTCTGTTTCCTGATTAAATGCTTGCGTGACGCGAATTCCTTGAATGCTCTCATTCAAATGTGAATTTAGCTTTGCTTGCTTTAGCCGTACATTCTGCCAAGATCGACGAATATTGCGGCGCAGGCTCGTCGAAATGAAGAACATAAGCGGTAAAATGATCATGACAGCGATGCTAAGCGACGGGCTTAAAGAGAATAAGACGGCAATAACACCAATAAGCAAAATCATATCCATCAATAAGTTAATAACACCGCTCGTAAAAAGCTCCTGAAGGGAGTTAATATCATTCATGATTCGAACAAGGATCGAACCCGCTGATCTTGAATCAAAAAAACGATGCGAAAGACTTTGTACGTGCGTAAACAAATGCTTTCGCAAGTCATAAATCACGTTTTGACCAAGCTGATTCATCCAGCGAATTCGAAAAATATTGGCAATATAAGATACAAGATAAAGCCCAAAAATAATTGCTACAAGCGTCCATAACAAATTTTGATCTTTGTTTTTAATCGCATGATCGAGCGTATATACTCCGATTAGAATAGGTGCTGCTAGTCGTACAATCGTCGTAATAATAACCGTTAAGAACGCAAGCGGAAGAAGCTTCTTGCGATAAGGTTTTAAGTAGCTGAATAAGCGCAGCATCTGTTTCCAGTTGAACGGCTTATCAATTACCTGATCCGTTGGGTAATAAAAACGATTTTTGACGAGTTTTTCTTTTGACTGTTTCATGTCCACACCTCCTATGCACTCGTAACTGCATGCTGATCTTGATATTGAATATCATAGATTCGTTCATACGGTCCGTTATTTTTCAATAATTGCTCGTGTGTACCACGTTCCGCTACAATTCCATCGTCAAACACTAAAATTTCATCTGCGTGCTTTAACGAAGAAATGCGATGCGCAATAATAAACGTTGTACGGTTTTTCATTACTTCTTTTAATGCGAGTTGAATTTGATGTTCTGTTTCCATATCCACAGCACTTGTTGCATCATCTAATACGAGAATACTAGGGTTTAATAAAAGGGCACGGGCAATGGCGATACGCTGCTTCTGCCCTCCTGATAATCCTAACCCTCGTTCTCCGAGCATCGTATCATAGCCATCTGCAAGCTCCATAATAAACTCATGTGCTTGTGCGCGCTTGGCAGCTTCTATGATTTCGTCCATCGTTGCTTCTGGACGACCATAGGCAATATTGGTTTTGATTGTTGACGAGAACAGAAACGTCTCTTGAAGTACAAAGCCAATGTGATGACGAAGGCTTGAAAGAGAATAGTCTTTAATATCTCGATCATCTAGCAAGATTTGGCCATCTTTTGGCTCATAAAATCTTGTAATAAGTCTTGTTAAGCTCGTTTTACCAGATCCGGTTGCACCAATTAACCCAATCACGCTGCCTGGATCTGCTTGAAATGATACGTTTTCAAGTGCCATTTTACTTTCATTCGGATATTGAAGAGAAACGTTCTGAAACTGTACTTTTCCTTTTAAAGGCTGTAATTCTGCAACAGGTTCGTGTACCTTTTCTTCTTCATCCAAGATTTCTAATAAGCGCTCACCCGATGCTTTTGACTGCGAGAACATGTTAATTACGAACCCTAAGTTCATAATCGGCCACATTAAGTATGTAGTTAAGCTAAAAAAGGCTACTAATTCACCAGGTTTGACCGTTCCTTCCATCACTAAATAACCACCATAAGAAAGCAGTGCGACGACAGATAGGTTCCCGATAAATTCCATCAAAGGAAAATACTTCGCCCACACTTCAGACGTTTGCAAATAGCGGTCTTTATAATCAGCATTGGACTGGTTAAATTTATTCGTTTGGAACGATTCGCGCGATAGTGCTTTTACCGTATTAATTCCGCTTATATTCTCTTGTACATTTGTATTTAAACGACCAAACGTTTTTCGCACGTCCCGAAATGCGGGGTGAACGCGTTTGTCAAACTTATACACAACGATTGAGAGAAACGGTAAAGCGACGATTGTCGCAATCGTAAGCGGGATAGAATAGTAAAACATGACGCTAAAACTAGCAATGATTAAAAGTACAAACCGGATTAGCTCCGAAAAACCAAATGAAAGGAAAAAGCGAAATCCTTCCACATCCGCGGTTAAACGAGACATTAAATCACCCGTTTTCGCATTATCATAGTAGGCGAATGGTAGTACCTGTAGCTTTTTGTACAAGGCGTTTCGCAATTCATACACGGAACGAATTCCAAATAAGTCTCCGTAGTATTGCTGAACGTACGTAGCTCCGCCCTTCACTATCATAAGTAGGACAAAACCAATTGCTACATATGGAACTACCTGATAATTTTCCTTCAATACGACACTATCAATTGTGTATTGAAGCACAATTGGATAGACAACTGTGATTGCTGTTACAACAAATAAACAAAGAACGGACCAATAAAAATAGGATCGAAAAGGCAAGTAAAAGCCCTTTAGTTTTTTAAACGTTTCCATAGCATCCTCCTTCTTCCATTTTTTATTCAAATTGGAAAACGTATTATTAAATATATCGGTTTTCGAAATAAATTTCCATACTTTTTTGTATTTTTTAAAATATTTTAAAAAAGTAATATTTTCTGTTATTTTAATACCGGTTACAAGACATAATGCAGTTATAGAATACGCGGAACAAAGAAAGTCAGCGACCGCCATTGGATTGAACTTCTCTACGACTTTAGACGTAGAAAAAGACCACGGATATCCGTGGTCTTCCATCTTCTCTAGTTTTTTTCTACTGCATGTCCACCAAATTCATTACGTAAGGCCGCTACCACTTTCCCAGTAAACGTATCATCTTCTAATGAACGATAGCGCATGATAAGAGACAGGGCAATGACCGGTGTTGGTACTTGAAGATCAAGCGCTGTTTCCAACGTCCACTTTCCTTCTCCAGACGAGTTCATAATGCCCCGAATATTGGAGAGCTTTGGATCTTTTGAAAATGCTCTTTCCATCAGTTCAACCAACCATGAGCGAATGACTGATCCATGATTCCATACGCGAGCGACACCTTCAAAATCATAATCAAACTCACTCTTCTCTAACACATCAAATCCTTCAGCAATTGCCTGCATCATTCCGTACTCGATGCCATTATGCACCATCTTCAAGAAATGACCGCTTCCAACTGCACCGGTGTACAAGTAGCCTTTTTCAACATTAATGTCTTGGAAAATCGGCTCGATCGTTTTGAAGACCGATTCATCCCCACCGATCATCATACAAGCTCCGTGACGAGCTCCTTCCATTCCTCCACTTGTTCCAACATCGAAGTAGTGAATGCCTTTTTTCTTTGCTTCGTCTGCACGTCGCAGTGAATCTTTGTAAAATGCATTCCCTCCGTCAATGAGGATATCGTCTGCTTCCATATAAGTAAGAAGCTTCTCGATCACGCTCTCCGTAATTTCACCCGCAGGAACCATCATCCAAACGATACGAGGCTTGCTTAAATTTTCAATAAGCTCTTGAAGTGAATGTGCACCGGTTGCTCCTTCGCCTTCGATTTTTTTTACCGCCTCATCGTTTACATCAAACGCTACGACTTTGTGCTTATGATCAAGTAAGTTCAACACTAAGTTTGCACCCATTTTCCCTAAGCCTACCATACCTAATTTCATTTTATGTATCCTCACTTTCATTCCTAAATCATTCGACTTTTTCACTATCTATCTTTTCCTTAATGACAAAAAGCATGTAGAAAATTTTCTATATGCACGATAAAAAGCGTGAGAATAACACTCACGCTTTCTCCTCATTCATTTCTTATCTCAGTAAGTATCCGCTGAAGCCGCTTTTTTAGCACCTTCATTCCACTTCCACCTGCTTGAAAATGACGGAGCCGACCATCACGATCAAACAAATAATAAGCGGGGACATATTGATTGTCAAAAGCTGCTGTTAACGTTTGCTCATGATCGATAAAAATAGGCTGAGTCATGTTCTCTTCTACTGCTATACGCTGAATTTCTTCTGTATTCAAATCAGCTTTTGAGCGAGGCATATGAACTGCGACTACCTGAAGCTGTTCTTGATAAAGATCACGAAAATCATTAATGTGAGACATGGCTTCTTTACATAAATGACAGCTTACCGACCAGAAATGAATTAACGTTGCTTTTTTCCCTATAAGCTGTTCTGTAGACGTCTCTCCATTGATCCACATGCTTGCCCCAACTAACTCTGGCATTGTATCACGTAGTTTCATCTTGGCTCCCCCCTCTTATTAGTTTATTGTGGTCCCTGCACTTTATTAGTAAAGAATGTCAGACTGATTGCTTTTCTCCCTGTGATTCTAGACCACTCGGCGAGTTTAGTCCTAATCCGATCTTCTCTTGCACATTTTAAGCATCTTTGGTAAAGCTATATACGAATAACATTTTTTGTAGTTTATTGCTACAAAGATGAGGGAAAAGGGCAACATACATATCTTTTGCACTTCGAATTAAGAAAGGATGATTACTGTAATGTGGGATAAGCTTAACCTGCAACAATTTGAATGGGAGGCGCTGTTAGCGAACGCAGGAATTGTGATCTTAAAGCTCATTGGCCTTCTCATCGCATTTGCTATTCTTCGCTCGATCGGTCAAAAAATCATTGAGCGTTCATTTACAAAAGCAATGGAACGTGACAATATTTCAAATGGTCGCGCCTTAACGTTAAAGAGCTTAATTGCAAACGTCTTTAGCTACGTGCTGATCTTTATTTTTGTCGTCATGATTTTTGAAACGTTCGGCGTTCACGCAACCGCACTGCTTGCTGGTGCTGGAGTAGTGGGACTTGCCATCGGATTTGGTGCACAAGGTCTTGTAAGCGACATTGTGACAGGCTTTTTTCTTTTATTAGAAAAACAATTAGACGTAGGAGACTACGTGACGACTGGAAGCTTCTCAGGTATTGTTGAAGCCGTAGGTCTACGCACAACTCATATCAGAGGTTTTGACGGAACGCTTCATTATGTTCCGAATCGTGAAATTACAAGCTTAAGCAACCACTCACGAGGTACTATGCGTGCGCTAATTGACATTGGTATTTCATATGACGATGACATTGACCGAGCCATTACGGTTCTTCAGGAGACGTGTGATCGCGTTGCGCTTGAAAATGAAAACATCGTAGACGGACCAAATGTAGTAGGGGTGCAAGACCTTGGTTCTTCAGACGTTGTGATTCGTATTATCGGAAAAACGGTAAACGGAGAGCAGTGGGGCGTAGAACGTCAGCTACGTAAAGCGATTAAAGAGGCGCTTGATGCAAATGGAATTGATATTCCGTACCCACATCAAGTGTTCGTAAAAAAAGATGAAGGCACTCAGCCTTCTGCACAAACGACTTAAAAAAAGGATGCCGATTGGCATCCTTTTTTTATCCTTGAACTCTTGAGCCTACTTGCTCACAAATTTCATTTGCCGTTAATCCACTTGCTTGGATAACAGATCCTTGTGTTACTGTGTTCGCAATTCCCATCACGTTTTGGTCTTGTCCTGTAATTACGCAGCAATCACAGCCCTGTGCATCACTTTCTTGATGAAGTTGAACCACTTCATGCCCCATTTCTTGTAATGCTTGCTGTACGTCCGTTAAACCTGCTTCTACACCAATTTTAGCCATTAATTTTTACCTCCGTAAATGTGGTATCGCTTATAAAGCGTCATAAGCCACTACTATAAAAAGTAGCGTGTACCTTTATAAGCTGTCCCCACTAGAGGTAAATTATACAAAATTTTAGCGTGTGCCTTTTTTTCTCATATACTGTGTGACTAGCGAAACCGCAACATCAATCGCCTTTTCATTCGGTTTAAGCTTTGAGTGGTGCAAGCCGTATTCAGACTGCACGCCTAGCCAAAACATAAACCCTGGAATATCTTTTAACAAATATCCGAAGTCTTCACCCGTCATTGCTTCTTTACACTCAATAAGCTCTACATCTGTTTCGTCCTCTACAAAGTTCATAAACGCACGTGTTTCCATCTCGTGATTGTAGACCTGATGATACATCGCACCGTAGTCAATCTCTGTCTGACAGTGATAACCTACTTCTACCCCTTTTACGAGCGCTTCAATTCGTTCCTTTACTCTTTTCATAGACTCTGGTGAAAGGGTTCGAATCGTTCCCTCAAGGCGCGCTTTTTCTGCAATAATATTTTGGACGGTTCCCCCCGTAATTTTCCCTATTGTGATTACTGCACTATCTAGAGGATCCACGTTACGTGCGACAACAGACTGTAGCTGTGAGACGAGAGAACAAGCAGCCACTACCATATCATTTGCTTGGTGGGGATAAGCAGCATGACCGCCTTTCCCTTTTAAATCAATATAGAGCTCTGACGTGTTCGCAAATAAAAGCCCCTCCTTCGTCGCGATCGCTCCAACAGGATACTCCGGTGCTACGTGAAGCGCCATTATGAAATCAGGCATCCATTCTTTCATAACGTCGCTTTCTAGCATCGGCTGTGCACCACCTGGGCCTTCTTCTGCTGGTTGAAATAAAAAGAGCACATGATCATCAATCGGATTCTCAACAACGTGTGTAAGAACACCTAGCGCAATTGTCATATGAACATCATGGCCACAAGCATGCATCATTCCGTCGTGCACAGACTGAAAATCATATCCCGTCTCTTCTGTAATCGGCAAGCCGTCAATATCTGTTCGATAGCCAATCGTTTGAGTAGGGTTGTTCCCGAGCACCTTGACGAAAATTCCTGTTCTCCATTCTTTGATTTCCAAACGCTCTGATGGGAGGCTATGTATGTAATTAAGTAAATATCGCTGCGTTTTTGTTTCCTGAAATCCCAGTTCAGGAATTTGATGTAATTCGCGTCTTATTCGAATTAACTGTTCTGTGTTCATTCCGTTTTTCCTCCTACTGTTACCTCACTATACACAAAGAGCGCGGAACATCTCCACGCTCTTTTACGATAGATTAACGTCTATAAGCTCATTTTTACTCTTCGCCTAGTTGACGAAGCTCTTGCTTAATTTCTGTTTTTGATTTTGTTTTCTCGTCGATTTCTTTGATCACGCGAGCTGGCGTACCTGCTACAACTGTGTATGGAGGAACGTCGTTTACTACGATTGCACCTGCTGCTACAACTGCACCTTTTCCTACCGTTACACCTTCAAGAACGACCGCATTTGCTCCTACTACTACATCGTCTTCAATAACAACTGGCTTAGCAGAAGGTGGCTCAATAACCCCAGCAAGAACAGAACCCGCGCCGATATGACAGTTTTTACCTACTGTTGCACGTCCGCCAAGAACAACGTTCATGTCGATCATTGTTCCTTCACCGATCACAGAACCGATGTTAATAGAAGCACCCATCATGATTACAGCATTGTCACCAATTTCGACTTGGTCACGAATAATTGCACCTGGCTCAATGCGTGCTTTGATGCCTTTCATATCAAGTAATGGAATCGCTGAGTTACGACGGTCGTTTTCAACCACGTAGTCTTCAATTTTTCCTTCGTTTGCTTCTAGAGCTGCTTTGATGTCTTTCCATTCACCGAAAACAACACCAGAGTTTCCGTTCACAAATGTCTTCGAATCTGCGCCGAAATCAATGCCTTCTACTTCACCTTTTACGTATACTTTTACAGGTGTTGATTTAGTACTATTTTGAATAAATGAAATAATTTCATTTGCATCCATCATTTTCATTATGTATTTCCTCCTTAAGTAAGCTACATTCTATTTTACTAATTTAACAAACTGCACTCTTCATGACAAGCTTGAACTTTGATTAATTCACCAATAGTTGCGGATCTCTGCCTTTTCCGTTTCATTTATCGACAAATACGCTTCCTATAGCCGATTCACGTGTATTTCGCACAAATCAACCTACGAAACCTTTCACTTCACGAACGAGATGGAATTAGTATTCGTCTAAATGCTCCTTCACATACTGTTGCACGACCTCCACAAAGGCTTTCACCTGTTTTAAATGGAAAGTGGATTCATAGCCAATTAGCCACGTATCACGCGTTAGGGGCTTACCATATTCATCAAGTAGCGGAATGCGATTAATTCGTTTATCCTCTTTCGTCAAGGCGATCGAAGGCAAGATCGCAAATCCTATTCCGTTCAGCGCCATTTGCTTACACGTTTCAATTTGGTCTACTACAATCGTGCGCTTTGGACTCGTTTGAAATTGCTGATGCCACCATTCTTGAATTTCTTGATAGTACGTGGAGTCACTTTTAAATTGAATGAACGGCTTGTCCGTTGTCGCCAGCTGCTCAAGTGATGTAATATCGGTATCTACGAGGTTCAACGTATCTGTTAAAATATGTTCCTTCACACCTTTCCAATCAGGATTTCCTCTAATAATCCCTAGGTGCACTTGGTCTTCGTATAGGTACTGAAGCATCTCACTGCTCCATCCCGTCACAAGCGAGACTTTTGCATGCGGGTATTCCTCTACAAACCGCTTTAAAATTTGCGGAATCCAGTGCTGACCAATAATGGAAGCAACGGCTAGCTTGAGCGTCCCATATACTTGTGTATTCAACGCCTGTATTTCCTCTTTCACCTTCTCTTGCTTTTCAACAACCTCTTTTGCAAACTGGACAATCTTTTCTCCTGCAGGTGTTAACGCCAATCCTTTTTGAGAGCGGATAAATATTTTCGTCTCCCACGCACGTTCGATTGTCTGAAGACGTTGTGACAGAGCAGGTTGAGAAACAAACAGACGCTCTGACGCTTTTCTCATATTTAATTCTTCTGCTAAAACCATCAGCATCTTGTATTCGATTAATTGCATAGCCGTGTCCTTCCTTTGGTTTATTCGATAAGTTTTACTTATAGTATAACTGATTTTTTTCATTATTTCATTATGATCATTCTACGAATACAATAAAGAAGAAGCGGATTTTTATATGGAAAGGTGATGATGCAATCGTGGTATTAGTTCTCGTGGGATTTATTGCAACATTTATTGGAACGCTGTGCGGAAGCGGAGGGTTAATTAACGTACCAGCCATGCTACTACTTGGCATTCCAATTCATACGGTGATTTCGTCCAACAAATTTTCAAATACCATTAGTTCTTTTTCTAGTTTTTTTGTTCTTCTCAAAAATAAAACGATTCAACTGAAGCATGCCTTGTGGATGGCACCTTTCAGTTTTTTAGGTGGTGTAACTGGTGGGAAAATTACGCTCTACATTAGTGCACATACGATGCAGATTGTCGCTATTTTCCTCCTAAGCTTTGCTCTGCTTTTAAACTTCTTAAAAAAACCCACACAAAAAGATGGTGTTACCACTAAGCCAAAGCTTATGACGTTTCCTGCTATATTTGGGATTGGGATGTATGACGGCATGTTCGGTCCTGGTCAGGGAACGTTATTAATGTATACCTTCTTGCAACAAGGGCTTTCGTATCTGAAAGCAATAGCATTTACTCGCTTTCAAACCTTCCTAAGCTGCTTAGGTGCATTCATAACGTATGTGTCGTCTCCTTACTTTAATTGGAGTGTTGCACTTCCTCTAGCACTAGGCTCTTTTTTAGGCGCACAGCTTGCTGTCAAACTCGCTCCTAAACTTCCAAAAGTCTATCTTATCTGGCTTTTGCGGCTCGTGACATTTCTATTAATTGTCCAGCTTACCTATCAACTCATTCAAAAATCAGTGTAATGGACACAAAATAAAAAGCAATCTTTAAAAGACTGCTTTTTTGCTTGAATCATTTTTATTTACACGACATTCTATGTATCGTTACATGTCACATAATCTGTTGTATAGCGACGCGATCTTTTGATATTGAAGTTGGTCTACTCTTTTTAATCCCTGCTCAATATCATTGATATGGCTGCTGACAATCTCCACAGCATATTGTTGTTCAAACAAGACGTTTAACAGTAACTGTGCTTCTTCTTGTGTAAGTGTGACTACATTCTTGACGCTCATAACCGTCCCCCCAGTTTCATCATCAAGTATTCAAACTTTCAAAAAAGTTCGATTATTTGACACAATTTAAGTCTAGAGTTTTTTTGCTTATGTGTCAATATTACGTTTTCGATATTTTTTTCGCTTTTTTTACAGCATTCGACTATTTTTGCAAATCTTAAGCGATTGCTTCATTCTCGTATATAAGAACAAAACAAAAGCATAAAAAAAGAACGACTCTCAAAAAATTTAAGCAGTCGTTCTTTCATTTTTTTAGTTAATTAGTTCAAAAATTTCAATTGCAATCATATCAACGTTATCAAATTGATACACTTTTGGTTTTTCGCCATCAACGTATACTTCTAGCTCATATGTTTCTGCTTTTTCATGGTATTTCACACTACAAATACGTTTTCCTTCTACTTCAAAAAAACGTTGTGGTGCTTCACCATTACCTGCTTGTTCACGAAGATTTATTAAACGAGTTAAAATACCTTGTAACTGTGACATTCACTTGACTCCTTTCTACCTGTCTTTAATCATTAGGTTTTGCTACTGACATTTTTCTATGCCATTACCTAAAGAAAGACAACATACGTTTAAACTATATGCTACCTTATCCAAAAACTCAAGGGATTTCAGGATAATTCTTTAAACAACTCTCATATTTCTAGCCTTATTCATTAAAATTATCTATAATGTAGATACTATTTCATCACAAGAATAGTAATCATTGCACTACACATTGTAGGCATATTTTAAAGTAAGGATGGTTTTTATGAAAAAAGTAGAAGTGTATTCACAGCCTGAATGTCCACCATGTCAAGTTGTTAAACAGTTTTTAACGCATCATCAAATTAAGTTTACCGAGTTTGATGTTTCTACTGACAAAGCAGCCAGAGAACGAATGATTCATACTTTTCAAGCTTACTCTACTCCTACCGTCAAAGTAGATGATGACCTCGTAATCGGTTTTAACTTACCGAAACTAGAAGAATTATTAAATCTCTAATACGAATTCATGGCAGACCTTCCCCTATGAGAAGGTCTGCTTTTTTAATCCGCTTTAATTTCGTGAAACGTTTTGACTGAACGCACAGGCTTCTCTTTGCTGAAGGTGTATTGCACAATTTTCCACTGCGGTCCGTACAGCTTTAGCGTAATCATTTCATAGTGATCCCCGTATTTGACAGGTCCATCCGTTTCATCAGGGAAATATTCGTATACGTACAGCTTATGTTTTTGATCATCATAGATCATTTTCGTATCGCCGTTATAGGAAAAATACGGAATATAATACGGAGAAAGATCTCCCCCGTAGCTAATATAGCCCTGCGCTTCTTTTACGACGTTCTCTTTTAAAAATTGATCTGTATATGATTTTGAAAAATATGGGGTTAATACTCGTTCTGTTTCAGCTTTCGTATGGTAGGCTTCACTCAGCTTTAACTGCGCTTGAAACGCATCATGCATAAAAGTAAACACTTCAATTCGCGAAGGATGAACGGTGTTCACTTTTGCGCTCGCATAATTCCCTGTCCAAAAAGTCATCAGCAAAGCTAGCACGATCATGGCGTGTTTTTTCATGTTATCTCGCTCCTTCTTTCCTATTATCTGTAAACAATCGCCATCACGGCGACGATTCCTAAAAAGATTAAAAAACCAAAAATATAGACGAGAAAGATGGGATTTCGCATATAAGGTCGTTCTTGCACACGCTCGCTAACCGCACTGTCTAACTCCCCATCTAAAAGGCGCTGCTTACGTCCAATTAGATACGTATACAGCAACCCGCCTAAAATAATAACGACAGCCGCTACCGCTAATATCGGTATAAGTCCCATGACTTTTTTCCTCCCTTACAGATTAAACGTGATATGTATGTTAGTTTTCCAAATATAAACAAACAATATACAAACAAAAGCCTCCTACTGCTCAAAGGCGGTAGAAGGCTTTATGACATACTCAAAGCGCATCTTGCTCATATAAATAATCATATGATAAGTCCACAAAAAGATAGTGCTGGTGATCGATCGGATAGGAAAATGTTCGAATATTTTCACCTGTCTCAATATCGCTATATACGTCTGATAATATCCCCTTTTTATCCACACTCATGCGGATAATGTTGGCTAAAAAGTAGGGACGCCAACTCCAGTTTTTCAGCATATACTCTGGTTTAAGCTCCCATGTATTTTCGTGTTTTACAATATTCGCTGACTTTTGAAAGCCATTTTCATCACACACATAAATCCGAAAACTAGAATTCGTTAAATGAGAAGCAACAAGCGCAATCATCTCGTCATAGCTCTCCACTTTTTTGCCCTTCACCATGATACGCTGAAGCTGCTCTTCAAAGATTTGTGACAAATGGTAAATAGACAGCAGACGCTTTTTTTCATGAGAAATAAACATTTCGAATTGCTGTCTTAATTTATCCTTCAGCAAGGTTGCCTCTTGAATATCTGGGGATGGCTTATGTAGATAAAATCCTTGAAAATAACGTCCGCCGTTCCGCCATGCATACTGAAGCTGAAAGGATGCTTCAATTTCTTCATATAGTAAGGTTGCTCCTACTTTTCTCGCTAAGAGAGCTAGGGAATACAGAACGTCTTGATAGGCTTGTGGCATCGATGTTTTCCGCATCGTATGCAAATCAATTTTCAAAATATCGGGTGCCAGTAAGCCGATACGATCCAGGTTACTGCTCTCCTTCCCAATATTATCGACCGCGACCTTAATGCCGTAGGTTCTATAATACGTCAGCAGATGGTGAAGCTGTTCAATATCGCCTTCAAAATCATGCTCCGTCACTTCTAGTACGATGCGGTTTAAGGAGAGCCCTTTCTCTTCAAAAGACTGCAGCAATGACAGCAGTGTTTCACCATGATCATTCATCAGCAGATTGGCGTTTTGATTAATAAATAGCATATACGCATCTGGACTCGTCAATGCATGTTCCAAAGCGAGGGAAAGAACGACTCGATCTACATCAATACGATACTCATCAGGGATCGATTCATCTTGAAAAAAAGGCCCTAGACTTTCAACGCCATTTTCTGTTCGAATTCTCGCTAACACCTCGTAGCCTACAATGGTATGCTCATCTGCACTAAAAATAGCCTGATAATAAGGGAAAACATTCTCTAAGCTTGTTAATACGTCAAGTGGATCCATACCACACCTCCATTCTTTTTCTACGATGTGTTTCATATGGACTTTTACACACCCATGGTTTTAGCTTCTCAACACCCGAAAAGGTTCAAGAACATTCATAATATTCAATAGTATAATATGGATATCGCATTTATGCTAGTGCCATCTCCACTAGAAGAAAAAGGGATAAGTCATGTGACTTATCCCCTTCACCAAAGCAGTATATCACTATCTTTTTCTTTACGCACATATGTAGAAAAAGAATGGTGCTCTTAAAATGGGTGCGGACTTAACCACTGACCACCATCCATTGTAATACAGTCACCATTAATGTAAGCGGCTTCATCTGAGAACAAGAAGGAAGCCAACGCAGCGATTTCTTCTGGTGTGCCTAATCGACCTAGTGGAACCGAATTTAACGTACGTTTTGCCGCTTCTTCTGATTCCCAAAGCTTGTCTGCTCCCCCTGTACGCTCAATTGGTCCAGGTGCAATAGCGTTCACGCGGATTCCGTATTTTTTCCCCCACTCTACAGCTAACGTACGTGTCATCGTTAATACCCCAGATTTTGCACAAGCAGAATGAAGAACACCAGCTCCAGCATTCCAAGCATACGTAGCCACAATGTTAATAATGCTTCCTTTAATATTACGGTCAATCCAGTAGTTTCCAACTGCTGAACTGCAATAGAACGTTCCATTTAACACGATATCAATGACGCTGTTCCATCCATTCACGCTTAGTTTTTCCGCTGGACAGATGAAATTTCCTGCCGCGTTGTTCACCAAATAATCAATTCGGCCAAACGCTTCATCTGTCGCTTTAACCATATGAGCCACGTGCTCAGGCTGACGAACATCCATTGGCACAACCAATACTTGTCCATCAAACGTTTCAATTTCTGTTTTTACTTTTTGTAATTTCTCCTCGGTACGACCCGTGATAACCACATACGCGCCGTCCTTCGCGAAACGCTGCGCCATATATTTCCCCATACCACTAGATCCACCTGTTACAATAACAACCTTGTTTTTCATTCTCCATCCCCCTTGATGAAAATTTTAACTGCTATCATACTCATTTTACCTTTTTTCTACTCAAGTTGACACGTTTCTTTCAAAATTTTTAAATAATTCACGGGAAAATGACACTTCTATCTCCATTCTTGTTAAACACATCCTTTCGTTTACGAAAACTTACTATTCATATAGAATGAAATAATCCAACATTCCTAGAGGGTTTCCACAATTATGAGTGGAATTTAGTATAGATGTACCCATAGGTAAACTGTTATACTCATCTATGCACGATCAAATAAATAACAAGAAATAATTAAAAAATTTAGGATGCTAGGTTGGTTATTGTAATGACAAAGAAATACTCAAGACGCGTCTTTTTAAAAGGATTATTATCGATTGGTATTGGCTCCTTGCTTACTACAAGTCTTGGCTATGCCTATGCAAGATACATAGAACCTCGACAGTTACAGGTGACGACCAAAAATATGACGTTTGCTAACCTTCCTAAAGGGTTTGATGGCGTTAAAATTCTGCAATTCAGCGATATCCATTTAGGTTTAACGTATGACCTTTCAATGCTGAGTCGCCTTGTAGATAAAATTAACGCGCTAGATCCGGATATTGTGTTGTTTACAGGGGATTTGATGGATATTCCAAATCAATATCCATATACAAAATTAATTCCACCTATTTTAAAGCGGATCCAAGCGCCTCTCGGGAAATTTGCTATCTATGGAAACCACGACCACGGAGGTTACGGAACAGATATTTACAGAAAAGCGATTGAGGATTCTGGCTTTCAACTACTTCGTAATGAAACGGTAAAGGTTAGCCTCATTGATCAATCGTTTATTACGATTAGTGGCTTAGACGATATTATGTTAGGACAGCCTGATTATCAAAAAACATTCGGCACATTGGGAAAAGACAATTTTTCATTGGCGATGGTTCACGAGCCTGATGTCGCTAAAAAAGTAGCGGCGTATAACGTGGATCTTCAGCTATCTGGACATACGCACGGTGGACAGATTCAAATTCCATTTTATGGCCCGCTCTATACGCCTCCTTATGGACGTAAATATGAAGAAGGCACCTTTGAAATTGGACCTTCTAAAATGGCACTCTATGTGAATCGCGGCCTTGGCACTACTAGGCTTCCTTTTCGATTTTTAGCCAAGCCGGAAATTACACTTTTTGTCTTACATCACTAAAAAGCGCGAGACCATTGGTCTCGCGCTTTTTTCATTTCTCTTCTTTATGTTGTAAAAATGGCCACCAGTTTGCCTTGCCGAAAATCTTCACCATACTTGGTACGAAGAACGGTAAAAGCAGCAGGGCATATAACAATAGCCCTGTTAGCACTAGTGTCGCAATTTGAAGAAGCGACAGTACCCCAGATGGAAGCATGGCTGCAAATGTACCAGCCAAAATAATGGCCGCTGATAAAATAACAGTGCCCATATTTTTCATCGATAGAATGATTGCTTCTTCTACTTTATGTTTGCGATATTCATTAAAACGGTCCATAAGGAAAATGGAGTAATCCACGCCTAATGCCATCAGTAGAACAAACCCGAAAAACGGAACTGCCCAGTTCACGCCTGGATAGCCTAAAATATCAACGAAAATAACCTCGGTCATCGCAGCTGACGTATAGTACGTTAACAGCAAGGATGCGATAATGTACGCCGGCATAATGAGCGAGCGTAGTAAAATAATGAGGATTAATGCAATCCCAATTAGCATAAAGGTAACGGTTTTTGAATAATCAGCATCCGAAATTTGCTTTAAATCTGCAAAAATACTGGAAACACCTGAAATACCAAACGTTGCGTTTTCAAGTTTTGTGTCATTCATTCCGCGCTTTACAGCATCTTCTACTTCTTGAATGTTGGTTAAGGCTTTGTTTGAGTATGGATTTACTTTCAGCACCACATCAATCGTTGTCACTTTTCGGTCAGTAGACATATACACGTCTAAAATTTGCTGAAACTCTTTGTTTTTTAACGCATCTTTTGGTAAGTACCAGCCCGTCATGTCTTTATCCTGTGACTTCGCCAGTTCAGCCAAGTAGCTTGTGGCAGAATCTAATCCTCCACTTACTTTGGTTAGACCTGTTACGCTTTGATCTAGTCCGTTTGTTAGCTCCCCAATTTTACTTACAAACGTCCCAACCCCTGTTTGAAGCTGCTTTTGACCTTCTGCAAGCTTTCCTAAACCTGTCGACATTTCCGGTAGCTTTGAAATAATTTGCGACTGTCCATCAGCCGCTTTTCCAATGCCTGTTTCAAGCTGGGTAATGCCCGTAATTAATTGATCAATTCCTGCTCCAAATGCTTGCTGACCTTGCACAACTTTCGATAAATTTGTATTGGCCGTTGCAAGGCCTTTTGACGCCCCTTGAAGATTTGTATTGAGCGTTTGCAAACCTTTATTTAATTCAGTAGCGCCTCCACTCAACTTCCCAACTTGCTGCTGAAGGGCACCATAATCTCTCATAAAATTCGCATTGCTCTGAACGTCAGGATACTTCTGAGGGAGAAGCCCCATTTGTGTATTAATAGCGGCAAGGCCTTCGCTAATCGAGGACAGATTCTTCTGAATCTCACCGTATCCTCCTGATAACTCACCAAGCCCTCCTTGCAGCGTTTGATAGCCTTTTAAAAGCTCACTGTTCGCATTGGCAAGTTTGACCGCATTTTTCTTCACTTCTTGAAGACCTTTTTTCGCCTCTCCTGCACCTAACGTCCCTTTACGAAGTCCTTCTTCAATCGTCGTTAAGCCACTTTGAACCTGTGTCACACCTGTTTTAATTCCGTTGGTGCCTTCAACAAGCTTCGTAATGTTTCCGGTTGCTTCTTTCATTTGAGGTGTTGAATTTGTTAAATTCGTAGAAGCTTCTTTGAGCCCATCCCGAATTTTAACAATCCCATCGTTTCCTTGACCTAAGCCTTTATTGAGCTCATCGACTTGATTACTAACATATAAATCTTCTAAATCATCGCCGACTGGTCGAGTGGCACTTCTTACTTTATCCACGACTTTTACTTTATCTAACTCACGGTTGATTTTTTCAATAATGGTTAAGTACTCACGGTTATCCATGCGCTCATCGTTCTCAATGACGATCTTCGCCGGAAGTGATTCACCAGGACCAAAACTATCAGAAATTAAATTAAAGCCTTTAACAGATTCATAGCTATCACCAATTTCGTCCAATGAGTTAAACGAAAGCTTGCCATCATATTTCCATAATAGCGGCGCTATTACAGCGGCTAGAATAAGAAGGACAATGAACGGTCGTTTAATAGACAGATTCCCTGCCCATCCCCATAGACGGCTTTGCGAATGGCCAATTGCTCCCTTCATTGGCCAAAATAGTTTTTTGCCTAACACCACCATAAAGAATGGAACCACTGTCCATAAAGCGAGTAAAAGAACGGCCACTCCGATTGCAACGGCAGATGCTGATTGATACAATTTAAACGTCGCAAGCCCAATAGAAGCAAAGCCTACCAATACAGCTAAGCCACTGAACAGAACCGTTCTTCCTGCGGTTTTATATGTCGCAGCAATGGCATCTAATGGATCCTCATAGTTCACCATTTCTTCTTTAAAGCGACTGAGGAGTAGAATACAGTAGTCTGTTCCAATCCCAAACAAAATGGCCACGAGGAAAATTTGAGTAAAGTTTGAAAGTGGAAAATCAAAATAATCTACTAAATAAGCGACAATTGATTGGCTAATAATATATGTAAAACCAACCGTAATTAATGGAATAATCGGTGCCACAACAGAGCGGAACACGATGATTAACACCGCTAAAATAAAGACAAGCGTAATAATCTCCGTTTTCTTCAGCCCTTCTTGGGAACTTACCACCACATCTTCATCAATTAAATTACTTCCTGTCATATGTGCTTCTACGGCACTTTTATCCACGACTTTTTGAAGACTTTTACGAATATCTCCAATTTCCTTCCCTGTCATATCTACCGTTAACAGAGCTAAAATAGTTTTGTTGTCTTTTGATACAAGTTGGTTTTTCAAATCAGCTTGCTCAAAGTGAGTTGTTACTTCTGTGATACCTAGTTGTTTCTTCTGATCTTTAAATTGTTCAATGTTATGTTTAATTTGTTCGAGCTCTTGCTGATCTAACTTTTTCTTGTCGTGATAAACAACCACAATGGATGCTTCATTCTCATTTTCACCACTTTTTTTGTCTAAAATTTCATTTGCGAGTGAAGAAGAATATCCTGATGGAACACCAATCTGACCTTTCTCCCTCACTAAGTTCTCCATGTTAGGCGCTAAAAGCGATAAAACAACGGCTCCTACAATCCAAACTGCTAGCAATACCCATCGTAACTTAATAATGGCCTTCATAGCTGCTCCTCTCCGTGCATCCGTTTAATGATGGTCGTAATTTTTTCATACGTATGGATGAATGTCTCTACTTCCTCGTCATCTAGTTCCTGTAGATACGAAGCGACCATCTGCTCAATCGCTCCCTCACCCTGCTCATAAACCTCATCACCTTTTGAAGTAGTCGTGAGCCAAATGCTACGTCGATCTTGTTCATCCTGAACTCGTTTCACATAATTCTTTGCAACGAGTCGAGCGACCATCGCGGTAATCGCGCTGCGGTTTACCCCGCAAATATCGGCTAATTCAGACGAGCGACATTTTCCTCGCTGTTTCAGCGAACGGAGTACGTTGTATTGCTCCATCGTCATATTTTCGGGTAGCTTTTCAGCAACAATAGATGATACTTGCCTAAGCGCGAAAATATGCACATCTTCATAGCGCTTAATCAGCGCTTTTAGTTTTTCTTTTTCCATTTAGTTCACTCCTTGAACTATTCACTACATAAACTATATAAAGAGAGAAGTGCTTTCGTCAACCTATTTCTTTCTAAACGGGAATTTTTCTTATAGGGCAGGCTCAATCCCCTTCCACCTTCCATACACTATTAAGACAAAGCATAAGGAGGTTTGTACATGTATTATTCATATATTCCCTACCCCGCATATGATCCTTACCGTTCAATTGCTTCAGAAGATGAACGATTTTTCTTCGGACTTCCATTAGTTGCTGGATTAGCTGGCGGTCTTCTAGGTGGGCTGACAGTTGGCGCGATTGCTCGTCCTCCGTTCCCAGGGTGTTGCCCTCCGTTCCCTCCTCCGTATCCTGTTCCATACGGAGGCTATCCAGGCGCTTTCGGCGGATACCCTGGAGCAGCCGGTATTCCTGGAGGTTTTGGTGGCTATCCAACGGGAAATATTAACGCCGGAATCGGCAACTTCCCTTCTCAAATGGCTATTCCTGCATCTCCTTCAACTGGAGGAGCTCCTGTTTACAACACGTATTATTCATCTCCAACGATGCAGCCCATGCAACCGATGCAATCCATGCAGCCCATGCAGCCACCTAAATAGCTTCACCACAAATAGGACGTCTAAAAGACGTCCATTCTCTTTTCTACGATTAAATTACATATGAGCACCACGTTTGAAAAAGGACTTATCTTGTCCTCCGTTATAAAATCATTTTGTTATTCTTGAAATGATTTCTTTTCCATAAGATAGATCATGTGAACGATTTTTAGTATCACCAAAAGTACTCTTGGTGATCGATGAGAAGAGGTGTTCAAGTGTACCATATCGTAAAATCTGGTGAAACGCTTTATTCAATCTCGCTGGATTATCGCATTCCTTATGACATGCTCTTGAGTGCAAATCCAACTGTAAACCCTGACACAATTGTAGTCGGGCAACCTATTTACATTCCTGGTCTTCCACCAAAGGAAAGCATCCCCTATTCCATTTACGTTTATCTAAAGGAAAAACGACTGTTGCTTATCCATGATGGGAAACTGATGAAAACATATCCGATTGCCGTTGGAAAAATGTTGAGCTCGACTCCACCTGGAAATTATGTGATTGTAAACAGGCAACCTGACCCTGGTGGTCCGTTTGGTGAAATGTGGCTCAGTCTCTCGAAATATCACTACGGTATTCATGGAACGAACAACCCTTCTTCCATCGGAAAAGCGGTTTCGATGGGGTGTATACGCATGTACAATAAAGATGTTCTCGAGCTTTCATCGCTCGTTCCAAATGGAACTGGCGTCTATATTCTTCCACACAAATAACACCCTTCCGCATTCCTACAAAATGTTGCTCGCTTGCTTATAGGCGAGCCATTCTTTCTTATCTGAAAAGCTTCCCTTGAAAGAAAATAAACGGCTCTTTTTACTTACAGTTGTCCAAAACTCAATGTTTGCAATTTGGACAAGAAAGGATATAATAAATAGAAAGTTTATCAAAGGAGGAACACCATGCCTCATCATACAGATCAATCAAAACCAGCACATATGAAGGTTGATGATCTTGCTCAAGCTATTTTCACTGTAAATCGTCATGCAAAGGCTGCTCCAGATCCTAAAATGTTATACACTCTTAAGAAGCTTGCACTAGAAAAATTGATTTCAGAAGGCAAAGCGAAAAAAGAAGGACTGCATTTTTCGAAAAACCCTGGGAAAAGCCAGCAAAAATCAGATGTTTTAGTGGCTGTCGGTAACTATTACTTTCATATTCCCCCTAAAAAGGAAGACTTCCAAACGCTATCGCATCTTGGAGAGTTGGATATGAATTATCGAAACCCTAAAACAACGATGTCGCTTTCAACCGCAAAGCGCTTGCTTTCACAATATACCAACTACTCATTAACGCCTCCTCAATCTTCTATGAATACACGTCGTAAAACCGCTCCCATCTTTAAACCTCTGGGAAAAAGCTATTTTTAACTTTCTACCATTGTGTCACTAATAAGGGCTGAGCTAGAGGAGCTTTGTACGTTTAATAAACGCCTCATACTATTCGTATGAGGCGCTTTTGTGTACTTTTATAAAATAAGTGAATCAATTTGTTCGATAAGGCGCTTGATTTCCGGCTTACTAACCTGCGCACTAGCTCCAACCATTTGTCCCTTATGTTGGAGATCTTCTGTAATAAGAGACGAAAAAACAATGACAGGTAAAATTGATAACTTATCGTTTTCCTTAATGCGTTTCGTCAAATGATGGCCGTCCATTTGGGGCATTTCAATATCGGTAATCACAAGCTGTACTTGATCCTCAATCGCCTTATTCCCTGCTACAATAGATTCTAAATAAGCCAGCGCATCTTGACCATTTTCGAAAAACTCCGTAATGACGTAGCCTGCTTCTTCTAACGTATCGCCAATTAAACGACGCAATAAAGGCGAATCCTCGGCAATTACAATTCGCTTATTGGAGCGCTTTCGTTCACCGAGCTTTTTGACGGAGCTCACGTCGATTCCAAAATCAGGATTAACGTCCGTAATGAGTTTTTCAAAATCAAGCAACAAGATCAGCTCTTGTTCCATTTTAACGACTCCTGTAATCTGTGTTTCAAGTCCCTGATATAACTCGGAAGGCTTTTCGATTTGCTTCCATGACAAGCGATGGATTTTTGTCACACTATGAACATGAAATACGATTTTTTGCTGATTAAACTCTGTGACAATAAATTTATCCTTCTCAGGCGTATCAGATGGCGGAAGTTTGAGTGCCTTCGCTATATCAACAATTGGCAAAACCTCACCGCGGAGCTCAATAATCCCTTCAACATACGGATGCGAATTCGGAACCGGATTAATCGTTACTGGATTAATAATTTCTCTCACTTTAATGACGTTAATGCCAAAACGAATATGTCGAACTCCAAACTCCACAATTTCAATTTCATTTGTACCGCTTTCTAGTAAAATCCCTGCGTCTTTGTACATCCAATTTCGCCCTTCCATGTTAAAAATTTGTATTTCCATTATATAATTACTAGTATTAATTTCATAGAATAATTGCTCAAAACTCCCTCCATTTTCTTATTTTCGGACGGTTTCGTACCTCGTCTTTAAATGCACCCACAGTCCAATCCCCGCAAGCAACAGTAGAGATGCTAAAGCAATTCGACTCGCAAGCGCCCCGTAGTCTTTTAACGCCCATGTGATGGTTCCGTATAGCAATGGACCTACAATAGCCGACAACTTTCCTGAAAAAGCAAACAAACCAAAGAACTGCCCTCTTTTGTTTTCAGGTGATAGCTCAATAATAAATGTTCTTGTAGCGACCCACATAGATCCTAATGAAACGCCGAATAACGATCCTGCCACCCAAAACATCGGGACACCGTTTGCGGTCACGGCAAAAAGAAGGGCGACTACCAAAATGACACCAACCATTGTAACCGCACGCCGAGACGTAAATTTTTTCACCACATATCCGAATACAAAAGCACCAATAATACTTGCCACCGTCGATATTAAGTACAGAAGAATAAAACCACTTGTTGTAAATCCTATGACGGCTTTTGCGTAAACGGCCATCATCGCAATAGCCGTCGCAATCGCATCATTAATAAAGAAATACGTAATCATAAATAAAAAAATAGACCGAAAAGCGCGCATTTCTTGAAACGTTTGATAAATCTCTTTATAACCACTAAAAAAAGATTGCTTCTCCTTTACATCGACATGTTGAGGGGGTTCCTTTACCCAAAATATAATCGGCAGCGAAAAAAGAAGATATAAAATGGCCGTTGGAATGAACGCACGATGAAAATCATGGTCTCCCACAAAGAAATAAACGCTCAATCCTACAAGCGTGCCAAAATATCCGATCGCCACCCCAAAGCCTGAGATGAGGGGCATTTGTTCCTTTGAACCTAAATCCGGCATCATGCTGTCATAAAATACGAGACTTGATTGAAAGAAAAATTTCGCCAGCACAAACAAAATAACGACGAGTATTAACGAGAGCGGTAACATTGTCGCATGATCCCACTGCTTCTGATATGCTGCTACTCCCATTCCGAACGTACAAATAATCGATCCGAGTGCAAAATAAACGAGCGGCTTTTTCTTTCGCTTCGTGCGATCGATCATCGTCCCGTATAGCGGTGAGAAAATCACTAAAAATATGCTAGCTAGCGCATTGGCATACGAAATGAATGTACTTGCTAGCTGCTTCATCGCCTCACTGTTACCGACTGTTTCCTCTAAATAAAAAGGAAAGAAAATCGTGGAAATATTAGAAGAGAAAATCGTATTTGCAAAATCATACAAAGCCCATGAAACAATTGGAAGTGTGATATAAACAGGTAACGTAATGAATTTTTTCTTTGATGGTATCATGTTCTTTTCAAGCTTACTCATATGCATCCTCCTTTTCTTTCTTCTATTTGATTTCCATTCGTAAAAACAAAAACCTGTTTATTTACAAATAATTATGAAAACTTTTACGAATAAAGAGATTCATTCGAGCAAATTTTTTCTTCTTTTTATGAAAACGAAACCAATGTGATGATTTTAAGGAAAGAAGGGAATTTATATTTTTCAAGAGGGATTCATACGTCTAGACGAAGCCAAAAAAAACTCATATACTACGAGGTGAATTAAAATAAAACATATATAGAAGGTGGACGTTTTCATGAAAGGCTCTGTTATTCTATTCTCTGAAGACCACGAAATGAAGATTTTAGAGGGAGTAGAAAAACCTATTTATGACAAGATTAAACAACAAGAAGCAGCTCAGCACTGCTTTATTACACTTGATGATCGCGAAATTGATTTAGGCTACGTATCGCCTGTTTACTGGCGAGAAGGCCAGATTGATATGGAATAAAGACGAAAAAAAAAGGTCACGCACATTGCGTGACCTTTTCTTATAGCTTTGATCTCTTGCTAAAGCGGAACCAGCCTTTCTTCTTAAACCAAAGCGTCATCCCGATCGAAATCAGAACCATTACAGCTAGTACGATAAAGTAATTGTAGTGACCGCGTAGTTCCGGCATATTTGTAAAGTTCATTCCATACAGTCCTGCTATAAACGATAGCGGCATAAAGATCGTCGTAATAACTGTAAGAGTCATCATAATCGAATTCATTCGATCAGAGTTAATCGAAATATAGTTATCTCGAATATCCGAAGTAAACTCTCGATTTGCTTCAATAAGCTCCGTAATTTTCAAGAGATGATCATAAATATCTTGAAAGTAAATCTTCTGATCGTTGACGTGCGCAATACGTTCTGAATTTAAAATACGATAAAGCAAATCACGCATAGGCAAAACCGTTCGACGCATCTTAGATAAGTCGCTTCGAATATCAAATACTTCGTCCATGATATCGGATACGGACGAATCAGAATCCGTCGCTTCCTCAATTTCATTTAACCGGTCTTCGATTCGGTAGATGGGTGGAAAATAGTCATCTACGAGCTGGTCCATTACCGCATGCAGGATTGTCATTGGACCTTGCTGAAGTGCCGTATCCTTTCGAACACGTGCCCACGTATTGTTCAGTCCTCGCACTGACTTTTTATGAAAGGTAACGATGTAATTGCTCCCAACGAACACATCTACCTCTTCTGGCGATAGGGTTTTTTGATTCAAATAATGCATTACAATGAACACATACTTATCAAAAAAATCCATTTTAGGACGCTGTACAAATTCCAAACAGTCTTCAATAGCTAACGGGTGAAAGCGGAAATGTTTACTTAAAAGCTGAGATTCCTCGTTAGACGGCTGATCGAAATCAACCCAGTACCAAACAATGTCAGGCTTTTTCAAGGAACGAAGCGATAGATCGTATTTAATTACACCAGCTGATGTTAACGCGCATGTTCTAATCATATCTGCTCCTTTAAATCTTCATTATGTATCTTTCCTATGTACCCTTTTTTCATTTTTTTCAAACACCTAAAATTTTAACACATTGCGGTTAATCGTCATATATATGGGTAAATAACTAACAAGATGATTCGGAAGACATTCTAATTTGAAGGAGGTACATAGTCATGAGCTACTACAGAAAAAACGCGAATGACTTTTCCCGAAAGGATTTATATACACAAAGAGAGATTCAATACCAAAAAACAGCGAACGATTTACTAGATCATTTAAGCTACGTTTTCAATAAGGAACGCCTAACCTTTTTAATTGATGACGCATTAGATAAAGGCGATAAAGAAACGTTCATTCAATTAACAAACGAGTATAAAAAATTAGAAGAAGCGTAACATGTGCCTCTGCTTTGGACCTTCATTCAAGAGCAGGGGCACATGTTTTTCTTTTGAACGTAAATGGTTGTGGTACAATAAGTGGGATATTGCAACGGAAGGATGATTGTTAATGGAACACTTGCTAAATAATCGCGTAAAACAACTACAAATTTCAGGCATTCGTACCTTTTTTAATATGGTCTCTCAATATGAGGATGTCTTGTCGTTAACAATCGGACAGCCTGATTTTTTAACGCCAGATCATGTAAAAGAAGCGGGAAAGCAGGCAATTGATCAAAACCTAACTTCCTATACACATAATGCTGGAACGATTGAACTGCGAAGGGCAGCTTCTCAATTTATCCAACAAAAATACAACCTTACATACAATCCAGAAAATGAAGTTATTGTGACGGTTGGAGCAAGCCAGGCAATCGACATTGCTTTTCGAACCATTCTTGATGAAGGATCTGAAGTCATTTTACCAGGACCTGTATACCCTGGATATGAACCGCTTATACGTCTAGCAGGTGCGACTCCTATTCACGTTGACACAACTGAAAACGGATTTCGTCTGACGGCTGACTTAATTGAGCCTTATCTAACAGAGGAAACGCGCTGTATCGTGTTACCATACCCATCCAATCCGACGGGCGTGACGCTTTCAAGCAAAGAGCTTCACGAGATCGCCGCGCTTTTAGAAGATCGAGATATCTTTGTTCTGTCAGATGAAATCTATAGCGAGCTTGTCTTTAACGGCACTCATACATCCATCGCCACGATTCCATCCATGCGAGAGAAGACGATTGTCATCAATGGTGTATCCAAGTCTCATTCAATGACAGGATGGCGTATTGGCCTGTTGTTTGCGCCCTCTTATTTATCACAGCATATCTTAAAAGTTCATCAGTACAATGTAAGCTGTGCGTCATCTGTTTCTCAAGCAGCCGCATTGGAGGCGTTAATGAACGGCCAAGAGGATCCTCTTTATATGAAAGAGGCGTATATGGAGCGTATGAATTATGTGTATGATCGCCTTGTTCAAATGGGCTTTGAGGTTGAAAAACCAACGGGAGCATTTTATATTTTCCCATCCATCCGTAAATTCAACCTCTCTTCGTTCGATTTTGCGCTTATGCTTGTAAAAGAAGCGGGTGTTGCTCTAGTGCCAGGTAGCGCATTTTCAGCGCTCGGCGAGGGCTATGTACGCTTGTCTTACGCTTATTCTATGGAGCTACTAAAAGAAGCGTTAGATCGTATAGAACGCTTTTTAAAATCGAAAAATCTTTTGGCATAAACAAAAGACGAGCATTCGCTCGTCTTTGCTTATTTATATAACTCATACAATGCTTGCGTACCTTTGTCTGCCTTGCCTTGTGCTGCAAGCGAATCGTATAGTTTTTTAGCCTGCTGTAGACCTGGAACGTCCATGTTCATGGCTTCTGCTTCTTCTAAAGCAATTCCCATGTCTTTAATAAAATGCTTAATATAAAAGCCCGGTTCCAAATCTCCTTTGATCATACGAGGAGCCAAATTACTAAGTGACCAGCTTCCTGCTGCACCAGATGAAATAGACTGCAACACCACTTCGGGATTTAGTCCCGCTTTTTCCGCATAAACGATCGCTTCACTTACACCCATCATATTAGATGCAATCGCAATTTGATTGCACATTTTCGTATGCTGACCTGCCCCTGCATCACCTTGTAAAATGACGTTACTTCCGAGCAACTCCAAAATCGGTTTGCAAGCCTGGAATGCGTTTTCGTCTCCTCCTACCATAATCGTAAGCGTTGCTTCTCTTGCGCCTACGTCTCCTCCGGAAACAGGTGCGTCTAATGAAAACATGCCTTGTTCATTTGCTTTTTCATGAATTCGAACCGCAAGAGATGGTTTAGATGTTGTCATATCAATAAAATATGTACCCTTTTTGGCATGAGCAAGCAATCCATTTTCACCTAAGTATATTTCTTCTACATCTGATGGATAGCCAACCATTGTAATAATAACGTCACTAGTTTGTGCTACTTCTTTCGGCGTTTCGCACCACACTGCACCACTCTCAATTAATTCTACTGCCTTTTCTTTTGTTCGGGTGTATACATGTACCTCGTGCCCTGCTTTCATTAAATGAGACGCCATGCTTTTCCCCATTACCCCCGTGCCGATAAATCCAACCGTTTGTTTGCCTGTCATATCTCTTCCTCCTCTTCCTGTATGAAAAAACATCCTTTTCTTTATCTTACCTGATGAGCACCGTTTTAAAAAGAACTATCCCTTAAAATGTCTTCATTCCTCTGTATAGAAGAATAGAAGCAACACAAAATAAGCGAAGCGTCTTCTTCACCATTTTTTTGTTTGAAGGACAGCTCGCGCATCAGTTTTTCGCAATAACGTTTTAGGGTAGAACTAGCGTAAGAAATGTTTGTTATCTTCTGAGCATTATTTCTTGACATCCTTGGGAACGTTTATTAAAATTTGCATGTATCTCTTACTTACAAAAAGTAATGAAGTATTCAAATGTAATCAAATGTATTTTTTTACCATATAATCTGGAGGGAATTTTTATGTCAAAAGATTTTTTTGAAGTCGTAAGCTCTCGTACATCTATTCGTGAATATGATCCAGCTAAAAAACCGAGCAAACAAGATTTAACAGAAATTCTAGAAGCAACTGTGAAGTCTCCGTCTGCGTGGAACCTACAACACTGGCACTTCATGGTCATTACAGATTCTAACGCTTTAGAGCGCCTTCTCCCAATCGCTTATAATCAACGTCAAGTCGTTGATTCTGGTGCTGTCATCGCTGTATTAGGTGATTTAGAAGCAAATAAAAACGTAGACGACGTATACAATCCACTTGTAGAAGCTGGACACATGACAAGCGAAGTTAAAGACATCCTTGCTGGCCAAATTAACGGCGCATACCAAAACGGTGTATTTGCTCGTGACGCAGCGTACAGCAATGCTTCTCTAGCGGCTATGACGCTTATGCATGCTGCAAAAGCAAAAGGCTTTGACACATGTGCAATGGGTGGCTTCAACGCTCAAAAATTCATTGAAGAATTTAAAGTGGAAGATCGTTTTGTTCCCGTTATGCTACTTTCTGTTGGAACAGCAGCAAAAGAAGCACATGCTAGCGACCGTTTGCCGTTAGATCAAGTAACAACTTGGATCTAATTTAAAAAGCTCCTTTACGGAGCTTTTTTTTTGTGGGCTAAAAATCACCCACCTGTGGGAGAATCCTTTATAATAGTGTTATCAAATCACGAAAGGCAGGTCCTGTGATGTATCAGAAAAAATGCTACGTATTTGATCAAAAAACACCTCGTATGGCTATCATTCGGAATTATACACCCTCAGATTTCTCATCTCTCATTCGTGTTCAGCAAGCAGCCTTTCCTCCCCCTTTTCCGTCAGAATTATGGTGGTCAGAGGAACAGTTACACGAACACGTCACTCGCTTCCCGGAAGGCGCATTATGTGCCGAAATAGACGGCACAATTTGTGGATCGATTACAGGTCTACGCGTGAAAACTGATGATTACCCCCACACCTGGTCAGAAATTACCTCGGATGGTTTTATTACTAATCACACCAATAGTGGTCAAACTCTGTATATTGTCGACATTTGCGTATCACCCTCATATCGTAAGCTAGGTATTGGAAAGCTGCTTATGTCGTCTATGTATGAAGTCGTCGTGCAGTTGAAACTGGATCGTCTCCTAGGCGGCGGACGAATACCTCACTATCACCGCTATCACCATGAATTATCTCCTGAGCAATACTTAGATGGCATTCAATCGGGGCGTATTTCCGATCCCGTTATCACCTTTCTTATGCGCTGTGGACGTACTCCTGTAGGAATTGTCGCCGACTACATTGAAGACGAAGAATCGCTTCATCATGCTGTGTTAATGGAGTGGAAAAATCCATTTTTAGCCACATAAAAAGGAGAGGCCCACTTTTTACAGTCGGCTCCTCCTTTTACATTTCAATCAGTTCCCATTCTAGGTCCTTCTTATTTAACACAAGCGTAGCTTGAAAGCTTCCTTTATGCGACGATTCTTCAAGATCATGCAGCATTTCTTCCATGTCAATATATTTACCGATCGTAAAAATCGGAATTTGAATATCTTTTCGCGTCTGCTGTACTTGCTTCAAATCCACTACTAGTCCATCATTCGCAAGCGTAAGCAACGTGTTTACTAATACGAGCGGGACCGGTGGATACTCCAATTTCTTTTTTAAGAAAGTGAAGCGAGACTGCTTTGTCACAGACAGTTTCATCGGAATCACACGACTCACAATGTGATTCATATCATAAATATTTCGATAGTACGTTTTATTAAACCATCCGTCTTCACTGCTTAAATAAACGAATTGGTTATTTAACTTGTGACTAAATGCTGTACGTAGTGGTTTTTTATAGTGCCCTAAGTAAAGTAATGCAGCCAAGTCCTCATCGTGCAATAGTTCAAAAGATGATGATTCATCAAAATCAACCCAGCAAAAATCACCGTACTTACTAACATCTTCTTCTACTAAGCGAGGAAGCTGTTCATTTTCTACATAATCTAAATGAACGCCAAAATCATAGTCACTTTCCTCATAACCATGTTTAAGAAGCAGGACATTTGCTAACGGAGTAGGGATCGAATGAAAAAATTCGCGAAATTCAATTCCGTGTGTAATGAAATATTGCTCATGCAAATTTCCGTTTATGTAAACAATGTCTCGCAGCGTATCTACTTTACTCAACCTTACTAACCACCTTTTCTGTCAATCACATACGAATGTCTGTCCAATGAATCTATTATAGTCCTTTCTCAACAAAAGAGAAACTAAAAAAGTGGAACAAATCTGAAATATTGATTTGTTCACTTGTTCACAAATATAATGGATATACTTACTTTAACATACAATAAACTCAACTGAAAGGAGCGATTCGATGGATATTCGACAGTTGCAATATTTCACAGAAGTGGCTCGGCAAAAAAGCTTTACAAAGGCAGCGGACGTTCTGCACGTTTCACAGCCATCTTTAAGTAAAATGGTAAAAGTATTAGAAGATGAATTAGGCGTTACTTTAATTGATCGCTCGGCTCGACGTATACAATTAACCGATGCAGGTGACATCGTGTATCATCAGGCAGAGAATGTTCTATCCTCATTAAGAGATTTATCGAATTCTCTCTATGATCTTATGCATATTCAAAAAGGACGAATCAAGATTGGCATTCCTCCTATTATAGGATCACTGTTTTTCCCCCACATTATGAAATCATTTCGACAAACGTATCCAGATATTTCAATTCGGATGATCGAATTTGGTGCCAAACGAATGGAGAGGATCGTAGAAGAAGGAGAAGTAGATATTGGTGTTGTCCTCTTACCTGTTAATGAGGAGTTATTTCGAACGATCCCGTTTGCGCGAGAAAAATTGCAGGTCGCACTACCAAAGGATCACCACCTCGCACAGCATAAAAAAATCGCCTTTCATGAGCTAAAGGACGAATCGTTTATTTTATTTCATGAAGACTTTTCCATGCATGAAATGATTTATCGGGAATGTGTACAGGCAGGGTTTAAGCCTACAATCGCTTATCAAAGCACACAATGGGACTTTATTGCCGAAATGGTAGCAGCAAGCATGGGGATCGCATTGTTTCCACAGTCAATTTGTCAGAAGCTTGATCGTGATCAAATTCAGGTAGTGGATTTAGAAAACTCCATTCCTTGGGACCTTGCGATTATCATTCGAAAGGATCGCTACGTCTCATTTGCGACAAACGCCTTTATTGAGCATATTAAATCCGTTATTTAAGCCTTTTCATAACTTTAGCGAATAGGATGAATAACATTTATATATTTTACCAATAGAAACGCCTACGCTACACTTATGTATGTAACAGGTTATTACTTGTTGATATGCAACCCCATTTGCATAATCCCAAAGTTTCTCTTTTCCCACTTTTGAGTCGTCTTTATAAGGCGACTCTATTTAATAGAAGCACGATTCTTAGACAGTGGGGACAACTGCTAGTCAATCATTACAATAATCTTTTCACAACATATTTTATTTTTATGAAAAGGCGGTGACACGTTGAAAACGTTATTTACATTATTTTTTCAAATCATTTTACTAACAGGTGTTTTTCTTGTTGGACAAGAACTCGTTCGTTTGCTTCATTTACCTGTTCCGGGGAGCGTCGTTGGTCTCTTTCTCCTGCTGATCTTACTGCAAACAAAAGTAATCAAGCTGAAATGGATTGAAAAAGGCGGCAATTTGCTTGTTGCTGAGCTATTGCTTTTCTTCATTCCAGCAACAGTTGGTTTAATGAATTATACCGATGTATTAAAAAACTACGGCTGGCAAATTCTTTTGATTATCCTAATTAGTACAGCGCTCGTCATGGCGAGTACAGGAATGATAGCCGAATTGATTTTCAAACGTAAGGGAGATAGTACAACATGATTTCACTACTAGCCATTGTGCTTACAATCATTATTTATGTGTTGGCTAAACGATTATACGGGCGCTTCAAATGGATTGTTTTTTCACCCATTATTCTGACACCCTTGGTGATTATGTTTATTTTGAAAGAAACCCATATTTCATATGATGCCTACAAAAATAACGTTTCTATTATCAACTTATTGCTGGGACCCGCAACGGTAGCATTCGCGATCCCTATGTATAAGTCGTTTCATCTGTTGAAGAAATACCGAATGGAAATTATTTTGAGCGTGACTGCGGGCACGGTGATTGCCGTCTTTTCATCGCTTCTACTTGCCATTTTATTTCATCTCCAAGATTTCCTCGTCCACAGCATTGTGCCGCGTTCGATTACGACCCCTATCGCAATGGATGTTTCGAAAACGCTTGGCGGCGACCCGAGCGTAACCGTTTTATTCGTTATTTTAACAGGTATCGCCGGTGCGACAATTGGACCGATTTTAATTCGCTTTTTAGCGCTTCGCTCCTCGATTGCAAAAGGACTGCTTATGGGCGTTGCAGCACACGGAACGGGAACAGCAAAGGCCTTTGAGTTTGGACAGCTAGAAGGTACCTTCTCAAGCCTTGCGATGATCAGTACAGCCATTATAACCATTATTTTATCGCAAACCTTTATTCCCTTATTATTTAACTTGTTATAAAAAAAAGACGATCAAAAGATCGTCTTTTTTTGTTATCCAATATGGAATGTCGCTTTTACGTAGTCTACTACTTCAGTTGTTGTAGACATTGCAAGAATTTTTTCGACGTGTTGCTCAATCTCACCTTTAGATAGATGACGGATTTGAGAACGTGCTTTTAGAATAGATGATGCGCTCATAGAGAACTCATCTAGTCCAAGACCAAGTAGAATTGGAATCGCGATTTCGTCTCCAGCCATCTCTCCACACATGCCAACCCATTTGCCTTCTTTATGTGCAGCTAGAATAACCATATGCACTAAACGAAGGATTGCTGGGTTGTACGGTTGGTATAAATAAGATACGCGCTCATTCATACGATCCGCAGCCATTGTGTATTGAATTAAGTCATTTGTTCCGATTGAGAAGAAGTCCACTTCTTTTGCAAACTGATCTGCCATCACTGCAGAAGATGGAATTTCAACCATCATCCCTACTTCAATGTTTTCAGATACTGTTACACCTTGCTCTTGAAGTTTTGCTTTTTCTTCTAGTAAAATCGCTTTTGCCTGACGGAACTCGTCGACTGTTGCGATCATCGGGAACATTACTTTTAGGTTACCGTAGCTGCTAGCACGTAATAACGCACGAATCTGTGTACGGAACATATCTTGCATTTCTAGGCATAGGCGAATTGCACGGAAGCCTAGGAATGGGTTCATTTCTTTTGGAAGATCTAAGTACGGAAGTTCTTTGTCTCCACCAATATCTAGTGTACGAACAACAACCGGTTTTCCTTCCATACGCTCAAGAACTGTCTTATACGCATCAAACTGCTCATCTTCCGTTGGAAGCGTATCGCGGCCCATGTATAAGAATTCTGTGCGGTATAAGCCAACTGCTTCTCCGCCGTTTTCTAATACACCTTTTACATCTTCAGGTGTACCGATATTAGCAGCAAGTTCTACGTGGTGGTCATCTGCTGAAACTGTACGTTCGTTTACAAGCTTCGCCCACTCCGCTTTTTGAACGTCATACGCAGCTTTTTTATCTTCGTATGATTTCACAACGTCTTCCGTTGGGTTAACAATAACATCTCCATCTAGTCCATCAATGATAACAAGATCACCGTTCTGGATGTCAGCCATAACTGTTTTCGTTCCAACAACCGCTGGAATTTCCATTGAACGAGCCATGATTGCTGAGTGAGACGTACGTCCACCAATATCTGTTGTAAACCCTTTTACAAATTTACGATTTAATTGTGCTGTATCAGAAGGCGTTAAATCTTCTGCAATCACAACTACTTCTTCTGAAATAAGACTAGGGTTTGAAATCGTTACGCCCAATAAATGAGATAATACACGTTTCGTTACGTCACGGATATCTGCTGCACGTTCTTTCATATATTCATTGTCCATAGACTCGAACATTGTGATGAACATACCAGACACTTCGTCTAATGAAGATTCTGCGTTTACGCTTTCAGACGTGATTTTATCTTTAATTGGATTGATCAGTTCAGGGTCACTTAAAACTAGAAGATGAGCAGCAAAAATATCTGCTTTGTCCTGTCCTAGTTCTTTTCGTGCGTGCTCTTGAATTACTTCTAATTCTGATTTTGCTTTGGAAACAGCTTGGTCAAAACGAGAAACTTCTTGATTAACATCCGCTACTGATGTTTTTTCAACGGTTAGTACTGGATTTTCTAGGCGAAATGCTTTAGCAATGGCAATGCCGCTAGAAGCGGCAATGCCTTTGATATTTTTAGTCATTATTACTCGCCTAAACCTTCTTTTTTCATTGTTTCTTCGATTGCAGCGATTGCTTCAACTTCATCAGAACCTTCAGCTGTTACACGGATTGTAGCGCCTTGTTGGATGCCTAAAGACATAACACCCATGATTGATTTTAAGTTAACTGTTTTCCCGTTGAATTCTAAGTTTACATCAGAATCAAATTTGCTTGCTGCTTGTACCAAAGTTGTTGCTGGACGTGCGTGGATTCCTGATTCGCTTGTTACCTTAAATGTTTTTTCTGCCATTTTTAATCAATCTCCTTTGATCACTTTGTAATGTTAAGAATGTTTTCTTCACCTTGTTCAACAGAACCTTGCTTTAAGATGTTGAGTTTCTCATCAGCACCTAAGTTAGTGAAGATAATAGGTGTAATCACAGATGGTGCATTTGCTTTTACATAATCCAAGTCAACTTTTAATAGCGGTTGACCTTTCATCACTTCGTCACCTTGTGATACAAGTGTTTCAAAGCCCTCACCTTTTAAGTTTACTGTATCAATACCGAAATGGATTAAGATTTCTCGTCCATCTGTTGATTCAATCCCTAAAGCATGCTTCGTCGGGAATAAGTTTACTATTTTTCCATCGACTGGCGCAACTACTGTGCCTTCTGATGGGATAATAGCGAAACCGTCACCCATTAATTTTTGTGAGAACACTTGGTCAGGCACTTCAGATAATGGAACGATTTCCCCTTTGATAGGTGAAACGATTTCATCACCGTTTGTGCTGTTTAGTGCTACTCCTTCATTTTGCACAGTTTTCTCTTCTTTTGCAACTACTGGCGTGCGGCCTTCCATAATATCTTTGATTTGTCCTTTTAATGTATCAGAACGTGGACCAAAGATTGCTTGAATGTTATTCCCTACTTCAAGAACTCCAGAAGCTCCTAGGTTTTTCAAGCGGTTTTTATCAACGTTTTTCGCGTCATTTACAGAAACACGAAGACGTGTGATACAAGCATCTAAGTGAGTGATGTTTTCTTGTCCACCAAGTGCTTCTAAAATGTTTTTTGGTAATTCTTCTGCTGTACCAGCTTGTGCTTTATCTTCTTCCGTTTTGTCTTCACGACCTGGAGTTTTAAGGTTAAACTTGCGGATCGCGAAACGGAAACCGAAGTAGTAAATAACGGCTAATACAAGACCTACTGGGATAACTAACCACCATGCAGTACGGTTCGGGAAGATACCAAATAGGATGTAGTCAATTAAACCACCAGAGAACGTCATTCCGATTTTGACATTTAATAGTGCCATTGTCATGAATGATAAACCAGCGAAAACAGCGTGAATTGCGAATAATACTGGTGCTACGAATAAGAATGAGAACTCAAGTGGTTCTGTAATACCCGTTAAGAAAGATGTTAATGCAGCAGAACCCATGATTCCTGCAACATATTTTTTATTTTCTGGACGTGCTTCATGGTAGATCGCTAATGCTGCTGCTGGTAATCCGAACATCATGAACGGATATTTACCAGTCATGAATGTACCTGCTGTGAATGGTACACCGTCACGAAGCTGCTGCATGAAGATGTGCTGATCCCCACGGATTAAGTTACCTGCTTTACTTGTGTATTCACCAAACTCAAACCAGAACGGTGAGTAGAAAATGTGGTGAAGACCAAATGGAATTAGTGAACGTTCGATTAAACCAAACACGAACGCTGATAAACCAGGATTTGCATTTAACATAAAGTTTGAGAATGCATTTAAACCATTTTGTACAACTGGCCATACGAAAATCATTGCGATACCTAAGATTAAAGACGCAAGCGCTGTCACGATTGGAACGAAACGTTTACCTGCGAAGAACCCTAAGTACGGTGGTAATTCAATTTTAAAGAAGCGGTTATACATAGAGGCTGCGATAACCCCGACGATAATACCCCCGAACACCCCTGTCTGAAGCGTTGGAATACCAAGAACATTTGCATACGCTGGAAGCGTTGAAATTTTCTCAATCATCTTAGGTGTTAACGTACCAATACCTTGTAACATTGTGCTCATCGTTACGTTCATGATTAAGTAACCGATAATTGCTGCAAGACCGGCAACTCCGTCACCGCCTGCTAAACCAACTGCTACCCCTACTGCGAATAGTAACGGTAAGTTACTGAAAATAATGTTACCAGAATCAGACATTACACTCGCTACTACTTGGAACCAGTGAGCTTTTAATGCCGGAAGATGTGTAAGTAAATCAGGATTTTGGAATGCTGTACCGAACGCTAAAAGCAAACCTGCTGCTGGAAGAATCGCTACTGGAAGCATAAGCGCTTTCCCGATTTTCTGTAAAACACCGAAAAACTTCTTAAACATATGAGAAACCTCCTTTTCCCTTAAACGACCATATCTTCATGTTAACGATTACAAAGTATATAAAAAAGCATGAGCAAAGAGGAAATAAAACGTTATCAAAATATACTATCTCCAGTATCCCGTGATAACATTCAACTAACCTCTCTACTCATGCCTGATCGAATCAGTAACACGTAGAAATGATCTGATTTAATATTCTATTAGAAAGACAATTGAATCATAGCAAGTTTTGAAAGGGGTGTCAACGCTTTTTTGCGAAAATTGTCGAAAAAAGTTCACAAAGCAAAGGTTTTCATTCCACTTTATAGAAAAATTCCCATTATACAGCGAGTTGATGTGCTATTATTCAGACTCTTCCTTCGCTGTTAAGCGCTGGAGATGCATCGTCAAATACACGGCTTCTGCGTCGTATACGGGTACTTTTAAGGACTGTTGCATAACCTTAATGACCTTCCATGCCAGACTGTAGTGCATCGGATATTCATTTCGTAAAATATCAGCGAGTCGAACCGATTCCTCTACCTTTTCGCCTTTTTTTACACGATCAATCGCAAAATGCAAGTGGCGAATGAGGCGCATATAATAAATCGATTCACGATCAATCTCAATCTTGAGGGAATCTTCGATCACACGAATAATTTGGTGAATAAGCTGCGAATGCTGGTTCACCTCTGATAAATTTTTACGTGTAACGGCACTATGGATATGAAGTGCGATGAACGCCACTTCCCCTTCAGGGAGCTGAACCCCTAATTTTTGATGAATAATGTCAATCACATCTTCAGCAATAGCATACTCTTTTGCGTAGAGCGTTTTCGTTTCAATTAAAAACGGATTGCTAATTTGAATCCCTTGCTGAATTCGTTTTAAAGCAAAAGCGATATGATCCGTTAACGCCACATGGATGTGCTCATTTAACGGTGCCTGAACGCTTTTTCCAATGTGTGTCATAATATCATTCATGACTTCGATAAACGTTTCATCTACGTGAGCTAAAATTTGCTTATACTGTTCTTGTTCTGCTGCATCTTGCAGTAAAAACATTTTCTCTACTGCTTCAGTCGAAATTTCATCGCCTTTTTTCTTGCCAAAAGCAATGCCTTTTCCGATAAGGACGACTTCTTTGTACTGTGAATGTGAAGCAATTAACACGTTATTATTTAAAGCCTTTTCTACAAAAAAGGACTCTTTCACGAATCCCCAACTCCCCTATTTCATACGATTTCATTCTTTCATCTTACCCAATCTATCAACAGCACGTCAACGAAAATTAATTACCTGTTTATGCCCTTGTTATCGTGCTCTCTGAAAACTATGCCGCAACAGCTTTCCGTTCAAAAAGGCGATCAACCAAAGATCTAATACGTTCATGATAAGGAACGTTAGTCTTAAAAAAGGGCGACTAGAGTGTAAAATACCCGTATGCAAAAGTACGGTATCAATGATAAACATCAAAATGATGACGGCAATTTGCCATAGATATGACTTTCTCTTTACAATAATCCACACATACATCCACGTCATTACGACCACATAAATTGTGTTCATATTAATATGATCTCGATTCGGATCAGAAAATAAGCCGACTTTATAATAATACAGGTGTAGAATAGTGGAAACGACAAACATAATACTACAATTGATCGCGATCATCAAAAAATAAAGCGTGGTGAAGTGTAAAAATGTTGAATAACGTGTTTTCATCCAGTAGTACCACATTTTCGCAATCGCAAAGCCGATCGTCATTAAAACACCTGTATAAATGGTTTTCCACCATTCATGCTCGTAAATGTGCAACGCGAGGAAAAGTTCTTCAATCCCCATGAAAAACACCGCTACCCAAATATACTGCTTGAACTTCCACTCATAAGCGACAACCGTAATTGCTGCTACTGGAAAGGCAAAAGCTTGCGAAGCAATAGACCCAAACATCCCGTCAATAAAACGGCTGCTTGTTATCCCCGGATCGTAGTGATAGCTATCTAATAGCACGAAAATTACGTATTCTAGCGCATACGCGAGTCCGATCATAAACCCGAACAAATAAAGCAACTTAACATCTCGTTTTTTGTACAGCACATAAAAAAAAACGATGCTACTCACTAATACTAATATAATAAAAGGCCCTACTCGAGGCATCATTCCGTCTCCTCACGAACAGTGTCATAATCTTAGGATGAGAGGATCTTTAAATTTTATTCACATCTAAACAAAACTTCCGCCACCTCTTCTTATAGTAGGAATGGATAAAAAACGCCTTCCTCTTTTAAGAGGAAGGCACATTTATCGTATTATCCTTCAATTACGCGTGTTAGATTCGCCATCTCAATCGCTGCTGCTGCTGCTTCCCAGCCTTTATTCCCAGCTTTCGTTCCTGCACGTTCAATTGCCTGCTCAATATTTTCTGTTGTCAGAACACCGAAGATAATTGGAATACCTGTTTGTAACGTTAGCGATGATACGCCTTTTGCCACTTCATTACATACATAATCAAAATGTGGTGTTGCTCCACGAATGACCGTTCCTAGTGTAATGACCGCATCGTATTTCTTCGTTTCTGCTAATTTTTTAGCTACTAATGGGATTTCAAATGCTCCTGGCACCCATGCAACATCCACGTTTTCTTCTTCTACTCCGTGACGCTTTAAGGCATCCTGTGCGCCGCCTAGCAGTTTACTTGTAATAAATTCATTAAAGCGCCCTACTACGATCGCTACTTTTAATCCGCTGCCTACTAAATTTCCTTCAAATAATGTTCCCATATTTAAAACTCCCTCTCAACTGTAATAATTAATTGTCTACTATAATTTTAATAAATGACCGAGCTTCTCAACCTTTGTGTGTAAATAGCGCTCATTATCCTTTAAAACAGGCATCTGAATCGCCACACGCTCCACAACTTCTAACCCATGACCTTTTAAGCCCGTAATTTTACGCGGGTTGTTCGTTAATAGACGCATTTTGGTTACGCCTAGGTCTTTTAAGATTTGTGCCCCTACTCCGTAATCGCGAAGATCCGCACCAAACCCAAGTTTTTCGTTCGCTTCAACGGTATCATAGCCCTCTTCTTGAAGCTTGTAGGCTTTTAGCTTGTTAATTAAGCCGATGCCTCGGCCTTCTTGTCTCATGTACAATAATATGCCTTTGCCTTCTTTTTCAATTTGCATCAGAGCCGCGTGTAGCTGTGGCCCACAGTCACATCGATGAGAGCCGAACACATCACCTGTCAAACATTCAGAATGAACGCGGACAAGAACCGGCTCATCTGGTGTAATATCACCTTTCACAAGGGCTACATGCTCTTGACCGTCCAATGTACTTGTATAACCAAACGTTCGAAATTCGCCGAATGTTGTTGGTAAATTAATTTCTACCTCGCGATGAACGAGCTTTTCATGCTGACGACGATACTCAATTAAGTCTTTGATCGTAATCATTTTTAACTGATGTGCTTCCGCAATGGCAACAAGATCTGGAACACGAGCCATCGTTCCGTCTTCATTCATGATTTCACAAATGACGCCTGCTTCTTGTCCACCGGCGAGCTTTGCTAAATCAATTGCCGCTTCAGTATGCCCTGCACGACGAAGTACACCGCCTTTTTTGGCGATGAGCGGAAATACATGACCAGGCTTTCTAAAATCAGCGGCTTTTGCTTCTGCGTCTAGAAGTGCTTGAATTGTTGTCGAACGTTCGAATGCACTGATTCCTGTTGTCGTCGTTTTATAATCAATGCTGATTGTAAAGGCCGTTCCGTGCATATCTGTGTTGTTGTCCACCATCGGCTTTAAATCTAAACGATCTGCTAATTCTTCTGAAATAGGTGTACAAATGAGCCCTCTTCCGTGTGTCGCCATAAAATTCACTACCTCAGGAGTCGCTTTCTCAGCAAGAGCGATAAAATCTCCCTCATTTTCGCGATCTTCATCATCACATACAATGACGGGCTTCCCCATCTTTAAATCTTCAATTGCTTCTTCCACTGTATGAAACATACGAGTCACCTGCTTTCTAGTTCATAAATCCACTGTCTCTTAACAGATTTTGCATTGTAGAGGTGGATTTTGGTTGTTCTTCTTTTGGCTGCATCATTTTTTTTATATATTTCCCCAACATGTCACATTCTACGTTTACCATTTCACCTTTTCCCTTTGATCCGAGAACGGTGTGGTCCGTTGTATGAGGGATAAGAGAAATTGTAAAGGAATCTTTTGCTAATCCAAAAATCGTTAAACTTGTCCCATCAACCGAAACTGAACCTTTTAAAATCATCGTATCAATCAGTTCTGTAGAGGTGGCAATTTCGTAATAAACAGCATTCCCTCTAGCGGTTTTATTACGAATAACACCCGTTCCATCCACATGCCCACTAACAAAATGACCACCAAATCGACCATTTGCCGCCATGGCTCGTTCTAAGTTAACAGACGATCCTTGTTTAAGGTGCTGTAGCGTAGTTGCTTTGATGGTTTCTGGCATCACATCAACCGAAAACCGATCTCTTGTGAAGTCTGTAACCGTTAAACACACTCCATTAACAGAAATGCTATCCCCTAAGTGGACGTCGGCTAAAATATGCTTCGCTTTAATCCCAAAGGTAATCGCCTCTTTTCCTGTTTGAATGCGATCAATTGTCCCTATTTCTTCAATAATGCCTGTAAACATTAGCTGTCACTCTCTTTCGGTACTGCTACGATTTTAATGTCTCGTCCGAACATTTCGACACTTTTAAATTCAAGCTGTTCGACCTCGCTCATTGATCGAAACCCTTCGCCATTAAATGAAGTGAGGGCTTCTTTTCCACCGATCAGCTTTGGCGCTATATAGACAATCACTTGGTGAAAAAGTCTGCTTTTCAAAAAGCTTCCGTGTACAGTTGCACCACCTTCAACAAGAATCGATGTAATCCCTCTTTCTCCGAGTAACGAAAGCACAGAAGAGAGAGCTAGCTCATCAGATGGTAGTTGTAGTAGAAGTACACCTTGCTTTTCCAGTTCCTGAATCTTTTTAGCATTCGCACCTTTTCCGCTAATAATCCACGTAGGTGCTTTACGATCGATCACTACGTTGGCATCTAGAGGAGTTCGCAAATGCGTATCTAAAATGATCCGAATGGGATTTTTCCCTTCTCCTTGTAAACGGGTCGTTAAACTAGGATTATCGATTAAAACTGTTTCCACACCAACTAAGATCCCATCATGAGTGTGACGCAACTGATGAACGTCGGCACGCGCTTCTTCCCCTGTAATCCACTTACTTTCTCGCGTGACCGTAGCCGTTTTCCCATCAAGACTGGTAGCTGTTTTAAGTGTCACATACGGAAGACCTGTTGACACGTAGTGAAAAAACACCTGATTTAACTCATCAGCTTCTTCCCTCAGCAGACCGACCTCTACCTCAATTCCAGCGTCCTTCATCCGCTTAATTCCTTTTCCAGCGACAAGTGGATTCGGATCTGTAGAAGCAATAAATACTTTCTTGATGCCACGATGAATGACAAGATCAGCGCAAGGAGGCGTCTTACCATGATGCGCACAAGGTTCAAGCGTTACGTAAAGCGTTGCACCCTCTGCCTTTTCCCCCGCCATCTCTAATGCATATACTTCAGCATGTGGCTGACCTGCTTTTAGATGTGCACCCATGCCCACCACTTGCCCCTCTTGAACCACCACAGCTCCCACAACCGGATTAGGGGATGTCTGACCGAGCGTCGTTCGAGCCATCTCGATGGCAAGTTTCATAAACTGCTGGTTACTCAAAGTGACTGCCTCCTCTTTGGTGAATATAAAAAAACCCCTTAGAAAACCTAAGGGGTTGTGGAGACTATATCAGTGTATCGATAGATATGTACTATCAACTACAGCTAAATAAACCTTTTACCTCAGCTAAAAAACATAGGTAAAAAGCGTATACCAAAAAACATTTTCTCTGTCAGAAAATTGCCTACTGGTACAACATTTCGCTGCACTCTGATCCTTCTCCCATCCAGACTATACTGTCGGCTCTAGATTTTAACTAGATCCACCGCTAATGTAAAACACAAAAACGGGTCACGGGCTTAGAGATTCATAATCTCATCACCGCCGGTTGGGACTTTCACCCGACCCCGAAGGATAACGTTATAAAGTTGTTTGTTTATGAAGTGTTTTATTACTTCATGTTGTAATTAGTATAGCAAAGAAACATCCTTTTGTCATAATCATTTGCTTATTATTTTATTTTTATGAAAGGCCAGCATCATTAAAAAGCCGAGTCCCACGTAACCAAAGATAGGATAAAGTATGCTTAGCAGGCGTCCGTACCCAATTTGGCCAATTACAAAACAGAGAATAAGCACAAAACCTACGCACTGTTTCTCAGAAATTCGAAGTACCCCTTTCGCCTGTCGTGCCATACCAAAAACGTTCGCAATGAGCGTAGTGAAAATCTCGCCGTAAACGACGAGTAAAAATAACCATCCAAGCCATATGCTTGATGACTTGACCACCTGCCCCATTGGAATCTCTGCCTGAAACGCATGCGGAAAATGAGAAATCACAAAATGAGTCGTAAACATCATAAACGTGAGTCCAATTCCCCCGATTATTGCTCCCCACTTCACTACACTCTTGTCCTTAATTTCTGTGCTAAGAGGCACCAACGCTGCCTGCGCCCCAGCTAAGTTAAAAGCTGCATATAAAATGGCGCTTACGAACCAGCGCGTATGACTCGTATTTTCAAATATATCTTGCTTGAACATCGTAAATTCACGGAGGTACGGCCAAATTACAATAAGAGAGAACGTGAGCATTGCCGGGACAACAAGTGAATTGACTAGTAAAAGCCCTTGTACTCCTCTTAAAATAAGCAAATATACAGCAATCATTGTGATGAGCATTCCAGCCTGTGGCCAGATGCCAAGGTGCTCTTTTGCGATCGCTCCTGTACTTGCAAGCATAATTGACGTCATTCCAATTAAAACCAAAATCATAAAGAAATTAATTCCTTTTCCAATCGTTTTACCAAATAGGTGATCGTTAAGTTCTTGATAAGACGATGCTCCAATATTTTGTGCAATGATCATCATTCTGGCACCCAACCATATAAAAAGGAGACCACTCACTAAAATACCGAGCATACCAAGTACGCCGTACTGCGTAAAAAATTGGACAATCTCTTTTCCAGTCGCAAACCCAGCTCCTACTACCGTTCCGATATATGTAGCTGCTACCTGCAGCGTAAGCTTCCACTTTCTATTCAAGCTTTTCCCCTCCATCCATGAAGCCCCTTTTTACACTATATGAGCACGTCCAATAAAATACGCCGAATACGATGAAAAATAGAAATTATAGCATGGAGGAAGAGTATTGCTAAAAAAAGTACAATGAATTTGAAAGATGAACAGTCTGGTTTGTGACATGAAAATACCCCTAGGTCAAAAGAGACCTAGAGGTATTCGTTAGCGAATTAGAACTTTTGAATAAGTTGATATAACACGCGTGCTGCTTGATCACGCTTAGCAGGATCTTGTGGCTTGAATGATTTCTCAGTCGCACCTGTCATAAAGCCTAGCTCGTACGCCGCATCAATCGAAGGTACTGCCCAGTCTCCTAGTTTCTCAGTATCTAGGTATGGAGCGTGCTTCTCTGCTTTGTACGTTTTTCCTGTTTTGTAATCATACGCTCGCATCACAAGAACAGCCATTTGAGCACGTGTGATTGGCTTAGACGGCTCGAAGCGTGTTTTCGTTGTCCCCACTGCAATTCCAGCTTCGTACGCTGCTTGAATGTCCGCACCAAGAGCTGAATTTGCCGACACGTCTTTAAATACAGAAGATTTTTTCGCTTCTAAATCTAATGAGCGCGCAATAATGGAAACGAACTGACCGCGTGTAATCGCCGCATTCGGATTGAACATGTCTGTCGATACGCCTTTTAGCACACCTTTGTCCGTTAACTCTTGAATGTATTTATATGCCCAGTGATCTTCAGCCACATCTTTGAACTTTTGTTTTGGTGTTTCAGGCTGTGTCGCTTGTTTTGGTAATGTAAGCTGATATTTTGCGAAGCTGTTTGCACTTTCTCCAACATAGCTAATTGGTCCTTTTTCAGCAAGGTACTCTTGCGCTTTAGGAGAAGATTCAAACGTCACATTCACATCTTTGTTTACCGGTGCAAACGTCCAGTTGTTGTCTGCTGTTGGATTGATTTCATCATTTTCACGAATATAGTCAATGATTACTTGACGGTTTTCGTCCGGAGACGCCAAAATCGTATTTTTCCCACCTGGGTTAATCACTTGGTTTGTGCTTGCACGATAGTTGTTCGTTACAACAACAAATTCCTGATCGTCCTTAAGTGGTTTTCCGTCATACTCAACGTTTTTAATACGATGTGCATTTTCATCAGCTACTGTGTAATCTTTGTAGCGATATGGCTGTGTCACGTCGATTTGATACTTAATTCCATCAATAATATCAAAGTTGTAAGTAGGGAAATCCAAATTAACAAGAGATTGTTCTTCTGTTTTAGATGGATCCACTTGGTTGAACTGTCCTGCTGACCACTCTAACCACTCTTTAATTTCCTTACCTGTTAATTTAAGCGCATATACCGTATTTGGATATACGTATAAATCTGCTACGTTTTTAATCGCTAAATCTCCAGCTTTGATGTCTGTGTAATAGCCAGCTCCACCACGTGCACCCGCTTTAAACGGTGCTGCAGATGACAGTACAGGAAGATTTTTATATTCCGTTGTTGCTAACTTCTTTTCCATATACCACTTTTGCGCTTGGTTTACGATTTGGACAGACGGATCATCTTTTACAAGAGCGAAATAGCTGTTAATTGGCGCTGTTGTCTTACCTACTGCCTGATTTACATATTTAATTGTTGCTTCATGCTCATCTTTTACAGCATCTTCAACAGCTTTGTCAGACTCTACAAGAGACGTCCCTTTTGCATCTGCTACCGGTTTTAACGCCGATTGACTGTCTTTTACTTTCCACTTGCCGTCTACTTGCTCAAGTGTTAAATCAACTTGTCCTAACACGTCACCCGTTGAACTTGGCATTGTGACAGGAATTCCGTTAATCGTTCCTTTTGCGTTATCGATTTTTAGCTCTGCGCTATCTTTGTAGTCTGCTGCTGTCCCAGGAAGCGCCGGGAATTTTTTATGCTGATGCCCTGTTAAGACAACGTCTACGCCAGGAACTTGCGTGACATAGTAAGAGGCATTTTCCATGTTCTCTGTGTATGGATCTGTGCTGATACCTGAGTGGGAAAGAACAACGACAACATCCGCACCAGCTTTTTTCATTTCAGGAACAATTTTTTTAGCTGATTCTACGATATCTGTTACTGCTACTTTTCCTTTTAGATTCGCGCTATCCCAATTCATAATATCTGGCGGAACAAATCCTGTTACACCGACTTTTACCGTGTGCTTGTTACCGTTTTGATCAGTCACTTCACGATCTAAAATTTCATATTGCTTAAAGTACGGATGATCAAGTTCAGGCTTTCCATCTGCATTGTCATCGTGATATACGTTTGCATTCACATACGCGAAGTTTGCATCATCAATGCTATTGTTTAAGAAATCAAGTCCGTAGTTAAACTCATGATTTCCAGCGGTTGCTCCGTCATACTTTAATAAGTTAAGCACTTTAAAGACCGGATTTACAAATTCTTCTTTTTTGTCCTTGTAAGTCGGAAAAATGTTTTTTGCTACGTAATCACTTAACGGTGTTCCTTGTAAAATGTCACCATTATCGAACAATAGCGTATTTGGGTTTTCTGTACGCGCCGCTTGAATTAAGCCCGCTGTTTTAGAAAGACCGAACTTTTCTGTCTTTTTATCTTGGAAATAATCGTAGTTTACTAGATTTGTATGGATATCTGAAGTTTCAAGAATACGTAATTTTACGACGTTTTCATTCACAACGTCTGCATATGTAAGTGTTGGTGCTACTTGAGGAATGATTAATCCTAAGGCTAACGCTGTACCTGCCGCAAATCGTTTTTTCGTTTTCTTCAAAATGGTTCCCCCCACTATAACTTTTGTAAAAGTCCGAACAATTCCATTCTAAAACAAAACTCGACAAAAGAAAACATATTTTACAAAAAATTATCAACTATTTACACAATTAATATAATGTAGCATAACTCTTTTCGATTCGAGGCTATCCTCATAATATATGTAAATTGTTCTCTCTATTTAAGCCCTGAATCGCTCCTCTTCGTAAGATAACGCTTACATTAAAAAGTTTCCCAATAAGTGTTGTATTATTTATAAAAATCAGATAAATTAGTACTAATCATTTTAAAAATAAATACCAGATTCTTATCAAGAGAGGTGGAGGGACTGGCCCTACGAAACCTCAGCAACCAGTCGTCGTGGACACGGTGCTAAATCCAGCTAAGCAAGTATTGCTTGGAAGATGAGAAGGCGATTTAAAAGTCTTCTACCATAGAAGGCTTTTTTCTTTTTTACCAATAGCCTTCTATGTATCTCTTTCTTCCATTCATTTAAGGAGGCCATTTTTTTGGGATTATTAACAGATTTACAAAATAAAATACTAATCGGAGACGGCGCAACAGGTACTCTGCTCTATGCGCATGGAGTAGATAGCTGTTTTGAAGAACTCAATGTAACGAAAAGTGAAGAAATTCAGCGAATTCATGAAGCGTATATTCAAGCGGGATCAGACGTTATTCAGACGAATACGTATGGTGCAAATTATCAGAAGCTTGCACGCTACGGATTAGAAGAATCCGTGAAAGATATTAACGTTGCCGCTACCAAGCTTGCACGCAAAGCAGCTGGTGACAAATATGTTGTTGGCACTATTGGTGGCATCCGCTCCTTCCGAAAGAGTGTCCTGACAATTGATGAAATTAAACGGAGTGTCAGAGAGCAGCTCTTTTGGCTTCTTCAAGGAGACATTGATGGACTTCTTTTTGAAACCTACTATGACTTTGAAGAACTAAAAACGGTTCTTGAGATTGCTCGCAAAGAAACGAATTTACCTATTATTACACACGCTTCTCTTCACGAAGTTGGAGTACTTCAGGACGGCACTCATCTTAATGACGCTTTTAAACAGTTAGAAAGTCTCGGAGCTGATCTTGTTGGTCTTAACTGCCGCCTAGGCCCCTATCATATGATTGAATCGTTAACAGAAGTCGATCTTCCCGAAAAAGCCTTTCTGTCGGCTTATCCAAATGCAAGCTTACCAGATTATCAGGACGGTAGACTGGTATATGAAACAGACGAAGATTATTTTTACCAGACCGCTAAAGCATTTCGTGAGCAAGGTGTTCGTTTGATAGGCGGATGCTGCGGGACAACTCCTGCTCATATTGAAGCCATCGCATCAGCGGTCAAAGGGCTTCCACCCGTTACAGAAAAGCTCGTCAAAAAGCGCCCATTGATTATTATTGAGGACCACGGCGAACCGGTTGAGCCGCACCTTCATAATCTTGTGCAGGAAAGACGCTCGGTTATCGTTGAATTAGATCCACCGAAAAAGCTTGGAGCCAGTGAGTTTTTACGAGGTGCTCAGGCGTTAAAAGATGTTGGGGTAGATGCCATTACGCTTGCAGATAATTCTCTCGCCTCCCCTCGCATTAGCAACTTGGCGATGGCGACGCTGTTGCAAAGCGATATTAAAGCGCGGCCACTTGTTCACATTACGTGTCGAGACCGAAACTTAATTGGGCTACAATCTCACTTGATGGGACTTCATACATTAGGTATTAATCAAGTGCTTGCGGTTACAGGTGATCCTTCAAAGATTGGCGATTTCCCAGGAGCCACGTCCGTCTACGACTTATCATCGTTTGATTTAATTAGTTTGATCCAACAGTTCAATGAAGGTATGTCTTACTCCGGAAAGCCACTCGGACAAAAGACGAATTTTTCTATTGCGGCTGCTTTTAATCCAAACGTTCGTCACCTGGATCGTGCCGTGCAGCGCTTAGAAAAGAAAATCGACTGCGGCGCCCATTATTTTATTACGCAGCCATTATATTCGAAGAAACAAATACTAGATGTGTATGAAGCAACAAGGCACCTAAAGGCTCCCATTTACATTGGGATCATGCCGCTTACGAGTGCGAAAAATGCCCGATTCATCCATCATGAGGTGCCAGGCATTAAGCTTTCAGACGAGATTTTAGCAGCGATGGAGTACGCTGGTGATGACCGTAGCCAAGGCGAAGCAGAAGGTCTTGCAATTGCAAAGGATTTAATCGATACAGCCTACGAGCTCTTTAACGGGATTTACCTAATCACACCATTTATGCGCTATGAGATGACGGCCCAGCTAACGTCGTATATCCATCAAAAACAACCAGTAACCACAGAAAGGAAGATGTAAATGACGACGATTGATGCGCAACTCAAAAAGAAAATTTTAATTATTGACGGCGCGATGGGGACGATGATTCAAGCAGCCGACTTGACAGCTCAAGACTTTGGTGGAGAAGAATATGACGGGTGCAACGAATACCTGTCGTTGACCGCTCCTTCCGTGATTCGGAGCATTCACGAAACCTATTTAGAAGCTGGTGCCGATATTATTGAGACGAATACATTCGGCGCCACGTCTTTAGTGCTTGATGAATATGAGCTCGGTCACCTTGCCTACGAGCTTAATGTCGTATCAGCCAAACTCGCAAAAGAAGCATGCGAAACATACTCAACTTCTGAATGGCCACGCTTTGTGGCAGGTTCAATGGGGCCGACAACCAAAACATTATCCGTCACGGGCGGGACAACGTTTGAAGAGTTGACTCATTCTTATGAGGAACAAACGCGAGGTCTACTTGACGGCGGAGTGGATCTTCTTCTTTTAGAAACGTCTCAAGATATGCTGAATGTAAAAGCAGCCTTTTTAGGAATTTCCAAGGCCTTTGAAATTACCGGACAAAAAGTCCCACTTATGATTTCTGGAACGATTGAACCGATGGGAACAACGCTTGCTGGTCAAGACATTGAGTCATTTTACTTATCATTGGAGCATATGAAGCCACTTTCAGTTGGGCTAAACTGTGCGACTGGTCCCGAATTTATGACCGATCATATTCGTTCGCTGTCAGAGCTTGCAACAACCGCTGTGAGCTGTTACCCAAATGCTGGACTTCCTGATGAAGAAGGGCGCTACCACGAATCTCCCGAGCTTCTCGCGACCAAGCTTCGAGGATTTGCTGAAAAGGGATGGCTAAACATCGTAGGCGGCTGTTGCGGGACGACTCCTGACCATATTGAAGCGATTGCTCGTGCCGTACACGATATTGAACCTAGAACGTTAGAGCGTCCCTCTCATTCCCATGCCGTTTCGGGTATTGAGCCCCTTATTTATGATGACTCGATGCGCCCTCTTTTCGTTGGTGAGCGTACAAATGTAATCGGTTCTCGTAAATTTAAGCGTCTGATCGCAGAAGGAAAAATTGAAGAAGCGTCTGAAGTAGCGCGTGCTCAAGTAAAAAACGGTGCACACGTTATTGATATTTGCCTAGCCGATCCTGATCGGGATGAATTAGAAGACATGGAGAACTTTATCAAAGAAGTCGTCAAGAAAGTCAAAGTCCCGCTCGTGATCGACTCAACGGATGAAAAAGTAATCGAAAAAGCTCTTACGTATTCGCAGGGAAAGGTGATCATCAACTCAATTAATTTAGAAGACGGTGAAGAGCGATTTGAAGCAATCCTTCCCCTCGTCAAAAAATTTGGCGCAGCGCTTGTTGTCGGAACGATTGATGAGGTCGGCATGGCCGTTACGGCAGAACGAAAGGTTGAAATCGCCAAGCGCTCCTACGATCTACTAGTTAATAAATATGGACTAGAGCCAACCGATATTATTTTTGATCCGCTCGTGTTTCCTGTCGGCACAGGGGATGAGCAGTATATCGGATCAGCTGAAGCAACCATTCGTGGCATTGAGTTAATCAAAAAAGAGCTTCCGCAGTGCTTAACGATTCTCGGAATCAGTAATGTTTCTTTTGGACTTCCTCCCGTTGGTCGTGAAATTTTGAACGCCGTCTACTTGTATCACTGTACACAGGCAGGACTTGATTATGCGATTGTCAATACGGAAAAACTAGAGCGCTATGCGTCCATTTCGGAAGATGAAATCAAGCTAGCCGATGACCTTCTTTTCCAAACAAACGATCAAACGCTTGACGTGTTCACCAATTTTTATCGTGACAAAAAGCAGACCACAAAGGTTGAGCTCACCAACATGTCACTTGAAGAACGCTTAGCGAGCTACGTTGTAGAAGGAACAAAAGAAGGATTGTTACCTGACTTAGAAGAAGCGCTTGCTAAATACGACGATCCGCTCGACATTATTAATGGTCCCCTTATGAACGGGATGTCAGAAGTTGGTCGCCTTTTTAATGATAATCAGTTAATCGTCGCAGAAGTGCTACAAAGCGCAGAGGTAATGAAGGCATCCGTTGCTTTTTTAGAACCACACATGGAGAAAAAAGAAGATGACAATGGAAAAGGAAAAGTGCTTCTCGCGACCGTTAAGGGAGATGTTCACGACATCGGCAAAAACTTAGTCGATATTATATTGAGTAACAATGGATTTAAGGTTGTGGATCTTGGTATTAAAGTAACGCCACAAGACTTAATTTATGCTGTCCAAAAAGAAAAACCGGACATGATTGGACTTTCTGGACTACTTGTGAAGTCCGCACAGCAAATGGTCTTAACCGCACAGGACTTAACACAGTCGGAAATCAAGCTGCCTATTTTAGTAGGAGGTGCCGCACTGTCAAGAAAGTTCACGGATAATAAGATTGCGCCTGAATATAACGGAGTCGTCTTGTATGCAAAAGATGCAATGGACGGACTTGCGATTGCAAACCGCCTTCAAAATAAACAGGAAAGTCAGCAGTTCATTCTCGAGATTAAAGAACGTCAGGAAAAATCGGTCGCAAACACAGCTCTCCTTCAAAGCCAAAAGCAAGAACGTTCCGCAACTGCTGTATTGGAGCGATCAGCGATTTCAACAGACGTACCGGTGTTCGTTCCACACGATACGGATCGCCATGTAATTAAACATTACGACCTCTCTCACGTAGAGCCTTATATCAATCAGCAAATGCTGCTTGGACATCATCTCGGAATTAAAGGGAAAATTAAACGACTACTTCAAGAAAAAGATGAGCGTACGTTAAAGATCAAGGAAGTTGTCGACGAGCTGTTCATAAAAGCTAAATCCGAACAGCTTATTAAGCCTTCTGCTCTGTATCAATTTTTCCCGGCACAATCACGGGGAAACGATGTTCTGATTTATGATCCGAACGATCATGCGAAAATCATTGAAACATTCACGTTTCCGCGTCAGGAAAAGGCGCCTTATCTTTGCCTCGCTGATTACGTAAAGTCTGTGGACTCTAATCAAATGGATTATGTCTGCTTCTTAGCTGTTACAGCGGGTACTGGCATTCGTTCTTTAGCACAGGAATATAAAGATAGAGGTGATTTTCTAAAAAGCCATGCCTTACAAGCGTTAGCACTTGAAACGGCTGAAGGACTGGCTGAACGTGTTCACCAACAGGTCCGTGATCAATGGGGGTTCCCTGATTCTCCTGACTTTACAATGGACGAACGATTTTCAGCAAAATATCAGGGGCAGCGCTTCTCATTCGGCTACCCAGCTTGTCCAGATTTAGAGGACCAGGAAAAACTCTTTCGTCTGCTGCATCCTGAGGAGATTGGTATTCGTCTAACAGAAGGGTTCATGATGGAACCAGAAGCTTCTGTCACAGCTCTTGTGTTTGCTCACCCAGAGGCGCGATATTTTAACGTATTATAATTTAAACAGCCGGTCTTTTGACCGGCTGTTCAAATGAGTAAAATAACCACTTCTACCGGAACACGGTACTCCAAATTATTCACTACGTCTTTCAAAACAATATTTCCCGTATATCTCCCTCCTATTTTTAAAAGAGGTAAAAACTGAGCCGTTACGCTCACACTTTTTGTTGTGTTGGGAGCGATTGTTTGGTTGCTAATTCCTAAAATATAATCAATACCTACAAGCGCAAGAGCCGGGCGAGACGTGTTTTCAATCGTTATCTGCACATTTAGCGTCTGATTGGTTTTATTTGTAATCGTGAAGATATTAGCAATTGTTCGGCCTGAATCAAGCAAACTTGATAAAATACCGATGTTTACTTTGAGCGTCTGATTTTGTCCTGTTGATATCGGTGTAGCCGAATTGTTGGGCTGCATGGCATTCGTGCTGTTTAATAAATAGTAAAAGAAAAAGCCTGATCCCGTAGAGAACGTTGCCACGTCCGTCCTCCCCTTTTGGAAGAGTGCGTATACAGGTCCCGAAATAACCAGGAGCGACATGACCACTACGATCAAAATGCTTAAAAAAGCGATTTTTTTTTATACAAATGAGAAGTAGGATGAAAAATAGAATAATTACCCATAGAAGTTGTTTTTGAATAAAATCAGCTAAATACCCAATATAAGGGACGTGAAAAGCGTAGATCCCCTTTACTTCATTCGGATAAACAACTACCCGATCCGTTACTATGTTTGCGTCCCCTTTTGTTGTAAACACAAGCGTTCCGTCTTTTGCAATTTGCTCGTTTTTAACACGATGCAAAATGTTGGCCTGATGGTTTTTTGAATGAAATAGAATGATCTGATCTACAATCGTCGTTGAAATTTGCAGTGGCTTTGTCACCACTACTGACCCTTGCTCAACCGTTGGCTCCATGCTTCCCGTGGTCACTGTACTAAAACGCCAGCCAGCTGTATAAAAGAAACAAAACAGTACAAACGTAAGAAGCGAGATGATTAAAAACGTAACGCTAAATGCCTGCTTCACCTCATCCCCTCCTAGGATCGATCTTGACCAGGTAGCTGAGTAGCCTGGAACGTGAACGTAATCACTTCTGTCAGCGTCTGAAAGGTATTATCTGCTAAAGTCGGCAGCGTCACTTTGATCGTTAAGACATCATTTTGCCCAACAGAAAGCGAAAGTGGCGAAGCTGGATTCGCACTCACATCAGACACCGGACCTGAATAGTACGTTGTCACACCTTTTTTTATTTCAACTTGAAGACCGTATGTTTTATCTGTCCATAAATTCGTGTTTCCAGTATTAATCGCTCCTACTACGTACGTAAAGTCGACACTGCCTGTATTTTGTACAGTTACTGTTTTTGTCGCAAAATCACCGGGGACCATATTACTAATGTTAAATACTGCACTCGGAGAAATAGCCATGTTCAACGTGCCGGTTTGAAAGGTATTGTTTGGATCATTCATTTGTTTGGTAAATAAAGCAGAGGTAGAATGAAAAAACAAAAGAGGAAGTAGTAAAAAAACACTACCCACTAACCACACATATCTTTTCATGATCGTTATTTCCTTCATTTGAGTTGCTCACCTCTGAAAGATTATGTGAAAATTTTGTTCAGTACTACAAGTGTATTCATCGGAGTACAAAAGTGACTTAATGAATGCACCTATGTTTGGAAAGTTGATTAAATTGCACATTTACATTCAATTCCTTATAATTGCTAGCATGAAGGTTTGAGCTCCTATTACATTTCTATAAAAGCTCGCTGTTATTTTACGTACGTTCCCCCTATTTACAGCAAAGGAGAGTAAACATAATGATTAAATTATTTGTAAGTGATTTAGACGGTACGCTTTTGAATCATGATAAAAAAGTGGAGCAAAAAGAAATTGATGCTCTGCAACAGTTAAAAGAAAGCGGAGTGGAGATTTGCTTAGCATCAGGCCGTATGGATAATGAAATTGTAAAAGTTAGTGAATCGCTAGAAGGTGACGTTCATCGTGTCAGTCAGAATGGTGCATTTGTACTCACACATGATGATCAATCTCTTCACGAAAAAACGTTTGATCATGAGCTTGCCTCTAAGCTCTATTCACTCACTAAAATGCCTGATAAAATTACGCTTGTATGCTCGGATAACACGAATTTCGTAGAAGAAATGTCTGATGTTGTCAAAGAAATTGAAAAAGTGATGTTTTTTCCTATTCAGGAAAATCCTACGATGCGAGAAGATTTCTCAACTTCACTAAATCCTTCAAAAATTACGGTGCTTGGTGATCACGAACAGGTCCTAGAGTTACAAAAAAAGCTTAATGACATGTTTGGTGATGACATTGACACATATATCTCAGCTAAAAGCTGTTTAGATATTATGCCCAAGCATATCAGCAAAGGAAATGCCATTGCGGTATTGCTTGACCACCTGGATCTTCAGCCAGACGAAATTGCTTGTGTGGGAGATAACTTCAATGATATCCCCATGTTCCGCTTAACGCCGAATAGTTTTGCAATGAGCGAGGCGTATGACGAAGTGAAACAAGAAGCAAACTATGTGGTAGATTCTGTAAGTGAGGCAGTAGAAATTGTCTTACGCCAAAATCGTGAAGAAAGCAAAATGAATCCCAACGCATAACAAAAAGAGCTGACGTTTCAAAAAACGTCAGCTTTTCTTTACCTATATAATTTCAGTCTTTTTGTAGTTCCCCATATTGTTACACGCCATTTTAAGCTTAGAGACTGTTGCTCGCAAGGATGTAGGTGGATCGACATCTTCGTTTAGATGCAACGTCGTCAAATCGACTACGGAACGTGCTAATAATTCCACATTATTTCGTAGCTCTAACTCATCGTAAGTTGTACGATCTTGCACCTTAAGACGTAAAATTTCATTGGCTAGCTCGCGAACACGCAGCAACTGATCACGTTCTTCCATATTCCATCCTCCTCTTTTCATGACGATTGGTATTATTAGTTATATTCGTGACTGCTGGTCAAATTCCTTTAATTTAATTTCAATCAAAAAAGAAACGAACTATTTCAAGTTCTTCACTACGTTATAAACAAACACGAGTACACCAATCGCCACTAATGTAGCGCCTGCAGCCACTATTGGAATAAACGTTTGAGTGTTCATTACGAGAGTCAATGTTAGTCCAATCATCATGATTGGCAAACCAATGTTGTGAAGCCATACGTGAATCTTTGTGAGCATATTTCTAGAAATGTCGGGAAAGAGATGATAAAGTAGTCCAGCTAACGTCAAAGATGTCCAGCCGAGAAGGTTAATGTGGACATGTACAGGAGTCAACGCGTATTGATGAACAATGGACATGTAATAACCTAAAATCATTCCGATAGCAAAATAAACAGCAGATATTTTAATCATTCGGATACCCATTTTAACTCCCCATTCTTCATAGGTCTTTTTATTCATATTCACTTTTTATTTTCGTAGAAGCTTAAACTGAGTTAAATGTAAAAAAATGGTTTTATAAAACATGTACAAGCTTATTTTGCAAATAAACGAAACTTTTAATCTAGCAGATTCGTATACTATTACTAGAAAGGAGAATGATCGATATGCCTGTTTGGACCTTCTTCTTGATCTTTTTTGGGGCTATTCTGTTTATGGCCATGCTTCCTGATTTCAACATTCGAAAAAAAGAAAGCCACCCGAAAGAACCTGCTCGTTCTGCGACTCCTACTGAACCGTTCCCTTCTGAATCATCTCATTCACAGAACTGACGGCATTGAAAAAAGCGTCTCTACGATATTCGTAGGAGACGCTTTTTTTTATATCACACACTATGACATATAATGCAAAACAAAATTCAATAGAAATAAAAACGCTATAATATACATTGCGATAGATACATCTTTAATTCGGCCGAGCGACACTTTTAACAGTGGATACGCAATAAATCCGAATGCAATACCATCTGCAATACTATACGTAAGCGGAATTAAGGCAATAATTAAAAAGGCCGGAAATCCTTCTGTCAAATCCTGAAGATTAATGTTTTTGATATTTTGAATCATTAATCCACCAATGACAATTAAAATAGGTGCAATGGCGCTGTTTGGCACAAGTTTAAGAATCGGGATAAATAGTAACGACACTAAAAATAACGTTCCTGTAATAAAGGACGTAAATCCTGTGCGTCCCCCAGAAGCTATTCCTGTCGCACTCTCAACCGTTGAAACAGTTGGACTCGTTCCAAAAATGCCACATAGCATAGAGGATACCGCATTCGCTTGAAACGCTTTTGAAAACTTGTCTTCTCTTCCCGTCATCTGTAAATGACCGTGAATAAGACCGATATTTTCAAAAATTAATACCATCGTCATGGAAAAGACAGCAGCCCAAAAGGAGATCTTTGCTACTCCACTAAATGATAGAACCGCAAAGCTGTCAAAAAACGTTGCTCCGTTTTGAACAGGAGCTTCACTTGCTGCGGGTACAACTCCAAGAAGCCAGGCTAACAAACTACCAATCGCCATACTAATTAAGAAATTTCCTTGCACGTTTCGAATGAACAACACCACTGTAATCGCAAGCGTAATTAACGTCGCAAGTACCGCTGGACTGCTTAAATCTCCAAGAGCAACAAACGTCGTCTCACTTGGTTTCACAATTCCACCTTTTTGAAGTCCGATAAACGTTAAAAACAAACCGACGCCAACCGTAATTGCTTCCTTTAATGAATGAGGAATGGATTTTACAAGCACTGTTGAAACTCGTGAAAATGCCAACAAGACAAATAAAACTCCTGATACAAATACCGCACAAAGCGCTTCTTGCCAAGACAACCCCATTGATTGCACCATTGTATACGTAAATAGTGCATTAATTCCCATCCCGGGAACTAAAATAATCGGAGCATTTGCCCAAAAGGCCATTAACAAACAGCCAATAAAGGATGTCATAACCGTTGCAAAGACGCCTGCTTCAAACGGAATGCCTGCATCAGACAAAATGGTTGCGTTGATCGCGACGATGTAGATGATGGATAAAAAAGCGACCACACCTGCAATGCTTTCTTTTCCCAACGTCGTGTGATGTTCGTTCAGCTTAAAAATTCTTTCTGCTATTGCTTTCAAAGTATTTCCTTCTCTACAAAATTCCCTCTCCCACCCAATGGCAAAAGCCACCGTCAGTTATTATATCAGAAATTAACAGCCTTGCAAGGGTGATTGCCACCTGTTTTCCCTTCTTACCAAAATTTTTGTGAGTGGATTTATTTTTCTGTATACTAATTTACGAGGTGAAGAAATGAAAAAGCTATACATGATATGGATGATTTTGCTCATAGCGGTTTTTGCCCTTTCTGGGTGTAATCTCAGCAGCGAGCAACCACATCCTACGTCTTCAGAAAAGAAGGAAAGCAACATTCTTGATGAAATGGAAGGCCCACCCAAAAACGGCCATACGCTCGAAAAACACGTTGGGAAATCAGATCAGGAATTAACAGATCGCGTACAGCGAGAACACGTGACAGCAGCAAGTTCTTATTCTGATAAAGATACTGCTACAAAAGCAGTAGAAGAAGCGTTGAAGGTACATGAAAAGGACATTGAGAACTGGCTTCAATCAAATCGTGATCGCCTTGTACTTCAAACTTCTCACTCCTTTGCCGTTGGGAAATCGGTGCTTCGATCGGATATGCGTGTACATAATGAGTTACATAATACACTCACTGTATTAGCAAAAGATCCAACGAGTGAACGAAAATATAAGATTATTACATCGTATCCTGTAGCAAAGCGAGGCGATTAAAATGTATAAGGAATTTCAATACTTTTTGACATCCTACTGTACGTTGAGCCTAGACCAGGACGATTTTTGGTCGGCAATTCAGCTATTTATAGACGGAGAGGATGCTGAGATTCAGCATCAGCTTCAAGTAGAGCTCACGCAAATTATCAATGGAGAGCAATACAAAACGGCTCAAAACCTAATTGAAGAATTCGGCTCTAGAGCACTGTCCGTCTCTGAAACGAAAGAGTGGATTTTACACAACGATCAACAACTGAAGCACAAAAAATAAAGATCCTGCGCCAAGGCACAGGATCTTTATATGTATAGGGGGAATCTCCCCCTATAGCCTTCATTCGGCTTAATAATACGGATAATACGGATATGGTGAATATGGTGGATACGGTGGATAGTATGGGTAATATCCTGGTCCTGATAATGCCGTACCTAACGCTAATCCACCTACAAATGGAAGTCCAAATCCAAATCCAAATCCTGGTCTACCGAAGCCAAATCCCGGACGGCCAAAACCAAATCCCGGACGACCAAAGCCGAATCCTGGTCTACCAAATCCTCCAAAACCCCCAAAAGGACGTCGTGTGTCATCGAATGAATATAATAATGTTGGATCTTGCATAGTGTTCCCTCCTGCATTTCGAATTACGTTACTTTGTAGCATATGAAACAGAAGAGGAAAGTGAATGGGCATATGTCTCAAGTTGATGATTTTTTCTAGGTATTTGTCCAACTTCCAACGTTTACCGCCTGATCGATCGGGTATTTATTTACTAATTATTTCTTATACCAGGAGGAGATTTTAATCATGATTCCTTGGATTATAGCTGCTTTTGCAATTATTGTTGCTCTTACTGTTGTTCTGTTCACGGCGAACCGCCGAAAAAGTTCAAAAGGATTAATGGGAAACATCCACACTACGATGCACCTTGGTGAAATTGTCAGCAGGCAAAAAGAGCTCCAAAACCATAAGCCTAAATCTCAGTAAATAAATGTTCATTAAGCCGAAAGAACAGAAGCAGTGCAGCTTCTGTTCTTTTTTGCACAAAAAAAACAGTGCGACGGCCCCTTTTCCGTTGCACTGCGTATGTATGTTGAATCGCTTTCTTCTACTTTTGAACACGTGTATATAAACCCCTTTTTTAAATACCGTGAATATTTCCCCCAGCACGACAGCAATCCGTAACAACTTTATGAATGATGGCAAAATCACATAAAACTGTAATCGCTTACATTAAGACTAAAAAAGAAGTAGAATCAAAGCAGACATTCAACATGACTTTCTATTTATATTATTACCGTAAACGATTTCAAAAAGCAAGACTTTTTTTCAAACCTCTCCCTATTTAGACAAAAATTTTCCATCTAAAAACCCCGCGTCTCATTCAAACGCGGGGTTCTCGGAAAGGTTACTCACCTTTTCATATGGGTTAGGCTTCATAAAACATATAAGTAATCAATGACTCATATGTAGGGAAAGCTTTATCTATTAAAATAAGAATCAATACATGTTTTTATTTAGCAAAAACATGATTCCCAATTACAGCTGTTACTTGACGAGATTTAATCCATTCGTCTTGAGCTGTTTGTGGGTTATAAAAGAATAATGCACCATTTTGTGTAGCACCTCTATTGGCGAATGCTTCATCTACAGCACGTTTTGAATCATCCGAAGCCGGTTGGTTAATTGCTCCATTTGATACCGGTGAGAATGCACCCGGTTGATTGATAACCTCAGAAATGGAGTTAGGGAAATCCGATGAATCCACACGGTTTAAGACAACAGTCGCAACTGCCACCTTACCAGCATGTGGCTCTCCTTTTGCTTCAGCTTCTACAAGACGGGCTAGTAATTCTTTTTCTTCGTTATTCGCATTTGCTTGTGCTGGCTGTGGCGCTGGTGCCGGCTGTGCTTGTGCTGGTGCTGGCTGTGGTGCTGGTGCCTGTCCTCCAGTTGGGATTGTTAATGCTTGCCCAATTGAAATTATATCTGATGATAAGTTGTTTGCTTGTTTCACAGCGTCTACCGATACGCCGTGTTTTGATGAAATAGACCATAGTGTGTCACCAGCTGCTACGGTATAAGATCCGCTTTGTACAGGCTGACCATTTGGAATGGACAATGTTTCCCCAATATAAATGGTATCGTTTTGACGATGGTTGACATTTTTAATGTTATCTACTGAAACCCCATACTTCTGTCCAAGCGACCATAATGTATCACCCTCATGTACATTATGTTGTGTGTCTGCTTGAGCTACTCCTTGGATTGTTAAAAATGAGAAAGTAGCTGTAGAAGCAATAACCCATTTTTTCATGCTATTTTTTTTCATAAAAATATTCCTCCTGAAAAATTGGTATGTACATACGTTAACACACCTATTTTCGGATTACACTGCATAAAATGGTTACTTTTATATTAAGTCCATTAAAATCGTTACACTTTCCTGCCTCACTTTACATTTGTTACATAAACAGAAATATTTGAGCTAGTTTATGTAAATTATAGTAAGAAAAAGTCTATAACTAAATAGTCTGTTTATTCCCACACCTTTTTTTAGGGGGTTCACATTTAATCGGAAAACAAAAAACAGAAGCAAGCGAAAAGCTTACTTCTGTTTCGTTAATCTTCTATATTGATCTCCACTACATCATAAAAATCAATGACGAGTTTCGCGCCTTGCTCATCCATGAAAGTGAAAACATCTTCGTCTTTTGAGATATGAACCACATACCCATTTAATAACTGCTCACGATTGTCATATACAGTCGTAATGGCTACTTTCTTCTGATGAAGATGTGCTTCTTGTAACAATGAATGGAGGTCTTCTTCGGCGTCTTCTTCTGGGCGCTTAATTAACAGCATCCCGTAAGTCGTTTCCCCACTTTTATCTTTCCAAATGTAATCGGCAAAATAAAAGGGCGATTTACTTCCTTTAAATTCATCCATGCCATTCCCTCCTATACTCCAATGTAAGCTTTATACTGAATGTAGACTATCAACTAATAATATGCCGCTACTTGCACAAGCCATCATCCAATAAAACTTCTCTCTTCACTTTATCATGTTTATGAGTGTTTGACACTTATTTTGCCGATTTTCTCATTCTCTTCCTTAATAAGGACTATTCTCGCTTCATAAGCCCATCCTCGTTAGCTCCGAGCCACATCTAAATAGTGATACACGACATCTCCACCGCGCTGTGCAATTCCTCGAAAGCGTTTAAAGTCGGGTCTCGTCACGAGAAAAGGGCGAAACAGTAAAAAATCGTCTTTTTTAATATGAATTTCTTCTACTTCTCCGTCTCGAAGCTGATCTAGTATCTTTGTTGCCTGTTGCTCATCCATCTTTCACACCTCGCTATCATCGAATACAGGAACTTGATCGTCATGTAGACGCTCTAAAATCCGTCTCTTCTGATATAGCATTATACCAGCTTCTGCTACATCCTGCATCATCGCCTTATTCGTGAGGGAACCGAAAATCATCCCTGCAATCGGGATCATTTGAAAAAGCTTTTTCCAGCCGAACTGATCCCGGTACGTATAGATGACTTCACGCCACCCTTGAAGCTGTGAAATCATTTGCCGATTGTTTAAAGGCTCACCGTACACCGTTAGCTCGTCTAAAATGGCTTGTTTTCCTACATAATCAGAAGAAGCAAACTGAAGGCATTTAATGATAAAGATACGTTCTTCCTTCTCTTTTGGATTATAGCCATATGAGATCGCAATTTCTTGAAGGGTCTTTAACGAGATTCCTAATAGCACTGGAATATCAACGGCTAGCGTAAAAATCCCACCAAATCCCGTTGTTGCTCCTTGGATGCCTGCAATACGCGAACGGTTTGTTCTCAGTTCTTCTCCAACCTCGTTCATCGTGCGAATTGGCAGGCGTCGAACATCATCAATCGTTTCAATCACATTTGCACTCTTCCCATTAAACTTGCTTAGCGTCGCCTTTTCCTGAACGAGATATTGCCCACCAGATTGTACAAAGTTTCCCACTTCATCTAATAGGTCCCCTATTTTTTTCTGCAAAAAAGCTGGAGTTACTTTATCAAGAAGCTTAAAAGGAAGACGTCCAATTCGCTCCCAGAACCATAGTCCCTTTTGATCCTTCTCCCACTTTTCAATAACGGCTAACTGTTCCTCAAGCTGTTGCTTCGTTTCCACGCTAGTTCCTCCACTTCCTGTTTTCACTTATATGTGATACGTATGAGAGGCAAAAAAAGTTTCCTTCTTTTAAAAAAGCTTTGCCTGACATGCAGACAAAGCTTACGGTTAGTTTTTTAACCATTTCATTAAGGATTCATACTGAGTGGTCGCTTCTTCGTACCCTTGCTCATAAAGCGTTTGAAGCTTCACAGGATTACGCTCCATTCGTCCTACTGACAGTGGTTGTGTAGGGCGAATAACGAATAGCTTTCCTTGTCGTTCAAGCTCCTCAATGTAGTCCATCGTTTCATTGTACAACTGATAACGATTTTCCATTGCTTGAAGCAGCCCTTGATATTGACGATAAGGACGTTTTGCCATCCACATCATGCTTGACTTTTTCTTTCGATACCCTTTGTTGCGCGTTAGAACAATGACGTTTTTCTCAAATCCATCCAGCTGCGCTTTTCTTACGGGAATAGGATCGCTAATGCCACCGTCTAATAGCTGCTTGTCCTCAAAGTTAACAATTGGAGCTACAAATGGAAGCGAACTGGATGCTCTTACAAGCATTAGGACGTTCTCATCTGTCACGTTCTCAAAGTAAGCTGGTTTCCCTGTGACACAATCTGTCGTTCCCACAACAAAGCGCTCCTCACGGTTATGGAATGCCGTAAAATCGAACGGGACAATGCTTGTGGGAATTTCATTGAAAATAAAGTTCATTCCAAACATTTCGCGCGTTTTCAAATAATTTCGCCACGACAAATAGCGAGGATCGTTTACAAAATCGATGTTAACTTGACGATTTCGCCCCCTTTGACGTGACAAATAGGACGTAGCGTGACAAGCTCCAGCTGAAACACCCACAACGTATGGAAAAAATAAATTTTGTTCCATAAAGTATTCGAGCACACCCGCTGTATACACACCTCTCATGCCTCCACCTTCTAATACCAAGCCTGTTTCACTTAACATAGTTACACCTTCTATTGTTTTTACAAAAATTTAGTATGTAAAAAATAATAGCGAATCTGTGATTATTTGTCGATCATTTAGGCAGGTCTTTCTTAAAAAAAACACCAACTTACATTAATTTGAAATTTTTTAAAGAAATGTCTTTACTAGATTGTAATTTTAAGGCACACTATTTACAATAGAAAGCGTTATCTTGTTTGATTAATCTGAAAATATAGATCGTTGATCCCCATTGTTTTGCTAGTTTTATAAATATTATAAAGAAAACACACATAGGGTGAATGTAAGATGACGTAAACATAAAGGAGAGAAGACTATGGAAATTGCTCAAGTAGGAAACTTAATTGAATTTAAAAATGGGTTAAAAGGAATCGTAGAAAAGGTGAACGAAAACTCAGTCATCGTCGATTTAACTTGCATGGATAATTATCGTGACTTAGACTTAGAGCAACGTACAGTCGTAAATCATAAAAATTACAAAATTGTACCAAGTGAAGCTTAAAAACAGGGTGGCAAAGGCCACCCTGTTTTTTTTTTAAGCCTTTACTCTTTTCACATACTCCTCTGCGCTAACAGAAAGATCATCAGGATCGAGTGAATTTACACCTTGTAATAGAAATGGTTCGACAAACGTCATGCCTGTTAAGTTTGTCATCGCTTGAAGAGGACGAAGCAGCTCTGTCATCGGATAGTGGTTACGGCCGTTCTCTCCGTATGCTTCTTCCGGACTTCCCGTTGATACTGCAGCCATAAATTCTTTTCCTTGAAGCTTCGTTCCTTCGCTTCCGTATGCCCAACCGTACGTTAGCACAACGTCTTGCCACTCTTTTAAAATAGCTGGTGTGCTGTACCAATAGAAAGGGAATTGAAACACGATACGGTCATACTGCTCTGCAAGCGCTTGTTCCTTTTCGGCATTAATTTTAAAATCAGGGTACTCTTCATACAAATCATGAACATAGACGCCTTCCTCTTTCGACAAGCGCTCTACCCATGCGCGGTTTACGTTCGATTTGTTAAGATTTGGATGTGCTACTAACACTAATGTTTTCATTTACTCTCTTCCTTTCAGTACCATGATGCTTTTCTGTTTAAAATAGTAGCATACCATCTGTCGACGTACAAACAGAATAGCCTCGCTTGGCGCGCCTTGGCCAAACGAGACTATCGCTTACTTAACAAACGATACTACTACATCTTTCCCTTGCTTAAAAGCTGGTCCTTCTGATCACTGCTGATAATCCCTAATTTATGCATTAAGAGCGTACATCCCTGAACTTTTTTCGTTATACGCGTTGTTTTCACCGTCATAATCCCCTTTTTCTTTATAATATTGCGCAAATGCAAGTTTGTTGCTTCATTCAAAACCTATTTTTTATTGAACCGCTTTGAAAGTAATGAGAAAATAAGACTGCGTTCTAATTCTCATTTTTATTATGTATGTATCATTCAAGCGACTACTTAAGAAAGAGGGAATGCTTATGAGTATAACTCTAATTTCCATCATCTTCGTCGGCCTGATCGCTGCGTTTATCCTCATTACTTTACTATCAACCATAAAGTCAGGGAAAAAAGAAACGTCATCTACACCAAAGAGCTATGCAGATGAAGAAGAAAATGAACCATATGAACAAGGTCATTCGTTTCACAGCTGGTCGAATGACGCTGACGGTGATGGCAATGATGACGCTCACTAAAAAACCCCTCTTGCTACAAAAGCAAGAGGGGTTTCGCTATTAAGAAATAACTCGTTTTCCGTTTGTAAATGAGTAGTAGCACTCACCTGTGTGAATGTCATGACTCTCATGAATATGCACACCTGGTTTATCCTGTGTTGCTGCCTCATACATTGCTTTAGCAACATTCGCTGCCAAAATCGGGCGATACTTTCGCCATTTTCCAACTAGTAAAAACGACAGCGATTGAAGCATATAGCCACTTAGCTTTTCCATCGCTCGAAATTCCTGTCGCTTTCCTAATAACAATGCCGGTCTAAAAAAGTGAGTAGAAGGGATATAAAGCGGCGCCATATCCACTTCCGCTTGCCCCTTTACTTTACTATAAAAGAAAGGAGAACAAAGATCAGCACCAATGGCTGTGATCGTCAAGAAATTTTTCACTTTCTTCTTTTCTGCACATTTAGCAGCCTTAAGCGGATAATCATAATCTACTTTTAAAAAGTTTGCTCTTGTTTTGGCTTTTTTCATCGTTGTTCCTAAACAGCAATACACATCGTCTACTTTGAATTCTTCCACATGTTCTTCAAGTTGATTAAAATCAATGACTAACTGCTTTAATTTAGGATGCTGAATGGAGAGTTGTTTTCGAACTAGAACCGTTACTTTCTCGTAATGAGTGCTCGTTAGCAATAGTTCTAGTAGTTCTTGACCGACAAGACCGGTTGCGCCTAGTAAAACCGCCGATCTTTGTGACATGCTTTTCACCTTCTTAACCTTATATATTCTTTCGACTAAGAGAGCTCCTTTTAGAACACCTTAGCGATTATCAATCGTTTCAGGATACATATCATGATTCATTAAGCGGTGTTCCGCCATTGTTTCATATTTTGTTCCTGGGCGTCCATAGTTGACGTAAGGATCAATGGAAATTCCACCTCTTGGCGTGAATTTCCCCCATACTTCAATATAGCGCGGGTCCATTAATTCAATTAAATCATTCATAATAATATTCATGCAGTCCTCATGGAAGTCCCCATGGTTACGGAAGCTGAACAAATACAATTTCAGTGATTTACTTTCCACCATTTTAATATCTGGGATGTAACTAATATAAATGGTTGCAAAATCCGGCTGACCTGTTTTCGGGCAAAGGCTCGTAAATTCCGGGCAGTTAAATTTCACGAAATAATCTCGATTCGGATGTTTGTTATCGAATGCTTCTAATACGTCTGGTGCGTATTCAAACAAGTACTTTGTTCCTTGATTTCCTAACAAAGTTACTCCTTCTAATTCTTCATCTTTTCTACCAGTCATAATGGCATCCTCTCTTTCCCCGTTAGTCATTCTAACAGCGTTTTTTTAATTTGTATATATGATTTTTGTTAATTTCTTTCCTTTTTTTTCGTAAGGGTTTACACGCCGCGTTTATTTCCCCAAACGAGCGCATGAAGCTGAGGTAATACGCGTACATCATTCATCATCTCGTCTTCTACGACACGATCAATTAAATCCTCATATTTCCTCAATAGCGTAGAGATTAGCTCCCCGTCATCAGACGTATGAACGTCTTCATTTCCAACCTGGACAAAGAATGGAATGTCTGGATATCGAGCGTGAACCTCTTTTGCATAGTGAAAATCTTCTTCGTTGAATACTACAACCTTCAAGCTAGGTGCCATCTCACGAGCTTTACTGCTTAATCGAGTGATAATGTCATCAAGAACGTCAAAATTAGTTTCCATACGTGAGCTCGGTGGCTTCGGTGAAATCGTGAGATCATCAATCTGCTCAAACCAGTCCTGCCATCTGCTTCCTTGTGTTTCAAGCGCTACTTTTACGCCGTTTTCATGAAGCAGCTCAACTAATTCACCAATAGCACGAATGAGCGCCGGATTACCTCCAGAAATGGTAACATGATCAAATTTCTTACCACCTATTTGTGTTAGCTCACTCCAGATCTCATGCGCGCTGAGCTGACGGATATCGTCTTTGGCTGATCCATCCCACGTAAAAGCGGAGTCGCACCATGCACATGAATAGTCACAGCCTGCTGTACGCACGAACATTGTCTTACGTCCGACAACCATCCCTTCACCTTGAATAGTCGGTCCAAAAATTTCTAATACAGGTATGTTAGCCATGATTTCTCACCTGCTTTGGACGATATACCACGTAGCTTGTCGGCGTCTCCCGAACGAATACCTGTAAGCAGCTCGGCTTATTAGGTAACACATCAAGATGTGCTTGAATCAGTTCATAAATTTTACGTGCGATAACCTCTGTTGTTGGAAAATCGTTGGCATTTTGCTCATTAAAAAGCTGGTCGTGATCATTTAATAACGTGTGATCAAATTGACCTGACACTAGCTTTTTAAGCACTTGAAAATTAACGAGAAAACCCGATTCATCTAGCTCATCGCCACCGATGGTCACATTCACAAAGTACGTATGACCGTGAATGTTTTGACACTTCCCGGCAGCCTCATGAGGAACAAAGTGCGCCGCAGCAAAATGCATATCTTTATTTAATTCATAGCTATAGGAATGCTGAACTTGTGGATAGATTTGCTGAATCATTTACGTTCTCCCCCGTTCTTTTGTTCGAGGTATTCATCCAATCCACGCTTACGAAGAAGACAAGCCGGGCATTCGCCACAACCGTCTGCAATCACTCCGTTGTAGCAAGTGAGCGTTTTTTCACGGACAAAATCAAGTGCTCCTAATTCATCCGCTAACCCCCATGTCTCTGCTTTGTTGATCCACATAAGCGGTGTATGAATGACAAACTGATAATCCATTGCTAAGTTCAGCGTAACGTTTAGTGATTTTACAAATACGTCTCGGCAATCTGGGTATCCTGAGAAATCTGTTTCACACACGCCTGTTACTAAATGACGTGCTCCTTTTTGCTTGGCCATCACAGCTGCAAACGATAAAAACAAATGATTACGACCATCTACAAACGTTGATGGAAGCTCTCCTTCTTTTTGCTCAATCTCAATATCTCCACGCGTTAACGCGTTCGGAGCAAGTTGGTTTAATAACGACATATCTAATACCGTGTTTTCAACCCCAAGCTCAGCCGCAATTGATTTTGCTACGTCAATTTCTTGGCTATGGCGTTGTCCATACTGAAACGTAACGGTTTCGACCTCTTTAAAATTCTGGAGCGCCCAAAATAAACATGTTGTGCTATCTTGACCACCACTAAATACAACCACTGCTTTTTCTTGTTTCATTTTCATCGTCTCCTTTTCTTTCATGAATGGTTCTCATAAAAGAAGAAAGAAAAGCCATGAACAAATCCCTGTTTCTACTAAAAAACGCCCTTCAGTTACTCGAACAGAAAGAGCGCAACAAAAAAACTACTCGTCCGAGCGAATACACCGCTCGCAAATAGCTTTCTATAGTTTTTTATAGAGGGAGTTCGCGAACCTCTCCCGCACTACACGCGCGGAATTTCTTCTTCAATTATCCTTGACTACTATAACACATTCAAATTGGAAAAACTATATGAAAGATAGAGGTTTTGTTTATGTATGAATCGGTTATAACGTTTGAAATGACAAGAAGGAGGACCACATCATGCGTTTCATGGATCGCCTGCGTTCTATTAGGGAGAACTTTTGGTACGTCCCTACCGTTTACGGGATCTGTGCCTTTATTTTGGCACTCTTAACCGTTCGTCTTGATTATTTCATGACGAGCAATGATACAATGAAGAAACTCGTTCCCAAAATTATTTTATCAGATGCGGACGTCGCTCAAAGCGTATTGAGCGCCATTTCTTCATCACTACTAACGATTACGACGATCACGTTTTCATCCATTTTGGTCGTCTTAACAACCTTTTTGTCCAATTTTTCACCCCGCACCGTGCAAAACTTTATTACCGACCATAGCACACAGCGAGTTCTAGGAAGCTTTGTAGGTGGATTTATTTATTCGGTTATTTTACTCGTGATGCTACGCGAAACGAAGGAAAAGACATCATTTATCACGCCTACCTTTGCTATTATTATGACCATCATTTGTTTGGCCGTCTTTGTGTTTTTCGTTCATCATACGTCCGAATGGATTCAGGTGGGAAACTTGATTTCCAATATCGCTGTCGGAACCGTACAAGCCGTACATAAAAACTTTGAGCAAAAAGATACCATACATGACCGTCTGTCATTATCCGACGAAGAATTAACAGAGGTGATGAAAGGAACACGATTAGATATTCCAGCCGCCAAATCAGGCTATATTGACTTTCTAGATGAACAAGGACTTCTCCTGTTAGCCGCTGAGCGAAACTGGCTTATTCGCCTTACAAAACGACAGCCTGATTACGTAGACGAGCATTCTCCACTCTTCCAACTGTGGGGGTCTAGTAGCTCAGAAGAAAAACTGAAAGAAGAGCTTTCTCACTATGTATCGATTGGGCCCCAAAGAGCGCCTTATCGTGACATGGAGTTTGGTTTGAGAAAGCTTTCTGAAATTGCCCTACGCGCGATTTCACCTGCTATTAATGATCCAAATACAGCGATCAATGCTATTGAGCAAATCGGAAACATTTTAACAAGCTTAGGAAAACGATATTTACCAAAACCATACCGATACGACACGAACGGTCACTTACGCTTAATTACACAGCAGCCGATTTTTCGCGATTATTTGTATTTAAGCTTTTATCAAATTCGTCACTACGGGCGCGAAGACATCTCCGTCATTCGTGCAATTATTAAAACGCTCACACTTATTGCAGAAAGCAATGAGCACGAAATCAAAGAAACGGTATGGGAATTCGCCGAATTTATTATCGAGGGCATTGAATACAACGTGCTTTTATCCCTCGATCTTCGCTATTTGAATGACTTGCTTTTACAATTAGCAAAGGCGTGTGATCATGCCGGAGAGTTCAACCTTCTCACAAAAAAAAGCGATGCGTCACAATGACGCATCGTTTTATTATGCCTTTGCTCCGCCTTTGAAAATAAGAAACAGCGCGACGATTAGTAGTAAAACGCCCACTAGTCTCGTTCCATGAAGCGCGATTTTCGGATTTCCAAATAAGCCGAATTGATCTGCGATTAAACTCATAATAATTTGTCCCGCAATAATGGAAATGATGGTAGCCCCAGCTCCCACTTTCGGTACGGCAAATACTTGAATCGCTACAAAAGCTGCGCCTAGTAGTCCTCCGAAAAGCTGCCACTTAGGAACTTGAAACACGTTTAATAAATTGCCTTTTCCAAAGAAAAACGTAATAAGTAATAATGAAATCATGCCGATGAAAAAAGAAAAAAATGCACCTTCAAACGAACCAATTTTTTTCCCGAGCGCTCCGTTAATAGACGCCTGCGTACTTTGAGCAATTCCTCCTGCGACCGCTAATAGCATAATGAGTAGTCGAACCACCTTAGCCCCTCCATTTCGTATTCTTTTCATTTCATGTCTAATTAGATCTTTTCTATTATAGCGAAAGTTGTTTCCTACGGAGAAGTATTTGTTTGCTTTTGTACACGATTACTAACAGAAGCGGGATAATAATTTACGCTGGGATATGTACGTACATCGGCATGAGCTCAAGCCCAACTTACAAATGGCGGATATAAGTGTTTGCCATAAAGTGACCGAGTGCAATTGTAGCGACGCATAGCGGAATGATTAGCTTTGTTTCTTCACTAATCTCTTCCACTGACAAACTGTATTCTACGATCGTGTGATAAGGGTCACTTTTCGTTTTACGGAGATCTTTCTCCAAATGATGTCCCATTGCATTCATAATGAAGCGCTCAATGACTTCGCAGTTAACTAATCCGTCCATACCAGGCCAATCACAACTTCCGGAGGAGCAACCACTTCTTCGACTTTTTCTAGTCTTGCTTGCAGTCGTTTCCGTTCGCGTTCGCTTTTTAGCTCACCTAGCTTTTTAATTCGCACCATGTCCCCCTCTTCATAGCTGCCCGATCGCTTTGGACTGATTTGCCGCTAAAATTCTTCTTACCGTTTTTTCGGTTGTGTGATTGCATTCGATAATAACGATAACTTCTGTTTGATGTGTTCGCTTCGGTGAAGCCTTGCGCTTCGTATACAGATAATCAGCGATGAACCCTCCGCCTCCCCCAATTAGGAGTCCAATAATGCCCCATAGAATCGGACCCAAATACAAAACGTGGCCGTAAATAACTCCTAAAAGCATAAAAATAGTGCCAAAAATTGCGGCTAAGTCTATGTAACTCGTCCCATCAAAGCGCTCAAATGAATCCGCTACCTGTCCCTTCTCGTCATTGTGATCCAGCCTGACGACAGCGATTTGGCTTTTGTCGATTCCTGCTTGCTCTATTTCTGAGAGCGCCATTTCTAATTGAGTTGTGTATTCAAAGGTTGATAAAATATACACATTCATTTTCCTCTCTCATGTGAGCAATTTCGGTTTATCCTGGTATCGTTTCTTCAAGTGAACATCAAGCTCAATCTTAAACAAACGATTCATTTCAATCGCCTGAATGTAAGCATCGTAGGCAAAAAAAGCGTAAACGGATGGAATGAACAATAACCACTGCGGATCGGCAACGGCGTTCGCTTTTTGCAAATCGCCTATTAAAATATAGTAAAACGACTGATAGTACTTTGATTGATACGTAATAAACAACCAAAAGCCAATGCTGTAGACCACTCCAATTAGACGATTGAGGTATAAATGGCCGAGCCCTGGTAAAAGCAACGACCACCCGAGCGCAAGGGAAGGTTTGTATGTACTCACATTATTAAATTCAAAGAAGGAGTCATTTTTAACGATGGTATGGTTTCCTTCTCGCTTAGCAAGCACGCAGTACTGATTCATTTCTACCGTTCGCCTATAGCTGTCCCATATCGCAAAAATATAAACGGTCACATACAAGATTGCCCACTGTTCTTTTAGTACCTCACTTGCCTCATTAAATTCCCCTACCATTGATAGATAAATGGCTTCGTTTAAATGCGAAAGGCTGTTTACGACGACTTCCCAAATCATTAAAATAAATCCCAGTAAGAATTTATTTAAGGTGAAATGCCCGTATCCTGGAAAAGCAGCGGACCACCAAGCAATTACCCATGGATTTCGAAAGTGAATGGTGTTGGTTCCTAATGAATTTGCATATCCGATGTATCGCCTGATTTTGGACCTCTGCACGGAATTTCAAGCTCCTTTTTCTGCACGTTATTCGTTACCATTAGTTTGATTTAAAAAAGGTAAAATATGCATGAGCCAAAAGGAAGTTGCCTTTTATGATGAATTAAACAAGGCGTTGTCTTTGACAATTGTTTCCCCCTTTTGTAGGATTAAATGGCTTATAAAGAACAGGTAGGAAAGGAGTACAATAACATGGCACAATCGTTAAAAGGTAAAACAGCCCTTATTACAGGCGCTGGAAAAGGAATTGGACGCGCTGTAGCTATTGCACTTGCAAACGAAGGTGTAAATTTAGGATTACTAGCTCGTACGGAATCTTCACTAAAAGAAGTTGCGAAAGAAGTAGAAGCAACAGGCGTAAAAGTTGCTTATGCAACGGCAGATGTTTCATCAATGGAGGAGGTTAACCAAGCGGTTGAATCTCTACACCAAGAACTTGGTGGTACAGACATCCTCATTAACAATGCAGGGATCGGAAAGTTCGGCAAATTCCTTGAACTAGACCCAGAGGACTGGAAAAAAATTATTGATGTGAATTTAATGGGCGTTTATTACGTCACACGCGCTGTTCTTCCACAGCTAATCGAGAAAAACGGTGGAGACATCATCAATATTTCCTCTACAGCAGGTCAAAAAGGCGCACCTGTGACAAGTGCTTACAGCGCTTCAAAAGCAGGATTACTTGGCTTAACGGAATCATTAGCACTTGAAGTACGTAAGCATAATGTTCGTGTGACGGCACTTACACCAAGTACCGTTGCAACAGAAATGGCATTTGCCGAAAACTTAACGGACGGAAATCCAGAAAAAGTCATGCAACCAGAAGATCTAGCAGAAATTATGGTGGCACAATTAAAACTTCATCCTCGTATTTTCATTAAATCTGCTGGCATGTGGTCAACGAATCCATAAAAAAAAGCGTGAAACGTTCATCCGTTTCACGCTTTTTTGCTATTTTTTATTTGTCGATTGAGGCGCTACTTCTTCAGATAGCTCTTCAAAGGACTTTACTTTTCCATGTGGTTGCTGTGAATGCTTACGCACATTCCATTGACGCTCTTTTTGATTTTTCGATTGTGTCATGGTCCTATCCCCTTTTACAAACATGTTGGGTTCTGAATCGTTACACTCATTCCCTTTATTAGCATGGCTTTCTTCGCTATAATTATCCCTATGAACCTTAAGAACAGGAAAGGATTTTACGTATGAATTGGCTTTTCTCTTTCGCCCTAAGTTTTGTAATTGGCATTGGATTTTATGGTAGCTTTACATCCACTTCTTTTTGGGTGACCTTTCCCCTTTTGTATATTTTGTTGGTGATCATTTCACTTAAGTATGTATCATGGTCCTTTTTAACTAAAGCCGATTGGATCGTTGGTATTATGAGTGGGGTTATTTTATACGGTCTTTTTGCAAGTGGCAACGCCTTTATGCAGTGGCTTCATATCCCCATCGAACCGTACGTGCGACATTTATACTCATCCATTTCTCCTTCTGTATGGTGGCAGCACCTGCTAATGTTTCTGCTCATCATACCAGGTGAAGAATTATTTTGGCGGGGTTATTTGCATAAAAGGCTTTTTACTCTTTCACCTTTTCAACGCACTATTGTCGCAGCATCCTTCTATACGGCCGCTCACCTTTGCTCGCTCAATCCATTGCTCGCTCTAGCAGCTTTTGTTGGTGGTATTATGTGGGGGGCATTGTTTGAATGGCGCCAAAAAATTGAAGTTGCGATGGTTGCTCACGTTGTGTTTGACGTTCTTCTTGTCTACCTGTTTCCACTTTCATAAAAAAAAGCCGTCCTCGCTCCATGGCGAGGATGGCTTTTTTAAGAATGAGCTTGAAACCACTTATCGATTTCAGCATTGTATTCGTCAAAATACTTCGTAAGCGGATGATCCGCCCCTTTGTATAAAATAAACTTATGTTCCTTATCTGTTTGATCAAGCTGACGTACAAGCTTTTCAGCCTGTGTGTAATGCACACGCCAGTCACGATTTCCATGAAGCATAAGCAGAGGTGAATTAATCTTATCACTCCAATAGATGACAGAGCGATCGCGATATGTTTGGGCCACCTTTGGATCCTTTGGGTCTCCTACTAGCTGTCGAAGAACCTGCTTCATTTCTGGACCTCGCTGATCATAAAACTGGAACATATCCGTAATTCCAGACACAACGGCTACCGCATTAAACTTCGCACCGCTTTTCATTAATAAGTACGTCATCATACCGCCACGTGAATAACCGATGGCATATTTTTTCGTTGTATCAACATACGGAAGCTTTTCACCAATATGCATAATATTGATCACATCATCGATATCTTTTCCGCCGTATGTTTCCGTTCCTTCACTACCGCCGTTTCCTCGGTATTGAGTCGCTACGACAACATATCCCTTTTGTGCCCAAGAAGCCAAATAAGAAATTGTTTTTTGCCGAATCATTCCGTGCTCACGATTTCCCCCACGGTTATATACGAGTAAAGGAAGCTTTCCATCAATATGCTTGGGTTGTAACAAAAAACCTTTTATTTTTAATCCATCGCTTGGATAGGTTAACTGATAAGCATCTACATGCTGGTTATATGGGGATGGAAGTGGAATTCGTTGCTTAAATTCTCCTTGATCTTCACTGTTGGCATGATGCCAAAATGCTGTAAAAGAAAAACAAACGATTGCACTTACAACAATAATGATAAATTTTTTCAACGCAGTCTCTCCTAAAAATGCTCAATATTAATTCTTTCTCTATTAGGATGATGGTCTCCGGTGCGCTTTACGCACTGTAAATGTTTGTTCTACAGGCGAATACTGGTACGCTAGGAGCACATTCACTATTCCTATCATAGTCCTTTTTTTATTTTTATCTAGATGGACTTTAGTCTTATTTTATTTAGCACATAGTTTGTCTTAAACCTCTTTTTCAATAAAAAAAGAAGCGGTTCGCAACAAAACGAACCCCCTCTTTTTATTCACTATGCTGCTACATCTTTCTTTGGCGCCACTTTGGCAATTCCAATACCTGTATAGCCCCAAATAACAGCAAATACAGGACAGAAAATAAGAAAGAATGCAAATGGTAAATAACTCACCACATCCACATTTAGCGCTTGAGAAATAAATGCGCCGCTCACACCCCATGGAATTAGCGGATTAACAAGCGTTCCTGCATCTTCTAGCGTACGTGAAAGGTTTTTTCGATCCAATCCCCATTTATCGTAGAGCGGTCGAAACGTTTGACCTGGTAGAAGAATGGATAAATATTGCTCACCCGTAATCACATTTACCCCGATACATGCTAGTACAGTTGTTAACGTTACGTCACCTGTGCGGCGAATCATTTTCGTTAGTCCATTAAGTAACGCTTGAACAATGCCTAACTCCTTCATCACTCCACCTAGTGACAATGCTGTCAGCACAAGTGAGATTGTCCACATCATGGACTGAAGGCCGCCTTTATTCACAATTCCATCGACGATGCTATTTCCAGAATCAATTTTTACACCACTTTGTAAGAATGTAAGTAAATCACTTACTGAAAACTGGTGCTGAATGAGTAACGCCGTAATAAAAGCACTTGCAATCCCCGCAATAAGAGTTGGGACAACCTCTGCTCTTCTTGCAGATAGAACGATGACAATAAGCGGAGAAATGAGCGTAATCCAACTTAACGTGAATTGATCACCAAGCACATCTTTTAAATGCTTTAATTCATTTAAATTAATGTGAGAGTAATCAGATTGAAACCCTACTACAATAAAAATAATCGCCGTTAAAAGTAAGCTTGGTACAGTTGTCCACATCATGTGTCGAACGTGATCAAATAATTTTACATCTAAAATCCCCGACGAGAAGTTTGTTGTATCCGATAACGGAGACATTTTATCTCCAAATGCCGCTCCAGATACAACGGCACCTGCTGTAAGCGCTGGGCTAATCCCAACAGCTGTTGCAATTCCCATGAGCGCCACACCAACAGTACTAACCGTTGTGAACGTACTCCCTGTGAACGTTGAAACAAGAACCGTGATGACTAGTGCACTAATTAAGAAATATTTCGGTGAGATCCAGTCTAAGCCGAGACTTAAAATCATCGGAATTGTTCCGCTGCTCATCCAAGCTGAAATCAGCAACCCGACAAGAGCAAGAATTAGAATTGGCTTAATTCCAAGCGTAATTCCTTTTACAATTCCCTCCTCAATATCTTTCCACTTGTATTTCCACAGTTTCCCTAGACAACCGAGAAAAACAAGGCTAATGATGAGCGGTATATGAGGCTCCACTTTAAATTCAAAAAGCCCGATAAAAATGAGCGCTAAAATAAGAATGATAACCGTAAGCGCCTGTATGAATGATGGCTGTTTTTTCATTTTGCTGCAATCCTTTCTTTATAGCTTTTATGCTTAAACGCTTTTATGCTTTTATGCAGTTAAGTATTAAACCTATTTGAGTATACGGTTGAAGCAATGTCTTGTCAATACGAACTTTCCATGTTTATTCTTTGCTTTGCTCAGTTCAATTATTTTACGTATGCCTACTTCTATGTTTAGATAAGACGTAATCGGGAAATTCCCTGTTACCTAGTGCAAAAAAATTACTGAACGAACAGTAATCCATATACGATTCCATTTATATAGGAAGAAAGCGGGTTGTCAGGCACTATTACAAGCCCAATCGAGGGAGTAAAAAATTTACGAGCAAAACACTTGAAAGTCAAAAAAGGTCAAAGTATAATGAACTTACTAAAGTCAAAGATAGTCAAAGTCAAAATAAAACATCTTTGACATTTCCTTATTGAGGAGGCGTTTTTTTATGATGTGTCAACATTGTCATGAAAATCAAGCACAAGTACATGTGAATTTAAAATATAATGGTCAACAACAAGAATATCGTTTGTGTCATATATGCTATCAATCATTAATGAAACAAAATAAAATTCCATCAGGTTTTGGAGGAGGATTTGGATCTATGTCAATTGATGATTTATTCAATCATTTAGCCAATCAACAAGCGGCACAGCAGCCAAACCAAGCCGCTCAACCGCAGCAAGGTGGGAACGGCGGCGGACTACTTGATCAATTCGGTCGAAATTTAACACACGTAGCTAAAGCAGGTCTAATTGATCCCGTAATCGGACGTGATGAAGAAGTTGAACGCGTCATTGAAATTTTAAATCGTCGTAACAAAAACAACCCTGTTCTTATTGGTGAACCAGGGGTAGGTAAAACAGCCATTGTAGAAGGCCTCGCACTTAAAATTTCAGAAGGCGAAGTACCTGCAAAACTGCTAAATAAAGAAGTATATCTACTAGACGTGGCATCACTAGTTTCAAATACAGGCGTACGTGGTCAGTTCGAAGAACGTATGAAGCAATTAATTGCTGAACTTCAGCAACGTAAAAACGTCATTCTATTCATTGATGAAATTCATCAAATCGTTGGCGCTGGATCAGCTGAAGGCTCTATGGATGCCGGAAACATTTTAAAACCAGCGCTAGCTCGCGGAGAATTGCAGCTCGTTGGGGCAACAACGTTAAAAGAATACCGCTCAATCGAAAAAGATGCGGCTCTTGAACGTCGCTTCCAACCCGTTATGGTACACGAACCGTCTGTTGATGAAGCGATTGAAATTTTAAAAGGTATTCAAGATAAGTATGAAACATACCACGGCGTAACATTTAGCGATGAAGCGATTCGTGCCTGCGTTAACTTATCTCATCGCTACATTCAAGATCGATTCTTGCCTGATAAAGCCATTGACTTACTAGATGAAGCAGGCTCTAAAATGAACTTAAAATCAGGTGTGGCCAACAAAGATGATGTAGAAGCTCGTTTGAAAGAAATTGCTACGCTAAAAGAGCAAGCGTTAAAAGATGAACATTATGAAAAAGCGGCCAAACTTCGCGATGAAGAAGCGAAGCTTGAAAAACAATTAAACGAACAAACGGCTGAAACGTCTGTTATTGATGTAGCGCATATTCAGGCCATCATCGAAAAGAAAACAGGTATTCCTGTTGGAAAACTTCAGGACAACGAAGCAAACAAAATGAAGAATCTCGCTTCTAACATTGCCGAAAAAGTAATTGGTCAACAAGAAGCGGTAGAAAAAGTTTCAAAAGCGATTCGTCGCTCTCGTGCGGGTCTAAAAGCGAAACACCGACCAATTGGCTCGTTCTTATTCGTTGGACCAACTGGTGTCGGGAAAACCGAATTAACGAAAACACTTGCCGAGGAGCTATTTGGCTCAAAAGATGCGATGGTTCGCCTTGATATGAGTGAATACATGGAAAAACACGCCGTGTCTAAATTAATTGGTGCTCCTCCAGGATATGTAGGACACGATGATGCTGGTCAATTGACTGAAAAAGTACGTCGTAATCCTTATTCCATCATCTTATTAGATGAAATTGAAAAGGCACACCCTGACGTACAGCACATGTTTTTACAAATTTTAGAGGACGGTCGTCTAACAGATAGTCAAGGCCGCACAGTGAGCTTTAAAGATACGGTAATCATTATGACAAGTAATGCTGGTATTACAGAGAAAAAAATTACCGTTGGTTTTGAAAAAGTGAACGATGCGATCAAAGAAACATCGATCCTTGATTCTCTGTCTGCTTACTTCAAGCCTGAATTCTTAAATCGCTTTGATTCTATTATTGAGTTCAACCATCTTGAAAAAGCAGATCTTGTAAAAATCGTGGATATCATGCTTGATGAACTACAAGAAACGCTAACAGAGCAAGACTTATCAATGACGGTTTCTGATGCAGCAAAAGAAAAATTAGCAGAGCTTGGCTATCACCCAGCGTTCGGTGCTAGACCACTTCGCCGCGTCATTCAAGAACAGCTTGAAAATCGCATTACAGACTTTATTTTAGAAGAAACATCTACAGCCTTTACCGTTGATGTGGAAAACGATGAAATTGTCGTGAAGTAAAACAAAACAAGAGCAGGGGAATTCCCCTGCTCTTGTTTTGTCTATATTAATGGGCGGCATTTACGAGTCGTTTATTGTAATTATGAGCGGCGACCGCACCCCAAATCATACAGATGGGATGAGTAATGAATAGCGCTACTCCAAATGTTAAAAATCCTAAGATTCCTTCCACCACGATCATCAATATCGCTCCTAAAATAGTGGAATACAGCATGCCAAGTGAGCCAAAAAGAAATGTTAGAATGAGCGAAAGGCCCACACTTTTTGTATTTGAGACAATAATTCGATTCTCTGTCATGATGAACACTCCTTTGTTCGTTACTACAAAAAATAATATGGTATTTTTTACCTATTTATGTATAGAAAATGAAACAAAAAAAGCAAAACCATAGCGGTTTTGCTTTTTTGATGATTATTTCTTCGTGATTGTAAACGTCATTGTTTTCGTATTTTTCTCAATCGCACCACCATCATTCTTGAAGATATCAGCCTTCGCCTTTTCAGAAGGTTCAATTTTAATTGTGAGTGGATTCTCTCCGCTACGAAGTTGAAGGGTGTGTGTAAAGGTCATATCCTCATTAACCGTCACTTTTTCACCGTTAATCGTTAGCGTTCCTCCTTTAATAGCAGTTCCTTTTAAAGTAATCGTATCCGTTGAAACAGTCTGACCGTCTGTATGTGACGTAATCACAACAGGCATGTCAATCCAACGTAGAATTGTATCTTCAATCACCATTTGATTTCCGCCTTGGTTGGTGACGACTACTTTTAAATCGGTCCCCTGTGCTCCGTAACCATAATAACTAACATCATCATCTGATTTGTTGCTTGGGGTATGATCAGGCAATCCTTCTTTATCCCACGAATTATCTTTTACGTATTTATAGGTTAGTACTTCACCTTCTTGTGCCTCAAACGTATATTGATAATCATTCGTGACTGCACCGCCGCGCGTCATTTCGAATGCAGTTGTATTCCAACCGTTAATACTTCCTGGGATCGTGATCTTCGCATTTTGAGACGTATAATCAGGTGCATGGAGCTTAAATGTTACCTTGACTAACACAAGGTCTGGTTTAACCTTAACCGTATTAGAGGTGACGATATTTCCTGCCTGATCATATACGTTCACTGCGTATTCATAGGATTGTCCATTCACGACATTAAGATCTTTATAAGCTGTCGTTTTGACATCTGTTGAGCGCTCAATTACACTGCCGTTTCGGACAATCTCAATCATATATGGATCTTTTGCTTCGTTTATATTCCATGATAAATTTACTTGTCCTGATTCCTGCTGTGGATTGCTCAAAGTGACGCTCTTTGCTGGAGGCTCAGCGTCTGTTCCTTTTGCAAACGTAACAGTCTGCGCGTTACTCCATACCCACGTTCGACCGGCATCTGTTGAAAGAGCTATCTTCACTTCGTATGCGCCTTGATTAATCGGTAGAAATTCTCCCTGGAACGTGTTTGCGTCACCATTTTGCCCTACGTATCCTGCAGGAAGGATAGTCCATTTTGTGTGGCCAGGGTCTTTTACTTGAAGTTGAACAAGTAGCCCCTCTCCCTGTTCTTTTTCCGTTACGCCTTTAATCATAATATCAGCAGACACCGTTTGTGGTTTTTCTAAGTCAATGACTCCATTTGTTAACTTTGTCATATTTGAAATTGCGTAATTATTCGTTAGCGGTACGTGCGGAATAACAGCCTGCGTCACGACCTGCTTTGATTCGTTTCCGTATTTATCAATTGCTGTCACCGCAAAATAATAAGAACGTCCATTTTCTAGATTTGAAATTACCGCACGACCTGAAGACGTATTCTGCACTTCTTTGTAAAATGCTCCGTTAATCGGCGTTTGATATACTTTGTAAACTTTGGCATTTCCAGTCCATGTGAGTGTTGCAGTGTGGTTGCTTTCTGTTACCGCTACATTTTTTACAAATGCTTGTTGCTTCGGAAGCTTATTTGCAACGAGCATGCGACCATTCATTGCTGGAATTGTAACGGTTAATTTGCCATCTTTAACGGTTGTATGATAAGCAAACTTTAATTGATCGACAAAAAATGCTCCGTTTGTCGCTACATCTTTTACATCGATTGTAACCGTCTGTTCTTCATTGCCTCGATTCACGATAACAACCGCTGCTTTTTTCTCATTCGTTCGGGCATAAGCAATAATATCCCCTTTTGCATAAAGCGTTTTTAAATCACCTAATGCAAATAAATCTGCATTTGCTTTTCTAGCCTTTCCTACCTTTTGATAGTGTGCGACAAGTGCTTTATCTTCATGTCCCCAAGGATAAACACGGCGATTATCCGGATCTTTTGAGCCTGTTACACCAGCTTCATCTCCGTAATAAATAGTCGGAGCGCCTGGATAGCCCATTTGGAAAATAGAAGCTAATTTTAGTCTCTGTACACCTAGCTCATAATCATATTTTTTATCATATTCTGCACGCTCTGAAGTGTCTGTTCCATTTCCTAGTAAAAAGACAGCACGAGCCGTATCATGAGAACCCATTAAGTTCATAAGCGCGTAAAATGCTTCTTTCGGATAATCCTCTTCTACTGCTTGAAGCTGATCGTATGCGTTCTCTGCTTTCCCATTCTTTAGGTAATCAAGCATCGTTCCTCTAAAACGATAGTTCATCACCGAATCATATAAATCTCCAAGGAAATACTTGGATGCATCATCCCAAATTTCGCCTAAAATGAGTGGCTCTTCGCCTTTTCCTGTTTTAAGCTCATGACGGAATTCGCGCCAAAACTCCGGATCTACTTCATTTGCAACGTCTAAGCGCCAACCGCTTGCGCCGCGCTGTAGCCATGATTTTGCAACTGAATCTTTGTCATACATAATGTATTTTGCAAAGTTTGTATTGTTCAGTTCCGAATTGTAAGGAACTTTGGCACCGGGTACCGATTTGATTTCTGGTAACGAATCAAATCCCCACCATGCTTGGTATTTATACACACCGTTCGTTTTCACGTTCTCAATGTTAAACCAATTTTGAAATCCATACGGACTGAATACTTGTCCTTCTTTAATAAATTGTGCTTCGGCTTCTTTTTTCGCCTCTGCTTCCGTAAGATTTTTGCTATTCATCAAATCATAAATGCGTGCCCAATACTCATAAGCACCAACCGTTGGATATTTTCCATAGCGGTCAAAGTAGACGGAATCATCACCAACATGATTAAATACACCGTCTAAAATTAAATGCATTTTGCGTTTTTTCAATTCTTTAGTGAATGCGTCAAACTCTTGTGGTGATCCAAACATCGGATCAATCGCTTTATAATCTGTTGCATCATACTTGTGATTAGACGAAGCAGATGCAATTGGATTTAAATAGAGCGTATTTACACCAAGCGATTGAATATAATCTAACTTCTTCTGAATCCCTGCAATATCTCCACCGAAGAAATCATTTGACCAGATGTTATCACCTTTATATGCTTCTTCACTCGCAAGGCGTGGATTATCTGGAAGGTCACTCCACTTCATATGCTCGATTGGCTCTTTGCCACGAGCATTCGATTTCGCTGCATCATTTTTGGGATTTCCATTAAAAAATCGATCAGGGAAAATCTGATATACAACGGCTTTTTTCATCCAGTCTGGTGTTTTAAATGTTGGATCATAGACCGTCATTTGAAACAGATTTGCATTTTTCTCAGTCGCAACGCCTGTTTTTCCTTCCTGTGTATCTTCTCCGTATTCTGCTACCGCTGTGCCGTCTCGTGCAATAAATTTATATCCATATACGCCCTTTTCTTTCGGAGTTACGGTCGTCTCCCATAGTTCAACGTTCTTCCCATCTACTTCTGTCCAGCCCGCATAACTCATTTCTTCTGTACTCGTTGTGCCTTTATCATAATTTTTAAGCTGTACTTTCGCACCTGTTAAATCACCTTTTTTTGCTTGCAGGCGGAGCTTAACGCTTTTTCCTGCTTCAATCGCTCCAAACGGCATACGATAGGCAAGATCCCACGTGTTATGAAATAGAGCATTCATTTGTATGCTTCCATCAGGCATACCAGAATCATAGTTTGTCGACACTTGTTTTGTGTCATGATTATAAAAGAACGTAATCTCTGTATCCTTTACAACAACTAGTTTCGCATTGTCTGTTGGATAAGCAGCATCGTCCCACGTTTTACCTAACACCACTTTGTATTCGTACTGACCTTTTGGAACAAGAGTTTTATACGTATAGATATTATCGCCATTTTCATCTTCAAAAATAGCTGTGGATTGGTCTGGCTTCCACTCTTCTCCTGCATGAATGGCAGGCTGAATGTTTCCAACGAGACGTGGAAGCTTGTCTTTATCCAATGCTACCGGTATCGTTATTTTATGTGTAGCATCATTGTAGATAAACGTGACGACTTTTTCTTGATCGAGTACGAGCTTGTAGTTACCTCCTCCAGCCTCACCGTTTACCCCATAATTTTCGTCCCAAGATTGATTAATCGCCACTTTGTACTCGTATGTTCCAGCAGGCAGCTTGCCTGTGAACTTGTACGTTCCATCGGCTTGCTTGACCATAAGAGTTGCAGCATCTGCTGGGTCCCAATCATTTTTTGCCCCTAACTCATTCTGCAAATCGCCTACCAGCGTGACTATTTTTTCAGCTGCATGACTCGTAAAAGCCCCACCTGATGCAACCGTTTGCAGAACTAACAGCAAAATAAGAATGGTTGAACCGATAATCTTTTTTGCCCCCTTCATCTTCCCATCTCCCCTTGACAAATTGATGAAACCGCTTGCATTTTCTTCTATATTATGGCACGCTTAGTTAGTTGATCAAATAGGTATAAGGAACTAAAAAGACTGATTTTTTTTACTATTTATTTATCTGACACCTCTCACTCTTTACATTTCAGTTTTACACTTACTAATTTGGTAAATATGGTAGAAATATGGTGAAAAATACGATATAACTGTTAGTAGAAGCTATAAATTATAGAAATATAGGAATGATTCCCTTGGACAAAATTTCTTTGTTAAAAAAACGAAATCACTTATTACTTATTCTACTTACCACATTTTATTTACTAGATGTTGTCACACTCATTTTAACGGGTAATGATTGGGATATGGTGTTTCCACCAGTAGGTGTAGGAGTATTAGCGATCCTTGCATTTATTTCATACGTCCTCAAGCCTTCTCCGCAAATTATAAGGTGGTCTTATATCTTTGCTTATTATGCCTACATGACTTATTTACTCATCGAATTTCCTTATTTAATCAATTATCTTTTTCTCATATTTGGCATCATCATTGCGACGATTTATCATGACTACGTATCTATTGTCGTATCTGGCATCATCTGCATTCTGTTGCTATCTTTTTTCTATTTTTATAATATGGAAGAAATTTTTTCAGAAGTAGTGGCAACGGACGTCATCTTCTTCATTTTATTTTCGGTTCTATGCTTAATTTTCCTTCTTTTTTACACTAGATATGCTAATCACCTTTGGCGAACCGCTTATCAAAATGAACAAGCTACCAAAAAGGAACTTCACACGACTCAGGGGTACTTGCAATCCTTTTTCCAAAATAATAATGATGCGATGTCGATTGTTGATTTAGATGATCATGTAATTATGATAAACCCAGCATTTGAGCAAATCTATGGGTGGAGTGAAGCCGAGATTTTAGGTAAAAAATTACCTGTGACGGGAAATAAATCAATTGAGCATTTGGAAAATGTCAAAAAAGTGTTAGAAAGCGGGCAAAACATTATCGGTTATCAAACGCAAGATATACGTAAGGACGGTACCCTTATTGATGTTGAAATTAATATTTCACCTATTTACGATGATCATGGCAAACTGATGGCTTTTACCCATATCGTTCATGACCTTTCAGAACAAAAAACGTTAGATGTTATGCTTCGTCGCTCTGATAAGTTGGCGCTCGCTGGAGAACTGGCGGCAACGGTTGCTCATGAAGTTCGTAATCCTCTCACCTCTCTTAATGGATTTGTGCAACTCATTCACGAGCAGTCTCATGAATTTGAGCCCTATACATCAATTATGATGGATGAGATTCATCGCATTAATGAAATACTAGAGGAATTTTTATCGTTAGCAAAACCAAATCGCGAAAAGTTTGCGCTCCACACCCTTGATCACCTTCTAAAAGGCGCCTTGCATTTATTTGAAAAAGAATGTGAATCAAAGGGAATTGTCATTCAGTATAATGAAGCTGATTTTCACATTACGATCATGTGTGACAGTAATCAGCTTAAACAAGTCTTTATTAATCTATTTAAGAATGCAGTAGAAGCGATGCCAAATGGTGGTATATTACGTTTAAGTGCTAGTCATGATCAAGATGAAGTAGACATTAAAATAGAGGATACGGGTATTGGAATTCCTCGGTCTCTTCTCAATAATTTGTACAAACCGTTTGTCACGTCGAAAGAATCTGGCACGGGTTTAGGACTCGTAGTGACACAACGAATCATTCACAGCCATCACGGTGAACTAACAATTGATAGCGTAGAGAATAGTGGGACAACCATTCGCATCTCCCTTCCTCTCTCCTATCATAAAATTTTTTCACCATAATGTGTAACATTTTCCTTTTTTAATAGTCTAATAGATGGGCCATAACATGCCCACGGATAATGACCGTACCCACGGTGACAATTTTAGGAGGTAGTATTCGTGTATTCAATGAAAAAAATAACTCTTTCCGCTCTACTTGTGACAGGATTAGCAATGGGAGGTACTAGTGCAGCTAGTGCTGCAACGACGACAAAACCTGCTGTTCCTGTTCACAAAGATCCATCTAGTCAGCTTGTTGCTTATGCAAAAACGCTGATTGGCACTCCTTATAAAAATGGTGGCACAACCGTTAAGGGATTTGATTCATCTGCTTTTGTTCAACATGTCTATAAAAAGGTAGGCGTTTCACTACCACGTACGACAGCCGATTTATATAAGCAAGGAACGGTCGTTACGCTTAAGCAAGTAAAACCTGGCGATTTGCTGTTCTTTGATACGATTGATAACAAGAAAAAGGATATTAATTATGTGGGCATTTATGTAGGAGAAAATAAATTCATCTCTGTGACAACTAAAAAAGGTGTCGCCGTTTCTTCTCTTGACTCCTATTGGAATTCAAAAGTCGCAGCGGTAAAACATATCGGAGTTAAATAACTACAAAAGCCCCCCTGTCCTTTTAAAAGGACAGGGGGGCTTTCTCATTATAGAGCTTTATCATCAACCGAATTTAGATACGATTTAATTTCTGATACGACTGATTCTACGCAGCCGTCTTCAAATGGAGAAATTAAATTAGCTTCTTTCACAAGTCCTGTAAATGACTTGCTTCCTCCTTGTTTGCAGAGGTGAAGATAATCTGCCCAGGCTTCCTCATGATTTTCACGATCGCGCTTCCAGAATTGGAATGCACAAATTTGTGCAAGCGTGTAGTCGATGTAATAAAACGGTGAATTATAAATATGGCCTTGACGCTGCCAGAATCCACCCTCTTCTAAATACTCATTTCCGTCGTAGTCTTTATACGGTGTATATTTCTTTTCGATCTCACGCCATGCTTGCTTGCGTTCTTGTGGCGTTGCATTTGGATTTTCATACACAAAGTGTTGGAACTCATCAACTGATACGCCGTATGGAAGGAATAATAGTCCTGAGCTTAGATGTGCAAAGCGATATTTCTCCGTATCGTCTTTAAAGAATAGCTCCATCCATGGCCATGTGAAGAATTCCATACTCATTGAGTGAATCTCTGCTGCCTCATATGTTGGCCACAAATATTCAGGTACTTCTTGATGACGGCTAGAGTACACTTGGAAAGCATGCCCTGCTTCATGCGTCAACACGTCAATGTCGCCTGATGTTCCGTTGAAATTAGAGAAAATGAACGGAGAGTTGTAGTTATCAATAAACGTACAGTATCCGCCTCCTGCTTTCCCTTTTTTCGCTACTAGATCCATTAGGTTACGATCTAACATAAAGTGGAAGAACTCTTTCGTTTCAGCTGAAAGCTCGTCGTACATTTTTGTACCGTTGTCAATAATCCACTCCGGATCACCCTTTGGTGCCGCATTCCCTGTTTTAAATTCAAACGCATCGTCATAATACTTCAAGCTATCGACGCCAATACGCTCTTCTTGACGCTTTTTCAACTCTTGTGCCAATGGAACGATGTGATCGAGTACTTGTTTACGGAAGTTAGCCACCATTTCTGCGTCATAGTCTGTGCGTGACATACGTGCATATCCAAGCTCTACGAAGTTTTCATAGCCTAACTTTTGCGCCATTTTCGTACGAACTTTTACAAGCTTGTCATAAATTTCATCGAATTTTTCGCCGTTTTCACTGAAAAACCCCGTACGAGCTTCAAGCGCCTGTTTACGAACATCACGATCAACAGATTCAGCGTACGGGCCAAGCTGTGCGAGCGTCAACTCTTCTCCGTTAAACGGAATTTTAGCTGATGCGACAAGCTTTGTGTATTCAGAAGACAGTTTGTTTTCAAGCTGCAAGTCCTCTAAGATCTCAGGTGAAAATGTTTTTAACTCTGCATCCGCAAGTGCAAATAGCTGTGTTCCCCACTTTTCCTCAAGCGCTGCGCGAAAAGGTGATGAAACAAGCTCTTGATAGTACTTGTGCTTAAGCGCCTGAATGTGAGGCGTTACGTCGTCCATGTAATCCTGTTCAGCTTTATAAAACTCATCGTTCGTATCGATCGAGTGACGGATTGAGCAAAGAGTAGCCATCGTGCCAAAGTCTGCTTCAATTTTATGAATCGCTTTTAACGCACTCTCTTGTTCTTCAATGCTTTTTGCTTCCTTAAAAAGCTGAAGAGCTTCTTCAAAACTTGCTTCTACTTTCTTAATATCTGGTCGTTCGTATGTAAAATCTTGAAACTTCATCTAAAGTCCCCCTCTAGGTTATGTATGTACTGCTAACACTACTAAATTCGACAAAACTATCGATATTCCTTTTCTTTTTTCATAAAACAAAGAGGCCTTCTTAAGTCAGAAGGCCTCTACTTACTTATTCAGATTCTGTTGGTACGTAATCATTTGCAAAGTGACCAAGTTTTTTCAATAGCTCAATGGCTTGATCTTTCTCAGTAGCGGACAGTGCAGATAAAATCTCGTGAATACGCTGCTCGTGGCTTGGGAAAATGCTCTCGATAAAGGCTTTTCCTTTGTCGGTAATTTCCGCATACGTCACGCGGCGGTCGCTCGGACAAGCAACGCGTGCGAGAAATTCCTTCTTCTCTAATTTATCAATCACATACGTAATGCTTCCGCTAGCTAAAAGAATTTTACCTCCGATTTGTTGAAGAGGTTGTCTTCCTTTATGATATAAAAGCTCTAATACAGCAAATTCGGTTGGGTTTAAGCCATGATTTTGAATGAGCTTGTGTACGTGGTCGTTAATAGCGCGATGTGCTCTTGAAAGTACAATAAACAGCTTCAATGATTGATCTAATTCTTCTCTTGTAGCTTCCTTGTTCATAGACATCTTTTCCCTCTTTTTAACATTTTCGTTCTTGATTCATTTATCTTGACTTCGAGATAATTATACTAAAATCGTATGTCATTGTCAAACAGTATACCCTATCATCCCACTATATTCACGTATTTTATTTCCTACGTAAACGTGCAACAACCTTTATTCATTTCCATATTCTTTCTCTATCTAGGAAGTATTCGCTAATTTTGCTATAATATACCCTAGAAAGACGTTTAATAGAGGCGGTTTACACTAGCATGACCACATATTCTTCAGAATTTAAATTAAAAAACATTTGTTTATTTCTCGTAATGGTTCTCATTCCTTCTATTGTACTCAGCTTACTTTTCGTACAATTTCGATACTATCAATTTCAACAAGATCATCGTCGCGTCGCAGAATCGACCGCTCGATTACATAAAAACAATCTAGATCGCTTTATCGGAGATACGAGAACAAGTATTGAAACCATTGCTATGACAATTAGGCCCATCACACAGGACAGCAAAGATTTAGATCGACGTGATGACATTACCAATACCCTTCATCAATTGCACAGGAAAGATGATCGCTTGTCAGGTCTTTATTACGTTGATATGCAGGGAGATATGTTTCTCGGTTCTCATCCTCTATCTAAAATCATCAATGTCTATGACCGTGACTTTTTCCAAGACGTTATCAAACAGAAACAAACGGCGATTTCAGATGCTTATTATGGACGTTTGACGGGTCGTTATATCGTTACGATGGCGACACCTGTTCAAAACGAACAGCAGCAAATTGGCGGTATTTTGCTCGCCACTCTGCGACTTGATTATTTGAAAAAGCTGACGAAACAAGCAAGCCCAGCGGATAAAGTACAGCTGTATGGCAAAAATCAAATTTTAATTTTTGATACGAATCATGACGTCGAGTACGATGATAGCAGCTTCACCTATACAATGAAGCTCGATCAAGCGCCTTGGACGCTAGTCGTAACGGTTCCTGCCGTATCAGATGCACAAATTACGCACTGGTTCATTTATTCGATGTTCCTTTCATTAATTGTCACGACTATTTTGTTCTTACTTTTAAACCTTTGGCGGACGAAACGACAAAATGAGCGAGAACGAGCCGCAAACGAAGCACAAAAGCTTGAACTAATCGGAACGCTTGCTGCAGGTACGGCGCACGAAATTCGTAATCCCCTCACTGGTATTAAGGGGCTTGTGACACTGCTAAGCGAAACACATACAAACGAAAAAGATCAGTATTATTTCTCCGTCATTCAGACTGAGATTGATCGGATCAACCAAATCGTCAGCGAGTTTTTAATTTTAGGAAAGCCCGCTGCACAAAACTTGCAAACCTGTGATATAAAAAAGATTCTTACCGAATCACTCCCTATCATCCAATCAGAAGCAAATATGCACGGTATCCAAGTACAAGTTAATCTACCACCTACTGCATTGCTCATCTCCTGCGAACAAAATCAAATTAAGCAGGTTTTATTGAACCTTGCTAAAAATGCGCTAGACTCGATGCAGGAAAACGGACAATTAACGATTTCCGCTATTAAAGACGGAAAGTATTGTGTTCTATCTGTGACTGATAATGGAATGGGGATTTCAAAGGAAGTATTGCCAAAGCTATTTACTCCTTTTTTCACGATGAAGGAAACAGGAACAGGGCTAGGTCTTATTGTCTGCAAACGAATTATTGAAATGCACGGGGGAACAATAGCGATATCTAGCGAACTTAACGTCGGTACAACCGTAGCAGTTACGCTTCCCCTCGTGAAGTAACGAAGAAAGGTCATCTTCTTTGCTTTTTTTCGATTGTTTGCGATAATAAAACTACGTCTTCATAATATGTAAGGGTCAGGTCCTCACTTTTATAGAAGTGGGGTTTTACCGTTTGATCCCTTTAAAAATAATGAGATAAAGGAGAATAGTATGAGTCAGAAACATCTTATTTTTAATTCATCCATCGGTTCTCAAAAACCTGAAACCATTGTTAACAGACAAAACTCCTGTCCTTTTTGTGACGTGGAGCACTTGACCGACATTTTGGATCAAGAAGGCTCTATTATCTTCTTAAAAAATAAATACCCTGTACTAGAGGATACGTTCCAAACGGTCATTATTGAAACAGATGATTGTTCATCAGAGCTGTCTGAATACTCGAAGGATCATCTTCATACGTTAATTTCTTTTGGTATCAAACATTGGTTTGAAATGATGAATAGCGGTGAATTTAAATCGGTCATGTTTTATAAAAACCACGGCCCGATGTCAGGAGGGTCTTTGCGACATCCTCATATGCAGATTGTTGGGTTAAAAAACTTAGACGCACATGCAGATATTTTGCTGGAGAATTTTGAAGGAGTAACGATTGATCAAGAAAGCGGAGTGGAGTTTACCCTTTCTAGCAAGCCACGAATGGGCTTCTTTGAGTTTAACGTTCGTCTATCTGATCAGGAAAAGCTCTCAAAGATGGCCGACTACATTCAAATTGCTGCTCACTACGTGTTAAATCATTTTCATCGAAGCTGCACAAGCTATAACTTATTCTTTTACTATTTACGAGGAGACGTCTACGCGAAAATTGTGCCGCGCTTCGCCACTTCACCTTTGTTTGTAGGCTATGGAATTCCTCAAGTCTCAAATAAAATTGGAGATGTGGCCCTAAAAGTAAAAGAACTTTATTTATCGTAACCAACAGCTTTTAGCTTCTGATTCTCTGTAAACTCGTCCACCATCCATGTTTTGAAGGACGAGTTTAACAGGAGGATATCAAAATGATCATTTATATCGTCACAGTCCTAATCAAGTTTATTATTTTTGCAACGCAAAGTTTTTTTGAAAAAATGAGAAAAGGGGTCGTTTTTCTTCCCTCTTCGATAAATGCTTTTGATATTTATTTAGAAGTAGATCTAATTCCTGGCTACATCTCAACGTTTCACAGCTCGTGAACCCTTTTACCTCCGCGATGTCCATCATCTTTTTGCGTTTTTGGACAATCTCTAAAAATAACGCCTCAGCTTCACACTGATTTTGGATTTGCAACGCGACTTCCTCCTTTTAACGAAAAAAATCTCTACTAACGTAGTATTACAAATTCTACTAAATATGTAAATAGAGTCGCAATAATAGACATTTTTTTTAACGTTTTTTTTAAGGTTTTGTAAACTTACTGCTATGTTTGTCTCTATATCTCTACAATTCCCGTATTTCTCCCATATTCCCTGCTACAAACTTCGCATTTTTTCCGACAAAAATAGAGGTCTTTCAACAAATCCTGAAAAACTTATTAAGCACACTATTATAATAGAGATTGTAAAACTTTAACATAAGCAAAAGAAACTAAATATAAGAGAGCCCTAAATAGGAAAAAAGTAGAGAGGTTCCTCTCTACTTACTCCTTAATCTTATTGGTAGCCACTTGGACAGCATCCCAGACGCCGGCATATGGAGGGGCATAACAAAGATCCAAATACGTCATTTCATCTGCGGTCATTTCATTGTAAATACCGGCAACAAGCGTATCAATCCGCTGTGCTACGCCCGCTCCCCCGACAATTTGTGCCCCGATTATCACATGACTTTCCTTATTGAAAAGGAGTTTAATTGTTAGCTCCTCTGTTCCAGGATAATAGGATGCTCCATTATTCGCCGTTATGGTTTCCGTTCCGTAGGGAATGTTGGCATCTTTTGCTTCCTTTTCCGATAAACCCGTCTTCGCCACTGTGAGATCTAGAATCTTTACAATGTTTGTTCCTAATACCCCTTGAAAAGCATGACGCTTCCCGTAGATGTTTTCAGCGATCAAACGGCCTTGTTTATTCGCAATTGTACCAAGAGCGATATGTACTGGTTTTTTCAACAGGCGATGATAGCTCGTCGCACAATCGCCACCCGCGTAGATAAACGGAAGATTCGTTTCCATATATTGATTTGTAAGGATCGCTCCGTTCTCTAAGCATTCAATCCCGGATTCCTTTAAAAAGGACGTGTTAGGACGAATTCCCACATTCACAATCACCGCATCTGTTTGATAGGTGCTCGTTTTCGTTTCAACGGCTACAACCTCTCCGTTTTGTTGTTGCAGCGACGTTACTTCTTCTCCAAGACAAAACTCAATGCCATGCTCCTCTTTAAGATGCGACTGAACCAAATGTGCGATATCCTCGTCATATACTGCAAGGACATGGTCGTGCACATCGATGACTCGAACATGCTTTCCAAGCGTTTTCATCGTTTCGACTAATTCCATGCCAATATATCCACCGCCAATAATCGTTACGTCTTTTGCAGGCGTCTTCTCAAAAAAAGCTTTCATATGTATAGCGTCCTGTAACGTTTTTAACGTAAAGACATTGCTCGCTTCTTCCGTATAAAACGGTGGTTGAATAGCGGAAGCACCCGTAGCTAGAACGAGATGATCATAGTTAACGTCCCGTTCTAATCCATCTGCATGATTAACGACTCTAATTTTTTTCTCCTCTGGAAATAGCGCTACTGCTTCATGACGTAAATAAACGTTGATGCCTTGCTTTTCAAATTCTTCTTTTGTTCTTGCGACTAGACGATCACTCGAAGAAATGGTTCCAGCTATATAATAAGGCAATCCACATGCCCCGTATGAAATATCTTCTCCCTTTTCAAACACGATAATTTCTGTCTCTTCTTCTAACCGACGCAGCTTTGAAGCAGCGCTCATTCCAGCAGCAACGCCTCCAATTATAACCACACGTTTCATCAGTACATCCCTACCTTTCTGTCGTTACTATACCCTACAAGCATTTCCTTATAACAAAAAAGGAATCAACCAGTAAAAATGATTGATTCCTTTTCAAACCGTTATTTAGAGCGGTAATAGGTGATCGCAAGTGCACCTGCCAAAACAGCACCCTTTATAATATCCTGTGCATAATACGGAACGTTTAGCATCGTTAAACCATTTAACAACACCCCGATTAAAATTGAACCAAACAACGTCCCAACGACATTCGGCTTTCCTGCACCAAACACCGAAAAACCAATATAAGAGGCTGCAACAGCATCCATTAAAAAGGATGACCCTGCGTTTACTTCTCCTACCCCAATTCGCGCAGCTAGTACAACGCCCCCGATACCTGCAAAAAGAGCAGATAGCACATACGCATACATACGATAACGATTAACAGGGACACCAGATAGCCTTGCTGCTTCCATATTTCCACCTGTTACATAAAAGAAGCGTCCGTGTTTTGTATAGCGGAAAAACAAGTGTGCAACAAGTACCGCCACAAGCATAATGATAACCGGAATCGGAATTCCCACTACCTCACCCTGACCGATTTTCAAGAAGGACGGAATAAAGATACCTGGTGCCCTCCCGCCCTCTTCTAAAGGCATGTTTGTGTAGATCGCGGACCCTTTTGTATAGGTAAGCAAAACGCCTTGTACGATAAACATCATCGAGAGCGTAGCTAGAATATCCGGGATTTTCACTTTAACGACTAAAAAAGCATTTACAAGACCTACTACTAGCGTCGCCACAATAGGAATCGCCACCGCCACAAAGATTTCTTGACGATGAAACACGAGCATTGAGGCAGACAGAGTCGTCGCTAACCCTGCCGTTGAACCAACGGACAAATCGAGTCCGTTAATCGTGAGAGAAATGGTCACGCCAATCGCAATGAGTGTCACAATTGAAATCGAACGTAAAATATCGCTCAAGTTAGCCGTTGTGAGAAATGTTGGCGATAAAATAGAGAAAATGACGATCGTCAGTAAAATGGTGACGACCGTGCCATACTTATAAAGAAAATCAAATGCGGTACCTTTTTTTCGCTTTAAACGAACAGGCTCCTTATTTTCGATCGCTTGACTATTCATGGTTTACTTCCCTCCTGCTGCATAATAAAATAAGTTTTCATGCGTGGCTTCTTCTTTCGTTAATTCTTTGACGATTTGGCCGTCGTACATGACGTAAATTCGGTCAGCGACGCCTAATAGCTCATTAAACTCACAGGTAGCATACAGCACACCCTTTTTTCGTTTTGCCAACCCTTGAATAAGTTCAAAAATGTCTTGCTTCGATCCGACGTCTACTCCCTTTGTCGGTTCATCAAACAGATAGACATCCGCATCACGAAGCAACCACTTTCCAATCGCTACCTTCTGTTGATTTCCCCCGCTCAGCGTGCCAACCGCTTGTTTAGTAGAATTCGTTTTAATGCCCACCTGCTGAATGATTGTATTCGCCTCTCGCTCTTCTCGTCTCCGCTTAACAAATGAATAATTCGTAAAGCGCTGTAGACTTGGTAGCGTTAAATTGGAAGAAATCGACTCCTCTACCAAAATACCTTCTTTTCGACGTTCTTCTGGAACAAGGGCAATTCCCTGTTCAATGTAGTAGTGGGGTTTGGTCGTGAGCCGTAGCTTTTTACCTCTTACGTGTATGGAACCTTTTACTTGTGGGTGGAGTCCAAAGAGACTCCGGCATAATTCCGTTTTCCCAGCTCCCACGAGTCCTGCAATGCCGACAACCTCACCTTCACGAACTTGCAACGAAACATCTTTTACTTTATCCTTCCATGATAATTGTTGAACTCGTAACAGATCTTCTCCGATTTCTATGCTGGCTTTTGCGATTTCTTCTGAGAACGTTTTTCCAAGCATGGACGTGATCACGTTGTTAACTGACGTGTCCTTTGTGCGAACGGTTGTAACCCATTCTCCATCTCGAAGAACCGTAATACGATCTGCGATTTCAAACACTTCTTGCAACCGGTGGGAAATATAAATCACACCTACTCCCGTTTCTGTAAGGTGCTGAATAACTCGAAATAACTGTTTTGTTTCTTCTATACTAAGAGGCGCAGTTGGCTCATCTAAAATGAGATATGCGGCTTTTCCAATGATCGCTCGCGCAATCAGCACCTGCTGCTTTTCTGAAAGAGTTAGCGTTGATACGTCTTTTTTTACGTCGATTGAAGATCCTAGCATCTGTAGCGCTTCTTTTGCTTTTTGCTGAGTTTTCCTCCAATTCAACAAGCGATCTCCGTCTTTCGAAGCCTGCACGTCTAATAAAATATTCTCTGCTACTGTTAGAGACGGGATGAGCGCGACATCCACTTCTTGATGAACGATTTGAATGCCTTCTCGCTTCGCATCTGCCGGTGAATGAATGGAAAGATGTTTGTCCCCGTGACGAATTTCTCCCTCGTATCCATCATAAGCACCACATAAAATTTTCATTAGCGTACTTTTCCCTGCTCCGTTCGCTCCTAGAAGGGCATGAACTTCGCCCTGTTTTACATCAAAACTCACTTTCTTAAGTGCTTGAAAACTACCAAAATGCTTGGAGATATGCTGCATGTTCAGCTGACCGGTCATAGCGGTTCCCTCCTTTTCCTGTTCACATCTCACTTCTTTATTGGTCGTTTTTATTCCAATCCTTTACGTACTGTCCGAGCTGATCCATGTTAATCGTTTGATTTGGTAGCTGGTCTTGTGTGACAAGAACGGGATCAAATGAATAATAGCGAGGAATGTTTTTCCCTGACAGCTTATCAATTAAAAGATTTAGCTGTTTCTCACCTACTGCTGCAGGGTTCGCTGCGGCTGAAGCTTTCCATGGACTGTTGGCTTGCTGCATCATTTGCAAATCTTCATCAGATAAATCAATGCCATATACTTTAATCTCATCACGCCCCGCTTCTTTGATGGCACGCGTCGCTCCTTTCGCAAACTCATCCCACGGTGCCCATATCGCTTTAATATCACCCTTGTTCGGATAGCGTTTTAGGATTGCTTCCATCTTATTTTGCGTGTCTAAGGACGTATTTTCTGTCGCGTTCCCAAACCTCGCCACTTCTTTTAAACCAGGATAGCGATGCATCATTAAGTTATACACTTGATTTCGCTTTTCCATGGGAGCAAATCCTCCAACAAAGATATACACGATGTTTCCTTCACCGTTCAGATCCTGTGCCATTTGCTTTAACCCCATAAGAGCCATCATATAGTCATCTTGGTCAACGGTTGTTACGCCTGGAACATTTAGCTCTACATCAAATGCGACGACTGGAATTCCTGCCTTAATCGCCCTCTTTACGCCGGGTTGAAGCGTCTCTGTTCGACCATGCTTAATCAAAATCCCGTCCACGTGTTCGTTAATAGCGGTGTCTAAGTAAGAAGCCATCTTTGATTGATCATTGTTTGCATCGGAAATCCTTAAGTCTACCCCTGCTTTTTTTGCACCTTGTTTGACACCATTTATGTATTGAGACGCATGAGTACCTGTTGTAAATTCAGCAATCAGAGCAATTTTTAACTTTCCATTTCTTTTGACGGTCTTTTTAACAGGCGTTGCTTTCGTTTTCGTTACTGCCGTTGGTTTCGAGGTAGCTGCTACGATCGGTTGACCGTCACTACCTAACGGGGGCTGTTCTTTCACGCACCCTGCTAACGCTAAAATCAACACACACGTAAACACGAATAGTCCAACTAGTTTTCGCTTCATAAAGAGTTCCTCCTTATTATATTAATTCGATCGAAATACTATGTTTTAACGTTAGACAATAGAAAAGATACGCCCCACTCCTTGTTATGGACCCTTCAATCAACCTACAACAAGGCGATGTTTCGTATCTTTTGACTTCCCATTGTCCTTCTACTTATGATGCGTAAATTGGTACCCAACCTTCTGTTGTGACAAAGATACGCACGGCTACAACTTTACGATCTTCCATCAGTGTAAAATAATGTTGTGTGTGTTCTGGAACGGAAATTAAATCTCCTGGCTCTAGTTCTACGTCAAAAAAATGGCCGTCTTTCGCTTGAATGACGAAAATACCATGACCACTTACGATGAATCGAACCTCATCATCTTCGTGGTGATGTTCACGCTGGAAGTTTGCAAGAAGTTCATCTAGGTTTGGTGTGGAATCAGATAAAGAGATGATATCTTGAGCCTGATAACCACGACGAGCGGAAATATCGTTAATTTCTTCATTAAATACTTGTAAAATCTCTTCTTTTTGTTCATCGGTTAGATCAAAGTTTTCGCGAAGAGCTTGTGGTAGCTTGTTAATATCCCAATGCTCATAAATTACCTCTTCGTTTGTTAGAAATGTTTCGACTTGCTGTTGATCTGTGATACGCTCATTTGTTTCATGTAATCGAATAACTGCCATGTTTTTTCCTCCTAATGGTTAATTCTATTAATTAGTTTGAAAATCACGCTGTACAAGACGCAATTTCAACTGATAGCTAAACAAAAATTCATACGCCTCTAAAAATTTCTTTGCTTCAAACGCCGTTCGTCCCCATACGGTAATACCATGATTGCGAATTAATACGGCACCTTGATCACCGTGAATATGCGATGCAAACTCTTCAGCTAAACGTGGTATGTCCGCATAATTCGGAATAATCGGAACTTTTATGATGGCATCTTCCTCCCAAAGACCGAGTGCTTTAATGATCTCTTGACCTTGAAAGACGACCTCACCTTCATCTCCGTATAGCTCTGAAATTAAGTTGTTATCAATCGTATGAACGTGCAAGCCACAGCCTGCTTGTGTGCGTTCATAGATTTTTACATGAAGAAGCGTCTCTGCCGATGGTTTTAAATCCGTCTCCTCCGCAGGATTTCCCACACCGTCTACTAATAAAAAGTCCTCACTCGTCCGCTTTCGCTTATCCTTGCCACTTGACGTTACCCAAAAGGTCGTAGGATGAGAGCCTACACGAATGGAAAGATTTCCACTCGTGCCCATAAACCAATCTCGGTCCGCTAGTTCTTCTTTTACGTCTGCTAGCTCATGCCAGCGCTTTATAAGTAAACTCATACGCGCACCTCTAACAGCTCTTGAACATGATTTTTCACGTCATGAAATGTTGAAAACGGACGGTAAGGGATGGAAAGCTCCTCACATTTCTCAATTAAAAAGTCGCGGGCAATAACAGCATCAGCAAGCTTCGCGGCCTGTAGATCTGTAATAGAATCCCCAATGACCACTTTGAAGTCATCACCGTGAGCCAAGTCGCGGAGAAGGGACGGTTTACAGCAGCCACAGCCGTTGTCACAATGTTCATCACAGTCGTGAGGCCATGTAATACGAATTCTTTCGCCGCTAAAATCGGATCCGTTGCAGTAAATAGAAGACGGCTCAACTAATCCATCAAGAAGCGGTTCTACAAAAAAATCAATGCCTCCGCTTATGATATACAGCGGCAGCCCCTTCTCTCTCGCAAAAGCCACAAACTCTTGAAAACCTTCACGAATTTCTGCTTTTTTCAGTAGGAATTCAATGATTTCGTTCTTCAGTGAAGATGGAAGAAGAGAAAACATCTTTCCTACTCCTTCTTGCACGGAAACGCGCTGTGCAAGAACGTCATCTTTAATGGCATTCCATTCTGGTGGGGCGAATTGTTTCATGATGGCGATAATGTTATCTGTATTGGTAATCGTCCCATCAAAATCGCAAAACAGGATGAGGTTTCTCATGCGTGCACCTCCACCGTTCCCCATAGATCAAGGGCTTTCTTCAAAGCATCTGATGTGTCGGCTGCATCACGTAAATCGATTCCCTTCAACGATGCGTCCACAGCGGCACGGAATGCCTGACCTCCCCCAACTGCTCCGTCTGAATGACCATGAACACCGCCGCCGGCATTAATAACTGAATCAATTCCAAAATCACGAACTAAAAGTGGGACAAGTCCAGGATGAATACCTGCTGATGGAACTGGGAACGAACGCTTCACGTAGTGATTCGGAGTTGTCAGTTCTGTTCCGATGCTAATGGCTTCTTCAAACGGGAGAGCCACACTTCCGTACGGTGATGGAAATAGGGAGAAGTCCGCACCTGTTAGGCGAAGCAGCTTTCCTAAAAGCAGTCCATGAGAAAATCCATAAAACTCAGAAGGCGTTAGCGCTCCGCTCACAGCGGGATGAGCCATCAGTGGAATGCCAATTTCATCATCCTCACGTAGTGCTTGAAGAACATCAAGTCCATAAGCAAATACGTTAAATAATAATGCGTCCGCTCCTAGCTCTGCTGCTCGCTTCGCTTTTTCTTTTAAATCGTATGTACGACCTGTTAAATTAACCGCATAAAGCGTTCGGTGGCCCGTTTCCTCGTAAACTCCGTCCAAAATCGCTTTTCCGGTTGTAATGCGTTTTTCAAATGGCGTTAAATCGCTATCGAATAAAATTTCATCGTCCTTCACAAGGTCGACTCCACCAAGTGCCTGCTCGCGCAGCTGTGTTCCTAGATAATCGAGATCACGACCGATCACGCCTTTGAAAATACTCATAACGAGCGGTCGATCAGACACGTTTGTTAAACGGCGAATACCGTCAATCCCAAAACGTGGCCCAGGAAATGCTTGTAGTAAGTCCGTTGAAAAGTCTAAGTCAATTAGTTTCACTTTTCCATCTAGCGATAATTTTCCGAAAACCGTTGTTAAAATAGCAGGTAGATCGCGCGAAAAGTTTGCTGCCGGGTATGCAATTTTAACAATAGCCTGCTTTAGCTGTTCCCCTGCGTATTGATTTACGCGATTACACGTCTCTAATTCAGAAATGGAGACGACGCGTCCTTTATGCTTTTTAAGCTGTTCTTGTTCTAGTAGAGGTAAATTCGTCCATGAACCTACCGTTAAACCAAGGGCAATGCCCTCTGCCTTTTTTTCGAAATCCCCTGAAGAATCATGAATTAAATAACTTGCGATGACTTCACTCATGTCGTAAAACTCCTTTCAAACACTATCAAAAAAAGCGCCCCTTCTAAAATTATAAGAAGAGGCGCTCTTGTACTCTTCTTATCTGTCAGCAATATGCTGCAAGATTTAGCACCGTGCTTAATAAGTCTATTAAGTCGGTTGCCGGGCTTCATAGGGCTAGTCCCTCCACCTGCTCTTGATAAGATAGTGTCATATTTATTTAATAAACTACGTTTCTAATAAACGCATACGTGTTAATGTTTTGAATTATTTACCTGCTTGGTTCGCATGTAATTTGGATTATGACAGCATTATTAAAAATTGTCAATACCGTATCTTTAAAATTTTCAGTGTTTTTTTATTCATGTTCAGACGTTAAATAACTGTAGTTCCTTAATGCGCTTAACGGCTTCTTGAAGTCGATGTTCTTCCGTCAGTAACCCTACTCGCACATAGCCTTCACCGTATTCTCCAAACCCGTTTCCTGGCGCTACGACTACCTTGGCCTTCTCTAGCAATAAATCTGAAAACTGCTGTGACGTATATCCTTTTGGAACAGGCAGCCATGCAAAGAATGATCCTGCTGGTGCTTCTACCTTCCAACCGATTTCCTGTAGTCCATTTATGAATACGTTACGTCTAGATTCATAGAGCGCGTTTAGCTCTGTGACACATTCCTGCGAACTAAGAAGCGCAACCGCTGCTGCCTCTTGTACAGCGCTAAAGATACTCACATATAAATGATCCTGAAGAAGATTGATTGCTTCAATGACGCTCTCATTTCCAACAGCGAATGCAATTCGCCACCCTGCCATATTAAACGTTTTGGAAAATGTATAGATTTCAATACCGACGTCTTTTGCACCCTCGGCTTCTAGAAAGCTTATCGGCTTTTGACCATCAAAGCCAATTGCTCCGTAAGCAAAGTCGTGTACGACACATACATCATGCTCACGAGCAAAGGAGATCGTATCGTCAAAAAATTCCTTTGTCGCAACCGCACCTGTTGGATTGTTTGGATAGTTCAAAAACATCAGCTTTGCTTTTTCTTTCACATCTTCACTAATTCCCTCGTAATCTGGTAAGAAATGATTTTCCGCTCGAAGTGGCATAATCTCCATTTTTGTACGAGCTAGCTCCACGCCTGACCAATAGTCCGGATAACCGGGGTCTGGAACGAGTACCGTATCCCCTGGATTAAGGAGACATTGAGGAACTTCCACAAGCCCTGCTTTGCCACCAAATAAAATCGCCACTTCTTTTTCGGCATCAAGCTTTACGCCATACTCACGCTCGTAAAATGTGACAACCGCCTCTTTCAAAAATTTTTGCCCGCGAAACGGTGAGTATTTATGATAATCCACATTGCCACTTGCTTTTTTTAATGCTTCGACGATATGTGTAGGTGTTGGCTGATCTGGATTTCCCTGTCCTAAGTTAATGACGTCGTGCCCTTGGGCTACTACGTTGCTGACTTTTGCCACTAGTGAAGCAAAAAATTGCTTTGGTAATTTTTTTAATAAGTCTGATTGTTGAAATTGCACCATATTTTACACCTTCTCAAAATTTTCTTGAAATTCTAGTGAAAAATGATATATCCTTATCAGCAACTTGTAAAGCCTTTTTTATCGACAGAACCTCATCACGTTCTTTTCACTTTTATAGAGGTGTATAGGCAATGAGGAGCGAACATTAAAAGATTACTAGACACTTTATCTTTTAGGTACACTTTAGGAGGAACGCGTAGTGAAAGTAGTATGTATACAAATGGACATTGCATTCGGACAGCCTGAGGAAAATATAAAAAAAGCGACGCTCAAACTAGAAGAAGCGCTTCACGAACAACCTGACGTCATTGTCTTACCAGAGCTATGGACAACGGGCTATGACTTAACCCGACTACCGGAAATTGCTGATCAAAACGGCGAAAAAACAAAAGCATTTTTATCTTCGTTTGCAAAAAAACATCACGTAGCCATCGTCGGTGGCTCGGTCGCCAACGATCACGGCGCGGGCATTGCGAACACGATGTACATTTTCAGCAAAGAAGGCGAGCAGATCGGAACGTATGATAAACTTCATTTGTTTAAGCTGATGGACGAGCATCTCTATTTAACTTCTGGCAAAACAGAAAATATGTTTACGCTTGAGGATACGTCATGCGCCGGCATGATTTGTTATGACATTCGCTTTCCCGAATGGATTCGCGTGCACACAAGCAAAGGAGCGGAAGTTTTGTTTGTTGTAGCCGAATGGCCTCTTCCTCGTCTTGCGCATTGGAAGGCTCTTTTGATTAGCAGAGCAATCGAAAATCAATGCTACGTGGTCGCTTGTAATCGGTCAGGAAGCGATCCAAACAACGTATTTGCTGGACATTCTCTCATTATTGATCCGTGGGGAGATATTGTGGCTGAAGCAGGTGAACAAGAGGAGATGATTAGTGGAATTATTGACCCCCAACTCGTCGCTTCTGTTCGCAAGCAAATTCCTATTTTTTCCGATCGCCGAACTGAATTTTATTCATTTTCTTTTCAAAAGTAGTTGACATCATTCCATTTTAGCTGTTAATATTCTCAACAGAAGTTTTAATTTTCCAAACAAAATATGCAAATAACAAACTCTTATCAAGAGCTGGCGGAGGGATTTGGCCCTGTGATGCCCAGCAACCGACCATAATACCATTGTGAAATGGGGCGCTTCAATTGGCGCCAGAAACCACGTTGTTTCTGTAAGGCACGGTGCTAATTCCAACAGAAAGATGTTCTTTCTGGTAGATAAGAGGTTTGACGTTTCGACTTCAAGCCTCTTTCACTACGAAAGAGGCTTTTTTATCGCCTCTTGCTCGTACACGATTTATTCCACACTTTATTCATTGAAAATTCCCTTTATTTTATTCGTTCAGAAAATAATTAATATTCAGGAGGTTATATTATGTCCGTAACACAACAAGCAGTGTATGAACCATTAACAGAAATCACAGCCATTAAGCTTTCCAAAAAACTTCAGCTATTTAGCGAGCAAGAAGCGCTAACATGCCGTGAAATTGGAGATGGGAATTTAAATCTCGTGTTTCATGTTACAAGTGATCAGTCGAATCGGGGCCTCATTATTAAACAAGCACTACCGTATGCAAAAGTAGTCGGTGAAAGCTGGCCTCTTACATTAAAGCGAGCAACAATTGAAAGCAATGCTTTACTTGAATTTGCAAAGTATGTGCCGCAGTACGTGCCTGAAGTGTATTACACAGACGAAACGCTTGCTATTACGGTGATGGAAGACTTATCACATCTGCAAATTTCTCGAGCAGGACTTATTGAAGGAGAATCATACCCTCTTCTTTCACAGCATATTGGGGAGTTTCTCGGGAACGTTCTGTTTTACACGTCTGATTTTTCCGCTGATGCAAAGGCAAAAAAGGAATCGGTTAAATCATTCATTAATCCCGACTTATGCAAAATTACAGAGGATTTAGTCTTTACCGACCCATTTTTTGATCACGATACGAATGATTTTGAACCTGAATTAAAACAGGATGTAGAAAAATTATGGGAAGATGTTGCTGTAAAACTTGAGGTCGCAAAACTAAAGCAAAAATTTAAGACAAGTGGCGAAGCGCTCGTACACGGAGACCTTCATACAGGAAGTATATTTGCAGATTCTCATACAACTAAAATTATTGATCCCGAGTTTGCTTTTTACGGTCCACTCGGATTTGATCTTGGCCAATTCGTAGCCAATTTATTGCTAAACGCCCTTTCACAAAAAGAGGAAAGCCGCAATGTGCTATATGCACATATTGCAAAGACGTGGGAAGTATTCTCTCAAACCTTTTCAACGCTATGGAGAAATGAAGGTCGTGACCACTACACAAAAACAGAAGGCTACCTGGATTACGTCCTTCAACGTATTTGGAAAGATGCAATCGGGTTTGCGGGGTGCGAGGTTATTAGACGCACCATTGGTTTAGCCCACGTAGCTGATTTAGATGGTATTGAACCTTATGAAAAGCGAATTGCAACAAAGCGACAAGCTTTACGACTAGGTCGTGCGCTACTTTTATCACAAACAACACTCTCATCACCGGCTGAGCTAGAAGACTTAGTAAAACAAACGGCTTAACTGAGTCTAGAAAGGAAGAAAAACGTATGACAAATTTATTAAGTGTTCCTCGTTCTGTGGAATGGAAGGAAACATCTATTACATTATTAAATCAGCAGCTTTTACCGACAGCGGTTGAATACATTGAATTACAAAGCATTGAAGATGTTTGGGATGCGATCGTCTCTTTAAAAGTAAGAGGAGCACCCGCCATTGGAATTACAGCTGCATTTGGATTAGCGCTTGCTGCTCAGTCCTACGAATTTGAAACACGCGAAGAATTTGAAACACAGCTTCAAAAGGACCGTGATTATTTAGCAAGCTCTCGTCCAACAGCCGTTAATTTATTTTGGGCGCTCGATCGCTTAACAACGAGTATTGCCAACGTAAAATCGTTAAATGAAGCAAAAACGACACTTGTACACGAAGCCATTCGTATCCAAATTGAAGATGAGGAAGTGTGCTATCAAATTGGTGATCACGCACTCTCTCTTTTCTCAAAACATGACCGAGTTATGACGATTTGCAATGCCGGTTCAATCGCAACCGCCTACTACGGAACAGCGCTTGCACCGTTTCATTTGTCCGTTGAACGGGACATTCCGCTAGAAGTCTTTGCTTGTGAAACACGCCCTGTTTTACAAGGATCTCGTTTAACGGCTTGGGAGCTTCAACAATCTGGGGTCAACGTCACTCTCATTACAGACAGCATGGCTGCACACACCATTAAAACAAAAGGTGTAAACGCCATTATTGTGGGAGCGGATCGCATTGCCGCTAATGGTGATACGGCAAACAAAATTGGGACATATGGTCTTGCTCTACTTGCCCAGGCTTTTGACATTCCATTTTATGTCGCAGCTCCTCTGTCAACGTTTGATACAAGTATTGAAGACGGTTCTTCCATTCCGATTGAAGAACGTAGCCCAGAAGAGATTACCCATATTCACGGTCAGCAAATCGCACCTGATGGGATTCATGTGTACAATCCAGCCTTTGATGTCACTCCGAATGAACTGATTACAGCCATCATTACGGAAAAAGGAATTTTAAAAGATGACTTCACATCCGAGATTGCGGCTTTATTCAGTTAATCATGCATAAAAAAGTCACGTTTCCTGATAGGTAAACGTGACTTTTTTACTGTAAAGCTTTAAAAACAGGTGATCTCAACTCTTTAAAACTGAAAATATTAACTTTTCTGACTAATTAAAATCAAAATATATTAATTTTTATTCATTTTTCTGTAAATAATAGTCGAAATTTGGTTTTTTTGTGTTATTATAGAATCAGTTCAAAAGTCATGATCGAGGTGAGAAAATGAAAGCATCAATGTCTGTTGTATTAGAAAAAGCTGTCACATCTTTTCAAAGTTTTATTCCAACTACACTTACTGTTGATACCGAAAACGCACCAAAAGTACTACCAGCCGAATGCATCGTATCGATCGGTCTAACAGGTGACATTACGGGACAACTCTTAATTAAAAGCGATGAAGTAACTCTGTCTAATTTAGCTACCTCTATGTTTGGCATGGCTGTAGAAGGCTCTATGCTGCAATCCTTTACGTGTGAACTAGGAAATATGCTAGCAGGAAACTTTGCGACAGAAGCAACTCAACATGAACTTAATATTGATATAACACCACCAACCTTTCTCACTAACTACACTCATACGCCGCACCAACACTTACTATTTAAACTACCTCTGAAGCTTGAAGACAAAGGTTTTTTAGAAATCAATATTTCTGTCAACAAAGAACTATCAAATATCAGTTAAAAGAGGGCCAATGGTAATCATTGCCCCTCTTTTATCATACCCTCTACAACTAAAATTCCCTCTAATGCAAGAAGCTGCTCTTTTTCAGCCAATTTATCTCCCGCATATCCTGTTAAACGCCGATCTTTTCCAATGACTCGATGACACGGAACGACAATAGGTAATGGATTATGTCGGTTTGCCTGACCAAGAGCGCGTACTGCTTTTGGTCTCCCAATAAGCGTCGCAACGTCTTGGTAAGACTTTGTTACCCCAAAAGGGATTTCAGACAGCGCTCGCCACACCTCGCGTTGAAACGCTGTCCCTTTTTGCAGATCAATTGAAAGATTGAACGCCTTTCTGCTACCTGCAAAATACTCTTCGATCTGCTGTACGGCCTCTTCCGTATACCCTACATCATCCCGTTGAATACTTGCATTCGCTTGAAACTGTTCAAATTCGTTTTCTGTTAAAAAAATATGAGAAATTCCCTTTTCAGTTGCCACTAGATGAAGCTCTTTGAAAATGGGAGTTGTTATCTTTTTATAGTAATACATCGCTGTATCTCCCTTCATATTGCCATTATAAAACTGTAGGAAGAATAATATCAAATGTTGTTCCTGATCCAATTTCACTTTCTACTTCTATACGGCCTTTGTGCTCTTTAATAATTTTATAGGACACCATTAGCCCCAAACCCGTTCCTTTTTCCTTCGTCGTGTAAAATGGTTCTCCGAGACTCTTTACACGATCCGGTGGTATGCCTTCCCCTTCATCCTTAATCGATACGAGAATATTCGCCTCATCATAACGACTGACCTTAATCGTAATAAACCCACCGTTTTTCATCGCTTCAATAGCATTTTTGATAATATTAATGAATACTTGTTTAAGCTGATGTGATTCACAATAAATCGGTGGGAGATCATAGTCAAATATCGGTAAAAACTGCACATCCTCAAGCAGCGCCTGTGCGCCTAAAAGATCGATCGTCTCACGCACGATTTTAATGACTGGATATTTCTCAAATCGAATGGCCTGTGGTTTAGCCAGGACCAAAAATTCTGTAATAATTGTTTCAATCCGGTGCAGTTCAGAGGTAATCACATCAAAATAAAGCGCATTTTCTTGATTAATGTTATCCTGAAGAAGCTGGATAAACCCTTTCAAAGCCGTCATCGGATTACGTATTTCGTGAGCAATACCAGCGGCAAGTTGCCCCACGACTTGAAGCGTGTCTGATTTACGTATTTGCTCTTGTAACTGCTTTTTATCCGTTACATCTCGAATAATCGTCATGTAGAGACCCGGCATGATATCTTTTTTAATCGAGAACTCAATGATTTTCTCTTCATTCCCCGTCGTAACGCACAAAATTTCACCGTCTGCTTCCCCACTATTATCAAGCGTCTGCCAGTGAGAATCTAGCTCTTCAAAAGAATCTTTGTGTATAAACTGCCATATTTTTTTCCCTCTGAGCTCTTCAATCGACTGATCAAAAATGTTACAAGCTGCGGAATTCACATCAACAACCCTTTTTTGTTCATCCCACAAAACGATCCCGTCGAGCGAACCGTGAAACATTTTACGGAATTTCTGCTCATTTTGACGTAGATCCCGCTCCATTCGCTTTCGTTCACTTACATTTCGAAAAATAGCAATATTATATCCTTCAATGGCTCCACGTTTGGCCGTAAATTCTAATTCCTTTTTTTGACCATTTCCCATGCAAAATAATAATTCTTCCCGAATGGCTCCATTGTTAAAAAACTCTTTTACAATGGATGATACGTCACTTTTACCGGTATCGGTAAAGCGCTGAAGATTCGTTCCGATTAGCTCATAAAGAGGGAGCTCAAACGTACGTTCAGCGGCTAAATTAGCGTCAACAATTCGTCCATTATCTTCCCAAATGATAATGGAATCAAGGGCATTCTCAAACACTTCGCGAAATTTTTGTTCACTTTTGGCGAGCTGTTTTTCCATGTATCGCTTTTCTGTTACGTCTCTCATAATGGACATGTAATAGTGTTGTTCAACATGCGTCGTGGTAATAAATTCAAAATATTTTTCTTCTCCATTATGGAGCTTGACAGGAAGTTCGCCTCTCGCACGCCCATTTTTATGAAGAAGCTTTAACAGCTTGTGTATTTTATATTGAAACTTCTCATCGACCATTCCATCAATCTTCATACGAAGTAATTCTTCACGCTGATAAGATGTTCGATTACAAAAAGCAGGGTTTACTTCCAAAATCCATCCATGTTCATCAAAGATAATAATCCCGTCCACTGCCTGGTTGAATATATCCTGGTATAGTTCGTAGTTAAATACTTGTTCATTAGAAGGAAATGAATCCATACTAAGAAGACGAGATGGTTCCGTGATCCCTTTTTTTACTGTTACCATTTTATTTTCGGTCACGTGCTTTGTCTCCTTTCACATTTAAACAACGCTATCACATTATTCTACAGATTCGATCAATACCCTTCTATTTCTGAGGAGAAAATCTTAGAAATTTCGATTCCCTCCGTCTTTCTTCCTAAAAAAGAGACAGCGTTCGCTTCCATTTTTATAAAAAAATAAGCTAAATGGCGTTATGCCATCTAGCTTATTCTTAGAGCTTAAAGCGTAAGAGCATCTGATTGAGCTGATCGGCTAGCTGCGCCAAATAAGCTGAGTTATCAGATACATCCTCAATGGATGCATTTGACTGATGAACAGAGACAGAAGCTTGTTCAATTCCTGCTGCGGATTCCTCTGAAACAGATGCAATGCTTTCAATCGACTCATTGATTTTAGACGTCACGTTCGAGATATCGTTTAAATTCGTTGTCATTGTTACGATGCTTTTATCCATATTCGTAATCGACTGGTGAATGTTTTGGAACGTTTTACCCGTGTGCTGAATTTGACCTGCTCCGCTTTCTACTTGTTCATACCCTTCTACTAACGAAGACACTACCTCGTGTGACTCCGCTTGAATTCCTTTTACGATGCTTGTAATATCTGAAACGGAGTGTGACACCTGTTCAGCAAGCTTGCGCACCTCATCAGCTACTACTGCAAACCCACGACCGTGATCACCTGCGCGTGCTGCTTCGATGGCTGCGTTTAACGCTAGAAGATTCGTTTGATCGGCAATATCTCGAATTACGTTCACTAATTTTGAAATCTGCTTTGTTTGAGCATCTAATCCTTTTACTTTATCAACGGACGTTTTCACGAGACGATGAATATCTTCCATTTTCACCGTTGATTCATTCATTAACGTGTTTCCTTCTTTCGTCATGTGTAGAATCGTTGTAGATACGGACTGAACATCTTTACTTTCGATGGTGGCGTGATTGATTTTATCTACGTATCCATCCATCATTTCTGCGATATTTGAAGCTGTCTTAGCCTGATCATCTGCTCCTGCTGACAGCTGTGTCATCGTAGTAGCAATTTGTAGACTCGCTTGTCTTACTTCGCTAGACGATTTCGTCAATTCTTCACTTTTTTCTGTTACATGAGTAGAAACAGCTGAAATTTCTTGAATCATTCCCTGCAAGTTTTGCCTCATCATATCTACCGCATCACTGAGCTGTGCAATCTCATCTTTTCCGTTGTAATGCGGCAGTTCAACATTCAGCTCTCCTTGTGCAATCCGTTTCGCTGTTTTTACGAGAATTCCTAGCTGTTTGTTTAACGTTCTCGTAATCACAATCATAATGCCTGATCCAATAATAATGGATACGACAAGGGCTCCTAATAGAATAAAACCTGCCGTACTTAAAATAGCCTGCGCACGATTGACATATGTATCTCGTTCACTTTGAATAATTTCATTAAGTGAATCAAGCGTGATTACGTTATCCGTAATAATTTGATCGGCTCTCATTTTTGCCGTCGTATACGCCAACTTATTTTGTGCTACAACACCATCAACGACATCTTTATTAAATAACTTTACAATTTTATCTTCGTTACTTAAAATCTGTGTCAATTTTGTTTGATGTTCTTTATCACTCATCGAACTTTTTAGTGTTTTTGACAACTCTTTAAACGCCAGATCATTTCGTCTCATCTCATCAATATGAGCAGGATTGCTATCTAAAATATAGCTATTAATAATATTTCCTTGTTCACGGAATTGTTTTTGCATGTTGACGATCGTAATCGATCGTTCACTTCCGTCCATTTCATTTCCTACGTCGCGCTTAACGACTGTCAATGAAACAAACGTAGCAATGATCGATAAGGAGAATAACACGATTACTACTAGCATACCTAGTCCATATTTTTTTCCGAGCGTTAATCGGTTAAATACTCTACTGAACCATTCCCTCCCACGGTTATTGGGCTTACTTGCGTTTTTGTGCTTTTTCTCTTTTTTTGCACGCACTTTTTTTTCACGCTGTTTTTTCACGCTTTACAATCCCCTTTCACCCTACTCTTTTCATTATTTTCCTATTATAGAAAATTTTTAGATAATAATAAATATTATTTCACTAAAAAAATGAATCTTTTTTCCTATTCATGACATAAAAAAAGCAGACGATATAATTACACTTATTATATCGTCTGCTTTTATGAAAATTAGACTACATTTACTAAATTTTCTATCTTTTGTAAAAAAAGGCCGTGACCAAAATCACGACCTTCTCCCTACTCTTTATTTCCAAAAATCATCAAATACCGTAATTGGCATGTGGCGTTTATGCTGAGACTTCAAGTAATGACCTTCAATCGTTTTGCTTGCCTCTTCCCCAACATCTTGTCCTTCTAAATATTCATCAATCTGCTCATATGTAACCCCTAATGCTTCTTCATCTGGAAGCTGTGGACGATCTTCTTCTAGATCAGCCGTTGGCTTTTTCATATAGAGGTGCTCTGGGCAGCCTAGCTCTTTTAACAGCTGTTTCCCTTGACGTTTTGTTAAACGATAAAGAGGTACTAAGTCTGCTCCGCCGTCACCGTATTTCGTATAAAAGCCTGTTACTGCTTCTGCAGAATGATCTGTTCCAATAACTACGCCATTCGATGATCCTGCAATTGCGTATTGAGCAATCATGCGCTGACGTGCTTTGATGTTTCCTTTATTAAAATCGGAAACCTTCTCACCTGTTGCAGCTTCTACTGCTTCTACTGCTTGATCAACTGCACCTTTAATGTTAACTGCTACGCTACGGCTAGGCTGAATAAACTGGAGCGCATCTTGGCAATCTTGCTCGTCCGCTTGCACCCCGTAAGGAAGACGGACCGCAATAAATTGATAGTGCTCTTTTCCTGCTTCTTCATTCAATTCATTCACAGCAAGCTGTGCTAGCTTACCAGCTAAAGTAGAATCCTGACCGCCTGAAATTCCTAGTACAAACGTACGTAGAAAGCTATTTTTTTTCATGTACGATTTCAAGAAATCGACGCTACGGCGAATTTCTTCTTGTGGATTAATTTGAGGCTTTGTTTCCATTTCCTCAATAATTTTACGTTGTAATTCACTCATGTTATAAGCTCCTTTCATCATCACGACCTGTGTCGATTGACCACATTGTATTATCTCACGTTCTGTCTTGTTGGAAAAGCATAACACTATTTCCTGTAGTATTCCCCATTCATCCTCACTGAAACCGAGGACAAAAATACTTCCCTCTCTATTATGTACCTTGGTGAACGAGATTAAAAAGAGAAGCCGTGCTTTTTTGTTATCTCTTACGCTTTTTTTGGCAAAAATGTGATACAATAGAGCGTTATATTTGATAGGAGGTTTCGTAATTTTAATGAATATTGTCGTAAGTACATTAAATGCTAAATACATTCATACATGCCTAGCACTTCGCTGCTTAAAAGCTTATGCCGAACCTGAATTTGCGGTAGAAATGGCTGAATATACAATTAAAGACCCTATTTTAAATATTGTCACTGATTTATATACGCGAAATCCTGATGTAATTGGATTCAGCTGCTACATTTGGAACATCGAAGAAACAATTAAAGTGGTGAAGTTACTGAAGAAAATTAAACCAGAGGTAAAGATTATTCTGGGTGGACCTGAAGTAACGTACGATGTAAGTCAATGGCTTGATCGTATTCCAGATGCTGACTTTATCGCAATCGGTGAAGGTGAAGAAACGTTCACACAGCTCCTTCGTGAAATTGAGGGTGAAGGAAACTATGAGAACGTAAGCGGCGTTGCATTCCGACGCGACGGAGAGAAAGTCATTAACCCACAGCGTAATAAAATCGACCTAAAAGAAATGCCGTCTCCGTTCCGCTTTGAAGAGGATCGCAGCGAGCTTTCAAAACGCGTGGTGTATATTGAAACAAGTCGGGGCTGTCCGTTCAGCTGTCAGTTCTGCCTCTCTTCTATTGAAGTAGGCGTTCGCTACTTTGACCGTGAGAAAGTAAAAGACGACATCCGCTTCTTAATGCAAAACGGGGCAAAAACCATTAAATTTGTGGATCGTACATTTAATATTAGCCGTAGCTATGCTATGGAAATGTTTCAGTTTCTAATTGATGAGCATCTTCCGGGAACCGTATTCCAGTTTGAAATTACAGCGGACATTATGCGCCCTGAAGTTATTCAATTCCTTAATGACAATGCACCAAAAGGTCTGTTCCGCTTTGAAATTGGTGTACAGTCTACAAATGATGCCGTTAACGAGCTTGTGATGCGAAAGCAAAACTTCCAAAAGCTTACTCGTACGGTCACGATGGTAAAAGACGGCGGCAAAATTGATCAGCATCTTGATTTAATTGCGGGTCTTCCTGATGAAGATTATGCATCCTTTAAAAATACGTTTAACGACGTGTTCGCGCTCCGTCCTGAAGAGTTGCAGCTTGGCTTCTTAAAAATGCTTCGTGGAACAGGACTGCGCCTTCGTGCTGATCAGCACGACTACGTATACATGGATCACTCACCGTACGAAATTCTTCGAAATAACGTCCTTTCATTCGAAGATGTTATTCGTATTAAACAGGTTGAAGACATTTTGGAGAAGTACTGGAACGATCATCGCGTGGATCATACGATTGAATTCTTAGTCAAGCATGTGTATGAAACGCCGTTCGACTTTTTCCAAGGCTTTGGCACGTATTGGGACGAGCAGGGCTGGTCACGTATTGGTCATCAGCTAGAAGATCTCTTTAAACGCTTGGATGAATATTTACTTACGGAAGGTTTCAGTGATCATCACATTATCTCTGGATTCATGAAGCTTGATTATCTACAAAAACAAAAGTTCAAACCACGTAAGCCATGGTGGAATGACTTAACAGACAAGCCTATTCGCTCACACTATTATCGCCAAATCTCAGCAGATGCAAGCGTAATGGGTGAAGCCTTTGTAGCAGAAGAGTTATCAGAAAAAGAATTGTATAAGCATACGCTTCTTGAAATTCTGCCTTTTGACTATGAAGTCTACAAAGAAACAGGCGACATTATTTCTAAACCATCGCTGCTTCTTGTATTTTTTGATCAGCGTGAAAACAGAACCAAACTATACTCAAAACCGCTCTCTTCCTTTACGGTACCCGTTCTTAACTAAGGAAAGATAAACGAAGGCAATCTCTCTCAGAGGTTGCCTTTTTTATCGGTCTCCCCGTTTCAATAAGAGTCAGAAAATATTTAAAAATGTTATTTTAATAAAACATATTGGTTGTTTATACTTTTTGATGTATGATTAGTCACAGATTTGAATGTTTATGACATGATAACTCATGGAACTTTGGACACACGAGGATGGTGACAGCAATGAATAACAAAAAACTTGGTGTAATGGGGCTTTCCCTTTTGAGCATCAATTCAATATTAGGACTTAAAAATATTCCCTTTGCCTCTACAATTGGGCCTTCGGCCATTGTCTTTTGGATTATTGCCGCATGTTTATACTTTATTCCAATTAGCTTAATGGTATCAGAGCTTTCAACGACGTACCCTGATCAAGGGGGACTCGCTTCCTGGGTGAAGCGTGCGTTCGGTGAGCGAGCGAGCTTTTTGTGCGGGTGGTTTTTCTGGGTCGCCAATTTTACGTACTATCCTTCTCTTTTAATTGGGATTACAGTAAACGTCGCGTATGCGATTCGTCAGCCACAAATTTTGGATCATACGTGGATGACCACATCCATTTCGATTGGTATTTTCTTATTCGTCACGGCTCTAACGCTACGAGGGACAAAAATGAGTGAAAAGCTTGCCTCAATCGGGGCACCGCTTGGCGTATTAGTGCCTGCACTACTGATTTTTGGCTTTGGATTTGCGAGTATGTTTACAGGACACCACTCCGCAACAGAATTTACAGCGAAAAGTATTGCGCCAAACAATTTATCACTTGATACAATTATGTTTTTATCTAGCTTAATGTTTGCTTTTTCAGGAATGGAAATGCTCGGAACAATCGCAAACGATGTGCGTAATCCGCAAAAGACGTTTCCAAAAGCGATTTTAACAGCTTCGATCTTAATTGGTGCCGTTTATATTTTAGCAACAGTTGCATTCCAATTTGTGGTGAATATTACACCTGATCAAACCGCAACGGCTCTTTATGTATTTGCAGACACGGTTACAAAGCAATTTCACTTACCGTTTAACTTAGGGCAAATACTTGGTATTTGCTTTGTATTGTCAGTAGGTGGATCACTATCGTTCCTAATTATTAATCCAAGCGTCATGATTCGAGAAAGCGGAAAGAATATTTTACCTGCCTCTTTAACAAAGTTAAATAAAGCGAATATGCCAACGAACCTTATTCTTTGGCAAGCGGGTGGCGTAACAGCCATTTTGATTCTTTCAAGCTTTATCCCAACGATTTCTGCAGCGTTAAATATGCTAGTATTAATGGCGACACTTGCCTTTTTCATTCCGTATATCTTTTTAATTAGCGCCTATTTAAAACTGCGCATCACGGATCGAAAAAGTGTTCGTCCGTTTAAAATTAAGCATAATGTCGTTGCGTATATTATTGCAGGAGTTGGACTTTTATCCGTTATCGGTACAATTGTTCTGACGCTAATTCCTTCTTCTACAACAACATGGACAGAGTATGCGCCGCTTATTATTGGACCGGTTGTATTTAGCGGCTTAGGGCTGTTGTTTTATCACTTCGGTAAAAAGAAAGAACACACTACTCTTAAAAAAGCTAGCTAATAAGAAAAATCCCTCACAGGCGATTCTGCGAGGGATTTTTTCATGCATTTTCTCTTTATTGATTGGTATTCCATTGCTTACGTGCAAAGGACCTCGCAATCAGATCAAATGCACTTTTATCGGAAACAACCCTGTGTAGAATAAGGCACTCTAGCACAGCATGTTATTTTTTACAGCGTTTTTTTGCTTGTGATTCTGCTTCTGGTTGATAAGCTTGATGAGCGTTAAAATCGCCCATTTCACTCCCAAACTCCTCTTGAAACAGATTCTTCGTCTTTTCTTTCTGACTTGGATGATTTTTCTTCATCATATATTATCTCCCCTGACGGCTCTTTTTTGAGTTACGGTTTGCTGCTTTAAAGCGATCTTCCCCGCCATACTCAACAGAAAATTCCGTATCAGGCATGCTTTCTTTAGGTGTTTGATTATTTTTCTTCGCAGGATCATGTGCTACTTTACGTTTTGCCAACGCGATCATCCCCCTGTCCTCTTTGTGAGCGTGTTGCTCACTACTTAGAATAGCCTCTTCTTCCCGAATTCATAACGGTTAAATATTAACAACACATTGACTTTTTAACAGACAAAGAAAAAACCTCTTCAAAACATGTTATAGCACCTATACACAGGGTACTACTCAAATAGACATCAGATAAACCTCATCTCCACATCATGAATAACCATTAAAACATACATACCATAACATCTAGGAGGGATTCTCTTGTTTGGGCTTGATGATATTTGGACCTTTTTCCTTGCTTTTTTTCTCACATTACCAATCGTGACGATTATCCACGAGCTAGGTCACATACTAGTTGCGCGCATCTTTGGTGCGAAAATCCGCTTTGTTTTAGGCGTCGGAAATACCCTTTTAAAACTCGGACCATGTGAGGTCAAAAGCTTTTATTTTATGGAAGCGTGGTGTCAGCACGGAAATCTAAAATACGATACAAAATTTGCCCGCATTCTGATTTATTTAGCAGGAAGTGTATTTAACTTAATCGCCATCCTTATGGTCAATTCGATGATATACAAAGGTATACTGCCTGCAAATATTTTCTTTTATCAGTTCGTTTATTTTTCAGTGTACTTCATTTTCTTTTCCATGCTTCCGTTCAAAAACGGCGCTGGAAACCCGAGTGACGGTCTTGCGATATATGAAGTCATTAAGTACGGGAAATCCAAAGATCCTATCGACTAATAAACAGCACCCCAAAAAAGCCCTGCTGAGATTAAGCAGGGCTTTTTCATGCTATCCGATAATGACACGCTCTTTTGGATAGTGATAATTAGGCGGAGCTGTTTTTCCACTAATAATGAAGATAAACGACAAAATGCCAATTCGACCAATAAACATCAGCACCATAATGACAAACTTCCCCACTACGCTCAAATCAGCTGTGATCCCCATTGAAAGGCCGGTCGTTCCAAACGCCGAACACACCTCAAACACGATTTCAAGAGGTGAAAAAGGTTCCGTCGTCATTAATATGAGCGATGCGGTAAAACACAGTACCATCGCCATCATCGTTACAACAAGTGACTTTCTTACATCTTCATCTAAAATCTCGCGTTTAAAGACGCGGATATGCTTTCTTCCTCGTGCATAATGATAAAGAAACAGCAAGTTAAGTGCGAGGGTCGTTGTTCGAATCCCCCCACCGACAGAACTAGGAGAAGCTCCAATGAACATTAACAGGCAGAGAAATAGAAGAGTTGCCGGAGTAAAATCACTCACATCCATTGTGGCTAAACCGCCACTTTTCGTTGTCGCCGAATGAAACAGCGCATAAAAAAAGCTAGCGAGAAACGTTTTGCCTTTAAAGAAGTGTTGATATTCTAAAAAGAAAATGATGATCGTGCCTAAAGCGAAAATAATTCCAAACGTGGAAGTTGTAATTTTTGTGTTTAGCGTAAAGTGGAATTTTCGTTTTTCTTTTAAATTAAAGAAAAACTGCTTCAGTTCAATCAATACCGGAAAGCCAATCGCTCCTAACGTTAAAAGCAAAATATTGACGCTCTGAACAAAATAATCATCCGCGTATGGAATGAGCGATTGTCCTGTAATATCAAACCCCGCATTTGTCGTCGCACTTACAGAAGCAAAAAAGCCTTGTAAAAACGCTTCTTCCCATGTTGGATAATAATTCATAAAATAAACGCCTAGCACAACAGCTCCGATAATTTCAATTCCTAAAATAATGATTAAAATGTTACGAATCAGGTTGACGAGTCCTGATAAATTGGATTGATTTTGATCTGTCATAATAAGACGTCGCTCTTGTAGACCAATCTTTTTACCGATCAGCAGCCAAATGAACGTACTGAGAGTCATAATGCCGATCCCACCAAATTGAAGGACAAAAATAAGAATAAAAATTCCAGGAACGCTGAACGTATCCTTAATTGAAATCGTGGAAAGACCCGTTACGCTGACCGCGCTCACGGCTGTAAAAAGAGAATCCATAAAGGATAAGTGAACCCCTTGCTTATGAGCAACTGGTAAGCTAATTAAGATCACCGACACCGTGACAGCAATGATGTAAAAGCTGACAATAATTTGGGCCGATGAAAATTTTTTTAGTCCTGAACGTATAACAACTGGCATGAAATAATTCCTTTCTAGTCTATAAATCCGCCTTTTTTATCTACCCGATTCACACAGTGATTAAGATGGATATTCCCCTTTCCTTTTCTGTTTTCATATGTAAGCATGTTTTTATGAGCCTTTAAACACGTTGAAACCATTGGTCAGGGTGCTAAATTTATAGTTGATAACCTTTTTTCTACATCATTAAGTCTTATCATATTTTCACATTGTTTTAAATAGTTTTCACAAAAAAACCCTTTTTTACTTATGAAAACACAACGCCCTTTCTCCGTTCCAAATTCTTATTTGCTATACTAAAAAGAAACATAGTGGATAGGGAGAAATGCGACATGCTTTTACTACCATCATTAGCACATAAAATTATTCTTGAAGTGAAAAAGCTGTTAAAAGAGGACATCATTATTGTCGACTTGCACGGTCACATTATCGCCGGGACGGACGAAAATCGAATCGGTCAGTTCCACGAAGGCGCACTTCGAAGTATTGAAGAACGTCAAACAATCGTTATCACAGAAAACGATCAGCATACTTTACGAGGAGTAAAGCCTGGAATTAACCTTCCCCTTTTTTTATCTCAGGAAGTCATTGGTGTGATTGGTATTACGGGAAATCCTGCTGAAATTTCGAACTACGGGGAACTTCTACGAAAAATGACCGAGCTATTAATTCAAGATACCTATTACACGGAGCAAACGCAGTGGCACTTACGCATGCTCGAATCCTTCGTGTTTGACTGGATGCAACTTCGTGAATGGTCTGCGCCCTTTTTAGAACGGGCGCGTATTTTGAATGTCGATTTAACGACTACAAGACAGGTATTATTAATGGCTCTTCCTCCTCACCATTCACTTACACACGCAGATATTTGGCAACTGCAGCACCTATGGCATCACGAAGAAGATTTATTTATTCCGTGGGGCGCCGATCGTCTTTTAATCATTCATGCCGTCCACCCTCAACGAGATATAAAAGAAACTCTCGATGAGTGGCGCGCTTATTTGGACGGCACGTGGGGTTCTTCAATTCGAATTGGTGTTGGGCAACAAGTGTCTCCTCACCATTTACGAACCTCCTATGAGCAAAGTAACCGTGCCCTTTCAGTTACCACAAGCGAGCATCCGATTGCGTTTGATCACGACCTTCGACTTGAAATGTGCTTAGAAAACATTTCGAAAGAAACGAAACGAGATTTTTCACATCGTGTGCTTCATGCGCTCGAAAATTACGAGGACCTGTTAGAAACAGGTCGGGCACTTCTTCAGCATAATATGGCATTAAAACAAACAGCTCAGGCCCTTCACATTCATATTAATACGCTTCATTACCGTATGAAAAAAATTGAAGAACTTGCCTCCATCGACTTAAAGCGGACATCAGACATCGTTACGTTTTATTTAGCTTTTCATTTTTTAGATGATCATCTAAAAAACAAAGAATGATAACGCTCTATTTTAGATGATCGTCTATAGAGAGCAGGGGTCGAATATTATAGGATAGAAGTATTCATACATAAAATTCGTGCTAAAGGCAGGGGAACAGAATGATTTCTGAACACGTTCGTGCAACGCTTATTAACATTGTAGGACTAGAAAATTATGAGGACTCACCCGCAGAACGCCTCGTCTATTCTTATGATGCTACACCACAGTTTCAGTCAATGCCTGATGCGGTGATTAGTCCTCGTCATACAAAAGATGTATCGGACATTTTAAAGATTTGCTCTGAGCATCGTGTGCCGATCGTTCCGCGCGGATCTGGAACCAATCTTTGTGCAGGAACATGCCCGACACAAGGTGGTATCGTCATGCTGTTTAAGCATATGCAACAAATACTTGAGATTGATGAAGAAAACCTAACGGTAACGCTACAGCCAGGCGTCATCACACTCGAGATGATTGAAGCGGTTGAAGCAAAAGGACTGTTTTACCCACCTGATCCAAGCTCAATGAAGATTTCGACGATTGGTGGAAACATCAACGAAAATTCCGGTGGTCTTCGTGGATTAAAGTACGGCGTTACGAGGGACTACGTAATTGGACTTGAGATTGTTCTTCCGAATGGCGACATCATTCGCACCGGTGGCAAACTCGCAAAAGACGTCGCTGGTTATGACTTAACCCGTTTATTCATTGGATCAGAAGGTACGTTAGGTGTCATCACAGAAGCGACGCTAAAACTCATTCCCATGCCTGAAACGAAAAAAACGATCCTTGCGCTGTATCAAGATATTGAAGCGGCTGCTAAATCGGTCTCAACCATTATTGCGAATAAAATCATTCCAACCACGCTTGAATTTTTAGATCAGCCAACCCTTGTTGTCGTAGAGGATTTCGCCCGGATTGGACTTCCGACTAACGTAAAAGCCGTGCTCTTAATTGAACAAGATGGTCCCCTCCAAGTAGTAGAGCGTGATATTCAAAAAATTGCGGAGTTGTGCAAATCAGAACATGCCGTTTCTGTTGAAGTCGCACAGTCTGATGAACACGCTGAGGCGCTTCGCACAGCAAGACGTTCAGCGCTATCTGCTTTAGCTCGTCTAAAGCCTACAACGATATTAGAAGATGCAACGGTCCCGCGCTCTGAAATCGCTAAAATGGTGCAGGCCATCAGCGACATTGCCGAAAAGTACGATGTGAAAATTTGTACGTTCGGTCATGCAGGTGACGGCAACCTTCATCCTACTTGTCCAACAGACGTACGAGATCAAGAGGAGATCCACCGAGTTGAGCAGGCTTTTGCCGAAATCTTCGAAAAGTCGATCGAGCTTGGTGGTACCATTACAGGTGAACACGGTGTGGGCGAAATGAAAGCTCCCTATTTAGAACTAAAGCTAGGCAAAGAGGGAATTGCAGCGATGCAGGCCATTAAGCAATCCTTTGATCCATATAACATCATGAATCCTGGGAAAATTTTCGCCAAAAATGAACGAAAACGAGTGGTGGTGACGTCATGACAACAGCAGAGGAACGAAAAGTCATTCAGCAGCAGTTTAAAGAACAAATGAACGAAGATGAGTTACTGAACTGTATGCGCTGCGGATTCTGCCTTCCCGCTTGTCCGACCTACGTTGAATCAGGCTATAAGGAATCGCATTCGCCTCGTGGCCGTATTGCATTGATGAAGGCCGTTGTAGATGGAATCATTGAGCCTGATGAAGACGTAGAGCGTTCACTAAACCTTTGTCTCGGTTGCCGTGCTTGTGAACCAGTCTGTCCATCTGGCGTGAACTATGGACATTTGCTTGAGGATGCGCGCGACATTATTAACCAAAACAAAAAACACTCTTTTTCGGTCAAAACTGCACGAAATATTGCATTTAATGGTCTGTTTCCCCATCAGGGACGAATGCAAAATCTGACAGGACTTCTTGGCTTTTATCAGCGATCCGGTCTTCAGAGCCTGGCCCGTAAAAGCGGTGTATTAAATTTACTTCCTCCTAATCTCGCGACGATGGAAAAAGTGCTTCCTACTGTTCCAACGCGAAAAGAGATGAAAAACCGGCCTCAGCACCTTCTCGCAGAGGGTCCCGTCAAAAAACGGGTGGCTTTTTTCTCGGGATGCTTAATGGATACGATGTTTCTAGATACAAATAACGCAACCTTAAAGTTGCTTCAGCTGGCTGGCTGTGAAATTGTTATTCCAAAAGAGCAGGCTTGCTGCGGAGCACTGCATGGACATAGCGGTGAAAAAGCCAAGGCGAAAGAGCTTGCTAAGCGAAATATTGAAGCATTTGAATCGCTAGAAGTAGATTTTATCATTACGAATGCAGGTGGATGCGGGGGGTTTTTGATTGACTACGATCATCTCCTAAAAGACGACCTATCTTGGAAAGAGCGAGCACAGGCGTTTAAAGGAAAGCTAAAAGATATTTCGTCGATTTTAGTTGAGCTACGCTTTTTCGAACAGCAGCTAGAACTTCCCTATCAGGTTGTCACGTATCAGGATTCCTGCCATTTACGAAACGTGATGCGAACATTTGGCGAACCAAGAACTCTATTAAAAGGGATTAAAGGGATTGAGTTCCGAGAGATGAAAAATGCTGACCGTTGCTGTGGATCAGCGGGCATTTACAATATTGTGGAATCAGACATGTCGATGCAAATTTTAGATCACAAAATGGAAAACGTCGAAGCCGTTCAAGCAGAAACGATCGTGACGGCGAACCCCGGTTGCTTGTTGCAGATGAAGCTTGGTATCGAACGAGAAGGTGTCGCACATCGTATGCGAGCCGTTCACATCGTCGATTTACTTATCGAGGCCTATGAATATACGAAACAAAAAAGCACCGTCTCCCTCTAGAGACCGTGCTTTTTGCTTATTTTGAACGCTTTTCAAGCCAATTGCCGATTGAAGGGTACGTTTCCTTCACAGCTTTTGGTCCAAACACAACCGAAACGTGTCCGGTTTGAAGAAGCTTAAATTCTTTATCTTTACTTGAAATCGCGTCCATGAGAGCCTTCACTTGATCAGGCATCGCAATATGATCACGGCTTGCCGCGATATTCAGCACGCTTACCTTAATGTTAGAAAGGTCCACTTTTCGACCACGAATTTCAAGTTCACCTTTGATCAGCTTATTTTCCTGGTAGAATTCGCGAATCCACTGTCTATAAGCAGCACCTGGAAATGGAATGCCGTCTCCTACCCATTTTTGCATGAGCTTCCAGCTTTCCACGAAACGCTGATTTTCTGAGCGATCCACTAAGCTTACGTATGGACCGTAAAAATTAGTGATTGGCTTTAACATCTTATTGCCAAAATCAATCATATCGGGCGGGACATTCCCTAGCGTGTCCACAACTTTATCAAGGTTGAAGTAGCGCTCATCTAAAAACGTGCCGTACAGACCCGTTTCAGTAAAATCAAATGGGCTCGTCATAAAAATTAAGTTTCGAATTGGAAGGTCATCATGCAAGGAAGCAAAGATCGATGTCATCGTTCCGCCCATGCAATAGCCAAGAACCGATAAGTCCGTTGCACCTGAGTAACGAAGCACCTTTTTAAACGCACGCGGAATGTAGTCTAAAATATAATCATCAAGCATCATGTCCTGATCTTCAAGTCCAGGTGTTCCCCAATCTAGTAGATAGACGTCAAACCCTCGATCAACGAGATATTCAACGAGACTATTACCAGGTGTTAAATCTAAAATGTACGGCTTATTAATGAGTGCATACACAAGTAGAATCGGTGTTTTATGAAGCTTCTCTTGTTTCGGTATATAGCGATAAAGCTTTGCTTTGTTCTTTTTCCAAATGACTTCTTTAGGGGATAATCCCACTTCCGGTTCTGATTCCTCTGTAATAATGTCAAGGGCACGCTTAAAGCGACCTGCTGATTGTTTGTATTCGGTTGGCATTGCTTCCAATAACTTTTCCCACTCTTTTATATAGGATGTCGCCATTTCTTCCACAACCTTTCGATTAGTATGAGTATGCTTGGACTGACGCAACGCTTTAGCCCCGACATGCGTCAGGGCTAATAATTGGATAAAGTACGTAAAATAGTTCACAATCTTAACTAGATTACATGTATAAACCGCCGTTAATGTTTAGTTGTTGACCGGTGATGTAGGAACCGTCTTGACATAAAAACAGAACGCCGCGGGCAATTTCTTCCGCGTGACCAAACCTGCGCGCAGGAATTTTGGCAACGATTTGTTCACGCACATTTTCCGGAATCGCCATCACCATTTCCGTTTCAATAAAGCCTGGGCAAATGGCATTCACGGTAACGCCTGTTCTTGCAAGCTCAAGGGCAAGAGATTTTGTAAAACCAATCAGTCCTGCTTTGGCAGCTGCATAGTTTGTTTGACCAAACCCACCTGCTTGGCCGATGATCGAAGAAATATTAACGACGCGTCCTGCTTCTGCCTCTAATAAGTGACTTAGCGCTGCTGTTGTCGTGTTATAGACGCTATTTAAGTTCACATCAATTACTTTTTTCCAATCTTCTTCGCCTAACTTCTTAAACGAGCGGTCGCGCGTAATCCCTGCATTATTAACAAGAATATCAAGCTGACCAAATTGTTTTTTCGTTTCTTCTACAAGACGTTCCGCTTGATCGCAATAGGAAACGTCAGCTTGAACCGCTAAAGCTTCTCCGCCATTTGCTTTAATTTCATTTACGATGGCCTCAGCAGATTCTTTGCTTTGATTATAGTTCACTACTACTTTTACGCCATTTGACGCTAACTCTCTCGTAATAGCCGATCCGATTCCTTTAGATCCACCTGTAATAATCGCTACTTTACCTGCTAATGCTGTCGTCATATTCAATTCTCCCCTTAATTCTTAAAATAGTTAGTGTATGAAGATAAGCTATAAATAGATCGTTATTTATTTACGGGCTCTGAAGATACCGCTGCTTCGCTTTGTTCCTGAAGATCTTCTAGCTGCGCCTGAAGCTGCTGGCTATATTCCCTTATTTGCTCTTGAAGTTGAGCTTGGAGCTGTTCTTGAAGCTTTATTTGGAGTTTTTCTTGATTTTCAAGTAGGGTGAGGACTCGGTCTACTTTCTTTTCTACAGATTTTACATCACTTTTTAACTTAGTAAATTCCTTTTTCAGATTCGCATTTGCACTTGTCGCATCTTCTAGCACATCAAAACGATCTTCTAATTCTTCTACTTTTTCTTCGACATTTACAACAAGGCTTGCAACGTTTGAAATATCATCCTTACTCGGGATATTAAGTTGACCAAAGTAACGAGTGGTCGTCTCGTTGACTACCTGCTGATATTGAAGATTCATATTCAGCACTTTACCCATCCACTGCGAGAATTCTTCACGGTTCATATTCTCACCGATTACTTTTCCCCAGTAAGATTCCGTCTTGTCATACATGTCTTTCCAAGCTAAAAATGGATCAAATACGTTTTGTTGGTCCAACTGTTCCATCTCCCTTTTCGTTTGATACACTCACTTTTTTTGCTCTTATCGAGTAAACCTTTACTCAAGAGCGATCGATGACGTTGCCCTTTTCATCATTCACCGGTACCCAGTATTGCGCACCATTTTCTAACATTTGACGTTTATGAATGAACCACATGTCTTATTATAAGAGTGCAAGGCTTAATAAACAATTCAAAATTTTTAATATTTTTCGATAAAAGACGACTAATTTTGTCGAATTTTAGATTTCGTGACGTTTGTCCCTCCTCCTTTTATCACCTTATTTATGGGTTAAGCGGAAAGGGTTGACAAATTATTCATATAGGTGTAATTTACACATATAGATTTTTTGAAAGGAGGCATTCCAATGACAAAGAAACAAGAAGCGAAAAACGCAGCAGAAAAAACAATGAGCGGCGCACCTAAGAATTTTATGATTCCATTTTTACTTCTGAGCTTACGAGGTTGGAATCTTCACGGTTATAAACTCATTCAACAGCTGATGAGCTTTGGGTTTACTTCCGTCGATCAGGGGAATGTCTATCGCACGCTACGACAGCTAGAAAAAGATGATCTCATCGCATCTGAATGGGATACAACCGCTGATGGACCTGCCCGACGTATCTATTCCCTAACAAAAGCCGGGGAACAATACTTGGAGCTATGGGCTGGATCTCTTGAACAATATCAAACGATGTTAAATTCCTTTTTTTCTTTATATACAGACATGCTGTTTCCATTCGGCACGAAGAAGGACGAATCAAAGAGCCACGAATAAGGGATTTTCGCAACGAATGTTGCGTGCCAATATGAGAAATGTTAGACCCACATCATAAGCTATTACCTCACAACGTTTCGTTTTACTTTATTGTACAACCAACTTTTTAGGAGGAATGAATGATGGCAACTGTTAATTATCACTCAATGATCGACGCAGTATGGGAACAATGGTCAAAAGGGTTAAATCACGTATATGAAAGCAACAAGCAATTGGAAAGCTGGACGAAACAAGCGCTTGAACAACAAAAGGAACTTTTCGCTACAACGTTTGAACAGCTTCAAGAAGTAGATGACAAATGGAAAGAAGACGCAAAAGAAGTACAAGTAAAAACGGTCGAATCCATTCGCAAAACGGCTGGAGACGCTGTGGCAAATTCATACGAAGAATGGTCAAATCGCGCGCACGAAGCACTTCAAAAGCTTCAAGACGTGACGTTAAGTCAAAGCAAAACAAATTATGCTCTTGTACAACAAGCACAAAAGCAATATGAGCAAGTAGTAAGTCAGCTTCTTAGCGAACAACACAAAACGCGCGATGAATTCCAACAATTAACAGATAAATATATGGAACAATTAAAAAGCTTCCAAAAATCATTTTTAGATTCACTAGAGCCTTATTCGCTTGTAAAATAAGACGTTTCGCCGCTCGCCTTTTTAGGCAGCGGCGTTTTATTTTTTAGTAAATAGGAAGCGCACCCAATATCCGCTTCTTCTACATACCATTACCAGCATGATTTCCTCCACACAAGCAATACTATCTTTAACAACGAGTTACTTACTCGTTGTACTCAAAACAAAAAGGAGGGAAATCACAATGGCACGCAACAACAAACTTCTTGTACCTGGCGTAGAAAGCTTCTTAGATCAGTACAAATACGAAATCGCTCAAGAATTTGGTGTAACTCTTGGTTCTGAAACGTCTGCTCGCAGCAACGGTTCTGTAGGCGGAGAAATCACAAAACGTCTTGTTCAACAAGCTCAATCACAATTCAACGGGCAACAAAAATAATTTATAAACTTTATATCATATGGCTAAAAAGGTGCTCCTACGAGCACCTTTTGCTTGTGAACAGAACTCCCCCCTCTGGGTCTCCACGCTGTTTATTTATATCGCTATCGGTTGCTTTCACCGGTCTATCGATTAGTTCTCTCGGTCTATGGATTAGTTTTGCTCTTCTATCGATTGGTTTTTCGTTTTTATCGATCATTTTCACCGCTGTATCATCTTATCGTGCACTTTCACCGTTCTATCGATCACTTTTCTCCGCCTATCGATTAGTTTTGCTCGTCTATCGATCGGTTTTTCGTTTTTATCGATCATTTTCACCGCTGTATCATCTTATCGTGCACTTTCACCAGTCTATCGTGCACTTTTCTCCGCCTATCGATTAGTTTTGCTCGTCTATCGATTAGTTTTTCGTTTTTATCGATCACTTCCCCCTCCTTATCAACCATTTTCCGGATTCAATCGATCACTCCCCTCCTCTCTCACCCCACACTAATATAGTTTGTATACAAACTATATTTACACAAACAATTTTATGTGATATTGTTAACAAGGAAGTTATTCGGGAGGTTTACCATGAAATCATTAGATGAAGAGGTAGGATTTCTTACTGTACGAACAAGTCGACAGCTAAGCCAGTTTTTAACTTTATCATTAAAGCCCTTTGAAATTACGATCGAACAGTGGGGCGTATTGAAGCGCTTGGAAAAGCAAGTGCTGTTAACGCAAAAGCAGCTAGCGGAAAAATCAATGAAAGATCATGCAACGCTAACGAAAATTTTGGATTTGTTGGAGAAGCGTTCACTTATTCAGCGCCTGCCGAATCCTGAGGATCGCCGCTCGTTCTTAATTGAAATTACAGAAAAGGGTATTTCGTTAAAAGACGAGCTTTTTCCTTTTGTGGAACGGGTATTTACAGAGGTCATTGAGGGCATTGAGGCGGATCAGCTTGCCATTTATCAAAAGGTGATGAATCAGTTAGAAAAAAACATTCAACATCTGACAGCTGAAAAGTAATTTTTCCTGTGCACTCAGTAATCATCCTGAGTGTCATTTTATTTTTTCGTAGGTGAAGACGCCCCTTTTACATCATACATTCAGACAGAAAGAAGGCGGAATAATGAAAGAAACAAAACTTTGGACCGTTCCATTTACGATGATCGTCCTCACAACATTTATCTTTTTCATTTGTGTCCAAATGTTAACAGCTGGATTCCCTGTGTACATTGCAGGCATTCAGCATGATACGGCGAAGGCCGGCATTATGACAACAGCATTTATGATTGCGGCCATTATCACGCGGCCATTTATGGGAGCATTACTTCATAAAATGAACATGAAACGAACGCTGTTAATCGTTTTCGCTGTGATGACCGTGACACTCGTTCTTAGCTATAATCAGTCAGCACTCTTAATTTTAATTCCACTACGCATTATTCAAGGAATTGGTTTTGGAATTAACACAACGATTTTAGCGACGATGGCGACAAATCGTATTCCTGGTAATCGTCTTGGTGAAGGAATCGGGTACTTTGGGATGGCAACAAGTCTTGGTACCACGCTTGGACCGATGGTGGCACTATCTTTGTTACATTCGTTCTCCTTTAATATCATGATTATCTCGTCTGTGATCTTAATGGCTCTATCGTTTGTGTTCGCTATTACGGTGAAAAATCTAAAATTGTCCTACACGCCTCCGAAAGGAACCGAGAAAAAGCCATCGCTTCTTCATTACGCGTTTGATTCTCGTGCGCTATTACCCGTCTTTTTAGTGATGCTGTTTTACTTCGGTTTTGCAGGTATTATTAACTTTATCGATGGACTTGGTAAAGAAGCAAGCTTAGGAAGCCACGTATCTCTGTTCTTCCTCATTAATGCGGTCATTATGGTCGTCATTCGTCCGTTCACTGGTCGCATCTATGATCGCTTCGGACATAAGTACCTCGTGTATCCCGGTGCACTGTGCGGAATTATTGGATTGGTTCTTCTATCAAATACGTACAGCATGCCCATGTTTATTTTAGCAGCGATTTTATACGGCGTTGCTTATGGTATTATGCAGCCAACATTCCAAGCTTGGGCAGTTAGCCGCGTTGAAGTAGACAAACGTCCAACAGCAAATGCAATGACGCTTAGCTTTATGGATTTAGGAGTGGCGCTTGGCTCTCTTGTTTTAGGAAGCATTGTGAGCCACACAACATTTCATATGATGTATGCTTATTCTTCTCTGCTTGTAGTAGCACTTCTTATTCTATACTTCTTCCGTAAAACAACTGCACAGACGCAAAAATATACGGTCGAGCAATAAAATAAAAACAGCCGGTGTGAGCGCAATTCACACCGGCTGTTTTTTTATTATGGTTGAGATGGTGTCTCATTTAATTCTTCATTTGACGAGGGGGACTCTTCATCTATTGTCTCCTCATCAGCATTTTCCTCAACTGACGGAGGAACGGCTGATTTATGAACCTTTTTCGGTGGTTCTTCCTCATGCGTGGAGTCATTTGGCTTCTCATGCTCCACCTCATCAGGGGGAGTCGATGATTCCTCCTCGTTGGAATGCTTCGAATCTTTCTCATGATTATTTTTCTCTTTTTCAGCAGAAGCTGGTTTTTCTCTCTCTTCTTTAGGTGGTACTGGTTGATTTTTGTTGTCTCTGTCGGGTTGTTCTTTTAGTTTTTCTTGTTTAGTTTGTTCATTTTTTTCTTTTTCTTTCTCTAGCCATTTTTCATTTTCTAGTTTTGTGCTTTCTTTTGGAGGATACGCTGGCTTTGGCGGCTGATCTTGCTTTTCTTTTTGTTTTTTCGCATGTTCATCCGCATCCGTTTTTCGATCCGTATCCTCTGTCTCCGATAATTCTACCGAGCTTGACTCCCTTTTTTCATCCTGAACCTTCTCACTAGACGGCACAGACAATTTCATCTCTGCTTCCTGCTCATTTGACCTTTCAGCAGGCTGTGCCCGCAGATATGATCCTGTTGACACGCCCTGCTTTTCAGCCTTTTCCCTCGTATCGTAGGAAGTTTCTTTTGCCGTAACACGCACGTCATCTGTTGTCCATTCAGTGGTAATGGTTTGAACCTGTTCCTGTAGCTTCTTTTTATAAGCGTGTACGTTCTTTCGCTTTAAAGCCGTCGCGATATAGATTTCGTGTTTTTTCTGCAAGTACCCCTCTTTTTGGCTAAGCGTAATAATATTGGTCGTCACTTCATGAACAGGCCGTTTCTTCCATTTAGGCAATTTTTTTATGATTGTCTTTCCCTCTTTGTTATACGCATGTATATCGGTCACATTCATATGACGATTCAGTTCTAATTCAAGACTAGGATTAATGTCAATGGACATGTAAGCATATACCTGGTTTTGCGAATAATACGGAATGAATGATAGAAGCAACAGCGCTGCTACAAAAAGCGGCACGAGAGCTAGTTTTGTGCGACGTTTCTTTTTCTCTGTTGTCGCTTCAATAAAAACCTCATGACCTTCTACTTCTTCTCCTATTACGTAGTGACGCTTTTTATATCGTGCTTTTACGAACTCGCCATCCGGGGTTAACATTGTGACATAATCAGGCTGTATCTCCATAATAATGCCTTTTTTCAATGATTGAGCACCCCTTTTAAGTAATCTTTCAAATAGATATAGTCACCTGTTAACACAATGGCCATCGCAATAATATACTTTCGATTGCGTTCAATCGTTTTGCGACTAACCTTCACGTGACGCTCAATTTGACGAATCGGAATTTGCTTTTTTTTAAATAGCTGTTCACAAACTTCCTCTTGATTCACAATATATTGAGCAACCTCGATGGCATTAATACGGGCATCATAATGCTTGGGAGACTGTTCGACAATTTCTGATAAACTCATCCCAAACTTTTTTAGTACTTCATGAAATTGAATAATTTCTTGCTGACGCAGTTCTTGTTCAATGGATTTGTGATAGGCATGGATGGACAAATCAGCTTCTATCTTCGATTGAGCTCCTTCCTCTTCCATGTCTTCCTTCAGATCGAAATGCCAAGATCGCACTCGCACTTCCTTGCGAATATAATCAATCACCCTTCTTTTGATGATTAATTCCGCAAACGATAACAATGAACTGCCTTTTTCTTTCGTATATTTCTCAATAGCTTCGTTAAAAGCGATGAGACCAATGCTAAATTCATCATCTGTTTCATGAATGTATCTCTTACAAACGCTAGAGACAGTTTTCGCAATAAAAGGCTTATACTGATCAATCACCTCATTTTGTAATTGTCCGTCACCTTTTTGAATTTGAACTGCCATTTCTTCTAACGTTTTTCGTCGGCCGACTCCAAACAGCACGTTGAGCAATGGTTTCACCTCTTTTACCTTTACATCTTTCGTTCCGATGCTCAAAATTTCGGGGGCAGTCTAAAACTTTCCCCAACACGAGCCATCATTATAACTCCTCCCTTACAGTTTGGCTACGCATGTTCCAGGATTGTTACGAAAAAGAAAAGTATCGAAACATTTTACATATTGTCGGCACATTACCTCCTAAAATATCCCTCCATTTATGCCACTTAACAAGAGAGAACTCCCTCTATTTAGAGGAAGCTCTCTATGATTGTTCATTAGCTATTGTTCGCTTTCTTGTATGAATTTTCAGAGGACTCATCGTTTCCTGCTTCTTTCTTCTCTTTTGAAAAGAACCAGCCTCCAACAGCGATACCGAGAAGTACCGTCCAGAAAATCCCCTTCCATAAACCTGATTCTGGGAAGTGATGACTAATAAACCCTAGGCTTGGATGCGCCAACGTATGAACCGCTAGTTTGACCCCAACCCAGCCAACGATTAAGAAGGCTGCAGTCTCAAGACCAGGACGTTTTTTCAATACCTGTACGAACAGGTTTGCTGCAAAACGCATAATGACAAGCCCGATAATTCCTCCAGCGAAAATGACGATAAATTGTCCACCGTCTAATCCACCGATTTTAGGAAGTGCTGTTTCTGGTAACGTAACAGCCAAAGCGACAGCCGCAAGAATGGAATCTACCGCAAAAGCGATATCCGCTAACTCTACTTTAATAACGGTAGCCCAGAAGCCCGATTTTGATTTGGACTCCTTTTCTTCCTCGTTTCCTTTTCTAAAGTAGTGCTTAATAAGGTGATTGATCGAGATGAAGAGTAAATAAAGCGCTCCAATTGCTTGCATTTGCCATACGTTCACTAAGTACGAAATTGCAAAGAGTGAACCAAAACGGAAAACAAATGCACCTGCTAATCCATAAAATAATGCTTTTTTACGCTGGTCATCCGGTAGATGTTTCACCATAATTGCCATCACTAGCGCATTGTCTGCTGCCAAAATCCCCTCTAATGCTACTAAAATCAGTAAGACCCATCCATATTCTAATAACAACGATAGTTCCATCTGTTTAGTCTCCTCTCACTTCCTATTTTTTGTTACTCATTCGACCTCAGCAAGGAAGGGAAAACGCAAAAAGACCTTTGCCAAATATGGCAAAGGTCTCGCTAAGCATGATAAATGCCAACAAAGCCGATGAACGCAATGTTCATGTAATGACGACTTTGTTTCAGGTTTCCCTGACGCTACTCCCCTTCACTGAGGAAGAAATTCGTATTTACTTGTCTTTATTTTATGAGATTCTGTAAAACCTGTCAATTGTTTCTTTCTCATTTTTGCAAAATTGTCACTTTTTAGTCAAAAACTCTTTGACTGAATAGCGACTTTTTCTTTTCTTTCGCTTAATTAATATATATATCACGATGAGGATAATTATTCCAATGACAATCGGAAGCGTGTATCGATCCATAATTTTTCCAACATCTTCCCAATGCGGACCGAGCTTGTAGCCAAGGTACACATAAAAAAACGTAACAGGAAGCATGGCAAAAAAAGTGTAAAGACTAAACGCAAGGACGTTCATTTTCGCCATTCCACATGGAATTGAAATCAGCGTGCGAACACCTGGTAAAAATCGGGCCGTGAATGCAACGGCTCCGCCATGACGGGCGAAAAACGTATCAGCTGCATCTAGCTGCTTGTCTTTTATAAAAAAATACTTTCCGTACTTCTCAAGAAACGGGCGTCCTCCCCATCTCCCTATGAAATAGAGCGTTAATGGTCCGGTCACCCCACCAATTGTTCCAGCAAGAACCGTTAACCATAAATTCATATCTCCCTCGTATACCCAAAATCCTGCCATCGGAAGTACAATCTCCGCGGGAACAAATTCGAACGTGAGAGCAAAGATAATGCCGAAATAGGAAAACTGTTTGAAAAATTCAATAAACGAAAAGATCCACTGTTCCATACTGTAATTATCCACCGCCTACATACATTAATCTCTTTGGTAACGTCGAGAGCTGTATGCAAAGGTAACAGCCTCTTTTTTATTCACGTGCCGTCCGAAAAGAATTTCCGTTCTCTTTTCTTCTTCTTAACCTACCATATGTCTCTGTGGAAGAACAAATGATAATTTTGTGTCCAAACCGCTATGAATAAAAAGGAAGCAAAAGAACAAACTACCACTAAATATAAAACAAGCGGTGAGGGATCAAGATGTTCAAAAATTTTTTCAGCTCCAAACGAACAAAAGGATCGTCAGAACAAAAGCCAAAAACAGATAAAAACACATTGGAAATCATTGAACACTTTCGTCAATCAAGTGATTTTTTGTATATGTCAATCGGACAAAAAGACAATCACTACCTAGTATCTTATTTTAAGTCACTAGTTAACATTGAAAGCTTGCAGCGTCAGTTTATCTTAAAAGTTCAAGAAACGATTGCACCTATTACGGATTTAGAAGATTTAAAAGATCTTATTCCAATTGAGGACATTAGCATTTCAACAGATCCCTCTGAAATTCAGGAAAAAATTTTACAAGGTTATCTCTTTTTTCAGATTCGTAAAAAGGATCCAAAAGGCGCTTTAATTAAAGTTCAAAATTCAGACGCAGGATATCGGAAAGAGAACGATACCGATAATGAATTCAGTGTAATTGGACCAAAGGTGGGGTTTGTAGAAGATTTAGATATCAATTTATATTTAATGCGAAAAGAAGTTGTTTCTGACAAACTCGTGCTGAAAGAGCTAACAGTCGGATCACTCTCCCAAACGCGTGTAGTGGTGGCATACTTAGAAGATGTAACGAATCCTACTTATATTGAAACGGTTACGCAACGATTAAATGACTTTGAGTTTGATATTATCTTTGATAGCTCTATTTTAGATCATGCTATCAACGATTATTCTCGCACACCGTTTCCAACTTTGCTTACTTCTGAACGTCTTGATCGTGTTTTGTATTCTCTAACAAGAGGACAAGTGGTCGTTTTTAGTAGTGGATCGCCTTATGCTATAATCGGGCCTGCCACGTTGTTTGATTTTTTCATTTCACCTGAAGACTATTACATTCCATGGATTGTTGGATCGTTTGTGAGAATCATTCGTATTTTCGGGGTGTTTTTCTCTATTTTTGCCACTCCTCTTTATGTAGCGGTCGTGACCTATCATTACGAAATGATTCCAAAAGATTTACTTGGTCCTATTATTTTTTCAAGGACAAATGTTCCTTTTCCACCCGTTGTTGAAGTTCTATTCCTAGAAATCACCATCGAGCTTCTTAGGGAAGCAGGTGCAAGGCTTCCATCTAAAGTCGGGCAAACACTTGGTATTGTCGGAGGCATTGTAATTGGACAGGCAACAGTTGAAGCCTCTCTTACAAGTAACGTCCTATTAATTATTGTATCCCTGACAGCCCTTGCATCCTTTACTACACCTATTTTTAAAATGTCCAATACAATTCGTCTCTTACGTTTTCCATTCATTTTTTTCGCTGCATTCTTTGGAATTGTTGGAATTACCATGGGGATGATGTTCATGCTTGCTCATCTGCTACGTCTAAAGTCGTTAGGTAATCCTTATTTGGTCCCGTTTTATCCCTTTAGACCAACTGATTATGGAGATACATTTATTCGCCCTGCTTTAAATAAACTCGACGACCGCCCAAGCTTTTTGCGCACTCTATCCAAAAAGCGATATGATGGAAATTCTTCTAAAAAGAAGTCTCCTAAAAAACAAAACGAGCTAGACAATGAATAAGGAAAATGAGTGATCGTATGAAAAAATTAGGCACTATTTTAGTACTCCTTCTACTAACATTAACAGGATGTTCAAATCAGGAAATTGTGGATGAAATCCAAATTGTTAACTCCTTTGGTTATGATTATGAAGATGGGGAAATTAAGGGAACGATCTTGTATCCTTTGTTTAAATATGGGGCAACAGAAGAACCTAGCTTAATTGCTGCAAAAACAAAAACGACGTTTGATGTACCTGCAAAGCTAGACAATAAATCACCTCTTCCTATTGCCGATGGACAGTTGCGTAGTTTGCTTTTGGGCGAATCTTTTGCTAAACATGGGTTGCGAAACACGATTAACACCATCTCTCGTAACCCTAATTTAGGACGAACACTTCAACTGGCTATTTCAGAAGGTAGTGCCCATGAGTTGCTTAGCTCTGTAACGAGGAAAAAAATAAGTGACACACAGTATATTAACAAATTGATTGAACAAAACATTCGTTTAGAAAGCTTTCCACGTACAAATTTTCAAATTTTCTTGTTTAATTTTTTTGCAGAAGATCGTGATGCTTTTTTACCTTATTTAAAGAGTGAAAAGAATGCCATTAAGCTGAATGGCATTGCGCTTTTTAAAAAGTATCAGTTTGTTGATGTTATTCCAATGAAACATGCCTTTATCTTTAAACTACTGGATGATGGTTCAAAAAATGGACGATACATGATGAATGTAAAAAAAGGAAACCATAAAGGACAAATTGCGCTTCAAAACTTGTATACAAAAAGAAAATATTATTTAAAGGGTACAAGGGAACAACCTGAAATCCAAATTGTTCTTAAAATTGATGGAAAGCTTCAGGAATATCCTTATTGGATTAATGTGAACAACCCTGAGAATGTGAAATTGATCTCAAAACAGTTAAAAAACAAAATTGAAAGTGAATCCCACTCTATCATTAATCATATTCAAAAACTGGATGTCGATCCACTTGGATTTAAAGACTTTATCCGAAGTCGTACTCGTCATTATAATCACGAACGAATTCGTTCTATCTATAAAGATATTCCTATATCGGTACGTGTAGATGTAACGCTTGTTCAAACTGGAATTAATGAATAAATACGGAGGCGTTATTTATGGAATCAGCGGTTAAACCAAATCATCAAGTCTCGCCATATTTCGCCTTCCTCCTCATCCATGGCCCTCAAGTTGGCGTTGGAATACTCGGTTATCAGCGTATCCTGATTCAGGGAGCTGGACAAGATTCTTGGATCACTGTAATCACTGCTGGAGTCGGTGTATCTCTTTTAATTGCAATGTGTTACTATATCTTGAATTTAGAACGTCGCGATCTCTCTGATATTCATCGTCTGTACTTTGGAAAATGGTTGGGAGGAATGGCAAACCTCGTATGGGCCCTGTACTTTTGCATGCTACTCGTCACGGTCTATCGAACATACATTGAGGTTATTCAAGTATGGATGTTCCCACTTATGCAAACATGGATGATTTCTATCGTGTTAATACCCCTTATTTACTACATCATCATGGGCGGATTTCGAGTCGTTGCAGGGATGATTTATTTTAGTATCATTTTTCCTCTTCCGCTTATGTTGTCGTTTATTTTTCCGATGCAGTATGCCCATGTAGAAAATGTTCTGCCGTTCCTAGAACATAATCTATACGAATACTTTTTGTCTCATCGAACCATGAATTATGAATATTTGGGATTTGAGTTTTTATTACTGTATTACCCTTTTATCAAAAATGCTCAAAAGTCTCACAAATGGGCTCAAGCAGGTAACCTGTTTACGATACTGATTTACCTTGTTATTACGCTCGTATCACTAATGTATTTTAGTCAAGGACAGCTGAATCATGCCATCTGGGCCACTCTTACCATGGCAAAAATCATTGAAATCCCATTCATTCAGCGTTTTGAATATGTGATTATTGCCCTTTGGCTTCTCGTGGTGATGCCTGGCATTTGTTTGTCAGCATGGGGATTCATTCGAATGTTTAAAAAGCAATTTGGTGGTAAATCATCTTGGTATTTACGCTTAGTAGTGGTTCTTTTATTTGTAGGGGCAATCTACTTTAAAGATCGTCAAATGATCAACCTCCTGAATAATACCGTCTCTCAATTTGGGTTTTATCTTGTTTATGGCTACATTCCATTTTTATTTATCATCGCGTTTATCCGAAAACGAATCAAAACCAAAAAAGCTCAAAGGAACGCATCCCTTTGAGCTTTTTTCTTATTGAAATAAATCCTTAAATTCACCGTACCCTTGCTCCTCTAACTCACTCTCTGGAACAAATCGAAGCGCAGCAGAATTAATACAGTAGCGCATTCCGGTCGGCTGAGGACCATCATCGAATAAGTGGCCAAGATGTGAGTCTCCGTCCTTGCTTCGCACCTCTGTACGAACCATATTATGACTGACATCCATGTTCTCTTTTACTTGCTCCGTTTTTAGCGGTTTCGTAAAGGATGGCCAGCCACAGCCTGCATCGTATTTGTCTAGAGAGCTAAACAACGGCTCGCCTGATACGATGTCCACGTAAATGCCTTCTTCTGTATGATTCCAAAATTCGTTGCGGAACGGTGGTTCAGTGCCGTTATTTTGTGTCACTTCATATTGCATAGGCGTTAATTTCTTTTTCAAATCGGCTTCTTTTCCTTGATCTTTCCACGTCTCTTTTAAGAAGCGCTCACGCCCAGATCCTTTTCTGTACATAGTGTAGCGAATTGGATTTTTCTTGTAGTACCCTTGATGATACTCTTCCGCCTCATAAAAAGGCTGTGCTGGAAGAATGTCCGTTACGATTGGGTCAGAAAAAGGACCATTCTCTGCTAGTTCTTGCTTCGACTTTTCAGCCGCCTCTTTTTGCTGATCGTTATGATAGAAAATCGCCGTACGGTAAGATTCTCCACGATCCGCAAACTGTCCACCTTTATCCGTTGGATCGATTTGCTGCCAGTATAATGTTAGTAATTTTTCATACGGGAACACATCTGGATCAAACGTAATTTGAACGGCTTCATAGTGCCCAGTTGTCTCGGAGCATACGTCTTCATAGCTTGGATTTTCTTTATGACCGCCTGTATAACCAGACACCACGCTAATAATTCCAGGCTGTTCGTCAAACGGCTTCACCATGCACCAGAAGCACCCTCCTGCAAATGTCGCTAGTTCTTGTCGCTGTCCCATTTTCGTTCACCATCCTTTTATTGTTTGTGTTCCTTATTATACGCATTCTTCGCATACTATCCAACTTTTCGGCTCGTTACATCGCCTGCTGTTTTTCCTTTTTTTGCTTTTCATCTGCAGGCTGACTTGAGCGAAGTGGAATTTCTTTTAAGAAGAATGTTAAAAGGAAACCCGCTAACACCACAAAAGCAGCAATGAAATAGACGCCTGTTAAACCGTAGCTCAGTACGTCACGCATTGAATCCATAATTTTCGCAAACGCAGGAGCAAGCTGCGAAGGAATGCTGTCTTTCAATTTTTCTAGACCATCATGATTCATTAAAATTTGTGGATCAAGCTTCTGGACAATTTTTGCAAGCATCGGGTTGTTCATCATTGATGCGCCCATCTCTGAGGTTACTTCTTTTGTTTCATGCTCCATACGAAGGTTCATGATCGTTCCCATAAGCGCAACGCCAACCGTTCCACCAATTTGACGGAACAACTGTGCAGAAGCTGTCGCAACTCCAAGAAAACGTTGTTCGACCGCATTTTGAATTGTCAGCGTAAAGACAGGGAAACTCATACCAAGCCCGACACCAATAAAAATATTACTCACAATGACGTGTGTGATGGTCGTATTTAGATCCATAAACGCCAGTGAGAACATGCCAGCTGACATGACCAGAAGACCTGCTAGTGCCAATATTTTATATTTACCGGTCTTACTAATGAATTGACCGCCAAGCGTACTTGCAATAACCATTCCAAACGTCATGGGCATCATAATAAATCCTGAAGCGGTAGCTGAGCGGCCAATGACACCTTGAATAAAAAATGGAATATACATCGCCGCACCAAACATTCCAGCCCCAAGGATAAATCCAATGATGTTTGATAACGAAAAAATTGGATTGCGGAATAAGTGAAGGGGTAAGACAGGGCTTTTCACCTTATTTTCCACCACAATAAAGACAATTAATGACGCAATGGTTGCCACAAACAAACCGATGATTTGCACGGAAGCCCAGTCGTACTTAGATCCTGCCCACGAGAAAGCGAGTAAAAGAGGCGTAATCGTCGTAGTTAAAAAGAGTGAGCCTGCATAATCCACTTTCTCTCCTGCTTTTTTCTCCACGTTTGGAAATAAGACAAGGATAAGAACAAAAGCAACAATTCCAAACGGTAGAAACACCCAAAACACCCAGTGCCAGTTCGCATTATCAACGATCCAACCGCCAAGCGTTGGACCAAATACGCTTGCTAATCCGAATACAGAACTCATCAGTCCCTGCCAGCGTCCTCGTTCACGCGGTGCGAACAAATCACCAACCGCAGCGAATGCCGTCGACATAATCAGTCCACCACCAAGCCCCTGTACTCCGCGACATGCAATTAATTGAAAAATATCGTTCGAAAAGCCTGCTAAAAGTGAGCCGACTGAGAAAATTCCGATCCCAACTAAAATAAACGGCTTTCGTCCATAAATATCAGACAGCTTTCCGACTAATATAGCGGTAATACTTGAAGCCAACATGAAGATTGTAAATACCCAGCTAAAATACTGGATGCCCCCAAGCTCTGCAATAATTCGAGGTAGCGCTGTTCCAACGATCGTTTGATTGACCGCAGCAAACAGCATAGCCGCCATAATCGCAATCATAATCGTTACCTTACGTTTGTAAGCTAAATGTTCCATGATGCATCTCCTTTTTATCGTTTAAAATCTTTCACTATATGAATTATTCTTCTTGTGAAATAGTTGTGCGATCTAACTTTCGAAAAAGCGTTAAAATAATGGTCAGTTCTTCATTTGTAAAATCTTGAAAACGTTCAAAGAAGTAAGCTCTTTTTCGCTCTTCAAAATCGCGAAAAACCCCTTCTCCTTCAGGTAATACAACGATTTCAACAATTCTACGATCCGTATCTGAGCGCTGTCTTTCCACCCAACCTTTTGAAAGCATTAGCTCTGTAATCGCCGTTACGTGACTCGGTGCGACTTTCAAATACTTTGAAACATCCGTTACTTTTTGAGGACCACCTTCTACAAGCATTCGTAACGTCATAAATTCATTTACGGACAGTTCAGATTCCAACACGCCGTTTACCTCTTGACGAAGTTGACGAAACACGATGCGTAGCAAGCGTTCTACGTCTACGATGAGATCATGTCGTTTGCTCAATGATTCACTTCCTTTTCTTCTAAACTCTAAACTTTTTAATATATTTATTTCACAACGTTAACTAAATAATTTTTAACAGATGTTGGCAAAAACGTCAAGATATTTTTTCCATCCGATTGAATAACCAGCATGAAAAAAGAAGCAGCACGTAAGCTGCTCCTTTTCGGAGGGGGAACGAATTAAAAACTAAACAATCCCGTTAAAAAGGTACGCCACTTCGGCGCTGCTTTCCTAGTTTCTCGAACGCTATGCTGATCCTTAAGCTTTGTCTCTAGCTCCTCAATCGTCCCTTCAAGCTTTTGAATATGCTTATGAAGCGCATCGAGTTCCTTGCGATGCTCTAGAATTTGAAACGTCACGATCTCGCCCGCTTTTTCTTCTGTGCGTCGTTCATTTTCAATCACTCTTGTCAGCAATTCATCGAGTTGCTGCTGCAACAGTCCGGTCATTTCCTCGTCCACTACCTTTGTGACAACACCTTGGCGACGGCTTCCCTGCTGCATCGTTTTTTGAACTTCACGTAGACTCTCGACATCTTCCTCTGAAAAGTCAAAATGACCTAGCTCATTTTTTTCGCAATTCAATTCAAATTGATGAATCCATTTTGTAATCGTTCTTGGATTGACCCCCAATAATTTTGCTACCTCACTCGTTTTCATTCTTTTCCCCTCCATCCGCAACTATTACCTACACATTTCGTGAAGAAAAAAAGAAATCCTTTTCACCTGACAAAACTAGTGAGCATTCAACAAAGAAAGTGATGTTTCTACAAAGAAGGTAGCTTTAAAAAGGGACTCAAAATTGGGGAGGACACTGAAAAAGTCAGTAAAGGGTTGCATTCATAAGGGATTCGGTTGATTTCCGCTCCAGGTCGCTTCGCTTTCCTCGGGGCGTGCAGGAGTCTCGCACCTTCCGTTTCAAACAACCTAGAGCGACTGCATCAGATATAATGGCCAAGTTCCCATCTTGCAAGGAACTTGGCTGTTTTTTGCTTTAAAATGAAGGAAAACATGGCAAAAAGAAGGAAGAAAAAGCTGAATCCATTCCAAAGAACGGAATGGATCCAGCTTTTTTGTCTTACCTTCTACTGATCATCTAAAAAATCCGAAGTTTTTCAGTGGCCTCAAAATTGGCCCTTTCCTTATTTCTTCGTAACATCCAGAAGAAGTGCATCGCCGTTTTCAGCTACTTTTACATGCCCGTATCGAATGTGTTGCTGAAGATCTAATCCCGTTCCTTCTTCTACAAAGAAGTTCTCAATCCCATACTCAACGCCGTTATAAGTCGTCTTTCCGACTATTTTTACATCGCCTGCTTTTTTTACATATGACTTGTTCCACTTTCCTTCATACTGATAATAGCCACCATATCCGTATAAATCATTTTCTTGTGAGCGAAGAATGACGGCAATTCGCTTTCCGCTTCTCACTTTTTTGCTTATCGGCAAGTCAGAAATCGTATAGCGAAGCTGAACATAATCTCCCTGCAACATTGAACGAGGATCAACAGGTTCGAGCTTAAGCTTGATCTCCGTACCGTTCGCAAGCGTTTGTTCCTTTATGAAGGTAATACCACCAATCATTAGAAACTGAACCGCAATAATGATGATTAGAAGTGGTTTTCGCCCTGTAAAGATAAACGTGCCCACCGGCGTACGATCACCGTTTCTACGTTCTAACCAATATGCAATTCCTCCAATGAGAAGGCCAATGAGAAGAAATGAAATGGATTTGTGTAAAAGTTTCCATCCGTACTCATAGTATTTCGTAAACAAGTACACGAACCACATGAAATATCCCACATATAATTGAATGATTTGTTTCTTTTTATAGCTATCATAAACGAGGAGAAAGGATACGACCAAAAATACGAGGTTATACACATAGTAAATGAGATGTTCCCCCTGAAAAGACAGCACATATGCCGTGATCAACGCTAGACAAAAAGAAAGGACACGCAGATAAGACAGCTTGCTTGCCGACCAGACGATAATATTCATCACTAAAAAGCCAATGAAGGCAAGTTCCCACAGATAAGGGTGATCCCAAAGCCCGACGTTGAATTCCTCCAATATACGCCAATACAGGACAAACAAAATCGGATGAAGCGCCGTGTAGAGAATCACCCGCACCCCTCGATAAGGGAGCGTCTTCATCATATAAAAGATAACTAGTAGCAGTACAATACTCCACCAAAACGACATCATCAGGCTAATGGAGCACGCTAGTAAAAGGCCTGTTACAAGCAGCGTATATTGAACGGTTGGATACGATCTAAAAAAGCGATAGCCCGAGAAGTAGATGAAGATAATCGCAATGACAAATCCCGGGTACTCTGGTGCCTGAGGGACGATCAGAAACAGAAGCCCCGTAATCGATGATAGCGCCGTGAATGCACAAAAGAGCGTTAAACAAATAATGAGCACGTGCTTAATGATTGATAGCGCACGAGAGGTTGCCCCGCTCTCTGATTGTTTTTTTAGTAGCTGTATCACCTTCACACTACCTACTACTACAATAACCACACCAATGAGCGAGCCGCCAAAGAAGAAAAATCCTCCGCCTACTTCAAAACTAAGCTCCGTATATTTAATAAATGCCACAATGGTCGTAATCACAATCGTAACAATTTGTAGACCACGCTTCTGTTTAACAGAGAAATATTTTAAAGCAACTATTAATAGGATGATTTGTAGACACGTAATGAGTAGACCGACTCCTCCAAATCGATCGAAAAAGCTAACGCTAACCGCAAATACGTGAAACATACTATATGAAAGATACAATAATTCTTTCGCAGCGCTTTTTCTCACAAACAAATACATAAATAGAATTCCGTTAAGTAACGCAAGTCCACCAACAATTCCTACTTCTTCAAATGGACTACGAATCCAAAACGCACCCGTTGGAAAAAAATAAGCTAAGTAAGCAAGATGAAAAAGCAAATACGCAAGCACAGAGAATGGACGGTACTTGGTTACAATTGCAAATGCGGCCGTTGGGATAAACCAAAGAAGAAATAGCCAATAGCTGTCTGCATGAGAATTGTAAATTTGCCCTAGCAGCGCAATTCCTACCCCAAAAGCTAGCGAGGCCGCGAAAAACAGCCAATTTCCTAAAAATCGGTATCTCGACAGCCAGTTCGCAGCAAGCACTGCTACGACGTAAAACAAAACAATCAGACCGACTGAAAGACCAATTTTACCCCATTTACTAAAACCACCCCAGTTGGATGCAAAGAAATAAATGATACTGGTTATAATAAGTGAAATGCTCAGCAAGTATTGACTTCTAATCAATTTATCCTGCACAGTTCTCCCCCTCCTATTGCCTTCATTATATACACATTTATTGGAAAAAGAATCTTTCTTTTTCTGCACGAAACGAAATCTCCTTATTAAATTTGTGTAAAGGTATTGCATTATCGACTAAAAACGAATATTATATAAATTGCTTGTTTAAATGTTCGTGATTTCGGAGGTTAAATATGTTTAAACTACAGGATTACAAGACAAACGTAAAAACTGAATTACTAGCAGGGTTAACAACCTTCTTAACTATGGTATATATCGTGATCGTCAATCCAGCCATTTTATCGGCTGCTGGGGTCCCGTTTGACCAAGTGTTTACCGCAACCATTATTTCAGCTGTCATTGCGACTCTTTGGATGGCGCTTGCCGCTAATTATCCAATCGCAATTGCACCTGGTATGGGGCTGAATGCTTACTTTACTTCTATTGTATTAGGTTCACACGGCGACATTGATTATCGCATTGCTTTTGCTGCGGTATTCGTTGCAGGACTAATTTTCATTATTTTATCTCTTACACCGTTCCGTCAGAAATTGATTGAGGCGATTCCAACAAACTTGAAATACGGAATCTCCGCTGGGATCGGGCTATTCATTGCTTTTGTCGGACTTCGCATGAGCAACATTATCGTGTCAAACAAAACAAACTTAATTGCTCTTGGAGACTTGCGCTCTGAAGGTGTTGTCCTAACACTCATCGGCTTATTAATTACAATCGTGCTAATCGCGCTAAATGTAAACGGTGGATTGTTCTTCGGAATGATCATTACCGGAATTATTGCCTACTTCACAGGAATGCTTAAGTTCACAAAAGGCTTTGTCGCAGCACCTCATCTTCCTGAAGGATTAGTTATCGGTAATCCTATTCATGCGATTGGCGATGTGGTCCATTACGGATTATATACGGTCGTGTTCTCTTTCCTACTTGTCACGATCTTTGATACAACAGGAACAATGGTTGGTGTGGCACAGCAGGCAGGTCTTGTAAAAGACGGCAAAATGCCTCGTGTGCGTCAAGCGCTTCTTGCAGATGCGTTTGGTACATCAGTTGGTGCTCTTTTCGGTACAAGCCCAACAACTGCTTATATTGAATCAACATCTGGTGTAGCAGTAGGTGGACGTACAGGTCTTACTTCGTTAACAGTTGCGGTTTTATTCATCGTTGCTGCATTCTTTAGTCCAGTGGTTGGTGCTGTATCAGGCATTGCAGCTATTACATCTCCAGCACTGATTATTGTCGGAAGCTTAATGATGGGGAACGTCGCAAAAATGAACTGGTCAGACTTTGATGAAGCCTTCCCTGCTTTCCTTGTGATCATTACAATGCCACTAACATCAAGCATTGCAACTGGAATTGCGGTTGGATTTATCTCTTACCCAATCTTAAAAATCGTCAAGGGAAAAGCAAAAGAAGTTCATCCACTTGTGTACGTATTTGCAGTCTTGTTCTTCTATCAGCTTGCCTTCTTGGCTCACTAAAAAAAGCATCCTCTTGGGATGCTTTTTTTATGTGAAATATTCTATCCTTGCTTCTGGAAAGAATTGATTAATGTAATATTCCAACGTTTCGCGAAGCTCGTGCTCCTCATCTTTTTGATACACGTATTTTCCAATTCCATAACGTCCCCATTTATACCGGCGCTCTTCTTCGTTCATCGCAAGCTTTGTTTTTGGATAGTTTTTTTCGATGACGCGCTTCGCCGGCTTCGTAAATCGATGCTGAATCATTTCAAACGTTACGTCTTTGCGCGCCTCCTGTGGCAAATGCTCATCTAACAGTTCAAATAAATGGCGATACCCATCTTGCCATCCTTCATGAATGTAAATAGGCGCCACGATGAATCCAAGCGGATATCCTGCTTTTGCGACCTTTGCCGCCGCTTCAATACGTTCTGCTAGAGGAGAGGTTCCAGGCTCAAAGTTTTTAATCACATAATCAGCGTTAATACTAAAACGAAAGCGCGTTTTACCGTTGTGCTTTGCATCCAATAAATGATCAACATGCGAAAACTTTGTCACAAAACGAAGCTGACCGAGATCAGACTGACCGAAATATTCGATGGCGTGCTTCAGTGAATGTGTTAAATGATCAATTCCTACGATGTCAGACGTACACGCCGCTTCAAAGCGCGTAATCTCTGGTGCACGCTCTTGCATATATTTCTCTGCCTGTTCGAAAATCTCATCTGTATTGACGTATGTTCGGATGTACGGCTTACTTCCCATCGTCGTTTGTAAATAGCAATAATGACAGTGCCCCATGCAGCCCGTTGCGAGTGGAATCGCATATTCTGCGGATGGTTTTGACGTATCAAATTTTAGCGTCTTTCTTACTCCGACAACAAGCGTTGATTTCGCATTTCGATATTTTTGGAGATGATTCTCCCCTGGTATATTTCGCACCTGATTATGTGACGTTGTTTCACGGATTTCAATTCCCATTCCTTCAAACTTTTCCTTAAGCTGAACGCCAAGCGGATACTCTAGCGCACGTGGTTCGATATAAACTAACTGTGGTACAAACGGTTTTACCATCTTCACACTTCCTTTTCATTAACACGACTTTGCATGATCATCATTTCATCCATAATAGAGATGATTATATTCTTAAGTTCAGCAAAAAGGATGGTTCCTATCCTGCATATTTCTCCCTATAAAAAATCCCCACGCTCAAATGGTGGGGACGAATAGATGTCGTTATCCTTCGTAATGATCGCCGCTAAAATAAGCGTTATACGTTTGCTCTGCTTCTTCATATGAATGAAAAATGGCATCGTCATCTTCAATCACATGAAGGGTGTTGTGTAAAAAAAGCACCTGCTGATTTGGATTATCTGGATGCTGCACAATTTCAGCTGACTTAATATTAGCGACGTTTGCTGTATGGGGATTGCGATAAATAACAAAAACTTGATCTCCTACCTGATACTCTTTCTTTTCCATCATTTCGCTTCCTTTCTCTCATCTGAAGTATTCGTAGTGTCCCCTGAATGAATCGAAATAACACAAAAAAAGAAGCATAAGAACAGGCTTCCTTTCGATAACGATCAATGAGTGTGTGCAGGAGGTGCTCCGTCACCTTTAATTTGGTCTTGTTCTGCTTTGGAAATAAAATAATGGTGAATATCATAATGTGGCACTTCAAATCCTTCATGACCGTGCGCAATAAATTCAATATTGCTATGATCAATTGCTGGAGAAGGAAGACCTTGCATTCCATCAAAGTCTGTAAAACTCTTTCCTTCTGCCAAATGCTTTTGGGCAATCATTTGCTCAATAAAAACAAGCTTGCCTTTTTCGACGCCATAAATCGTTTTAAAAACCGTTACTCCGTCTTCAGCTTGATACAAATCCGCTTTTGGATTAAACCAGTGTGCACCCATTTTTGGTACAGAAGGCGTCATCTGCATCGTGCCTTTTGGAAGAACTAACAGGTAGACAGATTGATCTTTATTTGTAGTAAGAACCGTTTCATAATCTTTCTTTAAAATGCTCGCTAATGCATTCACATGAGCAACTAACCCATCTTTGTATTTTTGAGCAAGATATGTTTTCCTTTATAAACAAACGTCGCTTTCTTTTCATTCACTGTAACAGGCTGCTTTGCTACCTTAAAGAATCCCTCATAATTTCCCTTTTGATACGTGATTATACGGAGAATAAACGTCAACTCCATTTATTTCTACCTTTGGTGCTGTCTCCTTCGCCATTACTGATACCCCCACAAGCATCAGTGCCATGACAATTAAAAATCCAACTAGCTTTTTCATATTTCTCCCCCTGTTTTTTGTATGTAATTTTTTTCAAAAAATTAAGTATGCGTCGAGGGAACTAATCTAAAAATGCCAAAAACAGTAAAAAGGAATCATTTTCATTCGACAAATGCCACGCGTATATGTAGAAATTTCCCGGTGAATATTTTAGACTAAATGGTAGAGATATTACACCACGAATCGTTTGTGCATCATGTCCTCATTAGATTTTCAAGCTCACAAAAAAACGTTTGAAAAGGAGCACGACAAATGAATCTAGCTTTTGATCATCTTGTTCATTTTTCTCACGATCCAAATGAAGTTATAACACAATTGAAAGAACATCGAATACACGCTGTCCAGGGCGGACAGCATGAAAAGTGGGGAACATACAATACTCTCGCCTATTTCGGATTGCCTTATATTGAGTGGCTCGGTATGAATGACTCTTCTCTCGCACAAACCGTATCAGATAATGAGCTCATTAAAAAGTTTGTTCGTGACTATTCCAAAGGAAGCCACTTCGGTACCTTTGCCCTTCGAACAGATAATATGAGCGAACTGAAAGAGCGATTACAGAACGATGGCTACAAAACGATAGGACCTGTTGCAGGATCACGTCGAACAGAAAATGGGCAATTATTAGAATGGTCGATGCTGTTTGTACAAGAGGCGACGACAGATCTTGAGATGCCGTTCTTTATTCAATGGGGGCAAGAGGATGATGAACGACTTCAAAGCTTACAGCCTTTCTTGAATCATGACAAACAGAATCTACAATTCGACGCCCTGTACCTCGTCACGCCTGACATGAATCAACTAAGTACGAAATGGAGTGAGCTGTTTCAAATTCAGGCAGATCCCCCCGACTTTTCACCTTCTCTTCAAGGACGCTGTCAGACCCTTCATTTAGACGGCGTGAAGCTTATTCTTTGTGAGCCTACTGAAGGTGGGATAGCCGCTGAATTTTACGAGACATTCGGTGCCGGTCCGTTCCTTGCATCGTTTTCTAATGCTCCGCATCGCTATTCTTTTTCACTACAAGGGGCCCGCTTTTCTCTTCATCCGTAACAAAAAGGAGCAGGTTATATGAAGCCACTAAAAAGTTCTTAAAGGATTGCGTTCATAACGGAGTCGGTTGATTTCCACTTCAGGTCGCTTCGCTTTCCGCGGGGCGTGCGGTGAGCCTCCTCGCTGCGCTGCGGGGTCTCACCTGTCACGCTAATCCCGCAGGAGTCTCGCACCTTCCGTTCCAAACAACCTAGAGCGACTGCATCAGATAGAAGGGCCCAGTTTCCATTTTGAAAGGAACTTGCCCCTTTTTTCCTTTATAATAAAGAAAATCCATTTATTCGAATGGGTGCTTCCAATTATTCTGTTTCATTGAAGTCACCGGAACATACGGAACAAGCACCTTTTTAAAAAAGGGCATACTTTCAGGAGAAATCCAAGGAACAATCTAAAATGGAAGCAAAGAATAGCGAACTCCAGCATAGACACGAGTATGATGTAGCCAACATACTCGTGTCTCGTTAGCATGGAAATGCAAAGGGCGAGGGCCATTTGCACCGTCAACCTAAAAAGAGTGTTAAAGTTAATGAAGGAAAACAAGGGAAGAAGAATGAAGAAAAGCTGGGTCGATTCCGGAAAACGAAATCGACCCAGCTTTTCTGTCTTACGTTCTACTGATCATTTAAAAAATCCAAATTTTTTCAGTGGCCTCGGTTATACGCCTGCTCCGTTTCATTATTCATTCGATACAGCTTTGTGACTCGAAAACGAAAAGGTGTCATGAATCACTTGTTCGATCAGCTCTTTTAATGGTCCAAACGCATAGTCAAGCTCCAAACGTTCGGTCCATTGGTGTGCGTCACGACCAATTGGTCCGACATTAAGAACGGGTGCCCGTAGCTCGGCCATTTCTGAAAACGGAATAGCATAGCCCTTTTGCCACAGTGGTAAATTGGAAATAAGTGGATCTACCTCTTGAAGAGCATCTTGAAGCCCCGCATAGCTCAGGTCCGAAATCCCCCCGAAATATAACTGTTCTTCTAAAATGGTGCCATACGTTTCTTTTGCTATTGTGACTACATTTTTTACCAGAGATTGAATGAGCGGATGATCCGCTGAACAAATCGCTGGATAGTAAGGCGGTGTGTAGAATAATACGATCATCGGAGCAAGCTCTTTACACAAAATCGCAAGCTCATCAACCAGTTTAATGGATCGCTCTCTCTCATCAATTGTTTCTAAGCTTTGCAGAAGATGTGCGTGAAGGCTCTCAACGTGCTCTTGACCATGGTGCAAAATGGCATATTCATAAAGCTGTTCATAGGTCATCACTCGCACTTTCACATCGCGAGGAGCTGAATTAGAAAGTGCTCCGTACTTCCAGGCTTTTTTATGATAATGTTCCTCAACCGAACTTGCCACCCGCTCAGCCGTCTCAAGGAGCATCTGATTCAATGTCACAATCGACCGATTAAAAATGGTTAGATTGTACAATCCTACCGAACGATGAGGAATTTGCACTGAATATTCCTCTTTTAAATCCCGTTGCATTAGGGATGTCGGCGCCGGACTCACCTGACCTTCCACGACCTCACAAAAATCAACGTTCAACTCAAGCTCACTCGTAAGTTTTGCTACGAGCAGATTAGCATTCAGCCCAGCAAACGGTTCCCCAACGTGCGTTTCTTTTCCATAGCAATAAAAGGCTGGCATTATTTTTCCAATAGAGCCTGTATACACGTAGTTCGTTTCATCGCCTGGATAACGAGCAAACATCGGCTCTCCATTTAACATGAGCTCGAATTCCAGATCATACGTTTTTTGCCACTGTAGCAGTAGCATTACCGCGCTACGCATCCCCGCCGAATTCACCTCTTCATCCGGTACCGAAAGCAACAAAACGTTTCCGTCGAACTCACCGTTGACCGCCTGCTCAATCATGCTCATATGAAGAGTTAATCCACATTTCATATCCATCGTTCCCCGACCAAACAACCAGTTTCCTGTTTCTACGTCTCTTTTTACATGTTCCGGAAGAACTTCTTTTGAATTGTAAAAATAGTCCGTTAATTTATCAGGTGAAAAAGCACGATCCTTCCAAATTCCGTAATCCTGAACGTCCACAACGTCATAATGACTAATGAGAACAACCGTCTTCTTCTTATTAGAACGCTTAGCAAGGGCCGCTACTACATAACGACCATCTCCTGTTGGATGAAGACGCAGCTGCTCCTTATGTGTTTGAAAATAGGGTAGCTGACCAAGATCCTCGTATATCGTTCTCCCCATCTCCTGCTCTGCTTTTGTCCCTGTTACGCTTGGAATAGACACAAGATGACAAAGTAATTGCTTCAGCTCATCAGCTGTTTGAAAAAACGTACGCTGTGTCATACTCCACTCCCCCTTCTGTGTTAGATATGTGAAAAACCTTTCTCTTTTGGTGACCGAATTTTCATCCTCTTCCATCTTTCTGATACTCGCTCATTGCACTTTTCTTCCATTATACAACTCCCTTCCATCCCATACCATCCTTCTCTTTACAAGATTTTTGGGATGAAAACAAAAAAAGGCACTGTCCGTTATTCGAACAGTGCCTTCTTCCTCTCATCCCACTCTTTGAATACAAAAACGCTTCTTTTACTCTAGCTTTAAAGCTACTGAATATGAACCTTACTTCTCCGTCAAATAATCTAAAATTGAGTCAATAAACTGCTCGCAATTTTGATCACTGCCGTGTTCAATGAGAAGTTCCTCCACTACACCTACTCCCTTCTTCTATCGCTCTTTTTCTCCTCTATGTAAAGAGGCTCATAATCAAAGCGCCTAAGCACCCGCCAAAAAAACTTAACTTAAGATACCACATTTTCAAACGAAATAGAGATTATTTTATTCAAAATATTTCGACAAATTTCCTTGCGTCTTTAAATGCAACATCCATTCGCGCGCACGTAGCAGTTCGTTGCCATTGCAAGCGCATAAATTTATAGGGATAATCTAACACGAGGCTAGCTCCGTTGTGGAAGTTAATACAGGCTTTATCAGATGAAGATGTAACGTTGTAAATGTGGTTCTCAAATAGCCACATGCACTCATAATTGTCTGGCGACGTCGTTGGAAAGGCAAACACATTAAAGGCTGGAAAAACCGGTATTGGTGTGCGATGCTTGTAGTCATAACGTTCAATAATTGCTTCCCTCCTTCCCTCATAAGAAGCACCGCCACGCAAACAGGCAGCGCGAATGAGCTTGATCGGTGGAATCGCACATAAATATTCTCCTTCTGCCTCAATTACCTTCGTTTGATAAACAGGATCCTTATTTGGCAACAACGCCATCGTTTTCCTCGAAATTTCATAACTCTCTCTCATCATCATACAAACTCCTCCTCACCCCATTTGACACCATTATACATTTTTTTACATCGTAGGAGGTCAGCAAAATATGACGATTTTATGAAATTTTTACCATTTCTAAAGACCTAGAGTAACAGAACAGCCTACGCGATGGAACTTTCGTTTCAAAATTAGAAGTAGCTGTTTCCAATGATTAAATACCATCCCCTCTAATTCGTGATGGTTAATCGCAATAGAGTACGTATGTGTTTGCTCATAAATAACAATTTCATAAAACTTTTCGAGTCGTTGATAATGAGCTTGTGCAGGTTGCGTGGAATGATTAATTCTTTCAATTACCTCTTGTAGCTTCTGTTCGACTGTTGCTTGTTTTTCTTCTTGTTTGGTTGCTTTCATGTTATTCGTCTCCTTCGTCACGTTATTTGTTCTTACTAGATGTTAGGAGCAATGTTTCAGAGAAAAACGATGGTACTAAAAAAGCTCTCTTCGCTTTAGAAACGAAAAGAGCTTCACCGTCTTATCATCCAAAGCAATTGCTTTGCTGGTTGGAGCACCTTGCTGTTGGCAGGTTGCTGTGAAGTCATAGAGCCAGTTCTCTCATTCACTCTTGATAACTTATTAAGTTGCTATTTACTATATCAAATCACAGCGGAGAAGTAAATACAGAATTTTCGAATAGTTATTCTTTCCCTTTTTTCAACCATATCTACTGGAACAAAAGGCATCATTTCAATTTTTTCTTACGAAGCACAATTTTATTTCGACAGGCGAAGAATGAAGAAAAAGTGAAAGAATTCCTTCATTTTTAATAAAAAATGAAAAAAAGTAGCTGTTTTTCATTCAAAAGAGAGTCTTTTTCCTTATACCAAAGGTCTTAATTTAATTATCATAATTTTCTTTCATTTGACCAATTTTTAGTTACAATCTACAATGATATTTTGGAGAAAGGAGTCTATGACAACTATGTATACGTATCAAATTGGTAATCAAACGATCGATTACACAGTAGAAGTTGTTCCTAATCGAACAGACATCTCTGTGCAAGTTAGTGATAAAAATCAAATTAAGGTCATTGTACCTAAAGGCTTAAACCAAAACAACGTACTTTCTGTTCTATCACGCAAATCTTCTTGGATTCTAACACAGCTATCCGGAACGGTGAAGGTGGCTGAAAAGAAAGAAAGCACACCAGTGAAAAAACAAGCGGCTGCACCTGTTGCGAAAACAGCAACATTTGAAAACGATGAAAAATTCTTCTACCTTGGACGTCAATACCGCCTAAATATCGTTCAAGATGATGTAAAAGAGCCTTCTATGACCTTCCGCTCTAAATTCATCGCAACGGTTCCTTCAAATTGGAATACTCAACAAACAAATGAAGGCATTCAAGCAATGCTAACAGACTGGTACACAAATCGTGCGAGCGAGAAGTTTGCAGAAGCGCTAAAAGCAGTTTCTGAGCATGTACAAGCTCCTTCAAATGTTGAATGGGCAGACATCACAGACTTAACGAAAAAAGAAGGCGACACGCTACACGTGAACTGGCGCGTTCTAATGGCCCCTATGGCAACGATTGAGTATGTAGTTGCTTCTGCACTTACAAACAACGTTGACGGGCTGTATGACGACGCTGCTGAGCGCAAACAATGGCTAACAGACAACAACATCAACGTATTCTAAAGGATTGCTTTCGAGCAGTCCTTTTTATTTACTTCCATCTTACGTAATAATTTCCTTTGCACATTGCGTTCTGGCTTTCTTCTGCACCACGGACTATAATGGTGTTGTTTTATCCTTGCTTAAATGGGATATATATATGTAGTAGGTGTGTGAAAAAGGAGGGCCAACAAAATGAAGGCACAAAATTATTTTATTCTTGGACTTATTTTTGCATTAATTGTGGCAGTACTCGCTGTCGTGAACGATGACCCTGTTCAATTCAACTACGTATTTGGCTCTCAGGATTGGCCATTGATCCTGATCATTCTTGGAGCAGCATTATTCGGCGGATTGGCAGTTGGAATGCTTAGCGCAGTCAAAGTCATCCGGTTAAAAAATCAGGTCAAAGCCTTGAACCGTGAATTAGCCGAGCAACAAAAGCCGGTTGAGCCAGTCGAACCAAGTCAACCCGAGCCAATGATTGAAAAACCAAAACAAGACCCACGCGTTCCATCAAATCGAGTGTTGTAATAACGAAGGGGATGATGCTATGCATCATCCCCTCTTCGTATGTAAATGGTTCGTAGGCTTAGAGAGATCACTTCACACAATTAGGTATATAGTTCTACTCTCTATTTATATTACTATAAATGCTTTGTAAAATTTAGTAAAGTATTAGCTCTATTTTCTCATTTTTTAGTGACGGCAGAGCTATAGTTTTCATGCATATGCTGAATGGTTTCTTGTACCTGACGGACGATATGTTCAGGCGAAATGACCTTCGCATGCTTGCCCCACAATAAGATCCATCCAATCAATCCTGTGCTCATATTCGCTTTCGTTTGAAGCTCGAATGAATCGTCATCAACTTTGCGAATGAATACATCCAACCCAAAGTGATCAAGCATTGGATTAATTAATTCATTGCTGAACTGAATTTTTAACCACTCTTCTTCTCCTGCAAACATACGAAAGCTTTGATTCACATATGTAGAGATGTTAATGTCCTTCTTCTTTATAGAGCGATCAAGCACGGTTACTTCCCTCATACGGTCGACTCGGTAATGACGAATTTGACCTTCAGGCTGAAATTCACCGATTAAATAGTAAAAATTATTCGTCCATATTAACGCGTGTGGCATCACCCCATACTCTGTCCCGTCCCGACCAAGGGTGAACTGCTTATCAATGTTGTAGCGTCCGTAGCGGAAGCCAATCGCTTTTCCTTTCGAAATGGCTTGGTGAATATGATCAATATCAAGCTTAATTTGCTGATACTCACTTTTAACGGCTTTATCAAAATACACGGGAGTTGGAAGCGACTTTCCTTGCTCATTGCTCGTCAAATGCTTTAATTTTTCAATGAGCTGCTCTGACTCTTTTTTCGTAATAAACCGCGCAGATAGAACCGCATCAACCAACAAACGAAGCTCGTACATTTCAAAAAGACGATGCTGATGGCTATAAAAAATCTCCCCGTACTTTCCTTTATTTTCGATAATATCAAACTCAGACTGAATAAGTGCTTCTAAATCACGCTTAATCGCTCTGTGATCAACTTTGTATTCTGCTCCAAATTTATATTTAAGCTTTTCGACGATTTCTTTTGTGGACAACTCGTGTTCTTCGTCTGTTTCTCTCTCCAATAATTCCTTAATTTCCAACAAACGAAGTTTTCCTGCAATATCACTCAATCTTACTCCTCCTACTTTTTTCACCTTATTATCAAAACCTTACAATATTTGGTTCCCATTCGTCAAATGGGACAAAAAGAGTAATTTTACACTTTAAGTGCATTTATGCTATAATCGTAAATGTGGAAATAACTGATAGATTGTTAGTTTAAAGGAAAGGATGGAACGATCTTCATGAATGAATCAAGAAAAACGTTAGAAGAACAGGTTCAACTTCTGCAACATGAAGTTCATGATTTAAAACAACGACTTACGAAGCTTGAATCAACTAAAATTAAAAATCCAATACCAAAAGCAAGTACGCCTACGTCTTATGAGGTTCTTCAGCCTAATACATCTGCCGTCCAACACGAAGACGTAGAAGTCGCGATTAAGGAAATAAAAACTCCACAGCCTTTTCATTTGGATCAATTCATTCAAACATGGCTACCGCGCCTTTTCATTTTCGTTTTTATTATTGGCGTGATCTGGGGATTCAAAGCAGCCTCTGATTACGGTTTTATGAGACCAAGTGTAAAAGTTGCGCTTGGATTTGTCGTATCAACCGCTCTGCTTGTAGTGGGTTACTTTCAGATGAAAAAGGATCGCATAAAGCTTGGACACGTGCTATTAGGGGGAGCGATTCCGCTGTTCATGATCACCACGTTTGCGATGCACGTTCTCTATAACATGTGTGGTCCGACAACGGCTTTCATCTTGAACTTGGTCTGGATTATGATTGGGCTGTTTCTGGCCGATTTACTACAGTACGGCCGTGTTCTTTAATATCGCGCTCGGTGCGTTTTATCTGTTCACAGATCCCACAGACAGCGTCAAAAAAATGATCCCGTTTCCGGTACTCATTCAATATGCGCTTATTTTAATTCAGCTGATCCGAGATAAAAAGCATCCGTATCATCACGGATATACGCTACTTACGAGTCTTATGGTGACCTATGCTTGGATTTATAGCATATGGTCGGACCGTTCCATTACGATCTTTTTAATCATTGGTTTCGTTGTTCTTGCGGGACTTTGCTTCGTGATAAAAGAGCAAAGAAGAGTGCTTCTTCTGCTTCAGCTTACGTTTTTCTCGCTCTTTTTCATTGGCCACGTTGTAGGAGAAGATTATTACGAAGTGGCGTTTTTACTTGATGGATTAGCCGTGTATTACATCGGAGCGAAAACAAAATCACTGCTTCAAAAATTCATTGGAATTACGAGCTATTCACTTGCTTCTCTCGTAATTGTATTCATGCGTAACATTAACGATCCTTTTTCCTTTGAAACGTTTCAGTGGCTCATTGTTATTGTAAGCTTTGTCGCCATCACGTATGTTGCATCACGTTATGAAAAAACGAATAAAGGAAGCTTTTTGGCATTTATATCCTTTGTATCAACTGCGCTTCTTCTAGCGTTCTCAACGGAATTTACGCTCGCTGCCGTTAAGCACCTCGAACCACAGCAACAGCGTCTTATTTTAACGTTCGTTTGGATGTTCCTAGCGGTATTAGCGATTGTGGTTGGTCTGACAAAACGATTCTCTATCGCCAAATACGCAGGCGTTGGAATGCTGATGTTGACGCTGTTGAAGCTCGTCTTTTACGATTTGCCGTTTATTCCGATCCCACTACGAGCCGTTTTATTTATCGCACTCGGAATCGTTGGACTTGGCGTATCACGCGCTTTCTACAAACGAAAAGAATAGCCAAACAAAAAATCCGAACGATTAGCCGTTCGGGTTTTTTGTTTCGTTGGGGCGGGCGGGAATAATTACGCCGTCCCATACAATAGTAGTTGTGGTCTCCCTCGCCTGCACTTCGGGCTCACTTCGAATATCCCAAAAGTTTTTTTGCGGGAGCTGACCTAGCCCGTGCTTTTCACAAAGCTTTTGTAAGTAGGCCCCCCTCTTACTATTCAACTGTGCAGATTGATTGCCACTTCCTCCCCATGCGTAGAGAACACCAGCAATCGGAACGCGCTTAATCCGGTGCTGATCTGCTACCCGTAGGAAGAAGTCCCAGTCCCAGTAATTATGAATATCGCCATCAAATAAACCAATTTCCTCGTGTAAGGACCTTCTATATAAACTTCCAGACGGAATATAAGATGAAAAGCTTCTCATTCCCTCTAGCGTGTATTCATACGCAAAAACGGTCCGGTTCGTCACAACTCGCCCCCACTCATTCCACTCGTAGTGGAAAATTTCGGCGTCAGAATAGACAAGGTCTGCATCATGGATGGCTTCATACATCGTTTCAAGGTGCGTTGGGACAAGAAGGTCATCATCGTCCATGAGCAAAATATACTCCCCTTGAGCGTACTCTACAGCACGGTTCCGGGCATGAACATGACCAACATTCTCTGTTAATTCCTCGTAGCGAATGGACAGCTCTGGGTAACGCTCTATCACCGACCTTACAGACTCACCTGCGTCATTAACAATAATGACTTCAAATGAAGAAAAAGTTTGGAGAACAAGTGATTGTAAAAGCTCACCAAGTGGGATTTCTCGGTTATATGTAGGTAAAATAACGGAAATAATCGGCTTAGTCTTCATATAGCTCTAGCGGCAGTCCGTCTGGGTCTTGAAAAAACGTATACCTTTTCTCTGTAATGGGATCAATGCGAACGTCTTCTACCTCAATCCCTTTATCTCTTAGCTCGTTCACCGCGTCTTCTATATTTTCAACCGAAAATGCTAAATGGCGAAGACCACGTGCTTCCGGATATGACGGACGTTCAGGTGCACCTGGAAATGAAAACAATTCAATTTGATAAACGCCTCCTACCTCTAAATCCAACTTGTAGGAATCTCGTTCCGCCCGGTACGTTTCTTCTACCACGTTACAGCCTAGCACACGTGTATAAAAATCCTTGGAACGCTCGTAATTACTAGCGATGATGGCCACGTGATGAATTCGTTTTAACTGCATTAGGATTATCCTCCTTTTTTGTACTGTAGCCTCTTTTATTTTTCTATTATACTAGAATCACCTCGATCATGGCTTTTTTAAACGCTCGGGCTCGAAACTTTCTGACTAAATGTACTTTTTCGTCTTTTTCAAAACGTATTTACATTTTTATGTTATATATCTAAAATTAGGAAATACGAAAACTTATGCAGAAAGAGAGTCGAATAAATGGATTTACAAACCTTTTATGACCGTATTGATCATTCTACGGATGTAACCGTTTTGCAAAGCGAAGCAAACATTATTACCCATATCCTTGAGCATGCGGTTCCGTATTCTGAAGACTACTGCGCCAATATCCAAAGACTTCAGTACATTTATACTCGAATGACCCAACTTTTAGCCGAATTTCCAGCTTAATTTCTTCTCCTATATATTCTTACCATTGATCACCGCATAGACGTATGAAGCCAAAAAAGGACCTAACGGTTTGTTAGGTCCTTCTAAAGCAACACTTCATCAATCATTTCAGTCGTATATTCACGAGCGTACTCTTTGACCTGTTCTTCAATGTCAAAAAACAGCTCTTCAAGATCGCCAACCGATAGCGGCTTACTAAAATAAAAACCCTGTACCTCATCACACTGCTCACGCTGCAGAAGCGCTGCTTGCTCAGCAAGTTCAACGCCTTCTGCAACAACCGATAAGTTTAAGCTTTGCGCAAGGCCGATAATCGCTTTGACAATCTTTGCTTCTTTATAAGACTCTTGAATGTCCTTAATAAATGAGCGGTCAATTTTTAATGAATCGATGGGAAGCTTTTTAATATAGCTAAGAGACGAATAGCCTGATCCAAAGTCATCGATTGAAATAAAAATCCCTAGCCCCTGTAGCGTGTTTAATTTTTCGACGACGATATCAATGTTTTTAATCGCGACGCTTTCTGTAATCTCAAGCTCCAAGTAGCGGGGATCAAGGTTCGTTTCCTTTAACACTTTCTGAACGGTGTGGATGAACGACTCTTCTCCGAAATCAACGCTTGAAATATTCACCGCCACACGCATCTTTTTCTTTCCCTCTTCTTGCCATTTTTTATTTTGAGCACAGGCCGTTCGAAGCGCCCATTCAGTAATTTGAATAATGAGTCCTGTTTCCTCAGCTACCGGAATGAACTCGCCTGGTGAAATTTGACCAAGCGTTGGATGATTCCATCTAATTAATGCTTCCAATCCAACAATTTGATGATTTTGAAGACTAACTTTTGGCTGATAGTGCAGCTCTAACTCGTTCTTTTTAATCGCCTTTCGAAGTCCTTGTTCAATCATCATTTGCCTTGTATCCGTCGTTTTCATCGTTGACTCATAAAACGATAAATTATTTCGTCCATGCTTTTTCGTGTGGTACATCGCTAAATCCGCCTGGCGAATGAGCGTATTTAGCACGAGGCTGTTCTTCGGAAACAAGCTCACTCCGATACTAGCACTTAAGGAAATGCTCTCTCCTTCAATGAAAAAGACTTCTTGAATCGCTTCTAGCATATCTTTCGCAAGGCTATGGACTTCATTTCGGGTCAAACCAGACGTTACGAGTAAAAAATTATCGCTGCCAAAACGAGATAATATATCGTTTGCGACGAGCAGTTTTTTAATTCGTTTCACGACCTCTTTTAACAGCTGATCTCCAACGTCACGTCCGTACTGTTCGTTCACATAGCGAAAGCGATCCAAATCAATTAAAAGAACCGACACAGTTTTCTTTTCTTTTTTCGCTTTTTCTAGCATGTTGTGCGCAAGCGTATTAAAAAGGCCACCGTTTGGTAATCCTGTCAGCTCGTCCTGATAGTCAATATAGCGAACGGAATTTTTCACCTTTCGTGTTTCCGTGATATCTTTGATGATGGTCTGAACGTAAAACATCCCTCTCATCTTAATGACGTTCGACCTTGTTTCAAGGTAAAGCTCATCGCCCTGCATATTGTGAATTTTAATTTCCTTTAAGAGTGCGTTATGATCAATTTCTCCCTTTAACAAATTCTCAATCATACGATCTACTTTTCCTACCTGTTCAGGAGCAATGAACTGCAAAATCGATTGCCCAACGACCTCGTACTCATGCATCGTTCCGACAATCTTTAAGCTTTCCTCATTCGCAGAAATAATCTCTCCGTGTCGATGAACGATAATGGCAAGAGGTGAGGAATTAAACAACTGCTGATAACGATCATTCGTTTCCTGAAGATCCTCCTCGTAATACCTCTGTGCAGTGATATCACGTATATACACCAAGTATTCAGGAAGCTGCTCGGTATGGATCTCTGTCACCGTAATCTCAACCATTTTCCATTCATTTTTTTCGATTCGAATGTCTGCCTCCACGCGTTTTCCAATAAGGTTGTGAAAGTGATGAGAGTTTGGAAGCATATCTTGAATGTTCTCTCCAAGCCAACTTTTTGTATAAAAAAATTCACATGCCGACGTATTTAAATCGAGAATACGCCCTTCGCTATTTGTAATAATCATCGGATCAATAGAAGAAGAAAAAATAGCTCCCTTTATTAATCGCTCATCACTAATATGGCGATTCATAAAATTAGCGACAAACATGAGGACAAGAAGAAGAACGATAAACACTGTAAACATAATAACCAAAAATTCAGTTCGAACGGGCAAGAAATAACTTGTTTGAACACCTATCGACGGGGTGGGTTTTGCTGCTGCAAGTCCTATGTATTGAGCAATCATAATCGCGCATGTCATCATGACAGAAAAAACGATTTTGGAAAACCAGTATAATGATTGAGCAGGTCGCTTAATATCAAAGATCACCCAGAGACAAACAAATGAGATAAATAAACTAATCACAAAACATACGATAAGTAACGTGCGATTATACGTAAAGAGCGGCACGCCCCCTATCATACTAATAAACTGCATACCGACAAGCCCACAAGATAAAAGAATGCTCGGTGTAACTAATCGTAAAGTCCCGCATTTCCGCGAAGAGGCTAGCCATAGCGCGACATACGAAGAAACGACCCCTAAGCCCATTCCTTCCATTGCATATAAAAACTCATAGTGAGGCAAACGAATGATTTCAAAACTGAGCATCGTCACGTAATTCATGCCCCATACACCTACACCAACAATAAGCGAGGCAAGAATCATCCAAAACTGGCGAAGCGCTTTCTCTGCTTGTCGAAGACGCTCTAAAATCCCTACCGTAAAGTAAATTACGGCTAGCCCTAAACAAAGGGAAAAAAAGAGAAGGATTTCATTTACATTTCTACCTAACAGCTCTTGATAGTCCATAATCGTCTTCCTTCCAGACATTTATTGGGTTACTATCCACTATACTAAATAGGACTTTATACGTATAGTATATTTTACTAGTTTTTCGACAATTTTCTACTTTTACTCACAAAAAAAGAAGATAATCCCCCTCTTTTTAAGGAGAAATCTTCTTTTTTAATCAGAAATAGTTCTTATTAACTATTTAGAGATAAAATAATGGGTTAAAAAGTCGGACCATAGCTTCTGACCCTTCTCATTTGGTAGCAGATGATCCTCAGTTAAATAGGATAACAGATCATCAGACGTGGAAGACGGCCAAGCTTCCCAATGATTTACGTACGTATAATGCAAATCAGTGGCCCATGTGTGAAGTTGCTTCACTTCATTGATATAAGAGTCGTTTTTGTAAAGTGGATTTGGTGGTTGAATGATAACGACCACCTGCTTTTCTTTCCATTGACCTAGCAACTGCGAAAGATTACTTAACGTTCGATCCACAGAAAAAGCTTGATACTCGTTAAGAAGAGGCGGTTCTACTAGCACAATATCGGGCTTTGTCGACATTACTTCTTTAACGATCCCTCCGTTTAGTAGGTCTTTAGACGTTTGTTGTGAATAGGTCTTTATCGTAACGTGAATAAACTCTTTTCCATATGCAGCCTTTAATTGCTTTTCGAGGAGAGTTGGCCAGCTATTTGGGGACGTGGAAGTTGCTTTAGAGCCAACGAATACGATCTCTAATGGCCTCTTTTCTTTTGCAGCTTGATAAAATTTCTGTCTCATGGCTGCCGGTAAAGTTTTTGTGCGTTCTTTTAGATCCGTTAGTTTGGATTCCTCTTCTTCTTTCTTCGAATATGCCTCATATTCTAGGTCAGATGCCTGTGCTTTATTCTCTATCCTCTGATGCCAGCTTAAATAGCCCATTATAATTACTGCTGTACATGTAATCATTACGAGGATAGTACCTACATATGCTACGATTTTTAATTTCATTTCAGTTCCCCACCTAAATAACATTTTTCACCATTTAATTCTATTATAATAAAGAAATAGTTTTATAGAAAGAGGAGCTTAACAGAAGATTATTTAAATATCAGCCAAACACAATCTGTTTTTATACCGTTGAAGCCCTCCTGTATTAATACAATTACTTTCTCCCCCCTAGCGTCTCCTTCCATGTAACATACATAAACGATGCCACTTCACCTAGGGAAGGGACTTCCTTCAGCGAAGATCAGCTCTTTTAAGACGTAAAAGAAGATATTTAGTGATTCGATCTGTTTAACATGATTCGCTATGATAAACCTACCGCGGAATACAAGAAAGCGCGCTTCTATCGGGAGCTAGAACATGAAAAACGAACAGTTTGAGGAATTGATTATTCAATACGAGCCGATGATTTATTCCATTATGCGTTCAATCAACGTCTATCAAGAGCAGCAGGATTATTATCAGCTTGGTCTCATTAGCCTTTGGAAAGCACACGAACGCCACGATTATACGAAAGGGGCATTTGCTCCTTTTGCCTATGCCACTATTCGTGGCTATATGCTTGCACACCTACGAAAAAAGGTGCAGCTAGCCGATCGTCAGCCTACTATTCACTACGAAATGGTGAATGCTCCTTCTTATGAACACACGTATTTGGAACAGGAATATTTATCACCTTATTTAGAGGGATTGTCAGCAAGAGAATTAACGTATGTGATGGATCATATCGTTCACGGCTATTCATTTCGGACGATGGCTCACACGTACGGCGTGTCTGAGGAAACGGTAAAAGCGTGGGGGAAAACAGCAAGAAAAAAACTGAGAGCGAAAAAACATTTATTTAAACCATAGGAAAAAGCAGGGAGAAGGATGAGTCCTTCTCCCTGCTTTTTTTAGAGAATCTATACAAACGACGTTTCGGTTTGTGAAATTGTCTCCCTGCCAATTGAATCGTAAACGATGCCCGCTTTTTCTGCATCTGCTAACTGATAGCAGTTACGACCATCTAAGACGATTGGATGCTTCATCAATGTACGGTACTTGTCCAGTTCCAACTCCTTGATTTCTTGCCATTCCGTGAAAATAAAACAGATACCTGCTTCTTGTAAGGCTTCTTCAATCGAGGAGCAGTAGGTTATCCCTTCAGGATGCAGCTTTTTAAAGTTCTCTATTCCCACGGGGTCCCATGCCCTTACATTTGCACCGTCTTCGATCATCAAAGGAATATTCACGAGCGTTGGCGCTTCGCGTAAATCATCGGTTCCAGGCTTGAACGTCAATCCTAGCACCGCCACGTTTAATCCTGTTAGACGCTCATAATACTTTCGCGATTTCTTTAGGAGCTTCAGCTTTTGATTTTCGTTTACATCGATGGCTGCTTTTACAGTTTTCAGTTCGTAATCGTGAAAGTTTGCAAGCCAATGAAGTGCCTTCGTATCTTTTGGGAAACAAGAACCTCCATAGCCAATTCCAGCCTTTAAGAATTGGTCCCCGATCCGCTTATCAAAGCCCATCCCATGCGCAACATCTTCAATATCAGCGCCAATAATTTCGCATAAATTTGCAATCTCATTAATAAACGAGATTTTTAATGCCAAGAAATCATTCGAAGCATACTTAATCATTTCAGCGCTTTTCCGGTTCGTCACAACGATTGGTGCATTGAAGTCTTTGTACACCGTCTGTAAAACCTGGCCGGCTTCCTCATCTTCCACTCCGATGACAATACGTGACGCACCGAGCGTATCTCTTACTGCACTTCCTTGTGAGAGAAACTCTGGATTTGATGCCACATGAACCGTTACATCGTGCGCCAAGTTTGAATGAATGAGCGCTTCAATTTTATCATTCGTTCCAATTGGGACGGTTGACTTCACCACAACTACACAATCTTTCTCCACGCTTCTCGCAATCTGCTCTGCCACGGTATACACATGAGTTAAATTCGCTGACCCGTCCTGCTTTTCAGGCGTTCCCACTCCAATAAAAATAACGTCCGCCTCTTTGTAAGCACCCTGATAGTCTGTTGTAAAAGACAACCGTTCTTTATTCTTTATCATCAGCTCTTGCAACCTTGGTTCATAAATTGGTGAGATACCTGATTCCATTAACGCTACTTTTCTCTCATCTATATCAACACATGTAACCGTATGCCCATATTCTGCTAGGCAGACACCTGTTACAAGACCAACATAGCCTGTGCCAGCTACTGAGATTTTCATTTAACATCCACCTTTAATTGTTCATATTCTATTCCACTCAAACAATTCATCTCTGTATACAAATACAGTGATTGACATTCATTATTTTCAGGAATACAACTTACTGTTTAGAATACTGTAGCTACAAAGGTTATGGCAACAAATAGCGCTGTTAAATCACATTTTCACTAAAAAGAAGCGGTCTTTCCTTATAATTAAGGAAAGACCGCTTCTTTTTAGTTCATTTATTAATATTTCGAAATATCTTTTCTTTAGGAATAGAAAGTTAATTCTGAACAAAAAAGATATTTTAGTATATTATTACTCAAAATTATTTTTTTACCATATTAGGGTAAAAAAAACGATCTCATTAATGATTTGCCCTTTCAATAACACTGAATACTTTAAGTGCTTGTACTTCTGAAGGTGAAAGGCGAGAATAGACTAGTTTTTTAACATGAGCTTTCTCATCAGCATTCGCATTACCCTGGACGAGCGTGCGTATTTCATTGACTTCTGAAATTGAAAATTTACGTAACACAAACCTTGTTGCTTCTTCACGAGATTCAAAACGCAGTGCGGAAGAGTTTGATGCAGATGACCCTTTACTATTCTCCTTACTCTTTTGCGAATTTGATTCTTTTTGTGTTTCTCCATTATTTGTAGACGAAGGTGTTTCACTAGAATTTCCTTCACTGCTGGAATTTGAGACAGATGAAGATCCTTCAGTTGTGCCGCTAGGTGATGACGAATCAGTCGTCTCTTTTGGTTGATTTGCATGAGTGACTGACTCAGGAGCATCTGTAGATAAAACACTGTACTTTACTAACACACTACTTGCTTTTGCAGCCCCTACTTCATCTTTTAACAGTTGTTGCACGTTTTTATTATGAAGAATACTTATCATGTCCTCTGATGTTACATCCTTAGATACCTCAGTAAACAATTGATCTGACGCTTTCTGGATTACGACGTAATAACCTATACCTACAACAATCCCTACTACCAAGAGGGCTGTGAGTCCGTAAAAGCGTTTCAAACGCCAAGGTGGACGGATTTCTTTTCTCGCTTGGTTTCTAACTTTTCTGTAATACAACCCATTGCCCTTGTCTTTAAAATAACGGACCCCTACTAATTTAAAAGGGGTCCAAATTTCACGCATCATTGGCATTGCTACTATCACTCCTTAAGAAGATATTCAGTTGTTGTTATCCGTTCCATAATAGTGGTAGTAACCGCTGCTGGCCTTTTGCTCTTTCCTATTTAGCACAACGCCTAGCAACTTGCCTTTTGCTGCATCTAAAAGCTCTTTTGCCTTTTGAGTGGCCTCTTTATCAGAGCGACCGCTCTGAACAACTAACACAGCTCCGTCACATTGATTGGCTAGTATTTGTGCATCCGTAACAGGTAAAATAGGCGGCGAGTCAAATACAATCAATTCATAATGCTCATATAACTCTGTGAACAGATTGGCCATGGCCTGTGAGGCTAGCAATTCAGCTGGATTTGGTGGAATAGGGCCACTTGTTAAGATGTCCAAATTCTTTACTTCGCTTCGCTGAATAGCAGATGCTAACCTTGTTTGTTTCGTTAAAACGTTTGTTAAGCCCATGCGGTTCTCTAATCGAAACGTATAGTGAGCCGTTGGCTTACGCAAATCACCATCGATCAGTAATACACGTTTATCCTGTTGAGCAAAAACGGTTGCTAAGTTCGCAATCGTTGTCGATTTCCCTTCTCCTGGAACAGAAGAAGTTACGACGATGGAGCGCAACTTTTGATCAACATTGGAAAATTGAATATTTGTTCGAATGGTACGATATTGCTCAGAAATAGTTGATTTAGGTTTTAAGTGGGCGATTAAATTTCTCATATTGGAAACTTTTTTGTTCTTCCCAAATCGTTTAGCCATCGTAGACTTCACCTCTTCTTGTTCGTTGACCTGGTGCTACTGCTGCGGCATCTTGAAGGCTCTTCCCGTCCATAACCGTAATAACACCTAGTACAGGAAGCCCCAACACTTGTTCCACGTCCTGCTCTGTTTTAATCGTATTATCTAGATACTCAAGTAAAAACGCCAATCCTACCCCAAGCATCACACCTACTACAAGTGCAATAGCAATGTTTAAGAGCGGCTTCGGTTTAATAGGAGACGGATCTTCTCCAAGAGCTGCCTTTGACAAGATGCTTACGTTATCCACGCTCATAATTTTGGGGATTTTGTTTTGAAACACTTGTGCGGTCGTATTCGCAATTTTCGCGGCCATGACCGGATCTGGATCTTCCACTGTCACAGAAAAGACTTGGGAATCTTTTTCGCTTGCTACAGCAATTTTGTTCGTAAGCTCTTCTGTTGAATAAGACAACTTAAGCTCTTTCTTTACATCGTCCAAAACAATCGGTTTTTTAATAATAACGCTGTACGTATTAATAAGCTGTACATTTGTTTGCACTTCGTTATAGTTGTACAACTGTTGATTATTTTTCGCTTGGTTAACGAGAATTTGTGTAGATGATTGATAGATAGGTGTTAACACAAAGAAGCTAATAATGGCACTTACAGTCGCAGCCAATACCGCTATTACTACAATTAACCAAAGGCGTTTTTTAAGCGTGTAAAATAGTTCACGCAGACTTATGGTTTCTTCCATGATGACCTCCAATAGTAAAATAAAACACTATACAAACATGTTTGAGTTTATGTATAGAATTCCTATAAAAGTTGTCACTACCGTTTTAAAAAGGACTTTTGCTCTATTTTTAAAATAGTTAAAACAACTGCTTTCTTACTCAGAATCTGACAATTCATTATAAATTAGAACGATATAGTTAGCTAGATAAATTTAAAAACTTTAACTTTTTTTGCATGTTTATAGTTATAAATAACTATAAACATGCAAAAAAGAGAGATAAATAAAGGAACATCTCATTAGGAATCTAGCAATTTCTTTAATTCAATTGAAAGTTCGTTAATAAAGCTTTTAATATCCCCATCTGTTCTGCTAGTTCCTTCTGCTTGAACCTTCTTTAATAACTGAAGTAAGGCCTGCGCAGAATGATGATCTTCCATATTCTATCCCCTCTTTAACTAAATCGATCTGCTTATGAATAGAGAAATTTTCTATCTACAAACATACCTAGTGATACAGTATTCTTCTTTGTCTTACATTCAAATTAAAGGCTGTTTTTTGACTTTACAATTTCGTCTACCATTGTCATAACCGTAGCTTCTAATTGATTTAAAAGTTCTTCACTGTGTTGAAGTGAAGCTGATTGCACTGCAAAATAGAACTTGGCTTTTGGTTCGGTTCCTGACGGACGGATTGTAAACCATGAGCCATCCTCTAAATAAAACTTAAGAACGTTTGAAGAAGGAAGTGTTAAGGCTGTTACCTCTCCTGTCAAACCGTCTTTTCGTTCACTCGCTTGGAAATCTTCTACTGCCATTACGCGTACACCATTAATTTCTTTTGGTGCATCAGCGCGGAACACAGATAAGATATGCTGAATCTGCTCCGCTCCGTCTTTTCCTTTTAATGTTAAGGAACGAAGCGACTCCTGGAAATAGCCTACTTCTTCAAAGATATCTAGTAACCCTTTATAAAGCGTTTTGCCTTGACTTTTATAGTATGCTGCGACCTCAGCTGCAAATAGCGCTGATTGAACCGCATCCTTATCTCGAACAAAGTCACCAATTAAGTAGCCATAGCTTTCCTCGTAGCCGAATTGGAACGTATATTCATTTGTTTCTTCAAACTCTTTGATCTTTTCGCCAATGAACTTGAATCCTGTTAACGTATCAAGCGTTTGCAATCCAAATTTCTCTGCAATCACACGACCAATTTCAGATGTTACAATCGTTTTGATGACAACACCGTTTTGTGGAAGGGTCCCTTGTGCCGCTTTTTGAGATAATAAATAATGAAGCATTAACGCCCCCATTTGATTACCTGTTAGCACGACATAGTCACCATGTTCATTTTTTACCGCTACGCCTAAGCGATCGGCATCAGGATCTGTTCCCATTAGAATATCTGCATCTATTTCCTTCCCGTACTTAATCGCAAGCTCAAATGCCGCATGCTCTTCAGGATTTGGTGATGTAACAGTAGAGAAATTTGGATCTGGAAGCTCCTGCTCAGAGACAACAGAAACATTCGTAAACCCAAGCGCTTCAAGTCCTGAACGTACAGGCTTATTACCTGTTCCATGAAGAGGTGTAAAAACAATCTTAAGATCTTGTCCAATCTCCTTCATGAGTTCTGGCTGAACGGAAATCGTCTTAAGCTGTTCAAGATAGGCTGCGTCCATTTCTTCTCCTATATAAATAAGAACATTCTTCTCAAGAAGCTCACTTTCTTCTCTCACCGCAACCGTTAATTCATTCTCGACAGCATTGATATATGGAATAATAGTATCAGCTGCCTTAAGCGGAATTTGACCACCATCCTCGCCGTACACCTTATAGCCGTTGTACTCTGGTGGATTATGACTTGCGGTAATTACAATTCCTGCAAAAGCGTGAAGCTTCCGAACAGCAAATGAAAGCTCTGGTGTCGGACGAAGCTCATTAAAAATGTACGTTTTAATTCCATGCGCACCTAATACTTTCGCAACTTCTAATGCAAATTGGGGAGACTTGTGACGAGAATCATACCCCACCACTACACCGCGCTCCTTCGCCTCGGTACCATTCTCTTCAATATAACGAGCTAGCCCTTCTGTTGCTTTGCGGATCATATATACGTTCAGACGATTGGTACCCGGTCCTAGCTCTCCGCGCATCCCACCTGTTCCAAACTCTAGGTTCTTATAAAACGCATCTTCTATTTCTTTCGGATCTTTTTCCATTTTATTTAGTAAAACTTTTAGTTCTTCATCTAATTCTTTATATGTGAGCCATTTGTTTAGCTGCTGTTTCCATGTCATGGTGATGATCTCCCTTGTTGTTTGGATGTGAAGCAATGATGTCAATGTTTCCCTCAATCGTAAATGTTGTTATCCCCTTCGGTAAAATGAAATGATCGCCTTTTCGCAATGAAAACTCCCCATCATCCGTACGAAGAGTTCCGTTACCGCTTATAACGCTACCCAACGTAAATGGAGCCTCTTGGCTAAGTTCAAGGGATGTTTGAACACTCCATTTATAGACGGAAAAGTAATCTTCCTCCAGAAATTTCGTAATTTCTCCCCCACTAATTCTAGCGAGAGTAGGCTCTACTTTTGCAGAACGATGGGGAACTGTTGTGACCTTAATTGCTTTATCAAGATGAAGTTCACGGAGCTTTCCGTCTTGTCCCATGCGATTATAGTCATACACTCGGTACGTTGTATCAGAGCTTTGCTGTGTTTCTAGCACGAGTGTCCCCTTACAAAGCGCATGAATTGTCCCACTTGGTACATAAAAGAAGTCACCGGGCTTGATTTTAATGCGATGCAACAAATCATCCCAGTGACCATTATGTATCATCTGTACAAACTCTTCTTTTGACTGTGCATGATGACCGAAAATCATCTCTGCATCCTTCTCACAATCAATAATATACCAGCACTCTGTTTTGCCAAGCTCACCAAACTCATACTCACGCGCATAGTTATCATTTGGATGAACCTGTACAGACAAATCAGCGTTTGCATCTAAAATTTTCGTTAAAAGCGGAAAACGATCGCTCTCAAAGTGCCCAAACAGCTCTGGCTTCTCTTCCCATAGCTTACTAAGCGTATATCCCTCAAATTCTCCGTTTCTTGCTATGCTCTCACCGTTTGGATGAGCAGAAATTGCCCAGCACTCTCCTGTTTGGCCAGAAGGAATCGCATACTCATACACTTCCTGTAGCTTCGTTCCTCCCCAGATCCGCTCTTGGAAAATCGGCGTTAGAAATATTGGTTCGTTTTTCATTTTTTTGACTCCCTTTTATTCACTGCTCTCTAGAACAAGTCCTATTCTCTTCACAATCGAACTTGTTTCATTCAGCCATCCTTGTGGCTGTTTCTCTTTTAATGTTGAAATTCTTTTTTCATCTAACACAAAATCCGGTAATGCATCCCAATGAATAACTTCACAAAGATTTCGTTCCTTTAAATACGCGATTGTATCTCTGTCTTCCCTTAAGCTTTGTCGTTCCACAACTAAAAGCGAAGTTTCACCCAGAATAGCTTCACTGATTGTACCCCATCCTGATTTTGTAATCGCGATGTCTGCTGCTGCGATGTAATGCTGTGATTCAATATAATCAGTCGGAATGGATACAACATTGTGATGCTGCACGTCCATAGTTGATGACACGATGAACGTACAATTTGGACTGTCCCATAATGACCAGCTGTTCACATCACCAACGTTTACTTTCATTCCAAGCCCCACATACACAATCGCTTTGTCACTAGTAGCAGACAGCGATGTTCGAATACGCTGTACTTCGTCTTTCTCTATTTGTCTCGAAAGAAAATCAAAGCTAAGATTCAAATGACCTTCACACACATGGTCCGTTTCTGTACTTCCAGCTAGTCGAAAGAAATGAGTCGTTTTCATATATTGATTACGCAGATAATAATGAAGATATCGGTCAATTAATCCATCGTATGCCGTAGCCCATGTGAAATTTGATATAACTAGTGACGGAATTCCAATTTCATAAGCAGCTGCAATGCCAATAAACGATACGTCAGAAAGTACGAACGAAATAGCCATTTCTTTTAAAAAGATCATTTCTTCTATTAAATAATGATCGTCTTCTAAAAATTCACGTAAGCCCTTCTCTATTTCTATGCCATCTGGCTCCAATGATCCCGCTTTTAAGATATAACCAATATCTGTTTGAATACGCCGGTAAGTGACCCGCTCTTGAGGAAGCGATTGCTGTAAAAATGCGAGTGCGAACGAATGACAAATAACCACTTCAACATCATCATATTGCTTTAGCAACTCACGAATAATGGCAATACTGCGTGCCGCATGACCATAGCCATAATCTGAGATGTAATACGCAATCTTCTTCATTTTCAAGCTCTCCTCATAAAAAAATGCGTCTATGTAGACACATTCTTACGAAATTACCTTTGGACGTGAGCCTTGAAATTGTTTGACAACATCGTCCCATTTGAACAATAAGCGAACGAAATCTTGCTCTGAAATACCGCTTCCTGTCTGCACTTCAATAAATTCCAACTCACGAAGGGCACGAATTCCGTGCTTTTTACCAGCCGGTAAGTGAATAATATCGCCCGCTTTCACGCGTGTTAAATGATCATCTAACGCAAGCTCACCCTCACCGCGCACAATTGTCCATACTTCATCACGAAGGTTGTGATAATGATACGTTGAGTTTTTTCCTTCTGCAATATGAATACGCTTTGTGACCATTTCCGTGCCGTCTTCGTACTTTGCATAATCAAGTACACGAGACCACCCCCAAAGACGCTCCTCATACATAGGTGGATAATTCCAATCGCCAATGACCTCTTTAATCTTTGGACTTGATGCCTTATCTGCTACTAAGATTCCGTCTGGACTCGCTGCAACTACAATATCCTTGACCCCTAGTACCGTTACAGGAATATCAAGCTCATTCACTAGATGACTGTTAGTTGAATCGTCTGTTAGCACACCTTTTCCGATTTGGGAAGTGGCCATTTCTTCGGTTAACGTATTCCATGTTCCAAGATCCTTCCAGTAACCATCATAAGGAAGCGCTACAATATGACCCGCTTTTTCCACTACTTCGTAATCAAAACTAATTTTCGGTAACGTTTCATAGGTATTATGTAGGTCTGTGAACGAAAGCGGCAAGTTTTTCTCTATTAGTATCTTCATTAAATAACCAAGCTTAAATGCGAATACACCGCAGTTCCAAAGCGCACGCTGCTGGATTAACTGAATCGCCGCATCTTCTGTTGGCTTTTCCGTAAAACGATCCACCGTAAAATGAGCATTCCCCTCCACTGTGCCCTTCGGTACGATATAACCGTACTTGGAGGAAGGATATGTCGGCGTAACACCCATTAGTGCAAGTTCTGCATCTGATTCCTTCAACGCTTCTTCTAAATCTTTTACACGCTCAAAAAACCCGTCTTCCACATACGGATCAACGGGCAATACAACGACAATTTCATCTTCTGACGCGTTCTCTTCTGAATATAAATAAGACGCAGCAAGTGCAATCGCTGGGAACGTATCACGACGCTCCGGCTCAATAATAAGCGGTACGTCCATTCCAACCTGACTTTGAATCATATCACGCTGCAATTTAGACGTCGCAATGACCGTCGACTCCCCTAGTCCAACCGATTGAATTTGACTCCAAACGCGCTGTACCATGGACTCTTTGCTTCCGTCTTTTCCTTCTAATACTTTTAAAAACTGCTTTGAGCGCGTATCGTTTGATAGCGGCCACAGGCGTTTTCCTGATCCACCTGATAGTAATACTAATTTCATTTTTATTCCCCCCTCAATAAAAAAAGAGATCTGTTTGTTTACAGATCCCCTAACCCAAAACCTTTTCTATTAAACGAATGATGTTTCCACTTGTTGAATCGTTTCACGACCAATGGAATCATACACGATTTTTGCTTTCTTCACATCAGATAACTGATAACAGTTACGTCCGTCGATAACGATTGGATGCTTCATTAACTCGCTATACTTATTTAAATCAAATGCCTTTACTTCGTCCCATTCTGTGAAGATGAAGCAAATATCCGCATTTTGTAACGTTTCTTCAATTGAAGCACAGTACGTAACGCTCTTCGGATGAAGCTTTTTAAAATTCTCTATCCCAACAGGGTCCCATGCTCTCACGTTTGCCCCATCTTCCACCATTAAAGGAATATTAACTAGAGTCGGTGCTTCACGTAAATCATCAGTACCTGGTTTGAACGTTAATCCTAGCACCGCAATATTTAACCCTTTTAAACTCTCATAATATTTACGGGACTTTTTAATAAGCTTAAGCTTCTGATTTTCGTTTACGTCAATTGCTGCTTTAACCGTTTTTAATTCATAATCATGAAAATTAGCTAACCAGTGAAGAGCTTTTGTATCTTTTGGGAAACAAGAACCTCCGTACCCAATTCCCGCATTCAAAAACTTGTCCCCAATACGCTTATCAAACCCCATACCGTGAGCCACATCTTCAATGTCTGCACCAATAATTTCACATAGATTAGCAATTTCATTGATAAATGAAATCTTTAGCGCTAAAAAGTCATTCGAAGCATACTTAATCATTTCCGCACTTTTGCGGTTCGTCACAACGATAGGAGCGTTAAAATCCTTGTACACTTCTTGGAGAACGCTTCCTGCAAACTCTTCTTCCACACCAATAACAATACGTGACGTATTTAGAGTATCTTTTACCGCACTTCCCTGTGATAAGAACTCTGGGTTTGACGCCACATACACGTTCACATCATGCTGTAGATTTGACTTAATGACTTCCTCTATCTTATCATTTGTTCCAATTGGAACCGTTGACTTAACAACAACGACGCAATCTTTTTTAATACTTGCAGCAATCTCCTCCGCTACACCGTATACATATGTTAAATTAGCAGATCCATCCTGCTTCTCAGGCGTACCGACCCCAATAAAAATAACGTCTGCATCTTCATAGGCACGCCCGTAGTCGGTCGTAAAATGCAAACGCTCCATATTTTTATTCATTAATTCTTCTAAACCTGGCTCATAAATCGGCGAAATACCAGATTCCATCAATGCTACTTTTCTTTCGTCTATGTCCACACAAGTAACTGTGTGGCCGTATTCTGCAAGGCAGACGCCTGTTACGAGGCCAACATAGCCAGTTCCTGCTACTGAGATTTTCATTTTTACTTCCGCCACCTTAAAATATTATTATTACTTATTTAATAAAATTTCATTATTAACTAGCAAAATATTTCTTCGTGTGTATTTTTCCATCCATATAGTTTGGCCTATACAATACGGAATAAGAGAAATGATATGTGCCAGAATTACTCCAGAATAGCCATCGAACATATTTGTTAAGAAAATAGACAGTGGTACAATTAAAATTGCACCAGCTGTCATTAACTTGAATTGTAATTTCAATTCATTCAATCCATTGCATATAGAGGCACATATACCTGACCATATGATAATACTTTGATCTATAGAAAACAAAATCATTACTTTATAATCTACAATTATTGAATTGCTTTCAAGCCACATATTAAATAGAAATTGCATAACAGGCAAAAATACAAGTTGTCCTACTGATAATGTAATACCCACTAATTGTAGTACTCTTATAGTTTTGCGAATCCATACATAATTACCCTGTGATTGTGCCCTAGTTACAGCAGACCATATGGGCACTGTAATTAAAGAAAATACAGTGCTTACTAGTGAAAAAACCTTAATGTATATGTTGTATTCAACAACGTATAAACTACCGAGCAACCACGTAATCAAAAATATACTAGTATTATTAATAATCATAGCCTCTAATTGTAAACCCAAGAAAGCACTGCCTACCTTAAAAGTATCCTTAGCATATTCCCACTCAAAAAAACTTATACTAGGACGAAAAGACTTCAACCTCGTATTAAAAACGAGTAATGTTGTAACTAACAAAGGTACATTGACAGCCAGAAAATAAACTATAGCTAAGGCAACTATATCCTTATGTTCAAAATAATTATTACTAGTTATTACAAAAACCAGCAAAATAATACTGGTAATGAGACTTAACAAATTAGGAACAAACGATAACTGTAAGGCATATAGAATTGACGAAATTATTCTTAATATGAATTGTAATAATATACTTAACATTAAAATTGTAATTGCCAACTTCAGAGCCATAGGATCAATACTCGTATTGGTAACATTAAAAACTCTATTCCATGGAATAACCAGTGAGATGCTACATAATATCACGGAAAGAGCCGATGCCATCATTGTTAAGAAAACATAAGCTGACGAAATATATTTTTTAGACTTTTCTTCTTGATTTTCAACCAAAGTAGTCACAAGCCTATTTCTTAAACCGTTTCCTATACCTAAATCAAAATTTAATATCCAGCTTAATACCGACAATATAGTAAACCAAACACCTAACATAAGATTATTATCAAAGTATGTAATATAAGCTGGAATAGTAATAAACCCTACAAAAATCGCAACCCCTTTAACTATTACACTATTAAATATATTGAATATGACATTTCTAGTGCTGCGACTAAGATTCTTTGTTGTAGACATGAGAATTTATAACCTCAACTAATTTATTTACATCTTCAAAATATTCAGCGTGCTGTTCTATCCAAATCTGTTCCTGATCCCACCATTTTAATTTTAGTAGATAAGAAATAATGTTATCATCAAACCTATATCTAATTACGTTTGCTGGAACGCCTCCAACTATAGCATAGGGGGGAACATCTTTAGTGACTACTGCACCTGCTGCAATAACGGCACCATCACCAACAGTAATGCCTTCTATTAATGTGACATTTGACGCGATCCATACATCGTTACCTATTACTACTGAGTACTTTTTTTCTTTATCTGCATATTTAAACTCTTCCATTTTTTGACCACTGACATATGTGAAACCATACTGTTGTTTTAAAGAATAAAAAGAGGGATGAATTGAAACCATTTTTGATGTAGGATGTTGTCCTACTGCCAATTTCAATCCTGGACCTAAAGCTGTATATCGCCCAATTTTGGTGTTCATAATTATAGAATCTCTACTAATGCCCGAAGCATAGCCCAACTCCACATTGTTAACCATTGCGTCTTTCGGAATAGTATTATATCCTTCGCATCTTATATTGTTCACTTTTCTAGAAGGCCACACCTTACAAGTGTGATCTATATTGTACCTGTAGTGTGAATAGGAGTATAGAAATGCCCTTATTAGAGATCTGATTCTAGACATATAAAATAAACTCTCTTTCCATTTGATATAATTTTGCAAAATACTCTAACTGTGTTTACGCTTTAAACAAACTAAATATTGTTTTATCCAAGAGACAATATCAATATTTGGAGTTTTGTGTAGAAAAATCATAGGAGAATATTTATGCGTATGGACAGGAACTACAAATTCGTAATCTTTATTTCGATACCATGCGGGATACTTTCCTCTTTGAGTAGGATCTAAACAGGGCTGAATACCTTCTCTTTTACATAGCAAACTCAATATTGATTGATCCTCCCTGTGAGATATAAACCTCTTCGTAGAATTACCGCTATCGATGTCACCATTTTCAGGAGATACTAATTTATATTCGCTACACAAATTCAACCATTTTTCTACAAAGGAACGAGTTTTCGCATTATTTATAGCTAAGAAAAAGGTTGCTTGTATCTGATTAGTGTATTTGTAATAATCACTATCGCAATCCATAAGTTTAAAACATGAAGGCTTAGTAAAAGATACTTCCAACAAAGGTATATTAGATACCCATATTTTTTTATCTGATTCCCTGATACTTTCAACTAAGGGATTTATATTCTTTAAAAAAAAAGATCCTGAGTCACAGTAAAAGATAACGTCCCCCTCTTTTGCTTCCTTCATCACTTTTAGAATAAAATAAGGTTTCCATAACCATAAACCGTTTCCTCGTTCTTGGTTAAGAATTTTAAAATTACTCTTTTGAAAATCTTCATCAATGTCTTCTGGACCAAAAGAATATACTTTGTCAAATCCTCCTATATATTTACCTGTAAAACTATTAAATTTTTGAGTCTTTTTATACTTATTGTTAGCATAATTAATTAATATTTTCATAAAACTTATACAAACACTCCTAGTAAATCATTAATTATTAGCACCCATATTTTTTCTACCTTCACAAACTTCTTTAACAATTGCTCCATAAAATGTTGCCTTGTTATCAGCTTTATTTGGATAGTTTAGTCTCCAATTTTGTTTGTGAAAAACTTTATCTGAACATAATTCTGTAAATTCACCTTTGACAAACCTCTTATTTAATCTTTTTTGAAGTTCATGTATATTAAGATTGTTAGGTGGAACATTCGTAATTAATGTATCAACTTCCATTACATTTTCTATAGAAATTGCAATAGGATAATCTGTAAAAAAAAATAGTCAGTGACTTTATAATACTTTTACGCAATGATGACCTTAGAATTTTCAGATCATTAAATGGTAGTTTCACTAATTAAGTTTTTTAACTTGTTAATTATATTGATAATGCGATTGACTCATTAAAATTGTTATTTTATTTATTTCTTAAAAGGATAAAGTTTTTAAAACTAACTTTTTTGTTTTAAAAAAATAAGCATTATCATTTTTAAATACATCCACGAACAAAAAGGAACACCTATCAATTTGTAATTTTTCCAGTAGAATCTCATATAGGATTTTATAGGTAAACCTTTTGCTGATAACAGTAGAGATAACCTTTTATTAATTGATAAAGTATGATCTTGAAATGTATTTTTTATTGGATTACGCTCACATATTCCAACATAATCTGTGGCAATATATATTGGTATTTCTTTTTTCTTCATTTGACATGAATAATCAAAATCACCAATTCCATGTTCATACTTGTTATCTATGAGCCCAACGTGGTCCACTGTAAAATTATCAATTAAAAAACAATTCCAATTCGCAAAATCGCATTTTTGAATTTCTCCATTTGGTTTCAATAACATTTTTTTATTGATATTCCACTTTGTTTTTAATACACTCCCACCATAAGTAAGGTCTTTTGAAATAACCGATTGAGTACTTCCTACTATTGCACAATTCTCACTAGAAATTTTGTATGAATTTAACATTATATCTAGCATACTGTCATAAAAATCAACATCATCATTTACCATTAAATAAAAATCGTAGTTATTTACAACAGCAGCTTTCATTGCTTGAAACATCCCCTTACTCCAAAACAACCCTCCTGTACTTTTTATAATTTTTACTTCTGGGTAAAGTTCTTGTATAGCTTCACTAGTCAAATCTGTAGACCCATCGTCACATACATAAATATCAATATCTCTTCGTTGATTCATAAGCTTTTTTATACAATTCAATGTTTTTTCTTTTCGATTAAAACAAGTCAAGACTGCTGCTATTTTCACTATAATTTCTCCTATTTTATAATTCTAACCTAAAACGTTTTATTAAATATTTTCGTGTATTTAACAAAAAACATTTTTATTTAATCAACAAATTTTCTATACTAAATAAGAGTAAGTTTCGTAACTTGAGTGATAAACATCTCTTAACTTAGCCCTAATTTTTTTATTATTTTCATACCAATCATAAAGTTGTATCTACTAAAAGGTTTTATCATTAATGCTTTGAGGAAATATTTTATAAACAGCCTATAGTGCTTATCTTTTAAAAAACTATATGAAATATAGTTTAATCGGTAGTTGTAAAGTTGATTATTAGAGTAATAGAAATCTTTGTATTTTTCTAACAAATATTCAAAGCCCTGTAGTCTATTATGTGGATTAGATGATATTGATTCTTTGCTGTTGTAATATATCACTAGAGGTTCTCGGCAATATAAAATTTTATATTTCTTAGCTATCCTAATCCATAGTTCATGGTCTTGTGAAGATTTTAGTTCTAAATTAAATCCTCCTACATGATTAATAGCTTTTATATCTATCAAAGGATAAGAAGTTGAACCTACAAAATTCTCCATTAAAAGCCTTCCCCAATCATCTTTCTGTATTCCTTCTCTGGCAAAACTCTCCTCAACTAATTTATACTCATTTTTTCCATCTGTTTCATAATGAGAGCAGTATACTAAGGCTACGTCTTCTTTAGTAATTAGTTGATACTGCTTTTCTAGTTTTATCGGCAACCATTCATCATCATCATCTAAGAATGCTACATATTGACCAGTTGCATGTTCTAATCCTGTATTTCGAGCGCCACAAGCACCCATATTTTCAGAGTGCTTAACGTATTTTATCTTAAAGTTTTCATACTCACATATCATGTTTCGTATTTTTTCTTCTAACTCTATCAAATGAGGAGCATCATTCACAACTACTATCTCTAGGTTAGAATAAGTCTGATTAACAATACTATCTAATGCTCTCTTCAAAACTGAAATAGGTCTATTATAAGTCGTAACAATACATGTAATTTTATCCATAAAAAATTCCTTTGGCATTTAAATATTTGAGATATAAAAACCGCAAGCTTCACAGGTAATTTTCAAAAAACTAATTTAAATATAAATTCATACTCTTTACCAAGAGTGCAAATAACCTTTCAAAATATGCTCTAAATATAAATCTTAAATAGTATTTGACAAATATTAAATCAACTAATTTTCGTTATGGGTATAACTTCATTTGAATTGATTCTTTTTACACTTGGCATCATTATGCCGTAAATCAACAACACATTGAACCAAACTGAATATGTCCAATCCTCAGTGTTAGTAATAATTAAAATAGCGATTAAAACAATTATTTTAGGTAATATCCCCTTAACAAAAGCCGTTGATAGCTTCATATAAGCATATAGTGAAAGCAAGGCATATACTATACCAAATATTGACCATGAATATAACAGTGTAGACGTATTCACGTTTTGATCTATATCTTTATTTAAACTACTTATTTTATTGTAAAGCCCACTTCCATTTGTAATTCCAAATCCAGTGAAAGGATTTTGTGAAATTATTTTCATATTTGTTATTATCGATTCTTTTCTTGTTTCACTTGATATGACACTACTTGATGAATTATTAAATTTACTGAACAACTGCTCATTTATATTGCTATTAAATAAAGATATACCTAATATTGTAACGATGGTAACAACATTAATAGTCTTAAATTTCCAATCACTTTTGTCATTGTTTATACCTCTAGCCAAAATTAACAAACAAAGTACAATGATTCCTGTTGTTGATAAAGTAGAAAATACAGCAGTTATTAAAATCAGAAACTCAAGGTTTTTAAGATTCCTTTTTACAAGAAAGAGTTTGAAGAAGACAGCTAAATTAAGATAAGCTTGAAACGCTCCTGGCTCCCAGAAAGGCCCCTGATTTCTGTAGTAAACTAATTGCGTCCATCCTAAGCGTATATTATAGAAAAAAGCTGTCTTAGTTCCATACTCTCCATCGTTTAGTGTAGGAAATATGGGATTTGATATAATTAATCTATTAGCTAAAGTACCTATAATTGAAAACAAAGCAATAAAAACTATCACAGAAACGTAAATATTCGCTAGTTTGGAAATGTCCCATTTTACAAACAAATAAAGGCCTAATGCAATAACTAGAATTTTGTAAACCACAAAAAAATCTGTATCTAAATAAATCAAGGAGGTTACAATAATTGAAAACGCAAAAAAAAGTGCTAAAGGAAATTTGTTTTTTTGAGAAAATATATGAAGATTACCCAACACTAACATAGCGCAAATTGCACCGACTACAGTTAAAAAATAATAGTTGTACGGATGAAAAACAGTCCTGAACACTATAGAATCTGTAGCCATTATTAGAATTGTCATGATAAGGTATTCATATAACTTAAATTCTATTTTTTTTATCTTCATAACATCTATAAAAACCTTTCTTGCTAATGTAATAATTCCTATATTTTTTAAAAAATTTAGTTAATGGTGTCAAAAATTTCAGACATATTGCTTAGATACCTTTCTTCTGTATATTCTTCTCTAGTATTATTGTAATTTTTTTCTATAATTGTTTTTATATCTTTTAAAGTGAATTTTTCAATTCCATCTAAAACATCTATATTATTTAAAGTTGATACTGGTAGAATTAGACCGTTTTCTCCATTTTGAACAACATCTGGTATACCAGCATGATTTGTAGTTACAATTACCATACCATTACCCATAGCCTCCAATATTGATATTGGCTGACCTTCGTTAGGATATGTAGTCAACAATACAAATATATTTGATTTCTTCAATAAATCTCTCTTCTTCTTTCCACTCACAATACCATGATACGTTATAAAATCTTGAAGTTTATTTTGTCGTACGTATCTTTCAAAAAACTCTCTATCGTCATCATTAAAAAACTTACCTGCAAAATCAAAATGAAATTTTTGATCTTCTCCATCGTTAACGACACGATCTCTTTCTAATTTTGCCATCTCAAGAACTTTTGGATACCCTTTACTTTGAATAAAGTTGCTAAGGTATAATACGTTTAATACTTTTTTATCTTTTAGTGAATCAAGCTTTTGTGTAAACTCTACATCTGAAATTAAAAATTCATCATCGACACAATTTGGCACAATAAATATTTTACTTTCATCAACCATCCCTTGAAATATAGGTTTTAAAGACGGGCCCAGAACGATCGCGCCTGCCAAGTTCTTCATAGCTCGGTAATTAATATTACGCTGCCAGTTCGACAAATCATTTTCGACTAGTTGACGGTAGTAACCACCATGGAGATGAATTAAGCACTTCTTCTTTCGAAGCTTTAAAATGTTTAAAATGATTAAATCTCTTATATTTCCACCTTTTGTTTGACTAATGGTAAAATAGAATAAATCTGCATTACTTACCCAAATCTTCATAAGGTTCTTTAAGAATTGTTTATTGTTTGTAATATCCACTTTCGTGAATTCAAATTCATTAGAAAGATCTGAATTATAAAGGGTATCGACAGCTTTTGACAATCCATGAATCGGTGGTGGAAATTGTGCGATGAAACATATTTTTTTCTTATTCATCTCTCTACCTTTTCTTGATTTTTTTCTAAATATCGTATTATTTTCACAGGATTTCCGGCTACTATACAATTATCAGGAATCTCTCCACTCACTACACTACCAGCACCAACAACTGAGTTATCACCAATCTTTGTACCTTTAAGAATTAAACAATTGCATCCTATAAATACATTTGTGCCTATTTCAATTGGGCTTACTTTCATATGATCGTTAGGGGTGTTCATGCGTGTTTCTGGATTAATTGGATGGAAATCATTATCCATAATCTTTGTGTTACCACCAATTAAGGTATTGTTACCAATTTTAATTCCTTTTCTAGCATAAATCGTTGCTCCAGAAATTCCAACATTATCTCCAATTGAAATCTCGGCTTCTGCTGTCCGCGTTACAATAATAGTACGTTGATACAGTCCCACTAAATTTGAAAGAAATGAAGAATTGATCGTTACATTGTCTCCAATAATAAGCTGGGCCCCTTTTTTATTAAAAATGACTGGCATCCCTTTTAGCAACAGCTTTTCCCCATATTTAACCTTCATTAAATTCATAGGTAACTTAAACCAGTTACTATTCATAGACTAATTCCTTTCAACACGTAAATTCTCGCTATGCTTGTATTTCGTACGCATACTTTTTAACTGATACTTCTTTCGTTAAGTTCTCTACTAAGTACTCGCGACCTCTTTGTCCCATTTCATTTGGAACTAAAGTATCCTTTTCACTTAAAAACTTCTCTATGTTCTGTTTAATATCTTCATATTGACCAGGCTCCGTAACATATCCACTTTTCGTTTCTTCTATAATTAATCGTGCTTCTGATCCTTCTTCTAACGCACCAATGACAGGCTTACCCGCTGCCATAATTCCGTACAACTTACTTGGTACAGACACACCTTTTATTCCTTTTGCATTTAAGCACCAATGAACATCACCAGCATTTAAGCTGTAGATAAGATCTTCTTTCTTCTGATAAGGAATAAAGGTTACGTTTTCTAATTGATGTTTTTCTTTATAATCTACTAGCTTATGTTTAATGGATCCTTCGCCAATGAAGGCAAAAGCGACATCTTTTCGATCTTTAAATTCATGAATAACTTCCATTAAATTTTCCAAATCGTAGTATAAGCCTAAGTTACCTGAATACATAATGACGAACTTATCGTTCAAGCCATACTCCTCTTTAAAAGCTTTAACTTTATCATGATTTTTAGGCAATGGATAAATCTCTTTTTCATTTGTCCAATTATTGATAAACGTGTGATTTGGCACTTTTTTGTGTTGAAACCGTGCTTTTAATGTTTCAATCATATCACGCCCTACTACAATTACTTTATCCGCTTGTCGACAACTAAATTTATCAAATGCCATCATTGCATTTAAAATTAGCTTATTTTTGCTATAAGCCACAGCCATTGTTTGTTCTGGATTGAAGTCTTGAATGTTATAAATATATTTTGCGCGTTTCATCCATTTTCCCCAAACACCAAGTAAACCTCCAAGGATCGGTGGCTGAGAGATCGAATATACGTAGTCGGTCTTTCCAACTTTAAATGTTCCAAGCATAGCACCTACAAAATAAGAGAGAATATTTTTTACTCTGCTAATTTTATTCGTTTTTGAGAACTCTGGCACGCGGACACGAAGAATATTGACACCATTTAACTCTTCTTTATAAAACATTTTCTTTTTATATTTCTCGTCAATCTTTCCTGTATATGAAGGAACAACACTTATAATGGTAATCTCAAATTCATCTAGCATACCTTCAGCAAGTTCTTTCAAAATTTGGCCCGTTGATGCTACGTCTGGAGCATAATAATGCGCATATATGAGTAATTTTTTCTTTTTTGTCATGTAGTTTCTCTTTCCTGTTTTTTGAGGCTACATGCAACCTAGTCCACGTCAACTCTGCACGAATGAACCTCTTTATTTTCATCATAAACGTGAAAAAAGAGAGCCTCTTTTATTTTAATCGCATAAAAGAAGCTGTCTCTTTTCATTACAAAAGAACAATTTAATTTAATAAATGACTACTATTAGTCAAACATCTTCTTCACTTTCTCTTCTGTCTCAACCTTTTTCATATCTTCCGTCACCATAATACGAACTAATTCTTCAAAAGAAGTCTTTGTTGGATTCCAGTTCAGCAATGTTTTAGCTTTCTTTGGATCACCTAACAATTGCTCTACTTCAGCTGGACGGAAGAATTTAGGATCAACTTCCACAATTACTTCACCTGTAGCCTTGTTAATTCCTTTTTCATCTACGCCACTACCCGTCCATTCGATTTCAATACCTGTATGCTTAAATGATAATTCAACGAATTTACGTACCGAGTGCATTTCACCTGTCGCGATGACAAAGTCTTCGGGTTTATCGTGTTGAAGAATTAACCACATGCATTCTACATAGTCTTTTGCGTAACCCCAATCACGTAATGACTCTAGATTTCCAAGCTTTAATTTTTCCTGCTTTCCTTGTGCAATGCGCGCAGCACCTAGCGTAATTTTACGCGTTACGAACGTTTCGCCACGGCGCTCTGACTCATGATTAAATAGAATTCCGTTAACCGCAAACATGTTGTATGATTCACGGTAATTTTTCGTAATCCAGAATCCGTAGATCTTCGCGACACCATATGGTGAACGAGGATAAAACGGCGTTGTTTCTTTTTGAGGAACTTCTTGTACTTTACCGAACAGCTCAGAAGTTGACGCTTGGTAGATACGTGTTTTTTCCGTTAATCCAAGAATACGCACGGCTTCTAAAATATTTAACGTTCCTTTACCATCCACATCTAACGTATATCCTGGCATATCAAAGGATACGCGTACGTGAGATTGTGCAGCTAGGTTATAGATTTCGTCTGGCTTGATTTCACCGATAATACGCGTTACGTTTAACGCATCTGTCACATCACCATAGTGAAGATGGAAATTTGAATTCTCTAACAGCGCTTTTGCTTCTTCATCTGTAAGAAGATCTTCTAGGCGCTCTTGGTTATAGGAAGAGCTGCGACGAATTAAGCCGTGCACCTCATATCCTTTTTCTAATAAAAATTCTGCTAAATACGATCCGTCCTGTCCTGTTACACCTGTAATTAATGCTTTTTTCATTGTTTCCTCCATGATCTATCACACATTTTGAAATAATTACTTTGCTGTTGTTAGTTCGTTTTCTAAAAACCACTGATACGCTTTTTGAAGACCGTCTTCAAGTGATATCGTTGCTTTCCATCCAAGACCGTTGAGCTTTGTTACATCAACTAGTTTACGCGGCGTTCCGTCAGGCTTTGTCGTATCGAACTGAATGTCGCCCTCATATCCGACAACGGCTTTCACTTTTTCACCAAGCTCTTTGATTGTAATATCATCACCGACACCAATGTTTACAATCTCGTTGCCTTCATATGTATTCATTAAAAATACACAGGCATCTGCTAAATCATCCGAATACAGGAATTCACGTTTCGGTGTACCCGTTCCCCACATTTCTACAAACGGTGCGTTACTTTCTTTAGCTTCATGGAATTTGCGAAGCAAAGCTGGTAATACGTGTGACGTTTTTAGATCGAAGTTATCATTTGGTCCATATAGATTTGTTGGCATTGCGGAAATGTATTTTGTTCCATATTGACGATTATATGATTCACACATTTTAATCCCCGCAATTTTAGCAATGGCATATGCCTCATTCGTTGGCTCAAGTTCGCCCGTTAAAAGATAAGATTCTTTTAATGGCTGCGAAGCAAGCTTTGGATAAATGCATGTGCTGCCTAAGAATAATAGCTTTTCAACGTTATTACGATACGCTGCATCAATTACGTTCGTTTGAATAAGTAAATTGTCACGAATAAAATCAGCTGGGTATTCATTGTTTGCCACAATTCCTCCAACTTTTGCTGCAGCTAGAAAAACAAACGCCGGCTTTTCTTCTGCAAAGAACTCATCAACCGCTCCTTTATCTCGTAAATCTAATTCTTTACTCGTACGGTAAACGAGGTTTGTATACCCTTGCTCCATTAATTTTGTTAAAATCGCTGATCCAACAAGCCCTCTATGTCCAGCCACGTAAATTTTTGCATCCTTTTTCATCCGTTTGACACCATCTTTCATTTAATAAACGCTTACTCTATTACTCTCTTAAAACGCGTCATTTGAACCGAATAAGACGCGCACTGTTTTCACGATAATTTTTAAATCATATCCAGTGGTACATTTTTTTATGTACTGTATATCAAGCTCAACCATTCCCTCAAATCCAATTGAGCTTCTTCCACTTACTTGCCACAACCCTGTACAGCCCGGAACGACTAACAGTCGCTGCATATGATAAGGAGAATACTCCGCTACCTCTCTTGGTAGTGGAGGTCTAGGCCCTACTAGACTCATATCTCCTTTTAAAACATTAAACAACTGAGGAAACTCATCGACGCTTGTTTTACGAATGATTCGTCCGATTCTCGTTATGCGTGGATCATTTTTCATTTTAAACATAGCACCTGTCGTTTCATTTAATGCAAGTAAGTCCTTCAACTTCTCTTCAGCATCCGACACCATGGAGCGGAATTTATACATATGAAATTCTTTTCCATTTTTACCAATCCGCTTTTGCGAAAAAAAAATCGGTCCTTTCGGATCTTCAATTTTAATCGCTAGGGCTACAAGTAAAAGCGGTACACATAATAATAAAATGCCAAATAACGCTCCGATAATGTCCATCGCTCGTTTTGTTACACGGTAACCGAGCTGTTGATTAACCTCAATCGCTGTACTTAAATCGGAAGTGGCTGCCAGCGTCATTTGTTTTTTTTCAGCTACTTGCGGCATAATTCACTCCCCTTTTCTCACTTTGAATCCACAAGTACAGTCGTTTCTTCTTTTGCGATTTCTTTCATGAAGTTTAATAACTCGTCGCGTAAGTCTTTGTGTTGAAGCGCAAATTCAATCGTCGTTTGAATAAACCCAAGCTTCTCCCCAACGTCATAGCGCTTCCCTTCAAAATCATAGGCAAATACTCGTTGAATGTGATTTAGCTTTTGAATAGCATCTGTTAACTGAATTTCTCCACCTGCTCCAATTTCTTGCTGTTCAAGGAACATGAAGATTTCCGGCGTGAAGATGTATCTTCCCATAATTGCTAAGTTAGAAGGCGCTGTCCCTGGTGCTGGCTTCTCAACAAATGATTGAACCTGATAACGACGGCCGTCTTTTGACGTTGGATCGACGATTCCGTAGCGATGGGTTTGATTGTCAGCTACCGTTTGCACACCAATCACTGATGATAGCGTTGCTTCGTATTCATTCATTAATTGACGAAGGCACGGCGTTTCTGCTTGGACGATATCGTCACCTAGCAGTACCGCAAACGGCTCATCTCCGATAAAGTTACGAGCGCACCATACCGCATGCCCCAGACCCTTTGGTTCTTTTTGGCGAATGTAGTGAATATCAACATCGGATGATTTTTGAACTTTTTCTAATAAGTCATATTTCTCTTTTTCGACTAAGTTTTGCTCAAGCTCTGGTGCATAGTCAAAATGATCCTCAATCGAACGCTTTCCTTTACCTGTTACGATAATGATGTCCTCAATGCCTGATGCAACCGCTTCTTCAACAATGTACTGAATTGTTGGCTTGTCGACGATTGGCAGCATTTCTTTTGGCATCGCTTTTGTTGCAGGAAGAAAACGTGTACCCAAACCAGCTGCTGGAATAATAGCCTTTCTAACCCTTTTCATTTGGTATGATCCCTCTTTCATCTTTGTCTATTTATCTGTGTTTCAAAAGAAGTAGGTAGTGTTTAAATCACTAGGAAACACGTACTTAGAAAATACACATTTCCTAATGATTTAATAATAAATTGGGCATCCAACCCAGCCTCACACCGTGCTCCTGACGACAAGCGTCTAAGGTACTATTAAACCCACAGCACGGCCGAGTGCCCCCTATTGATAACGGTAAGGAGACATCACCAAATCAATTTTTTTTGATTTACGTTCTCAAAAAATTCCCAAAAACTTCTTTCTTGCAATTTCTTGGGGTTGTTCACGATATGTTGTTTTTCCCTCAATAATGAGCTGTGCATTTTCTCTCAGCATATAGCTCATATCCATGCCGTACTGTTTATCGATAAGCGAAAAAGCTTCCTGCATACGAAAGCCTCTGCTTCCCGTATTATGAGCATCGCTTGCGATCACATGGGTAAGGTTTGCCTCTAGTAGCTGCATCGAGAATTTTTTGATCTTCTTTCCAAATTCCCCCGTAATACTAGATGCGGTCACCTGTGTTAAAGCACCTTTTTTCACAAAGTTATATAGAAGCTCCGGCTCTTCTATAAGCCTTGCATTTCGTTCGGGATGAACAATAATAGGTGTCAAACCTTTTAATTGGATATCAAAAAGCAGCTGATCCGTGAAATGAGGTACCTGACTCGACGGGAGTTCCACAAAAAGGTATTTATTTGTGTCATTTAACGTTAAGACCTCGCCAGCCTCATAATCTGGTAAAATCTCTCCATATATTCGGGACTCCTGTCCCGGAAGCACGTTTAGTGGGATATGATGGTTTGTTAGTAGTAGATTTAGTTCTTTTACTTTACGTAGAATGCTAGACTTTGCATTAAGATATCGTCCGTTGTGGTGGTGAGGAGTGGCAACAATGGCTGTAATACCCTCTTCTACAGCAGCACGCGCCATTTTTAAACTGTCTTCATCTGTTTTGGCGCCATCATCAATGCCTGCTAAAATATGACTATGTAAATCAATCAATTTCCCTCACCCTTTTCATTGAACTTTTATATGGACGTTCATGTATTACTTTAGTACTAAAATTATTTCTCAATATTACCATATAATAAACATTTTTCCCATGTCTCTTTTTGTCGAAATATCATCTTTATACTCGGACCTTTGATAACATAACCCAAAAACTATTATTTCAGGAAAATTTATTCATGTTTTTTCAATGATTGTTATTTATGTAATAAAAAAGTAAAAAAACTGGAACGATGAAGATTATATAACAGAATAAGGATAAAAAGCTAATGTATTTTTTACCAGTTAGATTCCCCCTTAACTCCTACTAGAGTACCTTACTCATTTTCATGAATCATTTTATAAAATGATATTTTGAATACGATTTCATTATTGAAATACGAGGATTCTTTCTTAAAAATAGAATAAAATTAAATTGTAAATAAATAACAAAAATTAGTCTGATAGACTTATTAAAGAAAAATCATGTTTGTTTTTTACATACGTCTTTAGTAGAATTAAAAAATGAAAATGATGTCAAAATGAGGTTTATATGGTGAAAAAAAGACTGTTATTGTTATTATTTATGCTTTTAGCGATTTTCTACTTTTCGCACACGCCCAGTCTCAAAGTGCTTGATCCCTCTACCTGGATTAATCCTGGATCATCACGAGACGGGGTAAAGTTTGTGGATATTTTACGTCCTGGAAGTGAGTTTTATTCACCGTGGGATTACGGGATAGACGCAGAATTTTTTGTTCGTAAGCTCGCTCACTTCAGTTTCTTCGGGATTCTTGCCTGCTTATTTGCTTGGAATCTTCGCTATCGTTATGTCGTTGCATGGGTGCTGACAACTCTTTATGCACTTAGCGACGAGTTTCACCAAGCATACACGATGGGTCGTGATGGGCGAATAATGGATGTAGGAATTGATTCATTAGGAGCTATTGTGTTCCTCTGTGGTCTTTATGTAGTTCACGTGCAGATTACAAAAAAACAACAATCAAAATAATAAAAACGTTGTCGAAGATTGTCAAAAAGTTTTTTATTATGACGGAATTCCATGATTATTTGTGCACCAAATGCGTAAATTCAACAAACTTTGCAGTTGACACTTCCTAGCTTTCCGTTTGTTCAGTGTGCTTTTAACAACCATACTCTGTTAGCACTTCTAGTTCTTATCTGGTTCTTTTTTACTATAGGAAAGGTAGATCTACACGGGACATAATGGGTTTATGTTTTGTGTAATGTCTTTTATTACAAAATTTATTTCATGTAGCAAAGGAGCTCATTATGAAAAAAAAATCACGCAAGAAAAAATGGCTATGGATTGTCTTAGGAATTGTCGCTGTTCTTCTTCTTTCAACAGGTGCCTATGCCTATTCAATCTATCACTCTGTTAGAGAAACATTTAATCAAACAGAAGAGCCATTACACCGAGAGAAATCGAGTCAACGAAAAGAACAAGTCAACCTCAATCAAAATGATCCAATTTCCATTCTTTTGTTAGGAGTAGATGAGCGAGAAAAAGATCGCGGCCGTTCAGATTCCATGATGCTACTTGCGGTCAATCCGAAGACAAATTCGGTAAAAATGGTCAGTATTCCGCGTGATACGCGAACAGAGATTGTCGGAAAAGGAAAAGTGGACAAAATTAATCACGCCTATGCTTTTGGTGGCGTAGAGATGAGTATTGAAACCGTTGAGAACTTCCTTCATGTTCCGATTGATTACTATGTAAAGGTGAACATGGAAAGCTTTAAGGATATCGTAGATGCGGTTGGTGGTGTTCACGTTCAAAATCCATTCTCATTTTCATCCGGTGGATATACGTTCAAAAAGGGCGAGTTAGACCTAGACGGGAACGAAGCCCTAGCATACTCTCGCATGAGAAAGCAGGATCCGAGAGGTGATTTCGGCCGTCAGGAGCGTCAAAGACAGATCATCCAAGCGGTTATTAAAGAAGGAGCAAGCCTTTCCTCTTTAACAAATTACCAAGATATTTTGGACTCTATCGCAAAAAATATGAAAACCAACTTAACCTTTGATGACATGATACGTATCCAAAAGAATTACAAGAATGCTAGCGGTAACTTACAGCAAGTTGAATTAAATGGAGCAGGGGAAAAAATAAACGGCATTTATTACTTATCAATTCCAGAGAAAGAGCGCTCGTCTGTTTCCCAAATGTTACGAAAACAGCTTGGTATTTAACAACTCTAACGACCTTTTCTCCTAAAGAAAGGGTCGTTATTTTAATAGCTTAGATAGGTCTGCTGAAATGGTTTCAATAAATCCCTTCACATCAATGTGCTCATTCTTCTGTCCTTCATCCCGTACTTTCTCCAAAATCTCTAGTAAATTGACAGTAGGTGTCGTCTTCATTTTTAAACTCTCCTTTATATAAATAGTAGCCACATTTTATTTGTTACTTGCTTTTTCCCAGCGTCACGAGTAGATAAACCTAAAAGTTATTTGGCCCTATGAAGATTATCGCATGAAATTTATCGTAAAAACACAAAAAGGGCGCCATTATGTTCGTTCCATTACAGTTTAAAACAATCATCATTTTGATATTTTTGTAGAGATTACTCTTTAATAGACGCTTTAAGATAATAAATGGTTACACACAAATAACACATTGATTCCTTTCGTTTCTCCCTTTCCATACTATGTACACACAACCTTTTTGTTTGAGCATTGGCCCTTATGTAAAACCTATTTTTCAATAAAAACCCTTGCCGAACGTATCGGCAAGGGTTTTTATGGTTGTTTTTGCGCTACGCGCTTATCTGTATGAGGGTTGTGAATAATCGCGCTGCTTACTTTTTCATCAGACGCGTTCACATGCTTTTCTGGAGTTGCCTTTTGGAATTCATACACCGCGACGGTCCCGGATATTTCATGTGTGGCGAACAGAAGCGGATGTCCAGTCGGACTTTGTTTCGCTTCTACAAACTGTAAGCCTTCTGGTGAGACGTCTCCTTTTACGTTCTTGGAGAAGTCACGGCCTGTGATGAACTGTGCAAACGTCGGTGCTTTTGGGTTCGTGACGTCATACACCATGATCCCGCTCAGGCGCTCGATTCCGATAAAGGCATACGTGCGCTCACCGACTTTTCCGACCTGCATATTTTCCGGCTCTGGTCCCTTGGCGCTACTACGATCGTCTACTGTCAGGTTGGTACTGTCAGCATTAAACACGTCTGGAAGCAAATCCGCGGTTTTCCGTTCAAAGTCTCTGCCGCTGTCATACACCTGCTTCATCGTGTTGGCGTCTAAAATCGAGAAGGAGCGACCGCCGTTTGTATAGAGCGCTTCGTACGTCCCGTTTTTTTGACCGTCCTCTTTTGATACTTTCACGTCTCCTATTTCATCAAGGAGACCATTACCGATCATTTTATCGAGCTGTGATGGTGAGAACCCTTTGTAATTGGTTGATTTGAGTCCAATCTTTTCTTTTAGATCCTTAATCTTACTTTCTTCTGAGTATCCCTCGTAATCACGCGTATCGCCTTCGTTCGCCGTTATGATATAAGATCCGTTCCCAATTTGAACGGCCTGGATTCCGTCCGGCTGATAAAGTCCAAGAAGCGGCATTGCTTCTGGATTTGCTTTTCCATCTTTTTTCACATCAAGCGCGTTTTGCGGAAGCGAGTGATCCTTCGTTCCCATCGCGTAAATGTGATCAACCTTATTCGTTTTTAGATTGAGCTTGGCAATCGCATTGTTTTCTTGAAGACTCACGTAAGCCGTGTCGCCTTGGACCGTGATGTACTCCGGCTCAAGCTGCTGTGCGATGCTTCCCTTGGAGTTTAGTCGAACACCCTGATCTCTCGGGGCATCTTTTAGCGGTACGTCCGTCACTTCTGCCTCCATTGGACCATGACTTAAATCAATGACCGACACCGATCCTTCTGGGTCTTTTGCATAATCATCGCTTGGTTCTCCTTCGTTTGCAACGAGTAGCTTACTGCCGTCTTCATTAAAGGTCAGCATGTCAGGCTGTGCGCCGACGGTCACATCGGTTAAGAAGTGCCCCTGCTTATCAAGAAACACGACTTTCCCGTTGTCCGTTTTCGGATCGCTGACAACGCTAACGGCGATAAAGTTCGCATGCGGATGTGTCGCGACGCTTGTTACGTCTTTTACGTGATGTAGACCGAGATCTTTCATTTTAATTCGTTTGGTAGGGGATAACGTTTTCGATTTGTTGGATGCTAATGTAGAAAAGTCGACAAGATCAAGCGCCTTCTTTGCGCCGTTCGTTACATACGCCTGCCCCATATACGGATCATATGCTAAAATTTCACTTCCACCTTCTCCTGATTCACTGTCATAGCGTGCAAGTTCATTCACTGAAAGCGGTGCTCCCTCTGGCTTTACGGTTACAGCGGCTTGAGTGGTAAGAGTTGGTGCGAGTAAAAAAGCGGTACTAACTACGGCTGCCATTGTCGTCTTCATCTGTCTCATATTTAGCCTCCTAGTATTCTCGTCGTCTTTTGTTCACCTATATTGTAACGGCCGTTTGTAAATGTACTATTAAGCGGCAGTTAAGATCATATTGACTCTGTTAGTGTGTGCAAAATTTCCCAAAATACACAAAAAAAGTCGCCCGTTTCGGTACGACTATTGAGTACGGCTATTCGTCTTTTCTTAGTCACACAGTTCTAGAATTACGCTCAGAAATGAGAGGTATTCACTCTTGCTTTTACACGGTGTATTCCCGTTTATAATCAATTCACATAAAAAAAGAACCTCTCAAAAAGAGAAGTTCTTTGTATGAGCTATCGCTTCAATTATTTTGTAACGTTAGCAGCTTGTGGTCCACGAGCTCCATCAACGATTTCGAAAGAAACTGTTTGACCTTCTTCTAAAGTTTTGTAACCTTCGCCTTGGATTGCAGAGAAATGAACGAATACGTCTTCTCTACCTTCAACTTCGATGAAACCGAAACCTTTTTCTGCGTTAAACCATTTTACTTTACCTTGTAACATGTTTGTTCCTCCTAGTGTGTTAGACACACAATTGTATTACTATTCTTGCTCTGCGAATCTTTCAAGACGATTTGTTGCATCAATCTTTAAAGCGAACAAAAATAATTAACTTCATATTAACAAGTATACCCTAAAAAAGCAAGGCTTTATCATGAAAAACAGTGCAGTAACTAAAATGTTAAGACTATTTACCTCTTTTGGATAACTTTTTATAAATGATGAAAAAAAACCCTTAACTTAACAGGATGCCGCCACTACTTTCGATCGCTTCTTTCACTAGTCCATACAGCTGTTTGACGCACTTTGGCTGATGAATGAGATGATATGAGGCAGGCAGCACGTCTTCAAAAATGCCGTTCAAATCTTGTGCTCGTTTCTTCTTTGCATTCTTTCCATTTCGTCCATAAGCACTCTGCCACTCGCCGGTTTGCTGATGACAAAGGTTCGTCTGCAGATACGTACGGAGCGCTTTCGAAAAGTGCATGCAAATGGCCGCGATCGTCTCTTCCCGTTTGTCATTTGTTAGATCCTCATGTGACCATCCAGATGGATGTGTGAAGAAGGACCGATAAAATACCTCCGTAAGCGTTGTGAACATAAGAGCTTGAGGCTTCATTCCGCCGTATTCATCCTCCCCAAGTTCAGCAAAACGCCGACAAAGTCCTTTCTCCGTCAAACCATCCCGTACCTCTCGTTTTTGGTAAAATACATCACACGCTTCTTTTACAATTAACGCTAGCATCATATTTGTATAGATTGGATGAACAGACGGCGGCTCATGTTCATCGATCGTATGAACCGTTCGTTCATAGACTTCGTCGACAGAAAAGTAAAGGCCGTTCCGGAGTATTTGACGCTCAACCTGACTATACGCCGTAAAGCCTAGCTCCCGTTTCACATCGTTTAATACTGTCTCTAACGCCTGTCCTGCATGACGCTTCCATTCTTCGCTCTCATCTCCATGCATACAAACATGAAGCTTCTCTATCTGTCCCGTTGAAATGAGATAGCGAATTGTCGGAAGCATATGATGATACGAATCGTTTTTGGTTTCTTGAACCCAAACGAGCGTGTGACTTTGATCGATTTTTTTCATTGTCTTCGTCGACAGTACACGATCATGTTTTTCGGGACCGACAGTAAAAATCCCCTTTTTTCCACCAAAAAATCCGCGGACACGAACTCCTTCCACAAGAGGTGTTAAAAGCTTGCCACACTTGCTTTCATCCAGACTTGTAAGAATGGATAAAATGCGAAGCGTGACGTTCGGATCTTTCGCTTGAAACCGCCAGCACTCTGGCCATTCTTCACTTGTATACGTCCATCTCCCCTGCGGAAGAGAGTGAAATCGTTTTTCCACCTCCTCCATTAGAGAATCAATTAGTAGCGTAAATTCGATCTCCCCTCGCCACGTCTCTTCAAATGCTAATAGAACGTCATCAGTTGGATATGTAAACTGCTTTTCCGTAAAACCATACGCTTCCATTAAGCGCTCCCGCACTTGTAGCGCCTGTGACCGAATGGTCTCGATATACTCCTGCACGTGTTCGGTTGGCGAAACGTTTGGCCTGTTCGCCGTAAAGCGCGTCACGTAAAAAGCCGGTGTTGTTCCAATCAAGTGTCGAAGTGCAAACGGCTCGTGCTCATGCTGTAGAAAGTGACGAGCAAGCTCATGATCTCCTCCGTCACATGCATAAGAAATAGCAGCCTTCATAACGCATTCCTCAATACATGCCTTTGTCTTATCAAACGGCAAAAAGGTTACAACAGCCTCATACGTTGGACTGTCACAAACAATCCACTCAAGCTCATAGTGGGGAGCATGAAGCGCACTGGATTGTAAAAAAGGCTCCTCTCCTAGACCAAGGAGTTGCCTTAAGCCCTCATACCGTTCGTGTCCACCTAAAAAGCGTATCTGATTATAATCCTCTTCACGGCGTGGATAGGGCAATTCACGCTCACGCACGGCTTTTAGGTCCAGCATCTGCGCCGGCTCTAAGTCCTCGTAAAAAGCGGCAATAACCCGCTCATCATATAACAAGCGCGCCCGACTTTTTGCAGAAATAGACCACAGCGTATCATCTAACAGCAGCTCATTCATTTGCTTCACAAGCAAATCTGCTTCCTGATCATCAGCCGTGCCGAGACTTCTCCTTACTTTTAATCCCACCTTTCCTGTAGCATCCTTTCGAAGCGGATGACGAAACGTTACGTACCATCCTCTCCGATTTTGCGAACGGCTCTTACTTGCTCGGTAGACGTCCATTGATGATCTCCTCCATCTCTATCATTTATAAGCAATCTCTGTCTCCTTTTACTATATTCATAGAGATAGGGATTATGTCTTAGTTTGCAATAACGGCGTGAGCAAAAGCAGGAGTTTTTTATAAAATAAGAGAACTGTATAGTTGAGGTGAGAAAAGATGCTTACAAAGATCATTAATTGCAGCGTACCAGACAGTAAAAAAGACCATTTCTCTTATACCCAGCAGCATTGGTCCGCTCTTGCACATGTGAATGGGTTTATTGGGCAGCTAGGTGGTTGGGACATTGATCGCCCAAACGAGGCTTGTATCATTGGCGTATGGGATGATCATGAATCCTACACCGACTTTATGAAGCATACGCATGATTCTCTTTTTTATCAAAGTGGACAAAAGCAAACGTATGACTCCTTACAAGTCAATATTTCAGAGAAATCTTATCTAGCACCCCGGGTCTATCGCTATTTTAGAAGCAGTGCGATGGAAACGACATACATGGTGAAAACCACTCTTGATCTTCATTCTTACGAGGACGACGCGATCACGGACCTTCTCAAAGAGGTCATTCACCCCGATTATCGTTGCTTAACAAATATCGTTACGCGTCTTGACGGCAACAGCGTCAGCATTTTTACGCTATACGGAGTGGCATGTCCTCCGAAAACCACTCAAAACATTACACATCAACATGTCCGTCGTATTGAACAACAGCACTACCGTCTAGAAAAAAAATGGCTCGTTCTCGCACATTCAGGCTCTTAATCCGTTTCGTTACGCTTCCAAACAGGGTATAATGACCTATATAACCACTCATCTAAAATTCCACTGGCTATTTTTTATAAGAAAATCGACCGAAAAACCATGCAATTATTTCAAATTTTTATTGCCAAATGTGGAATTTCATTGTATATACAAAAGAGGTCTATGATTTTTGGAGGAACATAATGAAACGATTCCTGATGCTGTTTCTAGTAGCGACAGTGCTAGTCGGATGCAGCTCTAGACATGAAAAACTGGATTTTGATCGCGTTCACGAAGCGCTCAGACAAGCAGATTATAACGAGGCTATGACTTTATTACTAGAAGAAAAAAATGAACGAGATACTGATAAAATTGACTATTATATTAATAGCGTTCAAACGATACAACGGCTTTTGAATATGTACGAAGAAAATGACTGGGATCAGTTCATACCAGAAGCAACCGCTTATCTGGAGAATGACAAAAATCCTTTTCATAAAGATGTCGCCAAACATGTGCAGGAAAAATTGACGAAGGCGCAAAGCCTGCAAAGGGACTATACGTATATCCAAGGTCAAATTCAAATCGCTGAACAAATGGCGAAGGGAAAAAAGTACGAAGCAGCAATTACCGCCCTAAAGAAAACGAATAACATGACGTCACTTAACCTTCGCATTTTACATAGCTTGCAAAAAGCCAATGCGCTAGAAAGTAAATATATTCTCATTTTACAAACACCATAAGTAAAAAAGCCACCTTCAAAAGAAGATGGCTTTTCTTATACCGTTGTAACCTTCACCTGCTGATGTTCATCTACTGTAATCACCACGTCTGCCATGTCAACGAACAAACCGTTTTCAACAACGCCTGGAATCATGTTCAGCGCACGTTCTAATTCAGCGGGGCGATTGATTTCTGGAAACGGACAATCTAAAATATAGTTTCCGTTATCTGATATGAATGCTTCACCTGCTGGATTTAGACGGAGAACAGGTTCACAGCCTAGCTTCGCAATATGACGAGCCGTCATTTCGAATCCGAACGGAACGACTTCAACCGGAAGAGAAAATGCCCCAAGCGTTTGCACGTTTTTCTTCGCATCAGCCACTACAACGAACATTTTGGAAGCGCGTGCAATGATTTTTTCGCGTAAAAGCGCACCGCCGCCACCTTTAATAAGCGCTGCTTGACCATCTACTTCATCTGCTCCGTCAATCGCAACGTCAATGTGCTCAACGTCTTTTAGCTCTACGAGTGGAATGTTTAACTCTTTTGCTAACATCGCTGTTTGCACTGATGTTGGAATCCCTTTAATTTGAAGACCTTCTTGCACAAGCTTTCCAAGCTTTAAAATGGTATAGTAAACGGTCGATCCCGTGCCGAGGCCCACGATCATACCATCCTTCACATACTCCACCGCTTTTTCTCCTACAAGCTGCTTCTCATTCATATGATCACCTATTTTCTACAAACTTTTCTTCTATCTCTCTGCCATCTATTGTACACTCTCTTTCTATCCCTTGTCAGCAGAAGGCGCCGAGAAATCTCGTGATGTTTTAAAATCATTGGTTGTTGCTTGAATACCTACTAGTCAATCGGGATAAACAATGGGTTATTTACCCAAAGAAAAATATGGTAATTTATTCATGTTTATTTTATACTTTTAAAGTTACATAACTCGCACACAAGGGGGATCATTATGAAAAAGCTTCTAACTGCATGCATACTTATGTTCATGCTGATCGGGGTTTCATCACCTGCATTAACACAAGCAAAAGTAATGTGGGGAAATCAAGAAGTGGTTAAAGGACAAATTGGAAAGGCAACGGTCGTAAAAGCGACTGATTTGTTCAAGAAACAAGGAAATGGAAAATACGTAAAAGTACGCATGCTAAAAGCTGGCGAGGCGGTGCGCGTCTTTTCATTAACGAGTACAATGTATTATGTCGGAAGTTCACAATACGTGAAAAAAAGTGCAAACGTAAAGTATCAAGTGCTTCCTGCTTCCGTTAAGCAGCAGTTCGGTGTAACCGTCACGAAGAAAAGCTATAAAGGTATGACCTATCCGCAAGTGCAGGGTCTTGCAAGTAAACAGGCGGAGGCACGCATCAATCGTACGTTGCTTATGCATGCACAGCGCTCTTACAATTCAAGTATTGAAGTAAAAAAACAAGAAGTACAAGATAAAAAGAACTGGGGAAGTGACCCTTACTGGATTCCTTATAGCTACTATCAAACGTATGAACTAAAGTATAATGCTCAAAACAAACTAAGCGTTATTATGTATGATGGTGTTTATCTTGGAGGAGCTCATGGTACAGAGTGGGCGACTGGGTATAATTTTGATATTAATACAGGAAATCGTTACAGTCTTATAAGCGTTCTTAAAAACCATACGTACGATACAGAAGAATATATCTACAACAAGCTCGCGTATGATGAAAATTATTTCGTCGAAAGTAGAGACGATATTACAGTCAACAACGATAACGCCTTTTACTTCCAAAACAACGGTGTTGCGATCATGTTCACCGAATATGAAATCGCATCTTATGCAATGGGAATGCCGGCTATTTTTGTTCCAAGCACTGTCTACAACTATTAATTCACACAAAAGCTGTGAGGAACAATCCCTCACAGCTTTTTTATTTTATCGGTTCTCCGTGACGATAGTTCAAGAGCTTTGCTACGCTGAACATTTTTCCTTGTTTTTTCGCCGTTTCCTTGGAGGTTACGGGAACCACACCAAATGTCAGCGTATCTGTTCCAATTCTCTCTTTTTTCTTACTGTCGTATACAAGAACATTGAACGTCACGACATAAGGATACTGTAACTTGTGACCATCTTTGGATTGCTCTAACTCTACCACGTCGTAGCGTTGTTCTTTCCAATCATATTGAAGCTCAACAGAGTCCCGCTTATAAAAATCTGCGACGGCATCCTGAAGCTCATCTTGAAACTGATCGACGATCATATGGTCGATTGCTTTCTCCATTCCTTTCACATCATAGGATGACGTTTCCTTTGCCGAGACGGGATGAGTCCATATCAAGAGAGACAATCCACACAAAACGAGTAACTTCTTCATTCCTTCATCTCCTTTTTGGCTAGTATCTTAAAAAAGCACCCATCCTATTCCATTTTCACTTTTTCACGCCCCGCGTTCCTTTTTAAACTTCCACATTCTCTTATCCGTTTTGTTATGATCGTCCCCTATCGATACAGTTAGATTTTTAATTTCCCCCAAAGAAACCCTGTAGCATTAAGGGTTTACCCCGTTTTCTTTAGTCATTTACTACAGTAAAATCGTCCACATTTTTTCTCCTTTACCTTATAATGAGAAAAAGAGAAAGGTTTTAGGGTTATCACAAGGAGGTTACTGATTATGAAAAAAGTATTAGCAGGAACGGTCGCAGCATCATTATTATTAGGGTTTGGTGCAGCGTCTACATCACATGCATCCACGATGACACAGCCAAAAGCGGTACAAAGCCTAGATCCCATTAAAGGACAAATCGGCACGTTAACGATCAAAACCGACACACAAATGTGGAAAAAGGAAAAGGACGGCTCGTTAACAAAAGCGCGCATGCTAAAAGCAGGTGAAGAGGTTCGCGTATTCTCGATGATTGACGACATGTATTATGTAGGAAGTTATCAATATGTGAAGCCAGGAACTTCCGTTACGTATAGCGCAGTGCCACAGCAAGAGCCTGTTAAAGTCGTGAAAAAGATGTACAAAAACAAAATTTCATATCCTCAAGTAACGGGAATGGCGAACACACAAGCGCAAACTCGAATTAACCGCGTCCTCTCCATGCACGCAGAGCGTTCGTACAATGCATCTGTATCACTGAAAAAAGAAGAAGCGAAAGCGAAGAAAGATTACGATGGAAGCTACCCGTGGTACGCTTGGGAGTATTATAATTCCTATGAAATCAAGTTTAATATGCAAGGTAAATTAAGCGTGATGATGAATGACGGTGAGTATACAGGTGGTGCACACGGAATCTATTGGCTAAAATCCTATAACTTCGACACAAATACCGGTGAACGCTACAGCTTAGGTACAGTCATCAACCATAAAAATAGTGCAGTACAGCAATATGCCTTTAACTACATGATGAACCAAAACGGCATGTTTGACGTCGAAAAACTCTCAGACGTTAAAATTGATGAATCTCGCCCGTTCTACTTCCAAACGCGCGGAATCGGCATCATGTTCCAACCATATGAAGTCGGTCCATACGCAGCAGGCACACCAGCAATCTTTATTCCTCATACGTTATATACGAAATAATGCAACGCCATTAATAAAATGTTAAAAACAAAGGCAAAACCTGCTTAGGTTTTGCCTTTGTTCGTGTTAGGGTTTGTTTCATCCGTTCACTTATCCATTAACTTTTCTCCATAAAAAAACAAGCCCTCGTCAAAGACGAAGGCTTGTTTTTAATACTTCTCTACCGTAGCTCCTAGCACGGATGCTCGAATATAAGGCTTATTTTGATAGCGCTTGAGATCCTGAGGCAACCCGCTAATAATGACGCCAATGACTCGCAAATCACGAGGAGAGTGTACTTCTTTCTCTTTTAGTGACTTTAAAATAGGCGCAACTTTTTTTGCATAAGGCTCCTGGTCTTTTAATGCGTGAAGTGAGCTCATAAATAAATCAGGTCCGTAATCAGCGCTTTTAAAACCATACACGCTAGAGGCGGTGTACACCTCTCGTGGTTCCGTCTGTGCATTTCGGTCCTTTAGCTCACGCTTTGAATAGGAATCTACCCACATCCAATCGAGATGATCAGATAAAATCATATTTCGAACTTGTTTGACCGTGTAAGGCTTATCAAAAGATAAGGAAAACTCCGCATTTAAATTGGGATCCATTTTATCTAACTCGTCCAAATCTTGCGGAAAGGATCGGTAATAAATGCTGGGATGGTAAAAAACGAGCGCGCGTTCCCCCGTTTTTTCATCGTAATAATCCCATCTTTTTTCGGAATCATTGTATGATCCCGTCTCTCCCCATAGCGGGTCAATCGTCTTTGCCTTTCCAAAAGGACCGTACTCACGCGTAACCGTGTCCCATGGAATAGGTCGGTTGTTAATTTCTTTTATAAAGGTTGTCGTTTCTGTAACCAAAAAAATATGGTTGTGGTGAACCGTGCGCTTTTCTTCAATATTCGGTGATGCGATGTGATACCAGCTTGTGCGGTATCGATTTTCTTTTTTTATTCGCTCTTTTAATAACAAATTGCTTGTTAGTAGGAACAAAACAATCAGAACAGTCGATACAATCGCCGCGATGATGATCGTTCGAAAGATAGTCTTTCGCTGCGCACGCTTCACCACTTGTTGAAATCGGCCATTGCCAGGTGACCCCTGAGAATGATGGTCCTCAAACATCCTGATTTGTCCTCCAATACTCTTGAATAAACTTTTTGCGTGCTCTGTGGACAGTTGTCTTCACAGTGCCTACATTAATATCCAACTCATCAGATATCTCTTTATATTTTAACTCACGACCGTACTTCATGACCAATAAATCGCGATATTGTGGCTTTAATTTATTTAAAACCTTTTTAATGAGGGATTGTTTCTCTTTATTCAACAGTACATCTTCAGGTAAAGTTGTTTCATATCCGTCTTCCATTTGAAAGGATTGAACGATTTTTTGCTTACGCTGCTTTCGTCTCGCCATATCGTAATAATGGTTCACCGCCACGCGAAACAACCAGCTTTTCACTTTGTCCGCTTCAACCGAATCAATGTTGACTAAATATTTGTACAATGTCTCCTGCGCCACATCCTGTGCATCCTCTGGATTTGCACCAATTTTTATTAAGTGCTTTTGAACAATATCCATATACGCATGGAGCTCCTCCTGAAACCCATCCATTTTTCATGTCCTCCTTTCCTCTTCATTTGTTTCTCTACTATTTGTTTTCATTATTAGTGGTCTATACTTATCTGTCTTAGAATTCTTGTCTATACGTACTCTGCCTCCAAAGAGGTCTTCACCTGCTTACATATGGCTAAGATGAAGAAACCGTGCTCTTCTATCCCCTCCGTCATGCTCTGTTTCAGACTGTTTCAGATCGTTTAAAAACGGTCAAATTCACTCATTTTTCTTGAGTTGCCTCTATCATAGCAAATTTTTTGGGGGTAGAATTAAAAATGTGAAATTATGGTGTAACCTTTTTTATTTTTAGGAATAAATACCTATTAAAGACGATAAAACACCGTAAATAACAGGGAATGTTTGGCTTTACAACAGTTTAAAAATACCTATTTTTCTTGAAAAATCCATACCTTATTTAACGTCTCCCTGTATCCGTTTTTGTGAAGCATATCACACTGTTTTTACTATCTCTTTGCCCCCAATTACGTTATAATAAAGCTAGAAAACTATTATGACGTTAGGAGACGATTAAGATGAATTTAGGATTTGGAGAAATTGCTTTAATTGTCTTTGTAGCACTTTTATTGTTCGGTCCAAAAAAATTGCCTGAACTAGGTAAAGCAGCTGGTAAAACACTTCGTGAATTTAAAGATGCGACAAGAGGCATCATGGATGACGACAAACAACCAGAAAAAACAGACAAACTAGAAAAAAAAGACGTATAAGTACTTCTTGCATGACGAATGATCTTTTAGCGTCATGCTTTTTTTATGCCTATCTTCTGTCTCTATCTACCTCTCCTTTTCATCTCAATCTTCTTCGTAATCATTCTAACTTGTCACAAAATCGATATGGTTTCTTAACAATTTTTAAACAGCCCTTCACAGAACATTCACATTTTTCCTCTACCCTTAGAGATAATAAAAGTTGAAGGGAGCTTGTACACAATGAAAAAAAGCTGGAAGAAAAAAATGATTCCATTTGCTACTTTATCTACTTTAGCCGTCGGTGCCATGATCGGAACAGGCCTATTTGATCGTTCTGATGCCGCTGAACAAAAGCCTACCTATCAAACTCAAAATGAGCTTCAGCAGGAAGCCATGAAAGAAATTAAAAAGAAGCATCCTGAAATTAAAAACGTGATCTTTATGATTGGAGATGGGATGGGTCCTTCTTATATGGCCGCTCATCGCTACATGAAAGATAATCCAAATACCCCTCAAAAAGAGCTAACAGAATTTGATAAGCACTTTGTTGGGATGCAAACGACATACTCTGATGATGACCACGAGAACATTACCGACTCTGCCGCTGCTGCGACGGCTATGTCAGGTGGTAAAAAAACGTACAACAACGCAATTGCGGTTGATAAACAAAAGCACGAAATCAAAACGGTTCTTGAACAAGCAAAAGAAAACGGGATGTCAACCGGATTAGTCGCAACATCGGAAATTACGCACGCAACTCCTGCTTCATTCGGTGCTCATGATGAAAGCCGAAAAAACATGGATCAACTTGCGGATGATTACTACAATGAAATGATTAATGGAAAACATAAGATCGACGTAATGCTCGGTGGCGGTAAAGGTAACTTTGTCCGTAAAGACGTTGATTTAACGAAAAAGTTCCAAAAAGACGGATTCCGTTACGTCACATCAAAGGATGAGCTGCTTAAAAGCAAGGACAAGCAGGTTCTTGGTCTGTTCGCAGACGGCGGCTTACCTAATATGATTGATCGTCCAAACGAAACGCCTTCGTTACAAGACATGACGACCTCAGCCATTGATCGATTAAAATCCAACAAAGACGGATTCTTCTTAATGGTAGAAGGAAGTCAAATCGACTGGGCAGGCCATGATAACGACGTTGTGGGCGCGATGAGCGAAATGGAAGACTTTGAGCGTGCTTATAAAGCAGCCATTGACTTTGCGAAAAAAGACAAGCATACCCTTGTTGTTGCGACGGCTGACCATTCGACAGGTGGCTTCTCACTTGGTGCAAACGATGAAAAAGGAACAGGAATCTATAACTGGGATACGGCTCCTATTAAAGCAGCGAAACGAACGCCCAATTACATGGCAGATCAAATCGTAAAAGGAGCTTCTGTTGACGAAACGTTAGCTCAGTACCTTGACTTAAAATTGACGCCTGAAGAGCTTCAATCCGTAAAGGATGCCGCTGCATCTAAAAACGCAGTGAAGATCGATGACGCAATTGAAAAAATTATCAATATGCGCTCTCACACTGGCTGGACAACGTCTGGTCATACAGGTGAAGAGGTTGGCGTGTATGCGTATGGCCCAGGAAAAGAAATGTTCTCTGGTCTCATCGATAACACGCAGCAAGCTGAAAACATTTTCTACATTCTTGATATGAAGAAAAAGCACCGTTAACACACGAAAGTCAGAAGGAATGATCCCTTCTGACTTTTTTTATGCTTCTAACAGCTCTTTTCCGATGTAAGAGCCTTTTTTAATTCCTTTTGGACAGGCAAACATCGCGCTTCCGATATGCTTCGTATACTCATTCAGCTTGTCCTGCTTTGAGAGCATAAGGAGCATCGGGAGAAACTGTTGTGTCGGATTTTTTTGATAGGCAATGAACATCAGTCCTGCATCTACATAGCCCGTTTTTGTATCCACACCGTCTGTATAGGAATACGCACGGCGGTAAATTTGCTGTCCTGATCCTTTCGCAATCGCCGTATGAGACGTTTTCGGAAGCTGACTCAGGTTCACCTTGTCATGCTCCTTCGCTTTTCCGTAAGGCGCCCCGCTATCCTTTTTACGACCAAAGGTGTCTTCCTGATCTTTTAGTGAAGATCGATCCCATACTTCAAGGAACATCTTGATCTTTCGGCACGCCATGTAGGAGCCTCCCTGCATCCAATCAGGCTCACCTTGATTTGCCCAAATGATTTGATCATGTGCACGTGTGTTCGTTGAGGCGGCATTGGCGGTTCCGTCTTTAAAACCAAACAAGTTACGAGGCGTCATGCCGTCCTTACCACTAATGAATCCAGACTGCATCCACTTAAGCTCGGCTTTTCCAACGCTTGATTTAATAAAATTACGAATCGCATGAAACGCCACCTGCTGGTCATCGGCGCACACTTGAATACATACATCTCCGCCAACAAACGGCTCTTGTAGATCGTCACGCGGCATCGGCGGAATATCTTGCAGGTGTTTTGGCTTTTTCGATGCAATTCCAAAACGATCCTTCCCGTTTTTCTCAAAAAAAGTCGGCCCAAATCCAAACGTCATCGTTAAGCGTGCCGCTGATAAATCGACTGCTTCGCCTGTATCACTCGGTGGAAGCCAGTCGTTTCCGTACGTTTCGTTGACAGATCCTGCACTCATCGCAGCCGCCATTTCGGTCCACTTTTTAAAGAGAGAAATGACCGCTTTTTTATCATCTGTTAACAGTGTAAAAGACGCTACATACAAATACGTTTGCTGCGGAGTGATAATCCCTGCCTGATGCTTCCCATAAAAGGAGATGGCATCGTCGTCTTCATGCGGCTCTGCGGTTGCCTTTTTGGAACCTAGTCCGCCCATTGCCGCGACAGCTCCGCCAATCCCACTTGCGCTTACTGCTACACCTGCTCCGGTCAGAAGAGACATTTTCAGCATATCTCGTCGGCTATATTTTTTTGATTCCTCTGACTCCTTCATATCTATATCCTCCTTACTGAATCCGTTCGCTTACTGAAAAATTTCAGCCGTTTGTGCCATTGATTCTGATAATGAGCTCAGCTGCTGACTTAGTTCACGTACTTGCTCTTTTGATAACGTTGTGTACGCTACGTAAGAATCACCTTGCTTATACTTTGTTAATGTTTCTGTTAGCTGGTTGAACTCGGTATCAAGCTGATTTGATAGATCAGGATTTTTATCTGTTAGAGCTGGTAAAATCGCATGATAAATCGCCTGTGATCCTTCAACGTTTGCCGCTAGGTCTACTAAGTCAATATGTGAATAGCGCTCTTCCTCACCTGTCACTTTCGAAATGGCCGCTTCGTTTAGTAATTCCATTGAACCTGCCACTACTTGTGTGGACGTAAGCTTAACGTTTTTAATCTCACCTTGAAGTTCCGCAACATCTTTATCTAACTGATCGGCATAAGTCGCCATTCCTTCTAGTGATCCGTCCTTCCAAAGCGCTTTTTCAATACGATGGAATCCGCTCCACTCGTCTGCTGATACGTCATTTTCACGGGCGTCAATTTTTGGATCTAAATCTCCGAAGCTTTCAGCAATCGGCTCAATGCGCTCATAGTACACACGCGCTTGTCCGTAAGCGAATTTTGCCTTTTCCGCATCATTGGCACGAACGGCATCTGTAAAGGCAGTCGTCGTTTTTACGAGCTCTTCCGTTTGTTCTTCTACGTATGTTTTATAATCCGCCACTGCTTTATCTAACGCTTCAGACGTTTTCGCGGCTGCTTTTTTGGCGTTTGCTAATTGATCTAGTGAACGCCCTGCTTGAACCCCTATCTCTTGAATCTTATCTAGATCGACTTTTTCTTTTGTCACTTCGTTGTATAGTGGCTGCAAATATTTCTCAGCGTCTGTATATAACAGAGGATACTTTTCACGAATTTCTGTTTCATAGGACAGCCACTGATCGTTTAGCTTCTTTCCTTGTGCAACGACCTTTTTTTCGTCCTTTTTATCTAAACCGGCTTGAAGCGCAGCTAACGTTTTTTGCATGCTTTTCACGTTTTCCTTCATGCTTCCGTCCTTCTGAGAGCTTTCTGCTTTTGTCGGCTCAGACGCTTTGTCCGCTCCACAAGCACTTAAAGCTGGAACAGTAAATAGGGATAAACTTAGGGCTGTATAAACAAATTTTTTACGAACACTCATCTTAGATGGCCTCCTGATTTGATTGGATTTTAGTTGTTTTGTTCTTGTTCACTCTCTGTATCACAAAAGCCGCAACGGCAACCACGACGATGATTAGCTGTGGAAGCGTGCTGTACCAAGACGGATACACGCTCAGCGTTGAGAAGCTTGGAATATAATCATGTACCGTTGATGGAAGGAATCCTGCTAGCTGTAGGCTATGAATCCCTGAGCCCATGAACTTCAGACATAGATAGAATACGATAATGCTAGATACAAGGAAAAACGGCTTCAGCGGCAAGCGAACGCTCAGCTTCAGCATGAGGAAGCCGATAACGATTAAAATACCAAATCCGACGCCCATACCTGCTAAAAGCTTGTTCATAGACATTTGATTCGCCATTCCCACTAGGAAAATAACGGTCTCAATGCCTTCACGTAACACCGCAAGAAACGCAAGTACGGCAAAAGAAATCACTTTCCCATTACTCAATGCCTTTTCCGTTTTGCTCGTCATAAAAGCATTCCAGCGCTTAATGTTCGAATTGCGGTGAAGCCAGTAGCTCACATAGAGAAGCATGACGCTTGCGATCACGCCTGACCAACCGTTAATTAAAAAGTTATTTTGGCCAAATGCGGCAGCGCTCAGCACATAGCTCACTAAAAAGCCGATCGCAATGCTTGAAAGGATACCGGCGATTGTACCCCCCCACACCCATTGACTGCCGCGTTTTTGCTGGCCGCGCTTTGTGAAGGTAAGGAGTGCACCGATGACAAGCAGCGCCTCAAGTCCCTCGCGGATCGGAATAAGCGCAGCATCCCACACGCCGTATGCTGTATTTGATAACGGCTTTAAATCAGCGATCATATGACCGACCGTTTTCTCAGCCTTTTTTAAACCGCTTTCAGAAGAAACATAAGAATCAAGCAATACGAGGCGTTTTTCTGAGTTGTTGTACGCCACTTTTGATTGACCAACCACTTCGCCTTCTACCGTTAACCACTGTGATTTTAGCTGTCCTACCTGTGCCTTAGCCTTCGGAAGGTCGCCATCTTTTAACGTTTGTTTCGTTTCCTCTAGTAAAGAAACGTAGGTCGATAATGTAAGCTTAGAAGATGCAGGCGTTTTTCCATCTCCCTGACCTTTTATATATTGTGACAAAAGAAGCTGCAGTTCCTGAAGAGACTCTTCAGCCTTCTCAGCGTCTTGATTTAACAGCGCAATGGAGACTGCTGCCATTTTCGTTTTAATCTTTCCATATGTAGAAAGTGATTCTTCTCGAACATCTCCCTCAACTTTCGTCCATTGCTGCTTGAATTGTTCAAAGGCTACCTCACTTTCAGCCCAGTCGTTCTTTTTTACCGCACTGATGGTTCCATCAACGCTTTTAGTGGAAGCCTCAATTCCCGCTTTTCCTGGAATTTCTTTTGCTCCTATATAAGAAGGAAACACGATGCAAACTAGTAATACGAACGCCAACAAGCTAAACAAAACACGTTTCATTATGTATAGTCCCCTCCACTAATCGAAAATAATTCTCATTATCATTAACTGTTTTTATTATTATTAGAAAATGGATTCTTGTCAATCTATTTTTTCAACTTTCGCTTCTTTCATCGTTCCTTACAATTTTGTAAGATAGTCGTAAGGTTACGCGATATTTTTATCGCCCATCTTCTTTTATAGTAAGAATTAAGAAATTCGTAATTAGGAAGGTGAAAGCCATGAACATGCGTGAGCTCGCATGGAATAACGTTCGACGAAACTTTCAGGTCTATTGGTCTTATTTTATTAGCAGTTCCTTTTCAGTCATGATCTTTGGCCTCTGTGCTCTTTTTATGTTTCACCCTGAAATTGAAAGCGGAACGGTGAAGGAGATTGGAAAATACGCCATGTACTCCGCAGAAGTGATTATCTTTATTTTCTCATTTTTATTTGTGACCTACTCCGTTGCTGCATACTTAAGACTGCGTTCGAAGCAGCTTGGTGTTCTAACCATTTTAGGTGCGAAGCCGCGTCAAATTCGGAACATGCTGTTCTTAGAAAACTTTTTACTTGGACTCGCTTCGATTTTGTTTGGAATGGGAATGGCGCTTTTATTAAGCAAGCTCTTTTACTTAGCAAGCGGGAAATTTCTTGATTTAAATACGCTGTCTTTCTATATGGACTGGAAACCACTCGTCCTTACGATGGGATCATTTTTTGTTCTCTTCTTAGTGGTATCGATGTTCACGCCTTATTTCGTTCGCAGTAAAAAAATCATCGCCCTACTATCTGAAAGCAGCAAGCCACGTCACTTTAAAAAAGCCAACCTGTTTTTTGTTTTGGTGGCTATCGCAACGCTTGGCTACGGCTATTCTCGTGCCATTTTTATTAATGGACAGCTCGATATTGTAAAAGATTTTCTAGTCATTGTCGGTCTCGTCACAATCGGGACGTATTTCTTCTTTTCACAGTTTTTAATCTTCTTGTTTCAAAAGATCCAAAAATCACCCGGCATAAAAGCAAATGGAGAACGCATGCTCACCGTCTCAGGACTGAGCTTCCGTCTAAAGGATCATGCGCGGACATTTTTCCTGATGACGATGGTTTTAACCGTTGCTTTTTGCTCGATTGGAACGTTCTCAGCCATACAGTCCTACGCTGAAAACATAAAAAGCTTTTATCCGACCGAGATTAACTACTTAAGCCTTCCTGGCAACAAAAACGAAGAAAAGCATATGAACTTGATCCGCAAAGATATTGCAAAAGACAAGCTTACGTATCAAGCCTTTGACGGGGAAATTCGCGTGATGCAAACGAGCGTAGCTAAAACAACTCTCGTAATGAGCGGTTTCGAATTTAACAAACTTCGTAAAATTCAAGGGAAAAAACCTGTAGACGTTCGAAGTGGTAGCGTTCTGTATTATCGAAACTTCAGTTCCACTTATCAAGGAGATACGGTCCGCTTTTATACAGGAAACTCAGGCATTGCCAAAACGATTCAATCTCGTTCTAATATCGCTCCCATCGTCGCTAATAACCCAAACGTCGGGGCAATGCTCGTTGTAGCAGACGCGGACATGAAGGAGTTTTCCGGCATCCAACCAGATGCTCATTACTATACGTATAACGTCAAAGACTCACAGTGGAAGGACACAAATAACATTGCGCCTTCTCTGGTGAAAATGACATCCCGGAGCACCGAGTATTCGTATACGAGCGTTGGCGTTCTGTATCAAATGGTACGTCAAGCATACAACGTCATGCTGCTTGTCTCATCGCTCGTTGGAATTATCTTTTTCGTCACGTCAGCTAGCTTCTTATACTTCCGCCTCTTCACAAACTTTGATGAAGACGTGAAGCAGCTAACGATTTTGCGACGCATTGGTCTTAGCGCATCACAGCAGCGCTCCATCATCACAAAGCAGCTCGCTTTCCAAGCGTTCCTACCGCTCATCATTGCGATGATCCACAGCTCCGTCGCCTTTGTGACGCTGCAAACGATGTACAAAGAGTACGGAAATATCCGCACTGAACTAGCTGTGGTGTTGGGCTGTTTCTTGATGGCGCAGGTTGTGTTTTTCATTTGGCTGCGACTACATTATATGGGGAAACTAAACAAAGCGATGGGGGTCTGACCCCCATCGCTTTAAACCATTAAACGACACCTTCATTTACCAACACCGCCCACACCATTCATCTTCTCTACTTGTCAAATTTTGTCGAATAAACATCCCGAAATCACTTTCTTACAAAATCAAAACAAGTCAGTACCCAAAAGGTGCCTTCTTTCTTTTTTGTTCTTTTCAGTTCATACTTTTCGTTGTGCAGACAACCGTTTAATCATCCGCTATTCGGTTATAGTAACGATAGAACATCATTTCTTAGAGGAGGCAATCAAAATGAAAACATTATTATTACAAAAAGGCGATCAGTGGCAAGATATGAAGGTAGGAGAAGTTCCTACTCCCTCTCCAAAAAGTGGCGAGGTATTAGTGAAAGTACACGCAACAGGACTTAATCCTGTCGATTATAAAGTGGCAAACGGCAATAACCCAGATTGGAACTATCCACACATTGTGGGCGTTGATGGAGCTGGATTAATTGAAGAAGTAGGAGAAGGCGTAACTGAATGGAAGAAAGGTGACCGCGTCGTGTATCATGCGAGCTTAGCGAATGACGGAAACTTTGCTGAGTACGCGGTGACGACTGCTCATACAATTTCTCGTATTCCAGATGATATTAGCTTTGAGGATGCAGTAGCGCTTCCGTGTGCGGGATATACCGCGTATCAAGCCCTCTTCCGTAAAATGCACATTCAAGAAGGCAAGACCATTTTAGTTCATGCAGGGGCTGGCGGTGTTGGTGGCTTTGCGATTCAGCTCGCAAAACAAGCAGGCCTAACAGTCTTTACAACGGCTTCCGAAGAGAACCACGCCTACGTAAAAGAGCTTGGTGCTGATTATGCGATTGACTACCGTAAAGAGAACTTCGTTGAGAAAGTAATGGAGCTGACAAACGGCGTTGGTGTGAATTATGTATTAGATACGGTAAGTCGTGATAACGCAACGACTTCTTTAGACGTTTTAACGTTCAACGGGCATCTTGCATTTATCGCAGGCGCACCTGATTACACAAAAATCAAACCGTTCACGATCTCTCCTTCTTATCATGAAGTAGCGCTAGGTGCGGGGCATTCCTCTAATAATATGGACGAACAACGTGATTTTGCGAAGATGGGTGATGAAATGCTTCAGCTGTTAGCAGACGGAAAAATCTCGTCTCTTCTTGAAGAAGTCATTTCCCTTGATGAAATTCCTCAAGGACTACAAAAGCTTGCCGACCGTCACGTACGCGGTAAAATTGTTGCTAAAATCGCAGGAGAATAACACTAAAAAGGGGCGAAGCGCTCTACACAGCGCTTCGCCCCTTTTTCATGATTACTGATAGCTTGCTAACGCAACCGCTATTTGATCTTCAATGCTTTTGACATCATCTGCAATAAAGTTATTTAAAATGAGTGAGAATACGAGCTTTTCCCCGCTTTTTGTTGTCACATATCCAGACAGCGCACTCGCACCTGTAATCGTTCCCGTCTTCGCCAAAACGGTTCCTTCCGCAGCTGTTCCCTTCATGCGATTTCTAAGCGTTCCGCCTGTCATACGATCACTGTTTCCTGCGACAGGAAGCGAATATTCATAGTCATGAAACCATTTTTCTTTTTGCACGTTCACAAGAAGCTTTGAGATCTCATTCGTTGGCACGTTTGTCACGTGTGATAAACCAGATCCATCTCGGAAGCGGAGCGTTTTAACATTGACGCCTTCTTTTTCAGCATAAGCTCGAATAACATCAAGGCCTTTCTCCCAGCTTCCTTCCTTGTATACCACTTGCCCCATTTCTTTTACTAAGCTTTCCGCAATCGTATTGTTGCTGAGCTTCATAAATGGCACCATGAGCTCTGACAGCGGCTTAGATGATTTCGTATAAAGTAAAGAGGCTTTTGCTGGTGTAATTCCGTATGTATTGTTCTTCCCCTTGACGCGAATGCCTTCTTTTTTTAGAGCCTGTGTAAACAGATCAAGCGCATAGCCCGTTGGCTCCCATAGCGTCACCCATGAGCGGCTAGCCGTTGCTTTTTCCGGAATTGTTCCTTCTACTAAAATTTCATTCGTTCCATGATTGCGCGTCACTGAAATTTTCTTCGCGCCGTCTGATGCAACCGTTTTAGTGTGATTAATAATTTTCGCATAGTTTGTGTGAGGAACAAACGCGACACGTGCAGGCTTCCCTACCGTTGTTGGCGTCGTTTCCACAATCACCGTTCCCGCATCATAATCCGTGTTTGGTGAAGCTGTTAACGCTGAAATCTGTGCTCCGTAGTAAAATGGTTCATCACTCCACACTAAGTCCTCAGACAAGCGCACGTCATTGTACCAGCTATCGTCCGCTACCACATTCCCCTTCACTTCTGTAATGCCACGTTTTTTTACTTCCTTGGCAAGCGTTTGAAAATCCTCTTCTAAAAGAGAAAAATCACCTTTTCCTTTTAGATAGAGATTCCCACTTAGTTTGCCATTCTTCTTATTTCCGTCCGTATAGATTTCCGTTTTAAAACGATAATCGGACCCAAGCGTCTCAAGCGCTGCAGATGCGGTGAATAACTTCATATTAGAAGCGGTCTTCAATCGGGTATTGCCCATTCGCTCTAATACGACCTTCCCTGTTTCTGCATCACGAACGCTAATGGAAGCAATTCCTCCACTCAGTCGGTCGTCCTGTAAAATCGTATTAATTTGCTCTGACAGCTTCGCATAATCGCCTGCTGCTTCAACATTCGAGCCGTGATTTGTCGCAAATGGCATTACAACTAAGCAAAAAATAAAGAGCGGTAACAGCCATCTTTTTAACATTTGCTTGTCCATGTCTTTCTCCCCCTTGTTCTTCATTTTTTCTACCTCTTTATTTTAACTGAATATTCCAATAAATTAATGAGACATAAGAGGGATTTGTTTGAAAATTTTTCCTCACATCAACAAACGAAACAGCCCCAAGCTAGTTTGCCTGAGGCTGTCGTTCTTCATTCTTTTTCTTCATCTTTTTTCGTACGTCCATGCTTTTTCGCTGATTCCCGAAGTAAATATTCAAATAAAGGAGTTTTTATCTTCGTATCGAATGGTTAAATTAGGAATAGATATAGCTTGAGAGAGTGAAAATTTTTTTGAACAAAGGAGTGATAAGCGGTGAGTTATCGAAAAATGTACGCAAAGCCCTTTATCATGGTTCATGCCACCTACACCCTTCTATTAATACTGACCTTTTTTCTCCCAATAAGTTATCGCTTCAACGTCATGATCACCGTGAGTATTTTATTTGCCATCTTCGATCTTGTCCTTTGGGGTAAGAGTCGTAAAAAAAGCACTAAACCAAAAGAAACATAAAAAAACGTGATGAGGCGATCTCATCACGTTTTTTTATAATACGACCATAAACACAAGCGGTAGCGTTGCAAGGCTAAGCGATGTGCTAACTAATGTCGCAGACGAAACAAAGTCCGGATCGGTATTATACTGCAGCGCATACATCGTGGTATTTGCAGCAGTTGGCATGGCAGCTGTAATAATCATAATTTGCTTCACCATCGGATCAATCGGTAAAAAGAGCGTCAGCACGTAGGCAACAAGCGGTGATACGAGAAGCTTCACTAAAAGAGAGAGTGATAGTTTGCTTTTCGCTAAATTACGAAGTGATATATTAGCAAGTTGCATGCCTAGCACAATCATAACCGTTGGAATAGCCGCATTTGCGACTAAATTGACTGCTTCTTTTACTGAATTACTAAGCGGAATGTGCGCGTATTGAAACAGCACGCCAAGAATAGCACCGTAGACGATCGGCATTCGGTATACCGCTCTTACCGCTGAGCGAATCCCATCCGCATCAGGGCTCCCCTTCGCCGCATAATATACCCCGACTGTACACATAACCATTTGCTGAATAACCATAAGCACAATCGCATAATGAAGTCCCACTGCCCCAAAGAGCATAAGGACTACTGGTGTCCCGTAATTACCGTTATTCATAAACACGGAAGCAAGGATCATTCCACACGTTTCAACCTTGTTGTACCCTCTCACATACCCAATCACATAAACAATGAGAATAAGAGCAAAACATAATCCGAACGTATAAAGCGTCATATATAAGTAGGTACGGTCAAATACCGCGTTATAAAACGTTTGAAACACTAGCACAGGCGTCAGCAGGTAGAGCGCCATCGTCGAAATGGTTTTCGGATCAAACCCAATCTTCTTTTGTCCTACATACCCTAGTACAAAAATCGCGAACACGGGAAGCAGCACCTTCAAAAATTCCATTTTCTCACCTTCGTTGTCATAAAATAAATGAAAAAAATGACCCAACGGATCACTTTACGTCATAAATAAGCTTTTATTGCAAAGCTCTTCTTTTTCCCTACTTAGTAAGTGTATTACAAATTTTGTGAAAAGCGTATGGATTTTTGAAAATTTTTAACAAAATAAAAAAGGCGATGCGAAATTTTTTTCCATCACCTGTACCAACATACACACGCTTCTGTAAAAACCTACGCTTCCTTTTGCTTTTTGGAGTATAGCGTAATGATGACAAGTGATAACGTAAGACTAATAATTGAAGAGTACACTGCTGTTATTCCATCAACAAAAACGAAACAGGCAATTAAAAAGCCTAGTACGATAAACACAAAACCGCCAAACCGCTGTGTTTTATTCCAAACGATCTTGCTTTCAAGCGCTTCTTTCGTTCGAATGCCAATGGACGAATTTTGTTTAATCGTAGGCATGTAGTTTCCAATGATGATGAAGAACAAGCCGATGATGACAAAGAGGAGCTTTTCAACCCGCACCTGCTCATCTTGAGTATTGAGTAGAAACAAACTATTAAGCGACCACGTAAAGAGGATGAAAAAAATCGAAATGGGTCTATTGATCTTTCTTTTGTGCACATTTTTGCGATCATACAAAACAAATAAATACGTCATCGAGAGCAAAACAAAGCTTAGTACTAAAAACATACTCATGACAAACAGCTTACTGCCATACTGATCTGGATTACCCGCTGCATCAAAATGCATGGCTACCTTACCAGGCAAATAAGGAAAGAAAACACCCCACGTTAAAATAATGACTAAAAATGATGTACCGATCATTGCTAGCTGCCTCATTTTTATTCCCCCTGTTTCTTCAGTAGTGTTAGAAACCACCCTAAAACATCTTGTAAGACCGTTAGATTTAGTGAATAAACGACGTATTTCCCCTCTTTATATGATTCAATGAGATGGCTATTTTTCAAAATAGATAAATGTTACGATATGCTCGGCTGTGAAATGTTAAAATGTGCGGTAATTTCACTGACCGTCATGTCTTTTTGTTTTAACAGTTCCACGATTCTTCTTCTTGTCGGGTCAGCAAGCGCTTTGTAAGTGTCAGACAAAAAAAATTCCTCCTTTTCAACAAATTAACATATAGCTATATGACTATACGTTAATAAAATTGGTTTTATTTGTAAATACATAAATAAAAAAACAGCGAATGCTCGCTGTTTTTCGTTAGATCTGAAATTGGTTCGCGCGCCATAGCTCTGTCATTGAGTGAGTCGCTAAGCGCTTGGATGTTTCAGTGACGCTCACCCAGCGGTGGCGATTGAATACGTAGCGTGTAGATGGAATGTCTGTGAAAACTCCTTCTACAGATTGAGCGTTGAAAATGACAAAGTTAGCGGGATGCCCTTCTTTTATTCCGTACTGACGTAATCCTAAAATACTTGCCGGCACGTGCGTCATCATTTTTAATAAGTCGTGCTGCTCGCCCCTCGTACCCATATGCGCCACATATGCCGTCATGAGACCTATTTGGATGAGGTCTGCTTTTCCGAATGGGTGAAACGGATCGTGAATATTGTCGGACGCTGTTGCAACTCGAATTCCTTCTGCTTTTAGCTCTCGAATTCGTGTCGTTCCCCTTCTGACAATCCCCTCGTCACCGCGGCCCTGTAAATACATGTTCACAGCCGGAAGCGTGACAACACCTAAATCCGCTTCTTTCATAAGCTCAATCACTCGATGTGCCTTATCTTCTGTCATTGCTGCAAGCGAACATAAGTGATCCACAACAACGCGGCCCTTCATGTCGGACTTCACCGTCTGTTCAGCAATGGAAATAACCGTATCACGATCGGGATCATCGCTTTCATCCGTATGTAAGTCAAGCGGCTTATCGTACGTTTTCGCCATTAAAAATAGAAGCTCAATTTCCTTTTCTGGTTCTTTCGCTAAATGAGGTGCCCCTCCAATTGCATCAATTCCAAGTTCGATTGCTTTTCTCATACGTTCAAAGTGCGATTCATCATTCACATCAATACCTGAGAACATCGGTGCGACTTCAATGTCCATAAACTCTTTCAGCTCTTCTTTTACTTCAAGAGCAGTCTCTAACCCCCGAAAAGCCACTTCCTCTGGTAGCGTAAAGCTGAAATCTATATGTGTTCGAATCGTTGTCGTCCCGTAGCTTAATGCTTCAAGCGATGCTTTAATCATACGCTGCCGTAAAATTTCACTCGTAAACGTCGGTGTCAGCTTATCATAATTATGGATCGCTTCCTCTAGCGTGCCGCTCTCGTTCGGTACGCTACTGAATGAATACGCCTTATCGAGGTGCATATGCATATCCACAAGGCCTGGCAGCATGACGCGACCCTCACAGTCAATTTTCCGCGTCTTTCCGACGTGCTCACCCTTTAATGGAATGAACGTGTCCTCTTCACGATAGTCATCTTGTTTCTTTATAGACTCATATTTACCTTCCTGAATGATTACCTCATACAACGATGATCGATCTTCTAGCGGTAGATGTACGTTGATAAAGTGAAGCATAAAATAGGTCGCCTCCTTCTTCATAATCCCCCACTAAAAAGGTTCGGCATACACCCACTAAATCCTTTTTCAAAGAATGGAAATGTATTCGACAAGTATACATAAAAATAGCCCTGCTTTTCTCATACTAGAAGAGAAAAGCAGGACGAACATTTATCCGACCGGTTCTTTTGCGTATAGAAGCTGTTCCAACAAACGACTGAGCTTTGCTAATGGCTCTCGTGATTCTCGTAGCAGCCTTTTACGCTGATTTTGATAAATTTTTTGCAGTTCTTTCTCAATGCTAACTTTCTCATGATACAGTACGTCAATTTTTTCTTCGTAGCCGTCGAGCGTAATAGGGCGCAGCACGGATAGCTGGTAAATCGGCTGATCATAATCGACTAAGTTCAAGATCGCATTTAATAAAAGCGTATTATATAAATCCGTTGATTTTAAATGTTCCACTAAGACACGCAGTTCTTTCAAATGATTGGGTTGAAGCGTAATTTCGTCATGTAGAAGCGTTCCGACATAGACAAAACAATCTTCATGCAGCGCGTGATAAATCCCTTCCATACGCTGCAAGCTTTCACTAATCTTCATTTCCTTACTCCTCCTCTTGTCCTTCTTCTTGTTTTATATGAAACAGAAGGCCCAATTATGATTCCTGTTATAAAACTTTCGACTGGAGGAAACATTGAGAAGCATTTCACTTTCTACTATCATTTTGCGAAAGAATTTGATAGCATTAACAAGATAGATCATCTTAAAAAAACAACAGGCTTATTCAACATTAAAAGAAAGTCCCCTTTTCTAGGTGGGCTCATATAAATGATAGTAACGCTATATTTGAACGATAAGGGGTTGTGTTTATGGCAAATACACACACATACTCTAAGCCCGAAGAGATTGCAAATGCAATTACTCATGGAATTGGAGCTATTTTAAGTATTGTAGGATTAACGCTGCTAGTGGTTTTTTCCGTTCAGCATGGAACGCCATGGCACGTAGTAAGCTTTACGATTTACGGAATTACGATGCTGCTTTTATACGTGTCATCAACTCTTGTACACAGCTTTCCTGAAGGCAAAGTAAAAGATTTGTTTGAGATCTTTGATCATTCATCCATTTACCTCTTTATTGCCGGAACATATACACCATTTATGTTTATGTTAAACGGTGCCCTCGGCTGGACGATCTTCGGCATTGTTTGGGGAATGGCCGTTGGTGGGATTGTGTTTAAAGCCTTTTTTACGAAAAAGTTTTTATTCATGTCAACCATTTTGTACGTTCTTATGGGATGGCTCATCGTATTCGCATGGGAGCCACTTCAATCCATCCTACCTGAGCCGGGAATTATGCTGCTTGTGATCGGTGGCGTATTGTATACGGTCGGTGCGGTGTTCTACGTATGGAGAGGATTTAAGTTTCATCACATGATCTGGCATTTATTTGTGTTAGCGGGTACGGTTCTTCACTTCTTAGCCGTCATTCTGTACGTTTTAAATGTCCCGATTTACTAAAAAAAACACGACGTTCGCGTCGTGTTTTTTTTAGTTCAACAGGATATGAATGGAATCAGCGACTGGTTCATAGCCGATCTCCATGTAAATTTTATTCGATGTTGGGTTATCAAGATCCGTATAAAGCGACGTTGAGGCATACCCTTGATCTAGCATGCGCTGCGTCAGAGCGGCGACACACTGCGAGGCGTAACCCTTTTTACGATGCGACGGCGGCGTGTAGACGGCATTCACGGAAATATTACTTTTTGTCGGACGAGTAGTGGCGGCCATCGAAATTAACTCCCCGTCCTTATACAAGCCGTACAAGCTACCGACATCAAACCACATCATGATCTTCTCACGTACCGCTTCCATCGTCATCGGCTCATTCACTTCTTGTGAAAAGTCATAGAGAAACTGACAGGCAATGGCAAGATCCTCTTTTTCAATGTGCTTTAGCCCTTGTGAATTCACTGGAACCTTTACTTCTTTTAACTGATAAATACGTTGATTCATATGTACAGATAATGTGGCATTTCGCCATTTCGCCCACTGCTCAATGAGTGCCAGGGACATGTTTCGATCACCGACGATACCAGGAATGGTCGGATAGATCGTATACAGTTCCTGTGCAATGTGATCCATTTCTTCCTTTGAAAAGTCCGCTATTTTTGCTAAAATCACTTGATTCGGATGCGTTTGTAAAAATATTGCGCTGACTTCCTTGGCCTTTAAGACGATTGCCATGAATAAAGGCGGCGTGTGTTCGTTTAACCGCTCCGTAATTCCTAAGATTAAATTGTGCTCAGCTTCCTTCGTCTCTAACACGGGAATGACTTTTTCTTTGAACACTCGAAAGTCTTCATCATACTGAAACTCCAACATCTTTACTCCTCCTTAACCAAACAGTACATCTAATATATTCCCTAGCTGTCCCTTCTTTCCTTCTAAAATCTCTGGATTATACACTTCAACGTATCCACAGTTATTGCAGGAGACAAATAAAAACTGGTTGTGCTGAATATCAAATATTTTACTCAGTCCCGTTCCCGTCATCGCTACACGCTTTGTCCTGCAACTTGTATGCTCACACTTCACACATTTAAACCGATCACTAATCGCATTTTCTACTTTTGACATTTGGGTTTCCTCCTTTTTTATTAGTATTAAATACGAAACAGAGCCAATAAAAGTTTCAATCACTACTCAAAAAAAGCACTGCGGCTTCAGCCACAGTGCTTTTCATTAAAGTAACTGTTTGATTAACGTGTATACTCCCATGACCCCCATAATCACAACAACAAACCATCCGAAAATAGTTAACCATACTGGGTGCTTGTAATCCCCGACAACTTTCTTTTTATAGGCAGCAATTAGCATAATCGTTAGCGTAATCGGCAAGATGAGTCCGTTTAGCGCCCCAACGAACACAAGCGTTTTAACAGGTTGTCCAATCGTCATAAAGACGATCGTTGAAAATACGATAAACGCAATAATAATCCAGTTCTCGTACTTTGCAATCGCTGGATGAAACGTGCGAATAAAGGACACAGACGTATACGCTGATCCAATAATCGATGTAATCGCAGCGGCAAGCATGACAACACCAAACAGCTTATAACCAATATTTCCGGCTGCTAGCTGAAACACAGATGCAGGCGGATTGTTTGGATTAATCGCTAATCCTTGACTCACAACGCCTAGAGCAGCTAGAAATAAGAAGATACGAATAATGGAAGCAATCGTAATGCCAGAAACCGATCCTCTTGTTGCGTCTGGAATCGCGGATCTTCCTTTGATATTCGCATCTAAAAGGCGATGACCACCAGAAAAAGTGATGTATCCGCCAACCGTTCCACCAACAAGCGTAACGATCGCAATCGGATCAAGCTCGGTCGGCATAATCGTACGAAGGGCCGCTTCTCCTAAAGGAGGATGAGACGTAAATGCGACATAAATCATGAGAAGAATCATGACCCCACCCATAATTTGTGCAAAACGGTCCATTAGCTTCCCAGCTTCTTTGACAAGAAAGACGGCAATAGAAATGACAGCGGCAATTAGCGCACCAATTTTTGCATCGATGCCAAATAAAACCTGAAACCCGAGTCCCGCACCGCCCACGTTTCCGATATTAAAGGCTAGTCCACCAATGACGATCAAAACGGCAATAAAAATTCCTAGCCCTGGCAGAAGGATATTCGCGATATCTTGGGCTCGTTTCTCCGATACGGTAATAATCCGCCAAACGTTAAGCTGAACACCGATATCAAGTAAGATCGAAATTAAAATGACAAAACCAAAGCTTGCACCTAAACTTTGTGTAAATACGGTTGTTTGTGTTAAAAAGCCTGGTCCGACTGCCGAAGTTGCCATTAAAAAGGCGGCACCGAGCAGTACGCTCCATTTTCTCGTTTGATTGCTCATGATTGTCTCCTTTTATGTCGATGATGTAATATGAATTCCTTCTTTCTGTAAAACGTTTCCGATATGCTGTGCAAACTGAAGCGCATGCTCACCGTCACCGTGGATGCATACCGTGTCTGCTTGAATCGAAATCGACTGGCCCTGAATGGTGTGAACTTCCCCTTGCTTGATCATTCGAACAACTTGGGCAATCGCATCGCCCGCATCTGTAATTAACGCATTGGCCATGGATCTCGGTGTTAACGTGCCATCCTCTTGATATGTTCGGTCCGCAAACACTTCATGACGAACACGAAGCCCTGCTCTTTCACCAGCCTTAATTAATTCGCTTCCGGCTAGTCCGTATAAATAAAGTTCACCATCAAACTTCGCAATTGCTTTTGCGATCGCAGTCGCTAAGACAGGATCTTTCGCAGCCATGTTATAAAGCGCACCGTGTGGCTTCACATGATTCAATCTTCCACCTTCCGCCTGGACAAATGCATTTAAGGCTCCGAGCTGATAAAGTACCATATCATAGGCTTCATCACTAGAAATCACCATGTTCCGTCGTCCAAACCCTGCCAAATCTGGAAGACCTGGATGTGCGCCAATTGCCACGTTTTTCGCTAAAGCGAATTTCACCGTTTTACGCATAACAGAGGGATCACCTGCGTGAAAGCCACAGGCAATATTAGCGGATGTCACATAGTTCAATATCTCTTGATCATTGCCGATTTGATATGCGCCAAAGCTTTCCCCTAAATCACAATTTAGATCTACCTTCACTGCCATTCCCCCTAATTAAATTGAAATTGAAGTGCTTTTTTGATCGTCGAAATCGTTGTTTCCCGTTGAATATAGGCTTTTTGGGCTTCCTCTAACGAGATGTACGTAAAGCGCATTGATTTTCCTGGTGCCACTTGTGCGAGCTTTGAGAAATCAACGCTTGCCACTTGGGCAATTCGCGGATACCCTCCCGTCGTCTGGTGATCCGCAACAAGAACAATGGGATTTCCATCAGGTGGTACTTGAACGGTTCCGAACGTAACTGCGCTTGAGACAAGCTCTAGATTCTCACGTAGCTTAAGCTCAGTTCCCTTTAGACGGTATCCCATTCGATCAGATTGAGGCGTAACTTGGAACGAGTCCTTCGTTAACTGTTGCTGACTTTCTTCTGTAAAATACGCATATTCAGGCCCCTCCACAACTTGAATAGATGGCTCATCTTTGTAAGTTGGAAGTAGTTCAGAGCTCAACGTCCAAGATGCAGCAACAAACGCTTCCCCTTCCTTTTTCTGAAGTTTTGAAAGCAGATGCTGACTCTTATCACTCGGAGAACCGCACGTTAGCTCATCACCTGCTTGAAGCGCTCGTCCGTTAACGCCACCGATTCCTGCACGAACGTACGTCGAACGACTGTTCATCACAGGCTCTGTTTGAATGCCTCCCCCAATTGCGAGATACGCCCTACAACCGCTCTTTGGAATACCAAACTGCAGCAAGCTTCCCGCTTTCACGAGAACAGGACGCCACATGCCAACTTCTTTGCCGTCGATAACGGGTGACAAATCAGCACCAGTAAGCGCAATAAGCGTATCTTCTAAAAAGGAGATTTTCGGTCCCATGAGCGTAATTTCAAGGGCTCCTGCGTTTTCCTCATTTCCTGCTAGTAAGTTTGCGACGCGTAGAGCAAGCTGATCCATTGGACCGCTTGTGGTAATGCCATACTGTTGATAGCCTATTCTACCCGTGTCTTGAACCGTCGTGAGCAGCCCTGGACGAACCATTTTCATTCTCATATGCTCACGCTCCATTCATCGTATTCTTTTTTTGAAATCGCCGTAAATTGAATAATATCTCCTGCCTGTAAAAGCGTCGGAGTGTCTTCATGAGGTTGAAAAAGCGCAAGCGGTGTGCGGCCAATAATTTGCCAACCTCCTGGACTTTCAAACGGATAAACGCCCGTTTGATTTCCTGCTATTCCAACGGATCCTGCTGGAATAGCAGAGCGCGGTGATGCCTTTCTTGGCGTAGCAAGTCGTTCTGACAGGCCTCCAAGATACGGAAAACCAGGTGCAAACCCAAGCATGTACACCAAGTATTCACCGCTTGTATGTAAATCAATGACTTCCTGCTGTGAGAGTCCATTATGTCCTGCAACCTCTGCTAAATCAGGTGAAAACTCACCTTCATAACAAACAGGAATTTGAACCGTTCGTGAAGGAGCTTCTTCCTCTACATCAAGCGCGAGTAATATACGCGTCAATTCATCTTTGATCTGGTCATACGGAGAAAATTGAAGTTGAAGAGGGTCATAATAAATGGTTACAGTCGTAAAAGCTGGAACATACTCAACGAGTGCTTTTATAGGAGCTTTCTCTAGATAATGAACGAATGTTTTGATTTTTCGGTGTATATCACGGTCAATACGATCCCCAAACTGAACCACAATCGCCGCATCACCGAGTGGATACAAGTGAAAAGTCGATTTTTCCATCCTTCTACCTTCCTTTCGTGGCTGACTGTACTGATGAAAAGATACCTCTTTTTCATGTTACAAAACCTAACATGTAAACTATCTTAACATACTGAAAACAAATTGACCCAGTCTATTTTTCCCATTTACCTTTTTTTCTTTCTTTTCGCTCAGAAGACCTCTTCCACATTAGTGTTTCCAAACATAAAAGAAACCCGCTATTTCTCGTAAAAATAGCGGGTTTCTTTTTATGAAAAAGATTTAATGACTCATCATATAAAAATTAATGATAAACGCAACGCTGATGATATACATCATCCAGTGTACTTCACGATAGCGACCTGTTAACACTTTTAGAAGAGTATAAGAGATAAATCCAAAAGCCAGTCCTTCCGCAATGCTGAACGTTAGTGGCATTAGCAGTACCGTTAAAAATGCCGGAACAAACTCTGTAAAGTCATCGAAGTTAATGTTTCGAATATCACTAAGCATTAGAGATCCAATAATAATGAGTGCCGGTGCTGTTGCGACATCCGGAATAAATTGAATAAGTGGCGCAAAGAAAAGGGTAAAGAAGAAAAGAATCGCAACCGTCAGTCCTTTAAGACCTGTGCGCCCTCCTTCTGCAATGCCTGTTGCATTTTCAATATACGTATTCAGCGCTGTGCTTCCAAAGATAGCACTTGCCATTGTCCCAATTGAATCTGCTGCAAGTGCACGATTTAAATTAGGAATCTTTCCATTTCGATCCACTAGATTGGCTTTTTTCGATAATCCAATCAGCGTTGCTAACGTATCAAACAGTTCGACAATCGTAAATGAGAACACAACCGAAAAGATCCCGTATGCGAACGCGCCTTTTAAGTCCATTTGCATGAACGTTGCAGACATGCTTGGAAGATGAAGTGAGAATACATCACTCGTCTGCTTCGGGACATGTTGAAAGCCTATAATCATCGCTAAAACTGTCGTAGCGATAATGCTAATAATGAGCGCACCTTTTACACGTCGCGCCATTAACACGGCTCCAAGAATTAACCCAAACAGTGCTAAAAGAGGTCCTTTATGTGCAAGGTTTCCGATCCCGACAAATGAAGATTCATTCGGAATAATGATTTCCGCATTTTTTAAGCCAATAAACGCAACGAAAAAGCCAATTCCCACCGCAATCGATGATTTTAACACGTTTGGAATGGCGTCAATAATCTTACTTCGAATTCCTGTAACGGTTAGCAGGAAAAACACAATTCCTGATATAAACACAGCTCCAAGTGCTGTTTGCCATGAAAGGCCTTGTCCTAAAACGACGGAATACGTAAAAAACGCATTAAGTCCCATACCAGGACCGGTTACAATGGGGAAGTTTGCCCAAAGTGCCATAATTAACGTACTGAACAAAATCGCATAAATCGTTGCTGCAAGCGCTGCTTCTTTTGGTATACCCGCATCAGATAAAATCAAGGGGTTTACGATAATGACATAGCTGATTGTCATGAACGTTGTAATGCCTGCTAAGATTTCTGTTTTCGTGTTCGTTTTTCGCTCTGAAAGCTTAAAAAAACGATCTAGTTTTCCTTGAGATGTTCCACCGCTCAAAACATTGTCCTCCCTTTAATAAAGTAGTAACGACTCATATAGAAATGCCCGAAACCGAGCCTAACGGACCACATATTTGTAGCTAGAATGAACATGCTAAAACGAAAAAACGCCCTCTCTTGGACGTACCGTAATCTGTTTTCCTTGACAAATAAGTGTATAATCATTTTGTATTATTATAGTAATAAAAGTTCGAATGCGCAAAGAGATTTCACAGCGAAAAGGCTTACATTTAAAATGTTTTTTTATTGCAAATATTGTTTACAATTCTCAAACGTTAGAAGGGATTTTATGTATAAAAATCGTTTTACTAGCATGCTTATAACTTTTATGACGGCCTTATTGGGAGGAATTGTTTTTAATCTCATTCACTCCCCGCTTCCTTGGTTACTCGGTTCGATGCTTGCTGTCCTCATTGTCTCAAAGCTCACACCGCTATCTTTTTACTGGCCGAGCCTGTTACGAAATATCGGATTAGTCGTCATTGGCTACATGATCGGGCGTTCGTTCACAAAGGATACGCTAACTGAAATGCTTACACAGCTTCCTTCTATGCTGGTCATGACCGTCTCCATTATTTTAGCTAGTTGCATGCTTGCTGTTATCATTTCCAAAATTACAGGGATTAATCTGAAAACGACGATCACAGGAAGCGTTCCTGGTGGCTTATCGCAGATGGTTACGTTAGGCGAAGAAATGAAAGGCGTTGACCTTACCGTGGTCACCTTTATTCAAGTCTTTCGGTTGATGGGTGTTGTTTTTGTCGTTCCGTTTCTCGCCTCAAGCTCATTATTTGAAACAAAGGGGCCCGTGGAGCATACCGCTGCAAACGTTGAATCTTTTACGTGGTCTTCTAGCTGGCTGCTCGTACTCCTTCTCTTAGTCGCCTACGGTGCTAGCATAATCGGAAAGAAATTAAAATTTCCAACGCCTTACCTGCTTGTTCCCATTATCCTAACAGCAATTATTATGCTAACAGGTGTTCATGCTCCGCCTCCACCGAACGGACTCATCGAGATTGCTCAGATTTTTATGGGGGCATATTTAGGATTGATGCTTAAACCAGAGCAATTGGATAAAAAGCTTACGCTTACGACCTCTACGATTATGACAACGCTTATTCTGATCGCATGTTCAGTAGGGTTCGGCTTTGCGCTTGTGCACTTCCATCACGTTTCATTCGTAACAGCGTTTTTGAGCACCTCACCTGGTGGGATGGCGGAAATGGCTGTAGTCGGTCGGGACGTTGGCGCTTCTCTTTCCGTGCTAACAGGGTATCAGCTCTTTCGCATTTTATTTATTTTGTTAATCGTCCCCCCCACTCTGAAGTGGTTGTTCAAACGCCCTTATTTTCGCGATCGTTAACGATGTGTCCATGAGACATATCGTTTTTTTTTCATAAAAAAAGACCTAGCAAAACGATGCTAGGCAAAGAGTTGGATCTTCTCAGATCCGTGCGACCATATTATTGAGGTTATACGAAATCGCAGGAGAATAATGTGATCTTGAGTTCATCATACAGTTGTTCTGACATCCGTGCTACTTTTTTGTTAGAAAACCTCACATTGTTTTTTTACCTTTTAAAAAATCCGGTTTATTGAACATTGAATGCTGTCCTGCTGATAACAAAGATAAGTGATCTTTTTTTAAAAAGCAGTTCATTTACCCCTGAACCATTTGCTTTTCTTCTTTGTATACTAATGATGTAGAGTGGTGTAACATTCTACAAATTTTCACTTGAGAGGATGGGACAAGCAATCATGAAGCGCATCATCGGGTGTCTGATTCTTATATTTATGCTAATCGGTAGCATTCATTCAGAGGCTGTCGGATCACCAAATGAGCGTTCGACGTGGCTATGGGATACACAAGAGATTGTGAAAAATCCTGACACCGTAATGAACTTCCTCGTTAAACAACGCGTAACACGCTTGTACTTACAAATTGACCAAGACGTTCCTTATTCAATTTATATGTCATTTTTAAGCAAAGCTGCGAAAACAGGAATTCAGGTATATGCCTTAGACGGCGCTCCTCAATGGGCTCATGACCGGGACAGAATTGACTCTTTCTTTATTTGGCTCCAAGACTATCAGCAAAGTGCCGGTTTGACCGAACGTTTTAAAGGTGTTCACTTAGATATCGAACCATACACGCTTCCTGAATGGGAAAACGATGTGGCCAAAAGCGTCGCCGATTACCAAACGGCGATTCAATACATTGCCTTTTTATCAAAAAGCATGAACGTACCGTTTACCGTTGATATTCCCTCTTGGTATGATCGGGTACCGTTTAAAAATCAGTTTGGCAATGATTTTCTTGCTAGATGGGTAATAAAATACACGGATGGGACAACCATTATGGCCTACCGCTCAAAAGCAGAAGGGCCTGATGGCATTATTCAAATCACCAAAACCGAAGTTGCATGGGCAGAGCACCTGAAGAAAAAAGTGGAAATTGCAGTGGAAACGAACCCCGCTATTGAAGCTAGCCTCTCGTTCGGAAGCTATCCGCTCTCCACAATGGAAACGGAAACAAAACAAGTCATGAATCGTTTTAAAAGCAGCGCTGGATTTTCAAACATGGGGATTCATTACTACAACACGTGGAAGCAGCTTGTGGAAAAATAGCGTTTAGACAAAGCCGAGGAAAGCTATTCGCTTCTCTCGGCTTTGTTACATACGCTATGACGCTCGATCAGTTGGAAAGAAAGCTCATGGTCAGACGAACTTTCTTTTTGCACGATTTGCTTATAAATCTGCGTGAATGCTTTTTGCCCCATTTCAAGTCCGGGATGCTCAATCGTCGTAATGCCCAGTGCCCTTGAAATCGGATGATTATCAAAACCAATAACAGATAAATCCTCCGGAACATTCATGCCTAGCTGTTGGCTTTTCGTTATGATTCCTGCCGCAACTTGATCACTTGATACAAGTAGTGCTTCAGGACGATCACCCATTTGAAACAGCTTTTCCGCTACTCCTTCTCCGTCCTCAATCGTCAAACACCCGTAAAAGACCCAGTCTTCACGATCCTTTATGTCAACCTGTTGAAGAACGTCTTGGTAGGCGTTTCTTCTTTTCTTGCTATTTTCGCTGTTTGGACGCGCTAGGCAGCACCCGATCGAGGTATGACCTTTCGAAATAAAATACTCCATTCCTAGCTTAAATCCGTCGTAATGGTTAATGTATACAGAGGATACGAGACGGTCTTTTGCTTCTTCACACATCACAATGGGACCAAATCGCTCGTAGGACTCAATGATTGCCCAGTCGCTCTCACGTGAACAAATAACGAGACCATCGACTTGCTTGACCTTCAGCATCTCAAGCGCTTCTTTTTCCTTATCGACTTGATAATTGGTTTGGCAAATCACGAGCTTATAGCCATGTAGAAGTGCTTCTTTCGCAATCCCCTCGATAATTTGATTGTAATACGGATGATTGACATAAGGAAGAATCACGCCAATCATGTATGTTTGCCCTTTGACCAAATGAACCGCGTTAATATTTTTTGTATATTGAAGCTCGTCGATCACGCGCTTTACAGCCAGTCGCTTTTCTTCGCTTACATATGGATGATCGTTTAATACACGAGAAACCGTCGTGACAGATACGCCGGCCCTCTCTGCAATTGTTCGAATATTACTCATTGATCTCACCTTAGCTTTTATACAGTCTATAATTGTCCCTTTTATTATACGCCTACCGTTTGGACTTTTCTTACAAATCCTTTATCCTCATTAAAAAAATAGGAAAAACAGCTTAAATTCCATTATTTTTTCGAAAATTCCTTGCACTGAAATGCTTTTCATACGTTAGAGTGAAATCAAGCGAAAAAGACCTCTATGGGCGTGACGCATAAAGCGGCGTTACCGTAGAAGCCTTTCCTTGCTTTATTTTGTTGGAAAACCAATATCGTTGTAGGCTTTTTTCATAATATCATACGATTTTTTCAATCGTTCGTGATAAAAAGGCTCTTCCCACTGCTTCCAATCATATTTCCACATTTCCCCTTGTTTATCGATCGTAGTCGAGGTCATGTTTCCCTTTTGGTCGTAGTTTACAATCCCAAAGCGAATCGATTTGGTCGTCGCTTTTTCCTCTAACCCAAGATAAACATTCTCTGCTTTCCACATATCCCCCATAATTTCATGTGTGCTTGGATCTTTAACGTTTAATAGCTGCCAAGGAATGCGCGCCTCTACCACCGTTCCTTTCACCGCAAAGTCCGTTAACGAGTTGTAATTTTTAGCATCTGGATGACCATTACCCATCTTCAAGATTCCTGTTTCGTACTCCTCAAACGGTACTTTTTGTCGACCTTTAATGTTGAATTTTCGGTTTAGAACAAGACGAATTGGGTGGTACGTTCCATTATTCTTTTTGGAAGCATAGGGAACTTCTTTAATCATATGCAACTGATGAGCATATTGAAAATAGAACGTATCGTAATAACTATCCACAAGCATACGTGAAGTAGAACTGTCTTTTAAATCCATTAAAAAGTCGATACTTCCTGTTGTTTTAAAGGACGGAACCTTTGGTAAAGTTGACTGTCCTTGATTACCTAGCGTGTCAAAAGCAACGTACGTATTTAGCTGCTTTTTATTAACAGATTTTTTATAATCCATTTTTAAATACAAGTACGACTCGTCACTGGCAACTGCTACATCCTTCAGCGGGCTTTCTGGCTGCTGAATGTTATAAACGGTTTTATCCTTTCTCTTTTCCCAGTCAGACGAATCTCCGTCTACATAAATGGCCTGCGATTCTAACCCAGGATCAAAGCTCATTAAACCAAAGTGCTGTTCGTTTGTTTGCACGTTTGACCAGAACGGGCGTCGATCTGGATCATCAACATCCATTGTATTCCATGTGCGCTTGAACCATTCGTCCTGCCATGTAAATACCATGCCGCCAGCCATCTTCTCATTTACAATGTCCTTAAACAGCTTTGTGTTAATGGTTCCCTGCTCTTGCTCAGAATGCATGCCCTGATCCATCCCATTTACGTTTCGATGCGTCATTCCACGCGAACCCGGAACACCGAATTCAGCTACAACAATCGGCATACGATGAGCTGCCTTCATGTCGTTTAAATAGCCCGCATAGTTGTTTTTATTTCCTTCATGATCTTTGTAGTTTACGTACTTTGGTTCGTAGTTCATAAAGTCTGGATAATACGGGTAAAAGTGATAGGAAGCAAACATTCCAGGGTAAAAACTTTTATTCGTATAAATATGGTTAGGATCCACTGACACCCTGTCTTCTTTGTTTGATGGCTCAAACGGGTGCTTTAATAAGTCTGTGGTTGGCCAATCAACAAAGCTGATCGGTCTCTGCCATTTGTATTTCGTATCTTCATAGACTGCTAGCGTATTTAAATGACTTGCAACCCAATGCTCAAATGGACTCGCTTGTCTTGTATAGACATATTTCCCTTCAAAATCACTTAGTCCCTTGTTTGCCTTGTCAGTATTTTCTACCACATAAGGGTCCCATTCAATTCCAATGATCCAACCAAGCAAATATTTTGAGACGTCGGCTTGGTACGTTCCGCTTGCATGCCCCTTTACAGGTGTTACGGTCGCATTGCCATGCACTACGTCAACCATTCGTTTAATCTCTTTTTCAAACACATCTGATACTTCGGGTTTAAAAGCATTTTGAGACTTTACAAACGGTTCTTCGTCTACCCAAACACCTTGAAACAGATAAAGAGGCTTTTTAGCCGTCGCATTATACTCGGCAAGCGCTTGATAAAAACTCGGAGGATGGAGCGTATAGATTCGTAGCGTATTTGCATTCATGGCGCCCATTTGTTTAAACCAGCGCATGTATTCCGCCTTCGTAACCGCTACTTCTCCTGGGTAATAACCGGGCTTTCCAAGACCTAAATTAATTCCTTTGATTAAGAGATCCTGCCATTTTCCATCCTTATATATTTGCAAATAGCTTTTTCCCACACGACCGTTCATCGTAACATCTTTTACTTTAGTCGTTTGTACGCTAGATTTCTCCGTTTTATACGGAAGATCCTTCAGAATACGCTGTGTCATAGGAATATACGTCTGCCAATAAAAGTTGCTATCTTTTTTGCGAACGTAGGAAAGGACCTTTTCTAGCAGAGGGATACCTTTTGCTTGATAAAAACTAGGAATTTCTTCGTTATCCGCGTAATCACCAGCAAAATAATACGTTTGGAATCGCTTTGTTTGATGATGGACAACCGCTGGAAATGTGAGCGGAACACCTTCATTTTTTAATAGACGTTTGGTTTCATCGTCTACTTGAAGATGGTAGTTTGCTAGAACTTCCTTTTTGTCGAGTGGAATAACAATATCAAACCAATAGCGATATTTAGACGTGGAAGATAGCCCCAGTTGTTTGTCGCCTTCCTTTGTGAATGAAAAAAGCAAATCACCTTTCAAGTGGCGCTCTGGAATGACAACTAGACGCTCTTCAGCATTTACAAGAACAATACCTACACCTGTAAACGCCCATTTCTTATTTGTTTGCTTTTCGTAGTTTTCTCTCATCCAAACAGGTACTTCATCATTGCTTAAATCTTTGAAATAACGTCCGGTCCAGCCAGACCATTTTAAGTTAAGCAAATCATACATTTGCTCACGAACGTCCGGTCTCGTTGGACTTGCAAAGGAGTTAAACTCCGAAATAAACGTTCCACCTTTTTCAAACAAATGGCGGGAGATAGCCTCTGCCTCCTCTGCCGTTAAGCCACCATAAAGCTGCTCTGATTTACGTCCATCGTGCTTGGTATGAGGCAAATCAGCTTGATACACACCGTACGTATCGGCAAGGTAGATTAAATCACGCTTCTTTTTCAGCCCACTGACAAGATCATCCTCCTGAAAATTCGAACCCGTCGGCTTAATTCCCTCGTAGTCTTTTTTAGGGTTATAAAATTGACCATTATCTTTCACATATTTTTCGTAGTTAAATAACCACGTTAATCCTTTATGTTCACGATACGATGTCGTCGGCACCGTTTTGTCAATTAGCATCACGTTTAATGGTTTTTTTGCCTGTAGCTGCCACCATACAAATGGCAACAGAACGAAAAATAAAAGTAAAACGGCAATCCATTTTGAAAAACTCATCTTCATTTCCCTTTTCCTCCCAATGTCCACAAACCCGAAACAACACCAAAAGACCTATTTATTTTACATAATAAGTCAATAAACAACTTAAAAAGTATTTACGATTGCTCCAAAAGGAGTAATCAATTATATTACAATTAGAATAGCAGGAAAATTAAACTAAATAAAGAAGGTAGTGGAAAAAATATGAAGTTAGGCTCACCTTTTAAAAAACGGAAAGCGTCTGCTCCCATTTACGTACAACAAGAAAAGATTGCTCAACCGATTGCACTAGAAAATCCCGCTCTTGAAGGTCTGTTGCGTTTTATGAAATTAGATCAATCTCATATCGAAGCACTTCGGGAACTGCACCCAATCATTATGTCAAAGGCGAAAGAGGTTGTTGAGGCAATGCTTGAGACATTGTATCAATATCCACGCATGAAAAAAATTGCAGAAGATCATTCATCTAAAGAACGCCTCATGGCTGTTTTTATTCAATATTTTGATACCTTATTTCAAGGAACTATTAATGACGAATACATTCGTTCGAGACAGCGAATTGGTCAAACTCATAACGGCACAACCTTGCCGATTGACTGGTTTTTAGCGACCTATCAGCTCGTATACACGCATCTTATTCCAGTTCTCGTTCAAACATACCACCAGGAGCCGGAAAAGCTCACACGTTACTTACTAGCCATTACAGGACTTACTAATTTTGACGCACAGCTCGTATCAAAGGAATACTTAGCATCCCGTATTCAACGTATTGAACAGCTCTATGAAGAACAAAGTGCGGTTCAGCGTGAGCTTCAGGAAGTTAGCGAGCGTTTAGCTGCATCCGCTCAGCAAACCGAGCATTCAACTCTACATACCAATGAACGGGCGCATAAAGTCATGAAAGATTTAGAAATCACGATGAAAAGTAGCCAAAATCTTCACCACTTAACAAAGCACAGCTTAGAAAAAATCATCAGTGCCGGTTCAAAAATGACGAATTTACAAGGAGATGTGACAAGCCTCTCCAAACAAGTGAATGATCTCGCAACCATTTTATCGAAGGTTATGGACATGTCCAAAGATATCGAAACGATTGCCAATCAAACGAATCTTCTCGCACTAAATGCTTCTATTGAAGCCGCAAGAGCAGGCGAGCACGGACGTGGGTTCTCAGTTGTTGCAGATGAGGTACGAAAGCTTGCCGAACAAACGAAGGAAACGAACAATATGATTAACGAACTCGTTGGCGCAACGTCCTCTAGCATGGAAGAAATTGTAACAAAACTTAACACCATGATCGGCACAACAAAGCAAACCTTTAGTGTCGTTGATGAAGTAAAGGCGGGGCTAGATGCGACAAGCTTTGAAACCGAGAACTACATGACGATGTTTGAAGCAAATCGTCGTGACCTTGATACGATCGTCACATCCATCGAAGAAGTAGCGGCGACAACAAATAATTTATTAACACTCGCAGAGCAGTTGAACAGAAGTACAGACTAATCGTAAGCAAGGAACATTTCCTGCAAGCCAAGGCGCTAGAAATTTATACTAAAAAGCACCTCATCCATCGAGTGGAATGAGGTGCTTTTGGTGATTTATGGTTCATTTATGTCAAAATTATTTCTCCATTTTCATATAAAAAACCCCCACTTGCGATGGCTAATAGATCGCAAGAAGAGGTTGGGATCACAAAATAGTGGGATGCTACCTCTTCTCATCTATCAAGCGCAAACGCTTGTTGGAAGTGGCACGGTGCTCATTGGAGTCCGTTGCCGAGACGTCATAGGACCAGTTCCCTCAGTCTCTCTGGATAAGAAGTTTGTCGAAATTTGTTGTTTGTTAAGATATTTATTAATTTACACCTTTGTTACAGTGTTGTCAACAGCCTTTCAAACAACTTGTTTTATTCTGATAATATGAAATCGGTACCATCCTTATGACTATAGGCGTTCATAAAAATAGAAACTTTTTTACGAAACTGGAATTTCCAAGTGAGAATCGTCGTTGCACGTAACCATTTCCCACTCTCCCTCTTTATACGTAAAGCTTGTAACCGCCGTATTTTTTAACCGCAATATCCCCGTGCCGCTTTCACCTTTTGTGACAAAGTGAATAAAGCTATTAATCGCTGCTCCGTGGCTTACGACTAACACATCCTCTTCTTTTGCTTCTTCCATGATTTCCTTGAGCTGTTCCGCCATGCGGCTTTGCATCTCCTCTAGTGGTTCAATGCCATGCACAGACTCCTCGCCCCAGTTCGTCCAGCAGTTTGGGAGCAGCTCATCTAGTTTTACTACCTGGATTCCTTCCATTTCACCAAAGCAGCGCTCACGAAGACGTTCAAATGTCTGAACGTCTGTAATCCCTTTTTTCTCTCCAACTGTACGAGCCGTTTCAAGTGCGCGCTCCAAATCACTTGCGTAAATTCGGTCAACTTCAATATCCTTGAATTTCTCCGCGAGCTGTTTCGCTTGGCGCTTTCCTTGTTCATTTAACGGTATATTTGTGTGCCCTTGTAATAACTTTTGCTTGTTCCAATCTGTTTCCCCGTGCCTTACTAGATATAGCATAGACCTCTCTCCTTTTGTTCGGAATATGATCTATTATAACACCACAAAAATAACGTTGCCGTGTGGCAACGTTATTTTTTATCCGTTAGAAATTGGTAAGCGGCGGCATCAACAGCTGGACTTTCATGAAGATTAAAATGATTAACCGCAAACCATTTGAGCTCTAAATTCGGGATATATTTCTTCAAGTACCACGCGCTCGCAACAGAAACCGTTCCATCACCTAGATGATCGTTAAGAGGTGAACCCGGTTCTTTTGGCTTCTCATCGACCACGTTTCCTGCAATGGCTAACATTTTCGTCGAGATCTTGTTGAATACTGAGGGATCTTTGTACATATGTTCAAGTGCAGGTGAACCTGTCTGAAGATCAACGGCCGCTTCTGAATATTTCTTCTCAGCTGCTTTTGGGTATTGCTCAATTAAACGGCTCATCTCAATGCCCTTCATCGGCGATCCCATTGTGACCATACGATCAACTTTTGGTGTCCCTTTCTCACCTTCGTAGTTCATTAAATAGTTCATCATCGCTAATCCACCCATACTATGAGCGATCACGTTCACGTGATCATTCCCGTACGTGGCTTTTACTTTTTTCAGCACTTCTTTCATCCATAGACCTTGATCTTTGATACTTGCTGTATTGTTCTCAAAAATCACCTGGATCATCGGTGCACCGTTACCAGTTAGAGTGATAGGCTTCTCACACGTCACGTTTCCGTGTGCATCAACTCGACATGTCCCTTCTCGTCTTCCCCACTTCTTCTGTTCAAATCGTTCAATCATCGTATCCATCGATCGTGCCTGACCGCGAAATCCATGGACGAATACAATAGGTTTTCGATCTTTTTTCGCTGCTTCTTTTGCGTTTTTCTTTTCGCCAATAAAGAAAATTAATACAACGATTACAATAACGGCGAGTAAAATTCCTAACCATACCTTCACTTCTCGTCACTCCTGTGTATCATTCATGATGAAATTTGTTTCTGAGAATATGTTCGGTTAGTAATACCCTCTTTGTTTCATTCCTACACCTTTTACTCCATAAAGAAAAGCGAACACGAGTGTGTTCGCTTACGCAAGCTGACGCTGTTTCGTTTCTTCTCCTAAAAAAATAACAGAAAGAACACCAACAACAATCGCGATACAGAAAATCATAAAGATCGTGGGAATTGCCACTCCCTTTGTGACAAGAGAACCAATAAGTAAGGGACCTAAAACTCCTCCAATTCGCCCAAACGAAGCGGCCATTCCAGCACCAGTGCTTCGAATTTCAGTTGGATATTGCTCTGGTGTATACGCATATAACGCGCCCCAAGCCCCGAGATTGAAGAAAGAAAGCAGCGCTCCACACACAATTAAGAGCGTTAACGACTCTGCGGTACCGAAGAAGTAGGCACTAAGCGCCGTACCGAGAAGATACGTAACAAGTACAAATTTTCGACCCATTCGCTCGATTAGCCACGCCGCGCTGAAATAACCAGGAAGCTGAGCAAGCGTCATAATAACGACGTACTCAAAGCTTTTTATCATGCTAAATCCTTTCATCACCATAACACTCGGCAACCATAAAAACATGCCGTAGTAAGAGAATACGACGCAAAACCATAAAATCCACAGCATAACCGTGCGTTTTGTGTAACCCTTTGCGAAAACCGCTCGCATGTTTTGAAGAACGGATACCTTTTTCACCGCCTTGACCTTTTCAAAGCGCGGTGAATCTGGCAGCTTAAAGCGTAAGACGAGTGAATAAAGAGCAGGTACAGCACTAATTAATAGCGCACTTTCCCATCCGTACGATGGAATGACGAAAAAGGAAATAAGTGCTCCAATCAGCCACCCACCGGCCCAAAAGCTTTCCAGTAGTACGACAATACGACCTCGCTCGTGAGCAGCTACACTTTCAGATACGAGCGTAGAGGCAACAGGAAGCTCTCCTCCAAGCCCCATCCCAATTAAGAACCGTAAAACGAGAAATAATGAGAGCGTTGTTGTGAAAGCGGAGAGCCCACTTCCAATTGAAAAAAGTAAAATGGTGATCATAAACACGTGTTTTCGCCCAATTTTATCTGCTAAAAGCCCAAAAACAAGAGCTCCTACCGCCATTCCAATTGAATTCACGCTTCCGATCCAGCCCATCTGTTGAGGCGTTAGTCCCCAATCCTTTTGAAGTGCCACAATAATAAAGGACAAAATGCCGACATCCATCGCATCAAACATCCATCCTGTTCCGGCAATGGTTAAAAGCTTTCGTTTCGAAACTGTTGTATTTTCCATTGTAAACCCCCATACAATACATGTGTAAACTTATTACCTTTACATTATAATTGTCAGATGTTTTAAATGGCAACATATTTTTTACATATGTAAAGACACCTTATTTGTTTACAGCCTCATTCAAACGAAGAATAAATTGGCAAAAAGGAATTTTACTATCCCCCTTTTGTCTCCCTTGTTATAGATGTTACAATGGCACCCTGTTGTCAATAGAGAGGACACATCGTCTTCTATTGATAGAGAAAAAAGCATGATAAATACAAGAAAGGATGGATCATATGCATATCGGAAGCAAAGGATGGTACGTACAAGAATTAAAAAAATTAGGTGTTCGCCGCTTTGAAGAGAAACGTCTGGAAAGCTACAAATCACACTTCTTAGCAAACCTATTAGCTGAACGTCAAAAATAAGACGCCATCACCTCAAATAGACGGTCGGATAAATGAAGTTATTCCCTCTTCCTTTTGTAGAAGGAAGTCGATTCTTCTTTTTCCGTCGTCGTTTGGTGCTTCAACAAAAATCCCCCAAGCTGCTAGTGGCAGACTGGGGGATTTTTTATGAGATAATGTGGAGATGCTTCAGCGCGAATGAAACACCATTCTTCTCTGACGTTTTCGTCACAAAATCGGCTGCCTCTTTAAGCTGTTCACTTCCGTTTCCCATCGCTACACCGAATCCAGCTAATTGAAGCATATCAATGTCATTGTCACCGTCTCCAAATGCGATGGCCTGTGAAGGTGTAAACCCAAAATGCTGTAGTACCTTTTTGATTGCTAGTGACTTCGATACGTCCTCGTCTAGCACGTTTACGATAGAAGGATGCCACCTTCTGAAAGTCAGCTGCGAAAATTTCTGTTCGTAGTCTCGCACTGCTTCTTCGTCCGCAAACAGACAAAGCAAATAAACCTCTTCCTCTTGCGTAAACGTATTCGTTGGATACTCAGTTAACGATAGCGTTTCACGCAGCGCAGACAAAATGGTTTCATTCCGCACCCCGTTCATAGCAAAACCTTCTGTATAAAAGGATAAGCCGTGCTGTTTGGACGCCGCATACGCTACGACTTCCTTCACTACTTCGGAACGCATCGCTACTTTATGAATCACGATTTCCCCGTGCGCAACGTATCCTCCATTTGCCGTAATAAATGTTTCAATGCCTAGTTTTTTTAATTCCTCGCACATCGATAAAGGCCTTCCAGTTGCGGCAACCACTTCGATTCCCTTCTCTTTTAATTCGCGAATCGCCCGCTTTGTTTCATTTGAAATAAGGCCTGTTTTATAGTTAGTAAGCGTTCCATCTACATCAAAAAATGCAATTTTATAGGTCATGTTAGCTCCTCTCCTCTTTTTTATTATAAAGCTATCTTTTTTTCATAATCTATATAAAATGGTAATAAAAGGTTTATTTTTATAAAGGAGGGGAGTCCGTATCCCTATTTTAATGGCGCTGTTGTTTTTTGGAGGCATTATGTCCATTTCTTATCAACACGTTTGGTGGTCGCTTGCTATCGCTATGAGTTTTGTGTTGATCGTAGCATTTAACAAAGCAAACCGATTTCTATCATCCCTTTTCCTGTCTTTTTTGCTAGGTTTTCTATGCTTTACACTCTGCAACGTTTGGGTGAATAACCTCGCGCTTTCAAAAGAAATGACGATTCTTCTTAAACGTCTCATGCTCTTTTGGATGATTGTTCTACCCGCTTGTCAGCAACGATTATTTAAGAAATCAGTGAACTGGTATAGTCATAAGCCTAATTGGAACGAACCGATTATAATCGGAAGACACAAGATCCATACACGTCTCTTTTTACTGATCGGCGTGCTCTCAAACTGCATCGTTTACTTCTTCTTTATTGCTCAGCAGGATCGATCTCTTTTTTTCTCTCTTCTCTGGTTTTGTATTGCCTTTTCACTAATCAATGCAGTATTTGAAGAAGTTATCTGGCGAGGTGTAATGCTGTCTGCTCTTCAACATGCTGCTTCTCTTCTCTATGCGATTGTTCTAACGAGCGTTGGCTTCGGATTGCTGCACCTTTCGATTGGATTTCCACTTTTCCTCAGCCTCCTTATTTCAGGAGCCGGCGTCATTTATGCCGTTCTCACGATTAAAACGAACAGCCTCTACCCTGCCATCGTCTTTCACCTCGTCATTAACATTGGCATGGTGTACAGTGGCTTTATTATCTAATGAGAAAGCGCGATCTCCTTTCATGGAAAGAGGTCGCGCTTTCTCTGTCTGTTAGTGGCGTTTCGCTCACGCTACGCGACTTGGGGCACTTCTATCGGTCTCTTTCACTCGGTTTATCGATCACTTTTTCTTCGCTATCGTTCATTTTTTCTGGTCTATCGGCCATTTGCACTCGGCTATCGACATTTCACTCATTCTGCGCGACTCCCAGCACTTCTATTGGTCATGTTGCCCGGTTTATCGATCATTTTTTCCTGGCTATCGATCATTTTTCTCGGCCTATCGTTCATTTTCTCTCCNCCGCTATCGACATTTCACTCATTCTGCGCGACTCCCAGCACTTCTATTGGTCATGTTGCCCGGTTTATCGATCATTTTTTCCTGGCTATCGATCATTTTTCTCGGCCTATCGATTAATTCCCACCGCCTATCGGTCATTTGCACTCCGCTATCGACATTTCGCTCACAACACATGACCCTCACTACTTCCATCGATCACTTTTCCTCGCCTATCGATCATTTTCCTCGCCTATCGATTAATTCCCACCTCCTATCGGTCATTTGCACTCCGCTATCGACATTTCGCTCACAACACATGACCCTCACCACTTCCATCGATCACTTTTCCTCGCCTATCGATCAATTTCACTCGGCTATCGATTAATTCCCACCGCCTATCGATCATTTGCACTCCGCTATCGACATTTCACTTACTCCACATGACAAAAAAACTCAACCGCAATTTGGTTGAGTTTTTATACCTTCTTATATGAGTGGAACTTATAGCATTAACGATCCTTCAGAAATCATCGCAATAATGTGGACGAGAGACATTCCCTTTGCCGAAAGTTGTTTGGTCAGAAGCTGTAGCTGATTTTCATCTAGCTTTTTCAGCAACGGCTGTAGCTCGAGCACTTCTTTTTCGAGCCCTTCAATTTGTGCTTGAATTTGGTTCACTTTTTCTAATACGTTTCCTTCCGCAATCGTATCATCATCAAACATTTCTAGCTGTTTGCGAATTTCCTTTAGCGTCATGTGCTGTTGCTTGTAGTGCTCAATCAGCTTCAGACGCTCTAGTGAATGTTCAGGATAGGAACGAAACTTTGACGTTGTTTCTGCTGTTTTGAGGAGACCAATTTGTGTATAGTAATCAATGGTACGCTTTGATACATCACTAAGCTTGGCTAACTGCCCAATTCGGTACATCTCTTCACCTTCTTACTACCGTTTTACTATTCATTACTATAACATATAATGTTCCTGTTATCTTTACTTCCTTTTTTTACAGTTTTGTTAAACTTCTTTTTACAAACAAAAATCCCCTTCCGAAAGCAACGGGGATTTTTGGTCGGTAAATTATGTAGTGCAGAAGATGGTTTTGCCCTTCTTATCTTTTACGGTCCTTGACCACAGTAATGCTTCAGCTCTGCACTAATCGCACTTGGAACGACTTTTTTAATATGAAGAGAAACGCTCATATTCCATGCTACAACCATTAAAATTGGCGCCATGCTTGCTAGTGGAATATTAGAAGCGTGCGGATCGAGCACTAACAAAACAAGTAGAACGACAACTCCGTGCACGATTCCTGATACAGGTAAAACCGCCCCGCTTTGAATATTCGTCGCTGTTCGTCAAGCAATAACGGGAGCGAAAGACGAAATTGTGGCAATCCCATTAATATTTCAACAATCTAGTATTAAAGAGGTAGGATGCTTGTATATAATAAGGATAAGAATAATGATAGGAGGATGACCTATGCTTGCAACTGCTGTTGGGCGTTTACGCTTTGTCGGAATTATTGAGGGAATCTCATATTTGTTGCTACTGGGGATCGCGATGCCGTTGAAATATATGTTTGATATTCCTCAGGCAGTATCTGTTGTTGGTGCTTTACACGGTTTGTTTTTTGTTCTGTTTTTACTGGCTGTTGCTCATGTTACGTTCGTAAAAAAATGGTCGTTTGTGTCAGCTATCGGTGCAGTCGTAGCGTCCGTTATTCCATTTGGCACCTTCGTGCTAGATGCAAAGCTACGGGATAACGATTAATACATAGCAAAAAGGCCCCTCATTTATCAAAAACAAGGGGCTTTTTTGTTATGATTTTTTCACAATATGAAGACCTTCTTCACTGAGCGCGTGATTAATTCCATGCTGAAGCGTTGAAAAACATGGAATGTTACTTAACAGAAAACCAGCGCTCGTCATTTTCATGCTGAGCTCGGGAGATATCCCCACAAGAATGGCTTCCGTTCCTAGAAGTGATGTGGAACGCACCAATTTTTGCAGCAGGTCAATCGTAAATTCATTTACCCCGGAAATCCCTGTCAAATCCAGCAGCAAATAGTTGGCTTTGTATTCAGGTAGATGAAAGAGCGTCTTAGAAAGTAATTCTTCCGCACGCGACTCATCGTATTCTCCTAAAAGCGGGATGACAACAATATTCTCAAGCACCGGAATAATGGGAGAAGAAATGTCTTTGATGATCTTTGATAGTTGTTCCGTTCGTTCCACCACGTACTTTTCGGATGCTTCAATTTCGGCTTGACGCTGCTCGTTCACAAGTGAATGAATATTTTTTTGTGGGGTAATGGAAGAAGGAAAAAATTCAAATTCTGTGTACGGATCACCCTTCATCTGGCTTTTATTAACTTGGTACCACATAGATGTGCCGTACAAGCCGCTAAAAACGCCTGCCCAGTGCCCTGGTAAAAATGTTCCTTCTTCACCTTTTCCTTGAGCCATGGTCACCTTGTATTCCCAGCTATCCTGAATGCGTACAATCGCTCTTTTCTCTTCTTTTGACACGATGTTAATAGACGTCTTTCCCCATCCTGCCGTTAGATATGTATTAGGCAATGTTAACAGTATTTGCTCAAAATCGCCCATGGATTTTTGATAAAAAGCGCTCACAATTTCACCGGTTCGATACCCTGCCGTTTCTAAGACGATGCTTGCAGCTTTTGATCCCGATACTTCTTCGATCGCATCAAAAAAAGTTTTAAACGCGGTATTCACCCAAAATAAGACAACCTCATCTCCTTCAAATTTGAACGTACCTTCTTCTAAATCCCAATCAAATGTAGATTCCTTAATTTTAATTGAATACTTTTCCTGTTCTACGTTCATGACGTTCTCTCCCTAACTCCAAGTCTTAGTGTGCTGCATTTACAAAATGTCCATCTATTCTTTTTCCATTCTTTCTTTATTATTAAACCTGTTTTTAAAAAATAACACAAAAAAAATTCAACCGGTAAGAAGCGCCTCGCTATTCGCAACACGCTTCTTACCATTCTATACGTGAGAGACAATACATTCCGCATCTCCGCTGATTGTGAATGAACCAAAGTCAGCGGGTAATAAAACGTGGTCACCTACTGAAAATGCATATCCTTTTTTGTTCTTCTCAATGTGTCCATTTCCTTTTAACACACTGATCAATAAAAATGGTTTCTTCTGACAAAGCCTAGCGCTTCCTTTTACTATCCATTTATGTACGGTAAAATAAGGGGATTGAATAAATGTCGTAACGTGTACACCCTCTACCTGGTTCTTCAACATGACAAGCTTAGACTCTACAAACGGTGTGGCAAGAACGTCAAGTGATTGAGCAACGTGCAGTTCACGCTTCTTTCCATCTTGATCCATTCGCTCATAATCGTACAACCGGTAGGTGGTGTCTGAGTTTTGCTGCGTTTCTAAAATGACAATTCCCTTTCCAATCGCATGAATGGTCCCACTCGGAACATAGTAAAAGTCTCCTTGGTTCACTGAAACTTTTCTTAGAAGCTCTGTCCATCTCCCTTCACGAACCATCTGTGAAAATTCTTCTTTCGTTTTAGGGTAATGCCCGTAGACGATTTCTGCTCCCTCTTCGCAGTGTACGACGTACCAACACTCGGTTTTACCACAGTCATTTTCGAAACGTTGTGCATATTCATCTGGAGGATGCACTTGAATGGATAAATTATCATTGGCATCTAATAATTTTGTTAGAAGCGGAAAGCGTCCTCCCTCTAGTTCACCAAACAGCTGACGTTCTTTTTCCCACAGTTCGCCTAACGTTTTCCACTTATACTTTCCCTCTTTTACGACGCTTTGACCATGTGGATGACCGGCAAAAGCCCAGCACTCGCCCGTTCTCTTATACGGCAAATCATATCCAAACGCCTTCAGCTTTTCTCCGCCCCAAATTCTCTCCTTGAACACCGGCTCAAAAAATAAAGGTTCGGTGCTCATGTATTTACTTTTCCTTCCGATTGGATAAGCATGGCAGCCCCTATGACACCACTGTCCCGATCAAGAGACGCTTTTACAATCGTTAATCGATCTGCCATTTGCGGGAAAAGATATTCTTTCACCTTCATTGTGAGATACGGTAAAACGAGATGAGAAGATTGCATAACTCCACCACCAAGGATGAAAATCTCTGGATCAAGCGTATGAGCAATATTTGCAATACCAATCGCTAAGTAATTCATGGATTCTTCTACGACTTCTTTGGCTTTTTCATCCCCTTCCCCCATAAGCCGAAATACTTCCTTCGCCCCTCCCGTAATGCCGTACTTTTCCTTTGCCACTCGCCCAATTGCGGTTCCACTGGCATATGCTTCAAGAGATCCTCTGTTCATATCTGCATGCTTGTAGCCATTTGGCTGTACAATCATATTTCCTATTTCACCCGCATAACCAAATGAGCCGTTATGAACATGACCATCTAAAACAAAACCACCTCCAACTCCTGTGCTGACCGTGACGTAAAAAACGCTTCGGTAGCTCTTACCGTTTCCTATATGGGCTTCTGCTAGAGCAGCTACGTTCGCATCGTTATTGACGATTACCGGCACATCAAACTTTCCTTTCACCATCTGCGCCAATTCAACATAATCCCAACCGGGCAAGTTTGATGGTCCAAGGATAATTCCTTTCACAGGATCAAGCGGTCCCGGAGCTCCGATTCCAATTCCCACAATTGTCTCTAATCCAATCACATCTTCGATCATTTGAATAAGTTGCGTTATAATCGGTTCTGGTCCTCGCGCTGCGTCTGTTAACTCATGGACTTGATGAACAATTTCCCCTTCGTGATCAATAAGAGCTACGCGTATATTTGTTCCTCCTAAATCTACCCCAACCCGTAAAGTCATCTTATTTCCCCCTGTTGCTTACAAATTATTTTTTCTTATTGTTTAAGTTTATGGTCTTATCTCTTTTCGAGAAGCGACTAAAAATAGCCTATGTAAACTTTACAAAAAATTAAAAATTTTTGTGTCTATTTACCCTTATCTGAAAATTCCATCCTTGGTAGAGTTAAGAAGGATTTTCTAAAAAATTGAAAGGTGGCTTTTTATGCCCAAACTGTTTGTTCGAAAAGCATTTATTCTTCTTTTTTCTGCCGCAGCCCTTTTTACTGCTAGTGATGTAAATAGTACAGCCGCATCGTATGATTCAGAAACCGTCTTATTTGGTCCTGGCAAAACTGTCAATTTAGTAGATGCGCTCATTACAGAGATCAATAGTGCTACTACGACCATTGATGCAGCTCTCTATGAAATACGCTATCAGCCATTTGTGGATGCGCTTATTCAAGCGAAAAATCGCGGTGTTAACATTCGTATCATGACAGATTCAGACTACATAACCAATACGTTCACTCAGCAGCTCATAAGTGCAGGCATTGCCGTCAAAGGTGATAATCGATCTGCTCTTATGCACAACAAGTACATTATTTTAGATGATCAAAAGGTATGGATGGGATCTACTAATACAACTGACACGTGCAATGCAAACAACTACAACAACACGGTTTTATGGAAGTCATCTTCTTTAGCATCCATTTATAAAACCGATTTTGACGAGATGTATGTGTACGGACAGTTCACTAAAACAGCCTCACCTTCTACTACAGCTGACCAAAAGGTAACCGTCACAACCGCAACAGGGTCCATTCCGGTCGAAGTATACTTCGCACCAGAAGATAATCCGGCAAGTGCAATCGTGAACGTCATTAACAGTGCAAAATACAACGTTTATTTTGATTACTTCTCATTTACAGATGATAATATTCGTCAAGCGCTCATTGCAGCGAAAAATCGTGGTGTAAACGTAGAGGGGATTTTTGATCAAAGCCAATATGGAAGTAACGGTCCTTACGGAGAACTTGCTTATCTAGCAAAAGAAGGCATTCCGGTAAGTATTGCTGATAACCCTTACGGAGGCAAACTTCACGACAAGGTGCTGATCGCTGATAAAGGATACACCTCTGCACAAGTTGTCACAGGCTCCTTCAATGCAAGTGCCAACGCAAATGACACAAATAGTGAAAATTTGATGGTCATTCATGATAAAGCAACCGCTGATCAATACTACAATGAATTTTTACGTATTAGAGGTTCATATGGACGCGGTACTTCTTCCATTAGTACAACAGCGGTTCCAGTTGGAAGCACGCAAACGATCAGCGTCACGCTGCGCGCGCCGTCTACGTATCCAATCCAAAAGGTAAAACTGATGGCTCCACCAAAGTGGCCTGATCCTACCGCAACAACGGTAACGGCTACGAAAAGTGATGGGACTAATCTTTCTAGTTCCCTTACATTCTCAGGAAACTATGTTTACGCCAATACGGCTAATTTAGCAGGAAACCAAAGCATTACGTTCACCTTCTCAAACTGGTTAGCACCAACCATTGCAGGAGACTATACATGGTATGCCGAAACGGTTACGAGCGGAGCAAGTGATCTCTACGATTATTTACCGGTCAATCTTCAAGCGGCTACGCTAACAGTGCAATAAAAACGAAAGAAGAGGCTCTATGGGAACAGTTTCTGTTCCCATAGAGCCTCTTCCTTGATTACCGGTGCAAAAGATAAATAAACGTGGCAAGTACGAGCGATCCTAGACCGCTAAGCCCTGCATAAAGCGCTATTTTAGATCGAACGGCTGCATAAGGAATGGTTTCCGCATGCACGTTGACCCTTTTACCCGGTTCACTTGTCCAAGTTTCTAATAACAAACCCGACACGATAATCCCAATAATGCCGAGAATAAGAAATACCTGTATACCAATCATATAGAATGATTGCAATGTATCCTCTCCCTGTTTATGGTTTATTCTATTTTACCACACTTCTCCTATTACTTTCGACCCACTTGGTCTTATCACCTATCACTTTCCAATAAAAGGACATTTTTTCTTCTCTATAGTATGCGCTTTCTTCTTCTCCATTTATGTAGCGAAAACGTCTTTTTTCTCCCTTATTAATTGTTATTTACTCCCACATAAAAAAGACCCACTTAACGTGAGTCTTTTCCTATTGATGTTGATACTTCCAATCAGCTAACGCATAGTTGATGAAATCAAAAAAGTGAATGGAATCATAATCAGCTTGTGATTGAAGCTTGAATTTTGCGAGACGTTGATGAAACTCTTTTGCCATTTGCTGATCATGGTTGTCTAGAAAATATTGCGTACCAAGCGCATACACTGCTGATGATTCATATGAAACAGCTGGCTTTGGATGACGATCCTTCGTATACCGGCCGTAAAGCTTATGGTCGTTCATCATTTCGCTTTTCGCCCACTTGTAAAAAGCTTCGTTCCGCTTTCCAATCGACGTCAGCTGCAGCTCAATTAAGAACTGATCAATCAGGTTAACTTCTCCCTTATGTTCTTCCTTGAAGGTATGCGTATCGTATGAGTAATACTCATGATAAAAAAGACTAGCGTGACGCTCACGAAATCTTGCATACACGTCGCTACTTTTCATCGCTGGATCCAGCTTAGTCAGTAGCTGAACGTAAAGGTAGCTGAGATGTAGCGTATCCGCTCGCTCCTCGTGGTGCCAATCATAAAAATCCACATAGCCCGCAGACGTTTTTTGCTTTTCTTGAATCGTCTGAAATAGTTTTAGTGCGGTTTCTCGGTAGGCAACGTTATGAAACGTCTCACTTGCCCGAAGAAGAACGTTAATTATTCGTAAATCATCTACGAGTGCATTTGTGGATACTCCTTTTGCAATCTCCCATTTCAAAAAGGTATCGGAGCCTTTAAGCACGAGGAAATGATCCATCAGCACATCAAACTGCTGATCAAACCTTTTTTGATCACCTCGTAGCAGCAGGTATTCCATGTAGAGGCCAAGACTCTCAGACAATAATTTCACATTATCTTTTCGTCCGTAGTCTCGGATGATTCCTTCTTTATCCATATACTCACTTTCAATAATCGTAATCACATCCCGCTTAGGGGGTACGTAATGAAGAAAAGAAAACAGTAAAATAATGAACACGCCTCCTACAATCAAAATGACTCCGTACTTATTCACATTTGCTCCCCTTTAAACCTCCTCGTTTTGTCCCACTCAATCGTCTTATTTCGAATTCGGTTCCATGTATACGAGTAGAGGCTTTTGACTAACAAAATTAAAAACAGCTGCGCGTAGGTGAAATACATAATGACCCCTACAAAGATATTATAAGGCGAAGTGGTCCGGTCAAGAACCATTCCTCCAAGAATTTGTAGTGAATACACAATATAGCTCATAAACCAAAACATGAGGAGCGGTGATCCAATGTCTGGGAGATCCATCCCAAACAGACTCAGCACAAACCAAACGTTTGAGAACAATAAGAACACCGTAAAGAAAAGGTATGTCAGCAAATGCTGAAACGTATGAAAAAACGTTTTCCCACGCCAAAATTTCAGGTTATAGAGAGATTTTTCAAGAATATAGATATTTCCAATCAGCCATCTTGTTCGCTGGCGAATAAACACTTTCATACTTTCAGGTTCCTGCTCCCACGTTCTTGCCTCTGGTACAACGGGAATGAGATAGCCCGCTGCCGTAATCCGCATCGTAAGCTCAGAATCTTCTGCAAGCGCATATGGATCATATCCTCCCATCTCATCTAAAACCGAACGTCTAAGCAGCATATTCGTCCCTGCAAGCGTCCCAATTTTAAATAACAGCCAACGCCCTGACTGCATGAGAAGTTGAAACACCTGAAATTCAATGGCAATCATGCGCGTCAACAGATTTTTATTCGCATTCACCGTCTTCACATAACCGACCGCTCCTGCGGCCTTTGGTGTCGTTTCAGCTGTTTCTACGAGAATTTTAACGGCATCTTCCTCGGGCTGATTGTCGGCATCATATACTAAAAAATAATCCGAATCCGTAACAGATAGACCGTAATTAAGTACGCGAGATTTCCCTTTTGGACTTCCTGGAGGAACCTTTACGTAATGAATTCGCTTGAATATTTGTTCGTATGAACGAACGATAGTAGCAGTTTCATCCTCTGATGCGTCGTCTAATACGTATATGTCTAATTGTCCAGGGTAATTTAACTGCGACATCGCATGAAGCGTATCGCTGATAACTACCCCTTCGTTATGAGCAGGAATTAAGATCGCTACCGATGGATAACGATCTAGTGACACCTTCTCTTTTTTCTTTATGCGGTGATACACCCCTGCAATTGCAAGCACCGAATAATAGATAAGAAGGAGCCAAAAAAAGCTCATCACAGTTAATAATGCAATCTTCATGCTTCATTCATCCTTACGTTGAAATCTTCAAATGCCGATTCTAGAGTGTCGATGGGCGTAGACTGAATGGAAACAGCAGATGTTGAGAATTCTATTTTCAGCTTTTCCTTCATACGGTTAATGACGACTTGAGCACCTGATTCATCCGTATTTTGCAAAAAGATCAGCAACATTTGATCTTCATATCTCGTCACAAGATCATAATTGTTTCTTAACATCTCCAAGCAAATTTTCGTCGCTGTATAAAGCGTCGACTTGGACGTTTCATTTTGATGAGTGCTTTGAACTTTTAACAAATAGGAGCTTTCATTTCTTCTTTTTGTTCCTGTTATTAAAAGCTGAGCCTGACTCACAAATTCATTTTCTGACAATAAATTTGGCACGTCTTCATACTTTTCTAGGTTTTGAACCTGTGCTTCTAACGTGTTGACTTTTTTAATTAATCGTTTCACATGGTAAAAAAGGATCCAAAGTAAAAGTAAGCTCGCTGTTAAGAACAGGTGAAGTACAACAAATTGCGCTTGGATGCCGCCTGTGAATCCGGCTTTGTAGCAATAGAAGGTTAGTGCAAAACCATACCCCAGAACCATCACTAGCAACGCAATAAAACTTTTTGAACTATTGACGCTTAGCAGTACAAGTATGTATGCAAAGATCATAATATAGTTAATGACCGCTCGTTCTAACGGTAAGTACGCAATCGTGAGCAACATAATTAACATAAGCCCTGCAACGATCCATAACGTAGAATTTCGTTTCATTTGACCATTCCCTTTATCTATTTTTTTCTGAACCTATATGCAGAGCGTGAACGTTTCGAAATCATATGATGGACGAGAGATTTAGATTGTATCATAAAATAAGTCTATTTCTCTTCAACTGTACAATTGGTAAACGTTAGGATGCTCCATTTGGATCATAAAAGCTACGTTTAAATTTATTACTCAACTATTTCACCACAAAAATGGGAATTATGGTATCGCTAAAATCTACCTTTTATATACCCGTTTTTTTCCATTTTAACAGGTGATTTGAAAGTTCGCACCGCACAAGTCGGTTATTTTGCTAATGGTAACACAACTTTTCTGGTAGTTCCCCCACGGACGTGCTCATCTTTCAAAAAATAGGACCAACGAATCAACTCAAAAAAGCGATCAAGGAACATCTTCCCTAATCGCTGTCTCGACCTAAATATAATTATTGTCATCTTTATTTTTATTGAAGAAACGATTGAAAACGTAGTAGCAAGCAAGTAGTAACGCCACAACACCGATAATGAACCAGACACCATATTTTTTAAACAGATACTGTCGTTCATAGCTGCTAGCAATAAACGACTTATCTACTTTCACTCCACTACTATTTGATGAGATGGTCACGTTTTGTACTTTTACACGATTGTCTAGCTTTTTCAAATCCACCCACTCACGGTTTGGAACACGATCTAGGCTTTCGACGAGCTCTTTTAAATTCGAAAGCTTTAAATATGGGTGATAAAATCCTGCAACGTAGGAGTCGGTAAATTCACTAACTTCTTTTACGTTACTTTTAGCTGCATCAACCGAATGCTCTGCATCATGACTAACGTAGCCAATTGTTTCCGGAAGGAGCGTCATTCCGTTTAAAAATGTAGGCTGACTCTCGTTTAGAGGAGCGTACTGACCGGTCCATGTTAAATCGGTCACCTGTGTTTGCCCAACATACGTAGAAAAATGTTTTGACAGAACGTCGTAGCCTGTTTGTGACATCGCATAGTGAGGAGCTTCAAATGCGAGCGGATAAAGCTTGTGAGTAACAAGTTCTTCTATTCCACTTTGCATCGCATTTTCAACGTATTTCCGTTCAAAAGCCTCACCTTTTTTCAAATACCCTCGGTAATCAGCGGTCGTTTCAAAATCCTTTCGACCTTTTACATCATCATTCCGACTTGTCAAAATTGGTTCATCACGCTTAACATCCCAAAATTCAAAGCCTTCACCCGTTTCCTCATCTTTGTACTGATGACGATAACCGTGTAGTACGATTGTTGCGCCGTTATCTTGCATATACTGAAGTACCTTCACAAGCTTCGGAGAATCCGACATATGAATAACCTCATGCGTTTTCGGATTAATATAGAGTGGAATGACCGCGATCATATACGGAATATCCTTTTTCTTCAAATAATCAGCAGCTTGCTTTAGCACTTCAGGATCATACATAGGATGAACATCTTCTAAACGTAAATACACTTTATGCGTACCCGTTGGCTTTTTTCCAAAAAAAGAAAATAACTTTTCCCCAACAAACTGTCCAATTGGATCATAAAAAGATTCTGTCGCTAAGTAGTAATCTTTTCCCTTTTGCGCCATCAGAAGCTGTTCGTCGCCATCTTTTGTTTGACCCGTGATGAGCGTTTTTACCTTTCCAATCGGCTTCGCATTTACAATGATCCGCTTCTCTGATAGCTTTTTGTCTAAGTTTTTTGATACGAGCTTAGCTGACGTAATGACCGCTTCACCGTTTGCTTGTATGAACGAAAAGCGCTTGCCCAGCTGTTCAACATTTTTGCCAATAGCTAAGGCTGATCCATCAAAGGAATTTAGTTTCTGCACAACTAAGGATGGTATCTTCTTTTTAACAAGCCCTACATATACCATGTGAGAGTAGCGCTTGTTTTTGATAGAAGATAGGTCCTCATCTTTTATAAACGTAACATCACTTGTAAATTGCCCAAGAAGCAAATCTAAAATTTTCAGCTGTTCATGATCGCTCTCATCATCAGACGAATACACGACCAAAACGGCTGGCTTATCCGCCTTTTCAGCGTGCGAAGGCACACTACTAACGGTGAGTAGCATTACTATAGCGATAAACATAACCGCAATTTTTTTCACATTGTAACCACCTTTACCTACAAATCGTATCTAGTATTATAGCAGACTCTTTTAGATAAAGTGTACAAGCAATGCTTTACTTGCACGAAAAAAGACGCGGCTATAAAATCATAGCCACGTCTTCTGGATTAATATAATTTTTCTAACTGCTGTTTTGCTAACAGAGGAAATAGATTATCAAAGATGTGCGTGTCATACCCTGTAGGTGTTAAAACTACATACCCACCGTAGTAAGGATTTTTCACATCTGCAATCTCGTATTCTTTCATGCGCTTGTACACTTTTTTCGCAAACGTAACGTCGTTCATTTGAAGTGCGTAAAGAATCGTCATGCCATATACAGCATTTGATTCAAAGTCTACCGCAGGCTGTCTAGTCACGCGATCATACTGACCATAAATGACTCCATTTGTATTAAACTCTTTTTTCAAGAACGAATAAAATGCCGGGGAATTAATCCCTGCTTGTTTTCTAAAATAAGCGGTATAAATCTGTTCAATTAAGTTCACTTGATCGTTGTACTGATACGCTTTTGTTCGCACGTTGTAATTTTGCGGAAAGAACGGCCCGTCTCCTGCTGATTTACGAAGAACGGCAACCATTCGGTTATACATCGTGCTATCAATCACACCGTATTTCACCATGTAGTTCAACGCAACTGGGTCGATATAGAAAAGACTAATCGTGTCGTTATTTACTTTATATTGTTCGTCGTAAAAATCGACGAAATGTTTTTGTTTTTGATTGTATTTGTTCAGCGCATTTGAAATATCAAGGGCTGTTTGAATATACGTTTTGTTGTTCCAAGCCTCACCTGCCATGAACAAGGCATCAGCAATTCTCCAATCATCAATGATCGCATTCATCGTCGCATGAGTGTTTCCATCATTGCTGAGTTTCCAATAGACAATGTTTGTCTGTTTTGAAAGGTAATATTGCTTGAGCTCCTGGTAATACTTTGAAAACGTCACGCGATCGCCCTTTTGAGCAAGATACATCATCATAAGACCCATTGACTCTGATAGTGATTCTCTGCCCGCTGCAAAATCAGGATCAATTGACTGCTGTTCTACTAAATACGTAGCCAACGTGCCGTTTCCATTCATCAGAGCGGAATTAATAAAATTCTCCGTTCCCGTCGTCAAATCTGTTTGCGCATTCGCAGGTACGCTCATGCTAGTCACAAAAAACATCGCAACAAACAACAAAGACAAAACTTTTTTCACATGAATCCTCCTAAGTTTTCATAGGGATTCAGATCTAAGAAGTCTCCTAGAACTACAAATAGCCCTTTTCCAGACAAACAGAAAAGGGCATAGCTCTAAAATAAGAATTTAGAATCTGCAACCTGGCAATCATAGGTGAAATCTAGTAATTTCACCCTTAGACCCATAGCTTTGCGTCCTTACCTTTCAGTAAGTATGCCCTATTATTAATTTACTATTATTATATTACATTGTAGGTAAATTGCTACAGTTTTTTTGTTTTTTCTAAAAATATTTTTAAATTAGGATGAAATAGGTATTGAGCCTAAAGTCTTATTTGGTAGATTTGAGAAGTAGGAATTAATTGAGTTGGGAGATTACTAGTTTACGAGTAATTTAGGATTGCTATGGTAGAAAATTTTTTCTATTGGAACATAGTTTTATTAATGGAAGTTGTTCAATACGTATTTTAGAGTTAAGGCACCGCTCTATCGATCAATTTGCTCGTTTTATCGATCACTTTTTGAGAGCTATCGACTAATTTGCTGATTTTATCGGTCACTTTCTGTTAATGATCGATCAAATCTTCTGTTTTAATGAGAAAAAGCACCGTCACATGACGATGCTTTTTCGGTAACTTATTCATATTTCATGAAAACATCAAATCCTGCGTCTTTAAGCGCCTGAACACGTTGATCTGCGTTCGCTTTTTCTCGAAAGGCTCCCGCATACACCACGAACTGGCCGTCTATTTCAGTCACAACGGCTTCTAGTCCGCTCTGTAAAATCTCGTTTTGAATCACGACTGCACGCTTATTATCAGAAAAAACGCCTGCTTGTATTCGATATAGCTTATCTGACGAAGCAGAAGCAGCTGCGCCTCCTTCACTTACCTCTTCATCTTCTGTCCATTCGCTTTCCTCTGCGTCCTCTTCGTCGACCCAGTCGCTGACGCCATCAACGGACTCATCGGTTGTCCAATCCTCTTCGCTATAGACCTCGTCCTCGTTCTCTGGGGGAGAAACATCCTCATCTGAAATCGATTCATCAGGAGGAGTAACCTCTACACTTGTATCGTTCTCTTCCTTTGTAACCGAAGCTTCAGTCTTAGACTCGTCCGTCACATACACAGTCGTGCTTCCACACCCTGCTAATCCCATCACCATCGCTACAGAAGCAACGAACAATAATTCCTTTTTCATCATAACCTCTTCATCTCTATCTTTTATTTGTTTTGAAATTGCACCTGCTGAAAGGTAACTTCAATAGCTTCCGATAGCTAATCATCTCTTCACGTCATACTTTGAAAGAATGTAGCGACTTTACTATGTACTAAATTCTATTGTTTTCTTGGCACCACTTACTTTTCATTGTCACATAAGCCAACTACAAAATTTTACCTTTCATTAGTCATTTAGACAATATATTTATAGGTTAAAAGTTCTAGTTTTTTATTTAAATTGGTTCTTATTTTTATTACTTATAAAAATGCCTTTTATTCGTAAATAACTTATTCAACATTACATATACGCCCACAATAACAATACTTTGAACAAAGTTCTCAGCCAACTCTACGCTCTTCGTATCATAATAATCAAATGTAAGGCATATGACATAGATACAAATAAACAAAGCTAGACGATAAACCAAACAAATTCCTCCTTTCTCTTTTTCATTATAAAAAGGAAAAATACGTCCTTTAAACCTCCCATATTTTTGGTTTATTTTCCAATATAATGATAGAATGAAACAGAATACATATTTTGGAGTGAACAGCTTGTGAAACACATCAGAAAGTTTTTTCAGCAGCATCCAAAACTAGCTTCAGCTATGAATTTGATTGTGACGTTGTTCGGAATTTTTATCTTTCCATTCCTCTTTATGAAAAATGTTCAAGGAATTGTTCTTGGAGGACTCATTGCGCTTTTAATCATTAATGTGTTAGGCGTACAGTGGCGCTCAGCAAAAACAGTCAAATCACATACGGAGTGATATACGTGAATAGTAATCAATTAGTAACGACCAACATACTCAGCCTGTAATCGTCTAAATCGTTCTTTGGGGGACTTTTAGAGGCTGAGCCTTATCCCAAGGAGTTGTTGGTCATGAAACCAAATCACAAAAATCGAACACATTCCTATTATCGCTATCATCGTAGAAGAGTTATCCAGCGTAAGACGAGGCTTGCCGAACATACAGGTTGGCACGTTCCTTCTGTTGGCTATTTTGCAAAAGGAAAAGTGCACTGCTCTTGCTGTCTTTGTGCAGTAAAAACGAATGTGGATGGGTATCCCCATTCCGAGGTGAAGCGGTTGGAAAGCTGTGATGATCAGCTGCGCACGTATTTGAAGTGATAAATCGTTCAATGTTAAAGAGCCTTGCTTTTAAGCAGGGCTCTTTTTGATACAAGCAATCCATTATTTTGCAAACTGACAAATGTATACTTCAGTTTTATAATAAAACGTCACCCGCTCTTTTTGCTGATAGTTGGAGAAAAGTTCGCGAAGATCTGTGACAAACTCGTCGTACGTAGAATCCAATTCTGACGGTGTGTAAGATAGTGATAGCGCTCCTGCTACAAACCCTTCCTCTGATACGGTTTGCCAGTTGTCGTAATACATTTTTGTATAGTCTTGTCCAAAGAATTGACGCTTTTCTTCATCCGGATCAAATTTCGCAATTGCAGCCGTTGTTTTAACTGTATATTTCTTTAACAGCTGTGTGTATTCTTTCGCAAGTGGGCTTTCTAACTGCATATCGTTCCAGACAATCACCACATATCCGTCCTCTTTCAAAATTCGTTGAAACTCTGGCTTACATAATTCCTTATCAAACCAATGAAAAGCTTGGGCAACCGTAATTACATCCACACTATTGTTTATTAATGTGGTTTCTTCTGCTGAAGCTTTAATAATCTCGATATTGTGAACATCCTCACAGTAGACTTTGCACTCTTCTACCATTTGTTCACTTGACTCAATTGCAAGAACACTACAACCTAAACTCCCTAACATATGAGTAAGAATCCCCGTACCGGCTCCAATATCTGCGATGATAGACTCCTGATTCACACCTAGCTGCCTCATCATCTTTAATACTTCTGCTGGATAGGTAGGTCTTCCCTTTACGTATTCTTTTGTTTTGTTTTTAAATTCATTTTTCATGGATTTCCCTCCAATCTGAGACGCTACTCGGTAAGTTGATACGTTATAAATTTAGTTTCATTAATGAAGAAATTTATAATTTGGCTTTATGTGATAGACCATTTAAAAGAGACTGTAGATACACCTCAACAATATAAGTTGAATGGACTTATCAGGATGTTATCGTTTTAATCTATGTTCTCCATCTATAATTTACCAAATTTTAACACAACAAAGCGGATAAAACTATTAAAATTTAGTTAGTGAACTTTAAAAACTAGGGGTTGATATAAGGTGAGACGAGATATGATTGGAATTATTTTTGTTAGCTAGTATTAATAAGCTACTTACTGTTCTCCCGCTTTATCAATTTAAAAAGTCAAAACAATTAGCTCAGCTCAATATGAAACTGGGCTATGTTATTTCTTGAACACAAAAAAGCTGAAACCCTGTTTCAACAAAAGTTTCAGCTTTTTAATCGTATGACCTGTGAGGGACTTGAACCCCCGACCCCTTCCCTGTCAAGGAAGTGCTCTCCCACTGAGCTAACAAGTCATGTTTAGTATAGGTATATTATATGAAGTTTTTGGTAGGGTTGTCAACGCTTTTTTAAGGGTAATGGAGTTGAAGTTGGAAGCGTTGAGGGAAGTTTGGTACACTGTTTTTAAGTGTTTTTTGAAAATGAGTGATCATTATGATGATAAGAGATCGTTAGGGAATAAAGGATACATTATTAGGGATAAGGGGGAATGAAATATGGATGTACAAACGTATTTGGATCGATTTCATGCCGCATACCGACATGATGTGAGTTTTGAGTATTTGAGCTACTTGCAGGAGCAACATATGCTGCACGTGCCTTTTGAGAATTTAGATGTAATTAATCAGGTGCCCATTGTGTTAGACGTGGAGCGCTTTTATGATAAAGTTGTTCGCCATCACCGGGGCGGCTTTTGCTATGAGTTAAACAGCTTGTTTTGTACATTGCTACGTGAACTTGGCTATGAAGCACAGCTTATTTCAGCAACAGTTAGAAAGCCTGATGAAACGTGGACGATTACCGGTAGCCATGCAACTACTCTCGTTCTGTTAGACGGCGAGGAATATATTGTGGATGTTGGGTTTGGTGATTCCGTTCGTAAGCCTATTCCACTGACAGGTGACGTTGTATCCGATGTGAGCGGTGATTATCGTATTGTTCACCTTGAGGATCGTACGTATGACTTCCAAAAGGCCGAAAACGGCCAATGGAAAACGAAATATCGCCTGGAAAAAGAGCCGAAGGATTTGCTTGATTTTACACCGATGTGTGAGTTCAATCAAACGTCTCCACAGTCTCCGTTCACACAGACGAACTTAACAACGGTTGCAACAGAGGACGGCCGAATTACGCTATCTGGAAATACGCTTACGATTACAACAAATGAAAAGAAACTAAAGCAGCACATTCCTTCTGAACACTTAAAAGGAATTTTGGATCACTGCTTTCATATTGATAAAGTGCCCGTGCGCTAAAATTGCAGCCGCACGTCAAATGATTTCATTTGACGTGCGGTTTTTATGAAAGGACATATAGAACATGAATGATTATTTACAAACCTACCACCCTAATCTTAGGCGAACTCCTCACCTCTATCATCAAAGCGAGTTTGGGATTCACTTTTCCCTAGGTGACGATCTTTCACCACTAAATGATGTAGATGGCATAAATAATGACTACTTCCAACTCGTTTACCAGCAGGCCATGACCATTTTTGACGAGTTATTTCATCCTGATGATGAGCTTATTTGGGTAACAAACATGTATAAATCAAAGTACGAGAAGAAAAACGTTCGACCGTTGAAGGTGTACCAACCTTATCTAAAAGATAAAAGAGCGCTATATCGACTTCACGTTCATACATATCCTTATCCCTTTGAAAACGATGAGGAAGGCGATGAAATGCAGCAGTTTTCCTTGAACTGTAAGCGCAATGATATTCGTATTTTACCTTTACTAAAAAGCGCCATCCATGAAGACTTTCCATTGAAGCCGCGATTTGGTGGATACGCTATCGGCTATCCAGACGTGCTTTTTGTGAACACTACGAAAAATGTAACCTTTTTCTTATATGATGATCGTGGATGCGAAGTCACTTCTCTTAATGCGGATACGATACGCCCTCTTTACGAAACATACAAAAGCTGGATCGCTGAGTACGATCGGCAGGATATTGAAGAACGTCTTAGAATTAAATAATGGAAAAGGCATGCGGCTCGTTCGCATGCCTTTTCGTTCACTTCGTAGAACCCGCCTGCTTAAACACCGTCTTAACTGGAGTCATCTTCGCCGGTTGCTTGTAGTCATAGAGCACTTCAAACACCCCAAGGTATTTTCCTTTGTGATCAACTAATCGTACCTTTGCCTTTAGCTGCTCATCTTCGACATCATAAAGTACAAAAGAGTCAATGAGTAGCTTCGGTGCCTGCGTTTCATGTTTTAGCTTCAGCACGTTTTTTTGATCGACCTGTACGTAGAAGTTTTGCTTGTTGATGTAGTACTTTACTTCCTTTACTAAAAGCTTCCGAACATCGCTGACGCCAATTTCTTGAATACCTGCTTTTGTGAGCTTCAGCACCTTTGCCTCGTTGACAAATTCACCGTTTTCGTGCTTTTGGGGCAAGAAGACAATATATTCATTTCGCTTATCTCCGTCTAAATCAAATGTGCGCATGCTTGGCTGTGCGCGCTGGTCCTTAAGGGCAGTCCAATACGGAAAATACTTTTTGGATTGCTGAATGTTGATGACAAATCCCTTATACCTTCCTTGTTCTTCTTTTGCAGATAGAATGGTTTGCTGATGTGGCCAGCTTCTAATCGCTTCAAAGCCTGATGCTCCTGCCTCTTTTGTTCCCATTGCAATAAAAAATAGACCAATCAAAAAGAGCTTTCTCACGCGACTCACTCCTACGTTGTTTTCCTTAGTATGAGAAATAATTCCTTTTTTATTTGAGAAGCACGTAAAAAAATATCTGCTAACCAAGAGCCCGGCCTATACATATGATGAAGAAGAAACAATGATCTCTCAGCATTGCTTTAACGAAATTTTCTCTACAAAGTAGGTTGAAAGCATGATGATTACGTATCGGCCTGCCAATACGCAGGATTATCATGAGGTGAACAAGTTACTAAGCGATACACAGCGGCTTCATGCAGAAATGCTGCCAATGAATTTTGAAAAAAACGCGACCGTTCTCTCTCCTACTCAATATCAATCGATGCTTTTTTATTCGACGAACGATATTTTAGTAGCCGTTTATAACCAGGAAATCGTTGGTGTTTCAGTCGTTGAGCTGATGTACACCCCCGCTGTGAATCAATATCCACCTCGCTATACCGCGTATATTCAATATTTTGGCGTACACCGAGATCATCGGCATCGCGGCATCGGAAAGCAGCTTTTTCATGTGTCAAAGGAATGGGCCAAACAAAAGGGCGCTTCTGATTTGCAGCTGACGGTGTGGTCAGTGAACAACAACGCGGTTAAATTTTATGAAGGAGTAGGAATGCATGAACTCAACAAGCTCATGACCATTCCACTTCATGAATAGCCTCATTTTCGTGTTGCAACAAAGCTAGAATCAACTCCTCCCTCTTCCCTCGCTGTATTGAAATAGCCACATCTTATAAAAGAATGCTGTTGATCATCTCAACAGCATTTTTTTATCGTTTTCTCAAAATCCGTATAACGATGTATACCACAATAATCGTCAGAATGGCCCAAACGAGAATAGGCGCAAATTGCAGGGAATTTTCCACAGTGTAGACCTCCTCTTTGTCACTCCTCCATCTTAAAGAGTTGTGTTGTAACGTGATTCGTTACTTGTTCAATAGTAAGAAAGATCGCTAAATAAAAAAGTAGATGTATGTAAAATTCTTTTTAAAAAAATGAATATCCTTCTGTTACATAAAAAAACACTGCTGAGCATCCCCCAACAGCGTTTTCTCTACCTTATAAAGCCGGTGCATCTTTTTCTGCTTCTTGCTCAATTTGATCACGGTGACGATGAGCGACCCTGCTTGCCGCGCTTGCTGCTACGCTTGCAACGAGGTCATCTAGGAACGTATTCACCCCGCTTAGTTTCTTGGAATCTAGCTTACTAATAATTCCGCGCTTTACTTTATCTAAGTGACCGAACGTTGTGACCGCAATACTTCCGTATGTGAGCACTGCACCGAGCGCAATCGTTTCATCAACGCCAAAAAGACCTTCGTCTTGTTCAATAATCGTTTGCAGTGGTTCTGATAGCTTGCCTTGCTCTGCTAATTTATCAAGTTCAATTCCGACTAGAAGCGCATGCTGAATTTCACGTTTTTGCAGAACGCGCTCCACGCTCGCTGTGCATTCCTCCATCGTTAGAGACGGGTTATAGGGAATTTGCATTTCATACACGATTTCTGCAATGTCTAAAATGGTGACGCCGCGCTCCGTTAAAGCGTCAAGCGTTGCTTTCGTTACGTCTTTACTTGGGACAAATTTTTGTTCACTCATCATGCATTCTCCTCTCTGATGACTATATGACTAGAATGACATAAATACTTCCAAAAACCAACTAAAATGAACCGAGAAATGTGTGTTCTAATACGAGGAACGTGCTTCTTTTTTGTAATTTATGCTAATATAGAAGTAGATCAAATAACGGTGCTTTTTATCCCAATTAAAGTCCGTTTGCGCACTGATTAGGTAGCGCTTTCAATATTTTACTATAGGAGATGACACAATGGCTCAGGCACAAGGAAAAGTAGAAGAAATAACGTTTTTCAGTGAGTCGCTTCAAGAAGATCTCACGCTTATGATTTATCTTCCTTCTACGTTTTCACCGCTTTACAAATATACGTTACTCATTGCACAAGACGGTCGCGATTATTATACGCTCGGACGTACTCCTCGTGTTCTCGAAGAGCTGCTTTCCGAAGCGAACATTGAGCAAACGATCTTCGTTGGCATTCCGTATAAATCGGTTGAGGATCGCCGTCAAAAATACCATCCAGAGGGCGCACAGCGTGACCAGTACGTTCGTTTTCTTGCACACGAACTCGTTCCGTTTTTAGACGAACGTTTTCCAACGCTTCAAATGGGCAAAGCACGCGCACTTATTGGGGACTCCCTCGGGGCGACGGTTTCACTTACTGCTGCACTGACATATCCTCATACGTTTGGAAAAGTGATTATGCAGTCTCCTTACGTTGACGAATCTGTTTTAGAGCAAGTGAAACAATCCGAGCACGTTTCGTTGCTTGATTTGTATCACATCATCGGTACAGAAGAAACGGCCGTATCCACAACAGATGGTAAAGTGCAAGATTTCTTAGAGCCAAACCGCTCTCTTCATACGCTTATGCAAGAAAAAAACTATAGCGTTTTTTACGAGGAATTTGCGGGTAATCATACATGGAAATATTGGCAAAAAGATTTAAAACGCGCATTAGAAATGATGCTGAAGAACTAATTTTCCTTGTTTTCATTATCTAGTTATTTGAAAATTTGTTATAATATTTTCAATTCAGCTAGATGACGTTCAGCTAAGCTTTTACTAGTCTACCTATGGCTAGATTGCTATACATTCCGGGGAGGGAACATGATGAAATTTGGTGTTGTTATTTTTCCATCTAAAAAGTTACAAGATGTTGCAAACTCTTACCGCAAACGCTATGATCCGCACTATGCACTAATTAGCCCTCATTTAACGATTAAAGAAGTGTTTGAAGCATCAGAAGAGGAATTAAAAGACGTAACGAGCGCTTTAGCGTTAGCAGCAAAGGAAACGAACCCCTTTGACCTTACAATTCGTAAAGTAAGTTCGTTCTCGCCTGTTAACAACGTGGTTTATTTAAAAGTAGAACCAACGGACGAGCTGCAGCACTTGTATGATCGTGTACATAGCGGAATGCTTGATCAGGAAGTTCCATATTCCTTCGTTCCACACATTACGATCGGCCAAAAGCTATCGGATGATGAACATCTAGACATGTATAGTCAGCTACAGCTTGTTGACGTATCACATGAGGAAAAGGTCGATCGCTTTCATTTACTGTATCAGCTTGAAAATGGAACATGGACCGTCTACGAAACATTCCATTTAGGAGGAAAATAAGCACGTGAAAATCATAACAGCACGAACACAACAACAGCAGGATGATGCTTATTTTGTTCGAAAAACCGTATTTGTTGAAGAACAAGGCGTTCCAGCTGAATTAGAAATTGATCAGCACGACAAAACTGCGGTACATATTGTAGCGTATGACAACGAACGCCCTGTTGGTGCGGGGCGCTTTCGAATTGTTGACGGCTACGGCAAAGTAGAGCGTGTGTGTGTCCTTTCCTCTCATCGCAAAGATGGGGTTGGCAAGCAGCTCATGCTAAAAATGCAGGAAGTCGCAAAGGAACAAGGTGTACCAAAGCTTAAATTGAATGCTCAAACGCATGCAGAAGGGTTTTACAAGCACCTTGGCTATGAAACCGTGTCCGACGAATTTTTAGATGCCGGAATGCCGCATGTGACGATGATCAAAGAGCTATAGTGAAAACGTGAAGGAGACCATCCTTCACGTTTTCTTTTCGTATAAAATAGAACCGCTCAATCCATACTAACGAAAAACGGACGTTTAGGCGGGATATATGTGAACGACTATATGGACTACTTTCGAATTGCAGTCGAGCTTTTTGTCGGCTTCATTAGCTTATTTCTACTAACGAAACTGCTCGGGAAAATGACGATCACGCAAATTACCACGTTCGACTTTATCTCTGCTTTAGTACTGGGGGAGCTCGTTGGGAACGCGCTATATGACCATGAAATCGGAATTATGGAGATTTTATTTGCCGTGATTTTTTGGGGCGTACTCATCTATTTTACCGAAATTCTCACCCAAAAAAACATTCGTATTCGCACCTTTTTAGAAGGCAGTCCCTCAATTGTCATAAACAAAGGAAAGATTAATTACAAGGAGCTCAAAAAAAATCACCTTGATATTAATCAGCTGCAGCACCTTCTCCGTTCGAAAGACGCTTTCTCAATACGAGAAGTGGAATATGCGATTTTAGAAACGGACGGAACGGTCAACGTGCTGAAAAAATCAGCGTTTGCAGGGCTAACAAAAAGTGACTTTCAGCTTAAAGAGGAAAAAATCGCTCTTCCCGTCACGTTTATTAGTGACGGTCGTCTGCTTAGTCACAATTTACGAGCAAGCGGCTTTGATGAAACATGGCTGAAGACGGAGCTTGCAAAACAAAAGGTAAGGCGCTATTCTGACGTGATGTACGCGGAGTGGGAAGACGGACAGCCTCTTTTTATTCAAACGTATAAAGAACAAAAAAAAGGATGACAACGAGTCATCCTTTTCGTATGTACGAAGGGAGCGCTATGCAATCGGCGTTCCGTTAGGTAAAGGAGCATCTGCCTGAAGTAATACGACATCACCTTTTTCAGGTACTCCTCCGAGCACAAGCACCTCGGACTTAAAGCCGGCAATGCGTCGCGGTGGAAAATTCACAACGGCTACAACCTGCTTTCCGATTAGCTGATCGGCGTCATAGCGCTTTGTAATTTGAGCACTTGATTGCTTTATACCTAGCTCTTCGCCAAAATCAATCTCGACCTTAATAGCTGGCACCTTTGCTTCTGGAAACGGTGCTGCTTTAACGATCGTCCCTACTCGCAAATCTAGCTTCAAAAAATCTTCAATGGTTGCCATGACAATCCCCTCCTTCTTTCCAATAAAAAAAGTAGTTGTACATATGATGATTGTACACCTACTTTTACGTTGTTGAATACCCTTTAAACGGAATATTCAAATAATTAAATTTACACCATTTCATTCACAAGTTGACCCTTCCCAGTTAAGTTCGAATAAAGGTTTTGGATGTGTTCTTTTTTCAGAGATGATTTTTCGCGCTTTTTCTTTTTGGACGGAGGTGCCATTTGTGCCGCTTGTAAAAACGGAATTTCTTCTTCAGATTTTGTGTGCACCTGAATCGGTTGCACACCTTCAAGCTGCTGATACTGCCTTCTCGGTGCTAACACCCGATTTGCATACTGCGCGTATTGCTCGTTATTTACTGGCAAAATATACCCCATCTTGCTTCCCTCCTCACTCTTTTGTTCATATATATGCTTGTTCTTCATTAGATAGTATGATTTTACCCCCGTAATACCGCATTTAATCCTATTTACTAAAAATCAAATCTTTTATAAAACAATTCGTTTTGATATCATTGATTTTGACTATTTGTAGCGAAAATTTTTGAACAGGAGGTTTGATTCATGGAGCATGCGGTGTATCAAGGAAAAACCATACGTTTATCAAGCTTATCAAGAGCCATGTATCAATCCATCTACGAGGCAAGTATTAGTGGGCAAGTGACCTGTCCTTACTGCGAAGAACCATTGAAGCTGTACATAGGGATTCAAAAGCATCCTTATTTTCATCATGCAACATCACCTTTTGAACGGTCCGAGTGTATAAAGAAAGATCGAAAACGAGCGGAAAAGCCAGCAACCAAGCCGAAAGAAAACGTTACGTATGTGGAGCGAAACGGCTTTCGCGTTCCTGTTTCACGCTCTGTTTCCTCTTCTGCCCAATCAAATGACGATAAATGGAAAAATACGACAACTCTATCGAATTTCCCTGCTTTTAAACCGACCGTGCAAAAAAATAGTGCACATGACACAGGCTATCAGCAGATGTTGAAAGATCAACATATATTATTAGATGCAAATCAGCAGGAAGCCGTGACAACAACCGAAGGCCCTCTTCTCGTTCTTGCCGGTGCTGGAAGTGGAAAAACGCGCGTATTAACAGCACGTACAGCGTTCATGATTCATGAACGAAGCATCGACCCACGTTCGATTATGCTCGTGACGTTTACGGCAAAAGCGGCAAAAGAAATGAAGGAACGTCTCCGTTCATATCCACAAATGAATGACCGAGTATTAAATCAAATGCTCGTCGGCACGTTCCACAGCATTTTTTACCGAATGGTTGCTCATCATGATCCTCATACATGGAACATGAACAACTTATTAAAATGGGAATGGCAAAAGGAACAAATGGTTAAAACAGCTGCCCGTGAGCTGCACCTTGATGAAAAGGAATTTCCGTTTGATCAGGCGCTTCAGCAAATTGGCTATTGGAAAAACACGCTAATAGGCGTACGAGACGTTCGTCCTCAAGATCAGTGGGAAGAACGCGTGCACTATTTGTACAAGCGCTATGAAGAAATGAAAAAAAGAGACGGTCTGTTTGATTTTGATGACATGCTGTACGGCTGTTATCAGACGCTGCTTGAAAATCCTGCGCTTCTCGCTCGCTATCAGCAGCGCTTTCGTTATTTCCTTATTGATGAGTTTCAGGATATTAACAAAGTACAATATGAAATTATCAAATTGCTGAGCAGAGAATCCAAAAACCTCTGCGTTGTAGGAGACGATGATCAGTCCATTTACGCTTTCCGTGGGAGTGATCCGTCCTTTATTTTGAATTTTGATACCGACTTTCCCGGCACACAAGTCGTGACGCTTTCACAAAACTATCGCTCAACTCATAGCATCGTTACGTCTGCTAACGGAGTGATTGCTAAAAATAAAGCGCGCCGCGTGAAAAAAATGTTCGCACAGTTTCACAATGATCACGCCCCTCTTCTCTTCTATCCATATGATGAAGAAGAAGAAGCAACAATGATTGTGACAGATATTAAAGAACGCATTCAAAACGGCGACAACCCGTCAGACTTTGCGATTTTATATCGGACTCATTCGGCTTCTCGTGCCGTATTTGAGCGACTAACACAGTCGAACTTACCTTTTGTTCTTGATAAAGACAGCGACTCCTTTTATAAGAGAAGAATGGTGAGAAGCATGCTGTCATTTTTACGTTTGAGTCTTGATCCAAATCATGCGTCTGCCATTCAAGATTTAGTGATGGCCCTGTTCCTTAAGCAGTCCGTTGTAAATGATATAAAGGCAATTAGCATTTTAGAAGACCTGTCACTCGTCGAGGCGCTTGGAAAAATTGAGAATCTGCAGGCGTTTCAGCAGAAAAAAATACAGCGAATCGTACCGCGTTTCAAATCACTCTCAAACCTTTCACCGCTTGCGGCGCTTGAGATGGTATCAAAGGATATGGGATTTGATGATTTCGTTAAAAAGCGCGGGAATGAAGGGAATAAGATGGAGAAGGGCTCGGATGATGTTCGTGACCTAAAGGTTGTCGCAAAGAAATTCAAGACGATCCCCGAATTTCTTGAACACGTCGATCACATGATTGCGATGAATGAAGAGATGAAAGTTATGAGCAAGCAGTTTCATGATAGCATTCAGCTTACCACGATTCACCGTGCAAAGGGTCTAGAATATAAGTACGTTTATGTTCTTGGTGGTGTAGACGGCAGTCTTCCCCATGATTACGCGCTTGAGTCCTATCGAAACGGTGAAACAGAGGCTCTTGAGGAGGAGCGTCGTTTGCTGTATGTAGCCATGACGCGTGCGAAGGAAGCACTTGCTCTGTCTATTTTGCAAACAAGACGCGGGAAAACCGCCTATCCGTCTCGCTTCATTAAGCCGTTGCTTATAAAACAGCCCTTACTGTCCCCGAAATAGGTAGAATCAAAAAACGACCTTTCAGATCGAAGAGGTCGTTTTTTGCTGTTATTTTTTGGTGTTAAGCATTTTTGCGATCGTACCGAAATCTAATGACTGACCGTTTGCTGTAATTGCCTTTACAATCTTATCCTCTTTTTCTTGTGAAACAGGCTTGTTGGCGATTTGAGCCACGCGTTTTACGATATTACGAACCGTCGTTTCATCCGAAAAGTTAGCCGTTTGTACGGAATTAGCAAGCTCCAAAATGTCCTTCATGTTAACGCCCGTTTTCTTTTCAATGTTTTTAAATAAATGATTATCCATTCGTAAGTTCCCTCCTTAACATTCCCTACATCGTATGTATGGGACACTGGGTGTGTGATACATTTGCCTAAAATTTGCGTTTGATTCTCTAAAAATGGAAAAGTACGGGCTCATCACCCGTACTTGAAGTGCAACTTTTAGTTAGTATGATTAGCCACAGAAACAAGCTGCACCTACGATGATTAATAGAATGAATAATACTACGATTAAAGCAAATCCGTTACCGATACCACATCCGCCGCCATAGCCGTAGCCAACACAAGGATTACATCCGTATCCAAACATATGTTACACCTCCTCTTCTCTTTCTCTTTACCAAAGTATGTCATTGAGCAAGAAAGTGTTATAGGCAATTATGGAATTAGGTAATTTTTCTTCTGTGTCGTTTGTCGCCTCATGATTACTGACCAAATGGATCCTTCAAGTTCTGTTTCTCCATCTCATCCATTGTCGCATCGAGAGAATGAAGCTTCCCGAACGTGTCATTCTTTGATGATAAGCTGCCCTCAAGCTTGCGCAAATTATCATGGTGTGGCTTCATAATATGCGTCTCAAAAAACTTTTCCAGCTGATCAAAGATATTCGTCATTTTCATCTTCCCCTTCATTTCACTGGGGGTTTTTAGTAACCCTCTCTTCTATACATATGAATAAAAAAAGAAGCGGGTGATATGTCTTACTCCTTCATCATCATTTGCTCACAATAATTCACTATTCTCCCTTCAAGACCTCGGAGCTAACGGAGACAATTAAAGAATGGAAAATATAAAAAAATCCCTCAGGCGCGAAGCCTGAGGGGTTTCTACTTATAGAAACACAAGTAATAAAATAATCGCAATCACAAAGCGATAAATCGCAAATGGGATTAGCTTTAAGCGTGACACAAGCTTTAAGAATGTGACGATCGCAAGTAATGCGACAAGGAATGCCGTCACAAGACCTACCGCAAACACCGGCCATAGATCCATCGATAAGTATTCGGCACTTTTGTATAAATCAAGCGCCGTTGCACCGAACATGATCGGCACCGCTACGATAAATGAAAATTCCGCTGCAATTTGGTGAGAAGCACGAACAAACAATCCCCCAGCAATCGTCGAACCTGAACGAGAGAACCCAGGCCATAATGCAAGACATTGGAACAGTCCAATCGCAAATGCCTGTTTGTAAGAAAGCTCGTCCATTGTTACCGTTGTTGGAACGGTTTTACGACTGTATAACTCTGCTACAAGCATAAGTATCCCACCTGCAATGAGGGCATAAACAACCGTTTGTGGACCAAATAATTTATCTTTAATATCACTTTGAAATAATACCCCTAGGATACCAGCTGGAACGATTCCGATGATGATGTGGAAAATGTTAAAGGAATGCGTAAAGTTTCGCTTACGAAAGTCAACTGAAGACCATAAACGCTTCCAAAACACGACCACGACCGCCAAAATAGATCCGAGCTGAATGACAACTTCAAATGTTGTCGCCACCTGTTTCGTAATCACTCCTTGACGGAAGTTGAGGAAGTGATCGGCTAAAATCAAATGTCCTGTGGATGAAACGGGTAAAAATTCTGTTAATCCTTCTACTAAACCTAATATGAATGCTTTTACTAGAACTAAAAAATCTATCATCTTTAATTCCCCATTTATTTACTTAGTTTGATTGACCTTTCAATCTTATATGATGAACATTAAAAAAACAAGTCATCTTACGTTTATTTTCCCTAACAGACGTGTTACAGAAATGTTAAGAAGAATGCCCCTAAAAAATCAACAAGAAAAAGGCATCACCAAGACGGTGATGCCTTTTTGCTTCACTTATTGTTTAGCGTTTAGGAAGCTTTGAACCACAGCCACAGCCGCTTGATTTTTGCGGAGCTTTTTGCTGATTGTAGCCGCCAGAAGTATAAACTTTCATTTCAGAACCTGAGTTTTTGCTTTTCTTACCAGATTGCTGATTGCTGTAATAACCTGGATATTGTCCATAATACATATCGCTTCCACCTCTTTTCTTCTCTTAAGGTGCGTTATGGGATAGTATATTCTAGTATTATTTCTCGTGTGCTCTAGTAATTGTCTCATTTTTACTGAAAATCTAAAAATGTCCCCTGTTTTTTTCTTGGTGGCTCATCTCCTTTCCGTTCACTGCTATTAGCCTGAACAAACCAAGACTCCTCCGAGACTTTCGGAGACCTTGCAGGCACAGCCTGAGTAGCTGGCTTCTCCACTTCTGCGGCAGGTGTCGGTGTAGACGTTTGCTTCTCTTCTTCTCGAACAGATGGTGTGGTCATCACAAGGGCTTTCAACCATTGAATTTGTTCTAACAGCTGCTCTTTTTCTTCTTCATGCTTCTTTTGTAGATCTAGCACTTGATCTTTCCAATCTTCCTGCGCAATTTCTGTTCGCTGATACTCGGCGTATTTCTCCTTATAAAATTCAAGCTCCGTTTTTAATGATGCCACATATTTTCGAAGTGAGTCCTGGTTAGCAAATGGATTTCTCATGTGATCTCCTCCTTTTAAAAAATAGGCGCTTCAAAAAAAAGTCTTACTTATATGATGAAGATTTACATTATTTCCACGTCTGAACCTTTCCCTGTTGAAGCTGGCTCTTTTTTCCCCTCGTTTTTATAACCTTTTTCTCATCCCTGAATATGATATGGGTGAATAACGTATGCGTCGCCTTTTATGCCCTTGTTGCTGCGTGAAGAAATTCCGCTCCTGTCAAGGAACACAAACAATAGTCATTCATACAATATAGTAGTCCGTCACCCATATGAAGGGCGTAGAGGAAGGACAATTATGATTAGGAGGTCAATATTCATGCATGATATTGTGGAAAATCTTTGTATTCGCGTACCAAAAGTGTATGACTGGGTAAAGCGTCAAGTTGATTTACCGTTACTCAGCTATACAAACGTTAGAGACCTAGGTTTTGATTGTGAAGGTGCTACAGGATCTAACGATGATCCGTGTGCTGTATTAGAAGAGCCATTTAGCGTAGAGGTTCTTTTAACAAACGAGTTTGGCGAGCCAACAAAAGATGTAGAAGTAAGCGAAATTAAACAGCCTCATGGCAGAACACCTGTAGAAGTGACATTACCTAACGGTGATACCATCACTCTTTACAAAGTAAAAGTACTTGTAAAAGGTTTCTTCACGGTTGAAATTACAGACCGTATGGGCCATGTGTGTGTATCTGATGCAAAACCATTTGCAACAGCGCAAACATTCTTCTTATGTGCACCAAAAGGAACAAAATTAAATGGAAAAGTAACAACAATTGATGGTGAAATTGGAGATGCTAGCTTAATTTGTGTCGGCGGCAGATTCGCTCAATTAGACGTATCTATTTCTTTCTGCCTAGACGTTCAAATGGAAGCTGAAGTTAAAATCGAAGTTGAAGGACGCTTCTGCACACCTCGCTCCGAGCTTCCAATTAACTCTTGTGATACTGTTCACATCCCACCACAATGCCCAGAACTTTTCCCAGCGCACCAATCGGACGATGATTTCTGCTGAGAGGCACCATAGAGGAGAGAATTCTCCTCTATTTTCTTTATACCGATAAAATGATGGAAGATCATTTTATATGTATGGAGTGGACAAATTGGATATTCATGGATTTTTTTTGGTGAGGGCTTTGATTTATGACTACATTTATTTTTTCATACATACATATAAAAAAGAACTGATCCATTTTGTCTGCTACGTTTTTTAACCATTAAAAAAAGGCGATAAAATCATCGAAGACTGTTAGAAAGGAGCTCTTGTATGAACCGAAAACTTCCTTCTTCACATGATGATGACATTCAACTCAAACAAAAGCTTATCCATTACAAGGCCGAGCTTAATCATTATAAACAGCAAGTGAGACAATTTGAGCGTACGCTTGAGCAGGAAAAAGAAAATACGGCGTTTTGGCGTAATAAACATTCAGAAGCACTCATTTCAAGCGAAAAAGATGCCGAAATCGAAGAATTAGAAAAGCAGCTGAATTTAGTAAAAAATGAACTGATTGAACAACGGATGGTAGCAGATGGACTTAAACAAAAACTAGCCCGCAGAGAACCTCCTCAACCCGTTCAGGAAGAGCGGTTTTTAAAAAGCGATCTTATCGCCTTTTTTATGTATTCGATTATTTGGCCGGAACAAACGGACGATCCGATTACGGTCGTTGGAAATGTAGTCATCCGAAATCAAACCACAAAGTCTCTTCATGCACCTATTCTTTGCTTAAAAGTGAATCAACCGTCAGTCACACAGCTAAGTGGAAAAATGACGGATCCTGGTCTAGACAATACGGACACAAGATCCGGCGTTCTTCAGGAATCTTCCTCTGAGCAATGGTATTATGCCTTACCGAATTGGAAAGAAAAGATTAAGCAAGACGGTGAATACTGGCTTAAACCAAGCTCTGTATCCGTTATTCCTCCAGGGGGGCTTTTGTCCTTTGACAGCTTCCAGCTTTCGGTGACGCCTAGTGAGTCCATCTCATCCATCTTATTTCAAGGCTACTTGTACACCGATGAATGGAAGGAAGGAACGGCTTTATTAAACAAAATCATTCTCAATTTCCCGGTATGACACGCGTTCTTTATATTCCGTCTGGTTATAAACGTATTTATGAAACATTTGACGAGTGGTTCGTACAGGCTTTAAGCAAGCTCAATATTCCACACGTTGTCTCTCATCCATTTGAGACCGAGACGTCATTTTTGACAAAGATCACAACATTTCGTCCAACCATTATGATCACCATGGTTGGCGATAAGCTCCCTCTTTATAAGTTGCAATACTTGCGTAAGCGCCGTATTACGTGCGGCGTTTGGCTCACAGAAGACCCTTATTATACAGACCGTACGCTTACTTATATTCGTGAATATGATGCTGTCATGTCCATTGAAGCCAACTCTGTTCGCTTTTATAAAACGTTTCATCCAAACGTCTTACATTTGCCGCTTGGTACAAATTCAAACGTTTTTTATAAGAATGATGAGCCCGCTCAACATGAGGTTAGCTTTGTTGGCTATCCGTATCAAAACCGGCTCGATCTCTTAAAGCTCATTCTTCAGGAAACGCCACACCACGTAACGGTCGTTGGGAAATGGAAAAAGCATGTGGCAGAACATCTTGCTTCCTCTCGACTTCATGTTCACGAAGGGTGGTTTCCTCCGCGTACGATCGCATCCTTTTACAGGCGTTCTAAAATCAACTTAAACACGCTTCGTGACTCACAGGAAAGCATGAATGAAAACCAAACGGGTATCCCCAATAGCAGCATAAACAATCGGACTTTTGATATCGCTTCTTGCGGATCATTTCAACTTCTCCCTCATATAGAAGGCTTATCAACTGCTTTTGAAATTGGAAAAGAAATCGTTTCATATCAGGATGAAGGTCAGCTACTTCAAAAGCTAGCGTACTATTTACAAAATGAAACCGAACGTCAGGACATTGCGCAGCAGGCGATGATCAGAGCGCAAAGAGATCATACTTTTCTTGCCCGAGTGCAAACGATGATTGACTTTATAAATACATGCAAAGAGGACCATCGCTCATCGCGATAGTCCTCTTTTTCATTTATGGCATTAACATACTTAACTTCCACTCTAGGGGCTGACCTTTCGGAATACTCGCAAACTCACTGCGCGCAAGCTCAATCGGCACGCGCTTTGACAGCTTTAATTTTTGTGCCACACGTGGAGGGATGAGCAATAGCTGATGGTTATCCGAGATGTACAGATTTGTTTCGTACTTAAATACAAACCCATTTGGAACGAGGTTTTTAGCAGAAATAATTGGGAAAATCGGTTCACCTGTTTGAAATTCGTTTAGAACGCGTTCGGATACTAGTAGGATCTCTTTTTCTTGAATTCTAAATTTCTTCCACACTTTTCGATTGACTACCTGACGCTTTTGGTTGCCTTCAATATAGTAGATGGTGGAGCGCTTTTTCGTCGTCACGAAACGATTCGTCGGAAAGACAGCTGCTTCTCCTAATGACTGTTTCGTAACGGGTATTCCCTCTAAATATTTATACAGCGTTGGATCTGGTACTTCTACGACATCTTCTATCCGGTATTTTAATGCCTCAAAGGCTTCCTGTTCAATTTGTCTTCTCCTTTCGTGATCAATCATGTACACGTCATCACGAAGACCTTTAATTAACGTTCCTGTTGGAAGATGGTGAGGAAGGTATTGATTCAATCGTTGAAAAGAACCAGGTGTCTTAATCGTAGCATCTAACGTTTGTGGCAACGGATAAAAGTCCACGAACGCTGAGAGTCGTGCCCAAAACGCCGCATCACCATTATGCCAATATTGAGGATGATCGTCCCAGTAAGATCCATGCTCTTTCTTCACCTTTTCCGCGAGTGATCTCGTATGCATCACCGAGCAATGATCAACCGTATTTTGAGGATCACGAATAACACCTCTTGTTTTACGAATGAACTGTGAAGTCGTTTTATAATGATGATTCATGACACGAACCTCTTGATTTGAATAAACGACCTCTGCTTTTGGGTGCTCCTTTAAATACGAAACCATTTCTGATAGTCTATCTGGAAAATAGAAGCTATCATCTGTCAAATATGTAATATACATACCGCTAGATTTTTCAATAGCTTCGTTAATGAGTGTTGCATACCTCGTTGTTTTATAACGGTCCGAGTCAGAAATTCCGCTATTGTAATAACGAATACGTGAATCTTCTAAATAAGAAGCAATCACGTTCTGCGTATCCGCATTAGATCCATCGTCCATAATAAAAAGTTCCCAATCTTCAAAGCTCTGATCTAATACACTTTCAATTGATTTTCCGATAGATTGCGGTTTGTTATAGCTAGTGAGGATAACCGTAACTTTTTCACTCATCTCCAGATCACCTCTCTGTTTTATAACAATGTATATGTACGCATAAATAAAATATGTGCTATGGACAGCCCTCATCCGTAACACATATTAAAAAATTACCGATATTTTGTTGTCCAGTCGTACCCAATCTCCTCATTGTTCCACGCAATCCGATGCTCATCTGGGTTTTTAGGATCATACGGGCGGTTCGTAAAATACAGAATGGTGGCGGGATTTTCTCCTAACACACGATACCCATGTGCCACACCTCTAGGAATCAACAGCAGGATTGGATTGTGCTCCCCCATATAATGAGTAGAGGTTTGTTGGAACGTTGATGAATGCGGGCGTAAATCGTGTAAAACAACCTGTGCATTACCGCTCGGAAAAAACCATAAATCATCCTGATGCTCGTGATAATGGAAGGCTTTAATCACACCTGGATAGCTCATCGATAGCGACGCCTGCCCAAACTCTTCTAAAAGTGATTCGTCGCTTCGGAGCAGCTCAGCGAAAAAGCCGCGATCATCACAGTGCTTCAGCAATGGTTTAATCTTAACACCGCTAATCACAGAAAAGCTCCTCGCTCATATACGCATCTAGCGCATCTTTCCAGTGGCGAAGCGGCAGGTCATAGTGCGTTTGGAGCGCTGAATTAACAGGGCGCAGCGCCTTCACTCGGTAATCCTTGCTCGTAATCGGGCGCACATAGTTTCGTTTTTGACCAATTCGTTCAAAAATTTCTTGGGCGAATTCATACCAGCTACAAGCCCCTGTATTTGATACGTGATACACGCCAGGATTTAATTCAATAATATCCCGTAGCAAAAGAGCAAGATCCTTTGTGTAGGTAGGCGATCCTGTGCGATCGTGTACCACCTCTACTTCCTTGTTCATTCGCGCACACTCAAGCATCGTATCAACGAAGCCGTTTTTATTTTTCCCATACAGCCAGGACGTTCGGATGATGTAGCTGTTCGGGTTTTCTAACTGCACCAAGCGCTCTCCAAGCCATTTACTTTTCCCGTAAATGTTCAAAGGATTTGGTTTGTCTGTCTCAAGATAAGGACACGGCTTTTCACCGTCAAAAATGTAGTCGGTACTCACGTACACCATTTTTGCTCCTACACTTTGACAAGCTGCTGCTACAGAACGGGCTCCGAAGCTATTAATCATAAACGCACGCTCCGCCTCCTCCTCGCACTGATCGACGTTCGTAAACGCTGCACAATGATACACCACGTCTGGCTGAATAGAAGTCATTTTTTCCTCTAGATGCGTTGGATCGGTAATGTCTAACTCCTGCTTCGAATAAGTATATACATCGTAATCTTTTTTAAGTAATTGAGTGAGATAGGTGCCTAATTGACCGGTTCCACCAGTAATTATCACTTTCATAAGCATCCCCTACCTTTACTTCATATTTTCTTCGTACCACCTGATGGTTCGCTTCAACCCTTCATCAAACGGTGTCGATGGACGCCACTGAATAGACTTCTCCGTCTCTTTCCAGCACATGCTGTAGCGATAATCATGTCCCTTTCGATCTTGTACGTGCTGAAGCAATGACCGTGGCTGTTGAAGATAAGCTAACACTTGCTCCACCACTTCAATGTTTCGCTTCTCCTGCAATCCACCAAAGTGATAAACCTCACCGGACTTCCCTACATCTAACAGCTTTCGAAGACCCTCACAATGATCTTCAACAAACAACCAATCTCTCATTTGTTGTCCATCACCATAGATTGGAATCGGCTGATTAGTGAGCGCATTTCGAATCACTTTTGGAATAAACTTTTCTTCGTGCTGATAAGGGCCATAATTGTTCGAACACCGAGACACCATCGCCTGTATTCCATACGTCCGCACATAGGAAAGCACAAGCATATCTGCACTTGCCTTTGAAACCGCATACGGATTCGTAGGCGATAATGGCGTTGTGCTTGTGAACGAAGCGTCCCCATCACCTAAGCTTCCATACACCTCGTCCGTGGAAACCTGTAAAAACATAGTCTGAGGTGACCTTTTTATCTGTTCGAGAAGTTGATACGTCCCCATAATATTTGTTTCTAAGAACCGCTCCGGATTTTCAATACTTCGATCTACGTGAGATTCCGCTGCAAAATGGACGACGACATCATAAGGTTGTTCAAAGATTTTCTCGACATCACTTTTCTTACTAACATCTCCTTGAATAAATCGGTAGCGCGGATGACGGTCTACTTCCCTTAACGCTTCCTCCGAACTCGCGTAGGTGAGAAGATCTACATTTGTCACTTCATCCTCCGTGTACTTCATCATTTGCCTTATAAATTCGCTCCCGATAAAGCCAGCGCCTCCTGTCACAAGAATCCGCCTCACGTCAGGTCGCCTCTTTCATGCAAAAATTGATACGCAAGCTGATTTGCTTGAAACAACGAACGATGAGTCCCGGCATCAAGCCACCACCCCGGTAGCGTTTCACTTTCCATAAGCTTTTCCTTCACATACTGCTTATTCACATCCGTAATTTCAAACTCGCCCCGATCGGATTGAGACACGTTTTTAATTCGTTCAAAAACATCCTCATGGTAAAAATAAATACCAGTTACGCAATAATTGGACAGTGGGTTACTAGGCTTTTCCTCAATGTGTAAAATCGATTGTGTTTGCTCGCAAAGAGTAGCGATGCCATAACGTTCAGGCTCTTCTACTTCTTTTAGAAGTACCTTTGCACCCTCTGATTGCAAGCGAAATTTCTCCACATACGATGTGAGGGAATCCTCAAACAGGTTATCACCAAGAAGAACGACGAACTTCTCACCGTCTACAAATTCTTCTGCTAATCCAACCGCATAAGCAAGACCACTAATCTCGCCTTGCTTGACGTATTGAAGGGATACACCAAGCCCCTCACCGTTTCCGAGCAGCCTTTGATACATCAATTCCTCGCGATTGTTGACGACAATTAAAATATCTGTAATTCCTGCTTCTCGTAGCTTATAAATCGGCCAAAAGATCATTGGATACGGTCCAACGGGAAGTAAGTGCTTATTCACATACTGCGTAAAAGGACGAAGCCTTGTGCCTTTTCCTGCTGCTAATATCACGCCTTTCACTTGTTGAAAGCCCCCCTTCCTTTCTGTCTATTTGATCATGTTTTCAATCAGCCCTGCGCATCCAGCCACCGCTAAAATAATCACAATCGGAAGCACAATGGCAGATGCATACACCAAGCCAAAGTACAGGGCGATGGCACACCACATACCCGTGCACCAGTAACAGCTCAAAAGCTCCCCAATCCACTTTCTGAGTCCTTTTCCTTTTACATGAAGATACGTATCAACCGTACCGTCCTCTTGCTTTTCTTCGATTACTTCATGAAAGGGAGCGCGAATAAACCATGTTATCTTGTCAAATACAATCAGCCTAGTTAGACGGAATGTCGCAAACACAAAGAGAACTAAATAAAGCCACGTCATGGAAAGCATCCTCCTCTATTTTGTTGCACATAGTGAAGAATACTTGTAATACACTATGTGACAGAACTTGTTTATGTTGCTTGTTTTAGTTTCAATACAGTAAAAAAAGCTAACACACAGACCATGTTCATGTTAGCTTCAAAAGAATTTCATTAAATTTTAACAATCGATAATTGCTTAATATCCTTTAGTGCAATCTCTGTTTTCTCTGCATGAGGTGGGATGATAATGTACATCATATCCTGTGTCATTTGCACAATAGTCCCGCGGTACGTTTGATTTTTCGTCTCAACGTCACATACGGGCTGTGACATGTGCTTTGGAAACTGAAGCAAAAAGTTCGCCTTCTCTTCTACTGACATATGCTGAAACATTTTGTTTGGACCCTTTTGTTCTTCTTTCTTCTTTTCACCAGCTGGAACAGACTCGATGAGCGCAAAGCTTGGCTCTACTTTTTTCTCAGGCACCGCTTCCTTCACAGGCGCCTGCTTTTCCACTTCCTGTTTCAGTGCTTTAGTAGCCTGTTGCTGTTGTGGCTGCTGCTCCTGATTAGAATGGAAATAGTATTGCATAGAGCGACTCATCTCTTGAATCTTCGGTTGAACAATATACATTAACGGCTCATTTCGTTCCGATTTCGAACGTGACTCAGTCATACAAACCCCTCCATTTTATGGATTCTGTTAAAAGTGTATGCCTGCTCACAAAAAAACTTGTCACTTTTTCAAAATGAATACGGGAGATGAAGTAAGGAAGCGAAGTGAACGATTACTCGCAGAAATAGATCGATTGCGTTTAAAAAGTGACCGATAGATTCTCCAATTCGATTGATTGCCGCCTAAAACAGAGCGATAGGAGCTAAATCGAGCAAAGATCCACACGCCAACACAACAAAAAAGCCTCCCGACAAAGGGAGGCTTCGTACACAAACAATTAGCGTGCCATGATATGGAATCCAGAATCAACGTGAAGATTTTCACCTGTGATTCCGCGAGATAATTCACTGAATAAGAATACCGCTGTATCGCCAACTTCTTCTGGTGTTGTTGTGCGACGTAAAGGAGCGCGTTCTTCAATGTCTTTTAAGATAGAGTTGAAGTCGCTGATTCCTTTTGCAGAAAGCGTACGAATTGGACCAGCAGAGATGCTGTTTACACGGATTTTATGTTGACCTAGGTCAGATGCTAAATATTTCACGCTTGCATCTAGAGACGCTTTTGCTACTCCCATCAGGTTGTAGTTTTGAACAACGCGCTCTCCGCCTAAGTATGTTAACGTTACAAGGCTTCCACCTTCTGTCATTAGCTCTTTTGCAGCGTTTGCTACAGCTGTGAACGAGTAAGAGCTGACGTTATGTGCTAATAAGAAGCCGTCGCGGCTTGTTGACACATAGTCACCTTCTAAATCTTCTTTGTTTGCAAATGCGATACAGTGTGCCACACCGTGGATCACGCCTACTTGCTCTTTAATATTTGCAAAGCACTTTTGAATTTCTTCATCGTTTGTTACGTCACACGGTAACACGATTGAATCGTTGCGATCTAGAGAATCTGCTAATTCACGAACGTTTTTCTCTAAGCGCTCTCCAGCGTATGTAAAAATTAAGCGTGCACCCGCTTCGTGTAGGCTACGTGCGATGCCCCAAGCAATGCTTCGTTTATTCGCAACGCCCATAACCACTACATTACGATTTTCAAGGGATAGACTTTTCATAATAAATGTAATCCTCCTATTTAACACAAGTTATTAGTACCTAGTATTAATATCAGTATACCATAATCCATTACCATTACAATACTCTAAACGACCTGTATAAAACAAGCGGCAGACCGTCGTCTGCCGCTTTCCTTTATCCTCTAGATTGAAGAACCAACTTCAATTCATTTACGTACTCGGGAGATCCTGTCACGATGAGCTCGTCGCCAACTTTTAGCTCCGTGTCACCATGGGGAACAATTGAGTCGTTTCCACGGAAAATCCGAACAAAAATGACGTCTCCCGTGAACGGGAATTTCCGTAAAAGAATGCCATCATATTTATGGTTTTTCAGGTTCACCTGATAAAGAGCCATTTCCTGATTCGTAATAATGTCCAGAACGGACGGTGATTCAATGAGTGACTTGAACAGTGACGTTGTAGATAACAACTGACTAAATATTTCAATGTCTTTCTCACGCATCTCGTTAATAAGATCAGGATGCTCTACTCGAGCAATGACACGATCAATTCCTTCGCTTTTCGCTGCGGATGCGACGCGTGCATTTCGTTCTTCATCACCCGTCGTGATGACGAGAATATCCGTATCACAGGCGCGACTGTTTTTAATTACGTCTGCCTCATAGCTATCAATTTCAACAATTTCAAACAAAGAATCGGTGATCATCATTCGATCGAGCTTTTCCTGTCTCGGATGATACATCGTCACATCGTAGTACATCGGATTTAATTCGCGCGTAACAGGAAGTGACAGGTTGTTTGCACCGATAAAGTTGACTCGAATACGATTGGTTTCGATTTGCTTTTTCGGCAACAATTTCTTAAAAATAACCGGTGTAATAATACACGTAATAATTGCCACTAATATAAGTGCTCCTGATACTTGGCTGCTAATTACGTTTAAATTCTGTCCTACTTTCGCAGCTGCGATCACAAGTGAAAGCGTGGACGTTAATAGAAATCCAGAAGCCAGAACCGTTTTCGTATCAAACCACTTCTTCAAAATCCATACCGGAATAATTTTAGAAATTAAAAGGGCAACTAGCAGTAACGGCATTAAGATTAGGACCTTTTTGTCGCTAAAGAGTGACCATACATCAAGGTCTACCCCTACCATCACGAAGAAAATCGGAATTAAAAATCCGTATCCGAAGGAATCAAGCTTATGAACAAGCTCTTCATTTGGAGAAAGCAAGGAAACAAGCACCCCTGCTAAAAAGGCACCTAAAATGTTTTCTGCTCCAATTTTTTCAGACACACCCACAAGAATAATGATGAGCGCGAATACCGCTCGTGTGTCGATTTGAATCGTACCCTTTGACATGGTTTCAATGAAGGAGCGGTTTTGGAACACCTTACCTCCCACATAAAAGATAACCCCAACTCCGAATAAGATAAGCAATAGCCATGTGCTGCCGCCTCCCTTATCATTAAGAGAAACGAACACCGCTAGTAGGATCATTGTGACTAAATCCGCAATAACGGCAATTAACAGAATGGTTTGCCCAATGGAGCTTTTCATGATCTGTTCTTCTTTTAATGTCGGAACAACGACCCCAAGAGAGATGGTCGAAATAATTAACGTCATTAAAAAGGCATTTTCAATAAAGCCTGCCCAAACGAACAGATAAGACAGTGCCAGTGACACGATGAAAATTGCCATAAAAACAATCAGTGCTGCCGAAAAAGCGTTTGGTGCTTCTTTTCCGCTCGGAAGCTTTTCTTTTTTCTTATTTCCAGCAAAGGCTGAAAAATCAATTTCTAGCCCGCTTAAAAACATGAGAAAAATAAAGCCTAGGCTTGATAACGTTTCAATCCACATATCGGGCTTCACTATGTCAAGCCCGCTTTTACCAATAATTAAGCCCATGATAATTTCAGCTACTACCACAGGCAGGATCCTCAACTTAAAGCGATGAAGTAAAATAGGCGTTAAAAATGCGGCAATAACGACAATTACAAGTGATGTAATGGATGCGTCATGGTTCATTTTTATTCCTCCTCTTTGTGTATAATCTAGGTTGCACGTTTATTTCTGAAGGTAGCTCATAAAGGTTGTAGCAAGACCAAAGTAGATCAAAATACTAAGTAAATCATTTAGCGTTGTAATAAATGGTCCTGAAGCTACCGCAGGGTCAATTTTAAGGCGGTGCATTAGCATCGGAACAAGTGCACCCGCAAGTGTTGCCACGATCAGCGTAGCAAAAATGGAAATCCCAACGAGCAGTCCCAGAAAAAAGTCATGTTGCCATACGTATACCACACCCGTTACAAGGATTCCGCAGGATGTACCAACGATTAATCCTGTACCAAGCTCACGCATGATCATCTTCCAAATTCCTTCCCGCTCAATATCACCTGTCGCAAGCCCTCTGACCGCAACGGCTAGCGCCTGTGTTCCCGTATTACCTGACATCCCTGCAATCAATGGTATAAATACGGCTAAGATTGCTACTTTATTTAACGTATCTTCAAAATGGCCAATTAGACTCGCAGTCATCATTCCTAAAAACAGGAGAATAACAAGCCAAGGCAGCCGCTTTTTAGCCGACTGTAGCGAACTCGTATTCATCGATTCAACGTCGCTGACACCGGCAAGTTTTGAATAATCTTCAGATGCTTCTTCATCAATAACATCTAACACGTCATCGACTGTAATAATCCCTAACAGATGCTTTTGAAAATCAACAACAGGGATGGCTAGGAAGTTATAATCACGCATGGTTTTCGCTACAATTTCTTGATCATCTGCAACAGAGGCTGAGACGACACGCTCATTCATAATGTCAGAGATCATCGTCTCTTCGTCAGAAACAATGAGATCACGGAGAGAAACGACGCCCACTAGCTTCTTTTCTTCATCGATAACAAAGATATAGTAGATTGTTTCTGCATCAGGCGCTTCTTTTCGGAGAATTTGCATCGCAGAACGAACGGTTTGATGTGAACGAATCGCCACATATTCCGTCGTCATGATGCTTCCTGCCGTATCCTCCTCGTAGTGAAGCAGATCTTTAATTTCTTGTGCTGACTCACCGTCCATGATGGTCAGATAACTCGCTACCTGCTCTTTGTCTAGCTCATTTAACACATCCACCGCATCATCGGCATACATTTCACCAAGCATGTCTGCCGCAAACGTCGGGTGCATTTCAGATAGAAGCTCTTGGTAATTCTCTTCAGGAATCTCTAGATTTTCAAACACCTCTGCCATTTCTTCAGGCGATAGAAATTGATACAACTTTTGGCGCTGTTCAGGAATAAGCAGCATATAAAATTTCGCTTGATCATATGGGTGCATCTCCAAAAACTCATCACGAAAATCATCAATCGCTTCTAAATCCAATAGCTCTAGAAGATGAACGTTCAGCTGGGCTTCGTTCATTTCCTTTCCTTGTTCACTCATTGCTTCCTCCTCCTCTCAAAAAAACTCCCTCTACTTTATTATGAAACGCTGTTTGTTTCAACCTTTAACTACTCAAATGAGGAAAAACGCCTTTATCTTCTGCTCCTACCCCTTGCTTTTTAAAACAAAACGACTCGTCTTATGAATAGTTTGCACAAAAAATGTGTTATTTTAATAACAAGTTATCGTTTCAAACGAAAATACTCATACTGTAGGTGTTATCCAAATGAAAATTGATATTATCGGCGATATTCACGGCTGCTATCAAGAATTTAGAGAGCTTACGACAAAGCTGGGCTATATGTGGGAAAGCGGCCTCCCTATTCATCCAAACGGACGTCAGCTCGCCTTTGTGGGGGATTTAACAGACAGAGGACCACACTCACTTAAAATCATTCGCATCGTATACCAGCTCGTCCTAGAAAAAAAGATCGCCTTCTACGCACCGGGCAATCACTGCGATAAGCTTTATCGCTTTTTTCAAGGAAATAAAGTACAGCACAAGCACGGACTTGAAACAACGGTTGCAGAATATGAAGGCAGTTCACCTGCTGAAAAGAAAAAAATTAAACACATGTTTACAGAACTGTATGAAAAGGCGCCTCTTTACGTGGAATTGTTTGACCAAAAGCTCATCATCGCTCACGCAGGAATTCGTGAGCGCTATATTGGACGCTATGACAAAAAGGTGAGAACGTTCGTTTTATACGGGGACATTACAGGTGAAACCGATGAAAAAGGAATGCCGATTCGAAGGGATTGGGCAAAAGATTATAGCGGTGATTCCTTTGTGGTGTACGGTCATACACCAGTCAAAACGCCTAGACAGATGAACAATACGATCAATATTGATACCGGAGCTGTGTTTGGTGGTGCTCTGACAGCTTTTCAATATCCAGAAATGACCACTGTATCCGTTCCGTCTACAATGCCTTATGTAGAGGAAAAATTCCGTTCGTTTGATTAACAAAAACAAGGAGCAGGTGTGAGTACCTGCTCCTTTTGCCGAGTAAACCGTTAACCCATTTTTTCTTCTGTTGTATTTGTATGCTTCTCATCTGTATGTCTAAATTTAAAGATGGATAGTAACACTAAAACAGCAAGCAAAATCAGACACGTAATGATACTAACGCGGTTCTCCTCATTAAATAAGAACATAATACAAATGCCTGTTAGAATAAGCGCTGTGATGGCCGTAATGTATGGAAAGCCCCAAATTTTAAAGCTTGGCATTTTCCCATAGGTCGGGCGAAGCTTAAGCTGTGCCAAACAAATGCTGATCCATACCAATGATACAACGAATCCTGGAAAGGCCATTAAAATGGTAAATACGTTATTTTGCGCAAAGTACGCAATCATCGAACCACAAATTAAGACGACCCCACTAATGAGAAGCCCATAAACCGGCACACCACTTTTAGATACCTTTGCAAGCGCCTTTGGTGCTTCACCATCTTGAGCAAGTGAATGCATCATTCGCGTACATCCGTAAATACCAGAGTTGGCAGCCGATAAAACAGCCGTAATTAAAATGGCGTTCATAATATGAGAGGCTCCTTGCAAGCCTGTTGTTGCTAGGACTTGAACAAATGGACTCGCTTGATCACCCAGCTTATCCCACGGAATTAATCCGCAAATAATCAAAATTGGCAGCGTGTAAAATAGCACTATTCTGAAAATAAAGCTTTTAATCACTTTTGGTAACACCCGCTCTGCGTCCTGTGCTTCTGTTACCGTGACGCCAATTAGCTCTGATCCCCCGTAAGAGAACATCACAATTAATAGCGCAGAAAAAATCGACATCCAGCCGTTCGGGAAAAACCCGCCGTGCGCCGTAAAGTTTTGCATGTAGTTTGAACCGTTGCTTGGGATAATTCCGAATAGAATACAGGCTCCTAGCACGATAAACACCATAATCATGCCAATTTTAATTCCAGCAAACCAAAACTCAAACTCTCCGTATTTTTTCACATTCATTGTGTTAATTCCAATAATGACAACTGCACAAGCCAGACTCAAAATCCAAAGTGGAATCGACGGGAGCCAGTACTGTAAAAAGCTTCCGGCAACGACAACCTCGATAATACAGACGGCAAGCCACATAAAACAGTACATCCAGCCGATCACAAACGACGTTCGTTTTCCAAATGCCTTTTGCACGAACCCTTTCATATTTGTATTTGGATAGACAATCGCCATCTCTGCAATTGATCCCATAACAACTAATAAAAGAAGCCCCGCAAAAATATACGTAAAAATGACCCCAGGTCCTGCTAGCGAGACGGTTTCAGAGCTTCCCTTAAACACGCCTGTACCGATCGCACCGCCCATGGCCATTAAGCTTATATGTCGTGGAAGTAGCTTCTTTTGAAGTGATGAATCCTCCATTGCTTGTCCTCCTTTATCTTGATCGTTACTGAGTATGTAATACTCGTAACTCCTATACATCTTATAGGAGTTACGAACGTTTGTACATGCTTAAATTAACTCAACCGGCCACAGCAAAGGGTTTTCCATTAATTGCTTGAAGCGATTCGTAAACGCAACGGCTGTTCCTCCGTCCGCTACACGATGATCAAAGGACATCGACATGTTCATCATCGAACGTACCGCAATTTCATCATTTTCCATCACTACAGGCATTTTCTTTGTTTTGTGAAATGCGACAAGCGCCGTTTCAGGATGATTAATAATTGGAGTGGCTCCTACGCTTCCGAGCGGGCCAACATTGCTAATCGTGAACGTGCCCCCTCTCAAATCAGCAACCGTAAGCGCTCCTTCTTTTGCTCTTTTCGTCAGGTCCTTTAGCTTTGTATGCAGTTCACGTATAGACAGCTGATCTGCCCGGTGAATAACAGGAACAATTAAACCGTCCTCCGTATCTGTTGCAATTCCAATATTATATTCCTTTTCCAACCGAATGACTTCGTTGTCTTCATCTAGCTTCGCATTGAAGACTGGAAATTGTTTTAATGAAACGGTTAATGCTTTTATGAAGAAGGCAACAGCTGAAAGATGAATATCCATCGTCTTCAAATTCGTTCGGTATGAAAGAAGCTCGGTTAAATCGACTTCTTCAAAATGAGTAACGTGAGGAATCGTATAAAGTGACTGCGTCATTTTTTTCGCGATTTGTTTGCGGCGGCCTCTAAACGGAATCACATCGTGCTGAGCGACCGGTTCTTTTTCTTGATGAGCGTTAGGTGCTGGTGTAGGGTCTTGAGGTACATTTTCTTTTTCGACAGCAGGTGCTGCTTTTTGATCTCGTTCTTTCACAAAATCATAAATATCTTTCACAGTAATTCGTCCGACTGGACCAGTTCCTGTGATTTCGTTAATATCGACGCCAAATTCACGAGCGATTTTCCTCGTGTAAGGGGCAGCAATAATGGTCTTTCGAGCACCTTTTACAGGAGCTTCCGCTTGAGGTTTAACGCTAACTGACGTGGACGGTGATTGACTAACAGGTGTAGCCTCGACCACTCTTTCGTCGCGTTCTTCTCCCATTAACACGATTAGCGTCGTACCAACTGAAACGGTTTTTCCGCAATCCACCATAATGTCTTTCACTTTCCCAGCAGCTGGGGACGGAAGCTCCGCGACCATTTTATCAGTCTGTACTTCGACAAGGGGCTGATCCACCTTCACCGTATCGCCCACTTTTACTAAATAATGAATAATTTCTCCTTCTGTCATTCCTTCTCCAATATCATGAAGCTTCACTTCAACCAATGTATTCCCCTCCTAAAAATGAACGACTTTTTCGATAGCCTTTAGTACACGCTGAGGTGTTGGTAAGTAATGTTCTTCGAGTGCAAAGAATGGAACAGGCACGTCAAACCCTGTGACACGTTCAATGGGTGATTTCATATAAAGAAACGACGTATCATTAATAATGGAAATTAAGTCATTTCCAAGTCCTCCTGTTTCGTGCGCTTCATGGACGATGACCGCTCGGCCCGTCTTTTGAACAGATTCCGCAATGATATCCTTATCAATTGGATAGAGGGTACGCAGATCGATGACGTCCGCTGTTATCCCTTGCTTTTCAGCTTCTTCCGCTGCCTTCATCGCAACCGGAATCATAGCTCCCCATGCGATAATCGTTACGTCATCTCCGTCTTTTAGCTTTTTCCCTTTTCCGATCTCAACCGTATACTTTCCTTCTGGAACTTCATCACGAACGGCACGGTAAATTTTCATGGATTCTAAAAATAAAACAGGATCTGGATCTTCAATCGCGGCAATTAAAAGTCCCTTCGCATCGTAAGCAGAAGATGGGCAAACGACCTTAATGCCCGGCATATGCGTGAACAATGCTTCAACGCTATCTGAATGAATTTCCGGTGCGTGAATGCCCGCTCCATACGGGGCACGAATGACCATTGGAACCGTATATCTTCCCATCGTGCGCATTCGAATTCGTGAGACGTGCGTCATAATTTGCTCGTAGGCTGGATAAATAAACCCTAAAAACTGCATTTCTGCCACCGGTTTAAAGCCATTAACCGCAAGCCCAACGGACGTTCCAATAATGCCTGATTCACTAAGCGGCGTATCAATGACACGATCTTCCCCGAATTGCTCCTGCAAGCCTTCTGTTGCGCGGAACACACCACCATTTTTACCGATGTCTTCTCCAAGAAGTAGGATACGATCATCTTCTTCAAGCATTGTTCGAAGACCATCCGTTACCGCTTGAACAAGCGTTAGCTGCTTTGTTTTCGTGCTACTGTCTGCGTGACGATCCATATTCATTACCATCACCCTTCCCTCCTACTAAATTGAAGATAATCCTCTTTTTGCTTAGCAATTGTCCAGGTCGGTTTTTCAAACGTATAATCGAATAAATCATGAACATTTGGCGGTGGATAGCTTTCCATTTCTTTTACCGCGCTGTCTATTTCACTCGCTATCTCTTGTTCAATCGTTTCCATCCACTTTTCATCCCATAAATCATGGACCTTCATATAACGCTCAAGGCGCATCAGTGGATCTCTCGTTTCACGAATTAATGTGCTGTCTGATTGATCACGATACTTCGTAGGATCATCTGCGGTCGTATGCGCGCCGTATCTCCACGTCATTGCTTCAATGAGCGTAGGTCCTTCTCCGTTCCGCGCCCGTTCTAAGCCTTCTTTTACTTGAAAATACACGGCAAAAATGTCGTTTCCGTCCACACGGACACCCGGTATCCCGTAAGCCACTGCTTTTTGGGCAATCGTATCCGAATTCATTTGTTTTTGAATGGGAACCGAAATGGCGAACCCATTGTTTTGATTAAAGAAAATGACAGGTGCTTTAAACACGCTCGCAAAGTTGAGACCTTCATGAAAGTCACCCTCTGACGTCGCACCGTCACCAAAGTACGCAATCGCAGCATTTTTCGTTCCTTTGCGTTGCTCTGCCATCGCCGCACCTGCCGCATGCGGAAGCTGCGTTGCAATTGGTACAGCAGGAGGAAAGATTTTTTTCCCTTCTTCCGGTACACATCCTTCAACGCGTCCGTTCCAATATAAATACGTGCGTGCCATATTCGCGCCAAAGGTTAACGTTGCGCCGTGGTCACGATACGTAGGAAATACCCAATCATCCTTGCCAAGTGCGAGTGCACTTCCAACCTGTGAGGCTTCCTGCCCTTCGAACGGGGCATATGTTCCAATGCGTCCCTGTCTTTGAAGGCTTATTGCTTTACGATCAAACGTACGAATGCGAAGCATATGATAATAAAACGTTTTGATCAGGTCTTCTGTCATATCTTGTTTGTAGCGTTCATCAATTAATTGGCCATTTTCACCGATAACTTGAAACATTGAGAATTCTGACGTCATCTTATCACCTCATAAAAAATTATTTGCGAATCTCCCATTTTGGGCGTTTCGTGTGCGTAAAAAAGCTGTTATGCTCCTTGCGATCTTGAATACGTTTTTCACAGAAGCGATCCGCTGCTTGGCTCGTGGTGATATCATCTAGATCTGCCTGTTTGTAAATTTCCAGTAGTGACGTATAAATGGATTTCGTTTTCGCTAACACGCGCTCTTTGTTGTACGTATAAAGCTCATCAGCTACTTGAATGAGTCCACCTGCATTTACGATGTAATCAGGAGCATATAAAATACCTTTTTTCTTTAACGCCTCACCGTGCTTTTGGAGTAACAGCTGGTTGTTTGCTGAGCCAGCCACCGCTTTGACTTTTAGTTGATCGATTGTGTCATCGTTTATAATTCCTCCGAACGCACATGGAACAAATACATCTGCTTCAGCTTTGTATACGTCGTTTTTTTCAAGAAATTGTGCTGTTCCTCCAAGCTCTTTTGCTCGTGCTTGAATTCCTTTTACAGCCTCTTCGTTAATATCACTCACATACAAATCAGCACCTGCTTCTAGCAATTGCTCAGCCACCTTGTATCCTACTTTGCCAAGTCCTTGAATAATGTAGGTTCGACCTGCCAAATCATCTGTTCCAAAGACAACTTTGTTCGTCGCTCTTAACCCATACACAACGCCAAGAGCTGTTGGAACAGAGGAATCCCCTCCTCCTCCGTACGCTTCTGGAACGCCAACAATGCAGTTTGTTTCTTTCGAGGCTGAAATAAAATCCTCCATGGACGTTCCCATGTCTGTTCCTGTATAGAATCGACCATTTAACGAATCGACAAATTGGCCGAAAGCCCGAAATAATGAAGGGGACTTATCTTTCAAAGGATCACCGATGATGACGGCTTTCCCGCCACCAAAATCAACATCTGCAGCCGCACACTTATACGTCATTCCTCGTGATAAACGAAGAACATCCTCTAACGCCTCATCCATTGAACTGTAAGGAAACATGCGACACCCACCGAGCGCTGGACCAAGCGTTGTATTATGAATCGCAATGATTGCTCGTAAACCAGTCGATGGATCATTACAAAAAACAATCTGCTCATGACCATGCATTTTATCTAACAACGTTTCTTGTTCGTACCCTATATGTTTAATCATCTCTTATGCTCCTCCTAAAAAGAAAACGCTTACATAATTAGTTTTACATATTCGTAGAATTATTGAATGGACTCAAGGAGTTTTTGCTGAATATCTGCTTTTGGTAAAATTGCTTGTTTCACTTCCCCCACCCCAATTAACCCCCGCTCATTTCGCGCCTCTACTTTCGTCACAATAATGCTTCCCTTAATTTCCGTTACGGTCGCCACTACTGTCACAGTCGTTCCTTCTCCTGTCGGTGCTATGTGCTTAACTGAAACAGCCGCGCCGATCCCTTCCTCACCGTCTTCTAAGAAAGGCAAAATGATTTTACGTGAGGCCCATTCCATGTGATACACCATTGAAACCGTTGAGTATGCTGGATGTACGACACTTCCTTCAAACTGAGCAAATTGCTCGGCCGTGACTGTTGCCACCACTGTTGCTACATCTCCCACCTTCATTCCGCGTTTCATGTTCTCACCCTTTCATCGCTAAAAATTATCTTTTTAATTAGATTAATTAAATTATTCAGAAAACAATTCACTTTTAATATTACCTTATCAAAAACATTTACAACATAACAAAATGAATAAATTCATGCTTGTTTTTGTTATGTTTTGAATAATTTTTATGATGATTTTCTTCATATTATAAATATGCATGTGTCCCTAAAATAAATGTTTCTGATTTTCATCCACAAATAAAAAATACTCCCTGTAAAAAGGAGTATCGTTATAAAGAAAATGAGCCGAGCTCTTGCAATCTTTTCATCATTTGTTGCTTCGCTTCATCCATCATTTCGTCAAACAACTGCTGAACAGTTGGCGTGCTGGAAATAAGTCCTGCTATTTGCCCACTGTTTACAAATCCGTTTTCAAAGTCACCTTTCATTGCCCCTTCAACATGCTGTGCTTCCGATGTTAACTCCTGATACTGCTCACTAGTTATGCCATGCTGTTCGTTTTTCACTAGTTTATGAACATACGAGTTTTTTAGCACCCTTCTGACTTTACCAACAGACCGTCCGACAATCACCGTATCCGTATCGGCTGCCTCTATTAATCCTTTCTTATACGTATTATGAACAGGGGACTCTTTCGTTGCAATTAATCGCGTACCCATTTGTACACCGCTTGCTCCGAGCATGAGAGCAGCCGCAAGCCCTTTTCCGTCACCAATTCCTCCTGTTGCAAAGACCGGAACCTTCACTTGCTGCACAATTTGTGGAATAAGTGTAAACGTCGTTAGCTCCAGACTAGAGTTAATTCCAGCTGCTTCATATCCTTCAGCTACTAGCAAATCAGCGCCTGCTTCCTCTGCTTTTTTTGCATGTTTGACCGAGGCGATCACAGCAATGACGTGTATCCCATGCTCATGAAACATAGAGATAAACGGCGCTGGGTTTCCAGCCGATAACGAAACGACCGGAATTTGATGCTTGATCACCAGATGAATCATTTCGTTTAGATACGGTGTTACTGTAATAGGAATATTTATTGCAAACGGCTTTTCTGTTTTACGCCTTGTTTCTAAAATAATGCCTTCTACCTCTTCTGGAGTCATCGTTCCGCACCCGACCGTACCAAGTCCTCCTGCATTTGATACTGCCGCTGCTAGCGGGGCGTTACTAATGTTCCCCATCCCACCTTGAATAATTGGATAGATTAGACCAAATTTTTCTAAAACATGTTTCACTTTTACCCCTCCCCTTTTTAATAATGTTATAATAGAGTAAAAAGAAAAACAATTAAGAAAATTTAAAAAGGAGGATTTCAATGCTTATTTCATATAAAGAACATACGCCTCGCATTCATGAGAGCGTCTTTGTGGCACCAGGCGCTTATTTAATTGGAGATATTACCATCGGAGAACAGTCAACAGTATGGTTCAATGCCGTTCTACGCGGAGATGAAGATGCGATTGTGATTGGAAAACGTTGTAGCATTCAAGACAACGCCACGATTCACTTATTTGAAGGATCTCCTGTTTTCATTGAAGACGACGTCACGGTTGGTCATAACGTTATTCTTCACGGTTGTAAGGTCGGCAAGCGCTCGATCATTGGAATGGGTTCTACTATTTTAGACGGGGCAGAAATCGGAGAAGAATGCATTATTGGTGCCAATACGCTCATTCCTTCTGGTAAAAAGATTCCTCCTCGCTCCCTTGTCGTAGGCTCTCCAGGAAAAGTCGTCCGGGAGATTGGCGACAAAGACGTGGAGCTTATTAACCTTTCCATTAGCACCTATGTTCAAAAGGGCATTGAGTTTAAGGAAATCCTTGATTAATAGAAAAGCCCTCCAACAGGAGGGCTTTTCTATTAATCTCTCGTTCGCTGTTCACTAATTAGCGGATGATAGCTTGCATCATAGCGCTGATCCTTTTGCTTCAGATCATTTCCTTCTTGAAAAATCTCCTCAAAGAACCGATTAGCAGGCTCCGCTAAAAGCTTATAATACTGACTAAACAGCAGTGAGGCATGATTGCCGTTCCACGGAGATGGCAAAAGTTCCTCCGGTAACCCGGGATCAACGAACAAAAATTTCCGGTATTCATGAACGATGTTTGTTCGTTCGACGAAGCATTCTGCATCTGTCATCTCGCCGCTTTGCATCATACTTTGATGAACGATGTAGCGCTTGCTGTAAGTTGTAATAAACTGCTCGTACTTTTCTTCAATTTCACCTAGCGACCAGCTTCGCTCGACAAGAGATTGGCTTTCGCTCGGTCCTTTGTATTCCATCAGGAAAAAGTCCACGTACGGTTTAATATCATATTTATCGAGTAGCAGATTCACTTCTTTGTCTAGATTGTTCGGAGAAATCCAGCAGCCGCTTGAAAAGCTTCCAAATCCGCTCCAGAGAAGCTCTTTTTTAAACTCATCGCGAATTTGCCGCTTATCTTCGGGAATGCTGTAAATGACCATACGCCACTTTCCATCCCACTGATGTGGATTTAGCTTAAATATTCGTCTGGCTGCTTCTTCCATTCTCGTCACACCACGTGGAGTTAAGAAATAGTAGCTTTTGTTTCCCTGCTTTTCAGACTCTACCCAACCTTGCTTCATCATACGCGAAACGGCCACGCGAACAGCCTGCTCATTATGTCCAAACTCCTTAAGCAACCCAATCAAGCTTCCAATCCAGATTTTGTTGCCATAATGGCGAATATAATCACCGTAAATTGTAAAAATCATTGATTGTGTATTCGTACTCATTTGCATTCACTCTTTCCATGTGTACAGCACCTTGTTTCCGCTGAATAACTAAAAATCTATTATTATCATATCTGATACTTCACAATTGTCGCAACAATTAAAAATACGGAAAAAGGGAGCGGATTGGCTGGATTCCTTCCTGGTCGATCCAATCCGCCTTATCGTCTTTATTAATACTGCACGTTCTTCTGTGACAATTCTTCTCTAAATTGATTCCTCAACGTTCTCTACAATCATCGAAATTCCTTGTCCTACCCCTACACACATTGTCGCAAGACCGTATTGAACGCACTGTTTTTTCATCTCATGAACAAGCGTCGTTAAAATTCGCGCTCCGCTTGCACCGAGCGGATGACCGAAGGCAATTGCCCCACCGTTGACGTTCACTCTCTCTCGATCAAGCTCAAGCTGACGAATGCATTCTAACGATTGAGATGCAAACGCCTCATTCAGCTCCACTAGACCTAAGTCGTTTACGGTCAACTTTGCACGTTGCAGCGCTTTTCTCGTTGAAAAGACAGGACCTATTCCCATAATAGACGGCTCAAGTCCAGCTGTTGCTCCTACAACGTATTTTGCTAGCGGCTTTAACCCTAGCTCCTCGGCTTTTTCTCTGCTCATAACAAGCAAAGCAGAAGCACCGTCATTAACTCCTGAAGCATTTCCGGCCGTAATCGTCCCGTCTTGGAAAATAGGCGCTAGCTTACCTAGCTTTTCTAGCGTCGTATCTGGTCGAGGATGCTCATCCCTATCAACCACAACCTCGTTTCCTTTTCGATCTCTATACGTAACTGCCACTAACTCATCTGCAAAGCGATTCGTCTCCATCGCTTTTTTGGCTCGCTGCTGACTTTCAAACGCAAACTGATCCTGATCGCTTCGTGACACGTTAAAGCGCTTTGCAACGTTTTCAGCCGTTTGCGGCATTGAATCCGCTCCGTGCATTTTTTCTAACTTCGCATTTGTAAAACGCCAGCCGATCGTCGTATCATACATTTCCATATTGCCACGCGGAAAATCTTTGCTTGGTTTTGCCATCACAAACGGAGCGCGAGTCATGCTTTCTGTACCACCGGCAATGTACATATCACCTTCGCCAACCGCAATCGCTCTCGCTGCATACATAACTGCATCGAGTCCAGATCCGCATAGACGATTAATTGTCGTACCAGCCACAGAAGTCGGCAGTCCTGCTAGCAATGCTGACATACGGGCAACGTTCCTGTTATCTTCACCTGCCTGATTGGCATTACCAAATACAACTTCTTCAATCTGATCAGCAGGAAGGTTAGGATTACGATCAAGAAGCGCTTTAATGACAACCGCTCCTAAATCATCCGGACGAACGTCTTTTAACCCTCCTTTGTAGCGACCAATCGGTGTGCGAACCGCATCAACAATGACGACTTCTCTCATTTTTTCATCATCTCTTTCTCGGTAGTCGTGTAATCATAAATTCCTTTTCCGGTTTTTCTGCCTAATCTCCCTGCTTTTACGTATTGCTCAAGAAGCGGTGCAGGACGGTATTTCTCCCCTAGCTTTTTATGCAGGTAGCGGAGGTTATTTAAACGAACGTCAAGCCCAACAAGATCCACGAGTTCAAATGGTCCCATCGGATAGTTCAGTCCTAGCTTAATCGCCTTATCAATATCTTCTGGAGATCCGAGCCCTTCTTGAAGCATATAAAACGCTTCATTGCCTACTAAAGCGCTGATACGGCTTGTCACAAAGCCAGGAAATTCGTTAATCACGACCGTTTCTTTGCCCATTTTTTCCGCTACCTCTTTAATAACCTGTGCCGTTTCATCACTTGTCTCTAACCCTCGAATAATTTCAACGAGAGGCATTTTATGTACAGGATTGAAAAAGTGCATCGCAATGGTTTTTTCAGGACGATTTGCATAGGACGCAATCTCTGTTGGGCTCATTGTAGATGTATTTGTCGCAAAAAAGCAGTGCTCAGGCGCATGTTCCTCAAGTGTTTCAAACACTTGTTTTTTGATTTCTTCTTTTTCCGGGACAGCTTCAATTACTAAGTCCGCTCCGCTAACTGCATGACTCAAATTGGTGGAATAAAATAAATTCTTCTTTGATTCGTCTACCTGTTGAATCGTTAATTTTTGACGAGACAATCCCTTTTCAAAAATGCTTTCGATTTCATCCTTCGCCTTTTTAAGTGCTTCATCGTTTACGTCAACTAACGTAACCGTATATCCTCCTAGTGCACCAACATAGGCAATTCCTCGTCCCATCACACCTGATCCGACCACTACGATATGATTAATCATGAACATCCGCTCCTTTTCCCTTATGAAAATGAGTACGAATGGTTCTCTTAAAGACGAACGCTTCGTACTCATTGTTAAATCATGTTATACGCCGAACGGATTTAATGGACGGCTTCCGTAATACGAGATAATACTTTTTGTTTCTGTATATAAATCGAGTGTTTCCACGCAAAGCTCACGACCGAATCCTGACTGCTTGTAGCCCCCAAACGGCGTGCCTGGAAAAGCTGAGAACGGACAGTTGACCATCACAATACCTGCTTGAATTTGGTTCCCAACGCGTGTCGCACGAGCTCCATCCTTCGTCCAAAGCGCAGATCCAAGTCCATATTCCGTATCATTCGCAAGCTTGATCGCTTCTTTTTCATCTTTAAACTTCATCATCACAACGACCGGACCAAAGATTTCTTCCTTCACGGCCTTCATATCATGATTCACATCGACAATTACAGTTGGCTCATACCAGAAGCCATTTTCAAACCCTTCTACTTTTGCTGGTTTTCCGCCTGCTAAAATCGTCGCACCGTCTTCGATCGCTGATTTTACATATCCATCGATCACATCTAACTGACCTTGATCAATAATTGCCCCAATGTGCGTATCTTTATCAAAAGGATTCGCAAGCTTTAGCTTTTTCGTTTTTTCGACGAACTTGCTCACAAACTCATCGTAGATATCCTCGTGAACGTACAAGCGAGAGCGAGCCTCACACGATTGACCGGTGTTGTAAAAAATCCCAAATAATGAACCATCAACAGCTGCATCTAGATCCGCATCTTCAAACACGATATTAGGTGATTTCCCACCAAGCTCAAGCGTAACGCGTTTTAACGTTTGCGATGCACGCTCCATAATGTTTTTACCAATTGGTGTAGAGCCAGTGAAGGCTACTTTATCAACATTTTTATGCTCCACTAAATAGTTCCCAACGTCAGCACCAGAACCAGGAACAATATTAACAACACCTTCTGGAACACCAGCTTCTAGGCAGATTTCCCCTAAAACAATCGCCGTTAGCGGTGTAAGGGTAGCTGGTTTTACGACGACTGAACATCCTGCAGCAATAGCAGGTGCCACCTTCCAAGCTGCCATCATGAGCGGATAGTTCCACGGAATGATTTGAGCACACACTCCTACCGGCTCTTTCTCCGTATAGTTATGGAACTGACCTGGAACTGAATTTACCGTGCCACGATGCGCAACAATCGCACCAGCGTAAAATTCAAAGTCCTCGATTGCCTGCATGACTTGCCCTTGTGCCGCTTGAAGAGATTTTCCTGTATCTAAAATCTCTAGCTCAACAAGCTCATTGAAACGGGCGCGCATAATCGAAGCAATTTTATTAATGATACGAGAACGTTTATTAATCGGGTACTTTTTCCACTTGCCGTGATCAAAGGCATTTCGTGCCGCTTGAACAGCTTTTTCAGCATCGTCCTTTGTCGCTTTTGCTACTTCCGCAATAACCTCTCCAGTAGCTGGATTGTATGTTTTAAACGTGCCATGATTGCTGCTTTCGACTTTTTCACCGTTAATAATTAAATGATAAAAATTCCGTTTCATCACTGGCTTTTCTACTGCTGGATTTTGAACTGTCGACATATTAGACACACTCCTTTTATCTTCCTGTAAACGTTGGTTTTCGTTTTTCTAAAAAAGCATGAACACCTTCACGATGATCGGCAGTGCGTCCTGCTGCACGCTGACCATCTGCTTCTTTTTCAAGATAGGATTCAAAGGATAGCTCATCAGCAAATTGCAAATGACGTTTAATTAAGCCAATTGCTTTTGTTGGCATCTTCGCTAGCCTTAAAGCAAACTGTTCTACTTCGGATTGCAACGCATCCGCTGACACTACCTTTGTCACAAGTCCCATTTGCATCGCCTGATCGGCTGGAATCTTCTCGCCTAGGATTGAAAGCTCTGCTGCCTTTGCTTTTCCTACTAATCTTGTTAAATAGTAGAGGTTTCCGGAATCAGGTATGAGCCCTACATGAACGAACGCATTTAGGAAGCTTGACTTTTCAGATGCAATTCGAAAATCGCAGGCAAGCGCAAGACTGAAGCCTGCACCAGCAGCCACACCATTCACGGCTGCGATTATCGGTTTTTCACATTTCATCATCTCAAGCATCATTGGACCGTAGTGCTCACGTAGCACTTGCCCATGATCCATCGATTCGTCAACTTCTGATAAATCCTGACCAGAACAGAATGCGCGACCTTCACCTGTGATGACAATGCAACGCACATCATTATGTATCGAAGACTCTTCGATCGCATCCTTTATTTCATGGTTCATTTTTGCAATAAAAGCGTTTAGCTTATCTGGACGATTTAACCGAATCCATGCTACGCCGTCTTTTACTTCGTAACGAATGGTTTCAAACATATGAATAGTTCCTCCCTATCATTTTGTAATACTAGGCTTTCCGAAGAAAGCCTAGTGAATAGTTGAAAATGAACGGGGTGCATTTACTCGACTTCTTCACCAATCATGAGCGTGACAAGCTCAGCCGCAAAGCCCATTAAATCTTTCCCAGATGCTTTTCCTTCTGCAGAACGCATTCCTTGCTTTAATGATTCATGGTCGTCATAATACATTTCACACATTAAGTAGTAATCGCCTTCGCCACCCATTGGAGAGCCAACAATTTTTGTCACGTCCATTTTGCGTAGTCCTGGAATTTTTGCAGTAATTGGACCATGTGTCTCAAAATAGTGCTTGTCGAACTCCTCTTTGTTTTGTGGATGTTTGTATAGCGCGATTAATTTAACCATGTCTGTTTTCCTCACTTTACATTAGATTTGAAATTGGCTTCATTGCCTCAAATGGATTTTTACAGCTTCTACAATACAAAATGCTTCTACATGCTGTCGGGCCAAAGATGTTTTCCATCGTCACGTATGTTGAACCACAGTACGGACAATCTATATGCCAAGAACCATCCTCTTCCAGGTAAACCGGTGGAGGCGCAATTCCAAAAGCCTTTAATCCTTCTCGTCCTTTTTCGGTAATGCGATCAGAGGTCCACGGGGGAGCGTAAATAAACGCTACTTTTACTTGCCCTACGCCATGAATCGCTTTTACAGCGTTGACGATATTGGTTTTAATGATTTCTAGCGCTGGACACCCTAGAAATGTCGGTAAAATATCGATCTCAACATTCGACTGCTGAATCGTGACCTTCTCGACCATTCCTAAATCAATGACGCTAACCGTATTAATTTCAGGGTCTTTTACGTCTTCTAACGCAAGTAGCACTTGCTCTTTTGTGAGTGGTAAGGGTGCTATCATTCTTCACACCTCTTTTTCTATGATTAGTTCTTACCAAGAAGCGGCGGGGTCAGTGTTGTAAACTTCCCCTAGCGTTGCTAGCGCTTCTGCTAAATCATCGGAATGCTGACCGCTTCGTCCGTTTAAAGGAGACAGAGATGCAGGGGCAGGTAACGTCACTCCTACAGACGTCAACACGGGATCAAGAGCGTTTAGCCACCTCTGTTCCAGGGACTTCGCTTCTTCAATAAGGCCCGCCTGGTGCATAACGTCAGCATGATCACCAAATGAGAACGTATCATTCCAGTCGTCCATGACCATTTGGATCGCTTTTAACATGCGCTTTTTCGCTTCTTCTGTTGTGGTCAGAAGCTGTACAAACCATGTTTTCCAGTGAAGCAGATGATAGTAAAGCTCCATATTCACTCGTACCGCTACTTCTTTTAGAGGTGCGTACGTGCTTTGCTTTAACGATTCAATTTTTACTTTCTTTGCCTGCGTATAAAAGTAGCTTCGCACAACAGCATAAGCCCAATCGTACTCGGCGCCATCCATATAATGACCTGGCCCATTCACTCTCTCTACTAAAATGCTATTCTTTCGTTCCGAAGCTGGACGAGCATGTGCCAAATGATCCGCTTTTCCAAGGTCCAGCTCTTGTAAAAGCTGATAGAACATCGTCGCATGTCCCATGCTATCTTGGCTAATGGATGCTGACGCCACGTCTTCTTCAATATGAGGAGCTAATCCAAGCCATTCAGCGCCTCGATAAGAAAAGAGAAAGTCATCATCGGCTAGTTGAAACAGCAAGTGAACGAGCGCTTCTTTTTGCTGTGGAGAAAATGTTTTTGTTTCTTCACTCATTTTTTTGGTCACCTCCCCAAGACATAATCTCGTTTTCATCGAGCATTTTTTGTTCATATTGACGCCACTTTTTGCGTAAATAGCCGTAACCCTTTGTTGTTCGGTAATCTTTATTATCAAGTCGCTGTAGAATCAACTTCTCGTCTGGTGACATTCCTCGTATATCGGAACGCTTAACGATCCAAATATCCACTACAGGTTCGCGACGCATGAAATTCTCCTGTGCCATAATCAGCGCCATATCGGCATTTGGGGCTAACAAACTAAATTGGTGCTGAAACGCAGCGTTCGGTGTGCGCTTGCTAAATACTTCATATTCCTGATAAAAGGTTTTATCACTTGGCTCCATCTTCTGCTTCGACTCCCTTCTGCCAACTAGCTAATTGCTGCGCTTAGTGCTTCTCGTACCCAAGCGTTACTTTCATAGGATGTTTTACGTAGATTTAAGCGAGCCTGTGATCTCGGCCCCTGATTTTTACTAATCGCCTTTAGCTTATTCCAGTCAGGTTGCTCATAGACCCACAGCTTCTGCTCTTCGTCATAGCGAAGGGTCGGATCAGGAATCGTAAGCCCGAGCGATAAAATGCGTGGAATATATTTAGTAAAGAAATCCTGACGAAGCTGTTCATTTGTTTTCGTGCGAATTTTATACTTAATCGTGACATCCTGCTTTGACGTGCCCATTGTGTCCTTGCTAGCAGGTCCAAAGAAGATGAGTAGTGATTCCCACCAGCGATTAACAGATTCTTGAACCATTTCACGCTGTTCTTTCGTTCCCTCCGCTAGCGCCATGATGATGGCTTCGCCGTGCTGAGCGTGAAAAACTTCCTCCGCACAAATGCGCTGAAGTGCTCGTGCATAAGGACCATAGGATGCACCAAGCATATCGGTTTGCGTAATGATTGCCGCACCGTCTACAAGCCATCCAATTAATCCCGCATCTCCCCACGTAGGAGCCGGCATGTGAAATACGTTATGAAACTTTAGCTTTCCACTAAACAAGTCATCCATTAAGTCGCCTCTCGTTTTTCCATAAGGCTTTAGCAAGTCTTCCGCTACGCGCAGAAGAAGCTGTCCGTGTCCCATTTCATCCTGAACCTTTGCCATAATGCCTAACTTCCGATGCAAAGACGGTGCTTTTGGAACCCACTCTTTTTCTGGAAGCGCTCCCATTATTTCGCTCATTCCATGCATAGAAATCAGCTTTATAAGCGTCAAGCGGTATTCTTCTGGCATCCAATCATCTACTTCAATTTTTTGTCCGGCTTCAATTTTCCCAATGAACTGTGATAATTTCTCTTCCTCTGTCAACGTATCCTTGAGGTTTGACATGCTTTCCTCGCCTCTCATTTCTTCTGAATTTGTCATGCTGATTGTTGATCAAGACAGCAACATTTCATTGCGCTCATCAATAATTCGTACCGCTTTCCCTTCAGAACGCGGAATGCTTTTTGGTGGAAGCATTTGAACATTCATGCTCACCAAGCAGTTATTTTTCATCGAATGATGGATTTTTTGAATAATTTCATTCAGCTTCGGATGCTGTATATCACTATTTAATGCGTAATAAATATCTTGGTTCACCTCAACGTGTAATTCGACAACATCTAGTACGCCTTCACGACGCAGGTGAAGCTGATAATGCGGCGCAATGTCAGCAATTTGAATGAGAAAGTGCTCAATCTCAAACGGAAATACGTTCACCCCTCGGATAATCAGCATGTCATCAATCCGGCCTTTGACACGTGACATTCGAGTGGTTGTGCGACCACATTTACAGGGTGTTCGTGTAATGGAAGCAATATCACCCGTTCGATAACGAATAACAGGGAACGCTTCTTTCGTTAAGCTTGTAAAAACAAGCTCACCTTCGATCCCGTCCGCTACAGGTTCAAGAGTATTAGGATCAATAACTTCTACAAGAAAATGATCCTCCGCGATATGCAGTCCGTCCTGAGCTTCGTGGCATTCTGCTGCAATTCCAGGTCCCATTACCTCACTCAATCCATATATATCACAAGCCTTGATTCCCCATTTTGCTTCTAAAACACGTCTCATTTCTTCTGACCACGGCTCTGCGCCAAACACCCCAAACTTTAATGACGAACGTGCAGGATCTTTCCCTAACTCTTCCATTTCTTCTGCGATCTTCAAAACGTAAGAAGGAGTTCCTGCGATAACAGTAGGGGCAAAATCTTCGATCACTGTTATTTGCCGACTCGTATTTCCACCTGAGATTGGAATGATGGTCATCCCAAGCCGTTCAGCTCCGTAATGAATGCCTAATCCACCCGTAAATAAGCCATATCCATACGCATTATGCAACATATCACCAGGCTTTCCTCCAATTAAAGCTAAGGAACGAGCAGTAAGCTCTCCCCAGCTCTCAATGTCCGTTTTCGTGTAACCGACCACCGTTGACTTACCGCTCGTTCCCGAAGAAGCGTGTATACGCACGACCTCTTTCATATCTGTAGCGAATAGACCAAACGGATAGTGATCACGCAAATCACCTTTTTTCGTAAACGGTAATTTGGTTACATCGTTTATATGTTGGATTTTATCTTCGGTTAGTCCAAGCTCTTGAAACGCTCGATTGTAAAAAGGTACGTTGTTGTACACTCTTTTAATCGTTTGCTTTAATCGAGAAAATTGTAGCGCTTTCATTTTTTCTCTGGAGTATGTTTCAACGTCATGAATAATCATCGATCCAGCCCCTTTGCAAAAAATCCCTTCCGCTTTTCATCGGTATAACTAATTTTCGTCTGTTATTTATATATTGTTATATAAGTTACTCTTAACGTATCACAACTACAAATAATTGTAAATATATTCAGACTATTATTTTTATACCTATAAATCGAGCTAGTTTTATTTTATTTTTGTAGAAAAGAATCGAAAAATGAAAGGAAAGGGCCTAACGATAACAAAACGCTTTTAATCAAAGGGTTTGCACGTAGTGGAAGGAACGCTAATGATATCTAGAATTATATAACTAAAATATGTATATAAATATAAAATAGTTATATTTTTTCACAAAAAAAGAACGACCTATGAATGTGGCCACTGAAAAAGTCCTTAAAGGATTGCGTTCATAACGGAGTCGGTTGATTTCCACTAAAGGTCGCTTCGCTTTCCGCGGGGCGTGCGGCGAGCCTCCTCGTTGCTCTGCGGGGTCTCACCTGTCACGCTAATCCCGCAGGAGTCTTGCACCTTCCGTTCCAAATAACCTAGAGCGACTGCATCAAATAGAACGGCCAAGCTTCCATTTTGAAAGGAACTTGGCCGTTTTTTGCTTGATAATAAAGAAAATCCATTTATTTAGAAGGGTGGTTTCAATGATTCCGTTTCATTGAAGTTAAGAGAACATACGGAACAAGCACCTTTTTAAAAAGGAGCATGCATCAAGGAGAAATAAAAGGAACGTCCTAAAATCGAAGGGGAAAATAGCGAATGAAAGCATAGACACGGGGACGATGTAGTCACATCCTCGGTTCTCGTTGGCATGGAAAAGTAAGGGGCAATAGCCATTTTCACCGTCAACCTAAAAAGAATGAAGAAAAAAGCTGGATCGATTCCAAAGAACGGAATGGATCCAGCTTTTTGTCTTACGTTCTACTGATCACCTAAAAAATCTGAAGTTTTTCAGTTGCCTTCCTATGAATTAGATCGTTCTTTCTCTTTCTAAAATGGCTTTCATATCATGAGGCAATGGTGCCGTAAAGCAAAGTTCCTTATGCAAAATAGGGTGATAGAATGTAACCTCATAGCTGTGTAAAGCCTGACGAGCGATCCACTCTCTTCTTCCGCCATATAAATCATCTCCTAGCAGCGGATGATTCAGGTGGGAAAAATGAACGCGAATTTGATGCGTCCTCCCTGTTTCTAGCTGAATGGATACGTAACTGTAGTCACTACACTGCTCTACTACGCTATAATGCGTAATGGAACGCTGCCCGTGATCCGCAACCGTTCTCGTAATAATGCTGTCTTCACTACGCGCGATAGGGGCATCGATTGTCCCCTCACTCGGCTGAATACAGCCATGAACAATTGCTTGGTACGTACGCCTAATCATTTTTGTTTCATGTGCTTTTGAGAATAGATAGTGAACGTAGCGATGCTTTGCAACAATCAACAGTCCTGACGTATCGCGATCAAGGCGGTTTACGAGATGAATCGTTGAGGAAATGCCTTTTTCTTGATAGTAATGTAACAATGCATTGCTCAACGTCCCTGACAGATGTTGACGGGACGGAATACTCGCCATCCCTGCTTGCTTGTTAATCACCAATAAATAGTCATCCTCATAGACAATGTGAAGTGGAATCGCCTCAGGCTTTACGTTATCACTAGCAACCTCTGGTGGAAAGCTGATCTGCAGCAGATCCTGTTCGTTTAATCGATACCTGACGTTCATCTCTTGGTGGTTCACTTTAATTGAACCACCGTTAAATTTAATATCTGTTAGCGCGGTTTTAGAAATATTGTGCTCTTTTAAAAACTCACGAAGAAGCTGTCCTTCTGCTTCTTTTGGAATTATCCATTCTAACGTAAATGGCTGTTTCATTTTCTTTCCTCACTTCAGTCACAAACGAATGATTCACGAACTCGTTGCCAAAATGGAAATGCCCGGAAGCGTGCAAAACGAATCTTTTCATTCGCCACGCGACACTGAATGGATTTTACATCCTTATGAAGAAGAGTTAAATGATCAATCGTAATTTGAAAATCTGCATCATTAACCGGCTTAAACATGCACGTATGGTGATCCGGTAAAATAAGCGGCGAGCCTACTGTTCGAAACACGCGGTTATTAATGGATGCCATTTCTGCGATTTGAATGGCTTGAAGTGAAGGATGCAAAATAGCACCGCCTAACGACTTGTTATAGGCCGTACTCCCAGATGGAGTAGAGATACAAAGCCCGTCGCCTCTAAACGTTTCAAAAAGCTGTCCCTTAATTTCAACATCAATAACAAGTGATCCTTCTACACTCTTAATCGTACATTCATTCAGCGCTAAATAACGAGCTTCTTTCCCTCCATCAATATAGCGAATAATGATTTCCAGAAGCGGATATTCGACTACTTGAAAAGGTGTTTTTGCGATCGCAATCACAAGCTTTTCAATTTCTTCTGGCACCCAGTCTGCATAAAAGCCTAAATGTCCTGTATGTACCCCGACAAAAGCCGTTTTATCAAGTCGGTTGCGATAGCGATGAAACGCATAAAGAAGCGTCCCATCTCCGCCTACAGAAATTACGACATCAGGTTGATTTTCATCATATTCCAAATGAAAATCTAGTAGGTATGTTTTCATTTTTTGCATCAGCGCATTTGATGTTTGGTCGCCTTTGGATGTGATGGCAAATTTCATTCTTTCACCCCATTTGCATAGTATCCTATTCCTCTTGATTATCTTGCTTTCTTGAGAAAATAGCTTGTGCTTCTTGGATTTCTCCACGAATTTGAGACATTTCTTCATCAAGCTGGAAAGCCGCCTCGGCTGCACGTTTTAGGCGCGCTTGAATATCTTTTGGAAACTTACCGCTGTATTTATAATTTAATGAATGCTCAATGGTTGCCCAAAAGTTCATCGCAAGTGTACGAATTTGAAGCTCCACTAAAATATTCTTTTCCCCTTTAATGGTTTGCACAGGATAGCGAATGACGACATGATATGAACGATAACCACTGTCTTTTTTCTGCGTGATGTAATCGCGCTCCTCAACAATCTCAAGGTCTTTTCGCTTATGAAGCATCTCGACGATCTCTCGAATATCATCGACAAACTGACACATCATGCGTAATCCCGCAATGTCCTGCATTTCTTCTTCTAAACGATCGAGCGGAATTCCCTTTCGTGTTGCTTTGTCCAAAATACTTGGAATAGGCTTCACTCGACCTGTTACGAACTCAATTGGAGAGTGCAGCGAGTTCATATCAAACTGCGAGCGCATCCCTTTAAGTTTTACCTTTAATTCTTCTACCGCCTGTTTGTATGGAGCCAAAAATAAATCCCAATGCTTTACCATGGCTAACATACCCCCTCATTGTTCAAATTACTGCTCTTCTTTATCTAAAAATACGCGTTCAACCTCGTTAACCATGTCGTCACCGTAGTTAGCGTTTCCTTCAATGTTTTCTACTAGATAGGAAAGCTCTTCCTTCACACCAGGTAACTCAATTTCTGTATCGTTAATTGTTAATTTAACGTTTTTATTATGTGTTAATACCTCTTTTAAATGAGGCCATACTTCTTTTGTGAGACTTACATATGTAAATTGATCATTAATATCTACTAAATAAATAAACGAAACATGATCAGAATCTGTGATCATTTGACCTGTCGCAGATGCCTGCGTAATTTCACCATCAAATAACTCCGATGTTAAATAAACCGTATCTTGATCGCTATGACTTTTCTTTACTTCAATTCTTTTTTGCATAAATAAACTCCTTCCAATCCATTCAATACATTTTACTTGAAGACATCTTTTATTTTAATTGTCACTCGTTTTAACAGCAACACATACTTAATACGCATCATTACTCTACGGTGCTAACGATGCAAGCTTATCTTTATACCCTTTTTAATTTTAACATAATCCCCCTCATGATGAGAAAACGAACCGCCTTCTTTTTTCACATACAGCAAGTATTTATTTACATTTCTCGTATTGATAACCCTTTGCTTCCGTGAAATAATAAAGAAATTAGCTTTTCCCTAAATAAAACAGGCACATAGAACGTACGATGTGTTCAATAAAGAAAAACTTTCATCATATAGTAGAAAGTGAGTGGACTCATATGAACCAAGAACTCGAAATCGAATTTAAAAACAGGCTAACAAAGGATGAATTTGTTCGTTTAACAAAACACTTCACCCTAACAGAGAATGATTTTAAGCTACAGGAAAATCATTATTTTGACACAGCAGACTTTCAGCTAAAAAATCACGGCGCAGCCCTTCGAATTCGTCAGAAAAAAGGCACGTACACGCTTACCTTAAAGCAACCTGTCAAAGACGGACTGCTCGAAACACACGAACCGTTATCGAAGGAGCAAGCGGAGAATATTTTAGAAAATCCTCTACACATTTTTGGTCAAATTGTTACTATTCTAGCCGATATGAATATTAGCACGTCTTCATTACTTCATTTCGGTACACTCGCAACAAATAGAGCGGAATTCTCGTACAAGAGCGGGTTACTCGTACTCGATCACAGCTTTTATCTTGAGAAAGAAGACTATGAGCTTGAATATGAGGCGACTGATTTTACAGAAGGTCAGAAGAAATTTAAAGACCTCCTTCAATCATTAACCATTCCAGCTCGAACGACAGAAAATAAAATTCGTCGGTTTTATAAGGAAAAATATAAACAAATAAGCGAGGAATAAACATGAATGTTGAACCTTTAAAAACCATAATGCAAATTCAATCATTACGCAATTTTTCTGCCACTGCATCAAAAGGGATGAACGCGCCGTCTTCATCCTCTTTTGCAGATATGTTTGAACAGCTTCTTTCAACTCCAGCACAAGGTAAGGAAGAATCATCACCTTCCCTTCCATTATCATTAGGAACGAGCTTTGCGCTTCCACCTTCTTCGCTCTCTCAAGTAGAGGACGTTGTTTCCGCAATACCTGTTAAAAAGTTACCTTCTAAAACAGAGATTGAAGAAATTGTAGCGGAGGCGGCAGAAAAATATGGCGTCGATCCTAAACTGATCAAGTCTGTTATTATGCACGAATCAAGCTTTAATGCAAATGCTAAAAGCTATGTTGGGGCGATGGGATTAATGCAGCTCATGCCAAGCACTGCAAGAGCATTAGGGGTATCTGATGCATACGACCCTCGAGATAATGTTCTTGGTGGTACAAAATATTTAAAACAAATGCTTGAAAAATATGATGGAAATGTTCAATTTGCGCTCGCTGCGTATAATGCGGGACCAGGGAACGTGGACAAATACGGGGGCATTCCTCCGTTTAAAGAAACAAAATCCTACGTCCAAAAAATTATGAATACGTACATGTCTTAACGTAAAAGGCCGGCTTATCTTCGGATAGCCGGTCTTTTTTTTATTTCGCACATCACGTTTCAAGTGCAAAAAAAAACATTCATGTTCAGTTCTTTATCGTACATCCTACTAACGAGGAGCTTTTTAGAGAAAAAATTGGACATTTTTCGCTAAAAACCTTTAAAATTTTTAGGAACAAGGCGGAAAATTTGAGATATGTACGTAGCATTGATAAAATAAATTTACATTAAAAGTATAAATAAACGCACTTTTTAGTGTGTAAGGAAAAAGAGCATTTTATGATTCGACGTAGGACGAAAAACCTGCGGAACGTTTAAATACATTTAAAGGAGTTATAACTATGGCAGATCAAGTTTACACACCTTATGAAGCTATAGGAGGAGCTGATATTATTTCTAATCTTGTCGATGCCTTTTACACACGTGTAGGCGAGCATCCTGAATTAGCCCCTATATTTCCTGCTGATTTAACTGAAACAGCACGAAAGCAAAAGCAATTTCTGACACAGTACTTAGGGGGACCTGCATTATATACGGAGGAGCATGGACATCCTATGCTTCGTGCTAGACACCTTCCGTTCCCTATTACACCGTCGCGAGCAAAAGCATGGCTGACCTGTATGGCTGAAGCAATGGATGAAATTGAACTAGAAGGTGAACATCGTGAGCAGCTTTTTCACCGTTTACTATTAACTGCTCAGCATATGGTAAATACACCCGACTCAGAAAATGAGAAAGGATCTTCAGAGTGAGTGTACACGATGTAAATAATCCAGCCATACAAGATATGTCTCAGCTATGTCAGGGGTCGAACCAAAAACCATTAGAAATTTATCTGTTTATTGATCCATTATGCCCACAGTGCTGGGCATTGGAACCTGTCCTTAAGAAGCTTCAGATTGAATATGGAAAATATTTTACGCTCAAACACATCTTAAGTGGTCGATTAGGTTCATTAAATTTGAACACCAAAAAGAAATTTGAGAACATGGCACAGTATTGGGAAAAGACGGCTAGCCGCTCTGGAATGTCCTGTGACGGCACTCTCTGGATTGATAATCCGATTGAAACCCCTTATGCAGCGTCTATCGCGATCAAAGCAGCAGAGCTACAAGGGAAACGTCCTGGTATTCGCTTTTTACGAAAGCTACGGGAATATGTATTTCTTGATAAGCAAAATGTTTCAGATGAAGACGTGCTGTTAGGGTGTGCTGAAGAAGTTGGTCTTGATGTAGAAGAGTTTAAGCGCGATCTTTACTCTGAGAGCGCTGTAAAGGCTTTTCAGTGCGACGTAAAAATAAGTGGTGAAATGGATGTTCAAGAAATTCCGACACTTGTGTTCTTTAATGAAGACGTAGAGGAAGAAGGAATTAAAATTTCAGGTTCTTATCCGTACGAAATGTACGTTGAAATTATCCATGAAATGCTTGGTTGCAAGCCTGAACCTCATCCTCTGCCACCGCTTGAAGTATTTTTACGATACTTTGATTTTGTGGCTACGAAGGAAATCGCCGTTGTTTACGATCTTCCTTTGGAAGATGCAAAAAAAGAAATGAAAAAGCTACGCCTCCTTCAAAAAGTCGAAGAAGTACCGGTAAAACACGGAACGTTTTGGAAATATATCGATGAGTAAGCAAGCGCCTTGGCTAATCGCTAGGGCGTTTATTTTATTCGCTTTTCTGCATATACAAAAGGACTCGGCTTACGCCGAGTCCTTTTGCTTGTCTTAAGACAACAAGGGGATGGGAGAAATTTTTCACGGTCAAACAAAGGGGTATATGTTTGTTTGTGATAAACTTCACGTTAATTATAATAGCAAATGTTGTCGACTTTTGGCAAGGGCTTTTCAAAACTTTTTTACACCTTCACAAAATTGTCAAATTTATACGAAGTGTCCATACATATAGTACAAGAGAAATTATTTTGGAGGTGAACGTATGACACAGCGCCTTCCCTTATTGATTGCCTTGTCTTGCTTTGTCATTGCGCTATGTTTTCACACGATGGCATTAATGAATATGGCTCCCATTATCGTAACGTCACCCATTTTGTTTGTCACCATTTTACTGAACCTTCATTTTATGAACACCCGTAAGCAGTTTCGAGGGTTCAAATAAAAAGGAAGAAAGCTCTCGCCTTCTTCCTTTTTTCTTATAGTTGTTCTAACAGACGTTCCATTTCAGAAAGCTTTTCTTCAAATACCGCAAGTGCTTCTTCTACTGGCTTCGCTGTTGTCATATCCACTCCTGCCTTCTTCAAGACGTTGATTGGATAATCCGAGCTTCCCGCTTTTAAGAAGTCTACATAGCGTTTGACAGCTGGCTCTCCTTCTTCAAGGATTTGCTTACTTAATGCCGCTGCTGCACTGAATCCAGTGGAATATTGATACACGTAGTAATTGTAATAGAAATGCGGAATACGTGACCACTCTAAACCAATTTCTTCGTCTACGACAAGATCCTCACCGAAATACTTTTTATTTAATTCATAATAAAGTTTCGTCAGTAGCTCAGGTGTTAACGGTTCACCGTTTTGAGCGCGGACATGAATATCGTGCTCAAACTCAGCAAACATCGTTTGACGGAACACGGTACCACGGAACCCTTCTAAATAATGATTCAATAGATACAGGCGTTTCTTCTCGTCATCAATGTTTTCCAACAAGTAATCATTTAATAACGCTTCGTTACATGTTGACGCAACTTCAGCCACAAAGATTGAATAATCACCATACGGATATGACTGTGTTTTTCGCGTATAGTAACTGTGAACAGAGTGACCAAATTCATGTGCTAACGTGAAGAGGTTATTCACGTTATCCTGCCAGTTCATTAGGATATATGGGTTTGTGCCATACGTTCCAGATGAGTATGCTCCGCTTCGTTTTCCTTTGTTCTCATGAACGTCAACCCAGCGGTTGTCGAAGCCCTCTTTTAAAATGTCTAAATACTCTTCACCAAGCGGTGCAAGACCTTTTAAAATATAGTCTCTTGCTTCATCGTACGTTACTTCCATTTTCACATCTTTTACAAGCGGTGTATAAAGATCGTATACGTGTAGCTCGTCTAATCCTAATACTTTTTTACGTAGCTTCACATAGCGATGAAGCAGATGAAGGTTTTTATTTACCGTCTCCACAAGGTTATCGTACACTTCTTCTGGAATGTTATTGTTGCTGAGCGCTGCTTGACGAGCGGAATCATATTTGCGCACACGAGCATTAAAATTATCTTTTTTCACCGTCCCACTCAATGTGCTCGCAAACGTATTTTGAAATTGTCCATATGTACCATATACAGCTTTGAACGCCTCTTCGCGAACGCGACGATCGCTGCTTTCTAAGAAGCGAATGTAACGGCCATGCGTAATTTCAACTTCTTCTCCGTTTTCGTCTTTGATCGATGGAAATTCTAAATCAGCGTTATTTAACATTCCGAACGTATTACTAGAAGATGATAGCACCTCTGATGCTTGTGCCAATAGCGCTTCTTCAGCAGCTGTTAATACGTGCGGACGCTGACGATTAATTTCATCGAGCGCATGTGCATAAAGCTTTAGCTCTTCTTTCTCTTCTAAAAATCCTTTTAGCTTCTCTTCCTCTACTGATAATAGCTCAGGCGTAAAGAAAGCAAGAGCACCCCCGATTTGTGTATACAGTGACTTCATTCGATCATTTAACCCTTGATAGAATGAATTTCCTGTATCTTGATCGTAGCGCATGTGAGCATATGCGTATAACTGACTCGCTCTCATTGTTAGTTCATCTTGAGCCTGCATCGCCGCATATAACGTATCGGCTGATTCGCCTAATTTCCCTTGATAAGTTGTTACATTCGGAAGAAGTGCTTTAACCGCTTCAAACTCTTTCTCCCATTCTTGATCGGATGAATAAATATCTTCTAATTTCCATGTATCTTCTACTTGGATATCACTACGTACCGGCAGCTTTTTCGTTTTTGTTTGTTCAGCCATCGACTTTACCCCCTAAAAATTCTTCATTCATTAACATGTTCTCTATGAACGAGACAATTCCTTTTTCTCAGTAATCGTTATTAGTGTATACGATTGGTTCGCATTTACTAAAAAATTCTTCTTACTCTTCACATTGTACAAATATTCAGATTACATGTCATTTCTTTTGCTTAACCAAGCATATAAACAATCCCAATCTGCCTGAAAGACGTCGTTCATTTTATATGGAATGGTATAGGTTCGTTTGAGGGTGTAGCACGTCTCACTACTTTTTTTTATCAGCTCAATGTCGCACAGGAATTGCAAATATTCCTGTAGCGGGATTTCCCAGTCTCCTTCTCTTTCAAATCGCTGTTTGATATGCCCCTCCTTAAAGCGTTTTTTTAGCCTGCTGCGAATGGTCTCATAAGCGATTGCCTCCTCCATTCTCGTATATCGAAACAGATCAAATAGAATGTACGCTTGCCAAATACATGAGGGCGTTTCAAAAAGGTAAGAGCTCGAGAGTGGAATTCCTGCTTCTGCAGGAAAATGAGATGGAGGAATTTGAAGGGCATAGAGAAGTTCTAAAAATGGTCGTGTCTGTTTGTTCGAATAAATCATATAGGTCGTACGCCACTTTCTTTTTCGTTCCAACCAAGCCGTCCATATAGCTGGTTCTCTTTCAATCTCTCCTAGCACCCAATCCTCAAACGTGAGCTGACGAGTAGAAGAATGATGAAAGGTTCCAAAGCAAATGGTCGAAGAAAAAGCATACAAATGAGAAACTTTTATAAGTTGTTGATCATCAGGAGAAAAGTAAAAAAGTGTGGGGCATTGCGGAATCGTAGAAAGGTACTGCCAGTCCTGTGATTTTAGCTGGATCATATGCGTGGATAGGCGCTTTAGCCTCTTTGCTCCGATAATCCAAATGGGCCTGTAATCATGTTCAACGTAGGATTCATTCCGCTTCGTAAAAATCGCTAGCGAAAGGGATGCGCACTGATACTCAATGGGGTAAACGGCTGAGGGGGTTCGTAGCAATAAGTCAGGGCGCTGACGGATGTCAGCCATATATTCTTCAAGTTCGACAGTATGAGTGCTTGAAATCCATTCATACAATCGCCTCTTCCCGAGCATATGGTAATCCGTTTCTCCCTCATGACTACTTTCACATGATCGTTGTTTTAGATGAGCAAAGTGTGGAATTTTTTTTGTTCCCACCTTTAGCTGAAGGGACTCTTTACATGAGGGGCAAAAAAATGGAATCGTACTTCGCATTTCTCGAAGCCGTTCAGCAGAATGATGCTTTCCTAATGATATCAGCTTTCCTTCTTTCGTTTGAGCAACAAGCACATCACTACACTCCTTTACATTCGACATTACCTCCTATATTTCGTTGTTCATCGTAAATCCCCTGCTTTTGTACACACAAAATAAAAAAGCATGGATCTCCATGCTTTTTTATAGTAACGGTGATAGTAGACGCGATGTGGACTCAAATAATCGGTACCAGATCGCTCTCTTTTCGAAATCATCTAGATTTAACGTTTTGCTTTCTTCAAGGTCTTGTAAAAATTCATAGACAAGCTTTTGGGTACTGTTCGTACGGTATAGGAATGCGTTCACTTCGAAATTCAAATGAAAGCTCCTCATATCCATATTAGCTGTACCAATAGAAGCAAGCTCCTTGTCCACAATGACAATTTTACTGTGCATGAACCCTTTTTTGTATTCGTATATCTTAACGCCCGCTTTCATCAACTCTGGAAAATAAGAGCGAGACGCATAAAAGACGATTTTTTTATCTGGTTTTTGTGGAACGAGTAATCGTACATCAACTCCGCTTAACGCAGCAACTTTCAGCGCAGAAAAAATGTCCTCATCTGGGATAAAATAAGGAGAAGCAATCCAAATGGACTCTCTAGCAGACGTAATCATTGAAAAGAATAATTGCTTAATGACTTCCCACTCTCTATCTGGACCTCCTGCAACTAGCTGTACGCCTCCACAGCTATCGATATCAATGTTCATTAAATCAGGAGATAGATAAATTTGTGTTAGCAACGTTTGTCCGGTCATGTAGTACCAGTCCTGTAAAAAGATGAGCTGTAAGGACCTCACCGCTTCCCCTCTTACCTTCAAATGCGTATCGCGCCAAAAACCAAAATGGCGGCTGTGCCCCAAATACTCATCTCCGATGTTCAAACCCCCAACAAACCCGACCGTTCCATCAATAACCACAATTTTACGGTGGTTACGGAAATTGATTTTATTGTTTAAAAAGGGGACTCGTACAGGTAAAAATGGAACCATCTCAACCCCTGCGTTCTTTAATTCATTGATATAATGGCCCGATAACTGAAAGCTTCCAACGGCATCATATAAAAATCGAACGTAAACGCCCTCTTTCACTTTGCGTAGCAAGATATTTTTAATTTTCGTCCCAAGCTCATCGTGACGGACAATATAGTATTCCATGTGAATATGGTGCTGCGCGTGCTCGAGGGCATTCAATATTTCATCAAACGTCTCTTTCCCATTTGTTAAGGCATGGGTTTCCGTTGAAAAAGAAACGGGGGTTTTTCCAAGACGCTGTGCAAGCTTAAACATTTGACGCTGATGATCACCTATTTTTTCAAAGTGCTCGTCAATAATCCGATAATCTCCCTCAAGCTTTAGCATCACTTGCTCATCAAGCTTCGCCTTTTTCTCAAACAAACGACGCTTTCGAACATTGCGACCAAACAACAAATAAAAAATGAATCCAAACACAGGAAAGCTCCCTAACACGACAAGCCACGTTAAGGTTTGGGTAGGATGACGATTTTCTAATGAGATGACAATGCCAATGAAGATTACGCTAATCGTCACAAGGATACTAAGGATTCCTACTACTTTGCCCGTCCAGTGCCCATTGGTGAAATAAAAAAATGCTGTCAAGACAAGTAGAAATACAATAAGCTGTAATCGATTCTTCAATACTTATTCACCTAACCTACATCTTCTTCCTAGTTAAACTTCTAAGTTGAAATTTTTCAGGATGAAAATCATTCATATTTTAACTCATTTGAAAAAAGGACCGTCATCGTGATTCTGAACCATTCAGAACTGATTGTGACGGTCCTTTTATAAACCATTTTACGAGGAAAGCGTTATTTCTTTGGCGCAAAGTAGCCCTTGATCTGAGAAAGTGCGTTTTCATGCATAATCTCGTTCCCATACTCTTCAAGTCGGTGAATCGTAACATTTGATTCATGGCCATATTCAAGCATGAGGCTTACTAAATGATCCAACTGTTTATCCTCTTCATGCTCTTCTAAAAACTCTACGTATAGATAATACTTTCCTTCATACGAGAAGAAGCGGTTTGCTACTTCAGAAAGCTCCACGCGGTGACTGAGTGCAATAATGTCTTCTAAATCTTGGAAGCGAATGACAAACTGCAGGGAATCTTCTTCTTTTTCGCCTTCTTTTTGCTGACTGAATTGCTCATCAAGCAGTGCTTCGATGCGCTCATCCACTGGAATATCGACTTTCTTATTTTCACCGACTGGTACTTCAAATTTCTTTCCATCATTTGAAATTTCAGCTCTCGTGACCACAACCTCTATTCCCTTATCTAGCGCCTGAACTTGAATCCAAAGTGGTCCCTCGACGGCGAACTGCTCTTCATGGTGAATCTCATCCATCATTTCCCAAAACAGTTCCTCACTTCGTTCGCGATTGAACCAGATTTCATTGCGATCAAAGCCTCTTTCCTCAATATCAATATACGAAGCGTAAAACTTTACGGTATTTTCATTAATACGTTCTATTTCCATTTTACTCTCTCCCTTCTACAAATCATTGAAGGTAAATCTTTATCAATGAAGGGACTACAAGGCTCCCATATTAAAAGCTATGGTACATGTACTTTACCCTTTTGTAAACCATCCTAATCATTTTTATACGACTTAACAAGCTGTTCTAGGTCGTTACATTTATTTTATGATAAAAATTGAAATAAGGGAAATAAAAAAACTCACATTTATCCACTCACCTCCATTTTATCCTTTATCTAGAAGCCATTGCGCTCATCTTCTTACGGTTTTTTCACCTTTCTACGCGAAGGAAGAATTTGTCCACGCTTTTTGAATATACATGAATAACAATTAACTCTTTAGTTGAACTATCTTATGTTCAACTGAACCAGCATATACGAAACTTTATAGGAGGCAACCTAGTGACTGTTGAAATAATCACGTCCATATTAATGATCGTTGGAATTGATGTAGTACTCGGTGGTGATAATGCCATCGTTATTGCTTTAGCTAGCCGTAATTTACCTGAATCCGAGCGAAACAAAGCAATTTTGTTGGGTACAGGCCTAGCCGTTACCATTCGCATCTTGCTAACCATCCTCGCCGTCTCATTGCTGGCTATTCCTTACTTACAGCTGATCGGTGGTGTTTTATTACTGCTCATCGCGTTCAAATTGTTAACGGGTAATCATGATGACACGGCTTCGATTAAAGGTGCTCAAACGTTGGGAACAGCTGTAAAAACGATCGTTTTTGCCGATCTAGTCATGGGGCTCGATAACGTCATTGCTATTGCAGGAGCTTCTCACGGTAACATTTTGCTTGTGGTGACCGGACTACTGATTTCGGTTCCAATCATCATTTGGGGAAGCAAAGTAATTTTATACTTAATGGAACGCTTTAAATCTCTCGTATACATAGGTGCTGGAATTCTTTCTTACACAGCAGGAACGATGATTTTTCACGAGAAAAACCTTCAGCCACTATTTTCAGAGCTTCCGCATGCTTTTATCGTGGTGCACGGTGGAAGCGTGGCGCTCGTTCTATTTACGGGATATGTACTGAATCAAATCAAATTGCTTCTCAACAAGAGATAACTATGTTTTAATACCAAAATACGGACATCACAAGAAACATAAGAAATGATTCTGTGACGTCCGTATAATTTAAAAGTGTAGATGTTCTTCTTAGCCGTTTACTAAACGTTGTGCTTCACGTAATTGGAAAGTACGCACTTTGCGTGGTAAGAATCGACGAATCTCATCTTCGTTGTAACCAACTTGAAGACGTTTTTCATCAATGATAATTGGTCGACGTAATAGCCCAGGATTTTGCTGAATTAATTCATACAGATCCTGCAGAGGCATTGCATCAAGCTGCACGTCTAATTTTTGGAATGTTTTAGAGCGTGTAGAAATAATTTCGTCTGTACCATCTTCCGTCATGCGAAGAATCTCTTTGATTTCATCAATTGAAAGTGGTTCAGAAAAAATATTGCGTTCAGTATATGGAATTTCGTTTTCTTCTAACCAAGCTTTTGCTTTACGACATGAAGTACAACTTGGTGATGTGTATAGTGTTACCATAGACTAACTCACTCCTCTTTTAAAATGGGTGAATAGCACAACTTTGTGTGCAGTATAAGCTAAGAATGTCATATCCAATAACTAATATAACATGTTTTTATGAACTGATAATGAATTTCACTAGTTTTTTATAATTAGTGTAAAAAAGGAATATCTACAATTTGTATTATACTACAAAGACGATAAGAATGGTATCCCTTTGTCAAGCGATAAGGTGATTCTTATTTCCCTGTATGTAAATTTTTTTCACTAACTATTTACCACATCTATAATACGATTAAACCTATTAATAAGTTTCATTTTTTAAAAATATTTTTCGAAAAACAATAGGATAAAATGAAAGAAACTACCTTTTTTGATCAAAAAAGGTAGTCTCGAAATTCACTTTAAGTCAGCTAAAATATCTCCATCCTCACGATCTTTATCAATGGTGAGTACTTTATGAGACGGCGAATACGATGAACCATACCATTCCTTATCCTTATAGGTATGAATCATTTCGTACGTGCGCTTCATGTTTTCTAAAATCGTTTCTTCACTTTCTTCACTCGGAGACCAGTAAAGTATTTCCATTTGGTTGATTTCATTCGTTGCTAAGGATCGACGACGATAGCCAATCGTCTTTGCATGTTGAAAGCCTTCTCGCTTATAAAAGCGTAGTCTTTTTTCAGAATCGCTATCTGCGTAGTCAACGGGCTCTACTTCTAATATAATCGGTTTGTTTCGTTCCTTAAGCTTTCCTAATAGCTTATGTCCTAGGCCTTGTCCCCTAGAGGCAGCTGAAACAAATAGATAATCGATAAAAATAAAATCATCAAATTCCACATACATGAGTACGTGATGCTCACCTTCATCTTTACGATAAATATCAGAGCGCTCTTTTAAAAGGGCTTCCATGTGTTCTTTTGCTTTCATTTCTTCGACAGGAAAGTATTTGCTTAATTTTTCATACCAGTTCATGGGGTCCTCCTATATAACGTACGATTATCAAATGCTATTGTTACTGTTTCCAGTTCGTGAAATTTTTATGACTTAAAGAAAGGAGACATGCGGGGAGATAACGTACTTTTTTATTTTTTACCACTCTTTCCCTATGATGAAACTTGTTATAAAATGGAATTAAAAAAAGAAGTTATTTTCTAGCGATTTGCGTTCAATCAAAAACCTTTGAAAGAGGGATGACGATGACAGGATACGTGGTGGATTTTTTGTTGGTCGCAATGTTGGTAATCGGCTTTACCGCAATCATGGGCGTCACGCTAAATGGAATTGGAGAACGTTTGCTTAGTCATAAGCGTCGAAATGAATTCGTTGTACGATCTAATCGCAACCAAGAAGGATGGAACAAAGTAGGCGGGAAAAAGAAATAGAAAAAGAAGCGTCTCGAACCAATCGAGGCGCTTCTTTTTTAAGATGATACTCCTTTTCTCACCATATCGCCCCATCCCTTTTTACGAAACAGGACTTGTAGCAGTCCTTCGCAACGCCAGATGACGGTTAACGGTCGATACCAAAACGATTCTGTAAAGCTATACAAAAACAGCTTCCATATGTGTGTAAGCTTGGGGTACTTTCGGAACGACCATTCTTCAAGCGTAACGGCAAATGCTGAAAGAATAGAACCGTATAACACGTTCAAAAGTAAAAGCTTAATCGCAAAATCTACGTACAAATTTCCCATAATGAGAAAGACAATTAATAAAAGGTATCCCATCATCTCAATAATCGGTCCCAAAAGTTCAATAAAAACAAAATAAGGAATAGAGACCATTCCTATTTTTCCATAGCGGGGATTTCCAATCATTTTTTTGTGCATCCACAGGCTTTCAAACAGCCCTCGCTGCCAGCGTGTTCGCTGTTTACGTAAAATAGATAAAGATTCTGGAGCTTCTGTCCAACATACGGGCTCTGGTATATAGACAATTTTCAAATTCAGCTTTTCTTCACAAATGTAGCGGTGTAAACGCACAATTAGCTCCATATCCTCGCCTACTGTCTCTCCGTAGCCACCAATAACCTTCACCCATTTTTTCGAAAACACACCAAATGCTCCTGATACGATGAGCAATAGATTATTTCGGCTTAATCCGATACGCCCCATTAGAAACGCACGTAAATATTCAATAACCTGAAGAATGACAAGAGGGCTTTTTGATAACCCAATCTCCATTACCTCTCCGCCTTCAATTCGGCACCCATTTGCGATACGGACGCTGCCACCGATTGCTACGACCTCTTCATCTTCATCTAGAATCGGCTTCATTACTTTTAAAAATGCGTCTCTCTCTAACACGGAATCTGCATCAATTGCACAAACGTATGGAAAGTGAGACAAATTGATCCCTACGTTCAATGCATCAGCCTTTCCTCCATTTTCCTTGTCAACAACATAGAGAGCCGGATTAAGTTTGGAACGATACACAGCATGAACCGATTTCGTTTGTAACTCCGGCTTATACTCATGATCGATTAAGATTAATTCAAAATGCTCAATGAGCGTTTCTAACGTTTGATCACGTGAACCGTCGTTTACAACAATCACTTCATATTCAGGATATTGAATGCTAAGCAAGGAACTGACACTGCCGATAATTCCTTTTTCTTCATTATATGCCGGCACTAAAATAGAGATGGGCTTTGTAAAAGATGTTTCTACCAACACATCGTATGGATTTTTCGGATGCAAATCACGAAGCCTTCGCACATAAAAGAACGATATGATGAACATAACAGAGTAAGTCGAGATAACGATGAGCGTGTAAATCAAAATAACGTACATGATTATTTGTAAAAGTGTATGAACCATCCTATTTGCTCCCTCTTCCGATTGCACTTTCCATTAAATCTTTGTCTTCTGGAAATAAAAACGATAAAGCACGTCCTGCCGTTGTTCCGACTAGGTAATTTTCATCCATATTTAAAACTTGCAAATCCCGCACATATTTTGAATCAATCCATTTTTCCAGCATTTTCGCAATAAATAATCGTTCTTCCCAATGAGGGGATGAAACAAATGCTTGATAACAATGCTCTGGAATATAATCTAGCTCATACATTGACTTAAGCACTCGTACTCGTACTTCCTTATCATCGGACATTAAGCGTTCCTCTAAAAAAGGAATGAATTTTAGGAGTTTCCTTTCTCCTATGACCTGAATTAGGCCAAGTTGCATCTTGTACGGTAGGGATTCATGATGGTCTATGAACGTCTCTAAAAGTTGGTCATTTGAAGCAGTGAGCATTAATTGATACGTAAAAATCGATAAACTAGGTTGTTTTAAAATCTGCTCTAGCAACTGTTCATAGTTAAACTTGGCGAGAATAATTAAAATCTCATTCCGCTCATCTTCAGTAATCTTTTCTCGATTAATAAGTTGAACGAGAGAAGCCTCTAAAGACTTCATGCGAAAATCTCCAATAAAGTAAAGGGTATTCATCCTTTTACTCCATTTTTTACTTTGAAGCGCCTGTTCGTATCGTTTCGTGAAGTGCTGATTCATATAAGATGAAATCGTCACGAGCTGCTCTTCACTATTTACATAATTCACAATATCACTCATCGTTAATTCGATTGCTTCATACTGGAGATGATTTTCAGGTAAGATCAGTTTTTCACTATCCGGGTTCTCAATATAGGCTAAGATACTCGGCTGATAGTAGTCTTTTAATTGTTGAACCCGCTGATCTCGGAGAATTTCTCTGAGCCTCGTTACGATGACATAAATAAATAGTATCGTAATAAACAAAGTGGCATAGATACATAAAGCTGTTATAATACCAACCGTTAGGCCCATCGCTCCTAAACCATCCTTTTCACAAGCATAGCTACTCTAGACTCTAAGTCTTCATACTTAAACGGCTTTGTTAAATAATCATCGGCTCCACTTTGAAGAGCTAAAATAATGTCCTCTTCATTCTTCCGATTTGTAAGCATTAATACATACGTATGAAATAGCGGATTTTCCTTCAATCTTTTCAGTACCGATAACCCATCTAATCTTGGCAGCATTCGGTCTAGTATAACGAGGCACGGAATATCCTGCTGATAGCTATCACTTGCTAAAAATGAGATCCCTTCACGAAAAGCTTCGACTTGAACGTCATAATCTTTTTGGGCAAATATTTTCGTAATTAGCCTCACTAAAATATTTCGCAAAATTTCATCATCATCTACAATGGCAATATTGATCTTTTTTTGAATGGTTCCTAAATGATCACCCGCAACAACGAGCTGGTTCCCCCCCTGATGTTTTGCATGGGCTAATGCTTTCGTTACGCTCTCAAGCGCTGATGCTAATTGCTTTTCCTTTTCTTCTAGCTTTACAAGCCCACTAGACATGCTAAGAATAAGTTCTTCTGAAATACCTTGTGCCCACAGATCAGAAAAATCATTTATAATTTGCTTTACGCGTTGCTGCGCCCCTTTGGCATACTTCTCTCGTAAGAATAGTAAAAAGGATGCTCCATCGTGTCGAATAATTACTTCATTTCCATTTATGTAACCAGATAAAAAGTCTGCCGCCGTAATTAATAACTGATCACCTTTTAAATGGCCGTAACGCTCGTTCACTTCTTTAAATTGATCAATCGTGACAAGAACCATGCAAAAGGACGTCTCGTGTTGATTCAAGTCATAGTAAAATTGATTGTAGGCCACTTCCGTATACGATTTGTTGTAAACCTTCGTTAATTCATCCATATAACGATAACGATTAATCATCGTCTTTTTTTGAACGTGCCGACTAATACGAAGGGAAAGCTCATCAGCTTCAATGTTTTTCACAAAAAAATCATCAGCACCTGATTCATAAGCCAATAAACGATTTTCTTTGGAATCGTCATAGCTCATTAGTATAATCGGAACAAAATGCTGATTCATCACGTCTAAATATTGAGAAATCGCTTCAAACGTATGCTCCCTGTTAGACTGCATATCTAATAGAATGCAGTCCGGCTCTATGTCGTAAAATTGTTCAAAAGCTGCAGCAGGGTCTGTTAGTGCGACCACATGATATCCGATATGTTCGAGTGACTCTCGCATATAAAGTAAACAGAGTGGATCTTCATCTACTAAAAACAGCACCCCTCTTTGTCTCGTTTGAACCGTCGAGATGTTAAGTGATTGAGGCACACCAGTTTGTGTGACATTTCCAATGTGAAGAAGCCATTCTACGCTTTTTTTGAAATGAACGCTTTCTGGGTCTTTTTCGACCTTCCTTAATTTATCGGCTGCTGCTTTACTGATTTCTTCTAATCCGATCGTTCCTGCTGTACCAGCAATTTGATGAAAAAATCGGACGACCTCATCAGTATCAACATTCCACTGCTGCTCTTGGAAGTCCTCCCATTTTTCTTGAAGGTTGTTTAGAAACATTTGTTGATATTTTGAATTCATGTTTACCACTGCCTTTTAGATACATGATAGATAAATCAATTTTCAATCGCTTGCCCGTTGAAGAAAAAAGAACGATTAAATGTTTGATGAATACAAATCTATGAAGCTTTTCTACGTTTGTATATGAACACCTGTCAGCTGTGCGCCACTTTTAAAACTGTTTCTAGAAGAATCGGTTACTTCTTACCATACATTGACCGATTTACACACATTATCTTTGTAACATTTCCTAATTACATACCCTATATTATATGCCATTTTACCTATCTATTAATATACATATTTGGCAAAATTTTATTTAAATGTTCTATTCTGAAAATTTAGATAGAATTTTTATTACGCTTGCTGTATAATTAAAAAAAGTTGTCAAAAGATCTGACAACTTTTGTATGTTTAGGAGCTTTCAAAAAAAAAAACGACCTCCAGTGGAGATCGTTATTCTTTCTTTTTATTAAGCATGCACCTGTGATTTGTATGTTAGAAATTCGGATTCTGAACAAGATACAAAATGGCCAGGTGATACTTCGCGTAACTCTGGCTCTTCACCATTATATTGGTGACTTTCCGGATCATAAATCTTACGTACACGCGTACGTTCTGTTTCAGGATCTGGAAGCGGAATAGCCGAAAGAAGTGCTTTTGTATAAGGATGAACAGGGTTTCTGTATAATTCATCACTCGTCGCTAACTCAACGATGCGACCACGATACATAACGCCAATTCGATCACTAATGTATTTTACCATGGATAAATCATGGGCAATAAATAGGTACGTTAGTCCTCTTTCACGCTGCAGCTTTTTCATTAAGTTAACGACCTGTGCTTGAATGGATACGTCAAGTGCAGAGATTGGTTCATCAGCGATAATGAAATCCGGTTCTACAGCTAGAGCACGAGCAATACCAATACGTTGACGTTGTCCACCACTAAATTCATGCGGATAACGATTTGCATGCTCTTTATTTAATCCAACCGTTTCAAGAAGTTCGTGAACACGTGCTAGGCGATCTTTCTTCGTTTTAGCTAAACCATGAATATCGATACCTTCAGCGATCAAATCTGCTACGGTCATACGCGGATTAAGAGATGCGTATGGATCTTGGAAAATCATTTGCATTTTACGATTGAATTTTTTCATTTGCTCACGATTTTTTTTACCGTGAACATTTTCGCCATTGAAGATGACTTCTCCGTCTGTTGCTTTGTATAAACCAATAACTGTGCGTCCAGTCGTTGATTTACCACAGCCTGATTCACCAACAAGACCGAGCGTTTCACCTTTGAAAATATCAAATGTGATCCCATCAACCGCTTTGATTACTGTTCCTTTACCTACATCGAAGTGTTGCTTCAAATTTTTAATTTCAAGTAATTTTTCTGCCATCTTATTCACCATCCTTCGCCAATACTGGTTTTGCATATGAGTTTGATAATTGGCGCATGCGAAGTTTGACCGCTTCTGGTGGCTCTACCTTTGGTGCATCCGGGTGTAAAAGCCATGTTTTAGCGTAATGTGTATCTGATACTTTAAACATTGGTGGCTCCTGCTCGTAATCGATTTTCATCGCATAAGGATTACGTGGTGCAAACGCATCACCTTTAGGTGGATTTGTTAAATCAGGTGGTGATCCTGGGATTGCTGTTAGCTCTGCTTGTGTACTACTATCTAGACTTGGCATAGAAGCTAAAAGTCCCCAAGTATAAGGATGCTTTGGATTGTAGAAAATTTCATCTACTGTTCCCGTTTCAACGATTTGACCTGCATACATAACAGCTACACGATCTGCCACATTGGCTACAACCCCTAAATCATGGGTGATAAAAATAATCGCTGTATCCATCTTTTGCTGTAAGTCTTTCATTAATTCAAGAATTTGTGCTTGAATCGTTACGTCTAACGCTGTTGTTGGCTCATCGGCAATCAAAAGCTGTGGACTAGACGCTAATGCCATTGCGATCATTACACGCTGTCTCATCCCACCGCTAAATTCATGTGGATACTGGTTTACACGTTTTTCAGGAAATGGAATGCCTACAAGGCGGAATAGTTCCACAACGCGTTCCTTTGCAGCAGATTTTGAGATTTTTTGGTGCTTGGTTAGCACTTCAGTAATTTGATTTCCAACTCTCATCGTTGGGTTCAATGACGTCATCGGATCCTGGAAGATCATTCCGATATCTTTACCACGAACGGCTTCCATCTCTTTATCTGTCTTTTTGGCAATATCGTAGCCATTGAATAAAATTTCACCGTTTTTAATGACACCAGGTGGTGATGGAATTAAGCGCATAAGCGTTTGAGAGGTTACACTTTTTCCTGACCCAGATTCACCTACGATTGCAAGTGTTTCACCTTTATCCAAGTGAAAGTTTACGCCGCGTACAGCTTTTACTTCTCCTCCATACGTATGGAATGAGACTTCTAAATCTTTTACTTCTAATAAGTGTTTCATTTTTTTCTCACTCCTTATTTACGTAGTCTTGGATCTAATGCATCACGTAGTCCGTCTCCAATTACGTTAAATGCAAAGATCGTTAAGCAGATAAATGTCGCTGGGAAGAATAGGCGCCATGGATAGTAGCGAAGCGCTGCAAGACCATCACTTGCCATTGTCCCCCAACTTGCTTTCGGAGCTGGTACACCAAGACCTAAGAAACTCAAAAATGCTTCTGTGAAAATAGCAGATGGAATGGATAACGTAACCGTAATTAAAATCGCACCCATCGAGTTTGGTATTAAATGTTTGAATAGAATACGTGATGTGCTTGCACCTAATGTTTGAGAAGCCATAACATACTCTTGGTTTTTTAGTCCTAATACTTGTCCACGGACAATACGAGCCATGTTAATCCATCCCGTAATCGTCATCGCAAGGATCATTGTTCCTAGCCCCTGGTCTAACACAACCATAAGTAGGATTACTAATAGAAGATACGGAACGCCCCATAAAATATCAGCGAAACGCATCATAAATTCATCTACTCGTCCACCGCGGTAACCAGCAATACTTCCCCAAATTACCCCAATGAATAAATCAATTAATGCCGCCGCTAAACCGATGAATAGTGAAATACGTGCTCCGTTCCATGTACGAGTAAACATGTCGCGTCCTAAGTCATCTGTTCCAAACCAGTGATCACCAGATGGTGCTAAGTTTGCATGCATTAAATCATTTGTTCGATAATCGTACTTGGTCATCATCGGACCAAAAATCGCCATGAACACGATGATAGCTAATAACACTAATCCAAACATTGCTAATTTATTTTTTCTAAATCGAACGAACACGTCTTTCCAAAAAGATAGACTCGGTTTTGAAAGCTTTTCTGCTTCTTTTAAATCAACGCTTGCTCGTTCAAACATATTTTTAGGAATTTGCTGTTGCATGTGTTACGCTCCTTTCTTTCCACCGCTAAGCTTAATACGCGGATCAATCAAACCGTAGATGATATCTACAATTAAAATGGATACAAGTAAGATAATACTGAAGAACACTGTTACACCCATAATCGTTGTGTAGTCACGGTTTGAGATACTCGTTACAAAGTGTGCCCCTAGACCAGGAATACCGAAAATTTTCTCGATGATAAAGCTTCCTGTTAGAACACTTGCTGCTAAAGGTCCTAAGTAAGAAACAACTGGTAGTAACGCATTTCGAATCGCATGCTTCACCGTAATAACGCTTCGACTTAATCCTTTTGCCTTTGCTGTTTTAATGTAATCGTTGCTTAATACTTCAAGCATACTTGATCTTGTTAAACGCGCGATAAATGCCATAGGTGATGCCGCTAGCGCTAACGCCGGAAGGAACGTATAGATCCACGAATCCCAGCCTGCTACAGGGAACAAGCCGAACTTTGTTGCTAATACGTATTGCAATACGGCCGCCATAATGAAACTTGGTACGGATATGCCGAGCACGGCAAGTATCATGGCTCCGTAATCTTGCCACCTGTTGTGATTTAAAGCTGCAATAACTCCAAGGATGATTCCTATAGCTACTGCTAAAATTAATGCTTCTAGTCCTAGCATAAATGAAACAGGGAATCCTTGATCAATTAGATCGTTTACCGTTTGACCTTTATATTTAAAGGATGGGCCGAAATCCCACTGCGCAATTGATCCTAAATAATCTGTATACTGCTTGTACCACGGTTGATTTAATCCATAAAACTCTTCTAAATTCTTTTTAATTTCTGGAGAGACTGCTTTCTCAGATGTGAACGGACCACCTGGTGCAGATTTCATTAAAAAGAATGTCGCTGTTACGATTAGTAAGAGTGATAGAAGCATATACACAATACGTTTACTAATGTATTTTAACAACGCCAACACCTCCATAATTTAACATATAATCCCTATCAGAAAGAAAAGTATATGGAGGACTTCCTCCATATACCTTTCATGGTTTAAATGCTATACATTTTTTATTTTGTGAAGTATGCCCATTTAAATTGTGCATCTCCTAGACCAGATACTACTACACCTTTTAACGTTGGTTTTTGAACCCAAACGTTTGTATAGAAGTAAATTGGCATTACAGGCATTTCGTCAATGAAGATTTTTTCTGCTTTTTTCAATAGTTCAACACGTTTTCCAGCATCTTGCTCTTTTTGAGACTGTGCTAACAATGATTTGAATTCTGGATTTTCCCAGTTTGTATCGTTGTTTCCGCCTTTTTTATCACGGAACAATTCTAGGAAGTTGATTGGATCGTTGAAGTCACCTAACCAACCCATACGTCCGATTTGGTAATCTCCACGGTGTAATTTTTCAATGTATACAGCCCACTCAGCGTTATCAAGCTTGATGTCAACGCCTAAGTTCTTTTTCCACATATCTTGGATTGCTTGAGCAATCTTCGCATGGCTTTCACTTGTGTTGAAAGAAAGCTTGATTGGTGGTAATTCAGAAGCATCTTTTAAGCCTAGCTCTTTAAGACCTTTTTCAAGGTATTTCTTCGCTTCTTTTACATCGTTATCTTTGAAGAAACCTTTTTTGTTTTCTTCAAAAATGGATGGTGGTACAGCTGCCATTGCTGGGATTTGTCCACCCTTTGTAATGTTCTCTACGATCGCTTTACGGTCGATTGAATAAGCTAATGCTTTACGAATGTTAACGTTATTTAACGGTTTTTGCTCAGTGTTAAATTTATACCAGTAAGTACCAGCAATTGTTTTAACTTTAAGTTTCTTTTCTTCTTTTAGCTGAGGAATCGCTTCAGGTGGTACTTCTCCAGTAGGAGCTCCTGCCCAGTCTAATTGATCTGTATCAAACATTGATAACTCAGTGTTTGTATCATTGATCATTGCCATATCAATTTTGTTTAACTTAACGGAATCTTTATCCCAGTAAGTGTCGTTTTTCTCTAATACGATTGAATCATTATGTTTCCATGTAGTCATAACGAAAGGTCCGTTAGATACATAGTCTTTACCAGAGTTTGTATACCATTTTGGATTTGCTTGTGCGATTTTTGCATTTACAGGTAAGTATGTGTAGAATGCTGTTAATTCTAAGAAGTAAGGTGTAGGACCTTCAAGCGTTACTTCTAACGTTTTGTCGTCTACTGCTTTAACTCCTAAATCATCAGCTTTCATTTTACCTTCGTTAATTCCTTGAGCGTTCTTTACATAGTAAAGTTGGTACGCATATTGTGATTCATTTTTTGGATCAAGTGCCCATTTCCAAGCGTAGATGAAATCGTTCGCCGTTACAGGATCACCGTTTGACCATTTTGCATCGTCACGAATCTTGAATGTGTAAACTGTGCTGTCGTCACTAATTTTCACATCAGAAGCCATCGCATTTTCTGGTTTGTTATCTTTACCAATACGAGTTAACCCCTCAAATGTTTGACGTAACACGTTACCAGATGTAGCATCATTCGCTAAACCAGGGTTTAGAGAGAATGGCTCAGTTTTAATATTTACACGAAGTTCTTGCTTGTCAGCGAGTTTAGTCTCACCTTTTTTTGTGTCTCCATCTGTTTCTTTACTACCACCAGATTCTTTTTGGAATCCACAAGCAGTTAAGAAAAGACTGAAAACTAGTAGCAAGCTGAAAAGAACGGATAATCTTTTCTTCACGATATTACCCCCCATTTTTGTTTTAAACAGTACAAACTCTTTTTTACAATTAATTACACCTTAAATTCTTCAACACTCTGTATCATCTAAATAATCAGTATTTTCTTGTTAAAAAAATACGAACTAATTAGTAGAATGAAAAGTTCCTAATAAGAAATGGTTATGTACCCCCTTTTATAAAGTATGTACATGTTAATTTCATAAAAGTGTTTTTCTTTTCAAAACATTTGGTGACTTTATGTTGTCACTTTTTTATGTTTTCTGAAAAATTAAGGTATTGTAATAGTTTTGTAAAAAGATGCTTGTTACAGTTTATTATAAATATTTTAAAAATTTATTGCAATACTATTTCGTAATGTAATTTTTTGCTAAATGTATATCTTTAGACCTACCTGACAAAAAGTTACATCAATTTTTCTTTATGAGTGGAACACACCCAATAAATAGAAATTGCAATAAGAATATGAAAAATATAGCATATTATGTTGAAAAAGCAAATATTTTTTTCAAATCTCAATTTGCATTTCTATTTTCTCATCCGTTATAATAAAGGGTAACTGTACAATTTCATACCTTTATAGACAATGAAAAAGAATAGTACATATTACGCTGTTTTTCAGAAAATTTGCGGTTGATGCGAGCAAATATTCACGGATATGGAATGGACTTTGGAGTCTTCAAGCCAAATACTTGAACGTTTTTTCGACGTTAACCGAAAAACATACTTTTAATTTTGTATGATCAGAGTGATTTCAGCAATGAAATAATTAGGGTGGTACCACGGTCCATTCGTCCCTATTTGACAACAGGGATGTTTGGGCCGTTTATTTTTTTACAAAAATAAAATAAGTATTATGTGAAAGGATAAAACAATGAAAACAATTTTTTCAGGCATTCAACCTAGCGGTACAATTACATTAGGAAATTACATAGGCGCACTTAAACAGTTCGTAGAATTACAGGAAGATTATAATTGCTATTTCTGTATTGTGGATCAGCATGCGATCACTGTACCTCAAGATCGATTAGCGCTTCGTAAAAACATTCGCAGCCTTGCTGCACTGTATTTAGCGGTTGGAATTGATCCAACTAAGTCTACGCTGTTTATTCAATCTGAAGTTCCAGCCCATACAGAAGCAGGATGGATGTTACAATGTGTGGCATATATTGGAGAACTAGAACGAATGACGCAATTTAAAGACAAATCTTCAGGTAAAGAGGCCGTTTCTGCAGGATTATTAACGTATCCTCCGCTTATGGCAGCTGATATCCTTCTTTATAAAACAGATCTCGTACCTGTTGGAGAAGACCAAAAGCAACATTTGGAGTTAACACGTGATTTAGCAGATCGTTTTAATAAAAAGTTCAACGATATCTTTACGGTTCCGGAAGTACGCATTCCTAAAGTTGGTGCACGTGTGATGTCCCTTGCAGATCCAACGAGAAAAATGAGCAAATCAGATCCAAATCAAAAATCATTTATTACAATGCTTGATGATGCCAAAACGATTGAAAAGAAAATTAAGAGTGCCGTGACGGATTCAGAAGGAATTGTCCGTTATGACAAAGAAAATAAAGCCGGTATTTCTAATCTTATGGGCATCTACTCGATTCTAAGCGGAAAAACCTTAGAAGAAATTGAAACGATGTATGATGGAAAAGGCTACGGTGATTTCAAATCAGATTTAACTCAGGTAGTCATTGATGCGCTTACTCCTATTCAGGAACGTTATTATGAGCTTATTGACTCGACAGAACTAGACGATATACTTGACCAAGGTGCTGAAAAAGCCAATAAAGTAGCAGGAAATATGCTTCGCAAAATGCGAAATGCCATGGGAATTGGCCGCAAGCGATAAGAAAAAAAGACACCGATGACGGTGTCTTTTTTCAATTCACTTTTGGTTCCTGTTCCATCTCCCACAGCTTTTCGAAAAACGGCTGTCCTTTGATGAGATTTTCACAAAGCGTAATATGTTTCCGTGACCATCCGCTCGTTGTCTCATCATAAAGCTTTTGCCAAACGTCTTCAAAATCCATTCGCTGCACTTCCGAGTAATTTTTCGGATTCCATTCTGTGTACCAATAGCGCACTTGAGATGCATTATTAGACGAATGAAGCTGATCTAGCGCCATGAACAACAGCTGTTTAAGCTGACGTTCTTTTCTTGTTAGACCCGTCATCGTCACGGGAGCTGGTGATAAAATATGGTACTCTTTTTGATCTTGTGGACCTTCACTAAATTCATATGTAGTGGCTTCTTGATTTTCAATCATTTCATACACAAGCTGCTCTTGTCTTGGAATAATGCGGCTTTTACGGATTGGAATATGATATCCCATCGTGTCTATAGCTAAAATTCCATTTCCATCTGTCACAACAAAGCAATATTCGAGTTGAATACGCTCATGATTTTTACGGATGTAAGCCTTCTGATAAACATCGTGCAACAGCTGCTGTGGAAGTTCTGATAAATCATTTTCGATGTAGTGAAATAGCGTAGACGGAACTTTTAGTAATGGAACTTGATCTAGTAATTCGACTGAGTCATCCTTGCGCCATTCATGAAAATGGCAGATATTATAACCATTCTCTTCACCTTCGAACCAGTTAACCCATACATCATGTAGATAAAGCATCGTCATCCCTCACTTACTAACGTTTTAATTAACAATCAGTATAGGCATAGGATGCGCTTTTTATTCCAAATAATTCTATTTACTTCTCCACATGTTTTATAAAATGCCCTTTATTTTGTCACGCTCCACTTTTCAACGTGATTAAAAGGAGTCAGGCTATTAATCTCTACATGCTGCAATCGATTGCTAATGGCGAATAAATCTGTTTTTTCCCACAGTGGTAAAATAGGCAGCTCTTCATTAAATAATTTTTGCCACTCTCGATACACATTTTTTCGATAGGCATCATCGAATGCTTTTTCACCTATCCCCTCTTCTAACAGCTGATCGGATTTTTCATTTTTATAGCGTCCATAATTCCAAGCCGCATTTGAGCCCCACAGCGGAAGTGGATCTAGGTCCGCTCCGATATACCATGAACCAATAAAGGCTTCAAGAGTAGGATCATCTTTTTCCTTCATGTCATTGTATAAATTAAATTCAATTAATGAGCCTGTTGAGAGCTGAGTCCGAATTCCAATGTCCTTCCATGCTTGAATGATTGCTTTTGCGCGACTTTCAAACAAAGCAGAACCTGCATAATGCCCAAAGGAAATTTGAAATTCCTGACCGCTCGGATCCTCGACAAATCCGTCATCGTTACGGTCAATGTAACCAGCTTCAGCCAATAATTTTTTCGCTTTTTTTGGATTATACTCGTACGGAATAAACTCTTTTGGTGCTAAAGAAAGCCATGATGTGGAAGGAAGTACGCTATTGGTTACCCTAGCTTGTCCATCCAAAAAGTCATCAATCATTTTTGAGCGATTTAAGGCATACATGAGCGCCTCGCGAAGCTTTTTATTTTTGAACTTTTCTAAGTCATCGACATTTTTATCTCGCTGATTGTCTCTATGTCCAAACCGCAGTCCGATATACGAATAAATGCTTCCGCGTATTTTACTAATACGAATATTTTGTAAGCGTTCTAATTGATTCATAGAAGCTGCATCAATACTTGCTAAATCAAGTGATCCCTTTTTAAAATCCCTCTCCATAGAAGGCGTATTCACTACTTTTAATGTGACTTTGTCGAGCAGTGCCCTGCCTTTCCAATAGTTAGGGAAAAATTCAAGCTCTATCTCTCCGTCCTGTGACATATTGGTCACTTGAAAAGGACCTAATCCAATTGGATGACGACGCACAGGATCTGAATTAAATAACTTATGAATTGGAATAGATTGATACACCTTCTTCGGCATCGGAACTGGCCATAATTTCTCCAAGTTCGTCGTATGTACATCATTAAACGTAATTTTCATTGTGTATGGATCAATAATTCGAAGACCTTCTATGTGATTGCTTTTCCCGTCATGGTATTCTTTTGCACCTTTAATGAGACTTACATGCTCAAAGTAAGGACCTGTATACTGGGCGTTTGCAAGAACTTCAAGTGAATATTTCCAGTCCTCCATCGTAAGCTCCGTACCATTATGCCATTTCACTCCTTTATGGAGGTGAAACGTATATGTTTTTTTATCGTTGCTAATATCCCATGTAGCTAAGTTAGGAACGTATTTTAAATCATTGGTAATTTGATACATAGATTCAGTTGTAAAGGATTGAACATCGTCATCCTCAATACTTGTTGAGAATGCTGGCTCAAATATTCCTTCAGGCTCTCGTGACAGCGCCACTGTTATACTTCCACCTGTTTGAGGTGCTTTTTTTGGAAGACTTAATTGCGTATTCTCTAGTTTTCTATCAGACTTCTCTTCCTTCTCACTACATGCCGCTAAAGAGCTAATACACAAAAGCATGAGGGTAAGAAGAGTAAGCAAAGCCTTTTTCATCAAAATTCCCCCGTATTTTATCTGTTATTTTCCTTTTTTTCTGTCTTTAAATAATTGATTACATCTCTAGGAAATAGAGGCTGATTATTTGTATAGATGACATGCCACGTAGTGCTCTTTTTTTACTTCTTGAAGTAATGGCTTCTCCTCTAGACACTGTGGCATCGCATGAATACAGCGAGGATGAAACGCACATCCCTTTGGAGGATTAACCGGATTTGGGACATCTCCTTGTAAAATAATTCTCTCCTTTTTCTTTCGAGGGTCTGGATCTGGAATTGCTGACATTAGTGCCTGTGTATATGGATGAAGAGGTTGTTCATAAAGATCATTCTTACTTGCCATTTCCACTAAATTCCCTACATACATGACGCCAATTCGATCACTCATGTGTTTTACAACACTCAAATCATGAGCAATGAAGAGATAAGTGAGGTCAAACTCCTCTTGCAACTCTTTTAATAAATTTAAGACTTGTGATTGTACAGATACGTCAAGGGCAGAGACCGGTTCATCTGCAACAATTAATTTCGGACGAAGAGCAAGTGCTCTCGCAATGCCAATTCGTTGCCGTTGACCACCGGAAAACTCATGGGGGTACTTATGATACGCATCTTCAGGTAATCCAACCTTTTTAAGTAGCATCATGACTTCCTTCCTAATTTCCTTACTTGGAAGACGTTGATAATTACGCAAAGGTGCTGCAATAATATCCCCCACCATATGTACAGGGTTTAACGATGCATAAGGGTCCTGAAAAATTAATTGCAAATCGCGGCGATATTTCCGAAGAGACGCACCATTTAAATGGGTAATATCTTTTCCATTGAATATAATTGATCCTGATGTTGAATCAACTAAGCGTAAAATCGTGCGACCTGTTGTTGACTTTCCGCATCCAGATTCGCCAACAAGACCTAACGTTTCCCCTTTTCGGATAAAAAAGCTTATCCCGTCTACCGCTTTTACCGCTCTCTGTTCTTTTTTAAAAAGACCCTTTTTTGTTGAATAGTAGGTTTTTAAATTACGAACCTCTAATAACATTGGTTCTTCTTTCATCACAATTGTACCTTCACCCCTTCATAACTTCTTTCGTATAGGAAACATGCTACCTCGTGATCAGTCTCACCCTTCACTAATCGCGGTGTTACCTCTTTGCATTTTTCAAACGCCTGCGGGCATCGATCTGCAAATGGACAACCTATTCGTTTAATTTGACTAAGGGATGGAACAATACCATCGATTGTGTTCAGTCGTTCAAGTTCTTCGTCTATTTTTGGAATGGAGTTGATCAATGCTTTTGTGTAAGGATGCTTGGCGTGATAAAAGAGCGTGTCCACGTCTGCTCGCTCAATAATTTTCCCTGCATACATCACGATAACCTCATCACACATTTCAGCTACAACTCCTAAATCATGTGTAATCATAATAATGGACATATCATGCTCATTTTGTAACTCTTTTAATAGCTGTAATACTTGAGCCTGAACAGTTACATCTAAAGCGGTAGTTGGTTCATCAGCTATGAGCAAATTCGGCTTACAGGCAATTGCCATCGCGATCATAACGCGCTGGCGCATTCCTCCAGATAATTGATGAGGATATTCTAAAACAATCCGCTCAGCGTGAGAAATGCCTACTTTTTTAAGAAGAGATATGCTTTCTCTCATGGCTTCTACTTTAGAAAAACGCTCATGATGCAATAAAATTTCTTGAAGTTGATAACCGATTGTAAGTGTAGGGTTAAGGGAAGTCATTGGTTCCTGAAAAATCATTGATATTTTGTTTCCGCGTATCTTTTGCATTTCTTGATCGTTTTCGATATGAAGGTCCGATCCTTGAAACAAAATATACTCCTTTTTTATTTTGCTTTTTCCTTTTGGTAGCAGACCCATAATGGACAAAGAAAGCGCGCTTTTTCCACATCCAGATTCCCCAACAATTCCTACCACTTGCTTCTGCTTTACTTCAAAGGTTACGTTATCAACGGCATTGTAATAGCGACCGTTAATTTCAAAACTACTCTCTAAATTTTTCACTTCTAGCAACGATTTGTCGTTCATATATGGTAATGTTTCTTTCATTCTCCACCTCTACGAATCTACCTTTAACACAGAAAAAAAAGGCATACTAAAGAAGATACGCTTAATTTTCTCCCATATTATATCCTCTTATTCTAAATTATACCATTATTCAAAAAATAAATCATAGGGCGAAAAAGGCTTCCGTTTAAGAAAATGAGGAACATGATAAAATTTCCTCAGCCGTCATAGTCAGCATTTTTTTAGTCGTCATGGCTGGTTGAGTACCGCAATTCACCGCAATATGAAACCCGGTATTATACCCTAGCATGTTCGGGTACCATTTTCTTCCTAATAATAAATCATCATGTTTTCGTTCCGTTCTTCGTAGCGTTTCATGTGGCTTGAGAAGTGAATCCCAATGAGATTTTGCTTTCTCTTTTGAATAATATTTAGTCCAAGGTGCCAAATATTCATCGCCGCAGTATTCCTTTACCGCATATTCAGCAAGCCCCTCCATCATAATGCTATCTAACAACGTGGTATTCTCTTCTTTTATTTTGAGTTGCTGTATTCGACATACGTGATGATACTCGTGTGTTAAAACAGCTAGCACTTCTTTCAGCATCGTATCTGGCGATAAAAACAGAAACAATTTATCATCAAACGCAATACCCGAACGACCATTATACTCATGCTGAAGACGACGATTATGCGAGTTGCTTAAAAAGAGAAAAATAGGTATATCAGGGCCTCTCCATTCTTTTTTTAATTCTTCGTATTGTCTTTGTACCGCTTTCCACAGACGCTTTTTCTCCGTAAGGTCTTTAATCGTCTGAGCAAGTTCTTTTCCAGGTTGGTACATTCCATGACTACTTAAGAGACCTTGAATCTCTTTTATTGAAAGCCCTGAAAAATACGGCTTCAAGTTTTTAAAAACAACAGAAGCGTTCTCGATTCCTTCCTCCATCCAATGATCGGTTTGCATGACTGCCATTTTCGATCAACCACCTCTCCAAACATTTTTATTATCTTATGAGAGAGAGACGCTATTTTGTCACCGTTCACACAAAAAAGAGGTGAACTCCTCTTAAGGAGTTCACCTCTTTTGAACATTTATTATTCGTATTTTTTAAAGACAATCGTAGCGTTGTGGCCACCAAAGCCTAAAGAGTTACTTAATACGGCTTTCACTTCTTGCTTACGGGCTTTGTTTGGAACATAATCAAGATCACATTCAGGGTCTGGCGTTACGTAGTTAATTGTCGGTGGAATCATGCTATCTTCAATAGCTTTGACACTGAAGATCGCTTCCACACCACCCGCTGCACCTAGTAAGTGACCAGTCATTGATTTTGTTGAGCTGATCGCTACCTTTTGTGCGTACTCCCCAAACACTTCTTTGATTGCCATCGTTTCAAACTTATCGTTATAATCGGTGCTTGTACCATGGGCATTAATGTAATCAATGTCTTCTGGTTGAAGACCAGCATCGTTAATCGCTTGACGCATTGCACGAACGCCGCCTTCACCGCCCGGAGCTGGAGCTGTTACGTGATGAGCATCACCTGTTGCACCATATCCAACGATTTCAGCATAAATTTTCGCTCCGCGCGCTAATGCATGCTCTAAATCCTCAAGGATCACAATTCCTGCACCTTCTCCGATAATAAAGCCGTCACGGTTTTGATCGAATGGACGACACGCTGTTTCTGGGTCTGGATTTGTTGAAAGAGCTTTGTTTGCACAGAAACCAGCCACAGATAATTTCGTGATCGGTGCTTCTGTTCCACCTGTTACCATTACATCCGCATCTCCACGCTGAATTACTTTAAATGCGTCTCCGATTGAGTTTGTCCCTGTTGCACAAGCTGTTACGGTACAAGAGTTAATTCCTTTTGCACCAAGCATAATCGATACTTGACCAGCAGCCATATCAGGAATCATCATTGGTACGAAGAATGGACTCACACGACGAGCGCCTTTTTCTAAAAACGTTTCGTATTGGTTTTCAAACGTTTCCATACCACCAATACCAGATCCGATCCAAACACCAACACGAGGTGCAATTTCATCCGTAATCTCTAATTTAGCGTCTTGAACTGCCATTTTAGAAGCTACTACCGCATACTGTGTAAAACGATCCATTTTTCTTGCTTCACGTTTATCTATATAATCTTCTACGTTAAAGTCCTTTAACTCAGCTGATACTTTTGCTGTATAGTTATCAGGATCAAGGCGTGTCATGGTACGAACTCCTGAAACACCTTCGATTGCATTCTTCCAGCTTGTTTCTACATCATTTCCAATTGGCGTGACTGCGCCCAAACCTGTTACTACTACACGTCTTTTCTCCATGCTTTCATCTCCTTTAATATGCAACAACGTTTTTATTATGACATTATTTTCCCCAGCGTAAAGCAATAGCTCCCCACGTTAAGCCACCGCCAAAGCCGACCATCACGATTAAATCACCGTCTTTTATCTTACCATTTTCTAATTCCTCAACGATAGAAATTGGAATTGAAGCTGCTGATGTATTTCCGTATTTTTTCACTGTTTTAGACATTTTATCATCTGGAAGGTCTAGACGTTGACGTGCAGCCTCCATGATACGAATGTTTGCTTGGTGAGGGATCAAGAAATCAACGTCTTCTTTTGTTAAGTTTGCTTTTTCGATGACGTTAACTGCCGATTCACCCATTTGACGAACGGCAAATTTAAATACTTCACGGCCATTCATGATAATATGCTCATCTTGATAAAGATGCTTTGCACCTGTTCCATCCGCACCTAGTTCAAAGGATAAAATACCGTGTCCTTCGGATACTTTACTTAGGACGGCTGCGCCTGCTCCGTCACCGAATAAAACAGCTGTGTTACGATCATCCCAGTCCGTAATTTTAGAAAGCTTTTCTACCCCTACTACAAGGACATTTTGATACGTATCACTTTCAATAAATTGTTTTGCCATCACTAATCCGTACATAAATCCTGCACAAGCCGCACTCAAATCGAATGCTGCGGCTTTTTTAGCTCCTAAACGCTCTTGGATCATACATGCAACAGAAGGAAATGGTTGATCTGGTGTTACGGTTGCAACCATGATTAAATCAATATCTTCTGGAGCGATGCCCGCATCTGCAATCGCTTTTAACGATGCTTCGTACGCCATATCAGACGTATCTGTATTGTCGTCTGCGACACGTCTCTCTTCTATTCCTGTACGAGTACGAATCCACTCATCAGACGTATCCACCATTTTTTCCAAATCTGCATTTGTTAAAACTTTCTCTGGTAAATAGCGTCCGATCCCTTTAATTCCAGCATTCATATTGAACACTCCCTTACCCGCTTAGCGGTGAAATTTTTCATAAAAACTCTATTCGTTCATGTAATCGTTAAAGATAAACCCTTAAAAAGGAGTCACAGAGTTATAATCAATTATTAGTACTTGGTACTAATTTTACGAAATTTCTCTTGCTTTGTCTAGGAAAGAATCACGAAAAGATCGTTGAATTCGTAATAAAAAAGCAGCTAGGTTAGCTAGCTGCTCCGTCATCACTTGTTGTTGCCCTCTTGTAAAGCGTCTTGCTTTCCTAATTCGTAAGCGTCAGCCATTACTTTATTAAACAACTCCATAATCGGTTGAAGCTTGTCCATGCTCAGCTCAATCCCTGATTCATCTAGTAATTGCTTTGCTTCTGGTAAGTACTTCATTGCGATTTGTAAAAATTGAATGTTTTGTTCCATCATGTAAACTCCTTTATTTCTGTTGTTGATCAGGTAATTTTCCTGTTTTTTTATACTCGTTTATATAATGCCGAATTTCCTCTTGATAGGCTTTGTCCACGAGCGGGCTAAATTTACCTAGGGAAATGACCTTATTATCAAAATCATACATCAAATTTCCGGTCTTTAGCGTCCCCTTATCATAGTCTTTCGCTACGAGTTCATACAGCGTATCCACATGCTGAACCGTACTCGTCAGAACCGTATTCTGTCCTAAGTCGGATTGATCTGCTACATAGCCAATGGCATATATGCCCTTTTCTCTTAGCTTCTCAATGATGGAAACATTAAATCCATCTCCAGCAGGATAGACAACATCTACTCCTGATTTAATCATTTCATCTGCATACTGTCGCGCCGTTTTTTTGTCATCCCAGCTTTTGACGACCTTCATCTCAACCTTAGCGTTTGGCTGTTGAAACTTTACTCCATCCAAAAAGCCTTTCACCTCAGGCTGCCAATCGTAAGCAGCAATGACTCCTACCTTCTTTGACTTTGTCATTTTCCCTGCAACCATGCCTCCGAAAAAGCCCATCGCTTTTCCTTTGAAGTTCACCGTTGTTACGTTGTCACCTTTGGCCTTGCCGTTAAATGACACAAAATGAATATCTGGGTATTGTTTGCCAAGCTTATTGAAATAAGATGCATACTCTTCTCCATGACCAAAGATCAGGTTAACACCTTGCTTTGAAAATTCCTTTACCGCCTGCTTTACGGCTCTTTCAGAATCTGTATGTTCTTTATAAAAAACGTCGCGATTATACGTGGACTGTATTTTTAACATTCCTTTATAGCCATTTGTTCCCCATACTTGATCATTGATTGTCTCTGGAACTAATAAGCCAACACTTTTTAGCTGCCCATCCTTAGGTTGTCCACAGCTAGCTAAAAAGAGGACAAGCACGATTATGCATCCTATACTTAGTGGTCTTTTCATACCGCCACACCTTTTTTTACACAAGCGCTTCTATTTATGATCAAAAGCTCTCATTTTCTTCATCATCCATTTTACCGTGCCATTTTCATGTTGTACATGAATTTTTTTCTTTTAGAAAATTTCGTGTGCAAACAGCTGACGGGAATGATTTAACTGATTTTGAACTCCCTTTGTCACCTGTACCTTAGGACGAAATCCTAGTTCGTTTTTTACCTTTGTAGACACAAACGGATTATTCGTTTTTTGCACCTCATTTTTCAATTGCAAAGCTTCAGCCCCTACTCGCCATGCGTTCTCTTCATTTGATACGACATGTAAGATCCCACTTATCTCGTTCTTTTCCACACATAAACGAATCGCTTCAACTGCATCTTCAATGTAAAGAAGGTTACGAGTATCCTCTTTTATTGAATTCACTTCCTTTTTTTTATGCACAATGGCGTTTTGATAAGCTGCTGAAACTGGCTGCCACGGACCATACAATGAAGGAAAGCGAAAGACAACGGCGGAGGATAACTCGCTTGTATGTTCTTGAAATACTTTCTCTAAATGATAATATACCTTTCCTTCTGCCGTGACTGGATTTGGCTTTGTTTCCTCTGTAATTTTCTGCTGTTGCTTATTAAATACAGCGAGTGACGAAACGAAAATCGTTTTTGTTCCTTTTTCAACACAATGATTCAACGCCCTCATTAGCCATTGATGAACATCTCTTATTCTAGTTTTAACCAAGCTTCGATGATAAAAATCGCCGCCATCGAAAAAACAAAAGAACACCGCTAACGTTTGTTCATGAATATGGGTTACGTCTAAATTTCCACTCATCTCTTCACAAGAAAAGTTAGCGTTCCTTCCTAGATATAAAAGCATCTCTTCTTGAAGCGTATCTTCCTCTTCGTGGGCCGGATGCGTATATCCAACAACATTAACTCCTTGTTCAAGGTAATAACAGCACAGTTGAAATCCAACAAAACGATTCACTCCGTAAATTACGACATTCTCCATGTTTTGTCCCTTCCTCCCTATCTAATTCGGCCAAAATAATGCCCCTATGATATGTATAATCAAAGGGGCGAATTTATAGCACTAATTCATTCTTTCGGTAAAAATGAAGCAAGGAGTGGTGAAACAAATACTTCTTTTCAGCAATATGAAGGGATAGTCGTATCGGCGAGTTCATTTTTTTTCGCTGTTCCTCATAGAGTTTACTGTGAAATAGGGGGAAATGATGAGCGTCGTTCGTTGTAGCCCATATGCTAGCAGGAACGGTTGCTGTAAGATCTTGAACCTTCAACGAGCTGGCAATAACCTCATCAACTTGTTTTTCATTTATTTCATACGCACTTCTAATTTCTTTCATGAGTTGCTTATAGAAGAATTTATAATTCTTTTCGTGTTCGATATGCGCTTGAAAGTCAATGCATGGATTTAAAAAGGCGGTTGATCGAAATAGATGAGGTTCTCTTTCCATGAGCTGAAGGGCCAACAGCGCCCCCATTCCTTCCGCTAAAATATGAACGCGCTTATTTAACGTTTCTTGCTTCATAACTAGATGATAAAGCTGCTTCGCCAACCGATAAGCTTTCGAACTACCCCAATTTCTCCCATATAAATGAGCGTAAAAGATCGTATAGCCGTGATCTAAAAGCAGTTGAAGTAAGTTCCATCTGCCTCTGTGCTGAATCCATAAGCTAGTCGATCCTTCAACAAAATGATCGCGATCCCCTAACACTAATACCCCAAAACCATTTGGCTTGTTAGGTATATGAACAACACACCATTGATTATCGAGATTAAAGAAACGTTGAGTAATCATAACGGGCCTCCGTGCTAAAAACAATCTTAGTTACTCATCATCATATGAACGAGCATAAAAAAGGCGCGAGATGAATGCCTATTTCAATATAAAAAAATTCTCTTTCCTTTTCCTTTCGCCAACAGATTTCTGTCTGCGATAAATGTCTTTCTTCCAAAAATAAGTCTATTTTTTGACAATCTATGAACAAGCATTCAATTTTCAGGAAATAACATTTATTATTAGTAGCGTATATGCTAAGATGGATCTAGAAAAACTTCTACATAACGAGGTGATTTTTGTGCGTATCATTTGGACGTTAGTTTGGTCGTTTCTACTAACACATATGGCTGCTTACGTAATCGGAGCGATGTCTGGTGCAAGTTATACTTCGGAAACTTTTACAACCGCTTCCATTTTTGCGGTAGTGTTCACTGTGTTTATCGTTATCCTAGGAGAAGCTGGGATTCCAAACGAACCTGCTGAAAAGCATTAATAAAACGAGCTCACGGATGAGCTCGTTTTTATTTTGATTATTTTTTGAGAACTAGCTCGTCGTTTTCGACCTCAAACGTAACGTGATCGTGTTCAACCACTTCTCCTGCAATTAACGCGCGAGCAATTTTCGTTTCAAGATACTTTTGCATAAACCGTTTTAGCGGACGCGCACCGTATACAGGATCAAACCCTGACTTTGCGATAAACGCTTTCGCTTCGTCCGTTAACGTAAGCGTAATATGACGATCTGATAAGCGTTTCTCTAAGGAAACAAGAAGCTTATCAATAATTCCTGTCATTTCATTTAGACTCAACGGCTTAAATAAAATGACATCATCCACACGATTTAAAAACTCAGGGCGAAAATGCTGGCGAAGCTGGGAAAGTACTTGATCCTTCGCTTCCTCTTTAATTTCCCCTTGATCATCTACGCCTCCGAGTAAATATTGAGACCCAATATTTGACGTCATAATAATGACCGTATTTTTAAAATCAACGAGCTTTCCTTTTGAATCAGTGACGCGCCCGTCATCTAACACTTGAAGCAGTACGTTAAATACTTCCGGGTGAGCTTTCTCAATTTCATCTAGCAAGATAACAGAGTATGGTTTTCTCCGAACAGCTTCTGTTAGCTGTCCACCTTCTTCATACCCGACATATCCAGGAGGAGCACCAATGAGTCTAGAAACAGCATGCTTCTCCATATACTCAGACATATCAATTCGAATCATTTGATCTTCACTGTCAAATAACGAATGAGCGAGCGTTTTGGCAAGCTCCGTTTTTCCGACTCCTGTAGGTCCAAGAAAGATAAACGAGCCGATTGGTCGATTCGGATCTTTAATCCCCGCACGAGCACGAAGAACCGCATCTGTCACCAATGAAATAGCTTCTGGCTGTCCAATCACTCTCTCTTGTAAAATAGATTCTAGCTTTAACAGCTTTTCACGCTCTCCTTCAACGAGTTTTGTAAGAGGGATATTCGTCCATCGTGACACGATATCAGCAATTTCCTCTTCTGTCACATCCTCACGGAGAAGTCGACTTTCTGATTGATTTTGATTCATCTTTTGTTCAAACTCTGTTAGTTCTTTCTCAAGCATAGGAATCGTACCATGACGCAACTCGGCTGCTTTATTGAGATCATAGCGATCCTCTGCCTCCGATAATTCTCTCTTGGCCTTTTCTAAACGCTCTCGCACTTCTTGCAGGGATTGAATCGCGCCTTTCTCTTGTTCCCACTGAAGTTTCATTACGTCTAGATCTTCTTGTAAATTAGAAATTTCTTTCCTAACCGCTTCTAAGCGATCCTTACTCGCAGCATCTGTTTCTTTGTCAAGAGCCGCCTCTTCAATTTGAAGTTGCATCATTCGGCGCGTTACCTCATCAAGCTCAGATGGCATGGAATCAATCTCTGTTCGAATGGTCGCACAAGCTTCATCAATTAAATCAATGGCTTTGTCTGGTAAAAATCGATCCGAGATATAGCGATCAGACATCGTAGCAGCAGCAACTAACGCTCGGTCATGAATATTCACCCCATGATGAATTTCAAAACGCTCTTTTAGTCCGCGAAGAATGGAAATGGTATCTTCGACTGTTGGTTCATTCACGAGTACCTGCTGAAAACGACGTTCAAGCGCTGGGTCTTTTTCAATGTACTGACGGTACTCATCAAGAGTTGTAGCACCTATACAATGCAACTCTCCTCTTGCAAGCATTGGTTTCAGCAAGTTTCCGGCGTCCATGGCTCCGTCTGTTCGTCCCGCACCTACAATAGTGTGTAGTTCATCAATAAAAAGCAGAATACGCCCTTCACTTTTTTTGACTTCTTGCAAAACAGCTTTTAGACGCTCTTCAAATTCACCACGAAATTTAGCACCGGCTACTAGTGATCCCATATCGAGTGAAAAGATTGTTTTATCCTTCAATCCCTCCGGTACGTCTTTACGTACAATACGATGTGCTAAACCCTCAACGATGGCCGTTTTTCCAACACCTGGCTCCCCAATCAGGACAGGATTATTTTTCGTTTTACGAGATAAAATACGAATTACACGGCGAATTTCACCATCTCGTCCAATCACAGGATCTAGTTTTCCTGCTCTTACTTCTGCTACAAGATCGCGTCCATACTTTTCTAACGCCTCATACGTACCTTCTGGATTTTGATTAGTAATACGCTGATTTCCACGTATAGACTGAATCACTCCTTTTAAAGTAGCTTCTGTAAGGTGATGCTTTTTAAACACCGGTTCTAAATCAGCAAAAGGAGCTTTAACTACAGCAAGTAAAACATGTTCAACCGAAACATATTCATCCTTCATATCTTTTGCTTCTTGTTCCGCTCCAACCAATACCTTTTGTAGCTTGTTCGTAACGTAAATCTTCCCTACCTCTGTACCTGAACCTGTGACAACAGGTTTTTTAGAGAGCACATTATGTAAGTCTTTTGTAAACGAGTCAACAGAAATCTCTAGCTTTTGAAGAACCCGAGGCATAAGCCCTTCACTTTGTTCAAGTAGTGCGATCAGCAAATGAATAACATCAATTTCCTGGTGATTATGATTGGTTGCAACTGATTGAGCATCCATCATTGCCTTTTGTAGATTTTGCGTCATTTTATTAACATCCATTTCACAAACCTCCTTGTTCCTTTCAACATACATTTATTTGTTTTTATTATAGCTGACTACACGATGCTAATGCACCTGAAAGCCCTACAGACATAGGGAAAGCCACCCTAATTGGATGGCTTTCTTTTATGGTTTGCGCGCGTATGTCCAGTGACGATCATCATTTGATGTCTCTGGAAAACGATCTCCCGCTTTTAGCTTCATTTTCTTCGGGTTATTGACGTTGCTGCCTGTTTCTCCAATTTCAATATACATCCCATTATTGGGTGCTTTTTGGCCTGGAGTAAAGTGTCGATTTTGTCCCATTGTGACGCCTCCTTTTAAAAGTAAGCTTCACCATTAGTATCTTCTCCTCTACCCGTTCTTAGTAAAGGAGGATACTGGAATTCAATCAGGCAAATTGCAGAGCACGCTCGATATCCGTATCACCCGTTAAAATTTCAAATTTCTTTCCAACCGTATCTTCGATCGTTAATGCACTAACAAGCACATTTGCCACGTCTGCACGTGCGATCGTTCTTCCCTCTTTATCAGCAATCATTGTTGCTAATTCAATTTTGCCGCTTGGAGCATCGTTCGTTAACGAGCCTGGGCGGACAATTGTGTAGTGAAGATTGGAGTTTTCTAAATGTTGATCTGCTACAGCTTTTGCCTGAAGGTACACTTGTAGCCCGTCTGGTCCCGCTGCTGGGTTATCAGTTCCAACAGAACTCAGCATAACAAAACGTTTAACGTTTTGTTTTTGCGCTTCGTTAATAACGTTAATCGCACCATTTTGGTCAACGGCAATGGTTTTGTCATCGCCTGTATTTCCGCCTGAGCCTGCGGCAAAAATAATCGCATCTACGCCTTCTACAGCTTTCGATACATCACCTTCAAGATCGGCAATTACAGTGTGAGATCCTAAACGTTCAAAATCAGGCGCCTGCTTTTTGTCGCGAAGCATTGCCACCGGCTGATGCTCGTTTGACTTACTTAAAAGTTCCACTACTTGCTTCCCTGTTGTTCCATTTGCTCCTACAACTAATACTTTCATGAAAAATCACCTTTCTTTTTTAGAGTATCTGTTCTGTGTCTGTTCTTCGTATTCCCCATTCAAGTGGATTTAAACAAAAGAATATGCTCACATAAAAGGTGATTTTCTCCCGAGTTTATTTAATATGACACAAAAAAAAAGGCGAAAGTATTCGCCTTTTTAGCCAAGAATTGCCTGTAGCAATGCTTTTTGCACATGCATACGATTTCCGGCTTGTTGAAATACGACAGAGTTTGGTCCATCAATGATTTCTGCTGTCACTTCCTCGCCGCGATGAGCTGGCAAACAGTGTAAGAAAAGATAATCATCCTTCGCATACGATACGAGCTCTTTATTGATTTGATAAGAAGCAAACGTTTCTAATCGAGCTTTTGATTCTTCTTCTTGACCCATACTCGTCCACACGTCCCCATAGAGCGCATCCGCATCCTTTGCTGCTTGAATTGGGTTATCGGTAATGACGATAGAGGACTGCATTTCCTTCGCAATTTCCTGTGCCTTTTCAACAATCCACGACTTTGGCTTATAGCCATCTGGACAGGCAAGCGCAAAATCAACCCCCATTTTTGCACAGCCGATCATTAACGAATGAGCAACATTATTTCCATCTCCAATGTAGGCAACCTTTAGATTTGAAAAGCTCTGTTTATGTTCATAAATGGTGAGAAGATCTGCTAGCGCCTGGCACGGATGGAAGTCGTCCGTTAACCCATTAATAACGGGAATTGAGGCGTGCTTTGCTAATTCTTCTACTTTTTCATGTTCAAACGTACGAATCATGATGCAGTCAATGAATTGAGATAATACCTTTGCTGTATCTGCAATTGTTTCCCCGCGACCAAGCTGCAAGTCTTTGCTGCTTAAGAACAGAGGATGACCGCCAAGCTGAAGCATCCCTGCTTCAAACGAGACGCGGGTACGTGTCGACGACTTTTCAAAAATCATCCCTAGCGTTTTACCCTCAAGACTTTTAGGATTTTTCCCACTCAAATGTGCTTCTTTTAATTTCACTGCTTGATTTAATAAATAGAAAATTTCATCACTTGAAAAGTCCAAAAGCGTTAAAAAGTCTTTTCCCTTTAGATTAAACGTACTTGAAGCAACTGATAATGCGTTCATGAAGGCTGCACTTCCTTTTCCTTTGAATTTACTTTCATCCATTGCTGTAACGATTGAACATCATATGCATCCTGCTTTTTACCTTTCGCAAAAAGCTCGACCGTTTCTTTTTCTGTCATCACTAACACACCGTGTTTTAACGCTGCGAATCGATTCCCCTTCGCTTGTTCACCTTGTGCCAAGCTTACAAACAGCAAGGATTCTTTCTTTTTCGCCCACTCTTCTACATCTTCATCTCTGATCACTTTTAACCCATGTTCGGATAAAAAGCTTTCCCAACCTTCATCTTCGGCACCATCAATAAACACTTCGTTTGCCTCAGCATTCTTACTCACATAAGCATGAAACGCTTTTTTCGCGGCTTCTTCAATCGTAGAAGCAATCGCAATTCCTTCGCCGGTTGATTTCATTTCTGGTCCTACAACCGGATCTACTCCAGCTAATTTTGACGTCGAGAATACAGGGAATTTCACGACTTGATAAGGAATTTCCGACAGTAAGCCTGTTTTTTCATGCAAATCCGGCAATAATTTCCCGAGTAATAATTGAGTCGCAAAGGAAACAAGCGGAATTCCGGTTACTTTACTTACTACTGGAACCGTACGACTAGCACGTGGATTTACTTCAAGCACATACACTTGTTCACCATCTACTACGTACTGAATGTTCATAACTCCTTTGTAGGCAAGCTTTTTCACTATTTTTTGTGCATACTCACAAATCGTTTCTTTCACATTTTCTGAAAGCGAATGCGCCGGTAAGTAGGCATAGCTATCACCAGAGTGAACACCTGCTTTTTCGACATGCTCGACAATCGTTGGAATGAGAACATTCTCTCCGTCTGCGACAAGATCGATCTCCACTTCTTTTACAGGAAGGTACGCGTCAATTAAAATGGGATAGTGCTTGGCCTGAATTTGCTTGACGTGTGAAAGCAGCTCATCCTCGTTGTGAAGTGCCACCATTCCTCTCCCTCCGATTACGTAAGACGGACGAATTAACAACGGGTAGCCAATCTTTTCTGCTTTCTGCAGCAGATCCTCTTCACTTAGAGCCATTTCTCCTGGAATATGTGGAACATGTAGTTCATCTAATAGCTGATAGAAAAGAGCGCGATCTTCAAGTGCATCAATCATCTCTTTTGAAACCCCTAAAATGTGAATACCAGCCTCTGTTAGCCCGTCGACAAGTGAAATTGCCGTCTGACCACCGTATTGAACGATGACGTCCGTTACAGACTCTGCTTCTAATACGTTTAATACATCTTCCAGCGTTAGCGGCTCGAAATATAGACGATCCGCGATCTCGAAATCGGTACTTACCGTTTCAGGATTATTGTTAATTAAAATGGTTTCGTACCCCTGTTTTTGAAGCTCTAATACACCGTGTACGGAGCTATAATCAAATTCGACTCCTTGACCAATACGAATTGGGCCAGAACCAATAACCGCAATTTTCTTTTTCGACGACGAGATCAGCTCGCTTTCACCGAAATAGCTAGAGTAAAAATAAGCTGTAGATGAAGCAAATTCTGCTGCACATGTGTCTACCATCTTATAGCTAGGTACAACGCCCATTTCCTTTCGCTTTGCACGTACGTCTAACTCATTCACATCCCAAATGGAGGCTAAATATGAATCGGTAAAGCCTTTTTCTTTTATGCGTTGAAGCTTGGTATGCTCCATCTCTTGTAGAGAAGAAGCTTTTAATCCACTTTCAAGTGCAACAAGCTTTTCAAAATACGTTAAGTAAAATAAATCAATCTTCGTTTGTTCATGAATAAACGAAGTCGTGTAACCACGGCGAATGAGTTCTAGTACGACAAACAATCGTTCATCATCTTGCTTGAGCATTTTTTCAATTAGCGCTTCATTCGAAAACGATTTTAACGACGCTAGCTCTAAACCTTGCGCATCCACTTCTAGTGAAGAGACCGCTTTTTGCAGACTGCGTTCAAACGTACGATCAATCGCCATAACTTCTCCTGTTGCCTTCATTTGTGTACCGAGCATACGATTGGCGGATGCAAATTTATCAAACGGCCATTTTGGAATTTTAACGACTACGTAATCAAGTGACGGCTCAAAGCTTGCATATGTATCGCCCGTTACTGGATTCAGCAGCTCATCTAGCGTATAGCCTACTGAAAGCTTTGCAGCAATTTTAGCAATAGGGTAGCCGGTTGCTTTTGATGCAAGAGCAGACGAACGACTGACACGAGGGTTGACCTCAATGAGATAATACTGTTTACTTGCGGGATCTAATGCAAATTGAATATTGCAACCACCGATGATTCCTAATTCAGAAATAATTTTAATGGAAGCGGAGCGGAGCATCTGGTACTCGACGTCTGTTAGCGTTTGAGACGGTGCTACGACGATTGAATCCCCTGTATGAATACCAACAGGATCGATGTTTTCCATGTTACAAATCGTAATGCACGTGTCATTTTGATCGCGCATCACCTCATATTCAACCTCTTTAAAACCCGCAATGCTTTTTTCAATTAAACATTCATGAATTGCACTTTCTCTTAGACCTGATGCTGCAAGTGTTTGAAGCTCTTCTACGTTTGAAGCAATCCCACCGCCTGTTCCTCCAAGCGTATAGGCTGGACGAACAATAACAGGGAAACCAACTTGCTCTGCAAAAGCAAGCGCTTCGTCAATTTGTGTCACAACTTCACTCTCCGGTACAGGTTCATTCAGTTCCTTCATTAGTGAGCGAAACTCGTTTCTGCTTTCTCCTTTTTTAATGGATTCAATGGGTGTACCGAGAAGTCTCACGCCGTGCTTCTTTAAAATTCCTTGCTCATGCAGATCCAATGCTAAATTTAGACCTGTTTGCCCTCCAAGCGTTGCAAGCATTCCGTCTGGTTTTTCTTTTATCATAATTTTTTCTAAGCTATCAACGGTTAACGGCTCGAAGTAAATTTCATCTGCAATATGATCATCTGTCATAATCGTCGCTGGGTTGTTGTTCACTAAAACGACCTCATAACCCTCTTCCTTTAATGACAAACAAGCTTGTGTTCCTGAATAATCAAACTCTGCTGCCTGACCGATAATAATGGGGCCAGATCCTACGACTAATATTTTTTGAATGGATGTATCTTTAGGCATATAGTTTCTCTCTCCCTACTTCGTTCACTGTTGTTAAAAACTCTTCAAAAATGTAGTTGCTATCACTTGGTCCTGGATGAGCTTCTGGATGAAATTGAACAGATACGACAGGCAGACTCTCATGTTTCAGTCCTTCAATAGACTGATCATTTACGTTTTTAAATCTTACCTTCAGCTTCGTTTTCGCTAAGCTTGTTTCATCGACGACATAGCTATGATTTTGTGAGGTCATGCATACTTTTTTCGTATCTAAATCTATAACCGGCTGATTCGCACCGCGATGGCCAAAGGAAAGCTTTTTCGTTTGTGCTCCAAACGCTAGCCCAATGAGCTGATGACCTAAGCAAATTCCAAGCGTTGGATATGTTTCAATCACCTTTTTTATTGTGCTCATATGAAACTGCATTTGCATCGGATCCCCTGGTCCATTTGAAAGAACAATTCCGTCTGGGGAAAGCTGTTTGATTTCTTCTGTTGTTGTTCCGTATGGCACGACCGTTACTTTGCAATTTTGCTTTAGCAGCTCTTCTAAAATGGAGCGCTTGTAGCCGAAATCGAATAAAACGATATGTTTGTTTCCTTCTCCGTAAGTAGTCGGCACCGCTGTTGATACTTCTTGAACGACCAGCTTATCTTGTGGCTGTGTGTTAAAATGTGACGTTTCTTTTTCAGATGATAAGATCGCCTGCATCGTTCCTTCATTCCGAATTTTTTTCACAAGTGCTCGTGTATCAACATGCGTAATTAGTGGAATGTTCCATTTTTTCAAGTATTGCTGAAGGCTATAAGTTGCTTCATAATGATGACCTGCTTCTGAGCATTCATATACGATGACACCTGCTACATGAGGCTGTTTACTTTCATAGTCATGTTCATTAATGCCGTAGTTTCCGATTAGCGGATACGTAAAAACAATAAACTGATTTTTGTATGAAGGATCTGTTAACACTTCTTGATAGCCGGTCATTCCTGTAAAAAATACAACCTCGCCTGTTATGTCCTTCAACGTTGACGTTTCTTCTAAAATCCCTTCGAATGTTTCACCGTTTTCCAACTTCAAATATCCGTTCATTATGCATCCCTCTTTGAATTTTTATTTATATTAAAGTATTTTTATTCATTTTTGTTTTAAAAAATAACCTGGTTAGACAGGCAGTGCAACTTCTTCTAGTACTTCCTTCATAATTGATAGCGCGTCATCAATCTCTTCGTATGTAACCGTTAATGGCGGTAGTAAACGAACGACCGTTGGCCCTGCTGGAAGTGTTAACAATCCTTTTTCTCGAAGCTTTTCGATAATAAGTGCCTGCTGCTCCCCGCATTCCATTCCAATCATTAAACCATTTCCACGAATAGCAGTAACAAACGCATACCCTTCTACAACCTTTTCGAGTTTATGAATAAAGTAGCTACCTTTTTTCTCAACGTCCTGCAAAAATACATCATCAAAAATAATGGCTAGCGTAGCTTTTGCACTTGCAAGTGAAATAGGATTTCCACCAAACGTTGTTCCGTGTGATCCTGGACCAAAGGTATCAATTAATTTTGCCTTTCCGATCATCGCTCCTACGGGTAGCCCGCTTCCAAGTCCCTTTGCTGCAGTGATAATATCTGGGGAAAGATTATGATGCTGATAAGCAAAGGCTTTTCCGGTACGTCCAATTCCTGTTTGTACCTCATCTACGATAAAAAGTGTATCAGACTGTTTGCACAAATTTTGAATCTCCTGTAAAAACGCTGCCTCAGCTGGAACGACGCCACCTTCTCCTTGAATAACTTCTACCATAATTGCTGCCACAGAATCATCCATCGCTTCTTGAAGAGCTTTCATATCATTATAAGGAAGGTAGATAAACTCAGGTAATAATGGACCAAATCCAGCTTGAATCTTTTCTTGCCCAGTAGCTGACATTGTCGCAAACGTTCTCCCATGGAAAGACTGCTTAAAGGTAATAATTTTTTGCTTGTTCGTGTATTTTCTCGCCATTTTGATCGCCGCTTCATTTGCCTCAGCGCCGCTGTTGCAGAAAAATACGGCATCACCACTTGAATGCTTTACTAACTGCGAGGCAACTTCCTCTTGAAGAGATAGCGGAAATAAATTTGATAAGTGCCATACTTTTTGAAGCTGTTCCTCAATTGATTTTTGCACGGCAGGGTGACGATGACCGAGGTTACATACGGCAATACCGGAAATAAAATCTAAATATGTGTTCCCTTGACTATCTGTTACAACCGTTCCCGATGCTTCTTTTATTTCAATATCAAAACGCTGATACGTCGGAAATAAATGCGTCATAGGTTCATCACTCCGTTCATTTGATTATTCGTAATACTAGTTCCTTTTACGTCACCATCGTCTGTCACAAATGATTCTGTTCCACTGATAATATGCACTTGATGGAGCGTCTCTGATAAAGCAGACAGTGCAGCTTTTACCTTTGGAATCATTCCTCCTGAAATAATTCCTTCATCAATTAAATCATTTATTTCATCTGGTGTTGTGTTTTGAATCAACGTATCGTTATTCAGAATTCCTGGCACGTCTGTTACGAACAAGAGCTGCTTTGCATGAAGCGCTTTTGCTACAGCGCCTGCTGCTAAATCCGCGTTAATATTTAAACAGTCTCCGTTAGGATCGATTCCAAGCGAAGAAATGACCGGCATATACCCGCCGTCTAACAACGATTTTAATAGTGACTGATTTACTTTTGTTACTTCCCCTACATACCCAAAGGAGGCGACATCAATGGCTTTTGCTTCTAACAAGTTCCCGTCACATCCTGATAAGCCAACTGAAGAAATTTGTTCTTTTTGGAGCATCATGACAAGATTTTTGTTAACCTTTCCCGATAGAACCATCTGTACTACTTGGAGCACTTCCTTGGAGGTTTTCCGCATCCCATTCACAAACTCACTTTGGATATTTAACGCTGACAGCACATGCTGAATATCTGGCCCGCCGCCGTGGACAAGAACAACATCGTAACCGTTGTTCTTTAACTCTTGTAAACTTTTAAAAAAATTTGGTGTTAGCTGATTTATAATACTTCCGCCACATTTAACGACCATCACTTCTTTTGCTTTCACGTCATCCTCTCCTTACGTGCGGTAGCTCGCATTAATCTTCACGTAATCATAGGTTAAGTCACAGCCCCATGCTGTTCCAACTCCGTCTCCTTGATGAAGATCAACGTAAATGACTACTTCGTCTTGTTTTAAATAAGCCGTTGCTTCTTCTTCGCTAAATGTTTTTGGCTGGCTTCCTATAAGCATGTGAATGGATCCGATGCTCACGTCCACATTGCTGACGTCCACTTCTACACCGCTATAGCCAATCGCCCCAATAATACGCCCCCAGTTCGCATCGTTTCCGTAGACAGCCGTTTTCACAAGGTTTGAACCAACAATTTGTTTAGCAATAATGTTTGCCTCTTCCTTTGAGGAAGCGCCTTTCACCTGAACCTCAATGAGCTTTGTCGCCCCTTCACCATCTCTTGCAATCTCTTTCGCTAAATCTTCACACGTACGCTTTAAGGCTTCGTAAAAATTATCCCATTCCGGATGATCTGGTGTTAGAGGGACGTTGCCAGCTAAACCGTTCGCCATTACGAGCACCATATCATTTGTTGACGTATCACCATCTACCGTAATTTGATTGAATGTTTGATTTGTAATGGATTTTAACGCTTCCTGTAACAAATTAGAGTCGATATTTGCATCTGTTGTGACAAAACCAAGCATCGTTGCCATATTTGGATGAATCATTCCTGATCCTTTGGACGCTCCACCAATCGTAATTTTCTGACCGTCCACTGTCGTTTCGTAGCATGCTTTTTTCATTACGATATCCGTTGTTAAAATCGCGGTTTGAAAGTCTTCAGCACCTAACTCGCTTGGTTCTAAAGCAGCAATCCCTAATCGAATTTTATCCATCGGAAGTAGCTCACCAATAACTCCTGTAGAAGCAACTGCGACAAGGTTCTCCTCAATCGAGAGCTTTTCTGCTGTTTTCGCTCTCATCTCATAGGCGTCCTTTAACCCCTGTTCACCCGTGCATGCATTCGCACATGCGCTGTTTACAATCACAGCCTGGATTTTTTGTTCAACTGAGACGCTCTCTTTCGTTACCGTTAAGGGGGCCGCTTGAAAAAGGCTTTGTGTGTATACCGCTGCACAAGCAGCAGGAACTTCGCTGACAATCATTCCGACATCTTTTTTCGCATAGCGAAGACCTGCATGTGTTCCTCCTGCTAAAAATCCTTTTGGGCTTGTAATACCTCCTTCAAGTACTTTTTCAACCGTTACAGGCTGTTTCGTTTGTAACATCGTTCGTTCTCCTCTCCTATCGCGTTTATGGATAAATGGGTACAATTTTTAACCCCGCGTCTTCTTCAAGTCCCATCATTAAGTTTGCGTTTTGGATAGCCTGACCGGAAGCCCCCTTCACTAAATTATCAATAACAGAGACAACGGTAATTCGCCTTGTTCTCTCGTCATAAGAAATCCCAATATCGCAGTAATTGGAACCTACTACATCTTTTGTAAATGGGAATGTTCCTTTTTCTCTTACTCTTACAAACTTGCAATCTTCATAATGTTTCGTAAATTTTTTATGTATATGTTCCGTCTCGCAATCTTCTTTTATCGTCGCATAGATCGTTGTCATAATCCCTCTCGTCATTGGCACCAAGTGAGTGCTGAACGTAATCGGCTTAACCTGACCACTCCAACAGCTTAACGTTTGCTCAATTTCAGGAATGTGCTGATGCTCGTTCACCTTGTAGATTTTTAAGTTCTCATTCATCTCTGAAAAATGGGTAAGCGGTGAATGTGAACGTCCTGCCCCTGACACCCCAGACTTGCCGTCAACAATAATGGACGACTCATCGATGATTCCTTCTACCATGAGCGGTGCGAGACCTAATAGAGTAGCAGTAGAATAGCAGCCAGGATTTGAGACAAAGTCGCTGTTTTGAATATCTTCTTGAAACCATTCGCTTAATCCGTACGTTGCTTTGGACAAATAATCTGCGTCTGCTCCTTCTTTTTTGTACCACTTTTCATATAGCGATTTATCTTTTAAACGAAAATCACCGGACAAATCCACTACTTTTATTCCAGCGTCAATTAGGCTTGGAATGAGTTTACTAGATACTCCAGACGGCGTAGAAGCAAAAACAAGATCGACCTCTTTTTTTATTTCGATCGGGTCAATTGATTTTAAAACTAAATTTTTATGCACCAAATGTGGATAACTATTCGATAATTCTTCTCCTTCTTGGGAAGAGGAGTACACTTCTTTCACGTGAAAAGCGGGATGATTTTCCAACAGGCGAATCAATTCAACTCCACCGTATCCAGTTGCACCAATAATTCCGACGTTGATTTTTTTCTCCATGCTATTCATTACCCTGCTCCTTTGTTTTTCTCTTTGAAATTATTACTCATTATAATACTGTATAAAAATAAAATCAAATGAATATTTAAAGATTTTTATGTAATTTTTTCTGACATGCTTCATAGCAAGGTAATAATAAAAACAAAAAAAGAGCGATTAGCTTAGCTAACCACTCTTTTTTCTATATCTTATCCTCCACTAACAGGAGGGATTAACGCGACCACATCACCGTCTTTAATGGTGTCTTCATCAACAGCAAATTCTTCATTAATGGCAAACATCACTTGTTTAGACAAGGTGAATTGATACTGCTCTAACAGTTGCTTTTTTAACTCCCCAATCGTTAGCGGTGCATTATCGAGCTGAATTGACTCTACTCCTGCCTCTTCTTGGAGATGCGCGAAAAACAATACGTTATACATCTAAATCTCCTTTCTCAGGATGGCCAGATGGATAGGCTTTTTTCTCTAGCTGATCACCAATCCACTTCTCTCCGTCTTCCCAATGCTCTTTTTTCCAAATTGGTACAATTTCTTTGATGCGTTCAATTGCATAGCGGTTGGCCTCATAGGCATCATTTCGATGAGGAGTTGCTACCGCGATCACAACCGCAATATCCAAAATCTCTAAATGACCAACACGATGCGTAATCGCTACTTCAGCGTCTTGCCACTTTTCTTGAATTTCTTGACCAATTTGTCTTAATTTATTTTCTGCCATCGATGCATAGGCGGCATATTCTAAATGGAGCGTTCGCTTTCCCTTTGTAAACTCACGAACCGTTCCCGTAAATGTTGTGACTGCTCCAGCATTTCGATTCATTACTTTACGAGTTACTTCTTCAATTGAAATAACCCCATCCGTAATTTCAAACAGTTTAGTGCTCATAGGTTCCTCCCATAAAATCATCGATCCATTCCCGCAACCGTTCCTCGTCGTTAACATGCAGGAACTTGTCCTTGAAAAGATCTTCTTCATTCCATGTTAACACAAGATGAATATTTTCTAGTTTTTTTAAAAGTTCATAATCTTGAGGATTTCGTACAATTACAATCTTCGGGTATGGGACGTGCTTATATCCTTCTATTACACAGACCTCTGCCCCTAACAATTCATAGATCTGAAGCATTTTTTCAACCTTAATATCATTTGTCTGCATGTAGAACACTCCGTCACCTTCAACGCCTGAAGCAATTGCTCCCGCCTCAAAATGTCGAGAGCTATCTGTTTGATGTAAATCCGGTGCTCCACCGTGCCCATGGTGTTTTAAGCTGCTTACTTGGTAACGTAGCGATAAATATCGAACGATTTTTTCCACTACGGTCGTTTTTCCCGTGTTTTTATAGCCGACGACTTGAAGAATATTCAACTTAATAAACCCCGTGATAATCTTCTAGCAAAATGACATCCACTTGATCGCCACTCGCAAATCCGCGCGTTCCTCCTGGAAGCTTCATCAGACCATTTGCAAAAGCAAGAGAGGAAACGACGTTTGACTTGTCTAGACCGCTTGGCTCGACGACAAATCTGCCTTCTTTTTGTGTGATTCGTGTCCGAACAAAACGCGTAAAAGGATTTGGCTTTGGAAAATCGGCCATAAGCGTTGCGTGTACGATCTCTTTATGAGGTTTCTCTGACCCTAAAAACGTTTTTAAAATCGGATGAACGAACAGTTCAAAACCAACGTAGCAGGCAGATGGATTTCCTGATAAACCGAATAACAGTTTTCCGTCTAGCTGTGCGACTGTTGTTACGCTCCCAGGACGCATCGCTACTTTATTAAACAACACTTCAGCACCTAATTTTTCATAAATAGCTGGCAAATAGTCATAATCTCCAACCGATACTCCACCCGTTGTGATCAGCACATCTACCTTTTCTAAAGCTTCTTTGACCGCTTGGTAGCATTGATCAAAATCATCTACTAACGAACCAAAGTATAGAGGAACCCCTCCGCTACGCTCAATTTGTGCACAAATCATCGGTCCATTACTATTTCTAATTTTTCCAGGTTCCAGCTTTTGTGATACATCCAACAGCTCTGTTCCTGTCGAATAAACACCAACATTCGGCTTTTTCGCCACTGCAACCTCCGCATAGCCAAAGGTTGCTAGCAGTGCCGTTACACCCGGAGTGATTTTGGTTCCTTTCTCAACAAGAGTGGTTCCCTTCGCTGCATCCTCTCCTTGAAAAGAGATGTTGTCTCCTTCCTGAAAAGATCGCTTAATGCTTATGTATTTTTCGCCGTTCTTTTCAAATTCTTTTGTTAACTCTAACATGACGACCGCATCACCGCCGACAGGCATTTGTGCTCCTGTCATAATACGAATCGCTTCAAACGGGCCCAGATCTCGTTTAGCGACGGTTCCTGCCCCAATTTCTTCAACGACATGAAATTCAACAGGATTCTGCAAATTTGCTTCACGGCTATCTTGCGCACGAATGGCAAATCCGTCGTAAGGCGACTTGTTAAAAGGCGGTACGTCGTGAGTCGCAAGTACAGCTTCTCCTAAATGTCTTCCGTAAGCCTTTGCTAGGGGCATCTTTTCGACCTCGCCCTTTTTAGCAAATTTCATTACGCGTTCAATCGCTTCTTCTACTGGAATTGGCTTTCTTCTTTCAACCATTGTTTTCTCTCCCCTCTTATGATCATGTTGTTCCCATTTCGTCTTTTCTTCACACATAAGTCCCCCACCTAGCTTTCGCAAATAGTGGGGGTTCATTACATGTACAATTGTGCTAAATTTTATTGAACGCCGAGTGCAATCTTCGCATAACGAGACATGCGGTCTTTACTCCACGGTGGATTAAATGTAACGATTACTTCTACATCATCTACACCATTTAAATCCCAAAGTGCCTTACGCACCTCTTCAGTTAGTACTCCTGCAAGCGGACAGCCGATCGATGTTAATGTCATCGTAACGAATACCTTTCCTGCATCGTTCATTTCTACATTATATACAAGGCCTAAATTGACAATGTCAACCCCAAGCTCTGGGTCAATGACTTGTTCTAAGGCTTCCATAATTTTATCTTCAAATTGTTGATCCACGAGTGTTCCTCCTCCTCGACATTAGTTTCTATGTTCTTGCTTCTTATTATACAGACATTCCCCTCAGATTAAAAACAAAGGGACTTAACAGACAGCTTGTAAAAAGTATGTTACATTTAATGTAAGTATATGTTGAATTAGATATCTCGTTGAAAAGGAGTCTTTATGAGCAACCAACATTTAATTGTCCTTGATTTAGATGGAACACTATTAACCGATGATAAACACATTTCTCCTTACACAAAAACCGTTCTCAACAAAGCAATGGAGCAGGGTCATTTAGTTATGATTGCAACTGGACGTCCATATCGTGCTAGTTCTATGTACTATAAGGAGCTAAAGTTAAACACACCGATTGTGAACTTTAACGGAGCTCTTGTGCAGCACCCGCATGATCCTGAATGGGGTGTTTATCATACACCGCTTGATTTAACAACCGTTCATGCGATTGTAGAAGCAATGGATGATTTTACTGTTAACAATATTTTAGCTGAGGTCATGGACGATATTTATCTTCATTATGAAGACCGAAACCTCCTAGATGTTATTAGCCTAGGAAGTCCTAAGCTTGAAACAGGTGATTTACGAAATGTTTTGGCACAAAATCCAACGTCTATGCTTATTCACGCTGACGAGGATCACGTAGCTGATATTCGTGCTCATCTGTCAGAGGTACACGCAGAAGTCATTGAACACCGTCGCTGGGGTGCACCTTGGCATGTTATTGAAGTCGTTAAAAAAGGCTTAAGCAAAGCGGTTGGAATCGACAGAGTTGCACAGCACTATAACATTCCTACAGAGCGTATCATTGCGTTTGGCGACGAAGACAACGACTTTGAAATGATTCGATATGCGGGTCATGGAATTGCGATGGGCAATGCCATTAATGAACTAAAAGAGATGGCAAATCATGTTACCCTTTCAAATGAAGAAGATGGTGTGGCCGTTTATTTACAGAAGGTGCTAAACCTTTAATTATTTTTCAACAACAGGTAAATTTTAAACGCGATATTTCTTCCATAAGTACAGATACTAGAATCGATACCATTACGGTGTCGATTCTTATTATGTAGGGGGAATGAACGATGGGCAGAAGTAATAAGTCGAAACGTTTTATTCAGCAAGGGAAAAATGCAGTGGCTTTACATGATGAACGCATTCCTTACCATTTAACAATGGCTGAGGCTGAAGCACTCAAAACTCCTGTGTCGCATTCCTCACTTGATGGAGGTACTATGTAATGAATAATTCATCTCTATTTGGTTTAGCGAAAAACGCTGTTCAACAAGCTTTAAAAGGTTCTAATGAACAACCAAAACAAGAGCACCAAGCTCCTCCCGCACAACAGTCTGTCGAAGCTCAGCCTCAACAAGCTGCAGCATCAGGTTCAAGAGGACAAAATGGACAGTTAGATATTTCAAACGAAATTTTATCTGCTGCTATTTCACAAGCAGATGGATTCGATAAAGAAGGTATGGCGAAGCTACAAAATTCACTAAACGCTCAGCCAACCGCTTCTGCACCTACTCAGCAAGTAACAGCAGCGACATCTGCTCCACAAGCAGCTGGTCGTGTAGACTTGTCTGAAGATTTTTCTTCTCATACACCAGGACACGTTGGTGCAACAAGCCACCAGGCAGCACCTTCTAATGATGTTGAGATTGCAGAAGAAATCATGTCATTTGCTTCTAAGCAGGCGTCACCTGAAGAACGTCAGCAGCTTCAGCAGCTAGCAAGCAAAATGGATTCGAAAAAGTAACACCTAAAAGCCACGTGTCTTCTAAGACACGCGGCTTTTTTCTTAATCTTTTCGAAACATTCCAAAGACACCTGTTGTTTGCACGATATTTGTGAAGGCGTTTGGATCTACCTCTTTTATAATACGCTCAATATCATAGAGCTCGTATCGCGTAATCACAATAATCATCATTTCTTTTTCTTCATTCGTAAATCCGCCTTTAGCGGGTACAGTCGTGATGCCTCGTACAAGCTTAGCATGAATCGCTTTTTTTAAATCTTCGCCTTTTTTAGTTACAATCATTACGGTTAATTTCACGTGACGCGTATGAATCGTATCAATCACTCGTGTACATACATAGAGCGTAACGAGCGTGTACAGTGCCTTTTCCCATCCGTAAAGAAGGCCGGCGCTGACGATGATAATGGCATTTAAAAGAAAGAAATACGTTCCTACCGGTTTATCTTTCATTCGGGACAGCACCATAGCTACAATGTCTAAACCGCCTGTAGATGCCCCCCACTTTAGCGTAATCCCTACACCTACTGCTGCGATCACTCCACCAAATACGGCGTTTAATAAAATGTCATGAGAAAGCTCAATAACGGGTATAAGAGATAAAAACAACGAAGTAGCGATAACGCTCAAAAAACTATATAATGTGAATGATTTCCCAACCTTTTTCCATCCGAGAATGGTAACGGGGATATTAAGAAGGAATAGAAGAAAACCCGTCGAAAGATGTAAGGGGGTATAATCATTTAAAATGCTTGAGACAAGCTGCGAGACCCCTGTAAATCCACTCGCGTAGACGTTGGCTGGAATTAAGAACAGGTTTAATGAGAGCGCATTAAACAAAGCCCCTATCAGCACGACAACTAACTTTTTCAGTTCCACCATCACCATGAAGATCTCCTCCTGTTAAACAACTCATGTGCACAATATGGTATAATGCATACGCTTGAAAGGAACAATTGTTATTCATATGGTTTCCTTTTTTACCAATTACAAAACGTTATGATTTTTAGGAAGGTGTCTATTTATGTCCATTACTATTATTACGGATAGCGCGAGTGACTTACCAGTTAACTATTATAAAGAAAACAACGTTACGTTGTTGCCCCTTCGTGTTCATCTCAACGATAAAGAATATTTAGATCAAGAAACCATTTCATCCAAAGATGTATATGCTGAAATTCGTAAAGGTGCTATGCCAAAAACGTCTCAAGCCTCTCCTGCTGCTTTAATGGAGTTATTTGAACAGATGGCACAAAAAAACGAGCCGTGCTTATATATTGCCTTTTCATCTCAGCTCTCAGGAACGTATCAAACAGCGATGATGGTACGTGAAGAAATTCTAGAGAAGTATCCTGATTTTGAATTTGAAATTATCGATTCAAAATGTGCTTCCCTCGGTCAAGGTCTAGCTGTTCATCATGCTGTTGAGTTCCTAAAGACAAACCCTTCGTTTACCGACTTTGTGGCGAAGGTAAAAGAATACTGCATTCATATGGAGCACATTTTTACCGTTGACGATCTTGATTTCCTTGCTCAAGGTGGACGTGTCAGCAAAGCCTCTGCTTTTGTAGGAGGGTTATTAAACATCAAGCCACTTCTACACGTTGAGGACGGCAAGCTGATTCCACTAGAAAAGTTACGCGGTCGTAAAAAGGTATTACGCCGCATGGTTGATTTGATGAAAGAGCGCGGAGAGGATTTGGCACATCAAACAATTGCGATTAGTCATGGTGATGATGAGGCAACAGCTTTTGCATTAAGAGACATGATTAAAGAAGAGTTTGGATGCGAATCATTTTTAATTAGCATGATCGGCTCTGCCGTTGGATCACATTCAGGGCCCGGAACCATCGCGCTATTTTTCTTAAACAAAAAGCTGTAACACATAACCATTACACATTTGGAAAACCTATTAGTGACCGAACTTATAAAGGAGTGTCACAACATGGGTAAATTCCGTACGAGTGATAATGATAAAAAAGCTCACGACAACAACGCGGAGCATGAGTTAAAAAACCAGCTTGCTGAAGAAAATCGTCAAAAAGGAAAAAATCAATTTTCCAAAAAGACGGATCATCTATAAGAAAAAGAGGCCTTCGCTCATCGCGAAGACCTCTTTTCTTTATTTCCCTTTAAAATATGTCCAACCTTCTTCTTGATATACCTTGTCCTCTTTCATCAATTGACCAAGAGCACGTTTGAACGCTGCTTTACTCATATTAAAACGCTCACGGATATCTTCCGGATAGCTTTTATCCCAAAATGGCATTGCACCACCGCGGCTCTCCATATATTCGTAAAGTTGTTCTGCATCTCCACCCATGCTTTCTTGTTTACGTCCGAGTAACGATAAGTTGAGCGTCCCATCGTCTTTTACGTTAATAACACGAGCTTTCACACGTTCACCTAAGCGAGGCTCTTCTTTACGTTCCGTCTCATGAACGAAGCCAACGTATCCCTCGTCTGTTACGATGTATGTGCCGACTTTTAATAAGCGATACACGATTCCTTCTAGATCACGGTTAAACAACTCGCGAGGTGCTGGCGTCATACGGTCTTTCATAATATCGTCAGTCGCCAAACGTCCGTACATCATACCTCTATGCGTGATACGCATTGAGCAATATAAGCGGTCTCCTACTTGTGGCCATGAGTCTTCGTAAAGCGGTAGGTCACTTGCCGCAATCAACAAGTCTTTGTTCGTTCCGATGTTTACGAATGCTCCCATACGACGTTTTACGTCAACTACTTCTAACCATTCGTACGTACCTTCTTGAATTTTTGGCATCGCCATCGTAGCTGTTAAGCGGCTTTTTTGATCTATATAAAGAAATACATCTACTTCTTCATCTTCTGCTAGCTCACGTGTTGCTTCGTTACGGTGAAGAAACACTTCTTCTGCTGCTTCGTTCGTTAATATATATCCAAGTGGAGTTGTGCGGTATACCGACAGTGTCACAATCTCTCCAGGTCTTAATTCATTCATCATGTATTTTTTAATTCCTTCCTTTTTTGAACAGTCATATGTTTTATTGTATCAATTCGCTGACTTCCCTTCAATAGGCATGAAGGTGTTCTTCCATAGAGTTTTTGTCTATAATAGTGGTATCAAATTCATTTGATACTTAGAGAGGACTCACTTTTTTTACATAATGACCATTACAAATTTTTTTATTCCTCTCTTATTTGAAGAAAATAAAAACCATTACGGAATCGGAGGAGAATTAATGGCAAAGGACAGCTCATTTGATATTGTATCTCAGGTTGACTTATCTGAAGTCACAAACGCCATTCAAATCGCGTTAAAGGAAGTTAAAAACCGCTATGATTTTAAAGGAAGTAAAAGTGATGTTTCCCTTGATAAGGAAGAGCTTGTACTCATTTCAGATGATGAATTTAAGCTTGAACAACTGAAAGATGTTCTCGTTTCCAAGCTCATCAAACGAAATGTTCCAACAAAGAACATTTCTTACGGAAAAGTTGAAAACGCATCTGGTGGCACGGTAAGACAGCGCGGGAAGCTTGTGCAAGGTATTGACAAAGAAAACGCTAAAAAGATTAATACGCTTATCAAAAATTCAGGTCTTAAGGTGAAAACGCAAGTACAAGACGATCAAGTACGTGTCACAGGAAAAAGCCGTGATGATCTACAGCAGGTCATTAACACTGTTAGACAGGCTGATTTATCTGTTGACGTGCAATTCATTAATTACCGCTAACAAAAAGAGGGCGCCTATTGCGCCCTCTTTTTTTATTGAGATGTGCGCACGGATAAAAAAAGATGATTATTCAATACTAACTAGGGAATAAATTCTACAGATTACCAATTATTGAAGGAGGAATTTTTTCATGAGTGAACAAAAACAAACATTCCCTGCACAACATCAGGACCGCCAACCAGGTCTAGAATCTGATATGAATCCGAAACCAATTGCCATTAGCGAGGCTTACAAGAGCGGAAATAAGCTAGCGGGCAAAACAGCCATCGTCACGGGTGGAGACAGCGGAATTGGTCGCGCCGTTGCCTACCATTATGCAAAAGAAGGCGCCGACGTCGCAATCGTTTACTTAAATGAAAGCAGTGATGCTGAAGAAACAAAGCAGTTCGTGGAGCAAAATGGACAGAAATGCCTGCTACTTGCTGGGGACATTGGTGACGAACAATTTTGTCAAGACGTGGTGAAGCAAACGCTTGAAGCATTCGGAAAAATTGATATTTTAGTAAATAACGCTGGTGAACAGCACCCGCAGGACAGTATTTTAGACATTACCGCTGAACAATTGGAAAAAACGTTTCGCACGAACATTTTTTCCATGTTTCACTTAACGAAAGCCGTTCTTCCACATCTACCATCCGGAGGGTCGATTATTAACTCCTCCTCGATTACCGCTTATCAAGGTCATGCAACATTAATTGACTATTCATCTACAAAAGGCGCAATTACTACCTTTACGCGTTCGCTTTCACAGTCAAAAGACGTTATTGATAAAGGAATTCGCGTGAACGCAGTAGCTCCTGGTCCTATTTGGACACCGCTCATCCCTTCTACGTTCTCTAGTGATCAAGTCGCTACATTCGGCGCTGATACACCGATGAAACGTGCCGGACAGCCTCATGAATTGGCCCCAAGCTATGTCTTTTTAGCAAGTGATGACTCTTCTTATATTGCTGGACAAGTTATTCACGTCAACGGCGGAAAAATTGTGAACGGCTAACCAGATAAAAAACGCGTCTCTTCGCTAGACGCGTTTTTTTGCGGATATAACCCGACTTATTACGAATTCACAAGGTTTTTACATGAGTTCCGCTCAATGATTTGATAAGGAACTTTAATGTTTTTCACCATATCATAAGGACTTTCAATTTGTTCAATGAGGCAGCGAATGGCTTGATAGCCAAGATCATAAATATTAATGTCGACGGATGTTAAAGACGGTCTCGACATTTCGGCAAGCAACACGTTATTAAAGCTGACAATCGAAATATCATTTGGAACAGATATTCCCATTTCGTCTAGCGTATTTAATACGCCGAGCGCCATTAAGTCATCCGCAACGACTAAAGCCGTCGGTGGCTCTTCAAGCGACATTAACTCATGAACCGCTTCTTTACCACCCTGTTGTAGAAATTCCTCGTGAATAATATAATCATCTCGGTATTGAAGTCCTGCACCACGGATTGCTTTATCATATCCTGTTAAGCGATCAATTGTTACGACCAGCTCTAAGTCACCGCCAATAAACGCAATATTTTGATGCCCTTTTCCTATTAGGTACTCGGTCACCTCACGTCCTGCACGAAAATTATCGTTATCAACATACGTGATTGAATCATTGTCTTTAAACGGCTTTCCGATTACAACGAACGGGAAGCTTTGCGCTTTTAAATAGCTTAAAATGTTGTCTTCTACTTTCGAATACAACAAAATAATCCCGTCAACTCGTCGACCTTGCACCATTTGAACGACTTCTTGAAAAATCTCGCTTTCGGTTTCACCAGTAGACATGTAAAGAGCCTGCTTTGCTTCATGTGCTCCCATGCTGATCCCACGTAATACCTCTGGGAAAAATGGATTTTGAAGCACTTTATTTCCCGAGCTCGGCATGACAAGACCGATCGCCTGAGCGGATTTATTGGCTAAGCTTCTTGCGATAATATTTGGGTGATAACCGAGATCCTCCATTGCTGCTCGGACACGTTTTTTTGTTTTTTCACTAATACGTGAGCTGTTCGCGATTACTCGTGAAACGGTAGAAGGCGCCACGTTTGCGCGAAGTGCTACATCTTTAATTGTTACAGCCAAAAAGAATTCCCCCTCTCTCCTTTTCATTAAATGAAAATAGAATGAATTTATTTTTCTAGTTCATTTGTTCATTATGCCTTTCTTCTACGTTTACGTGCAAAATATAAGAAAGCAATGAACGCAACATATATTGCTACAATCGCAGCGATATACGGAATATTTAATCCTGATTTGTCTGCTACTACATAAATATTTGCCGTTTCCCGATTTACAGACAATTTGTATACATCACCATCTGGTCGAACAAAATCCGATTCTAAAAGGCCTCGTAGTTCTTTCTTTCGACCAAAGTCTTCTTTTAAATCAACCACCTGATTTTTTGATGTATTGTTAATGGCTACAAGCGTCGTTTCGTTTTTATACGTTCGTTTGTAAATAGCCATTCCATTCTCTTCGTAAATGGAATCAAACGTTCCTCTTCTTAAAGACGGATGCTTTCGACGAAGCTCTGCGAGTTTCCCCACATACTCTCCTAATTCCTTGTCCGATTGAAAATTCATTAATCGTCGATTATCAGGATCTTTTCCACCATCTAACGTAATTTCAGTTCCGTAGTAGACAATCGGAATACCAGGTGCCCCGTATAAGTATGTTAATCCCAATTTCGTACGTGTCACAGGATACTGCTTATGCCGCAGTGCTTGTCTCGTAAAGCGCTCTGTATCATGATTATCAAGAAACGTTCCGAGTAAATACGGGTGAGGATACGCGACTTTGTTTCGCTTCCACGATGCAATTAAGTTTTCCTGTGATTCATCTACGTTTGAAAAGATGTTTGTAAGCTGATCGTATAGAGGAAAATCAACCATCGCATCAATTCCTATTTTTTGATATTCTGCCAGATAACGAGGATCGCTGTTCCAAACTTCTCCTAATAAGAAAAAATCTTTTTTTGTTTTCTTCATTTCCTCTGAGAATTCAGTCCAAAATTCTTTCGGTACGTGACGAACCGTATCCAAACGATAACCATCAATATCCGTTTCTTTAATCCACCATTTGCCCGCATCGATCAAATACTTCTTTACGTCTGGATTTTCTTGATTCAAATCCGGAAGACCGTATAGCCATCCGTTTTCAATCTCATCCTGACTGTTCCAGTTCACAATGTCTTTCTTTTCATGAAACCAATCTTTCTTCGCCGGGTCTTTTAGCCATGGATGCTGATAACCGGTATGATTAGCTACAAAATCTAAAATAACCTTCATATCGCGCTTATGAGCTTCCTTAACTAACTTTTTAAAGTCTTGTATCGTACCAAAGTGCTCGTCCACCTTATAAAAATCTTGGATCCAGTAGCCGTGGTATCCCTTCTGTTCATTATAGAAAATAGGCGTCAGCCAAATCGATGTAAACCCCATATCTTTAATATAATCAAGCTTCTCTATGATTCCTTGGATATCGCCGCCATGATAAGCCTTTGGGTCATCCGGATTTGCATCACCATCATTTTTTACATCTCCGTTATTAAAGCGATCGACCATAATAAAATACATCATTTCGTCCTGCCATTTTCGATCAGTGGCAGCGTTTGCCTTGGCAGGAATACTCATTCCTAGTAATAATAATATAATGACAACAATACCCCATTTTTGCTTTTGCACTTCTGTATGTTCTCCCCTTTATGCCGTTTTAGACACGATCATCCATCCTTACCTTACATACGCTCGTTATGTAAATGCTTCCATTTACTATTTTAGCAGAATCTTCTTGGACAATATAGATAAATCCAACCGAGTTGCATCATAGAATTTTTAGAGAGAAAACTTTTTATCGGCGTTCTCCAACATCCCATAAAATACACTTCTTCAATCAATAAAAGCGCTCGCACAGCAAAGGAACAATTAGCCCCGATTAAACAAGCGCCGGTAAATATTCGGAGACATGCCTTCCTGCTTCTTAAAGAGTCTAGGAAAATACGTATAATCTTGAATACCAACGCTTACTGCAATATCCTTAAGCTTCATGTTTGTGGTGACCAAAAGGGTTTTGGCCTGCGCAATTCGATATTGCTGTATATATTCGACGGGCGTGATTCCAATTGTTTTTTTCATACTTCTCGTAATATAGTCCGCATGATAATGTAGCTGTTTAGACATGGTGGTCATCGTGACTGTGTGCTGATAGTGATGCTGAATATACGTAATCACTTGTTCCGTTACTTTTGCCGCAGCTGATGGAATCGCAAACGCCTCTTTTTGTAGCATAATTAAAATCTCTTCAAAGACAACTTGTTGCTTTAGGCGACTCTCTAAAACGTCATGCTCATTTAAATGGATCAGCTCGTCTAAGGCTCCTTCTATGCGCTGACGATGTTCAATTTTTCCGTATTGAGGAAGCTGAAGATGAAACTGAGACGGCTCTGTATGAGTGCCCTCTTGATATAATAGATCACTCCACTGAATGCGTTTAGATGGGAGATACTGATGGGGCTGATGCATTAAAAAATGAAACCAAACCATATCCGTATCCTCTGTACAGTTTTTGTAGCCACCGTGCTCTCTTCCTGGTACTAATATGAGATATTGCCCTGCCGTTACCTCATACTCCTCCTGCTCTTCTTTCAAAAACAGACAGCCTTTTCGCACATAAATGCAGTCAAACACCTCAAAGGTACGCGTAAAATGCTTGCTTCCTTTTAAAAACGTATACTGACCACCCGTAATAAAGATCGGGAACGGTGGGACACGAACGCTAATTGTATCTATGCTAGTCACCCTCTTTAGGTCGGAATATTCCAACCCTAATCGTTTTTATCTCTTTTTATTATAACGAAAACCTTTTAATATAATACTAGTTTTTAAGTCGTTTTTTGCAAAAGGGGATGGACACACGATGAAGGAAAAAGCTAAAAAACTTACTCTCTTTACACTCACATGGCCTATTTTCATTGAAATATTTTTATACATGCTGATGGGTAATCTTGATACGCTAATGCTGAGTCAATACTCAGATGATTCTGTTGCTGCCGTTGGCGTTGCCAATCAAATGTTGAACATTATTATTGTAATGTTCGGTTTTGTTGCAACAGGTTGCTCCATTTTAGTTGCGCAGCAGCTAGGGGCGAAAAAAGACCGAACTGCTGCAGAAGTCGCGGTCATTTCGATCGTAGCAAACTTTATATTCGGCTTGATGCTAAGCGCTATCTTCGTTTTTGCGAGCAAACCTTTACTTAACCTAATGGATTTACCTCCACATTTGTTGTCAGAGGGAAAAAGCTATCTCATTATCGTTGGCGGATTTTCATTTATTCAATCCGTCATCATGACACTCGGAGCCATTCTTCGAAGCTACGGTTTTACAAAAGATACAATGCTCGTTACGGTTGGAACAAATATTTTTCACGCGATCGGTAACTATTTTGTCATTTTCGGACCGTTCGGCTTTCCGGTTTTAGGTGTAGAAGGTGTCGCTTTCTCCACGACTATTAGTCGTCTAATTGGATTAATTGTACTGTTTTATCTACTCAAAAAGCGTATTAAAGAAACGCTACCATTCAAAACATTTTATAAAATCCCAAAGGTTCACCTAAAAAACCTTCTACGAATTGGGATTCCATCAGCGGGAGAGAATTTATCTTACAACGCTTCACAAATCGTGATTACCTATTTCGTCACGATGATTGGAACAGAGGCGCTTACAACAAAGGTTTACACACAAAATATCATGATGTTTATCTATTTGTTTAGCGTTGCAATCAGCGAGGGGACTCAAATTCTTATTGGCCACCTAATCGGAGCCAGAAAATACACCGAGGCTTATGAACGATGTATGCGGACTTTTAAAATTGCCATCACAGCCTCGACTTGTATGGCAATTGCCTTTTCTTTCTTTGCAGAGCCGTTATTACGCATCTTCACAACAAATCCTGACGTAATTGAAACAGGCAAGATTTTAATCTTGCTTACCGTTGTGCTAGAGCCTGGTCGTGCGTTTAACCTTGTCATTATTGGAGCGCTTCGCTCTGCAGGAGATGTAAAATTCCCTGTCTATATGGGCATTATGTCCATGTGGGGAATTAGCGTCACGGCTGCTTACTTCTTCGGCATTGTGTTAGGATTTGGTCTTCCTGGCATCTGGATTGCCTTTGCTCTTGATGAATGGTTTAGGGGTATTTTTATGCTGTTTCGCTGGCGCTCCCGCATTTGGGAGCAAAAGGCGTTTGTTATTCATCCCGTAGGATAATAGAAGGGTGCTGATTAGTAAATGATCAGCACCCTTTTTTTCTTTAAAATGGAAAAAATCACAAGCACTGCGTGTAAAAACGAAACTTTTTCCATTTTTTTACGTATGTATAAGAAGAACGTATTTGAAGGAGGATACGGCTATGGCTGAAATCATTCTTTTTATCGTCTTATTAATTCCTGTGTATCTAATGCTTCTTTGGACTTATTTTTATCCCGAGGAAAGTATCTTATTTGGTGAGAAGTGGCGATATAAGGGTGATCTTGAACCGTCAGAAGTGGCCGTTCGCTATACGAAGTTTGTTTCACTTCTCTCGTTAATTGGCATTCCACTGTTTTTAATTATGTTTTTGTTTGAGCTCTATTTTCTGCTGGTGGCGGTCATTGCGCTTATTTTCATATATGTCCTCGGGACAATGAAGATTTTTACGGATGATTAATGAACCTTTTGCTACTTATCATTTTATAAATCAATCTTTTTACTTTTAAAATTAAAAAGCCCCGTCATCTGCTTGAGATGACGGGCTTTTTCGTTATGGCTGAATTTGAACGGCTGCTATCTTTCCACCGCGCGTACCGACGACAAGCGTCTGGTTATAGATTGCGGGTGAGCCTTCAATATTTGCGCCTAACGCTACTTTTGATAAAATTTTGCCTGTTGCCGCTGACAGCAAGTAGACATTGCCTTTAGAGTCACCTTGAACGATAAAGGCATTTCCTTCTTTATCGTAAACAGCGGCAGGTGATGACCATGAATAAGCAGGCATATTCCAGCGCCAGACTTCTTTTCCTGTTTTTTTATCGAGCGCAACCATTGCACCTGACTGGATGTTGTTCGTCCGAGCAACCGTGTAAATCACGAGGTGCTTGATTTTTTCTTTACCGTTAATCGGTGTAGCTAATACGCCACCGTTTACCGTTCGTTTTCCTTTAATCGACATTGCTGGATACTTTGTTGCCCATACGGTCTGACCTGTTACAGCATTGATCTTTTTAACCGTGCTCGTCCCTTTTTTACCTTGCTTATCAACTTCATTTCCCGTATAAAGAAACGGTTGATTTCCCTCCACGTCTACAACAAGTGTAGAATTCGTCGCATCTGTTCTTGGTGTCGCCCAAACTGGCTGATGGTTAAGTAGATTAAGAGCTTGGATGCTACCGCCATTATCAGCGAAAAACGCAAGGTTTTTATAGGACGCTACAGAATTTCCAATACCGAAATACCAGTTGCCTTTTACTTTATAATAGTACTTCACCATTTGAGGTCGAATCGATACCGTTTTGTTCGTTGGTGAAAATAACGTATTAAGCTTCACCTCGTAAAACAAGCCATTTTCTCCCCCAACAAACATTGTATCTGTTTGACGGTTAATTAACGGTGATCCATCAAATGCTCCCCATTGTCGCGCAGCTAAACGATCGAGTCCTTTAATAAAGGACAGCTGCTTTCCATCAATTAAACTAAACACATGAAGACCCATGCTTCCTTTTCCAGACTTTTCAAGACCGTCCCCCACGTATAAAAGTGGATAACCTCGCGGATCAATTGAAACCGAACCTCGAATGGGATTGTCTAACTGAATACTTGGCCGCGATGAACGTCCAGACTTCAAATCAAAAAAGTAAATGTGTCCGTCAAGCGATGCGTAGATCACTTCCACGAAATTAGCATCGTTCTTAAAGGTCGATTTTACATTCATCGTTTGAAGCACTTTTGAATCCCATTTCACAATGGCTGGCTGGCCTGTCCAACCAATGCCGCCTCCCCATTTGTTGCTAGTAGAAGACTCCCAAATTGTTTTCAGGTGAGTAGCCCCCATTGGTACAGAGCCGTAGGACGGCTCATCACGAAGATGATTTCCTCGAAACGTAAAGATACCTGGAACCTCAGCATATTGTTCAGGGAAGGTTTGCTGGCCGTTATGTAACACGTTCCCTTGCCATTTATACGCTAAGTGAGGAATTGCTTTGTGATCAATTGAAATGATGGAAGAGTCCGTTCGGCGCTGAACGAATTGAGAAGTAATGACTTTATTTTGTAGCTGAACACGTATTCCTGTATGGTTGGTCGTCTTTATTTCGGGCTTGGGATTTATAACCTCCGTCGCAACCTGACGCGGTGTCATATTTAACACCTTATAACAACCAATAACAACTAAAGCAGCGAGCAATAACAGAGGAAAAAAGTATTTTAGCCTTTTCATCAGCATATCCCTCTCATCACTTATTTGGTGATTTTCATACCAATTCTAAAATTATAACGCGCTCCAAAAAGGAAGAAAAGTAGCAGATATTTCTAAGTGGGTAATTGTCATCGTAAAAATAATGACATTGTCTCGATGTACATACTATCATATCATGTATGGCTATCATTATAGCATTTTTTGTATAAGAAAAAGGCGCAAAAAATACGCCTTTTTAAATAGCTTATTGCTTGATAAGCTCGCTGTATAAAAAATACGCTTATAACAACGCGAGGATCTTTTGCTTTTCTTCTTTGGTCACAAAATTCTTTTGACCGAATACTTGATACTGTTGTTCTCGAACAGCTTTTAAAATCGCACGGTACAAGAACGTAGCTCCCTTTAAAGGAATTCGAGAAGACATCGGATATAGATGCAAAGAACTTAATCCTTGTTCATATAAAATCTCTGCCTCTGCGGCCAAGAACTCCCATACGCTAATAAATGCCGTATTCACTTCATGATTACGAAGCATCTCTTCAGTGTAGCCAAAGCGACTCATCACTTCACTCGGAATGTAAATGCGACTTCGTTCTAAATCTTCCCCGATATCACGCAAAATGTTTGTAATTTGCATTGCAATTCCGAGCGCGATTCCATCCTCTCGTAATAGGCGATGATTTTTAGGAGCTAAAATCGGAAGCAGCATTAGCCCTACTGTACTCGCCACGTGATAAGAATAATGTTTGACTTCTTCAACCGTTTCATAACTCGTTTTAATTAAATCCATTTTTTGGCCCACAATCATTTCGTCAAACGGTTGCACATCCATATCAAAGCGCTCGAACACATCCTCTAAGGCTACCCACATGTCATCATGGAGTAGTTTCCCTTGTTTAAAAAGAGAAAATTCCTCTTCAAAAGCTTGTAACTCTTGTAAAGGCGCATTCCCTTCATCAACAATATCATCTACTCGACGGCAAAAAGCATAAACCGCCCAGACCGCATTTCGCTGCTTTTTCGGTAACAGAGAAAAAGCTTTATAAAACGTTTTCGAGTGGTGTGAGATAACTTTTTCACACTGTTGGTATGCTTTCTCTATGGACTTCATGAATGGTGCCTCCCTTCATAATTGCATGCTTTTCTCGCGCTATATAATCTGCTAAAAGCTTTGCCCCCTGCATGACAATAGGTATACCTCCTCCAGGATGTACAGAGGCTCCTACCGCAAACACATTGTCATATGAATAGGGCTTTACTTGAGGTCTGAACACACCCGATTGACGTAGCTCAGGTGCGATTCCAAAACTTCCGCCCTGATACAAACCAAAACGTTCCGCTTCGTTAGGAGTTCGAATCTCCATCCATTCGGTCGCTTCTTTTATACCAGGAAACGCTCGCTCCTCAATCTCTTGAAGCATCTTTTCCTTAAACGCTTCTTGCTTGCTCCAATCAATATGAGTCCCAGATGGAACAGGTACCAGTACATATAGAACACTTTTCCCTTCAGGTGCTAGGGTTGGATCAATCTTAGAAGGATTGAATGCATAGAAGGACGGCGCGTCTGGTATTTCCTTTGACTTAAACACTTGTTTCATATGGTGATGGAAGTCAGGGCTCATAAAAAACTGGTGAATATTACCTTGATCGTACCGTCTATTTAAACCAAAGTAAAATAATACACATCCAGAAGACGGAATATATGGTTTTTCCTGCTTGTCGATAACGCTCGCCGTTTTAGGAAAATCCCCGTTTAATATAACTGAATGAAACAAACGCTTTTTACCATTTGCTATAATGCCTTGCGCTCGATTTCCGTGTAGCACTAATTTGTCTACTTTATGATTGAGGTGAATCGGAACATTGTGTCTTTTAAGCTCTCGTTCTAGCACCTCTACTAAGCTTGCATATCCTCCCTTGAGATAGTAAATGCCGTGCGCATGCTCACTGTAAGGAATTAATGAATACATGGCAGGTGAAGAATACGGATTTCCTCCTACATAAAGGGTCTGAAGTGAATATGCCTCTTGCAACCTTGAGTCATTGAAATGACTTGCGGTCATACTATGAACGGTTTGATAAGCTTTTAGCTTCCATAGATTCTTGAGGTTTTCAAGCGTCCAAAAATCTCGCTTGTGAACGAAGTCCTTTTCTAAAAAGGCACGCTTGCCAATAGAGAATCTTGTTTTCATATCCTCCATAAACTGTATGAAGTGTTCTTCTTCACCTGGAAACACTCGTTTTATTTCTTCTAACTGTCGTGACAGACTTGCATACTTCGTGTAAACAGTGCCATCAGGATAGTTGAGACTATACAAAGGATCACATTGAATAAGTTCGTACTGATCAGATGAAATTCCTGCTTCTTCTAAAATACTCGTCAGCATTTCTGGGAGCAGTACAATCGTTGGTCCTTCATCGATGCGATAGCCGTTCCGCTCAACAAACGCTAGTCTACCTCCTAGACGCGATTCTTTCTCAAAGATCTCCACCTTTATTCCTTGTTTGGTTAAAAGAAGGGCTGTAATAAGTCCACCTACTCCTCCTCCAACGATCGCTGTCTTCATAGCGCTTCCTCCCATTCTTTGTTATGTGGAAGATGAGCAACACGTCCATCGCGCTCTGCAATCGCATTTACGGAAATACGAGCAGATTCTAAAATAGTAGGAAGACCGCTTCCTGGGTGAGTTCCTCCGCCAACTAACCAGCAGTTTTTAAGCTCATCAAATTCATTATGTGGACGTAGAACCATCATCTGCGTGAGCTGATGCCCTAAATTGAACGTAGCACCTTTGTAGACGTAGATATCTTCTTCCCAATTTTTAGGAGAGATGATTTTTTCTACCTCAATATGTTTTTCTAAATCTTTGAATCCTGTTTTTTCTTGGACAATTTGTAGTACTTTATCTCGGAATTGCTTCTTGTATCGATCCCAATCAATTTCGCTCATATTGTTTGGTACAGGAGCTAAAATATAAAGGGCTGACTTCCCTTCTGGTGCAAGCGTTGGGTCTGTTACGCTTGCGTTTTGAACATAAATCGATGGTTCATCGGAAATGACCAGATCCTTGGTAATTTCACGAACGTTCAATTTATAGTCTTCAGGAAAAATAATGGTATGATGTGGCATATCGTATTTCTTATCCACACCTAAATAAATCATGAACGTCGAGCAAGAGTAGCGCTTTTTCGCCAGTTTCTTTTTCGCATATTTCTTTAATACGCCTTCATCAACTAGATGACTCATTACATAACTAAAGTCTCCGTTGACAACAACGTCGTCCGCCTGAACGGTTTCGCCGTTTTCTAACACGACTCCCTTCACCGTTTTCCCATCGAGCAGTAATCTTTTTACTCCAGCATTAAGGTGAATACGGCCACCATGTTCTTCTACAACTCTCGCCATCGCTTGTGAAAGTTGGTTAACACCGCCTATCGGATGAAAGATTCCGTATGCGTGCTCCATGTAAGATAAAATGGAGAATGCTCCAGGGCACTCCCAAGGCGACATGCCTAAATACTTTGCTTGAAACGTAAACGCCAAACGCAGCTGATCAGCTGAAAAGTAACTAGCGAGTACGTCATATAAGCTCTTTCCTAGTGATAATTGTGGCAGTGCTTTGATCACATCTGGTCTCAAATAATGAGAGAATCGATCCATTTTACTTTGAAGAAGAGGGGTAAGAGCATCCATTTTGACTGCCGTATCCTCCATAAAGCGCTTATAGCCTTCACCATCTCCAGGAAAATGACGCTCGATTTCCTCCTTCATTGTCTTTTCATCATCACTCATTGAAACGGTCCGTTCGTTAAATACTAGGTCATACATATGTGAAAGGCGTCTTAGATCCAAGTAGTCATTCACGTTCCGACCTGCTGCCTGGAAAATTTCCTCCATGATCTGTGGCATGCTCAAAAAGGTCGGCCCCATATCAAATGTATAACCATCCAAATGTATTGCAGAATTGCGTCCACCAACGTAGCTTTGCTTCTCGAACACATCCACTTCATAGCCTTTACTTGCTAGCATCATGGCTGCCGCAAGACCACCAGGACCTGAACCAATTACAGCAATCTTTTTTGACATGAATGTTCCTCCTAAAATAGTTAAACAATAGTTATACAAACATTATACAAACTTTTAATATGAAACTCAATTTTAAAATGTTTTTTTGTTTTTAGCGGGTTATTACTCTATCGTATGTTCCTGTAAAAGCTTGTATTTCTCTTTTTAGATCTCTTCTTCTTCACCCTACCTTGTCCATCTGAGAAACGATAAAAATTCACTTGTTGGATAACTCTTTATGTATAAAAAATAAGAATGGCTTGAAAAGGAATGGAAACATTTCTTTTCAAGCCCTCGACTTTGTCATTTACCCTTTATTTCCCATCGTTAAACAATAAAATTTTATTCCACAACGTTAATATTGTATTCCTTAAACCATACGTGGATTTGCCCGAGGTGTGCTACTAGCTGCGGTCCCGTCATAAGCTGACCAAACCATGGCACTTTAAAGTCCTCACCGCCTGATTCAATAATATTTGTGAGTTTTTGTCGATTGAAAAACTCATACAAAGGTGACGAACCATCGCTTGTTAAGTCTTTTAGCCAGCTCTTAACTGCGTTCGTATAGTGAGGATTGTGCGTTTTTGGATATGGACTTTTCTTGCGATATAAAACGTCGTGAGGAAGAATGCCTTCAAGTGCTTTTCGTAAAATTCCTTTTTCTTTATTCCCAACCATCTTCATTTCCCACGGCACGTTCCACATGTATTCCACAAGACGGTGATCCGCAAAAGGTACACGTACCTCTAGGCTCGCTCCCATGCTCATGCGATCTTTTCGTTCAAGAAGCGTTGTCATAAACCAAAGCTGGTTTAAATAAAACAACTTTCTTCGCTGCGCTTCTTCTTCTGTTTCGCCATCTAAAAGCGGCGTTTCTTTTACGGTCTTTTCATAGCTAGCTCGAACATATTCTTCTAATTGAAGCTTTTTACGCCATTCATCCTGTAGAAGATCAACCCTTGCTTCTACAGATCTCATCCAAGGAAACGTATCGGAGGCAAGGTCGTGCTTTCGATGAAACCATGGATATCCACCAAATATTTCATCCGCACATTCACCTGACAGACCTACAACAAAGTCCTGCTTAATTTTTCGGCAAAACCATAAAAGAGAAGAATCAACGTCCGCCATACCTGGCACGTCACGAACAAGTACAGCTTCTGTTAAATACTGAGCAAGTTCCTCATTATTAATGACCTCACGATGATGCTCTGTCCCGAACTGATCGGACATCATTTTAATATAGATTCCATCTGAATTCGGCTGAAACTCATTCGCTTTAAAATACTTATCATTATCCTCATAATCGATGGAATACGTATGAAGCGAGCCTTTTCCTTCACGTTTGAACGCTTCTGCGGCAATGGCCGTGATCGCACTCGAATCAACGCCCCCAGATAAAAAGGTACAAACAGGCACATCAGATACAAGCTGTCGCGTAACAGCATCTAATAATAAGGAGCGAACCTTTTCTGTCGTATCTTCCAAACTGTCTGTATGAGGGGCGCTTTTCACATTCCAGTAGCGCCAAACGTTTAATCCACCCTTCGTAAACGTTAAAGCATGACCTGGACGAAGCTCATTAATCCCTTTGAATATGCCGTGACCCGGTGTATGAGACGGACCTAATCCAAATACTTCTGCAAGCCCATCAAAGCCAATTTCTGCTTTCACATCACGATGAGCAAGAATTGCCTTTAATTCTGAACCAAACTGAAGTCCACCTGAATAAGGTCGGTAAAATAATGGTTTTACACCTAAGCGATCACGCGCCATAAAAAGCTTCTCTTCTTTTTCATCCCAAATGCCAAAAGCAAAAATTCCGTTGAAGTGATCCACACACTCCTCTTTCCATTCGATATAAGAAGTGAGGAGAACCTCTGTGTCCGAATGCCCTTGAAACTGATACCCCCGCTTCAACAGCTCCTTGCGAATATCTTCCGTATTGTATAATTCACCGTTATAACAAAGCGTATAAGTATGCGAATCCTTTTGGCGTTGCATAGGCTGCTTTCCATTTTCAGGATCAACTACTACGAGACGCTTATGACCAAATGCTGCGTGAGTAGAAGTCCAAACGTTCGTATCATCTGGCCCTCTTTTGCTTAGTGTTGCCGCCATTTTTGCTACCGTTTCTTTTTCATGCAGTAAGGGGCGATTATAATCTACCCAACCTGTTATTCCGCACATACATACCTCATCCTTTCTTAGTAGCCTTTCATGCAATAATGACATTCTATGCCCACATCATGTACACATGAACTTGTCTGTTAAGTAAAATTAAGGAACTTTTATGTTATAAGGAAGAACGATTTGGGCAATAAGAAAATAAGAATAGTTTTGAAATGGAGGAAACCCTATGAAACAACCAAAGCTTCAAATCTTGAAAAATCAACCGCGTTCGTTCATATACGGGACGCTTGAGTGCATTGATTCACAGTGGGTGTTTTTTGAACTTGATAGCGATGAAGCCTTTCGATTGGAGGATGTTATTTCCGAGTCCTTTGAAGTTGAAGTGAACGGAAATTGGGAAAAAGCGTTGTGGGTGGAAGAAAATATCGTACAACTAAACGGGGAGACATATTTTTTAGGAGACGGAGATGAAATTCGAGTTCAAAAACAACTCTTAAAAGCGTATGAGCTTCTAATTGAGGAGCTTGATGAGGCTGTTCTCATGCAGTTTACTACACAGCTAAACGCACTTGATTTTTCGCTTTATGATTGCCTATATAGCTGTAACACACTTTATTGCCTGCCAGCTGACAAGAACCGAGAAGGAGTCAATTTTTTAATTTTTGATAACGGTGACTTCATCTGTTCGGTTCATCATATATTTGCTCGTGGAACCGTCGAAACAGACCGATTTGAATTTACGTTAAATACAGGAAAACGCTTGATGATCACCTCTCTTGTGTGAATCATCAAGCGTTTTTGTTTTTTTAACCAAGCACGACGTATCCTAAATAGAATACTATCGCAAGGACAATGATTAAGAAAATCCAAGCACCCACTACGCCTGTCCGCTTTTTCGTACGTACAAGCACCATTTCCATGCCCACGAACACTAAAATTCCTACAAACCCTTTCAGTAATGCTTTTCCTGCCCATCCGTACGTAGATGCTACCAAGTATAGACCTGAAAGTAAAACGAGAATGTAGAACAATCGAACAATCATATGTAGAATTTTTGCGCCTTTTCCTGCAGGTCCACGTAGCATGAAGAATGTAACGAGAAACAGTACGATTAATAATGACCATAACCCTACGTGGGATTGCAATGCCGCGTTATAATCCATATTTGTCCACTCCTTTCTAACCGTATCATATCACGAAAATGATATTGCCACCAACTTCCAATAAACCAATCGAAATAAAAACAGAAGGGCTAAATTCCCCTCTGTTTCCTTGCTTACTGTTATCTTTCCATAATCATCATGAAAATACCTTTAACCAAAGAAAGCATCTCATGAGGCAGTGTAATAAATGCTAATAAAGAGGATACTGAAATTATCATGAATACTAGTGAATAATTGGACAGAGTCGCTTGCGTCTTTGGTTTGTATATTCGTTTCTCCATTCATCTCATCTCCCTTTTAGAGGAAGGTGTACAGACAAAAAACCGCTATGCTCAGCCGCCGCCGAATATAACGGTTCTCTAAAACGATGAACCATTCTTTATCCTCAAAAAGAGTTTTCGGTAACTGGCTGGCTTCGTGTATGCTGAACACTTTAGCCCCTATAGTTTTGCGTCACTAACTTTCATTAGCTTTGCCTTTTTCTTTTATGCATCCGTTTTCAATTAGGAGTTCGAATTTTCCGATAGTTACATCTTACCTCATAGCATTATCGTTAACTATCCACCTATTCGATCAATTTTCCACCTTCGACAATCGACGATCTAGGACATTTTCCCCTAATTTTGTTCTATTTCCGCTCTTTTCCACGGCTGTTTTTGTCGACGAATGAATGAACGCAGCAACCACTCAATTGGACCAAATAGATGGTTTTTCATCCACCAATTGCTCACAATCATCTGTACCCAGAAAATGAAAAACGTAATCCCTATTCCTTCAAGCGTTGAAATTTTTCCGTAAAGGCCTGCACCGTAGGAATAAAAAAGCAGTGTTGACAGCACAGACTGACCCAAATAATTTGTAAGCGATAGCTTTCCCATTGCAGCAAACGGAGACATAAGTTTCTGGCCAACCTTCTTTCGCAGGATTAATAAAAGGAAACTACCGTAGAACAGTGATCCCGCTGGCCCTCCGATACTATCATGAACATAGCGCATAACTGCGTTTTCCCCCACTATGTATGGCAACAGCTTCCCTAACAAAAAGAAACAGGCAGAAAGAAGTAATGTTCCTTTTAGAAAGAGCACGTAGTTCTCGACTTTTTGAACGACCCTTGCCTTAGCGGCAGCTGCTCCAAACAAAAAGAAAGGAAAAATAGATACAAACAAAAAAGGTACCGAATAAATATTATTTAAATACAACCAATCTTGAAGTCGCTGATGAACGATCATTCCGAATGTTCCACTTGCGTATGTCTCGAATGACTCTTTAATTATGTGTTGATAAAGACCGGTTTCTTCTGTCGTATCACCAGACACTACTAACAGTGAGGTAACAATAAAAACAGGAATAAGACAAATAACAAGGCCACTTGTTAAAAGTCTTTTTACAGAAGCATCTTTGAAAAACCACAGTACAGCTCCACACAACGCATAGCTAATTAAGATATCTCCGTACCAAATGAGGAAGGCATGAATGCACCCGAGTAAAAAGAGCCCTACTAACCTTCTTCGGTACATCGAAGAAAATGAATGCCCCTGCTTCCGAGCGTTTTCAAACATCATCATGAATCCAAAACCAAATAACATCGCAAATAGCGGATAAAAGCTTGCTCGTGCCAAAACGTCGATGGAAAAGGAAGCAATATCACGAGAGAATGGCTTCTCTTGACTCATATACAGATGAGGCGAGTAAAAATCAGGCATATTCACAAGTAAAATACCGAGCAAGGAGAACCCTCTTATACTATCAATGGATTTGTATCGAACGGACACTTTTTCATTTCACCTCATTATATTGATCATTTATTTTCCACATCTTTAAACGACGCTTCTTCTATTGTAAACAGAGGTCTTACAAAGAATTTCGAAAAAAAGTTTTCTCTTTTACCTATACACTAGCACTCTTACGCATAGACTCAGTTATATAGGGAGTATGAGAAGAGTTATGTTACATTAGGCATTCACCATATGTCTTTTGCCTTCATAGGATAACACTAGAAAATTCATTCAGAGGGTGTTTGACTATGCCAGCAATTGTAGGAGTAATTAACATGAACAGCGTTGGTAGCGGTAGTGTATTCCATATCGGTGACGTATACAGCATCTCGCCAGTTTCTTCCGCCAAAACATTTGCTGGTGCTGGATCATTTAATACCGGAGATGGATTACGCGTTTGGAATCAACAAAGTTCAACAAATACAAATGATCAAGATGTCAATGATCAAACCATTACCGGAAACTTATAAAATGCTTTGCCATAGGAGGTGCTTTCGTTGAACTTTTACGTTAATCAAAGTATCTACATCCAGGTTCTGAAGGTTAATGCCGTGTCCAACTCATCCATTTTACAAATCGGCAGTGTGGGCGCTTTGACCGCTAACTCCAATTTATTTAACACCGGAGGATTTACAGAGCCTGCACCGAAACCTGGAAAAAGCTCAACATTAGCTTCTGTGTCACCAACAACTTTGCAGCCCCTTCAGGCAACACCAGGCGTCCCGTCCACTACTCTTACTCCCCCAAAACCAGAATGATCTGAAAGGTGATCTTTTCAAAGGAGTGAGGTCAGGTGGACTATTTGCAACACCTTTATCAATACATCCAGCAAGTCTCAAATTACATTCAGCATCAAACCGAACGCATTCAGCAGCTTGAAGCCTCTGTACAAGAGTTACAGGATAAGGTCAAAGAACTCGATGAAAAACCTGCAACAAAAATTGATAAAATTGAATATAAATTTGAGCAGTTAAAGATTGATACATTAGATGGAACACTAAATATCGGATTGAACCCACTTACGCCAGATAATATGGAGGACTTTATTATTAATTCCAACACTACGCCTTCAGCTGGCCAAGATTTGAATGTTCCGCCCGTTAACCCGACGTTATATCCAGTTGAGAACCGCTCAATTCCTTCAGAGCTCGTGGAAGAAATTCATGCACAAATTTTAGCAGATCTTGAAGAACACGGGGAGTCGGTGATTACTTCTATTTTAACAGAACGACAGTTTCAGATTGACTATTCATATTATGAATTTATTATTGAAGACATTAAAAAGCAGCTTGAACCGCGCATCATCTATCACCTTCAGCAACTAGATGCTCGCATGATCGCTGAAAATCGTGAGGCCGTAAGAGAAGACGTATTGAGTAAGCTTGTGGAAGATATCAAAAAGGGAATTAACGCTTTTTTAACCTATTTACCTGAATCATTAAAAAGCGAGGGTGGACCGACATGAATTACACCGTCATTAACCGAGACTTATTAGTAGGCGATATTAAAATTACAGGTGTATCGTCCTCCTCTATTTTTCTCATCGGCGATGCCCATTATGTCAATTTGTCGGCGACGTTTGATACACCGGCTGAATCGTTAATTATCGGCCCGTATGTACCGCTATCTTTAACATAAGGATGAGTGCATAATGAACATTTTAGGACCAAGAAGAACGTCATATGTAGACATCATAAATATAAAATCTGTCAGTTCCTGTTCACTTTTACAAGTGGGAGATTCACAGATTATTAACATGTTCACAAAGGCTTTAGCAGATCAGCGCGAGTATCCCCTCTTTTATGGAAGAGAAGGCGACTTTGACGACTATAGCGTGTTCTCAGAGCCTATTCCACAGTTCTTACCTGGGGCTCGTGTCGATATGAACGTGATCAACGACTGTTCTGCCATTAAAGTTCACAGTATAAAAGTGATTGGTACTTCGTTCTCGTCCCTTATTCACGTTGGATCAACTTGTGATATTTTTGGGGAAGCACGCGTGAAACATATTCGTGAGCTAGAGACCGCCGAGTCTAAAAACAATCCAAACATTAAAAAAGATGACGCTGACTCTAGTTCGTCCTCAAAAGGAAAGAAAAAACAAAAAGTAACGCCAGGAAATACACCTGTCCAAACAGGAGCAAGCGGCAACATCGGTGGAACAGGTAATGCAAATGCATCCTCTCGATGATCACTTGCCCGCCATACTTCAAGATGAAAAGGATGTTTAATTATGCCTGCATTAATTGGTCCCGTTCAAATCGTCAGCGTCGGTGGAGGCGTAGTAACGTTTGGCGATACGTTTTACGTTTCCCCTAAGAGCGGCTCAAAAACAGCGGCTGGCTCTGGTTCCTTCAACACAGGAAACTTTATTAACACAAATACAGGAATTTCGGGTACAAATACACTCGATCCTGATATCAATGATCAAAATAACGTGGCAAATGCCTAACAAAAAGTCCTCCCGCTATTTGGGAGGACTTTACTTATTAATTCCATATTTATGTAGCCATTACATATGAATAACGGTAAAATTCGGGTAAAGGAACTAACAGTTAGTTTTACAGATTTAATCTCTACAGAAAAAGGTGGCTGTTGAAATGAACATTGGTTTGATTGACATAGTAAAAATCGTTGTATTGTGTTTATTTGTCTGGATTTTCATCCTAATCAGGGGTAGTTATACCCTCTTGGATACGGCATTTATGATCATGATTGTGATCATTTCTTATTTTGCTTCTTCTTTTTTCAAACGGAGAAAATAGACTCATTCTAGAAGCAATTGAAGCAACTAAAAACATTAAGTAATTTGGATTTTGATCTGCCCTCTAAATTGTATGGATAGCAAAAAAAGCCTTATTCGTGTGCGAATAGGCTTTTTTTTCGATACGTTAACTTCTAGAAAGCTACATTTCTACGCTGTTTTATTTCCGACGTCGCTCATTTGATTTTTTTATTCTCGGCACCTTTGAGGAGGGTTGTTTTCGAATCCATTTTACAAAGGCCCAAATTTTTGGGTCTTTTCGCAAATCTTCAATTGTATTTAGGCGTACTGCTAGCTCTTCATTTGTGTATAGCGCGTGAATTTGTTTATGACAAGGAATACACAAATCCGCAGTCGGTTCAAACGTTCCGCCCTTTTCCTTCGGAGTAAGGTGATGTACCGTTGTTTCAACCTCTTCACGCCCACAAAGGGCACAAGTTCCAATGTGCTTGATTCGTTTTCCGATGTTCTTTCCCTCCCCTTTATGCTTATAAGGTTTCGATTTTCACACGTGTTCCTCGTCCAGATGGCTCTGCTGCTTCGACAAGAAGTCGCTTCGGCAGACGAGCACGTAGCTCTTGTACGTGACTGATGACGCCAATGGATAATTGCTGTGACTGAATTTTCTCAAGAGATGTAACCACATTATCAAGAAGCTCACCGTCTAACGTACCAAACCCTTCATCAAGGAAAAAGAACTGTAGCGGATACTCGCCCCTAAGCTGAATTTGTGCGGAAAGTGAAAGCGCTAGTGCAAGCGACGTTAAAAACGTTTCCCCACCTGAAAGTGAGCTTACCGGTCTCTTAACACCGCCATTTGCATCGTCTCGCATAATAAATCCACCCTGTGAATCAATTTCGATCGCATAGCGCTGACGTGTTAACATGCCTAACCGCTTCGATGCATCACGTGTAACATTCATCAACTGTTCCTCTGCAATATACTCCACAAAGCTATTTCCTTTGAAGACGCTTTGAAGCTTTTGATATTGCTCTGACAGATGAGCATATTCTTCTCTTTTCTCTTCTAGATCATTGAATCGCTCATGACGATTTTCAATATCTTCTAACGCCTTTTGTGCGGCTCCTGTTGCTCTTACCGCCTCATTAACACTACTATGCAGTTCTTCCCTTAATTGCTGCGTTTGAAGCCACTTCTCTTCTGTGATCTCCTGCTCATGCAGCTTCTTATTCACTGCATCAAGATCATGACGAATTGTCTTTATCGTTTCCAAAAACGCTTGAATTCTTTCACTTAACCCCTTCATCACATCTTCTGATAAAAAAGCTGCCTTTACTTCTTCGGCAGAAGCAAAATAAGAGTTGCCTAAGCGCTCTTCCCAGCTTTGAGAAGATGCTTGAAGGTGGTCGGTCGATTGTTGCAGAAGGTGCTGTTCAGCCTGCGCATCTCTCTCAATGGATTGATACACTTTTTGAAGTTGCTGAAGCATTTGGTAAGAGGATTCCTCCATTTCGGTAAGCTTCGCTAGCTTTTGGGTCGTTTCTGCCCATAGCACGTCTACATTCCCTTGACCGATAATAGAGCGTAGCTCACCGTTTTTTTCCTCGACTGCTTCATTTTTTGTTTTATACGAAAACGTTGTTTCAGCGAGATCTTTTTCAAGAATCGAGACTTGATTTGTAAAGCGCTCCGTTTTTTGCTGCTGTTCTTCTAAAAAACGAACGCTTATATTGAGCTTTTCTTTTAACTCCTGCTCTTTTTTATCACGTTCACTGATTTCTTTTTGCAGTTCGTCCACCTGCTCGAGCTCCATATGCGGATAGGCCTTCTCGAATTGTCGAAGAGCAGTAAGATGCTCCTCCTGACGCTTTTTGAGCTTCTCCTTTCCTATTTCTTGGTCCTTTTCCTCGCGTTCAAGCTGAATATGCAGGCTTTGCTTCTCCTGATGAAGCTTTCGCACATCACTTAAAAATCGCTGGACACGATCTCGTATCTGAAGCTGATCTTGCTGCAGTGACTTAATTTCTGATTCCATGTTCGTCATGTAGTCGATTAAGGCCTCTTCATTCAATTCCTGAATGGGGGCGACGTCCGTTTTTTCTAATTGTGCCTTCGAAAAACCTTCTGCGACAAGCTGCTCTGCATAATGCTGAAGCTGTAGCTTTAAAGAAGCAAACTCTCCTGCAGATGGTCTGAATTCACGAAGAATTTGTTCAAGGGCTTGCTTTTGACCATCCTTTTCTTCTCCTGATACCTCTGTTGCAAGCTGAGGATGATGAGTAGCACCACATACCGGACACGCTTCTCCCTCACTTAAACCTTTTGCAAGAGTTAGTGCTAGATGTTTGACTTGTTCACGCTGTTGCTTCTTTTTCATCTCTTCAACGTGTTCTTCTCCTTGCTGAAGAAGTGCCTCACATTCGCGTTCTCTTTCACAAACGACCTCGTAAGCTTCCTGCAGCGAACCAAACAACTCATTTCCTTGCTGTTCACTTCTTTTCACTTGCTCTTCTTGGCTCTTCTGTCTTGATACTAAGTTCATGTAAGATGCGTCTTTTTGCTTCAACTCTTCCTCAAGCTCAGAAATCGATAATTGAATCCCTGATAAACGTTGCTTCTCACTATACGCTTTTTGTACCTGCTCACGATATTCAAATGGCACAACAACCGCTTCTAGTTCCCCTTTTAGAACTTGTTGCTTTTCCGTCCCACGTACTAGTAAAGAACGTGCTTTTTCGAGGCCATTTTTCGTTTCAGCCATCTCTTTCTCTTGATTTAAGCGCTTCTCATCTAATTGTTTTACCTGATTCTTCGCTTCTTCAATCGCCTGTTCCAGTTTTTTCGCTTGTTGAAGCTGTTCTTTTTTCCCTAGTAGGAGAGGCTCTTGTTCTTTTTTGTGTTCACGCACCTTTTCATACTGTGCTTGTGCCTGTTCATACTGACCTTTCGCTTTTTCTAAACTCATCGTCAGCTCATCAATACGCTGCTGTGATGTTTCTACCTGCTTTTTAGTTCGCTCCAAGTCTTCTAGATATGGCTTCAACTTATCAGCGGCTTCCGCATGCTTTAACGTCTCCTGCTTCCGTTCAATTTCAATTTCCTGGTCAGCAAGCTTTCGGAGTTCTTCTTCTAATGAAACTTGCTCTTGGTGCCACTGCCAAAGCTGCTTTTCTTTTTCGTACAGCTTTTCCACCTCAGCAAGCTCACCCTGTCTCTTGGCTAAAAGCTTTTGGCTCCCCTCAAGCTCTTCCTTCGCCTCCTGTAAGCGTTCCTTAGAAGCTTCACCAAGACCTGCTTGTTCAGCCATGATCTTATCCAAATCGCTCGTCACGGCTTGAACTTTTGCTCTTAGCTTCTTTGTTAGCTGATCGCCATACTGTTCAAGGTTAAATAACCGCTGTAGCATTTGGCGGCGCTCCGCCCCTTTTAACGAAAGAAACTCAGCAAATTTCCCTTGAGGAAGCACAACTGCTCGTGTAAAATCATCAATCGTAAGTCCTAATAAATCTTGAACATGCTGATTAACCTCGTTTGTTTTATCAGCTAATACAAACTGTTCCTCACCGACTTCAACAATACGACTTGTAGCAGATTTAACGCGAAGTTCATCGGAACGTTTAAAGCTTCGTTCGACTTTATAACGCTTTTTATTCGACGCATTTTCAAGTTCAAACGTAAACGACACCTTTAATTCATTTTCCGCGTGATTTAAAATTCCTTGAGTATTATTTGCAGCACGTTCTACCTTCCCGTACAGCGCAAGCGTCATTGCATCTAAAATTGATGACTTCCCGCTCCCTGTGGTACCAAAAATCCCGAACACGCCGCCGTTACACAAATCTTCAAAATCAATAATCTGCTTTTCTCGGAAGCTATGAAGCCCCGCAATAGATAACGAAATTGGTTTCATGCTTCAACCTCCTCAGTCTCTTCGTCCTCTACTAGTGATAAAAATAGCTTTGTTAATTCATCACCAGGCTGTGCTCCACCTGTTTGCCGTTCATAAAAGCGGCGGAAAAGCTCTGGGATTGGCAAATCCTTTTGTGAGGAACGCTCTTCTACTTCCTCTGTTTGTTCAAACACTGGGCGAATATGAATAAATCCTTCATGAAGCTTGCGAAGACGATAAATCTCCTCTAAAGAAAGCATGTCCGTTAAGTGAATTTCGAGATCAATAAAAGCCTGAGAATCCTTCCCTTCATCAATCCACTGATGAACTTCCGCTAACCCGTTTTTCGCTTTCCAGCGTACAAGAGGCTTACCGCTTGATAAATACACTTCTGATAGCTGAACAGGCTGATTAGGCTGTGCGTCGATGATCGTAACCGATTTTGTGTAGCCTGATTCTGAAAAGCTATACGCTAATGGCGAACCTGAATAGCGCGAAGGAGCTAAGGCCCGCTTAACATCCTGGGGACGATGGAGGTGACCAAGTGCCACGTACTGCGCGTCCTTAGGAAGTGAAGTTGCTGCAACTGTATAAGCACCCCCAACCTCGATCGGACGCTCCGAATCGCTGGCACTGCCTCCCGCTACGTGAATATGACTCATTGCTATATTCACAGCATCACTTGAAAACTGCTCGCTCATCTTTGCAAACATACCGGCAATGCGCTGATCATACGAGTTACGTAGCGCGAGTTCGTCATTTTCCTCTGATAATACTTCTTTTAATCGTGATTCCGATGGATACGGAAGTGCCGCTACTTTTAATACTTCTTGCGTAGATGGGATGTGAATAGATTGAACATCAAGAGTTGGCAGTCCGAGTAACGTAATTCCTTGTGTAAAGGCTAGTGGATTTGCTGCTGAAAGACGCTCTGGATTATCATGATTCCCAGCGATCACAATGATTGGGCGCTTTCCACCGTTTGATAAACGGGAAATCCCTTCGTAAAACAGTTGCTCTGCCGCTGCTGGAGGATTGACTGTATCAAATGCATCCCCTGCCATTAAAATGGCATCGACCTGTTCACGCTCGACGATCTCTACTAATTCATCGAGAAATTGTGCTTGTTCCAATAATCTGCTTCTTCCTTCTAACGTGCGACCTAGATGCCAATCGGCTGTATGTAAAAGCCTCATCATGAATTCCCCCTTTAATCTGTATGAAAGAGGTGACCTTACGTAAAGTCACCTCTTCACTGTTTTTATAAATAAAGCTCATAGCCACCGTCTAGGAAATAGAGGCATCGCTCAATGCTTTCTTGTTTTAAAATACGCTCAATCGCCTTCGAATACGTATCAATTTGGAACTGATAACGCTCTTGAAGGACCGGCTTGGCTTCGCTGAAATCTCCGCCAAAACGCTCTGAAATATTATCTGTTTTAAAGTCTACTAACACAAAGCCTTTTTCATCACGGAACAAGCAGTCAATCACACCTTGAATTAACACGGTCTCTTCTGTGTCACCCTGCCAATCTGAATAAATTTCTTCTGCCTTTAACCCTAAGCGGAATGGCAGTTCACGCTTCACATAAGGAGCTTGACGTAGCCGAGAGCCGATCTCACTTTCGAGGAAACGCACGACATTTTGGATGTTTACACCTTCTGCTTGATCTGCTGTTAGAATTTCCTTTGTAATTAAGGAGCTGACGAGTTCACGAACCGATTCCTCTGAGACATCTGCCTTCAAGTCAATATGCTGAAGGACCAGATGAGTAATCGTCCCTTTTTCAGCAGGAGTCAGCGTCTTTTCCTGCATAAACGACGGACGATCTGCTACAGGGCCTTGAAACTTTCGAACAAAGCGCTCATCGCTCGTCCCATCCTGTAGTTGCTGATGCTTAAGCTCAGAAACAGATTGCTTCGCATAATGACCTGCTGCCTCTTTGTGCGAATAGGTCCAGTTCATTCGCTCGTGTATTTCTGTTTCAAAAGAAGACTTGATGTCAACCTTTTCTCCTTTTTCTACAGCCTCTAAAAGTGCTTCGTGCTGTAGCTGCTCTTCCTGAAGATTTTCTTCTAGCTCCTGAGCATGAAGTAGCTGGATGCTCCACTTTGATGAATCGTTGTATATCGGTGATGTTGTCACGTTTGATGAACGCTCACCTGCCAAGTGCTCGATGCTCGGATGGCGGATAAGCGATGGCCCTACCCAGTCTAAATAAGACTTAGCTCCGGATCGGAGGTGTGCAGGCAGTACCCATTTTGACGATGCGCTGGCTGCTTCCCATTTAGTTACTGATTTTTCAATGTCATTAACGGTTCCAACGAGAATAAGCTTTTCCTTCGCACGCGTTAGTGCAACGTACAGAACGCGCATCTCTTCAGCCATGCTTTCATTTTTCATTTTGCGCTTAATGGTTTGTTGAAGAAGCGTCGGGTAACTGATTCGAAGCTTCGCATTAATCAGCTTCGAGCCAAAGCCCAATTCTTTATCGAGCAAATAATTTTTATTTAAATCCATCATATTAAATTGCTTCGATAGACCTGCTACGAACACAACAGGAAACTCAAGCCCTTTACTTCCATGAATAGTCATTAGACGCACAAGGTCTTCTTGTTCACCAAGCGCCCTTGCTGCACCTAAATCATCACCGCGCTCTTGCATTCGCTCAATAAAACGTAAAAAGCGGAACAATCCTCTAAACGAGGTTGCTTCGTATTGTCTGGCACGATCATGGAGCGCTCGCAGATTTGCTTGGCGCTGCTTTCCGCCTGGAAGACCTCCGACAAAATCATAAAACCCTGTGTCACGATAGATTTGCCAAATAAGTGACGACAACGAATCTTGTCTTGCGCGTGTACGCCATGTTTGAAGCTGCTGATAAAAAAGATTTACCTTTTCTTCTAGCTCTGCCTGCTCAGCAGAAGCCACTTGGCGCTGGAAATCTTGCATCGCCTCATAAAACAATCCCTTTTTATTCGCAATCCGAATGGTCGCAAGCTCTTCCTCTGAAAGCCCGACAATCGGCGAGCGAAGAATGGCTGCAAGCGGAATATCTTGATACGGATTATCAATTACGCGAAGAAGTGACAGCATAATGGATACTTCCGTCGCATCAAAATAACCGGTTGAAAGGTTCGCATAAATCGGAACTCCCTCTTCCTTAAATTCTTCCATAATCTGCGGAGCCCATGGCATGGAGCGAAGCAGAATGACAAAATCTCGATACGTAACGCTTCTTGTTGTCTCAAGCTTACGATCATAAATTTGAAAACGCTCTTGAACCATTTTTTTAATTCGACGTGCCATATAGCGAGCCTCAAGCTGAGATGTTTCAAGCTCTGCTTCAGAGAAAACACCCTCATCAGGTGACTCCTCATCAGATGCCCCTTTTTTATCTTTTGTGATAAGCGCAAGCTCTGTCTCCATGCCTTCTACAGAAGGATAAGAGGCGCCAAGCTTTAACGCAGCATCATCATCATAAGAAATTTCCCCAACTTCCTCGTCCATCACTTGATTAAAAATAAAGTTTGTTGCATCAAGAACCTGCGAACGGCTTCGGAAGTTTTTATTTAAATCAATTTTCAACCCGCCTTGACGACCTTCATGGGTAAAACGCTTGTATTTGCTTAGGAATAAAAATGGTTCTGCCAAACGGAAACGATAGATGGATTGCTTCACGTCCCCTACCATAAATAAATTCCCTTCGTGCTCGTCATCTTTCGTCACAAGAGAAATGAGGGATTCTTGTACCATATTTGTGTCTTGGTATTCATCTACTAGCACTTCTTTGAACTGCTGGCGATATTTCTTTCCAATAGCAGAAGGCAGTAGCTGACCATCTTCTGTTTCTTCCCGTAAAATGCGCAAACAGTAGTGCTCTAAATCAGAAAAATCCACTAAGCCCTTTTCTCGTTTGACCGCATCGTAGCGTTCCGCAAAGCTGTTTACAAGCTCAACGAGTTTCTCGACAACAGGCTTCATATTTGAAAAGTCACCCATATAGGCATGAACGGGTCTTGCAAACAATTCACTTTGAAGTTTTTCGAGAGACTCTTTCCCTTTTTTACGCAAATCGCCCGACTGTTCAACAAGTGCTGCGTCATATTCTCCTTTTTTACACGCCTTTAGACGAGAAAAAGACAGTGTTTGCATTTCTTCATGAAGCTCTGTAAACGACCGTTCACTTGCTGATCGTAAGCGATCAATTTGAGCTAAATCCTCCTCAAAGTTTGCCGCTCGTGGCGCAGGTCCTTCCGGGAGCTTCGTAAGGTTCATTCCTTCTTCTAAAAGTGCTTGAATCCCCTTTAATTGCGAGGACACTTCTTTTAATAAAAACGGAATGAATGGAAGCGAATCGATCACCGTATCTTCTTCAACATCATACTGATTGATTAGCTGTGACAGCCACTGCTTAGGAAACGGATTGGAGCGTGAGAATTCATACAGATGACGAACAATCACTTGAATATCCGCATCACTTCGATCATTTGTATAGCGATCAATCAGATCAAAAAAGACACTGTTATCCTCAATGCTATACTCTTCCTCAAAAAGTTCCTCTAGTACTTCTTCACGAATCAGCTCCGCCTCTGCATCATCTGCAATACGAAAACCTGGATCAATGTCGATGGCATAGTAATATTTCCGAATCACGTCTAGGCAAAACGAGTGAAGAGTTGAAATAGACGCTCGGTTTAGCAGGCTTAGCTGGCGACGCAAATGCAGAGATGATGGATTGCTTTTTAACTGTTTCTCAAGCGCTTCTCCAATACGCGTACGCATTTCAGCAGCTGAGGCATTTGTAAATGTAACAATTAAAAGTCGATCCACGTCTAACGGATCCTGCTCAGAGATTACTTTTATAATAATTCGTTCAACAAGTACTGCCGTTTTCCCTGAACCTGCTGCTGCCGCAACAAGAATATCCTGTCCTGAAGCCGCAATGGCTTTCCACTGATCATCTGTCCATTGACTATTGGCTGGTTTCGTCATAAGATCGTTAGTCAATTTTGTAGCCCTCCTCTCGAATTTTGTCTAGTATGGTTGCACTCTTTTCAACAGGCAGTACACGGTGCTCATTCTCCTCCATCGCCTGATCAAACTGACAAACAGATCGATAGGAACAAAATTCACATGGCGTACGATCTTTTAGTTTGTAAGGTGCAATATCGACCACACCATCCGTAATATTTGTACCGATTTCTTGGAATTTGTTACGCATATATCCACGCAAATAGCTAAATTCTTCTTGGCTTGCAACAGATGAATTTGAATAAAATTCGCCCGAGCCTTTTATTCCAGCCGAAACAATCTTCGAATGACCGCTCTCAAGCGATTGGTCCATAAGGCGAACGGACTCTTCATCTCCTAATAAAAGACCTTTCATCTTAAACTTTTTAAATAGCTCTTCTTCAATTTGATCAATGGTCATCGACTTTGAACTATTAATCATTGGATTATGAACGTGGAAGTATAAAACTCCTGCCGGAAGCGCTCCATGTCCGTTTTCTACGAGCTTTTCTGCATACGTAACGACCACATCTAAATAAGCAAGCATTTGGAGCGCCAAACCATAATAAACTTCGACAAGGTTCAATGCCTTATCACTGGACTTATAGTCAATAATCCGTAAAAGCAGACCTTTTGAGCTTTCTGCTTTATCAACGCGGTCAATACGACCAATAAGCTCCATCGTTTGTCCGTTTGGAAGCTCAAACTGAATGGATGGAAGATCACCATCTGGACCAAAGGCCATTTCTAAGCCGATTGGTTCAAACCCACTCGCTTTTGCATGCTCACTTAAAATCATTGATGCTCTTTCAATGATTTGTTGCAGCTTATGCTTCAGATAATGATGGCGATTTGAACTTAGCAAGATTTCATTTTGCAAACGCGGCGCCAGCTCATTCACAGCATTTAACGAGAGCGTTTGGCAATCTTTTTTCGTCAACTGACGCCAGTCCTTTTGATCGTTACGAAGCTGTTCGGAAATCATTTTTAACGCCGCATGGAACAATTCACCGATATCAGGCGCCGCAAGTTTAAACGCTTTTCGTTCTTTTAAACGCAATCCATGTGAAGCAAAATGGGAGAACGGACACGCTTGATATTTCTCCATGCGTGATACGCTTGCCTGAATATGCTTTCCATACAAGTGATAGCTTGTCTCTTTTGTAAGTCGCTTTGCTTCATTTTTGTAAAACAACGCGCTCAATACACGATGGCTATAGAGCTTCCACAGTTGATCTTTTTCTATCAAGTGGTTATATGCACTCCACCAAATATCGCTCATTGGATACTGTCGCTTCCACGCCTGCATTTGCCCTGCAAGATACGCAAGAGTCGTTCGTGGATTCGAGACGAAATGAATTTGCTCATCATCAGGTACATTTCCTGGATCTTGTACAAGGAATGTTTCCTTCACGACCGGAAACATTTCTTTGATTCGGTTAACATACATAGATGCCAGCATCGTTTTTCCTTCTTCATTTGCAAGCGGGTAACTGATGCACAAGCGTTCAGATGGACTCGAGGTAGCTAAATAAATAAGAAACTGCTCTTCAAACAGTCGCTTTCTCGTTCCTGCTGCCAGCTGGACGCCAGAATCTAGAAGCTGCTCCCTTTCTTGATCCGAAAGTACACCGTCACCTTGTGGCTTAGCCGGGAATACCCCTTCATTAAAGCCCACGATAAACGTCATTTTAACGTCTGGCAAACGAGACCGTTCCACGTTCGCAATGAGCACTTGATCCATGGCTGGTGGAACGAGGGCAAACTCCATGCTCTCAAGCCCTGCTTCCATAATGTCAGTAAATAACGTAAGGGAAATCTTTTCATCCCCCATCATTTCAACAAACTGATCCATCAGCTCCAGAACAGATTCCCATGCCTGATCGTGTTCTTTTGCAAGGCGCAGATCGCCGTTTTCAACAGCTGCTTCCTGCAGACGCTGCATTTTCTTCGGGATCTTCAGCTCGGTTAAATAGTTGAAAAGAGCTTCTGTAAGTTCACGTCCCGTTTTTGCTTTTTTTAGACGTTTTTGTAACGTATGAATAGGCGTTACAATCAGCTCACGCAATTCGTTTATTTTATCTTCAAACCGAAGCTCCTCTTCTGTCTGTGGAACATCCATATCCTCGAGTGATCGATAACGGCGATACGTCCAACGCTCTGAGTTCGTCCAGCGCTTTCCGTTAATTCCGTAAGCAAGTGCATAATTCTCAAACACGTCCATTTCCTCACGAAGCTTTTGATAATTCGCTTTTACCGGAAATAACAAGTCTGTCTTTACCGCTCTAAAAATCGTCTCATAGCGCCATGACCCTCGTGCTACTTCCAAGGAGGAGCGAATAAGCTCAACTAGTGGATGATGAAACATCGCTTTCTTCTGGTCAATAAAATAAGGAATCTCGTAATCTTTGAACACGACATCAAATAAATCTTGATAGTCAGGTGTGTTACGTATCATGATCGCAATATCACGGTAGCGATAGTTGTTTTCACGAACAAACGCCTGTATTTTTCTCGCAATCCCCTCAACCTCTGCTCGGCGATTAGCAGCAGGAAGCAACTCGATATCCTCCGTTTCACGTTGGAAAGAACCAATGGCACGATCATCGAAAAATCGTTCTAAATAATACAGTCCTTCATGTTCACTGTAGCGTCGGGATTCTTCCAATACATGAGCACCTTTGACCTCAACACCATGCTCCATTGCGACTTGATGAAGCTGATGATAGGTTTGCGCCGTTACATGAAATAGATCTAACTCATTAATAAATGGCTGATCATACACGCGATCGCCCGTTAATGAAATAAAGACATCCTTAGACGTTTTCATTAGTTGACCCACCACTTCTATTTCTTGTGGCGTAAACATATGGAATCCATCGATATACACAGTGGCCTCTCGTAAATACGATGATTCAGGAATCTTTTCAGCCAACAAACGAAGCTGATCCTCTGTTCCGACATACTTATCAGCAAGTTGCGTGTCAAGATCTCCATAAATAACGGACAAATCTTGAAGCTTATCAGCAAGTACCTTGTCACCATCGTCTGCGAGCTGCTGAATTTGATCGCTTAGCATCTCACCTGAAACGCAGTAGCGCTTGAATTCCGTCACCATCTGTTCTAAGTGCGTTAAAAATCCTGGCTTTTCGGCTGCTTTACTAAAAACGCGTAGCTCTTCTTTCCGCTTCTCTAAAATTTTACGAAGCATCATTTTCATTCCCGTCTGGGTGATGTGCTGGCGGCTGAAACCTCCTACTTCCTGTAAAATTCGTGGCGTCAACGTACGAAAGCTAAATACATGCGCGCGAATCATTCCCGCAAGGTCTTCGTCACGAACAAACTCATATTCGAGCTGATGCGTCATTTGTTCAGGCGCTATATAAATTAACGGATCACCAAACGGATCGTCTTTGGACTGCTTACGAATGTCATCCATGAACAGGTGTGTTTTCCCGCTTCCTGAGCGACCAATTAAAAACTGAACGGCCATTTCGTCCCCTCCCAACTTATTCTTCTCTCTATTTTAAAGAAAAAGCTCCACCAAAAATGGTTAATCTTATTGTTGGTACAATTTTTTCAATTCGGCAAATGAAGCGGCATCAAACGCTTCGAATCTTAACGAGCGTTTGAGCCGCTTCTCTTACCTCTATTTTACTGCAGTTGATGATGAATTTCCAATGTACACATTTTCCTCTCCAAAACTTACCCAACAAAAAAAGACTTCTGCATGGAGAAGTCTTTTGATCTTATTTCCTTACATCATAATACCGCCATCAACGTGAAGAACCGTCCCATTTACATAGTTGGATTCTGCTGATGCAAGATATAAATACGCATATGCAATATCAGAGGGCTGTCCTAGCTTTTGCAGTGGAATAGTTGCTGTTAATTGATCGATGACTTTTTGCGGAACCGTCTTGACCATGTTCGTTTCAATAAAGCCTGGTGCGACTGCATTTACATTAATTCCTTTTCGTCCAAGCTCTTTTGCCCAAGACTTTGTCATCCCAACAACACCCGCTTTTGACGCCGCGTAATTCGTTTGCCCAACGTTCCCATATATCCCTGAAACGGAGGAAGTATTGATAATTTTCCCGCTTTCTTGCGCCACCATATAAGGGACAACCGCTTGCGTACAGTGAAATACACCTGTTAAGTTTACATCAATGACCTGCTGGAATTCTTCTGTCTTCATCTTCGTTAGCACGGCATCACGCGTAATTCCTGCATTGTTGATTAAAATGTCAATTTTCGTAAAGCGATCCACAACATTTTTCACTAACTCGTCGACGCTTTGTCGATCCGCTACGTTCACTTGAAAAAACTCAACGTCTCCACCTTGTTCTTTTAATGCTTCTGCTTCTTTTTTTCCAAGCTCTTCATTAAAATCTGCGAGCGCAACTCGTGCCCCTTCCTTCACAAACACTTTGGCTGCCTCTAAGCCAAGCCCATTTGCTGCTCCTGTAATAAGTGCTACTTTATTTTCTAATCTCATCTACAATTCCCCCTTGGTTAACGAATGACGCTATTTGATGAATGAGCTGTTCTAAATCATCGATAAGCGGTGAATGTCCACAGCCTGTTAGTGAGTAAAAAATGGCATTCGATCCTAGATCCTCTAAAATTTCATCCGTCATCTCTTTCGTGACCACTAAATCTTGGTCTCCTCTTAATACAAGCGTTGGAATCGTAATATGATTTACAATCCCTGTCCCCTTTGCTGCTTCATGATCGTGATGGCTAATATTAAACGTATTTAACGAATGATTAACTTCTAACAGATTGCGCTGTGTCAGCATATCATCTAAATATTCTTCGTATCTACGCTGCTCTGGCTGATGCGTCCGGTAAATAACCGTATTCCAAACACTTCTAAAAAATTCACGATTTCCCGTATCAAACGCGTGTTGAACGGCGGTAGATGAATTAGGATATGTTTGTACATCTTCATACGTTTTTAACCGTTTTGATACATCAAATGTTCCGTTCTCGCCGATCGCATAAAGTGGATAACCTCTTGTTGAAGCGGAAGCTAGCAAGATCAGCTTGTCACAATATCCTGGATGTTCACCTACAAATTGCATGCATACGGCTCCACCTGTGGACCATCCTACTAAACTAAAATTCTGCAAATGAAGTTCATCAACAAAAAGCCTTAAATCATCTGAGAAATCTTTGATGCGTTTAATAGGCTCGTGATACGTAGATAAACCGAATCCCCTTAAATCAATCGCGTAAAGCTTAAATTGTGATGGCATCGCCTCAAGCACTACATCCCAGTGTTTCGAAGACGTCATATTCCCATGTACGAGAATAACCACCTGTTCGCCGCCTTCACGCTCACGGTACGAAATTGTTTCACCATTAGCTATATCTACCTTCTTCAACGTTATTGTACTCATCCATGCTCCCCCTCTTCATTCAAGTTCTCTGGGTGCAAATCATGAAGTTGTCCATTCAAGCATTCTATTCATTCTATGAACAAATGCATTCGTTTAGTTATCTATTTACCCTATTTTATGTAAATCCTCACTTGTCTAGACGACCTTTGTACACGTTCCCGTATCTTAATCTTATCTGTATTTATTTCACGGTCATTCAGAATAAAACCGTGTAAAGAAAACGTTTACATAAATTTATTGTAGTACTTTTCCCTCAATTTTACAAAGATAAAGCTGAACAGTATACCTGCTCAGCTCACTTCCTTTATTTTTTCATTTGTTGTTTTATTTAATCTCGCTTCTACTCGTTTTCCCACAAACCATAGAACGAAGATCACAACGGCGACAATGACCGCTTTAAATGGTTGCCTCACAAATGAAGAAAGATCCGCTCCAATAAAACTAATCATAAAGATCATCACCATTTTTCCACTTAGTACTGCTAGCATGAACTGCATAATGCTCACTTTTGAAAGGCCCGCAACCACATTAATGGCCGCAGACGGTGTAAAAGGAAAACACAGCAATAGAAAAATAGGACCAAAACCATGTTGTTCAATCCAGTTCATTATTCGCTTTACGCCTGAATGATGACTTAAAAAGCGAAAAAATCGTTGCCTGCCAAATTTTCTAATTAACAAGAAAACGAGTAAAGATCCTAAGCACGCCCCTCCCCACGAAATGAGAAACCCACCCCATAAGCCGAATGCTGCTGCATTTGCTATTACAAACGCGACAAGTGGCAAAATGGGAATAAAAGCTTCGAGCATCAACAATAAAATGGCGGGGATTGCTCCGAGTGAACGATAATCGCTAAGTAACTTTAGCATGTAATCCATTGAGAAAACGTGTTGAATTGTCTCCCAGTTCATTCATTTATTCTCCTTGCGCTGTTATGCACGTCTCCCTTTTCAGGGAGGCGATTAAACACAATTCATTGAAGATCCTTTAGACGTATTGGTGGAACCAATCGCGGATATATGTTAAACGATCCAATCGTAGTTTTGGATCACCGCTTCGAGACAGGTCATGCGTTGCTTCAGGGAAACGAATAAAACGCGTTTCTTTTCCCTTTCTTTTTAGCGCATTAAATAGCTGCTCTCCCTGTTCGATCGGACATCTGTAATCAAGTTCTCCGTGTAAAATAAGAAGCGGCGTATTCACCTTGTCAGCTAAACGAAGAGGCGAATGTTTCCAAAGTGCTTCAATGTTATCATATAGATCACTCTTAATCTCTCGTTCTGTAAAGAAGTAGCCGATATCACTAACCCCGTAGAAGCTAATCCAATTTGAGATCGAACGCTGTGTGACTGCAGCTTTGAAGCGATCCGTTTGTCCAACAATCCAGTTCGTCATAAATCCACCGTAGCTTCCTCCTGTAACTCCAAGACGCATTTCGTCCACGAAATCGTATTCACGAATTACGTAGTCTACAGCATCCATTAAATCCTGATAATCTTTTCCACCGTAATCCCCTCGAACTGCATCCGCAAAGACTTGTCCATATCCTTTGCTTCCTCTTGGATTAATGTATAAAACACCATATCCACTTGCAGTAAGCGTTTGAAATTCATGCACAAATGTATTTCCGTACATCATATGAGGGCCACCGTGAATTTCAAGGATTAGCGGATATTTCTCTCCTTCTTCATAACCGGCAGGCTTCATAAGCCAGCACTGCAAATCCCAGCCGTCTGAGGCTTTGATCGTAAAGGATTCTGCTCCAGCGAGAACCACGTCATCAAGAAACGTGTCGTGAAGATGGGTAATTTGTTCTCTGTCACCGCTTGTTAAATTCAGCGTGTATAACTCTCCTGGCAATGTTGGTGTGCTGATTCCAACGACGGCTTGTTGCCCGTTTGAATGCACGCTCAAATCGTACACGTGGAGGTTTTCAAACAGCACAGGTGTTAACTCACCTTCAACCGTTCCATGATAGACTCCGACATTTCCTTGATCGCTCATTAAGAAGTAAAAACCTTCGCTATCAGCTGTCCATATTAATCCTGGATTTCGTCTCCATGAATGCAGGTCACCTACTCCAACATCTTCTACATCTACATCCCATTCTTGTGTGATGCAATGCATTTTTTGAGCGGAAAAGTCATACAACCAAATTTTTGTCGTTGTCACCGTTTGGTTTTCTTCTTGTGATCCCAAAAATGCAAGGTATGATCCGTCTGGTGACCAGGATGCACGTCCGAAAGACCCTTGACCTGTAGTTAGATTTACCGTTTCTTTGGAATCAATGTTATATACGTACAAATCGGACGTAAAGACAGCATCTGGATCATCTGATAAATTAGCGGAATAAACAACGGCCGTGCCATCAGGTGACCAGCACGATGCAGCGTATGAATGATCCCCCTGCGTTAGCTGTACGGATTCGCCTGAATCAATATGTATTAAAGCAATTTGAGAGTATGTATCCTTGATAAATCCTCTTCCATCTGCTTTATAAATTAAACGATCCACAACGAGAGGTTGAAGTTCTTTTTTCTCGTTTTGTTCTTCTTTTGTATGGATGGTTTCTCCACTTTTGACACCTGCTGAGCAGAGAAGCATGTTACCGTCTGGTGACCAGATCGGGTTAGAAGCCCCTTTGTGGAAGAAGGTTAGCTGTTTTGCTTCTCCTCCATTGACTGGGAGTAAATAGATTTGATTTGTTTTCGTACGGTTGGAAACAAATGCAAGCATGGCTCCATCAGGTGAAAAAGTCGGTGTTTGGTGAAGATGTTCACCGAATGTCCATTGGCGTTCTTCTTTCGTTTCGAGATCAACCACGTATAGGTTGGATACGTATTGAGCGGTTTCTTCATTGATTTTTCGGACAACATATACAGCAGATTTTCCATCAGGAGATAGCTGAGCGTCGTAGGCTGTTGATAATTTATATAAGTCGTTAATTTCTACTTTTCTTTTCGTTTCTGTCACATTCATCTTTTGTCCACCCCTTATCATATCTATACGTCTATTTTAACACTTGTCAGAATTTTTTCTATTTTTAGACTGTAATTTTTTGTTTTTATTTGATGAATGATGTTTTTTCATGGGGAATTTTGAGAAGAAACTGCTAAGTGGGTGTACTATACGTCTCTTAAACTTGGGAGTTAGTTTTTAATAATCATTTCGTTTCAATCAGTTCGGATTCCAGCTTCAGATCGCTTCGCTTTCCTCGGGGCGAGCGCTGAGCTTCCTCGTCGTTTCTCTCCTGCGGGATCTCAGATGGCTCGCTAATCCCGTAGGAGTCTTCGCATCTTACGCCTCCATCCTTACTTCATTTGACGAGTTGGCGTACTGTGTGTCTCTTCAACTGATAATTGGTTTTTAACGATCATTTTGTGTCAGATCAGTTCGGATTCCAGCTTCAGATCGCTTCGCTTTCCTCGGGGTGAGCGCTGAGCTTCCTCGTCGTTTCTCTCCTGTGGGATCTCAGATGGCTCGCTAATCCCGTAGGAGTCTTCGCATCTTACGCTTCCATTCTTACTTCATTAAAAAGAAGAAGCACTGTACTTTTCTTCAACTGGATACTTATTTTTTTATGTGGTAAAGAGAGGGACATACGGTTTTGAAACGAAGGAGCTACTTTCATTGAAAGTGGAAATGGTCTTTTGGACAAGTTTTTTCATTTGCGTTCATCATTGGGCTTAAGCCATTTTGGCGGTTTTTTGAAGGAGCGGGACAGAAAATGGAGGTTTTTAGTTGGAGGAAAAAGGGAAAAAATAAAATTTCTAAAAATTTAGAAAATAAGTTGTTTTTTTTGATTGAAGTCTATATAATAAAAAAAAGACTTCAGGGGTGAATCTCATGAAAAACGAAAAATCTTATGCAGAAATGATGAAGTCACTGGCCAACTCTAAGCAAATGAAAGAAGATGTAGACGTTTTAGCGCTGTACATTGATATGGTGATTGATGAGTCCCTATTCGTCCGTCGTGTGGAAGTTTTAGAGCAAAGAATTAACGAGGCATTAGACAAACGTAATAAAGAAGATTTTCTAAGCCTTTCTAGAGAATATCAAGAATTATTAAAAGTAGCTGAATAAATAAGCAATCCTTCACGCTTTACCAGCATGAAGGATCCTTTTTGTGCGTTTAATTATTCATAAACTGTTCTTCCTCAGTCGACCCCTTTAGCGCTGTCGTGGATGAGTTTCCGCTTGCGATCACTTGTGATACTTCATCAAAATACCCTGTTCCCACTTCTCTCTGATGTCTTGTAGCGGTATAGCCTTTATGCTCGCTATCAAATTCCTGCTGCTGTAATTCAGAATAAGCAGCCATTCCTCTCGTTTTATACCCGTGTGCCAATTCAAACATGCTGTGATTTAAAGCGTGGAATCCTGCTAGCGTCACGAATTGGAACTTGTATCCCATTTTTCCTAACTCCTGTTGAAAAGAAGCAATCGTTTCTTCATCTAATTTTTTCTTCCAGTTAAAAGACGGTGAACAGTTATAAGCTAGTAGCTTACCTGGGAACTGCTCGTGAATTGCTTCTGCAAAGCGTTTAGCCTGTTCTAAATTAGGCTCTGACGTTTCACACCAAATCAAATCCGCATAAGGTGCGTATGCAAGACCTCTGGCAATCGCCTGATCAAGACCTGCGTTTGTTCGATAAAACCCTTCTGCTGTTCGTTTCCCTGTAATAAACGGATGATCAACTGGATCAATATCACTTGTAATTAAATCTGCTGCGTCTGCATCTGTACGAGCGATAATGATCGTTGGAACCCCCATTACGTCTGCTGCAAGACGAGCCGAAATCAAGTTACGAACCGCTGTTTGAGTTGGAAGAAGTACTTTTCCGCCCAGATGTCCGCACTTCTTTTCCGATGATAGCTGATCTTCAAAATGAACGGCTGATGCACCTGATTCAATCATGCTTTTCATCAATTCAAACACATTCAACTGTCCACCAAATCCAGCTTCAGCATCGGCAACAATTGGAACGAAGTAATCCAACTCTTCTTTTCCTTCTAAGTGCTGAATTTGATCGGCTCTCTGAAGAGCTTGATTGATTCTCTTTACAACGTGAGGAACGCTGTTTGCAGGGTACAGGCTTTGATCGGGATACATATTACCCGATAGATTAGCATCAGCCGCTACTTGCCAACCGCTTAAATAAATTGCTTTTAGACCTGCTTTTACTTGCTGCACGGCTTGGTTTCCTGTGAGTGCTCCTAAAGCATGCGTGTAATCTTCTGTATGAAGCAAGTTCCAAAGCTTTTGAGCACCTCTTCTTGCTAACGTATGCTCGATGTCAATGGAACCGCGAAGCTTCATTACGTCCTCTGCGCTATATGGACGCTCAATTCCTTGCCATCTGCTGTCTGTACCCCAATTTTCTTCTACTGCTTGAATACGTAAATCTTTCATTCTCTCCATCTCCCTTATTAACCATATTATTATTTATTTAACACATATATTTTTTAAATCCTATTTTATTATTGGGAATTATGCTTCTAGAATTTCGTACGCTTTTAACGTTAAAAATTCCGCAAATTTATCAGATCCCACAAGCTCCTCAAACAGTCTGGCAGCCTCCTCAAAACGCCCATTTTCAAAGCGCTCTTTCCCTACTAATTGCTTAATTTTTTCTAGTTCTTCCCCTTGAAGTTCCTTCACCCAATGAAGAGTTACTTTGCGATTCTCATCCGTTTTTCCCTCGGGATGATGAATCCACTGCCAAATTTGCGCACGCGAAATTTCTGCTGTTGCCGCATCCTCCATTAAATGAAAAATAGGTGCTGCACCGCGACCGCTAAGCCAAGATTCAATATATTGAATGGCTGCGTTAATGTTCATACGAATTCCTTGTTCCGTAATCGGTCCCTTTGGTGCTAAAAGTAAATCTTCTTGTGACACTTCCATTTCTGTCAGTGGACGAGCAATTTGATTGTCATCTTTCATATGCTCATTAAATACATCCATTGCTACAGATACTAGTCCAGGGTGAGCGACCCATGTTCCGTCATGCCCATCTTTTGCTTCTCGCTCTTTATCAAGACGCACCTTCTCAAAGGCTGCTGCGTTTGCTTCTTCGTCTCCTTTAATCGGAATTTGCGCAGCCATCCCTCCCATTGCATGAACCCCTCTGCGATGACACGTTTTGATAACAAGCAGTGAATACGCTCTCATAAAAGGAGACGTCATCGTCACGAGCGAGCGATCAGGTAGAATACTAGTGTCGTAGTTACGAAGCTTTTTTAAGTAACTAAAAATATAATCCCACCGGCCACAGTTAAGACCGGCCGAATGTTCTTTTAGCTCATATAAGATTTCGTCCATCTCAAATGCCGCAAGAATTGTCTCAAGCAACACCGTCGCTTTAATCGTTCCGCTTGGAATCCCTATATACTCTTGGGCATATAAAAATACATCATTCCACAACCGAGCTTCTGAATGATTTTCAAGCTTTGGCAAGTAAAAGTAAGGTCCAGATCCATTTTCAAGTAGCGTTTTTGCATTATGAAAAAAATAAAGACCAAAATCCACCAAACTTCCTGACATGTTCTCCCCATCAATCTGTAAATGCTTTTCTTCTAGATGCCATCCTCGCGGGCGAACCATTAGCGTCGCTACCGTACTTCCTAGCTCATATTTCTTTCCGTTATCTCCCTCAAACTGTATCGTTCGATTGACCGCATCACAAAGATTTATTTGTCCCTGCATGACATTGTCCCACGTCGGAGAAGTCGAATCCTCAAAGTCTGCCATAAAAACCTTTGCCCCTGAATTTAAGGCATTAATGACCATTTTTCGATCAACAGGACCGGTAATTTCTACTCTTCGGTCCAATAAATCCTTGGGCAATGGTGCAACCGTCCATTCGCTATTTCGAATATGAGTCGTTTCATCTAAAAATGTCGGTTTTATTCCTTGATCAAGTTGCTGTTGACGGATGATCCGCTTGTGCAGGAGATGCTTTCGTCTTTCATTAAACTCACGATGAAGATCCGTTAGAAATTGAAGAGACTCTGAAGTTAAAATCGTGGTGTAGGGTGTTTTGAGATGACTTTTTTGATTGGAAATGGTCACACATTTCATTCCTCTCTTTAATTGTTATAATACAGATTATTAAAACTTAATTTATTATATAACAGAAAATTCAAAACGTCATTACTTTTTTACAAAATAAAGAAAAAGGGACTCCAAATTTGGAATCCCTCTTACTGTTCTTCAATATACGTAATGCGTTCTAACATGGTTGGGTGATTATAGCGGAACACTTTTACTAAGAAAGGAGGATCTACTTGGCTTAACCCTGCTTTTGTTAGCTTTTGAAAAGAAGAAACGGCTGCCTTTTTGTCGTGCGTTAAGTGGATAGCATATTCATCGGCTTTATGTTCTTGATATCTTGAAACTGCATTTGTTAATGGGCTTACCGCAAATGCTAACAGTGAAAACGCGAGCAACAAGACAGGTAGAGAAGATAAATCGGTTAAAGACGATATTTTCAAAGGTTCTTTCCATTTATGTACGACCTTCTCAGCAATTTTGCTAATGATGTAAAACCCAATAAGTGATAGCAGCAAATACCCGGCAATCCCAATGTACACATGCTTCATGACGTAATGTCCCATTTCATGAGCCATAATAAAAAGAATTTCTTTATCCTTTAGCTGCTGAAGCGTTGTATCCCAAAGGACAATTCGAGAATTAGAGCCAATTCCTGTAACATAGGCATTTAAGGCATTGGTTTTCTCAGACATGTTTACTTCATACACGTGATCGGTCGGAATATGAGCCTGATCGGCTAGTGTTAAAATCTTTTCCTCTAGAACTTTATCCTTCAGGGGGTAAAATTGATTATACAGAGGATCGATGACGACAGGCTGTATGAAGGTAATAAACAACGTAAATGGAACGGATAATAGCCATGCGAACAGCCACCAGCGCTTTTTAAAGCGTCTCATCAACAAGTACACGACACAAACCACTAACGTCATCAGCGCATATTGAAGCCAAAAGTTAATGAACTGATCTTTCATCCACCCTTCAAATGGCTGGGTTGTAATGCGATAATTTTTTGAAATTTGATATTTAATAAAGTTAAGTGGAAACGATAAAACGAGACTGACAACCGATAGCCAAAAGACATAAATGACCGTTTGAAAAAATAAATTTTTGCTAATGTCCTTCGCCCAGTAGCTAAATCTTTTCGACAAACCAAAAGCTAGGACGAGTAAAAAGATAATCCAATCGTATGGAAGGGAAATAAAGAAGAGCACGTCTCTAAGCTTTGAATATTCATCTGTAATCATCAATTCTCTGGCATTCATGAAGGTTTGAGGATCTGCACTCGTGCCTATCCATTTCTTTGGAAGAATGCTGTCATTCATATAAAAGATATAGACGCATGCTAATGCTATGTAAATTAAAAAACCAATCATTGTCCACCCTACAATTTTCCTCATGCAGCACCTCCTATTTGTACAACCTTATTATTATTGTAGAGAAAAAGCGAGCGAGTTAGAACTAAAACTTCTTTGTCCATAATCCCCCCATTCTCTTACCTATATACACGCAAAAAGCTAGCCGACGATTTTATGCCAGCTAGCTTTCATTCTACTTCCCTTTGAACACAGGTGGTCTTTTTTCAGAGAATGCTTGAAGTGCTTCTAGTCGGTCTTCCGTTGGGATCGTAAGCTCATACGCTTTCCGTTCAATATGAAGACCCGTTTGAAGATCAACTTTCATTCCTTCCTTCACCGCAAATTTTGCTTGCTGAAGTGCCACTGGACCATTTCGGAGTATGGACCCAACAAACTCTTGAATCGTTCCTTCCAACTGCCCAGCAGGTACAACTCTCGTAAACAAGCCATATTGATCACCTTCAACAGCCGTCACTCTCTTTGCCGTCAAAATGAGCTCTAGCGCTTTCGACTCACCAATGAGGCGTGGAAGGCGCTGTGTCCCCCCTGCACCTGGAATGATTGCCAAACTCGTTTCTGTAAGTCCAACCTTTGCATGATCAGCTGCAATTCGAAAATCACAGGCTAGCGCAAGCTCCATACCACCACCAAAAGCATACCCATTTAACACAGCAATCGTTGGCTGTGGTAGCTGTTCTACTTTCGCAAACACTTCACCAATTTTATAAACATTTCTTTTTACTTGGTCAATGGTTAACGTTTTTCGCTCTTTTAAATCAGCTCCTACGCTAAAAGCTTTTTCGCCCGCCGCTTGAATGACCACCACACGTACGTCCGGGTTAATTCGAATTCCTTCTACAATTTCTTCAAGCTCGCTTAACATCTGGTAATTAAACGCATTTAAAGCATCCGGTCGGTTTAATGTTATTGTTCCTACATGATTTTGACTTGAGTACTGAACTGTTTTCATTTTGTGACCTCACCTTCATCGTTCATGAGCTTATTTATTTAACAGCTGTTGTTTTAATGATCGTCTTAAAATTTTCCCTGTCGTATTTTTCGGAAGCTCATCTAAAAATTCGATATCGTAAGGCACTTTATATTTCGCTAAATGCTCACTGCAATAACGAATTAGCTCTTCTTTTGTAGTTTCTTGATTTTTCACCACAACAAAACATTTCACGGCTTCACCTTGATCAGGATGTGGAATTCCAAGAACAGCGACCTCTGATACATCAGGATAACGATACAACACTTCTTCTACTTCTCTTGGATAGACGTTAAATCCTCCTACAATAATTAAATCCTTTTTTCGATCGACAATATAGAAGTATCCTTCGTCATCCATTTTTGCTAAATCGCCTGTGTACAGCCAGCCATCGCGAATCGCGTGTGCGGTTTCTTCCGGCATATTGTAATATCCCTTCATCACATTAGGTCCTCGTACAATAAGCTCTCCTACCTCACCAGCTGCTACTTCTTCACCGAATTCGTTCACTACTTTGTTTTGGACATTGGCAATCGATGTCCCAATAGATCCTGCCTTTCGCGGACGGTCAAGCGGATTAAAGCATGTAACAGGCGATGCTTCTGATAATCCATATCCTTCTGAAACCACAACCTGAAACTTTTGCTCAAAGCTTTGTAGTAGTGCGACAGGCATAGCTGATCCACCTGAAATACATAGTCGTAAGCTTTTCGTTTGCTCAGCGGATACGTTTGGAATGTTCAGCAAGAAGTTATACATCGTCGGAACACCGACAAAAATCGTCGCTTCGTATTCCTTAATTAAACGAAATACTTCTGCAGGACTAAACTTTGGTACAACCAATACAATTCCACCGTTCATAAGCGGCGCGTTCAACGAAACCGTTAGACCGAAAACGTGAAACATCGGAAGCGTCGCAACAACACGATCTGTATGATTAATGTGAAGAAAATCTGCCACATCTTTCGCATTGCGATACAGATTATGATGCGTTAGCATCGCACCCTTTGGTTTTCCTGTCGTACCTGACGTATATAAAATAATCGCAACTTCCTGCTCACTAATTTCAGGGAAGTCGTACTGATCTGTTCCTCTGTGCATAACACTTGTAAACGATTTCATTTTTTCGTGCGTTTCTTCAATTTCTGATTCAGAAGAACTCCCACATAAAATCACGTGTTGAACGTTTGGTACTTTAGCTGTAAGCTGATCAAAAAATGGCAACAGCTTGTCCAGTGCAATCACTACTTTTACATCCCCATTATGTAAAATATAGCCGATCTCATCTGGTGTGTAAATGGGATTAATCGGTATCACTCGCGCCCCTATTCGCAGTGCCCCGTATAACCCAATAATGAAGTGTGGAGAATTTGCTAGCAATAGTGCGACATGATCCCCTTTTTCTACCCCTAAACTTTTTAACCCGTTTGCAAACCTTGTAATTTGAGCATCTAATTGACCGTATGTTACCGGCTGATCTTGAAAAATATATGCGGTTTTCTCTACATTTTCTAACGCTGTCACGTGAAGTTGTAATGATAAATCCACATTCCCACCCCTTTGTGTTATGAATGACTACTCATTCATAATATTATACTAATTTATTGAAAATTTCTAACATTAATTATCTTTTTTCCATTTATTTTCTTTTAAGATCCCTTTACTGACGTAGTGAGAAAGGGCACACACAAAAAAGGAATTTTCCAAAGAGAAAATTCCTTCATGCCATCATGTTATTTTATTAATAAACTAAATCAATGAACTCGTCTTTCGTAATGTTACCGAAGTAATGATTAATTTCCACGTCTTCAACTGCCTCTGCAATTGCTGCGCGCTCATAGCGCTTTCCGATGAGACGTTCTTCAATTTCATTCACGTCTCCAACCCCGAAGAAATCTCCGTAAATTTTGCAGTTTTCAATCGTACCACGGTTCACTTCAAGGCGTACATCGATTTGCCCAACAGGGAAGCGATGAGAATGCTGCAGGTTGAATTTTGGAGACTTTCCGTAATTCCATTCCCAGTTTTGGTAGCGCTCTTTTGATAGCTGATGAATATTCGCCCAGTCAGAATCTGTAAGCTTGTACTCCTGAATCTGATCTTCACCGTCAAAGATGTAGGCAAGAATCAGCTTTTTAAATTCTTCGATTGTCACTTTCTCTTCTAAGAATTCACTGATGTTTGCTACACGGCTACGAATGGACTTAATACCTTTTGACTCAATTTTATCCTTCTTCACACGAAGAGCTGAAACAACATGATCCATCTCCGAATCGAACAACAATGTACCATGACTGAACATACGGCCACGTGTAGAGAACTGTGCATTCCCTGAAATTTTACGACCTTCTGCTAAAATATCGTTACGTCCGCTAAGTTCAGCATTTACACCAAGGCGTTTTAACGCTTCAATAACAGGCTCTGTGAACTTTTTAAAATTGTGGAAGCTATCCCCATCATCCTTTGTAATAAAGCTAAAGTTCAAGTTTCCAAGGTCATGGTAAACGGCCCCTCCACCAGACAGTCGACGTACAACATGAATGTTATTATCGTCCACATACTTTGTATTGATTTCTTCCACTGTATTTTGATTTTTACCAATGATAATTGAGGGCTCATTAATATAAAACAGCAAATAGGACTCGTTAATGTCTAAGTTCTTTAGTGCATACTCCTCAATTGCAAGGTTAATTCGTGGGTCTGTAATATTTTGATTATTAATATATAACATGCTCAGTTCTCCCTTATCTCTATTTATCAAAAACAACGCCGCATTTCGCTAGTTCAATATCACCGTTAAAAAATTCTTTGGCTTCGTCAATAAGCTGGGCGTGCTCACCGTAATGTGGAAGGTGTGTTAAGATGAGTTTTTTTACGTTTGCTTCGTGCGCAATATGACCATTTTCTTTACTAGTCATATGTCCCGCACTCGTTCCATCTTGATGACCGTAAAAATTACATTCGCTAATTAACAAGTCCGCATCCTTCGCAAAGTCAATGAATTCTTGTTGATAACTAGAATCTGCGGTATAAACAATGGTTTCGTTGCCAGCCGTAATGCGCATTGCATAACACGGAACAGGATGCTTCGTCTTTAAAAAGGAAATCCTAAACGGACCTACTGTCAGTGACGTTTCTGGATCATAGACAACACCTTTTGTAAATCCCTTGTGTGTTAGGGATTCAAACCCTTTTTTGTCTTCCGTATGACCGTAAAAAGGAAGTTCTTTCGTTTGATTTCCTAAATAGTAGTGAATTTGTCGAGCATACTGCAAAACGCCCACATCTGCAACGTGATCGTGATGATAATGAGACAAAATAACCGCATCTAAATCCGTTGGTTGAATATACTTCTGAAGCTGTTCTAGTACACCACTACCACAGTCCACTAATAGTGAAAAACCGTTATGTTCAAATAAGTAGCCGGACGTTGCTTCTCCTCGTGCCGGGTATCCGCCCCAATAGCCTACTACAGTAACCTTCATGACCTCATTCCTTTCCAATAGTTTACCTGCATCTAGTATAAACGAAACGATTCTAAAACATAAATATTTCAACCTTTTTAGTGAAATATAGCCCATTTTACATTTTGTTATAAAACATTATTGACATTTATCAACCTGTTATAATACAATACTAGTAACAAGATAACGGAGGGGATACACATGTTAGTTAAAATGTCAGAATTTTTTAGAAATTTACCAAAGAAACGATGCATGGAGTGTAACGAAGAAATGGAAGAACAACACGAGTGCTACGGAAATAAATGTGATAAATGCTTGCATCAACAATAAGGGGTTAAAAAAAGAAGCGCTATTGTAAGCGCTCCTTTTTTTAGTTTAATAGCTTTACAGACGTTGTTTCATCTTTATTGTACTTCATCCTCCGTCCCCTTTCGTGCAACATGATCTTATTCAAATTTAACATAAATTACCTTTTGAAACACAAAAAGTCTCAGCCATTATTGACTAAGACTTCCTTAAAAATGATCTTTTCGCTTATGAAGCGGGTGCTTCCGTTTTCCAGTGAGAACGAACTTTCAAAATAACGAGCGCAATGATGGCTAAAAAACCGATACTGACGAATAAACCCGGTCTGCTTGCCTCGTCTGCTAGAGTTCCTGTGACGGCCAAAAGGATGAGCAACATGGCGACGATGCGTTTTATTTTTCCCCACATGGTCAATTTCATCAGACGCGGATAGGAAAATAAAATAAACAGCCAGTTATATAACAGCATCAGACCTGCAGCTGTCGTAATATATTCGTAAATTTTCCCCGGTAGAAGCAGTGAAAACACAATCGAGACGATCAGTCCACACGTCGTCAAAAGCATCGCCGAAAGTGGGAACTGAAATTTCCCCTTCTTTTTAGGAGCAAAAACTTTTGGCGCATCTCCTTCTTCAGAAAGTGTAACAAGCATCGTTGTTACGGAAAAGAAAGAAGCGGACATCGTGGAAAACCCTGCAATAATCATCGCCCCGTTAAAAACATGCGGGAAAAACGGTAAATGATACGTTTCTAGGGCCGTGATAAACGGGCTTTGATTTTCATGAAATCCATGGTAAGGAACAATTGATATCGCAAGCGCTAGAGATGCTAAATAAATCGTGACTAGTAAGAGCAGCATAACCGTTCCTGCTTTTGAAGCATCTTTTTTATCCTTCAGCCTCATTGTCATAATCCCTAATACTTCAATTCCACCGAAGGCATAAAAAGCATATAAAAGCCCTCCCCACAACCCTGTAAATCCATGCGGAAAAATAGTCTCAGCTGTTCTAGGGAATTCTTCTCTTGCACCCTCATCCAAAAAGCCTAACAGAGCGAGCGCAGCTAAAATAATAAACATAAAAATAGCGGATACTTTCGTCACAGCAAAAATGTTTTCACATCGCTCAAAGCCTTTCGTCCCGATTAATACAACACCAATCGCAAGAACCGCATAAATCGAAGCAAAGATCCAAAGAGGAACGTTCGGAAACCAAAAGCGAGTGAATAGCGACACCGCGGTTAGCTGACTTCCCATAATAAGCATTTCCGCGCTCCAATAGACCCATCCACTGCTAAATCCAGCCCATCGACCAAAGGCTTTTTTCGCATACGAGCGAAACGAACCTTTCTGTGGATCTTCTGCACTCATTTTCGCTAAAGCCTCAAAAACGATAAACGTACAGCAAGCAGCTATAATGAACGCAATGAGTACAGCAGGACCAGCTGATCGAACGGCAATACTCGAGCCAAGAAAGTAACCTGTCCCGATCGTACAACCCACCCCAATGAGTGACAGCTGCCACCACGCTAGTTGTCCTTCTTTTCCACTTGCACATTCGGCATTTTTTTTCATCCTATCACTCCTTACACACTTCGATGTAGTGTGTGATAAGATGAAAATTTTATACCTATCGCCTAATGTAACAATAACTGAAGCGCTTGCCACCCAAAGTATAGACCGAATCCAACAAGAGACAAACCAGAAACAACGGAAACACCAATGAGGACGTTGGCTGCTAAATAGCGTCGAAACGTACTAGCCAAAGCTGCCATTGTAACGTCCCAGGCAAAAATCCCAATAAACATTGCCCCACTATAAAGCAACAGCTGTTTTTCTCCATAAGTAGAAGCTGTCTTCGCTAGAACCGAACCATAAATTCCAATCCAAAACAAAATAGTTAACGGGTTGGTTATGGAAAGAAAAAAGCCTGAAAAAAAGCATTTCAGTACTGTATCACCCTTCGCTCGGCTATCTCGATTAATTTTCCCCGCGCTTATCAGACCTTCAACACCCGTGTAGATAAGTACGAAGCATCCGAAAGCAAATAAGAACAGTTTAATGAATTCATTGCTCAAAAAACTTACGGCCCCTATGTATACTGCCAGCATGTATAATATATCAACAAATGTAGCGCCCATTCCTAAGAACCAGGAATGCCAAAACCCGTTTTTAATTCCCTTATCCAATTGTGCAGCATTAATTGGGCCAATTGGTGCTGCAAGGGATAGTCCTAATAAAATATAGCTCAGTAAAACCCCCATAGAAACTCCTCCATACATTGATGGTAATTCTCCTCAATGTATGCATGAACACCTGCTTGTACGACCTTTTTTTACTCTCTTTGACCTTTATTTGAATAACTTTTCCGCACCTCCACATGTTAAGGGGAAAGAAACGGTTATAGGAGATGAAAACAAGGATGGATCAGTATGAACACATAAAAACAAAACTTCACGAAGCTGAACAGTCATTATATGCTGCACAGATGACGGGGAGTGTTAGTGACCTTCAGCAGTCACATATTCACTTGAGCCTAGTCGAACAAGAGCTTCATGCGCTAAAAATTGTTGAAGGGCCTACAAAAAAAGTAAAGCTTTTTGGCGAGCAGCTTAGACACTTGAGAGAAACGCAAGAAGCCGTTCAACAAAACAGTTGAGATATTCCTCGCTCAGAAAAGATAAATATACCAGGTTAGTTTTGAAGCATTTATCTCATCCTATAAAGGAGATAGTTTTTGTCTCACTATGAACATATCCTAGCCATGAGGTGATTTGTATGAGTTATAAAGATCAGTTAGATCCGCACTCAGAGCTTTTTTACCATAATTGGACGAGACCAAAGCACGCGAAGTCTCAAGTGAACGGTCACACAAGGATATCTCAAAAGAACATCATTTTACGCAGTGATGCGAAAGCCCATCGCTGGTAAGTAGTGATGGTTTGAACAAAAAAGCCGCTCAATGGGAGCGGCTTTTTAAATAAGAAGAGCGATATTCATTTGGTGTAATACCTTCGATCTTTTTAAATACTTTTCGAAAATATTTATCATCTTGATAACCCGTCATATTCGCTACCTCATACACCTTCAGCTGTTCATTTTGAAGCAGATGCTTCGCTTTTTGCATACGAATTTTCACAAGGTAATCGGAAATATTTTCATTAAATTGCTGCTTAAATCGCCTTGAAATGTATTCTCTACTTAAATAAAAGCGATCAGAGATCTCTTGAAGCTTCACATCCCGCACAAAGTTTTGCTGAAGAAATTGCTCGATTTCATAAATGACATCGCGATTTTTCTTTTTTGTTTCTCGTTTCGTAATTTTTAAAAACAGCGCAATTTCTCGTTTTTTCTGCTCAATATAACGATCAATCTGAAATTGACCTAAATCGTCGTAGAACAGCTCGATCACTTTTTCATTTTGTTCTCGTAATTTAAAAGGTGTACGATAATTTTTATATGCATGAAAGCTCATGAGCTGATATTCTTTTTCTACGTGCAAAAGCTGACCAAGCGCTAAATAATTTACTTCTCTGAACGTCATCATAATTTGTTCAATAATCGTCGAAAACAATTGAATGTCCCCAAATTGAATGGCATCCTCTATTTGCGTAGAATAATCAACAAGATGAAGAACATGACCTACGGCGAGCTTCTCGTTTTCTTCATAAATTTTTTCTGCCTTCCTATCAAACACATTCGTTGAGAGCATAACCTGTTTTGCATGCTCGTACGAATTCATTAGCTTATCTGGCGAATCGACTACTGTACCGACCGCCATTAAACAAGTCACTTCCATTGTACGCTTGATGGTATGATGAATTGTCTGCAGAATATGAATAAATTCAGAGAGATGATCCCACATAATCAGCACGATTTCTCCCTTATTGGACAAGTAGCGAAAGGCAACTCCACACTGCTTCTTCTGCAAAATTTCGTTCATTACGTTTAAAATAGAAAAATACGCCAGATCTCGGTCACCTTGGAACACCTGAATAATATGCAAATCAACTCGAATAATCGCTACCTGATAACGCTGTGATAAATGAAAGCCAAACTCCTCAACGGTTGATTGATTGACCTTTTGATTGTTCATAAGCTGTGTTAGCTTACGGTCTCTGTATAGCGGCTTCATTTCGTTAATCAGCTGATAACTACTGTTATCTCGCTGGCGTTCTGCCTGCTCTTTCTTCCATTCTGCTACGGCATTGGAAATGGTATGATTGAGGATTTCAGGATCAACTGGTTTTAAAATATAATCAGCACTGCCAAAATGAATCGCTTTTCGCATATAGTGATAATCATCGTAACCTGTCACAACAATCGTTTTGCTGCTCGGGTGATTGCTTTTAATCCATTCCAATAAGCTAATGCCGTCCATCTGAGGCATCTTCATATCGGTAAAAATGATTTCTGGCTTATACAGCTCAATAAGGTGAATTGCCTCTTCGCCATTTTCTGCTTCAAGAAGCTGTGTAATTTGATGCTGTTCCCATTCTCCTAATAAGCGAATACCTTCTCTAACGTGCTGTTCATCATCTACGATTAAAGCTCTCATACAGAATTCACCTCTTTGTCTATTTTCAACGGTATGTCAATGAGTACGATAAATCCTTCGTTCGGTTCGCCTTTTACTTCCATCACCGCTTCGTCCCCGTAGTACAGCTTCAAGCGGTCATACGTATTTTTTAATCCAATTTGTTGTCCAGCCTTCGCTTCCATTTGTAACGCTTTTTGAAGTTCATTCTGCTCTTTTTGAGTCATTCCTTTTCCTGTGTCTTGAATGACGATTCGAATTCGTTTCTCAGAGTAAAGATACGCTTTCACTTCAATTTTCATCGGTTTCGTCGTTTGTTCAAGCCCGTGCTTAAATGAATTTTCAACTAATGGCTGTAAAATCATTTTCGGCATTCGTACACCAAGAGCCTCATCATCAATTAAAAGATCATATTCAAAACGCTTATCGAACCGCTGTTTTTGTAGCTGTAAATACGATTTTACGTGCTGTACTTCCTGTGATAGCAACACCGTATCTTCCCTCATGTTCATGCTATATCTCATAATGTTTGAGAGTGACGTTAACAGCGTATAAATTGAAATGACTTTATGCCGGAGAGCTAGCGTTCCAATGGACTGTAGCGTATTATAGAGAAAATGTGGATTTACTTGTGACTGTAAAACCCTTAGCTGTGTAGATTTATTTTCAATTTCCAGTTTATATTCGCGTTCTATCAAATCATTAATCGTTTCGACCATAGAAGTGAAATGCTTCCCAAGCGTTCCAAATTCATCGTTTCCGAGGGATTTAAAATCCACCTCAAACTTTCCTTGTTCGACTCTTTTCATGTTTTTAATTAACACTTTAATTGGTGATGTAAATTTAATTGATACGAGCATCGTCGCTAAAATAACAAATACGAGGGAGATCATTCCGATCAGAATGTTTATGAGCGCTGTTTTTCTAGCATCCGCGTAAAGTGATTCATATGGAACCTGCTTCACGACATACCAATCTTTAAACTTTCCTGATAGGTGGTTGTACATCATCACGCCTGAAAAATCCTTATCCTTCCAGTCCATGCTGTGTGTACCTGACTTTGCTCTCTTAACCTGCTGAAACCATCCTGCTTTATTTTTCTCCCCCATTTGGGCGGGATCAGATGAATAAACAATCGTTCCGTCATCATTCATCAAGTAAAAATCCTGAGATGATTGCTCAAATAATCGGTTCGAGATCGACGATAAATGTGAGAGGTTGACGTCTATTGATAAAAATCCTAGCACCCGATCGGTCGGAATTTCATTAATGAGTTCATGAAAGCTCAGTACATTTTCATGGTTCTTTTCTGAAATGGTCGATAGGTGGTTGTAGCTGTATATAGGGTGCGTTGGCTCAATATTAAAATAGGATGTTCCCTCCTTTAACCTTGAATAGTACGGGTGTTTGTAGACTTCTTCGTACTTTCCACGGCTGCTTACTTTTGCGTTATAAATGGTAAAGGAATCATGGCCTTTTTGAATGTATAGGTGAATTTGTTCAATTTCCGGTTTCATATTATATAAGTATAGTAGCGTCCGGTTGATTTCTTGCTGGTTGTTTCCAATATCACTAATGACGCCTTCTTGTAACACTTTAATAAAGGGATGATAGCCGTATAAACGTGAAGACGTTTGCGCAATATCGGTCAGGTAGTTGGTCAAATCGTTGCTGCCGTTCTTCATGACGTCAGCGTTGGTTGTAATGAAACGTTCTCGAACAGATTCTTTCGTATAATGATAGGTTAAAATATTGGATATTGTAAACGGTATCACTGTTGCCAATAAGAGAAAAATGATTAGTTTTTTACGAATGCTCCATATCATATGATCCCCGCTCTCATCTTGTATATCATTATTATATAGCAATATATGGGGGTAGAAAGTTTGATTTCGAATGAATTATTAAAATATTCTCCGTAATGACAGTATGGCAAAGAAACTAGCTCATATTTTCGCTTCCATCCCTACTTCATTTAAATGGTGGGCGTACTATGCGTCACTTCAACTTGGTATTTATTTTTTAACAATCATTTCGTTTCAGATCAGTTCGGATCTCCCTTTCAGATTGCTTCGCTTTCCTCGGGGTGAGCGCTGAGCTTCCTCGTCGTTTCTCTCCTGCGGGATCTCAGCTGGCTCGCTAGTCCTGCAGGAGTCTTCGCATCTTCCTCTTCGATCCTTAATTCATTTGAAGAGTAGGCGTACTATGCATAACTTCAAATGAGTATTTACTTTTTAACAGTCATTCCGTTTCAGTTCAGTTAGGATCTCCGTTTCAGATTGCTTCGCTTTCCGCAGGGCAAGCGCTGAGCTTCCTCGTCGTTTCTCTCCTGCGGGATCTCAGCTGGCTCACTAATCCCATAGGAGTCTTCGGATCTTTCTCTTCGATCCTTACTTCATTTAAATGGTGGGCGTACTATGCGTCACTTCAACTTAGTATGTAGTTTTTAACAATCATTGCGTTTCAGATCATTTCTAACAGTAGTTCTGTCTAAATTCGAACTCTCTGCCTTTTTTACTTTGTTTTTATTTTTACATAAAGAAACCAGCTTCGACACGTGTTGTGTCAAAGCTGGTTATGGGGTTATTTTTTCAGTTTAGCCCATGTTGCATCTAGAGATTTTAGGAATTCATTTTTGGATTTTTGGCCGCCAATGTATGCTTGCATTGCTGCACCGAATTCGTTGGTCGCTCCATCTGGATATTTAAACCAGTTCCAAGAAAGCGTTTTGTCTTCGTTTGAATATTTGATAATGTCATCTGCTAGGTCGCCTAGACCTTTTGCTTCAATGTTTTTGAATGCTGGGATGAATTGGAATTTTTCTGTCACGTATTGTTTTCCAGTGTCAGACGTAACCATCCAGTTTAAGAAATCTTTTGCTGCTTTTTTGTCTGCGTCTGGCGCTTTTTTATTGACTACCCAGTTATTTGGTACGCCTACAGCTAGCTTATCATTTGATTCTTTGTCATCATTAATTGGAATCGGTAAGAAGCCCATTTTGATGTTTGGATTGATTTTCGTAATCATTCCTTGTGTCCAGTTCCCTTGTTGCATCATAGCTGTTTCGCCAGAAGCAAATTGCGTTACTTGCGTGTTATAATCCGTTGTTAATGGATTTTTATTTCCGTACTTGATCGTCGTATCAAATAGGTTCATAAAGTCTTCGAATTTTGGATTTCCAGCAATTTTACCAGAACCGTCATTTAGTGATTTAATGAATGCATCTGGATCGTCTTGCTGTGCAAATGGGATGTTCAACAAGTGAATCCCAAGTACCCACCACTCACCATATCCAACAGAGAACGGCGTGATTTTTTTGTCTTTAAGCTGTTTTGCTACGTCTTTTAACTCTGTTAACGTTTTTGGAAGCTCTTTAATGCCTGCTTTATCAAAAAGTTCTTTGTTATAGATAAAACCGTACCCTTCAAGGTTTAACGGCTGTCCGTATACTTTTCCGTCCATCGTCATTGGTACTAATGCATTTTCATATGCATCCTTTACCCATGGCTGATCAGATAAATCTTCAAGCTTCTCTTTCCACGTTTGCGCTTCTTGGAATCCTCCGTTATTGAAAATATCCGGCTCATTTCCAGAAGCAAACTGAGCTTTTAACGCTGCACCATAGTCTGCACCGCCCCCAACCGTTTGTACATTAAACTTTACGTTTGGATGCTCTTTTGTGTACTCGTCTGTTAGCGCTTTCAATTGATCGGCGATTTCAACCTTAAATTGAAAAATATCGACCGTTACTTCTTTCCCCTTCGCATCTCCGCCTTTTTTTGCTCCACCTGACGCATCGTCTGAGTTAGAACAAGCTGAAAGCGCGAGAGCTCCTGCTAGCATCATTGAAAGCATGGACGCCTTTTTAAATTTCATTTCATATACCCCCTCTGATTTATGAAACTAGTTATTTGTACCCTTATTGTACCGATAGGTTCTTCTTCTGCACAGGCGATGATATTGAACAAAAGAGTGGAAAATATTGATGACCTTTTTTCCACCTTGACTAATTCCACTTTTTCGTTCAAACCTTTCTCACCTAATTTCACTATAAAAGCGCCTACAAAAATCGTTGAACATTACTTAATCGATCCGCTCGTAATTCCTTTAATAATATGCTTTTGCATTGCAAAGAAGAAAATGAGAAGCGGAATGATGCTAATGACAAGAGCGGCAAGTGCCAAGTTCCACTGCTTCGTGTACTGACCAAAGAAGAAGTACATCGCAAGCGGAATTGTACGTAAATTTGTATCTTGTAAAACAAGTGATGGTAGTAAGAAATCGTTCCAAATCCAAAGACTGTTTAAAATCATAATCGTAACAGTAATTGGTTTTAGAAGCGGAAATACAATGCGCCAAAAGACGCCAAATGTTGAGCATCCGTCAATAATAGCAGCTTCTTCAAGCTCAACGGGAATTCCTTTAATAAAACCGTGATAAAGGAAAATGGAAATACCAGAGCCAAAGCCTAAGTACATGATTACGATTCCCCAAATGCTGTTCAACAGATGAAACTGTCCAGCTGCTTTTACAAGTGGAATCATAATGGATTGAAACGGAATAACCATTGCTGCAACAAACATGAAGAATATGATGTTACTAATCTTGCGTTTTGTTCGAACAAGCATGTATGCAGCCATTGAACAGAAGATGATGATAATAACGTTACTAATAATCGTAATAAGTAAAGAGTTACCAAACACTTTCCAATATTGCATACGTTCGAACGCATCGGTGTAGTTCGACCATTCAAACACCTTCGGAAACTCCGACGTTTTGGTTAAAATATCAGCGAAAGTTTTAAACGAGTTTGCAATCACGTAGTAAAACGGAATTAAAAACAAAATACCTAGAACAAGAGTAAGAATCTCTAATATAAACGTTTTTCCTGTGTACTTGTTTCCCATTAGGATTCAACCTCCTTCTTCTTGGTATACATAACTTGAAGCGTTGTAATTGTTGCAACAACGATAAAGAATACGAGTGCTTTTGCTTCACCTATACCGTATCGGTTGTTTACAAAGGCTTCTGTATAGATGTTAAGCGCTAACATTTCGGTCGTCTTTGCTGGTCCACCGCCCGTTAATGATAAGTTAACGTCAAAGATTTTAAAGGACCATGAGATTGTTAAGAATAAGCTAATTGTTACAGCAGGCGCTACCATTGGAAGCGTAATATTGCGAAGCACTTGCCATGGATTTGCACCATCAATTTTTGCTGCTTCGATGAGTTCTTGTGGAACGTTTTGTAGAGCTGCGATGTAGATTAACATGATATACCCCGCACCTTGCCATACGCTGACGATCACAATTCCCCAAAAAGCCGTTTTCTCATCTCCTAGCCAAGGTAATTCGAAAAAGGACCATCCGGTAATCATACCAATTGATTGAAAACCTTTAACAAAAATAAACTGCCAAATGAACCCAAGTAAAAGTCCTCCAATAAGGTTCGGAAGGAAAAATACCGTTCGTAAAATGTTTCGTGTTTTCAACATTTGTGTCACAAGCATCGCTAGTCCAAAGCCAACAGCATTGGTTAAAACGATGGAAATGACCGTATACTTTGCGGTGATCCAAAAGGATTGCTTAAACTGCGCGTCCTCTGTAAAGATATACTTAAAATTATCAAATCCTACAAATTTAATCTGTCCCGTAACGCCGTTCCAGTCTGTAAAGGCATAGTACACTCCTGTAAAGAATGGATACAAAACAATTAGAGCAAATGCTAAAAATGCTGGACCTACGAATAATGAAAACAACCCGACTTTTTTCCACTTCTTCTTATTCATGTTTTGCCCCCTCTCTGAGTTTCTCTACTTATATTGTAGAAAACAACGAAAAAAGTGAGAACGGACTGCATTGACCACTAGGGTGGAAAATATTGAACTCTATTCGTTTTTTGCTTGCAATTGCACAAAAAAGCTCCTCACCCGTTTTATAAGGTAAGGAGCTTTTCATCAATTTTCTACTGCTTGCTTTGGACTTTTGAAGTCTTTTGCAAACTTGAACATAAAGAATGAAATCGATGCAAGAACCATGATTACAAAGTAGATTGCTAGAATGGACACGTTGTGCCACATATAGCTGAAATCGCCTGTTGAAACAACCGCGCGGAATCCTCTTACTGAGTAAGTCATTGGTAACCAATGGTTAACGTCCTGTAATACTTTTGGAATTAACTCAACTGGGAACGTTCCTGCACTTGTTGCAAGTTGGAATACCATGATTAAGATTGCAACGAAGCGTCCTGGATTATCAAGTGCTGTTACAAAGAACTGGATAATGGACATAAACGTTAAGCTTGTCGCGATACTTAATGTAATAAATAACGGTACACTTTCCACTTTAATATCTAGTGCACCTAGTAAAATCGCATCTGCAAGAAGTGATTGCATAATGCCGACAAATACTAGCACCCCAAACTTACCAAGGAACCAGCGGAATCCGTTTTTCGGTGTAATCGCTGGTTTGCGAAGCGGGAAGATAACAGATGTTACAAGCGCTCCGACGAATAATGCAACTGATAAGAAGTATGGTGTTAATCCTGTTCCGTAGTTTGGAACGTTGTTAATTGAATTATCTTTTACTTGAACTGGATCTGCAAACATGTCATAAACTGCTTGATTTGCCTTAACATCTCCAGCATCTTTTGCACCATCTTGTAATTTTGTTGCCAGTTCACTAGATCCATCAGATAGTTTTCCTAGACCTCCGTTTAAGTCTACAGCACCTTTGTCTAATTTACCCATTCCATTTGATAACTGACCTGTTCCTTCAATTAACTGAGTTGTACCTGTTAATAGTTTCGTCGATCCATCTTTTAGTCCAGTCATACCGTTGGCTACTTTTCCAGAACCATCGGCAAGGCTTGAAATTCCTGCCGTAAGCTGACCTGAACCATCAGATAGTTTTCCTAAACCGTTTGATAAATCACCGTTTCCTGCTGCTAGCTGACTAGAACCGTCAGATAGTTTTCCTAAACCACTTGATAAATCGCCTGTACCAGTTGCTAGCTGAGTAGATCCATCAGATAGTTTTCCTAAACCATTTGATAAATCACCGTTTCCTGCTGCTAGCTGGCTAGATCCGTCAGATAGTTTTCCTAAACCACTTGATAAATCGCCTGTACCAGTTGCTAGCTGAGTAGATCCATCAGATAGTTTTCCTAAACCACTTGATAAATCATTTGTACCTGCTGCTAGCTGAGTAGATCCTTCTGACAACTTACCAAGACCTTCAGATAAGCTCGTTCCTCCAGTCGCAAGCTGATCAGATCCGGCTTTCGCCTCACCAAGCTTTTCGCCAAACGTTGTTAGGCCCTCTACGAGCTTGGTTTGACCTGCTGCTAGCTCATTAGCACCTTTAGAGAGCTCGGTTAGCTTTGTCTCTAAGTCAGCAGATGAACTAGAGTCTGAAGAGTTGTCTCCAAGTCCTTTTGCTAGCTCTCCTGCCACAGCATTCATTTTAGTAGAAGATTCACTCATGCCCGTTACGTTTTGGCTCACCGCTTTACTTTTCTCAACAAGCGGTGCAAGCTGATCACGTGTTTTTTGCAACGCTTCTTTTTGCGCTGGATCAGCAGCTGCTGCAATTTGCTTATCTAAATCGTCAATTGTATTCTGAATGCCTGTGCTCACTTCAGAAGATGATGCTGTCGCATCTGTAATGTTCTTTTGAAGCCCTGAAGATAGCTGAGATAACGAAGTCACGCCATCAACTACTTTTTTGGCATTTTCCTTAAACTGCGAAATTTGTGCAGCGGCTCCTTTAAGTTCCCCAACGCCTTGATCAATTGCTGTTGCTAAGCTTTGAGCACCTGTTTGAGACTTTTTAGCGCCTTCTAGAATAGCTGTGTTCGCACTCTGTAGCTGCCCTAGCCCACTGCTTAGATCGCCAGCACCTTTCGCTAGCTTATCAGCACCGCCTTTTGCTGATGTTACACCATCGTTTAAGTCGTTCGCACCTTTTGCTAGCTTATCTGCGCCACCTTTTGCTGATGTCACACCATCGTTTAAGTCGTTCGCGCCTTTTGCTAGTTTATCTGCGCCACCTTTTGCTGATGTCACACCATCGTTTAAGTCGTTCGCGCCTTTTGCTAGCTTATCTGCGCCGCCTTTTGCGGATGTCACACCGTTATTTAAGTCATTCGCACCCTTCGCTAGCTTATCTGCGCCGCCTTTTGCGGATGCCACACCGTTATTTAGATCCTTTGATCCTTTTTCAAGCTTCACAGCACCGTTATGGACATCGCCTGCTCCTTTTTCGAGTTGCCCGGCACCGTCATTAAGGTCACTTGTTCCTTTTTGAAGCTTTTTAGCCCCATCATTTAAGTCGTTCGCACCTTTGTTTGCTGACGTGATACCATCTTCTAACTTTCCTGTTCCATCTTTCGCATCATTGATCCCGTCACGAAGTTTTGTAGCCCCGTCTCCAGCATCAGCTAAGCCTTTGGAAACTTCCTTGACATTATCAAACATTTCTTCGGCATAGTTTTCAGTTACCTTTTTCGATACTTCATTTTTTATTTTCTCTACGCCTTTTGCACCGATTTGAGAGGATACGTAGTTTGATCCTTCATTAGCTGTGTAAACGATCTGAAGGTGTTTTGGATCGTCCTGTTGAAGCGTTGTGGCATTTTTCGAAAAGTCTTTTGGAATTTCAATCATCATATAATAATCCTGATTTTCCAATCCTCTTTTTGCTGTTGCCTCATCAACAAACTTCCAGTTAAAGCTGTCATTCTTCTTCAGGTCATCAACTAAATCCTGTCCGATGTGGGTTTTCTTATCATTGTAGACTGTTCCTACGTCATTGTTGACAACAGCTACGGGTAGATCGTCCACACGAGAATATGGATCTAAAAACGCCCATAAATACACGCCGCTATATAAAAGTGGAATAAATAAAATAGCAGTAATCGCAATTAATAATTTTTTATTTTTTACGATAGCGGCAAATTCTCCAAGTAATGACGATTTGCGCATGTTATCCTCCTTCTTGTATGTTTAAATTGGACAAGTGACTATTTTCATCATTTGGTCACTTGTCGGTATAAAATAAAGGATTATCTAGTTTGACAACCCTTTTAAGAAATATTGCTCAATAATTTGAGCAATTTCTTCCTTTGATAGTGGTGGATGATTTTTTTCCCAACCAAACACAAGCGAAATATACATTTTAATAAGTAAAAAAGCGGTTAACTCAGAATTACATTCGCGAATTTCCTGTTTCTCGATGGCAAGCTCAATTTTTTCTTTTATGTAACAAAGAATTTCGCTTTCGACTCTTTCTAAAACTTCTTGAACAGCTGGTGTACCCATTTCTTGATTTTCTTGCGTTAATTTAATCATTAACTGATGCTGTTTACGAAACTCTAGAATATTGTGAAGGGCATCGTGAGCATTTTCAAAGAACGAACGCTCTTTTACAATGGCGTCTTCAGCGGAAATTTTCATTTCTGCAATCATCGTTGAAACAATTTCATCGAACAATTCTTCCTTATTCTTAAAAAACGTATAGATCGTCCCTTTACCAACCAAAGCAAGTTTGGCTACTTGGTCCATGGTTGTTGCTTTGTATCCAAATAGAGAAAATGATTTCGTTGCTGCATCGATAATCGCTTTTTTACGGTCAATTGCCACACCGATCCCTCTGCTTTCTGACCGAAATAACAATTCGGTCAATTAGTACAGAAACAAATATACCATACATTGTTCCGGTTACACAATTATTTTCCCTCTATTTTTTAAAAGATATCAAAATTATTTCAAATAAAAAAACGTGCCATGCACAGCAAGCTGCGCAAGACACGCTCTAATCAATCAATAGAACGAATTTTACGAATGACGACCGTTGTTAGGCAATCAATAAATTCATCCTGTGCGTTTGGCATTTCAGGACGATAATAGTTAGCACCAATCTCATCTGTTACGACTTTGCATTCGTAGTCATTGTCATACAGTACTTCCAAATGCTCTGCTACAAAGCCAACCGGCGTGTAAACGAATGATGTGTAGCCATGCTCTTCGTGCAAATCTCTCGTTAGATCTTGTACGTCTGGTCCGATCCACGGATCAGGCGTATTTCCAGCACTTTGCCATCCGACTGCGTAATGCTTTATCCCTGCCGCTTCTGCAATCATATCTGCTGTTTCTTCAAGTTGCTGCGGATATGGATCACCTTGAGCAATGATTTTTTCTGGTAGACTGTGAGCAGAGACAATCAGCACTGCTTTTTGACGTTCTTCCTCACTCATTGCCTCAAAAACATCGCGTACACGCGTTGACCAATAGTTGATGAACGCAGGCTCTTGATACCAGCTATCAATTGAATGAATGACCGGACCACCAAGCTTATCAGCCATTTCTTGAGCTCGTCCATTATATGATTTAATGCTAAAGGTTGAATAATGAGGCGCTAGTACTAAGCTAACTGCTTCTGTAATGCCATCATCCACCATTTGCTGAACCGCATCTTCGACAAACGGTTCAATATGCTTTAAGCCTAAATACATTGTAAACTCAATGTCATCTTGCGCTTCGTTTAAGCTTTTCTCTAATTTGGTGGCTTGCTCAAGCGTGATTTTCGCCAGAGGTGAAATTCCACCAATCGCCTCGTATCGGCTTCGTAAATCTTCTAATGCCTCGTCTGATGGCTTACGGCCGCGACGAATGTGCGTGTAGTACCGTTCAATATCTTCTTCTTTATACGGCGTACCGTACGCCATTACAAGCAAACCCATTTTCTTTTTGCGCATAACCATAACTATTCAAACACCTCGATTTCCATTCTTTCAGTTCAGATACTCTTATTTTGCATCAAGGAAGGATCAAATTCAAAAAATAAACTTCTCACAACTTCTGACAATTTAGTGTCTATTTGCAGAATATTCGTGTACAAACGCCGTCAAGCGCTTTAATGTTTCCGGATTAACCTGTGGGAAGACACCGTGACCTAAGTTGAATATGTATCCAGGGTTTTGCATTCCTTGATCAAGCACTTCTTTTGCTTTTGCTTCTAACACATCCCAAGGAGCAAGCAGAAGGGCAGGATCTAGATTCCCTTGAACCGTTTTTGTAATTCCTTTTTCTCGTGCTTCTAGAATTGGTAAGCGCCAGTCTAACCCGACAACATCAATCGGCAGGTCGTGCCATTCCATCGCCAAATGACTTGCACCTACACCAAACATGATGAGTGGCACATTCTTTTTCTTAAGCTCTGTAAAAATACGATTCATCACTGGCTTAATGAAATGACGGTAATCAGCGACATTTAGTGCTCCTACCCATGAGTCAAAAATTTGAATAACTTTCGCCCCTGCATCTACTTGTGCCCCTACATAGCGAATCGTCATATCTGCAAGCTTATCCATAAGTGCAAACCATGCTTTTGGATCGGAGTACATTAGACCTTTTGTCTTCGTGTAATTTTTTGAAGGACCTCCTTCAATCATGTAGCTCGCAACGGTAAAAGGAGCTCCGGCAAAACCGATGAGCGGCACGTTGAGCTGTTCCTGCGTTAATAACTTAATTGTTTCTAATACGTACGGAACATCTTCTTCTGGCGTAATTTCGCCTAACTTTTCGACGTCGCTCGCAGATCGAATTGGATTTGAAATAACAGGACCGATTCCTGACTTGATCTCGACGTCCACTCCGATTGCGGGAAGAGGCGACATAATGTCTTTATATAAAACGGCAGCATCCACATTATAGTGCTCTACTGGTAATCGCGTAACGTATGCACATAACTCTGGCTGATGCGTAATTTCAAATAGTGAATACTTTTCTTTTAATGCACGATATTCAGGCTGTGATCTTCCAGCTTGTCTCATGTACCAAACAGGAACATGATTCGCTTTTTCCCCTCTACATGCCTGTAAAAACGTTTCATTGAAATTTCTCTGATTCATGACGTCCACCTTTCTCCATCCACTTACTTTATACTCGTTATTAAAAAGGAATTGTTTTCTAATGAAACTATACCCTTTCTGAAAGTTGTTGTATAGAGCATGAGTCAAACTGTCAAAAAATTGACGAAGGATTTTTCTTTTCGAACCATTTCAAACGATAAAATGACCTGTGTAAAGACGTGAGAAACCACTTTTTTTATTCGTTTACATGGTTTCTCGTATCATCTACACAATAATTCTTTATCATATAGACGTTTGTACCACATTTGACTTCTTAGCCTTTTGCTTTGTTTGCTTATTATATGGAACAACATAATAAGACGGTGGATTAAGAACATGAACATTCTTCACTTCATAGCGCCCTTTTCCAGTTACCTCTCCTATACGCTTTGCTTTTTTTCCGTCCTTTTTCTCATAGATGTAATAGGTAACTCTCTTATCCTCTGCGGGTGTCCACGTCAATTCATTCGTGAACAATCCAAAAGCCGAGAAGGTCACTTCGGAAGAAAGATCATCAATTTCTTTTACACGGATTGGTTCAGCTAAATCTTTTACTCCCTTAGGCTTTTTAAATTTAGCTGCTGTCTCTACTTTTGAGTTCGTTAAAATTTTCTTAAACAAGCGCGTTGGATAGGAACTTCCCTTTGTTAAATAATGATCTTGATCCGTTTTATCATACCCCATCCACATTGCTCCTACTAAGTCAGGGGTGTAGCCGACGAACCACGCGTCTTTTGTCGCGCCCTTCACATTCGTATAAGACGTTGAACCCGTCTTTCCTGCGAGTGCACCGTCGAAAGTTCCTCCAGATGCCGTTCCATCTCGGACGACACCTTCGAGCATACGAGTCATGTTCCAAGCGGTTTGTTTTGAGAATACCTTCGTCTCTTTTAATGAAGGTTTCGCAATTACTTCACCGCTACGATCCTTAATCTCATCGATAAAATGCGGCTCAATGCGCTCACCATTGTGAGCAAGGGTACGATAAGCAGCAACCATTTGCAACGGCGTAAACCCGTCTGATAGTCCACCTAGAGCGATAGACAGACCGTTATCATCAATTGGCATATCTAGCTTATTTAAGTACTCTTTTCCAGTTGAAATACCAATTTTATTAAGCGTCCATACAGCTGGTATGTTCTTGGACTCACGAATGGCATCATACATGCTTACTTTACCATCGTACTGTCCATCGACATTATGAGGAGAATACCCATTAATAGACGTATACTTGTCTAATAATAAGGAGTAAGGACGATATTTTTTCTCCTGTAAAGCAGGACCATATACAGCTAGCGGTTTAATCGTAGAACCTGGCTGGCGTTTTATTTTCACTCGGTTCAGTCCTTTTTGAACGTAATCACGTCCACCCATCACCGATCGAATGCCACCCGTTTTTTCGTCCATCATTACAAACGCACCTTGTACACCATCATCGGTTCCCGAAAAGTATGCTGGGTCTTGAAATAGCTCATATGCAGCAGATTGGATGTCTTTATTCATTGGCACTGTAATGGTATAGCCCCCTCTTAACAGCTCTTCGCTTGAGAGGTGATACTTCGTTCTTGCTTCTTCCATTACCATATCAATATATGTAAGATAGTCCTTTTTCTTTGCTTCCTGCTGCACGTCTAAGCTCAGCGTTTTCCCTTGCATACGGACCACTTGTTCCGGAGTTAAGTCATGGATTTTCCCCATCAAATCAAGCACGACGTTTCTTCGTTCTAGACTTTTCTCTGGATGAAGAATCGGTGAGTATTGAGAAGGTGCTTTTGGCAGTGCCGCAAGTAAGGCTCCCTGCTCTGTTGATAGTTCTGATACGTCTTTATTAAAATAAAGCTTTGACGCGGCTTGAATTCCGTAGGCACCGTGTCCAAAATAAATTTGATTTAAGTACATCTCCAAAATTTGTTTCTTCGTGTATCGCTTCTCTAAATTAATCGCAATAACAACTTCCTTTACCTTCCGCATAATCGTTTTATCATTGGTCAAAAAGACGTTTTTTGCAAGTTGCTGAGTAAGTGTACTCCCACCCTCTGCCTTTCCTCCTGATAAAACGTCTCGGTACAGCGCTCGAGAAATTGATTTCACGTCAATCCCGTGATGGTCATAAAAGCGTCGGTCCTCAACCGCTACAAACGCCTCTTGGACGTGCTTTGGAATTTTTTTAATCGGCACAATCTCACGGTTCTCTACATACAGTTTTGTAATCTCCGCTCCGTTTTCATCTACTAGCGTTGTTGCTGAATTCATGACAAACTTCTTATCATCAATAACATAATCTCCAAGTAACAAAATGGAGATATACCCTACAATTCCTAACACAATGACACAAAGTAAGGCAGCAATAATGAGAATTACTTTTTTGTACATGCAGCCACCTCTTTTCTAAATGTTCTTAATGAATACGTTTATCCCCCTTCCCTTATAGTAAAGGAGAACATGGTTTTTTTGTATTTTTTTGGTTTACTTATTATAATTTTAGTATGAAATAGTTTTGGAAAATGTATGCAGTGGTAAACTATCATATAGCGATAAATACGAAAAGAGGGATGATTAATGAATCTTTACTTAACGTTTGGCACAACTGACTATTTGAAAAAGATAGTAGATGAACACAGTGGACAAGAGCTACGCCTTTTAGAAGAGGACTCCGATAAAGCCATTCTTCTGCACGAGACAGACGGGGAACGCTTTTTCCACGAAGGGCACGAATACCAAGTGCTTGATAGCGTTGGCTCACTACAAAACGGCACGTTCGCGGTCCTCAACAACATTCCGGTATCAGATGAAGGTCGCTCATTGTTCGAACATCGGTTTAGCAAGCGTGCTGGACTTATTGAAAGCGAGCCAGGATTCGGTGCTATTCGCGTTTTGAGACCTCTTGATACGGATACATACGTTATTTTAACACTTTGGAACAGTGAAAAAGACTTTTCCAACTGGCAAAGCTCAAATGCTTACGGGCAAGCACACAAAAAGCGCGGCACGTCAGAAGGCATTGATCAACAAGAAAATATCTTCCCGCGCCCATCGTACGTAACGTCGTACCACGCCGTTAACTAACGAAAAATTCCTCCTATTGAAACAGGTTCCAACCGATAGCTATTGTTCATATGCTATACGGTACAGATGCCCTGTTTAGGAGGAATTTTTTATGTTGATCGAGCTTACCGCTCTTCACTGGATATATGTTGCGTTCATTGTTCTCATCATCGGTTTTATGATCAAAAGACGCGATACAACGATTCTTTGTATCGTCGGCATTTTTTTACTTGGAATTGTCGCCACTCATTCGTTCACAGGAAGCGTGAGCGGAATTTTTAACAGCTTCATTTATGCCATTCGAGAACTGCTTCCGACCATTCTTGTTATTTCCATTATCGTTGCGATGAGTAATGTCATTACAAAAACCGGTATTAACGATGTGATGATTGCCCCGTTTGCACGGTTAATCAAGTCACCTGCCCTTGCGTATTGGATCATCGGAATTCTGATGATGGTGATTTCTTGGTTTTTCTGGCCTTCTCCTGCTGTCGCACTACTTGGAGCTGTCTTACTGCCTGTCGCGATTCGTGCCGGACTTCCTGCTTTAGGTGTAGCAATGGCGATGAACTTATTCGGACACGGTATTGCGCTGTCAGGTGACTTCGTTATACAGGCCGCACCAAAGCTAACGGCTGATGCAGCTGGGCTACCTGTTGGTGATGTTATTCATGCAAGTATCCCACTCGTCATTGTTATGGGGGTTGTCACAACCGTTACCGCATTTGTGCTTCTCATGCGAGATTTAAAAAATGGAAAGCTCGCCTCCTCAACCGTCACAATTCAATCCTCATCTGAAAAAGAAAGCTTATTATCACCTGCTCTAAAACGCACGATGGCCGTCGTCATTCCGATCTGCTTTGCACTTGATATCGTGGCAATGTCTCTTTTCCACCTTCAAGGCGGAGACGCAACCGCACTTATTGGTGGTACATCTATCTTCATCCTCATCGTACTCTCACTACTCACACATAAAAATCGTGGACTTGAAGAAATAACAAATTATTTAATAGAAGGTTTTCAGTTTGGCTTTAAAGTATTTGGTCCTGTGATCCCTATTGCCGCCTTTTTCTATTTGGGTGATTCCGGCTTCCAAGCGATTATCGGAAACTATTTACCAAAAGGCTCACACGGGATTGTCAATGACCTTGGCGTGGCGCTCTCAACCATCGTTCCCTTGAATCAGCCCGTTAGCGCAATCACCTTAACAACGGTCGGCGCGATCACAGGGCTAGACGGATCAGGGTTTTCTGGTATTTCCCTCGCTGGCTCAATTGCTCATCTGTTTGCGACAGCGATCGGGTCAGGAGCCGCTACACTTACCGCTCTTGGGCAAATTGCAGCAATATGGGTCGGTGGCGGGACCCTCATCCCTTGGGCACTCATCCCAGCCGCTGCGATCTGCGGCGTCGATCCGTTTGAGCTAGCACGACGAAATTTAGTTCCTGTCGTAGTCGGATTGGCCGTGACCACGGTTGTCGCGATGTTTCTAATCTAAACAAACAAGCACAGCGAGCGCTGTGCTTGTTTTTATTCATCCATATTCGTTTCAAAGCGACTCACTTTTTGCTCTAGTAGTTCAGCTACTTCTCGTAGTCGTTCGTTTTGTCTTTGTAGTGCTTCAACCGTGCTGTTTTGTTCTGTTGCTGCGGCGGCAATTTCTTGTGTGATTGCGACACTTTGCTCTGAGATCGCAGCAATTTCTTGAATCGAAGCAAGCGTTTTGTCAGATGACTTTGAAATGTCTTGTGCGCTTGCAAAGATATTTTCAGAACGATCTTTTAATTTTTCAACTGACGTAAAAATGGCTTTAAATAGCTTGCCATTCTCTTCAATAATTTCCACGCCTTTTATAATATCTTCTAAGTCTTGATGATTTAACTCTAGTACTTTGTTCGTTTGTGTATGGATGTCCGTGACTGTCGTTGAAATATCCGCAATCGACGAAGCCGTTTGGTTAGCTAGTTTCTGAATTTCCTGTGCGACAACAGAGAATCCTTTCCCTGCTTCTCCTGCACGTGCCGCTTCAATAGACGCATTCAGTGATAATAGATTCGTTTGTGCCGCGATGTCTCGGATTAAATCAATAATGACGTTAATATGTTCGAGCTTTTCATTCAAATTAAACAAATTATCTTTCGTCGTCATTCCATTATGTTTGATCTTATTAATCTGATCTGCAATGACTACTACTTGCTCAGATCCTGTTTCGGAGAGCTTACTTGTGTCATTTGCAAATTCTTTAATTTGCTTTGTTTGATTGTCCATATTCTCGATGGCTTTTGACATCTCCCCGATCATATGTGCGATCGTTTCCGTATGCTTGGCTCTTTCTTCTGCTCCCGTAGCTTCCCCGCTCGTCCCTACCACGATTTGCTCTGAAGCCTGTGTGAGCTCCTCAAATGAGCCAACTAGATGCTCGCTCGTTTCGTTAATCGTTTTTGTATTTACACGGACATCGTTAATAATATCAGATAGGCTTAGGCGCATATCCTCAAAGCTTGCTGCCAGTTCACCAATTTCATCATTTCGTTTGACCTTCACAGTCTTGCGTAAATTCCCAGAAGCAATGGTTTTCGTAAAGGTCACTAAGCTTCGAATCGGAGTAGAAATTTTCGTTCCAATTACAATTGCTACAATCGTTCCTAAAATCGCTGCTGACATTAAGAAAATAAGCGGATAAATGATAATTCGCTTTTGCAACGTATCAACGAAACTCGCATCCATATCAATTCCAACAATGCTATCCGTACCTTTTACAGGCATGAAGAAAGATTTATGCACGCCCCACTTATCTTTGTAAATCGAGCTTAGTACACTCTTATTCTCTTCATACGCCTTTCGTTGTTCGGGTGTAAAAGGAGATGTCGTCATATAATCGTTGCTTCCGTTTAGCGCAACAATAACATCTTGATTATCTTTCCGGGCTAATACATATATGTACTGAATCCCTTTTCGTCCCTTTAGAAAATCATTTAAATACTGCTCTAACTCTTTTCCATACTCATCAGGTGAGTCGATTGTATTCTGAATTAAGTCATTATCAATACCCTCTGCAAGCGCTGATCCGTTTTCATTAAGACGATTATCAAACTGTGAAAGCACCTGGTTGTTTAAAATACTGTTCATAACTCCAACTAAAAAGACCCCTACCACAATCGAAAAAATTAAAAAGGGGATTAAAAAACTAAAAATAAGCTGTGACTTCAAGGATTTTGTTTTTTTTAATCTGCTCATGAAATTCCCTCTTTATCTATTAATACATTCGCTTGTCTTTGATGAATAAACAATGCTAGATCTAAATTTAAAATGGCTTTATTTTCTTCAAGATTCGCACTCTTAAAAAACACAATCGCAAAGGTGCGATCATCTACAACATTTAGTTCTCGATACTCTAAAATCGTTTGGAACTGCTGTTTGAACTTCTGGTGATCAATATACTCGATGTTTTGGCGTACGATTTCCATTGGAATTTCGGCACAGCTAAAACTATAAATAGAATCATCCATACCTTCACGAATTTCGTTCCAATTCGGGCTCGTTCCCATAAAGTAATGCTTGTACACATTACTTCCATAGGCATACATCCCTAAATCAGTAGTACCTGCGCCTGCAAAACGAAGTGGGTTAATTTCAATCGGAATCACTTTATTCCCCTGCTTTTTCACTTCGAAATGAACGGGATAATTGTGAAGAGGAACAACGCTTTGAAGCTTTTCCATAAACGCAATGGTATCGTCATAGATTTCTTCAATCACTTCTTTCGACGTAAAATATATCCGATCAGATGTATCATACTCATCCTTAAACATGCGTTTAAACATATTTAAAATTACGGGATTCCCGTGCTCATCGTAATATCCGTCAATCGCATATTCCTCGCCTTGAATCCACTCTTCAATAAGTATTTGTTCACCATTAATCACCGTTGAATCGTGCACGTTTTTTGACAACATCAATTCCACGTTCAGTTTCTCAACGGATTCCTCCCACTGATCGGCTGATTTCACTTTATATACCCCTACGCTTGAATAACCCATTGTAGGCTTTAGTACCAAAGGAAATGACAGGTCAACAGGTGAAACTTCAAACAAATCATCCATTTTCACAACGCGATAAAAATAGTCTGGATACATTTTCGATAAAATCGTACGGAGTTGCCCTTTATCCTTCAATAGTTTAGACCACTCGTATGCTTTACTAGATGGCTGATATTTCTTTAAAACGGCTAAACAGCTTTCGGAATTGGTCAGCATTTTGGTTTCGTTCATCTCCGCTGAGAAGAACGATTGTGCATCCTTTCCTTCTTTGACAACGGTTAGATTTAAATCATTAATTGTTTCTGTTAATAATGGAGAAACAATTTTTTCATTCATAATAATCATGAGATACTCCCTTTCTTTTAACACTCATTTACGAAGCTACTTTTGTAGAAAGTAACGAGGTAAAAGACAACGGGACTCAAAGCCAGCAGAAAACCATACGCTTTTTAATAAACGGCTGTTGTTCATTAAAAAGTGCTGTCATCTGCGCACACGATCCAACTTTTCAGAAAGTCCTTTCGGTAACTCGGCTACCATCGTTTTTAAACATTAGGCCCGTAGCTTTGCGTCCCTATTTTTCAATAAGTTTGCCTTTTTCGATTTGATTTTTCTACAATATTTATACGAGGTGTTTCCACCTTTTGTCTTTCCATTTTTGGTTCACAAACACTTTATCGACAGAACTTGGATATTTTCTAGGTTTTTTTCATTAAAAGAATTTTCAGTATAGTTATTAAGACCTACTAAATTCCTAAAATCAAGGTGTTAACGATCATCACATTTAAATGTTATAATAGTTAGAAATATCAAATAATTTTATACATACGAAGAAAGGGAGTTATAAAAATGATTGAACAACTATTTGCTAAGTTAGAGTCTGCTTATCCTGAGATGGTGGACATTCGCCGCTACCTTCATCAACATCCCGAATTATCCTTTCATGAACATAAAACAACTGCTTATATTGCCGCTTTTTACGAAGAGTTAGGCGTAGATATTCGTACAAATGTGGGTGGAAATGGTATTGTCGCTACCATTAAAGGCGCGCACCCTGGTGAAACTGTGGCGCTACGAGCCGATTTTGATGCCCTGCAAATTCATGAAGACAACGATCTTCCTTACAAATCAACGGTCCCTGGCGTTATGCATGCCTGTGGTCATGATGGACATACGGCTACTTTATTGGTACTTGGAAAGGTGTTACATGAGATGCGTGATTCGCTTCATGGAAACGTTGTACTAATTCATCAACATGCTGAAGAGCTCACACCCGGTGGTGCAAAACCGATGATCGAAGACGGTTGTCTAGATGGCGTGGACGTTATTTTCGGTACTCACCTGTGGGCAACGGCACCAACGGGAACTATTCAGTATCGTGTTGGTCCATTTATGGCTGCAGCGGATCGTTTTGAACTAACGATCAAAGGAGCAGGCGGTCACGGTGCACAGCCTCATAAATGTAAAGATTCAATTTTAGTTGCTTCTCAGCTCGTGACGAACCTTCAGCAAATTGTAAGTCGCCACGTAAATCCAATTGATGCGGCGGTTTTATCCATTGGTTCTTTCGTTTCAGATAATGCCTTCAATGTAATCGCTGACCAAGCTGCTCTAAAAGGAACCGTTCGCACCTTCAAAGAAAGCGTTCGTCAAACGATCGCCGAAGATATTGAACGTATTATTAAAGGGGTAACGCTCGCTTCTGACGTCGACTACGATTATACGTTCCACCGCGGGTACCCTCCGGTCGTTAATCACGAGCAGGAAATGCAGTTTGTCGTTGACACAGCGAAAAGCGTAGCCGAGGTAACAACTGTGGAAGAAATTGACCCTGAAATGGGTGCTGAAGACTTTGCATACTACCTTGAAAATGTAAAAGGAGCATTCTTCTTCACGGGAGCAAAAGCACCTGAAACTGAATATGCTTATCCACATCATCACCCAAAATTTGATTTTGATGAAAATGCGATGCTCATTGCGGCAAAGGTTTTAGGAAAAGCAACATGTGAATATTTAAAAAACGAAAAGACGGTGAGTGAAAAAGTAACAAAGTAACCAAAACAAAAATCCCGGCCTCTCATGGTCGGGATTTTTTTGAATTCTAACATATGCTTCTCTATCAATTGGTATATTTATGAACGGCATCCATCCTCTCTTCTTCCTTGGACATACAAAAAGAGCTAGCTACTAGGAGCTAACCCTTAACTAACATCACTACTTTTTCAATAATCGTAATCGATAAACGTTCATCGCCACTTCACCTAGATGATCAAGAAGATTATAATTCGCATAGGCACCGACAGCCGCACCAATCCCTGGCACGAGCTGAAGAAGTTTGACAAGATCAATATAGTCACGATATTCCTGCTGAAACGTTCGCCAATCAATTGTTGCCATTTCTTTTTTATGATGTTCAAAGGTTTCGAGTGTGTTCATAATTTTTTCACGCTCATCGTGACTGCAAAAAGCGAGATGAAAAATATAAAGTAAAAATACCCGCTCTTCTGTGCGCTTAATATCCATCCCGTAAAGGTTCGCGATTTCAAACAAACATTTCATTTTAATGGATAATAGCAGTGGAAAATCTGCAAGCCCCCATACGATGCCACCAGCACCTGTGCCTGCCCCTTCAACGGCCGCTATTTTTTTATACTTATCCATCACCTTCACGACCAGCTCTTCCTTTGCCTCGAAGCTTAAGTCATGAACATCTTTTTGCTTAGTCGTGAAGTTTGAACCCATAACAGTGGCTTCGACCATCTTTTTAATGCTTTCGGTGACGACTTGATGAACTTTAACCGGAATTCGGTTATTAATTTGATCTTGTACTTTTTTAGCCATGCGCTGCGTGATAGAGGCTCGCTTCAGCCATTGATCCTGCCAATTCTCAGCATCCTTTAGTGCGCGCTGTTCATATGAAAGCATCTTTCCCACTCCTTTATGAGATCACTTAAACTGAACTCTTCTTTTTACGTAAGTATTGACGAATACGATGCTAAATAAAACGCCAATCACTAAGGTAATGATTGCAGCTATTACGTTCGTAAATAAAAGAACCAGTGATAAAACAATCGTTTGAAGAAGTAAGATTCCCTTTAATAATTGTAGAAACGATCGAAGACGAACGTCACTACTCACTGGATACAATCTTGTCCACAGCTTTAAATCATACTGTTTCCACATGGTCATAAGCTGAAAGCCTGTGAGATAAACAAATAAAATCGTCACGATAATCTTTCCATATAGAAACGGAATGAACCAACCAAGCGCAATGCCAATGACGCTCAGACGAAGAAACAAGCCTAAATAGTCTCCGGCACGAAGAAAAGAGCGCGTATACAAATAACGATATGAAGCCGATGCAGCAAACGGAATATTTGATAAAAACATATCAAGATATTGCCGTCTTTTTACTCGTTCTTTTACGTGAGGTACATCAGTGAACATATTTGCCATTCGATAGAAAAAGCGCACGCGGCGTTCTTCAAGCTCAATCAGCTGTTCCCACGGCAGTGGCTTTTTCTTTGTTAGCGCTCGGTAATAAGCAGTTAACGCTACAAGCAATACCCCAACCGCCACAATAAACAGCGGATATGCGTTTAATACAAATAAATACACGAACGCCATGTTTAGCAAAAAGCGGACAATGAGATCTACCCATCTACTTGAAGGCTCTTGAAAATAATTACTGCTCCACTGCATGGACATATTTAATGCTTTTATGACCAACAGCAGCACACATAATAAAAGAATTGCGCTAAAGGAATTGCCCGTCATTTTCATATAAAGAGGCGAAAGGACCGCTACGCCGATAATAATGCTATATAGCTGCAAAACAAAGCTCGTTGCAGCCGATTTACGAAAATACGGCTGTAATTTTTCTTCCATTGGCAATAAAAATACCAGGTCTGGTTGTTTAAAAAATGTTGCGATTGGGCTTCTAGTCACAATCAAACCAAGCAACAAAGCAATAATCCACTCTCCGCGGAAGCTGCTTGAAAGCGTAGCGAGCCACTGCTGGTAATAATACGCTCCTCCACCAATAGCGAAAATAAGCACAAACTTTAAGTGATCATTAAGCATATATTTTAAATAGCGCTTCGTTTCGTTGTTATATTCTTTAAATCGTTTGCTCCAAAGTTCGTTTACATTATTCATACGCTTCTTCCTTTGTCAACTCGATGTAAATTTCATCTAACGTGGCGTTGGGAAGATTAAATTCTCGCTGCAAATCACCTAACGTTCCTTTGGCACGCACTTCTCCGTTATGCAAAATAATAAATTTATCACAATAACGCTCGGCCGTTGCCAAAATATGCGTCGACATTAAAATGCCGGCTCCCTGACGCTTCATATCCGTCATCAAGTCTAACAGTGATTGAATCCCTAGTGGATCAAGTCCTAGAAACGGCTCGTCAATAATGTAAAGAGAAGGCTCCACTAAAAAAGCACACATAATCATTACCTTTTGTTTCATTCCTTTGGAAAAATGAGCCGGAAACCATTTTAGCTTTTTATCCATTCGAAATTCTTTCAATAGCTTCGGCAAGCGCTCTTTCATGACGCTACGATCGACGTTGTACGCCATAGCCGTTAAATCCAAATGCTCCTGAAGAGTTAGTTCATCATATAAAATCGGCGTTTCTGGAATGTATGTAAATTGTGATCGGTAAGCCGTTGGATCTTGTTGAAATGTTTTTCCGTTAATGGCGATTTGGCCCTTTTTCGGTTCCATTAGCCCAATAATGTGCTTGATGGACGTACTTTTTCCAGCTCCGTTGAGTCCAATTAATCCAACAAGCTCTCCGCCGTTTACTTCAAACGATACATCTTTTAGTACAGGGTTTTTCGTATATCCCCCGGTTAAGTTCGTTACTTGTAATAACTTATTCATATCTGTCTCCTTTTCCACACAACATGTTATACGTATTTTATCATGTCTTCGATGCAAAGTTCATTTCATACATCGACATCGCGTCACATATCGTGAACAATCCATGTTTATCTTAGTGTACTAAAATTTCATTATTTTACCATATATAATCTTTGACTAAAGCGGACATTCTATATAGTGAAGAGGGGATGACAAAACAGTGTTAACGAGCAGTCACTTTTGTTAAACACGTTTGCATCCTTTGATGCAGATACCTTTAATAAAAAGTTTGCCCACGATTGTATTAAGGGGATGGTAATCATGAACGTAGTCATTGAACTGTAGCGTATACAAACTGTAAATCATTTTATAATTAAATGAGGTGTTTGTTAAAGACCAGTATATGCAAATATCGAGGTCCTATTGTTTCAGTATTACGGCATTTAAATATTGCTGTTAAATGAGGTGCTTGTTAAAGACAATTTGTTGATAACACATAACATTTATGAAAGCATGTTAAATTGCAAATGAGGTGTTCCTAAAAGCAACGTTGAGTGTTGACAACTAACTTTTTCTTCCCTTCTTCTTTTCCAAAGCGGGGTGCGTCCTACGATCGCACTCCGCTTTTCTATTTTCTTATCTCTACGACATTATGGTAAAATAAACATAATTTGAATCGTAGAAAGGATGAATATAATGAGTACTCATGATGAAAATTGCATTTTCTGCAAAATTATTAACGGAGACATTCCTGCTTCTAAAGTGTTTGAAAATGAACACGTAATTGCCTTTTTAGATATTAGCCAAGTAACAAAGGGACACACCCTTGTTATTCCTAAAATACATAAACAAGACGTATACGAGCTTACTCCAGAAATGGCGCGTAACGTATTTGAAGTCGTTCCCTCCATTGCTAAAGCCATTAAAAAGACGTATAATCCAATTGGTCTGAACACCCTTAATAACAACGGTGAAAAAGCGGGACAATCTGTCTTCCATTATCATATGCACCTCATTCCTCGCTACGGTGAAGGAGACGGTTTTGGTGCTGTATGGAAAACCAATACAAGCGAGTATACACCTGAGCAATTAAAAGAAATTGCAGATGGTATTGCCGCAAACCTATAATGTATACAAAAGAAGCGCAGCACCTGCGCTTCTTTTTTTATGCCTTCGTGACATTGCTTGTACATACTTTTTTTTAGAAATAAAGTCTTATAAGAGAACTTTATTTTCGATACAGTATAAGTAAGATCGCTTTAAAAAGGAGTCATATATGATGAAAACGATTCAAAAGGTAGAGTCCCCTAAAATTTCAGCAAATCTTGAAAAACTCAATTTCCACGATATGTATTATGAAGAGGACTATCAGCTCATTAACGGCCTTATATCAGATGTTGAACTTAACAACGAGGTGTTCGAACGTGCTATTTTTTCAAAAATTATCTTCAAAAACGTTTCGTTTTTAAATTGTGATTTTCACAAAATTGATTTAACAGACGTGATTTTTGAAAACTGCAACTTATCCAACTCTACGCTAACGGAAGGAATTATTCACCGAGTTGCATTCAAGGACTGCAAGCTTTTGGGCGTTGATTTCTCTAAAGGGAGTTTAGGTAACGTTGTATTTGAAAACTGCGATTTAAAGCTAAGTACGTTCACTGATGCTAGTGTGAAGCAGGTAAATTTTATGACGTCTATGCTCAGAAGCGCAAATTTCTTTGACTGTCTCTTAAAAAAAGTAACGTTCTATCAAAGTGATCTAGACGATGCCGATTTTTCTGAAACGAAGCTAAATGGAATTGACATTAGCACTTGTACGTTTGAACAGCTTCACGTCTCTATTGAGAACTTAAAGGGATGCCAAGTTTCACCTCATCAGGCCATTGGCTTTGCACGGCTTCTTGGACTGCAAATAATCGAATGAACCCCGGCCATATACCCGATATTTTTATGGACCGAAAATAAATTCTAGTTATTTCGAAAATTCCAAAAACATACTTGGAATTTTTTTTTTACGTGGTAGTATAGAGATATTCTTTTTTTACTTTAGGAGGTTCATTTTGCATGCAACGAACGTACAATTTTAATGCCGGTCCATCCGCCCTTCCCCTAGAAGTACTTGAGAAAGCTCAGAAAGAATTTATTAATTACAACGAGACAGGTATGTCTGTGATGGAACTGTCTCACCGAAGCAACGAATTTGAAGGAATTCTGTTAAATGCACAACAAAATCTTCGTGAACTTCTTGATATTCCTGAAAATTACGAAATCCTCTTTCTTCAGGGCGGAGCGAGCCTGCAATTTTCTATGATTCCGATGAACTTTTTAGCAGCCGATCAGACAGCTGGCTACGTTTTAACAGGCAGCTGGTCTGAAAAAGCACTAAAAGAAGCGAAGAAAATGGGAAAAACAGCGGTTATTGCTACTACAGATGAAAATAAGTATCGTTCCATTCCGAAACAAAATGAAATCATTTTACCTAAAGACACCCTTTCCTATCTACATATCACATCAAACAATACGATCTTTGGCACACAGTGGCATCAATATCCAGAACTTGACGGTATTGATTTAATCGCTGATATGTCGAGTGATATTTTAAGTAAAAAGATTGATGTGAGTAAATTTTCCATGATTTACGCCGGTGCACAGAAAAACTTAGGTCCTTCTGGCGTCACGCTTGTTATTTTAAAGAAAGAACTGCTAGACCGTATTCCTGATCAGCTTCCAACAATGCTTGATTACCGTACCCACGTGAAAAGCAACTCCCTGTACAATACGCCACCAACGTTCGGCATTTATATGCTCTCACTCGTACTAGAATGGGTAAAAACACAAGGTGGTCTTGAGGGCATCGAGCAAAAAAACCATGAAAAAGCAGCGTTAATTTATAACCAAATGGACGCTTATCCTGATTTTTATCGACCTCATGCAGAAAAAGAGAGCCGTTCCCTTATGAACATTACGTTCACTCTTCCGTCTGAAGAACTGACACAGGAGTTTTTATCACAAGCAAAAGAAGCTGGCTTTGTCGGGTTAAATGGACACCGCTCAATTGGAGGATGCCGTGCATCAGCGTATAACGCTGTCCCATTAGAAGCGTGTCAGGCGCTTGCTCATTTTATGGAAACGTTCCGAAAACGATTTTTATAATGTTACAAATATCCCCTTCTTTACTTTAAAAGAGGATATGCTATAATACAAATTAACTATTTACGCAATGGGCATAGGAGCACCATTGGTGAATAAAAGAGAGTAGCTTAGAAGAGGAGAGATGAGTTATGAGAGCAAAAGAATTAGTTACATTATCATTGTTAGTAGGGATTGGTGCGGTGCTGCATTCAATTATGCCACCACTACTGTTAGGAATGAAGCCAGACTTGTTATTAACAATGATGTTTGTAGGTATTTTGCTATTTCCTAACGCAAAAAGCGTTTTACTAGTTGGAATTACGACAGGTATTATTTCTGCTTTAACAACAAGCTTCCCTGGGGGCCAAGTAGCAAACGTAATTGAAAAACCAATTACAGCTTTTGTCTTTTTAGCAATGGTAGTAGCTGTACGCAAAATGCGCAACTCTGTTGTAAAGGCTAGCATTCTAACGGCCATTGGTACCATCATTTCTGGTGGACTTTTCCTAGGAACGGCTCTTGCATTCGCAGGACTACCTGGAGGATTTATGGCATTAATTCTTGCAGTGGTATTACCTACTGCGGTTGTAAATGTCATTGTCATGATCGTAATTTATCCAATCGTTACATCAATTGTAAAACGCACAAAAATGGTTACAACAGCAATGTAAAACAAACTAAGGCAAACACCCACGTGTTTGCCTTTCTTTTTTACCCAACGGTATAGTGAATAATGATGGCAACAAGAAGAACAGACACACCGCTTACACCAAAGGTAGACACTCTCTTCTTTAACACGTGCTTTGGAGGAAAAGAAGCACTCTTTTTCATTAAAACAAACGACTGAAATGAACCTAAAACGAGACCAACGCCGAGTACAAATAAAAATAACGTAAATGTATTCATAATACTCTCCCCTACCTTCTTTTCAGTAAAACTGTTTATTCAAAGTCATGAATGGTTACATATATATATAGAAGGAACGTGCTTTTTTCATTAAAATAACTATGAACAGGCCGCTTGGCCACTGAAATACTACTTTATAAACTTTATGCGTAAGTTACATAGATATGTACAAGAGTATACATAGCTAGCGCATATTCAAACTATAATTAGGAGCTGTGATGAGATGAGTAGAGTAAAGTTATTTACAATTGGAATGGTCGCTGGTGGAGTTGCTGGAGCAGTAAGTGCTCTCTTGTCAGCTCCTCGCTCAGGAAAAGAAGCGAGACTTAACATTCAAACGCAAAAAAATGCGGCTGCAACCGTAGCAAAAGACATTAAAAATCAAGCGGTGGATGTCAAAAATTCCGTTGCAACAGCTGTGAAGGAAGGAAATACTATAGTGAAAAATGTTGCAAAAGATGTTTCAAAATCCGTACAAAATTGGCAGAAAGAAATTCAGCCTCATCAGGAATCGATCCAGGAACATATAACGGAAATTGAAAAATCGCTTACATCCCTTGAAAATGAACTTCCTTCACCACAAAAAAGTGAATAAAAACCGTAAAGAAAGAAGATATTTTGTCTTCTTTCTTTTTAATTTAAAAATTTTGTAAATTTATATCTTTATAAATTTTTATTTTATTGGCATAATAGAAGATAACAATATAAAAAAATGAGAGTACAATAAAGCAGGTGAAATGATGAGGAAAAACGATCAAGAATTTAGTTTAAGAGAAGCACTAATTTTCAGCCAAAAGATTACGCAATTAAGTAAAGCCTTATGGAAAACGGTAGAAAAGGATTGGCAAAATTGGATCAAACCATATGACTTGAACATTAATGAGCATCATATTCTGTGGATTGCCTATCACTTAAGAGGTGCGTCAATTTCTGAAATTGCCAAATTTGGCGTGATGCACGTTTCAACAGCATTCAATTTTTCAAAGAAACTTGAAGAACGCGGCCTTCTCAAATTTTCAAAGAAAGAAAGCGACAAACGAAACACCTACATTGAACTAACACCGCCTGGCGAAGAAATTTTGCTCGCCTTAATGGAAAGCTATGATCCAAAAGAGAACGCTATCTTCAGCGGCGCCCTTCCATTGAAATCTTTATACGGAAAATTTCCAGAATTTATTGAATTAATGTCAATTATCAGAAAAATATACGGTGACGATTTCATGAATATTTTTGAAACGTCATTCACCAACATTGAAAATGAATTTGAAGAGCGAGATGGAACACTGATCAAAAAAGACAAACAAGAAACTGAAACAGAAGAAATTACACCTAACCTCTAACCTGAGATGACAGCATAAATAACTCCTTCATCAAATCAGTATACATTCCTTGCTCCCAAAGAGCTTGAATGGTTTGATGCGGGGGTAACTTTATGTTCAACATTCCAACAAAATGTGTAAGAAGCGGCATATAATTCACAAGCCCTTCTTTTTTTTGCTGTACATATCGCTCATAAACCTCTTCACACAACTTATAAATAGCTGCTACCTCTTCCTTTTCCAACTCGTGCTGAATCACCATCTCAAAAAAAGGCTTCTTATGTACGCCATTTGCATCCAATGCCAATTCAATATAATATTCTAAACGCCTAACGCGAGCTTCTAATGGTTCCATCCACTTTCCCTACTCCTTCAATATGTCTACCCTCTATTCTAGCGTATATCCTACGTTTCTTCCAACTTATAACACTCCTAAATTAAAGCTTTCCATTAAGCCATTAAGGGTAATATGCAAGGAGTGGATAAAACTTCTTCACATGTACGCCGACGCTTATGCTTCTCATAATTCCCCTAACAGCCCTTCCGTTGGGGGAACTATGAAAAGTGGATCTAAAAATAGGGATTCATACGCGGGGGAAGGAAGCCTGCAAAGACAGGCGACCGACCCTCATACTTCTCGTATCACCCCAAACATCCCTTTTCATTAGGGGG
>NZ_LILC01000003.1 GCF_001274935.1 Priestia koreensis | reverse complement strand
CTCACCGCACGCCCCGCGGAAAGCGAAGCGACCTGGAGTGGAAATCAACCGACTCCGTTATGAACGCAATCCTTTAAAGACTTTTTCAGTGACCTCGACACTGAGTCTGCTTTTTTTCTATTATTAAAAATCAAAATTATCTGGATCTGGTCCAACACGGTGATCTTCATTTAATGCATCAATCACATTCATATCTTCTGATGACAGCTCGAAGTTGAATATATCCGAATTTTCAATAATGCGTGATTCCTTCACAGATTTTGGAATGGTAACGATTCCGCGCTGTAAATCCCAACGTAGAACAATTTGTGCTACTGTTCTTCCGTGTTTCACAGCAAGATCCTGAAGCTCTTTCATGTCGAAAATGCCACCTTGCATTAGCGGTGCCCATGCTTCTAATTGAATATTATGTTTGATTGAAAACTCATGAAGAGCTGTTTGAGAAAGCTTCGGATGCATTTCAACTTGGTTAACCATTGGTACAACCGTTGCTTCTTTCATAAGCGTTTCTAAATGATGAATTTGGAAGTTACATACGCCAATCGCACGCACTTTTTCTTCCTTATAAAGTGCTTCTAGTGCTTTCCACGTATCGACCATTTTATCTTCTACTGGCCAATGAATTAAATATAAATCCAAATAATCTAAGCCAAGCTTTTGAAGACTTGTTTCATATGCTTTTAACGTTTCTTCGTATCCTTGATCAGCATTCCATACTTTTGATGTAATGAAAAGCTCTTGACGAGTGACTCCGTATTCCTCCATTGCTTCACGAATCGCTTGACCTACACCTTCTTCGTTTCCGTATACGGCTGCTGTATCGATGCTTCGGTAACCATTTTTAATAGCCGCCTTTACTGATTGAATGACATCATTACCATCTTCTACTTGAAAAACGCCAAGTCCAAACCATGGCATGTCGACTTTATTTGAAAGTTGTACCGTACTTTGTAAATGTTTCACAAACTCACTCCTCAATTATGTAGTCACTGAACGTGCCGCTTATATATCGGGCATGTTCAGTGACTTTTTATTATTGTTCTTTTTTCTCTAACTTACGGCTCCAAGCTGTTAACAGAACCGCACCAAATACCATGACGCCACCAATCCAAGGTGTATGAATTAATCCGATTGAATCCACGATTAATCCCCCTACAAAGGCACCAATGGCAATTCCTAGATTAAATGCGGCAATGTTCAGTGCAGATGCAACATTAACCGCACTCGGAACATATTTTTCAGCCAGATTAACGACCAGTACTTGTAGACCCGGTACGTTCATAAATGCAAGTAATCCCATTAAGAAGATCGTTGCAACTCCGACAATTTTAAACGGCGCTGTAAAGGACAACACAATCAAAATGATCGCTTGAATCAAGAACATTCCAAACAGAGCCTTTAGCGGGTTTTTATTCGCTATTTTACCCCCCACCGTATTACCGATTGCAACAGCAATCCCATATACAAGTAGAAGGATACTAACTGAGCTTGGTGCAAAGCCTGTTACTTTTTCTAAGATAGGGCTTAAATACGTAAAGGCTACGAAAGTTCCACCATACCCTAATGCTGTAATAGCAAATGCTAATAATAATGGACCATTTTTTAAGATTTTTAATTGATCACTAAATTTAGAAGGTGGTGCTTGTTTTAGATTTTTCGGTACCAAAATCGCACTCGCAATAATGGCTACGATACCTAGTAAGGCTACTCCCCAAAACGTTGCTCTCCATCCAAAGTGTTGACCAATGAATGTTCCAAGCGGTACTCCTGTAACGGTTGCGACCGTTAATCCGGTAAACATCATGGAAATCGCACTTGCACGCTTGTTTTCCGGAACCAAATCAGCCGCAATCGTTGACCCGATTGAGAAGAAAATACCGTGTGAAAACGCAGTAATAATACGTGCAACAAGCAATAAGCTAAAGCTTGTTGAAAGAGCTGCTACAGAGTTACCTACGATAAAAATAACCATTAATAACATTAATAAAGACTTACGGCTCATTTTGTTGGTGAGCGCGGTTAAAATCGGTGCTCCGAATGCAACACCCATTGCATAACCTGAAATTAATAATCCAGCTAACGTAATGGAAATACTTAAATCATCTGCAATTGATGATAATAATCCGACTGGCACAAACTCTGTTGTTCCAATCCCAAATGCACTGATCGCTAACGCTAAAAGTGCCGGTGTTCCGCCTTTTTTTGCACTAGATTGTGCAGGCTGAGTCATCGAACTCATACAAAATTCCTCCTCTTTTTTATCATGTTGAGAGCCAAATCGGCTCTTACATACAACAGTATGCTTGATACAAACCATAAATAGAAGTACGTACTTTAAAGTAATGTAGAAACCCAAAAGTGCTATAGGTACTAAAAAGCAATGTACTGTTCGATGTGTTATGAACATCTGTCATTCATTATGCATGATGACTTTCTCTTAAGGAAGTACGCACTTTTAAGTAGCATAGGCACCAAAAAGTAACGTACTATTTGATGTGTCATCAACATCTGTT
>NZ_LILC01000034.1 GCF_001274935.1 Priestia koreensis | reverse complement strand
CCTCGATCGATTAGTATCTGTCAGCTGCACGTGTCGCCACGCTTCCACCTCAGACCTATCTACCTGATCGTCTTTCAGGGATCTTACTAGCTTGCGCTATGGGAAATCTCATCTTGAGGGGGGCTTCATGCTTAGATGCTTTCAGCACTTATCCCGTCCACACATAGCTACCCAGCGATGCCTTTGGCAAGACAACTGGTACACCAGCGGTGTGTCCATCCCGGTCCTCTCGTACTAAGGACAGCTCCTCTCAAATTTCCTACGCCCACGACGGATAGGGACCGAACTGTCTCACGACGTTCTGAACCCAGCTCGCGTACCGCTTTAATGGGCGAACAGCCCAACCCTTGGGACCGACTACAGCCCCAGGATGCGATGAGCCGACATCGAGGTGCCAAACCTCCCCGTCGATGTGGACTCTTGGGGGAGATAAGCCTGTTATCCCCGGGGTAGCTTTTATCCGTTGAGCGATGGCCCTTCCATGCGGAACCACCGGATCACTAAGCCCGACTTTCGTCCCTGCTCGACTTGTAGGTCTCGCAGTCAAGCTCCCTTGTGCCTTTACACTCTACGAATGATTTCCAACCATTCTGAGGGAACCTTTGGGCGCCTCCGTTACTCTTTAGGAGGCGACCGCCCCAGTCAAACTGCCCACCTGACACTGTCTCCCAGCCCGATCAGGGCTGTGGGTTAGAATGTCAATACAGCCAGGGTAGTATCCCACCGACGCCTCCACCGAAGCTAGCGCTCCGGTTTCTCAGGCTCCTACCTATCCTGTACAAGCTGTACCAAAATTCAATATCAGGCTACAGTAAAGCTCCACGGGGTCTTTCCGTCCTGTCGCGGGTAACCTGCATCTTCACAGGTACTATAATTTCACCGAGTCTCTCGTTGAGACAGTGCCCAGATCGTTACACCTTTCGTGCGGGTCGGAACTTACCCGACAAGGAATTTCGCTACCTTAGGACCGTTATAGTTACGGCCGCCGTTTACTGGGGCTTCGATTCAAAGCTTCGCTTGCGCTAACCTCTCCTCTTAACCTTCCAGCACCGGGCAGGTGTCAGCCCCTATACTTCGCCTTACGGCTTCGCAGAGACCTGTGTTTTTGCTAAACAGTCGCCTGGGCCTATTCACTGCGGCTCTCTCGGGCTTGCACCCTAACAGAGCACCCCTTCTCCCGAAGTTACGGGGTCATTTTGCCGAGTTCCTTAACGAGAGTTCTCTCGATCACCTTAGGATTCTCTCCTCGCCTACCTGTGTCGGTTTGCGGTACGGGTACCTCCCACCTCGCTAGAGGCTTTTCTTGGCAGTGTGAAATCAGGAGCTTCGGTACTATAATTCCCTCGTCATCACAGCTCAGCCTTCATGATGAGCGGATTTGCCTACTCATCAGCCTTACTGCTTGAACGCACATATCCAGCAGTGCGCCTACCCTATCCTCCTGCGTCCCCCCATTGCTCAAACGGTGGGGAGGTAGTACAGGAATATCAACCTGTTGGCCATCGCCTACGCCTTTCGGCCTCGGCTTAGGTCCCGACTAACCCTGAGCGGACGAGCCTTCCTCAGGAAACCTTAGGCATTCGGTGGACAAGATTCTCACTTGTCTTTCGCTACTCATACCGGCATTCTCACTTCTAAGCGCTCCACCAGTCCTTACGGTCTAGCTTCGCAGCACTTAGAACGCTCTCCTACCACTGACATCTAAGATGTCAATCCACAGCTTCGGTGATACGTTTAGCCCCGGTACATTTTCGGCGCAGAGTCACTCGACCAGTGAGCTATTACGCACTCTTTAAATGGTGGCTGCTTCTAAGCCAACATCCTGGTTGTCTAAGCAACTCCACATCCTTTTCCACTTAACGTATACTTTGGGACCTTAGCTGGTGGTCTGGGCTGTTTCCCTCTTGACTACGGATCTTATCACTCGCAGTCTGACTCCCAAGGATAAGTTTTTGGCATTCGGAGTTTGACTGAATTCGGTAACCCGTTGGGGGCCCCTAGTCCAATCAGTGCTCTACCTCCAAAACTCTCACCTTGAGGCTAGCCCTAAAGCTATTTCGGAGAGAACCAGCTATCTCCAAGTTCGATTGGAATTTCTCCGCTACCCACACCTCATCCCCGCACTTTTCAACGTGCGTGGGTTCGGGCCTCCATTCAGTGTTACCTGAACTTCACCCTGGACATGGGTAGATCACCTGGTTTCGGGTCTACGACCACATACTCAAATCGCCCTATTCAGACTCGCTTTCGCTGCGGCTCCGTCTCATCGACTTAACCTTGCATGGGATCGTAACTCGCCGGTTCATTCTACAAAAGGCACGCCATCACCCGTTAACGGGCTCTGACTACTTGTAGGCACACGGTTTCAGGATCTCTTTCACTCCCCTTCCGGGGTGCTTTTCACCTTTCCCTCACGGTACTGGTTCACTATCGGTCACTAGGAAGTATTTAGCCTTGGGAGATGGTCCTCCCTGCTTCCGACGGAATTTCACGTGTTCCGCCGTACTCAGGATCCACTCAAGAGAGAACAAGGTTTCAACTACAGGGTTGTTACCTTCTTTGACGGGTCTTTCCAGACCTCTTCATTTACCTCGTTCCTTTGTAACTCCGTATAGAGTGTCCTACAACCCCAAGAGGCAAGCCTCTTGGTTTGGGCTAATTCCGTTTCGCTCGCCGCTACTCAGGAAATCGCGTTTGCTTTCCTTTCCTCCGGGTACTTAGATGTTTCAGTTCCCCGGGTCTGCCTTCAACTTCCTATGTATTCAGAAGAAGATATCATTCCATTACGAATGATGGGTTTCCCCATTCGGAAATCTCCGGATCAAAGCTTACTTACAGCTCCCCGAAGCATATCGGTGTTAGTCCCGTCCTTCATCGGCTCCTAGTGCCAAGGCATCCACCGTGCGCCCTTTCTAACTTAACCGTATTGGTTATTTCAAAAAGTGTTACACTTTGTTTTCCTTAACATTCTTGCTATCTAGTTTTCAAAGAACAACT
>NZ_LILC01000024.1 GCF_001274935.1 Priestia koreensis | reverse complement strand
TCTTTTTGATAGTGCATTTCTACAAACTGCATTTCATTTGTATATCTGCAAAAAGGATTTTCTTCCAAAGGTTCCCAAAAAATTAATCTTTCATTATTCATCTTACATCCTTCCCTCACATTTATTATAACCAAGGTGATAAACATAAAAATTGTTTATAGCTCTACTAGCTACATCGTTTCTACATCTTCTATGTTGTCAGTATTCGCCACAGGAGACCTTAATGTTTGCTTTATAATTGATTTTCTCATTACATCGTCTAATTTAATTAACACGTATTCTTCGTTTTGTCCTTTAAACTCTACATGAGGATTCTCCGAACAAATGCAAGTTTCTTCATTTAGCATTCTTATAATGTACAAAGAGGTACCATTATCTAACACTACTTTATATTTTCCATGTTCTTTCATAAACCACTTATCTCTTACATTTAAAAGAGTAATAATTATTGGAATAAATAAAATAAAGCACATGATGAAAATGGATATAACCATAGAAAAATTAGTACTTAATAAGGCTATTTTTTTCACATACAGGCTCCACAATATATATACATAAGAAATGCCTAAGGCCGTAATAAACGATAACAGTGTTAACGCATAGACGTATTGTCTCGTCTTTTGTTCTATTGTAGAAAACAACATTTCAATGCTCGATTTATCCAATAGAGATTTAACCTTTACAATAGAACTCATAATTACCCCTGTTCCTGTTAAAAAGGCTACAATTGTAGCAATAAATGTTCCCAATCTATCACACCCTTTAAAAATGTATTTTTGACACTATTAACAAATTGATTCTTATCGACTTAGAAACTTATGTATAATGAAGTGACCATATTTTTATTTAAAGAGAAATTGTTGTCACATAGATATGCCACTATTAAATAACTATTAAACCGCAAAAAGCTAAAAACTCACACTCCTCTGTAGTCAGTGGCTGCATGCGGAAGCCTTTATCACGCATTTCGATAAGTTGAGTTTATACCGGCCTGTATCTATAGTAATGAAGGGATCAAGCAGTTCATATTGAACCACTCATTTCCTAAAGTTACATTTTTTCACCTCATTATTTACTAAAATAGCTCTTTAGACGATTGATATCATATTCCCATTCTTCGATAGCATTTGCGTATTTAACACTGCCATTTCGCTGCGCTTTAAAACGTTTTACAAAACTTGCAAGTTTGTCCACTACCTCTTGAGGTTGATGCTTAGGCAATATATCACCAACCAATATATTCCACCTCTTTTTCCTGCTAACTTTTGTTGTATAACCTTGTTCGCTAAGAAACGAAGTCAATGGAAAGTTACTTGTACTTACCGCAGAATTGTTATTTTCATCTACATTCATATCTGGAATTTTAATTGATTGATTATGATATTTTTCTAAAAGTTCAATTGCCTTATCAAACTGGTATTCTTTTGCAATATCGAGAGCTGTTTGGGATTTATTATTTTTCAACTTAATATCAGCACCGTTTAAAATGAGCATCTCCATGTATTCTATAATGTAATTATCCCCATAAGAGGCATACCCTTCAAACCAACAAGCACTCATTAGTACTGTGTGTCCCGACTTATCTTGAATGTTAGGATCTGCCCCAGCTTTTAGTAACTCCACAGCGAACTCAAAAAATTGATTCTCAGCATCCAATTCTATACTGAATAAAGACAACATAAGAGGAGTTTGTCCGTCTTCATTTGGCAAATTAACATCTAATTCTCGATACAAAAGATATTGCAATATTAATTCATCTCTAGAACATTCAGCAGCATAATGCAATAGTGAAAATCCCCGCCATCCTCTTACCTGTAAATCCTTTAGTTCTCCGGCTAAAAATAATGAAACATCTCTATTTTCACATTGGATAGCAGACACTAAAGCACTGAAATTATTTGTAGAGAACTCCGCTCCTGCATCTAAAAGAATTCTTACGCAATATATATCGGATTTACTTGCTACATCGCGTAGCGAATAAGTCAATGTATCCTTTGAATAGGGAACATCTTTTACTAATTTAATGAGAGGTTCAAGGTGATTATAATGTGCTGCATCCTTCAAAAAGGTTCTTTGCTTAGTTTCATTACATTTCAGGTGATAGTCAATATTAAATAAATATTGAATAAGAGAGTGACAATTAAATTTTAATGCCAAGTGCAAAGGATCTATTCTCCTATCTCCATTGATTAATTCCTTTTCATGATCCTGTATGTAATGGATTACGTCGTTAACTCGATTATCCTTTATTGCTTCTTGAATATTCATTGTTTACTTCTCCAATTTTATTTGTATTATTGTTTAGAACTTGTGAACTTTCAATTTTATTTTTGACTGTTAATACCTATATAGTTAGTAATAGTTGCTTATTTCATCATCCTTATTTTAACAAAATAACCATTAAAAAACTTAAAGTTATTTTTGAAAAATAAATAAAAAATTACATATAACTGGTGAACCAACTAATAAGTTTTTAGTTAATTTTAGTCGATTTAGGAATGAAGGGACTGAGTAAATGAATATTTTTATGTTGAGAACCAAACCCCATAGCATTGAGCGCATTGACGAATTTTTAAGAGATAGCTTTGTCGCGAGATAGGGTAGACAACTTACAGGCTCTACTAAAGAAGACATTGGAGAACCCCTAATTAATTTAATAGGTACGAAGGACAAACTCTTCTAAAGAATTTAGGCCATATTAATGCGTTCCTTCATACTATCTGCAAATATAAGGGTACTTATCAACAATCCGATTTAAACGATATTATAAATGGAACATCTACATCATCAATTACAGAAAACGTACTACACAATATGAAATTATGTATTTGATATTATAGGTGTGTAATTAATAAGAAATCTCAGATATATAACAAAGAATATATGATATAATTGTTATAATCACTAAAGCCATTGCTGTATTAGTTATAGTTCCATTAGAGTCATTGCTGTATTATGATAGTTAGTCAAAAAAGTCTGTAACGATAACGTTGGAGGCTCTTTGGAGTTCAAAACCTTTCATATTTCCCCCTCTTTTCTTCTTTAATATGCTCGTGAATCAATATATCCTTATCATTGTGTACTATCCCGTTTTTTCTATCGTTCTTTTCTTGAAAACCCTACAACAAAATAATTAGTAAGTGATTGACAGATTTGTTGTAAGCAATACTTTTAATTAAATTACAACTGTATAATAAAATAATCTATCAAAACCAACAAATCACCTATATAGGTGATTTGTTGGTTTTATGGCGCGATTATAATATCCATATAAGTATTATTTTTCCAGAAAGGATGTCACCTATAGAAATTCTCACACTAAAAAAGCTTATGCGCAAAGCACTCATTTTTAATTTAATGAACAATCTTAATAAAATTATTCGTAAAGCAGGTATGTCTCATAGAGAACTTAGCGAGAGATCTGGCCAGTCTTCCAATTGGTTTAACGATGCCTATAACAACAGTGAAGATATTACCATCTCTTCCCTAGCAAAAGTATTTGGAGTGTTAAATGAAAAAGTAAATATAAGCTCTTACCAATTAACTGATCTATTTGACAAACAAATCATTCAAATTTCCAGCACATTAAGTAGCTTAGTGGATGAAAATGAACAGTCTATCCAAACATTTATTTTGTCACAACCCTCCCTTTTTAGTGATTTGCTAGCAGATTGGGCTGCATTGAATGAAAAAAACAAACTTACAAGCGATGAGAAATTATTATATGTAGATATTCAAGCATTACTATCTAATTAAATGACCGGGGGATTAAGAATTGGGAGAGAGAAAAGTATGGTTTATTACACGGCCGGAAAGAGATCCAAATTTCCACGTTGATGCTTTACACGCTTTAAAAACCGCTACAGATAATTTCACTGCAATATGGTCAAAGAATAGGACACTTCATAAGCGGTATGAAGAAGTGTTAGCTTTAAACGAATTAAAACGGGAAAATATAAGCCTCGATGGATCTGGAGGAAGAACCTGGGCGGCTATGCTTAGAACATTTGGTTATGTGTACACTTCTCCAAATGGACAACTAGCACTTACTAAGGTTGGTAAGGCTCTGCTGGATGGAACTAAAATCCATGAAAATACGTCTAAACAAATTCTGACTCTTCAAATCCCAAACGCTTACTTTCTTGAGACAGGGTTTCGTCCTAAGTTTGAAGTCGGATTTAAGATTTTTCCTGCACGCTTTCTTTTAAGACTCGCTAACCAAAAGCAATTAAATTACTATATTACCAAAGAAGAAATAACATTCTTTGCTCTGACAGCACAAAAAGATAATCAATTAATACAGGTGACTCAAAAGATACTCGCATATAGATCAGCAACAGAAACTGAAAAGGCAGAGATGAAAAAAGAAATTGCAACAAACTACGATCATCGTGAACGTTCTGATAAAGGTGCTCGAGACTTTGCAGCGGCACATGGTGATGTCGCTCATACCTTTATGATGTTATGTGGCTATACAGGCATGTCTGAATACGTTAGAGGACAATTTTTACGTATCCCCTCTGAGCAACAAGAGCTAACAACCAAAAGATTAGAGGAGATTGAAGGAAGGTATCCATTTAACAAACGTTATTTAATTTCTCATGAACGATTCGCTGAAAATGCTGGCTTAGATGTAGATAGTTACAAAGCAAGTTCATTTGGTACTATTGCACCTGCAACAAACCAAAAGAAGATGCTAAATAAAGTAGAGCGCTTGTTAAGTTCCTTTCCCTCACTTAAAGAACTTACAATTGAAGATATTAAAAAGACTTTGCAACATGAGTTATCCCAAAGTGATGCTGAAAAGTTTGCTCTTCTAATAAAAGAACAAGAGTACTCAGCACTAAATGACGAATTTGTCGAATCTTACTTATTTGAAGAAAATAATTTAGTATTTGAAGAAAAAACTGCCAAGATCCTACAATCCATAGGTTTTCATACCATTTTGCGTCCGAAACCTGTTCAATTAAATGTACAAACACAAATTGAGATTTTAATACATATCGATGATCAAACCGTATGCATTTTAGACGCCAAAAACTATCGAAATAAATTCAATCTATCAGCCCACCTTGCTTCGCATATGGCTTCGGAGTATATTCCTACTTACAATGGCTATGACGGTAAATCTGTGAAGTACTTTGGCTATATTACAGCTAGCAAATGGGGCGGAGAACGTAATTTACAACGTGTAACAGAAAAAGTAGATGCTATTGATCCAAGTCTAAATCCTCAAGGAGCTATCTTTTCTGCCAATTCTCTTTTAGGGTTCTTAGACTACTGCTTAGATAACGATTTGACTTATGAAGCAAGAAAAGAAATGTTTGTTTCTTGTTTTATAAATAAAGGCTACGAACACGTATCAGAAATGGTAAAGCAGAAGTCTTCTTCATTACAACCATCATCAAACTAGGTACCAATATGGTATCTAGTTTTTTTATTGCAAAAATAAACAGGGTTTAATTATCATTGGGGCTGCTTTTTTTGATTGAAAGGTGTACAATAGTTAGCATAGTAGTATGCAAGAACATACTTTCGTTTTTTGTTCATTATTATAAAGGAGTGATACTCGTTGATATTTAAAAAAGGAGAACTTTTCAACGGACCAGGTGGTTTAAGCTTAGCAGCAAAGAATGCAAAGATCGTCCACCCCGAGACTGGAGAAAAGTGGGAAATCAAACATCTGTGGTCAAATGACTTTGATTCTACAGCATGTGAAACATATAAATTAAATATTTGCGAAGATCCAAACGATCCTTCCGTACATTGTGGACCGGTTCAAGATTTACCAATTGGTGATAAATCTATTCTTGGGGATATAGACTGCTTTGCATTTGGTTTCCCTTGTAATGATTATAGCCAAGTCGGTCAGAAACACGGTTTAGACGGAACTTATGGCCCTCTATATACATATGGAGTAAAGGTATTAAGAGACTATCAACCTAAATTCTTTGTAGCGGAGAATGTTGGTGGTCTTCAAAGTGCTAATGAAGGACAAGCTTTTATTCAAATTCTAACGGAACTTGAAGAGTGTGGCTATCAACTTACCCCCCATTTGTACAAGTTTCAAGAATATGGCGTTCCTCAGTCTAGACACCGAATTATTATAGTAGGTATTAGAAATGATTTATTTGAACAAGGGATTGAGTTTAAGGTTCCAGCGCCTACTACATTAGCTTCCACTGAATACAAAACATCAAAAGAAGCAATTACAGTTCCACCTATTCCTGAGGATGCACCAAATAATGAATTTCCTAGACACACAGAAAAAGTTAAGAAAATGCTTAGCTTTATCCCACCTGGAAGTAACGCATGGTATCCAGGTATTCCTGAAGAGCTCCAATTAAAAGTAAAAGGCGCTCGTTTAAGTTCAATTTATAAACGTCTGGACCCAGAAAAGCCTGCTTACACAGTAACTGGCAGCGGCGGCGGTGGTACACATATGTACCATTGGGAGGAATTACGCGCTTTAACCAATCGAGAACGCGCACGTCTCCAAACATTCCCTGATAACTTTGAATTTGTGGGTAGTAAAGAAGCGGTGAGAAAACAGATTGGGATGGCCGTACCTCCACAAGGCGCACAAATTGTGTTTGAGGCTATCTTAAAATCATTTGCTGGTATTGAATATGATTACGTAATGCCGTCTCCAAAGCTTCAATTAGAGAACCTTAGGGGCAAACAAAAAATTACATTTGAAGAGATTTCTGCTTCTGAGAAGCAAGGTGCATTTAATCTGTAAATCACAAAGAGGCTGGGACAAAACCCCTCCTCTGAGATGAAAAAAGCGGTGATAGTTTACGAGAAGTAAACTATCACCGCTTTTG
>NZ_LILC01000020.1 GCF_001274935.1 Priestia koreensis | reverse complement strand
AAAAAAAGAAATTAAAATAGGAAATCATTAAAAAATGGTATATCAATTTAAATAATTTCCTTAATCTATGGTATATTTTTTTGTAGTTGTGGGTATAATCCTATGTTTTTTAGGATAAATAGTATATATACACTTTTCTTTTTCTTTTTTTAAGCAAATTCCAAAAAAAAACTTGTTAAAACTAATGTTTTTTTGTTAGTATATATTTAACAGTGTATGATATTATATTTTTATATAAAAAACAGCACTTTTTTCAATTAAAATATCCTTAACTTTTCTAAATATTAGTCATAGTATGATATGATCAAAGAATTCTTTACAGAATTAAAAAAAAACCACCTATGGGGATAGGTGGATCTAACAAAACAATAAATGGGGATTTATTGTTCAAGATTCTTTCTAACATCTTCTGCAATCTTGGAAACTATTCTGTAATAAGCTTTTTCCAACAAAATTACCATCAATGTTAAAAGTAGAAAAACTACTAAAGAGGCAACACCAGTACCAACAGTTAATCCAAAGATAACTACTTTTGGAATGTAGTCAGTAACTACTTCGGCAGCAGCTAGTCCAATAACTAAGCCGAAAAATAAAAGATACACATCCTTTAAATCGATTTTTCTCATGAAATACTCACCTCCAACAAGCAACCAATGCTTGTGAAGCTAAGCAAAGAAGACGGGTAAGCAAAATACTGCATGATTATCAAATCCCTTCTAAATTATTTACACTTTGCATGGCGTGAGAACCAAATGTATATAAACAAGGATAAAGTTCCTTGGTAAACTCCAAAAATAAAAAACGCAAAAAGTACCCAAAAAGGGTATTAAAATTTTGCCGATTAAAATTTTCAGAATATTAAATCAGCTATTTTTTTCCCTAGATGGTTCCTTTTATCATAATATAATAGAATTTGTCTAATGTCAACATTTTCTATCATTCTATTAATGGCTGTTAATTAAAAAACCAAAACCCTCAATATATTCAGGGTTTTGGTTTTTTAATTATTTTTTATCATCATCAATAAGATTGTTTATTTCATCATCAGTTAAACTGTTATTATTTGTACCTAGCAATGCATTTTTGACACTTTCTTTGAATCTTTTAATCAAATCTAACTTTTCTTTGGTCATTTTTATAGCATAGGTTTTACTTTTTAAATCCATTTCTTTTATTTCTTTTTTTCTCAAAGTATCCATACTTGGAGGATAGGAAACAATCTTCTCATGTCTCTTTATAAATTTTTTAGTTACCAGTCTAGAGTCGGTTTTTAAATGATAATCTTGACGCCATTTAAAAATTGTATTTGAAAGATATTTATCTACTGAATACATATACTTTTTTACAATTATGCTTTTTGGTACCAATAATACAAGCTTTCCGTCTACTACCAGGGCCCTAGTATGAACCTTAACCCATTTATGTTCATATGGATCCCAACAAACACCAATATTTACTGGAACATCAGTCAATATAAGACCAAGTTTTTCACATTGCTCTACAGTGTAGATAGCTAGCTGCTGTCTTAATAAATTAGTTACAAGATCAGACATTCTATCTTCTGCGAAATCTTCAACAAAAATTGTAAAATCCTCGTAGTTATTTATTAGTCCATCTTCAATTAGCTTTTGTTCTTTAACTTGGTCAAAAATTTCTATTAATTTTTCAGGTGAACTACCTTTACCATTAGGTTTTCCTCTAGATAAGCCTAACTTTGTTTCATTTGGTTCATGAGCATGATTAAAAAGAAGTTTAGCTTCATTTTCTTGACCGCTTTTGTATAAGTTTAAAATAGTTGAAAAGAAGTCATTTACTATGTGCGCGGAAGTTTTGAACCATTCGCCATTTCTAACTTCTATTTGAGCAGGATCAATAAATAATTTATTATCTTTATTCAAATTTACGTTAACAAAATCTAAATCTTTTTGTTGCAAATTACTTAAACCAAAGTGTTCACTCAGTCTCAAATAAATTACCTCTTTCCTACTTTTATAGAATTAAATGTAATATAACCATTATATTAGTAATAGACCAATAGTAGCAATAAAAGACTTTTAAAAACCTTAAGAACAAACACCTTAAAGGTGTTATCTTTAGCCTTAAGGCTAAAGATATTACGAGAAATATATTAATTTGGGTATTGAAAAACAATTAGCGAACCACTATTAAATAATAGTGATAATAGAAAAGACTTTTAAAAACCTCCTTAAACCCTTGATATATATAGGCTGAAGGAGGTTTTTAAGGTGTCACCTTTTCGTGACACTTTTATATGTTTTTGTCACCTTTTCGTGACACCTAAAAAAAACCTTTTTTAGATTTTCTCAATATAAAAAAGCTATATAAAACTATAGCTTTTTAAAAAAATCTAGCAGGTAAATTAACCTTTTTACCCTTTTGATCTTTTAAATTTTTTAAAGAATGCTGGAATAACCGCATGGTTAATTTGTCTAACTGTACATTATTCTTTCTGGGTGCACAAATCATTATATAAGGATTTACAATCCACGTCCTGGGACTAACAGTACGTCCATTTTCTGTAACTTGGCCCGCACCTTCAGGATTAAGTAAAATCTCTTTTTCTTTTAAAGAATTCATAATAGCTGACGTTTTTTGTCTTGATTTACCTATCATTTCCGCAATTTCAGAAACTGTTGCTGCTTTAGGTAATTCAAAATCATCTTCTATATTTTTCTTTTTTCTCTTAAATTTATCTTCTCTACAAATGATAACATTACTCTTAAACTCTAAATAAGCTTGAATTCTAAAAAGGAAACTTTCCTCCGCTTGAGTTAAATATCCAATTTGATTTAATAAATCCAAATTCCTATGCATCGTTTGATTAAAGGGCTCCCCTGCAAATGGATCTTTACTGGTCCCGATAAAATGCTCTTCGCCAGTAAGCTCTTTAAGTGTTTGTAATAATGATTTCTTCAATTCCTCTGCTTTTAATCTATCTTTAGAATCATTTTCAAAATCTCTTTTTCTGGCATTTCTTTCAGCTTGTTCAAAATTGATAATATTTTTTCCCACTACTTTTTCTCTCCCCTATGTAGCAGGAATTAATCTCTTTATGATAGAATATTGTTATAACAATTCAAATAAAGGGACTAATTCCCTTGAACTTTTACAGAAACCGCCTGCCGTCCAAAGCAAGGGCGGTTTTTCTGTATCTCTTCTAATTTCGACATTTTCTTAAAAATTTCCTCTTTCTATGGTTTTTCGATCTTAACTCTCAATTTTTCCAGGAGATGATTGTCAACTCGTTTCGGTTTATATCCCATGCGATCAATCAATATACCTTCTAGAACCTTCATACGCGCCGTATAACGTTGATATTCACTCTCAGCATAGGATAATGTATCATTGTCTACTACCAAGCCTTCAGGAGCTTTCTGGAGCGTCCTCATTAAATTATACGATTTAGACCTCTCTTCTCTGACCAAACGTAATAATACAAGAATATCATAAGTATGAAATTCGATAAGATGCTGATAAGACAATTCAGCTTGCTCAATAAATACAAGCTCTTTTAATCTAGGTCTTTTTTTATTTAAAGGAGCTTGGCAAAAGTAGCAAAGATCTGCTGAAACCAAATTTTCTTTTTCACAATAAGAACAAATCATTCTTATAAACTCCTTTTAAAATGATCAAGTGCCATTTTTCTAAAGTAAGCAGACATTGATTTTAAATCATTCACTTCCTCAATTTCTCGATTGATTCGGTTCCAAATGTCTTCTGGAAGGGTAATTGATACTTTTTTAGTCAGACCAATACTTGGACGCCCTAAGGTTTCTCTTTTAGCAGATTCAGAATGTCTAAGATGTTCAGGTAATAAATCATATTTGTAAGGTGGAATATATAATTGCTCCAACATTTCTTGAAGTTGTTCCTCCGTTAATCCTTCTTCACTAGCTAGATGAGAAAATTCTGTCTCCATTTGTTCCATCGTAAAATAAAGATAAGTTTTATCATTATTCCAACGTTTGTCATACAATTTTTTATGGAAATCAAGTACTTTTAACATTGATTCATCACACATCCTTATTTTAAGTTACTTATAAATATATTATAAAAGTTACTAAAAGTAAAGCGTGAAAAAACTTACCCCTAAAGAAAATGGTAAGTTACTAAAAAGAAGAGTTACTAATGAAAATTTATGATAAAAACGAGGTAAAAACATACTATTACCAGCACAGTAATAAAATATACCCAAACATCTAATTAAGTTATTTCGAAGTAAAAAAATAGGTTGCCTTAAGGCAACTTATTTATCCTTAAGGCTACTTGGTAATTAGGTTCTATTTGTCTGTTCTTCTCTTAATTGATTTAATTGATCTTTTGTCATATTGGCAATTTTATCTCTGTTCTTTGTAAATACACTCTTTAAATATAATGCAACTTTTTCTGCTTCTTCTTCTCCTTGGATCTCAAAGTGTTTTTCAAATATAGCTCCTATTTGTATTAATCTTCTAGTTCTCTCTTTTCTCTCTTTTTCTTTTAAACGTTGAGCAATTTGCTGTTTCTTTGCCTCCATCTCTTTCATTTTATTTTCTAATTCTAATAAGCGTTCTTCATCTGTTTTTCTAACCATTAATTATCACTCCCTTTAAGCTATCTTCATGATGATAATTCTACCTTATAAAAAAGGAAAAAACTAGAATAATATCCTAGATGATTCACAGCTTGTGTGTTATAATCTCCCTTAGATCAAAGAGATAAGGGCGCACTTATACAAACTACGTTTGTGTGCGGTTCCTTCGGAACAAAAAAAATAAATCATCTTCCTTACGGAAGCAAAATATAATCGCCTTTAGGCGAAACCTTTATAAAAAAGAACCATCTTACGATATTTCTTTTTTATAAAGGTCAATTTATGGATTCGTGTAGCGACATTTGAAAGGGGGAGAAATTCATGGCGATCTATCATTTTTCAGCACAAGTTATTTCACGTAGCAGAGGACAATCAGCAGTCGCTTCTGCTGCTTATCGTTCTGGTGAACGATTACTTGATGAACGTACAGGTGAGAACAAATATTATGCTCGAAAAGTACAACCTGAAGCCATAATTTTATCCCCATCTCAATCCCCTTCATGGGTATATGATCGTAACCGTTTATGGAACGAAGTAGAAAAGGCTGAAACACGTAAAAACTCACAATTAGCGAGAGAAATTAATATTGCCTTACCAAGAGAATTATCAGCTAATCAACAAACAGATCTCATCAAACAATTTGTTCAAAGTCAATTTGTTAATAAAGGCATGATAGCTGATATTGCAATTCATCGTGATGATAAAGAAAATCCACATGCTCATGTAATGCTAACAACACGTGAAATTTCGAAAGATGGATTTACTGTTAAAAATAGAGACTGGAATGATCGTAAATTATTAAATCAATGGAGAGAGCAATGGGCAAATTATGCCAATCAAGCTCTTGATCTGCAAGGAGTTAACGAACGGATTTCTCACCTTTCGCATGAAGCTCGCGGATTAGAACAGTTGCCAACTATTCATTTAGGCCACGTTGCAGCTTCTATGGAAAAGGAAGGAAAGAAAACCAATCGAGGAACCATTAATCGTGAACGCCAGGAATATAATCGTGTTGTCACTGACCTTCAAGCTTATCGTGAGGAAAAAGCCAGATTGCAGAAGGAAATTGTCAAAGAAAAAAAAGATCAACATTTTTTAACTCCGGCTGAAAAGATAGATATTACGAAAGCTGTTTCAGTTGTAAAAGGATATGTCACAATTGAAAGTATTGAGAAACGGAGAGAACAAATTAATCAATGGAAAAATGGTCTAAGCCAATCTCAAAATTATCTAGACTGGAAACATGAAACATTCGAAAAAGCACAATCTTACATCGATAAACAAGAATATCTTCAAAACGCTATTAAACACAAACAAGAAGGTATTAAAGAAATAAATTGGTTAAATCCGTTAAAGATCAGAGAAAATCGTTTTAGAAAAGAGCGTTTTGAAAAGGAACTCAGTAAACTCCAATCTGATTATCAAGCTGTAGATGAAAAGCTTAATTACTATAGAGAAAAGTTAAACTTCTCTAATGTGAATGAATTCTTTATTAAAGCAAGAGATTTCAAGATCGAATATGATGAAAAGACAAATAGTATCCATAAACAAAAACAAGAGATTAAAACTCAAACAGTCATCCTTAATCAAGCTGAAAAGGCAATTAAACAATCTAAAATTAGAGAAATTGTATCTATATATCCTAATTTAAAAACAACTGGCCAGTATGTTAGTTATGAAACTGCCATGAAACTTAAAGAAATTAAAAATAAAACGGGTAAATATTATTCAATTGAATCTATAAAATCCATAATACAAGCTCGCCATGAAGTCAAAATGGAACTTACAGAGCAAATAAAAAATATTAATAAAGAACTACAGAGAATTCGCACTGCTGAATTGTACTATAAACAATTAGAGCAATTGCAGCATAAGATTGATAAAATAGGAGAAAATCCTTTCTTGAAAGGAAAGATCATGTTCTCTAAAGAAAGAAAAAATGAATATAAGCAAGATTTAGAACAACTGAAAGTATGTAAAAAGATGATTGCACAATTAGGATTTGAAGATAAGGAATCCTTCATTTCTTCAAAAAATGCAATGGATACAACAATAGCTGAAAAATCAAAAGCAGAAAAATATATATCACATGCGGAAACTGGAAATTATAAAAGTGGAGCCGGATTAAATACTAGTTTTTTAGAAAGTATTATACAAGGAATTGAACATGCAAAACAACTTGAAGAACAAGATAAATTAAAGAAGGGAAACCGAAAGAAAAAGGAAAGAAGAATAGAACGATAAAAAAACACCTTTAGAATTTATGAATCCTAAAGGTGTTTTTAAAAATCAATATCCTGTTTGAGCGTGAGTAGTTAATTGATCAAAACTTGTACTTGAAACTCCTGACCATCCGATGGCCGGACCTCCAAATGAAAGACTATACGAATAACTTGAACTTACTGTGGACTTTGCATGAGAATAGTTACCATAGGCATTAACTAATTTAGGTATTACAGAAGAATTTCTAGTGATATTGTAGTACATATAACCTTCTAATTCTGTTACTCTAAGTGTACTTGTATCGTCTTTCAGATTCATTTTTACTCCATATCCAGCACTTTGTTTGTTCCAAGTTGTACTGCTGCTATTGTAGACCGCATTATCTCCATAGAACCCGCCTAATTTAGGGTGAGTATATGACCATATTTGTTGCCCGTGCTGACTACCAGCTACAGGAGAAAACGTGGAGTCAATAGAAGTTGTAAGAACATCATAACTTCTTGTAGAAGGAACTACATCCCATACAAATTCATCAAATAGTCTAAGCGTAGTACCTATTCTTTGAATAGAAGTTGTAAGCTTACGGTAACTTGTAGAACTAGTATCATTCGCTGCTAAAGTTTTAGAACCGTTCTTCAATACAGACTGATTAGTATTCTGTTCTTCGGATTTCACTTTATTAACTCTTTTATAATATTCCTCTTTAGTTAATTCAGTAGTTGTATAATTATCATTATTATCATTCTTATTATTTAACATTTTATTCTTAAAATTAGTAGATAAATTGTTATTTGAATCTGTAGATTCCTTAACTTCATAATATTTAGTAGTTTCGACTTGTGAATCTACCTTTAGATCTTTATTTTCATCGAAAGCTTCTTGATCCATTTGATTAATTGCCAGATCAGAAAAACCTAAATTAGTTAGGTTTTGGTATTCAGTTTCTGTAATTTCAATACCATTAGAATTTTTTGTAACTACTTCATCAGCATGTGCGTTAGAAGTCTGGATAGCAAATGCTAATGCAAATGCTGTCAGAGAACCAAGCAATAATTTTGACTTAAACATATAAAATTTCCCCCTTATTTTTTTTACAACTTTCATTTTAACACTAAAATATGGTAATAAATACTTTTTTTGTAAAAAGGAGTCGAATTATATGAGTATAGGTCTAATTATATTTTTAAGCTGTGTGGCCTTATTAATTCATTTTGCAATTATAGAAGCAGCTGTAAAAAGAGGTGTAGATGTTTCTGAAACTAATGAAATGTTAAAAAAGATCATAAAAGAAATGGAAGAAGAAAAAAACAAAAAAAGAAATTAAAATAGGAAATCATTAAAAAATGGTATATCAATTTAAATAATTTCCTTAATCTATGGTATATT
>NZ_LILC01000009.1 GCF_001274935.1 Priestia koreensis | reverse complement strand
TGGACCATTTCATTGATGATTGCCCAATATTGATCTACTTGACGCTCTTGTTGAGCTAAGAAAAAATTAAACACAAAGCGAGCTGATCCAAATGTCTGACGAATGAGCTGTTGTTGAGTTGGATTAGGGTAGAGACGAAATTTAAATGCCTTTAGAATCACGTGGTTTTCCTCCTTTCTGTTTAGGTCTTTCCACTTAAGAACTGGTGTTCTAGTTCTCTTATTGTACCAAACAAGGAAGAAAATGCAACACCCCCTCGGGGTGAAAAAGACCGATTCATCCCCCACCTACTAACTGGTCTACGCCCGTATCGTTCCTTGAGGTGGGGGTCTTCTCGGTCAAAATGATAAATCAGGAAAAACGCCCCTAGAGGACTTTGTAACTGAAATAGTAATAGGCATTCTACAATCTGACCAGCAGCTGCTCGATCGTTTTGTAAATGAAGTCTTACTAATTAACGGACATGATTTTAAAGTGGAGTCACAGGTTCCTTTTTCACTTCCTTTTGATCAGAATTGCATCATTGATCTTGTTTTTGAAAACACTTCATCTATTTGTTTTTTAGAGAACAAGGTAGCAAGTGGAGAAGGAAAACGACAATTGGAGCGTTACGTTGCTGTTTTACAGAATCAAAAATCTGAAATGAAGAAAGAGACGTATTTACGGTATTGCACAAAACTATATGATCCAAAAAAAATAAAGGAATGTTCATTTTATCAATTCCGTTGGCAAAGAATATATGAGTTTTTTGATAAACAAGAGAAAACAGATCTAATTCAAGCATTTCTAGAACTATTAAGAGGTGAAAATATGGCAGGTGTTAAAGATTTTAGCATTGAAGATATGATGACAATGAAAGGAATATATAGCGTCATCACAAAAATGGATGAAATATTAGATTTGATTAAAGGAACATTTACCGAACTTTTTGGTGCACCTTATCAAAGAGATTTCGAGCGTCTTAAACAGATCCCTACATTTAATCGTTACTCACTTTGGACAAATAGGTATAATGGACAAAATATAGAGATTATGATGGGATTTGAATTGGAAGATGAAGAGCAAACCCCTCCTCTCCTTTTCGTACAGGTTTACCGTAAAAAAGACAAAGAGTTTGCAGATAAAATAGAGCAACACTATGAAGAAAACAAAGATAAATTTGATTTTTATGAGTTTGAAAACGATGAAGGAAAAGCATGGGCTTGGTATGAAACACCATTGATTAATTTCTTAACTATGGAAAATCAAAAAGAGCAAATTGTGGAGTGGTTTTCAGAGAGGTTGAAAAAGGTTAAGTATACTTTGGATACTTTATAATTAATTCAATAGACTCATCTTCCTAACCATTATACAGTGGAATTTAATACGGACCTGTTGCTTAACAAACCTGCACAAAGGACAATCGATTTCTCGCTATAAAGTCAAAAGCACCTCTTATTGAATTAAAGAGGTGCTTTTTTACTAGAACAAAACCATGTTGTTTCGTTAAACATACTTACAATGTAAAGAGTTCCTAACTAAGTGGACGATGTAACTGATTGAACAGACGATAGATGGTCGTCCAAAGAACTAGTGACAAGCGAATAGCAAGACACTAAAAAACCATACTCTTCTATAGTCAGTAGCTGCATATGACAGATCTTATTGCGTATTGGGATAAGTTTATAAAGGCGGGATCGTTCTGAGGGTGTAAAGAAGGTTTGAAGCTGTTCGTACTTACCGAATAAAGATAGCGTGTGGTAAAAGTGTTCTTTTCTTTCTTCGTATAATTTCCGCCGCCATAGAGGGCCATGATGTCTGTTCATAATTTCCTCAGCCCGTTCTCGTAATCCTACTTCAATTTCATACAGCATTCTGTAAGCTTCCGTCATCATTAGTTGATCATCTCCTTGTCATTGCATTTTCTTTCTTTTACCTTTCTCTATATTCAATCCGCATACCTGCGCGATAGCTAAAATAATAACCAGTCCTCAAAGATTACGGCGAAATGCTCTATGAAATCCCTTTCCTGCGTGGTTCTTATTTGATGAAGAAAAAATATAAAGGACATATTCACTTTTAAAACGTGGCATTCATTTATTACTATCCTTCTTAGAGTCAAGAGCTATTCTTTGAACGTTAGCGAAACAACCTCTTTCATTTTCATGATATATTGTTCTCATTTCAAATGACCCGAAAACTTAACTGACATAGTTTTTTAAACTCTTTTAACACTAGTAATAAAGAACTATTTTTTGAAAATTTATAATTTTTAGGTTGTTTAAAACAACTAAATAGACTAACATTTATATTGGTAATAAATAGTAACAAAGGGAGGAAATAGAATGAAGAGGTTAATAAGTTTCTTAGTTTTAATTCTGGGTTTCGGGTACATATTCACACCTTCAGCTGCAGCTTCAGTGGTAAAAGACAGTGATGAGGAGGTAAGCAAAGTTTTTACTGACTTTATCGATCAAGCATATAATAATTTAGACGGATTGACTGTATTAGATTCAAAAGGATATGATATGACACAAGGATTTATTAACTACGCTAGTCAGTATTATTCTATAAACGACTATAAGTCGATTCAAGACAAAATAGTCAATGATGACTTGTCCATTTCTGTTACAAATCAGACAGAAATGAGTGCCAAACAATACAAAGAACTAGGCATCAAGTCTTTAGTTGGTATTAAAGGTGAAAACGTTTCAAAAATATTTTATCATCGTGCAACAGATGCTACTAAAACATTCACAAAAGAATGGACGGTAACTCTAACCGGTAGTTTTTCGTATCAAACATCTCCTCCATTTAATGTTACTAGCGTAAGTGGTCCTAGGGTTACTCTCAGCAATGCAAATTTTGGGGCAATGTTTTCACCCGCTTTAGAAGGGTTATTTACCCGAAACTCTCATTCTAGTACTTCAGCTACATTCTATACCAATTATTCAATGAGAGCCGTATTAGGAGTTTCAGTCGGAAGTCTTCCTATAGGTTTAAACTGTAACTTTGGAAGTCACACTGATACGTTTTCAGCTCATCCATCCGTATTACAGTAATTCATTATCAAAAGAGGTGAGGTTTTGAAATTTATTTCTCAATTTAACAAACTCTTTTTTTCTTTGTACACCGCATTCATGTTAATATTTTATGTTGTTTACTTGTGGCTAGATAGTTATCGTTTTACTCCAAAAAACTTTATGTTATCAAACAACTCTCCAACAGAGTCGGATTTCGATAGGTTTTCTAACCTTTCTCAATGGACAACAAATACCGGTAGAATGTTTTTAGGTTTGTTTTTACTCACAATGGTAGTGTGTTGTTATAAACGAAATTTACAAAACATAAAGAATTTCATTATAACAAATATTGCGCTGTTTATTGGTATTACTATCATCAGTACTGGTGTATTTTTTTTAACATCTTCAACGTTTGGCAATTTAATTGAGCCTATTCTTATTCCCATTGCTCTACTTGTCTTGTTAGTCGTTTATTCTTTATACCTTCTAACGAGAAAGAAATATTCCCAGCATGACTTGCTATAAATATTAAAGATTTACCTTTAATAGTAGGATTTTTATAAAAAAGGACTTTCTATGTGCTAGAAAGTCCTTTCTTTACATAAGTTTTATTCGAACAACTCATCCATCAGTTTTTGAACCTCAGCTCGACGCTTTTCGGTTTGGTCTTTTAAAACGACTCCTGTATTATCGTTAATTTCAACAACATCCCCAACTTCGACCTCTTCGCTAAATATACTGCGGTTAAAGTCTTGAGTTTGTCCATTTATTTCAATGACGACAATTTCGCCTTCCAGGTGATCCACAATGCCTCTCATATGATCTCTCCTTTACTGGGGTACAAAAGATGTTTGAGCTTTATATGTCTTCCCTTTATAAGTACTTGAAACATCCACCACTACTTTAAAGCCTTTAGCTGAACGTCCAATTTTAACCGGGATGGCTTTACTGATGGTTCTGTTATATATCGTATCCTTACTCTTATAATGGAATACAGCTTTGTACGAGCCGGCAGGTAACCCTTTTACGGTAAGATGAACGGTTCCATTTTGCTTCGGTTTCGTATTATCAAGTGTTGCTACTAACTTATACGTACTTGGAGCAGGAGTAGGCTTCGGTGCTGGTGCTGGTTTTGGTGCAGGTGCAGCACCACCAGGTACGGCAGCTACGGTGTTAAAGGACAATTTGGTTCCATCTGTTGAGATAATAATATGTCCTTGTAAATCGGTACGATAAATGGCTACTTTAGAAGCTTTTAAACGATTAATGGTTTCAGTCGTTGGATGACCATAACGGTTTCCTTTTCCCACTGAAATCACGGCTACAGATGGCTTAACAGCGTTTAGGAACGCTTGGCCAGTGGACGTTTTGGCCCCATGATGACCGACTTTAAGTACATCCGATTTTAGTACTTGCTTCGATTGAATCATATCTGTTTCTGATTTAAGTTCGGCATCACCTGTAAATAAGAATGATTTTTTGTTGTAAACAACGCGTAGTACAGCGCTCCAGTCATTTAAATCCTTATCGTACGTTTTAACTGGTGCAAGAAACGTAGCCGTAACACCCTTCACAGGAACCTTCACGCCTTTTTGTACAGGCTTGATACTTAACTTTTCAGCCTGAACGGCTTTCAAGAAGTCCACGTAGGCCTGTGTCGTATGACTAACCTTTGGTGCGTACACCGACTTTACCGTAAATGCTTTTAGTACATCGTCTAATCCACCGATATGATCGGCATCCGGATGTGTCGAAATCATGATGTCAATGGTTTTAATTCCTTGTTTCTTTAAATATGAGACAAGGTTACTACCGTTAATATTTCCACCATCGATTAGAATGTTTTCACCATACGGCGCACGAATTAAGGTGCTATCACCTTGTCCCACATTGATATAATGAACAGACATTTTCTTTGTAGTGGCTGCGTGAACCGGTGCATGAAAGCTCAGCCCACTTAGAAGTCCAATTATGAGCACAAGGCTTAGTAGAAACTTCAATCCTTTTTTCACTTCAATTCCCCCATTTACATATAGCGATATTTCTTTGTATTACATTTAACTCTCCACTAGTTACCATAATCGGTAACAAGAACTCAAAGCTCCCTCCTTTATTGACCTTTAGTATCCATACAGATCTAATTATAGATCAAAAGTAGGTTAAGTCCTTCTACTTTTTACATTTTTATCCTCAATTTCTCCTTTAGAGAAGCTAATTGAAGTTTAGAAAGTTAAAAATAAGGAAAACGCAGTCATAAACAACCACCCGAAAAAAATCCCTTTAATGAATTAACGAATTATCGCAAAAAGGAATGCAAACAAAGCATATCGAAATATACGGAGAATAACATTACGCACGAGGATTGGGGATATAACATGAACAACGAAGTAGGGGACATAAAAATCATGATGGGCTCAGGAGAATCTATAAATACTCCTAGTTGGATTTATACACCGCAAAATGAACGAAATCTATTAGACGGAAACACGTGGAGAAATACATTCCACAAAAATTCAATAAAAGCGATTTTAGCTGAACATGTGCAGCTAAGTCTTACATACGAAGAGGGTATCAAGGCTGCAAAGCTATGCTTGCCCTACTTGCAATCGTCTGGCTACATCCGCTGTTCCGTTCCAGATGGGTATTGTCCAGATCCATCGTATCAGCACGCTTTACAGACTAAAAACTTTGATTTTCACAACCATACAAACGATTGTTATAAAACCCTCCATAACTATCATACGTTAACAAGAATGTTTGAACGCGCTGGATACGAGGTCCAGTTACTGAAATATTTCGATGAGAGCGGTATGTTGCATTAAAATAAATGGGCCGATACTGAAGGAATCACTTATAGTCCCAAGGAGAACGAGCGGAGGAATACCAGGGGCGAGATTGGTTTTCCCTCTCTCACTGTGAATGCAGTAAAACCTTGAGAAAACAAGGCTAAAGTCAATCTCGTTCACAGAAGATTCTAAAGAAATAACTGCTGACACCCACTCTTCTTAGATAAAAAAGGGGGGTCCTTAGACATTCTTTCATAAGTCAGCCTTTCCTTTAAACAATTAAAGACCAAGAAAAATGGGCTGCTAATACAGTCCATCATTGTACAATTCTCGCGCTGACTTACTGAATGAGAGCGTATAAAGACACATTATAAAAGAACGGCCCGATTGAAAAAAGTGAAGGAATTACAATATTAATTCTTACAAATTTATCAATACGGATAAATTACCCTCAAACACTTTTTCTTCTGTATCATTGTAAGTAGATAATAATACAGTGAGAATGCCTGTCTCATTTTTCTTCTCTTTTTTATCAATAACCTCAACAACAGTGTGCAATTCGTCACCTGGATATACGGGCTTAATAAATTTTATATTATTCATCTGTGTTCCAGCAATGACATCGTCACCATAGATTCCTATTTCAACCCAAAGCTTGAATGAAATAGCTAACGTCTGTATGCCAGAAGCAATGATTCCATTAAATCTTCCCTGATTTGCTTTATCCTCATCCAAATGCATATATTGAGGATCAAATTCTCCTGCAAATCTTATAATATCTTCTTTTGTTAATGTGAATGACTTGGTTTCAAACACCTGTCCAATTGTAAACTCATTTAACTTCATAAATACTCCTCTATCTATCTATAGTTGCACTTGGTTTATATTACAGTAAACATCGTATGTTCAACAAGTGAGAATATAGCGAATGCCTGACTTCGCTGTTCAATAATATGTACTAAGATCGAAACAAGCGCTAATCCTTATTTTAGGAAAGCGCTTGTTTGTTTAAATACATTTCTCCAGAAACTACAATATAATGGGAAAATAAAATAATTTCTTTAGGTGGAAGCAACATAGTAACTTTCTAACACAGCCTATTCCTGAATGGATAACGCCATTTCTTTTAACATTTCTTTCTCTAGGACCTCTTTTGTCTTTCCTGTTTTTGCTAGATGCAAAATAACATGACCTAATTGTTCAGATGTTATAACTGACTTCATTCGTTTCAACAACGGATTTAAAGGTTTTATTATATTGTACAGCATACGATATTGTGTTGTTTTTGAACGGACACCATGCATTGGTAGAAGTGCTTCCGGGTGACTCCAATTGATCTACATATCTGTTCGAATAGCGAAACATAGCAAGCGCTACCTTTTCAAAAGCACTATTAATAAATAGAGATAGCTTTAGAAAGACTCGATTTTATTTCAATTCCTTCGAATACAAAGCCAAGCTGAGTCGCATTTTTTGCAATCTCTACTCGTATTCCACAAAGGACTGGTTCAATTCCTACCAGTCTTAGCGCACCAATTAATCGCGAAAGATGGTGGCCAACTACGCTACTTACAATGATCGTCCCTGACAAATCAATATACAGTTTCTTAACTTGCATTTTTATACAACGTTCTAATGTAGATTCTAAAATAACCTGAGCTCGTTTTTCATCAATCGTTCCTATAAGAGGTAACAGTGCAATATCACACTCTTTCAAGCTAATAACAGGAGCACTTAACTCATCAATGGTTTTCCGTTGTGCTTTTAATCTTAGCTGCGTAGCCTCATGGGATTCTTCAGCAATGGTACAAATCACCAGATCAAACATGTTAGTTATTAAACGTTGATAAGCCATTGTTAATGAGAGGGTAATGTCTTCATGTTGGGAAGCGTATGTATCAAGAAAGGAAAAATAAAGTTCTCTGTTTTTCATAAACTCTTGCATAATGAGGTGAAGAGGAGTACCGTGATACATAACGTCTTGAACGATTTTCTTTATCCAGGGTAAAAAATTAGCTTTAAATTCTTGTTCACTTACGATGAAAAGCTCACAAAAATGAAGGTGAAACTCATAATTATGTTGTTTCAATTGTTGAATTATTTCGGGGTTCTCTGAGGAGTAAATGCCCGGTTTTTTATTTCTATCTAACGAATCGTACCAGGCCTCTGTTAATTGTGGAATGCTGTCCATAAAAAAAACGTATAAGTCCTGATTTCTATGCATACCGCGCCTCCGTAAATAATTGATAATAGCTTGTCCCCACTCTACCACATACTTCCCTTTATTCATACAGCAAATATAGCGTAAACAAAGTCTGTTTCAAAATCGGTTCCTTATGCTCACTAGCAAGTCAGAGAGTTAACCAATCTAATCCTCTATTCGTTAAGCGCCATTAGCATTCATAAGCAACTAAGCAAAGATTGAAAAACTGAGTTCCTAAAAAAAATGACATTCCTTTCCTCTTAATAGAGAAAGATTCATGCATAGATTATGATATAATAGCCGAAAACATATATTCAGTTCTCAAAGAAACATTTGTATACTGAAGAATACACGATAAATTCTTCCTATAACGAACCGTAAAAGGAGCACGAAGATATGCAACTTGTAAACAATGAGCAACTACATGCTATCAGAGATGTCATTATGAACCGCAAGGAGGAACTGGCGGAAAAGAAAAGACAAAACCTTGCAGTTGTTCATGACATTAATACAGAACTAACCAAATTCCGCATCGATCTTCTAACAATTTATGCTGAATCTATCCTTGTAGAGAAAGACACGGCTGCTGATATGGTGAAAGGTTGGGCAGAAGAATTTGCAAACCTACTCGTTAATCGTAAACTCCCTCTAAATTTAGCTTTAGAAGAAATGAGCTATTACCGACACACAATTGGAGAAATTATTCGAGACGAAGCAAGCAACAAAGAATTATCGTTTAATGACTTCTACCACATTATTTCACACTTCAATACGATTGTAGATGATGCTGTACAGTGGGTAAGCAAATCATACCTAGAAGACTATACCGAACAAATTCAACATGCTCAATACGCGGTTGACGAATTGTCTATACCTGTCGTGCAAATGACGAAAGAAATTGGAATTCTTCCTTTAGTGGGTGAGTGAGATACTAAAAGAGCGCAATTGTTAATGGAAAATGCGTTGGCGAAAGGAACTGAGTACAAACTGAAATGGCTCATTATTGATTTATCAGCGGTGGCCATTATTGATACGATGGTAGCCGATCAGATCTTTAAGGTCATCGCAGGGTTACAGTTAATTGGGGTCAATGTGGTTTTAAGTGGTATACGCGCAGAGATTGCTCAAACGATGATCCAGTTGGGAATAACAATTAAACATGTTAAAACATTCTCTAGCTTACACCAAGCCGTTTCCTATACAAATTCAGTTGTCCAGTGAATAACAGGCAAGTAAAAGAGAATATACAAAAGCCTCATTTCTTCATTTGACGCTGAGAAATGAGGCTTTTCTTCATGTTGTATATGGTATCTACATTTTGTATATGGTATCTACATTTGTGTCCTTTTATCATTTGGAAAAGATGAGTTAGTTGTGATTTATGAGCGAATGAAGGGATTGTCCTAATGGATTATACTAATTTGATCGAGCTTGTTTAATAGTTCATCAAGAAACTTGCTAACCAATAAGGTATTCTCACTTGTAAATCCTTCTTCCAAGCCTAAATTGACCATAAATTCTCTCGTTTCCTCTATTTTTTCAAGCAATTCAATCCTCGACATATACTGGGAAGCCTCCAATTTTTGTAACGATCTAGGCGCTTTTTAAATAAATTCATTTCTTTATCTAAAGTGAGGGCTCAACTATTGCATCATTCCAAAGAGTTTTTTAATATATTAACATTTTCCCCCACGGTCTATCAATAGTTTCACATAACATATTGCATTTACTGAAGTGAACTACCTTCACTAGCTTATAAAAGGTGATTTTACACCTAATGGTTTGAACCACCGCACAGCAAACAATCCCCATTCCTTATCGCTATGATTGATAGGCCATTCAAGTAAGAAAACAGGAATATGTTAATATAGACGAGCAAAGAAAAGAAGTTATGTAAGGAGTTCTTAGTATGTTTAAAGTTATTTTTATCTTTTTATTGGCTGGAATAGCAGAAATCGGAGGAGGATATCTTATTTGGCAATGGTTACGTGAAGGAGCCTCTAGTTGGTTAGGATTATTAGGTGGCGTAGCCCTTGTTTTATATGGAATCATTGCAACTTGGCAAGCGTTCCCGGATTTTGGGCGCGTTTATGCAGCCTACGGCGGCGTGTTTATCGTAATGAGTTTACTTTGGGGATGGTTAGTAGATAAAAAGGTTCCCGATACATATGATTGGATTGGAGGACTAGTCTGCTTAGTAGGTGTGTTTGTTATATTATGGCCCAGAAGCTAAAGACGAAAAGAAACAAGACTAGAATAGATAAGGTTCTAGTCTTGTTTCTTTGTATGTGCTATGTATCTACATCATTGTGTTTCTTTTAGAGCATGACTAACGTGCGCAAGCTCCGGAAGAACAGTTGCATCCTTTCTTTTTGCTACACGTACGTTTCTGCTTGGTAAAAATGTAAACGACTAAAGCAATAGCAATGAATACGAATCCCCACTTCCAAAATCCTAGTCCAATTCCTGTAACGCCAGCCAATGCAACAAAAAGTGGAGGCAGCGCACAACATAAACCACATAACCCTATTAACCCACCAATTCCAGCTAAAACCTTTTTCATATTAAACGCCTCCTTATCTGTAGTATAATTGTTCAAGTTAACTTGAAGTCAAGGAGAGATAGTAATGAAAGACGTTCTTACGATTGGGCAGTTGGCTAAGCAAGCTAACATTAGCCCTTCAGCTATTCGATTTTACGAATCAATTGGCATAATTCCCAATCCTAAAAGAGTAAATGGGCAACGGCGTTATACAATGGAGACCTTAGATCAACTCCAATTCATACAAACCGCTCAATCAGCAGGGTTTAATAATAAAGAAATTATTATGCTATTAGAAGGATTTGATGACGAAATTATTCCTTCAAAAAGATGGAATGAAATGGCCACTGCTAAATGTAGAGAATTAGAAGAGAAAAAAACTAAGATTGATACAATGATGAATATATTGAGCAATGGATTACAGTGTACCTGTTCGACCTGGTCAGAATGTTTGTCAAAAGTAGATTCTAGTGGTATTTGCAATTAATACTTAAAAGATATTAATAGCCCCAATGAAACCATATGTCGTCACTCATGATCAAAATGTGGCAAATTACGTGACCGAACCATTCATCTACTCGACGGTGAGATTAGTAACACATGTCTCTCTTCTACTTTAAAATAAAGTATCAATAAGGTGATGAACCTAACACCAACGGAATTGAAAAAAACCTAGGAGACGAGATGATTAATCTTTTCTCCTAGGTTTTTTGTATACATTAAGCGGTATGAGAGTTCTCTGTTTTTCTCTCTTTCACTACATATTGAATTAGAATACAAAGCACTAAAATACCCAGTAAAATAGCTGAAGCAATTTGTGTTCCGTTTTGTAGACCTAATCCACCCTTTTCATGAGGCTTAATTAAAAAGTCACCAAACGTAGCTCCAAAAGGTCGAGTTAAAACGAACGCGGCCCAGAATAAAAACACACGATTAATTTTCGTAAACCAGTAGGCGCACAGGATGAGTAAAATTAGCCCTCCTGTCAACATCGCTCCTTGCGCGATTGTTAAGCCTAGTCCTTGCTCGAAATATTGGCCACCGCCGGCTAATTGAGAAACTCCTTTTGGTTGATGTGAAAGAAAGTCCCCCGCAGCGGTCCCCAAGGTATTCGAAACCAGAATCGCAACCCAATAAAGAACCTCTACTTTTTTCGTTTCAATATTTTTCACATTTAAAGTAGGCTCTGTGAAGTACCAAAATAGAAAGATCAACGCAAGAAGCGTAACCAAAATTAAAGAACCTTTCATATACCCTAACCCGAGGGAGCGATCCATATAATCTGAAAAAGCGGTTCCGGCTAAACTAGTCGATAAAATGACGGTCCAATACACAGGAGGAATGTACTTCTTTACAAACAGCTGACAAGTTAAAAACACCACAAATATCCCCAAAAAGAAAAGAAGCGGCGTAAAATAATTGTCTTGTGCCCCTGGCACGGTGAAAAGATCACTTCCTGTTTCACCTAGAGTAGTTGCCGCAATTTTCATAATCCAGAATAATAGCGTTAATTGTGGGATTTTGTTTAAGGTTGAACGCATGTTCACTTGATTGGTTTCCATTGAATCCCCTGCCCCTTTCATATTCTAAAATTCGGTTTATCATCTCATGGATTTATTAAAATTGATTAAAGGCAGCATGAAAATCCGATGAAATTCAAGCGAAAAATAGCTTGTCCTACTAAATCCTCGACCCTACTCAATTATTTTTATAAAAATAATATTCATATTATGCAAATGATGCTCATTGCGTACGTATGAAAAAAATGTATTTCTGTTGATTGGAGTAAACAGCTTTTATTTCTTAATGAAATGAAAGACTTTGTTCGGTACTTACCTTTAAAAACAACCGAGGTCGTTGTGAGAAGAATGAACAAACAATTTCTTCATAATTAAAAGCCCCTTGAGTTATCAAGAGAAATCAGGATATTTTCGAGTAGAGTATACGACTTACTAATCAAGATGGTCACAAACCAGTCAGAGCTTTTATTAGAAGTAATGAGCTAACTATCATGGCTTATATGTAACGTTTAAAAATGAAAAAGAAATCGTTCATTTTTAATCAAAGCTTCATTTGACTTTAATGAAACTCAGCAACTTGATGAACTATACTACGTTTGAGTTACCTTACACACGCGTTAAAAATTATTTTGAAGAGCTGATTATAAAAGGAGGTCGTACATTTCATGAGCAATAACCAAGAAATCAATCCATCAACTAATACCATTCAAAAACAGCACGGCGAAGAAGATTTTGGAAAATTTTTAATCAGTAAAGTCCCTCAAGTTACCATCTTTTTCTGGGTGATTAAAATTATGGCCACCACTGTAGGAGAGACGGCGGCTGATTATTTAAATTTCCATCTTCACATTGGATTAACCAATACCACTGTTATTATGAGTGCCCTATTGATTGTGATACTTATTTTTCAATATAGGGCGAATAGATATGTACCATCTGTTTATTGGACATCTGTAGTAATGATTAGTGTCGTGGGAACTTTAGTGACCGATAATCTGACTGATCATTTTGGAGTACCGTTAATCCTGTCTACTATTGTGTTCAGCATACTTCTCGCGCTAACGTTTATTCTTTGGTATGCAAACGAAAAAACGCTCTCGATTCATTCTATCTTTACTACAAAGCGAGAAACTTATTATTGGTTAACGATTCTGTTTACCTTTGCGCTAGGAACAGCAGCTGGAGATCTTGTTTCAGAAGATTTGAAATTGGGGTATCTACTATCAGGAATCATATTTGCGGGTGCAATTGCCTTGGTTACAATCGGATATTATAAATTCAAAATGAATGCCGTCCTTTCCTTTTGGATTGCGTATATCTTAACAAGACCATTAGGTGCATCTATTGGAGATTTCTTGTCACAATCCTCTTCTAAGGGTGGACTTGGGCTAGGAACGACCGGAACAAGCTTTCTTTTTCTCATCATTATTTTAGGATTAGTGGTTTATTTATCCATTTCTAAAAGAGATTCGCTGCAACGCTCTTCTCAATAGTTTCATAACGAGGCTGGGACATAACTAGCCAAAAATAACGAAAAAAGGGTTCACGTCATCGGAATATGATGATGTGAACCCTTTTT
>NZ_LILC01000005.1 GCF_001274935.1 Priestia koreensis | reverse complement strand
TTGTCTTACTTTTAAAACGTTGACGTTTTGCTTGTTTTGTTCAGTTTTCAAAGTTCATCTCGCTCGTAAGCGACTTTATTATCTTACCACTTACAAATCTCATTGTCAACAACTTTTTTAAAAAGTTTTTTGACGTTTTGTTTTGTATCGTGTTGTCTTAGCGACAAGTAATAATATATCATCTCTTTTTGTTAAACGCAATACCTTTTTTGAAAAAAGTTTTAAAAACAGCTTGTACCTTATCTTATCATTTTTTCTAGAAGAAATATACTACCTCTAATAAGTTTCTTCTTGCTACATCTTTCACTAGATATACAATGAGCAAACCTCCCCTTTCTACCATTTTTAATCTCACTACGAAAAGTGTGAATATATCATTTCTAGCTTACATATCTTTTTAATAGATTACAGCTAACGGGAGGTTTATAAATGATCAATCTCATTCAACTAGCACTCATTGTATGTATTAGTATGTCTATCATTCTGATCTACGCTGCCTACTGGGAAGCGATTAATATATGTAACCAAGAGGAAAAAGAAAAAGTAAACGGACTTTCAATGATTACTTTTTCTTCTTTAGGACTTACCTTTTCCTTACTTGCCTCTCATTTTCAATCCCTTTACTAATAATTGATACCCTTCTTTAAAGGATGGGTATCTTTCTTTTTTTCCAGCATAAAGAGGATAACACCAAGAAAAATAAGAAGTCCTCCTAGTAATTGCGTGGTCATGACTTTCTCATCCAATAATATGTATGCTAACCACACTGCTCCAACGGGCTCTAATAGAATTACCATCGATACTGTTGAAGTGCTTACATATTTCACTGACCAATTAAATAGCGAATGTCCTAGAAGAGTTGGAAAAACTGCTAGTAAAACAAAGTACACCCATTCATCTAGCTGATAACCAACCAACGGCTCGCCCTTTATCAATACATAAATAAGCAACACAACTGTACTACTCGCATAGACAATAAACGTATAGGATAGTAGAGAAGTGTTATTTCGAACCTTTTGCCCAATTAGTAAATAGGCGGTGACCAAGGCACAGGCTACTAATGAGAGAAAGTCTCCATACATTGCTCCACCACTAATATGAAAATCTCCCCAGCTAATAATGATACTCCCAATAATTGCGCTTATCCCACAAACAATCCCCTTTGTACTGACTTTCTCTTTGAAAATAAAATAGGCTCCTACGAAAGCAAATAGGGGCTGAAGTGTGACAATTACGACAGAGCTAGCTACAGACGTATATCGAAGTGATTCAAACCAAAGGATGAAATGAAGAGCTAAAAATAGACCCGATAAAAATGATAAGCCCCATTCTCTCCTGGTAAACTTCTTAATATCCTCTATTCCACCTCCACGCCACGCAACAAAAGGGAGCAAAAGTAACACAGAAAATAACAAGCGGTAAAAGGCGATGACCCCTGAAGGAGCATGAGAAAACTTTACTAATATGGCTGATGTGGAAATTGAAATCACACCTACAAACAGAACTCCGTAAACTTTTAAGAGCTGTTTTTCCATCAACGTCCTCCTCTTCATAATTTGTCGAATATTTATTTTTGAAATATTCTAACTTTTTGTTAAGATGATGTTAATCCTTCTTACATTTTATTTTTATCATCATTTGATGAAAAGGAGAACATTTTTTTATACGCTGAGGAGGCCTTTATGCTGAAAAACCAAACGATCGGACAATTATTGAAAGAAACGACTTTATCATTTAAAGAGAAAGAAGCCATTGTTTACTCAAAGGAGAATATTCGATATACCTATCAGGAGTTCTACGATGCAACAACTCTTGTCGCAAAAGCTTTGTTGAACCTAGGTATAAAAAAAGGTGAGCATATCGCAATCTGGGCAACTAACGTTCCTGAATGGATTCTTCTTCAATTCGCTTCCGCACGTATTGGCGCGGTATTGGTTACAATTAATACGAGTTACCAAGAACACGAGCTTGAATATCTACTTAAGCAGTCAGATACCTCTACTTTATTTTTCATCGATGAATTTAAAACTACTTCATATTTATCTATCGTAGAAAAGCTCTACCAATCAAAAAGACATTCTCCATCTCAGCTGCCAGCCTTGAAAAACTTCATCCGGATCACACCAGAGACAAAATCTTCTTTCCCCACCTGGTCGCAGTTTTTGGATGGCCACTATTCTGTTACGGATGAAGAATTGTATAAACGCGAGCTGCTTCCTACTCCTAGCGATGTAATTAATATGCAATATACGTCTGGGACTACCGGTTTTCCAAAAGGTGTGATGCTTACACACCACAATATTGTAAACAATGGGTTTCTTGTTGCTCAGTCGATGGGATTACGTTCTACTGATATTCTTTGCATACCAGTTCCACTGTTTCATTGTTTTGGTTGTGTAATGTCAACGCTCGCTTCTGTAACAGTGGGGGCAACAATGGCGCCAATTATAGAATTCGACCCCGAGGTTGTATTACAAACCGTTGAAAAAGAAAAATGTACTGCGCTTCAAGGAGTTCCGACTATGTTTATTTCCGAGCTAAATCATCCTAACTTTAAACAATACGATTTATCCACTCTTCGGACAGGAATTATGGCAGGATCTCCGTGTCCAATTGAAGTGATGAAAAAGGTGATGAACGAAATGCATATGACAGACATTACCATTGCCTACGGCCAAACAGAGTCCTCTCCTGTCATTACACAAACCACGCCGCTTGATTCTATTACGAAAAAAGTAGAAACAGTCGGGAAAGTACACCCGCACGTAGAGATTAAAATTGTCGATCCAATTACAAATGAACCCGTAAATGACGGGGAACAGGGGGAACTTTGCACAAGAGGCTATCTTGTAATGAAAGGCTACTATAAAATGCCAGAAGCGACGGATAGTGCTATTGATGAAGAGGGATGGCTACATACCGGTGACTTAGCAACAGCTGACTCAGAGGGATATATTAAAATTACTGGTCGATTAAAAGATATGATCATTCGTGGAGGAGAAAATGTTTATCCGCGAGAGATAGAAGAGTTTTTGTATCAACACCCTTCTATTTTTGATGTTCAAGTTATCGGAGTTCCCGACGAAAAATACGGAGAAAGAGTAGGTGCCTGTATTATTCTAAAGGATAATTGTTCCGTCACTGAGCAAAATATGAAAGAATTTTGCAAAGGAAAAATTGCTCATTATAAAATACCTGAGTACATTTTATTCGTCTCAGAATTTCCTATGACCGCTTCTGGAAAAATTCAAAAATATAAACTCCGTGAAGGAATGAAAGATTACTTTACAACGATTTAATTTATTCATAAATAAGGGGGGTAAATGAAAAATCATCTTTTTCTTCATTTACCTCTTTACATATTCCTATCCTATAGCACATATTTATGTAAGAATACCCTTTAACTATCGACGAATTTAGGTGATGACATTGGAATACAATATGTACGACGTATTTATTAAACTCGGTGTTTCGGCTTTACTCGGATTAATCATCGGGCTAGAGCGGGAATTAAAAGGAAAACCTGTTGGATTAAAAACCTCTCTTGTTATCTCCATTGTAAGCTGTCTTCTTACGATGGTCTCCATTGAATCAGCCTATGCCTTTAAGAAAATTGATCATATCACAATGGATCCAATGCGCTTAGCGGCACAAATTGTTTCTGGAATCGGTTTTTTAGGTGCTGGTGTTATATTACGAAGAGGAAATGACAGCATTTCTGGATTAACAACTGCTGCTATTATATGGGGAGCTGCAGGAATCGGGATTGCCGTAGGAGCAGGATTTTTTATTGAAGCAATCTCTGGCCTCGTACTGCTTATTTTAAGCGTTGAACTAATCCCTTATTTATTTACTTTCATCGGCCCACGTCGATTGCGTGAAAAAGAGCTGATCCTGCGCTTGAAAATTCCCTATGGCCAGAATGCCACAAGCATTATTGAACAAATTATTTTAAAAGATATCCGTGTCAAAAACATTCGAATTAAAGATTTAGAAGGTGAACTAGTCCTTCTTCAAGCTAGTATACACGTCTCGAACAAACGAATCGCAACAGATGTGTACTACGATATACAGGAAATTGAAGGAGTAAAGAGTATTGAGGTTGAAAGCTAATAAAAATGAAGAGGTCAGGTGTTTGAACAGCACCCCCTCTTCATTTTTGTTTTATGTACGCTAAAAATTCTTCACGTGTCTCCTGCTCGTTCTTAAATCTCTCTTCTAAAATAAGCTTTAACCATGTTTCTTTTTGCGCATGATCTACCTCTAGAGATTTGATAACCTTGCGACATTGATCAAGGAATTCGACGTATTGAATATACTCATCGCTAAACAAGACCTCTAGGTCATTACGAATTTCTTTTGCAAGAGACGGACTTGCACCACTAGTAGAGACGGAAACAGATAACTTCCCTCTCTTTAATTGAGCAGGCACGCTAAAATTTCCACACTTATAGTCACTTGCCACACTAACAAGCTGATTGGGAGGTAGACTGCGGGCTAGCTTTTCATTAAGCGCCTCATCATTCGTTGCGAGAAACGTAAGAAACGCATCCTTAAGATCTGAAGGAATTACCTCTCTCTCATACACCTTAATCCTTTTCTCCGTTCGCCAGTGCAAAATCTCCGCCGATACGCTGGGGGAAATAACGGTAATATTTGCTTCTTCTTTCAGCAACGAGCGAATTTTCCTCGTTGCTATTTTTCCTCCACCAGCAACTACGACTTTTTTGCCTTTTAAATGTAAAGAAACCGAGTACATGTTAGCTTCTCCCGTCTGATACGATTTGTTCATACACGCGCTCATGTAGCACCTCTTCTAAAAGAGGATGATAGCCTAGGTAGTTCGATAAAATAAACTCCTGCTGCTCATCTGAATAATTCTTCAACGTCTTTTGCATCCCCTTCATTAGTACGCCAGTGAATAATAAATAGGGGACCACAAATACCTGTGAATTTTGCGACTGCTTTGCTTTTATCAGGCCCTCCTCAAACGTCGGATCTGTAGCCGCCAAAAAGCATACGTCAATATCCTTAAACGAACTTTCCTTCTTTAGAGCTTCTACAATAAGTGAAAAATCCCTTTTCGTATCAGGATCCGTACTTCCCCTTCCTACTAGTAGAAGACGCGCATCACTTTGAATCTCCTTCTTTGTCTCACTAATTCTCTGCAACAGCAGCTGAATAATTTTCTGATGAACACCAAACGGTCGTCCATATTTCACATTAATATGTGGAAACTTATTCTGTACCTGTTGCAGTTCTTGTGGAATATCCTCTTTTGCATGACCGGCTGTTAGCAAGAGGATAGGAATAACCACAATTTCTGTTGCACCTTTTTCTACGCAAGTTCGGAAGCCCTGCTCAATTGTTGGAGAAGACAGCTCTAGGAAACTTACTTCCTGAATGGAGACGTCGATTTCCTCCTTACAACGTTCAATAAATTGCTTCGCCTGTTCCTCCCCTTCTTTTACTCTTGTCCCATGGCACACGTATAGAATAGCTTTCATCATTCTTCACCCACTTTATGCATATTCGTAGATCGGCATTGTTGTCTTTTCAAACCACTGCAATGTTTCTCGAAGACGAACAACCTCTCCTATTATTATCATACTCGGATTTTGGATATTTTCACCCTTTACGATGCTCACAATGTTCGCCAAGGTTCCCGTTACTGTTTTTTGTTCGCTGTAAGTCCCCCAGTGAATTAAGGCAATTGGTGTAGAAGAAGATTTTCCATATTTTATTAAAACGTCACAGATTGAAGACAGATGACTAACCCCCATGTAAATGGCTAGTGTATCAACTCCTTGCGCTAGACTCTTCCATTTCACTTCATCCCCGTGATCTTTCCGATGACCAGTTACAAATGCAAAACTTCCGCTATAGTCTCGGTGAGTCACTGGAATGCCTGCATATGCTGCTGCGGCTATGCCTGATGTGATACCTGGTATGACTTCAAACTCAACATTATGATGGACGAGCGCTTCCGCTTCTTCTCCACCACGTCCAAATACGAAAGGGTCTCCTCCTTTTAGTCTTGTGACAACCTTCCCTTCTAATGCATATCTAACAAGGCAGCTATTAATTGTCTCTTGTGTCATCGTATGATCATCAGGCAGTTTGCCACAGTAAATAAAATCTGCATCCCTCTTTGCATATTGCAAAAGTTCTTTGTTAATTAGGCGATCGTATAAGATTACATCTGCCTGCTGAATGCATTTCATTCCTTTAACTGTAATTAGTTCTGGATCACCCGGACCTGCTCCTACTAAATACACTTTGCCCACTGAACTGCCCCTCTCTGAAAAAACCATTTAATAAAGCCCTCAATCATGAAGAACGTGATTAAGGGCTTTTTGTACCGTAGATTTAAATAAATCGTCTCTCTTTTAAATAATCGAGTACAAGCTGAACACATTCTTCGATGTCATGTTTATCCGTCTCCACAACTAGCTCCGCGCGATTCGGTGCTTCATAGGGAGAATCAATTCCTGTAAATTGCTTAATTTCACCGCTGCGAGCCTTTTTATAAAGTCCTTTTGGATCACGCTTCTCACATTCGTCTAACGGACATTTTACAAAAATCTCAACAAATTCATCTTCCCCTAAAATTGTTCTTACTTGATCACGATCTTCTTGAAATGGGGAAATGAACGCCGTTAACACCGCTTGCCCACTGTCTACAAACAGCTTCGCCACTTCTCCAATACGCCGAATGTTTTCCTTGCGATCATCATCTGAAAACCCTAAATTTTTATTTAAACCAAATCGAATGTTATCACCATCTAACACGTAATTTCCGATTCCTTGATCAAACAGCGCTCTTGCTACAGCATTTGCGACGGTAGATTTCCCAGAACCTGATAGACCTGTAAACCATAGGACGAAGCTATGATGCTGATTTTTCTCTCGTCTCTCTTCCTTCGTTACATTCGAATTATGCCAAACAATATTAGTCGACTCTCCCATACTCATTCACCCTTTCTTGTTAAGATGTCACTTGTTGACGTAACCCGTTAATTAACACTTCAATAACTTCTTTTCGACTGAATGTACTTGGTGGAATTTCTCCGTTACGCAACATTTCTCTTACCTTTGTTCCTGAAAGGATGACGTGATCTTCTTTTTCGTGTGGGCATGTTTTCGTAGAAGCCATTCCTTCACATTTTGTGCAGTAGAAGCTATGCTCGAAGAACAACGGCGTTATACCTAGCTCCTCAGCAGTGAAGTGACTAAAAATCTTCTGAGCGTCATATGTGCCATAATAATTCCCTACTCCAGCATGATCTCTTCCAACGATAAAGTGCGTGCATCCAAAGTTTTTTCGTACAAGCGCATGGAAAATTGCTTCACGAGGACCCGCATATCTCATTGCAGCCGGGAATACAGCAAGAGCTACGCGGTCTTTAGGATAATAGTTTTCTAACAACACTTCATAGCTCTCCATACGAATATCAGCTGGAATATCATCCGACTTCGTTTCGCCAACGAGCGGATTTAAAAACAATCCATCAACAATTTCTAACGCTGTTTTTTGGATGTATTCGTGCGCACGATGAACGGGATTACGCGTTTGGAATCCAACAACCGTTTTCCAGCCTAGATCTTCAAATTTCTGACGTGTTTCAACCGGATCTAAATAATAGGTTTGAAAACGCTGTTTCTCTGTTCTTTTAATTAATTTAATAGGGCCTGCTACATAAACATCTTGACGCTCAAATAATTTTTTTACGCCTGGATGTTCCCGATCAGTAGTTTGATATACGTTTTGCGCTTCTTTTTCTTTATTCGGCTCGTAGATTTCTGTCAGCTCCAATACGCCGTATACAACACCATCTTTAGATAGTTTTATGTGATCACCGACTGAAAAAGAATTCGCTTGATCTTTTGTGACAGGAAGAGTAATCGGAATACTCCATACCGTCCCGTCTGTAAGCCTCATGTTTTCAACGACCGATTCATAATCCGCTTTTCCTAAGAAGCCAGTTAACGGACTATAGCCACCAATTCCAATCAGCTCTAAATCACTTAAACCAATGTTATCTAGCTCAATCTCTTTTTCAAAAGAATTATATGAGTAAGTTGGATCAAATAAATTAATTAAGGTTCCACCGTGTGCTGCAATAGTCGTCATACGTAACACTCTCCTAATATAATTTCGATCTGTTTAGTCGGTTTTATATTCAAAAAAAGATTATGAATTTGGTGCGGACTCATGAAGGCCACATTCCACTTTCTGATGACCGGACCATCTTCCGGCTCTTAGGTCTTCCATGTTGTGTGTTGGCAACGTGCAGGGCGCACAACCGATACTAGGATACCCTTGGTCATGCAATTTGTTATAAGGCAATTCATGCTTATAGACGTACCGCCAAACTTCTTTCCATGTCCAGTGGATTAACGGACAAACTTTAATACGTTTAAATTTATGATCTTGATTTAAAAAGTTCGTGTTTTTTCGGGATTCTGATTGCTCGCGTCTAAGTCCGGTAATCCATGCCTCGTGAGACTCTACGGCTTTACGTAACGGAATAACCTTGCGAATCTCACAGCATAAGTTAGGATTCGTCTTCCAAAGCTCTTCTCCGTGCTTTTCCGCTTGCCCTTCTAACGTTAAAGCAGGCTGTTGAAGGTGGATGTTCAACTTCGGAAACCGCTCTTGAATTTTCTCAATGGTTTCGTACGTTTCTTTGAAATGAAGGTTGGTATCCAAAAAGACAATTTTAGCATCTGGTTTTACTTTCGAAATTAAGTCTAATAAAACAATGGCTTCGATCCCGAAGCTACACGCATAGACGAGCGTATCTCCGTAATGGTCATATGCCCATTGGAGAGTTTCAAGCGCGCCTTTTGTATCGCTCTCACTAGGAAACGTTGGAATATCTGCTTTTTCCCACGTGTCATATACAAGCTTCTCATTCATTTTCAGTCCCCCTATGTCTTGTTTACCGATCAAAAAAGGTGGTTTTAAAACAAGGATTCAATCTACTTTGCTATACACATCAAGTTAGCATAGTGTATTCATCTAGGTGAAAAGTGATGAAAATAAAAAAGTCTTTCATGAATGAAAGACTTTTACAGGCGAAAGTAACCTTATCTTTCAAAATGTCTTGCATTTTGCTGGATTTGGCACCTTGCTTCTATGCAGGTTGCCGGGGTTCTTTGGGCCAGTTCCCTCCCCCACTCTGGATAAGTTTGTTTTTTTAGAAATTTTAACATATTTAGAATGTTTGTCAACTATGCTCGTTCAACAGCGGTTTCTTACTCCATCTTAAGTTATACAGAAATAATAAAGAACAGCTCGTTCCTCACTATTAAAAAATTTTTCTCAAAATAGAAACTAGCAGAATAACTGCAACCACTCCACACAACATAAGTAATGATTTTTCATGTTTGTCAGACGGATGCACGACTACCTCTCCTTCTTCAGTTAAGAACTGTGAAAATAAAGATTCAATCAGCTCTATAAAATAATGGAACCCAATGTCCTCAACAAAACTCACCGGTCCTGCCTGTCCACACTCCGTAAAGAGTGTTTCTACAACTTACAGCATTGTTCTTCTGAGAACAGCAGTGGCTTATGTTTCGAGTATAGCAAAATCAAAATATTTTTCCATTAAAAAACAATTACAAAATTAAAAAAACAGTGGCTTTTGCGAATAAATCAAGCCATTTCGCAAATAGTAGAACTAGTTCTTCAACGCCATGACATTTCGTCGGAATACGTTGGTTTTAAGGAGATTAGAACAATGAAGCCAGAATCTTACACGCTTACAGCTTCCATTAAAGAAATGCTTAAACGTAATTTAAATGAAATATCACTTGAAGCCCATCAGTTAGCCAGCAGTCTAAATACAAAGGACCACTGTCTGCTGTGTGATTTTGAAGAAATGTACAAGCTATTCATTGATATTCAGTCAGTTGCATCCTCGTACTATTTACAGCAATACTTATCACCTTTCACCTCTCATCATCCAATGCTTTCAATCGCTATTCATCATATGTCAGAGCGCTATCACGGCGCCCTAATTATTATTGAGAGAGATACAAATCTAGACATTTTTATTCAACGAGGCATACCGATTGAAGCTCCTTTGAACAGCTTGCTACTAGAAGCGATCTTCTACCCCGGCAATCCACTGCATGATGGCGCGGTATTGATTAGAGGGAATCACATCGTATCTGCGGCGAACGTACTTCCTCTATCATCAATTGCCGTGACGAACAAAAAACTAGGGACTAGACATCGTGCTGCGATTGGATTATCGGAACAAACCGATGCACTCGTACTCGTTGTCTCTGAAGAAACAGGCCGTATTTCATTTGCGCTAGACGGCACGTTGTATCCGATTAATTCTCTAACGAACCGAATTCAATAGTTGGCTAAATCCACTTTTAAAAGTTCAAGGCGCCTTACAGCAAATGATCAGCTGCCTGTACTTTTCTATCGTTCATGAATCTATGTGATTGAAATCGGTCTTCTTTCATTGACAGAATGTATTGTCTGAATTAAACTAATTTTTAGTTTTTGAACCTAGGAGGCCGATTATGAGTATTAAGAAATTTGAGCACGTGGGTATTCAAGTAAAGGATATCGAAGCATCAATCACATTTTATCAAGAAGTAGTAGGATTAGAATTAATCGAACGCTTACCTCATAGCGATTCGAATTTGAAACTAGCTTTTTTAGGGTTAAACAATGAAATTATTGTAGAATTTATTGAGGGATACAATCCTTCTCTTCCTGCCGAAGGAAAGGTGCACCATATTGCCTTTACAGTTGATCATATCGAAGAGGAGCTCCACCGCCTAGAACAAGCAAACGTTGGATTCGTGTACGATGATATTCAGCATTTACCAAACGGAGCAAAATATTTGTTCTTCTACGGTCCAGACGGTGAATGGATTGAATATTTTCAACCACCGGTGAAGTAATGAGACAGACGTTTAAATAGAAATTTTAATTATACCTCCTATCCTTGCTGGACATAATGAAAAAGAGACAGCACAGGATTAGGAGGTTTTTTATTGTTTGAGGCACTATTATTTCGTTTTTTTCGTCATTCTATTTTATACCGTTTAGCTGTTATCGCCTTGTTTTTCATTTTCACTGCAGGTGTCATTATTCATTGGTTAGAACCGAAGCAATTTAAGACTGTATTTGATGGAATTTGGTGGTCTGTTGTGACCATCGCTACAGTCGGATATGGTGATTTTGCACCTGAAACAGTCGTTGGTAGGCTTCTAGGAATTGTACTCATTTTACTCGGCTGTGGATTTATTAGCACTTACTTTTTTACCTTATCGTCAATTGTCGTTGCAAAGGAGAATGCTTACATGGAGGGAACTCTTTCATATAAAGGAACGAAGCATTACGTCATCATTGGATGGAATGAACGAACAAGGCAATTTATTGATCATTTTAAAATTGATAAAGGCGAATATAAGATTGTATTAATCGATAATTCGTTAACGGAGAACCCCATGGTTTGCGAAAACGTTTATTTTGTAAAAGGAAATCCCACCTACACATCTGTACTAGAAAAAGCCAACATCGCAGGAGCAGATAAGGTATTGATTACCTCTGATCCTTACAAAGCAGAAGCATTGGCTGATATGCAGAGTATTTTAATTTTGATTGCCATTAAAGGGATTAACCCTTCTATTCACAGCATCATTGAAATTTTAACGTCTGAACAAGTCGTAAACGCCAAACACGCCGGAGCAAACCAGGTCATTAATACGAATCAGCTAATAAGCAACGTCATGTACGACACGTTTTTTTCAGCACCATAAAAAAAGTCATCTCTTTTTGTAGCATAGGTACGAGATGACGAAAAAATTGGATTACTTAAGCAACACTTCTTCTAATTCTCGAACGAGAGAACATCCAAGATCTACATATTTCTCTGGAAACTGGGCATCAGGATCTTGCGGTTCTGCAAATTGATCAATGGATGCCTTTAGATTACCTACATGAACATGATCATCAAGCCCAATTTGATATTTATGTGATAAAAGCAAGGGCTTCTGAATTCGGACAGTTGTTCCTTTTGTATCTAACGCTCCATCAACTGCAACAAAAGGGACACGAAGAAATTGATAGCCTACTTCATCATCGATTTTGTAATCAAATGAACCGTGATCGTAGTCCCAACCTCCTCCTATTGTGTATCCTAGCGGCTTTAATTTCTCCTCTAGATAAAAAAGCTTAAAGGTTTCACCATCAATTCTTGATGTTAGTTCAATCATGATTACCACTCCTTTTGCTATTAGCTTTTCCAATGCACACTATTCTATAAGCTCAAGGAGGAAGGAAACATATAAAAAAGGTGACCCATCTGGATCACCTTTTTTATATTATTTTAAGCGCTTTTCTAGTTCTGCTTTTTTCTCTTCAAACCCAGGCTTACCTAATAAAGCAAACATGTTCACTTTATAAGCCTCGACGCCTGGCTGATCAAATGGGTTAACGCCTAATAGATAACCGCTCATCGCACAAGCTTTTTCGAAGAAGTAAACCACATAACCGAACGTATAAGCATCAAGCTCTGGAAGTGTCACAATAAAGTTTGGAACACCGCCATCAGTATGTGCTAATAACGTTCCTTCAAACGCTTTGTTATTAACAAAATCAACTGTTTCACCTGCTAGGTAGTTCAGTCCATCTAAATCGTCTGCATCTTTTTCAATCGTTAGTTCATGACGTGGTTTTTCCACTTGAACAACCGTTTCAAAAATGTCACGACGACCTTCTTGAACATACTGTCCTAAAGAGTGAAGATCTGTTGAGAAGTTTGCTGATGAAGGATAAATCCCTTTTTGGTCTTTCCCTTCGCTCTCACCGAATAGTTGTTTCCACCACTCAGAGAAGTATTGAAGACCTGGCTCATAGTTAATAAGCATCTCAATTGTTTTTCCTTTGTTATAAAGGACGTTACGAGCTGCCGCATATTGATAAGCTGGGTTTTCCTCTAACTCTGATTTTGAGAACGCTTCGCGTGCATCTGCTGCACCTTTCATCATTGCTTCGATGTCTGCACCACTAGCTGCAATTGGCAATAAACCAACAGCTGTAAGAACAGAATAGCGTCCACCTACATCATCAGGAATAACGAACGTTTCGTAGCCTTCAGCATCCGCTAACGTTTTTAGAGCTCCACGCTCTTTATCTGTTGTTGCATAGATACGCTTACGAGCTTCTTCAACACCGTATTTTTCTTCTAATAGCTTGCGGAAAATACGGAAAGCTAGTGCTGGCTCTGTTGTTGTACCTGACTTAGAAATAACGTTAATAGAGAAGTCTTTTCCTTCTAATAGATCCATTAAATCTCTCATGTACGTAGAGCTGATGTTGTTACCTACAAATAAAACTTGTGGTGTCGTACGTTTCTCTTTCGGAAGAACATTATAGAACGAATGTTGCAACGCTTCAACCGCCGCACGTGCTCCAAGATAAGAACCACCAATTCCCACTACTAGTAGAATATCAGAGTCTTGCTTAATTTTTTCCGCGGACTTTTGAATGCGAGCAAACTCTTCCTTGTCATAATCTACGGGAAGGTCTACCCATCCTAAGAAATCGCTACCTGCTCCTGTTTGTTCATGAAGCGCATGGTGAGCTACTTTTACTGCATCGCGTAAATATGTAAGTTCATGTTCACTGAAAAAAGACAGTGCTTTTGAATAGTCAAAACGAACATGTGTCATGTGTATTTTCCTCCATTTAAAAGTGATTTATTTTCTTTCTATATCCTTTTAAAACCCAGAAAAATAGTCAGAAAAATATAGGGGTTTAGTACAAACTTAATTAAACATAATCCACTACATAAAGTCAAATAAACTCGATGGTTCTAATGATAGTCCCTATTGAATTTTTCCCTACTCTATGGAAGAGAAAACACGGATTTGTTTTCCTTTTTTATACAAGGGTATAGGTGTTACGTTCAATATTTGTAGTGAAGGAAGGCGGTTACCTATACATGGAAGTTGTGTATTGAGGAAGATTATTTGAAAGAAGGTTCATCTTCCGCTTTCATCAACTGATACGTGCGCGGTTCGATCTTTACATATTCTCGTGGTTTAAACGTCGGTAATCGCATAATCGATTGATCCAATCGCATCGGCTTTTCTGCATTAATTCCTTGGATATAGTAATAGCTTATAGGATGGATTTGATCATCTCTGTACTCTCTTGCAAGTTTGTTATTCAGTACGTAGCCACCCGCTAAAAAAACTCCGAATATAGACAAACCCACAATGATGTGGTTCTTATACACCGAATCATCACCTCATCATTAGGATGCCAAATTGATTAAAAAATATGCCCAAAATAAATTTTTTTTGATGCAAATAAAACCGAGTTTCTATTTATTTAATAAGGTTTGAAAAACGGTTGATACTATATGAGTAGCAAGGATGCACGCGAAAAAAGATTAGTATATAATCAAGGCTAGATATTACCAACTATACTTTTTAAAGGAGGTTCGTACATTGTCTTGGCTTCATTTAGCAATACTTTCACCTTTTATACTGGCGGTGTTTATTCCACTTTTTTATAAGAACTTCCGTCGTATACATACAGGCTGGTTTGTGTTTCCCCTCCCCGCCGTCTTGTTTGGGTATTTTCTGCATTTTATCCCGATGAATCAAAACGGGGATGTGTATACTAAAACGCTGAAATGGATTCCTAGCCTTCACGTTAATTTCACAGCGCATATAGATGGACTTAGTTTACTGTTTGCTTTACTTATTAGTGGAATCGGTGCTTTGGTGATTCTTTATTCCATTTTCTATCTATCAAAAGCAAAAGAGGCGCTTCATTCCTTTTACGTGTATTTGCTCCTTTTTATGGGTGCAATGCTAGGAGTGGTGTTGTCTGATAACTTGATCGTTCTTTATAGTTTTTGGGAGCTTACAAGCTTATCTTCTTTCTTACTAATTGGCTTTTGGTATGAGCGCAAAAAGTCCACAAGCGGTGCACAAAAATCACTGGTCATTACGGTCTTTGGTGGTTTATCAATGCTCGCAGGAATTTCTTTGTTGTACATTATAACGGGTACGTTCAGTATTCAAGCAATGTCTTCACAAATTGAGGTCATCACCTCTCATGAGCTTTTTATCCCTGCTCTTATTCTTTTTCTCCTTGGAGCATTTACAAAATCCGCCCAATTTCCATTTCACATTTGGTTACCGGATGCCATGGAGGCACCGACACCAGTCAGTGCATACCTTCATTCGGCAACGATGGTCAAAGCCGGAATTTACCTATTGGCACGCATGAGCCCAATTTTCTCTGATAATGCAGTATGGTTTATTACGGTTGGAATAGTCGGAAGTATTACGTTGTTCTGGGGATCTTTTTCTGCTATCAAGCAAAAAGATTTAAAAGGGATTTTAGCATTTTCGACCATTAGTCAGCTCGGACTGATCATGTCGCTAATCGGGGTCGGAAGTGCCGCCCTTCACTATGACTACTTGGATGATAACTTTTATGTGATTGCCTTAACGGCAGCCGTCTTCCACTTAATCAATCATGCGACTTTTAAAGGAAGTCTGTTTATGATCGTTGGGATTATTGATCACGAGACAGGAACAAGAGACATTAGAAAACTCGGAGGACTAATGAGCATCATGCCCATTAGCTTTACCATTGCATTAATCGGTGGGCTCTCCATGGCTGGTATTCCCCCCTTCAATGGATTTTTAAGTAAAGAGATGTTCTTTACCGCGATGACGAACGTAATGGAGATGGATATTTACCATTTAGAAACGTGGGGGGTACTGTTCCCAATCGTCGCATGGATAGGAAGTATTTTTACATTCCTGTATAGTATCATTCTCGTATTTAAAACATTTACAGGAGCCTATCAACCAGAAAAATTAGCGAAGAAGCCTCACGAGGCACCAATTGGGATGCTTATTTCTCCCATTATACTAGCTTCGCTTGTCATTGTTTTTGGTTTTTTCCCTAATATCTTGGCTTATACGATTATCGAACCAGCCATGTCAGCTATTGCTCCTCAGCTTGTACAGGGCGGCGAGCGATTTTATATCAACATTCAGTTCTGGCATGGACTTAATCTTGAAATCGCCATGACTCTAGGGGTAATTCTCCTTGGAATTTTGCTGTTTGTAACGCTGAAGAAATGGACAAAAATATACGACTTGCTTCCTAAAAAATTCACTTTAAATAATCTGTATAACGGCCTATTAAAAGGAATTGAACAAGGATCAAAGAGCATTACGTCATTCTTTATGACTGGGTTCATTCGTGATTACCTTGTCTATATTTTCTCTTTCTTTATCGTTCTTGTCTTAGGAACGATGTGGGCAAAAAATGCGTTTCAATTTGATTTCACCAACGTAGCACCAATTGGTGTGTACGAAGCCATCTTAGCTCTCGTGACGGTGGCAGCAACTATTACCACCCTTCTATCAAAATCGCGCTTAACAGCGATTATTTCATTAGGGGTCGTTGGATATACGGTTGCCTTGTTTTTTGTCTTATTCCGTGCACCAGATTTAGCTCTTACACAGCTTGTAATTGAAACCATATCTGTAGCGTTATTCTTGTTGTGTTTTTACTATCTGCCACAGTTGAAGCGAAATAAAAAGCTGACGTTCCGCCTAACAAACTTTCTCATTTCGCTTGGAGTAGGAGTGGTCGTTACCCTCGTTGCCCTATCAGCAAATAGTAATCGACTTTTCACATCCATTTCTGAGTATTTCTTAAATGAAAGCTACCGGGAAGCAGGCGGAAAAAACGTCGTAAACGTCATTTTAGTCGATTTTCGTGGGTTTGATACGCTATTTGAGATTACCGTTCTCGGTATTGCCGCGTTTGGAATCTTTGCCTTAATTAAGCTTCAGCTCGAAAGGAGAAATGAAAATGAAAAGCAATGACATCATTCTCCAAACGGCTGCTAAATTTGTAACGTTTATTATTATGATTTTTTCTTTTTATATTTTCCTAGGGGGGCACTTTGGACCGGGTGGTGGATTTGTTGGCGGTCTTTTGACCTCTTCTGCACTCGTTTTAATGTTACTTGCCTTTGACATTAAAACAATGAGCACCGTCATTCCGTTTGACTATAAATTGCTCATTCCAATAGGGTTGCTAGTCGCGTTAGGAACGGGTGTCGGTTCATTTTTCTTTCACGTTCCTTTTCTCACTCATGCTTTCGGGCACTTTACACTCCCTATTATCGGTGAGACAGAGCTTGCGACCGCTACGATCTTTGACCTAGGCGTATATCTTGTTGTTGTAGGAATTACAATGACCATTATTCAAACGATTGGAGAGAGCGAATAATGGAAGTATTAATGGCGATTATATCAGGAATTTTGTTTATGGCTGCAACGTACTTAATTTTATCACGCAGCCTCATTCGAATTATTATTGGAACAGGTCTTTTAAGCCATGGCGCTCATCTTCTTATTTTAACGATGGGTGGTTTGAAAAAAGGAACCGTTCCTCTGTTAGGAGAGAATGCCGCCTCCTATACAGATCCATTGCCTCAAGCATTGATTTTAACCGCGATCGTTATTAGCTTTGGGGTGACAGCACTATTTTTAGTGCTTGCATACCGAGCGTATCAGGAGCTTGGAACGGACGATATGGATAAACTGAGAGGAACTGAAGACCATGAGTAATTTTGTTATCCTTCCTCTCATCATGACCATGTTTAGCGGCATTGTTTTATTATTTTTCAAAGATAAAATCCGCGTACAGCGCTGGATTAGCTCGTTATCTTTATTATTAACAGTCGTTGCATCGTTTTATTTGGTGCACCTTGTCCATACAAAGGGCATTTTGACGCATGAACTTGGAAACTGGAAACCTCCTTTTGGGATTGTATTAGTTGCGGACATGCTTTCAGCTCTCCTTGTGGCTACGACAAGCATTATTGCCCTTTGTGCCGTTCTTTTTGCCTTTCGATCCATTGGCGAAGCGAGAGAGCGATTCTATTTTTATCCGTTCGTTCACTTTTTAATTACAGGGGTATTCGGCGCCTTCTTAACTGGGGATCTATTTAACCTCTTTGTATTTTTCGAAGTCATGTTAATGTCATCTTATGTGCTCATTATTTTGGGCGGAACGAAAATTCAATTAAAAGAGTCTATTAAGTACATTCTCGTAAATGTTGTTTCATCTGCTTTATTCGTGATTTCTGTCGCTTATCTTTATGCGGTAACAGGAACGTTAAACATGGCGGATTTAGCTCTTCGCATTACAGCAGCCGGTGATCAAGGGATTATTACCGTCATCGCGATGTTACTGCTAGTTGTATTCGGTCTAAAGGGTGGCATTTTCCCGCTGTACTTCTGGCTTCCTGGCTCTTACAAAGCGCCACCGCCTGTCATTTCGGCCCTTTTCGGTGCTTTACTAACAAAAGTTGGGCTATATGCGATTTTCCGTGTATTTACTCTTATTTTCATTCATGACCAAGCGTTCACTCATCCGATTATTGGCTACTTAGCTATTTTAACAATTATTGTTGGAACCATTGGAGCCGTTGCTTATCATGATATTGAAAAGATCGTCATTTACAATATTATTGTGGCAGTAGGCGTTATTTTATATGGTCTAACCATCGGAAGCGTTGACGGCTTTACAGGATCTATTTATTATCTTGTTCACGATATGATCATCAAAGGAGCCCTCTTCTTACTGTGCGGAGCTGTGATTAGCGTTACAGGGACCGCAGATATGAGAAAAATGGGGGGACTGATCAAGCACCATCCGTTTATGGGCTGGTTATTCTTCCTCTCCATTCTGTCACTTGCAGGTATTCCACCTCTCAGTGGATTCATTGGAAAGCTTATGCTCGTACAGAGCGGTCTACAGTCTCATAGTTATGTGTTTGTAGGCGTCATGCTGTTATCGAGTTTATTAGTTCTCTACTCTGCAATGAAGATTTTTATGACGTGCTTCTGGGGAGAACAAGTTTTAGAGTCATCACAGGAGAAAGGGTCTACAAAAGGGTTGTTGCTTCCTATTTCGATTTTAGTTGGACTATCCGTTGTATTAGGAATTGGAACAGAATGGGCCCTACCTTATATTACAGAAGCAGCTAAAACATTAGCTGATCCGATGTCATATATTCAGTCTGTATTGAAGGAGTAGATAAAACATGGCCTTTCAAATTGTTTTAAATTTTTTAATTGCATTTGTGTGGGTATTCTTAAAAAACACATGGGACGGTCCCACTTTTGTAGGAGGATATATATTAGGGATTATCATTTTATTTTTATTCCGCCGGTTTTTCGATCGACGATTTTACATGGAGAAAGTGTACGCCATCGTTAAACTATTGCTCATTTTTCTGCGAGAGTTGGTAAAAGCAAATATTGATGTGTTAAAAGAAGTATTGCGTCCGAAACTCAATATTAAGCCGTGTATTTTCGCCTTGCCGATCTCTGTAAAAAAAGATTGGGAGATTACGACGCTCGCGAACTTAATTACGCTAACTCCAGGTACACTCGTCATTGATATTTCGGATGATAATTCCATTCTTTACATCCATGCAATTAACATTGAAGATGTAAATGAAGTAATCGACGATATTCACAACACGTTTGAAAAAGCCATTATGGAGGTGAGTCGATAATGTTAGAAACACTTCTACACATTTCCTTAATCATTATCGCAATCGCTACAATGGGACTTGTTTATAGGGTTGTGAAAGGTCCTTCGACTGCTGACCGGGTTATGGCTTTAGATGCGATTGGAATTAACTTAATTGCCATCACCGCCATCATGTGTGTGCTTCTTCGGACGGACGGATTTTTTGAAGTTATTCTTTTACTCGGGGTTATCTCGTTTGTAGGCACAATCGCCTTTTCTAAATTTTTAGAGAAGGGAGAGATTATTGAGCATGATCGAAATCGTTAAATACATCGCTGTTATCATCATTTTAATGGGGGCTCTGCTAAGCCTTGTGACAACGATTGGATTATTCCGCCTACCTGATACGTATACACGCAGTCATGCCGCATCAAAAAGCGCTACGCTCGGTATTATGGCTGTTCTAAGTGGAACTGCTTTGTTCTTTTGGGTAGACAAAGGCTTTTTAAGCGGACGCCTTATTTTAGGCATTATCTTTATCTTCGTCACTTCACCGGTTGCAGGACATTTGATTGCACGAGCGGCTTATAAAACGAACGTCCCTTTATGGGAAAAAACCGTTCATGATGATCTTAAAGGAAAGTACGATGAGCAGGAAAAAGAACGTCGCGGAGAACAATTCGATTCATAAAAAAGACCTGGCCATTGAGCCAGGTCTTTTTCGTTTATTATAGAGATGCTTTTAGAATTGCTAGTACATCTTCTTTGTTTAATTTTTTGAATTGACCAAACTCGCCGTATGCCATTGCTTTATCAGCGATAAGATCTAACTTATCTTCACCGATTTCGTAATCAGCAAGACGAGAAGGTGCTCCTAGGCTTGACCAGAATGCGCTTAGTTTTTCTACGCCTTCTAGTGCTACTTCCTTGTCTGATTTTCCAGCAGGATCCACTTGGAACACACGCTCAGCAATTTGAGCAAAACGAGCTGGGTTTTCTTCTAATGTATGTTTGATCCAGTTAGGGAATAGAATTGCCAAACCACCTGCATGTGGAATGTCATACACAGCTGAAACTGCGTGCTCAATGTTATGAGTTGCCCAGTCTCCGCGTGCTCCCATTGAAAGCATACCGTTTAAGGCAATTGTACCAGAGTATAAAATTGTTTCACGTAGCTCGTAGTTTTCTAAGTCGTTTAGAAGTTTTGGAGCTGTTTCAATCACTGTTTTTAGAACAGATTCACACATACGATCTTGTAACGGTGTGTTTGAAGTATGATGGAAGTATTGTTCAAATACATGGCTCATCATATCAACCATTCCGTATACCGTTTGATCTTTTGGTACTGTGAATGTGTTTTTAGGATCTAGAATTGAAAATTGAGGGAATGTTGCTGGGCTTCCCCAACCGTATTTCTCTTGTGTTTCCCAGTTTGTAATAACAGAACCAGCGTTCATTTCTGAACCAGTTGCAGCAAGTGTTAAAACAGTACCAAATGGTAATGCTTCAGATGCAAATGCTTTTTTCGTAATGATGTCCCATACGTTTCCATCATATTTTGCACCTGCAGCGATTGCTTTTGTACAGTCAATTACGCTACCGCCACCAACAGCTAGTAAAAATTCGATGTTTTCTGTTTTACAGATGTCGATCCCTTTTTGTACTGTTGTTAAACGTGGGTTTGGCTCAACGCCAGCAAGTTCATGAACGTCTGCTTCAGCTTCTTTTAAAACTGCTACAACATCATCGTATAAACCGCTGCGTTTAATGCTTCCTCCACCGTATACTAACAATACTTTTTTTCCGTATTGAGGTAATTGTTCTTTAATTGCAGAAAGTTGATCTTCACCAAAGATTAATTTCGTCGGGTTATAAAAAGTAAAATTATCCATTTAAAATACCTCCTCATTTCGTTCATTTTTCATTATGCCGAAGCGGCTTATCCCTGTAAAGAAAACTGCTTCATCGAAATGTGCTTTGTCCATTTTGGAACAATGTATATTTTGTCCCAAAAACCGCAACCTATTACTGAACCATTTATTTCAAGGAGGTAACCTTATGAGTGGAATTCAACGTGCTGCACTTGTTCTTACTATTATCGGAGCTATTAACTGGGGATTAATTGGATTTTTCCAGTTTGACCTTGTAGCTGCTATCTTTGGTGGGCAAAGCGCAGCGCTTTCTCGCATTATCTACGGCTTGGTTGGAATTGCTGGCTTAGTAAATCTTGGCCTGCTGTTCAAACCGTCTGTAGAAGTGGAACGCACTGAACCAAAAACGACTCACTAAAAACAAAGGGAAATCCGCGATGGATTTCCCTTTGTTTTTATGCCATTAATACTGCTTCAATACGCTCAATTGCCCAATCAAGCTCTTCTTTGGAAATAACAAGAGGTGGAGCAAAACGGATAACCGTATCGTGAGTTTCTTTGCATAACAAGCCTTTTTCTTTTAATTGTTCACAGTACGGACGAGCCTCTTCATAAAGCTCAACGCCAATGAATAATCCTTTGCCACGCACCTCTCTAATCTTTGTGCTTTGAATGCTTGCTAACTTTGACTGCAGGTATTCACCTAATTCAAGAGAGCGAGACACAAGGTGCTCATCCTCAATTACTTCTAACGAAGCAAGCGAGACCGCACAAGCAAGCGGATTTCCACCAAACGTAGAACCGTGGGATCCAGGATTAAATACCCCTAAAATATCGTTATTTGCAACTACACAAGAGATTGGGAACACGCCTCCACCTAACGCTTTTCCTAAAATTAAGACATCCGGTGTAATTCCTTCCCATTCATAAGCAAACATTTTACCCGTTCTTGCAAGTCCCACCTGAATTTCATCCGCTACAAATAAAACGTTGTTTTCCTTGCATACATCATATGCTGCCTTTAAGAACCCTTCAGGAGGAAGAACAATCCCTGCTTCACCTTGAATTGGTTCAATTAAAAAGCCAGCCGTATTTGGTGTAATCGCTTCTTTTAGCGCATTCAAATCCCCGTACGGAATTAACTTAATACCCGGAAGCATAGGTCCAAAACCGCGTTGATATTCTTCATCAGAAGAAAGCGAAACCGCCGTCATTGTGCGACCGTGGAAATTCCCCACACAGGCAATAACCTCTGCTTGATTTGTCGGTATGCCTTTCACATCATATCCCCAGCGGCGAACAGCCTTCACCGCAGTCTCAACTGCTTCAGCCCCCGTGTTCATCGGAAGCGCCATATTTTTACCTGTTAACGTACATACCTTCTCATACCAAGGCCCAAGCTGATCATTATGAAATGCGCGTGACGTAAGCGTCACGCGATCCGCCTGATCCTTTAACGCCTGAATAATCTTCGGATGACGATGCCCTTGGTTCACTGCTGAATAGGCACTCAGCATATCCATATACTTATTCCCCTCAGGATCTTCCACCCATACCCCTTCCGCCTTTGAAACAACAATTGGAAGAGGATGATAATTGTGAGCCCCGTATTTTTCTGTTTGTTCAATAATTGAATTCGTGAAAGTATTCATCGTATCTCCCCTTTAATATATAAGTTCAACGAAATTAGCGAACATCTCTACCTAAACAAGCGGCCCACTACACCTAATCGGGTGTTCTAAAAAGTGCTCCGCAAATGGAAAACAGTCTTCTACAAGAGGCTGCATAAACAGAAAAGCGCTCTACACAAGAAATGCTCCCAAACAAACGCTACACCAGACCCCAAAGCACTCACCCAAAAAGGTCTGCATAAGCGTAAGGGGGCAACCCGCAAGGGAGGCCCCCTTACGCTTATGCTTTTCTAGGTTCCCCCTACCAGCCTCACAGGTAGGGGGAACCTAGAAAATATGGATCCTAAATTATATATTGACCCAATTTTCGAAAAATGTAAAGATGGCGCTTTCATTAAACAAAATCAACGATGAATAAACTTGCAGAGATGGATATATAATAGAGTTTTTACAGAGAGGTTTGATCTATTTAAGAAGGTAAATGTGCATAAAAACAAAAAGCAATTGATAAAAAATTTTATCAATTGCTTTTTAAGGTATTATTTTTTAATTAGATCTTCGCGGTTTGATTGCTCAATCCACTCTTCTAATTTTTCTTTTAATGTGTTGAAACCTTGAGGAGTTTCAGCTTGAGGCTGTTGAACAGTACCTTGGCGCTTTTTAGCTGGTTTAGCTTTTGCTGCAGGTTTTTCAGTTTCTGCCGGTGCTTCTTGAGTAGCACGGATAGATAAGCTGATTTTACCTTTTGCTTCGTCCAAAGCTAATACTTTTACTTCTACTTCGTCGCCCACTTTTAGGTGCTCGTTAATATCTTTAACGAAACCATGAGTTACTTCAGAAATATGCACTAATCCTTGAGTTTCTTCGTCTAAAGCAACAAATGCACCATAAGGTTGGATGCCTGTTACTTTACCTTTTACAACGCTACCTACTTCATATTTAGACATATAAACACTCCTAATTGTTTTTTCTCTTTACAAGCAATTTTAAATTATAACACATTTTCGATCTATAATCAAAAACAGGTCTATGTCTCTCGTTATTATTTGCTGTTTGCTGGTAAATTATTAAATACATCCTTATTATAACAGTAAACGTATCATTTCATTAGAACTAATTTTACTTTTGATGTATTTTTTATGAATTGCCTTTAACTAGCTTACATGAAACTTCCTGATAAATCTATACCTATTTCATCCAGCCTTAAAATCTCTACTCAATAAGGGGGAAAATTCTCCTTATAAAATAGGTTTAGAGATCAAGAAAGCTGGCTATAATTTAGTATATGAAGCTTTCTCATATTCCCCCCCTTTTTTCTGTTGAAGCAGGTTCTCCGACCTGCTTCTTTTTTTGTGTTGATCGCCCAAAAAAGCAGGCAAAAAATCTCTTGCCTACTTACGCATGTTGCATTTGGTGCATAAAGTTCGCGATTCGTCTTACTGCTTCCTGTAACGATTCCATAGAAGATGCATAAGAACAGCGTACATACCCTTCTCCGCTTTCCCCAAAAACATTTCCAGGTACAACGGCTACTCGTTCTTTTAAAAGGAGCTGTTCAGCAAACTCTTCAGATGACATGCCCGTTTTTCGAATCGACGGAAATACATAAAAGGCCCCACCAGGAACGTGACAATCTAGCCCCATTTCATTTAGGGACTGCACCATATAATTGCGCCTTCTGCGATAGCTCTTTCTCATATCTACCACATCTTGCTCACCGTTTTGGAGCGCCTCAACCGCACCGTACTGAGCCATTGCAGGAGCACACATCATCGCGTACTGATGAACTTTCAGCATTGCTTCAATGAGATCAGGATGACCACATACATAACCTAAACGCCATCCGGTCATGGCAAATCCTTTAGAGAATCCTGAAATAACGATCGTGCGGTCTTTCATATCTGGAAGAGATGCGATGGATGTGAATGACCCGTCATACGTTAGCTCCGCATAAATTTCATCGGATAAAACAAGCAGATCGTGCTTCAAGATGATGGCTGTGAGTGCCTCTAACTCTTCCTTCTCAAGCAAACTACCGGTTGGATTGTTCGGTGAACATAGTAAAATCGCTTTTGTTCTCGGTGTAATTGCTGCCTCTAGCTGTTCAGCTGTTAACTTAAAACCGTTTTCCTGTGTTGTTTGTACAGCAATTGGCGTCCCACCAGCTAGCGTGACAAGCGGTGCATACGATACAAAGCTCGGTTCTACGATAATGACTTCATCACCCTCGTCAATTACGGCACGAAAAGCAATATCAAGTGCTTGACTAGCACCGACTGTGACAATGATTTGATTATGAGCATCATAACTAAGCTGAAATTTCCTTTTCATATATTTTTGAATTTCTTCTCTTAACGTTAATAAGCCCGCATTTGCTGTATAAGACGTATAACCTTTTTCGAGTGACAGAATGGACGCTTCCCGAACTGCCCATGAGGTCACAAAATCTGGCTCCCCCACTCCTAGCGAGATAACCCCTTCCATCCCAGCCGCCAAATCAAAAAAACGTCTAATGCCTGAAGGCTTTAACTGCCGAACAGTTGAGGAAAGATATGATTTCATCATGGTGACACCACGATGCGATGATCTTCATCATCCTGCTCGTATACTGTTCCATCATGCTTATATTTTTTCATAATAAAATGTGTCGTTGTAGAAATCACGGAATCAATAGTCGAAAGCTTTCCTGATACAAATTGGGCAACCTCTGACATTGAATGCCCCTCAATAATAACAGACAAATCGTACGCACCTGACATTAAGTAGACGGATCGCACTTCAGGAAAACGATAAATTCGCTCCGCTACTTCGTCAAAACCAACCCCTCTTTTGGGCGTTACTTTTACATCAATCATGGCCGTTACGCCTTCATGGCCATCTACTTTTCGCCAGTTAATTGCAGATGAATAGTCGACAATAATTTTTTCCTTTTCTAATTTTTCAATGATCGACTTTGTTTCTTCAGGCGTGAGTGCAATCATTTTCGCTAACACATCTGTCTGAATACGGCTGTCTTTTTCAATTATCTCAAGAACTTCAATCTCTTTCTCCGTCAAGATCATCGTGGTTATTCCCCTTTTTATTTAACTTATTTTTATTTTCTCATAACAATACCACCTATTATAGCAAAGGACACTTCTCTTACCAAGAAGGTTTTGGCAATGATTTATCGAGCAGGATAGGTGACCTCATAATGGTTAAACTAACCGCAAAAAGGTAGTTGGAGTGAAGGATATGAATGCACATGCACAACAGAAATCAACTATGATAAATCTAAACGGAATTGATGTTTATTATGAATTCCATCAGCCTGATCCATTGAAACCCGTTATTGTACTCATCCATGGGTTTTTATCCTCTAGCTTTAGCTTCAGACGATTAATTCCCTATCTCGAAAAGGAGTTTTCTGTTTTGACTGTGGATTTACCTCCATTCGGTAAAAGCGGGAAAAATCTTTCTTTTCGCTATTCTTACCAAAACCTAGCAGACCTTGTTATTTCACTACTTGAAACGTTAAAAGTAGACAAGGCTTTTTTGGTAGGGCATTCGATGGGTGGACAAATCACACTCAACATTGCGAAACGACGTCCCGATATCGCCTCAAAAATTGTTCTTTTATGCAGCTCTGGCTATATAGACAGATTTCATTATTCACTAATTTACTCGTCTTACTTTCCATATTTTCATTTATGGTTAAAGGCATGGCTTGCGAAAACAGGTGTGTTAGGCAGTCTTAAAAATGTCGTGTACAATCACGCTTTAATTGATGAGGATATGGTGCAAGGATACTCAACACCATTTGTAGATAACCAAATTTTCAAAGCGTTAACCAAAATGATTCGTGATCGTGAAGGCGATCTCTCCTCGACAATGCTGCAACAAATTATGACCCCTAGTCTTCTTATTTGGGGTGAAGAGGACAGAGTCGTACCAATTAATGTGGGGAGACGAATGCATCAAGATTTAAAGGACGCAACGTTTGTATCATTCAAAGACACCGGCCATCTTCTTCCTGAAGAATGCCCTGACAGCATCTATCAACAGATCACGAATTTTATTTTTCCATCTAAAGGCAGGATGTAATAGGATTTGAGAACCGATTACGTTTCATCGAAGGGAATGGCTGCCCACAAGCTTCATTCATGCAAAGTATCTGCCTCTCTTGGTATAGTAGTAACAATAGATTTCATTACAAAAAGGATGAGGTGTTGAAAATTGAACAAGCATTTATTTGACGAATCCATTAATCGCTTTAATACCCAATCAACCAAATGGGATAATATCCAAACGGTGTTTGGCTCAGATGACCTCTTGCCGATGTGGGTGGCTGATATGGATTTCAAGGCTCCTCAAGAAGTGATTGACGCCGTCAGCAATCGTGTCGAGCATGGTATTTTTGGATATACACATCCGAATGATCATACACACAAAGCCATTCAACGATGGATGTCAGCGAGACACGGGTGGGACATCGAGCCGAGTTGGCTCACGTACAGTCCGGGCGTTGTATTCGCGATTAGCATGGCAGTTCAAGCTTTTACAAATGAACAGGATAAAGTCTTAATTCAAACCCCTGTTTATCCTCCTTTTTTCAACATGGTCAAGCTTAATAATCGTACGCTTATTGAAAACCCTCTTCTTCTATCAGAAGGTCGCTATGAAATGGATTTTGACGATTTGGAGGCGAAGCTCTCTAATGGTGTAAAGATGATGATCTTGTGCAGTCCTCATAATCCAATCGGAAGAGTGTGGACAAAAGAAGAGTTAACGAAGGTTGCTGAACTTTGTCAGCGATATGATGTGCTTATTTTATCTGATGAGATTCACTCAGATATCATTTTTGGAGATCATGTTCATACACCCATTGCTTCTCTGAGCGATGAAATTAGTGACCGTACTATTACGTGTATGGCCCCTAGTAAAACGTTTAATTTAGCTGGTTTTCAAGCTTCCTCTATTATTATTTCGAATACTGAGCTTCGCCAGAAATATACAGAAATGCAGCATAAACAAGGTTTTTTCTCTTTAAATGCGTTAGGTATTACAGCAATTGAGGCAGCTTATACTCACGGAGAACCATGGCTGAAATCTTTATTAAATTACCTTGAGCAAAATGTGAGCGAGGTAGAATCATTTATACACAAAGAGCTTCCTTCACTTTCCGTTATCAAGGCAGAAGGAACGTATCTCCTATGGATTGATTGTCGGTCACTTAATCTGACAGATGAGGATTTGCAGAAGCTTTTCGTGCAAAAAGGAAAAGTAGGCGTAGAGCCCGGCGGAAAATACGGTGAAGAAGGAAGAGGCTTTATCCGTTTGAACATCGGCTGTCCACGCTCCACACTCATGGAAGGATTGAATCGCATAAAAATCGCTTTATCCTAAAAAAGAAGCTAGCTTTGGTGACTAAAGCTAGCTTTTCTAGTTCTTGTCATTCTTTTTCAAAAGAGCTTCTTCTAGCTTTTTCGCTTTTAACGCTTCCTTTTTGGACACGTTTATAATCCATCTCATCGTAATTAAAGCCCCTATTAAAAAGATGAAGCACGTAATCGCCGCAGGAATATATTCTGACTTGTCTTCTGGAAAGTACAAAAAAAGTTGTAAAACGAATGATTCCATCTTCTCACTCATCCCCTCGTATTTCAGACTTCTAACCATTCATCCTTACACTGCACAAACCTCTGTCACCTTCTTCTCTATCTTACCGAAAAAAAAGAGGGATTGCCTAGAAAAATTACTTCATATTGGAATTTACCAACCGATCTTATAGAGGGTTACTTCGACTTGAAAACATGTTTTCCTGTTAGAAGAAAACTAGATGAAGGGAGAAAACAGATGAAAAAAGCTCTACCACTTGTTCTCGCATTCCTACTCGTATGCTTTGCGAGCACTCCTGCTCACGCTGCATTTACGGATGTACCGAACGATCACTGGGCAAAAAATGAAATTGAATTTTTAACAAAAAAGAATATTATTAAAGGTTATGACAACGGACGATTCGGCCCTCGTGACTACATTACGCGGAAACAAGCGGTAATTATGATGATACGCGCCTTAAAGCTGAATGTGTCCAATCGACCGAAGCCTCACTTTAAAGACGTATCTCCTACGCAAAACGGATACAAAGAAATTGCAACGGCCGTTGATGAAGGATGGTTTCTAAAAGGAAGTTCATTTTACCCTGATCGTCCGTTAACGCGCGAAGAAATGGCACGTTGCTTAGCAAAAGCCTATCAGTTAACAAACAAAGGGGCGTCATCATTTAAAGATGTGTCGACGAGCAGTCCATATTATTCTGATATTATGGCGTTAGTTAGCAATGATATCACCTCAGGATATACAAAAACGACGTTTGGCCCAAAAGACCCTGTAAACCGTGCACAATTTGCTGTTTTTATGTCTCGTATTTACAGTAAACCTCTAACGTATATTGTAAAACGTGGCAGTACAGCCGTTAAAACCTTTGATTCAAAGGAGGATGCGATCGAATTTGCCTTAACATCAAACGATTTAACGGTTCATCCCGTCAGCAATACCGTCAATACATATCCAGATCAATTCTTAGGGACCAATAGCGCTAAAATTAACAACGGAGTCCTTATTTACAACGGATTTGAAAATCAAAAAAGCTTTGATGCGGACTTTTTTACGCCTTACATTTCGTACGTAAAGAATCAAAAGCCTGTTGACTCACTCTTCGATACATTTATTGTGTTAGGAAGAACGTATTCACAAACAGGAAGCTTTCAGCAAACAATTAATAGTACTGGTAATGATGCGAACTACGCTGAATGGAAATGGTATATGGACCGTACGTTTAGTGGAAGTGGCGTCGTTCCAAACTTAAATCAATCAGCGTCAATGAATCCTGTTGCAAAAAAAGTAAACGTGTACCTTTCTATTCCTTATCCAAAGTACCGTGGTCAATTTGTTGATCTAGCTGGAAAAAAAGTGCCTGTCACAGCCGCAAGTCGTTATCAGCTTGTAAATTGGTATGTGAATGAAACGATGAAAAAGTTCCAAGCTGGTGGATATAAAAATGTAGAGCTTTCCGGCTTCTACTGGTTAAATGAAACGGTCATCAATCCTGAAGATCAAGAGCTTGTCAAAAAGACCAGCGCGCTATTAAAATCAAAAGGAAAACAGCTTATTTATTCTCCACATTCTCGCAGCACAAACTTTGAGCACTGGCAGGAATACGGATTTAGCGGTGCTTACTTACAAAGTAATGCGTTTAAAGTGAAAACGTCGTTAAAAGATGTTCAAAAACAGCTTCATTCTGGCTATCTCGAAGCTTTGACCTACGGATCTGGTATTAATCTAGAAATCGATGATGTCTCACTTAGTAACGATATTCAAGATCGCATTACGAAGTTTGATGAATACCTCCGCCTCGGTCGGTTGTATCATCTGCCAGGCAAAAGCGTGATTATGTATCAAGGAACGGAAATGATTTACCGCTTAGGAACCTATCATTCTAAGTACGGCGAGCGATATGCTAACTTTCAGAAGGCTTACGATGATTTATATGCATTTTTGAAAAACAAATAGATCTTCCATCATAAAAGCCAAATCAATAACGTTTGATTTGGCTTTTATAATGCAAATTTATTGAGTACTTTTGAAAAGTCGATGCGGTCACCGATGGTCGTAGGGGCATGAGGAGATAAGTAGCGTTTGTCATTTTCAACCAATTTAAAGATGTTAAGAGTCGTGATGGCATCGTCAAGAGCACAGTGGTGCTTTCCGGTCCCTTCTTTTCCATATTCCTGTACGGCTTTCCATAATCCTGTTTGGTTTTGATCGCCGAAGAAACGTTTGTATTCCATTGATAAATCTAGCATTCTCCCTTTGAATGGAAATGATAAATTTGCTTTTTGACACGTATGTCGGAGTACTTTCATATCCATATTTCCCCATGTAATGATGGTAGTAGGATAATCTTTTTCATACGAGTGTAAAATATTCACTAAGGACTCTAATGTAATGCCGTGATCCACCTGATGTTGTTGAATGCTGAGGAAAGATTTACATCGTTCTGTTAGAATGGGGAATTTGATCGGTTGAACATGCGAAGAAAACGTGCTGTTAATTTCGTTATTTACCATTGAAGCCAAGCCGATTTCAATAATTTCAGGATAAAACCCTTTTGGATATCCCTTTGTTTCCGGCATAGTAAATTCAAAATCTAAAAATAAATATTGATGGTTTTGCTCCACTATTATCCACTCCTTCCTGTGACCGCTCTGTTTATTTTTTATTATTATAGCATGTAAATAATGGTTACACGCTTACTTTTTAAAATAGAGTTTCTATTCTTATTTTTTGCTTTTTTCTGTTTCTCTTAATCTACTCTATTCAAATTTCAGCGTTGTGCGCATTATGATAGCCCAATTCTTTCAACTTTTTGCTATCGTTTTTCATTTATAAACTCTTTCAACTAGAACGCTTTTGAATAACAGCTAGTGTACACCGTGAGACACAGATTAACTTTTCATCTTCATCGAAAATTTTCACTTCCCATACAACCGTTGTACGTCCTTTATGTAGTGGCGTGCCAATCGCCTTTACGATACCGTCTTTTTTTCCACGAATGTGGTTGGCATTGATTTCAAGACCTACACATACTTCACGTTCTGGATCCACACAGTGAAGACCACCGATGCTCGCCACCGTTTCAGCCAATGCCACAGAGGCACCACCGTGCAACAAACCAAAAGGCTGTCTCGTGCGCTCGTCCACAGGCATCGTAGCCTCTACCTTTTCGCTAGATGCAGACAAAATTTCAATACCAAGTGCTTCAATTAAAGTTCCGTTTGTGTTCATACATTCTCCCTCTTCCTCATAGTTTTTAAAACAATCGCTTCTCAGAGCCTTCGATGATGTTAAAGGTATGTAAGACATTCTCTATACATATATATTACATATAAACGAATGTAGGAGGGAAATTATTTGAATTATTATCCAACTTTTTATCCGTCCTACCCTTACCCTTACCTTTACCCACACTATGCACAGCGATCTCCGTCCTATCCCCCTGTTAATACGCAGCAATTTCAGGTATCCACACAGCACCAGCTCGAACTTTTACAGGATGCTTCTCTACTCGCTAACAAACTCATTAAATCGCCTGCTTTATTAAAACAAATTAAAGAAGCCGCACAAGAATCAAAGATCGCAACCGTCAAGTCGCTGCTGGAAAAAACGGGGGTCAAGTCGCATTTAGATGTCGTATACAATCCTGATAGCATACGCATTCTCCTGTCAAATAAAGATCCTAAAATAGACTATGGACACCTTGCAATGGCGATACAATGGTAAAACATAAAAAACACATTTCCTGTTTACAAGAAATGTGTTTTTTACTCACTGTATATATACATTAGAAAGCTCCTAGTATTCATAGTATATTACCCTAACTGGCGAAATGGCTCAGTATTTAAGAATTCAGCTACTTTCTCATCAAGTTCTTGAATTTTCTTGAGTGCCAATTGGTCGTCCATCTCACGATAATGATGATTACCTCCCGGCTCTTCATCCGCTTCGTCTGCAAGTCGGACTACCTTCTGCAGCGGACGCTGATGTAGCTCTCCGTCGGGTAAATACGAATCAGTATGGAGCAATATCGCAAGCGCAATTTCTTTCGCAGCCTGTGGATTTTCACCTAAACGAATGAGCAGCTTATGTGCACGCTCTGCACCTTTTATCGCATGAATATCGTTCTTTTTATACTTTTCATAATCCCATTTTCCATCGGTATACCATTCGTAGTGACCAATGTCATGCAAAAGCGCTGCCTTTGTCGCTAGATCTGGATTCACCTGATGCTGAACGGCTAAACGAAAAGCATGATAAGAAACCGCCACTGCATGTGCGACTCCGGAGCGTTTCAAGTATTTTTGTGCAATGGGATGTTCAAAAATTTGTGTTAGTGTAATTTCTCTCAATGTTCATCCCTCCATGATAATATTTCATTACAACATAACATATTTAAAAAGTGAAAACAACTAGGACGTTATAAGATGTGACATCCTCTATAGACGTACTTTTCTCCCTAGTTGTCTGCTTTGACAGGCTTTTTTCAATCCCAGCTAAACCGCTGTTCTTCCCATGGATTTCCGTAGTTATGATAGCCGTTTTGCTCCCAAAATCCTGGCTGGTCCTCTTTTACAAATTCGATTTCTCTAATCCATTTTGCGCTTTTCCAAAAATACAAATGAGGCACGACAATACGAAATGGATATCCGTGCTTTGGCGTTAACGGCTTTCCATCATGGGAATGCGCAAGCAGCGTCGTCGCACGTAAAAAATCCTCAACTGGCAAATTAGTCGTCCAGTTCTCTTCTGCATGAAGAATGACAAAACGTGCTTCTGGCTTTACATTCACTTTCTTTGCAACGTCCTGCACTGAAATACCCATCCACCCGTTATCAAGGCGAGACCAGCCTGTAACACAGTGAATATCATTCGTTGCACTCACATCATCAAACTCTCTTAAATCATTGTATGAAAAAGTAAGAGGATTCTCTACTAATCCTGACACCTTTAGGTTCCAATTTGATAAATCTTCCTTATACTTTGGAACCGAGCCGTGATGAAGAATCGGAAATTTCTTGGTTACATGCTGATTTGGTGGAACTCGATCATTTTCTTGTTTCTGTTTTATTCGTCCGAAAAACATATTGTCCACACTCCTTTTGTCTATTCTATGTTTTTTCTTATCATCATACACATATTATGCTTCGGATCAACATCTCGTTGAGAACAAAAAAGACAAAGCGACAGACTATGCGACTGAAAAAGTCCTTAAAGGATTGCGTTCATAACGAAGTCGGTTGATTTCCACTCCAGGTTGCTTCGCTTTCCGCGGGGCGTGCGGTTGAGCCTCCTCGCTGCTCTGCGGGGTCTCACCTGCCACGCTAATCCCGCAGGAGTCTCGCACCTTCTGTTCCAAACAACCTAGAGCGACTGCATCAGATAGAATAGCCAAGTTTCCATTTTGAAAGGAACTTGGCCGTTTTTTGCTTGATAATGAAAAAAAAGCTGGATCCATTCCAAAGAACGGAATGGATCCAGCTTTTTTGTCTTACGTTCTACTGATCATTTAAAAAATCCGAAGTTTTTCAGTGGCCTCGCGACAGACGCTTTGTCCTTTACCTTATTTTTCGTTCATTTCAAATACTTCCACAAAAGAAGCAAGCGTACGAACCATCACACCTGTTGCTCCTGCTGGGCCTAAAGCATGAGGTGAGGAAACAGTAGCTGTTCCTGCAATATCAAGATGAACCCAAGGTGTGCCATCCGTAAATTCACCAATAAACGTTCCTGCCATAATCGCATGGCCTTCACGTCCAGGTGAATTGTTCAAATCCGCTACTTGGCTGTTTCGAACACGCTTTTTGTCTCGCTCTGTGATCGGCAATTGCCATACCGTTTCACCAGCTTCATGGCTTGCTTCAAGAAGCTGTTCGTACAGCGCCTCATTATTCGTCATAGCCCCCGTTGTATCTGTTCCAAGAGCTACGATAACACCGCCGGTTAAAGTCGCTACATCCACTAAATAATTAGCACCGTGATGCTTTGCATATGTTACGGCATCAGCTAGCGCCAGTCGACCTTCCGCATCCGTGTTTAACACTTCAATCGTTTTTCCATTCATTGCTGTGATTACATCATCCGGCTTAAAAGCGTCACCGCTAATCATGTTATCAGTAGACGGAATAACAGCAATTACATTTTGGTCAGGACGAAGTTCTCCAATGACCTCCATTGCACCCAGTACAGCTGCAGCTCCGCCCATATCAGTTTTCATTCCGACGATGCCGTCTTTTGGCTTTAATGAATAGCCACCTGTATCAAAGGTAATTCCTTTTCCGACGAGGCCAATCACATCTGTCCATTCATCTTTTCCTTGGTACTTTAATACAATCATTTTAGGTGGTTCTGTTGATCCTTTGTTTACCGCTAGGAAAGCACCCATTCCGAGCTTTTCCATCTCTTCTTTTTCTAAAATTTCGTAGTCAAAGTTATACTTCTTAGCCAAGTCTACTGCATAATTGGCCAAGTCCGTTGCTGTTAGCATATTACCAGGCAGATTCACTAACGTACGTGCCGAGTTTGTCGCTTGGCCGTACACATAACCTACTTTTAGAGAAGCAAGCGTTTCGGCCTGGTCATCTTCTGTAATAACCGAAACGGCTTCAATATGCTTTTCAGGTTCATTTGATTTTTTCTTATAATCTGCAAATTGGTACGTAGAAAGTGGTAGTGTTTCTCCCACTGCATAGGCTACATCTTGAGCAGAAATGTAATCCGCACAAAATGTATCGATGGCAACCGTGATTTTTTCAAGTTTGGATGCCTTAATCGACTTGAATAAGTGCCCAAGTGATTCACGAAGTCGATCTAGCGTAAGAACATCTTTTTTCCCTAGCCCAACAAAAAATAAGCGCTTTGCTCCTACTTGTTGAAACGTATGTATTTTGGAAATCTGATTATGCTTAACGCCGATATCTCCTTCACGAATAAGCTCCATAATTTGATCTTGAAGCTTTTCATTAAGCTCCCCAATAATTCCATCTAAACGATGGTTTTGATTAAAGATTCCGACAACTAATGCTTCCGTCTCATGCTGCGCGTCGTACGTGTTATGTACTGAAAACATACAAAATCCCCCTATTCCTCTAAAAATAAAAATATCGTTGGCAAAGTAGGCAACCAATCGACTTCATCAAACGGAACTTTATCCACTTCGTCTGGAAAAAGCGTTAAACATTCTTGGATGTACATCAACAATTCCTCGATGTCTATTCCCCAGTTTTTAGGGCGATACGCATTCAAATAAAAAATGGCTGCTTTCATCATAATGCGAGCCCCTTTTACGTTTCCATAACTATAATGATAAAGTGCTACCGTAAACTGAAGTAATCCTTTTAGAAAAAGATTTGATTTATCAACCATCCACATCTCTTCTAAAAGATCATGACACGTATAGTAGTCACCTTCGTTAAACTTAATAAAAAACAAATAGTACTCCTCTGGATATAGGGACATTGATTTCCCTCCTAGAAGCCAATAATACGTTCCATTCCATCATATCAGATTTCAATCGTCTCATATAGCTTTCACGCCTCTAACATGAAAATAAGGCAAGCCGCAGCCTGCCTTATTCTCATTATTTTATTACTCATAGTACTGTCTAAATACTTGCATGGATTTATCTTCATTCAACAAGACGAGTTCTTGTTCCGTTAATGTTCCACTGCCTTTTTTAACAATATAAACATCTAACTCTTTCTTCCCCCACTTGTTGTAAACGTCATCAACCGTTTCATAATATAAATCCAAATGATCGCCTTTGATGGCACCACCCTTATCAGCGACTACACCGTACCCATATCCTGGAATAAATAAAATCGTTCCAATCGGAAAAATACGAAGATCCGCTGCAATCGTAGAAAATAAATCGCGTTTTACTTTGACTCCTGAGTAAGTAATGCCATATTCGGGGTGACCGGGATTCTTCCCTGTTGATTCGATACCAGCCGTATAGCCTGTTGCAACGACCTTATGTACAGGATAATGAGATTTTGCAAACTTTTGCTCTAATGTTGGCTTGTGAATTTCTAGCGTTGCTAATTGAGTATGCGGATGAACTGTATCCATTCCTCTATCATGATAAAGAACCACTCCTTGTTTATAAAGAGAACGTATTAAATCACTGATAGGTACTCCTGAAATTGCCTGATAGGTGGTGAGCAGGGCTGCTATTACTAATACGAGAATACTGAACCGTCTTAACATAATGGTTATCGTTGACACTGTTCCACTCCTCTCACGAATTTATTTCTTTCCATCCGAGAGAGAAATTATGCATTTCATGACCGTTTTAACCTTCTTGTACAAAAGGAATAAACGTTGTCAAAAAAAAGACGGTGCACATCGTGTGACACCATCTTTTTAAAACATCCGATAACCACTGGCTCGAAGCATCCTGATGACAACTCCAGCTGCAATCGCACCTAAAAATCCAGAAATGAGAATGGATATGTCAGCTACTTGAAGAGAAAGAATTTTATGCCCAAGCTGTGAAAATGATTGAGCTGGCTTTCGGAAATATTCAATCACTTTTATATTATCTACGATACAAATGAAAACAATTGGATAAATGATCGCCATAATCCACGACATACGAAGCAGCATGTTCAGCAAAAAGCCAATTCCGAAAAATAGAACAAAAAATAATAAAATGGAAATCAATAATACCGGTATCCCCACACCTATTCCCTCCCAGACACTGTCAAATTAAGTGTACTGAAAGGTGAAAGCGCAGTCAATCGTGAAAAAGGAATAATTTAGAATAGAAAGAAATCTTTACTTCTGTTCTCCTTTTCCGTGACAATTCACACACGTTTCGGTACCACCTAAAATTAAATGAACGTATCCTCTTCCTTCACATAGTGAACATTGTTGGATGGCCGTATTCTTTTTCATGATTCATTCCCCTTTCTTGTATCTGAATTTTCTGATAATAATATCAAATAAGAAACGACTTGGGAAGAGGTTACGCAAAAATTTAAAAATTTTCACTTGGTTCTATTCACCAGTTGTTCACAAAACATCAAAACAAAAAGGAGAATCACCGAAGTGACTCTCCTTTTGACACCATTCTTCTATTTATTAAAAGAAGTTAAATTTACCTTTTTTCATTACAAGTCCAGCTCCACCTTGCATGAATAAAGAACGGTTGTCGATTACTTTTTTCATGAATGAAGCGCTTGTTCCGAATAATTTCTTACCAAATACCATACCAATTGCATCGTCATGACCAAGTGAACATACAGTACCTTTTAGGTCTGGTTTGAACTCTTGAAGTTCACCTTGACCACGTACAAGTACAGAGATGTTATGTGCACATGTTGGTCCTTGTTGCATTGCAACTTGTGCAGTTGGTGGATATGGACGATCGATTTCTGGGTTGATTACTAATGAGCAATCTCCCACTACGAATACGTTGTCAAGACCTGGAGCACGTAGTTGTGGATCAACTTTTACACGAGCACGCATGTTTTCGATACCTGCTTTTTCAATTAGGTAGCTTCCGCGTACACCTGCTGCCCATACAACTGTGCCAGCTTTGATTTCTTCGATTTGATCATCTTTTGCAACGATGATTCCTTCTTCTGTACATTCTTTAATAGCTGTACCAATTTTGAATTCTACGCCTTTACGCTCTAATTGTGTCACAGCGTATTCAACTAATTCTGGATCAAATCCAGGAAGAGCTGTTGGGGCTGCCTCAACACAGATTACGCGTACTTTTTCACGTGGAATATCATATTCTTTACATAATTGAGGAACGCGGTTTGCTAATTCAGCAACAAACTCAATTCCTGTGAATCCTGCGCCACCTACTACCATTGTAAGAAGCTCATCACGTTTTTCAGGCTCGTTGTTATATGTTGCAAATACAAAATCAATGTGTTCACGGATTAAACGAGCAGAGTTGATGTTAGCGATAGAGAAAGCATGTTCTTTAAGTCCTTTAATACCGAACGTTTCAGACTCATATCCTAGAGCTACTACTAAGTAGTCATATTCAAGCTCACCGTTTTCTAAAATAACACGTTGCTCTTCAAGCTTAATGTCTGTTACTGTATCTTGAACGAATTTCGTTTTGTTTGTGTTAATCGTGTTTGTAATTTTGAAACGAGCACGGTCATGATGAATTGTACCAGCAGATACCTCATGTAACCATGTTGATTCATAGTGATAATCATTTTTGTTTACGAGCGTTACTTCAGCCTCGTTAACTCCAAGTTTTTTTTGTAAGTTAAGAGCTGTCATCATACCGCCGTAACCAGCACCAAGGATTACGATTTTAGGCTTTCTCATTTTGATGTCATCCACCTTTTCCAATAATAATTTGTATAAAGCAATAAAATTTATAAAAATGAATTTAAAAGTGCAAACACAAGTGTTTTTTGTTAGTGTGAGCTACAAGATGTTTTCCTATCCACTTTTGTCACCTTCATATCTAGGTAAAAAGTTTGTGAATTCCTTCACGTATCAAGACGGAAAAATACATACTTTTGTTAAGAAATTGTCATGAATTATTAACAAATACACCCATCAACAATCATCATAGTCCTTTTTTGGTTGTTTTTCAAGTGTATTTGACTGATTTATTAGGTTAAAAATATTCCGCCTTTTTATGGGGAATTTAAAATGCAGTGTGTGTTGCATTTTCTACGGTTTCATGATAAAAATTATAAATATTCAAATTTTTTAATCTTTTTACGATGATATAAACGGAACAATAGGCTTTTTTTCCAAGTAGGTTATGCTATCATAAAAAAGCCAATCATGATATACATAAATATAGAGGTGATTAATGTGAAAGAAGATAAAAAGGTTTATGACATTACGATTATCGGTGGAGGCCCAACTGGACTTTTCACAGCATTTTATGGAGGTATGAGACAAGCAAGTGTGAAGCTAATTGAAAGCTTGCCACAGCTTGGCGGACAATTGTCTGCCCTATACCCTGAAAAATACATTTATGATGTAGCTGGTTTCCCAAAAATCCGTGCTCAAGAGCTTGTAAACAACCTAAAAGAGCAAATGGCACAGTTCGATCCAACAATTGTGCTTGAGCAAGCGGTTGAAAAGCTTGAAAAGCAAGCGGACGGTGTGTTCAAATTAACGACAAACAGCGAAGTTCATTATACAAAAACAATCATTATTACAGCTGGTAACGGAGCGTTCCAACCACGCAAACTAGAATTAGAGTCTGCTACACAATATGAGAGTAAAAACCTTCATTATTTTGTTGACGACATGAATAAATTTAAAGACAGAAAAGTTGTTATTTTCGGAGGAGGAGATTCCGCGGTCGATTGGGCACTTATGTTAGAGCCAGTCGCTGAGAAAGTAACACTTGTCCACCGCCGTGATAAATTCCGTGCCCACGAACATAGCGTTGAGCAACTGATGAATTCAAAAGTTGAAATTAAAACACCTTACGTACCGTCTGAACTTGTTGGTGAAGATGACATCAAACAAGTTATTCTTGAAAAAGTAAAAGGTGAAGAAAAAGAGATTATCGATGTTGATGATGTGATCGTAAACTACGGTTTCGTTTCATCTCTTGGGCCAATTAAAGAGTGGGAGCTTGACATCGAGAAAAATTCAATTGTTGTAAACTCAAAGCAAGAAACAAACATCCCAGGCATTTATGCTGCTGGTGATATTTGTACGTACGACGGAAAAGTGAAGCTAATCGTTGCTGGTTTTGGCGAAGGTCCAACAGCTGTTAACAACGCAAAAAGCTATATGGATCCAAAAGCAAGAGTACAACCTCTTCATAGTACATCTTTATTTAATTAATTTAAAAGAAGAACGAGGCTATTTTCTCGTTCTTCTTTTTTTATGTTTATTTCAGTTTGTATACACGTGCTTCGTACGGCTTAAGCCCTAGCTGTTCAATCGATGCGTCGACATCTACAGGATAATTTGAAATCAGCACTTCTTTTTTTGAATATGAAATACTACTTGGCAACATAAACGTTTTTTCATCTCCTGTGAAGTTTAGCAGCACTAACAGCTTTTCGTCTCCAAGCGTACGTGTATAAACATACAGTTCTTCATCATCAGGAAGTAACAGCTCGTATGACCCATAAACGATAATATCATGCTGTTTTCTTAGCTGAATGAGCTCGCGATAATAATGATAAATGGAATTTTCATCGAGAACGGCCTGTTTTGCATTAATATACTGATAGTTCTCATTCACTGCTAGCCACGGCGTACCTGTTGTAAATCCAGCATTTTCACTGTCATCCCACTGAATCGGGGTACGGGCATTATCTCGACCTTTTACATAAATCGAATTCATCACCTTCTGTTCATCTGCATGACCTTCGACTACTTTTTCGCGATACATATTTAACGTCTCGATGTCTTTGTAATCGTTGATTGAATCAAGCTTGATGTTGGTCATTCCAAGCTCTTCACCTTGATAAATATACGGTGTGCCTTGAAGCATATGAAGCATGGTAGCAAGCATTTTAGCTGATTCTACGCGGTACTTCTGATCATTCCCAAATCGTGAGACCATTCGAGGCTGATCGTGGTTGTTTAAATACAGGCTGTTCCACCCTTTTCCGTCTAGCCCTGTTTGCCATTTCGATAGGGAGTTTTTAAGATCTGTTAATTTTAGAGGACGTAAATCCCACTTTCCTTCTGGCCCTCCATCTAAATCCATATGTTCGAACTGAAACACCATACTAACTTCCTGTCGCTCTTCTCCTGTATAAAGAACGGCTTCCTCCACCGTAACGCCTGGCATCTCTCCAACGGTTAGTACGTCGTATTGTGAGAGCACTTTTTCATTCATTTCTTGTAAAAATTCATGAATACGCGGACCGTCCATGAAAAACTCTCCGCCCGGTGCGTACTTTTTGCCATGTGGGTTTGGGGCATCTGGTAGCCCAGGTGCTTTCGAAATGAAGTTAATAACATCCATTCGGAACCCATCGATCCCTTTATCAAGCCAAAACTTCATCATCCGATAGACTTCTTCACGAAGCTTTGGATTTTCCCAATTCAAATCAGGCTGTTTACGGCTGAATAAGTGAAGATAATATTCTTCCGTATTTTCATCATACTCCCACGCAGAGCCGCTAAACACAGACTCCCAGTTATTTGGTTCTTTCCCATCTTTTCCTGGCTTCCAATAATAATAATCTCGGTACGGATTATCAACTGATTTTTTTGACTCCTGAAACCACTGATGCTCATCTGAAGAATGATTCACAACTAAATCCATAATTAGCTTCATTTCTCGCTGATGGATTTGGTCAATTAATTCTTCCCAGTCCTCCATCGTACCAAAGTCACTCATGATGCTTTGATAGTCACTAATATCGTATCCGTTATCATCATTTGGGGATTGATATACAGGTGAAAGCCAAATGACATCGATTCCTAATTCTTTTAAGTAATCAAGCTTTTGTGTTATCCCTTGCAGATCTCCAATTCCATCCCCATTTGAATCGTTGAAGCTGCGCGGATATATTTGATAAACGACGCTTTCCTTCCACCACGTTTTGCTTGTTGTTTTCTCCATTTTTTTCTACCCCTTTGTTTTATTTTTTCGTAAACGTTTACGTAATGTTCAAAAAAAAGATGTTACTTCACCGTTTCTCGCTCAATAATTTTATGTTGCAGTACAACGTTAGAAGTTGGCCGCTTTTTAAGTAGCATTTCAGCTGCTGAACGTCCCATTTCGTAGAGAGGCTGTCCTACGGTTGTAAGGGGGGGAATTGCTTTTTCAGCGGCGGACGTATTGTCGTATCCTACTACTGCTATTTGATCGGGTACTCGTATATTCTTTTTATATAAATACGAGAGTGCACCTACAGCCATTTCATCGCTCGCACAAAACACGGCCGTTACCTCAGGATATTTCTCGATCAATTCTTCCATACCCGTAATGCCCGTTTCAAACGCAAAATCGCCGTACACGATGGCAGGTTCATCATCGATCCCTTCATCAAGAAGCGCTTTTTTAAAGCCTTCCACACGTGGAGATGTTGCGATTAAATCGCCTTCTGTTCCTGCGATCATCCCAATGCTTCGATGTCCTTTATTTAATAAATAGTTCACGGCATCATAAGAAGCTTCAAAATCATTTACCTTTACGTAAGGGAGCGGGTAATCAGATTTCGTTGATACAAGGACAACGGGAATACTCATGCGAGAAATGACCTCGTAGTATTCTTCCTTCATCCATTCACTTACAAATAAAATACCGTCCACTTGTTTCTCTCTCAGCATTTGCAAATATTTTAGCGTTCTCTCTCCGCTTTTATCTGTTTTGCAGATTACGACACTATAGTCCATTTCGTGAGCGATATCTTCAATTCCAGCAAGCACGTCTGCTGCAAATAAGTTTGATACGTTTGGCAACAAAACACCTATTGTTTTTGTTTTCTTATTAATCAATCCTCTAGCGATTGCGTTTGGCTGATACCCCAGGTCATTGATAATCCCTAGCACCTTTTTTTTCGTATCTTCGGAGTAGCCGGGCAAGTTGTTTAACACACGTGACACCGTCGCCACTGATACATTTGCCTGTCTCGCTACGTCCTTAATCGTAATCGACATATTTCACCATCCATTTAGTAAACGTTTTCCTTCTCGTATTTTACCACACAATTAAAACGCTTACAATTTTATTATGTATTAAGTGTTGGTCAAGAGATTCTCAACCAACACCCTTCATCACTAGTAGATTTTCGTGCTGCTTTTTTCTGTCGTATCGTCTAGTAAACCAATAAACGTTCCTAGAACGAAAATAGTCATTGAGGCACATAAGAAACCAAAACTACCAATAAAAAAATAGTTCATAGATGAGGAAGCGCTTACAAATAAACCGGCAATAAATAATATAACAGAGATTACAAACTTCACTTTTGCCATTCTCTTGCACATTTTTGTTATCCCGTTTCGTGGCTTGTAAGGTGCCATACCTTTCATCCTCCTTTTGTGTCTATCCCCTACAAAAATTGTAACACAATATTCAAAATTTTCAATACTTTATCTATTGACTTTTCAAAAAGTTTGTACTTTATTGTATGCGTGTATTCATAAAAGATGAAAAATGATAAATAAAAAAAGAACCTCTCCAACTTTCATTGGAGAGGTTCGGATGTTAGCACTCTTCAGGTTTACCTGCGTTTGACGCTGTACGGAAAGAAGAACCGCAGCCACATGATGCAATGGCATTTGGATTCTCGATTGTAAAGCCGCCTCCAAGCATTGATTGCTTGTAATCGATTTGCACGCCTTTTACAATTAACGAGCTTTCTTTATCGATAAGAATTTTTAGACCTTGTTGTTCTAAAATAACGTCATCTTCTTTTACCTCGTGATCAAATCCCATTCCGTATGAAAGGCCACTGCACCCTCCACCTTGGACACCAAATCGAAGGTATGCACCTTCTTCTTCATTTTGTTTCATCATATCTTTTATTTGAAAGCCTGCAGCTTCTGTTATGTGAATTAATTGTTCACTCATCGTTTCTCCTCCTTTACTTGAATCAGATTCAAACTCTTACCTAAATTATATATTTCCTTGACTATAGAAACAAATAGTCTGTTTTAATAATAATACTCTCCTGTACAAATTACTTCTGCAGGACCTTTCATTAATACGCGTCCTTCTGTCGTCCACGTAATCTCTAAATCTCCGCCTGCTAGATGAACCGTTGTTGGCACGTTGCGTTTCGTACGATTATTTAACACAGAAGCTACCACAGCGGCACAAGCGCCTGTTCCGCATGCCTGAGTAATTCCTGATCCTCGCTCCCAAACGCGGAAGTGCAGCTCGTGTTCATTCACTACTTCAACGAACTCGACGTTTACGCCTTCTGGAAAGCGCGCGTCCTTCTCAACGATCGGACCAAGCGTTGTAAGCGGGGCTTCTTCAATGTCATTCAAGTAAAAAATGACGTGTGGATTCCCCATTGAGACGGTCGTGATTTCATATTCTTCCCCGCCAAATATAGCTTTTTCTGCTACGACCTGGGACGTATCGTCACCTGTCATTGGAATTTGTGATCGCTGTAATCGTGGTTCCCCCATATCGACCGTTACTTCAGTTACAATCCCGTCTTCTACTACTACCTTTGCATCTACGACACCTGAGAGTGTTTCAATCTGAAATTCCGTTTCTTCTACTATCTTATGTTCATATGCATACTTCGCTACGCATCGCAAACCGTTTCCGCAGTTCTTTCCTTCAGAACCATCGTTATTAAAAATACGCATTTTCACTGGCGCGATGTCTGATGGACAAATAAGAATTAAACCATCTGATCCAATTCCGGTATAAACATTTGAGACGTTCACAGCCACATTAGGTAGCTGTGCTTCTTCGATTCGTTCTTCAAACATGTTGACATATATATAGTTATTTCCTAATCCATGCATCTTTGTAAATTGAAAACTTTTCATCGCTGCCTCCACTTATTTTTTCTTGTGTCTAGTATAAAGATATCTAAAAAAGAGCACAATAAGAACATCCCCCGTTTTTGGCTTCTTCATTAGTAATCTAATGGAGAAGCTTTTATTATTTATGCCTTTACACCTAGCAACAACTAGTTCTTTTGGATTATAATGAAGTATACAAGTATGTTTCGAATACAGCTTATCATTACAACAAAAGAGGAGGGCTAGACGTGAAAGGAATGTACGACAAGCGGATGGAGTGTCCCATTTGTATGTCCCCGTATCAAACGAAAAAGATCTTATCTAGGTTTGTTAGGGTCGCATCACTAGACACCGACTTCTACAGCGTATACGAAAACACTCATTTAAACCCACTATTTTATCACGTGAATACATGCCCCAACTGCGGCTATTCACATACAGAAGATTTTTCCCCTTATTTCCCACCTAATGCAAAAGAACAGATCGTTCAACAGGTGTGCCAGCTTTGGACACATCAGGACTACGGAAATGAACGCTCTGCTTTAAAAGCGATCAATGCCTATAAGCTAGCACTTTATTGTGCTCTATTAAAAAAAGAGAAACACGTCACGATAGCTGGTCTATTATTGCGCATTGCGTGGCTACATCGTCTTGAACAACAGGAAGAGGAAGAAAAACGTTTTTTACTTTATTCTCTCAATGAGTATAAGCTTTCCTATGAAACCGATGATTTTCAATCTTCTAAAATGACCCTTACAAAGGTCTTATATTTAATTGGAGAATTGAACCGGCGCGTTGGACAGGAACATGAGGCAGCCTATTACTTTTCACAAATTATTCAGCGTCATGCCAAAGCAGGAGATCCACAAACCATTGAAATGGCCCGTGATCGCTATCAAGAAATTCGCGAAAAACAAAAACAAGAAGCAGAGGTTATTTAGATAAAACGAGCGGTAGGACACGTCCTACCGCTCATTTTGTCTGTATGCAAAAGACATCTATTAAAACATTGGATTTTCTTCTAAATAAGCATATACATTTTGAACTAACTCGTCTGATGTTGCACCTGTGACAATTTCACCGTTTACCAGTGCATATGGAGACTGAGCACATTTTCCACAATACCCCAGACAGCCGTATTCAATAATGTCTAAATCGTAATCCTTTTCAAGCTGTTCCATCGCTTTTTGGGCGCCGCTAGCTAGATTACTTATACAAAATTCTATGATTGGCTTAATCACTTTTGCTCACCTCTCTATTACTTGTAAATCTACAATTTTTTTGATTCATCGTCAACTTTTGACGTTTTCTATTCCCACTTTTTTCTATGCAGCAACGCTTTAAGTGAAAAATAATCACTTTCAGAAAAGCGTTAAAAGTAAAAAAACCATCGTGCAATAGGTTGTTATTTTTTCATTATTTAGTTATACTTTTATGTGAATAAACGCAATTATTGTGACACAAAAATATTATCGCAGTAAAATATGTTGCATCAATACATAGCTATTTCACAAACTTGTTTTTGCAAAAAGGGGAAATTTTTATGAAAAATCTTGTGATTTTAGGTGGCGGATACGGCGGTATGCGCATGTTGCATCGCTTTTTACCAAATCATCTGCCAAATGATGTTCAAATTACTCTCATTGATAAAGCACCATATCACTCATTAAAAACTGAGTTCTACGCGCTAGCAGCTGGTACCATTTCGGATAACCATATACGCGTAGCCTTTCCTGAAGATCCTCGTTTAACCATTAAGCACGGTCTAGTTGAAAAAATTGATTTAGATTCAAAAGCAGTTCTTATGCAAGACGGGTCAACTGTTCCTTATGATGACCTTGTAATCGGCTTAGGATGCGAAGACAAATATCATAACGTACCGGGCGCTCCTGAGTTTACTTATAGCATTCAGTCAATCGATGCTTCACGCAAAACCTATCAAATGATTAATAACCTTCCTCATCACGCGATCGTGTCAATCGTTGGTGCAGGGTTAAGTGGTGTCGAGCTTGCAAGTGAAGTCAAAGAAAGCCGACCAGACTTAAAAATTAAGCTGTTTGACCGCGGTAAATTTATCTTATCAGCTTTCCCAGAACGTTTAAGTAAATACGTTCAAGGATGGTTTACTTCTCATGGAGTGGAAATCATCAATAAAGCAAATATTACTAGAGTAGAAGAAAACGTTCTATATAACAATGACGAAGCGATTCACAGCGATGTAATCGTATGGACTGCTGGTATTCAGCCTAGTCGAGTAGTACGAGAATTAGACGTTGAAAAAGATCCTCAGGGACGTGTTGTACTTACGAAACATCACAACCTTCCAACAGACGAGCATGTATATGTTGTTGGGGATTGCGCAAGTCTTCCGCACGCACCTAGCGCACAGCTAGCAGAAGGACAGGCAGAACAAATCGTCCAGATGCTCCAAAAACGCTGGAACAATGAGCCTCTTCCAGACGAGCTTCCAACAATTAAATTAAAAGGCGTATTGGGCTCACTCGGTAAAAAACATGGCTTCGGTTTAGTAAACGACCGCGCCATTACAGGACGAGTTGCTCGCCTCCTAAAATCAGGAATTCTTTGGATGTACAAGTATCATAACGGATAATAGCACCGCTTTTGCGGTGCTATTGTTTTAGTTTGCTAGATAGCCATGCTTCTCCATTTCAGAATAAATATCCTTTAGGCGAGGGCTTCCCTCACCGATAATTTCCCCTTTAATCACAATCACAGGGAAAAATAAGTCTTCTTCAATTACTCGAGCAGCAAATGCTTTTTTCTCTTCGTCATCCGCTGGTGGAGAATAAATATCGATATAGGTTAATGTAAAAGGCTGTGATGGGTATTTGCGCCCCACTGCTGCTTCAATCCATTCATATGTATCTTTTGAAGATGGCATATTAACACAGCTCGCACAAATAATCTCCGCACCATACACGCAAATTTCAACCATTTCTCTTCCCACATTCTCTCTCCCCTTTGCTTTATTGTTCTCCTTATATTTTACACAATAAAGAATATTTGAACATCTTTTGAATTCAGGTTAACATTACCGTGTGTTCTTGAATAGATTTTTTTAGTAAGACCGTTTATAATGAGAGACAAGGAAAGGAGTCGATATGTATGGAAGCAGAAATGAAAGAACAAGTCCAAGAAGTATTAGATAAATTGCGTCCCTTCTTACTACGTGATGGTGGGGATTGTGAATTAGTAGACGTGGAGGATGGCATCGTTAAGCTACGCCTTTTAGGTGCTTGCGGTAGCTGCCCAAGTTCTACAATCACACTAAAAGCAGGTATTGAACGTGCACTATTAGAAGAAGTTCCTGGCGTTATAGAAGTTGAACAAGTATTCTAATAACCCAAAAGAGGCGTCCTCCGGAAGGAGAACGCCTCTTTTTTATCTCATAACAGAGTGATGCTTTATACGTACTCCCTCTGTGTCTGCTTTTACATGGCGAACTTCACAATGAGGGACAAGCGCCTTCAATGAATGAACGAGCTTTTCGGCCTCGTTTGATTTCACAAAACACAAGATGCTCGGACCAGCACCGCTTAGGGCGGTTCCGAATGCCCCACTCTCTTTGGCTGCGTTTCGCACAACAGCCAGTTCTTTTACAAGTGATGAGCGATAAGGCTCATGAAATAAATCTTTTTCCATGACTTCTCCAACTAATGACCAATTGTTTGTAAATAACGCTGCCACTAGCGTATTACTCACCGCACTCGCTTCAACTGCACGCTTGTACGCTAGCTGCTCGGGGAGAACATTTCTTGCATACGTCGTTTTCAGCTCGTACGGCGGAATGACCATCACGGTATCCACCTCTACGTCTTTTATATGAACCGTATACGTTTCGTCCTCATGATGATAACCAATTAAAATGCCACCATACACAGCAGGACCCACATTGTCTGGATGTCCTTCCATTACGCTCCCAATTCGGACCTTGTCCTTTTTCGTGAGCTGTAAATCACCTAATACGTTTGCAATTTCGATACCTGCGACAATTGCAGAAGCACTGCTTCCTAATCCTCGTGCTAACGGAATATTGCTTGTCATCGTAACCTTTACAGGCGGAAGCGTTACGTTACGATCTGCTGCCACCTGCTGAGCTACTTCGTAAATTAAGTTATCTTTTCCTTCTGGAATTCCTTCTAAGTTCGGAGAGGCAGCAATAAAACGCCACTCGCTGCATTCCTCCACTTCTAACGTCAAGTAGCAGGAGAGCGCCATACCAACAGAGTCGAAGCCCGGACCTAGATTAGCAGAGCTTGCCGGAACAATAATGGTAAAGCGGCGATTTCCTAACATGACGCCATCACACCTTCAATGTGCTCAAACACTGCTTTTTCTTCATTTGGTAATACAACAGGCTTGAAATGACTTGAGTCGATGGCCGTATTTGGATCTTTTAGTCCGTTTCCGGTTAAAACGGCAACTACCGTGGAGCCAGGGATAATTTCTCCAGATTCCAGCTGTTTGATCACACCCGCTAGTGATGCACATGAAGCAGGCTCTGCAAATACACCTTCTGTACTCGCAAGTAAATGATACGCTTTTAAGATTTCTTCATCTGTTACTTCGTCAATCTTTCCGTTTGAGGAGTCTGCTGCGTCCACGGCATATTGCCAGCTTGCTGGATTACCAATCCGAATAGCTGTCGCAATCGTTTCAGGATTTGGAATAACCTCATTGCGTACAATGGCAGCGGCACCTTCCGCTTCAAACCCTCTCATTTGCGGAAGACCTGTTTCTTTTTTCTCGTTATACTCCTTAAATCCTTTCCAATAAGCTGTAATGTTTCCGGCGTTTCCGACTGGAATTGCCAGAACATCAGGTGCTTTCCCTAATTGATCACAGATTTCAAACGCAGCCGTTTTTTGCCCTTCAATTCGATACGGATTGACTGAATTAACAAGTGTTAAAGGAGAAGATTCACTAAGCTTACGTACCATGGCAAGCGCTTCATCAAAATTGCCTTCAATCGCTATAATTTCTGCTCCGTACATAACCGCTTGAGCAAGCTTACCCATCGCAATTTTCCCGTCCGGAATCACAATAATACAGCGCATTCCAGCACGTGCCGCATAAGCTGCCGCTGCGGCTGATGTATTCCCTGTTGAAGCACAAATTACAGTTTTACTCCCCTCTTCTTTTGCCTTCGCTACCGCCATCACCATTCCTCTGTCTTTAAAGGAACCGGTTGGATTCGCACCTTCAACTTTGACGTGAAGATTAATTCCAAACTGCTTTGAAAGCTCTTCTAAATGAATGAGGGGCGTATTTCCCTCATGTAGCGTTAGCCTTGGTGTACGTTCGTTTACCGGTAAAAACTCTTTGTATTCTTGTAGTAATCCTTTCCACATTAGGCAAGTGCCTCCCCTTCTACGCGGTAGCTGCTCTTGATGCTATCTAAAATCTTTAGTCCTCGTAGTTCTTCCATAATTGTTTCGTAATCTTTTAATGACGCCTGATGTGTAACAACAACAATTTCTGCTAAGTCACTATTTTTGACCGGAAGCTGGATAATCTTCTCGAAGCTCACGCCGTAATTAGAGAATAGCGTTGTAAGGTCAGCAAAGGCTCCTACTTGATCTTTTACGTGGATGCGCAAGAAATACTTAGAGAACATTTTATCTTCGTTTTTGAGCTGTTTTGGAAACTGTGGGGCTACTGCGCTTTTTCCGTTTACGCCTAAACGCATGTTCTTCATCACACCAACTAAGTCAGACACAACGGCCGTAGCAGTCGGAAGACTACCTGCACCCGGGCCATAAAACATCGTTTCCCCTACTGCTTCACCGTACACATACACAGCATTGTATTCATCGTTAACAGCTGCAAGCGGATGCGTATCTGCAAGAAGTGTCGGCTGAACGCTCACCTCTACCTCTTCCCCATCACGATGGGCATACCCAATCAGTTTCATCGTGTAGCCAAGCTGCTTGCTATAGCGTAAATCTTCTTCTGTTACGGAAGAAATTCCTTTTACACGCACATCATCTAAATCGATTTTCATCGAAAAGCCTAGCGTTGATAAGATCGTCATTTTACGAGCTGCGTCTAGTCCTTCTACATCGGCTGTTGGATCAGATTCCGCATAGCCAAGCTCTTGTGCTTCTGCTAAGACATTATCGTAAGCGCGTCCTTCTTTGCTCATTTTCGTTAAAATAAAGTTTGTTGTACCGTTCACAATGCCCATCATTTTTGTAATGCGATCTGAAGAGAGCCCTTCTACTAAGCCGCGTAAAATAGGAATGCCCCCTGCTACACTCGCTTCGTAAAACAAATCACAGTTGCTTTCAGAGGCAACCGTTAATAATTCCGATCCGTATAGAGCCATCAAATCTTTATTGGCCGTTACCACATGCTTGTTATTGCGAAGAGCCGTTAAAACGTAATCACGGGTTTCTTCAATTCCTCCCATTACTTCAATCACCACATCGATCTCTGGATCATGAAGAATTTCTTCTACATTTTTCGTTAGCTTTGTAGCATCGACTTCCACATTTCGTTCCTTTTCCAAATCATTCACTAAGATACGCTTTACCTCGACGGGACATCCGACTTGATGCATTAATTTGTCCTGGTGATTCTCAATAATTTTTACGACGCCGCTTCCCACTGTTCCAAGACCTAACAACCCAATTGATATTTTTTTTACCATTTTCTTCACCTCTATGTATCGTATGTTGGATTTGTATTCCCTGTATAGACATTTGTTCTTTTATAAAGGACATTATAGAGACTATTCTGATTTTTTACAACCCTAAAAATAGAAACTTTAAAATGAAAGCGTTACCTAATTTATTGGATGGATAATTTTAAAGATTTTGACTTTTTATCATAGTAACACTTGTGTACGAAGGAGAAAACCTTCTTTTTTATATTTGTATTTACAAGTTAGTATATAAAGAGAAGAACTCTCCGCCCAAACGAAGAGTTCTTCTCTTTTATATATGCTGAACGACTGAACGATTAACAATCGTAGCAGGCGTGTTTCCTTTTAAGACACGCTTAATATTTTCTACGCAAAGCTCGACCATGGCTGTACGTGTTTCAATACTTGAACTTCCAATATGCGGAAGCGCGATGATATGAGGATGTGTAAGTAACGGATCATTTGCGGCAATTGGCTCTTGTCGGAAAACGTCTAGTCCAGCAGCTGCTATTTCTCCTTCTTGTATCGCCTTTAGAAGTGCTTTTTCATCCACAACCGCACCCCGTGAGGCATTCACAAAAACAGCGGTTGATTTCATCTTACGAAACGCTTCTTCGTTAAAAAGATTCATGGTTTCCGCTGTTAACGGTGTGAGGCAGACAATAAAATCAGCTTTGGTAATCAGCTCGTCAAATGATGCGTACATCGCACCAAGTTCGCGCTCTGCTTTTTCATCACGTGAACGGTTATGATATAAAATCGTCATGTCAAATCCAGTTGCTCTTTTAGCTACGGTACGTCCAATGTTCCCCATGCCTACAATTCCAATCGTTTTATGGTGAACATCCCGACCTGCAAGTAGGTACGGACTCCATCCTTTCCACTGATCGTTCTTAATGTACTCAGCGGCTTCAACGAGGCGTCTCGCAGCCAATAGTAGCAGCGAAAAGGTCAAATCTGCCGTTGTATCAGATAACACATCGGGTGTATTGGAAACGATAATTCCCTGCTTTGTTGCCGCTTCTACATCAATGTTGTCATAACCAACCGCTAAGTTTGCCACAATTTTTAGTTGAGAAGCTTCCTCCAAAAGCGCCCGATCGATCCGGTCTGAGAGCATTGTCAAAAGGGCCGTTGCTTTTCGTGACTTTTCTTTTAACACTTCATAAGGAACTGGTTTTTCCTCTTTACCCCACATCTCCACGTTTGCTATTTCTTCTAGTGGGGCAATTAGTTTCTTTGGTAGTTGACGTGTAATATAAACAAATGGCTTTTCCATCTCTCCACCTCATTATCTAAATAGTCGGTTATCTCTATTCTACCATACTATTTAGGACGCTTAGCGAAGAGCGAACCTTCTATAACCACTCTAACTCAGGAATACTGTACTTGGCTGCTGGGATTCCCATTGTGGCATAAAACTCCTTTAAAAATAGCTGATAGTTGGCCGCTTCTTCAACGATCGACTCTAAGCGTTTAAACGCCTTATATTTGCGATCTTCATCTCCAGTACTGTAATATCTCTCAACTGTCTCAAAATAGTGTACAGGGAAAAGGAGACGAGCATACAGTAGCCTCCATGAAAAGGATGAGAGCGGCGTTACTTTTTCATACTCGCTTAAAAACGCGTGAATTTTACGAATGGCTTCAGGCTGTTCGTTTTCGAGATAGAGATATCGAATGTATTCACTTAAGTCTCTACTTGGATGATCAAATACCCAATCAAATGGAAGCTTGTAGTAATAGGATTCTCCCCACGTGTCTGGTATGAACCGATGGTGACAAACAGTTGCTGTATCAATTGCTCGAGGGAGATCATCAATTTCTGTATCTACTAAGTATTGCATCGCATTTTCAGTTAAACCTAAGTAATACGGAAAAGATTCAATAAATTTTCGTTCCATATCGTGATTCGGAAGCTCCTGAAGCTTTCCACGCCAAAAGTTCTCCATCTGATTGAGCCGTTTTTCCCATAGATCTTTCCACTGACCGATTCGAGTTATCTTTTCCACTTGAAACGGCAGCATTTTACCACGCTGATGAAAATAAGCAAGTTCTCTTCCTACATTAAAAGCATCTTCTTTGCGTTCATATAGAGCATTTCGACAAATAATTAGTTTCGTCTCTTCTACCTTGGTTAGGACGCTTCCTGATAAATTAGGCATAAAGGTCGCCACTTGACGGTCTCCTTGTCCCATTAAATGCTGACTAATTTGGTGCATTTCTGTTAGCTCATCCTCGTCCATGCCGGTGACGTCAACGACCGTGTGAAGAATGTTACGATAAAAAAACGTTTTATAGGGACCCGCATCAATTAATTCTCCAGGTTGTAAGCCATAATATTGTTGAATCGCTTCGTTTATCATGTTCTTCACTCCTTACTACTACAAATATATGTAGAAGGAAACAATTACTTGTCATAATCTTTGCCAATTGATGAATAAAGTAAGACTACACCTTTTCTTTTCAAACGAATGAATCTGCTTTATAAAATCCTTCTCTCTCCGCTATTTCAAGTTAAGGAGTGGTACTCTTTTTACACGTCTATGGCGATTCCGTAAATTGGGACAAAGAAGTGATCTGATGAACCAATGCCTGTACCAAAATTTATATAGAAACTAGGTGAAAGTAATGGAAAAAGACCACAAAATGAGTCAGCTAGAAATAAAAGCACGAGAATGGTTAAAGGAACGCGGTGTGAATATTGAAGACATTGCAGACCTTGTGTTCTACCTTCAGGAAAAATATCATCCAAACTTAGATCTTGAGGAATGTCGTGCGAACGTGGAGCGTGTAATTGCAAAACGAGAAGTGCAAAATGCGATCCTGACAGGTATTCAGCTAGATGTTTTAGCAGAGAAAAAAATGCTTGAAGAGCCGCTTCAAGACATCTTGGCAAAAGATGAAAGCTTGTACGGAATCGATGAAATTCTTGCTCTGTCTATCGTTAACGTATACGGCTCAATCGGATTCACCAATTATGGATACATCGACAAACAAAAGCCTGGCATTTTACAATACCTAAATGATAAATCGACTGGCCAATGTCATACCTTTTTAGATGATATCGTTGGGGCGATTGCTGCTGCCGCATCAAGCAGACTCGCGCACCGTGCCGCACACCAAGATTCTTAATATAAAAAATCCACTGAGCATTCGTAATTGCTCTTATGTAAAAATCCGTTTTAAAAGATAATCGTTAGGTGTACTACAAAAAAGGACCTGTGCTTCATTCGCACAAGTCCTTTTCTTATTCTCAATTTAAATGTTGGGAATCCACTCTTCAAGGGAATGAACCGTATGCGTTGGCTGTTTGTCATATCCCTTTAGAAGCTCAGGTGTCGTTACGCCTGTATGAACGAGCATCGTATCGATTCCGGCATTCATCCCCGCCATAATATCAGTATCATAATAATCACCGATCATGACCGTTTCCTCTTTTGGTGTTCCTAATACTTTTAGCGCTTGCTCCATAATGATCTTTTCCGGTTTACCAATGAAGATTGGTTCTGTCTGTGTTGACACGGTAATAACCGATGTTAAAGATCCGTTCCCTGGTAACAAACCGCGTTCTGTTGGAATCGCAATATCACCGTTTGTTGAAACAAACGTAGCACCGTTACGTACAGCTAGACATGCAGTCGCAAATTTTTCATAGCTAATGCTTCGATCAATTCCTACCACAACAAAGTCAGGGTGCTCTTCTTGAAGCGTGAAGCCTTTTTCTTCTAACGTTGTGCGAATTCCTTCCTCACCAATCACGTATGCTGTACCGTTTGGCTTGCGTTCATGAAGGAAGTTAGCCGTCGCTTGACTTGTTGTAAATACTTGCTTTTCTGTAGCTGGAATTCCAAAGCTCATTAATTTATCAGCTACCTGCTCTGGTGTACGAGACGAGTTATTTGTGACAAACAGGTATGGAACTCCCTGCTCTTTTAGTGCCACAACAAAATCTTTTGCTTCTTTAATAAGTTCTGTTCCCATGTACATCGTACCGTCTAGATCTAATAAATATCCTTTGTACTTTTTCACGTTTGTTTCCTCCTCAAATCACTAAAAAACGACTCGTAAAAGGATATTCCCTCTTAAGAGCCGCTTAGTAGGCTTATATTTAATTAAGAGATATGTCCTTTGATACATTCTTATCATGTACCACAAAAGCATATCTTATTTTACCTATAAATACAAACAATGCTGTCTCTCATCGCCCATTCGCACACATCAATTAGCTTTTAAAAGCTGAAACAGGACCAAGCTCATTTTCTAAATAAGCTCGCACATTTACAGGAAAAGCGCTGATCACATGGATATTCTTTTTTAGCACCTCTTCTAGTACGCTGTGATCAACCTCTGTATAATCTTGAACGAGTTGTTTGCGCAGGAAAATCACTTCTTTTAGCTGATTTCCTTCCTCATTTGATACGACTTTCTCATCCATCATAATATCAATAATGTCCTCATAGCTCCCTGGATCGCGCATAATGAATCCATCAATCATGGCATTTCCAACGTCTAAAATAGCATCAATGGCAATGTGACCGATACGCTCTAATGCTCGAATCTCAATTGGCGTCGTCCATCTCTTTTGCTCATTAAATAATTGAATGGTTGCTTCTAGAAATTGTAGTCGTTCTTCAATTTTATCTCGGTCCACAAAATACATGCTGCTTCCCCCTCTGAATAAGTCCCTATTGTATGTACATGTATAGTCTTTCTTTAGTATAGCACAAATGTAAACGCTCTAAAAATGAATCTCTTCTAAAGAAGATAGTCGTTTTCGTTTTGTTTTTCTTTTGATATGATTAAAAAAACAAGTATGGGAGAGGTAGACATGAGTGAACGATTTTTTCTGTACGACGATACGGTAGATACGAAAACAAGATTTGTCAGCTTCGTTGGCGAACATCAGCGTTTTGATTTAGCCATCATTCAAACAGATCGCTATTATGGAAAGCAGCTGGTCTTAGATATTCAAGGTGGGCGCTTTGCCATTATCGGAACAGATGACCTTGATGAGCCTGGCTATCTAGAACACGTCTACAAGCTGGATGAAGGCGATGCTCAAGAGCTTCGTGAATTTTTATATGAATTAATCTAAGTAAAAAAAGGGCAAAGTGAAGGACGAAACGTCTTTCTCTTTGACCCTTTTTTATTTTGCCACTTTGCGTAAAACGAAATAGGCACATCCGAAATTGCAATATTCCTGTATGTAGTCGTTTAATGTGCTAATTTTTGTATCATACGTTGCTTTTTGATTTTGGTCGTCGAAAAAACCTCTTAGGCGAAGCTGATTATATCCCCAGTCACCGACGAGATAATCGTATCGATTCAACAAATCCACGTATCGCCCTAAAAACGCCTCTTCATTAAACCCTTCTCGGTACTCTTTTACGATCTCATAGCACGTGTTATTTACACAAATCATCTTTTCACCTCATTTTTCCTTTTTATTACCTTTTATTATATAGTCGAAAACCATCAATTAACATGAGAAATTCATGTATTTTGCCACATCCTATGTAATATAAGGAGGTATTGACGGATGAATAAACACTTTCTATTTGCTTGTACTACTATAGCTATTATAACGGTTAGCGGCTGTCAATCCAATACAGAGAATCAAGATGAAGCACTCTATGAGGAAAATGGCGAAACGCTAAACGTATCGGATCGCAATGATTTGTATAACACGACTAAAAAAGATCAGCAGGATTATGGGTATGTGCGTCATACAAAAAACGCGGATCACGACGAATCCAATATGAACAAAGGAATGATTTCGATTAATCGAGAAAAAGTAGCAGACTCGATCAGTCGTATGGCTACTTCCATTCCAAATATTCATGATGCTGCGACCCTTGTCACAGATGACGAGGTGCTCATTGCCTACAAGACAGACAATCCGAATCGAAATAAAGCCGCGGATCAAGTGAAACGCACCGCAATGTCTGTCGTTCCCCGCTACTATCACGTCTATGTATCCGATAATCCGGAACATATTAAGGACGTAGAAAGATTTAGTACGCTTGATACAAAAGATGAAAACACACAAACTTCTCTACAGCAAACCATTCGATCTATGTTGAAGTCTCCACAAGGGAACCGAATGAGTACCGGCGAGGATGCCAACGGCCATACAAAAGGGTCTCCAAATGGTGACATGGAATAAGCACGCTTCACAACCTCAGTAATCAGCTCTTGTTATAGGAAAAGGAGGCTGGGACATAACTAGCCAAAAATAACGAAAAAAGGGTTCACGTCATCGGAATATGATGATGTGAACCCTTT
>NZ_LILC01000031.1 GCF_001274935.1 Priestia koreensis | reverse complement strand
TTGTCTTACTTTTAAAACGTTGACGTTTTGCTTGTTTTGTTCAGTTTTCAAAGTTCATCTCGCTCGTAAGCGACTTTCTTATCTTACCAAGTTCCATTTTCATTGTCAACACTTTTTTAAAAATGTTTTTTATGTAATGTTTTCCTCGGTTGTCTTAGCGACGTATAACAATATACCATCTTTTATAAACACAGGTCAATACATTTTTAAAAAAAGTTTAGTCTTTATTGTAATCTTCTTAGTAAGGCCTCGATCAGAAATGTTTTTTCTTCAATCCCTCTTCTTTTTAGATGGGACATTTTCTCTAAAATTAATAAGCTGCCAAGAACATTCATTTCTCTTTCTAATATGTCCGTTAACTCGTATCGTTCTTTATCATTCAAAAGAAAACCTCTCATGATTCTACCTCGTCGTTTCAATTTTTTCTATCTCTTCTACATCCTTTCTTCTTTTTCTTGCATTTAAACCTGATCACCTTATTTATTAGGTGATGTTTTTAAACGTACAAGCATAAAAATAAACTACACGAACCTAACTACCTTCACTTCTCTAGAGAATAACGCTCACCCCAAGAAATCTGTTAGGTACACTTCTTAGCGCTTTTTCTATATGAAGAGTATTGATCAAAAGGGGAGAAAACCATGAATTTCTTTTATGTCTTGCGTGCTAAACGAATCAAACAATTTAGTATTATTTTGTTTGCCGCTTTTTTCGCTGGGTTACTTCTGTATTCCCAAACCTTTTCTTTAAATCCTGTATTTAATACAAAGGATGGTCCGCGCGCTGTTTCCAAAAGCAAAAATGACACTAATAAAGTGGCGCTTACTTTTGATATTAGCTGGGGTGACGAAAACGCGATCCCAATTCTAGACAAGCTCAAAGAAGAGCATATTAAAAACTGTACCTTTTTCCTCTCAGCCTCATGGGCTGAACGACACCCAGATGTTGTGGAAAGAATTAAAAAAGATGGTCATGAGATTGGGAGCATGGGATATGACTATAAACCTTACACGTCCCTTGATGCACAGAAAGTTCGCCAAGACCTAGCAAAAGCCGAAAAAGTCTTTACGTCTTTGAACCTAAAGGATGTTACATTATTACGTCCACCATCCGGTCAGTTTAATAAAGAAACGCTTAAGATTGCCGAACAGCAAGGATATACCATCGTCCATTGGAGCGTAGATTCTAAGGATTGGACAAATCCTGGTGTTGATAAAATTGTTCAAAACGTGATCAATGACGTAGGAAGCGGGGATATTGTGTTGCTGCATGCTTCTGATTCAGCACAGCAAACTAAAAAAGCTCTTCCGATGATTATTGAAGAGATTAAGGATGAGGGTTTATCGATGATTAGTGTTTCCCAACTTATTTCAAATGCCCAATCAAAAAGTAGTGAAATTCATTAAAAACACTCGGCGTATGCCGAGTGTTTTTACATTGCTTTCATTCGGGCTGACGTATTACGGCGCTCACGCTGTGAATTTTGAATTAATCTCGGTAAAATTAGCAGCTGATACGCATTACAAATCAACAACGGATAAAGCATTAAGTATAACCAGCCTGTATCATTTGCTCGTAGGGCAGGAACCCACTCAATGATGGTTACCACAATCATGAAAAACAAACCAGGAATAAATGCTGCTTGGTTCGTCTGCTTTACTTTTATTAGCGCTACCACCAGACCCGCCACAACGACGATTCCTGCCATAATATAACGGGAAGGCGACACATCAGATTCAGTAGAAGAAGCCATAATAACTTGTAAGTACACCAAATCAAATAAAATGAAAGCAGTAAGCAGTACTTGAACAGAGTTCCACAGCGATACTGATCGACAAATTCCTAGCCCAAAGCGATGAATCGTTAAATAAGCGAAAAAGCCCATTTGACTGATAATACTGAAAATGAGACCGATACCGATGAACCACAAAAGAGCTGATAAAATTTCTCCTATATTAAACGATTGAAAAAACGGGCGATATTCTCCCCATTTTACTGCAAACCCCACAATACTTGCACTTAAAGCGCCAATCAATAGTGTCGATAAAAACAACCGAACCCAATTGCGACTATTCACTTCCACATCCCCCACTTAGAAAAAATAAACCGCTTTCTAAATTGTAACAATGCCTACTTGAAAAATCTAGGTGACGATTGATCAAATGCGCATAATTTTTTAGAAATACCTCATATTAAAAATAAGCATATTCTTGAAAGGAGCTTATCAAAATGAAAAAGAAAATGCTGCTCCTACTGTATGCAATCTTATGCGCATTTGTATTAAATGCATGTGCACCTCAACAAGATGACAGCAACCGTATGGATTACGACCAAACAAAGAAAATGATTGTAGATATTTTGAAAACAGATGAAGGCAAGAAAGCTATCGAAAATATCTTACAAGATGAACAAATAAAAAAGACCTTGGTTATGGATCAAGCTATGGTAAAGCAGACCATTCAGTCAACCCTTACTTCAAAAAAGGGCATGGAGTTTTGGAAAGAGGCTTTCAATGATCCTCAGTTTGTTAAAACGTTTGCGAAAAGCTTACGAAGTGAGCACGAAGATCTTTTAAAGCAATTAATGAAAGATCCTGATTATCAGGCATTATTACTAGACGTCTTTAAAAATCCTGAAATGCAGAAACAAATGGCTCAAGCCATGAAGACCCAAGACTTTCGTAAAAACATGCAAAAAGTCATTGTAGAAACGCTAGACAGCCCCCTATATAAAGCAAAACTTGAAGCTATTATTCAAAAAGCTGTTCAACAGTCTACAGATACGAGCAGTGGAAAAGAAAATAAAAAGCAAGAAGATGACTCATCAGGATCTGGTTCAGACCAAGAGCAACAGCAAAACCAATAGTCATAATCCATTTACGTAACATTACAGCGCTTATAAGAATACGTAGGAACTTAGCAAAAAGAGTATGCCGCAGCATACTCTTTTTTCGTTATTGACAGGCTTGGACCACTTTTTTAGCAATATCCAAATAAATTTGACCTAACTGATGGTCAGAGTCGTATACAGAAGGTGCAAAGTCATCGTCATTCCAATCAGGTTGACGTAACGGAAGCTTGCCTAAAATTTCGGTTTGCAATTCTTCGGCTAGCTTTTCGCCACCACCTTTTCCGAATACATATTCCTTCTCACCTGTTAGCTTGCTCTCAAAATATGCCATATTCTCAACGACACCAATAACTTCATGGTCCGTACGGATAGCCATTGCACCAGCTCTAGCTGCAACGAACGCAGCAGTTGGATGAGGTGTTGAAACAATTACTTCTTTACATGAAGGAAGCATAGAGTGAACATCTAACGCCACGTCTCCTGTCCCTGGAGGTAGATCTAATAGTAAATAGTCTAAATCGCCCCATTCTACTTCAGAGAAGAAGCTATTTAACATTTTACCAAGCATCGGACCACGCCAAATGACCGGCGCGTTATCTTCCACGAAGAAGCCCATGGAAATGACCTTAACGCCAAAGCGCTCTACAGGAATAATTCGATCCCCACGAACAATCGGTCGTTGTGTAATCCCCATCATGTCTGGAACACTAAATCCGTAGATATCTGCATCCACAAGGCCCACTTTCTTACCAAGCTTCGCTAAGGCAACAGCAAGGTTGACAGAAACCGTCGATTTCCCTACGCCCCCCTTACCACTAGCAATGGCGATGTATTGTGTATCTAATGGTCCTGAAGACGTTTTATCATCAGTCATCGACCCTCTAAATTCTTGAAGTTCTTCTGGAGATAATTCTTCAAAGCGCAAGCCTACGGTCTCAGCTCCAGCTTCTTTCAACAGGTTCACAATTTCCCCTTGCAATTTCATTTGTTCCCCAGTTCCAGTTTTCACTAGAGCAATTTTAACACTTACATGCTGCTTTTCTTCTTTAATCTTTATTTCACGAATGGCATTTGTGTCCGCCAAACTTTTATGTAAAAATGGGTCGTTTAATGAAGCTAATAATTGATGTACTCGTTCTTGTGTTAACATTCTCCCACCGCCTAAAAATCTATTGTTATCGCTACCATTATAACATAATTCAGATTAATAAAACGATTCAATGCTCAGATGGTTCCTATAAATGAAAAAAGGAAGATGAAATATCCTCCTTTTTACTTAATCGTCTCTTCCGTTAAATAACGATTGACCCCTTCATAGATGGATTCTGCTATTTTACGCTGATATTTCTTTGTTTGTAACAATTCCCGTTCCGCACGGTTCGAGAGAAAACCTACCTCCACCAATGCTCCTGGAACCTTTGCATGCTTCAGTAAATAGATCCCTTGTATAGGTTTTGCATCCCGGTCCGTATTTTTCAGGTTGTCTTTTATTTCAGCTTGAATGAACTTAGCTAAGTTCTTATTTTCTTCTAGTGATCCATGATAGAAGGTTTGTGCTCCACGCCACTTAGCAGATGGAATAGCATTTAAGTGAATGCTAAGATACATATCAGCACTTGATTCATTGATGAGCTTTAGGCGCTTTTTCAAATCTTCTACTTTCCTACGTCCATACCCCTTAATCTGTTCATCAGCCAAGTCATAGTCATCATCTCGAGTCATCATGACAAGAGCTCCTTGTCCTTGCAAATAATCGCGAATCATTAGAGAAATTTTTAGCGTTACGTCCTTCTCAAGCACTTCATCTCCTACCGCACCACCATCTGGACCACCGTGGCCTGCATCAATAATGACAATCTTTCCGCTGAGTGGTAAATTCCATGATTTCCATGAATTTCGTTGTGTAATTTGATGCTGAATCATAACTCCAAGCAAAATAAGAACGATTGTTGCTACAAGCGCAATTTTATACTTTTTCATCTCATCCCTCCAGCCAGTCCCACCTCTTTACTCTATATGGGACAACGGGAGGTTTTATGAATATTTTTTACTTGAGTCTAAGCAGATACCGCTTTTTCCCCTTATCAAATCCATCTCTCCACCATTCAGATACAAATTGCTCGCAAGTGTAATAAATACCGTCTTGAGACATACTCAACTGACCTAAAGGAGACCAAAACGTAACATATTCATATAGGGCATCTGTCAAGAGTTTCTGTTCATCTAAGCACCTTTCGTTCACCATTCGCTCTTCTTCCCCACGGTAGCCAAAATGACTAAATCTTGCCCCTAGAAGAAAAGATTCAATTGCGATGTCCATACAGCCGTCTTCTAACGTAGACACCTTATAGTCTTTCCCAACGAAAAATGGCAAAAAGCTTTGCTTCACTCGATCTTTCAACAACACAAGAGAGAGTTCCCGTAAAACCTTTCGTTCGTATAACATCTGCTTTTCTCTTCTTTTTTGCTGCAAGGTGTGACTAACCTTCATGATGCTACCCCCTTTTTTACATATTTTCTACACATGTGGTATTCTCATGCGCTAGAGGAAGCAACAAGAAGGTGGTAATTATTACGAACTATAAAGGACGTCTTTTATCTGGTTAAAATGATGTTCATCATGTTTTAATAATCCCATAAAATACGTTGCCAATAATAACGAGGTAGCTCTAAAGGAATACTCTCTATCCCAAACATACGGAGGGAAATGCTGAATAGCCTCTATTAGTTCCTCTCTCGTCTGAATAAACCGTTGGATCACTTCCTCTTGAGTTTGAGAACGACTCATTTGGACTGCCTCTTCATTAAACACTTCAACATGAGGAGCTGGTGGGAAAGGCTCATCACTCATTACATAAGGAAGTCTCTTTGCCACCACAAACTCATCCCAGTAAACGAGGTGGCCAATTACCTCAGCTACTGTCCATTTCCCTGATGAAACGGGCGTTTTCCACGCAATCTCTTTTATGGTACTCAGTCCCTTAACCGTCCGGATAGTTTCTTTGTAGTGCTCGATAATCAACCATTTGCTCTCTTTCATTACCCAATTCCACTCCCAAAACTCCCGTCCTAAAGACAAGCGTACAAGCAAAATATTCTTCCTCTCATATTATATAGTACAGGCTTCCTGAAAGGAGAGAGAAAATGCCCACTTTAAATGAGTTAGCTTTTAAAAACCTACAAGCAGTTAATAGACATTTAGCACATAAAGATCATTTTACTTTTGTCTTCCTAGGAGATTCTAGAAATACGGCGTCAAACCCTATTAATAAAAAAGTGTTAGATGATATTTTGGATCAGATTAATAAGCTTTCCGAAACACCTGCTTTTGTTTTACAAGGAGGAGATTTAGCTTATCAAGGTACAGTCTCTAACTTGAAGCAATTTAGAAGCATCGTAGAGCATCATCCATTAGTCCGAAAAAAGAAAGTGCCTTTTTTCGCCCTACCAGGCAATCACGAAGTATATTTACCAAATAATCAGTACCAGTTTAGCTTACGAAATTTCCGAGAAATCATCGGGAGTACCCGCTTTGTCATCTCCATTCCTAAATTCAAGTTTAATGTCTTAGCGATGAACAACGTAACAAGCTTAAAACCTGATGGAACAAAAATTCATTACGGCTTCTCCAATAACGCACTAAACTTTATGGATGCTCAAATTCACAAAAACAAATACGGACGAACAGCTATCGCTTTTCATACTCCTCCGAACTTCGGCTGCTGGGCGGATCACGGGATGGATCAGAAGCAAACCGATCGCTTTTTGAAAAACGTTGTTGATCACCATACAAACCAAATTCCACTTGTTTTAGTGAACCATATCCATGCTTATAGCTTTAAGAAAAAAGATGGTGTTCCTTATATATTATCTGGCGGCGCTGGGGCACCGCTGGTTTCAAAAGAGGAATATCCTTGTACAGATCCAGTGTTCAACTTTACTGTTTTTAAAGTAACCAAGCACTCTGTCACAGGAACGGTGTATAAGAAGAAGGGGAACCACTGGGTAAAATCAATTATCCATCTGTAACAAATAAAAAAAAGACTCCCAACCAAAATGGTTGAGAGTCTTTTTGTACACCAAAATTAACGTTTTGAGAACTGAGGTGCACGACGAGCGCCTTTAAGACCGTATTTTTTACGTTCTTTCATACGAGCGTCACGAGTTAATAGACCAGCGCGTTTTAGAGTTGGACGGTATTCAGGATCTGCTTGTAATAAAGCACGAGCGATACCGTGACGAATAGCACCAGCTTGACCAGTGTATCCACCACCATCAACGTTTACTAGTACGTCATAGTTACCTACTGTTTCAGTTGCAACTAATGGTTGTTTAACAACTTCTCTTAATGCAGCGAATGGAATGTATTTTTCGATTTCACGACCGTTGATTACGATGTTACCGTTACCAGGTACTAGACGTACACGAGCAACAGAACTCTTACGACGGCCAGTTCCGTAATATTGTACTTGTGCCAAGATTAAAACCTCCCTTTAAAATTATCCGCGAAGTTCGTAAACTTCTGGTTTTTGTGCTTGGTGGTTATGAGTGTCACCAGCGTATACATGTAATTTCTTGAACATTTGACGACCTAGGCTACCTTTTGGAAGCATACCTTTGATCGCTAGTTCAAGCATTTTTTCAGAGTAGTTAGTACGCATTTCTAATGCTGTACGTTGCTTTAAACCACCTGGATGTTGAGTATGACGGTAGTAAATTTTGTCAGTTAATTTTTTACCAGTCAATTCAATTTTAGATGCGTTAAGAATAATTACGTGATCACCAGTATCAACGTGTGGTGTGTAAGTTGGTTTATGTTTACCGCGTAAAAGTGTAGCAACTTCAGTTGCAAGACGACCTAAAGTTTTACCTTCAGCATCGACAACGAACCATTTTCGTTCTACTTCGTTTGCTTTCGCCATGAAAGTTGTGCGCATGAGTTTCCCTCCTAATTTCATTCATAATATCATTATTTCAACCTTATATTTCAACACGATTAATTTCCGGGGCTAACCGTGGGGTTAAAATACATACCATAGGATATATTATATCTTTGTGATGGTAATGTCAAGAAAATGTTACACCAGGTTTAGTTGTCATAAGTTACTCTCCACAGATACAATCCATGGCCTGGGGCTGTTTTTCCAACATTTTCTCGTTTTTTCTGTTCTAAAATTTTTTTTACGTCTAGAGAATTGATCTTTCCTCTCCCTACTTCTAGTAACGTACCGACTAAAATACGAACCATATTGTAGAGGAATCCACTTCCAATAAATCGGAAAACAAGTTCATCATTCTCTTCGAAAAAATCGATCTCATAAATGGTGCGGACCTTATTTTCTTTGTCCGTCTTCATGGAACAAAAGCTCGTAAAATCATGCGTTCCAATCAGATATTGCAGCGACTCTCTCATCTCTTCGTAATTCAAGGAATACGGATAGTGAAATGCATACGCTCGACTAAACACATCGCGCTCTTTAGATCGCAAGACGCGATAGCGATATTCCTTCGAAGTAACGTCGTAGCGGGCATGAAAGCCTTCACTTACAGCTTCTACATCCTTTACAACTACATCCATCGGAAGAGATGAATTTAATGCTTGTATCCAATTTCTACTAGGGATAGCAAGGGGGCTATCAAAATGAATGACTTGTCCATATGCATGTACAGTAGCATCCGTACGACCCGAGGCTTGAATTTTAATCTCTGAGCCCTTGTGAATTCGTTTTAAAGCCTTTTCTACTTCTCCCTGTACAGTTCGTTGATCAGGCTGACTTTGGAAACCAGCAAATAAGGTTCCATCATATGAGATCGTGCATTTTATTCTGTTCATATTACCTTCCACCTAAAAATACCGAATAACGATTAATAATAGCGTCACGACTAGCAAACTAACTAAGATAATGGTATCAATCGCCTGCCATTGCAATTGTCTAAACTTTGTGCGGCCTTCTCCACCCTTATACCCTCTTGCTTCCATTGCAATAGAGAGCTCCTCGGCTCGTTTAAAGGCGCTTATAAACAACGGGACAAGCAAAGGTACTACTGCCTTCATTCGGTCCTTAAACGGGCCGCTAGATATGTCTACTCCTCTGGCCGTTTGAGCCTTCATAATTTTTTGGGTCTCATCAAGCAATGTTGGAATGAAACGGAGTGAGATTGACATCATCAGCGCTAATTCATGAACAGGAAAGCGCACCTTCTTAAGGGGATTCAATAAGCTTTCCATTCCGTCCGTAACTTGAATAGGCGTTGTTGTCAGCGTTAAGAGTGTTGTAACACTAACTAAAAGGAAAAAGCGCAGCGAGATGTAAATACCTTGTCTTAACCCTTCTTCATAAATGGTTAGCCATCCCCATTTTAGGAGGACCTCGCCTTCCTTGTTTAAAAAGATCTGGATTAAGAACGTAAACACCGCAATAAAGACCACCGGTTTGAGTCCTTTTAAAAAATAAGAAAGCGGTACTTTACTCATGGCTACTAAAAGAGCGGTATAAAGTAATAAAAGTCCGTAACCTGCTGTGCTATTTGCTAAAAAGACAATAACGACAAAAAAGAACACCAATAGCAGTTTAGCACGAGGGTCCATCCTGTGCAGAGGAGAATTACCTGGTACATAGCGTCCAATAATAACTGAATCAAGCATGATGATCACCCTTTTGTGCTAAGCGTTTGATTTGCTCCACTGCCTCATCAAATGTGACGGCTTTGTCTGGTAGTAGAATTCCGAGCTTTTGCTCTAGCTTCATCATAAACGCTAGTGGCTCTGGCACATCCAATCCAAACTGTGATAATTCATCCTGACGATTAAATACTTCTTTCGGCGAACCCTTCATCACAATTGTACCTTGATTCATAACAACAATTTCATCTGCGTAGGAGGCTGCATCCTCCATGCTATGAGTAACCAGGACAGTCGTCAGGTTCTTTTCTTTATGCAGCCTTGTAACAAGGCCCATAATTTCTTTACGACCTCGTGGGTCAAGTCCTGCAGTAGGTTCGTCCAAAACAAGAACTTCGGGGTCCATTGCTAGAATACCGGCAATTGCAACACGTCTCATTTGTCCACCACTTAAATCAAACGGAGACTTCTCTAATACCTCTAGTGGTAAACCTACTAGCTGGACTAATTCCTTTGCTTTTGCTTTCGCTTCGTCTAAAGGCATACCGAAGTTAGTGGGCCCAAAGCAAATATCTTTTTCAACCGTTTCTTCAAAAAGCTGATGCTCTGGAAATTGAAACACCACGCCTACTCTCTTTCGAATATCTTTGAGATCTTTGTCTTTTTTCTTGGCGTGAATCGTACGTTCACCAATTTGAATGGAACCATCCGTAGGTTTTAATAAAGCATTTAAATGCTGAATAATCGTCGACTTTCCAGATCCAGTATGCCCAATAATTGCCACAAATTTACCCGACGGAATAGTGAAGTCTAGATCGTACAAGGCGATGCGTTCAAATGGTGTATTCGGCTGATATTTATGCGCTACATTTTTGAATATAATGTCCATAGTTCATTCACCAAATCCTCATGTGTTAAATGAAGGTTCTTTAGAGGGATTTTTGATTTTTGTAAGACTTGACTAAGCTGGATAGAAAACGGTAAATCTAGACCGATATCCGTTAAGGTTTGACCTAATTGGAATACTTCACTAGGTGTACCTTCTGCGAATTTTTGTCCGTGGTTTAAGACGATTGCTCGGTCTGCCATTGCGACTTCATTTAAATCATGTGTAATGGAGATAACCGTAATTTGTTGCTCGTCCTTTAGCTTTCTTACCGTTTCTAAAACCTCTTGTCTTCCCTTTGGATCTAGCATAGAGGTTGCCTCGTCGAGGATAATAATTGAGGGTTGCACAGCAAGAACTCCAGCGATAGCTACACGCTGCTTCTGCCCACCGGATAAATGATGCGGCTCATGCTCACGGAATGCCTCCATGTTCACAAGTTGAATTGCTTCCTCTATTCTCTCCCTCATTGTTTCTACAGGAACACCGTTGTTTTCAAGGCCAAACGCCATATCGTCCAAAACAGTCGCCCCTACGAATTGGTTATCAGGATTCTGAAATACCATCCCGATTCGCTTACGGATATCCCATATGGTTTCTTCGGTAAGAAGTAAGCCACCTACCTCTATCGTGCCGGACTCAGGCATTAATAAACCATTCAATAACTTCGCTAAAGTTGATTTACCAGAGCCATTATGGCCTACAATTGCGAGCCATTCACCCTTAAAGGCAGAAAATGAAATATCATTAAGCGTCCATTCTTTCTCTTCTTCATAACGAAAGAATAAACTATTCACGTCTAAAATAACTTCAGACATAGCTATCCTCCTGTTCATACTAGACTTTCTCTTCTAGGAAACCTTCAAGTACCATGGAATACTGCAGGTTGTTCTCATATATGAGCTACATGCAGTCCATTTCTTGAATAACTCAGACTTTTTCCGCAGCCTGCTAATTCTTACTATGCTAAAAAGAGCGGTTCATCCAGCCGTAGCTGGATAAAACCTCCCTCTGTCGATAAAAATATACAAAAAAAGGGCTGAGACAAGTCCTAAACTGTCGCGCCCTTTTAGGAATACAAATATTAAACTAATTCAATGATAGCCATTGGAGCTCCGTCTCCACGACGAGGTCCAACTTTAAGAATACGAGTGTATCCGCCTTGGCGTTCCTCGTAACGAGTTGCGATGTCACTGAAAAGTTTTTGTAAAGCGTCTTGATTTGTCTCAGCGTTAGCTACTTCGTTACGAATGTAAGCAGCAGCTTGGCGGCGAGCGTGTAAATCTCCACGTTTACCTAAAGTGATCATTTTTTCTACAACAGAACGTAATTCTTTCGCACGTGTTTCAGTAGTTTCAATACGCTCGTTGATGATTAAGTCAGTAGTTAAATCACGAAGAAGTGCTTTACGTTGAGCACTTGTGCGACCTAATTTACGGTATCCCATTGAGGTCCCCTCCTTTGTAGATAGTCGTTCAAGCAGATTAGAAAATCAATCGTCTTTGCGTAAGCCTAGACCTAATTCTTCTAATTTTGCTTTTACTTCCTCTAATGATTTACGTCCTAAGTTGCGGACTTTCATCATATCTTCTTCTGTTTTATTAGCAAGCTCTTGAACGGTATTAATACCAGCTCGTTTTAAGCAGTTATATGAACGGACAGAAAGATCAAGTTCTTCGATCGTCATTTCAAGGACTTTCTCTTTTTGATCTTCCTCTTTTTCGACCATGATTTCCGCTTTTTGAGCTTCATCTGTTAAGTTAACAAAAATATTTAGGTGTTCCGTTAAGATCTTAGCACCTAAAGCCACAGCTTTTTCAGGCTCAATACTACCATCAGTCCATACATCTAATGTAAGCTTATCGTAATTAGTCATTTGACCAACACGCGTATTTTCTACATAGTAAGCTACACGAGTAATAGGAGTATAGATAGAATCGATTGGAATAACACCAATTGGTTGATCCTCACGTTTGTTTGAAACAGCAGGGTTATAACCACGACCTGGTCTAGCCGTCAATCTTACGCGTAGATGTGCATCTTTTTCAAGAGTAGCGATGTGAAGATCCGGGTTTAGAATTTCGACATCACTGTCTGCTTGAATGTCAGCAGCAGTAACAGCGCCTTGGCCTTGAATATCAATTTCTAGTGTTTTCTCGTCTTCAGAGTAAATCTTAAGAGCAAGCTTCTTGATGTTAAGGATGATATTTGTTACGTCCTCAACAACACCAGGGATTGTTGAAAATTCATGTAGGACACCATCAATTTGGATAGATGTCACAGCGGCACCAGGGAGTGAGGATAATAGGATACGACGTAAGGAGTTACCCAAAGTAGTTCCATATCCACGCTCAAGTGGTTCGACGACAAATTTACCGTACTTTCTATCATCGCTGATTTCTACCGTTTCGATTTTTGGCTTTTCAATCTCTATCATTTATAAACCCTCCTTCAAAACGTCGAAACCTCGGCTAGACAGTGATCAAGTTCTCCTGATCGTCTAACCGAAATTCCCTATTAGACAGTTCCCGAATGTGCACAACAAATGGAATAACAGTTTGTAATTAACTATTCTATACCATATCCATTATAGACAATAGTACAAAATCTATACCATTAATTACACACGACGACGTTTTGGTGGACGGCAACCGTTATGAGGTACTGGAGTAACGTCTTTAATAGCAGTTACTTCAAGACCTGCAGCTTGAAGTGCACGGATAGCAGCTTCGCGTCCTGCACCAGGGCCTTTAACAGTTACTTCTAGAGTTTTCATACCATTATCTTGAGATACTTTTGCTGCAGTTTCAGCTGCCATTTGTGCTGCGAATGGAGTAGATTTACGAGAACCTCTGAATCCAAGAGCACCAGCGCTTGACCAAGCAATAGCATTACCATGAACGTCTGTAATCGTTACGATTGTGTTGTTGAACGTTGAACGGATATGAGCAATACCACTTTCAATATTCTTTTTAACACGACGTTTACGAGTGTTAGTTTTGCGAGCCATTTAGATTAACCTCCCTTACTAATAATTATTTCTTTTTGTTCGCTACAGTACGACGAGGACCTTTACGTGTACGAGCATTGTTTTTAGAGTTCTGACCACGAACTGGTAAACCACGACGGTGGCGGATACCACGGTATGAACCGATTTCGATTAAACGTTTGATGTTTAATGAAATTTCACGGCGAAGGTCACCTTCTACCTTGTATGCATCCATAATATCACGGATTTTACCTAATTCTTCTTCTGTTAGATCGCGAACACGAGTATTTTCAGAAACTCCAGCTTCAGCTAGAACCTTTTGAGCTGTTTGGCGGCCAATACCATAAATATAAGTTAAAGAAATTACTACACGTTTGTCACGAGGAATATCTACACCAGCAATACGTGCCATTTAAGCGTGCACCTCCTTGTTATTATCGTTGTTATTAACCTTGTTTTTGTTTATGTTTAGGGTTTTCACAAATAACCATTACTTTCCCTTTTCTGCGGATAACTTTACACTTTTCGCAGATCGGTTTTACCGATGGTCTGACTTTCATTATTCATACCTCCTTGATCGTACGGAGTGCATAGGTTTTATTTGAATCGGTACGTAATTCTACCACGAGTTAAATCATATGGTGATAATTCAACAGTTACTTTGTCACCAGGTAAGATTCGGATGAAGTGCATACGAATTTTACCAGAAACGTGAGCCAGAACTGTATGACCATTTTCTAATTCTACCTTGAACATTGCATTTGGTAAAGTCTCAGCGACCGTACCTTCCACTTCAATTACATCGTCTTTCGCCATTAAATTGCTCTCCTTTCTATGGAACAAGTAGCAAGCTTTTTACTATAACGCAGAGAACCTGTTCTGTACATTCGGAGATTCGTAATCATTAAATTCAAGATGAATAACGTTTTTATAAACATCTTTACCAAATTAGCAGCAATTCAGACGAAACGATCATCGTGAATTTAGATAATTACCTTCTACTGTCCTTATAACTAACGAAGATTCGATAGAGATTTAGACAACGTTGCTTATAGAGCTGTTAGAATCTCAAATCCAGACTCAGTGATTGCAATCGTATGCTCGAAGTGAGCACACATCTTACCGTCTACGGTAACGACTGTCCAGTCATCTGAAAGAGTCCTAACATAGCGTTTCCCGGCATTAACCATTGGCTCAATTGCCAATACCATACCTGGTCGCAAACGTGGACCTTGGTTTGGTGGACCGTAGTGAGGAATTTGAGGATCCTCATGTAAATCCTGACCTACACCATGACCAACGTATTCTCTTACAACGGAAAAGTTATGGGCCTCTACGTAAGTTTGAATAGCGTGTGAAATATTAGACAAACGATCACCTGGTTTAGCTTGCTCTAAACCTTTATAAAGCGATTGTTCAGTAACATCTAATAATCGCTGCGTTTCTTCATCCACGTTTCCTACTGCATATGTCCATGCAGAGTCACCGTGATAACCTTTGTAGCGAGCACCAATATCTATACTGATGATGTCACCTTCGTTTAATACTCGGTCACCTGGGATCCCGTGCACTAATTCTTCGTTGACCGAAGCACAAATGCTTCCGCGAAAACCATTATACCCTTTAAACGAAGGAAATGCATCATGTTTACGAATAAACTTCTCTGCAATTTCATCCAATTTCTTGGTTGTAATCCCCGGTTGAATGTGTTTCTTCAACTCCTGATGGGTTAGAGCCACAATACGACCAGCTTCACGCATGATCGCTAGTTCACGTGGAGTTTTGCAAATAATCATTTGCTTAATCCTCCAAGCAACTTACGAACATCTTCGAATACATCGTTAATGTCTTGTTGCCCGTTCACATTGCGTAGGTATCCTTTTTCCTCATAGAAGGCAAGGAGTGGTTTTGTTTGCTTCACGTTTACTTCTAAACGAGTTGCAACTGTTTCACTGTTATCATCGGCGCGTTGGTAAAGCTCGCCACCACACTTATCACATACACCCTCTTTTGCAGGAGGATTAAATACTAAGTGATAGGTTGCACCGCAATCTTTACAAATGCGTCGACCAGTCAAACGCTCCATAAGAACACTTTGATCTACATCAATGTTAATCACGTAATCAATTTTGCGTCCTAATTCTGCTAGCATTGTTTCAAGAGCATCTGCTTGAGCAACTGTTCTTGGAAAGCCGTCTAGTAAGAAGCCTTTTACGCAATCATCTTTTGATAAACGCTCACGCACAATTCCGATTGTTACTTCATCCGGAACAAGTTCACCTTTATCAATGTATGATTTAGCTTCTAAACCTAACTCAGTGCCTTCCTTCATAGCAGCTCGGAACATGTCTCCTGTTGAGATATGAGGGATATCATAATTTTCAACAATGCGTTCTGCTTGGGTACCTTTACCTGCACCAGGAAGTCCCATTAAAACTAAGTTCATTTTATTGCCCCCTCAGTCTCTAATCAGTCTAATGGAAAGCACGTCGCTCCCCATTAAACCTTTTATTTAATGAACCCTCTATAATGACGTTTTACAAGCTGGCTTTCCAGCTGTTTCATCGTTTCAAGGGCCACCCCTATTACGATCAGTAAGCTTGTTCCACCAATCTGTGCAGATTGAGGCAAGTTAGCGACCTTAATAAAGATAACAGGAAGAACCGCAATGACTGCTAAAAAGATCGATCCAACAAGTGTGAGTCGATATAACAATTTAGTTAAGTACTCTTGCGTACTTTTTCCTGGTCGAATACCTGGGATATAACCGCCTTGCTTTTTCAAATTATCAGCCACTTGCTCAGGATTAACCTGAACAAAGGTATAGAAATAAGAGAAAGCAATAATAAGTACTATATAAACAATCATACCTATTGGCTGTGTATAATCAAAGGTCTTCTCTATCCATCTCGTTACATCATTTGAGCCAAAAAATGATGCAATCGTTCTTGGAGTAACAACAAATGATATTGCGAAGATAACCGGGATAACACCAGCAGCATTTACTTTTAACGGTAAATGAGTGGATTGCCCGCCACTTACTGTAGTAGGACCTGCAGCTCGTTTCGCATATTGAATGGGAATCTTACGTAACGCTTGTTGGAAGTAAATAACCCCAACTACGATTGCAAGAATAGCCACCGCAATGATTACTACCTTCACAATACTTAAAAACAACTGGTCCCCAACATCTTCAAATTGTTGCGCGTAAATTTGGTTGATAGTCGTCGGAATTCCTGCCGCAATCCCAGCAAAGATGATAATGGAAATGCCGTTCCCTACACCTTTAGCCGTAATCTGCTCACCAAGCCATACTAAAAACGCAGTACCTGCTGTTAATACTACAGCGATCAGTAGATACGTTGAAATTCCGGGATTTTGAATGAGCTGTCCATTGGTCATATTATTAAAACCTATAGACATACCCAAAGCTTGGATAAATCCAAGCACAATTGTTCCATAACGAGTTAACTGAGTTAATTTACGGCGTCCAACTTCACCTTGTTTGGACCATTCTGTAAATTTAGGTACAACATCCATCTGTAGCAACTGCATAATGATGGATGCTGTGATGTATGGCATAATACCCATTGCAAGAATGGAGAAATTCTTAAGGGCACCGCCACCAAACGTATTTAGTACACCAAACACGTTCAGCTCATCTTGGACTCTTAGCACATCAGTGTTTACGCTAGGTACAGGTATAAATGTACCAAGACGGAAAATGATGAGCATTACCAGTGTGAAAAGAATTTTATTTCTTATATCACGCACGCGCATAAAATTGGAGATTGTTTGAAACATTAGATCACCTCAGTTGTACCGCCTGCAGCTTCGATAGCTTCTTTAGCAGTAGAGGAGAATTTAGCCGCTTTAATAGTTAGCTTTTTGTTTAAAGAACCTTGGCCAAGAATTTTAACACCTGATTTTACGTTGCTTACTAGACCAGTTTCAACTAATAATTCTGGTGTTACTTCTGTACCGTCTTCAAAGCGATTTAAAGCATCTAAGTTCACGATTGCGAATTCTTTACGGTTAATGTTTGTGAAACCGCGTTTAGGTAGACGACGGAATAAAGGAGTTTGACCACCTTCAAATCCAAGTCTTACGCCACCGCCAGAACGAGCGTTTTGACCTTTGTGACCTTTACCTGCAGTTTTACCATTACCTGATCCGATACCACGTCCAACACGATTACGTGTTTTACGAGAACCTTCAGCTGGTTGTAGCTCATGAAGTTTCATCCGGAGCACCTCCTTATGGTAGCATTTTATATTATTGTTCTTCGACTTTCACTAAGTGAGAAACCTTGTTAATCATTCCACGGATAGCTGCATTGTCTGCATGCACAACTGTTTGATTAACTTTCTTAAGACCAAGTGTGCGAACAGTTACACGTTGATCTTCAGGGCGACCAATCACACTGCGAGTGAGGGTAATTGCTAATTTGTTTGCCATTCTTTTTCCCTCCTTATCCTAACAGTTCTTCTACAGTCTTACCACGTAGTTTTGCAACATCTTCAGCACGTTTAAGTTCTTTTAAACCTTCGATAGTAGCTCGAACCATGTTAATTGGAGTGTTAGAGCCTAAAGATTTAGAAAGAATGTCACTTACACCTGCTAATTCTAATACAGCACGTACAGGACCACCAGCGATAACCCCAGTACCTTCAGAAGCAGGTTTTAAGAAAATTTCACCTGCACCAAATTGTCCTAAGATCTCATGTGGAATTGTAGTTCCAACCATTGGTACAGTCACAAGATTTTTCTTAGCATCTTCGATAGCTTTACGAATAGCATCAGGTACTTCTTGTGCTTTACCAGTACCGAAACCTACATGACCGTTTTTGTCACCAACAACAACTAATGCTGCAAAGCGGAAACGACGTCCACCTTTAACAACTTTAGCTACGCGGTTAACCGTAACTACGCGTTCTTCAAGTTCTAATTTATTTGGATCAACACGACGCATCATTTTCCCTCCTTTTACCATTAAAATTCTAGACCGGCTTCACGAGCAGCGTCAGCAAGAGCTTTTATACGACCATGGTATAAATAACCTCCGCGATCAAAGACAACTTCTTTGATACCTTTTTCGCTAGCGCGTTTTGCAACTAGTTCTCCGACCTTTGTAGCAGCATCAACGTTATTAGTAATCACATCTGCTAAATCTTTATCAAGTGTAGAAGCACTTGCGATAGTAACTGAGTTTACATCGTCAATGATTTGAGCATAAATGTGCTTGTTTGAACGAAAAACGTTTAAACGAGGACGTACAGCTGTTCCAGAAAGTTTAGCACGTACACGACCGTGTCTTTTGATACGAACTTTATTTTTGTCAAGTTTCGTGATCATCTGGGTCACTCCTTTCTTTATACCTTAAGCGGCATTATTTCTTAGCAGTTTTACCTTCTTTACGACGAACACGTTCGCCTTCGTAACGGATCCCTTTACCTTTGTAAGGTTCTGGAGCACGTACAGCGCGAATGTTAGCAGCTAGAGCACCAACGCGTTCTTTATCAATACCTTTGATAACGATTTTTGTTTGGCTAGGAACTTCGATTTCGATTCCTTGCTCTGGTACGATCTCAACTGGATGAGAGTAACCTACGCTTAATACTAGTTTGTCACCAGATTTTTGCGCACGGTAACCTACACCGACTAATTCTAGTCCACGCTCATAACCACTAGTAACACCTTCAACCATGTTACCTAATAAGCTACGAGTAGTTCCGTGAAGTGCACGGTGTTCCTTGTTGTCGCTAGGACGACCTACAGTTAATACGTTCTCTTCAAGTTTAATTTCCATGTCTGGGTGGAATGTACGAGTCAATTCACCCTTTGGGCCCTTTACAGTTACAACGTTGTTTTCGTTAGTAACTGTAACACCTGCTGGAATTTCTAAAACCTTTTTACCAACACGTGACATAACTACACCTCCATTCGTATTACAAGTTAATTACCAAACGTATGCTAGTACTTCTCCACCAGCTTGTTTTTGACGAGCTTCTTTGTCAGTTAACACACCTTGTGAAGTAGAAACAATAGCAATACCTAAACCGTTAAGTACACGTGGTACTTCATTAGATTTTGCGTAAACGCGTAAACCAGGCTTACTAATACGTTTAAGACCAGTGATTACACGCTCATTGCTGTTACCATATTTAAGGAAGATACGGATGATACCTTGTTTATCATCTTCGATGTATTCTACATCGCGTACGAAACCTTCACGTTTAAGGATTTCAGCAATTTGCTTTTTGATGTTTGATGCTGGAATTTCAAGTTTCTCATGACGAACCATGTTCGCATTACGAATACGAGTCAGCATATCTGCAATAGGATCTGTCATTACCATATTATTTTACCTCCTTCCCAATCTGGGTTTTTACCAACTAGCTTTTTTAACACCAGGAATTTGACCTTTATAAGCAAGTTCACGGAAACAAATACGGCAAAGCTTAAATTTGCGTAGTACTGAATGTGGACGTCCGCAACGTTCGCAACGTGTGTATTCTTGTACTTTAAATTTTTGTTGGCGTTTTTGTTTCGCAATCATCGATTTCTTAGCCACGTTTTCGCCTCCTCTGCGTATGGTTGGCAGTTATTACTTCTGGAATGGCATACCGAATTGAGTTAATAGTTCGCGAGACTCTTCATCAGTATTCGCAGTAGTAACGATAACGATATCCATACCACGAACTTTTGATACTTTATCATAGTCGATCTCAGGGAAAATTAATTGTTCTTTAACACCTAGAGTATAGTTTCCACGACCGTCGAAAGACTTCTTAGATACACCACGGAAGTCACGTACACGTGGAAGTGAAACTGATACTAATTTGTCAAAGAATTCATACATACGCTCTCCGCGTAATGTTACTTTCGCACCGATAGGCATACCTTCACGAAGACGGAAGCCAGCGATTGACTTTTTCGCACGAGTTACAAGTGGTTTTTGACCAGTGATTTGTCCTAACTCCTCAACAGCGTTATCCAACGCTTTAGAGTTTTGTACTGCATCACCGATACCCATATTAATAACGATTTTTTCTAACTTTGGAACTTCCATTACAGAACTATAGTTAAATTTGCTCACTAGAGCTGGAGTAATTTCTTTCTGAAATTTTTCCTTAAGGCGGTTCATCATAGTACCTCCCTTCACACTTTAATATTATTTATCTAAAATTTCACCAGATTTTTTTGCTACACGTACCTTCTTGCCATCTTCTAGTTTGAAGCCAACACGAGTTGGTTCACCAGTTTTAGGATCCAATGGCATTACGTTTGATACATGGATAGGTGCTTCTTGACTGTTGATTCCACCTTGTGGGTTAAGTTGAGATGGCTTAGAATGTTTTTTTACGATATTCACGCCTTCTACAAGCACGCGTTGCTTCTTAGGAAAAGCAGCAAGAACTACGCCTTGTTTACCTTTGTCTTTACCCGTGATAACCATTACTTTGTCACCTTTTTTAACATGCATCCTCTTCGCACCTCCTTAAAGGCTCATAAGTATTATTTCTATTAGATAACTTCTGGAGCTAAAGATACAATCTTCATAAAGTTGCTATCACGTAGTTCACGAGCAACCGGTCCGAAAATACGAGTACCACGTGGGGACTTGTCGTCACGGATGATTACACAAGCATTTTCATCAAAACGGATGTAAGAACCATCTTGACGACGAACGCCGCGTTTTGTACGAACTACAACAGCTTTAACAACGTCACCTTTTTTAACAACGCCTCCTGGTGTTGCTTGTTTTACCGTACAAACAATAACATCACCAATATTAGCTGTCTTACGTCCTGAACCACCTAATACTTTAATCGTAAGTACCTCACGAGCACCAGAGTTGTCAGCAACTTTTAAACGAGATTCTTGTTGAATCATACACGAAACCTCCCTTCGGATAAAACATAATCCGATCTATAAATTAGATAATAACCGCTTTTTCCACTACTTCTACTAGACGGAAACGTTTAGTAGCCGATAATGGGCGAGTTTCCATGATTTTTACGATATCGCCAACTTTAGCAGTATTATTCTCGTCATGAGCTTTAAACTTCTTAGAGTATTTTACGCGCTTACCGTAAAGAGAATGTTTCTTATAGGTTTCTACAAGAACAGTGACCGTTTTGTCCATTTTATCTGAAACTACACGCCCAGAATAGACCTTGCGTTGGTTGCGTTCACTCATTCTGAAAACCTCCTCTCGATCAATTATTTATTAGCAGCGATCTCTCTTTGACGAATAACAGTTTTCATACGAGCGATCGACTTACGTACTTCACGAATACGTGCAGTGTTCTCTAATTGGCCAGTAGCTAACTGGAAACGAAGATTAAATAACTCTTCTTTTAGAGCTTTTACTTTTTGTTCGATTTCCGCAGTGGTAAGATCACGAATTTCATTAGCTTTCATTAGATTCACCACCAATTTCTTCACGTTTTACGAATTTACATTTAACTGGTAATTTATGAGCAGCTAAGCGTAAAGCTTCACGAGCAACTTCTTCAGAAACACCCGCGATTTCGAACATTACTTTACCAGGCTTAACAACTGCTACCCAACCTTCTGGAGCACCCTTACCGGAACCCATGCGCACCTCTAGAGGTTTTGCAGTGTATGATTTAGATGGGAAGATTTTAATCCAGACTTTACCGCCACGTTTCATGTAACGAGTCATTGCGATACGGGCAGCCTCGATTTGACGGTTTGTAATCCAAGAAGCATCTTGAGCTTGCAAACCATATTCACCGAAATGTACTTCTGTACCACCCTTAGCACGACCGCGCATTTTCCCACGGTGTTCGCGACGATATTTAACGCGTTTAGGCATCAACATGATTAATTTCCTCCTTCCTCATTTTTCTTTTTAGTAGGAAGAACCTCTCCACGATAGATCCATACTTTAACACCGATTTTACCGTAAGTAGTATCTGCTTCAGCAGTACCGTAGTCAATATCAGCACGTAATGTATGAAGTGGAACTGTACCTTCACTATAGCTTTCACCACGAGCAATATCAGCTCCGCCAAGACGACCAGAAGTCATCGTTTTAATACCTTGTGCACCAGCACGCATTGAGCGTTGAATAGCTTGCTTTTGAGCACGACGGAATGAAACGCGGTTTTCTAATTGACGAGCGATGTTTTCAGCTACTAATTTAGCGTCAAGATCTGCTCTCTTAATTTCAAGAATGTTAATGTGTACACGTTTGCCTGTTAGTTGGTTAAGAGCTTTACGAAGTGCTTCAACTTCAGTACCACCTTTACCAATTACCATACCAGGTTTCGCAGTGTGAATAGTCACATTTAAACGGTTAGCAGCACGTTCGATTTCTACTTTAGAAACTGACGCATCATGTAAGCGTTTTGTGATGTATTCACGTACTTTTAAGTCTTCATGTAATAAATCAGCATAGTCTTTTTCAGCGTACCATTTTGATTCCCAATCACGAATCACACCGATACGCAAACCGATTGGATGTACCTTTTGACCCATTGATTATCCCTCCTTCTTTTCTGATACCACGATTGTGATGTGGCTAGTACGTTTATTGATTTGGCTAGCGCGTCCCATAGCACGTGGACGGAAACGTTTCAAAGTAGGACCTTCGTTAACGTAAGCGTCTGTGATAACTAGGTTATTCGCATCCATTTCGTAGTTGTGTTCTGCATTAGCGATCGCAGATTTTAATACTTTTTCTACAATTGGAGAAGCAGCCTTTGGCGTTAAGTTAAGGATTGCCACTGCCTCACCTACTTGCTTACCTCGAATTAAATCTACAACTAGACGAACTTTACGAGGAGCAATACGAACTGTTCTTGCAACAGCTTTAGCTTGCATTTAAATGCCTCCTCTCTTAATTAGCGTTTTGTTTTCTTATCGTCACTTGCATGACCTTTGTAAGTACGTGATGGTGCAAATTCACCAAGCTTGTGACCTACCATATCTTCTGTAACGAATACCGGTACATGTTTACGACCATCATAAACTGCGATAGTGTGACCGATGAATTGAGGGAAAATTGTTGAACGACGAGACCAAGTTTTGATAACTTGTTTGCCCTCAGTTTCATTTAACTTTTCAACTTTGTTGATTAAATGACTATCGACAAAAGGCCCTTTTTTTAAGCTACGTCCCATAAGTGAACCTCCCTTCGTGATCGCTCTACGGTTCGTATGAACCGTAGCTCAATCCCGTTATTTTTTACGACGACGAACGATAAATTTATCGGATTTGTTTTTCTTCTTACGAGTTTTGTAACCAAGAGTTGGTTTACCCCAAGGTGACATAGGTGATTTACGTCCGATAGGTGAGCGTCCTTCACCACCACCGTGTGGATGATCGTTAGGGTTCATTACAGAACCACGAACTGTTGGACGAATGCCTAACCAGCGTGAACGACCCGCTTTACCGATGTTGATAAGTTCATGCTGTTCGTTACCTACTTGACCGATTGTTGCACGGCAAGTTGCTAGAATCATGCGTACTTCGCCAGAAGTTAAACGTACTAATACGTATTTACCTTCTTTACCAAGTACTTGTGCAGAAGTACCAGCAGAACGTACTAATTGTCCACCTTTACCAGGTTTAAGTTCGATGTTATGGATAACAGAACCTACTGGAATATTAGCAAGTGGTAATGCGTTACCTACTTTAATGTCTGCTTCTGTACCTGACATGATTTCCATTCCAACTTCTAAGTTCTTAGGAGCTAGGATGTAACGTTTTTCACCATCAGCATAGTTAATTAATGCGATGTTTGCAGAACGGTTTGGATCGTACTCGATTGTAGCAACGCGACCTGGTATTCCATCTTTGTCACGTTTAAAATCGATAACACGATATTGACGTTTGTGTCCGCCACCTTGATGACGTACAGTTAATTTACCTTGGTTATTACGACCACCTTTTTTGTGTAAAGGTGCTAGTAAAGATTTCTCTGGTTGGTTCGTTGTGATTTCAGCAAAGTCAGATACTGACATACCACGACGACCGTTAGAGGTTGGTTTATATTTTTTAATCGCCATTTGGGTTTCCCTCCTTCTCTTTAGAATTAAGCTTCAAAGATTTCGATTTCTTTGCTGTCAGCAGTTAAAGTAACAACTGCTTTACGACGACGATTTGTAAGACCGCTGTAGCGACCTACGCGTTTGAATTTACCTTTGTAGTTCATAACGTTAACTTTTTCAACTTTTACGTCAAAGATTTTTTCGATAGCATCTTTAACCTCAGTTTTATTAGCTCTTACGTCAACTTCAAAAGTGTATTTTTTATCAACCATGATATCAGTTGAACGTTCAGTGATAACGGGGCGCTTAATAATATCACGAGGATCTTTCATTATGCAAGCACCTCCTCTACTTTTTCAACCGCTTCTTTAGTAATTACAACTTTGTCATGGTTTACTAAGTCTAATACGCTTAAACCATTAGCTGCAACTACAGTTACTCCAGGGATGTTACGTGCAGATAGAGCAACGTTTTCGCTTAAGTCAGCAGTTACCACTAAAGCTTTGCGGTCTACTGATAAGTTTTTAAGTACTGCTACCATTTCTTTCGTTTTAGGAGCATCAAAAGATAACCCTTCAACAACTACAAAGCTGTTTTCTAATACTTTAGAAGATAGAGCAGATTTGATTGCTAAGCGACGAACTTTTTTAGGAAGTTTGTAGCTGTAGCTTCTTGGAACTGGTCCGAATACGGCACCACCGCCACGCCATTGTGGAGAACGGATAGATCCTTGACGAGCACGTCCAGTACCTTTTTGACGCCATGGTTTACGGCCACCGCCTCGTACTTCAGAACGCGTTTTAACTTTGTGAGTACCTTGACGCAAAGATGCTCTTTGCATTAATACTGCTTCAAACATTACATGTTTGTTTGGTTCGATACCGAAAACGGAAGCGTTAAGTTCGATTTCTCCAACGTTTTTACCGTTTTGGTTAAACAATGCTACTTTTGGCATTGGTTGTTTCCTCCTTTCCTAAAAAGATAATTATTTAGATTTAACCGCACCTTTAACAACTACTAAAGCTTTTTTAGGGCCCGGTACATTACCTTTTACTAATAGAAGATTGCGTTCTGTGTCAACCTTAACGATTGCTAAGTTTTGAACAGTTACGCGCTCAGATCCCATGTGTCCAGGAAGTAATTTCCCTTTGAATACACGGTTTGGAGCAACTGGTCCCATTGAACCAGGACGACGATGGTAACGTGATCCATGGGCCATTGGTCCACGAGATTGTCCGTGGCGTTTAATAGCACCTTGGAAACCTTTACCTTTTGATACACCTGTTACATCGATAATATCGCCTTCAGCGAAAATATCAACTTTGACTTCTTGACCAACTTCATAATCAGCAGCATTTACATCGCGGATTTCACGGATGAAGCGCTTAGGAGCAGTGTTCGCTTTAGCAACATGTCCTTTTGCTGGTTTGTTAGCTAATTTCTCACGTTTATCATCAAATCCTAACTGGATTGCTTCATAACCGTCAGTTTCAGCTGTTTTCTTTTGAAGTACTACGTTAGGAGCAGCTTCAATTACAGTTACAGGAATTAAGTTACCGTTCTCAGCGAATACTTGAGTCATACCGATTTTTCTTCCTAAGATTCCTTTGGTCATAAGTCACACCTCCTATAATAAATTGTTTTTTTTATTTCAATTAAAGTTTGATTTCGATATCTACACCAGACGGTAAGTCTAGACGCATTAATGAATCAACAGTTTGTGGTGTTGGATTCACGATGTCGATTAAGCGTTTATGAGTACGCATTTCGAATTGCTCACGAGAATCTTTGTATTTATGCACCGCACGAAGAATCGTGTAAACTGATTTTTCAGTTGGTAACGGAATTGGACCAGATACAGCAGCACCAGAACGTTTAGCCGTTTCAACGATTTTTTCAGCAGATTGATCTAAAATTCTGTGATCATAAGCTTTCAAACGAATACGAATCTTTTCTTTTGCCATTATTTTCCCTCCTTTTTCGCCTACTTTAAAAATAGACATACTCTGTGAAAATTTCCCACACACGCGCCATGGCAAAGCGGCCGGGTGTGTCGGCAACCTCTCACATCATCGCAGTCAAAGACCAACATTAATATTATACTAAAGTTGGGCTATTGATGCAAGTAGAATTTAAAATTCTTTTGTCTTGCACACTTTTTTCATTATATATAATCTCTACGCATATTGCAAGGATCTTAACGAAATCTCTTTTTGTTATATTTGGAAACAAAAAAAGAGAGCGGGAAGATCCCACTCTCTTTTTAGAAAGAGTAATAATTACTCAGTGATTGTAGCTACAACGCCAGCGCCTACTGTACGTCCACCTTCACGGATTGAGAATTTAGTACCTTCTTCAATCGCGATTGGAGCGATAAGTTCAACAGTCATTTCGATGTTGTCGCCAGGCATAACCATTTCTACACCTTCAGGAAGGTTACAAATACCAGTTACATCAGTTGTACGGAAGTAGAACTGTGGACGGTAGTTTGTGAAAAATGGAGTGTGACGTCCACCTTCTTCTTTAGAAAGAACGTAAACTTCAGCTTTGAATTTTGTATGTGGAGTGATTGTACCTGGTTTAGCAAGTACTTGTCCACGTTGGATGTCTTCACGAGCAACACCACGAAGTAGAGCTCCGATGTTGTCACCAGCTTCAGCATAATCAAGAAGCTTACGGAACATTTCTACACCTGTAACAGTTGTAGATTTTGGTTCTTCAGTAAGACCGATGATTTGGATTGTGTCACCAACTTTAACTTGTCCACGCTCAACACGACCTGTAGCAACAGTACCACGACCAGTGATTGAGAATACATCCTCAACTGGCATCATGAATGGTTTTTCAGTGTCGCGTTCTGGAGTTGGGATATATTCGTCAACAGCGTTCATTAGCTCAACGATTTTTTCTTCCCACTCTGGAGCACCTTCAAGAGCTTTAAGAGCAGAACCTTTAACTACAGGTACGTCATCACCAGGGAAGTCGTACTCAGAAAGAAGGTCGCGAACTTCCATTTCTACTAACTCAAGAAGTTCTTCGTCGTCTACCATGTCACATTTGTTTAAGAATACAACAAGGTAAGGTACACCTACTTGACGAGATAATAGGATGTGTTCACGAGTTTGTGGCATTGGGCCGTCAGCAGCAGATACTACTAAGATCCCTCCGTCCATTTGTGCAGCACCTGTGATCATGTTTTTAACATAGTCAGCATGTCCTGGGCAGTCAACGTGTGCATAGTGACGAGTGTCAGTTTCATACTCAACGTGTGCAGTTGAGATTGTGATACCACGCTCACGCTCTTCTGGAGCAGCGTCGATCATGTCATATGCCATAGCTGCACCTTTACCACTGCGTTTAGCAAGAACAGTAGTGATAGCAGCTGTTAATGTAGTTTTACCATGGTCAACGTGACCAATTGTACCGATATTTGCATGCGTTTTGGAACGATCAAATTTTTCTTTAGCCATTCGGAATTCCTCCTTAAAATAATGAATAATATGAGTATATAATGCTGTGAAAGTGAAAGAAGTTCTCTCCTTTCACAGCCTACATAAGTAGTTATACTTTAATAAAGAATGAAAATCAATTATTCACCTTTATTTTTTTTAACAATTTCTTCTGCAATACTCTTAGGTACTTCTTCGTAATGATCGAAGTGCATAGAGTATGTTCCACGGCCTTGAGTGTTTGAACGTAATGCAGTTGCATAACCAAACATTTCAGATAGAGGAACGAATGCACGTACAACTTGAGCGTTACCGCGTGCTTCCATACCTTCTACTCGACCGCGACGTGAAGTTACGTCACCCATGATATCTCCAAGATATTCATCAGGGATTACAACTTCAACTTTCATCATTGGCTCAAGGATAACTGGGCTACATTTAGAAACTGCATTTTTAAGAGCTAAAGATGCAGCGACTTTAAACGCCATCTCACTTGAGTCAACATCATGGTAAGAACCGTCTACAAGAGCGGCCTTAACATCGATTAATGGGTAGCCAGCTAATACGCCGTTTGCCATTGAAGCTTCAAGACCTGCTTGAACAGCTGGAACGTATTCACGTGGTACTACACCACCGACGATTTTGTTTTCAAATTCGAAGCCTTTTCCTTCTTCGTTTGGAGAGAACTCGATCCATACGTGACCGAATTGTCCACGTCCACCAGATTGGCGAGCGAACTTACCTTCAACGCGTGCAGAACCACGGAATGTTTCACGGTAAGCAACTTGAGGAGCACCAACGTTAGCTTCTACTTTGAACTCGCGACGCATACGGTCAACGATGATATCAAGGTGAAGCTCACCCATACCAGAGATGATAACTTGACCAGTCTCTTGGTTAGTTTCCGCACGGAAAGTTGGGTCTTCTTCTTGAAGTTTTTGTAGAGCAGTTGTCATTTTATCTTGGTCAGCCTTAGATTTAGGCTCAACAGATAATGAGATAACTGGCTCTGGGAATTCCATAGACTCTAGGATTACTAATGATTTCTCATCACATAGAGTATCACCAGTAGTAGTGTCTTTAAGACCTACTGCTGCTGCGATATCCCCTGCATATACTACAGAGATCTCTTCACGAGAGTTAGCGTGCATTTGTAGGATACGTCCTACACGCTCACGCTTACCTTTTGTAGAGTTCTGTACATAAGATCCAGAGTTAAGTACACCAGAGTACACACGGAAGAAAGTTAATTTACCAACATAAGGGTCAGTCATAACTTTGAATGCTAATGCTGAGAACGGAGCCTCATCAGAAGATTCACGAGTTACTTCTTCCTCTGTATCTGGTAAAGTACCTTTAATCGCAGGTACGTCTAATGGTGAAGGCAAGTAGTCGATTACAGCATCTAACATAAGTTGAACACCTTTGTTTTTGAATGCTGAACCACAGATAACCGGGTAGAATTCAACGTTGATTGTACCTTGACGGATACCAGCTTTTAACTCATCAGTAGAAAGCTCGCCCTCTTCAAGATATTTCATCATTAAATCTTCATCAAGTTCTGCTACTGCTTCAACTAATTTAGAACGATACTCTTCAGCAAGCTCTTTATATTCCTCAGGAATTTCTACAGCTTCTGAACGAGTTCCTAAATCATCTTCGTAGAAGTAAGCAACCATGTCAATTAGGTCAATGATACCTTCGAATTCATCTTCAGCACCGATTGGTAATTGAATTGGGTGTGCATTAGCTGCTAAGCGATCATGCATTGTTTTAACTGAATATAAGAAGTCCGCACCGATTTTATCCATTTTGTTAACGAATACTACGCGTGGTACTCCGTATGTTGTCGCTTGACGCCATACAGTTTCAGTTTGAGGCTCTACACCTGATTGCGCATCAAGTACTGCCACAGCACCATCAAGTACACGAAGTGAACGTTCAACTTCTACAGTGAAGTCTACGTGTCCTGGTGTATCGATGATGTTTACACGATGGTTTTTCCATTGTGCAGTTGTTGCAGCTGATGTGATTGTGATACCACGTTCTTGTTCTTGAGCCATCCAGTCCATTTGAGAAGCACCTTCGTGTGTTTCTCCAATTTTATGGATACGACCAGTATAGAACAAGATACGCTCAGTAGTTGTTGTTTTACCAGCATCAATGTGAGCCATGATACCAATATTACGAGTGTTGCCTAAGGAGAACTCTCTTGCCATTGGGGTCTTTCTCCTTCCATGTTATATTGATTATTTTTATAAGTTGGATCTTACCAACGATAGTGAGCAAATGCTTTATTTGCTTCAGCCATTTTGTGAGTATCTTCACGTTTCTTAACTGCAGCACCAGTGTTGTTAGCTGCGTCTAAGATTTCGTTAGCTAAACGCTCTTCCATCGTTTTTTCACCGCGAAGACGAGCATAGTTTACTAACCAACGAAGACCAAGAGTAGTACGGCGTTCTGGGCGCACCTCAACAGGTACTTGGTAGTTTGAACCACCTACACGACGTGCTCTAACTTCTAATACAGGCATGATGTTTTTAAGAGCTTGTTCGAAAACCTCCATAGCATCTTTACCTGAACGTTCTTTAATAACATCAAACGCGTTATAAAGAATTGTTTGAGCTTTACCTCTCTTACCATCGATCATGATTTTGTTAACAAGACGTGTTACAAGCTTAGAATTATAAATCGGATCTGGTAACACATCACGTTTTGCAACAGGACCTTTACGTGGCATCAGTATTTCCTCCTTTCCATTCATTAAGATTATTTCAAGTTGAAATTATTTTTTAGCTTTTGGCTTCTTAGTACCGTATTTAGAACGACCTTGCATACGACCGTCTACACCTGCAGTATCTAATGCACCACGAACGATGTGATAACGTACCCCTGGTAAGTCTTTTACACGTCCACCGCGAATTAATACAACGCTGTGTTCTTGTAAGTTATGACCGATACCTGGGATATAAGCAGTTACCTCAATACCGTTAGTTAAACGTACACGAGCATATTTACGAAGCGCGGAGTTCGGCTTCTTAGGTGTCATAGTACCTACACGAGTACATACCCCACGTTTTTGTGGAGAGAACACGTTAGTTTGTGCTTTTTTGAAGCTGTTATAACCTCTGTTAAGTGCCGGTGATTTAGACTTGTCAGTTTTGCTCACGCGACCTTGACGTACTAGTTGGTTAATAGTAGGCATTTACATTTCCTCCTTTCGAACTTTTTAAGACCACACATCCAGGTGGTTCATTTTTGGACAAAAAACAATGTTTTTGAAACAATACTGTTCAAAAACAACTCAGTTAGCTATCGCTACAGTTGCTGCTCCCACATCTATTTCGCAAGCTTTTCCAAGCCTTTTCATAGAATCGACGTAAAATAAGGGGACTTGCATCTCATTAGCAGTTTGGATCACTTCAGAAGCAATACCAGGATCTGCATCCTTCGCTACAATAACCTCTTTTACAGCTCCTCGTTTAAGAGCTTTCACTGTCTGTTTTGTCCCTACAATAATATCCTTAGCCTGCTTTACTTTTTCATAAGACATTTTCATATCCTCCAAAGCAACAGGTAGTTTATAGGAGCACCTTTGATATAATATCATTCCCTAGAATGGATGTCAACTACACTCGGTAGTTTTTTTAAAACATCCATTCTAGTTGAATGATTTATGTGTTAATCGATTGTTACTGGCTCTTCAGTAGATGATGTCACAGGCTCTGTTAAGCGGTAACGAGTCATACCCGTACCAGCTGGAACTAGCTTACCAATGATAACATTTTCTTTAAGTCCAAGTAATTCATCGCGTTTTCCTTTAATTGCTGCATCTGTAAGAACACGAGTTGTTTCTTGGAATGATGCTGCAGATAAGAAGGAGTCTGTTTCAAGAGATGCTTTTGTAATACCAAGAAGAACTGGACGACCAGTAGCTGGTTGTTTTCCTTCTAGTAATACTTGTTGGTTGGCATCTGTAAATTGATGAACGTCTAGTAATGATCCAGGTAATACTTCAGTATCACCAGCATCTGTTACGCGGACTTTACGAAGCATTTGGCGTACCATAACTTCGATATGTTTATCACCAATTTCTACCCCTTGCATACGATATACTTTTTGTACTTCGTGTAAGAGGTATTCTTGAACAGCTGTCATATCACGAACTTTAAGCAATTCTTTAGGATCAATTGAACCTTCAGTTAATACCTGACCACGTGTAACGTACTCACCTTCAGTTACTTTTAGACGAGCACTGTAAGGAGCGTTATACGTTTTTGTTTCAATTTCACCTTGAACTGTAATTTCGTGTTGACGATCACGGCCTTCAGTAATGTTCGTTACTGTACCAGCGACCTCAGTAATAACCGCTTGACCTTTTGGATTACGTGCTTCAAATAGCTCTTGGATACGTGGTAAACCTTGAGTGATATCGTCTCCGGCTACCCCACCTGTATGGAATGTACGCATTGTTAACTGTGTACCAGGTTCCCCGATAGATTGAGCGGCAATAATACCTACTGCTTCCCCAACTTCTACTTGAGATCCTGTAGCTAAATTGCGGCCATAACATTTTTTACATACACCATGACGTGTATTACATGTAAAGGCAGAACGGATCCAAACCTCTTCGACACCTGCATCCACAACTTCTTCAGAAAGATCCTCTGTGATCATTTGGTTTTCTGCTACAAGTACTTCACCAGTCTCAGGATGCTTAATTGCTTTTCTTGCGTAACGACCAACTAAACGTTCGTCTAGTTTTTCGATTTCTTCTGTTCCTTCTTTTAAAGAACGGATCAGTAAACCGCGGTCTGTTCCACAATCATCTTCACGGATGATAACATCTTGAGCTACGTCTACTAGACGGCGAGTAAGGTAACCTGAATCGGCTGTTTTAAGAGCTGTATCGGCAAGACCTTTACGCGCACCATGCGTAGAGATAAAGTATTCTAATACTGTTAAACCTTCACGGAAACTTGATTTGATCGGTAACTCAATGATACGACCAGATGGATTGGCCATCAAACCACGCATACCAGCAAGCTGTGTAAAGTTTGATGCGTTACCACGGGCACCAGAGTCACTCATCATGAAGATTGGGTTACGTTTGTCTAAGCTTGCCATCAGTTTGCCTTGAATTGTATCTTTCGCAGCACTCCAGATGGAAATTACACGCTCGTAACGTTCTTCTTCTGTGATCAGACCACGTCTAAATTGTTTTAGGACATTGTCCACTTTAGCCTGAGCTTCGTTAAGGATTTCTTCTTTTTCGCCTAATACCACGATGTCAGCTACACCAACAGTGATACCAGCTTTTGTTGAATGTTTAAATCCTAGATCCTTCATACGGTCAAGCATTTTAGATGTTTCAGTGATTTTGAAACGTTTAAATACTTCCGAAATGATGTTTCCAAGAATTTTCTTCTTGAATGGATCAATGATTGGTTGCTTTTCAATCGCTTCTCTTACATCTGTACCTTTTTCCACGAAATACTTCTCAGGTGTTTTCACCTCAAGGTTTAGACGTGTAGGTTCGTTAATATAAGGGAATGATTTTGGTAAAATTTCATTAAAGATCAGTTTACCAACCGTCGTAAGTAATAGTTGCTTGTTTTGTTCTTCTGTAAACGTTTCGTTATTTAAAGAACCAGCATCTACTGCTACACGAGTGTGAAGGTGAACGTAGCCGTTTTGGTAAGCCAAAATTGCTTCGTTTGTATCTTTGAAGATCATCCCTTCACCGTTACTGCCCTCGCGTTCAAGAGTTAAGTAATAGTTACCTAATACCATATCCTGAGACGGCGTTACAACCGGTTTACCATCTTTAGGGTTCAAGATATTTTGAGCAGCTAGCATTAAAATGCGTGCTTCTGCTTGTGCTTCTGCTGAAAGTGGTACGTGAACAGCCATTTGGTCACCGTCAAAATCGGCGTTGTATGCTGTACATACAAGTGGATGAAGACGAATTGCACGACCTTCTACTAGAGTAGGTTCGAATGCCTGAATACCAAGTCTGTGAAGCGTAGGTGCACGGTTAAGTAAAACCGGGTGCTCCTTAATAACAGACTCAAGTACATCCCAAACTTCTGGTTGAACGCGTTCAATTTTACGTTTCGCACTCTTAATGTTGTGTGCTAATCCGCGAGAAACAAGTTCTTTCATTACGAAAGGCTTGAATAGCTCGAGTGCCATTTCTTTCGGTAAACCACATTGATACATCTTTAAGTTCGGTCCTACAACGATAACAGAACGTCCAGAGTAGTCAACACGTTTACCTAGTAAGTTTTGACGGAAACGTCCTTGCTTACCTTTTAGCATATGAGAAAGTGATTTTAACGGACGGTTACCAGGACCTGTAACAGGACGACCACGACGACCATTATCAATTAAAGCATCTACTGCTTCTTGTAGCATACGCTTCTCGTTTTGAACGATAATGCTAGGTGCTCCAAGATCAAGTAGACGTTTTAAACGGTTGTTACGGTTGATTACACGACGATACAAGTCATTTAAATCAGAAGTCGCAAAACGACCACCGTCTAACTGTACCATTGGGCGTAATTCTGGTGGAATAACCGGAAGTACATCAAGAATCATCCATGCTGGATCATTTCCAGAGTTACGGAATGCTTCTAGTACTTCTAAACGTTTGATAGCACGTGTACGGCGTTGGCCTTGTGCTGTTTTTAGTTCTTCTTTAAGAAGATCTACTTCTTTTTCAAGATCGATGTCTTGTAAAAGTTTTTTAACTGCTTCTGCTCCCATTGCAGCATGGAAAGTTTGACCGTATTTTTCTAAATAAGCACGGTATTCTTTTTCAGAAAGCAATTGTTTTTTCTCAAGTGGTGTATCGCCAGTATCCGTTACTACGTAAGATGCGAAGTAAATGATCTCTTCTAGCGCGCGAGGGGACATGTCTAAGACAAGTCCCATGCGGCTAGGGATACCTTTGAAATACCAGATGTGTGATACAGGTGCAGCTAGTTCGATGTGACCCATACGTTCACGACGAACTTTTGCGCGTGTAACTTCAACGCCACAACGGTCACAAACTACGCCTTTATAACGAACACGCTTATATTTTCCGCAATGGCATTCCCAGTCCTTAGTTGGACCGAAAATACGCTCACAGAACAAACCATCTTTTTCAGGTTTTAACGTACGATAGTTGATAGTTTCTGGTTTCTTAACTTCTCCGTAAGACCAAGAACGGATCTTATCAGGTGAAGCAAGACCAATTTTCATATACTCGAAGTTATTAACATCTAGCAAGGGGCCTACCTCCCTTTTCATCTACAGGTTTTTCCCTTAATGCCTATTCTTTAGTTACAGGATCTTTTAATGCTTCTACTGGTTCAGCATCTGACTCCATCATAATAGAGTCTACTGGTTGTTCTGGATCTTCTTCTTGATCCATAATATCTATTTCTTTTTCATCGCCAGCAAGGATTTTAACATCCATACCTAAGCTTTGAAGTTCTTTGATTAATACTTTGAATGATTCTGGAACACCTGGTTCTGGAACATTTTCACCTTTTACGATTGATTCGTACGTTTTCACACGACCAACAACGTCATCTGATTTAACTGTAAGAATCTCTTGTAACGTGTAAGCTGCACCATAAGCTTCAAGTGCCCAAACCTCCATCTCACCGAAACGCTGACCACCGAATTGAGCTTTACCACCCAATGGCTGTTGCGTTACTAATGAGTAAGGACCAGTTGAACGAGCATGAAGTTTGTCATCTACCATGTGAGCAAGCTTAATCATGTACATAACCCCAACAGATACACGATTATCGAACGGTTCACCAGAACGACCATCATATAAAACTGTTTTCGCGTCACGTGCCATACCAGCTTCTTCAATTGTAGACCATACATCTTCCTCACGAGCACCGTCAAATACTGGAGAAGCAACGTGGATACCTAGCTGACGAGCAGCCATTCCTAAGTGCAACTCTAATACCTGACCGATATTCATACGAGATGGTACCCCTAATGGGTTCAACATGATATCGATTGGTGTGCCATCTGGTAAATAAGGCATGTCTTCCTCAGGTAAGATACGTGAGATAACCCCTTTGTTACCATGACGACCGGCCATTTTGTCACCTTCAGAGATCTTACGTTTCTGAACGATGTAAACACGTACTAATTGGTTAACACCTGGTGGTAATTCATCTCCATCTTCACGATTGAAGACTTTAACATCAAGGATAATTCCTCCACCACCATGTGGTACACGAAGAGAAGTATCACGTACTTCACGAGCTTTTTCACCAAAGATTGCATGTAAAAGACGTTCTTCAGCCGTAAGTTCTGTCACACCTTTAGGCGTTACTTTCCCTACTAATAAATCTCCATCTTTTACTTCAGCCCCGATGCGAATAATTCCACGCTCGTCAAGGTTACGTAATGCATCTTCCCCTACGTTAGGGATATCACGAGTGATTTCTTCAGGTCCAAGTTTTGTGTCACGAGATTCTGATTCGTATTCTTCAATATGAACAGATGTGTACACATCATCTTTTACTAAGCGTTCGCTCATGATGATCGCATCCTCATAGTTGTAACCGTCCCATGTCATGAACCCAACAAGAACGTTACGTCCTAGAGCAAGTTCACCTTTTTCCATAGAAGGACCGTCTGCAAGGATCTCACCTTTTACAACTTCGTCTCCAACACTTACGATTGGGCGTTGGTTGTAACAAGTACCTTGGTTAGAACGGATGAACTTAAGCATACGATATTTATCTAAGTCACCTTTTACTTGTTGACCGTCTACTTCTGTATAACGGCGAACCCAAATTTGGCTAGCTTCCACGCGTTCAACGACACCTGGGTGTTTACAGATTACTGCAGCACCAGAGTCTTTACCAGATACGTATTCCATACCTGTACCCACGATAGGAGCTTCTGGGTTTAATAAAGGAACTGCTTGACGTTGCATGTTCGCTCCCATTAGGGCACGGTTGGAGTCATCATTTTCTAAGAAAGGAATACATGCTGTTGCAGCAGATACTACTTGCTTAGGTGATACGTCCATGTAGTCAACGCGTTCACGCTTAACTACCGTATTCTCACCACGGAAACGAGCAACGATACCATCGTCAAGGAATGAACCATCGTCAGATAGACGTGCGTTCGCCTGAGCGACAACATAGTTATCCTCTTCATCAGCAGTTAAGTAGTCAATTCGATCAGTGATTTTCCCTGTATCTGGGTCAACACGACGATATGGAGTCTCAATAAAACCAAATTTATTAACTTTAGCATAACTGGATAATGAGTTGATTAGCCCGATATTTGGACCCTCTGGCGTCTCAATCGGACACATACGACCATAGTGAGAGTAGTGAACGTCACGTACTTCGAAGCCAGCACGTTCACGAGTTAAACCACCAGGTCCTAAGGCAGAAAGACGTCGCTTATGAGTCAATTCAGCTAATGGATTTGTTTGGTCCATGAACTGAGACAACTGAGAGCTACCAAAGAACTCTTTAATTGCTGCAATTACAGGACGGATATTAATTAATTGTTGAGGTGTAATTGTGTTAGTATCTTGAATAGACATTCTTTCACGAACTACACGCTCCATACGAGATAAACCGATACGGAATTGGTTCTGTAACAATTCTCCCACAGAACGCAAACGACGGTTACCTAAATGGTCAATATCATCAGTGTCCCCTACTTGATGTAACAAGTTGAAGAAATAACTGATAGAAGAAATAATGTCAGCTGGAGTAATGTTTTTAATAGGTTCTTCTACGTATGCATTACCAAGTACATTAATTACTTTTTCACCATCAGCATCGTTTGGCGCATAAATTTTAATAGATTGAAGAACGATGTCTTCTTCTACTACTCCACCAACCGGATTGTGAGACTGGAAGTTCACTCCAGATTCAAGCATTGGCAGAATGCGATCTAAAGTACGACGATCAATCATCGTATCTTTTTCCGCAATAATTTCACCTGTTTCAGGATCTACCAACGTTTCAGCTAAACGCTGATTGAAAAGGCGATGTTTAATATGAAGCTTTTTGTTAATTTTATAACGTCCTACACTCGCTAAATCATAGCGTTTCGGATCAAAGAAACGAGAAACCAATAGAGATTTCGCATTATCAACCGTTGGTGGTTCACCTGGGCGTAATCGCTCATAGATTTCTAACAATGCTTTCTCAGTTGTTTCTGTATTGTCTTTTTCTAATGTGTTACGGATATACTCATTATCACCAATTAGGTCAATGATTTCTTGATCGCTTCCGAAACCTAGCGCACGTAATAGTACCGTGATTGGTAGTTTACGTGTACGGTCGATACGTACATGTACGACATCTTTTGCATCAGTTTCATACTCTAACCAAGCACCACGGTTTGGAATAACCGTTGCTGTATAACCTGTCTTACCGTTTTTATCTAGTTTGCCACTATAATACACGCTCGGTGAGCGAACTAACTGAGATACGATTACACGTTCAGCACCATTGATAACAAAAGTACCTGTCTCAGTCATTAGAGGGAAGTCCCCCATAAATACATCTTGGTCCTTCACTTCACCAGTTTCCTTATTGATTAAGCGCACTTTTACACGTAAAGGTGCAGCGTAAGTTACGTCACGCTCTTTTGACTCCTCTACTGAGTACTTCGGCTCTCCAAGACTATAATCAATAAACTCTAGCGACAAGTTACCCGTAAAGTCATCAATCGGCGAAATATCTTGGAACATTTCACGCAAACCTTCATCAAGAAACCATTGATATGAAGAGGTTTGGATTTCGATTAGATTTGGTAACTCTAATACTTCGCTAATGCGAGCATAACTTCTTCGTTGGCGGTGGCGTCCATACTGAACTAGTTGACCTGTCAACTGATTCACCCCTCAAATCAAGCGTTATTGTTTAAAAAAATTTAAAACTACTCTATAATAAACTAGAAAAGTTTATTATAATATAAACAAAAGAAAAATGGTTTCTGAATTAGAAAACCACAATCTTTGAAAAACGTACTATTGATTTTATTAGGATTCCCATACATACTAAAAATATACATACTTATGTACGGAAGTCCATACGAAACCATTACATATTGGCATTTTATAATGTTAACATAGCCAAGTTTATACGTCAACTTTTTTTGCACGTATAATATAGTAGCCTTTTTTCTTCAACACTACCTCTACCTCACCAAATACTGCTTCTAATTTTTCTAGAGCAGAAGGAGCACCTTGTTTCTTTTGAATAACTACCCAAAGCTCTCCATTTGCGATCAAATGATCAAATGCTTTTTCCAAAATCTCATGAACTACTTTTTTACCTGCTCGGATAGGCGGATTAGACAAAATAGCGGAAAAGCTCTTCTCTTGCACATTTTCATAGCATGGACTTTGATAAATCTGCACATTTTGAACACCGTTCTCTTGTGCATTTAATTTTGAAAGTTCCAATGCTCGCTCATTCACATCCACCATATGAACGGTACGATCAGTAAATTCTTTTGCCATCGACAATCCAATAGGTCCATAACCACACCCTACATCTAGAATAGGACCCTCTACTTCAGGAAGTTCGAATGTTTCAATTAACGTTCTAGATCCAAAATCAACTTCCTTTTTTGAGAAAACTCCATGATCTGTTGTAAAGCGGAACGTTTGGCCCTTTAATGGAAATGACCAACTTTGGCGATCACTTACAGATGAAGGGTTATTAGAGTAATAATGATCTGACAACCAAGAAACCTCCTTATGCTAGCTGTACTCTTATAATAATAAACCATCTTTTTCTTAGAAGCAAAAAAGCCCGCTTAATATTAAGCGGGCTTTTTATATAAGGAAAAGTAGATTACTTAACTTCTACAGAAGCGCCAACTTCTTCAAGTTTAGCTTTGATTTCTTCAGCTTCTTCTTTAGAAACGCCTTCTTTAAGAGTTTTTGGAGCGTTGTCAACTACTTCTTTAGCTTCTTTTAAGCCAAGACCAGTAAGTTCACGTACTACTTTGATAACTTTAATTTTTTGTCCGCCAGCAGAAGCTAATTCTACGTCGAACTCAGTTTTTTCTGCAGCAGCGTCGCCACCAGCAGCGCCACCCATAACTGCTACAGGAGCAGCTGCAGTTACGCCAAACTCTTCTTCGATTGCTTTTACTAAGTCATTAAGTTCTAAAACAGTCATATTTTTAACTGCTTCAATGATTTGTTCTTTAGTCATTAGAAATTTCCTCCTTGTTAATGGTTAAGTTTTTTTATATGGTAAAACACGTTAAATTAAGCGCCTTGTTCTTCTTTTTGATCTGCAACAGCTTTTGTAGCAAGAGCAAGGTTGCGGATTGGAGCTTGAAGAACGCTAAGCAACATAGAAAGTAAGCCTTCGCGAGATGGTAGATCTGCAATAGCTTTGATTTCTTCAACAGTTGCGATGTTTCCTTCAACAACACCAGCTTTAATTTCTAGAGCTTCGTGCTTCTTAGAAAATTCGCTGATTACTTTCGCTGGAGCAATTACATCGTCTGCACTAAACGCGATAGCGTTTGGTCCAGTTAATGCATCGTTAAGACCAGTTAGCTCAGCAGCTTCAACTGCACGGCGAGTTAAAGTGTTTTTGTACACTTTAAATTCAACACCAGCTTCACGTAATTGCTTACGAAGTTCAGTTACTTCAGCAACGTTTAGTCCACGGTAATCAACAATGATTGTTGATTTGCTTCCACGAAATTGTTCAGTGATTTGTTCTACGACTTGTTTCTTTTGTTCAAGAACTTTACTCATCTTTACACCTCCTGTAGATTTTATTTACTAAACCCATAGTACATAAGGTGCAATAAAAACCCCTATGCCTGCGTAGACATAGGGGTATGAAAAGGAATTGAAACAATTCACTTTTATATCTCATACACCTCGGCAGGAAATTAAGCCCTAAGGCACCTACTGTCTACGGTATTTTATGGTTTTTTCACAACAAAATCTATTATAATCATTTGCTAATTAAAAGTCAATAACTTATTTAGCGAATGAAGAAGGATCTACTTTAACACCAGGGCCCATTGTAGATGTTACAGCTACATTTTTCATGTAAGTACCTTTAGCCGCTGATGGTTTAGCTTTTTGAAGTGTTTCGAAAACAGTAGTGAAGTTGTCAACAAGCTTCGCATCTTCGAAAGAAATTTTACCAACTGGCACATGGATGTTTCCAGCTTTATCAACGCGGTATTCAACTTTACCAGCTTTGATTTCGTTAACTGCTTTAGTCACGTCAAAAGTAACTGTTCCAGTTTTAGGGTTTGGCATTAAGCCTTTAGGTCCTAATACGCGTCCTAATTTACCAACTTCACCCATCATGTCAGGTGTAGCAACGATCACGTCAAAGTCAAACCAACCTTGAGAGATTTTGTTGATGTAGTCTTGGTCGCCTACATAATCAGCTCCAGCAGATTCTGCTTCTTTCGCTTTTTCACCTTTTGCGAATACTAACACACGTTGAACTTTACCAGTACCGTGTGGTAATACTACTGCGCCACGAATTTGTTGGTCAGCTTTCTTAGGGTCAACGCCTAAACGGAAAGCAACTTCTACAGTCGCATCAAATTTTGCAGTATTAGTTTTTTTCACTAGCTCGATTGCTTCAGCAACTGAGTAAGCATTTGTACGATCTACTAATTTAGCAGCTTCGATATATTTTTTACCTTTTTTAGCCATGTTTGTTTCCTCCTTAGTGGTTTTAGCGGAATAACCTCCCACATAATAAAGGTTGCGAATCGGCGTAAACCATACTCGCAACCTTACATTACAAAGCCTGTTTCATAAGAATTAGTCTTCGACTACGATTCCCATGCTGCGTGCTGTACCTTCTACCATACGCATAGCAGCTTCAACGCTTGCAGCGTTTAAGTCAGGCATTTTAGTTTCAGCAATCTCGCGTACTTTCTCACGCTTAACTGTTGCAACTTTGTTACGGTTTGGTTCACCAGATCCTGACTCAATACCAGCTGCTTTTTTAAGTAAAACTGCAGCAGGTGGAGTTTTAGTGATGAATGTAAATGAACGGTCTTCAAAAACCGTAATTTCAACAGGAATGATTAAACCAGCTTGATCAGCTGTACGAGCATTGAACTCCTTACAGAATCCCATAATGTTTACACCTGCTTGACCAAGTGCTGGTCCAACTGGTGGTGCCGGGTTAGCTTTGCCCGCAGGAATTTGTAATTTAACTAATTTAATTACTTTTTTAGCCACGAGACACACCTCCTTAAGTCCGTGATGTGGTAATGGGGTTGAACCCTCCCACTCTATTGATTCTTTATCATAGTAGTATAAAGAAATTACATTTTTAGTCTCTTTTCGAGACATACTGACTTATGAAATATTATCATTAATTTTGAAGAAATGCAAGTTTTTTGGGATTATATTTTCTCAACTTGTGTAAAATCTAATTCCACTGGGGTTTCGCGTCCAAACATGTTTACAAGCACGCGAACTTTTTTGCGATTTTTATCGATTTCTTCAATGGAACCTTCAAAGTTAGCAAATGGTCCCTCTTTAACAGTTACCACTTCTTTAATTTCAAAGTCAAATTCTACGTCTTCGCCTTCCATGCCCATGCGCTTCAGAATAACGTCTACTTCACCAGGTAAAAGCGGTGTAGGCTTAGACCCAGATCCAGCAGAACCAACGAATCCTGTTACACCTGGTGTATTACGCACAACGTACCAAGAATCATCTGTCATGATAATTTCAACTAGCACGTAACCAGGGAATACTTTCTTTTTCGTGATTTTTGTTTTGTTATTTTTAATCTCTTTTTCTTCTTCTTCTGGAACTACTACACGGAAGATCTTATCTTGCATGCCCATTGTCTCAACGCGCTTTTCCAAGTTCGTCTTCACTTTATTTTCGTATCCAGAATACGTATGAACAACATACCAATTTTTCTCCATATATGAGGACTATGTGTCCTTCCCTCCCCGCAATATATTATCGCTCGTTTCTTTTTGAACAAATTAAAAAACCCGTTACCGGGCTTTTACGAAATGAATCATTCAATTGCTATTATAACACGCTTGAAATGATCTTATTCAAGTACTAAGCGAATTAACCTTGAAATTCCTAAATCTACTAGTGCAAAAAAGATAGCCATAAATGCGACAGTACCAATAACAGTAACCGTATAACGAGTTAATTCCTTACGCTTGGGCCAACTAACCTTTTTCATCTCGCGTCCTACATCACGCAAGAAATTGATGAAACGATTCATTGTAGGTAACCTCCAATTACACAGGGGTGCTCAGTCTATGCAGATCCAAACTTTATTTTGTTTCACGATGCAACGTGTGTGAATTACAAGTTTTACAAAACTTTTTTATTTCTAATCTCTCGTGCAGATTTTCCGTACTCTTCATAGTTGAATAGTTACGGCTTCCACAATCAACACATGCGAGAATAACCTTTTTTCGCATTATACGAAACCACCTATATTTCTTGAATTATCCATAAAAACGTATCACAATCATTCTTTTGGTGTCAATACAAGTTTGTTTCCTGTTTTGTCACAACGTAATCTCTCGTAGTTCCAAATAGCGCTCTAGCTTCCGCTTAACACGTTGAAGAGCATTGTCAATCGACTTAACATGTCGATTTAAATCTTCTGAAATTTCTTGATAGGATCGACCGTCTAAATATAGGGCCAAAACCTTTCGTTCTAAGTCACTAAGTAACTCCGCCATTTTGAGCTCAATATCATCAAACTCTTCCTGATTGATAATAAGCTCTTCTGGGTCCATCACTTTCGCGCCAGAAATTACATCCATTAATGTACGATCAGATTCCTCGTCATAGATAGGCTTGTCCAATGAAACGTAAGAGTTCAAAGGAATGTGCTTTTGCCTAGTGGCCGTTTTAATCGCAGTAATAATTTGCCTAGTAATGCACAACTCAGCAAATGCTTTAAACGAAGCTAGCTTATCTTCTTTAAAATCCCTGATTGCCTTGTATAATCCTATCATTCCTTCTTGGACAATATCTTCGCGATCTGCACCAATTAGAAAATAAGATCTTGCTTTGGCGCGTACAAAATTTTTGTATTTGTGAATCAGATACTCTAATGCTTCACTATTTCCTTGATGAACAAGCTCTAAAATTTCTTCGTCTTCATGATTGTCAAAACGAGCATTTGGTTTTCTCCCATAGTTGTAGGTCACGCCAATCCCCCCGACCGTACAGTAGATAGAAATATTATACAGTAGGTTTTTTGAAAGCGTCAACTACTTCATGATTCACCGCGGCGCCATTTTTCGAAAATTTTAATTACTTCATCTGATAACTGTATGCGGCTAACGGGTTTTCTCTCTTGAATTCCTTTTACATCGCGATTAATATTTTTTTCTATCTCAAGCATTTCGTTCCGCAATTCTCGTGCAGATTTCCGAAGAGCACCTTGTCCGAAGATCGCCCACTGCTCCGTAAAATCAGATGTCGCAACATGAATTTGCGTTTTAATATTATTAAGCGATTGTGCAAGCTTCTCAATTCGTTCATCAGCCGTTTCATTTTCACGAGTGAAAATGACCTCCACCTTGTAAGATAAATCTTTTTTTTCGATTCCTTCTACAAGGTGAGCATCAAATACAACAATCACACGGTAATCCATGTAGGCTCTGTACTCCGCCATCTTTTCTAACAAAACATCTCTAGCAGCAGATAGATCCCGATCTTTTAACGCCCGTAGTTCTGGCCAAGCACCAATGATATTATAGCCATCTACAAGTAGAACATTTTGCATGAGCTATTCACCTAAAGGATGGCGTTTTCTATATACCTCATACATTAGTAGACTGGCTGCAACAGAGGCATTCAAAGATGTTACCTTCCCGACCATTGGTAAGTGAACTAAGAAGTCACATTTATCTTTGATTAAACGATTCATCCCTTTACCTTCACTACCAATTACTAGACCTACAGGCATGTTTGTATCTAAATCACGATAATCTTGCGTACCTTTTGCATCTGTACCTACGATCCAAATATTGCGTTGCTTAAGCTCATCGATCGTACGCGCTAGATTGGTTACTTTTACAACCGGAATGTGCTCAATAGCTCCAGTAGAGGCTTTTGCTACAGTGGCTGTTAAACCTACCGCACGGCGCTTCGGAATAATGATACCGTGAGCTCCTATCGCATCAGCTGTTCTCATAATTGAACCTAAGTTATGAGGATCCTCGATCTCATCTAAAATTAGAAAGAACGGCATTTCGTCTCGCTTAGCTGCTAATTCGAACAAATCTTCAATGTCTGCGTACTGATAAGCAGCTACTTGTGCTAATACTCCTTGATGATTACCTTCTACCATTTGTTCGATTTTCTTTTTAGGAACAAATTGAACTAACACACCGCTGTCCTTTGCTCGTTGAATAATTTGTTGCATGGAACCTTTTTGAGACCCCTCTGCAACCAGGATTTTATTAATATCGCGCTCAGACTTTAACGCTTCTAACACTGGGTTTCGACCAATGATGTATTCGCTATCTGTCGTATTTGTTGTATTTGTCATGATTTTTGTTCTCCTTTCTCTCCTTCAATAAAACTAATGGCTAATGTAATAAGCTCTTCCATGCGCTGTTGATTGCGAAGGAGATAATGATATCCGATTAAAGCTTCAAATGCGGTACTATAACGATACGTTTGAACATCTGTGTTTTTCGGAACTGTACCTGACTTGGCATTTCTTCCTCGTTTCAGAACAGCCACTTCTTCTTCACTTAAACAATCATTTTCAATAAAGGCATGCGCAACTTTGGATTGCGCTTTTGCTGATACATAGCCCTTTGCTTTGTTATGCAATTGATTAGGGCGTACGCTTCCTAATGATAAAAGGTGTTGCCGTATATAGATTTCATATACGGCATCTCCCATATAAGCAAGCGCTAAACTATTCAACTGTTTAGCGTCGATATTTTCAGTTTGTAACATCATGATCCTCTTTTCCATCTCGTACCTTGAGCCGTATCTTCTAAAATAATGTCACGGCTCTTTAACTCATCCCGAATTTCGTCTGCGCGTTTAAAGTCACGATTTTTACGAGCATCAATTCGTTCTTGAATAAGACGTTCAATATCTTCATCAAGTAGTTCTTGCTCTCCAAGTGTCAAACCTAACACTGTAGCTAGATCCTCCATTACTTTAATGAATGCATGAAGAACTTCTTCTGACGTGTTTTTCTCGACTAGATACAAATTAGCTTGTTTAGCAAGATCAAATAAAATTGAAATAGCATTGGCTGTATTAAAATCATCGTCCATTTCACGAATGAAAGAAGTACGCAAGTCTTCAATCGTTTTTAACCACTGTGCATTATTATCAGCTAAGTCACTTGCACTCTCTACTCGATGTTTTAGATTGGCATACGCTGTTTTAATACGCTCTAGCGCGTTCTTTGTTTTCTCCAATAATTCTTCATTGTAATTGATTGGATGACGATAGTGAACTGACAAAATAAAGAAACGCAGAAGGTTTGGATCAAACTTTTTAATAATGTCATGAACCAGTACAAAGTTACCTAGTGACTTCGACATCTTTTCGTTATCAATATTAATGTAGCCGTTGTGCAACCAGTAGTTTGCAAATGGTTTACCAGTCAAGGCTTCTGATTGAGCAATTTCATTTTCGTGGTGAGGGAATGCTAAATCCTGTCCACCAGCATGAATATCAATCGTGTCTCCTAAATATTTTCGTGCCATAGCAGAGCACTCGATGTGCCAGCCTGGTCGCCCTTTGCCCCAAGGACTATCCCACGTAATTTCATCTTCTTTTGCGTTTTTCCATAGTGCAAAGTCCAATGGATCTTCTTTTTTCTCGCCTACTTCAATACGCGCACCTGATTTTAAGTCATCAATCGGTTGGTGTGATAACTTTCCATACCCATCGAATTTGCGTGTGCGATAGTAGACGTCACCATCTGATTCATAAGCGAATCCTTTTTTCACAAGTTCATCAATGAATTCAATGATAATATCCATATTTTCTGTTACACGTGGGTGAACAGTAGCTTTACTGCATCCTAGAGAAGAAACGTCTTCGTGATAAGCATCGATAAAACGCTCTGCAATGACCGGCACTTCTTCACCTAGTTCTTTTGCTGCTCGGATGAGTTTATCATCAACATCCGTAAAATTCGATACGTATTGAACCTCATATCCGCGGAACTCTAAATATTTTCGAACCGTATCGAATACAATTGCAGGACGTGCGTTTCCAATGTGAATATAGTTATAAACGGTTGGACCGCATACGTACATCTTTACCTTATTTTCCTCAAGGGGCTTAAACTCTTCTTTTTGACGAGTTAGTGTGTTGTATAACTTAATGCCCATCTTCATTCTTCCCTTCTTTTACATCATCCAGTTCTTGTTGTAATCGTTTAATTTCTCTCTCTAATTCTTTAAAACGTTCTGCTACAGGATCTGGTAAATCTTGATGATTTAAGTCTTTATTAATTTTCTTACCGTTTTGAATCTTAACCTGTCCTGGTATCCCAACAACCGTTGAATTAGGCGGAACCTCATGCAATACAACGGAACCAGCACCAATCTTTGAATTTTCATGAATAGTTATCGAACCAAGTACTTTTGCGCCTGTTGCAATCAGTACATTATCTTTAATCGTTGGATGCCGTTTTCCTTTTTCCTTTCCCGTTCCCCCGAGAGTTACTCCCTGATAAACGGTAACATTATCACCAATTTCACATGTTTCCCCAATGACAACGCCCATGCCATGATCAATAAAAAAGCGACGACCGATTTTAGCACCTGGATGAATCTCAATTCCTGTGAAAAAACGGCTTATTTGCGAAATGGATCTTGCTAAAAAGAACCACTTTCTTCGAAAAAGCGCATGAGCTAATCTGTGAGACCAAATAGCATGTAACCCTGAATACGTTAAAACAACTTCTATATAACTTCTCGCTGCTGGATCTTGTTCAAAAACCACATCGATATCTTCTTTCAGTAGTCTTATCATTGCCTTTCACCCCAATTGTTTACACCCTTGTTCTTTCTTTTTATAAATGGCTTTATATAAAAAAACGTCCCTGTGCCATCATGACACAGAGACGTTTGAATACGCGGTTCCACTCTGTTTAGGCACTAATTTGCGCCTCAACTCTGCTCTTTTAACGGGGAGGACCGCCTTTCCCTACTCCACCCATGCGGATGTTTCAAAAAAGGACTCGAAGGTGCATTTCGGCTCTCTAATACCATGAACAGCTTTCAGCCTAGGCCGTTCTCTCTAAGATGGGTAGATAGCTTACTTCTCCTTCTCAACGCTTTTTACGTACATACTGATCTTACCTTAAGAATAGTACATTATATTTTGAAGATCAACTTACGACACTTTGTAAACGAGCTAACACTGTATCTTTACCTAGTAAGGCAATTGATTGAGGAAGCTCAGGGCCATGCGTTTCGCCTGTTGTTGCTACACGAATTGGCATAAATAATTTTTTACCTTTGTGTCCAGTCGATTTTTGAACAGCTTTAATTGATGCCTTAATGTTATCTGCAGTGAATTCTTCCATTGCTTCCACTTCGCTCGCAAACCCAGCTAATACTTCTGGTACCTGCTCTTCGTCTAACACTTGGCGTGCTTCGTGATTGTACTCAATTTCTTTCTTAAAGAACATATCTGTAAGCTCTACAATTTCTGCACCGTAGCTCATTTGTTCTTGATAAAGAGCGATTAAATCTCTTACCCAAGCCTGTTGTTCTTCATCTAGGTTTCCTTCAATCTTACCTGCTTTTACTAAGTGAGGTAGAGAAAGTTCCACGACTTTATCTAGATCTAACTTCTTCATATATTGATTATTCATCCACACTAGTTTTTGTGTATCGAATAATGCTGGTGATTTAGATAAGCGCTCTGGATCAAAGATTTTAATGAACTCTTCTTTGGAGAATATTTCATCTTCACCTACTGGCGACCATCCAAGCATCGTAATGAAGTTGAAAATCGCTTCAGGTAAATACCCAAGATCTTTGTATTGTTCAATGAATTGAATAATGGACTCATCACGTTTACTTAGCTTACGACGGCTTTCGTTTACAATTAGCGTCATGTGACCAAAGATTGGTGGTTCCCATCCTAACGCTTCATAAATCATAATTTGTTTCGGCGTGTTGGAAATGTGATCATCCCCACGTAAAACGTGTGTCATTTTCATTAAGTGATCATCAATCGCTACTGCGTAGTTATAAGTTGGCGTGCCATCTTTTTTCACGATAACAAAATCACCAATACCATCTGATTCAAACGATACTTCATCTTTTACGATGTCGTTGAATTTGATTACTTGGCCTTTTGGTACGCGGAAGCGAATGCTTGGCTGACGGCCTTCACTTGCTAACTTTTCCTGTTCTTCCGTCGTTAAGTTACGACACTTCTCGGAATAACGAGGCATTTGGCCGTTCGCTGATTGCTCTTCACGCTCTTTTTCTAATTCTTCTTCCGTGCAATAGCATTTATATGCTAAACCTTTTTCAAGAAGTTCTTCTGTATATTTAGCATAGATGTGATTGCGTTCTGATTGACGGTATGGTCCGTATTCTCCGCCTACATCGATGCTTTCATCCCATTCAATTCCTAACCATTTAAGATATTGCAGCTGGCTTTCCTCTCCACCTTCAATATTTCGCTTTTGGTCTGTATCCTCAATACGGATAATAAATTTACCGTTTTGATTTCTTGCGAATAAATAGTTGAATAATGCTGTTCTTGCATTTCCGATATGAAGATGTCCAGTTGGACTTGGGGCATATCGAACACGTACTTCGTTTGACATAGTCAAGTACCCTCCAATTTATATAAATATGTACATAACATAAATACAGTCAAAGCTTATTTTAACACCAATTGCCCGTGCAATAAAGGCTACGAAACTAATTTTGGACGATTAAGACGGTTGCAAGCGCTGCAATCCCTTCTTCTCGACCTGTGAAGCCTAGCTTCTCTGTTGTAGTCGCCTTTACGTTAATTTGATCCACATCTGACTCTAAAAGCTCTGCGATGCGCGCACGGATTTTTTCAATGTGCGGTGCCATTTTGGGGCGCTGTGCAATAATCGTACAGTCCACATTTCCCAATTCATAGCCTTCCTCTTTCACTAATTTCCATACGTGTTGAAGTAAGACCGCTGAATCAGCTCCTTTATAGGCATCATCTGTATCTGGAAAATGTTTTCCGATATCCCCTTTTGCAACGGCACCTAATAATGCGTCTGATACGGTATGCAATAGAACGTCTGCATCCGAATGTCCAAGCAATCCTACTTCATGAGGAATTTCAATTCCACCGATAATTAATGGACGACCTTCTGCAAATTCATGCACGTCAAAACCTTGTCCAATACGAAATTTCATCCTTCTTCACCTCTACTGTCGACTATTTAAAATCGCTTCTGCATAAAGCAAATCTTCTTGCGTTGTTAATTTAATGTTGTGATATCTTCCTTCGACGATCGCAACCTTTTTTTCCATATATTCTACTAAACTAGCATCATCCGTGCCTAAAAAACCTTGTTGCCTTGCTACTTCATGAGCATGTTGAATGACAGGAACAAGAAAAGCTTGTGGAGTCTGAACTGACCACAAGCTAGAACGCTCAACTGTTTCAACCGCATATCCATCTACTGCTCGTTTCACAGTGTCTTTCATTTGAACGGCTAACACAGCTGCTTGCTCCTTCTGTACGACGTCTACTAGCTCATGAATTTTATCTTGTTCAACGAACGGGCGAGCTCCATCATGAATTAATACAACTTCATGATCCTGAAGCTTTTGCAGACCATTGTATACGCTGTGCTGACGTTCCTGTCCACCAATCACCATCTCAGATATCTTTTGAACACCGTACTCACTTATAAGATGCTGAAAGAATAATTGATCCTGCTCATTAACCACCAGTATGATGCCATCGCATAATGGATCGGCATCGAATACACGCAGTGTATGAATAATAACCGGCACACCGTCTAGTTCAATGAACTGCTTGTTTTTACCCACATTCATTCGTTTTCCCTGTCCTGCAGCAGGAATAATTACTCGATACTTCATAAGCTACTCCTCTATATCTTTTATAGCGCTTTTTCTAATAGCTTTGGCTTCGCAAATATCATTCGTCCAGCAGATGTTTGTAACACACTTGTTACTAACACATCAATGCTTTTACCAATATAGTTGCGACCTTCCTCTACTACGATCATTGTACCATCATCTAGATAAGCGATCCCTTGATTATGTTCTTTCCCGTCTTTAATGACTAAGACATGCATTTCTTCACCAGGTAACACGACTGGCTTAACAGCATTGGCTAAATCATTAATATTAAGAACTTTTACATTTTGGAGTTCGCACACTTTGTTTAAATTAAAATCATTGGTTACCACGACTCCGGATGTAATTTTGGCTAACTTCACTAGCTTGCTATCTACTTCCTGAATGTCTTCAAAATCTCCCTCATAAATTTCTACGCGAACAGGTAGCTCTTTACGAATTCGATTTAAAATATCCAATCCACGTCTCCCTCGATTTCGTTTTAACGCATCTGAGGAATCCGCAATATGCTGAAGCTCTTCGAGTACAAACTGAGGAATCACAATTGTTCCCTCTAGAAACTGCGTTTGGCAAATATCCGCTATGCGTCCATCAATAATGACGCTCGTATCTAAAATCTTAAACGTAGAGTCCTGAAGGTCAGCTTCTCCATCTTGCCCCTTCTTTTTACCCAATCTAGTTGGCAATGAAAACAAACTAATAAGCTCATCTCTTTTCTTAAATCCTACCTGAAAGCCTAGATAACCTAAAAGGATCGTTAAGAAAATTGGTAATATAGTATTCATAAGCTGAAGCTGAATCGCTTTCAATGGAATGACAACTAAAAAGGCCACAACAAGCCCAAAAATCAACCCAATACTTCCAAATAGGACGTCCGTAACTGGGGCTTTTACTAAAGACTCTTCTAGCCAATGAATAAAATGAACGACATGATCGACTAACCAAAAAGTAATAATAAAAAAGATAATGGCACCTAAAATTGCGCGTATATAGGATTTTTCTAAGACAGCTAACTCACCACTTACACCTAAAAGTGACATCAATTCTGGTATAAAGATAATCCCTAATGTACCACCTGTAATAAGAAAGAAAACTTGAATCAAGCGCTTTAACACGTCCTCACCTCCCTTAATCATTATAAACAGTTTACACCAAATGAAACCCTTAATTTTAACAAAAACCTTTTATCAAAATCTGGGATTTATCAACCATTTCACTACATATGCGATGAAACGAAATCACTTAAAATTGCTATACTACTATTATAAGCTAAAGTTGCCGTGGCATTAAGTAATGTTGTTTTAACCTTTTTAATCCGTTGCGAATTTTCTTCGCTCGAATTTCGCCAATTCCTTCTACCTCATCTAATTCTTCTACTGTTGCATCGTTAATCTTTTGGAAATTTTCTAATTCATCCACAAGGTTTTCAATAATGATGGAAGGGAGCCTTGGGATTTTATGCAGCATTCGGTACCCTCTTGGATACGTGACTTCTTCGAAGCTTGTATACAGTGGATAACCTAGCAGCCTTAACAATGTCTGATCATCCAATAGCATCGAATTTGCAATGTCTTGAAGTTTCAAGATGATTTTATGCGGATCTTGAGTCGGATCAAACATGTAATCCTTAATGAGTAAAATGGCTTCCTTTTCTAAATCAGAAAGTAACTCGTTCATCTGTAACCGTATTAATCGACCTTCTATTCCTAGCTCGCTTACATAAGCTAAAATCTCTTGCTTGATGCGAAGAACCATTTCAATACGATGCAGGGATTGTAGTACGTCTAAGTGTGTGACCTGCTCTTCAAATTCTAGGGCATTTAAGCTTTCAATAGACTCATCTAGTACGCTTTTATATTTTTCTAGCGTTCCAAGTGCCTGATTTGCTTTTGTAAGGATAACACCAATATCTTTTAATACGTACTTTAGTGACCCTTTATAAAGACTAATTACGTTCCGGCGCTGAGAAATAGCAATAACTAACGCCTTCGTTTGCTTTGCTACTCGCTCAGCTGTCCGGTGCCTCATCCCTGTCTCAGAAGAAGGTGTAGATGGGTCCGGCATTAGCTGTGCATTAGCAAATAATATCTTTGTTCCTGTTTCATTTAAAATGAGGGCTCCGTCCATCTTCGCCAGCTCATATAAATGGGCAGGTGAAAAAGCACAGTTAATCGAGAAGCCTCCATCAACGATTCTTTTTACTTGGTCATTATAGCCCAAGACAATTAATCCACCTGTTTTCGCTCTTAATACGTTGTCAATACCTTCGCGAATAGGGGTTCCTGGAGCTACAAATTGTAATATGTCATCAATTAGTTTGTCGTGTATTTTTTCTCCTTCCATCCCTATCCTCCTAACGTATACTGCAGTGCTTCAGAGACCGTTGACACACCGACAACTTCAATGCCATCAGGTATCTTCCATCCCCCTAAATTACGTTCGGGTAAAATCACGCGCTTAAAGCCTAGTTTAGCTGCTTCTTGAACCCTTTGATCAATTCGAGAGACTCTACGCACTTCTCCAGTTAATCCGACCTCACCAATAACCACATCGGTTGGGTTAGAGGAAACATCTCTAAAACTAGAAGCGATACTTACCGCAATCGCTAAATCAATCGCTGGCTCATCAAGCCTCACTCCTCCGGCTACTTTCAAGTAAGCATCTTGGTTTTGAAGCAACATGCCAACGCGTTTTTCTAACACAGCCATTAACAGCGGTACTCGATTATGATCGATGCCAGTAGCCATTCTCCTTGGATTCCCAAAACTTGTCGGACTTATTAAGGCTTGTATTTCTACTAAAACAGGTCTTGTTCCTTCCATAGAAGCCACTACAATTGATCCTGCTGCACCTTGAGACCGCTCTTCTAAAAAGATTTCAGAAGGATTTGCTACTTCTTCTAACCCTGCTTCTTTCATTTCAAAGATACCTATCTCATTCGTTGAACCGAAGCGATTTTTTACTGCTCGCAAAATACGATACGTATGATGGCGTTCTCCCTCAAAATAGAGAACTGTATCCACCATATGTTCTAATAGACGTGGACCTGCAATAGAACCTTCCTTCGTAACATGTCCCACTATAAAAACGGCAATTCCTTTCGTTTTGGCAATACGCATAAGTTCTGCTGTACATTCTCTTACTTGGGAAACACTTCCGGGAGCGGATGTAATATCGCTGTGGTAAATGGTTTGAATGGAATCAACAACAACAAATTCTGGATCCATTTCATTAATAATTTCAGAAATCAATTCCAAATTGGTCTCGGCATGGACAAATAGGTTGTTTGATTTAATATTTAGCCGGTCGGCACGCAGCTTTGTTTGTTTAATGGATTCTTCCCCTGAAATATAGAGAACCTTATGGTCATTATCGGCCAACTGTGCGGATGTTTGTAGAAGAATAGTGGACTTTCCAATCCCTGGGTCTCCTCCAATTAAAACAAGTGATCCACGCACAATTCCCCCACCTAAAACACGATCAAATTCTGGAGATTTGGTATAGATACGGGGCTCTTGCGTAGATTCTATCGTTGTAATTGATTGAGGCTTTTGAACAGCTGTTGATGTGGCACCAGAAAAAGCTCCTCTTCTTCCTGCTTTCACTACTTGCTCCATTTCCTCTACCATTGAATTCCAAGATCCACATCCAGGGCATTTCCCCATCCATTTTGCAGATTCATAGCCGCAATCCTGGCATGTAAATTTTGTTTTCTTCTTTGCCATCTATGCTTTTACCTAACCTTTCTATTGTAGATTATCTTAAAAAAAGGAAGGCATACGAACAAAAATACGTATGCCTTACCACTGCTAGTGAAGTCTTAAATTTCGCTTACGCTCGGTTCAGCCGTATGAACCACAAATTCTTTTTCTTCTACATCTAGCGTTACTTTTTGACCTTTTTTAACGGTTCCTTTTAAAAGTTCCTCAGACAAGCGATCTTCAATATGCTTTTGGATTGCTCGACGAAGAGGTCTTGCCCCGTACTCTGGGTCAAATCCTTCTTCAGCAATTTTTTCAATCGCTTTTTGTGTTAATACAAGATCAATTTCCTGTTCTTTTAATCGATTTGTTAGCTGATTAGCCATCAACGTCACGATACGTGCGATGTGCTGTTTCTCTAACGAATGGAACACGATAATTTCATCAATACGGTTTAAGAACTCTGGGCGGAACGCATTTTTAAGTTCGCCCATCACTTTATCTTTCATTTCCTTGTAATCTTGACTTTCGTCTTGAACAGCGAAGCCAAGATACTTGTTGCGTTTTAGCGTACTTGCTCCTACGTTTGATGTCATAATAAGAATCGTATTTCGGAAATCGACTGTACGACCTTTAGAGTCCGTTAAGCGTCCATCTTCAAGTACTTGTAATAAGATATTGAAAACATCTGGATGCGCTTTTTCAATCTCATCTAATAGTACGACAGAATAAGGCTTACGGCGAACTTTTTCCGTTAATTGTCCACCTTCATCGTATCCAACATATCCTGGAGGAGAACCAACAAGGCGAGAAGTCGAATGTTTCTCCATGTACTCTGACATATCAATTCGAATCATTGCATCTTCGTCTCCGAACATTGATTCAGCTAGTGCACGAGCTAGTTCTGTTTTACCTACCCCTGTAGGACCTAGGAAGATGAAAGAACCAATTGGTCTTTTAGGATCTTTTAAGCCTGCGCGAGCACGTCGTACAGCCTTAGCGATTGCCTTTACAGCTTCCTCCTGACCAATAACACGAGAATGTAGAATCTCTTCCATGTTCAGAAGTTTCTCAGTCTCAGCTTGTGCTAACTTAGAGACAGGAATTCCAGTCCAGCTAGAAACAACCATTGCGATATCTTCTACTGTTACCTCTGAATTTTCTTTTCCTTGTTTTTCTTTCCATATCTTTTTCGTTTCTTCTAGCTCTTCACGAAGGCGTTGCTCTGAATCACGTAATGATGCAGCTTTCTCGAACTCTTGGCTTTGTACAGCTGCATCTTTTTCTTTACGAACGGATTCTAGCTTTTGCTCAAGTTCTTTTAAGTTTGGTGGCGTTGTAAATGAACGTAATCTTACTTTTGAGCCAGCTTCATCAATTAAATCAATCGCTTTATCTGGTAAGAAGCGATCAGAGATATAGCGGTCAGATAATTTTACTGCCTGCTCAATTGCTTCGTCTGTAATAGACACTCTGTGATGTGCCTCGTAACGGTCACGTAAGCCTTGTAAAATCTGAATTGATTCATCTGCTGTCGGTTCGTCAACTTGAATCGGCTGGAAGCGGCGTTCAAGTGCCGCATCTTTTTCGATGTATTTACGGTACTCATCAAGAGTCGTGGCACCAATACACTGTAACTCACCACGTGCAAGAGATGGTTTTAAGATATTCGATGCATCAATTGCACCTTCAGCACCACCAGCACCGATTAATGTGTGGAGCTCATCAATGAATAAGATGATGTTACCCGCTTGTCGGATTTCGTCCATAACTTTCTTCAAGCGATCCTCAAACTCACCGCGATACTTCGTTCCAGCTACTACTGTCCCCATATCAAGCGTCATCACGCGTTTGTCGCGTAAAATCTCTGGTACTTCGTTGTTGACGATTTGCTGTGCTAAGCCCTCAGCAATTGCTGTTTTACCAACACCAGGCTCCCCAATTAATACAGGGTTATTTTTCGTACGACGGCTTAATACCTCAATAACACGCTGAATTTCTTTACTTCGACCAATAACAGGATCTAAGCTTCCTTCGCGTGCAATTGCCGTTAAATCACGTGCTAAGCTGTCTAAAGTAGGCGTATTAGCATGAGAGGATGATCCTCCTTGATTGCTTGATGTTGCTTCGTTGCTACCTAACAGCTGTAATACTTGCTGACGTGCTTTATTTAAACTCACACCTAGGTTGTTAAGAACGCGTGCTGCAACTCCTTCGCCTTCGCGAATTAAACCTAATAGAATGTGTTCTGTTCCTACGTAAGAGTGTCCTAGTTTACGTGCTTCGTCCATTGAGAGCTCAATAACTTTTTTTGCTCTCGGTGTATAATGAATCGTTTGAGTCACTTCTTGGCCACGACCGATTAAGTTCTCAACTTCTTTTTGAATTTTGTCAGCGCCTAATCCTAAAGCTAAAAGAGCCTTAGCAGCAATACCTTCGCCTTCACGCACAATTCCTAATAAAATATGCTCAGTTCCAATATTATTATGTCCTAGTCTTAAAGCTTCTTCTTGCGCCAGTGCTAAAACCTTTTGAGCACGCTCTGTAAATCTTCCAAACATCATATTATCGTCACCTTCCACATATTAGTTTTCATCTTTTTTATCTTGCAAGCATTCCCTGATTAATGAGGCTCTTTTAATATCTCTTTCATCAGGACTCAATGCTCCCCCGAAATATCGCTGTAGAAATCCAGGCTGTGTTTTAATCATGAGTTCATTTAATATATTTCTAGGAATATTTTTTATATATCCTAGGTCAATCCCTAATCGAATATCAGATAGACATTTTGCCGCTTCTTTCGATTCAATAATGCGACTATGAGAAAGCGTACCATATGAGCGGAATACTCGATCCTCTAACTCAATATTAGAGGTATTAAGCAAAGCATTTCGAGCTGCACGCTCTTGTTCAATCAACTGCTTTACCACGCTCGTCAAGTCACCGACAATGTCTTCTTCTGATTTTCCAAGAGTCATTTGGTTTGAAACTTGAAAGATGTTTCCTAGAGCTTCGCTACCTTCCCCATAAATTCCTCTTACCACTAAACCTAATTGGTTAATAGCCGGAATAATACGGTTAATTTGTCTAGTCATTACTAAAGCCGGAAGATGCATCATGACAGAAGCTCTTAGCCCTGTTCCAACGTTGGTGGGGCAGCTTGTTAAATACCCTCTTGTCTCATCGTAGGCATAGTCGAAATTCCTCTCGATCCAATCATCAATCTGATTTGCCTCATTCAGAGACTCCAACAGCTGCAGTCCAGGAAATAAACACTGTATACGAAAATGATCTTCTTCATTAATCATGATACTAATTTCTTCATTTTTAGATAGGATACACGCTCCGTACACCGACTCTTCTGCTAGCTTAGGGCTAATTAAATGCTTCTCTACAAGTACCCTCTTCTCTACAGGTTCTAACTCCCCCATTGTGATAAACTCAAACTCCCAACTATTTTCAGTGTCATCTTCAAATAAATCGTGTTTGATTTTTGCTGTTAAATGGGCGTCTTGCTCACCTTTCGAAACCGTAGGGAATAAAAAATCTTGTAGATTTCGTGCTAACCGCACCCTGCTGCTTAGGACAATATCTGAGTCTGGACCATTTTGATTCATCCAGGGACTTATAGCTTGGTTTAAAAATTCATTCATCGCCATATTACATTTCGTCCCCCTTTTTTCCTTCCTGAATCCTTTTCTCAAAAGCACGTATTTGATCTCTAAGCTCAGCTGCCTTTTCAAACTCCTCTTGAGCAATGTATTCTTTTAAGTTCAATTTCATGGCTTCTAATTCCTTTTTTAAATGAATATTTCCACCAATTCGCTTCGGTACTTTACCATTATGAACATAATTTCCGCCGTGAAGTCTTTTCAAAAAAGGTGTGAGTGAATTCTCAAACGTCTTGTAACACTCTGCACAACCGAACTTCCCAAGCTTAGCAAACTTATGATAAGTCATTTTACAGTGTGGACACTGCAAAACTTCTTTATTGCTGTATGTTTGTTGCTTAGTAGACTTTGAAAAAGAAGATTCCAAATTAATAAGGCCTGCTAACAAATTATTGATAGAAAATCCTGAATTCCCCTGGAACATTAGTGACTCACCGTTTTCCTTTGCACACTGCTCACATAAGTGAATTTCGGTTTTTTCACCATTGATAAATTTCGTAAAATGTAGCGACGCAGGTCTAGTTTCACAGTTCTGACAAATCATTAGGTTTCCTCACCCACTTTTAAAAATTGCTAATCACTTATATCGTAAAGCATTTAACATTGATTTTAAAATCTTAGCTCTTAGCTCATCTCTGTAAGGAAGACTAATCGCAATAACCGAACGGTCCATCACACTCAACATAATCTTTGCTTCCCGCTCGGATATGACATTTTCTTCAACCAAACGAATGATTAGATTCTCTGAACTAGCTTGGGTGATTTTATATCCAATCATATCAATTACCTGTTCAAATAGATGAGAAGAATCATGTACTTTTACTTTCATGATACGGATAAAGCCTCCGCCGCCTCTTTTGCTCTCTACTACATATCCTCTTTCTAGCGTAAAACGGGTATTGATCACATAATTAATTTGTGAGGGGACACATTGAAATTTATCTGCTACTTCACTTCGCTTTATTTCTACAATTTCTCTTTCACTAAGATCGAGTACTTCCTTAAGATACTGTTCAATGATGTCAGAGATATTTGCCATAGGGCTCCCTCCTTCTGACTTTGACTATATTTGACTATATCCTTACTATAAATACATTTGAAAAAATTTTCAACTGTTAGACTACCTGTATATAATCATCGTTTCCAAAAGAAAGGGTTTCAAAACATATTTAACAAGTTTCTCTTATAAGTATATTTCTATTTTAGGCGATGGTGTATGAAAACACAAAAAAGACTAGTCAAATGACTAGTCTTTTTCTAATATGCCTGGCGATGTCCTACTCTCACAGGGGGAAACCCCCAACTACCATCGGCGCTCGAGAGCTTAACTTCCGTGTTCG
>NZ_LILC01000041.1 GCF_001274935.1 Priestia koreensis | reverse complement strand
GATGAAACGAATGCTAAAAAATTTTATTATGCTTCAGTGACTTATACAACTAGATAGGGTTAGATAACTGTTTTTTATTATTAAATTTGTATAGTGGAGATTAAAAAATAAAATTTATGTTAAGATGATATCAATAAGGGATCTTTTGGAGACAGAAAGGCGGTGGGATTTTTGGATTTGTTGATGATCTACTCAATATTAAGTTGTTTACTCATCTTCATCCTTATCCGTACCCTCAAAAAAAGGAAACAAAGGAATCAAAAATTCCCTAAAATGCAATTTTTGATATCCTTGACCACTGGTATAGGGATATTTATTGTTATATTAAGTAATCTCATATAGTTATTAAATAGGTGAATTCCTTCTTACATAACATTACGCCTTACATGACAAGAAGAATAAGGATTTTTCCTCAAAATGTGATTTAACAAGCTGTTCCTATTTGAATTCAATCGTAACAGTTGGTTCATATTCACTCAACACTTCTAGAACGTAATCAGCAGTTAAATATACATGGTGTTCT
>NZ_LILC01000040.1 GCF_001274935.1 Priestia koreensis | reverse complement strand
TAAGGACCACTTCTGATAAAATAAAGTTACCACACCAAATCTCATCGGAAAGAAGGGTCCTTATGTTTAAAGATTATAACATGAATCAAGTGGTTTTACCTTTAGATTTAGAAAGAAATGTGAAAGAAAATGATGTAGCCTTCGTTATTCACCATCTCGTTGAACAGATTCCAGATGAAGCCTTTGCGGGCTTCTTGCGGAAAACGGGATGTCCTGCTTACCATCCCCGCATGATGATGAAAGTCATCTTATGTGCCTACACCCAATCCGTTTTTTCAGGAAGAAAAATCGAAGCCCTTCTCCAAGATAGTATCCGTATGATGTGGTTAGCTCAAGGTTACGAACCAAGCTACCGTACCATCAATCGGTTTCGAGTTCATCCAGAAGTTCAAACGCTGCTTCGAGAGTGTTTTGTCCAATTTCGTTGTCAGCTTGTGGAAGAGAACGAGATTGACCAAGAAGCGGTTTTTATTGATGGAACGAAAATCGAAGCGAATGCCAATAAGTTCACATTCGTTTGGCGTAAATCCATTCATACCTATCGTGAGAGTCTCGTTCAAAAATCAAACGAACTGTACGACGAACTGGTCAAAAATGAAATCATTCCACAAATCGAACGAGAAAGTTCGGACGAACTGTCCATT
>NZ_LILC01000039.1 GCF_001274935.1 Priestia koreensis | reverse complement strand
TCGCTAATAAGCGAATGCCTTCTTTTTTGATAGTGAGTGCCGCATTCACATCTCTATCGAGATGTAGTCCGCACGAACAAGCATAGACTCGAATGTTCATCGGCATAGATTGCGTTTGCCCGCAACTGGAACACGTTTTAGAAGAAGGATACCATTTGTCGATTTTGACAAGTTGCTTTCCTTGTTCGTGTAGTTTGTATTTCAGAAAAGATGTGAACATTCCCCAACCATTATCAGACACGCTTTTGCCGAACTTCAAGGTTTGTGACATCGCTTTCATATCTAAGTCCTCGATTATAATGGCATCATAAGTCGTCACCAATTCTTTTGATTTATGGTGAAGAAAGTTTTTGCGTTGATTGGCGACTTTCTCTTGAACGTTGGCAACTCGAATACGCTGTTTATTCCAATTTGAAGAACCCTTCTTCTTCCGAGAAAGTTTACGTTGCTCAGACGCTAACTTGGAGAGCATTTGACGATAAAACTTTGGATAATTGGCTTTCTTACCCTCGCTATCGACAAACAATCCATCCATCGCAAAATCCAACCCTACAACATTTTCGATTTTCTTGCTTTCCATCTCCTTCTCGTACTCTGTCAGAATGGAAATGTAGTATTTTCCTGATGCAGTCATTGATAGTGTGCAAGACTTGATTGTATATTCCGAAG
>NZ_LILC01000038.1 GCF_001274935.1 Priestia koreensis | reverse complement strand
CTTACGTTTTCCGTAGATTTTGCCGGTTTTCTCTTCTGAAAGCAGCTGTTGAATCATTCTTTTTTGTTGTTCCCATTTCTGATTATAATGGATTTGTCGGTTATTACCCTCCTTCGCTTTCGTACATTGTGAACGGAACGGACAACCCGAACAGTCTTCACATTCGTACACTTTCAATTCCTTTGTATATTCGTAACGATCTGTGCGATTCGAGTGGAAACGAAACGTTACCTTTTTCCCGTAGGGACAAGTAAACGAATCCTCTTCTTCATTGTACGCCCAGTTCGCCGCTCGAAACGGGTCGTTCTTCACCCGTTTTTTCTTCTCTTTTCGATACATGCCATAGGTGATCAGAGGGGTACATGTTCGGTTCTGCACATCCAGGTAATTCTCTTCACTTCCGTATCCGGCATCGGCGACAATATAGTCAGGCAGTTCGAAGTAGTGCTGTTCAATTTCGTCGAGAAATGGTCGAAGCGTTCGTGTGTCCGTTGGATTTGGAAAGACATCATACGCAAGCGTGTATTGACCTTCTGTCGCAATTTGCACATTATAACCAGCCTTCAGTTGACCATTTTTCATGTAGTCATCTTTCATACGCATAAACGTGGCATCATGATCCGTTTTTGAATAACTATTTCGGTTGTTGAAGATTGCCATGTCGTTCTCATACTTCGTCTTGCGTTTTACAAAGTCTTGAAACTGCTTCTGTGCTTTCTTCGGTTCTTTCCGTTTTGAGCGAAGGTGTTTTCGTTCAT
>NZ_LILC01000017.1 GCF_001274935.1 Priestia koreensis | reverse complement strand
CACCTACGGGTACTTTTTTACCCTTTATTCTCTCAATAAAAAGGAAACAAATATTTATAATAGAATTTATATTCTATACTAGAAATATAGGGAGGCATAAAACATGAAAAGATGAATGTTTAAAAATCAATTAAAATCGTTTTATTTTGTATTGGTATCTTCTTTATTACTCATAATCATCACTCTAATTATTGTCTATTCCACTCAACCTTCTCAAAATAATACCGTTTCTATCCAAGGATTATCAGAAGTACCACCCAATGGATTATATAAAATAGAATCTCCTAAAAGTCATTTCCCTGAAAGCCTAACTTTTCTTCAGGCTTATCATTTATCTATTTCGTTATGTCGCCAATATGACTCAGAGTGTTTACTTTCTTTTATGAATAGTGTAGATGATAAAAAAGTAACTGGAGAAGATGGAAAGAAAAATAATTGGCAAGGACTATTTACAATGCCTCTGAAAAAAAAACATATAGTCATTGCTATTGAAAATGGAATTCTTAAAAACTACGAAATTCTTGATATTACGGATGAATATACAATACCCGAATCACGTCTAAAAGTGGATAGTAACGTAATAGTGAAAAAAGCTATAAATCATTGGGGCTTAAAACCTTCTCCTATTGATGATTTATTTTCTCATGGTTTTCATTTCAGAGTATTACGAGACAATAAAAACATATATTTCAGCGTAGATGGAAAATCCAATGGAAAAACTAAAGAAATCTTCTATGATCCTACAACTGGGCATTATTTAGGTCACACCATGTCTAAATAATAGATAAAGATACAAATTAGGAGTGTGAAAATAATAATGAAAAAACTCTACGTACTGATATTAAGTATATTTATAACACTAAGTTTTAATCTTCCTGCACAAGCCACTACATATACTAATCAAACCGTCACAGCATATGTAGCGCTCTCAGGAAAATTAACTTATTATGAAACAACACCTGTTAGGTACAGTACTGCTGCTATGAGACCTGCAACATGTCGCAATGTAAATTCTGGAACAACACTTCCAAAAGGAACGATTATTACAACCTCTAAAGGGCTAACTTTTCCTGATGCTCGACTAAGAAGCTCATTTTCAGTTTATGACATGGGCGATGTAAATTGCACTCGTGACGTAACGGATTATTTTTTTGACGTATATTTTGGAGTAAAGGGAACTGCTGATGAAACGAATGCTAAAAAATTTTATTATGCTTCAGTGACTTATACAACTAGATAGGGTTAGATAACTGTTTTTTA
>NZ_LILC01000028.1 GCF_001274935.1 Priestia koreensis | reverse complement strand
GAAAGGATTTCCTCTGTCAACGGTTGAACCTTGTGTTTTACACCATTCTGTTCAAGTACATTTTTATTCGGATAAGGTACTTCACCATTAATGTACGTTAATTCTTTCTCGTGGGCATAAATAGGAATATCAAAATGCTGGATCCATTTTGCTGTACCTTGAATATGGTCACTATGGCCATGCGTTAACAAAATAGCTTAACGATTAATCATGCTGCAGACCGCGAATCAGTAAGAGATCTTATGAGCAAAGGGGAAGAAGGGTTTTCACTATAATCAAGTGATGTGGCAGATGCAGTAGCATATGCCATTAGCACACCTGAAACAGTAGCGGTAAGTGAAATCTTAATTCGCCCAACTAAACAAATGGTTTAATGAATAAAAATTAACCAGGATTCAACTAACACGAACGAAACAAGATGAGCAAAGGAGATTGCTCATCTTGTTAGCTTATCTATTGAGTTCGCTCATAAGGAAATTTCATTATTTTTCATAATAATAAGCAGTGGTCCAAGGATAATCTTTCCCTCTATTCTTGCACCACTGAACAAAATCATTTTCTTGTTCGCTTTCAAATTCTATCCAGTCATTCAACAGCTCTCTATAATAGTTGATATCGGTTTCAACTGTTTTCCTCCTTTGTTGACATTCCACTTTGTTATTTAGTAGCTGTAACGTAGAGATAAGGAGCAAATCTTCTTCGACATTGCCTAAGTACAAATCTTCAGATAAATGGTGAAATGAAAACCAAAGCGAATCAAAATGGAGATTAATTAGTTTCAGCACAGCTAACTGTTCACTTTTGCCACCAAGTTCAATTGCTTTGTTTAAGTATTCAATGCGATTTTCCGTTTGTAAAAACAGACCATACCACCTAAATGGTCTTGAATCCTTGGGATCTTTTTTCATCCAAGTATTCAGGATAGGCTTTAATACATTTTCTTCTAGTGGGTAAACGAGCAAGTGATGGATATGATCTGATCCTTCAAACAAGCCAAATAGCCAACAGACAAAATGCTCTCGTTTTTTCTCCTCCCATCCCGTTGCTTCATTTATAAAAGAAGATAGGTAGTTAAAAGATTCCTTTCGTAGCCCTTTTTCTTTAAGTAGACAAAACTTTTGAAAGATTGGATAGTCATCCAATCTTTCATCTTTCAAGACCTTTGTCATAATCTCTTCCATTCTTCACTTCCCACCTCGTATTAAGTACGTTAAACGTAAGGGATAATCCATGCTAGACTTGATTAGCTATCAGTCTCTATAAATAAACGCATATCGCTTGTATAAATCAGGATGATAAAACAGATCTTGTCCATGTGAAGATGAAA
>NZ_LILC01000027.1 GCF_001274935.1 Priestia koreensis | reverse complement strand
GGAACATACGAAACAAGCACCTTTTCAAAGAGAAGCATACTTTAAGGAGAAATCCAAGGAACGGTCTAAAATTGACGGGAAGAATAGCGAATGAAAGCATAGACACGGGTATGATGTAGTCATCGGGTATCGTTGGCATGGAAATGCAGGGGGCCATTTTTACCGTCAACTTAAAAGAATGTTAAAGCTAATGAAGGAAAACTAGGGAAAAAGAACGAAGAAAAAGCCGAAGATTTTCATTGGCCTCGCTCGGTGTCTGTTCTATTTTTATTTTATGATACAAATTTTCGCCAGGCTCAATCAAAAATGAAAAAATATTTAAAAAAGGGTTGATCTGAAATGCATTTCATACCGTATGCTTTGAATTAAGAACGACGATAAAGGAGATCAATCATGAAAAAAATTGTATTTTTCGATTTAGATGGAACGCTATTGACGCATCAAAAAACGATTTTAGAATCGACTAAGCAAGCCATTCGGTTATTAAAAGAGAACGGCGTATACGTAGCGATTGCGACAGGCCGCGTGCCAACTACTTTTCAATGGATTCGAGAGGAATTAGATATTGAATCATACGTATCGATCAACGGCCAATATGTTGTCTTTGAAGGAAAGGAAATATACGAGAATCCTGTAGACAAACAATGGCTACACGAGCTAACGCAGAGAGCAACGGAAAAGGGTCATGCGGTAGGCTATTGTAATCATGAACATGTGAAGGTCAATGAACCTGGAAATCCAAACATTGAAAACAGCTATGCTCACTTAGATATTAACTATCCAGAGATTGACGGAACGCTGTATCAACGAGCACCGATTTATCAAGCTCACTTATACTGTGATCGAGCGTCTGAGAAGTGGTATGTGGATCAATATCCAGCGTACAAATTCGTTAGATGGGGCGATTATGCGCTTGATGTTCTTCCGGCAGGAGGGTCAAAGGCGGTTGGTATCCAACAAATGCTGAAGCAGGTTGGTATTAAGCTAGAAAACAGCTATGCGTTCGGAGATGCATTAAATGATATTGAAATGTTGGAAACGGTTGGTACAGGGATTGCCATGGGGAATGGTGTTCCAGAAGCCAAAAAAGCAGCTGACATGGTGACGACATCCTGTGACGAAGATGGCATTTTAAACGGATTGATTGCTGTGGGGTTATTGCCTGAGAGCGTGAAAAAAGAAAAAACAGCGTAAACGAAAAAGGGAGCGGATGACCGCCCCCTTTTTTCTTATTGAGCCGTATACCCACCGTCGATTACGACCGCTTGTCCCGTCACTCCTTTTGCTTTATCACTTGCTAAAAACAGAGCGTAGTCTGCGATTTCTTCAACATCTAGTAAGCGCTTTTGAGGAACTAACGGATAAATAACGTCTTCTAGTACGCTCTCAAGCGGAACATTTCTCGTTTTTGATAAATCTTGTAGCTGGTTGCGGACAAGAGGCGTATCTACATAGCCGGGTGCAATCGCGTTGACGGTGATGCCATGTTCAGCTCCTTCAAGCGCAGCGACTTTTGTGAGACCAATTACCCCGTGTTTGGCACTATTATAGGCAGCTTTTCCTGAGAAACCAATTAGACCATTAATAGAAGCCATATTAATAATACGTCCAAATTTTTGTTTTTTCATTGCTGGGAACACGTGCTTAATCGCCATGAACGGGGCGACGAGCATAATTTTTGTGAGTAGCTCAAATTTTTCAGTTGGAAACTCTTCAATAGGTGAAACAAACTGCATGCCAGCATTGTTAATCAGCACATCGAGCTGTCCGTAGCGTGATACCGTTTCATCAATCATGTTGGTAATATCCTGTTCGCTTGTTACGTCTGCTTTAATCCCATAGGCGTTAAAGCCTTTTGAAGAAAGCTTTTCTGCAGCTTGTTTGACACCATCTTCGTTCAAATCTGTTAAAACAACGGTTGCGCCGTTTTCCGCAAACTTTTCCCCAATTTGATACCCAATTCCTTGAGCTGCTCCTGTAATTAATACTACTTTTCCATCAACCATCCTCTTGTCCCCCTTCAAACAAATGTATGTATAGAGCCTGGATTTATCCAGTTTATACCAAATTAAATGGAAATCTTTTCTCCATCATATCAAAAAATAGGATGAATAGGCTAAAAATATCCACTAATGTTCTACCTCGTCAGAAGAAAAATGAAACGTTTTGATCGGAAGAATGGATGATAAAGAGAAAACCATCCCTCGTTCGGCAGGCACCAGATGGTACGTAACAAACCAATAAGTACCTAAAGCACTTTATAGTGTCTACTTCTCAATGAAAGAATGTTCCTTCATTATAAAGAGAAAGCTATGAGCTAATAGCGATTTTGTGAAGAAGGAGTGGAGAGTTGTGAAAAATATTTTAATCATTAATGGACATGAAGCTTATAAAAAGTCCAAAGGAACGTTAAACCAAACGATTTTTGAGGAAATGAGTGAGCTGCTGAAAAGTAAATTTGAGCTAAAACAAACGATTGTGGATGATCACTATTCCGTTGAAGAAGAAATTGAAAAATGGAAGTGGGCAGATATGATTATTATGCAAACACCTGTTTACTGGTTCAGCATTCCAGGGAAGTTTAAGCACTATATTGACGAAGTGTATATGGATAATATTTTCTTCAAAGGCTCCACGCGCTATGGACAAGGTGGTCAATTCACCGATAAACAATACATGTATTCTTTAACGTGGAACGCACCGGAGGCAATTTTTGACAATCCGAATGCGTTTTATGAAGGCAAAAGCCTTGATGAAGCGATTTTCCACCTTCATAAAATGAATCAATACATTGGTATGAGCCCACTGCCAACATTTTCGATTCATGACGTGGTGAAAAATCCAAACATGGATCATTTTAAGGCTAAATTAAAACATCATCTTGAGGAAGTATTTGAAATTTAATGTTTTTTAAGGAGTAAAAGAAGTCCTGTTCGACAAGCAGGGCTTCTTTTGTCGTCTTTGACAGAATGTAAAAAACGATAAAAGACTCTGTTTTATTTCATAAATAGAGATTTTGTTCTATGAAAGATTAGGACTATTGGTTGCAATTGTCGTTTTTAGTCGAAAAATGTAAAAAGTAAAGGTATAATTCATTATGAATCATTTACAGATTGTACAAAGGAGGATTTATGATGGGGGTACTTATCGCTATCTTATTTGCTGTGGCTATTATACTGTTGCTGTTATCATTTCGTAGAACGAGACAGTCGCATTCGCAAATGGAACAAAATTTAGAACAAATGACACTATCGTTTGGACGAGAGGTCAACGATCTGCAAGATCGTATTCGGGAAGTAGAGCTAGATTCAGCTATTACCGCACATCAATCAAAAGCATGGGACTTAGAGTCAGAAGAGCGAATTGTTCTTCGTGAAATGCTTGATATGAATCAGCGTGGGTATTCATATGAAAGTATCTCACGTAAGATCAAAACGTTCTCACCGGAGCAAGTGGAAGATCTTTTATCACCGTATGATAAAAAGAAGAAAGAGGAAAGGAGCTTTTTGACACAATGACTCCTAATACGTTACGCAGCTTTGCCGGTGGTCTCCTTGTAGCAGCAACGGCAATGAGTGCTGTCTATTTCTTTGGTCCGCAGTCCGAAGCTTCCAATAGTAAAAAGGAAGAAACAAAGGTTTTATCAGAGAGCGAAATGAAAGCAGAACTAGAGGAGAACGGGTTCGTGGTGCAAACACAGGCTGAATGGGATCAAAAGCTAGCAAGCACTCAAAAAGCGCCTGTACAAACCCAAACGCCTAAAACGGAAACAGCGCAAAAAGCGACGGCTTATCGAACGATTGTGAACGTTTCCTCAGGGATGACTGCTGTTGATGTTGGTACACAGCTTCAGCGGGCGAAAATTGTTCCGAGCGGCTTCAAGTTTTATAAAGAGGTGGAGCGTCGCGGCGTAGAAAACAAACTACGTCCTGGCACGTATGTCGTTCAAAGCGATATGACAACGGAAGAAATCATCGCCGTAATTTTTAAATAATTGTATACATAAACAAAGCCGCTTGGAGAGGTTCCAAGCGGCTTTGTTTACATATATCGTTTTTTCCGAAGAATCAGGGCCGTCAAGCTGGATAAAATAATAGAAATAACGAAAGTAAGCCAAAATGCATGCGGCGAGTCTGACATCGGTAATTTAACATTCATACCAAAGAAACTAAAAACAATGGTAGGGAATGAAAGCATGATGGTAATGGTTGTAAGAAACTTCATCGCAATATTTACGTTGTTGTTAATAACGGAAGCGAGGGTATTCATCATGCTGCTTAAGATCGTGCTGTACGTTTGAGCCATTTCAATGGCCTGCGTATTTTCAATAATTACGTCTTCTAATAAGTCACGGTCTTCTTCATAGATTTTCACATAGTTAAAGCGCATAAGCTTATCAAGTACCGTTTTATTCGCTTTAAGAGACGTCGTGAAATAGACCAAACTTTTTTCAATACCTAAAAATGCATACAGCTCTTTATTTTGCATCGCTTTATGAAGCTGTTTTTCCACTTTATCTGTTTCTTTGTTAATGTGTTTGAGATAACGTAAAAAGTAAGTAGAAATAATGTATAAAAGCTGAAGCGCGAAGCGGGTCTTTTTATTTGTATAAAATTGTTTCATCTTACTGTGCTTAAACACTTCTAAAATAGGCGTTTCTTTTAGCGTAACGGTAATAAAGTAGTCATCGGTAATAATCAGACCGATTGGGATGGTTTCATAAACCGTTGAACCAGCTTCATCTTGAGTAACATAAGGATAGTCAACGATAATTAAGACGTGATTATCTTCCTTTTCAATACGTGAACGTTCTTCATCATCAAGAGGGTCACGAAGGAAGTCGATGGGAACATTAACGGTTTCAAGTACTTCGTTAATTTCCTCGTTGGTTGGATTCACGAGGCTGATCCAGGAGCCATTTACTATTTGATTCATTTGTTCAAGCTTGCCATCGGCATTTGTTTTGTAAATTTCTAACATTCTATTACCTCCTCGAATTAAACAGAGGAAGCTAACGACTCAGTAAAAGAGTGCTGGTGAATAACAACTTGATGTCTTGTACTGATTACATGAACTTCCTCGATACATATGACCGGATCAGGCTCCGAGCTACGACTATTCAACCAATATCACTCCTTTCCGTGTTATAAATCATTATTAATCATATATGTAAGTATATGATGTTACAAGCGTTTTTTGTGCATTGAGCGCAATGAACCAAATATCAAGAAAATTCATATTTTTAACTGGTATAGACAACTATATATTGAGTTGTTACAATAAGTAAAAGAGTCGATGAAAGGATTTAGAGAATGAAAACGTTATTAAAAAATATAAAAGTGTATGCCGAAACAGAAGAAATAGAAAATGGATACCTTCTTATAGAAGAAGGTAAGATTAAGGAGTATGGTTCCTACGAAGCATGCCCCAAAGATGAAGCCGTTGATCAAACGCTCTCATTTCAAGGAGAGCATAGCGTTCTACCAGGGTTTATTGATGTTCACATTCATGGCGCTAACGGCGCAGATACGATGGACGGGGCGCCGGAAGCTCTTGAGAAGATGGCAGAAGCTCTTCCAAGAGAAGGGACCACAAGTTTTTTAGCTACAACGATGACGTCCTCTAGTCAGGCGATTGAGAAAGCGCTAGAAAATGTTTCAACGTACAAAAAACGTTCTCAACGAGGAAAGGCTGAGGTGGTAGGCGTTCATCTTGAAGGGCCATTTATTTCACCAAATCAAATCGGAGCACAGCATCCTGATCATGTGCAGAAACCTAGCGTATCACTATTTAAAAGATGGCAAGCTTTAGCAGAAGGGCATATTAAGCTTGTGACGCTAGCTCCTGAAGAAGAAGGCGGAATAGAGCTTGTAGAGTACCTCCATTCCGAGGGAGTTATGGCCTCCATTGGTCATTCGCATGCCACATATGAACAGGCGGTTGGGAGCTTCAAAGCTGGTGTGAAGCATGCGACACATTTATTTAATCAGATGCGAGCTTTTCATCATAGAGAGCCAGGTGTTGTAGGAGCTGTTTTACTTCACGATGACGTTAAAGCAGAACTGATTGTTGATGGCATCCACTCCCATCCAAAAAGCGTGCAGCTTGCTTTTCAAAATAAGGGATCTCAAGGCCTACTCCTTGTTACAGATGCGATGCGTGCGAAGTGCTTGCATGACGGAGTATACGATCTAGGTGGTCAAGATGTTATTGTTCAAAATCATAAAGCGACTTTAGCAGACGGTACGCTAGCAGGAAGTATTATTCGGCTGAGAGATGCGGCGAAAAACATGATGACGTTCACGCATTGCTCCGTAAAAGACATTGTTCAAATGGCAAGTGTCAATCCTGCCAAGCAGATCGGGGTTTATAATCAAAAGGGAAGTATTCGAGAAGGAAAAGATGCGGATTTAGTGGTTGTAGACGGAGAATTTAACATTGTCATGACGATTTGTCGTGGTGAAGTTGCGTATTCGAGCAATTAACAAGATGTTACTGGAGGCGATCAGATGAAAGTCATAGCGGTTCGTGATTACAAGGAAATGAGTCAAACGGCAGCAAAAACAATCATTAGATTAGTGAAGGAAAAGCCTGATGCTGTTTTAGGGTTAGCAACAGGTGGTACAGTTATTGGGGTATATGATGAGTTGATTTCAGATTACGCGAGAAACGAAACAGACTACGGGCACGCTCATTCTGTCAATTTAGATGAATATGTTGGCTTATCCTCTGATCATCCGCAAAGCTACCATTCCTACATGAATGAGCACCTGTTTCAGCACATTAATTTGCCCCCTGAACATTGTCATGTTCCACAAGGAGACGCCGAAGACCCCGCGCAAGAAGCGAAGCAGTATGATCAGTTAATTGCTGAGTTAGACGGAGTGGACCTTCAACTGCTCGGAATTGGTCGCAACGGCCATATTGGATTTAATGAGCCAGGAACGTCATTTAGCTCTCATACACATCTTGTGGAGTTAACTGCATCAACGAGAGAAGCGAATGCACGTTATTTTACAAGTATGAATGAGGTGCCTACACACGCTATTACAATGGGAATTGCGTCGATTCTAAAAAGTAAACGAATCGTTTTACTTGTGTCAGGAGAAGCAAAGGCAGCTATTTTAGCCGAGGTTCTACAGTCTGATGTGACGACGTCTATTCCGGCAACGGTTCTAAAAATGCATCCGGACGTGACGGTTATTGCCGATCAAGATGCGCTACAAGTAGTACGACAAAAAGGATTGATGGAATATGTTCACGATTAAAAAAGATTCACCCGTACCGATTTATTTTCAAATTGAAGAGGGGATTAAAGAAAGTATTCAAAAGGGAAGTCTAAAGCCAGGTCACCTTATGCCTTCAGAACGCGAGTTTTCTGAACGGTTTGAAGTAAGCCGCATGACGGTCAGGCAGGCTATTACAAATCTCGTTAACGGCGGCTATTTAGTGAGGCAGAGGGGCAAGGGGACCTTCGTCGCTAGTCCTAAATTTGATCGTTCTTTGCAGGGGTTGACAAGCTTCTCAGAGGATATGCGATCAAGAGGCATGACGCCTAGCTCTCGGCTTATTAGCTTTTCGATGATCAATGCCTCACAGCAATTAGCGGATCGTCTGATGATCGATGTGAATGAGGAGGTATATGAGATTAAGCGCGTCCGCTTAGCAGACGGTATACCGATGGCCTATGAGGTATTATATATGGCCGAAAGTCTTGCGCCAAGTCTTGAGAAAGATAAGTTGTTAAGCTCTTTATATGACTATGCGCAGCAAGATTTGCAGCTTCATATTGCAAAAGGGAAGCAGGTCATTGAGGCCACTAATGCGACGAAAGAAGAAGCAGACTTGCTAGAAATTAATGAGGGTGATTCACTTTTATTAATTGAGCGACAGGCCATTCTGAGCAACGATCGACCCTTCGAATTTGCTCGATCTCTCTACCGAGCAGATCGCTATAAATTTAGTATTGAAATTAACAGATAGGTACAAAACCCCATTTGAGCAGGGGACCGAAAATGGTAGGATCGGTACTTAATAAAAACTGAATAATTTGATAACTTTAAAATGAGCCAGATAATGGCAAAAAGAGCGTACGGACAAGCAATTGCTCTTTGACAAGCTTTCTTAAAACTTACATAAGGGGTTGGGAGAATGAAAGCAAAAAAAATGGTAGCAGCGGGTCTTCTGGCAAGCTTGGTACTATCAAGTGTGTCAGTCGGAAATCATGCAACAGCTAAGACGTCGGCTAAAAAGAAGCCTACAGAATCAGTGGAGCAACAGGCAGAAGCAGTAGTCGACAACATGTCCCTCGAAGAAAAGGTAGGGCAAATGCTTATGCCAGATTTTCGTAATTGGCAAAAGAAAGGCGATACGAAAATGAGCGGCTTCACCGTTATGAACGATGAAGTAGGAGACATTATTAAAAAATATCATTTAGGCGGCGTCATTTTATTCGCTGAAAACGTCGTGGATACCGAACAAACGGTCAGATTGACAGACGGACTCCAAAAAGCGAGTCCTGACATTCCGCTCTTGATTACCATTGACCAAGAGGGAGGAATTGTTACGAGGCTACAATCAGGGACAAACCTTCCAGGAAACATGGCATTAGGGGCGACTAGAAGCGAAAAAAATGCGTACACAACGGGGTCTATTATTGGAAAAGAGCTCAAATCACTGGGAGTTAACGTGAACTTCTCACCTTCTGTTGATGTGAACAATAATCCAGCAAATCCTGTCATTGGCGTTCGCTCGTTCAGCTCCAATCCAGAACTTGTGGCAAAGCTAGGTATTCAGACGATTAAAGGGCTTCAAAATGAAGGAATGGTCTCTAGCGTGAAGCATTTCCCAGGACATGGAGATACGGCAACAGATAGTCATTTTGGTCTTCCTGTTGTGGATCACGATTTAGATTATCTTCGTAAGAACGAACTATATCCGTTTAAAAAGGCCATTGATTCAGGTGTTGATATGGTTATGACGGCACACGTTCAGTTTCCTGCTGTTGATGATACAAAGGTAATTAGCAAAAAAGATGGGCAACCTATTATGCTACCAGCAACGCTCTCTCGAAAAGTATTAACAGGTTTATTACGTGAGGACCTTGGTTTCAAAGGTGTTGTTGTAACCGATGCGCTGAACATGAAGGCGATTGCAGATAATTTCGGACAAGAGCAAGCGGTTATTCGAGCAATTAACGCGGGAGTAGATATTGCTCTTATGCCAGCGCAGGTCAATTCGCTAGAAATGGAAAAGAATTTAGACACGGTCTACAATGCGGTCATTGATGCGGTTCATACAGGAGAAATTCCAATGAGCGAAATTGACGATTCAGCAGAGCGAATTATTGAATTAAAGATGAAAAAGGGCATTTACCAACCGGATCAACAAGCAACAGAGAAATCCCTAGATGAAAAAGTAAAAAATGCTTTGAGCGTCGTTGGAAACAAAAAGCATTTAAAAGCTGAAAAGAAAATGGCGGAAGAAGCCGTTACGGTGCTAAAAAACGATGATAAGCAGCTTCCTTTTAAAGTGAAAAAAGATCAAAATGTTGTGATTCTTGCTCCGTTTGCAGATCAAGTAGAAGCGATGAAATTAAAAATTAACGAGCTCGTGAAAAGTCATCGAATAAAGAAAGTGGATGTAACGGGAATAACGTTTGAGAACAAGGTCTTAACGGACGAGATGAAAAAAGCAATCGACGAAGCAGATTATGTGATTACCGGATCATACGTCGTTAAAAATGATCCTGCTGTAAATGATGGTGTGATTGTTGATAACGTAGACAGCTCGAAATGGGCAACATCGACCCCTCGTGCGATTATGAAGTATGCACAAGGAAAGGATAAAAAGTTTGTGCTGATGAGCTTACGTAATCCGTACGATGCGGCTAATTTTGAAGAAGCGAAATCAATCTTAGCGGTGTACGGATTTAAGGGCTATTCAAACGGTCGTTACAGACAGCCAAATATTCCAGCAGGTATTGAAGTCATTTTCGGAACAGCGAAGCCAAAAGGAAAACTTCCAGTCAATATTCCATCTGTTACACAGCCAGGAAAAATTCTATATCCATTCGGATATGGACTGAAAATAAAGTAAAATGAAAGACGTGGATGCGGGGCATCCACGTCTTTTTATTATTTGTACAGTAAGTATTGTTTCCGTGCTTTTTCAAACTGCTTTGTCTCTGCTTCCCATTTGTTCATGATGGATTTAACAGAAGCACCATTTTCAATGTCTTGTCGAACCCAGCTGTTTCCGATGAGCTTATCAAAAAACAAGTTGGAGTTAAATTGAAAATCGTTCGGATACAGATCGTGGATTGTTTTCACCACAGTCAATCCAGTTTCAACTGCTCTAAATTCCTTGCGATCTGTCACATAGATCTGCACGCCGTGTGTAAGCACACCGCTATGCTTTGAGAACGTTGGAATGAAAGAAGTAGCTCGGAACGTGACGCCAGGCAAATAAAGCGCGTTTAATTTTGCCGCAAGCTTTGTGCTATTGATATACGGAGCACCAATCGTTTCAAATGGTCGTGTCGTTCCACGTCCTTCTGATACGTTCGTTCCTTCAATTAACCCGAGGCCAGGATACACATAGGCCGTATCTAACGTTGGCATGTTAGGTGAAGGTGGCACAAAAAAGAGCTTTGTATCATCGTAATTCATACTTCGCTTCCAGCCCTTCATCTTCATCACGGTTAAATCAGCGTTAATGTCAAATTCTTTGTTAAAAAATGAAGCAAGCTCACCCATCGTCATGCCATGACGTAGTGGAATCGGATACAGTCCAACGAAGGAAGAATAAGCAGGATCTAGGACAGGGCCTTCTACAACATCACCTCCAAGTGGATTTGGACGATCTAATACGATGACGGGAATATGCTGTGCTTTTGCTCCTTGTAGAACATAAGCTAAAGTGGAAATATACGTATAAAAACGCGTTCCAACATCTTGGATATCAAATAATAATACGTCTACGTTTTGAAGCATTTCAGCAGTTGGTATTTTAGTTGCACCATATAAGCTGTAGACAGGAAGACCTGTTTCACTGTCGATGTAGGAAGAAATGTTCGCGCCAGCCTGTGCATCGCCACGAACACCGTGCTCAGGACCGTAAAGAGCGGTCAAATTTACGTCAGGATCCTTTGCAAGAAGATCGACAATACTTGATAGCTGATGATCGACGCCAGTAGGGTTTGTTACAAGACCGACCCGCTTCCCTTTTAATAAGTCTTTATGCTGATCAAGCAAGACTTCCACACCTAGCTTGACCTTAGGTGGCTTTCCGTGATCTTTTCGTTCAGAAGCTGTTGTGAAGTGGAGCGTAGAGAAGACAAAGAGAATTGCGATGAAACCTACTAACCATTTTTTCATGAGGGTTCCTCCTTTATTTATCTAATTTGACAGGCTCATACCTGTAAAATCCGAGGGTAAGCACATAGTGATAGCTTGGCCGAAAAAATGATGAAGGAGACTGAACGTGTTGATAACGCTTTCTACTTCTATTATAGAAAGAAATAAAAGGATAATATATCCAACATAAGAAGCCTTTTCAATTAAAATGGGCTAGGTATCTCCTCCTAGAAACACGTTAACTAGGGGAAGGAAGAGAGAAAGAGTGCCCTCAACAGGCAATTTCAGTGTAGTAGATAAGGGCTGTAACAATTTGTAATGAGTTCGTCATTTGAACAATCGAGCAACTTCTACTAAGATTAAAGAAAACGAAGTTCTTCCTCTGCGGACAGGTATGGATGGTTCTGCAGCGAACAATATAGAAGAAGTGAGAGAGAAAGAGGATGAGATGGATGGCAAATGAGCAAGAACGAATTATACAAAAAGCAACGGAGGTGTTTGGAATAGCGCCGACGTTGGAATCATTTTCAGATGAAGGTGATCGCTACAACATTCAAGTTGCTTCAGTAGAAAACCAGCTTCGCGACGATACAACATCATTTGTGACAATTGGAGGCTACGAGGCACCGACGGGATACACTGTCGGAGGAGTTCCGCTTCGAATTGAGCTTGTGGGGGCCTGTCAAACAACCTATGACATTTTCCCTGATATTTTAGCCCATTGCGTGTACCACAAAATGAAATCACACGTGTCCTGCTTCCCAGGAGCCCTTTATAAAGACATGATTACACCAATTGATCCTGACCTACATATGCAGCATGTATTATTAATTCCGCCTGTCTTATGGGAGGATTTTTCAACCATTGACGCGGATGACAAAAAAATTACGTGGCTTCAAGTTATTCCAATTTCAGAAAAAGAGCGAACACACGCCCTTCAACACGGAGTAGATTCTCTGCTTCGTCATTTTGAAGAAGCGCAGGTCAATATCTTTAATTTAGAACGAAAATCAGTCATGTAAACGAAAAAGCCTTATTTTCAGCTCTGCGCGAAAATAAGGCTTTTTTTGTGGTTAAAAAGGGATGAGGATAAAATTGGATGAGAAAAATCGCTTCGTTTAGGCTTGTTATGTTGACATTGTTAAAAATACATCTTAAATTAGTAGGTATGAAAATCTTAAACTTGAGCGTCACGAAGAGGTGTAAGAAATGAACAATTATCGATCGCCAGATGGTTTACCGACCGATTTGTGCATTTTTACGTTGGCTCCAAAGCCAGTGGCCTCGAAGCGAAAATCGTTGCCACAATTGGAGCTTCAAGTACTACTCATTCAGCGAAGCGAGGAAAGTAAGCTGTATCCAAATCAGTGGTCGTTCCCAGGAGGTTTTTCTAAAGAGAACGAAACGCTGTTTGAATCAGCACTTCGGCAGCTAAAAGAAGAAACAAGCATTGGAGACGATGTTCACTTGAAGCAGCTTGGGGCCTATTATACGCCGAACGAAAAAAATGGATGGATACCAACCATTGCTTACTATGCTTTAGTACCATATGTGAACTTTCGCACAATGGAGACGTCCACACAGGCTACAAAAGCAAAGCTTGTACCTGTCGAAGAGGCGATGCACCTTTCTTTAGCCTTTGATCATAACGATATTTTAAGAGATGCCGTCAAGCGCATTCGTTTTAACATGCTCACGACGATTTTGGCAAAAGAGTTTTTGGCAGATGAGTTTACAATCGCTGAGCTGATCAACGTCGTTCAAACGGTCGTTCCGGGCCTTGATATTGACAAGGCGAACTTTTTAAAAGGGATTACGTCTACGAAAAAACGTCAGGGCGTATTAGAGCCGATTTGCGATGCAAACGGTCAGCCAAAGAAATCAAATCAGTATTCACAGGCTCCTGCACAGCTGTACCGGTTTACAGGCTACGAGCCTTTTTCATCAATTTATAATGCGACATAGAAAAACGGCCTTTTCATCTAGAAAGGGCTAGGGGGAATTTAAGATGTATTCAATCGACGATAGCAAAGCGCTGCATACAGATCTGTACCAAATTAACATGGTGGAAACATATTGGGCAGATGGCATTCACGAAAAAAAATCAGTGTTTGATTTGTATTTTAGGAAACTTCCGTTTCAAAACGGCTATGCGGTGTTTGCTGGACTTGAAAAAATTGTCCGCTATCTAGAACAATTTCAGTTTTCAAAAAATGATATTGAGTATTTGCGAAATCTTGGCTATCAAGACGACTTTTTAGCCTACTTGGAGACGATTCGTTTTACAGGTACAGTTCACGCTATGCGCGAGGGTGAGATTGCCTTTGAAAACGAACCCATTATCCGTATTGAAGCAACGTTAGCAGAAGCTCAGCTAATTGAGACGGGGCTATTAAATATTGTGAACTACCAAACGCTGATCGCAACGAAGGCATCTCGTATTCGTCATCTGTCAAACGATGATGAACTGCTAGAATTTGGGACAAGACGTGCACACGAATTTGATGCAGCTCTGTGGGGCGCACGTGCAGCGTATATTGGGGGCTTCAACGCGACAAGTAATGTGCGAGCAGGGAAGCTTTTTAATATTCCTGTTGCGGGTACGCATGCTCATGCTATGATTCAAGCCTATCAAGACGAATATACGGCGTTTAAAGCATACGCAAAGCGTCATCGAGACTGTGTATTTTTAGTAGACACGTATGATACGCTACGCTCTGGTATTCCGAATGCGATTCGTGTGGCGAAGGAACTAGGTGACGACATTCGTTTCATTGGTATTCGCCTAGACAGCGGTGACCTAGCCTACCTCTCAAAGCAAGCGCGCGCTATGCTGGATGAAGCAGGATTTCACGAGGCAAAAATTGTGGTATCAAATGACTTGGATGAAGAAACCATTTTAAATCTCAAATCTCAGGGAGCGAAAATTGACGTATGGGGAGTTGGCACGAAGTTAATTACTGCTTACGACAATCCGGCCCTTGGAGCTGTGTATAAGCTAGTGGCGATCGAAGGACAAGAAGGGACGCTTGAAGATACGATTAAAATTTCCGCCAATCCGGAGAAGGTAACAACGCCAGGATTGAAGAAAGTATATCGCATCATTAATATGGCGAACCAAAAATCTGAGGGAGACTACATTGCGTTGGATCATGAGCATCCAGAAAATGAAACGAAGCTGAAAATGTTTCATCCTACGCATACGTTTGTGAGTAAGTTCGTGACGAACTTTTACGCAAAGGATTTGCATGTAAAAGTATTCGATAACGGGGTACTTACATATGAGTTGCCTTCTACACAGGATATCCAAGAATATGCAAAAGCAAGTTTGAATGATTTATGGGATGAATATAAGCGAACGTTAAATGCAGAGAGCTACCCTGTCGATTTAAGCGAGGCGTGCTGGAATCACAAAATGAGTAAAATTAGCGAAGAACAAGAGAAGGTCGCAGCAATGCAAGTAAGCTTATAGAAAATGAAAAGGTAATGGAACACGGCTACCATTACCTTTTTTGGTATATCACAGGTGACAACATAGAACAGAACACGAGCTGAAAAGTCTTTATTTGCCGTTTACATGATACGTTTGTTGAGGAAAAAGTGATATGATAATAATAAGGAACGAATACATATAGTTTTAAAAAAAGGGGTTTTTTTCAGAAAATAGAATTTATATTGAAAAATGAAGCGATTACATATGGAAATAAGTGAAAGGAAGCATGAAAAATAAGGAATATATTCCTAGTGATTTTTAATAAATGTGTCATTTATAGCATTTTTTACTAAGCGTAGTGATAGTATAATTAAGTCTGTTATAAAATGGGAACGTGGTGGTGATACGGATTGTTTCGTACAACAGAGAAGGAAAAGTTAAGACAGCAGGCGGATGCACTTGAACGTTTTGTAGGAAAGATTAATGAGGCGATAAATTCTATACAGGGAATTGACCGACAACATCAATCTCAGGTTGAAAAACTAGGGAGCGATTGGGAAAGTCAGTCTCGTGACAAATTTGAGCAAGTCAGCCAAGAAGCAATCCATCATAAATACAAAGGCATTGGGTTAGGAAACGAGCTTATTTATGCAATTTATGAAGAGGCACGGTTACTTCGGGAAAAAGCGGGAGAAATTGAACGACGGGAGATAGGAAATGGACAAAATAAATATTAATCCAGATCTGCTTGGGGAACTGGCGCTTAAAATACAAGGGCGTGAAAGACAAGCTCAGCACGTATTAGATATTCTTGAATGGAACTATGAGCTTTTACGCGCCATGTATCCTGAAGTCGAAGGTACACGTTCAGGTGAAATATATCAATCATTTAAAAAAGAGCTCCTGCAATATTTGGCTAAATTTCAGTCTTCTTTCTCGATTGTAAAAACAACTGAACGTGAATTTAGGGAACTGGATCAATAATTGTCTGTTAAAGAAGTCCATCTAAAGGCGCTGCAACGCCAAAAGGAAGGGCTTTTTTTTGAAAAAAGATTTATTACTAAATGGAACCCGACCATAAGACGAACGCTTTCTTGAAAAGGTTACACTTTTTCAAGAAAAAAATGTAGAAACGCAAAAAAATAGGCAAATAACGTCTTTTCATTCAACTAAAAGAAGCAGCGGACGTTGTCCACTGCTTTCTTTATTACATCTTGCTTTTGATTTCCTTGTTTAAGCGTTCCTCAGCGTTCGTACTGAAAAGAACATTCATGAGGAAGTAGAAATGGTTTGCTTGTTGATTTGCCTCTTGAACGGCCTTTTTAAAGCCTACAGCGTCTTTTGTTGGATCATTCGCTAGAATGGTTCTCCAATATTCCTGGTTTGCCTCGTACCATTTAAGAATGGTTTGATCCGTCGCGTTTTGCGGAGAGGGAAGAACATTCTTCGGATCAACAGCTGCTTTTAAAAAGTTGTAGGATTGTTGGAATTTCTCCGACGTATAGTTTTCGGATGAAATCGCCTCATTAAATTTTCTAAACACCGTATCCATTACAGCAATTTGCTTCGCTCCTGCTTTTTGGGTATTAGAAGACTCTTCCCAGGTCAGGTAGGTTTGATTTGGATCAACCTTTGTTGTAACAAATTCGTAAAGAGCATCGTCATCTTCTTCTGTGTAAGCATCCATTTTCTCACCGGTTGCGATATTCACAACCGAGTCACCGAAATTCAACACTTTTTCTTCTCCATTAGGCGCCGTGACGCGGCGAATAGGCTGATCCTTAAATTCAACGATTTTATATGGATTACGATGTGCCTCTAGTTCCTCGGTTGTCGTCGGAACAGCGGCAGTTGCTTGATCAACAGTTATTGGTTTCTTTTCCGAACCGTCCTTTATTGAGATCCCACCAGTCTTCTTAACACCTAACTTCTTCGCCCACTTATCTAATTCTGAAACATTTAAATACTGAAGGAGATCTAATAAATCTTCTGGCTTCAAAATGTCATCCTTGCGTTTAGTTGGATCGAGCGAAAATTTCGGTTTTTTATTGAAGTTTTTATTTTTCGTCACCATATTTAACGATACGGTTCCTTCTTCACCATCTGAAGATGCGTAATAAGAAACCTTCGTATTCTTTTTCGCTGGGAATCCATCCTCGTTGTACGTGACTGCATAGGTAAAATGAATATTTGTTTTCGGGTCAACGTTTCGATTATCCTTTGGAGGAACAAGAACAGCGTTAAACGTATGACCGACAATATCGCCGTCTTTTTTATTTGCGGTAATCGTAAAGGTTTTTAGATCTACATCCTCTTTTAAGAGTTTGTTTAGTTTTTCTTTCACTTGCTGCTTATTAAAAGAATCGTTGCTTTTTTCTGCAACATCGTCAATTACGTTTAGAGCAAGATTCTGCAGTTCCTTTTCAGATAATGAAACGGTAATGTCCCCGTTATCTTGTTCCTTAAACGCAGGCGCCTTTTTCTTCACAATCATTTTTCCTACTTCTTTTCCAACATATTTCTTAAAGCTCTCGCTTCGTAGATAGGTAATAATTGCAGGGTCAATCCCGTCAACAGAGGGCTTTTTGATATCGACCTCAATAAGCTTGCTCGCAAACTTTCTCGGAACATCCATAATTGTGCCAAAGTTTCTGCCAATATCGTCAGTCGAAATATACAGCTTGTGTTTTTTTTGATCCATTAAAACAGGAAGAGACGTCTTAAATGAAAGGGGACCTAATTTGGAACCAAGGGTAAGGTCTGTTTGTGATTTTTTTGCCTTTTGATCAATTAACGAATGGGTGGAAACTTTTGCGTTGTTCAGTATGTCGATACCCTCTATCTCCGTTTTATTTGATTTATCTGGAACGATATTCAGTTTGATCGTTGAGTTTGATTCATATTGATCGGGTGACTCCACGTTTAAAAAGGAGGTGACAAACTGCTCCTTTGGAGATCCTCCGCATGCACTTAACGCAAGTACACTGCCGCCTAAAATTATTCCCAATGCTAGCTTCTTAAACGGTTTTTTCATATCATCACTCTTTCTCTGTTCATTTAAAAAGCCCCAATCTCTTAAAGAGCATTGAGGCTTTTTGGTTAAGTATGTTTATTGCATTTGGCCCATCATTGCTTCGATTTGTTCAGGTGTAATCGTTTCTTCTTTAGAAGGATCGATTTTGAACGTTTGTTTTTTACCGAAGTTGCTGTTTTTCGTTTTGCTCGTCAGTTCAAACTTCATATTGCCTTTAGGATCTAATAAGTCACCTTTTAACGTTACGTTTTGTGTTGTTGGGTAACCATCTTTATTGTACGCAATATCAAACTTCACGTTAATCTTTGCAAGTTCTTTCGACTTGTCTTCTGGATCTAGAATCGTTGCTTTTACGTTGATAACGTGAGATTTTAGATCATCTCCATCTACATTTGCAGTTACCGTTGATTTTTCTAGTTTGATTGATTCAAACGCTTTGTTAAGCTGCTTATCTAAATCTTCTTGAGAAAGTCCTTGTTTGCTGAGGTCTTCACCAGATTTTTTCTCAACTAGTTTCACCACGTTTTTTACGTATTGAATTAAATCTTTTTTCGTCACCGTTACCGTGATGTTTCCGTCACTGTCTTTAGTAAACTCAGATTCCTTTTTGTTCTTTAGAACGTTATCAAACTCTTTTACAGCGTCTTTTTGGAACTCTGGGCTTTGAATATATGCAGAAAGCTCTGTTGGTAATCCATCGATGGATTGAGCAGTTTGCTGATCGTCTAAGTCTACTTCTAATAGTTTGCCAGCGAGCTCAGGTGGGATCGGAATGAACTGACTTAAGTTTTTGACAAGGCTGTCTGTACCTACGTACAACTTGTTTTGTTTTTCATCTAATAACATTGGAATGTCACCTTCAAGACTTGCACCACCCATGTTTACTTTCAGATGAAGATTTGTTTCGGATTTTTTTTGTGTATCATCCACGACGCTCGTTGCAGAAATTTTTGAGTTGTTAACGACATCAGCCATTTGTTGCAGCTGCGGATCAGTCATGTCTCCGTCTACTTTCATCGCTAAACTCATATCTGTTTTATATTGATGAGGCGTTTTTACTTGGGAAAATGATTGTGTGAAAGACTCTTTCGGGGAAGTATCGCTTCCGCAAGCTGCCAAAGATAATGTTAGTGCTCCTGCCACGACGCTAGTGGCGATTTTTTTAGTTAATTTCAATAAAATCCACTCCTCTTCCTGTGTTCAACTTGTTGTTAACATACAAAGTTGTTAAAAACTGACTTTCCCAATATAGCATATTTGTAAACATTTTCAAGGTAAAGATGAGAAATTAAGGCATTAGACTAAATAAATAAATATTTCTTCCTAAAAATAAACAGCACTGTTTGTTTTCTTATGGGACTTTTTTCTCGTAAATGGAAAAACTGGGGCTTATTCAGCTAAACGTTTTTCCATATTTTTTGAGAAAACGAGGTTCGTTGCAATAATGAGACGGTTCGTCTGATCATGTGCCTTTTGATAAATCGCGGTTATTTTCTTTGAATTAGGATTTTGTTCATAAGCGTTCATAAGCTCTTTCCAATACGGTTTTGTGTCGTTGAACACTGTCAGCAACGATTCGTCTGTTGCTGTTTGTGGGACGGGAGGGATCCACTCGGTGCTAGACGCTTTTTCTAAATAAGCAAGTGCGCCCTTAAATTCATTGTTTTGAGCGGATCCTGGCTTTAAAACATCCATAACATGAACCATGTAATAGAGGTGCTTAGCCATAGCCTGCTCTAAATTTGACGATTCTGCCCAAGGCTTATAATCATCCGCAGCAATATCTTTGGTAATAAATTGCTCATAGCGCTTATCTAAATCATTTGAAGTGGGCGTCAGTGGTTTTTCAGTCTGAATATTGACGATGTTATCCCCATAATTCACTTTCTGTTCTTTCCCGTCTTTTTTAATCGTACGCACGGGGTGGGTAGAAATGCGAACAATCCCGTACTGATCAGTGAATTTTTGAAAATTTTTCGGTTGTGATACTGTCGTGTAATGCTTGGTCATTTCCTCGTTTGAAGAAGCTTTCTCGGAAGGGGATGAGCATGCAGTCATAGTTAGTAACGAGCCGACAAATAAAATGCGAGCAGTCTTGGCGAAAAAAATAGTTAATCTCCCCCTTCTATCATAAATAACGTCTTTTACGTAATCTATTATACTTGAAAAGTGAGGTGTAGAGTAGCGGTAAGACGAAAGAAAGGGGACAGTCAAACGCGTGTGTACCAATGTCATTCTCTAGTCACATGTACAAAGACAAGAAAACACGATATAATGAAACAAACCTTATAAAGAAAGTATGTGATGTTTTTGTTTGAAAGAAGGAGAGGGGTATCCCTTGTGATCCCTGGTTTGTTCTTTTTCTTAACGCTTGTCCTCTTTGGAATTATTCAGGCGAATGTACATATTGAATCAGGTGTAATAAAAAAAATCTGGGTGATTGTGATGACCCTATTGCCGATTGTTGGCTTCATTACAGCGATTAAAGGAGAAAGACGATCCTTTAAGCCATGGTTGATCATTGGAAACTTAGTACTCATTTTAATTGTTTCCGTTATGGGTGTTATGGCCATTATTTCATAACTAGTGTAGAAGGACCTTAGAGCGCTTGCTTAGGGTCTTTTTTATGTGCAGCGTTTAGCCTTACTGTGCTTTCACATTTTCCTCCGGAACTAAAATGTCAATCTCCAATTCGGACAAAGCTACTAGAAATTTCTCCCTATCTTGACGCTTCATCATATTGAGGGCGACATTAAATGTAGGAAAACCTGTACGATGGTTGATGTTTGCGATCCGCTTTGTCGTTTTTGGAGCGATACGGTAGTATTTTTCTTCGTCTACTAGAATAATGCCGAACATCGGAACATTGGAAACTTCGTATGGAAGGAGACCTTCTACATCACTCATTTTAAAAGTGAATGGTTCCGACGGAGAAGTGAATATTGTCAGTTCTTCTTCTGTCATAATTAAAAAGGGTTTAGTGGAAAGAATAATTTTTCCCCACTTTGCTAGTACCCACAGAAGTAAAAGAAACATGACAATTCCTAAGATGAGGTATCCTGTTATGCCGTCTGAATACGTTAGTTCATCGACGATCATGAATCCAAACAGCGCCTCTGCTGCTAAGACAATGATTCCTAGCAGAACCACTTTCCATTTTGATCGGTAAAAGATAAATTCCCTCATTTATACATATCCCTCCATTTCATGTAACATCACGACGCTTATGATTTTCCCCCATCTCCCGTCTTAAAACATAATAAAAGGAATTTTTAGTAATTTTTGTTATTTGTGATGTTATTCAAGAAGAACGGATATGATGCATAAAAGTGCGAAAAAGTTTCTTCGAAGGGATGGGTCATGTTAAGAATTGTTAAGATTTTTCCTCACCTTTTATTAAGAACTGCTATGTAAACTGATAGCAATTAGTAGAAGAATGAAAAGAGGAGAACATATTGATGAAAGCTCTTCAGTTTTTTGGAGAATATATAAAACATCCACGCGTTGTAGGGGCGGTTATACCGAGCTCGAGAGCGTTAGCGAAACAGATGATACGAACTATTCCTTTTCAAGATGTGCAGTGTATTATAGAATATGGACCAGGAACAGGTGTATTCACAGAAGAGATTATTCGTCGAAAGGAAAGTCGGACGATTTTTCTCGTGATTGAAACGAATCCCCAATTTTATGACCTATTAAAAGAAAAGTATCAAAATATAAAAAATGTCCATATTATTCACGGATCGGCTGAGCACGTGAATGAGTACGTGGAAAAATACGAGATAGAAGCAGTCGACTATATTGTTTCTGGTTTACCGTTTACGAGTCTTCCTGTCAGCGTATCCGAAGCGATTCTAGCAGCTACGGTTTCGGTGCTTGGAAACAGAGGAAACTTTATTACCTTTCAATATTCCAAGGTAAAGCAACAATATTTTAAGGCATATTTCCACGCTCTTTCTTGTAAAAGAGTCTGGCTAAACGTACCGCCTGCATACGTCTTTACCTGTCATAACGGTTTGAAATCAATGAGAAAGAGTGAAGAAAGATGTCAGAAAAACGTATTTTAGTGGTTGATGATGAAGAAGATATTAGACGACTTGTATCCGTCTATTTAAAAAATGAAGGCTATGAAGTTATTCAAGCCTCACATGCACTTCAAGCAATTGAAATAGTAGAAAATCGTCCGATCGATTTAATTGTATTAGACGTGATGATGCCAGGGATGGATGGGATCGAGGCATGTTTGAAAATTCGGGAAAACCATCAAATGCCGATTATTTTTTTGTCAGCTAAGTCACAGGATATGGACAAAATTCAAGGTCTTGCGAGTGGAGCAGAGGATTACGTCACAAAGCCATTTAATCCGCTAGAGCTGATTGCGCGGATCAAATCACAGCTCCGTCGCTATTATATGCAGCCAGACACTCGGGTGTCGTCTCATATTCTTGAAAAAGGAGAGCTAAAGGTTAATCCAAAAACAAATGAGGTGTTTGTGGGAAGTCGTGAAGTCCGCCTCACACCAAAAGAGTTTCAAGTGTTAACGCTCCTGTTGCGTCATCCGGGACAAGTATTCAGCATTGAGCGTATTTATGAAGCAGTATGGGAAGAGCCTTTTTACAAAGCTGATAATACGGTAATGGTTCACATAACAAAGATTCGTAATAAAATTGAAGAAAACCCTAAAAAACCAATCTACATTCAGACGGTATGGGGGACAGGGTACAAAGCATGAGCGACCTTAACGTGAAAAAGAGGGTAAGAGGACCATTCGTGAAGCTGAACATTAAGCTGATCTTAATATTTATTCTGTGTTTTGTAGTGGCGTCCGTTACCTTTTTCGTGATCATTAGCTACTTTCAAGATATTTGGTCCTTTCAGGAAGAACAAAAGAAAGGTGAGAAAGTTGAATATGTATTACATCAAACAAGACAGGTAGCGGAGAAAACGAATCTTAATTTAGGTGATCGTAACGCCATTATGGGAATGCTGTCAGACACTAAAAAACAACATCCAACGCTTAGTCTTCTAGTAGCAGACGGGAACGGAGATGTTAAATTTCACACGGAGCGTCCAAGAATTCATGAAAAAAATATTAAGAAACTCATTCAAGAAAAAATGGATTTTAATGGACAAACTCAGCGGGCGGGTGGTCATCAATATTCGTATTTCATCTCCCCGGTCTCTTTTAACGGGGAGATGGGATATCTAGTTATCGATAGCCCACCGTCAAAATGGGAAATGAATCCTATTAAATACAATCGTCAGGTGTACACGGCTCTTGGAATTAGCGTCATCCTATTTCTCGTACTCTTTTTCTTACTGATGAGGCCGATTACGAATTATATTAAGCAAATTGAGCGGGGAATTGGTCGGATTGTAAAAAAAGATTGGACGTATACGATTCCGGTGAAGGGGAAAAACGAACTTTCCTCTCTAGCAACAAACATCAACTGGATGACACAGCAGCTCAGAGAAAGGTTTGAGCATGAACGGAAAGTCGAGCAATCAAAGAATGAGCTCATTACCAACTTGTCACACGACTTACGGACCCCTCTTACATCGATTATTGGCTATCTACAGCTAGTAAAAGACGACCGGTATAAATCGAAGGTAGAGCTAGATGAATACGTAGACACAACGTACAGGCTATCTCAAAAATTAAAGCAGCTGCTCGATGAATTGTTTGAATATACGAAGCTATCACTGCCAGACGTAGAAATGCATGTGCAAGAAATCGATTTAGTCGGACTGCTTCATCAGCTTGTAGGCGAATATGAGCCTATTTTTGAAATGAAGGGGTATCAAGTTCATCTTCATCTGCCAGCAAACTCTGTTCCGCTTCATATAGATGTAGAAAAAATGGTGAGAGTATACGATAACCTTCTTTCAAACGCAGAGAAATATAGCCAAGGAAAAGACATTGAGGTAAAGGTACATGAAACAAAACAAGAAGTCATTACAAGCATTTCAAACATTACTCATCACATCAGTAAAGAGAATGTAAAACAGCTCTTTGATCGCTTTTACCGAGGAGATGAAGCAAGATCAAGTAAGGTTGCAGGTTCAGGACTAGGACTTTCCATTTCAAAGCGCATTGTTGAACTACATAAAGGTAGGATTTGGGCGGAGAGCAATGGAGATCGACTGACTGTTTATGTGGCGCTTCCACGAGATTTATCTTCTGCTGAAATAACCAATGACCAAATACACCACTAACATAAAGGTGGTGTATTTTTTTGTGCATATGTAGTAATGTAATTTTTGGGTAATATTACCATATAGAGGGGCGTATCGAGATCGTTTACAAACACTTTTGAGTTCTTAGATAAGGAGGGAAAAAATGAATACCATTATTTACTTAGTCAGGCACGGAGATTCGCCAAAGGAAGGAAACGAGCGAACGAGGGAGCTAACTGAAAAGGGATATCGAGATGCAGAACGGGTAGCGGAAGTTTTAAAGGAAGAAAACGTTGATGTCGTCGCTTCAAGTCCATATAGACGCTCTGTACTAACGGTCGAAAAAGTAGCAAAAAAGCTTCATAAAGAAGTCGTAATTATAGAAGGGCTGAAGGAACGGATCTTTTCTCCAGAAGGCACTCGCTTATCAGACAAAGAATTAGCGCCTCTCCTCGAACGATCCTTTTTAGATCCGAACTTTTCATTAAAAGGCGGTGAATCCAACAACGAATGTCAAAAGCGCGCAGTGAAGGTAGTGAAGGGCTTAATTAACATCTATGAAGGCAAGAAAATAGTCATCGGATCGCACGGAGCGGTTATGACCTTAATCATGAATCACTTTGATCCTAGATGTGACCTCCAGTTCTTAAACAACACGACAAAGCCTGATATTTATAAGCTGACGCTTCACCACGATGAGTTGATGGATGTGGAGAGGTTGTGGGAGTCAGTTTAGAGGGGTTTATCCTTTAATGCGGTGATTGATACGTTATTAGTTTGTAAGTTTTTCAGAAATGAGAGTAGAATGACCATTTTTAGTAGGAATTAATTTGGTAAAATAACAGTAATAAAAAGATTAAGGAGTGAAAATGATGCCCACTTATAATAAATTAGTTCGTGATCGCATTCCAGAAATTATTTCTAATACAGGTAAAAGCTATCGTACAACCATTTTGTCTCAAGAGGAGTATGTACAGGCACTACAAGCAAAAGCATCCGAAGAGTTGGCTGAATACCTTGCAAGTCCAAATGATGAAGAAGGGGTAGAAGAGCTGGCGGATCTACTGGAAATTATCCATTCACTAGCAGAAGCTCATGGCGCAACGGTTCAACAGTTAGAAGAAGTTCGTCAAAGAAAAGCGGAAAAGCGCGGTGGGTTCAAAGAACGTATTTTCTTAGTTGATGTTGAAGATGAGTAATGTCCAACTTATTACTTCTCAAGTTGGACGAGATGTACTACGAGAAATTGAACGCTCTAAAAGCATTTACATTCTTACTTCCTTCATTATGGATTCAGGCGTTCGCCTTTTAGAAAAATCTCTTTATGAAGCAGCTAATCGTGGTGCTGAAATTAAAATGTTGTGTGGTGACTATTTGTTTATCACACAGCCAAAAGCGCTTCAAAGGTTAGTCGCTATACATCCAAGAATTGAAGCTCGGTTATGGCAAAGTAAAGGAAAGTCGTTTCACCCAAAGGCGTACTTGTTCGAGTCACATGAAGAAGGTGTTTGTATTATCGGTTCTTCTAATTTATCTGCATCCGCTTTAATAGACGGCGTAGAGTGGAATGTAAAAGTGAAAGAGGGCGTGAATGACAGTACGTTGTCTGTGGCGACCGAACAATTTCTTCATTTGTTTTACCATGAACAAACGTTATCGGTAAATTATGAGACGACTTCACTTTATGGAGAGCAATATGAGAAATTTCATCAGCGTACACCTTCCCTACCATATAGTTGGTCAGAGCGAGAGGAACAGGAGCTCATGCTTCCGACTACTGAAGAGACCTCCAGTGAAGCAGGATTAGTGCTGGATGAGCCTTTATCTTATGGAGAAATCCAGCCCCGGTTTGCGCAGCTAGAAGCTCTGTCTGCGTTAGAGGATACGTACGAAGAAGGTTATAGCAAAGCAATGGTTGTGATGGCAACTGGTCTTGGAAAGACGTATTTAGCAGGATTTTACGCAAAAAAATTCAAGAAGGTTTTATTCATCGCTCATCTAGAAGAAATACTTGGACAGGCACAAACATCCTTTAAAATAATTATGCCCAATCGATCATCGGGTCTTTTCTATGGAAAGGAAAAAGTGCAGGATGTGGATTTTGTGTTTGCCTCCATTTATACACTTAGTCGTGATAAACATCTGCACACCTTTCATCAGGATGAGTTTGACCTTATTGTCGTCGATGAGTTTCACCATGCGGCGGCAGCTACCTATCAAAAAGTCCTTCATTATTTTAAGCCTAAGTTCTTACTTGGAATTACAGCTACGCCAGATCGAATGGATCAAAAAGATATTTATAGCATTTGTGAAGGGAACGTTGCTTATCAGATGCATTTAATGGAGGCTGTGCAACGAGAGTGGCTGTCCCCGTTTTGTTATTACGGTGTTTATGATGAGACAGATTACTCTTCTATTACATGGCTTGGTACAAAATATGATCATGAAGAATTGCTAGCTGTTCAGCTGAAAGAAGAGGTTGCAGAGAAAATATATAACGCTTGGAATCAGCGTAAACAAACAAGGACAATTGGTTTTTGTTCTTCGATTGAACAAGCAGATTTTCTGGCCACCTATTTTACAAAACGAGGAGATAGATCCATAGGTCTTCACTCAAGAACGCAAGGAATGACAAGGGGAGAGGCTATTAGACAGCTTGATGATCAGCAGATTAGCGTCATCTTCACAGTGAATTTGTTTAATGAAGGAGTGGATATACCTTCTGTTGATACTTTACTATTCGTCCGACCGACCGAATCTCTGACTGTTTTTACCCAGCAGGTGGGACGAGGCCTTCGTTTACATAGTGAGAAAAAACACTGCACGATTATTGATCTTATCGGGAACTATCGGCACGCGGATACGAAACTGCAGCTTTTTGATACGGGATCAACTGAAAAGAACGGTAAACCATCTTTTTTGCCGACGTTGCCGGAATCTTGCGAGCTGCATCTTGATACGCAAGTTATTAACTTATTTACAGAGTTTCAGAAAAAAAGACAGCCACGTAAGGAAAAACTTCATCTAGCTTTTTTGAATCTTAAGCGGGATTTAGGAAGAAGACCTAGCTATTGGGAGCTTCATTTAAATGGTGCTGAATCAGCCCAAGCTTACTATCAAGAGTTTAAGTCGTATATTGGCTTTCTCTCGTGGGCTAATGAACTAACAATGGAAGAAGAAGAAACGTTTAAAAAGCATAAATCACTTATTGAAGAAGTTGAACGCACTGGCATGACGAAGAGCTATAAAATGGTTGTGCTGCAATACATGCTAACAAAAGGAGCGAGGCAATGGTACAAATCCATTTCTTCTGCTGATGCAGCATCTTTCTTCCATCACTATTTAACAGAGAAAGACTACAGAAAAAACATTGATTTCTCCGACCGCTCATCAAAAAAACTTTGGGAATTTGATGAAAAAAAGGTAGCTAAATTAATCGCTACGATGCCCATGACAAAGTGGAGTGGAAGTTCAAAGGGAATGATTACGTTTGAAGATGATCTATTCACTTTTCATATTAAAGTAGACGAGCAAGAAGAGGTGCTTTTATATGAATGGATAAAACAAATCGTGGAGTACCGATTGAATAGCTACTTTGAACGTAAGGGGAATAGGTAACAGAGCGATTAAAAAATGCTACCCCCTCCGCCAAAAGAACGAGAAAACCCTCCACCTTAAGCCGTTTTTCAGCCGTGGTGTTTTGGCGTATAGTGAACCTATAGAAGAGATAGGAGGCGGTTTGGCGTGAATTATGTGCAGTTTCGTGTGGCAAGGCCTACAGATCAGCTTGAGCGGGTGATTGAGTTTTATGAGCGGGGCTTGGGATTGAAGCGTGTGGGTGAATTTTGGGATCACGATGGTTATGATGGGGTAATGTACGGGCTTCCGAACGTTGATTATCACCTAGAGTTTACGCAGCATCAATCAGGCAGCCCGTGTCCAGCGCCATCAAGAGATAATCTTTTGGTGTTTTACATGCCTAACAGAGAAGAAATGGAGTTCGTAACGGACCGATTACATAGGCTTGGCTATTACGAGGTGGAGCCGGAGAATCCATACTGGGCAGCAAAGGGTCGTACATTTGAGGACCCAGATAAATGGCGGATTGTGCTTATGAATACGTCTGGACTCGGTTAAATGGAAATAAGAAAAGAGCGGATGGAACATTCCGCTCTTTTTGGCGTTGTAGAGGGTGTTACTCAGCTACACCGTCTTTAAAGTTTTTATCCCAATATTTGTCTCCCTGATGCTCGAAGTCTTGGGTTGTTTTTTTCAATACATCAATAATGGTTCGTTTCATTTCATTTGATAGGTCACGGTATAATTTTTCAAGTTCTCCGTCTGGGCTGATGCCTGCGATCGCATTGGCTGCCACAAGTAGACGATGCTCTTCAGACTTCTTATCAAGCTCATCGAAAACGTGCTGTGCAAATTTTGCCACGTCTTTGTGTTCTGCTTTTACGCGTTTTTGTAGTTCTTCCAATGTTTTATTCATCATGTTCAATCTCCCCATTACTCTTAAAGTTCTCCCTCTTAAGACGTCACTATATCGTCCTATTCTTAAAAATAGATTAAAAATTTCCCCTTTTTTTAAAAAACTTATTTGTAATCGTTACCATGTTTGATCCGTTATTTTTCCAACTGAAATGAAACGTATAAAAGTAGAATTTGGATCACTTATTTATGTTTTTGTAACAAAAATGTAATATTTGTCTTAATAATTATCGGTAGCCTACATTTTGCTGAAATTTTAACAAGTTCGTGTCGCATTTCTTGTAACAATCGTTGTAATTATTAACAAATAAATGTTTACACTTTATCAGGCAAGTTTATTGACATGTACGTCGGGGAATCGCCTACTAGACTTACTCTTATTGCTTCTTCAAAGGTGGATACGTAAGACTAAGAATCAACTCAATTCTAAAATATGTATTTAGAAGCTGAGAACTTTATCCAGACAGGGAGAAGCAATGAGCTACTGAATTACACATAGGACAACAAAAACTAAAAGGGAAAAGGTGATGGACATGTCAGAGAATACGAAAACACAGTCATCAGAGGAAACGGAATTACAAACCAATGATCAAACAGTCGCAAAAGAAAAAGGCAGTAGTAATTATGTGGTGAACTTAACACTTCTTGGAGGCGTTGTAGGAGCGGGAATCGGTTTAATGTCTAATCCAGGAATGGGTAAAAAGCTTTCACAGAGTGTCGGAAAATCGGAAGTAATGAAGTTAGCTGGTAAGGAATTAAAGAAAACGATGCAGGAGCTGATCGCAGGTCAGGCCGCAGACTCCTTCAAAAAAACGGCGGTTGATTATATAACGAAAAAAGTAGAAGGCGTACAGCAAGGAAAAGAGGAAGCACCAAAGCAAACGGCGTCAGCTTCTTCAGATGAGTCTTATGAAAAGCTCCAAGAAGAAAACAAACAGCTGAATGATCAGCTAAAACGACTAGAAGAAAAGTTAAACAAGGTGCTTGATAGTAAATAAGAAGCTTGAGACACAGGAGGTAGTCAATGAGTACTGATCCTGCGAAAGAAATGATCGGAAAAGCTGGCAAGAAGATTTGGGAAAAAACGCCTGAAACAGTGAAGGAAAAAGTAAAAGAGGAAGTAAAAGAGCACGCCATTGATACGGTAGAAAGTAACATTCAAAAAAAAGCAAAAAAGCCTATTAAAAAACTAGAAGAAAAAGCGGAAGAAAATGAAGAGAACATTCGCGAGAAAGCAGGCGAAGCGAAGGAAAAGCTTCAAGGCGCGCTGCTTGACGTGAAGGAGAAGCTAGGTGGTTCTCGCGATGAAGACGGAAAGTCGGAAGATAAAACAAAGAAAAATAAGCTAAAAAGTGCCCGCGATTTAAAAGGCGTGAGCGACATTAAAACATCTCAAGGAATTAAGGGACCAGGTCAGGTCAAGTCCCTGAACGATACGGGGACACTACGAAGTTAAAAATGTAAGTGAGAGGAGACGATAGAAATGGCTATTCAAAAAAGTACAGATGGTTCAAGTCTGGCGGAGGTAATTGACCGTATTTTAGATAAGGGAATTGTGATCGATGTGTTTGCGAAGGTTTCTGTGGTTGGAATTGAGATTTTAACGGTTGAAGCACGTGTCGTAATTGCCAGTGTGGATACGTGGTTACGTTATGCAGAGGCTGTAGGACTCCTGAGCGACAATGTAGAAGAGAATGGACTTCCACAGCAATCAAATGAACGAAATGCGAAATTTAGTATTTAATCGCACATGTTTTGTTGATCGAGGTGAAAACAGCAGATGAAAAAGATTATGGACAATATTACAGATTTCTTTAAGGACTACATCGCACCCCCACATAAAATTGTTTCCGTTGAACTGAACGAGGACAAGGGGTGGAAGGCGACGGTCGAAGTGATTGAGGAAAAAGAATATATGAAAAAATACGCAAAAGATGAAATGGTCGGAATTTATGAGGTACTACTAGATTCAAATAAAGAGGTCATTTCTTTTAAACGAATTCATATCCGTGCGCGCGCTTCAATGGATATCGTCGGCTAGAATGCAGTCGTCGGGGAGGTTAACATGCCAGAGCTGAAAGAAAATCAAAAATCAACAGAGATCGTACAGGATTCACAAACGAAGGAGCTGCTGTCGCGCTCGCTCCGCTACATGAACGCGGGCTATTGCATTCACTTTACAGGGCCTACCGGCGTGGGGAAAACAGCCCTCGCACTGGCTCTTGCAAAAAGACGCAGTCGTCCAATCATGGTGATTCATGGAAATCACGAGCTTAATAATCGGGATTTGCTTGGTGACTTTAGCGGTTTTACAAGCAAAAAGCTCGTTGATAATTATGTGCGCTCTGTTTATAAAAAAGAGGAAAACGTAACGGAAACATGGCAGGATGGACGATTACTAGAAGCGGCTAAAAAAGGGTACACGCTCATTTACGATGAGTTTACAAGATCAAATCCAGAGACTAACAACTTGTTTCTATCGATCTTAGAGGAAGGTGTTATTCCTTTATACGGAACAAAAAAGCTTGCTCCCTTTGAGCGTGTGCACCCTGAATTCTCCGTCATTTTTACGAGTAATCCGGAGGAGTATGCAGGAGTATACCGAACACAGGATGCATTGCTTGATCGAGTGATCACAATTTCTGTGGATTATAAAACGCCTGCAAAAGAAGCCGTCATTCTCTCAGGTAAACTTGGCATTAAAAAGCAAGATGCCAAGGTCGTTACATCGCTTCTTGCTGAACTACGAAAGAGTTGTCCAGATCGTCATAGTTTGAGTCTGCGCTCCGCCGTGATGATTGCGCAAATTGCTAGAGACGAAAAGATTCCGATGAAAGGAACAAATGAAGAATTTCAGCAACTGTGCTTAGACGTTTTACAGCATAAGCTTGGATTGTGCTTGAAGGATACTCATGACAACCCACAGGAGGAAGCAAAAAATCAAATCATAAACGTATGCAAGAAATTGTGAGGATAAAGGAGAGAAAATCATGAGCCGAGAAGAAATGGGCATCTACGTATTTGGAGCCATTCAAGAGAAGGAAGATAAAGCGTTTCAATCCATCAAATTTGAGGGTGAAGAACGTAACGTGTATACATTGCACTATAAAGACGCTGCATTTGTCGTAGCGCAGGTACCACTTAAAATATACCAGCCGAACCGAGAAAACTTATTTATGCACCAGCATGTGATCTCAGATGTGATGGCTAATAGTGAAGGAGTCATTCCAGTAAGCTTCGGAAACGTCTTTCAATCAGAAGAGGACGTGACGGTTCTTCTTGAAAATCTATATCCACAGTTTGAAAAAATCTTTCCTGAAATCAAAGGGAAAATCGAAGTGGGACTAAAGGTCGTCGCTAACAAGGAATTTCTAGATGAAAAAGTGAAAAATCACCCAGACGTTCAGAAGGTGGCAGGAACGGTTCAAAGTAAAACAAAAGAAGCTGGTTATTACGACCGAATTAAGCTTGGAGAAGTAACGCAAAAGCTCTTTCAAAATCTGCAGCAAATGATGATTGATGATATGTATGCTCCGCTAAAAGAGCTAGCGGAAGCGGCAAAGACGAACGATCCCATTGGCGAAAAAATGCTTTTAAATGCGTCGTTTCTTATTGATCGTGATAAGGAAGGTGCCTTTGATGAGATGGTAAATGAGATTTATGAAAAGTGGGAAGGAAAGCTTGAGTTTAAATATAGCGGTCCGTGGCCTGCATACAACTTCGTTAATATTCGCCTAAACGTAGAAGCGAGCTGATCGTGAATGATACACAAGCTAATTACAGCCCCTCTTAATGTGGTCATCAAAGTCGGACAGAAAATTAAAGAAGAAGTGGACCAGCAACTTTATGATCTGCCAACGATTCAAAAAAAGCTTGTGCAGCTTCAGATGATGTACGAGTTAGATGAAATTCCTGAGGAGGCTTTCAAAGAACAGGAAGCTGAACTACTTTTACGCTATGAAGAAGCAAAAAGGAGAGAGCTTGAAGAATGGGAAAACATGGCCAAGCGGAAGGGATGACGAAATGATTTATTTATACGGTTTAATACCGACAGCGGAAGCAGTAAAGTCACCTCTTTCTTCATTAAAAGGTCTAGATGATGAAGAACATGTCTATACCATCCCTATCAATGATGTGACAGCGGTCGTTTGTCTGCTGAACTCGGACAAGTATTCAGAAGAAATACTTCAGCAGAAAATGGAAAATGATATGGATTGGTTAAAGGAAAAAGCGTTCCATCATCACGAAACGCTAGCAGCGCTCTACAGCGGTTATACGGTAATTCCGCTTAAGTTTGGCACCATTTACAACAGCGAAGAAAGCTTAAAGGAAACGATCGCACCGAAAAATAATGTGGTGATTCATACGTTTGAGACGCTCAAGCGCCATGAGGAATGGAACATGAAGGTATATTGTGATGATCAGAAGCTCATGCAGCACGTCACAGATCATGATGAGGTAGTGGAACAGAAGCGTCAGGAAATCGAGAGTCTACCAAAAGGCAGACAATACTTTGAGAAGAAAAAGCTTGATAAATTTATTTCACAGCAGCTTGAAGAAGAGAAATATCGGTTGTGTAAAAGCGTTCACGATCAGCTTCTACAGTATGCAACGAACGAAGCTGTTAAAAAGAATTGGGGAAAAGATATGACCGGTCTTCAAGAAAGTATGGTGTGGAACAGTGCATTCATGCTTCCAAAAGAGGCGATTGAAGAATTTCTAGAGGAGATTAAGAAATCAGAACCAGCTCTGCTTGAAAAAGGTCTTCGCGTCGAGGTATCAGGTCCATGGCCACCTTATCATTTCTCAAACATTTCATAAAAACGGAGGATGTAGACCTATGTCACTGCGAGAAGATGTTGAAAACAAAGAAATCGCCCTGATTGATATTTTAGACGTTGTCTTAGACAAAGGAGTAGCAATTAGAGGTGATTTGTTAATCTCCATTGCGGGCATTGATCTCGTCTATTTAGATTTACGGGTCCTCATCTCGTCAGTAGAAACGTTAATTCAATCAAGTGAAAAAGGGAAGAAGGAGCTAACTTCTGATCAATTTGACGAACAAAGGAGAGAGCTATTGAATGGAACAACCGATGCATCCAAGTGGAAAGATTAACATTGGACGTGATAATGCCGAGCAAGGACTTGCACAGCTTGTTCTGACCGTTATTGAATTACTTCGACAAATTATTGAACGTCATGCAATGAGACGAGTAGAGGGCGGCACGTTAACGGACCAGCAAATTGAAGATCTTGGCGTTGCACTGATGAATTTAGAGGAAAAAATGGATGAACTGCAAACGATTTTTGGTCTTAGTAAGGAAGATCTGAATATCGATCTTGGCCCTTTAGGAAATTTGCTGTAAGGGATGGTTTAAAAGGAGGATACACATTATGGTCGCACAGCAGTCGACACAATCAAGTACGATCGTTGATGTGCTAGAGAAAGTATTAGATAAAGGTGTTGTAATTGCCGGAGATATTCGCGTCGGGATCGCTGATATTGAACTATTAACCATTAAAATTCGGCTGATTGTGGCGTCAGTGGATAAAGCAAAGGAAATCGGAATGGACTGGTGGGAGACCGATCCTTATCTCAGTTCAAAAGCATCCGAACATAATAAAGCACTAGAAGCTGAGAATGAGCAATTAAAGCTACGATTAGATGCGCTAGAAGAAAAGATGGAAACGAAGCAAGTAGCACATAACGAAAAGTAGGCGAACGGATCATAATAAAATTCGATTGTTACGGGAGGAAAAAACATGGGAGAACAAGAGAATCAGGTGCAAACAGAAAATAAGGTAGGAAGAAAAGGGATTATTGTACGAGCTGTCGTTGGAGGGCTAGTAGGAGCGAGTGCCGGCTATTTATCAAAAGCAGAAAATCGAGAAAAAATGCTTGAGGGAGTGGATCGTGAAGCGGCCAAACTGTTAGCTGATAGCATTGGAACCGTTGTGAAAGGGCGCTTTTCTGGATATAAGGATTCCGGAAAAGACCGAACGTTAAAGCTTGTAGATAGTATTAAAAACTCTGCACAAGGATTCTTACCAGCAAAGCAAGAGGAAGACAACCGTGACAGTAAAAGCTATGACGAACTGCAGGAAGAAAACGAAGCGCTACAGGAGCGTTTAGAAAGTCTAGAAGAAAAAATTGAGATGCTACTAGAACAACAGGCAGCGGATGTGGAGGACGAGGACGAAGAAGATGAGGAAGATGAAAACGAGCAAGAAGAGCTAGATGAAGAAAATGAAGACGAAGAAAATGACGAAGACGATGATGATGATGAAGAGGAAGAACAGGATGTAGAAGAAGAGAAAGAAGAAGAACAAGAGAAAAAGAAGAAAAAAAGCAGCGGTAAAACCAAAAAGGCATCATCAAAAAAATCATCAAAAACAAAAAAAACAGCGAAAGAGGATGAAGAAACCGAGCTAGCGAGTGACGATGATACGTCTTCATAACGAAAAAAGACAAGAAAGGAGTGCAAAGGACGAATGAGTTCTGAGGTGACAAAAGATAGCATTTTAGAGTTTTTTGTAACGGCTTCAAACAGACATGACTTTGCTCTAGATATTACACTGAACCTAAAGGGAGCGATTGTCTCAGGTACAACGATCTCTGCTAGGGAGTATTTTGAACAGCTAAGCGAAAGCTTCACGAGCGATAGCGACGTATCAGAAACGCTCAGTGAGCAACTATCAAGCGCAGGAGAGGCTGCGGATGCAGATGACGTTGGAGAAGCACATTTTATTCATTTAAAGGACGCGCGCATTTACTGCGGTGACAGCAAGCCTACGCCATCGAAGGGGAAAATATTATGGCGAGGAAAGCTCAGTGAGATTGATGGCTTTTGTCTAGGAAAAATATCGGAAACGAAAAAAACAACCTCTAAGAAATCCTCGTAGTGAAAAACGACCAGATAAAGGGAATCATTCCTATTATCCGGTCGTTTTTCATGTCACAAATCAAACACACATTATTCACATATTTTTCAAATATATAGTTCTTTGTACCTATGTTTTTCGACGTGAATGGGAGTAGATTATAGGTATATAGAAGTTATATCCAGTGCTTCCAAAAAAGTGAGTTCATGGTGCAAACACACTGTTTATTCGTCTCATTAATTTGTGAAATGTTGAGCAAATTAATAAATGAACAACTTGTGAAGTATTGAACAAAGATTTCTATCATGACAAATGAAGTGTAAGAGGGGGACGTACAGATGAGTGATTTATTTTTAGCGCGGCTACAGTTTGGATCAACGACTATTTTCCATTTTCTTTTCGTACCGCTGTCGATTGGTCTTGTGTTTTTAGTAGCCATCATGGAAACACTCTACGTCGTAAAAAAACAAGAGATCTACAAAAGAATGGCAAAGTTTTGGGGGCACTTATTTTTAATTAATTTTGCAGTGGGTGTCGTAACAGGAATTATTCAAGAGTTTCAATTTGGCATGAACTGGTCCGAGTATTCACGATTTGTCGGTGATGTGTTTGGTGCACCGCTTGCAATTGAAGCTCTCCTTGCCTTTTTTATGGAGTCCACGTTCATTGGATTATGGATTTTTGGTTGGGATCGCTTATCGAAAAAAGTTCATCTATTATGTATTTGGCTCGTATCCATCGGTACGATGCTATCGGCGCTTTGGATTTTAGCAGCGAATTCGTTCATGCAAGAACCCGTTGGTTTTATCGTGAAAAATGGTCGTGCTGAAATGAATGATTTTCTAGCACTGCTCACCAATCCACAGCTATTAGTAGAATTTCCACACGTTATTTTCGGTGCATTCGCTACAGGTGCTTTTTTCATCGGTGGAGTGAGCGCCTATAAATTATTAAAAAAACAAGAAGTTGCGTTTTTTCGTCAATCTTTTCAGATCGCGATGGTTATTGGAATAATCTCAGGACTTGGTCTTGCATTTAGCGGTCATTCACAAGCAAAGCATTTAATGGAGTCACAGCCTATGAAAATGGCAGCGAGCGAAGCGCTTTGGGAAGACAGCGGAGATCCCGCATCATGGACAGTATTTGCACTTATTCATTCAAACAAAAAGCAAAATTCATTTGAAATTAGCGTGCCGTATGCACTTAGTTATTTAGCCTATGAAAAATTTGAAGGAAAAGTTTCGGGGATGAAAACACTTCAAAAAGAATATGAGCAAAAATACGGAAAAGGAAATTATATTCCGCCTGTAAAAACAACTTTTTGGAGCTTTCGAATTATGGTGGGGGCAGGTCTCCTTATGATAGCCGTTTCAGCTGTAGGGCTACTGCTTAGCTACTGGCGCAAACTTGAAAGCAGCAAGTGGTTTTTACGAATCGCCGTTGCGCTCATTTCCTTCCCGTTTTTGGCAAATACCGCAGGATGGATTATGACTGAAATTGGCCGTCAGCCATGGACCGTTTTTGGATTTATGACAACAGCAGCATCCGTTTCACCGAATGTCTCGACAGGTAGCCTTCTTTTTTCACTTATCGCATTTACGACCATTTACGCAATTTTAGCCGTCGTTTTAGTCTATCTGTTCGTTCGCGAAATTAAAAAAGGTGCGAGTAACGAATCACCGACCGATCCACCTGTAACCATTGATCCGTTTGATAAGGAGGCGTACTTGTGATGGGACTTAGTGAATTATGGTTTGTTCTTGTAGCGGTCTTATTTATTGGTTTTTTCTTTCTAGAAGGATTTGATTTTGGCGTAGGAATGGCGACACGTTTTGTGGCTAGAAATGACTTGGAACGACGTATGATGATTAATACAATTGGCCCGTTCTGGGATGCAAATGAAGTGTGGCTTTTGACAGGTGGTGGTGCTATCTTTGCTGCATTTCCACACTGGTATGCCACCATGTTCAGCGGCTATTATATTCCTCTTGTCTTCGTGTTACTTGCTTTAATTGGAAGAGGCGTTGCCTTTGAATTTCGCGGAAAAGTACAGCATGCTTCTTGGGCCAAATCATGGGATTGGGTAGTGTTCCTTGGAAGCTTGCTGCCACCATTTTTATTTGGGGTACTGTTTACGAGTATGTTAAGAGGAATGCCAATCGATGAGAACATGAATATTCACGCGAGCTTTTCAGATTATGTGAACGTGTACTCCGTCGTTGGTGGCGTGACGATTACCTTACTTTGCTTTCTTCACGGACTTTTATTTTTAACACTAAAAACGGTTGGTGAATTGCAGGCAAGAGCTCGTTATATGGCAAAAACCGTTGTTTATGTGGTGATTGCATCGCTCGCTGTGTTTACTTGTTTGTCATATGTTGAGACGGATCTGTTCACGGTTCGTCCGGGGGTGACTATTCCAATCGTCGCAGCTATTGTGGTGTGCTATGGACTTGGGATCGTATTCTTGAAAAAGCATCGTGATGGATGGTCCTTCATCATGTCAGGTCTTGGAATTGCGCTAACTGTGACGACCATTTTTACAGCGCTGTTCCCACGCGTCATGATCAGTTCGCTAGGAAGTGCTTATAATTTGACCGTATACAACGCTTCATCCGGTCACTATTCCTTGAAGGTTATGACGATCGTAGCGGTCACACTACTTCCATTTGTTCTTGGTTATCAAATATGGAGCTACTACGTATTTCGAAAACGTGTAGATGGAAAAGGTATGATCTACTAATGGGTAAACTACTATTTCAATTCAACGGTATAAAACGAATCCTATTTGTGCTATTTCTCATGACGATCACACAAGGGGCATTCATTCTCCTGCAGGCCAAATGGCTTGCAGGAGCCATTTCTAGTCTGTTTGCTGGCAAAACGGTTTGGGATGTGCGGATGGAAATCGTCTTGTTCTTCGGTGCATTTGTGACACGGCATGCTCTTACACTGATACGTCAGCGTGTTGTGTATCGCTATGCGAAACGCACAACAACAGACCTCAAAGAGAGTGTATTAACAAAGCTGTTCGAATTAGGACCACGCTTTACGAAAAAAGAAGGAACAGGGAATGCCGTAACGCTTGTTATGGAGGGAGTTCCGCAAGTTCAGAGTTATTTAGAGCTGTTTTTGCCGAAGTTTATGAATATGATGGTGCTCCCGCTTATGATTGGGCTGTTCATTTTTACAACGGACCGGACATCAGCTGTCATTTTAGCGGTGACGCTTCCTATCCTGCTTCTTTTTATGGTATTGCTAGGGCTTGCAGCAAAAAAGAAAGCGGATCGCCAGTGGTCGTCTTATCGCCTGCTCTCAAATCATTTTGTTGATTCACTTCGAGGGTTAGAGACACTAACCTTTCTTGGTCTTTCGAAGTCTCACGAACAGCAAATCGCGGCGGTGAGCGATCGCTATAAAAAAGCAACGATGAGTACGCTTCGAATTGCCTTTTTGTCGTCATTTGCGCTCGATTTTTTCTCGATGCTAGCGGTTGCTACCGTCGCCGTTTTTCTAGGGCTTGGTCTTATTAATGGTCATCTTGAACTATATCCTGCACTGCTCACGCTTATTTTAGCACCAGAGTTTTTCCTGCCGGTTCGTGAGGTAGGAACCGATTATCATGCCACGCTAAACGGTCAAGAAGCAGGGATGACGATGATGAACATTTTACAACAGCCTGGATTTGTAAAAGAAAACGCAGTAAAGAGAGTGTGGTCAGATCATTCAAGCATGGAGCTTCGTCATATGACGGTTCAGCACGAAGAATCAGTCGCGCCGTCTCTTCAGGATTTGACCCTAACACTAAAAGGTAAGAAAACGATCGGAATTATTGGTGAGAGCGGTTCCGGTAAGTCGACGTTGATCGAGCTGCTAGGTGGGTTCTTACAGGCGAGAAGTGGAAAGATCGTGATAAACGGAACGGAGCTAACGCATCTTCAGCAGGACGGATGGCAGCAGCAGCTTCTTTACATCCCGCAGCACCCTTATGTGTTTAATGACACGCTTTTGAATAATCTGCGCTTTTATACACCAGATGCAAAGATAGAAGAGGTTGAAAGAGCGGTGCAGGCCGTGGGGCTAGATAAAGTAGTCCGGGAGCTTCCGAACGGTTTGCACGAGAAGATAGGCGAAGGGGGAAGAGCGCTTAGCGGAGGACAAAGTCAGCGTGTCGCATTAGCTCGTGCTTTTTTAGAAAATCGCCCTGTTCTTTTACTAGATGAGCCGACCGCTCACCTAGATATTGAAACAGAGTATGAGCTAAAAGAAAAAATGCTGCCTCTTTTTCAAGATAAACTGGTGCTTCTAGCAACGCATCGCCTACATTGGATGCGACAGATGGATGAAATTATCGTGCTTCACAAAGGCAAGGTAGTAGAGGTTGGCTGTCATGATGAACTCATAAAAAAACGAGGTTTTTATTATGATCTCGTTCAGGCGCAAATGGAGGCGGTATGATGAAGGAGAAAGGTTGGGTTATTCCTTATATTAAAGAACAAAAGCATTTATTCGGATTTGTGCTCATTCTTAGTGTGGTCGCAATGGCTGCCACAGCAGCACTTTTATTTACATCAGGCTATCTCATTTCGAAATCGGCTACGAGACCTGAAAATATTCTCCTCGTATACGTTCCAATTGTAGCGGTTCGGACGTTTGGGATTTTACGATCGGTGTCTCGGTACGTAGAGCGGCTAGCGAGCCATGGGCTTATTTTAAGCATTGTATCTCGTATGCGTCCGCGCCTGTATCGCCTGCTTGCGCCGCATGCGTTGAAACGGCGAGTGAAAACCGGTGAGATGCTTGGCGTGCTAGCAAATGATATTGAACATATACAAAATATGTATGTGAAAACTATTTTTCCGTCTCTTGCCGCGCTATTTTTATATATGATTTGCATTATGCTGCTCGGCCTTTTTTCCTGGCCTTTTGCTGGATTGATGGCGATATACGGACTGATTCTCGTTCTTGTGCTGCCGATCTTCTCCTTGTTAGTCGTAAAAGCAAAGCAGGTTCGAATGAAAGAAGGTCGTCACGGGTTGTACGAACGGTTAACAGACGGCATCTTAGGAATTAGCGACTGGACGTTCAGCGGTCGTCAAGCATCATTTGTGTCATCGATTCAAGCAGAAGACCGAATGTTAACGGAATTAGAAAATAGTCAGACACGCTTTGTTCGTTCACGAACGTTTTTCGCACAGCTGACGGTAGGTGTTCTTGTTGTCACCATGCTCTTGTGGACGGGGATGCAGGCCGAAACGGGTGAACTGTCAAAAACGCTTATTGCGGCCTTTATTTTAGTTATTTTTCCGTTAGCGGAAGCCTTTTTACCGTTATCCGATGCGATGAGCGACGTTCCGACTTATCAAAATTCGATCCATCGTTTGAGTCAATTGCCAGAAGCTGAGGAACAAGTCAGCAAAACAATCATAAATACAGAAGACGGCGTCCATCTTCAAATGCAGAACGTTTCATTTGGGTATGAAGATCGCCTTACTGTAAATGATGTTTCTTTTGAATTGCCAAGCGGAAAAAAACTAGCACTCATCGGTCCAAGCGGTGCGGGAAAATCGACGATCGTGAAGCTACTTTTAGGAGCTGAGCGGCCAATGGCCGGTAGCGTCCTACTGAACGATGTTCCTACTCATCACGTAGATGAAATTGCTCGGTACATTGGGGTACTCAATCAACAGCCATATTTATTTGATACGAGTATAGTAAACAACATTCGTCTCGGAAATCCAAAAGCAAGTGATGAAGAAGTATATGAAGCAGGAAAACAGGTAGGTCTGCATGATTATATTGCATCGTTGCCTGACGGATATCACACCTCTATGCTCGAAACGGGCCTGCGATTTTCAGGAGGAGAGCGGCAGCGAATCGCCTTAGCGCGCCTTTTACTACAGAAAACGCCCGTGGTTATACTAGATGAACCGACAGTTGGGCTAGATGCTCGCACAGAAAAGGAGCTGCTTCGCACCATTTTTAACGTGTTGCAAGGGAAGACGGTCGTATGGATTACGCATCACTTAGCGGGCATGAATGTGATGGATGAGATTCTTTTTTTAGAAGAAGGAGCAATAAAAATGAGAGGAGATCATCAAGCGCTATTACGTGAAGAGCGCTACCGTCATTTGTATGAGCTTGATGCACCGTTTGCGGTAGAGACGGACAACGTAGTGAAAAAGATCGTAATCTAAGTGATTATGATCTTTTTGGCGTAGGGAATATGTGCAAAAGGATAAGCCATTGGAATGGTTTATGCCTAGATTGGGACAGTTGCCTGAGGACAAGCTTGCAACAGCAACATATACATATAAAGCAATTATTTTTTAAAAGAAGTGGTGATGAAATGTCCAATCACTTTTCGATTCAATGGGTTCAAATGAAAAGCCGAGAAATTGGCTGGCTTAGTATAAAAGATCAAACGCAAGGAAGTCTTTTGTTTCGGACAAATAATGGTGCTGAGCAGTGGAAAGCCATTACGCCTAGTGGAATACAGATAAAATCAACCTTTCCGTTCGGTAAACACATTGCTTGGATTTATGGAATGAATGAAAAGGCGGTTGTATTGCATACAACGAATGGAGGTGAGCGTTGGGAGCAATATGAAGTGCCCATCAGTGAAGAGTGGGAAAAGCAAGGAAGCGTTAAGGTGAGAATGGAGTTTATAAATGCAACGCACGGCTGGCTGCTAGTGACAGGGAAAGGTGAGAATCAGCAATCTCTGTATCACACAGAAAATAGCGGCAAAAGCTGGCGGCCGCTTCGCTCAACTAGCTTACCGAGCAACATTTCCGGTATGAAGTTTGTTAGCAAGAAAAATGGCTGGATTACCCTTCACGATGAGTTAGCCCGAAATCTCGTATATCGGACGATGGATGGAGGGGTATCGTGGCAACAGGTTCGGTTTTTTACTTTAGATCGTCCAGGTATGTATTATGCCCGGAAGCCGCTTTTTATCGATAATTTGCTGATCATTCCTATCGAAGAAAGCATAGGCGGAATTTACCGGATTATGATTTACTCCTCTCCTGATTTAGGACGTACATGGAAGGTATCTCGTATGATTCCAAGCAAGCAGGGGGTTTCACTGTCCTTTTCTTCTCTTCATTGCGGCTGGATTGTAGACGGTGAAATGGGCGTGCTATATCGTTCCAAACAGCGCATGCAGAAGTGGGATTTGTGGGAATATGATGAAAAATTAAAGGGAGCAAGAGGATTGCATTTTTATAGCGTAACGGAAGGTTGGGCATGTACAAACAAAGCGTTACTTTACACGAAAAATGGAGGAAAAACGTGGAGAACTAAAAAGCTGCCCATTATGTAACAGCTGAAGACATATACCCTAAAATGAAGCGGACAAGCGTACTACGCTTGTCCGCTTTGTGATGTGAGAAAAAATTGACACTGCTCGTTAAATGAAGACAAAGAGGAAGCGTGAACACCGACATAGCCATCTGGTCGAATAAGCAGATAAGACCCCGGCTCTGCATAGCGATGAAGCGCTCGTTTATCATCATATAAGTGTGACACGCCTTTTTTTGAAGGACCGCCTTTGGTGATGACAGACACGTGACCGGGATAGCGATGAGAGAGATGCTGAATTTCACCAAGTTCTTGGTCAGTAATAGCATCACGATATAACAGCGTAAGAAAGCCATACTTCTGAAGTAAATCATACAGCCGAACACTAGAACCATTCGGATGTAGCAGTCGCATATCAGGAAGTCGATCTCCTGGCTGTATGCTAGTTCGTGACAAATGCGGGTCTTGAAGTGTCTTGTAGCATCGTTTGTAGGAAAAGGAAAGATTCATGAGTCGAGCAAGAATCTGCTCTTGTGCGACTGACGTACCAATCACTCTTTTTCCTACATTATTTCGCGCTTGTCGAGCAAATTTGTGTTGAAGAGTCGCAGCGCGTAGCCCCATCGTAGTTGAACGCAGAATCGTCCGAGCAATCGGTCGTCGTTCCTTTTCATAGGAATTTAGCAATGACAACGGTGAATGTCCTTTTAAAACCGACGCAAGTTTCCAAGAAAGGTTTGCTGCATCTTGAATACCTGTATTCATTCCTTGTCCACCAAGTGGGCTGTGAACATGAGCGGCGTCACCTAGAAAAAAGACGTTTCCTTTTCTATAAGAAGAAACAAGTTTTTCAGCGGTGCCGAACTGTGAGAGCCACGTAGATTCTTGAATGGTAATATTCCACGGGAAAATTCGATTCACGCTTTGCTGAAATTCATCAAGGGTGAGCGGAAGTTGATGGGATCGCTGCTGCTGAGTCGAATCTATGGTAATAAGTCGTGTTACGTCATTCCCAAGAGGAAGGCAAAAGCCAACTCCGCTATCGGTTAAAAAAGCATTTAAATAGCCGTCATGCGGGACGTTAGTTGCTTTTACATCACCTAAAAAATACGTCACATGATGGGCAGAGCCTTTAAATGGAACGCGCAATTTCTCCCGAACAGAGCTGTGAGCACCGTCACAGGCAAGGACGTAACGTGCTTGAATCGAAAAGAATGAATCCTTGTGTTGGAGAGTAACCACTGATTCTTGCTCGTTCTGTTCAAGATGAAAAAAGGACGTGTTTCGCTGAACCGTGACGCCTTGTTCTGATAGATAGGTTTCTAAAATGCTTTCAGTTTCTGCCTGTGACAGAACGAAAATGTACGGATACGGTGTATGAAGGGAGCCGAACTCTACTGTGGCAGGTGACTGATGACCAAAATGGATTCGTGCACCTGCTGCAGGATAGCCCCGGTCAATAAAGCGTTCTGATACGCCCAATAAATGAAGCATCTCAAGCGTTCGTGGCTGAATACCAAATGCCTTGGAGTAAGGGGAACGCTCCGTTAGCTGATCAACAATCATACAGGAAACCCCTTGTTTGGTTAATAAGTTGGCTGCCGTTAACCCAACAGGTCCTGCGCCGATAATGAGGACATCGATTTGTGTCATGGTCATCATATCCTTTCCGTTAGTCGATATAGCTTATTGTACACCTTTTTAGTGTAAATACATGCGTTCTGTAAAAGAAACAGCATGTTCACACATGCACAAAATATGCCTAGAATGGTATGATAGTCAATGAAATCAAGTAGTAAAAAATGAATTAGAAAAGGAACGCGTATATGAAACTAAAATTTTTATTAACAAAAGCATTTCTTATTAGCTTACTATCCATTATTGCCTTTGGATCGATTGCCTATTTCGTAAAGCGAGATGACATTGTGGCATTTGATCGACCCATTATCTCCTTTGTGCAAGGATTGGAAAATCCCGCTCTCACGCCAATAATGAAGTTCTTCACGTGGCTAGGCTCCACTACAACGGTCATTGTTCTTTCGCTTCTCATTATTATTCTATTTTACACGGTGCTCCGCCACCGCTTTGAATTAATTTTATTTGTGTGGGTAATGGCAGGCTCAACGATTCTTAACCAAGTATTAAAAGCATTATTTCACCGCGAACGACCAACATTTCATCGATTAATTGAAGAGCTAGGCTACAGCTTTCCAAGTGGTCATTCAATGGGTGCCCTCTCCTTATATGGAGTCGTATCGTTTCTACTATGGCGTCATATTTCAACGAAGTTCGGGCGAGGATTGTTAGTAGCGTTCAGTACCATTTTTATTTTAGCCATTGGCATTAGCCGTATTTATCTAGGTGTTCATTATCCAAGCGACGTGCTAGCTGCTTATTTTGCCAGCGCCTTTTGGCTCATTATTTCAATCTCGTATTTCCAGCGCTATATGAAGCGTAGAAGCAATCGTACGATTAATCACCAATCATCATTCTAGTATGAAAGGGGAAGAAGTACGTGATTACGTTTTTACAAAAGTATCGAAAGGAAATCAATCTTTTAACTAAAGAGGAGATTGCTGACTTATCTCCCTCTACTATTCCAGACTATTGGATAAGCGTGTTTCAAGCAGACGCGTTTTCTGAAAGGAAATCCCGTTTATTAGCTGCTTGGAACAACGTGGTGGCAGAGGAAATGTCGATCACGATTTCTTATCTAACTGATTATCTTGTAGAAATTGAAATGGTTGAATGGAATGGATTTTACTCCATTATTTATGGTGTTCAAAATCCAATGAATGAGGTTCTCTACTACGAGGGAAGAAATCCGCTTGATTCTTTCAACAACGATGAGCTTAAGCGCTATTGGAGCCAAACTCCAGCTTCTATTATCCGTTTTTATAGCGAGCTTCATAATGGGTTTTACTATTATGCAAGCGAGTCCATGGGACTTGTACCTGTCGAAGAAATTTGTTATCTAGATGACTATGAGTGGGGAATAGTAGATGATTTGGAGAAGCCACTAGCTATTCGATTCTCTTCCTCGTTTGGTTTCTTTGCAAATGGAATGGGTGATCATGTTGTAATAGATTACAGTCAGATTCATCAAAAGTGGGCAACACTATGGTTCCACGATGATCAGCCAACCTACGGGATTGAATTTTGGGATGTGATCGATGAATGGACAACAATTGGATTTCAAGTGTAAGAGCGATGGCTGCCAAAGCCATCGCTTTTTCTTTGCTAGAATTAAAATATCCATATTATAGAATGATAGGAATATAATAGATTTTTGAATTTTCTGTCATCTTGTGACGTTTATCATAGTGGGAGAAAAGTAAATAAGTAAAAGTTAATGGATTTTTTTGGTTTTAATTCCTTATGTTAGTGGTATATGTAGACATATATTCTCATTTTTAGAATATTTACCGAGAACCTTTGACCTCGGGCAAAAAAGTTTTTACAATTAGTGTAAATCCATACAAGGGAGAGATGTTCAATGTCAGGAATTATTCGCGTAACACCAGCTGAACTTCGTGAAATGTCAACTCGTTACAATTCAGAAAGTGGTCATGTTCAAGAATTAATTAGTCGTCTTGATGGAATGAAAAGCCAACTTCAAGATATGTGGGAAGGTGCTTCAAGTGATGCGTTCGCAGCACAATACGAAGAATTAAAACCTTCTTTCGTACAAATGCAAAATTTATTAGCTGATATTGCGAAGCAATTAGGCGACTCTGCTAACGTTCTTGAAGATACTGACAACCAAATTGCGAGCCAAATTCGCGGTTAATTACGTCATCTAACAATCTAATGAAATGTCAAAGGAGCGCCAAATTCTTAGCTGATGAAGGCGCTCCTTCTATGTTTTGAGGTGAGAATATGTATATAGAAGTGACGATCGATTTAAAAAACTACACGGGAGAACGCCTAGATTTACGTCTCTCTAACTATCATTCTATTAAAAAGATGATTGATATTGTATGGCAAGCAAACCGCATTGCCCGTCTGCCTCGTCAAGGATACTGGGTTCGAATTCCAAACAAACAGATGGTGCTATCGGGAAACGAGAAGTTAGCCGATTGTGGGATTACGACAGGAGACTGCATTGAAATTCTGTGAAGGAGTCTGCGAGAATGTCAGAGAAAAAACCAACTTATCTAGAACAGCAAATAGATGCTGAAATTATAAAAGAAAAAGGCACCTACACCTTCACATTTCAACGAGAGAAAATTCGACTTGATCAAGCGATTGAGGTGGAATTGCTGAAGGAAATGGACCCTCTTTTTAAAAGAGAGATTGTGACAAATGAGAACGAGCTCCGTGTGATCGTACATACCCAAGAGCAGGACAAGCCGTTTCAAGCCCTAAAGGGTCGCTTAGACTTACAAAGGTGGATGTTTGGTCATCAGCTTGTTGAAAAGGTACGTGATCATGCGTATACGCGCTTGCATTTGGTCGTCTGTCCAGAAAACATTGTATTTAATAAAGGAATGGAGCCATTTTTTCTTCATTACGGAGTGAAAGAGAGTCTACCACCGTATGAAAAAAACGAGGAACGCTTGTTTAATGAGCTGAAAGCAACCGTTGCAGCAGCGGTGGATACGAAGTATTCATTCTTTCAATATTTGACACAGCATAAAACGCTTCAGCTTTCAGAGGATACGAAGCGAATTATTGAATGTGATACTACGACGTCTCTTTTACACGTTTTAGAAGAGCGCATTGATCAAATTGATCGACATGAGCGTTCGCTCGTTCGAATGCCGAAAAAGAAGTGGAACTGGCTACGTTACAGTACGATTGGATTAAGCGTGCTGCTCATTCCAGCTGTCGCATACATCATGTACGCTCTCTTTTTTCAACAACCAAAACAAGAGGCATTTATGGATGCAAACAAGGCATTTATCCAAGAAAACTATAGCGCGGTGGCCGACGCTCTAGAAGCATATGATGTGGATGAGATGCCGATGCTCATTAAATACGAACTTTCACGCTCCTACGTCATGAATAAAAATCTTCCACAAGAAGCAACGGCAAATATTTTAAACGCCATTACGCTTCAGTCGGACGAGGATTACTTAAATTACTGGATTTACATTGGGCGCGGAGAAGGAAAAGCAGCGCTTGATATAGCGCGTACCATTGATGAGCGAGATCTCATTATTATGGCGCTTAATACGTATACAAGTGAATTGAAGTCTGATAATGACCTGGCAGTAGATGAGCGTCAGCAAAAGCTAGACGAAGTGAAGCAAGAGCTTACAGAGTTCAAAGATGAGATTAAAAAGGAAGAAGAGGAAGCAGCTAAGCAAGCAGAAGAGGAAAATGAATCATCCTCACCTAGCACGCCGGCGCAAACGGCACCTGCGAAGCCAAGTACTACTCAGCCTTCTAAACCAGCTCAAAATCAACCTGCGGGGCAGAAGCCAGCGACAGAAAAGCCTGCTACAGGTGCAAATAATCCATCATAAGCAGGAGGTGAATGAGAATGATGCTATGGATTTTTCATAATGAAGCGTACCAGCAGTTAGCAATCGACCCGACGACTTTTCGATTAGCGACCATCGGGCCGAGCTATGATGATACGATAACGGTTTCTTCTTTTTCTTTCGAAAAGGGAGAAATAACCATTACTAAGAACGATGATACAGGAGGGCTATCTCTTTCACAAGGGGATAAAGTAGTAGGAGAGCTTGTCGCCTATGAGCCTCTTCGCCTATCTGAAGGTGATCAGCTTATTACCCTTGTAGTGACACCCTCACCGGTAAACAAAGGAACTTATTACATCGGAAAGCATCCTGAGCTTTTTTTATCGGGCGAACACGGAACAATTGTTCAAACAGAAAGTCTGATTCACGAAGGACAGGACGTGAAGCTACTCCGTTTAGGAACGTCATGGACATTGTTCCCTGGTCGATCACCGGTGTACGTAAACGGAAACGTGGTTCACGAAGAGCACTCCTTACAAGCGGGTGACCTAATCTTTTGGTCGGCTATGACGCTACGTTTGATCGAAGACGACCTGCTCGAAGTTATTAGCTGGAGAGACTTTGAAACAACGCTGTCGATGACTGAGCGGCCAATATCAGAAATGAAAAAGAAATATCCGTTTTATCGTCGTACACCTCGTATGATGTACGACCTACCCGATGACAAGGTGCAGCTGTCGTTTCCCATTCAAGATAACGATGACGGAGGAAGAAGCTTATGGCTCACGATTTTACCACCGCTTGTGATGATGGTGGTAATGGGAGTAGTGGCCATTATTCAGCCGCGCGGACTGTTTATGATTGTTTCGGTTATGATGTTTACGACAACGTTAGTCGTATCAACGGTTCAATATTTCAAGGATAAAAAGATGCGCAGAGAAAAAAAAGAACGACGAACGCGCATTTACTCCAAATACTTGGAAAATAAGCGTGAAGAGCTTTATCACGTATCAGAATCTCAGCGTGACATTTTGCACTATCACTTTCCAACGTTCGATCGAATGAAATACTTAACGCAGCAAATTTCCGATCGTATTTGGGAGCGCACCGTTGAGCACGAGGATTTCTTAGAAGTTCGTTTAGGGGTAGGAAGCGTTCCAGCAAGCTATACGATTTCCATGAATAACGCAGATATGTCGAATCGCGAAATGGACGAGCTGATGGAGCAGTCACAGGAGCTTGAGAAAATATATCGCGAGGTTCAAAATGCTCCGGTTACAGCTCATCTTGGGCACGGTGCAATGGGGATTATCGGAAAGAAAACGACGGTGAAAAAGGAACTACAGCAGATGATCGGGCAGTTAGCCTTCGCTCATAGCTATCATGATGTGCGCTTTGTGCTGATTTTTGATGAAGCGGATTACAGCGAGTGGGAATGGCTCAAATGGCTTCCACACTTTCAGCTCCCTCATACATATGCAAAGGGCTTCATCTACAATGAGCAATCACGCGATCAGCTCCTTTCATCGATTTATGAGCTCATTCGCGAGCGAGATTTAAGTGAAGAAAAGGAAAAACGTGTATTTCTTCCTCATTTTGTCTTCATCATTGCGAATCAATCACTAATCGCTGATCACGTTATTTTAGAATACTTAGAGGGTGAACATCCTCATCTTGGCTTCTCTACCATCTTTGCAACAGAAGCGAAGGAGAGCTTAACAGAGCACATTCATACGTTAATTCGCTATGTGAATGAGGAAAAGGGCGAGATTTTAATTCAGCGTAAAAAGGCGGTTACGATTCCTTTTGCTCTCGATCAGCATCGTACAGAAGACAACGAGCCGTATGCACGTATGCTTCGTACCCTTATTCACCAAGTGGGAATGACCAATTCCATTCCGAACAGCGTGTCATTTTTGGAATTGTTTAAGGCAAAAGAAGTGGACGAACTCGATATTTCAGGCAACTGGCAAACGAGAGAATCGGCTAAGTCACTTGCTGTTCCCATCGGTTTAAAAGGGAAAGAGGATTTAGTTGAGCTGAACCTTCATGAAAAGGCACATGGACCGCATGGACTTTTAGCAGGGACAACGGGATCAGGGAAGAGTGAATTTTTACAAACGTATATTTTATCGCTAGCCGTACATTTCCACCCTCATGAAGTGGCTTTTCTCCTCATTGACTACAAGGGTGGGGGAATGGCACAGCCGTTTAAAAATATGCCTCATTTACTTGGAACGATTACAAATATTGAGGGAAGCCAGAACTTTAGCGCCCGGGCACTCGCTTCGATTCGAAGTGAGCTTAAGCGCAGGCAGCGCCTCTTTGATCGCTATGAAGTAAATCATATTAATGATTACACGGATCTTTATAAGCATCAGCAGGCTGAAGAGCCACTTCCTCATCTGTTTTTAATTTCCGATGAATTTGCGGAGTTAAAAAGCGAGGAGCCAGAGTTTATTCATGAGCTTGTCAGTGCGGCGCGTATTGGGCGAAGCTTAGGGGTTCATTTAATTTTAGCGACGCAAAAGCCGGGTGGGGTTATTGATGATCAAATCTGGAGTAATGCGCGCTTTAAAGTCGCCCTTAAGGTTCAGGATGCAACAGACAGTAAAGAAATTATAAAAAATGCGGATGCCGCCTCTATTACCGTTACGGGTCGTGGTTACCTGCAGGTCGGAAACAATGAAGTATACGAGCTGTTTCAGTCCGCGTGGAGCGGAGCACCGTACATGGAGGACAGCTTCGATACGGAGGACGAGGTAGCGATCGTTACCGATTTAGGACTAATCCCGCTATCGGATGTGTCTGCACAGCCGACGAAAAAGAAGCAGGTTCAATCTGAAATTGAGGTTATTGTTGATCGAATTGAAGAGGTGCAGCATGAGCTTGGGATTAGAAAGCTAAACAGTCCGTGGCTTCCACCGCTTGAAGAACGTCTTTACCGATCACAGTATGAATCTGATCAGGAAGATGAGTTCCCGATTGGCTTAGTGGATGAACCAGAAAAGCAAAGTCAAGAGTCTTATAGCTATCGGATGATGGACGGTGGTAATATTGGGATTTTTGGATCATCCGGTTACGGAAAATCCTTTACTGCGATGTCACTCCTGATGAGTTTCGCAGAGCGCTACACGCCTGAGGAGCTTCACTACTATATCTTTGACTTTGGAAATGGGACGCTTTTACCACTTCGCCAGCTTCCACATACCGCTGACTATTTCCTAATGGATCAGGAGCGTAAAATTGAGAAATTTGTGGGGATTTTGAAGCAGGAAATGGCAAGACGTAAGCAGCTCTTCCAAAAGCGTGAGGTAAGTAATATTAAAATGTACAATACGCTAAGCGATGAAGAGCTATCGATCATTTTTATTACGATCGACAATTTTGACTTGGTCAAAGATGAGATGTCTGACTTGGAGATGCAGTTTACGCAGTTTGTACGTGACGGTCAGTCGCTCGGAATCTATATGATTTTTACAGCGACCCGCATTAACTCTGTCCGTCAATCACTCATGAATAACTTAAAAACAAAGGTTGTTCATTACCTTATGGATAGCTCAGAGTCTTATTCAGTTTTAGGAAGAGTGCCATATAAACTAGAAGCAATACCAGGCCGAGCAATTATCAAAACAGATAACGCCTTTTTTGCTCAAATGTTCTTACCGGCTGATGGAGAAAATGACTTTGACATTTCAGAGCGTATCAAACAAGACGTACAAGCACTAAAAGTGAAATATTGCGAACAGGAAATGCCAGATCCAGTGCCAATGCTGTCTGCTGAGCTTCATTTAGATGAACTACTAGAGCATCGCAGAACTGTACATGATATTGGGGTTGTGCCACTTGGCCTCGATGAAGAAACCGTTCGTCCGGTTCACATGAGCTTTAAGAAAAATAAACATTTCTTAATCATGGGACCAGGGTTTAAAGGAAAAACCAATGCCGTGAAGTTGTTTCTAACAACCGCTATGTCACAAGGAATTCACCATATTGGGTTATTTGATTCCATTGACCGAGGCTTGACCGCTTACGCAGGAGAAGAGCAAATTCAGTATGTCGAAACAAAAGAGCAAATCGTGGCTTGGCTTGATGCCACAGAAGCAACGTTACAAGAGCGTGAACAGCAGTACTTGGATGCCGTTCATCAGGGTACGGTACAAAACCTATCCTATACGCCCATTCTTCTTGTGATTGATGGGTTTGGACGATTCCAAAAAACCATTGATGCTCTTCTGCAAGAACGTATTACAAAGCTAATGAAAAACTATGGTCACTTAGGATTTAATTTAGTGGCAGCGGGTGTTCCAACGGATTTCTCAAAGGGCTTCGATGCATTAACAACGGAGCTCAAGCAGGTATCTCAAGCACTGCTGCTAATGAAAAAATCCGAACAAACTCTCTTTACGCTGTCGTATGATCGCAGAGAGCCAGATATTAATCCTGGATTTGGATATTTCGTTGAAAATGGTAAAGCAACGCGCATTCAAATCCCATTATGCACTGTTGAAAGGAAGATCTTAACATGAGTGAGAAGCAAAGGTACGGCGTTAAGCTCGTATTAGCCATCGTTTTAATACTGGCGCTTCCGGCTCTGTTTTTCCAATATGTTGGTGACAACCCGCTAAAAGTATCTGATACGGCTTCAGGTCAGATTGCAGTGGTAAACGAGGACCGAGGTGTTGGAGGAACGGATGGGGGAAAAGAGGTTGATTTCGGAGCGAAAGTAGCTCCGATTTTACAAAAAGATTCACAATACGAGTGGAAAAACGTGACCCGCTCGGTTGCGAATCAAGGATTAAAAAGCGGACAATACGAGGCGGTTGTCTACATTCCGTCAAATTACTCAAGCAGTGCTCTTACGTATACGGATAATCGTCCTGAAAAGGCAAGTCTTCAGTATCGTGTCCAAAGCCGTCTCACGTCTGTTGATAAGCAGAAGGTCGTGCGTGAGCTAGAAGCGGCGTCATCAAAAGCGAGTAATGAAATTACATCTCGCTACTGGAACTACGTCGCGCAAGAAATGGATGATGTGCGCGGAAAGTTTGACAACATTTTAGATAAGGAAATCAAGTTCCAAAAGACGATGCTTGCGTTTTACAAGCCAGGGTCGAAGGATTTAGCAGGAGAGCTTGATAACCAAAAGAAAACGCTCGAACAGATTCAAGAAAGTGTAAAAAATGCGGAAAAAGGATCAGCGACTCGAAAAGAAGACGTTCAGCAAATTGAAGCGAACCTAGAAAGCTTTGTACAATATGTCGATCAATACAAGGCTTATCAAGAAGCGCAGGATTCTTTATTGCAGCAAGCACAGGCAGCAAGTCTGCAAAGCTTGCAAACAAGCATTCAGCATGTAGGTGAGAATCAAGAAGGCATTCAAGCGCTATTCCAAGATCAAACAAGTCAAGTGTCGAGTAGCATTTCATCATTAGAGCAACAGCTACAGGCACAGTCACAGATGGCAGAGGAGTTACAAGTAGCACAGGCAGACAAGTCTGCTACACAGGAAAGCGATTTGAAGACGTTTAATAACGATTTATTAGATCAGTATCGCCAGCAAGAAGCAATTACAGCGTTTAACGAGCTAGAGGAAAAGCTTATGCCGCTTCGAAAGGAGCTACAAGTACCAACTCCTGAAAAGCCAGACCCTGAAGTTCCAGGAGACGGGGGCACAACACCACCAGGAGACGGGGGTACAACACCACCAGGAGACGGGGATACAACACCACCAGGAGACGGGGGTACAACGCCACCCGGAGATGGAGGTACAACGCCACCCGGAGATGGAAGTACAACGCCACCCGGAGACGGAGGCACAACGCCACCCGGAGACGGAGGCACAACGCCACCAGGAGATGGGGGTACAACGCCACCAGACAACGGGCCGTCATTTGAGGCTGAACGTGCAGAGTTAACGGCTCTTGCAGCAAAGGTATCCGAAACGAAAAAGAAGCTTGAAGAAATGACGGGTGAAAAAACACCAGAAGTAACGGAAGCGATTGAATCCTTAACGGATGTTGCCGCTCGCATTGAGGCAGTAGAGAAAAAATTAGCCGAACAAGCATCAGCACCATCAGCACCATCAGCACCATCTGATTCATCTGAGCTACAGCAAAAGTACGATGACTTGCAGAAGCGATTTGCAGAAGTACAGAAGCAGCTGTTAGAGCTACAGCAACAGCAAAACAACGGTGATTTACAGAAGCTGCAAAAAGCCTATGATGAATTATCAGCAAACTACAAAGATCTGAATGAACGATACGAAGCTTTAAAAGCTTTTGTAGATGATATGACAAAACTACCTGATGAACGCAAGGAAGATGTGGCGACCATTGTCGCGTTAATTAAGCAAAAAGAAGAGCGCATTCAGTCGTCTTACCTTCTATCAGACGAGCGCAAACAGCGACTTCAAGAGGAATTTAGTCCAGTCATTCAAACGTCCGATATTAAAGCGTTGATTGATTATAATGACTACCTTTCAAAATACGAGCAGGCGTTAAATCAAGTAAGTCGCACTGATACAAAGAGCGTTCTGTTAAATAGCGATGGAACGAATGAACGTGTTGGAAGCATTGTGTACGGAACAGGGAATACGGAGGAACTTGGAAATAGTTTGAAGGAAAACGTTGATGCTTCTAAAGATCAATCGACAAACTTAAATGATGTGGTGGCAAACTTTGTGGAGCAATATCAACAAACTATTGCCCAAGAACAAAGTACGATGATCACAGATTTAACACAGGTTCAAGATCGTGCGAACACGATGACTGAAATCCTTCAGCAGACCAATGATCCAAAGCAAGAAGCAGATCCGAACGTAGGGGGACTTGTTTCATTGCAACGAAGCATGGGCCAAGAGCTTCAAGGTATGAATTCGTTAATTGAATCTCTCGGGGAGCGTCAGGATAAAGTCGTGACCTATACCGGAGATCTTCAAAAACGAGTCAATGACGTTCAAGCAAAAGCGGATGAACTAAATACGAAATGGGCAAAAAATGTAGACTCCACAAAGCTTGTGCATGGGGATGTTTATAAAATTTTAAGCAACACGTCCATTAACGGTCAGCCAAATAACTACGTGTATAACTATCTAGCAAATCCTGTTCAAATAAAAGGAGATGTACCGGCAGAGAAGATTAAAGAAGTGCCACCGGTTGTTATTATGGTCATTATCTTGATTAGTAGCTTACTAATTGGATATTTCAGCCATTATTATCGAAAAGCGCCTCTTTTAGTACGAGCAGCGTTATTTGGTCTATTAAACTTAATTGTTGGATTAATGATCAGCATTTTTAGTTTAAACATTTATACCTTATCCGATGACCGTTCCATTCAGTGGTCGGTATATACGATTCTATTGCTTGTCGCAACCTCCCTCATTGTCCAGCTTGCGTTCCTTGCAAGTAACTTTGTTGGATGGATTGTTACAGTCATACTCATTTTATTCTTTATTACGCCGCTATTAACATTGTCTATGCCGAACTTCGGGTATGAAGATCCGGTATCAAAAGTGTATATGTCGATTCAATATGACACGCACACATTATTTACATCAGCGGTTATTGCATTGGTTGGCCTTATTGTCATTTTAGCTGCCCTACCAGCCGTTGTTCGTTTTATGAAATCGAACAACCACCGAGTGGAGAGTGATGAGACTTATGACGCCTAACAAACAGATACGAGGGACCTTCATTTTGATGGTCCTTCTCTTTTTACCTATTCATACGGTCTATGCGGCTGACGATATTGACCGCCTTAAGCCCAATGAATACAAGAAAAACGACCTTGAATATGATCCAAATTCACTTCGTCAAGGAGATGAAATTCAAAATCTCCCCGAAGAGTTTCAAGGGCTTGATTTTAAGCGCACAAAGAAAAAAGAAGAAAATGAACTAAATGCGCAGCTGTTTAAAGATACAGGAAAAAAGAAAACAACGCTTGCTTCACAGGTAAAAGAGCTTCATTTGTTTTCCGCTCCACCTGTATCTGTTCGAGGAGGGGCGGAAAGTGTTGCTTCCTCAAAGGTATCCTCCACGCTCAAATGGACGTTAGGCGGCGTGCTGTTCATTAGTATCATTCTATTGTTCGCTTTGCTTCTACCAAGAATATTACGGACATCAGAGAAATAGAAACTCTTTAGAACAACCAAAAATGGCCTATGTTTTTTGGTAGGATAAAGATAGATAAAGAGACAGAGGTCCATAAAACCTTTCCTATTATAGTTACTAATGAAAGTTAAATGGGTATTTATTCCTCTTTTTGAGGTTGATTTGTAAAAAACACTTGAAAAAAGAGAGAATCTTCCTATTTAGGTTATGGTGTGAACATTTTATACTATAAAATATGGAAATTATGTATAGCACGGAGGTGTTACAAATGGGTGTTGCACATGAACTAGAGGCAATATCACAGTCGATTTCAGCAAAAGTAGCCGAAATCAATGAAAAAATTCAGCGTCTTGAAACGGCGAAAAAAGATATTTTAGAAGAAAAAACAATTTCGATGAATGAGCTCAAGCTTGTGACTAATCCAGAGCTTGGCGAGAGCTGGACAGGTGAACGCGCGACGAAATTTGATAAAGATCGATCAAGTGCTAAAAAAGAACTAAATCGCATTTTAACAGACGATTACGAGGAGTATATAAGCTCTATTGATAGTAAAATCAGTTTGCTTGAACTTGAACGAAGTGCTCTCAACAAGCTAAGCTTCCTAGCGCATGAAACGAGTGTGCTAGCTGAAAAAGGATCTGCGATGATGGATAAAATTCAGCATGAAGGACATGCAGCAGTTGAAAGTATCCAAAATCAAGGAGAAAAGCTCATGTCAGAAGTAGCGAGCAAAATTAGTTTTATTAAAGGGAGTCTGTGACGATGTCAACGATAATTAAATTGGACTACAAAGCGGTGACAAGTGAGATTAAGAGCGTTGCATCAGCTAAGGACAGCATTTCGTTCCCCGAATTCAGCGCTGACGAAATTGGTAAAAACGTATTAGACATTACGACGAAGTGGAAAGAACAAGAAGTGGCGATCTCAAATCTTGTCACACAATACATTCAAGTATTAACGAAGAATTTAGAAGACACGCAAAAAAACGTAGATTTGTTAAAAGAACAGGATGAATCAATGGTTCGTAACTAATGGTAAAGCAACAAATGACACCATTTAACTAGTAAGCATACTCGATGGATAGAGAGGAAGGCTTGATTAGTGCAAAATGCTATTTATGAAGCGAGCACGCTCTCCGCTGCGGCGAAAGAGCGTGTAGCCGCTTATACCAGTTTAAAAGACCAAATCAAACGATTAAAAACATCTTTTCAAGGAATCACTAGCCTAGAAAATGATTTTAAAGGAAAAGGTGCGAATAACATTAAAGCGTTTTATAAAGCGCACATTGAAATTGCCGATCAGTGGCTGAATTTAATTGAAACGCACATTGCGTTCTTTAAAACGGTTCATACAAAGATGGCAGAAGCCCATTTAGCAGGGGAAACGTTTGTTGCGGTGCCGTTTTTAGAACAAAACTTAGATGCGAGCACAAAGCAGGCGAAAAAGATGGTAGCGGATCAGAAGGATGCGCTACAGGGCATTTTTCATCAAATCGACGATATTCTCTCACTGAGCGTATTTTCGAGTGAACAATACGATAAGCATATTGATGACTCCGATACAAAACGACTGCACACCATTGAAGCCGTAGACGAACTTGACCAAGATCTTGTTGGTGATTATGATAAAATGAAGCAGTTCTACGATGTGGTGAACAAAAACATCCAAGCGTTAATCAACGCCACGAAACAAAACGGCAGCGCCTCACCGATGTTTTTTAACTCCAAGTCTTACCATGCGAGCGAAGCCTATCAGCTCACAAAAGGGGCAGACGCTGAGGCTGTGGCGTATGTGAAGGAAAAGAAAGCCGAGCGGAAAGCGCACGCTGACCGTGTTAAAGCCAAAAAAGAAGCAGCCCTTGAGAAGAGGCGGTTAGCGGAAGAGGCGAAAAGAAGAGAAGAGTTAGGGTTCTTAGCGCCGTTTGCGGATGCATGGGATGATGTATCAGGTGGTGTGCAGCATGCGGCCCACGCTACAAAGGATACTTGGGACGCAGGTGTGGACAAAGTGAAGAAAGGCACCGAATACGTGGTCGAAACGGCTGAAAAGAGTTGGGACGGATTTTCGGACGGAGCAGGCGATGCGATTGGTGATACGTGGCATGATGCTGTACAGCTTGTGACCCATCCGATTGAAACCGGGAAAAACATCGCAAAAGGTGCTAAAGCGGTCTGGGACGATCCAACAGGAGTCGCAAAAAGCATCGGACAAAGCATCGCGAAGTCATGGAACGAACAAATCGTCCACGGTGATGCCGAAAGTAGAGCGCATGCGCTTTCTTACATCGCCACGAGTGTTGCGATTGGGGTACTGGGTACAAAAGGTGTGGACAAAGTATCCAAAGTATCGAAGCTAGAAAAATTAAGTAAGTTATCTAAGGCTACAAAAAGTCATACGGAAGCGATTGCAAATCGAACGCAAACAAAACTGGATGCACTTTTAAGGAATCCAAACAGCTTAGAAGATCGACTGATAGGAGAAGGCTATTGGACGGCCAGTCGTCAAGGGGATGATTTGCCGAGTAACAGAAACGAAACCCCACCTGCAAACAACCGCCGATCGGTCGAACCACCTAAAACGCGTACAGTCGTGGAGAAGGTTTCAAAAGCGCAGCTAGAGAGTATGAAAAATAAAAAAGGTGCTCAGTATAAGGTTGATGGGAATCGAAAGATTGAGCGGGTTGAGAGTACTAAGGGTACGGGTAAAGTCGATTTGACTAAAACAACTAACCCTGAAGATTTCTTAGATGAAGTAATGAAGCGACAAGGGCTAGATGAATTACCGGGAAGATTCAAAGAAAAGTGGGTTGATGGTGATTATAAATACGAGATAAGAGCTCACGAAGCTGAAACTCAGTATGGAAAATCGGGAAGTATTTATAGAGTGGGAAGACAGAAGCCTGGTAACGGAACAGAATATATGGATTCCAATGGGAAATGGCACCATGAAAGTACATTAAAGGAAACACATAAAGATGGGCGGCCGAACCCTTTATTTAATGAAGAGGCTGCAAAAGATACGCATATTCAGTTAAATAGATGAGGAAGTGACAATATTGAGTGAACAAAGGGTTTTTATGAATGAAAATGAAGTACTTCAAGTAATAACACGAATCAATGAATATGCTTCTCAAGAGCTATGGATGGATTTTGATGTTGCTTTATCAAATGGATGGGATTTGACAATTATAGGCCGGTTGGATAATACAATAAAAAAGGTTAATATTGAGATTAATTTTGAGCAAGTGCACTTTGTTTCTCTACCTTTTGGCTGGAAAACAGATACATCATATCCCGTAATTAGATTAGCTACTGAGGAAGAAATAGAGAATTTAACAGATAAATTTGAAGTGGATAAAGGTAATTATATTTTTAAGTTCATTGCTGAGGGTTTCAATAGTGAAAAATATTACTTTGTTGGAGCGAAACAAATCTCCTGTCGATTACTTGATAAGCAGACTAATGAGTTAAAATAAAATATCAAGTTTAATCTGGAAGATTTATTGAGCAATAAGAACATGGATAGCGAGAAAAGAACGAAAATTGGGCTAGACCTTTTGAATGGAAAGGACAGTATAAATATGGAATAACTAACAAACTGACGAGAATGACAAAGCTCATGGTGATAAACAAGGAAATAATAGTTTTTTAATTGTATACAGTTAAAGATATCCTTGAATTTGAATTAATAACTCATGAAGGCTAGACTATAAAGGAGTGCTATTTTGACAATTAAGCAATAAGAGCTAGAATAAGCGAGATGACATTTTACTTACATGGGACCACTTATGGATGTCAGAGGGACGAAACACACGAGATTAAACAAGCTAAAGTGTTTAAACGTTACACTTGCCATGTAGTAAAACAGATGTCATACTGTCAATACTAAAATAACTTATAAAACTTGCAAATATTTATAAACTTAAAGCACTTGATTGCCT